>NZ_CP151973.1:907500-3810398 GCF_038593205.1 Bacillus sp. FSL W8-1141 | reverse complement strand
AAGGCTTCTCCCCCCTCCTTTTCTTTTTAAAATGACCAGTATCAAACTGTTATAGAACACGAAAAAGAGCAAATGGTCATCACCATTCGTGCACATACTTTGTTGAAAACAATTAATATAGTAGAAAAACGTCTTTTCGACAAATTACACAGGTTGTGGATAAACAATTCAACAAGCTGTGTAATAACTTTCCACAGGTTATCCACAAATTGTGGATAAGATAAATAGGCCAGATAAGTAATTAAGAGTTAAAACACAAATATAATATCAAAATAAACAAGATGGTGCAATGGGTGTGACAAACTTATCCACACACTTTACATCCTGTTGAAAAATAATTATCCACATAGGTTATTTGTGTGAAAAAAATGTCGATAATGGATGTGGATAGTCAAAATATGCCGGAAAAATATCCACAACCTTGTTTTGAAGGTTTTTTTGAAGGAAAAAAAGAATAAAATGCTGGAAACTAAAAAAGAAGGTTTCTTCACTTGATAACTTGTGTTATGCTTATAAGGTTGATAATAAGAGTTTTATCATTGATATTGACAATCGATGGGTTACACAAATATAATGAGTTAGACTGTCTTAAACAGCTATTCCTCAGGGAGGTGTCATAAATGAAAAGAACGTTTCAACCAAATAACCGTAAGCGTAGTAAAGTTCATGGCTTCCGCAGCCGTATGAGTTCTAAAAACGGACGTCTAGTTTTAAAGCGACGCCGCAGCAAAGGTAGAAAAAAATTATCAGCTTAGGCCACTGAATAATGTCAGTGGTCTTTTTTACATAAAATCGTAAATGAACTGTCAGTTTTTATCGGAGTGGAAGAAAACATGAAGAAGCGAAACAGGCTAAAAAAAAATGAAGAGTTTCAAACAGTGTTCAAAAAAGGTCAATCAATGGCTAATCGCCAATTCGTCATTTATCAGCTGGACCAACCAAATCAAGAAGAACTGCGTTTAGGATTGTCTGTCAGTAAGAAGATAGGTAATGCAGTGATAAGAAACCGGATTAAACGATTGATCCGTCAGGTGTTCTTAGAGGAAGGTCATAAGCTAAAGCAAGAAAAAGACTACATTGTTATCGCACGAAAACCAGCAAGCGAATTGACCTTTGAAGAAACAAAGAAGTCTCTCCAGCATTTATTTAGAAAATCCGCTGTTTATCAACAACAACCGAAAAAGTCTTCGTAATAGAAACTTTCGTTGAATCAATTTTTAAAAGCGCTTCCTTCATCTAGTGAATTAAAATGAAACCACCACTTTGTAATGAAAAAATGTTACCATACTGATTAGGTGAGTCACTTTCGTAATCAATTCCAACTTAAATAAAGTTTGAAGTAATGGGAGGAATCTTGTTGAAAAGGCGATTATTACTAATATTTAGCTTGATTGGCGTGTTGGTTCTATTGGCAGGATGTACACAAATCAATGAACCAATCACATCAGATAGTAAGGGATTCTGGAATTCTTACATTGTATACCCGCTATCTCAATTAATCACTTACATGGCAAACTTAACTGGTGAAAACTATGGTGTAGCGATTATTATTGTAACTCTTTTAATTCGTTTGCTCATTTTACCATTAATGATTAAACAATTAAGAAGTACAAAAGCAATGCAAGCACTTCAGCCAGAACTAAAGAAGCTTCGTGAAAAATATAGTTCAAAAGATCAAAAAACACAGCAGCAGCTTCAACAGGAAACAATGGCTCTTTTCCAAAAGAATGGTGTAAATCCATTAGCAGGGTGTTTCCCAATCTTAATTCAAATGCCAATCTTAATTGGTTTTTATCATGCGATCATGAGAACAGCTGAAATCAAGAAACATACTTTCTTATGGTTTGACTTAGGCAGTCCAGATCCATTATTCCTGTTACCGATTATTGCAGGTGTAGCTACTTTTATTCAGCAGAAGCTAATGATGGCTGGAAATCCTTCGGACAACCCTCAAATGGCGATTATGCTTTGGGTGATGCCGATTATGATCATTGTATTTGCAATCAGTTTCCCAGCGGCACTTTCACTGTACTGGGTTGTAGGTAACATTTTCATGATCATTCAAACTTTGGTCATTAAAACACCTCAAGTAAAAGTTGATACAAAAGAAAAAGCTGGCGGGAACAAAAAATGAAGGAAATAACTGCTGTCGGTCGCACAGTCGAAGAAGCAGTAGATTCCGGACTGAAACAAATTCAACTACTACAAGAAGAAGTGGATATCACAATAGTAGATGAAGGAAACAAAGGGTTTTTAGGATTATTTGGTAAAAGACAAGCTGTTGTCAAGTTAGTAGAAAAGCGAGATGCGCTCAAATTAGCAACACAGTATTTAGATAAAATTGTTAAATCAATTGATCCTAAAGCAAACATTGTTTCGAAAAAAGAAACGAAAAAGATCTCTTTTCACATTAATGGAGACAAAACTTCATTAATGATTGGAAAAAGAGGACAAACATTGTACTCTTTAGAAACCTTGGTGCAGTTAGTGTTTAATCGTTATTCTGATCAGTATCATCATATTACAATTGATATTGGAGATTATAGGAAGAAACGACAAGAAGCACTTGAACAATACGCAATCAAAACGGCAAATCGTGTTTTAAAAACGAAGAGAAAGGTTCATTTAGAACCGATGCCTTCGAATGAACGAAAAGTCGTTCATGATACGATTGCAGCATTTTCTAAAGAACTTGCCACGGCATCCGAAGATACAGGCACCAAGCGTCATGTTGTGGTGATGTATAAAAAATAGCAGAAAGGCTAAGATTCAGCAAAGCTGGATTTTAGTCTTTTTTTATTGAAAAATTGCCTTTTAATAGTAGATTACTCCTTTATTTCTAAAAGGTTAGTGTGTTATTTAGATCGAAAACGTCATTTTCCCTTAGTTGCAAAGGGAGAAGGGCGTTTTAATTTATTGGATTTAGGTGTAAGATGTGAAGACAAGTTTAGAACGTCGTTATTCACATGTGGATAAGTTAAGTGTTAAAATAGACAGGGTGCAAAACTGTGGATAATTAAATGTGGGCTACTTTCGCTTCGCATGCATTTATGGTATCTTTAAATTTTGGATTAAGCGTTTTTGATATAGAGATGGGCAACGTCCATTTAATAGATATAAGACTGTCTATTGAATAGAGAAAGAGGTGAATGAGCGGTGGATACAATTGCAGCAATTTCTACACCAATGGGTGAAGGGGCAATTGCCATTATACGTTTAAGTGGGCCTGATGCAGTTCAGATTGCTGATCGCATGTATAAGGGGCCTAAGGAGAAAAAACTTGTATCAGTGGATTCTCATACAATTCATTATGGTCATATTGTAGATTCAAGTACCGAGCAAGTGATAGAAGAGGTCATGGTGTCTGTATTAAGAGCGCCAAAAACATTTACGAGAGAAGACGTTATTGAGATCAACTGCCATGGCGGAATTGTCACGGTCAATAAAGTCTTGCAGCTTGCTTTAAAAGAAGGAGCGAGATTAGCGGAGCCAGGTGAGTTTACAAAACGTGCTTTCCTAAATGGAAGAATCGACTTGTCACAAGCAGAAGCCGTAATGGACTTGATTCGTGCAAAAACTGACCGTGCGATGAATGTCGCAATTACTCAAATGGAGGGACGTCTCTCCGGTTTGATTAAACGTCTTCGAGGTGAGATATTGGAGACACTTGCCCATGTAGAAGTGAATATTGATTATCCAGAGTATGACGATGTTGAAGAAATGACACATCGAGTCTTAGTTGAAAAGGCGACATCTGTGAAAAAGGAAATTGAATCGCTTCTAACGACTTCACAGCAGGGGAAAATCCTACGTGAGGGCTTATCTACTGTTATTATTGGAAGGCCAAATGTTGGGAAGTCTTCCTTATTAAATAGTCTTGTTCAGGAAACAAAGGCGATTGTGACCGATATTCCTGGAACAACCAGAGATGTCATCGAGGAATATGTGAATGTAAGAGGAGTACCGCTCCGTTTAGTAGATACTGCGGGTATACGTGAGACTGAAGACATTGTTGAGCGTATTGGGGTCGAGCGATCAAGACAGGTCTTAAAAGAAGCTGACCTGATTTTACTTGTGCTCAATTATAGTGAGGAGTTATCTGAGGAAGATATTAAGCTATTTGAGGCTGTCTCAGGTATGGATATTATTGTGATTGTCAATAAGACAGATCTTGAGCCTAAACTTGATGTAGAAAAGGTAAAAGAGTTAGCGAAGGATCGTCCGGTTGTTACAACATCTTTATTACAAGAAAAAGGGATTGATGAGCTTGAAATGGCCATTCAATCTTTATTCTTCACAGGCTCAATTGAAAGTGGAGATTTAACGTATGTGAGCAATACTAGGCATATTGCGCTCCTTCAAGAAGCAAAACAATCGATTGAAGATGCTCTAGAAGGAATTGAAATGGATGTACCGATCGACATTGTTCAAATAGATTTAACACGCTGCTGGGAGCAGCTAGGTGAAATTATTGGGGATGCTGTTCATGAAAGCTTAATTGATCAGTTATTCTCTCAATTCTGTTTAGGAAAGTAAAGGGAGGAACAAAAGAAATGGGTTATGAAGCTGGCCAATATGATGTAATCGTCGTCGGTGCCGGTCATGCTGGTGTTGAGGCTGCTCTTGCTTCTGCAAGACAGGGCGCCAAAACACTTGTATTGACCATCAATCTCGATATGGTTGCTTTTATGCCATGTAATCCGTCCGTAGGAGGTCCCGCTAAAGGGATTGTCGTCAGAGAAATTGATGCGCTAGGCGGAGAAATGGCACGAAATATAGATAAGACACATATTCAAATGCGTATGCTGAATACTGGGAAAGGACCTGCTGTCCGTGCGTTAAGAGCGCAAGCAGATAAGTTTCAATATCAGCACGAAATGAAAAAAACAATGGAAAATGAACCAAACCTAACAATGCTGCAAGGGATGGTAGACCATTTAATTGTAGAAGATGATGAATGTAAAGGTGTTGTGACTCAAACAGGTGCAAATTATCGCGCGAAGTCTGTTGTTCTAACGACTGGTACTTTCTTAAAAGGCCGCATTATTTTAGGGGATCTTTCTTATTCAAGCGGTCCTAATAATCAGCAGCCTTCCATTAAATTATCAGATCATCTAGCAGAATTAGGATTCGATTTGGTTCGCTTTAAAACTGGGACACCACCTCGAGTAAACAGCCACTCGATTGATTATAGTAAGACGGAAATTCAACCAGGTGACGATGTACCACGTGCGTTTTCTTATGAAACTGTGGAATATATTACAGATCAATTACCATGCTGGTTAACATACACGAGTTTAGAGACTCATCAAATTATTGATGAGAATCTTCACCGTTCTCCTATGTATTCAGGTATGATTAAAGGAACAGGCCCTAGATACTGCCCGTCTATTGAGGATAAGGTGGTTCGTTTTAATGATAAACCGAGACATCAAATTTTCTTAGAGCCAGAAGGCCGTAATACGCAAGAAGTGTATGTTCAAGGTTTATCTACAAGTCTGCCAGAGGATGTACAGCAGCGAATGCTGTCAACCATTCCAGGGCTTGAAAATGTACAAATGATGCGAGCGGGTTATGCCATTGAGTATGATGCGATTGTGCCTACACAATTGTGGCCGACACTTGAGACGAAGAAAATTTCTGGATTATATACAGCTGGCCAAATCAATGGTACCTCTGGTTATGAGGAAGCTGCAGGTCAAGGAATTATGGCAGGTATCAATGCAGGAAGAAAAGCATTGGGTAAAGAAGAAGTCATTTTAAGCCGATCTGATGCATATATCGGTGTTCTCATTGATGATCTTGTCACGAAGGGTACAAATGAACCTTACCGTCTTTTAACTTCTCGTGCAGAGTACCGCTTACTTCTGCGTCATGACAATGCTGATTTAAGATTAACGGAACTTGGATATAACATTGGTTTAATTTCTGAAGAGAGATTCCAAGCATTCACACAGAAAAAAGAGGCCATTGAAGCAGAGAAAAAACGTTTATATTCTGTCATTATTAAACCTACAGTAGAGACACAGGAATATATTCGTTCACTTGGTGGAAGTGAATTGAAGGACGGTATTCGAGCAAGTGATCTGATGAAGCGTCCAGAGATGAACTATGAATCTGTTGTGAAACTAGCTCCTGCTGACACACCGCTTCCTGCTGATGTGTGTGAACAGGTAGAGATTCAAATTAAATATGAAGGTTATATTGAAAAGTCGCTCCAACAAGTTGAAAAGCTGAAAAAGATGGAAAACAAAAAGATTCCGGATCGAATCGATTATGATGCCATCAAAGGGATTGCAACTGAAGCGAAGCAAAAGCTAAAAGAAGTCCGACCGCTTTCTGTTGCACAGGCTTCTCGTATTTCAGGCGTTAACCCTGCTGATATTTCTATCCTTTTAGTGTATTTGGAGCAGGGACGTATTGCGAAGATAGCAGAGTAGAAAGGATGTCGGCATGAACATTGAACAATTTACAGCAGCACTAGAGGAGAAAGGGATTACTCTTTCTCCAGTGCAGCTTGAACAATTTGAAACTTACTTCCATATGCTTGTAGAATGGAACGAGAAGATGAATTTAACGTCCATTACAGAAAAGGAAGAAGTATATTTAAAGCATTTTTATGACTCGATATCAGCAGCATTTTTTATTGATTTTCACAATGTGACAACAATTTGTGATATTGGAGCTGGTGCTGGTTTTCCAAGCATTCCTCTTAAAATTTGTTTCCCTCATCTACATGTGACCATTGTTGATTCTCTCCAGAAACGCATTACGTTTCTTAATGAGTTAGCAAAAGGGTTAAACTTACAAGATACTACTTTTTATCATGATCGTGCGGAGACCTTTGGACAACGTAAAGATCAACGTGAAAGCTATGACCTTGTCACCGCTAGAGCAGTTGCGCGCTTATCTGTCTTGAGCGAACTATGCCTGCCTCTTGTGAAAAAGGAAGGATTGTTTGTTGCATTAAAAGCATCTGCTGCAGATGAAGAGATGCAAGCAGGAAAAAAAGCTGTCACTGTCCTCGGAGGAGAGGTTGTTGAAAAGCATTCCTTTGTTCTTCCTTTAGAAGAAAGCGAACGGAACATCATTGTCATTGAAAAGAAAAAACAAACACCAAAAAAATATCCTAGAAAACCAGGAACACCTAATAAATCACCAATAGAGGGTTGATCATGTAAAAGGTCGGTTTTTCTTCAATATTTATGATTTTACAGAAGGAAAAAACATGAGAAAATAGAATTATAAAAAGGTAGTTTTTAAAGGTGGTGTAGGTTCATGAAGCATTCACTCTCACGCTTCTTCGGGCTTGGTGACAAAGAACATCCTGAGCGTGATACCGAAATAGAGGCAGAGATTGCTGAGCATGAAACATTAAAGGAAGAGATACAGGAGCTCCCGGTCGACACAATTATGCCTAACCGTTTTCAGCCACGCACCATTTTTTCAGAAGAAAAGATACAAGAGCTGGCCACAACCATCCATACCCATGGCATTATTCAACCGATTGTTGTTAGACCAACAGAAGAAGAAGGAAAATATGAACTGATCGCCGGCGAAAGACGTTGGAGAGCGGTACAAACTCTTCAATGGGAGAAGATCCCCGCTATTATAAAAGATTTTACTGATACGGAAACGGCATCTGTGGCATTGATTGAAAATTTGCAAAGAGAAGAGCTGTCTGCAATTGAAGAGGCTCATGCTTATGCACGTCTTTTAGAGCTTCATGATTTAACGCAAGAAGCGCTTGCTCAGCGTTTAGGTAAGGGACAATCGACTGTTGCAAACAAACTAAGACTTTTAAAGTTGCCTGAAGAGGTACAGCAAGCTATTTTGGAGAAAAAAATCTCAGAGAGACATGCCCGTTCACTTGTACCTCTAAAGCTGCCAGAATTACAGATCACGCTGTTGCAGGAAATCATCGAAAAGCAGCTGAATGTGAAACAGACTGAAGAGCGTGTAGTGAAGATGCTTGAACAAAAAACAGATCGCAAACCGAAGCCGAAACGTAAGGCGTTTAGCCGAGATACGCGAATTGCGATGAATACCATTCGTCAGTCTCTCCACATGGTAGAAGACAGCGGACTTAAAATAAATACCGAGGAAGAAGAATTTGAGGAATATATCCAATTAACGATTCGAATTCCTAAATAGAAAGAAGCTGATGAGCATTACTCGTCAGCTTTTTTGTCTTTCTCTCCCTTCAATTCATGATATTTACTTATTATTAATTAATTGGTAAAATATGATTTTCATAGTAGAAGGGAGGTGACATGTAACCGATGAAAATGAAAAAGACTATTTTTGCTATTATCTGTTATTTACTAATCTCTTTTTCTCTTTTTTCAAATGAAACGACTGTGTTTGCTGTGAGCACGTCAACGAATCATGAGACCCATTCAGCGGAAGAAACGATTATGAAAGAAGAACTGAGTACTCTGAAGAAACAAGGTGTGGTTTCGAAAGATGTAACGGTTCAACAATTAAATCAAGAGCAAGCGTCTCAGGACGATGCGATCGATGTGATCACAGCTGATGATGATTTGGAGAACTATGGTTTAAGGCAAAACAAACAGGATGAAATGGTAACAGATGAAAGGCCGAATACCATTCGCCATCTTTTTGGTAAACCGTATCCTGGAACCGATATTATGCCTCAAAAAGGGGATATATTGGTGACGAGCACTGGTGCTTTGAATGGTTTAATTGGTCATGCAGGCATCGTCATTAATGAGAAAAGCTATGCATCCATTCCTGGGTTCCGGCAGCATCCCAATATTGATTCCATTCAAAGCTGGTTCCGCTATAGTGCCAATACAAAGGTGATTCGGATTAATCATCAGGAAAAGGCAGATTTAGCTGGGGATTGGGCGCACGATTACGTGAAAGACCATCCGAAGGCTCGATATTCGATCACTATGTCTATTCAATCCTTGGACCCTACTTATTGTTCAAAGATTGTATGGCAGGCTTACGCGAAAACCGGGGACGCTGTTGGACATGCCACATTTACCATTAAAGCACCCTATGGGTTTTTGAAAAAGAAGAACTATAAAACAGTGACACCTAAAGTCATTGTGAGCGAAGGTCGTAAAATTGGCGGATTAAACTTTTGATTGTATCTCCCTCACTTTTCATGAAAGTGGGGTTTTTTTGTCTCGTTATTTTCTTTGAAAAAATATATCAATATATCTTTAGAACGCATTTTTATGCAACTATTCATGTACGGAAACACAGATTCATTCACGAATTTATAATGGGGAAACAAAAAAAGCAAACGTTTCATACTTTTTTTGATAGAATAGGAAGTATGAATGAATGAGAAATTTGTTAAGTTGAAAGTGGGTGACATCGTGGGGAAAATCATAGCGATTACCAACCAGAAGGGCGGCGTTGGGAAGACGACAACTTCTGTTAATTTGGGTGCGTGTTTAGCATACATAGGAAAACGAGTGTTGTTAGTTGATATTGATCCGCAGGGAAATGCCACAAGTGGTATTGGGATTGAGAAGGCAGACGTAGAGAAGTGCGTGTACGATATTTTAGTAGACGATGCAGATGTACTTGATGTGATTAAGACGACAGAGGTCGAAAATCTTGATGTCATTCCTGCGACGATACAGCTTGCAGGGGCGGAAATTGAGCTTGTGCCTACGATCTCACGTGAAGTGAGGCTGAAAAGAGCACTTGAATCTGTGAAGCAAAATTATGATTATATGATTATTGACTGCCCGCCATCACTTGGATTACTGACGATTAATGCGTTAACTGCATCCGATTCTGTTTTAATACCGGTTCAGTGTGAATATTATGCGCTTGAAGGATTGAGTCAATTGTTGAATACGGTTCGTCTTGTGCAGAAACATCTAAATACCGACCTTGCCATTGAAGGTGTCTTACTGACAATGCTTGATGCAAGAACAAACCTTGGAATTCAAGTCATCGAAGAAGTAAAAAAATACTTTAGAGATAAAGTCTATCAGACCGTGATTCCGAGAAATGTGAGACTAAGTGAAGCGCCTAGTCATGGGAAACCTATTATCTTGTATGATCCACGTTCAAGAGGTGCAGATGTCTATTTAGACTTAGCAAAGGAAGTGGATGCGAATGGCTAAAGGTCTTGGAAAGGGTATTAATGCGCTATTTAACAATGTGGATTCCAATGAAGAAACTGTTGAAGAAATTAAGTTGAAGGATTTGCGCCCGAACCCTTATCAGCCAAGGAAAACGTTTGATGATGATGCCTTGTCTGATCTCAAAGAATCGATTCAGCAGCATGGTGTTTTACAGCCGATTATTGTGCGTAAATCGATTAAAGGATATGACATTGTCGCAGGAGAACGCCGTTTCCGTGCAGCACAACAAGCTGGTTTAACAACGATTCCTGCGATCGTCAGGGAATTTTCAGAAACACTGATGAGGGAGATCGCTCTTTTAGAAAACTTACAGCGCGAGGATTTATCTCCATTAGAGGAAGCAGAAGCCTATGCCTCCTTGCTAGATCACTTAAGTGTGACTCAAGAGGAATTAGCCAAGCGGTTAGGAAAAAGCAGACCGCATATTGCGAACCACCTTCGTTTATTAACATTACCAGATGAAGTACAAAAGCTGATTGC
This sequence comes from Bacillus sp. FSL W8-1141, assembly GCF_038593205.1. NCBI lineage: Bacteria > Bacillati > Bacillota > Bacilli > Caryophanales > Bacillaceae > Bacillus > Bacillus sp. FSL W8-1141. The sequence goes on along the minus strand of NZ_CP151973.1, from coordinate 3,799,782 downwards.
GGATGGAACATTATCCATGGGACATGGACGCACGCTGCTTAGTTTGAAAAACAAAAAGAAGCTGGCGCCATTGGTAAAGAAGGTCGTGGACGAAGGATTGAATGTCCGTCAGGTTGAGAAACTTGTTCAGCAATTAAATGAAAATGTTCCACGTGAAACAAAGAAAAAAGAAGCACCAAAGGATCGCATGTTGAAAGAAAGAGAATCTTTCTTACAAAATTACTTTGGTACTTCAGTGACGATCAAGAAACAGAAGAAAAAAGGGAAAATTGAGATTGAATTTCTCTCAAATGAAGATTTAGAAAGAATCCTTGAATTGCTTTCTACGAGAGAATCATCGGAATGACCATCTTGATATGAGATGGTCTTTTTTATATTCTTCCCGTGATATTTTGAATAGGGGTAAAGAGAGAACGGCTTTTTTCTCTCGTCCAATCCATTTGATCAATGTGGGATAGACTTTCAGAAAGTGTATTGGCCATAGACATTACAAGATGAAGACGTGTGTTTTGGAGAACGAAGTATTCCATAAAACCGCTCACGTTGACGATTCCATTAATATGAATATTGCCTACTTCTGGCAGCTCTTTTTGCACACCTGCACCTGGCTTTAACGGTCCTTCTCCAATTTGAAACGATCCTACACTTTTCACTCTACCTAAACAGGCATCAACGGCTACGATAAATGGGTGTTTATGAGCTTGTTCAATTTCAGCGAGCTTTTCCTTTAAATTGACCGCATGCACTGGGTCAGAGAGAGTGCCGTATACATGCAGCTTTTTTAAATCAAGACTTGAAAGCTTTGTTCCTACAAGTGGACCTAGAGAGTCACCGGTTGATCGGTCTGTTCCTATGCAGACGATGGCAACGGGTCTTTTTCCTGCTTTCTGGAGATGCGAGAATAAAATACTTTTAAGCTGCTGAATGGCATTTGTATCCGTATGGGACACGTATTCTTTCACCCTATTTCTTAAAAAAAGACCGTTCTTGCTATTCATAGGTCTCACTTCCTTGTCATAGTAGTTAGTATCAGTATACGGAAACAAGCTTAATTCTATACCTATGAGGTGATGATTGTGTGGAAGGCTGGTTCAAGGTGGACGCTTTTAATTTTAGGAAGCTTGATAGGAGCGGGATATGCCTCCGGTCAAGAAATTTGGCAGTTTTTTGGCCTTGATAGCGGACTAGCCATTCTACTGTTTACGCTCATGTTTATGCTGTCTACCTATGTGGTGTTAAAAATCAGTTATGAGGTGCGTGCCGATCATTTTGTGCCGGTGTTAGAGCGTCTTGTAGGTCCTTGGCTGGCCAAGGTGTATGATATTTTAATTGTTCTTTATCTATTCACGACAACAACAGTCATGATTGCCGGTGGCGGGGTGACACTTGAGATGTATCATGTGCCATTTTGGGTTGGAATCGGTGCATTTTGTTTATTCTCATTTATGATTTTTTTCTGGGATGTGAAAGGGCTCTTATCTGTGAATGCTTTCATTATACCAATTTTGGTGGCGGGGCTCATCTATGCGTTTGTTTTTTATTATATGAATCATGATCATATGTGGAGAATTGATTTTGGCCAGCAATACAATTGGCCTGCCAGTATCGTCTTTGCTTCTTTGAATATATTATCTGTTGTGGCAGTGCTGTCTTCAGTGGGGAAAGAAATGAAGGGGCTTGGAGAGGCCAAGGTTGCGAGTATATTAAGCGGTTTGATTTTTGGTGTCATTTCTTATGTGTATAACGAAATACTAGTTGATATTTCTGGGAGTCTTTCAGCAGAGGGGATTCCTTTGTTTACAGTATTAGAGGGGGCACCAACATCATTGTTTGTGTTTATGACCATTGTTCTTTGTTTAGCGATTTATACAACAACCGCTGCGGGATTATTTGGTTTATCCAGCCGCATGCTCTCTTTTGTACGAATGCCCCGCTGGCTCATTGTATTCATCATGCTTCTTTTGATGGCACCTTTAACCTCTCTTGGATTTGCTGATTTGATTGCTTTCTTGTATCCGATTTACAGCTTGCTCAATCTTTATTTGCTTGTCTGTTTAATGCTGTATCCGATTTTAAGTAAAAAGATATTTTTCCGTTCTAAAAATTATACTGATAAAATAAAATAAACACCTCTCTTTCAAAGAGAAGTGCTTATTTTATCCGAATGGAATCAATCGCTTCCTTGATATCGTCATATACAGGCATGTGCTGGAGACGCTGCATGCGTTCCTCTATTTCTGAGATGGCTTGTCCCTTTAAATGCTGGGATACATGCTGTTTGACAATGGTTGTCTGGTTCATCATGTCTTCTGTTTTGGACAATTGGTACTCCAAGTGCATGCGTGTGTTTGCCAATTCATCGTGAAGCCGCATTTTCAGCAATCGCTTTAAATCTTTTCGTTGTCCTTCTCTGCGCATGGCCTGAATAGCGGCAATTTCTTCAGGTGATTGCGATTGTGTTTGTGGTGCAGATTGACTTTCGAATACAGACATGGAGCGGCGGGCACTCACATTTTGCAAGAAACGCTGGGCGTCACTAGGAGGTTTATTTTGATTGATCATATGGCGGCTCCTTTCTTAACGAATACCCATTTGCATCGCAAGGCGTCTATCTGCCTTGGCATAGTCATCACCCATTGTGTACATATGTCTTGAAAGGGTGGAAAGTTCTTGTTCGTAGTCTCTCAAGGTGTACAAGGCATTCAGTTGTTTTTCATGAGAATAAAAGGATGATTGCGGCTGCTCCATCCTTACTTCCTCTAACAGTGCTTCTACATCGCTATGGGTTAATAAATCATAGTGACCAAAGCCGACAAGTCCTTTCAGTTCTTGTTTTACATGATGGACGGCATCTTTTACACTATCATCAATTCCATCTATTTTCTCAAATACAGTGTGTACTTCATGTTCAATAATACTTTGTAGATCATAAGATGAATTTTTTAGTAAATGGGATTTTATGATAATTTCAAGCCCGCTTTGTGCATATGCACGGCCTGAATGGATTTCTTGTAAAAGCATCGCTGTAAAACTTGTATTGTGATCAAGCTGTTCATCTAAAATACGAGCGGTTCCATTTGAATGGAATGAATGCCCATTTACTTTAAACTCTCCTGAAACGAGAGCTAAAAATGCATTTGTATCAAATGATTCGTTCCATTCTATATTCATTGATGCAAAAGCTGATCTTAAAAAGGTGTCAATTTCTCTTGGTTTATATTTTATGGATTCTTGGACCGATCCCTGCTCCCGGGGCGGTACGGTGTACTTGACTTGTCCAACTCCATGATCATGGCGATTGAGTAAACCTACATAATGATTGGGTTGAATATATTCTGTGAGAACATGGGTGTATTTTCCTTCTACTGCTTTTTGCTGAATGGAAGGTGCCAGGCTGCTCCATATATTTGGGCTATCGAATGTGATGGCTTTTTTGACAGCTGGCTGTTCTGTTGCAATATAAGCACAAACAGCACCGGCAAGCGCTTGTCCAGTGAGATAGATGGTTGCATTCGGGTGCTTCTGACAGACGTCCTCGATGTATTCCTTCCCTTTAAAAAAGACATGATCTTGTTTTCCGGCTAAGGATTTTCTTTCAATGGGGTAGGCATAATCCGTTTTTAACAATGATTGGGTAGCCGTTTGAACATCTTGTGTCGATGTCACCGTCATTTGTTTTGGCAGAGGACAGTGAAACGCGACAATGAACTCATCTGACTGTTCCTGCTGCATCGTTAAACCATATAATTGATGATCTATTTTTAGAAAATCGTTGACAGTGAGCGTATGCTGACCTACTTCTATCGTATGGTTCTGCTGGTAATTCTCTGCGTTTCCAGCGTGATCGGATATGATTTTATAATCTTTGTCGGTTAATCTATCCTTTCGATTGACCATCGTACCTGCTCCCTCACATAACATTTATGCAGATATCATAAATCAAAAAATATGGAAAAACCACAGCGTTCTACCAATAAAAACCTTTTGACCTACAGTGTTTGTGACAATATTGAAAAAAAGCGGAGTTTAAGTAACTATTGGTCACAAATAAAATGATCTAAAAGAAGGGTTTTTTCTATAAAAAAGAACGGGATTGATACATGACAGCGGCTCTTTATTTTGTGCATTGCTCTCCATCGGCGTTTTTTTGTACAATAGATTTAATGAAGTGAGCAAGAGAGGTGAATGCTGATGGCAGACAAAGCATTTGGGTTACATGACGTCGTTGAAATGAAAAAACCCCATCCATGTGGTGCCAATCGGTGGAAAGTCATTCGTTTGGGCATGGATATTCGTATTAAATGCGAAGGGTGTGGGCACAGCGTGATGATCCCAAGAAGAGATTTTGAACGAAAAATGAAGAAAATTCTCGTCAAGCATGAGGAGCCAACTGCTTAAGTAGGCCTCATGCTTTTTTGATGAAATTTGTCTTTTGTTCAGAGAAACAGATGCAATTTCTTATTTTAAAGCTCCGATTTAGTCTTTTTGGTAATGTTTCTTCTATTGAAAATGCATGATGGTTAGCTTGTCTTTTCATGTAAACCTACTTATAATTGCTCTAGGTTCATATTACGCAGTATAACGAGCACGTTTCATATAGAGGAGATGAAAGAATGGCTTTAACAGCTGGTATTGTTGGCTTACCTAACGTCGGGAAGTCAACGCTATTTAATGCAATTACACAGGCTGGAGCGGAGTCTGCTAACTATCCGTTCTGTACCATTGATCCAAACGTCGGAATTGTAGAAGTTCCAGACGAGCGTTTGCAAAAACTGACAGAATTAGTGCAGCCAAAAAAGACAGTTCCGACTGCTTTCGAATTCACTGATATTGCTGGTATTGTGAAAGGTGCATCTAAAGGAGAAGGTTTAGGGAATAAATTCCTTTCTCACATTCGTCAAGTAGATGCGATCTGTCATGTGGTGAGAGCTTTTGCTGATGATAACATTACACATGTGTCAGGTAAGGTTGACCCAGTGTCAGATATTGAAACGATTAATTTAGAATTGATTTTGGCTGATCTAGAAACGGTTGAAAAGCGTTTAACTCGTGTGAGTAAGCTTGCGAAACAAAAAGATAAGGAAGCGGTAGCTGAATTTGATATTTTGGAAAAGCTGAAGGACGCATTTGAAGCTGGAAAATCTGCAAGATCGGTTGAATTTACAGATGAGCAGCAGAAGCTTGTGAAGCAACTTCATTTACTCACGTCAAAACCTATTCTGTATGTAGCAAATGTGAGTGAGGACGAAGTAGCAGATCAGGACGGAAACGAATATGTACAGCAAATTCGTGAGTTTGCATCTGGCGAAAACGCTGAAGTCATCGTCGTTTGTGCGAAGATTGAGTCTGAAATTGCAGAGCTTGAAGGAGAAGAGAAGCAAATGTTCCTTGAAGAGCTTGGCATTAAAGAATCAGGTCTAGATCAGCTGATTAAAGCGTCTTATTCACTTCTAGGTTTAGCTACGTATTTCACAGCAGGTGAGCAAGAAGTGCGCGCTTGGACATTTAAAAAAGGAATGAAGGCGCCGGAATGTGCTGGAATCATTCATACGGACTTCGAGCGTGGATTTATTCGTGCTGAAACGGTTGCTTATGAAGATTTACTAGCTGGCGGAAGTATGTCTGCTGCAAAAGAAGCAGGAAAAGTTCGTTTAGAAGGTAAAGAATATATAGTGAAAGATGGAGACGTCATTCATTTCCGTTTTAACGTATAGGTTCTTGTCATAGGCCAAGTAATTTGTTATAATATACAATTGTGAGTAATATAATTTATTGCTCCTTGCCCGTATAGGGCCGCTTAGACCAAAAGGAGGTGCAATCAGATGAGAAAGTACGAAGTTATGTACATCATCCGCCCAACAGTTGACGATGAGGCTAAAAAAGCAGTTATCGACCGTTTTAATAACGTGTTAACTTCTAACGGTGCGGAGATCACTGGAACAAAGGATTGGGGTAAACGTCGTCTTGCATACGAAATCAACGATTTCCGTGAAGGCTTCTACCAAATCGTAAACGTTCAATCTGACGCTGCAGCAGTTCAAGAATTTGACCGCTTAGCTAAGATCAGTGACGATATCATTCGCCACATTGTTGTTAAAGAAGAAGAGTAAATCATTGAAATATATATTTAAAGGTGGTCTTTCAATATGCTAAACCGTGTTGTATTGGTCGGAAGACTAACAAAAGACCCTGAGCTTCGCTACACGCCTAATGGTGCGGCTGTAGCCACGTTTACTCTAGCTGTGAATCGTACGTTTACGAATCAATCTGGAGAGCGTGAAGCCGATTTCATTAACTGTGTTACTTGGAGAAGACAAGCCGAGAACGTGGCTAATTTCTTGAAAAAAGGAAGTCTTGCCGGTGTAGACGGTCGCTTGCAGACAAGAAACTATGAAAACCAGCAAGGACAGCGTGTCTTCGTGACAGAAGTTCAAGCTGAAAGTGTTCAATTTCTTGAGCCTAAAAGCGGCGGTGCTGGTTCAGGTGGATACAGCGGCGGTGGCAATAGCGGAGGCCAGTATTATGGCGGCAGCCAAAATGATCAGAATCCATTTGGAAATGAACCAAGTCAAAATCCATATGGCAATCAAAACAACCAAAATCGTAATCAGGGAAATAGCTTCAATGATGACCCATTTGCGAATGATGGTAAACCGATTGACATCTCCGATGATGATTTGCCATTCTAATTGATCTGAAAAAAATGACCAAAGGAAAGGTGTGAAAACAAATGGCAGGTGGACGCAGAGGCGGTCGTGCGAAACGTCGTAAAGTATGTTTCTTTACTTCTAACGGAATCACGCACATCGATTACAAAGATGTTGATCTTCTTAGAAAGTTTGTTTCTGAGCGTGGTAAAATTTTACCTCGTCGTGTAACAGGAACTAGCGCTAAGTATCAACGTAAATTGACATTAGCGATTAAAAAATCACGTCAAATGGCATTACTTCCATACGTTACTGGTGAGTAAGTCGTTGACTTAAAAGCGAAGGGCCTTGAGCTCTTCGCTTTTTTTATTTGTCTCACTTTTATGAGAAAGTCGTTTCTGGCAGTCTAACTAGGGGAAGTATGTAAAAAGAGAGTCAACGTGACAGTTTGTTCTATACAAATACTAGGTTAATCTGTCATATTGGTATTTTAAAATATACTTGCAGTCAGGGCGTGGGAAGATGATTGAATTTAAGAATGTATCGATGCAATTTTCTGATGACCGCTATGCCGTTCAATCTGTTGATTTGGAGATTCAGAAAGGTGAATTTTTTGTATTGATTGGACCTAGTGGAAGCGGGAAAACGACGACTTTGAAAATGATCAATCGTCTCATCTCTTCTACAGAAGGTGAGATTTACATAAAGGGTCGAACCATCAGCGATTATAATATTTATGAGCTGCGCTGGGATATTGGTTATGTGCTTCAGCAAATAGCGTTGTTCCCTCATATGACCATAGAAGAGAATATTGCTGTAGTGCCAGAGCTGAAACAATGGAAGCGGACTGAGACGAATCAGCGTGTTGATGAGTTGATGTTCATGGTGGGGCTTGAGCCTTCTACCTATCGACATCGAAAGCCAGCAGAGCTTTCAGGTGGACAGCAGCAGCGAGTCGGCGTAGCACGGGCACTTGCTGCTGATCCTGAGATTGTCCTAATGGATGAACCTTTTAGTGCGTTAGATCCACTGACGAGAGAGAAATTACAAGATGATCTGCTTGAGTTACAGCGCCGTATTCAAAAGACCATCGTTTTTGTGACACATGATATGCAGGAAGCCATGAAGCTTGGGGATCGGATATGTGTGATGAATGAAGGAAAAGTGGTGCAGGTTGGACGCCCAGAGGAATTGATTCAGCATCCAGTGAATCCATTTGTGCGGGAGTTTGTTTCAGGAGCTGCCCGTCATGTAGACCATCAAGCATTTGAGCTGACAACTATTTCTCAGCCCATGTCTCAAGATGATCTGTTAGGCGATGAAGCGGTCTCCATCCATGCGACGCTGGAAGAGGTTCTATCTCGACTGGCAGAGCATGAAGAGCTTGTTGTTGAGAAGGATGGGGAACGGATCGGGCTCATCACTCGTCAAGCGGTGATTCAGTATTTAGCCGGTACTTCTGCTGAGAGGGGCGAGACACATGAATGAATGGACCAGTGTGCTATGGGCTCGAAAAGATCAGCTCGGACACGCCTTACTTGAGCATATTCAAATTTCCTTCATTGCGTTATTTCTAGCGATTTTGATTGCCATTCCTTTAGGGATTTATTTAACGAGAGTCCCTAAGATAGCAGAGTGGATCATTGGGGTGACGGCTGTCTTGCAGACAATTCCGTCTTTGGCGCTGCTTGGACTGCTGATTCCTCTCGTTGGGATTGGTCAAGTGCCCGCAATTATCGCTCTTGTCGTCTATGCTCTTCTTCCTATTTTAAGGAACACATATACAGGCATTCGTGAGGTCGATCCGTCGCTGCGGGAAGCGGCGCTCGCTATGGGAATGAATCACCGCAAACGCTTATTAAAAGTAGAACTCCCTCTTGCTATGCCGGTGATCATGGCAGGTATCCGAACGGGGATGGTCCTCATTGTAGGGACAGCCACTCTTGCAGCTCTTATTGGGGCAGGTGGATTAGGGAGTCTGATTCTGCTTGGAATTGATCGAAATGATATGTCTTTGATCATCATTGGTGCTATTCCAGCTGCATTACTTGCGCTCTTATTTGATGTGGTCTTGCGGACACTTGAGAAAATCTCCTTTAAAAAAACCGTGATCTCTGTGACGGTCTTTGCTGTAATAGCAGGAGCAGTTGTCGCTGCCCCATTGCTGTTTCAACAAGAAAAGAAAGAGATCACCATTGGAGGGAAGCTGGGGTCAGAGCCTGAAATTTTGATCTCCATGTATAAGCTTTTAATTGAGCAGGATACAGATATCCAAGTCAATCTTAAGCCTGGTCTTGGTAAGACGTCCTTTGTTTTTCAAGCACTGCGGTCTGGTGATATTGACATCTATCCTGAATTTACAGGGACAGCGATTTCTGAATTTCTGAAAGAAACAGCGAAAAGCACGGATAAGGAAAAAGTGTATGAGCAAGCGCGCCAAGGTTTGGCGTCATCCTTTCAGCTTCAGCTTCTTCAGCCGATGGCTTATAACAATACATATGCTTTAGCCGTGCCTCAATCACTAGCGGATCAATATGATTTATCAAAGATTTCAGATCTGGGTCAAATCAAGAATCGTATACGTGCTGGCTTTACTTTAGAGTTTTCTGATCGTCAGGATGGATATTTAGGCATTCAAAAAGCTTATCAGTTTTCTTTTGACGATGTGGTCACGATGGAACCGAAACTTCGATATCGAGCCATTCAAAAAGGGAATATTCAGTTGGTCGATGCGTATTCGACAGACAGTGAATTGAGACAATACAAGTTGAAGGTGCTTGATGATGACAAGCATGTTTTCCCGCCCTATCAAGGAGCGCCCTTGCTAAGACAGGAGACATTAAAAGAGTATCCTGAGATTGAGGCCTCTCTCAACAAGCTCGCTGGTCAAATCACAGATGATGAGATGAGAGAAATGAATTACGAAGTCAATGTGAAGGGGAAAGATGCATTTCAAGTAGCCGAAGCCTATTTAAAAAAGAAAAAATTGCTTCAATAATCAAGGGGAAGCAGGTCTGCTATATATAAAGCGGCCTGCTTTTTGAAAAGAAAAAAACAAAAATCATTGACATCTATTTCAAAAAAGAATATCCTTAATTCGAGATAAATATATTTTTTGGTCATATATCTCGAATTCGAGATAATATAAAAGCGTCAGTCAAGACATAATGAGTAGAGACATGTTACGTCATGAAGAGGAGGTCATTAGAAGTGAAGAAAACAGAAGGAATTCACCATATCACAGCAATTGTTGGTCATCCTCAGGAGAACGTTGATTTTTATGCAGGTGTTTTAGGTCTGCGTCTCGTGAAAAAGACCGTCAATTTTGATGATCCAGGCACATACCATTTATATTTTGGAAATGAAGGAGGTTCTCCAGGTACCATTATTACGTTTTTCCCTTGGCCAGGTGCACAAAAGGGACAAATTGGAGCAGGTCAAGTAGGTGTGACAACATATGTCGTTCCGACCGGTGCCTTCTCTTTTTGGAAGGAACGCCTTGAGCAGTTTGACGTTTCTTATGAAATGATTGAACGCTTTGGTGAGGCCTTTCTCTCATTTGAAGATCCGCACGGTTTATTGATAGAACTTGTAGAGCGTGAAGAAGGAAAACAGAATGACTGGACATTTAATGGGGTGACACCAGAAGTAGCGATTAAAGGGTTTGGCGGAGCTGTTTTATTAACTTCACAGCCTGAGCAAACGATGCAGCTGCTAGAGCAAACGATGGGACTTGAAAAAGTCGGCACAGAAGGAGATTATGTGAGATTCCGTTCGTTTGGAGAAATCGGCAATGTTATTGATGTGAACAAGACACCTGTTGCACGAGGACGTATGGGCGTTGGTGTTGTACATCATATTGCGTGGAGAGCAACAGATGATCAGGATCAATTAGATTGGCAAAGACATGTTGCGCAAAGCGGATATCAAGTGACGCCTGTGCAAGATCGAAATTATTTCAATGCGATTTATTTTAGAGAGCTTGGCGGCATATTATTTGAGATTGCGACCGATCCTCCAGGGTTTGCACACGATGAATCTGTGGAAACGATGGGTGAAGCGTTGAAACTGCCACCGCAATATGAGGCGCAGCGTAGTCAAATTGAACAAATCGTGTTGCCGATTGAGGTAAGAGAAATCAAAGGGAAAGGAGATTCATGATGAAGCATCTTTTTCAAAAAGGAAAGAATGAACAAAAACCTGTCCTTCTCATGCTGCATGGAACTGGCGGGACAGAGCAAGACTTATTGCCGCTTGCAGAAGTGGTAGACCCTGAAGCATCTGTTCTTAGTGTGAGAGGAAATGTATCAGAAAACGGCATGCCGCGTTTTTTCAGGCGTTTGGCAGAGGGTGTTTTTGATGAGCAAGATTTAATTGAGCGTACAGAGGAATTATATACATTTATCGGGGAAGCAGCAGATAAGTATGGATTTGATCGTCACAATGTGGTAGCCATCGGCTATTCAAACGGGGCGAACATTGCTGGAAGTCTGTTATTCCATTACGGAGATGCGCTGAAAGGAGCGATCCTGCATCATCCAATGGTCCCAAGACGAGGGGTTTCATTACCTTCATTAGCGGGGAAACAAGTCTTTATAGCAGCTGGTGAAAATGACCCAATGTGCCGTCCTGAGGAATCTCAGGAACTGGAGCAACTGCTTCAGGAGGCGGGAGCATCCGTAACGCTTCATTGGGAAAATCGTGGACATCAGCTAACGAGAGAAGAAGTCGATGCTGCGGCATTGTGGTATCGTCGTCAATTTAAATAAGGTGGGGAATACAGATGGGATTTTTACAGAAGCTATTTGGGCAAACCAAACAAAAGGAGATGGAACAAGTGGAAAACGTAAAACTAGCGATTATTTATTATAGTTCAACAGGTACAAACTATCAGATGGCAAAATGGGCTGAGGCTGGAGCGAAAGAAGCTGGTGCTGAAGTCAAAATTTTAAAGGTTCCTGAATTGGCACCAGAAGCAGTTGTTGCATCAAATCCAGCATGGAAAGCACATTTAGATGAAACAAAAGATGTCCCTGAGGTTCAGTTAAGTGACTTAGAGTGGGCAGATGCCATTATTTTCAGCATGCCGACACGTTTCGGTAACTTACCGGCTCAAATGAAGCAATTCTTAGACACAACAGGCGGTTTATGGTTCCAAGGGAAACTAGCAAACAAAGCAGTGAGTGCGATGACATCTGCACAAAACCCAAATGGCGGACAGGAGCAGACAGTTCTGAGCCTTTATACAACGATGTTCCACTGGGGAGCCATTATTGCCGCTCCTGGATACACGGATGATTCCCTATACGGCGCAGGGGGTAACCCTTACGGTGTGAGTGTGACTGTTGACCAAAATGGAAAGATCCAAGAGGATGCAGAAGCAGCCGCAAAACATCAGGCGAAACGTACAGTAAATGTAGCAGAATGGATCAAAAAAGGTAAAAACGCTTAATAGATGTATACAAAAAGAATGCAGCCACTCCGCTGCATTCTTTTTTCATTAATAAGGATCCGAAGGTGTGCTGTTGTTGATCGCATCGTTGACAGCCTGTGCCGCGCCTGTTGAGCCAATGGGACCGCTTGGCTCCTCTTGTTTGAAGGCTTTTAAGCCATCGGCCACACGTTTTCCGTAGTCAGGATCAGCTTTTGTGAAGTTTTCGATCATTTGGTCTTGGATGTCTTTTTGACAGGTAGCTAAGGTGTTGACTAAGTTTTTAATCAGTTCCTCACGTTCCCAATCATTGAAGCGACGATAGGTTTCTCCGGCTTGTCCGAAATTGTTCGGGCGGTCAATGGCTTCCCGTTTGACTTCACCCTCTACAAAAGGCGTATGATCCTTTCCATCTTGCTGCGATTCTTTTAATCCTCCGAGAATGGACGGTTCATAATTCACATGGGGGTTTTGTCCTTTTCCTTGATCCACATGATATTCCATTTGCCCATCTCGCTGATTGGTGGCAACATGCTTTTTCGGGGCATTGATCGGCAGCTGTAAATAATTTGGCCCGACTCGATATCGCTGCGTATCAGAGTAAGAGAAGGTACGTCCTTGCAGCAATTTATCATCTGAGAAATCTAATCCGTCTACAAGAACCCCCGTCCCAAAGGCAACCTGTTCCACTTCTGCAAAATAATTTTCTGGATTTTTGTTTAGCACCATTCGTCCGATCGGTTTCCATGGATAGTCATCCTTGTACCAGAGCTTTGTTGGATCGAGTGGATCAAAGTCTAGATGGGGGTGGGTGTCATCTTCCATGATTTGCGCGTATACTTCCCATTCAGGATGATCCCCTTGTTCAATGGCTTCATATAAATCCTGTGTGGCATGATTAAAGTTTTCCCCTTGAATGGCCTGGGCTTGTTCTTGTGTCAGGTTGCGAATTCCTTGCTTTGGTTCAAAGTGATATTTGACCAACACTGCTTTTCCTTCATGATTCACCCATTTATAGGCATGGACGCCAGAGCCTTGCATGTGCCGGTATGTGGCAGGAATGCCCCATGGCGAGAAGAGAAATGTCACCATATGTGTTGCTTCAGGTGATTGTGAAACGAAATCAAAAATGCGCTCACCATCCTGACGATTGGTGACAGGGTCAGGCTTAAAGGCATGAACCAAATCAGGGAATTTCAAAGCATCTCGAATAAAGAAAATTTTGAGGTTGTTCCCAACGAGATCCCAGTTGCCGTCTTCTGTATAAAATTTGATCGCAAATCCCCGCGGATCGCGTAAAGTTTCTGGTGAATGTCCGCCGTGAATAACAGAAGAGAATCGAACGAAGACAGGGGTCTTTTTTCCTTTCTCTTGAAATAATTTGGCTCTTGTATAAGTGGAAATGGGTTCGTCGCCGAATGTACCGTAGGCTTCAAAGTATCCGTGTGCGCCGGCACCTCGTGCGTGAACGACACGTTCAGGGATGCGTTCACGATCAAAATGACTGATTTTCTCTAGGAAATCGTAGTTTTCAAGCGTAGTCGGTCCTCTATTCCCAACGGTTCTCATGTTTTGATTATCTGTTACCGGGTGACCTTGGCGATTCGTCAAGGTTTCTTCTGACTCTGAAGATGATGTAGGCTGTTGATCTTCTTTCAAGGTAGAATCCCTCCTTCAATATCTCCCTAACAATATGGTCATGTTGCTCCCTATTTCATACAAGGATTGATATAATGAGTGAAAACTTTTATGAGGAGCGGACCTAATGATTCGATTACACTGCCTTCACGCACATCCATCTAATATTTCTTACATTGACGACGCTTTCTATGACACAGGATTTGATCTGCATCACATCGTCGATTCATCATTTATGGAACGAGCCAAACAAGATCCCGCATTTGATCTTGAGCAGCAGCAAACCTATGCTATCAACAGACTAATGCAAGAAGGAGAGGCTGATCTTGTTTTATTAACGTGTACACAATACATTGCGGCTTTGGGGGAGCAGCAGCACCTGTTCAAACAACCAATTGTTCCGATAGATGAGCCGTTATTTGAGCAGATTTGTGAGCGAGAGGGTCCGCTTCAGCTGGTGTTTTCAAACCCAGATACAGTAGAAGGAACGATGAAGCGACTGTCTTCATATGTAAAAGAGCAGGGAAAGCAGTTAAAGGCAGAAGTGGTTGTGCTAGAGGATGTCTTTCATCTTTGCTTGAACGGTGATATACAAGCCTACCATGAGCGAATTATGGAACAGTTAAGGCAATCTGTGAAGCAGCATGGAGATATTTGTGTGATGCAGCTCTCGATGGTTCACGCTGCAAAGCAGGTGGAGCAGGAAACAGGAGTGTCCATCATTCATCCGCTATCACCACTTAAACCATTTGTTTATCAAAAAATAACGGCTTTAAAAGAGTGAACCCGTCAGGTTCGCTCTTTTTGTATAGAAACGTAAATGGGATGACATGTTAAAAAAATAATGGAGCGCAAACTATTTTTAACAGGTGCGCGTCTATCCAATGTAAGAAATAACAGATGCGCATTTAAGATAAAGGAGCTCTTTGTAAAATGAAGAAACGAAAGATTGATGATCAATTTGCGGATTACGTAATGGAGCATAAACACAGTTTTTATCGATTGTCCTATAGCTATGTCAAAAACCCAGAAGATGCGATGGATGTCGTTCAAGAGGCGATTCATAAAGCACTCAAATCTGTTCACAGATTAGAGGATGCGACCAAGATGCATAGCTGGTTTTATAAAATCGTCGTAAACGCTGCCCTCGACTTTTTACGAAAGAAGAAGCGTGTGCAAGTGACAGACGATGATACGCTGGAATTTTTATCACAGGGTGAATCGGATGTCTATGAGGATCAAGATGTCAGACGGGCAATAGAAGATTTGCCGGAGATGTATCGGGTCATCATTATATTAAGATTCTTTGAGGATTTAAAGCTAGAGGACATTGCTCATATTCTTGGAGAAAATGAAAACACCATTAAAACAAGATTATATAAGGCGTTGCGGCTTTTAAAAGTAGAATTATCGCAGGAGGAAATATAAATGGATAAGCATTTGGAACAGTTAAAAGAGGAATATCTAGAAATCCCTATTCCCCCGGAATACGATGCTATGGTTGAACGGACATTAAAACGAAAAAACAAGCAACCTCATTTTCAGAAATGGACGATCGGACTTGTTGCTGCAGCTGCTTTATTTGTCACCACTGTAAATGTCAGTCCGCAGGCAGCAAGAGCGATTTCAGAAGTACCCGTCATTGGAGAGCTTGTGAAAGTCGTGACGTTCACAGAATTTAAAAAGAGCGATCAGGGAACAAATATTGATCTCAAAACACCACACGTTTCAGGGCTTGGGGACGGAAAATTACAAGACAGCCTGAATCAAAAATATTTAGCTGAAAACAAAAAGCTGTATCAAGATTTTGAAAAGGAAACAAAGGGTTATAAAAATGGTCATTTGAGTGTAGAGAGCGGATATGAAGTAAGAACAAATAATGATCAAATTCTTTCACTAGGTCGATACAAGGTGACGACTCAGGCTTCTGCGGCAGAGGAAATGACATATGATACGGTGGATAAGAAAAACCATGTACTCATTACATTACCAAGTCTGTTTAAAGATGACCGTTATATTGATGTGATTAGTGAAAATATTAAAGAACAAATGAAGAAACAGATGAAAGAGGATTCAAATAAGATTTACTGGATGACGAAGCAAGATACGGTTGATCCGTTTAAGAAGATTCAGCCAGATCAAAGCTTCTATATCAATTCAAAAGGCAAACTGGTGATTTCCTTCAACGAATATGATGTGGCGCCTGGTTACATGGGTGTAGTTGAATTCACGATTCCAACAAGCGTGCTAAAGGATATTCTTGTCAGCGATATGTACATTCATTAAAAGAAGAAAAAAGACTGCTGAAGATGTCAGCAGTCTTTTTATGTTTATGAAGAAAGTGCGTCTGTTAGTGCAGGCACGACTTGTTTCTTTCTTGATACAACACCTTTTAGTAAAGCAGTGTTGTTTTCAAGTGTGACATTAAATGCTTTTTCTACTTTTGCTGCTTCAGCACCAAGGGCAAGCGCAAGAGAGTCATTTTCTAGAATGTCTGTGATCACTAAAACAAATAGATCAAGACCTTTCGCTGCGATGACTTCATTGATTTTTGCTTCGATGTCAGCTTGTCTTGCTGTTACTTCAGCGATATCAACTGTATTAACTTGTGCAATTTCGACTTTGCTGTTTCCTAGTGCAAATTCTTTTGCATCCAGTGTGATTAATTCTTGAACTGTTTTTTGGCTTAGGTCAGCTCCTGCTTTCAGCATATCTAAACCATATACTTCAGGGTCTACTCCTGCGATTTTTGCTAGCTCATGCGCAGCATCAACATCCTGCTGTGTGCATGTTGGGGATTTGAATAGCAAGGAATCAGAAATGATCGCAGACAAAAGCAAACCAGCGATTTCTTTTTCAATTGTGACTTGGTGCTCTTTGTACATTTTGTTTAAGATCGTTGCTGTGCAGCCAACTGGCTCAGCACGATAGTAAAGAGGTTCACTTGTTTCAAAGTTGGCAATACGGTGATGGTCAATGACCTCTGTCACTTGTACTTGATCAATATCGCTTACACTTTGTTGGAATTCGTTATGATCGACAAGAATGACTTGTTTTGTTTCGTTTGCAGCCGTTTCAATGAAACGAGGTGCTTCTTGTTTAAAGAAATCTAATGCGTATTGTGTTTCTCCATTGATTTCTCCAAGTCTGACAGCTTCTGCTTGAACGCCAATTTTGTTTTTCAGATCAGCGTAAGCGATAGCAGAGCAAATCGTGTCTGTGTCAGGGTTTTTGTGTCCGAATACGAGTGTTTTTCCCATGTGAATTCTCCTTCTTACTTTTATTGATGATGTTTCTATTCTAACAGCTTTTGACCTTGAATTCAGGGTTTATAGCTAAGAATAATCTAAAAAATTGTAACATGCTGTCTGAAAAGTTGCATGTACAAGACGATCTAAGTTGTTCCACGTGAAACGTTCTTGGAATAGCCTGCATTTTACTTGCGATTTACGGCTATGGTAAAATAAAGGTTGGGTCAAGATATGACGGAGCGTACATCGTACGTATACATAGAAGTACACATTGAGCAAGATATAGAAAAATGTTTGGATTGAGGTGAAGGTGTGAAACAAACAAAAGCGTTAGTAGAAGGCGCTATCATGATCAGTATTTTTGCGGTCATGACGCTGTTTTATTTGTATGTGCCACTTTTAGCCATTATTTTCTTCATGGCTGCTCCGATTCCGATCATTCTCTATACAATCAGGCATGGCTTGAAAAAAGGAATTGCGGCTGGCGCTATTGGCATAGTGATCAGCTTTTTAATTGGGTCTATTAATGGGCTGTTAAGTGCGCCAATGCTGATTGCTGTTGGAGTAGGTATGGGTGTTTTCTACAGAAGGAGGCAGCCAGGTCAGGCTATTATTACGGGTGCGCTGATCTACTTATTCAGTTTTCTCATTTACTTTGTTGTCAGTGTCCAGCTGTTTCAAGTAGATATACTGGGTGTCGCAAAGGAATCAATTGACCAAATCATGCCGATGGTAGAGAGTACCTTAAAACAATCTGGCGCTACTGATCAGGACATAGCAAAACAACTCAAGCAGTTTAGAGAGATGCAGGATACGGCATTAAATTCTTTACCTGTAGCGCTTTTGATTTTTGTCACGCTCATGTCTTTCGTCAATCATTGGTTTGTGCGGCCGTTGATCAAACGGTTTGTTCCAGACATGCCAGCTCTTAAGAAATTTAAGGATATGCGGCTGCCAAAAAGCATGGTATGGTATTATTTACTCACACTGCTTTTGATGCTGATTCAGCCGGAGAAAGGCAGCTTTTTATCGCTCGTGCAAACGAGTGCTTTTCAAATTTTATTTATACTGGTGCTTATTCAGGGCTTTTCTTTTATCTTCTATTATTGCCACGAAAAAAACATCTCAAAAGTGGTACCCATTTTTGCCGTCGTATTGACGATTCTCTTTCCGCCAATCGGTGTGATTGTGCGTATTATAGGGATTGCTGACATAGGCTTTGATTTAAGAGAAAAAGTAAAAACAAATAATTCACTCTGAATGTTGAGGAGTTGATATCAGTGCCAAGCTTCTATCGAAAACCTGTCATCAAGTATCCGATCTTCGCATTAATTGTCCTTGCGGTGATCACAGTCCTCCTCAACCTTTATTTTAATTGGATCATAGGAGCGGTTGGTCTTTTAGTCCTTGCGGGTGTGCTCTACTTTTTAAAGTGGGCAGATACGCAGGTGCAAAAAGAGATTGATTCATATATTTCAACATTATCCTATCGAGTCAAAAAGGTTGGAGAAGAAGCATTAATGGAGATGCCAATTGGTATTATGCTGTTTAATGACCAGTATTATATCGAATGGACCAATCCATTTCTCGCTTCGTGCTTCCATGAAAGCACACTTGTCGGCAGATCCTTGTATGATACATTTGAATCCATTGTGCCTCTTATTAAACAAGAGGTTGAGACAGAAAATGTGACGCTGAATGACCGGAAATTCAAAGTCATTATTAAACGGTCAGAGCGCCTTTTATATTTCTTTGATGTCACGGAACAAGTGCAGATTGAAAGACAGTATGAAAATGAACGAACGGTGTTATCTTATATCTTTTTAGACAATTATGATGATGTGACGCAGGGTCTTGATGATCAGGTGCGCAGCGCGATTAATAGTGAAGTCACATCGCTGTTAAACAATTGGGCACAAGAATACGGCATTTTCTTAAAAAGAATTTCATCTGAACGATTTATGGCTGTATTAAACGAAAGCATCTTAGCAGAGCTTGAAGCATCGAAGTTTTCCATTTTAGACGAGGTTCGTGAGAAAACAGGGGCACATAGCGCCACACTTACCCTTAGTATTGGAATCGGTGCGTCTGTTCCTTCTTTAAAAGAACTTGGCGCACTTGCGCAGTCGAGTCTTGACCTTGCCCTCGGACGAGGCGGGGATCAGGTAGCGATTAAACAGCCGAATGGGAAAGTGAAATTCTACGGTGGAAAAACCAATCCAATGGAAAAACGGACACGAGTACGCGCACGGGTCATTTCACATGCTTTAAAAGAAATTGTATCTGAAAGCGGTAATGTTATGATCATGGGGCATAAGTTCCCCGACATGGACTCTATCGGTGCCTCGATTGGGATTTTAAAGGTTGCTCAAGCGAATGGAAAAGAAGGTTACATCGTCATTGATGCCAACCAGATTGGGGATAGCGTTCAACGCTTAATTAGTGAAATTAAGAATTATGAAGAACTTTGGTCCCGTTTTATCACGCCTGAGGAAGCGATGGAGCTTGCAAAGGATGACACATTGCTTGTGGTTGTAGATACACATAAACCGTCCCTTGTGATGGAAGAACGACTGCTAAATAAGATCGAAAACGTCGTTGTCATTGACCACCATAGACGTGGTGAGGAATTTATCCGAGATCCTTTACTTGTCTATATGGAGCCGTATGCTTCATCTACAGCAGAACTTGTGACAGAGCTGTTAGAGTATCAGCCGAAGAAATTGCGGATTAACATGATTGAGGCCACAGCACTTCTTGCTGGGATTATCGTGGATACGAAGAGTTTCTCCCTCAGAACGGGGTCAAGAACGTTCGATGCAGCATCCTACCTTCGTGCAAAAGGGGCAGATCCTGTCCTTGTGCAAAAGTTTTTGAAAGAGACAGTCGATCATTACATCAAACGGGCAAAGCTCATTCAGCATACAGAGCTGTATCAAAATCAGGTAGCGATTGCTTCCTTGCCGTCTGACAGATCTGAGTATTATGATCAAATTACGATCGCACAGACGGCTGATTCTCTCTTGTCGATGAGTGAGGTTGAAGCATCATTTGCTGTCGCAAGGCGAGATGACGATACGGTCTGTATTAGTGCAAGATCGTTAGGGGATATCAACGTTCAAATTATTATGGAAGCATTAGATGGCGGCGGTCATTTAACTAACGCTGCGACCCAGATTTATGGTATAACCATTGAAGAAGCGGTAGAGAAGTTAAAAGCTGCCATAGACGAATATTTCGAAGGAGGGGTTCAAAGATGAAAGTCATCTTTCTAAAAGACGTAAAAGGCAAAGGGAAAAAAGGCGAAGTCAAAAATGTAGCTGACGGATACGCTCACAACTTTCTCATCAAACAAGGGTTAGCTGTTGAAGCAACTCCAACGAACCTAAGTGCATTGGAAGGGCAGAAAAACAAAGAGAAAAAGAATGCCATCCAAGAGCTTGAGCAAGCGAAACAATTAAAAGAAACACTTGAGGCGCTGACAGTGGAACTCACTGCTAAATCAGGTGAAGGCGGTCGTCTATTTGGTTCGATTACAAGCAAACAGATCGCTGATAAATTGCAAAAAGAACATCAAATCAAACTCGATAAGCGTAAAATTGAGTTGAATGATGCCATCCGTGCGTTAGGATACACAAATGTACCGGTGAAGCTTCACCCAGAAGTACAAGCAACATTAAAAGTGCACGTCACAGAACAAGCATAAACAGAAAAGAACCCGTCTCCTCGTGAGACGGGTTCTTTTTTTATGATGGATCTGAAATATAGATGCTTCGTCCAGCACGCATACCGGATAAAAACATGAAAAATAGAACGATGATAAAGATGATAATAGATGGCGTCCATGTATGTGTCACATCAAAAAGGATACCGATCATGAATGGACCAACAGCGGCTAATAAATAACCGAGTGACTGCGCCATTCCAGAAAGGGCAGCTGCTTGTTCCATATTGGTTGTTCTTAATCCGATAAATGTGAGGGCAAGACTGATACTGGCCCCTTGTCCGACGCCGATTAATAGCACAGAGATAACAAGAATAGGCGTCGACCCTCCGAGAAGGAGACCAATCATGCCGAGTAAATATACAAGGACAAGGCCGACGACAAGCGGTCTTTGCGTTTTTAATTTTTCTGCAAAAACGGGCGTTAAGAAGGTGGATGGCAGACCAGTGAACTGCATAATAGAGAGCATCCATCCCGCTGTCGCTAGGTTCATGCCATGTGATGTCAAAATATCAGGAAACCATGCGATGCTGCTGTAGAAAAGGAATGATTGCAAGCCCATAAAAAAGGTCACCTGCCATGCGACACGTGAACGCCATATTGGCTGTTCTTTGAGTGAAATGCTTTTGACAGCCGCTGTGTTCTGATGAAGAAGCTGCGGCGCCCACACCATCATTGCAAGAAGAGCAAGTCCGGCCCAGACAAGGAATGATGTATTCCAGCCGCCAGGCATTGCATGACTGAGCGGAACGCTGACACCAGATGCAAGTGCAGCAAAAACGGACATCGATGTCGTATACACGCTTGTCATTAATCCAGCATGTGCAGGGAATTTATGTTTCACAAGTCCAGGTAAAAGCACATTACAAATCGCAATCCCGACGCCGACTAGCGCTGTTCCCATCATTAAAAAGGTGATGCTGCCCAATGAACGAATGACAATCCCAAAGAGCAGGACAGCAAGCCCAAGCCAAAGTGTTCGTTCATTCCCAAGACGTTTTCCGATTTTAGGTGCAATGGGAGATAGCAATGCGAATGAGAGCAGTGGTAATGTCGTGAGGAAACCAGCCAGTCCATTTGAAAGCTGTAAATCAGAACGAATGGCACCGATCACAGGACCAACAGACGTAATGGCTGGCCTCAGGTTAAAGGCAATGAGTAAAATCCCAGCAATCAGCAAAATGGTTTGCCCTGTACTGCGAGGATGAAATGTTGATTTTTCTAGTTGTTGTTCCATGAATGTAAACTCCTTTATTTCTTTAAGAACGATCTTTCTTCTGTTCAAGCTCCGCTAATTTAGCTAATAAGATGTGCTGCGGCATATGCATGATTTGCTCTAACGGTACATTGAGTGATGCAGCAAGCTTTTGTGCGGTATCGGCTGAGATTTGTAAAGGTCTCATGCGCAAATCCCTCCTCTTTCAATCTATACGTTCCAATATACCATATCGACTTTGTGACTTGCTGATAAAAAATTAAGGTTTTCTTTTATAAAACCACTTGATGGCCGATAAGAAATTTTTTTGAAATTGTTTCAGATGGTGGCCCTCTCCTTGTTCAATGTGAAAGTGAAGCTTTCGTTCCTGCATCCCTTTCTGTAATAAAAGATCATGGAGTTGTTTGTTGAATAAAGGCATGTGCTGTTGGACAGATGTTTTGCCTTTCCCTTCTTCACTGCCTACAGACAAATAGACAAGGTGGTCCACAGACTGAATGCTTTGTTGTTTAGCAAATGGTAGAAAATCTTGATACCAAAATGATCCAGAGATAGATGCGATTTTTTTAAAAAGAGCAGGGTACATCAATAAAGTATAAATTGCAAATAGCCCACCTAATGAAGCACCTATGTGACTATGTTCATGACCGGTCTGTTTGACTGAGTATTCTCTTTTGATATATGGAAGCAAGTCATTTGCTAAAAATGACACATATGTCTGTGCCTCACCTTTAAAGTCAGGGAATCCAGAACGCAGTGATGATGCTTTCCATGGTGTATATTCGTCAAGTCGATTGAATGGTTGTATACCGACGATGATGATTGGCGAGATGGTTTTGGCTTCAATCATGCTTTCGATCTCTAGCAGGTGGGTTCTAAACAAAGAAGAGCCATCTTGTACAAAGACAGCTGGAACATCAATAGAGGTGTCCGGTGGAAGGTAAATATCAAGCTGCCGCCCGTTCAATTCGTCATATAGAAACGTTCCGTTCATGTGTATTCTCTCCTTCAAGTTTTCAAGCTCTGCTGAAAAGAAGAACAAAGGGCTAAAATGTTTAGCCCTTTGTCAAGATGCGCATCTTTTTAGTTGGTTTGATCTAGCCATTTGACAGCCTGATCAAGGAAAGTTGTTTTGCTTAGTGCTGTTCCTCCCTGAAGCATAGGATCAACGACATTTTCATTGATGTGCCCATTTTTCACAGCTTTTAGGCTGTTCCAAATTTTATTTCCCTCTAAGTCCTTCAATGCATTTGGATTCGATGAGTTTTCCTCTTGGGAGAACTGAACAAAGATATAGTCAGGATTGAGTTCGCCTAGGCGTTCCAATGAAATCATTGCTTGTGCTTTGGCTTTTTTGATATCACTTGGTGCTGTAAACCCTAAGTCCCCATATAAAGTAGAGTTGAAGTATACGTCTTCAGGGTACACGTACAGGTCGCCCTGTCTAATGCGTAAAATGACAGCTGTTTTGTTGTTGCTTTTGTCTTTCAGGGTTTCTTTCGCTTGTTTGAGATCTTTCTGATAATCAGAAATGATGCTTTTCGCTTCTTCACTTTTTCCAGTCAGTTCACCGAGTAATAAAAGGTTGCTTTCCCAGTCGGAAGAGACATGTGATACTGGGATCGTCGTTTGGACTTTATCTAGTTTTTTAATTGTTGCAGGCGGGAACTTGGTTGATCCGAGTATCACGTCTGGTTTTAGTTTTAAGATTTTTTCTAGGTTTGGTTCTGTTTTTTCCCCAATGCCTTCTGTTTTTGCTGTAATGTCTTTAAATAATTCAGGGAAAGTGCCGCCTACAGTAGAAGCCCCAATAGGGTCGATACCAAGTAGTTTTGCATCTTCCATCGATTCTAGGCTTCCAGCAATGACGATTCGTTTCACTGGTGTTTTCAGTTTGTACGTTTGATCTAAGTATTTGATATTTGTTTCTGCTGCTTCAGCTGACTTGCTTTTGGTTGTGTTGGAAGCCGGTTTATTTTCTGCAGCACCACAGGCTGCTGCGATGATCGTCATGATACAAAGGATAAGCAATGCGAACCATTTTTTCATTTGTTTTCTCCTTTAACTGATAATTGTTCTCAATTAAAGATTGTAGTAGTCATTCGTCCTTTTATCCATAGACAATGATCTGTCTAGTGATGGACTTTTTACGGAAAAAAAGATAAAAGGTCCTGAATGACTCGTTGATGACTGGCTGCTGTGTATTCACGCCAAGGGTCAGAAGCGAGTGGATAGACGGCTTGTTGCGTCACAGCCTTGAGATTTTGCCAAGCCTCCTGTTGCTTTAACTTTTGATAAAAAGCAAGGGTTTTTGGTTCTTTATGCAACAAAAGGAAGATGGCATCTGGGTCTAACTGCTGTATAGAGTGAATGCTGATTTTTTTTTCGATGAGCTGGCCATCATTCTGAAAAGCTGGCAGAAGGCCAATGTCATGAAAAATTACTTCTGACAAGGTGCGATTGACAGATAAGTAGAGCTGATCTTGAAAGATACGAAGAGGCAGGACGGTTCTTGGTGGATGATCAATAACGCATTCCTTTTTCGCTTGATTAACGAGTTCTTCGTAATGAAGCAGCCATTCTTCTGCTTCCCTCGTTTCGTTTAAGAACAGAGCTGTTTGTCTGAATTGAGTGCGCCAATCCAATTGTGTGAATGGAACAAAGTGTACAGGACAGATGGTTTTCAACGCTTGTTTTTCTGCCTCTGTCACATGATCATTGGCAATGATCAGCTCAGGTTGTGCTTCCTTCAATTGCTGTAAATTGGCTTCAGCGTGCTCGTTGATACGATGTGCACTCAGATGGATCGGAATTTCTTCTGCATAATGCTCAAAATCATGTGCTGTCCATTTAGGGTGAAGAGGGGCAGCATATGGGATGATATGAATAGGTGTGAGCTGCCCGAGTATGGAATGGCCATAGGCAGCCATTTTCCGTTGACGGCTTTTCATATAAGCAGAAGGAGTGATACCCGTTTTTTTCTTAAAGATGCGGCTAAAGTAATAGGGGTCTTGATAGCCAATGTCCTGTGCAATGTCTTTGAGCTTTGCATGACCTTTCGCCATTAACTGTTTGGCTCTAGCCAGTCTTTTCTTGGTGATATAATCAGTGACACTCACATCAAAATGCTTTTTAAATAGCTCGCTGTAATGATTGGCGCTGATACCAGCCATATGAGATAGACTTGTAAGGCTGAGAGGTTCTTCGGAATGTTGATCGATATATTGTTTTGTTTTGAAAAGGGCGTGTGTTGTGTCACAAATGTCTTCTTTATGCAGTGTGAAAAGCTGCAGGATGAGCTGTTGAAAAAGGGTTTGGCTTCTAAAAAAGCTAATGGATTCAGGTTTTTGCCATTCTGCTGTCATGTCGGACAGTAAAGAATGAATTTGTTCAATCGAGCTAATATCGATAAATTGCCATACATTCAGTAAAGATCGGGCTTGTTCAGTTGATACTTCTTCTATGCTTTGACCTTGTGACGCGTACATTTGAAAGCGAAACAGATAGAGCTCGTGTTTTTGATAAGGCTCTGTTTTCAACATAAATGTTTCCCCAGGCATCATCGTATAGAGTGTCAGATTTTTCAATCGCCATCTTTGATCATTCAATGTAAGTAAACCATTGCCGCTTATGCTAAAGAGGAGGCAGAATGTATCTGACAACTGCTGCTCCGTATGTGGAAGATCTGCATTATTTATTTTTTCAGTATATGTTAATCGATAAATGCATTGTTCAGCATTTACCTTTGTACATAATTGATGATTGTTTCCCATAAAACCACCTGATCTCTTATTAATTGATAAATATTCTCAATTGAATTGTATCAGAAAGAGCTGGAAAATGGTGTGTTTATTCTGTCAAAAAAGCACCCTGATGGAGATCAGGGTGCGATGATTTATTCCGTTTTTCCATGTGCTAACGCAGGTTCTTTTGTTAAGCTTAATGGCCGTAAGTCCTGCCAGTGTGTCTGGATATAATCAATGCAGGCATTTCTAGTGTCTTCACCAAAGACCTTTTCCCATCCATCTGGTATTGGTGCAAATGATGGCCAAAGTGAATGTTGTCCTTGTTCATTGACAAGCACAAGAAATACACCGTCTTCACGATCAAAGGGATTTGTCATTTGTCATCTCTCCTTTATTCTTAGTGCTTTTGTTTGACCCGGTGCAGAGCGTTGTCTAAGATGACACCAATTTCTGCTAGGGGTTTAGGCTGGCACATGTCTTTGTGCCGGCAATGAATGTCGTGCTGTTCAATGGTTCCGTTGATATAAGGTGCCCATGCTTCGGGATCAATCGGTGTAAACCAGTCTGGGATAATGGTAGATCTAAAGAATAATATGTCCCCTTGATAAGTTTTTGGCTGATATTCCCCGAGCAATCGCACTGAGTTGACATAGGTTTCTTTTAGATTTCTAATGGCATCCTCACTTAAGCTTGCTAGTGCACTGCCATCTTTCTTCAAGATGTCGACAGCACTCTTCATCGTGAGCGGTTCACCTGTTAAGGTATCTGGATCATAACCGCCGAGTGCAAGAAGAGCGATTAGTGCTTCTTCTTCATCAGGTGCTTCTTTAATCGGTAAGAAATGGTTTGGATAGGCATCCAGCATCGCAACGAGAGCGATTTCTTCACCTTGCTGCTGGAGTTGAGTAGCCATTGCTTGTACAACGTTTCCGCCAAGTGACCAGCCAAGTAGATGATAAGGGCCTTTTGGCTGAATCGTTTGGATGTGCTTGATGTAATCCGCAGCCATATCATCTAGTGTGTGCGGGTAGTCATCTTTTCTTGCGATTCCTCGTGCCTGTAATCCATAAATAGGGATGTCTTTTTCTAATGTATTCAAGAGACCTGCATAGCACCAGCTAAGACCACCTGCCGGGTGAACACAGAAGAGAGGATATCTTTCTCCATTTGTTCGCAGTGGCAGCAGGATTTCTAGTGCGTTTTCATCGCTTCCTGTTTCTAGTTTCTCTGCCAAACTTGCTACATTTGGTGCTTCAAACAACGTTCCGATGCTTAGTTTGACACCAAGTGCATCACGAATGCGGCTGATTAAACGAACCGCAAGTAAGGAATGCCCGCCAATGTCAAAAAAGCGATCGTCTATGCTGATTTTAGGTAAATCAAGCACCTCTTCAAAGAGATGACATAGGATTTCCTCTTTCGGGTTTCTTGGGCCGCGGCCATCTGCTTGCTGTATATGCAATTGAGGTGCTGGCAGTGATTTTTGATCAAGCTTCCCGTTTGCTGTAAGCGGCATGGTGTCAATTTGTACATATGCCGCGGGAACCATGTAATCAGGAAGACTGGCTGCTGCAAAATGACGAAGGGTTTCAGTATCGAAACGGTCTTCTTCAGTTGTGACGAAATATGCGACTAAGCGTTTGTCGCCAGGCTGATCCTCTCGCATCATGACGGCAACTTGTGCAACTGCATCGTGGCGTGCCAGAACGGCTTCAATTTCTCCAAGTTCAATGCGAAATCCGCGTATTTTAATTTGATGATCAGCTCTGCCAATGTAATCAAGATCCCCTTCTTCTGTCCAGCGCGCAAGGTCGCCTGTACGATACATCCTTGTGCCAGGTGCTCCATAAGGATCGGCAGGGAATCGATCTGATGTCAGGTCAGGTCTGCCTAGATAACCTCTTGCAAGGCCAGCTCCAGCTACATACATTTCACCTGTCGTCCCAGGGGGAACAGGTTGTAGGTATTCATCTAGTACGTACACGTGTAAGTCAGGAATTGGTTCGCCTATTAAACTGCTGGATTTCTTTGCGATCATGTCTCGATTGAGTACATTGTACGTAACGTGAACGGTGGTTTCTGTAATGCCATACATGTTAATTAATTTTGGCTTGCAGTCTGAGTGACGGCTGTACCAATCTTCTAATCTGCTAAGTTCTAATGCTTCACCGCCAAAGATGACATAGCGGAGTGATAATGCTTGACCAAGTGTTTGTTGTTCCTTGTCTATCTGCATGAGCTGATAGAAGGCGGAAGGTGTTTGATTAAGTACAGTCACACCTTCATCGACTAGAAGCTGCATCATCTCTTCTGGAGAACGAGAGATGGTATGAGGAACAATGACAAGTCGCCCGCCATATAAAAGGGGTCCCCATATTTCCCAAACTGAAAAGTCAAAGGCATATGAATGGAACATTGTCCAAACATCCTCTTCATCGAAATGGAACCAATGTTCAGTAGATGTCAGAAGACGGATGACATTTTGGTGTGGAATGACCACTCCTTTTGGTTTCCCTGTAGAGCCGGACGTATAAATAATATAGGCCGGATGCAGAGAAGATAGCGGCTCAATTCTGTCTATATCAGCCGGATTGTGATTTGGCGTAGTCAGCAATTGATCAATTGTTTCTTTTTCGTCTAACAAAATCAAATCGCAGTCAGCAGGGAGATGCAATGCAGCTGCTTTTGTTGTGATGCTGCAAACTGGTTTGGCATCTTGTATCATGTATGCCAGCCTGTCTGCTGGATAGTCAGGATCAAGAGGAACATAGGCTGCGCCTGCTTTATGAACAGCTAATAAACTGACGAGCATATCAATTGATCTAGGCAGGGCAAGTGCAACGAACTGTTCTGGTCCAACGCCTCTTTGTATTAATAAATGAGCAAGACGATTGGCTTTGTTGTTTAACTCACCATAGGTCAGCTGCCTCTTGCCATCCGTTACAGCCACTCGATCAGGGAATTGTTGCACCGTTTTTTCAAATAAGGCTGGGAGATTAGGTGCTTGGTCTGACTGAGCGAATGTCTGTTTGTCAGGGAGAAATGTTTGTCGTTCTTGATCTGATAAAATGTTCACTTGACCAATCGGCAGATGTGGGCGCTCAGCTATCTCTGTTAAAAAGCGCTTCATTCTGTCAGCGATTGCTCGAACGGTACTTTGTTTAAATACATCTGTGCTGAATTCAAACAATCCTGTTAATCCTGCTGCTGATCCAGTTTCAGTTCTTTGTTCTGTCAATTCGATGGTCAGATCAAATTTAGCTGATCCCACTGGTTTTACGTAGAGATCCGAATCAAGTTGTGTCAGCTTCATTTCCGCCTTCGGTGTATTTTGGAAGGCAAGCATCACTTGGAACAATGGATTCCGTGATCTGGAGCGGGTTGGATTTAGGATTTCCACTAGCCGTTCAAATGGCAGATCCTGATGCTCATAGGCTGCTAAGTCAACGTTTCGCACTCGCTTCAATAGCTCACTGAAGGTTGGATTACCAGCTGTATTTGTACGTAATACTAGTGTGTTCACAAACAATCCGACAATATCGTCAAGAGCATCGTCATTCCGTCCAGCAATTGGACTGCCGATTGGGATATCTGTCCCCGCCCCAAGGCGTGTCAGTAATGCTGCAAGGGATGCTTGAAGCACCATGAACAAACTCACTTGATGCTGTTTCGCAAGCTCAAGAAGGTTTTGATGTAAAGCCGGTTCGATCGTAAAGTCTATCGTCGCACCGTTGAAGCTTCCTTCCTGTGGACGTGGGAAGTCATAGGGAAGCTCAAGTTCTTCTGGCAGGTCATGTAAGGCACCTTTCCAATAGCTGAGCTGCTTGGCAAATAGACTATCCGTCTCTTTTTCACTGCCCAACAGTTTCTGCTGCCAAATAGCATAGTCAGCATATTGAACAGGTTCCGCTGGCAATGGGGTGGATTTCCCTTGAATACGAGCTTCATAAGCAGCAGCTAAGTCTCGTGTCAACGGTGCAAGTGACCAGCCGTCACCAGCGATATGATGCAGCAATAGAAGCAGGACAGACCGATTGGCATCAAGCGTGAATAATTCTGCTCGCAGTGCAGGTTCTTCTTCAATCTGAAAGCTATAGCGAATGGATTCATTTAATTGATTCTCAATTTGTTGATCACTCGAAGCTGTGACATGGAGCTCAGGCTGAACACTTTTTGGGTGTAAAATAACCTGTCTTGGCATGCCATTCTTATTTGGAAAAATGGTTCTAAGGGTTTCATGTTTTTCAGTGATATCTGCCAAAGCACCAGTTAGAGCTTGTTGATCTAGTGTACCTGTTAGCTGAATGACAAGTGGAATATTGTAAGTTGGACTTGGACCTTCAAGGCAATGAAGGAACCAGAGCCGTTTCTGAGCAAAGGATAACGGAATCTCATCTGGCTTGTTTTCTACCTGAAGCGGCGGCCGAATGTCCTTTGCTTTATCTAAGTGCTGTGCAAGCTCAGCGACTCGGGGTGATTCAAAAATGGTGCTCATGCTTAGGTCTGCACCGAATGTATCGCGTATACGTCGAAGCAGACGAGCGGCAAGTAAAGAATGTCCGCCTAAATCAAAGAAACTATCATCTATGCCAATTTGAGATACGCCAAGGGTTTCTGCAAATAAACTACATAACATGTCTTCTTGGGGTGTTCTAGGTGTACGATCGGAACTAACTAAAGACATATTTGGCACTGGTAATGCTTTGCGATCGATTTTGCCGTTTGGTGTAAGTGGCAGTTCCGGCAAAACGACAACAGCAGAAGGCACCATGTAGTCTGGAAGTAATGCAGCCACAAATTGCCTGAGCTCTGAAGGGTGAAGAGCTGAGTCGTCTGTCAGCACAACATACGCACAAAGCAACTGTTGTCCAGGTTGATCTTCACGAACGATCACAGATGTATGCTTTATAGCTTGATGCTGCATAATCACGGTTTCAATTTCACCCAGTTCAATACGGAATCCGCGGATTTTAATTTGATGATCGGCACGGCTTATATAATCAATCGAACCATCTTCACGCCATCTGGCTAAATCACCAGTGCGATACATTCTCGTGCCTTTTGTGCCGAACGGATCAGCGACAAATCGTTCTGCCGTTAAGTCGTATCGTCCAAGATATCCTCTTGATACTCCTTCACCTGCAATATAAAGTTCAGCGATTGATCCTGCTGGGACTGGGTTTAGTCCTTCATCTAAAATGTAAATGCTCGTATTCCAAATGGGTTTACCAATTGCCGGCCCGCTATTCTCTTGATGCGCTGTGACATTTTCCATCGTAGACCAGATCGTCGTTTCTGTAGGTCCGTACAAATTGGTAATGTCGCATTGAAGAGATTGCAGTGTGTGCAAAAGGGAGGCAGGAAGTGCTTCTCCTCCAACAAGAACACGCATACCTGTGATCACGTCAGGGTATTCATCTGCCAATGCATGCCACAACGTTGGTGTTGCCTGCATGATTGTGACATGATGAGAACGAATCATGTTTGAAAGCTTTGCTGGTTCTTGTATCGTTTCTTTTTTTGCCAATAAAATAGCAGCCCCATGTAAAAGTGGGAGGAACATTTCTAGCCCGGAAATATCAAAGGCTATGGTCGTTACCGCTAAAAGCTGGTCTCCTTGATCTAATAAAAATGCATCTTGCATGGACAATATAAAGTTGACTACATTTCGCTTTGTTACAACAACACCCTTTGGTTTGCCTGTCGATCCTGACGTGTAGAGGATATAGGCGGGGTGATGTGGAGAGCCCTCGCTCCAGGTAGGATTGAGATGCGGACTGCCTGCTATCTCCTGATGAACAATTGCATCATCCAGTTGAACGATGTGAGGATAGTCCAAACCACCTGCTGTCTCATTGATTGTGAGCAAGCACGCCGGTTTGGCATCTTCTAGCATATAGGCGACACGATCGTTAGGATAATCAGGGTCTAGTGGCAGATATGCGGCTCCCGTTTTGACGACGGCTAATAGACTTACGACCATATCGATGGATCGAGGCAGAGCGATTGCGACGAATTGTTCTGGTCCAATGCCACGATTTTTCAAATAATGAGCTAACTGATTTGCCCGCTGATTCAACTCTTCATAGGTCAAAATGATTCCTTCAAACTGTAATGCTTTTGCTTGCGGCGTTTTGCTCACTTGTTTTTCAAATAGTTCCCGTAATGATTCTTTTGGTAATTCTCGTTTTGTATCATTCCAGTGCTTGAGAATGTTCTCTTTTTCTTCAGACAAAAGAAGGTTGAATTGACTGATTGTCTGATCTTGCTCTAGTCCGGTTATTTCCTCCAGCAATTGAAGAAAACGATGTTGATGAGCGTCAACGGCTGTCTCTTTGTAAACAGCAGGGTTTGCATCAAAGTCGATTTGAAATCCGTTTCCATCCGCACGGTCGTATATGTTGATCGATAAATCATCTACCGGTCCTGCTGAGAGATTGTGTGCTCGACCAATGCTCTGATCGAACTTGAGATCATAATCAAATGGCATGATATTGATCTGTGGACCGAATAATCGTTGATTTCTTCCGATGAGCTTAAAGTCTCTCCGCATGTCTTCATGACGATATCGTTGATGAGGACGAATGGCTTTCAGTTCATCAGATACTTGACGAACAAGTGCTGAGAGCGTCATTTCTGGTTTGCATGTTAAACGAAGCGGTACCAGGTTCATGACCATTCCAGGTGTTTGCAAGGCGCACGATCCAAGGCGCATCATCACAGGTAATCCTAAAACAATATCATGTGCACCCGTCATACGATGCATATAGAGTGCGGATGCGGCAAGAATCATTTCATGCCACGTACTACCGAAGGCTTGGGCGTTTTTTTTCATTTTGCTTACCTTTTCGGCATCGTATCTAGCCGTTTTCCGGATAAAATGATCCGACGTTCTTGGGGCAAGCTCAGCAAGGCTGACAATTTCCGGTTGATCAGCAAAACGATTTTTCCAAAATGCTCGATCATCTTCAAATCGATTGGACTGTTGATAAGTGATCTCTTCTTGGACTACATCATGTAAAGCTCCAAATGTTTGAGGAGGCACAGGTGTCCCTTGCGATAGGGCTGAATAGACCTCAGCAACACGACGTGCAATGAGCGAAAAGGCGAATCCATCAATGGCAATATGATGAATGCGCTGATACCAAATGAATCGATCGTCAGCAAGTTGAAAAAGCACTTCACGGAATAATACATCTTTCTCTAAAGAGACTGGTGTGGAAAGATCGGCTTTCATCCATGCTTTAGCCGCATCAAACGGCTGTTTTTCATTTTGTAAATTGACATATTGAAATGGGATTTCTTTCTTAGATGTCATCCATTGCTTTGGACCGTCAGTATCCTCAACGAATTGCATATACAAGGAATCTGCTTCTAAGACAGTCTTTCGAATGGCTGCTTCAAAGTGTATGGGATCAATAGGACCTTTAATCTCTATATACTCAGCTGTATTGAAAATAGGGTTAGATGGATCAAGCTGCTGCGCATACCAAATGCCTGATTGGGCACCGGTTAGTGGGAATGAATCGACGGACTGGATCGACAAGGGCCTAAACCTCCTTTACAAGTAATCGATATTTGGGATAGATGGCTGTTTTTCTGGGAAAAGAAGAGTCCGCCAAGACATGAGCGTTGGATTTGCTGCAAGCTCAACGAAATTGACTGTTGCTCCTTGCTGTCTCCACTTTTCCGCTAGACTCATCATTCTAATTGAATCAAGGCCAAGGTAGACGAGATTCTCGTCAAGCGGTATTTCATTTGGATTGATTTGAAGATACTCAGCTACTTGGTGAACGATGGCATCAAAGGATAGGTCATCACTGTTTGCTTCTTGTCCTGTTAAACGACTGATGATTTGGTTTGTCGTTGTGGTGACTGCACAGCGTTCAGCTGCATAGGTCATTGCCATTTTGTGATGCTTAAGTGAAAAGTCAGCGACGGCATCGGCGACAAAAAAGGTTTCAATATCGAACATGAATGCTTCTGCGGCTGTCAGCATACATCCAATATGTGCATATACGCCAGTAATGATCAGTTGATCACGTCCGCCTTCGTGAAGAAGATCTAAAAAGTTGGATTTTTTGAATGCGCTATAACGCCATTTTGTCAGCATTGTATCTGATTCAGATGGAGCAAGCTGATCAATGATTTTTGTCAATGCTTCATCATCACCAAGACCAGGTCCCCAAAAATCGGTTAATAAGGCACGATCCTTCGGGTCTTGATCACCAGGTTGAGCTGTATAGACGACTGGAATGCCGAGTTCTTTGCATGTATCACGTAATTGTTCAATATGCTGCACTAACTCTGTAATCGGTGAAGTATCTTGTTGAAATGCATTTAAAAAATATTGCTGCATGTCATGTATCAGCAAGACAGCACGTTTCGGATCAGGGATCCAGTTCACTTTATTTTCGGGTAAATCATGTATGCTTGGCATTGGATACGCAGGAATAGTAGGGATTGCCATGGTTTTCACTCCTCTTTTTTATACGTTGGCAGTATGGATTGCAGCTAATTCTCTTAATGCTTTTTTACTGATTTTGCCTACACCTGTTTGTGGGAACGCATCAATCCATTCAATGCGGTCAGGAATTTTATAGGCAGCGAGCCCACGTTCTCTTAGAAATAACTTTAAGACATGCGGTGCTGGTTTGTTGTTTCCTTTCGCAATAACAAAGGCACATGAGCGTTCGCCAAGAAATGGATCTGGCATGGACACCATGGCGGCATCATGAATGTCAGGATGCGCAAGTAAATGGTTTTCAACTTCTTCAGCAGCAACCTTTTCGCCACCACGATTGATTTGATCCTTGTCTCTGCCTTCTACAACAACATTTCCTTCTTTGGTTAATCGCACGATGTCACCTGTTCTGTAGAAGCCATCTGGTGTAAATGCTTTTTTGTTTTGTTCATCGGCTTTATAGTAGCCGCGAATCGTATAAGGTCCTCTTGTTAAAAGGTGTCCAGCCACTTCATTCGGGACGGGCTTGTCCTCATCGTCTACCACTAGTACCTCATCATATTCAGACATCGGGCGTCCTTGTGTATGGATAATGACATGTTCAGGATCATCCAATCTGGTATAGTTGACCAGACCTTCTGCCATGCCAAAAACTTGCTGTAACTTACACCCAAGGGCAGGCATCACTCGTTTTGCTGCCTCAGCACTTAATTTAGCACCACCGACTTGTAAGACCTCAAGACTCGATAAGTCATCTGATCGATGAGGAGCGGCTTCGAGCCAAATCAATGCAATTGGTGGAACGACAGCGGTAATAGTCGCCCGTTCTTTTTCAATGAGTGGAAAGACGACATCAGGGCTTGATCCAGGTGCAAGAACGACTCTTCCACCAGCGTATAATGTCCCAAGAACACCAGGCGAGCTTAATGGATAGTTGTGTGCAACTGGAAGTGTAGCTAGATACACACTATGTTGTGTGAGCTCGCACACCTCATTGCTTTTCCAAAGACTATAAATATAGTCATCATGTGTACGAGGTATGAGCTTAGAAAGGCCTGTGCTTCCTCCAGATAACTGAAGAAACGCAATGTCGCTTGCCTCTACATGTATTTGTGGATCGAGCGCTGGGTCCTTGCGCAAATCATCCAAGTCTAGGAATTCCTCAGCTTCTCCTGCAACAATGACATGAGGTAATGAGGGAAGTTTTTCTTTCACTTGACGTGCGAGTGATCGATAATCAAAGCCGCCATCGATATCTGGTATGACATATGCGTCTGCTTCGGCAAATTCAATAAAATAAGTGATTTCACTGCTTCTATGAGATGGCAGTGAGAAGACGGGTAAAGCACCGATACGAAATAAAGCGAAAACGACTTCAAAAAAAGCAGGAATGTTAGGAAGCTGTACGACAACTCGACTTCCCTTTTGGATTCCAAGCTGATGAAAACCGGCGGCAAGACTGCTGACGCGCTCATCAAGTTCTTGATAGCTCATGTGTGTATCAGCGTATGTAATCGCTGTTTTATTCCCTAACGATACGGCGCGTTCACGAAGCATCCCGCTAAAGGTTTCTCCACGCCAACAGCCGTTTTCACGGTAGCGTTTTGCAAATTCTTCTGGCCATGTAGGTGGTTGAACAAACATGTCTTTTGTCATCTCCTATGTATTTTTATAGCTGATGGATGCCCATCGCATGAAGCATCGTGTTGAATTTTGCAGATGTTTCGGCTAGCTCTTCTTCTGCCTTTGATCCTTTGACCACTCCTGCACCAGCAAAGAGGCGAAGGGAGTGACCTTCAGCTTCTGCACAGCGAATGGTGACAATCCAATCTCCATCACCATTTGCATCTGCCCAACCGACCATTCCTGTGAAAAATCCTCGATCGAAGGGTTCAATCGCTTGAATGGCTTCACGTGCATCTGCTGTAGGTGTTCCGCATACTGCGGGTGTTGGATGGAGGCTAAGCGCTAAATCAATGGAGGACACATTGGAATCTGTTAATTCACCTTTGACCACAGTAGATAAATGCCACATCGTTTCTGTCTGTATGACGGATGGTGATGCAGGTACATCTAACGTATGACAGTAAGGAGCAAGCGCTTTAGTGACAGCATCGACAACCACTGCATGCTCGTGTAAATCCTTTGCAGAAGTAAGAAGTTCATCGTGACGACGCTGGTCTTCTACGGGGTCTGAACTGCGTGGCCGAGAACCAGCGAGTGGATTGGAAATCACAGATGAACCAGTTTTTGAAAGAAGCAGCTCAGGGCTTGCCCCAAGAAGTGTGCGCTTTTGGGAAGATTTCGGATCAGCTACGTTTGCAGCAAACGTATAACCAGTTGTATTATGACGAGCCAGTCGTTCGAGTATTGTTTTCGTATGAATGTCTTGATTTGATTTGAGATGGAGAGATCGAGAAATGACGATTTTGCTAAGCTCTCCTTTTTCAATTTTAGCTAACCCTTCGTTCACACCATTCATGTAGACTTCAGGAGAAGGGACAGGTGTCACCTCATAGGATGGTGATGTCACTTCTGAATCCTCATCACCTTGATGAAATTCGAGTGGATCACTAAACTGTACATGGACTGGCACATTTAAACGAACGGGTTGCGCCGGATCAAACGGAACAGCACCAACAACAATCGGTGCTTGAATACCAGCTTGTTTGGCAGTCTCAAAAACATGGGCTACCTTTGTGGATAGTTCATCGAGTTGATTGGTTTTAATATGCTGAAATATCCCCTCTGCAAGTAACGCTCGTTTAGGAGAAGCAAGGAAAAATGCGCCTGGCTGATAGTCTTGGATCAGCTGTACTTTTTCTTCTGTCGACAATAATGAATGTTTCATGAAAAGGCCTCCTTTTTGATAAAATGCTAAATTCCGAGTGTTGCACCACCATCAATTGTGAGATTCTGCATCGTAATATGACTGGATTGCTCAGATGCAAAGAAGATGACTGCATCAGCAATCTGTTGAGGGTCAGCGATTTTTTGTAAAGGAATACCGGTTTTATACGTCTCTAATGAACCTTTAATCACCTGATCTGCTCCTTGCTCATCAGACCATAAAGCCCATTGCATAGGTGTTGCGGTAGAGCCGGGCGAGACGACGTTGCATCTAATGCCATAGGTAGCCAGCTCTAATCCAAGCGTTTTTGTAAAAGAAGTAGCTGCTGCTTTTGAAGCAGCATAGGCAGCCATATTCATTCTAGGAATGGCACCTGCGTTAGAACTGACAGTCACAATGACCCCTTCTGATCTTTTCATCATGTATTTGGAGACAGCTTGGGATATGTAAAAGAGACCATGTGTATTGACTGCGAAGGTTTGGTGCCAATCATCTGTACTAATCTGATCAATCGAACTAATCCGAAGAATGCCTGCTACATTGACCAGTAAATAAATGGGGCCAAGCTGCTTTTCAATTTGATCGACAATGTGCTGAACAGATGCTTGATCGGTAATGTCACCTGGATAGGCAAAGGCACGTATGCCTTTATCATTCAACTTCTGCACGGTGCTTTGCAGCTGATCTTCATTTGTGTCAACTGCTGCAATGATCGCACCTTCATCGGCTAGTCTCTTTGCGACTGCTTGTCCAATACCTTGTCCTGCGCCTGTAATAAGGGCAATTTTATGAGACAGACCACTCTGTTTCATGTGTTCACTACCTTTCTTTCAAGTCTGTAGTTGTTAAAGGATCTTGATGATAAAATGCAAAACGAAAAGCGTCATTCATCAGCACCGGTAAAACAGACGTATGTCCTTCTTCAGGAAATTCGTGATAGGTCGTATGCAAGCCATACGAGGATAAAGGCAGCATACGATTGGCTAGAGACTTTGCATGAGCATTCATTTGACATGGATGATGTTTTTCTAACTCACCTACACCTACAAGTAGCCTTACATCCATAGGCACTTGACGGATGCGGTTGGTAAATTGGTGTTCTTTTTCTAGAAATAATTCTTTGTTCCAGTGGATAGAAGGACTGCCCGCAATATATGTCTGATAAGCGTCAGGGTGCTCAAATAGTGTGTGTAATACAAAAAGCCCGCCAAGAGAATGGCCAAATAGTGTTTGACGACTCTGATTAATCGGAAAGCGCTGCTCAATGTATGGCTTAACCGTCTTTTCTAAAAAAGAAAAGAAAGCAGAGGCGCCGCCATATGTATGGATGGAGAAGTCCTTTCTTTTACCCTCAATGGAAACGTCAGGGCCGGTAAGAGTGAGATCATAATGCCTAAGCGGATGATAGGGCGCTTCTGTCTGATAGCCAATTCCAACAATAATAGCAGGTACGACACCTGTTTTTTCAGGTCTTCTTGACTGTAAACGTATAGCTTCGACCATTGTGCCAAAAAGTGAATTCCCATCAAGCACGTACATGACTGGAAAACCAGTTTCGGGAGGAGTGGTATTCGGTTTAAATATAAAAAGTCTGTATGGGTGTGTTGTGATATCTAGTTGCTCCGTCCCAGATATAAAAAAAGGACGGCTTTCTCCAAAAAGTGAATCATCAGTACCCATTCCTTCAGTGCGTTTGGTCATATGTGAAAAATCTCCTTTCTCAAATTGACCTCATATGATGATAAAAGCGGGCTTGCGGATAGTGGATGAGTGTAGTAATAAAAGTTCAAATGAAAATGATTCTCAATTATCACGCAAGCAAATCAAATGATAATGTTTATCAATTAGGAAGTCAAATGTTCATAAAGTGGTATAATCGATAATTTGATCTAAATATTCAGAAAATAAAGGACTAACTAACTACCAAATGATTGGAAATAGAGAATGCCGGATTGTGACATTAAAACAGAGTAGAAATGCCAAAAAACCTTGGCAATCTCAAATTATTTACCATTTTCTTCTGTTTGAATCATGATTAAATATAGGTTTTTCTTCTTGAAAAAATTTTGAGCAAAATAAGTCTATAGACCTTCTTGTATTTTTAGAAAAAAAGAGGTGGATTTTGGGGAAAGTTAGTGTTCTTAATTCACAACTTATTCAATATCATGCTTAAATTCATAGAAAATTTTCTATGGAAGACAAGATTGCAGGGGATGTAGGCAGAATGATACCCCCATTAGGAAAACTGAGGCTAAATCTGCTTGAAAATCAGCTCAAGCTGAAAAATACGTTTACAGTGGAGGAATATCATGAAGCGAAGCAATCATGACAAGCACTGTAGAGTGGCGAAATAACATATAACATCAAAAATGAGGCAATAAAAAAAGTAAGGGATGTGCCCTTACTTTTTGATCAATTGGTGTACATATCTGTCAACATCATTCACTTAAAATCCATCTGTGACATCATATTCGTAACGGATATCGGCTTTGACATTGCTCATAGTAGATCTCGCCGTAGCTTTTGCGTTGTACTTAAAGCTCCATTTTTGAGCGACTCTTAATTGATCATCCAGAGATATACGATAAGAACCACTTGTTGCAGAGGAGAAAAGTGATTGATACCAAATGTTACTATCACTAGCCATCAGTTTGTGTGTGACATTCCCTTGGTTGGGTGTTTGAGTGCTAGTTGTCGTAATTGATTTAATGATTGCATTTTTAGGAATTGAAGAATTGTTCGTTAAATCCATTGTAATGACAGAAGAATCAACTCCTAAAAAATTTAAAGATGAATTCCCCAAGTTGGTAGCCGTCCCCGAAAAATTGAATGTCCCATTTCCAGATTTAATACGATCTTCAATGGAAACAGTAAAATACATATTCCCTGTATATGTACCACGGGTCACTTTCACAAAATAAGTTTCTGAAGTTGAAGTCACGTCACCAGTATTTGCAAAAATAAAGGGTGTGACTGAATCAGGATTAATGACTCTAGACCTCCCGTCGGAATTTTTCGAATTATAAACCTCGATTTTCATCCCAGTATATTGCTTATTATACGAACTTCTGACATAAACTCTTTCACCTTTATTGATCGTAAACTGATAATACGCTTCATTTTCACCTTCAGGTAAGATTGTCGTGTCTGAACGACTATTTTTCCAATATCCCATTGAACTTGCAGTGTTAGGGCTGTTATTCCCCGTAATTGCTGCTTCCGCTGAAGTAGGTGCAAAAAAACTAGTAACAAGCGCCAATAATAATGCTGGTAATAATAAACGTTTAAAGACAGTATTTGTCATATATTAACCCTAATTGCAATGATTACTATATAGACATTAAACTAACAAATTTTAACTAAAATGCCGATATATTTAATAATCACTATTTTCTTAAAAAAGGAGAATCAAAATGAATATTAATACGTCATATACAGCCAGTTCTTCGAACAATTTGAACCAAATAGACGCTAAAGGTCAATCAGCTATTAAAAGTACAAACGAAGTGATGACCGAATCTGATAGACGAATGAAAATATTAGATGAAAAATACGAAAAAATAAATGAACAAAATAAACGATTCAAAGATCCTCATGGGCATATATTTAATAAGTATCGAAATCAACACTCTCCTTATTTCAGAAGTGATCTAACTAAAGTGGAGAGAGAAGCTGCTTATAAAATGGAAATTGGATGGGCTAATTCTGGAACAGGTGGACAATATGACTTCAATGATGCTATTTTCCGTAATGAAAAACGGTACGATCCTACCCAAGAAAGTGTAGAAAAGAAACTATTAAATCGTCAGAAGGTAAACGAACAACTGCAAGCTTTGTTTTCTACCAATGGTTTGAACATTCCTAAAAACGCCAATTTAACTTTTACCATTGATCCGAATCATTTTAAATTAGTGGTGAGTGGATCAACTGACGAGTCGCTGGTCAAACAAATAGAAGACATATTGAATACAAGCAACAATACAAGAGAACTATTTTTTCATATTATGAAAAGTAGAAATGATGATTCGACTCAATTCACGCCGGATTCACTTGCAAAGTTCCACCTTGTCAATCAAATCAAAACGGTGACAGGCTTCAATTTAAAAGATTTAAGCATTGTAAACGGTCAATTTGTAACGGACACCGGAGCGAATATTTTCGATATCTACAAAGAAGAACTTCTGAAAAACCCATACACAGCAGAAAATGCCCGCATTGCTGCATCACATTATGGTGCACAGCTCTTTGATCTAGCGAAGAACGGGTATGATTCTATTCCTGATTTGGTGTTATCTATTGGGTATGAAAACGGGTCTTTATATGACATTGGACAAAAGGTGAATTACGGAGTTAAGAAAACGATAAATTAAAAAACGCACCTGATATTTTCAATATTTGATCATGTGCGTGTTCATGCCATGTTGGAGTATCGATCACATGTGTGAACAACAGCTACAAATTCCATTAGCGATACAAAGGACTCTATAACAATTTATGTTACAGAGTCTTTTCTATTTGAAGTGTGTTGTTTCGCTGTTCAATGAAACAACCACATGGTAATTTTGACTATAGTTGATGTTTTTCACTTTTTTATTGGTGAAAATGTTAAAATGATGAGTAGCGTATTTTTTTATGAAAGGACGGTGCTTGGCATGACGGAACTTCTCGATGACCGGCTGCCGCCGCAAAATATAGAAGCCGAGCAGGCCGTATTAGGTGCTGTTTTTTTAGAACCATCTGCGCTAACGCTCGCTTCTGAGGTATTAATTCCAGAGGATTTCTATAGAATGTCGCATCAAAAGATTTACAATGCGATGCTTGTACTTGGTGATAGAGGGGAACCGGTTGACCTTGTCACGGTGACATCAGAACTTGCCAATACAGACTTACTAGAAGAGGTAGGCGGGATTTCGTATTTAACAGATATTGCGAACTCTGTCCCAACTGCCGCAAACATTGAATATTATGCGAAAATCGTGGAAGAAAAATCCATTTTAAGACGTCTGATCCGTACAG
Organism: Bacillus sp. FSL W8-1141; assembly: GCF_038593205.1. NCBI lineage: Bacteria > Bacillati > Bacillota > Bacilli > Caryophanales > Bacillaceae > Bacillus > Bacillus sp. FSL W8-1141. Next base: position 3,757,798 of record NZ_CP151973.1, on the reverse strand, counting down.
CGACAACCATTGCACAGGATGGATATACGCGTGAGGATGAAGTAGAAGATCTATTGAGTGATGCTGAAAAAACCATTATGGAAGTGGCTCAGCGTAAAAACTCAGGAGCTTTCCAAAACATTAAAGACGTTCTTGTTCAGACATATGATAATATTGAACAGCTTCATAATCGAAAAGGTGATATCACTGGGATTCCAACGGGTTTCTCAGAGCTTGACCGGATGACAGCTGGCTTCCAGCGAAATGACCTGATTATTGTAGCGGCTCGTCCGTCCGTAGGGAAAACAGCCTTCGCGTTAAATATTGCACAAAACGTTGCGACCAAGACAGATGAAAGTGTCGCCATCTTTAGTTTAGAGATGGGCGCTGAGCAGCTGGTCATGCGTATGCTTTGTGCCGAGGGAAATATCAATGCACAAAACCTAAGAACCGGTAACCTCACAGAAGAGGACTGGGGTAAGCTGACAATGGCGATGGGTTCGCTATCAAACAGTGGGATTTTCATTGATGATACACCTGGCATTAGAGTCAGTGAAATTCGCTCGAAATGCCGCCGTTTGAAGCAAGAAAACGGGCTTGGCATGATCCTGATTGACTACTTACAGCTCATCCAAGGGAGTGGACGATCAAGCGATAACCGTCAGCAAGAGGTATCTGAAATTTCTAGGGCTTTAAAGTCACTAGCAAGAGAACTTGAAGTGCCGGTCATTGCCTTATCACAGCTTTCTCGTGGGGTAGAGCAGCGTCAGGACAAACGTCCGATGATGTCTGATATTCGTGAATCAGGAAGTATTGAGCAGGATGCCGATATTGTGGCGTTCCTTTATCGTGATGATTACTATGATAAAGAATCAGAGAATAAGAACATTATTGAAATTATTATTGCGAAACAGCGTAACGGTCCAGTTGGAACGGTATCACTGGCGTTCGTAAAAGAATATAACAAATTCGTCAACTTAGAAAGAAGATTTGACGATGCGGGTGTTCCGCCCGGTGCTTAAAGCCCAGCTCAAGAAGCTGGGCTTTTTTTGATCCATCTACATCGAAAGAATGACGGAAAAACAGTCGAAATGAGGAGGAGTGGGAGAAAATAGAGCGTATACTAAAGGGAGAGAAAAGGAGTGATGACTGATGAAGTTTCAACAATTCGAAGCCGCTCAATTACGCATCGCACGTCCGACCGTCAACATGAAAGAGGTTGTTTCTTTTTATGAAGAAGGTTTAGGGCTGAAACGAATAGGCTCATTTGATCAGCATGAAGGGTATGATGGGGTCATGCTTGGGCTTCCTCACCAGCATGTTCATCTGGAAATCACCAAACATGAAGAAGACGAAAGCTTGCCTGTTCCCCACCCAGAGCAACTGCTTGTATTCTATATTCCGGATGAAGAAGAATTTCAGCAGATGAAAAAGAGACTGATCGCATCTGGCGGACGGCATGTCACCTCTACAAACCCGTACTGGGATCGAGGAGGCGTGACGATTGAAGATCCAGATGGATATCGAGTGGTGCTCATGAATACAGAAGGAATTACACCTGATTAAGAAAGACTCCCATCTCGTGGGAGTCCCAGCGTGTAGACAAACCCTCGCATTCGGTGTCAGTCCTGCGTGCTGGTGCTCACGAATGATAAATTCGCTCCGCGCCAGTACTCGTCCTTCCTAGGGCTGCAAAGGTTTTCTATCACGCTGAAAAAGAAGACAAAGGGCTAAAATAAAGTTCATTTTAGCCCTTTGTCAATAATTTGAGACTCCCATCTCGTGGGAGTCCTTTTTGTTAGCAACGAGGCGTGACACGGAGCTTCAGTGCTTTTAGTCCATACATACCGCTGCTTGTCATTGGGACGTAAGAGAGAAGCTCTAGTGATGCATATCGTGACTGTATGGCTTTGATGGCAGTGCAGGCTTCCAGGCGAGCAAGTGGTGCGCCTAGGCAGAAATGAATGCCGTGGCCGAAGCCAATATGAGGATTAGGATGCCGGTGTATATCGTACTCATGTGCGTTTGGAAATTGATGCTCATCCCGGTTCGCAGAAGCAAGAAAGACAATCACACTGTCTCCCTTTTTCAAGACTTTCCCTCCAAGTTCGGTGTCTTCTGTGACATACCGGACGATGGTAGGCGCAGGGGCACGAAAACGGACAGCCTCCTCCACAGCACGAGGAATGAGGTCAGGTGATTGAGCGAGCGCTTCATACGACCCCGGATTTTCTAACAAACTAAAGATCATATTGGAGATCAGGTTGGTGGTCGTTTCGTTGCCTGCTAACAGGAGCAGATTGCAGAAAGGAATTAATTCGTCTGCGGACAGCTTGTCTCCATTTTCCTCCGCTTGAATTAAAAGCGAAATCAAATCATCACTAAGGTTCTGCCGCTTCTCTTCAATGATGTCAGCAAAAAACGCCATCATGTCCGCTTCGCCTTGATCCCGTGTTTTCTGCCATTCAACGACATCTCTTTCTTCTTCACTTTTAGGCATGCTGACGAGAATATCGGACCATTCTTTAAAGGATTGTTTATGTTCTGTTGGCACACCTAAGAGCTCTGCAATGACAATCACAGGAAGCGGATAGGAGATGTCTTGAACAAGATCAATCTCTTCCTTACCTTCTATTTGTGCAATGAGATCATCCATTAACTCTTGAATGCGTGGTTCCCACAATTTCATCACCCGGGGTGTAAAGGCTTTGCTTACAATGGAGCGAATTCGTGTATGTTTTGGCGGGTCCATCATGACCATTGTTTTCATCAGTGAATGTTTCCGGTGGTCTTGAGGAGGTTGACTAGAAAAGGTATCTTTATCGATGGTGACGCGCTTTGCTTCTTCATAGGTGAAGACACTCCATGTTTGGCTGTGTTCATCAAAATGAACAGGAGATTCTTGACGCATTTTGGCGTACCAATCAAATGGGTGATACGGGTCCTGCTTATTTTTCCCTCTTAATAACGCTTTCTGAACGGCACTAGGTGTTGTTGTTTCCATGATCATCACTCCTTATGGGTTGTCAGATGATTCCTTTTTTTCACTGTGTTAGATTTAAAGGTAATTCATCAGGAGAAAGGATTCAACCAACAGAAAAGCGAAATCTGTTGAAGAAAATGGGAAGGGGAGAGCGGCTTGTGGCGGACTGCTACAGAGGGGATAAGCGCGCAACTGAATCAAAGCAACAATTAAGAAAAGCATTATTTCAGTTATTAAAGGAGAAGGAATGGGGGAAGATTTCTGTACAAGATTTGACGAACAAGGCAGGAATCCACCGCACCACCTTCTATCAGCATTATGAGGATAAGTTTGACTTAGCTCAGCAGGTCATGGATGAGATGTTTGATGTCATGAAAACCGCTATTTTTGCTCCTGTACATGAAAGTGAGTGGAAGAGCGATCATGCAGCATATGTGTATATTTACCGCTTTTATCAGCATTTGCAGGAACATGAAGAGGAGTATCAGATTCTCTTGAAAAGGGGAAGAGAGCTTAATATTCATCAGACGGCCAGTGCTTTTTTTGAAGAAAGCTTTACTTTAGGGCTAGAAGAAGTCACAGGTTCACCACCTGATCCACAACACGTTCCTCTCGAGATGCAGAAGCAATTTGTCATTTCTGCTTATGTTGGAACAGCTGAGTGGTGGCTGAGAAAAGGTAGACCATATTCACCCGACTTTATGGCAAGTTCGATGATTCAATTGATTGAAAATCACTGAACAAACGGAAATGAGAAAAACAGTAATTTTGATCGAAATCTTCTTGTTTAAGCGTAGAATGAGCAATTAAAGCGCTTTTCCTCACATGTAAAACGAACAAAATTTGATTTCGAGATATTAATGTTCGGATTTCACGTTGACTTTTTCATTGTGCATTGATAAAATAAATGTGTTTGAAAGAGATAACGTTTTGAAAGGTTAACGGAGGTGCACGATATGTCTTCAGTAGTCGTAGTAGGTACGCAGTGGGGTGACGAAGGGAAAGGGAAAATTACCGATTTCCTTTCAGAAAATGCAGAGGTGATTGCCCGTTATCAAGGGGGAAACAATGCAGGTCACACAATCAAATTTGATGGAGTGACTTACAAGCTACACCTCATTCCGTCCGGTATTTTTTACAAAGAGAAAACTTGTGTCATCGGTAATGGAATGGTGGTTGATCCTAAAGCGTTGGTCACTGAGCTTGCGTATCTTCACGAACGGAATGTGAGTACAGATAACCTCAGAATCAGCAATAGAGCCCATGTCATTCTGCCTTATCACTTAAAATTGGACGAGGTAGAAGAAGAGCGGAAAGGGGCTAACAAGATCGGTACGACGAAAAAAGGAATCGGACCAGCTTATATGGACAAAGCTGCCCGCGTCGGAATCCGTATCGCAGATTTATTAGATCGTGAAGTATTTGAAGAGAAGCTTGCCCGTAATCTAGAAGAGAAAAATCGTCTTTTAGAGAAAATGTACGACACAGAAGGCTTCAAAATTGAAGATATTTTAGATGAATATTATGAATATGGTCAGCAAGTGAAAAAATATGTCGTGGACACATCTGTTGTATTGAACGATGCTCTAGATGAAGGCCGCCGTGTTCTTTTTGAAGGGGCACAAGGCGTTATGCTTGATATCGATCAAGGGACATATCCGTTCGTGACGTCATCTAACCCAGTGGCTGGAGGCGTGACGATTGGTTCTGGTGTAGGTCCTACGAAAATTCAACATGTGGTCGGCGTATCAAAAGCTTACACAACTCGTGTAGGTGATGGCCCATTCCCGACAGAACTCCATGATGAAATTGGTGATCAAATCCGTGAAGTTGGCCGTGAATACGGTACGACAACTGGCCGCCCGCGCCGTGTTGGCTGGTTTGACAGTGTTGTTGTACGTCATGCACGCCGTGTGAGCGGAATTACAGATTTATCTCTTAACTCCATCGATGTACTGACAGGGATTGAGAAATTGAAAATCTGTGTTGCTTATAAATTAAATGGAGAAATCACTGAAGAATTCCCAGCAAGTCTAAATGAATTAGCGAAATGTGAACCTGTCTACGAAGAAATGCCAGGTTGGACAGAGGATATTACAGGCGTGAAGAATTTAAGTGAACTGCCTGCAAATGCCCGTCATTACTTAGAGCGCATTTCACAATTAACAGGTATTCCACTTTCTATTTTCTCAGTCGGACCAGACCGTTCCCAAACGAACGTTGTCCGCAGCGTGTACCGTCCATCATTATAGACTGATCAGACACCAGTAAAATCACACATTTTACTGGTGTCTTTTTTGTTTAAATATTCCTTAATTTCTACGGAACGCTCTTCCTGTCATTACCAAAATATGATAATTGTATAAAAGGGAAGGAGCGTTCTAGTGAAAGAAAGAATACGATTATTAGATATTTTACGAGGTTTTGCGATATTAGGTACATTGGGTACAAACGTCTGGTTTTTTGCATACGCAGGGGATACCTTTGCGACAGATCAGATTGCGGATGAATATGAAAATGGTAGTTTTCTTGAAAGTCTTGTCTCTATGTTCGTTTATGGCAAAATGCTATCGCTGCTCACGATCATGTTTGGTGTAGGGTTAGAGCTGAAATACCAGCAGGCGAAAAGAAAAAATATGACTTGGCCGGGTACATATTTATGGATTCTTTTATTCTTATTGATTGAAGGCTTTGTCCATTTTGCGCTTGTGATGGAATATGATGTGCTCATGAGTTACGCCGTCACGGGTTTGCTTGTGGCGTTTATTGTCCGTGGAGGAAGTCGGCGCATCAAAAAAGGCATGATTGTCTCGGGTGTCATTCATTTGTTGGTAACGGCTTTTCTCGTTGTATTTTCTTTCTCTGAATTGGAAAATGAATCCTATAACGAGAGCAGTGAACCAGCGTACGAAGAACAACTGCCGGAGACATGGATATCTCAAGTTCAAGACCGATTACAGCACTTTTTGATGTATCGAGAAGAAGCAATCTTTATTATCCCAATGAATACCTTTTTGTTTTTATTAGGTGTGCGGATGATGAGAGCCGGTGTATTTTATGCAAATGAGCGTGGGCAATCTCTGCGGAAAACATTGTTCCGAATGGGTTTGTGGATTGGACTGCCGCTGAATGCGCTCGTCTTCGTACCAAATGAAATAGTAGAATTCGTGGTGCGCTATGTGTTTTCACCATTCCTCTCTATTTTCTATATTGCTGTCGTGGCGAAGCTTCTAGCACGCACGGAGTCATGGTTCATGTGGACTTGGTTTGAATATGTAGGGAAAATGGCGCTTAGCTGCTATATCCTGCAAAATGTCATCTGCTCGATCCTTTTTTACAGCTGGGGATTGGGTCTTGGCGGTCAAATCAATGCGCCCCTTATTGTCTTGGCATGGCTGTTGATTTCACTTCTGCAAATCGCGATTTCAGCCCTTTGCTTACACGTCTGGCGAATTGGGCCAATGGAGTATATCCGATCACGGGCACTTCGCCGTGTGACAATGAAGAAAGCATCTTAAAGGGGAATAGATACAATGTTTTTCAAAAAAACGACGAAAAGAGAACAAGCCAATGCACAAAAAGCAGCAGGATCGGCGTTTGTTTTTTATCTTCTAGCATTAGGAGGACATGCGTCTTACGCTTTTTTTCAAGGTGAGAGTACACCTGTGACTTTTGTGATTTTAATGACAGGTCTTCTTGTGTTTTTCACCGCAGATTGGCTATACAACAAAAAACATTCATAAAAAAGAAGCCCTCTGATGAGAGCTTCTTTTTTATTTTAGGCTTTTATATTGGCCTTTTAAATTTTTACGAATGTATTGAATGATTTTGCGCAGTTCGTTGGCATGCGGTCTGCCAAATGGACTTGTTTGTCTTTGCTGATAGAGGACTTGGCCTTTTTCATTTAATAAGAAATAGGCAGGTTCTCCGTGCACCCCGTGGTCTTCGTATGGGGCATCTTCCCCGTGATAGAAGACTTCATAGGCTTTCAATGATGTGAGGTCTTGGTCAGACATGATGGGGAAAGAAAGTCCCTCTTTGTCTGCAAATTCTTTCAAGTCTTCAGGATTATCCGTTGAGATCGTCATTAAGTGAATATCCTTGTCTTGAAAATAGGATTGCTGTTTTTCCAGCTCTTTTAATTCCTCGACACATACTGGGCACCATGATCCTCTAAAGAAAACGATGAGGTGCCAGCTTTGATGCTCCTCTAAATGTTTGTAAAACTCAATGTGATCGCCCTGCACTGTTGGCAGTGAAAAATCGGGCATTTTATCTCCTAATTTAAATGAACTCATCCTATGCTTCCTCCTTTTTCAATCACCATGCTGTTTGTTTCTTGTATAACCAATATTGGTCTGAATCAAACGTTTCTGTGTGCTGGATTGGGCAGTAGCCATTAATTAAATGAAGGCGCTTTCGGATTTAGGCGATGTAACAGAAGATATCAAATCCGACACTTTTTTTAAAAAAATGTCGAAAAACGTATTGCCATATGTAATTACTCTATGATATTATAAATCTCGTTGTTGCAAAGGTCTCTGAAACTTGTTAAGATGCGATTTTCCAGCTTTTAAAGCGATTGGTTTGACGCAATACAGCTTCTTCAGATTCACTTTTCACAAACCGAGAGCCATTAGCTCAGTTGGTAGAGCATCTGACTTTTAATCAGAGGGTCGAAGGTTCGAGTCCTTCATGGCTCACCATGTTTTGGCCCGTTGGTCAAGCGGTTAAGACACCGCCCTTTCACGGCGGTAACACGGGTTCGAATCCCGTACGGGTCATTGATTTACTTTAGCGTTAAGCTAATTTTTCCTCACTTGCTTGAAGGAGCACCACGATTGCTTTTTCGGGCAAGTTACTGAGGTCCGGTAGTTCAGTTGGTTAGAATGCCTGCCTGTCACGCAGGAGGTCGCGGGTTCGAGTCCCGTCCGGACCGCCATTTATACATATTCATCTTTTGATGATGGCTCGGTAGCTCAGTTGGTAGAGCAACGGACTGAAAATCCGTGTGTCGGCGGTTCGATTCCGTCCCGAGCCACTTCCAAACGCATCTGCAATCGCAGGTGCGTTTTTATTATGAAAAGAAGGCATAAAAAGGGAGAAGCCGGACCTAGGTAGGGCCCGGCTCCATAAGAAGAAGACGTTACATGTATATAGACGTTTGGTGACTGGAAAAGTTTCAATAAAAAAGGAAAAAGTCATCAAATCTTTTGGGTGAAGTTCTTCTATCCAACGTTTACTAGCAAAGAAAGCCGTTATTATTTTTATCTTTGCCTCGTAAAACGTTATAATAGACAGTGAGCCTTTTTTTCGTAAATGAAGAAGGCGTAATGAGACATGCAAAATGGAATGACATAGATGCTAAAAATGCAGGAGGAAATCACAATGGAAAAAAAGATTCTTGTCGTAGATGATGAAAAGCCGATTGCGGATATATTGGAATTTAACTTAAGAAAAGAGGGCTACGAGGTTCATTGTGCGTATGACGGAAATGAAGCCCTTGAAATGGTAGAAGAAATTAAGCCAGACATTATTTTGCTCGACATTATGCTGCCGAATAAAGATGGCGTTGAAGTATGCCGTGAAGTGAGAAAGAAATATGATATGCCGATTATCATGCTGACAGCAAAAGACTCTGAAATCGATAAAGTCATTGGTCTTGAGCTTGGCGCGGACGATTATGTCACAAAGCCATTCAGTACACGCGAGCTGCTTGCACGTGTAAAAGCAAATTTAAGAAGACAGACGGCTGCTCCGCAATCAGAGGAAGAATCTGAATCAAATGATATCGAGATTGGTTCACTTGTGATCTACCCAGATGCGTATGTCGTGTCTAAGCGTGACGAAACGATTGAGTTAACGCATCGTGAGTTCGAATTGCTTCATTACTTAGCGAAACATATTGGACAAGTCATGACACGTGAGCACTTACTGCAAACGGTTTGGGGCTACGATTACTTCGGAGATGTCCGTACAGTAGACGTGACAGTCCGCCGTCTTCGTGAAAAAATTGAAGACAACCCTAGCCACCCGAGCTGGATCGTAACAAGACGAGGCGTCGGCTACTATTTAAGAAACCCAGAGCAGGACTAAGATTCTTATGAGTAAAGTAGGTTTTTTTCGCTCGATTCACTTTAAATTGACCTTGATTTATGTGCTGCTGATCATTGTCGCCATGCAGATCATTGGCGTGTACTTTGTGAAGCAGCTAGAGCAGTCCTTAATTAATTCCTATGATAATTCCTTGAATCAGCGAATCTACTCGTTATCGTATTACCTAGAACAAGATTCATCGAAAAGCAAGGCAGAATTAAAAGAGGATGCTCAAAAGATATTAAACGATTTTAACAACAAAGATGAGTCTAATGAAATTTCTGAAGTCAGCTATATTGACGAAAGCAGAGAGGTCATTGCCTCTGTGAATAATGGCAGTCAAGAGATTGCCGGGAAGAAAATCACAGATCAAATCATTAGCCGTATTTTCGCGGTTGGCAAAGACTACGAGAAAAAATTCTATGACCCAGAATCGAATAAACGAGTCCGCATATCAGCGACAGCCGTGAAAAATGAGAACCAAGAAACTGTTGGTGTCATTTATGTGGTCTCATCCATGGAAAGTGTTTTTAACCAAATGCGAACGATCAACACCATTTTGGCGACGGGTACACTCATCGCACTTGGGACGACCGCTCTACTTGGTATATTCATATTCAGAACCATTACACACCCAATTTCGGATATGAGAAAGCAAGCGATCGAGCTCGCCAAAGGGAACTTTTCCAGAAAGGTCCGAAAGTATGGACATGATGAGATTGGTCAGCTAGCGACGACATTTAACCATCTGACGAGAGAGCTGGAGGAAGCGCAGCTGATGACAGAGGGTGAGAGGAAAAAGCTTTCTTCTGTTATCGCCTATATGACCGATGGCGTCATTGCCACGAATCAAAACGGGGCCATTATTCTATTAAACAGCCCGGCACTAGAGCTTTTGAATGTTTCACGTGAAACAGCTCTAGAGATGCCGATCACATCCTTGCTTGGCTTAGAAGAAACTCATACATTTGAAGATTTAGTCGAAAATCAAGACTCCATGCTACTAGAAATTGAACGCGAAGATCAGTTGTCTGTTTTGCGTGTCAATTTCTCAGTGATTCAGAAAGAGCATGGAAAGATTGATGGTTTGATCGCGGTCATTTATGACGTAACTGAGCAGGAAAAAATTGATGCGGAACGTCGTGAATTCGTGGCGAACGTATCGCATGAGCTGCGCACACCGCTTACGACGATGCGAAGCTATCTTGAGGCACTCGCTGAAGGTGCGATTGGTGATAAAGAGCTTGCACCAAGGTTCCTCAGTGTCACGCAAAACGAAACAGAGCGCATGATTAGACTTGTGAATGACCTGCTCCAGCTGTCTAAGTTCGACAGCAAGGATTATCAATTCAATCGTGAGTGGACGAATTTTATCAGGTTTATCTCGCTCGTCATTGATCGTTTTGAAATGACGAAGGAGCAGCATGTCGATTTCATCCGCAACTTGCCGCAGCGTGAAATATATGTGGAAATTGATCAAGATAAAATCACTCAGGTGCTCGATAATATCATTTCCAATGCTATGAAATACTCGCCAGAGGGTGGACACATTACGTTCACTGTCGATTTGGATGAGGAGCAAGGTCTTGTGTTATTCAGTGTCAAAGATGAAGGAATCGGTATTCCGAAGAAGGATATGGATAAAATCTTTGAACGTTTTTATCGAGTGGATAAGGCAAGAACAAGAAAGCTTGGCGGAACCGGCCTAGGTCTTGCGATTGCAAAAGAAATGGTTCAGGCTCATGGCGGAGATATTTGGGCTGACAGCATTGAAGGAAAAGGAACAACGGTAACCTTTACCCTTCCGTACAATGAAGAACAAGAGGATGATTGGGATGAAGCGTGAGACCTTTAAAACCATTATATTGACAATCCTAATTGCGATCAGTCTTGTGTTTACGTGGAATATTTGGATGTTCCAGCCCGTCATGCAGGATCAGGCGGATGCCGGCACACAGGTCGTGGAAACGAAGAAGATTTCAAGCGACGAGCCTCGGAGTCTCATTGATGTCGTGAAGCCGCGTGAGATGTTCATCCATTCCAATGGAGAGCATTTCAAAGTGGATCAAAAGGAACTCTTCCAAAACTTTTGGAATGATGTGAGCCTGTGGGATGTCAAAGAGATTGCTGATGTGTCGGACCAATATTCCGAGCAGAAATTTAAGAATTTCTTCTATGGACGCGAGGGGCAAGGCAAAACATTGGATCTTGTGTTCAATGATCCGATTCCGATTGATATTTTCCAAGCGCTGTTTAAATGGCCGAATAAATCCATTGAATACAACTCGTTTGACCGGATGATTGTGCCGTTCGCTCAGCCGGATAAGGCCAATAAGAAAGTCTATTTGGTTTCATACAGCAAGGAATCGGTGCTTGAGCTAACGATTGAATCAGCCAACTATCGTAATTTGATGGATAGTATTGCAGCCGCTCAAAACGAGATGCCGCGCTATGATCTATATACTTTCTCTACAAATTCAAAACGAGATTTCCTTCTGCCGCAGAAGCAAAAGCAGCTTGAAGCGAAAATGTTCTTTATCGAAACGATTAAGACAAGCAAATTCAAGGACGCTTTGTTTACAGACCCAAGTCTAGTTGGGGAGGAGTCTAATTTAAACCGGACGGTATATACAGATGGAACGAGTCGTCTTGAAGCAAATCAAAAAGACCACCGCATCCAATATCAGCATCGTAATATCAATTCTAGTACCGTATTCCAAACGGGGGATTTGATCAAGCGAAGCGTGAAGTATTTCAATGATACCGGAAGTTTTACCGATAATTATCAATACTTCGGCATTAACAGCAACCAGCAACTGTCCTTTAATATGTTTATGGATGGACTGCCGATCGTCAACAGCACAAAACATCCATTTGGTATGACATCACTTGAAGTACAATGGGCGAATGATGACATCTTGAGTTATAAGCGTCCAAACTACATTCTCGGCAACAAAGCGAGTCAGAGTGAACAGGTCAAACTGATGAATGGGACAGAGCTGAAAAACTTGATCATCAAGCAGACGAAGTATGATGATTTAGAGAAAATTGAACAGATTTTCCCTGCCTATCAAGCGACATCGACGGCATCAGATCAGGATCAAGCGATGTTTGTCTGGCTAGAGCCGGTATGGTGTATGAAATATAACGGAAAAACCGTCATTTTATCGAATGATTTGCTGACAGAGGGGAGCGAGAATCATGGAGTGGAATAAGACCAAAACGATCTTTATCCTAGCCTTTCTCGTTCTCGATATCTTTCTAGGTTTTCAATACTTTGAAAAGCGATCAACCGATCATTTTGCGATTATCGAAAAAACAGATACGCTGGAAGAAATGAAGGCAGACGGAATCAAATATGGCAATCTATCAGATGAAGCGAAGATTGGATACCGCATTACAGCTGAGAAAAAGCAATATACGAAAAAGGATGTCGACGGATTAGCTGATCAAAAGACGAAAAGCACATTCCCGAAAACCGAGAAAGATGATCCTGTCACCCTGCTTGAAATGACCTTCAATAAACCAGTCGCATTGCCGAAAAAAGATATGAAAACAGCAGCGACCAATCTTGTGAGCCAGCGTTTACTGGATGGCAAGAATTATAAGCTCTGGAGCATCGATGAAGAAACAGGTGAAATCGTCTTTTTCCAAACGTATAAAGGAAAATACATCTTCCAAGAAGGTCTTGATGACACCGAAACCATTGGGAAGATCACATTGGATGTGAACGATCAAAACGAGGTCGTCTCGTATCGGCAGTCGATGGTGACATCGATTAATGAAGTGAGAAAAGAAACCCTTGTCCCAGCGCTTGAAACGGTGAAGGACTTATATACACAAAATATGCTGAGCCAAAACACGACAGTGAAAAAAGTGGAGCTTGGCTACTACACGCAATACCCAGGTGCAAGCACTCAAGTAATGGTTCCTGTATGGCGAGTAGAGATTGAAGGCGTGGCAGCTGGTTCAAAGAAAAAGACAGAAGAAGAATATTTGATCAATGCCATTGATGGCTCAACACTTGATCATATAGAGAAAGAAGACAAATCTTCATTGGAGTGAGAGAACATGAGCTTGCAGTTCAGTGTACTAGCGAGCGGAAGTACGGGGAACGCTTTTTATTTAGAAACAGATGAGCATGCTTTTTTAGTAGATGCAGGCTTAAGCGGCAAACAGATGGTGGAGCTGCTTGGTCAAATCGATCGCAAGCCGGAAGACTTGGACGGAATTTTTGTCACACACGAGCACTCAGATCATATTAAAGGACTCGGTGTGATGGCAAGAAAGTACAAGCTTCCTGTCTATGCAAATGCAAAAACATGGAAGGCGATGGAGTCACATATTGGGAAAGTGGATACGGAGCAGAAATTCCACTTTGATATGGAGACGGTTCAATCATTCGGCGGACTCGATGTTGAATCATTTGGCGTATCACATGATGCGGCAGAGCCCATGTTTTACGTATTCCATTATGGCGGGCGTAAACTTGCCCTTATGACGGATACAGGCTATGTGAGTGACCGGATGAAAGGGATTATTAAATCAGCCAATACGTTCGTATTTGAGAGCAACCATGATGTCGGCATGCTGCAAATGGGGCGCTACCCATGGAGTATTAAACGCAGAATTTTGAGCGATGTCGGACACGTATCCAATGAAGATGCAGCTCTTGCTATGACAGACGTGATTGGAGACGCCACCTCACGCATTTATTTGGCCCACTTGAGTCAAGACAACAACATGAAGGACTTAGCCCGTATGGCGGTCCAGCAGACGCTTGAAATGAAGGGCTTTGTTGTAGGGGACGGCTTTGATTTATATGATACGGATCCGAAAAAAGCAACCCCGCTTTGCGCCGTATGATTTTTACAATCATATGATTAAGATAAGAGCTTCTTACCAACACTATATACATCATCTATTCACTGAAAGGAAGGAAACATAGTGGATTATCGCGATGTAGAGTGGAAGCCGAGACGAAGCAGAAAAGGATATTTCCTATCTGGTCTGATCGGTGTATTGGTAGGAGCTTTTTTAATGGGATTCTTTTTCCCCTATGTGTCTGGACAAAGCGGCAGCCCCTTTGGCTGGCAGTCAGCTGGAGATCAGCAGGCATCAGATGGCCCTTTAAAGACCGTCAATGTGAACGTGAATGATGCGGTCACAAAAGTGGTATCGAGTATGTCGGATACGGTTGTCGGCGTCATTAACATTCAAAAGTCGAGCTTTTGGGAAGAAGGCGGTGAAGCAGGCAGCGGGTCAGGTGTGATTTATAAAAAAAAGGGTGACACCTTTTATATCGTGACCAACCATCATGTCATCAAAGGCGCAAACCAGCTTGAAGTGAGCCTTCAGGACGGGACAAGGATCGGGGCAAATCTTGTCGGCAGTGATCAGCTTATGGATTTAGCGGTACTCACGGTCAAAAGTGATAAGATCAAGAAAACCGCCGCCTTCGGCAATTCAGACCATGTCAAACCAGGTGAGCCTGTCATCGCCATTGGAAATCCATTAGGCCTTGAATTTGCTGGCTCCGTCACACAAGGTGTGATTTCTGGAACGGAGCGTGCGATCCCTGTTGATTCTAATGGGGATGGACAGACGGATTGGAATGCGGAAGTTTTGCAAACGGATGCCGCCATTAATCCTGGGAACAGCGGCGGAGCCTTGATCAATATGGACGGCAAAGTGATCGGCATCAATTCAATGAAGATTGCTGAGTCAGAGGTGGAAGGGATTGGGCTGTCTATTCCTGCGAATCTGGTGATCCCTGTCATAGAGGATTTAGAGCGCTATGGAGAGGTGAAGCGTCCGTACCTTGGTGTTGGGATGAAATCACTAGCAGATATTGCGAGCTATCATTGGCAGGAAACGTTAAAACTGCCATCAAAGGTCACAACCGGAGTCGTCGTGATGAGTGTCGAGCCTTTGTCTCCAGCAGGGAAAGCAGGGTTAAAAGAGCTGGATGTCGTGACGTCGTTTGACGGCAAGGAAGTACAAAATATCGTCGATCTGCGTAAATATCTTTATCAAAAGAAAGTAGGCGACAAGGTAAAGGTGCAATTTTACCGAAGCGGAAAGAAAAAATCAGTCGAGATCAAACTCTCCCAAACCGATCAGTTCGGTGGCTAGCCAGTTCCTATAAGGGACTGGTTTTTTTTACATGCCCGGCATATGATAAAGAAAAGGGGGAGATACGATTGGTCACATTACTACCAATGTCGCAAACAGATTATGACGTCTTGATAGAGAAGGCCATTAAGCGGTACGCAGAAGAAAAGGTACACGCAGGGACATGGAATCAGGAAGAAGCGCAAAAGAACGCAGAGGAACAATTTGACCGGCTGCTTCCTGAAGGACTTCAGACAGAAGATCATGAGTTGTGGAACATCTTACATGGAGAAGAAGCCATTGGATGGGTATGGCTTTGCTATGATCAAGATCATCCCCAGCATGAAGGCTTTATTTATAATTTTATTTTGTTTGAAGCGTATCGAGGAAAAGGATTGGCAAAACAGGCCATGACGGCATTAGAAGAGCAGGCAAAGTCATTAGGTGTGAAGAAACTATCGCTGCATGTCTTTGCCCATAATCAAATCGCCCGCTCACTTTATGAGAAAACGGGATTTGCTGAGACTGGGATTTACATGAGCAAGCCTTTATAAAAAAAGAGAAGTACCGTGCAGTGAGCGTACGGTACTTTTTTATGTGGACATCATGGCATCTTGCGCCGTGACTCGGTATAGGTCGACTTTGCATTTCACAAACGCACGGATGATGGCTGGGACTTGAGCTTCTGAACGAATCAACAATGAGGTCTCGTCATCTCTGATCACAAGGTCTGTTCCCACACTTTGTAAGTACTGCGTGAGAACAGGCTTCACCTCATCATCAATCCATGCATGCTTGAAGGTGGCACGAATGGTTGAGGACGTGATGGTTTTCTCTTGAGGATGAGTACTTGAGGACACGATTTTCCCTTCAGATATGAAAGCTGTTTTGGTACAAATAGGCTGGGTGAACCTTGGCTCGTCTGCTGTTAAAAAGACGGTTTTTCCTTCGAATTTTAACGATTCAATCACCCGCTGGATATGTAAGATAGAATCTGCATCAATATCCGCAAAAGGCTCATCAAGTAAAATAAAGTCAGGCCGATGAGCGATGGCCTGAGCCATTCCGAGCCGTTTCTTCATCCCAGGTGTAAAGGCACCGACTTTCTCTTGATGATAACGATGTAAGCCAACAAATTCGAGTAATTCTTCATAATAGCTCGTTTTCTGGCGAGTACCCGTAATTTTCGATAAATAGGCAATATGCTCAATAGCAGTCAGCCCTTCATATAAATCTGTATATTCAGGCAGAACACCGATATGATGACGTACTTTTTTTAACGACGTCATGTTCATCATGATAAACGTGCCAGAGGTGGGGCGGGAGATCCCTGTAATGATATTAAAGAAGGTTGTCTTACCAGCACCCTTCGGTCCAATGAGGCCGAAGATATCCCCTTGATGGATATCAAGATCAATATGATCTATTGCGACTTTTGTCCGATATTTTTTTGTCAGTCCTTTTGTGTGAAGCACTTAGACATCCCTCCTCTGAAACAGTAGTGCAGTTCCAACGAGTAAGACAACAGTCAATGCGGCATTCATCAGCACATAGGTCAGCGGTTCACTCCAGCGCGCATAATAATAAGGCGTCACGTATTGGAACCAGTGAATCAACCGTTCTGAAGAAAGAACAGACATCATGCTCATGATTGGAAATAGAAAGGAAAACAACATGCCAACAAACATCGATTTCTGTGGTGTTGGAAAGAGCATGGACAAAAACAAAGCACAGGAGATGCCGACACTGATAAACGTTAATATTTTTAAGGCATCAGAGAACAGAAAACGATGTGAAATCACCATATTTAATATATATGTGGTCATAATGCAACTGAGCCAAAACAGCATCAGCCCAAGATATTTCCCGATGACAATGTTTAAACGGGTCGTTTTGCTGACGAGAAAACGAATGGTTTTCAAATGAATTTCGCGGCTCAAAATATCATGAGATAATAAAAAAATAAGGAAGAAACCAAATAACGAAATCACTAGTTCATTCCCAATGGAATAAGGGTCCTTTGCCTGTTCCCACTTCCCTTGATAAGCAGCTATAAATGGAAGACTTGATACAAAAGTAGATAAAATGAAAATAATAACAATAGTTAAGATGGATTTTGTGCTTTTGAAGAGCTGCTTAAATTCATTCATACAGATGGTCCACACACACTGTACCTCCCTTCATCTTTATTATACCGCTAGAAAAGAAAGACACCATATCTCGCTCTTTAACATTTGCTTAAATTTTATAAAAAAGAAGACTCTTCCAGAACAGTTAACTCATTTTTAAAAATGTTCAGAAAAATATCTTGATTTATCAAAAAACATCATGTATGATAGCTTTAATTCAAGATAGTTAAACAGGCAATGACGAGAGAAAGTACAATCATCAATTTTTCCACAGAGAGCTTCGGCAGCTGAAAAGAAGCAAAAATAATGATTCGAAAAATGGTCTCTGAGCCTCGTGCTGAACATATCCATGATATTAGTAGGTGACGACGAGAGTTGGTACTCGTTATCAAAACCACAGTATATGAGCCAAATTGGAGCTTTGTACTTGTAGAGGCTGTTTAGCGCGAGCAAACAGTAAATAAAGGTGGTACCACGAGACAAATACCTCGTCCTTATGATTCATAGATAAGGATGGGGTATTTTTTATTGTCCACTTTTTTTCATACAAATGTTCAAATGTTCCACGTGAAACACCACAACCATTTTTTCAAATGAAAGGGAGATTAACATGAGTGAACATGCATTGGTTTTGCAATCAGATTTCGGTATTGATGATGGAGCGGTCAGCGCAATGTACGGCGTAGCCAATACAGTGAGCAGCGGCATCCGCATTTTTGATTTAACTCACAACATTCCCCAATATGACATTTGGGAAGCTTCTTATCGCTTGCTTCAGACGGTTACATATTGGCCGGAAGAAACGGTATTTGTCTCCGTTGTTGATCCAGGCGTTGGATCAGAGCGAAAGAGCCTTGTCGTCAAAACAACAAGCTCACACTACATCATCACACCTGATAATGGGACACTTACGCATGTCGCACAGGATATTGGCATCGTGGAGGCTCGGTATTTAGATGAAACCATCAACCGTCTGCCGAAGTCAGGAAAATCACATACATTCCATGGTAGAGACATTTACGCCTATACAGGCGCGAGAATTGCTTCAGGTGTGATTTCTTTTGAAGAGGTCGGGCCAAAGGCGAATATAGAGGACATTATTCACCTTCCAGTCGTACAAGCTTATGCGGAAGAAGAAGTGATCACAGGGACGATTGATATTTTAGATGTGCGGTTCGGAAACCTATGGACAAACATTCATCATACGTTATTTGAACAGCTTTCAATCAATTATGGGGATGCAATAGAAGTTACCATTGCCAACGGGCCAAAAAATGTGTATAAAAATATCATGACCTATGGACGATCTTTTGCCGATTTAAAGGTAGGCGAACCACTCGTATATGTCAATTCACTCGATCATTTAGGCGTGGCGATCAATCAAGGGTCATTTGCAAAGGCTTATAACATCGGTACAGGCACAGGCTGGCGCCTTTCGATTCGCAAAGCTCCGCGCATTATATATGAATAAGAGGAGGAAACATCATGGCAGGTAAACAACTTTCAACGAAAACTGTCGTTGCCATCGGAATTGGCGCAGCCGTCTTTGTCATTTTAGGACGCTTCGTCTCCATTCCAACTGGGATTCCGAATACACAAATTGAAACATCGTACGCGTTCCTTGCGTTAATGGCCGTGCTATTTGGTCCTATTGCAGGCGCATTGATTGGATTTATTGGTCATCTCATTAAAGATGCCACCACATTTGGACCTTGGTGGAGCTGGATTATCGTTTCGGGTGTTGTTGGTTTATTGATCGGCCTCATTTCGAACCGTTTAAAAGTAGAAGAGGGCGACTTTGGCTGGAAAAAAATCACGCTCTTCAACGCCGTCCAAGCCGGCGCACAAGCATTAGGCTGGTTTGTCATTGCGCCGGTACTCGACATTGTGATCTATGCAGAACCTGCAAATAAAGTGTTTGTTCAAGGCATCGTAGCAGGAATCTCAAACATCATCACAGTCGGTGTACTAGGCACCATCATCATTGCGGCTTATGCGAAAACAAGAAGCAAAAGCGGCAGTCTATCGAAAGAAACATCATGAAGCAAGGTGGAACACATAAATGAAGAAACCGATGATTCAATTCGAACATTTCGGATTCAAGTATCGCAGTCAGGCAGAACCAACATTGAAAGATATCAACCTGACCATCTATGAAGGAGAAAAAGTCCTCATCGCAGGCCCGTCTGGATCGGGAAAAAGCACACTAGCCCATTGTATCAATGGGCTAGTTCCTGCGTCTTATAAAGGTTCTATGGAAGGAAGTCTTCACATCGGCGGGAAAAATGCAAAGAAAGAGAACATTTTCTCTCTTTCACAGCTCGTCGGAACGGTACTGCAAGACCCTGATGGACAATTTATCGGGCTGACTGTAGGAGAAGATATCGCGTTTACACTAGAAAATGATCAAGTCATACGCGAAGAAATGAAAACACGTGTCGAGAAAGCGGCAAAATTAACAGAGGTAGACGGCAAACTGGCATCATCCGTGCATGAGCTGTCAGGCGGTCAAAAACAACGTGTCGCTATCGCAGGCGTACTTGTCAACGATGTCGACATTTTGCTGTTTGATGAACCACTGGCAAGCCTTGATCCCGCAACAGGTAAAGAAGTGATCGATCTCATTGACCGTCTGCAAAAAGAAACGAAAAAAACGGTCGTGATGGTGGAACATCGATTGGAAGACGTCCTCTTCCGCCATGTCGACCGCATCATCGTTGTCAATGACGGCACGATTGCAGCGGATATGACACCAGATGAATTGCTCGCCTCGAATGTATTAGAAGCGGCGTATTTACGTGAGCCTTTATATGTGAGAGCGATGAAATATGCAGGCATTCCGATTGCAGCAGGAGATCTGATCGCTAATTTACAGCATCTCACCTTAAATGACGAGGCAAAAGAGAAAATCGAGCAATGGATGGAAGCATCTGAGCCATCAGTCGAGCAGAATGCAGCGCCGGATTTACTAGAAGTGCGTGAGCTGAGCTTTGATTATCCGACAAGACCAAACACGCTGAGCAACATCTCTTTTACCGTCAAAAAAGGAGAAATGATCAGCATCGCCGGTGCCAATGGCGCAGGCAAGACGACACTATCCAAGGTGCTCTGCGCATTTGAAAAGCCAACAAAAGGGACAATCCTTTTAAATGGCGATGACATCACAGGAGACACCATCAAACAGCGCTCCGAACGAATCGGTGTCGTCATGCAAAACCCAAATCAAATGATTTCGAAACAAATGATTTTTGATGAAGTCGCACTCGGTCTCGTTTTAAGAGGTGTGAAGGAAGACGACATCAAGGAACGAGTGGAGCGAGTCTTAAAAGTATGCGGGCTGTATCCATTTCGAAATTGGCCGATCTCAGCACTTAGTTTTGGACAGAAAAAACGCGTCACCATTGCATCCATTCTTGTGTTAGAGCCAGAAATCATCATTTTAGATGAGCCAACGGCCGGTCAAGATTTTAGACATTACACAGAGATGATGACGTTTTTAGAGCAATTAAATCAGCAGGGCGTCACGATTTTGATGATCACCCATGATATGCATCTCATGCTCGAATACACGACAAGAACCATCGTCATTTCAGATGGAGAAAAAATCGCAGATGATACACCAGCCAAAGTGCTGACAGATCAGTTGCTAGTCCAAAAGGCGAGCTTAAAAGAAACGTCGCTGTATGAACTGGCGCTAAAAGCAGACTGGCCAAATCCAAATGAACTCGTGGATCGCTTCATTGAGGTTGACAGAAAGGAACGAATGACATGGCTGTAGACATGCTGTCTTATATCGATCGCCCGTCGCCAATTCACCGGCTGACAGGGGCAACCAAACTCATTTGCTTTATCCTCTGGTCATCCGCAGCGATGCTCACATATGATACAGGCGTATTAGTGTTTATGCTAGTTGCCAGTATCGTGTTCTTTCAGCTATCAAACGTACGATTTCGTGATATCTCTTTCGTAGTGATTGTCTTGGCGATTTTCCTTGTCATCAATAACATCGCCATTTACGTCTTTGCGCCTCAGCAAGGTGTCGCCATCTATGGAGCGAAGCACGAGCTGTTTCACATTGCAGGCTGGTATAATGTCACACTTGAACAGCTTTTCTATCAATTGAACATTACACTGAAATACGTGACCGTGATGCCAGCAGCGCTTTTGTTTATCGTGACAACAAATCCAAGTGAATTCGCCTCATCGCTCAGCCGAATCGGGGTCAGCTACCGGATTTCGTATGCGGTAGCGATTGCTCTGCGCTACATCCCAGATATTCAGCGTGATTTTCGAACGATTGCCATTTCTCAGCAAGCAAGAGGCATTGATTTATCGAAGAATGAAAAACTGGGAAAACGGATTAAAAATGCGCTGTCGATTGTGATGCCGCTGATTTTCTCCAGCCTAGAGCGGATTGAAACGATCAGCAATGCGATGGAACTGCGCGGGTTTGGAAAGCATAAAAAGCGCACATGGTTTACGGCGAAAGACTTTCAAAAAGCAGATTATGCGGCGTTAATCTTTGTTGGAGCGGTACTGATTGTGTCGCTAGTGATTACATTTGTTAGAGGAACGAGATTTTACAATCCGTTTTGATAGAAGGAAGCCTTCACAGGAGTGGAGGCTTTTTTATTTGGTTTGTGGATAAAAGGTGTGGAAAATGGTAAAAGACTATTAACATGTGAATAAATCGGTTATATTGAACAATGAGCGAAACTAATGTGAATAACCAAACAACATATTGGAGGAATTAGAAACTTATGAACAAATCACTTTATGCTTGTGCAGAACATATAGAAACCGTACTAGACATGTACATAGATGATCACGAAACACCGCCAGAATTCAGAAAAATCGAACATACACACAGCTTATCCACAACCTGTGAATTGTGCGATGAACCTGCAATATATATAGTGGGGAACGAATGATCGGACACAAAATACACAAATTTTATCCACAATTGTTGATAACTTATATGAATAACTTGTTCTTAAGGTGGGGATGACCTGTGAATATATCAATTATCACAGTAGGAAAACTAAAAGAGAAATATTTAAAGCAAGGCATAGCCGAATACACAAAACGATTACAGGCATACGCAAAAATCGAGATCATTGAGCTCGCAGACGAAAAAGCACCCGAGAATCTCAGCGAGCAAGACATGAAAATCATCAAAGACAAAGAAGGCGAACGCATCCTAAGCAAAATCAACCCAGACGCCCACGTCATCGCCCTCGCCATCGAAGGAAAAATGAAAAGTTCCGAAGAATTAGCCGATACAATAGATAAGCTGGCAACATACGGAAAAAGTAAGGTGTGTTTTGTCATAGGCGGATCCCTTGGGTTAAGCGATGCTGTGATGCAGCGTGCGAATGAGAAACTGTCGTTTTCGAGGATGACGTTCCCGCATCAGTTGATGAGGCTGGTGTTGGTGGAGCAGGTTTATCGGGCGTTTCGGATTGTGCGGGGGGAGCCTTATCATAAGTGAATGAGGTTTTTGAAGAAATATATATATAATCTGATGTAATAGAGTTCTTATTATAAGGGGGATGAATATGGAACATGATATTCGTTTGAAAATTATAGATTTGAATTTGGGTTTTAAAATACTAAAGAAATTTGAAGATAATTGGATTTATATAAAGATGGTATCACATACTTCTAAAAACTCGAGTAATTGTGCCTATTTTAAATTTAAGCTGAAGGATCTTATGCTCTTAGATGATGATATATTTTTATATGGGAATGAGGATGAGGATAGGCTGTATTTAAACAAAAGCGGAATTGTTCAAACTGAATGTTCCCCTGAAGAAGATGAAATTCTTTTTATAATAGCCTCCTCCGATGGAATTATAGAGGTATTTATAAAAAAATATCTTCCTATCTTAAACGTTAGATTAGATGAACTAACTAATCCTAGTAAAAATATAATTATTACAGAAGGACAAACAGACTGGAGACATTTAAAATATGCTTTAAAAAAGTTAAATGGAAATGACATGTTTGAAAGCTTAGATATTGAATTTTTTGAACCTGATAAAAAAACTCAGATGGGTAACGATAAATTAAAAAAAATTCGTGATTATCATGCTTTATTGGAGAATGAATATTGTAAAATATTTATTTTTGATAGAGATGCTGATGATATTAATAGTGAATTTGGAGATGCTGAAGTATTATATCATGGGAACAATGTGTATTCTATGTTGTTACCAGTACCAGAGCACCGTAAAGACACACCATATATTAGTATCGAACATTATTATTTCGATAAGGATTTATTTAGAGAAGATATTAATGGAAGAAGACTATATATGGTAAAAGAATTCGATAAAATTACAAAAAAACATCTACTAATTCCTAATTTATATGCACTTAAAATAAATAAAGAGTCTAGTGATATAGGTATTTTAGATTTTAAAATTATGAAGTATGAAGAACAAGAAGAGGACTTATCCAAAGTAGCTAAAGATGGACAAAATATTGCATTAAGTAAAAGCAATTTTATTAAACATATTGAAAATGAAGAATTTAAGGGAGTTAATGTAGCGGCATTTTCATCAGTATTTACAATGATTGAAGATATATTACAAGATTATTTACAAAATAAAGCTGGAGAAATAGAGATAAGTAAGGGTGTGTATTTAAAAAAGTATCCTACAGGATTAAGTACATTATCTTTATTTGCAGAGGCTCCAAAAGAATTATTAACTCTTTATAAAGGTACAAATCTAGTAACCGTTGGACCTGTAGTACTAGAAAATCATAATAAATTGATACTCGAAATTAAGGCTTTGATTAATGAAGAATGGCATCAGATTATACAATTTCCTTTAGATATTACTCCCTACTTAGTGGATTTTATAATGAAGAAAAATAAGAATAGATATAATCGTATAGAGCTTCATTTGTTTAGCCCTGATAGAGCAATAAGTTCTTCAAGAGAAATCTTAAAAGATGACATCTCTGGAACTATTCTATTAAGAGCGCTAAATTTGTAAAAAAATTCGTTAAATATATAGGTAGTTTAGACCCAAAAAAGTAAAATATTTTTTTTAGACTTTAAAAAAATGCTCAAGAGCCTTTTAAAAATGTATTAAAGGGCGAGAGTTTTATAATATAAAGTGTTGAGCAGTGACTATCATTCGTGTTAGGAGCTGCTTTTAGATAAAACCTCACTTAGGTGCATTACGGAGAGCCTTATCATAAGTAAAATCAAATCGTTAGTATTAATATATATAGTATTTTATATTAAGAAAGGAGCGGAATTGTGAAGAAGGAGTACAAAAATATAACTATAATATCAGAGATAGAAACAAAAATTAATACTTTAAATAGAACTAGAAATAATAGAATAGAAATGAGTAAACGTTTAAAGAAGTATAGTGACAAATGGAAAATAATTTTTTTCTGGTTAAACATTGAAGCGGTAATATTTGTGTTATTGTCTCTTGGAGGAAAGGAAGTAGAACCTAGTTTTTCAAATAGTGGTTTTAGCTTAATTGCTGGAGTTTTCTCGATTTACGTAATCCTATTACAATACTATGTAAATGAGTTGAATTATAATGAGAGGGCTTTAAAAACACACTATCATCAATTAGATATAGAAGACTTAATTTTAAAGTTAAAAAAGTTGTTTTTAGAAAAGAATAATAGTAATAGTGATGACAAGTCATTAATAGAGAGATTTGATATTATTATGTTTGAGTATCAGTCAATACTTAAGAATAACGAAAATCATGATTCTGTTGATGATGCAAAACATAGATTTAATAAAATAATAGAAGATAAAGAATTTAAGAAAAAGAAAATAAAAGATTTTACAGTAGACAACATTTTATTACATGTTAATATGGCCATACTCTTATTTCCTATAGTTACTATTTATATTTATTTTCTAAAGTGAGTGATATGATGGAACTAATTGAGCTTACATATAAGTATATATTATCAATGTCCGAATCTAAAAAATATAATCCACAAACTATTGCTATTACCAATTACTTTGATAAACATAGTTTCTCGGCTATTAAAATTGAATTAGAAAGAGATGTTAAAGATTTTTGTGAAAATAATTACCCTTTTAAAGCAAGAGATTTTATTTATAAGAACGATTATTTTACACCTAGAAATATGTATTTGATAAGTCCAATATACTATACCTATTATACTTATATTGTTTTTAGAATAGCCAAATTGTTTTTAGATGAAGATACTAAATTAGATTTCTCAAAAGAACGAATGAAGATATTTTATTCAGGATTTTTAGACATAAGTTCTAATCATTCGGATGTCAAACAAAATGCTAGATTTAATAAAAGTTATAGCAGTTTTCAAAAAGAGAGAGAGAGATACTTTGATTTTCCCGTGTTAAAAATAGATTTACAGGATTTTTTTAACTCGATTAAATTAAAATCGTTGATAAATAAATTAAAAACGTTACTAGGAGAAAATAAGATTATTGATGATTTGAGTTATTTTCTTAATTTTTGTGGATTTGATTGTTTACCACAATTTCATTATTCAATAGGTTCATCAATATTATCTCAAGTATATTTGCAAGACTTTGATTCAAAAATAGAGAAAATAGCTTCAAGAGAAAACATAAATCTAATTAGATTTGTTGATGATATGTATTTTATTTATTTAGATGGTGAGATGGACTATAAAAGAAATAATAACTTGCTTAATGAAATAAGCTATTTACTATGGAATGAAGAGTTAGTGTTAAATTCCTCGAAAACAAAATTCTTAAGTCCAGAAGAATATAAAAATACAGTTGAAGTAATTGGCTTTGACTATGGTGAAGAAATGG
The DNA here is from genome assembly GCF_038593205.1 of Bacillus sp. FSL W8-1141. Classification (NCBI taxonomy): domain Bacteria; kingdom Bacillati; phylum Bacillota; class Bacilli; order Caryophanales; family Bacillaceae; genus Bacillus; species Bacillus sp. FSL W8-1141. The sequence continues at coordinate 3,731,679 of NZ_CP151973.1, read as the reverse complement.
TATCCTTCACTAGTGAAAAAATTATAGATAAAAGAACTAAAGAAATAATTAATAATGGTAACTTAATTCAATTAGTTAATAAATTATGTAGATTAGAAGAAGAGAGCGGTATAGATTTGAAAAGGTACAAGGAAATATTAGATGAATACATATCAATTGAAGGCGAAGATAATAGAAAAATATTAAATAATATTATTTTCTCTGGTAAATGGAAAGTGTTAAGTGATAAAGAGTTAAAGAATTTAGTTGAAAACTGGAGATATATTCAATTCAATCCATCTCAATTTACCGTCTTATATGTATTAATTTGTCGGCATTTAGAAAGAAAAAATGTCATAAACGGATCGAAAATAAAGTTGATTTTAAACTATTTATTAAATAATAGTAACTTTACATTTCGTGATACATTAGTAGCGGTTGCATATTTATTTCAGAATAAAAATAAACATAGTGATTTATTAAATAAGATCGAAATAGTTAATGTGGATTTTGTTAAATTTGTTAAAAAATATGTATGAAGGAGTTAATTAGTAATGATTCTGGGAGTTATAAAATAAAAGTGAAGCTTTATTTAAGTAATTAATATTGAATTATTATTTCAGTATTTGACAATGAACATATATAAGGACATATTGCGTTCTTAAAGGAGACTTTCATGGGTTTCAAAGCTGACTTTAAACATGAAATACGTAACGTAATAAAAGATGTAGAAAAAGAAATAAATAAAACATGGAAAATTGAATATAAAGGGCATTCTATAGAAATTACAAACCAAATAAAAGAAGAGCAACTAATCATTGATGGTGTGACAGTTGATAAAAAACAACGAAAAAGTTTATTGACTCATATGATCCCTTATTCAAAATTGTCAGGGATATTGGAGCTTCAAGATGGTACGCAACACAAAGTGTCCGTTAAACTTGGTGGGTATGTACGATTTCGTTGTATGGTGAAGGTAGATCATGAAACGGTTTTAGATGAATCAATGAAGATAGACTTTCTCCCATGGGATCATAAAGAGAAAATCGTTCCCTTTATTCAACAACAAATTCAATCACATCATAAAATAGTAGACGACCGTTTACCCGATGAAGATTATTTATTTGACGAAAATGAACCACGATTGGCTCCCGGTTTATCTGATTATTATGTAGATGAACGACCTGCTCCTTTTTATGTGAAGAAACTATTGAAGCTTTTTGAAAAACAACTCAATCATCCTACAAACGAAACGAGAAAAAAAACATATGAAAAAATCATTTCTAACAATATGGCGAGTCGCAACAGTGAACTAATTGAACGATTTCAGCAAACACAATGGGATGAATCCCGTGTACAGCAAGAAGCGTTATGGCTTCTTGAACATGCGGCACATCGGGAGGTCGTCAAATTTGCAGTCATGATACTGGGATGTACAAACTGTGAAAAATACAAAGAGCTTTTATTCACAATAGGTATGCATGAAGAATTTACTTCTTATGTCGTGTTTGCATTGAAGAATGGCACAATTCAAGGAAACGAACATGTTTGGCGTCTTGCAAAGTCCGTCGATGGATGGGGAAAGATTTCGGCTGTTGAGCAATTGGAAGCCTCGACACCAGAAATAAAACGATGGCTACTAACAAAGGGCTGCGAAAATACAATCATGAATGAATACTTAGCTTATACTTGTGCTCTTAATGGTGATCTGGAAACAGCTTTATCAGAAGATGAAATTTCCAAAGAAATATACGATGGAGCGAGTCTCATCATTCAAGCGTTATTAGAAGATGAGGTTTCTATCTACGGAATCGATGAGTATTCAAATGCAAGCTCAGTTCTCTGCCGATTTATTCACCATGCTCATAAGCACTGCCAAACAATTGAGGACTTTTATTCAATATTGAAAATAAATGAGTTTTTAAATGATGAACAAGAGATTTGGGAAGACCGATTGAATGCTTCATGGAAACAGGACGATTATAAGGCTATCCAGGAAGCTGTTCAACCGTTTATCAATGACAGTAGATGGCCAAAGCTTGCAACCGATTCGTTACAACAGGGTTTTAGCTCCCAAGCACTTGAAATCGCTCTCTTTTATCGTTTAGATGTGATTGAGCATCTATTTGCTTTACTTGAGAAAGATCCGACAAATAGTGAAATATACTTTGCTGTGATGGACACAAATCATCACCAGCATATTAGAGAGCTTTGTACATTTGCAGAAACACATTTATCGTTATCAAACCTCTCAGATGATGAAGTGGCTTGTCTACAATATATTGTGCAAGATTTATATGAACACGACGGTGTAGGATTACCATTGATTCAAGCTGCACTTAGATCAAATGATGGAAATTTACAGTATCATGCTTTAAGTGTATTAAAGGAATGGCCTCCTTCGTATGCGCAGAAAGCGGCCACAAGGGAATTGATTGAACATATTGCCGTGAAGACAAAGGATAAAGAAGATCGAAAGTTAGCCAAATACTTATTAAAGAAATAGGATTCGGTTTACCTTCGCACTACGAAAATAAAATCTGAATATTAGAAAGCAGGCACACCATGCACACAATCAAAAAAATAGGCAAAACCTTCTCCTTCATCACACCAGTATCACTCACTGACCGCCCCATCCTAGGCATGGTCGAAGGCAATAACAAAACATTAATGATCGATGCCGGTAATTCAGAAGATCATGCGAACTATTTTATCCAAAAAACTTTAAAACACGAGAACGCCACGCCCGATATGGTGGTCCTCACGCATTGGCATTGGGATCATATTTTTGGTCTACCGGCGCTGCCTCATGCGGTTTCAATTGCTTCTGCAAAAACCAGAAAGGAAATGGAGAAGCTTCTTCCGTTTTCTTGGTCAGATGAGGCGATTGATGAGCGGGTGAGGGAAGGAACGGAGATTGAGTTTTGTGCGAAGGCGATAAAAGAAGAATATAAGAATCATCGAGACATTCAGGTGGCTTTACCGGATGTCACGTTTGATCGTCGGATGGAGATTGATCTTGGCGGGGTCACTTGTGTTGTGCAGCATGTTGGGGGCGATCATGCTGCAGATTCAGTGATCGTGTATGTGAAAGAGGAAAAAATCCTGTTTCTTGGTGATTGCATTTATCCGAAAATGTATGCTGAAAAAGTACATTATACGGTAAAAGAAATCTTGCGTCTTTTAGATGAGTTAGATGCTTTTGATGCGGAGACGTATATTCCATCGCACCAAAGGCCGTGGACAAAAGAGGAGTTTCGTCAGGAAACAGACAAGCTTCGAATGATGGCGAAATACACTGATCTTTATGGGGGAGATCAGGAGAGAATCAAGAGTGAATATCAAACACATGTGAACAGAGAACTAAAAGAAGATGAGTTAGAGACAATCGCTTATTTTGTAAATGGTTATGAAGGATTAGCAGAGGGATAAACCTCTGCTTTTTTTATTTTCACGGCTCGTCCTTTTCCCAGAGTTTATATCAAGTTTATATACAGGCGATATACTCGAACCGGTGAGAAAAGGAGGAGAACCATCAATGAAAGTATTCAGATCATTTATTGATAAAATGTCTACAAAAAAAGGGGCTTGGCTGACTGTTATCATTTGGCTTGTTTTCATGATCGGGTTGAGTGCTGGGCCTAAATTGGGCGATCATAAAGTGAGCAATTTTCAATCTTTACCTAGTGATGCTCAGTCCATCGTGACACAAAAGAAGTTAGATCAGTATTTCCCAAATGATAAAGGGACTCCGGGATTATATGTGTTCCATAACCCTAATGGAAAGCTGGTTATTCAAGATGTAAAAACGATCATTCAAGGAATCAAAGAGGCAAAGATTGAGGGAATTGAAGAAATTGTCGATGTGTCCGCATTGCCTCCTCAAGCGTTATCCGCTTTTTTATCAGAAGATGAAACGACCATGATTGTGCCAATGAATTTGAAAGCGGGATTAGGCAATGCTGATTATGCAAAGATTAATGATGAGACAACGGATGTCGGTACAAACATAGCGAAAGGGCTAGATGCTGATTTTTATATTACGGGTCCAGCAGGTATAGCGGGGGATACGGTGAAGCTGTTTGAATCTGCCGACTTGAAACTGCTATTAGCTACTGTTGCAATCATTTTGGTTTTATTGATCGTCATTTACCGTTCTCCGCTATTAGCGATCATTCCATTGTTCGCAACGGTCATTGTCTATCAAGTGGTGAATCAAGTTGTGGCTTTACTTGGCGTGGGTGGACTTGAAATCAATAACTCAACCACCTCGATTATGAGCATTTTGTTATTTGCTGCTGTGATTGATTATTCATTGTTTGTTTTCTCGCGTTATCGTGAGGAGTTACAACATCATGAAAATCAATTTGAAGCGATGAAAGTGGCGATGCGTTCAACAGCCAAACCGGTCTTATTTGCAGGCGGTACAGTATTTGCGGCTATGATCATTTTATTTGTGGCGGATTTCCGTGATTATCAAAACTTTGCGCCAATCTTTGGTGCTGCGATGGTGGTCATTATGATGGCTTCTGTCACACTGATTCCAGCCTTGTTTGCATTATTTGGCCGCAAAGCATTTTGGCCGAAAGTACCGACATATGGTGGAGCAAAAGAAGCAAAACATGGCATATGGGGACCTCTTGCCAAATTCGTGGTTCGAAAACCAGGATTAATTGGTGGTGCGGTCTTACTATTTTTACTTGTGACAGGTGCGAATATTTTCAATTTACATTATGAATTTAACTCGGTGAAAAATTTCCCGAAGGATTTACCTTCTCGTGTCGCATTTGAAATCGTCGAGGAAAAATTTAATAAAGGTGATCTAGCCCAGACAACAGTACTTGTGACTGGTCAAAAGCTAACTCAGGAACATTTACAAGAAATCTCCGCCCAATTCTCAGAAAATGAAGAGATAGGATCGGCTCGTCCTTCGGGGGTAACCAAAGATGGAGAGCACGGCAAAATGACGATATCATTAAAAGTGAATCCATACAGTATAGAGGCTATTGAATTTTTAGGAGATTTCCGTACAAATCAAGCCACCTATCGATTATCAGATGGTCAAAAGGTTCAGTTATCTTTTGCTGGCACAACAGCTAAATTAGTGGATGAGCAACAAGTGAATCAATCCGATATTAAAAAGATCGTATTACTGGAAACATTACTCATTCTGATCTTGTTACTCGTTTTGACACGTTCCATGAAAATGTCGATTTATATGATGGCGACGATTTTAATCTCATTTGTGTCTGCATTAGGCTTAGGTATTTTCTTAGTCGATGTGTTATTTGGATATGATGCGATTTCAACTCGCGCCCCTGTGTATGCCTTTATCTTTCTCGTGGCATTAGGAATTGATTATAACATCATCCTTGTGAGCCGTTTCTTAGAAGAACGCCAAACGTTACACGTCAAAGCTGCATTAGAAGTAGCGATACGAAATACAGGCGGGGTGATTTCTTCAGCGGGGATCATTCTTGCTGCAACATTTGCCGCATTAATGACCATGCCGATTACGGATTTATTTATCTTTGGATTTATTGTCGCTATTGGGATTATCATCGATACATTTTTCGTGCGAGGAATGTTGCTGCCGGCACTCATATTATTCTTTGAAAAAGACAAAGCTAAGGAAATAAAGGAGGAAGGATAATTGCATGTATTGGTTGTGGATGATGATGAAGCCATTTTGCAATTAGTGTCCATCCATTTAGAGCAGGCGGGGTACCAAGTGACAAAAGCAAGCAATGCTGAGGCAGCGCTTGCTTTTTTGCAACATCAGTCATTTGATCTCATGATTATTGATGTGATGATGCCTGGGATGGATGGCTTTCAGCTGGCGAACATTGTGACGAAACAATATGAACTGCCGGTCATTATGTTGACAGCGAAAGGGCAGATTGAAGATAAGCAGCAAGGATTTGAACAAGGGATTGATGATTATATCGTCAAACCATTTGAAACGAAAGAACTGCTATTCCGTGTAAATGCAATTTTACGACGATATCGTAAATCCATAGAAGCTTTAACGACTGCGGGAAATGTTCAAATTGATACGAACCGTTGGGAATTAACGATTGCGAATCAGCAATATATCTGGCCCATGCGTGAATTAGAAATTCTGTATTATCTGCTGCAGCGGGCAAACCGCAATGTAAGCCGCTGGGATTTAATTGATGACATTTGGGGGGATACGTTAGATCAACCCGAATTCACATTAAACACGCATATTAACCGCATACGAGAACGTTTAAAAAGGGCGGAAGCGACGATTGAAATTGTCACAATACGTGGTTTCGGCTATCAACTTGAGGTAAAAGAATGAAACTACAACAACGTTTTATGCTATATACGTGTTTGATTGTTTTGATTAGTATCTTCATTGGATTTATTTGTTCTAACTTGATTTACAATCATGTTGTCAAAGAGCAAATGAATGATCGATATTTAGCCATTGCCGAGCAGTTATCTAAACAAATCAAAGAACATGAAATTACCTTGCGGGCCTCTTCTGATTTTTTGCAAACCATGAGCGATCTAGGGTACCAAATCGCTTTGGTTAAAGAAGATGGGGAGATGAAGATGTTTGGCGAACCATTTAAAACGAAAAAATGGAATGACCAAATGCACGCCTTATTTGAAGGCGGAAAAGCGTACAATGGGATCAAATCCTTTAAAAATTCATACTTAATCATGAGTCATTTCGCAAATGATATACAAAATACAGTGGGGACGAAAATAGAAATTGACGGGGAAGAATGGGGCTTATTTTTACGCCCGAATAATATCAGTTTCTTTACAGAGTTTCATTTGATTATTTTTGGATTTATCTTCGCCGTTTTTGTGAGCAGTATCATTGGCATTTTATTTATGTCTCGAAAGGTCACCCAATCTCTTTCAGAATTGACGAGTGCGACGCAAGAGATGGCAAACCATAATTTTCAGTATCCATTAATGATCAATCGAAAAGATGAAATTGGTCAGCTTGCTGATCGTTTTCGGATGATGCAGCAGAAATTAGAGAATACCGATCAAGCAAGGAAGAAATTTGTGAATAACGTCTCGCACGATTTTCAGTCACCACTATTAAATATACGAGGGTATTCTGAATTACTAAATGAGGAGATTTCATCAAGCGAAGGGAAAAAATACAACCACATTATTCAAACAGAAGCAAAGCGATTATCTAACTTAACGAAACAACTTCTCATTTTAACCTCTATTGATCAAGGGACATATCCAACGAATAAACAAATCGTCAGAGTAGATGAGCAGCTTCATCAGGTGGTCCATTCGATGCTATGGCGAATAGAAGAGAAAGGTCTAGAAATTAAGTTGGATCTACAGCCTGTTTCGGTATATGCGGATCGGACCTTGCTGATCAATGTTTGGGAGAATTTAATTGGCAATGCCATTAAGTACAACAAAGAGTTTGGGGAAATCAGTATTCATTGTAATGAAAATGAATCGGAAGCGGTCGTGACAATTAGAGATACGGGGATTGGCATAGAACCGCACACATTAGAAAAAATATTTGAACGTTTTTACCGGGTAGATCAGGCACGAAATAAAGAGGGAATGGGTCTTGGATTATCCATTGTGCAAGAAGTCCTGTCGTATCACAATGCTTCTATTGAAGTAGAAAGCAATGAAAAAGAAGGAACGACTTTTACGACGGTTTTTCCAAAGAAATAGCATTTGAGAAAAGTCTCGTTTGCGTGTGTCAAATGAGACTTTTCTTTTTAATGTTTATGGTAAACCTACACAGTCTTCTGCATCACGAACTGTGACAGACATCTGTTTTGCATTTACAATAATGACACAATCCCATGTCGGCTTTATTTGCAGTTCATCATTTTCATCAATACGGATCATTCCTTTAAATTCAACCGTTTGTTCTAGAAAAACCATTTTCTTTTCTGTATCATCTTTGACTGCTGTTAAATGGTCAGGATAGTGAATCGTCCAATCATAAAAAGCGGTTTTCTTCATAGTTCCTCCTATTTTCATTCGTACACATCTCCGAATACTTCTTTTGTTTGCCGGATTGTCAGTGATTTATTGGTTGGATCAATTGAAATGACACAATCCCAAGTAGGTTTGATTTGTAGCTCGTTGTTGTCATCCATCCAGATGATGCTATTTAGTTCAATGGATGGCTCTAAAATGACCATTTTCTTTTCATAATGATCTGTAATCGCTGTTAAGTCCGCTTGTAAATGGACGGTCCAGTCAAAAAAAGTGATTTTTTTCATTGTTTCTCCTCTCATCATCGCTTATATTTCCATTATAACTTGAGTGTTTCCTGATACAATTTTTTATCAAGTCTTTCATTACTAGAGAGGTAACTTACAGATGGACAAAATAACTAACCCATACGACATGTTCAAAACCAAAATATCGAAATATCCAATTGAACAAAATCATTGGCAAGCCTTTAAAGATGGAACAACGATTAAACAATTAAAAGCGGGTACATGCATAATCAAGGCTGGCGATCCAGTGAAGCATGCCTATTTCTGCATAACAGGTCTCTTCCGTCTCTTCTATTTGTTACCGGATGGCAGGGAGTACAACGTGGCTTTTACGTTGGAAGATGATTTTGCTACTTCTTATGCAAGTATGATCAACGGGCAGCCTTCTCCTTATTCGATTGAAGCGATGGAGGATTCTATCGTGATTGAAATTCCGTATGATCTACTTCAAATGTTGATGGACAGAAGTCATATGTGGGAGCGGTTTGTTCGGGTGAGTGTTGAAAGGCTGTATACGAGAAAGGAAGAGCGTGAGAGGGAACTGCTATATTTGCCAGCCATTGAGCGATATCAGGCGTTTTTATTGAAATATCCTGGGTTACATCAGCGTATCGCTCAATATCATATTGCCTCATATATCGGTATTTCTCCAGTTTCGCTGAGCAGGCTGCTGCATCCTGCTGAACATTAACCTATGTTAATGCACATTCTCTAGATCTGGCGTACAATCATCACATCATAGAAGAATCGAGGGGCTTGATGATGAAATATATGATGGTTGTTTTATTAGAGTTCTATCCATCTTGGCTTGCATTACCACGAGAGGAGCGCAGAACCCATGCGGCTTCGCTGCAAGAGTTGATGCAGAAATATGAGGAACATGTGACGGTGCGCTTTTTTGATGCTGAAGCTCTTCCAGGTAAGGATTACACAGATTTTGTGATGTGTGAGACAGATGACCTGAAGTTCTATCATTTTATGTGGGAAGAGATTAGAGATTCTATTCCTTACACAAGTGGTTATGTCAAAATGAAAGAGGTCATCATGGGAATGGAAGATGCTTTTCAAACATATGAAAAAGAATCTCTGAAAATGGATCAGTAATCGAAAACCACCTGCTATCAGGTGGTTTTTTGCACATTCTATTATTTGGTATAATCAGGGGTAAGGTAAGAACGGATAAATTTTTGAACTGAATCGGAGGTACTTATGAAGCAGCTATATATGAAGCAAAAGGTATTTAGTCTGAGCGGCAGGTTTACGGTAAAGGACCAACAGGAGAATGATGTATATGTGGTCGAAGGCAGCTTTATGAAGGTGCCAAAGACGTTTACCATTTTGAATACAGAACGAGAAGTCATCGCTTTAATTACGAAGAAAATGTTCAGCTTTTTACCGAAGTTTTTAGTAGAAGTCAATGGACAAGAGGTATTGACGATCAAAAAAGAGTTTACATTCTTCAAAGCAAAATATTCAATTGATGCCGCTGGTATCGAAGTACAAGGGAACTGGTGGGATATGAATTTCCAAGTGCTGCAAAGCGGCGAAGTGATCGGTCAGGTAAAGAAGGAATGGTTTACTTGGGGGGATAGTTACAAGGTGGATATTTTGAAAGAAGAGATGGAGCCTGTGATGATTGCATTGGTTGTTGCGATTGATTGTGTGAAAGCGGATGAAGCGGCGTCTAGGTCTTCGTCGACGACAACGATGAATTAAATTATAAATTTAAAATAAAGGCCGAAATGAAGAAGAGTGTTATGAGCCTCTTCTTCATTATAATTAAAACAAATCAGGTTTCTTTACTTCACAATGGGATATTTCTGTCCATTTTTTATTAACTTGTCTTTAATTATTTCTTTCACATTTAGATTAAGGTCTGAGCAAAGCATTAGTGAATATATTAAGATATCTGCTATTTCCTCTTGAATATTAACTTCGTTTGCCTCAAGAGCTTCCTCATTATTTTTCCATTGGAAGTCTTCAAGCAGCTCAGCTGCCTCTATCGAAATTGATATGGCCAAGTCTTTTGGATTATGATATTTTCTCCAGTTTCGATCATCTCGAAATTGATTAATCGAATGTATTAAATCTTTGATCTCGGTCATATATGCCTCCCCCTTTTAATTCTTGTAGTTTTCTCCTCAATTTTTCATCTGTTGCATAAATATAAAGCCCGTGAATGCCTCTCTTCATCAGAACGTTAATTGAGTTTAGTATAATCTTTTCTTTTGCCTGTTTGATTTCCTCTTCTGACATGTCACTTCTGGATGTGAATGCACCTGTATCTTTATAATTTGACGTGTCAATGAGAAGTTCATCCTTTTCTTCATCGTAGCTGATAGAAGGGCCAAGTATGACGCCGACATAATTTAAATCAAATCCTTGAACTGTATAAATTGAGCCCACTTCTCTAACTGAATCTGCATGTTCAGCCCATGTCCATTTATCATTTGTAAAATTCCATGGCATATTGATACCGTCTTCATCTACAATATAGGCAGCTCCATCTTTTTTATGTAAAAAGTCAAAGGTAGATACAATGCGGGACAAACCTACTTCATTATCTTTTTCTTGAATGGCCGTTTTAAATTGATTAGGATTCTCAAAAATTTTGAGTTCGAAAGATTCTTGTTTTTTAGGCAGAGTTAATAATCGTTTTGAGACAAACTGGTCAATCCATTTCAACGTATCAGTATCGGCATGCATACGCATCTGTTCTGTAAGTTTCACAGTCTTGGCATGGTATCTGTTTGTTATTTCCTCGAGTAATTTTTCATTCCAGTAGCTCTTAATTTTGAGTACCTGTTTTGGATCAAAAATGACAATGGTGATTTTACTTCGTTTGATAATCTCCTCTAGTTGGTTTTGATAATGGAAGTTATTGTACTTATCATCTTTTGTTAATAAAAGGTGGGCTTCATCAATTAACACGATGTCAGCCATATCACCTGACTTTGTCATCTGATTGATAAACGAGGTTGGTCTCATAATTTGTTTCTTCTTCAGATTTGGCAGACTTTTTGCGATATTTTGATATGTTTTAAGCATTTCAGCATGATTCACAAGTAAATAATTGTTCTTTTTGTTTAAGATAGATTCCATATCGTTTGATAAGTCTTGGATCGTATTAAAGAGAGAACTTAGTAAAACACTTTTCCCAGTTCCTGCATCACCCTCTATCGAAATCACATGGTGACCGGACTGTTTGATATGCTTTTTACAAAAAAATAAGATTTCATTTTTAATTTCTACTTGTTGAGGTGATAATTCTTTATAGGGAGACAGTTTATAAATATCTCTATTTTTTAATGCATCAATTGAATGAGTAACGATCTCCTCTTTTTGAAGTTGCGTCCATATCTCATTAAAGACATATTCATTGTAAAAGTCTTTCTGATAATAATGGTGCATCTCCCTGGATCGCGTCTGGCTAACATTTTTTAATTGAAAACGATTTTCCGCAATAAAGTAGTTTATGAGATTTGTCTCAATATTATAAGAGGCAGATTGATGAAAGCGTTCATGTCCGATCAGAATTTTTTTGGTTAGTTTATTCTTATTCTTGTCATTCAAATGATCTTTCAAACGCCTGCTAGCTTGGACTGACTGACCTATATAAGCAGATGGTCTCTTCTTTTCATCATAAAGAATATAGACAATAGGTTGATTATGAAATACGGTGGTTCGTAAAGATTGAATTTGATCTGTCATAAAATCGCGTTTTTCAATAAAAAGTTCACTCATTTAGCAAGCCCCTGTAGTCTTTTTGCCTATTATCGTATCATAAATTTAGCAAAATATCTCAGTGGTTATAGGTGAAAATTGAATTTCGAGATGAATCAGACATTTTGATCTATTTTTCAAATTACAATATGAAAATACGAGGTGAGCAAACGAATGACATTCCCATACAAAGTATTTCAAACAGTCGTCGAATGCGGTAGCTTTACAAAAGCTGGTGAGAAGCTTGGGCTGACGCAGTCTGGGGTGAGTCATAATATGGCGAAGCTTGAGTCAGAGCTTGGGATTGTGCTGCTTCATCGGAATCGAAACGGGCTGTCGCTGACTGATGCAGGTGAGCGGGTGATGCCCCATATTCGCCAAATCATTCATCATGCGTCATTGCTTGAGCAGGAGGCGGCGTTGATTCAAGGGATGGAAGTAGGGAGCATTAAGATCGGCACGTTCTCTAGTTTTTCTTCAAAAATGCTTCCGCAGCTCATTCATCGTTTTACGAAAAGTTATCCCAATATCCAATTGGAATTATACGAAGGCGGCTATGAAGAGATTGAAGAGTGGATCGCATCTGGCACAGTTGATCTTGGGTTTTTAACACAGCCATCTAGAGATTTGGAAACTGTTCCACTGTTTCAAGATGAATTGGTGGTGCTCATGCAAGAGGGTCATCGTTTCCATACAAAGAAGGTGATGGAAGTGGCTTCGTTCCAAGATGAACCATTTATTATGCCAAAAGCGGGCTGTGATCAACTCATTAAGAAAATATTAAAAGAAAGAGGCGTAAAACCCCATGTTTTGTTTGAGATTGGGGACAACAATACGCTCATCTCTATGGTTCAGGAAGGCCTTGGGCTCACGATCATTCCGAAGTTGATTTTGCCGCCTCAGGTGCCTCATGCGAACGTAATTCCACTTGAGACCCGTGTTTATCGCGAAATCAATATGGCGTTTAAATCTTTTAACGCAGCCTCTCCCTCTACTAAAAGATGGATTGAAGCAGTCAAAGATCATTTTAAATAGATTCAGCTTGAACGAGAGTCTCTGTTCAAGCTGATCAATTTATAGCGTGATCACCCCACGAATGGTAATAACCGCTGCACCTGCTACTTTAATGACCGGCTTTGTTTCATTCGGAATGACCGTGATACGAAGCAATCCTGGTCTGCCGATTGCATCACCTTGAGCAATGCGCAGATGAGTGGTTTCTTGCTGAGGAATGATCCCTTCCAAATACAGATATCCGGCCAATGCCCCGTTTGCTGCTCCCGTTACAGGATCTTCGGGTATACCAATGCCAGGTGCAAAATCCCTTGTATAAAGATCACAGTCTTTTGTGGATTGAAACGTATAAAGATGAGTCGTTGTGATATCCTGCTCTTTATTCATTTTTCCTAAAGCTGCTAAGTTTGGTGCTGCTTGATCAATGTCATTCTGGTGTTTCAGCGGAACCAGGAGATGCCAGTTTCCGGTGTTTGCTAATTTTATAGGATAGGATGGATCAATCCTGTCACTGCTTATACCGAGAATATCACTAAGCTCTTCTACATCGATGATAAAATCTCGCGTCTTTGGCGTGACCTGTGTCATCTCGACATCCACAACTTTGCCATTCTCTTCGTGCCATACAACGGGAACATGGCCGATCTTTGTTTCTAACACCACCCCTGATTTTTCTTTAGCCATCCCTAGCTCCGTCGCTAAAAGCCAAGTCAACCCAACCGTCGCATGCCCGCAGAAATTGACCTCTTCGGTTGGAGTGAAATATTTCACTCGATAATCGGCTTTCTCATCATGTGCCGGCAGCAAGAAAACGGACTCGGGTAAGTTCAACTCCTTGGCGATATTCTGCATCTCATCCTCCGTTAACCATTCCCCATCCAACACCACCCCAGCGGCATTACCTCCAAATTTCTCAGTTGTAAACGCATCGACATGATACACCCTAATATCTTTCATCTGACGAATCCTCCTAAACATATTGTTATGTTCATCATAAGTGTGTAGGATGCATTCGTAAAATGAATCTTTTTGATGTGATGAATTTGTATGATTCATGCAAAATAAAAAAGCGATCGACATCACCCTCTATATCTATGAATATGGATTTTATATAAGTCTTTAGGCTCAACATTAAACCTTGTACCTATATTGGTTAAAATGTATAATATTTGTATATAAACACATTAATAGGAAAAGAGAGGATATATTTATGAAAATAGTCCTGAAAGTAGTAGCTTCTATTCTTTGTATGATGATGTTGAGTTTTCATATACAAGAAAATGTGAGTGCCGCAGAGGGTGGAACAATAACAACAGTTGATCGTTATCAATATGGTGATGATTATCTGACAGGTAAGACAATTCCTAACGCAATCGTTGCATTCGGAGATTGGGGTCTTCCTAGAGACTGGAAATCTAGATATCACGATTACGCAAAAGCAGATAGTAAAGGAAATTTTAAATTGTTTTCTGGTAAAGCGACTGCTGGTCAAACTTTGAATTTAGATACGTATGATCAAAGCGGTACCTTACTTGCATCAAATAACGTATATGTATTCAAAGGCTCTTTTAGCTCTTTAGATGATATATATGATACTTCTCAAGAATTAACTGGGAAAACAGTGAAGAACACAAAAGTTGAGGTCATGCAAGATGGTAAAGTGATTGCGTCAGGGACATTCAATGATGCCATCCATTTAAAGCTGCCACCTGTATTAACTGCTGGAACATTCCTGACAGTCAAAATGACAACTGGCAACAATATCGACGTATATAAAAAAATCATTAATCCTAAGAAATTTTCACTTGGCCCTACGACAAAATGGTCTAAATCATTAAAAGGTCAGACAGGTATTCCTTACGCAAAGATCATCTTTGCTAACAATGAAACAAACGACATTATTAAGTCCATGATAGCAGATGAGGAGGGTAATTTTGAGTTTAATGTAGACAAAGCAACCCTAAAGGCCTTAGACCGAAACAAGGTAAAAATTATTGAACCAGCTTATGACAACGTTTTGATAAGGGATTTCTTTTATGTTAAGTCGACAGCTCCAACATTGAACCCGTTTACGCAGTTATCAACATCAGTGAGTGGAACCGCCACTCCAGATAGTATCATAAAGGTATTAAATGGAGAGGGGCAAGTCATTGGAGAAGGTCAGACAGACTCTAATGGTGTCTATGACGTTACTGTTTCAAAATTAATCGGTGGTGACTTAATTACAGTAAAGACTTTCATGGCAGATAACCCAAGTGAAACAGATCAATCTCAAGAAGATGTACAGAAAGTTTATGTAGAAGATATAGATGATTCGAGTGATACAATTAATGGTTTCAGCACCTTTGGGTCTAATGCTGTTGTAGAAGTACAATCAGATTCTACAAATAGTACAATAAAAGCCGTGTCCAAGCTCAGCACAAGTTCCACAAAAAAGAAATATGGCCCATTTCCAATCACCCCAGGGAAAAATTTTAAATTAAAAACGGGAAAATTAACAAAAGGTTCTAAAGTAACGATCACGTTGCAAAGCGGGAAGAGGAAGGTTTCCCTCCCAGTCGTAACCGTCAAAAAAATCGTCACATCTCCTCTTGCAGCATCTCAAGTGAAGGTGACGAACAATAAAGGGAAAAACGATACGGTAACGATAAAAGGAATCAAAAAACAATCCGTTATCAAAATCTTTAAACAAGCTTCTGGTGGAACAGCGATTGCTCAGCAAACTGCATCGAGCTCGAACATGACGATTTCCGTGAAACAATTGGGTCAAACAAGTGGAACGCTTTATATCAGCATGAAAGAGCCTGGTCTAAAAGAGGGAAATCGAGTACCAATTCGCTATCAGGGTGAAAAATCAGATGCTCTAAAAGTCAACCAGGTCAAAATCAATAATCTTAAAAATAAAAAAGACGTCACTACAGTGAGTAAGATTAAGAAAAAAGACGTCATCAAAGTCTACTCAACAAACGGTAAATTACTTGCCACATCAAAACCGGCGAACAGTTCATCCATCAAATTGTACGTCAAACAAGTTGGGGCTAAGAGCGGCAAAGTATTTGTTACACGAAGCAGTGACAAGATGTTGGAAAGTGGCAAACAGGCTGTTTCTTTTAAAGGTGAGCCAACCTCTGCATTAAAAGGCAACCAAATTAACATCGTCAACAACAAGAAGAAAAATGACGTGATCACCGTTAGTCAATTAGCGAAACAGGATCTTGTTAAAATCTATAACCAATCAGGAAAATTAATTGGTCAGTCAACGGTTTCTAAAGGTAAGGTTGTGAAGGTGACCATCAAACAACTAGGCGCTAAGGGCGGAAAGATATACGTCACGGTTACAAGAAAAGGCATGTCAGAGAGTAGTAAGACGGTAAAGTCGTTTAAGGCTGAGAAGTAGATTTTCCCAATAATTTGTAACACTTCATTTCTATAACAATCGTCATTCGTTTTATGGGTGACGATTTTATGTTCAGATCGTATTTTTGAAATAACTCTAATCATAGGATGGTGCCAATCTTGAAAAAAATAAAATATGTCGTCCTAACGGCTATTATCTTTTGTTGCAGTATGTGGTCTTCTAGTGTTCAAGCTCAATCCGGTTA
Source organism: Bacillus sp. FSL W8-1141 (assembly GCF_038593205.1). NCBI lineage: Bacteria > Bacillati > Bacillota > Bacilli > Caryophanales > Bacillaceae > Bacillus > Bacillus sp. FSL W8-1141. The sequence continues at coordinate 3,715,106 of NZ_CP151973.1, read as the reverse complement.
TTTCAACACATATACAACGTATACTGGAATGTCAGGCTCTGGATTCTACACCTCTATGCAAGGAATGTGTGTCGACCGTAACAATAACATGATTTATGCTGCAAAAATAAATACTTCAACCCAGCTGACACAATTGTACTCTATTAAAATGAACAGCTCGTCAAGCAACAGAACAGTGAAGCTTCTTAAAAACTCTGATACGAATAGTACTAGCTATGATTTAGGACATGCCAATGACTTAGCTGTCAAAGCCCAAAAAGGAGATGAGCAAGTTAGTATTTATGTAGCCCCTATGACCGATGGTGTCAAGTATGTAAAAAAGATCGTGAAGCTACAAGTGAACACGAAAAAAAGTACATACAAAGTGGCTAAAGCCTATGTCCTTCAGTACCAAGGAACGAATTTATCAATTAGCGGCATCACGTATTCTGTTGGAGCAGACAAATTTATTGTGAGGTCTGGCAATCGCTTCTTCATTGGAAATTTTAATGATCAAACAGGAAAATTTGAGTATGAGGCCACATTTACATTAAATTATACAAAAGCAGTGATCAATCAGTCAGTGGTAGATGTTTCGAAGTACATTCTTCAAGGAATTTCTTTTTACCAAGGAACATTATATGTCCCTTTATCTAAGCCAGATACCAACGGAGGGGCTTCTAATGTGAGTGTTATTCTCACGTATCCGTTAAATATCAACCAAATGATCAAAGAGCAAAAGGGAACAACAACAAAAGATTTTTCAAAAGAGTTGTTTACTAGAAATGACCTATCTTTCCGAATAACGAGCAGTGCATTTACTCTTTTTGAGATAGAAGCTGTTGATTTCGATGACGGAACGTTATATTTTAATACGAATCGTGGGAAAAAAGGGACACAAGAAGATATGATCGCAACATTCAATGACTATAACTACTACAAATGATGCCAACATTAAAAAAAGCTCCTCAAAATGAGGGGCTTTTTCCTTTCATCACCCATAATAATTATTCGCCTGAATAAAAAATTGGGATTGCATGTAGTTATATGTGATTTTCGAGAAGTCGAAGGGCTGGCCGTTTGTGAGATGAAAGACGGTTTCGACACGAAGAGCAGGATCATTTTGCTTAAGTCCGAGGTGCTTCGCTTCAGTTTCGTTTAGTTTGCCAACTTGCAGGTACATGTCAGAAAAGCCCACTTTAAGACCAAGGCCTTCACTAATGAATTTAAATACAGAATCGGCTGCAATTTCTGTGTTGAGGTAAGGAATAATGGTTTTCCGGTAATAGGACTCTTCTAAACATAAAGTTTGTCCATTGATGTAACGAATGCGTTTAAGGTAGAAAACATCCTCATCTAGTTCAATGTTTAAATTCAGCGCAGCTTCTTCTGGCGGTTTGACGGTATCTAACGTGAGAACTTCTGATGTCAGTTGAAATTCCTCTAAATCTTTTTTAAACCCTTGGTTGGATAATAGGCTAATATAGCCTTTGCGTCTATGCCTTCTCACAAAGATGCCGCTGCCCCTCACCTGATAGACAATCCCTTTTCTTTCGAGTAAATCTAATGATTTGATAATTGTACTTTTGCTCACAGCAAATTGATTCATGAGCGTCTCAAGCACAGGGAGTTTGTCTCCTTGCTGCAGCTCATGTGTGACAATATATTTTTCAATATCGCTCGCAATTTGTTGATACTTTAACATAGCCATTCCTCTTTGTTTTCACGATTTATTGTCTTTGTATTATAGCACATCCCGATTTCTCTTTGATATGCAAACTCAAATTATATATGTATTGATAAATTGTACCGGTATAATTATAATGTACATATACTAGTAGTGATAAAGGGGGGGTTTATATGTCAAAAGTGAGGGATTATCAAAAGCTTGCAGAAGACATCTTAGAAGCAGTTGGCGGAGAAGAAAATGTGGTGAGTGCTGCAAGATGCGCCACGAGGCTGCGTTTGGTGCTGAAGCGTTCTAATCCAAAGGCAAAAGAAGCAGTCAACGCCATGCCTGGCGTCATTACAGTGGTGGAAAACGGTGGTCAGTTTCAGGTTGTGATTGGTCAGCATGTAGGTGAGGTATATGAGCATTTTTCCAACCTGGTTCAGCTCCAAACGTCGGATGATGACCAGCCGAATGAAAACAAAGGAACGATACTGAATCGGGTTATTGCGACCATGTCCGCTGTGTTTGCGCCATTTGTGTATATTTTAGCCGCAGCTGGTATTTTGCAAGGTGCACTTATCTTAATAAATTTGATATTTCCAAGCTTCTCGAAAACAGGCACTTATGAAGTGTTTAGCTTTATTTCTTGGGCACCGTTTACGTTCTTGCCCATTTTTATTGCGATAACTGCAGCCAAGCATTTCAAAACGAATATGTATATCGCGGTTGCTTGTACAGCAGCGCTTGTCAGTCCTTCTTGGACAGAGATTGCCGGACGTGTAGCATCAGGGGAAGGTGTGACCTTTTTAGGGATTGCGTTATCTGAAACGGTTTATACATCATCCGTCTTGCCATCGCTTTTCTTAGTATGGATTCTTTCCTATGTAGAAAAATTCTTAAACAAACGAATTCATGAGGTCGTCAAACCGCTATTTGTCCCATTTTTATGTATGGTCGTCATGGTTCCGTTAACCATTCTATTAATCGGTCCTCTTTCGACAGCAGGTGCAAATGGAATTGCAAACGGATACAATGTCTTAGCTGAAAATGTACCAGCTCTTGCAGGTGCCATTATCGGTGGTTTCTGGCAAGTACTCGTGATTTTCGGTGTTCACTGGGGCATCACGCCAATGGTACTTGCGAACTTTGAACAATATGGACGTGACTCCTTTCAGGCATATCAAACCATCGCTGTTATCGCTCAAGTCGGTGCGGTGCTGGGAGTTATTTTAAAAGCAAGAAATCGGGAAACACGGAAAGTTGGGGTTTCAGCTGGAATCACAGGACTTTTCGGTATTACGGAGCCTGCGATTTACGGTGTCACCTTACGTTTTAAAAAGCCGTTTATTTTCGGGTGTATTTCTGGAGCGGTCGGTGCCGTTGTGGCCAGCTTCTTTACGCCTTATTACTTTGCATATGCAGGACTGCCTGGCCCGCTGACCATTGTGAACGGAATCAGTGCAGATTATCCAACGTCTATCATTGGTATTTTGATTGGTGTGGCCATTGCGCTCATTTTACCAGTTGTGCTTATTCAAATGTTCGGATATGGAGAAGATACGGTAGAACAGTCAGCTGGTGAAACACCTGTTAAAGATCAAGACGGGGAAACGACAAATACTTCTATGAACAATGAAGAAATGATCACGGCTCCACTTACAGGAAAAATGCTTTCGTTATCTAAAGTGCCAGATGCCGTATTTAGCTCTGGGGCGATGGGGAAAGGCTTTGCCATTCATCCGACCGATAACAAACTGTTTGCACCGTTTGACGGCAGTGTCGTCATGCTTGCACCAACAAAACATGCGATTGGTCTGCGTTCTGAATTTGGTGTAGAGTTACTTGTTCATGTAGGAATTGATACGGTCTCTCTAGATGGATCGGCATTTACACTCAATATCAAAGAAGGCGACAAGGTGAAAAAGGGTGACTTGTTGATGACATTTGATCAGGAAGCAATTGAAAGCAAAGGATTACAAACAATCACACCTGTTATCATTACCAATACCCAAGCATACGAAGATGTGATTGTAGAGAAACGTTCGACATGTCAGCCAACTGACGTGATGATGACAATTGTGAAATAGGAGGAATAGATAATGACTTTACCAAAAGATTTCTTATGGGGCGGGGCATTAGCCGCTCATCAATTCGAAGGTGGATGGAATGCAGCTGGCAAAGGGCCGAGTGTTGTAGATGTGATGACAGCAGGTGCTCATGGTGTCCCAAGACAGATCACGGAAACGATAGAAGAAGGAACTTTTTATCCAAACCATGAAGCCATTGATTTCTACCATCGTTACAAAGAAGATATCGCCATGTTTGCTGAAATGGGATTAAAATGCTTGCGAACATCGATCGGCTGGAGCCGAATTTTCCCTAAAGGGGATGAAGAAGAGCCGAATGAAGCAGGCTTACAGTTTTATGATGATGTGTTTGATGAACTGATTAAACATGGAATCGAGCCTGTCATTACGTTGTCTCACTTTGAAATGCCCCTTCATCTGGCAAGAGAATACGGCGGATTCCGAAGCAGAAAAGTCGCTGAATATTTCGCGAAATTCGCGGAAGTATGCTTCAATCGTTACAAGAACAAGGTCACGTACTGGATGACATTTAATGAAATCAATAACAAAATGGACGTCAACAACCCGTTGTTCCTTTGGACAAATTCAGGGGTATCTGTCAAAGAAGGCGAAAATGCCAAAGAAGTCATGTATCAAGCGGGCCATCATGAATTGCTTGCAAGTGCATGGGCAGTGGCAAAAGGAAAAGAGATCAATCCGTCCTTTCAAATTGGAGCGATGGTGTCCCACGTGCCAATTTATCCATATTCCTCAAACCCAGAGGATGTCATGCTGGCAGAAGAATATATGAGACAGCGCTATTTCTTCCCAGATGTCCAAGTGCGTGGCTACTATCCAAGCTACGCGTTAAAAGAATTTGAACGCGAAGGCTATCACATTCCATTTGAAGAAGGCGATGAAGAAAGTTTAAGAAAAGGAAAAGTAGATTACCTTGGCTTTAGCTACTACATGTCAACAACGGTCAAAAGCGATGCAGTATCTGATCACAACGGAGACATTGTCAATGGAGCACTGCCACATGGTGTAGAAAATCCGTATATCAAATCAAGCGACTGGGGCTGGTCCATTGATCCGACAGGCTTAAGATATACATTGAATCGTTTTTACGATCGCTATCAAATCCCGCTATTCATTGTGGAAAATGGCTTTGGTGCCATTGATCAAGTGGAAGAAGACGGCTCTATTCATGACCCAGAGCGAATTCAATATCTCGCTTCTCATATTCAAGCACTGAAAAAAGCGGTTGAATATGACGGTGTGGACCTCATCGGCTACACACCTTGGGGCATCATTGATATCGTGTCATTCACAACCGGTGAAATGAAAAAACGCTACGGCATGATTTATGTTGACCGCGATAACGAAGGTAATGGTTCAATGAATCGTCTTAAAAAAGATTCGTTTACTTGGTATCAAAACGTCATCGCAACGAATGGTGAAGAAGTGTAATAAAGAAATGACTGGCCCGGATGAGCGTGGGATTCGCTTGTTCGGGTTTTTTTATTTCCTATGCTTCAATGTAGCCTGAATACAAAGAAAAAAGAGAGTGATCACAATAAAATAATTCATTGGATTGTGGAAGACATTGATACTAAATGCTAATTGAAGAAGAATCCAAAAACCGAATATCACTGTAACAGCTGGGATGATTTTTTTATACACATTGATTCTCCTTTCGAGAGTAGTTTGTTTTTAGGTGGCATTGTCTCATATCATTGCAGAGATGAAAAGAGAGAAAGATATTAATAGGTTCTATTGCACTATTTGGTATAATTGGTCTATAAAAACGATTAATGGTAGATAAAGAATAGGAGTTGTTGAAATGAATCAAACTCTGCAAATGGGTGCCAATACCGTACTAAACTCTCCAAAGGGGCAATTATCCATCAGTTATGAAGTCTCATCTGCAATTGATATTTCTTTAACGGCGTTTCTCTTAACAGATTCAAATCTAGTTCAAGGAGATAATGGCATTATTTTTTACAATCAGCCGGAGAGTACTACGGGTGTTGCGACACTTTTACCAGCAGAGATATCAGATCAGTTGAAAAGACATCAATTGAATTTTGATATGAGCAAAGTGCCTGTCGGAATCACAAAGATGGCTATTACACTAACAGAGGATCGAGGAATCGGCTTTTCTCATGTGAAGAATCTGCAAGCAGAAATTCGAACAGGTGATGAGGTGCTATACCTAACACCAGTAAGCTTTACAAATGAAAAGGGTATTGTCGTAGTAGAGTTATACATAAGAAATAGTGAAACGAAAGCACGATCCATCTGGCGTGGCTTCGATTCTGGATTGGAAGGGCTATGCAAGCTTTATGGGGTGGAGGTTGAACCTGATGAACAGGATGTTTCTACACCTCCTGAAATGGTTTCTGAAAAACAAATTAATGAGCCTGCTCCAATGAAAACAGCCGCTAAAGAGAAAGCCGCTGCACCTATTAGCTTAGAGAAAGTTCAAGGTAAAATTAGTTTAGACAAAGGTCATAAACCGATCATCATTGAAAAAACACCAGAGATTACGGCTACAGTATCTTGGGAGTCTGGCACCGATTATGATATTTACGCATTGGTCTATACGAAGTCAGGAAAACAAATAGATGTGGCCATGTTTGGCGCAAAAGGTGTTCCCGCGCTCAAAAGTTACGGTAACGGGGCTGTTGAGCATATGGGAGATGTCGGTAGAGATCGTGAATCAATGAAAACAGAAGTCATTAAACTAAGGTTAAATGATGATATCCTTGCGGTGGTACCCGTTGTTTACTCTGCTCAATCAAATGGAACAGGTTCTTTCTATAGATATAGAGTGTCTATGAGTATCGATAATCATCAAGGAACGTCTGTCACGATTCACGCGAAACATGCAAATGACAATGATCGAATTTATTCTTGTGTTCCAGGTATTCTTCAAAACACAAATGATGGCGTGATCATCCGTCCACTAGAGCTTTACAGTAAACCAAACTCTGAGCGTAGACCGAAGTTAAAAATGAAATATTCAAATGAGATCGATGTTTTGATGGATAAAGGACCAATCAATGACTATAAGTAACGTGAACATGTGGCTAGACAGAGTATAATGAACTGTCTGGCCTTTTCTATATCCCTACAATTGATAAACTCGTTTATCCAAATGAGAGGGTAAATTGAATAGAGAGTTCATTCCATTTTTTATGTCATTTAGCCTATTTTTCCGTTTTGGAGGTCACGGTAAAATAGACTTTATGATCAATAATGGAGGGAGTGGCTTAATCTGGGCAAGATACTTGATGCAAAAGCACTAACAAGTGCCATGGATACAAGGGCAAAACACTATCAGGAACTCCGCGAACAAATGATAGATTTAAAAAAGGCATTACAAGGTGTTGCCAACCTCGGTGACGACTTCACTGGAAAAGGTGCCGATAACATTAAAAGCTTCTACAAAGAACTCGCCGGAAATGTGGACATGTTTATTAGCTTCATTGATAAACAAAAAGCCTTTCATGAAGGTGTTTCTGGAACGCTTGATGATACAAATTTTGGCGGCGACACCTTTGTAGAAGAACACTTTTTAGACAACGCTGTACATATGGGAATCAAGAATGCCAAAAGCATCGTGAAGGATCAAAAAAAGGCACTCAAAACGATTTTTCAAGATATTGATGACCTCATTTCTCTGGAGGTATTTGATAGTAAAACCTTTGACGAAAAGATTGCAGATGCGGAAGATGAACGGAAGAAAACGGTTAAAGATTTAATAGAACTTGATCAAAATCTAAAAGATGAATATGCTTTGTCAGAGACTGAGGAGAAGGCTACAATGGCATTGTACGCAGAAATGATCAATGCCACAAATGACGGAAAATCCATTTCGCCTATGAATTTTGACAAGAAAGCGTATCAAAATAGCGAAATCTACAAGGCAAAAAGCGATATTGAGAAGCAAACTTCTGAATATCTAAAAATCAAAAAAGATCAAGAAGAAGCCCGCAAGATCGCAAAGGAACAAGAAGCACTCGCCAACCGTCCTTGGTATGAAAAAGCCCTTGATTACGGTGGGAATATCGTTAATGAGCTGACAGGCGTGAACGATGCAAAACGTGCCGCAACAGGTGTCGATCCGATCACAGGTGAAGAACTCACCGCAGGCCAGCGAGTCGCCGCAGGCGGCATGGCAGCAGCAGGCTACATCCCGATTGTCGGCTGGGCAGGACGTATTTTCAAAGGCGGTAAAGCCGTTTATAAAACGACTCAAGCCACCTCAGCCGCAGTAAGAGCGGTCGACATTTACAAGACATCACAGAAGTCTTTCGATGCGTTGAAAACATCACAAAAAGGCTTATATGGCCTCACCGCAACAAACGGCTTCAGCGAAGCGATTACGGGTCGAGATATGTTTGGAAATAAAGTCTCGAAAGAACAGCAGGAAGCGAGTATGAATGCGGCTTTGGGGATGCTTTTGCCGTTTGGGGCGAAAGGATTTCATGGGAAGATGGGGATTAAAGGAGATAAAATTGAACATCCGGTAATAGATAGTAAAAGGGTCGGGAGTGCGTTGAAAAAGCCAGATGGTCAACATGGTTTCAATGATATAATTGACAATTACACACCATTGGCTAAAGAGTTTGATTTGGTCGGTGGTGATAAAACAAAGGTTAAGCTGTATCAAATAGAGGGTGGTATGAAATACTATAGCTATAAGGATGTTTATAATAAAGATTTGCGAATAATTGAAAGAGTGTTTTCGGTTAAAGATCAAAATGGTATTTTTGAGTGGATTGTCGATCCAAATAAGGGAGTTACTCATAGAAGGTTTATTCCAGAAGGTGAAATTACAGGATTGCCTAATCAAAATCCTAAGAGATAGGAATGAAGAGAAATGAAATTTTCTATAGAGGTCTTAAAAACATATAATATTCACTATGATTGGAAAACTATATATGTAGGAATTAGGCTAGATTTGATCTCATACAAAGAAATAAGCAAGTATGCAGTGGAATACTTATCTAATCATACTGAATGTGAAAATTCTTTAATCCTAGAATTAGCTTGGGGTGCTGGCGATCCAGATGAGGATTATAGAAAACTCCAAATGATATTAGTAGAATTATACAATGATTTGGTAGAAGAAGAATCTAGCCAATGGGACATTGAAAAAAGGAAATGGAGATATGGTATAACGTCTCACTTAAAAGAAAAAAATAAGAAGTCAGCTGAAGAGTTATTGGATGAATTGTGTGAAGTATACGCTGATTTTGGTTACCCTGAGGATATGGAACCATTTATTCATTATATGCCTCCTTCAGATGGTTATAATCCGTTACTGTATTCAAAAGAAGAGAATATAAATAGATTAGTATCTCTTTTTGATGAGTTTTTACAAAAAGAAAAAGCAGTTGTCCAATTCGAGCAATTTTAATTACTGATTAAAAGGTGACTAATGAAAATAAAACTTGAATTCGAACAAGGTGTGACAAACTACTATAAGTGGTTAGATCAGAAAATAAATGAATGTAAACAGTTAAGTGTATATAGTATAAACGGATATCACTTTTTAAATGATGGTGGAATAGAGGCTTTTCAAAGTTATTGTCAAAATGAATTAGTCGAAATTTTTAGCGGGCAATTAACTAATTACCATTTTTATATCTTTCTAAGTAAGAAAGTAAATGATGTACATTCGCGAATAGAGAGATTCCAAAAAGTATGGAAATCAATTGATTCGAAAATAAATACTTCAGGTTTTGAAAAGGGGCCAGAATTACTTTTAGATGAACAAGAAAATCAATTTTATGTCAGTATGGCCAAAGTACCTCAATCTGATTTAGATAAGGCATTGCGAATAATGGATCAGTATCAATCTAGTTTCATGATTGCCAGTAGAAGAGATTCTATGCTCACAGAGGAACCTATAAAAGATTTGTTTTTCACAGGATTGGATCAGAATAGTCATGAAGTAGATTATCAAGCGCTTTTTTTGAAGTATGGTTTGAATGGTGAAATTATCTTTAGATGGGGATCTGTTCTAGATGAGGCCGAATTGGCAATGATTTTAAATCAAGATCATACCCAGAAAATACAGGAGCGAATACAAAGCCATTCATAGTATCTCTAAAAGAGAATAATCCGTAATATTTTAAACAATCCCCACATTTGGGACTTGCCCTCCCGTTTTGTGAGACTGGGAGCAAAACACCGTATGAAACAGCCAGTTGTCGAAACTCTTTCGGTGACTGGTTGTTTCATTTCCCCCTTTTTTAGAGATCAAAGAAAATCATTTGTTTTGTCAGAAGGGATTTACTTTCCTGCAATCAAGAGAACATAAAAGTCAAATACATGGAGACAACTAACTAGAGCATATAGAAAAGCCTACACAACTGTTAACGGAAATGGCCTTAAGGGTGATAGCGACTCCTAAACAAGGGAGATTGCTGTTTTTCTGAGATCATGAAATTGAATTGCTCTAGATGAATGTAGATGAAGTGTTTCATCATTTAACGAAACTTCTTGAGTACACCAAATGCTCAAGTTGATACGGTGATTTCATATTAATAGCCGAGGATTTTCATTTTGGATGATGCATAGAGCGTCAAGAATATTTTTATGAGTTTAGTCTTTGGGGGATGTGAGTTTAGAGGGATTTTTTCTATCACCATTTCCCTCAAATTTAAGCAATTCACTATCATTACCTTTCACATTCATATAAAATAAGAGCTAGTGAAAATTTGAAGAGATGCTTGATAAATGAAGGGCATGTAAGCTGTATGAAATGATGAGTTGTTTCAAGTACGTGAAGGTTGCAAAGCTGTTTCTCCTCACGCATGAATCTTGTAAGCGTAACCATTATTTGTCACTTCATTGCAATGTGTTGAGGGGTGTGTCAGCATGAGGAATCCGTATTTGAGAACGGCTTCTAGTCTTTATATCAATTATTTTTTATTAGGTATGGTCAATATTATTTTGGCTTCTAATATGCCATTTTTGATCAAACAATTAGATACAAATAGTGCGGGGATAAGTTATATGATATCTGCACTCGGTATTGGCAGGGTGCTCACGTATGGTCTATCGGGCGTACTGTCAGATCGTTTTGGACGAAAGCCGGTCATTTTGGTTTCCGGGGTGCTGATGGCGGTGTTCCTCATCGGAATCCCATTGTCTCCGAATTATCAAATCGCGTTTGCGTTTGCGATTTTGGCAGGGGTGGCGAATTCGGCGATGGATGCAGGGACGTATCCGGCTTTAATGGAAGCTTTTCCTCAAAACTCGGGATCTGCAAATGTGATGGTGAAGGCGTTTATTTCGATTGGGGCGACCATTCTGCCGCTCGCTATTTTCTTTTTAGCAGAGCATGATCTGTTTTATGGATTTGCGTTTTTTGTACCTGCTTTTATCTATTTAGTGAATGTGATGATGCTGTGGACATTGCCATTTCCAAATCATCGCAAGGTGGAGCAAGTTCAGGTGACGGAGCATGATGGACTTCCGCGCTTCTCATCAGAGCCTACGTTTTGGAGAGAAGGGGTCGCACTGATTGTGATCAGTTTTACATCAAATGGTCTGTACGCCTTGCCGCAAATTTGGCTGCCTACGTACGGTGAGGAAATATTGGGAATGGCTTCTGGCAGTGCTGTGAAGCTGCTTAGTTACTATAGCATGGGCGGTTTGCTGTCTGTCTTATTACTCGCATTTCTTTTGCGCCGCATTGTTCGTCCGGTCACCGTGCTGCTACTCTATCCGATTATTACATTAGCCTCTATCTGTGTGCTATTGGTCGTAAAGTCTCCAGTCATCGGGACCGTCAATGCATTTGTATTGGGCTTTTCAACAGCGGGTGTCTTTCAGCTGACGTTAACCGTAATGGCTGAGTTCTTCTGGAAAAACAAAGGGACGATGACAGGAATTATCTCAACAGCAGGCGGAGTGTCCGCCATTGTGATTCCAGTCGTCACTGGTTTGATCGAAACCCACTCGACCATTTTGCAAATCTTTATATTTGATGCGGGTGTGGCTGTTGTGGCGATCATCGGCGCGGTGTATATCCTTTATCGATATCGCCGTGTGATGATACACGAATAAAAAAAGACGACTTCCAAAGCGGAGGTCGTCTTTTTTCTGTGTTTCGTTTAGAAACGGTCATTTTCAAACAGAATTTGTTTCACTTGTTCAACAGGCATATCCTCGCCAGTAAAGAGTTTGTACGCAAGGGCACCTTGCCATAGCATCATGCCAAGACCGTTAATCGTTTTGGCACCAGCTTCTTGTGCTTGAGCAAGAAGTTTTGTTTTTTGCGGGTTGTAGACGACATCTGTCACGATTAAGTCTTTGCGTAATACATCAAGGGTATCGTCAATAATGCTGAGCTCATCTAATGGTTTCATGCCAAGGCTTGTCCCGTTTGCTAAGATCGCACTTTCAGCTACTTCACGACGGAAAGCGTCTTTGTCTTCAAGTGGGAAGATATTCGCTTTGACACCGAATGATTTCATTTCGTTGTTGATGTAATTTACATTTTCCTCTGCTTGAACAAAGTATTGATCATTACGAGCAAAAATACTAATTTCACGAATACCTGATTGTGCAAGCTGAATGGCGATCGGTGTTGCAGCGCCGCCAGATCCAACGAGTGTAACCTTTTGTCCAGCTAATTCAACGCCGTGTTCAATTAAGTTTCTTACGTAACCAAGACCATCTGTGTTGTAACCAACCAGCTTGCCATCTTTGTTCACAACTGTGTTGCTTGCGCGAGTATATTTTGCAGAATCATCTAGTTCATCTAAGTAATCGAGTACTTTCATTTTGTTCGGCATGGATACGTTAAATCCAGCTGCACCCATTGCTTTCATCCCGTTTACTGCTGCTTCTAGTTCATCATTTCCTACCTCAAAAGCAAGGTAAGCATAGTTGATTCCTGTTAGTGTATAGCCAAGGTTGTGCATCCGTGGTGACAGGCTGTGCCCGATTGGTGTTGCAAGAAGACCGACTAATTTTGTTTTTCCATCAATATTACGTTCGTGTATGTTTGTCATGATTGACATCTCCTTTAATTATCTAAACAATTTTTTCATGCGTCGTAAAACAAAGACTGCTAACAATACGCTGATGACCGCAATGATCATATCGAAAAATAAAGTCATTTTAATATCGTACGTGCTGACGAGTCCGCTTGTAATCAGCGGAACAAGGATAAACGCTGAGCTTGCCGCAATGTTGACATATGATGAAGCCGTTGCTTTGTTTGTAGGGAATAATTTCATCATAATACTCATCGCCAACTGGAAAATGCCGGCTGTAAATAATCCTAAGAAAAAGGTACTAACAATGACAATGCCGTACGTTTCAATTTGAAATAGTGAAAGCATGGCAAGGAATGCCCCGATTGGGTAAATAATGGCGACCATAATCGGTGAAATGAATTTATCTAATACGATTGAAAGCAATAGAACAGATACGAGTGCACCAATACTAAAATAAGAAAGAAGCTGTGTCGCTTGTCCTGAGCCAAGCCCAATCAATTTCAACCCGAGCTGTGGAAGCCAAGTTTGCCATACGACAAATAATGCAGTAGACGTGAATCCCATAAGTACAACAGCTAAACCTTCACCAAACATTTTCGGTTCTTCCTTCATTTGCTCTTGAACGGGAAGATCGTTTTGAGAAGCCGTTTGCTTATGATTTGGGAACGGCATAAAGATCAAGTAAATGCCTACAAGTAAATAAAGAAGTCCTAGACCAAAGAATGCCCAGCCCCAGAAGATGTCATGTGCAATAAGGAATGCCAAGATAAATGGAAGAACAGTCGCACCAATTGATACAGACGCCTTCACTAATACAGAAGCTGAACTTGCTTTTTTAGGAAATGATTCTGTCAAAGCAGGATATGTTCCTGAATCAAGCAATGAGTTTGCAATCCCTGCGGAAATGGCGAAAATGAAAGCCAATGTATAATTGGTCGTTGTTGGAATTCCAATTAAGAATAATAAGTAGAGAAAGTTACCTGTAATAATGACAGGTTTTCGCCCCCAGCTGTCTGCCAGCCGGCCAGAGAAAAAGAGAGCAATTAATTTACCGATCCCGATTGCTGATACAAGCAAGCTGATTTTTGGAATATCTACATGGTAGCGTTCAGATAAGCTTTCCATGTTTGATGCCACAATAATATTGATCATGCCTAGCATGAAATAGTTTAAGTACATGCCAAGTGATGATTTAATGTATGGATTTTTCATGTTCCCACTCCTATATTTGAAACCCTGTTCGGGCCAAATTCTTGTTACCCTTTGTTATTTCCTTAAACGTAAATAATATTAAGTCCATCACAACACCCCTTGTGTGATTGATGAAAAAATAATGAATATTCATCTGTTCTTCAAATAAGTACATCGTTCTACTAAATAATTAAAAATAATAACAGTTATCATAAGTTGATGGACTTCCTCGATTTGATCAGAATCAAAAGATCCATCTTTAACTGTAGTTGATATCATAAATAACGATATGTTCACAAAAGGTATAACGATATACTAAAAGAAGCAACGAGATAAATATACTCCTGTGTATAAAATGTGTCAAGTTTATGACTTTGCGATTTAAAAAAAGAAAAATGTAATAAAGAAATAGTTGACTTGCTCAATAAAAAAAGGAGAATCGCTTTGCAATTCTCCTTTTCATGATCATGTCGAGGTTTCTCGAATATGAAGTTGAGGCTTTAATATCAATCGCTGCAGTTCTTCATCCTGCTCGTTCATTTTATGATACAAAAGGTTGGCTGCTTTGACTCCAATGGATCGTGGAAATGATGAGACTGTGGTGAGCGGCGGGTGATACATCTCCGCTTCAGGGATGTTATCGAACCCAACTACATCAATGTCTTCTCCAGGCTTGATGTCACGCGCTGCCAATTCTTGAATCACCCCAAACGCCACTAAATCACTGAAGCAAAAAATAGCAGTAGGTGGTTCGGGAAGGTCAATCACTTGGGCAAGGGCTTCTTTCCCGCCTTCACGGGTAGGCACCATATCGATAATAAGAGATTCATCCATCGTCAGGTCCTCATCATCATGGGCTCTTTTGAACCCTTTCATCCGTTCAATCCAAGTCGAGGAGGATTTGATTCCACCTAAGAAGGCGATGCGGCGATGCCCTTTTTGAAGAAGATGACGGACCGCCATCCATGTGCCTTGTTCATAATCAACGCCGACATAATCACAATGGACATCTGCTAATTCACGGTTTGCCAATACTTTTGGTGTGCGAATGTTGTTTAACTGTTTCACCGTTCGTGTCGAACTTTTCGATGCTGGATTTAAGATGATTCCACCCACTCGGTGCTCTACCATTGTGGAGATGAGCCGCTCCTGCTTATCCACACTATCAAAGGTTGTCCCAAGTAAAACGGTATAGCCAAGTGACTCAAGGGTGGTTTGCACACCGATTAAAAATTCAGAAATGAAGGTGTTTGAAATATCCGTGACGATCACACCTACAATATTTGAACTTTTCGACCGCATGTTGGCAGCGACGCGATCGTACACGTATCCCAAATCCTCCATGGATTGCAGCACTTTTTTCCGGGTGGCTTCAGAGATCCTAGGGTTGTTGCGAACAACGAGTGAGGCCGTTGAAGTCGATACACCGGCATGCCGAGCGACTTCTTGTAATGTCACACGCTGTTTGTTCATTTTTTTCATTTGTCTTCACCAACTTCATTGGATTGCCTAACTATGGTTCATCATCAAGATGGATGTCTCCACCAAACGAGCCGAACATTCTTTGTTTCATTATACCTTAATCAAGGGGTGTTGATGAAGTGATGTCATATCAGCTTCAGATAAGGAGGAAACAACATCTTGAAAGATTACCATTGACAGCTTTCTTTTAGAGGCGTAAAATATAAAATTATTCAGAAATAGCAACATTTAAAGTAAATATCGAAGGCTATGATTGCTGTGGGTCACACTATGGCAGGAGCAGCTTCTGGAGAGACCGCATGTATGTGCGGCGCCGAAGGGTTCACAATCTCAGGCAAAAGGACAGAAGAGTACGAAATATTGTATTTGTGATGCATGGGTCATACTGTGTATTGCTTTTCTCTATTTTGCTATTCTTTTATGACCGTGAGATTGGAGCGCATCCAATCTCTTTTTTTATGGACTTTTTGATAGTTCATTATTTCAGTATAGGATCGTGTCGTAGGAGGGTGTTGAAATTGGCACAACAAGAGTTAAAGCGAGATTTATCAAACCGTCATGTTCAATTAATTGCCATTGGCGGAACGATTGGAACTGGGCTGTTTTTAGGGTCTGGAAAAGCCATTCAATTGGCAGGACCATCGATCATTTTTGCGTACTTAATTGTCGGAATGGCCATCTTTTTTGTCATGAGGGCACTTGGAGAATTGCTCTTATCTAAGGCGGGCTATCAGTCTTTAACGGATATAGCAGAGGATTATCTTGGACCATGGGCTTCCTTTGTGACAGGATGGACGTATTGGTTTTGCTGGATTATGACAGCGATGGCGGATGTTATTGCGGTCGGGGTGTATGTGCAGTACTGGTTTGATATTCCGCAGTGGATTCCTGCTATTATTTGTTTATTGATTTTGCTAGGATTTAATTTATTAACGGTGAAGCTTTTTGGAGAAATGGAATTTTGGTTTGCACTGATTAAAGTGATTACGATATTACTGTTGATTGGCGTTGGAATTGTCCTGTTAATCATTGGTTTCCAAACAGATGCAGGGCCCGTGACGGTAACGAATCTGTGGTCACACGGAGGGTTATTTCCAAATGGTGTGACAGGCTTCTTATTGTCATTCCAGATGGTGATTTTTGCGTATGTGGGCGTGGAACTTGTCGGTGTGTCAGCAGCAGAAACAGCGAATCCGCAAAAAAATATCCCGTCTGCGATTAATAAAATTCCATTAAGAATTCTATTTTTCTATGTAGGTGCGATTTTTGTATTACTATGCATCAACTCATGGACAGAACTCAGTGCATCAGAAAGTCCTTTTGTGAAAACCTTTGGGCTCATTGGGATACCAGTAGCGGCGGGACTCATCAACTTTGTCGTCCTGACATCTGCGGCGTCTGCTTGTAATAGCGGTATGTTCTCAACGAGCCGAATTTTGTATAATCTCAGTCATCAAAAACAAGGACCGGCATCCTTTGGTCGTCTAAATAAACATGCTGTTCCAAGTAATGCCCTGTTTGTGTCGACAATTGTGGTGTCAGTAGGGGCTCTTTTAAGCAAGCTAATTCCTGAACAAGCCTTCGGTATTGTGACTACGATTAGTGCCATTTGTTTCATTTGGGTATGGAGTATTATTTTAATATGTCATTTGAAATATAAGAAGACACGTCCTGAACTGCATAAGGCGTCTACCTTTAAAGCGCCATTTACACCTTTTGTGAATATAGCGGTTCTTGTGCTCTTTGCTGCCATTCTTGTCATCATGCTTTTCGCTGATGCTACACGTCCAGCCCTGTTATTGACACCCGTATGGTTTGGGTTCCTATTTTTGATTTATGCACGACAGAAACGACGTTCAGCATAATGAACGAAAAAAGCACAGCCTTTTTAAAGGGCTGTGCTTTTGCTTATTTAACGATTTCGAATCTTCAACATATAGTATGCATTAAGAATGATCAGAACAAGTCCAATGACGATGATGGAGAAGAGCTGAGAGTGATTGGCGCCAAGAGAATAGACAATCAAAATAAACATGGCACCGGTCAATAAAATATTCATCATTTGAAAAGTGTGAAAAAGCCCATCGAGCATCACATGCTTTTCGCCTTCATCAGAAATGGCGAGCAGTTTTTTGCCATAATCTTTATCGGATGGACTAGGTAGATGACGATTAGGATAGACGAGCTTTAGGACAGAGATCGATGCATAAGAAAGAATGACGGTGATCAAAAATAAGGCAGCATTTGCGAGAATCAGCCAGAGTGGTTGCTCGGTTACGATGGAAATACCAATTGCAATAATCGATAAAATGGTACTCACCGTATTAGCTAACGTTACATCAGTAAAGGTTCGGTACTGTTTTACCTCGAGTTCATCCTCCTCATCACCAGATACTGAAAGAGAGACTCTTTTCTTCATGCGCGAAATGCCTGAAAAACAATAAATGATGAATAGAACTGTCAAGCCAGTGATGACAAGAGTCGCTTCAAATGCAGCTTGCAGAAGTGTCAGCTCAAATTCGGCTGCCAGTAAACAGTAAGCACCGAGAAAACCAAGGAGAGCACCTAAGAGCATTTTGTATACAGTTTTCATGTGAGTTCATCCTCCTCGAATAGAAAAATTTGTTCAATGGGTTCTTGAAAAATACGTGAAAGCCTCATAGCAAGTAAGAGAGACGGCATTAATTCATCTCGTTCCATTAAGCTGATCGTCTGGCGGGAAACCTTTGCCCGTTTCGCAAGCTCCGTTTGGTTTAAACCATCACGTGCCCGCAGCTCTTTTAGCCGATTTTTCATTCTGTCACCTCAACTCTGATCAAAATGTTATCTTGATTGTAAAGTATTATATTCATTTTGACAAGTATAGTTGTCAAAATGATAAAAATAATTGTCAGAAAGATCGCCTTTATTCAAAAGGAAATCAATGATACGCTAAAGAAAAGAGAAACGGAAAATAGGTGATGCCCATGTTCATTGATCAATTAAAAAGTGACTTACATCAATCACAGCCGCTATTTATCGGAGAAGAGACAGCGTTCAAAGCGGCAGTCCTTGTCCCTTTGGTGCAAGTAAACGGGGAATGGCATGTTTTATTTGAAGTGCGATCACTGACGATGAGAAAACAGCCTGGCGATATTAGCTTCCCAGGAGGCAAACTCGACGGCGGCGAAACCGCACAAGAAGCCGCACTGCGGGAAACATATGAAGAACTAGGGATTCCGCCCGAATCCGTCAAGGTGTTAGGACAGCTCAGTCCTTATATTGCCTCTCCATCCTTTGTGGTATATCCATTTGTCGGAATCATTGATGAACAGCAGGTCAAACATTCCTTTAATCAAGAAGAAGTAGAGGAGACCTTTACTGTGCCTCTATCATGGCTCATCCAATACGAACCATACTTACACCATGTATCGGTGCAGCCAACACCAGGAGAGGACTTTCCTTATGAAAAAATCATGAATGGTGAAAAATACAGCTGGGGGAGTCGTTCGATTGAGGAGTGGTTTTATGATTACGATCGTTACACCATTTGGGGATTAACTGCCCGTATATTAAAACATTTTGTGATGGTTGCAAAAAGAAATTCCTAGAGAATCAGCTCTAGGAATTTGTTGTAGAAAGGCGTTCTTTTGCGGTTTCTTTTCCTTTCCCTTTTCCAATTAGGATGGGTGCTTTAGCTTGGCTCAATCCATATGAAGGCATGTTCACGTAGATAGATTCATATGAGCCGGCTTGAATTTGATACGTTTCATGATAAATTCCGACCGCGTCATTATTTCGTGCTCTTTGGTTAAATCCTTTCCAAGCAGCCAAATGCTTCTCCATCTTGGCGTAGGCAAGGAGATCCTCTGTTGATTTCCAATATTGGATCATGGTGGTGGTGCGTAAACCGAAGTAATTTTCTGTCCCGAGAAAACCAAGTTCTTCTTGATGTGTATAAAGTTCTTTGATCATCCCCGGCATCGCCTTAAATACTGGCAGCCATTGATGGACAGCCCAGCGTTTATTGATTCTCATTCCGATAATGAACACAACAATCGGTTCAGAATTGTCTGTTGTATACCTGCCAGCACGTATATTTTTTTTCACTTGTTCATCCTTCTTTCTTCATCGATTCACAGGTCTCCACGCACCAATCAATTCCAGCCTGCGCCACTTTCTTTCCGTAATCTAATGTATATAGCCAATACTTCGCATCAGCTTCATCTGGATACAGCTCTTGAATGTTTTGTTCAATCGCAACATATGTCTCATAACGGATACGGAGCTGCCTCTCATAATCTTGTAAAAGCACCAATTTTTTCTCAAACGAAAGATATTGACCAAAGAATAACTTTAATAACACTTCATTTCGTTCTGATGGTACTTGATCGAGCGGCTGCGCCAGCCATTGCCTCAACGTGTCCAGCCCTTTTTCAGTCAGATGATACTCCCGCTTGTCTGAGCGCCCAGTTGTAGAAGCGGGTGAAACCTTCGCAAGCCCTTCCTCGACTATTAACTTTAAAGCTGGATAAATTTGTCCATAACTAATTTTCCAAAAGTGATGCAAGCTCCTATCAATTAATTGCTTCACTTCATACCCAGACTTACAATCTGTCGTTAAAATCCCCAAAATCGCATACGTCGTATCATTGTATTTTTTCATTGATTAACACACCTATCTAAAAGATATATCATTTAGATATATAATAAACGATGTATAACTGCAGATACAAGAGGTATGAGAAAAAAATAAATGCTAGAAAGGAGGTGAAGAGATCACTGATTGGTTAATCAATAAGATGAATCCTTCATATAGAGTGAACGATCATAGTTTGGAGGGGACATATGAGTAAATCAAAAATCTGGATCATGACTATTCTGGCGGTACTACTGATTGGTGGAGGCGGTTGGATAGCCTATCAAGCAATCGCAAAAAAGAGTGGTTTGAATCATCCCTACGCCTTTGCATATAAGACTCATGATCGTGTGAACTGGTTCAAGGTAACGGAAAGAAACGGAAAAGTAACAGGTCATCTGAATGAAACCATTTTAGAGGAAAATCCGAAAAGGCATTATGACCCCAATCTATTTATCAACAAATATCAATTAACTGGGAAATCAATTGAAAACGGTTACGAATTTTATGTGAAGCAAGGGAAAGAAACGGTCACATATGAAGTTCACCTTGCCGAAAAGGATCTTTCTGTGAAAAAACAAGGTGAAAAGCACAGCATCACATACAAAGCAGTTGATCAAATAAACCTACGTGCTGTTCAACAGGACATTCATACTCGATATGAGAAACTGATGGATGACACGGAAAATAGATTTCATGATTATGTACGAAACTTCATTAAGAAAGTAACAGGCGCTTATGGTTATCTGTATACGGCAGAGGATGGTTCGTACCAACTATTTCTAAAAGTAAAACGAATGTATATGCAGTCTGAATGGGCAGGTTCTTTTCTAATGAGAAAGGCCCCAGGAGATGGTGGTGAACCTTATAAAGAAACGAAACATACAGCTGGTGGAGTTTCAGATGGGATGATGTTTGATTTGAGTACTTATCCTGCAATTGAAAAGGGTTTTATTTTAGGTGAAACTGACCGAGACGCAACATACATTAAATTTCCTTTTAAAATGGCAGGCGGGACAATAGAATTTAAAGCGGTCACGAAAGAGGAATATCAAGAACAAACAGAAGCATTCAAAAAGCAGGCGAAAGAATGGCAAAAGTAGATCGTGTTGGAACAGATGAATGTTGTGAATGGGATTTCAGGGCGATCAGAATAAATAGGGATCATGAAGGTTTTTCAAAACATATTTGAGTGGAGGTACGTATGAGTAAACTGAAAATGTGGGTCGTGTCTATCCTGGCAGTACTCATCTTAGGTGGAGGCGGCTGGACAGCATATCAAGCAATCGCACAAAAGAATTCATTGAATCATGCCTATGCATTTGCGTATAAAACGAAGGATAGAATGAGCTGGTTTGAGATATCTGAGAATAAAGGCAAAGTAACGGGGCATTTGAATGAAAAGTATATAGAAGAAATATGGTGGGACCCCAAAATATATAAAAAACAATATGTAGTGTCCGGGAGTTCAAAGGAAAACGGTTATGAATTTCGAGTCAAACAAGGCAAAGAAACAATCATATACGAAGTTCAAATGTCTGGGAAAGACCTATCTGTAAAAAAACAAGGTGATAAGAAAAGCAGGATATATAAAGCAACCAATCGAAAAAAGCTAGATTCGTATCACAAAAAAATTCAAGATCGACATCAACATCTAGTTGATACATCAGAAACTAGATTTTATGACAATATGAGACACTTCAGGGATAAAGTAGCGAAGGTATATGGTTTTCTATATACGGCAGAGGACAAACAACTATTTTTACAAGTGGAAAGCATGCATATTGAGAATGGATGGCTCGGCTCTTTTCTAATAACAACTGTTTCTGAAGATGGTTGTAAGCCATATAAAGAAATGAAATTAGAAGTCGGAGGCTTTACGGATGGTGGAGGATTTTTAGACATGAGCTATGATCCTATAATTGAACAAGGTGTACTTATAGGTTCGACTGATCGAGATGCAAAATCAATCAAACTGCCAATTAAAAAGACCAACGGTACAATAGAGTTAAGAGCTTTCACGCGTCAGGAATATAAAAAACTCCCTAAACCATATATCATGACAGGCGATTCGGTAGAGTTAAAAGCTGTCACGAAAAAGGAATATGAAAAACAAGCGAAAGCATTTAAAAAGAAAGCAGAAGAAAAGAGAAAATAGGCAGCTTAAACCAGATGAGTGAATCAACTTATCTGGTTTTTTATGGAGAAACATTTTGTTGATTGATGATAGAAAGAACAAAAGAGTTGCTTTAAGTAAATAAAGAAAAGTATTTTAGGTATATAGACCTTAATAAATTTCAGAAAAATAAATGTTGACGCTTTCATATAATCAATATATACTAAAAACAAATCCAATATAAATAAATTAGACATGTGACTGGTCATGCAGGCAGGATCTAAAAACGATGAATTTCTTTAATTTGTCGTTTTAGGTCCTTTTTTTATTGCCGAAATATAGGTCTCATGTATGAGAAAAGGAGGAGAAAAAATGGATTACACACAAGTCGCCAAAGATGTTTTACAGCATGTAGGTGGTAAAGAAAACATTGCGCACCTTGAACACTGCTCAACAAGACTTCGCTTCACACTAATTGATCAGAAAAAAGCAGATGTACCAGCATTAGAAAAAACACCAGGTGTCATAGCTGTCAGAATGTCAGGACAATGCCAAGTGGTCATTGGGAATGACGTGATTGAAGTGTATCAACAGGTAACAAATTTAATGGGCGGCAGCTCGTCTGGGCAAAGCATGCCATCCAATCAGCCAAAAGAAAAAAGAAAAGCAGGCACAGTTCTATTAGATTTCATTGTGGGTGTCTTCCAGCCGCTTGTTCCGGCTATCGCAGGCGGAGGAATTTTAAAATCATTTCTTCTCCTTTTCTCTTTATTAGGCTGGGTGGATGCAAAAGGCCAAACCTATCAAATACTGAATATGGTGGGTGACGCACCACTATACTTCCTGCCATTACTAGTCGCTGTCACAACGGCAAATAAACTAAAGGTAAACCCACTGGTCGCATTATCAGCAGTCGGTGCACTCCTTCTTCCGAACATGACAGCCATGCTTACTGAAGGTGCGCAATTAATGTCATTCGACGTAAAAAATATAGCTTATGCGTATCAAGTGTTTCCAGCAATCCTTTCTGTATTGCTTTACGCTCAAATGGAAAAATTCTTCACACGATTTTCACCAAAACCAATTCGGATTTTCTTTGTCCCAATGATGTCATTAGTCATTACTGTACCAGTTACGTTACTGTTATTAGGACCACTTGGTTTTACAGCAGGACAAGGGTTTTCATCCGTTATTCTTGCGATGTTTAATACAGTAGGCTGGGTAGCTGTCGCAATTTTAGCAGCGGTACTCCCGTTTATGGTTGCATCAGGCATGCACAAAGCAATGGTCCCTTATGCAGTGACAACGATGGGGAACCTCGGGAAAGAAGCGCTTTATTTACCAGCATCACTTGCGCATAATATTGCGGAAAGTGGAGCATGTTTCGCAGTGGCACTACGCACGAAAGACAAGGTACTCAGATCAACAGCCATTTCGGCAGGAATTTCAGCATTTTTTGGCATCACAGAGCCTGCTTTGTATGGTGTGACACTTCAAAATAAACGCGTACTTGGAAGTGTCATGATTGGTTCGTTTGTTGGCGGGATCTTCATTGGATTAGTTGGTATACAGGCCTTTGTACTTGTTGGTCCGGGATTAGCAAGTATGTCGATGTTTATATCAGATGAGCTTCCACGAAATCTAATGTTTGCTGTCATTGGAGCTGTCATTTCCTTCGTTGTTGCTTTTATCGCTGCTTTTGTATTAGGTAAGGATAAAAAAGTAGAAGAAAAGACAAATGATCAAGAAGCATTTGCTGAACAAATTGGAGCAGGGGAAACTTTCAAAAGCCCTGTGATTGGTCAAATGATCTCACTATCTGAAGTAAAAGATGATATTTTCTCTTCAAAGGTCATGGGAGACGGAATTGCCATTGTTCCTTCAGAAGGAGCGTTATATGCACCAGTAGATGGTGAGGTCACCTTGCTGTTCGAAACAAACCATGCACTTGGTATGAAAACGGACAAAGGGGTGGAAGTATTATTCCACATTGGCATTGATACTGTACAGTTGGAAGGACAGTATTTTTATCCAAAAGTGCAGGCAGGAGATCGTGTACAAGCAGGGGATTTACTCATTGAATTTGATGTAGAAAAAATCATGGAAGCAGGATACGATCCAGTTACGCTTGCTGTCATCACGAATACAGATCAATATGATATTAAGGTACAGCCATTACAAGAGGTCAATCGCCAAGATACATTGATGGTTATCACCCAATTAGGAGGCTAAACATATGACGACAATAAAAGGTTTTCCAAAAGGATTTTTATGGGGCGGCGCCATTGCCGCCAACCAAGCAGAAGGCGCTTGGAATGTAGATGGAAAGGGCCCATCTGTTGCTGATATTGCGATGTACCGGTCTAATTTGAGTGTAGAAGATTATGAAGGGCATCTAGCTGTTACTTCTGAAAATATAGATCGAGCGATGAAAGACCCAGATGATAAAAAGTATCCAAAACGCAGAGGTGTTGATTTCTATCATCACTATAAAGAGGATTTGGCTCTATTTGCTGAAATGGGTTTTAAAACTCTTCGCATTTCTATTGCATGGAGCCGTATCTTCCCAACTGGAGAAGAGAACGAACCAAATGAAAAAGGACTCCAATTTTACGATCGTTTATTTGCAGAAATGAAAAAACACAACATAGAACCGATTGTGACGCTGTCACATTATGAAATGCCGTTAGCACTGAGCGTGAAATATAATGGCTGGGTTGAAAGAAAAGTCGTTGATCTCTTTGTTAAGTTTGCCAATGTATGTTTTGAACGCTATAAACATGATGTGAAATATTGGCTTACCTTTAATGAAATAGATAGTATTCACCGCCACTCTTTTATTACAGCAGGAATTATTCCTGATCGCTGCCCAGAAGGGAAAGAGGAAGAGACGGTTTATCAAGCACTCCATCATCAATTCATTGCCTCTGCACTCGTAACAGCAGATTGTCATCGCATCATACCAGGCAGTCAAGTAGGGTGTATGCTGACAAAATTAACAACGTATCCGCACACTTGTCATCCGAATGATGTGGAGCGGGCATTGAAACAAAACTTAGAAAACTATTTCTATGCAGATGTTCAGGTATTTGGTGAATACCCGCCGCTTATCAAGCGCATGCTTGAGAGAAAAAACATTCATATCCAAATGGAATCAGATGATCTTTCTATTTTAAAAGAAAATACAGTAGATTTTATCTCGTTCAGCTACTATATGTCTTTAACTGAATCAGCTGATGAAGGATTAGAAAAAACGGATGGAAATACCATCCGTGGGGTCAAAAATCCTTACCTTCCATCTACTGATTGGGGATGGCAAATTGATCCGGTTGGTCTGAAAATTTCTTTAATAGAATTATATGATCGTTATCAAAAACCACTGATCATTGTAGAAAACGGCATGGGTGCAAAAGATGTTGTTGAAAGTGATGGATCAATTCACGATGATTATCGTATTAACTATTTCAAAGAGCATTTCCGCCAAATGAGAGAAGCGGTGGAAGAAGGCGTTGACCTCTTCGGATATACGAGCTGGGGCTCAATTGATATTATTAGTGCAGGTACATCACAGATGTCAAAACGATACGGGTTCATTCATGTAGATCAAGATGACGATGGAAACGGTACATTAAAACGTTCTCGTAAGGACTCATTTTATTGGTACAAAAAGGTCATTGAAACAAATGGTGAATCGCTTGATTGAAAAACCACAATCATGAAAACAGGTGATGACGATGTTTAAAATCAAAAAAGTTTTAAACTCGAGTGTGGTTCTGGCTGAAGATCAGAACCAACAGGAGATGGTTCTATTCGGCCGGGGGATTGGTTATGGACAAAAACCAGGTCAAATGATTGAAGAAAAGAAGGCAGATCAAGTGTTTATGTCTGTCGATAACATGAGAGCGAAGGAATTTCTCCAACTATTAGATTCAATGCCACAAGAGTTTATCGATTTAACTCAGCATATTGTTCAATATGCTGAAAAACGCTTAAACTCAAGTCTGAATTCTGGTGTCTATTTTACCTTGATGGACCACTTGAATTTTGCAGTAGAACGGCACAAGAAGAATATTAATATTACAAATCGAGTATACTGGGAAATCAAAAACTACTATACCGAAGAATTTGAAGTAGGTAATTATGCGCTTGAGTTAGTCAACAATACATTGGGCATACAATTACCAAAGGAAGAAGCGGCCAATATCGCCTTCCATTTAATTAATGCGTTAGGTGAAGAGTCCGATTCTAAAGATGGCATGAAGTATGCCAAGATGATTGGAAGTATTGTGAATCTCGTCCGCTATACGTTGAATATGAAAATGGATCAAGAGAATATTCATTACAGCCGATTTATTACACATGTGAAATTCTTTGTTGAAAGATTTTACGCAAATAAATTATTATCAGATCAAGAAAATGAGTTGTTTGAACAAATTGCACACTTGTATCCTCAAGCGATGGATGTAGCTTTCAAAATCAAAGATTATATTAAACAGGTGCATAGTATTGTTATTCCAAATGACGAACTTACGTATCTGGCGGTACATATTCACCGCCTCATTTCTTATCAAGAACTAAAATAAATGTGGACCACTTGCCTTGTAATGAGGCAAGTGGTTATTTGTATTGTATCGGTTTATGTTCCGATAGGTCGTTCTGTTGGGCCAAGATTTGTATCATTTAACGAATTGTAAGACACCGTTTGTCCGAAAACAACGATGGCTAAAGCGAAAATGAGTAAACTCACTTTTTTCATCATAATTCCTCCAATTAAGTGTAGTGTGTTCTAATTGATAGGCATCCTTCAAAAAGAGGTATGCTTGGTGAATTGAACCTAGCTCTTCAAAGTGTTTGGCAGCTAGTGCACTTAATTCACGGGCACCTTCAACATCCTTTAATTCTTTCAGAATACTGATGTCATCGAAACAGGTTTGAGCTTTTTTGGATATGTCTTCAGTGAAATATAGGTGATAGAGAAAATTCATTTTTGCTGTATAGATGGGGTTTCTGTCTATTTCTTGTTTTTGTTTGACCAATTCAAAATAATAGAGAGCTTGCGACTTTTCATCAATGGAGAGTAGCTCTTTTAGTAACATAAACATGGAGTGTTCGAAATAACAAGATGAAAGGTAGTCATCATCACTAAGAGCCTTTTCTAGGGCATCAATACATTTTTTTGATTCTCCAACTTCGGCATATAGAATACTGATATTGTGATAAAGCTGTGATGCTAAAAAATGATCGTTTAATTGATTTGAGATGTGTAATGCTTTTGTGTAGTAATTCTCAGCTCTTTTGAAATCGCCAATATCCATGAAGTTGGTGGCTGCGATCACAAAAGCTGCTGCCAGTCTTCTTTCATAGCCATCATGACCTTTGAAAATATCGATGGCATTCTGAATATAATGAAGTGAAATCAGGCTTTGGCGAAGCATCATATATAGGTTTGCGACCTTCGTATGGAATTCTGCTACTTCTATTTCATCAGGAATGTTTTGTAGTTTTTTCTCAGCAATTTTAAACAGTCCGATGGCTGATGCATAGTCTCTGTTATATGAAGCGTAAAGGGCTTTATATAGGTAAAAATAATATTCAATCAAGTCGTTTGTTTTAGAAGGGTATTCTAGCACTGTCGGTTCATTCAGTTTTTTACCTCTTCGTTCATATAACATGAGCTTAAACTTGCCTTCTAGCAATGAATAGTAGGTCAAGACCTCCTGATTCTCTTCCATCTCTTGAAGTAATTCCTTTAATTCTGTGTAGATTGTCTTTGCATTGTGCACATCATGCTTACGAATGGCAATTCGCCAATCATTTAAACGGTTCCCCACCTGTTCAGCTGAAATGATTTTCATGGAAATTTCACCTCTTTAACATCCTTTCGCCTGTTTCAATAAAAAACGATATCACAATTTTTGGTAAAATATAATCGTTTCTGGGAGGTGATTGACAGGAGGTAATAAAAAGGACCTTATGTCATGAGATGTACGTTATTGTATTGATGATTGATTGTTTATTCAAATGAGTAAAATCTTTTTTTGGAAGTCTAAAAACGTGATAGATACTATTAGTTTTAAGTTTATGGTCGAAAATACCATCCGAATATATGAAATAAAGCTTTTTTAGCTATGAGAGAAGAATAATGAAAGGTCGATCTAGAAGGGAAAATCAGTTATGATGTTGCTAGATGATTTTGGAAAAGAAACTGGTAGTTACTGAGAAAGGCGAATATCCGAGACAAGTGTTGACCTTTCAGAAAGGATGTTGAAATGAAAAAAAGATTTCAAATGTTAAACTGGCAAATGACAATTGTGATGACGACGCTTTTACTTGTTTTAGTCACTCTTTATATCTCAAAGAGATACTTTTATAGCAAAGAAATTGAGTTGCTGACAGAATCTTGTCAACAAGAAGACGGCAAAATCATACTAGAAACAAATGGTTTGACTATGGATTACTCCTTTGAGTGTAAGAAAAAATAAAACAGGCAGCTTTCTGCCTGTTTGACACCAATTAAAACCCTAAGTTTTGTAACCACTTGTTTAACAAGGCCTCTCGTTTCTCAGCGGTAAAGCGATCGTATTTTCCTAAATTTAAATGGGCTGAAATTTCACCGTCATTCATAAACAAAATTCTTTCAGAGCAAAGGGCCACTTTTGGATCATGGGTGACGAGAAGCAGAGTTGTTCCTTCAGAATTGATTTGTGAAAAAATATCCATGACTTCCTTTGTGGTGCTTGAATTAAGAGCACCTGTGGGCTCATCGGCAAAAAGAATGTTTGGTTCATTCATAAGAGCTCGACAGATAGAGGCTCTTTGGAGCTGTCCTCCTGATACTTCTGATAAATATCTATCAGCTAAATGATCAATATCAAGTTTCTCCATTAAATATTTCGCTCGTTCATTGATTTCTTTTCTCGGCATTTTCTTCGCTAAGTAAGCTGCAGCAATGATGTTATCAAATAGATTGAGGTTTTTTAGTAAGTGGCTGTGTTGAAAGACGAATCCCATCTCTGATAAGCGCAAAGCTGCTAACTGTTTGTCTGTCATTTCTGATAGCAGTTGACCGTTATATTTGATTTCCCCTCTGGAGGATGTCTCTATACCGCTAAGTTGATAAAGCAAAGAGGTTTTACCGCACCCTGAAGGTCCCATAATGGTGACAAATTCTCCACGTTTAATGGTTAAGTGAATATTTCTAAGAATGGTCTGTTTTTGTCCTTTTAATGAATCAATTTGTAAAGACAATTGCTTCGCTTCAATTAATTGTTCCATGTGAAACATCTCCTTATGAAAGAGTATGACGACTGATTTTACTAGAAAAAAAGGACTTCAATAACCACGAGATGACAGTTAAATTCACCATAAACATCAGGAGAGGATACACGATCCAAACCCATTTCGGGGCTAACCACTGAAGGCTGGATGCTCCTAATGATGCTCCGCCTGCACTCATCAACGCCGGACCAATAGTATGAACAGCGATTGCTCCAATGAAGGCGCCGATAGAGAGAACGACGATAAAACTTGTTAAGTATTGATAGGTTAAATCTTTTTGAGAAAAACCAATCGTCCTTAACAAGTGAGTACGATTTAAATCTTTCGCTCTTAACATGTGCAGAAACATCATTAACATTAGGCTGGCTGTTCCAAAAGCTGCGATGGTTGAAAATAATGCAATCACTTTTACTAGAGATGCGGTGCTTCCTATTGTTTGATGCACATATTCTTTCATATCTGTCACTTTTGCAGGAGACATATTTGTTTCAAGTGCTGCTTTTTTCTCTGCCATATCTATTCCTTGTTTTAATTGTATTTGAATGGTTTTCCAAAGGGATGAATGAGGAAAAGGCTGAGATAATGCTTTAGCTGTTTTCCCTCCGTTGGTGACGTCTTGATAAATGCCGGTAACCATTTTTTGAACTTGCTGTCCATTTGTGGCGAGAGTGACTTTTTCGCCTATCTTTTTCTGAAGTGAGTCAGCACTCAACACCGATAAAGCAATCTCTTCCTCCTTCAACGGTTCCCGTCCTTGTAAATAGGTGAGAGGGAATGCTGATAGATCACCTGTTTCTAAATAGAGCGTTTCTAATGTATTCTCCATTGTTTTGGCTTGTAGAGAAGTTGTTTCATAGACGGCAGATGTTTGAATGTCTTGGTCTTCGCTAATCATAGACGCTATTTTATTTGTACTTTTCTCTAAATGATTTCCCTGCCGAATATCAATTCGAAGGTCACTTTTTCCTGAGCCAAGATATGTGACGAAATCGGGTGATTGTAATGTGTACCATAACTGAATCGGCATTAACATTAAAAATGTACAAAGCGCAATAATACAGGTAATTGTTGAATACATCTTTATTCGCGAGAACAGATCTTTCAATCCAAACCAAAAATTGACTGGGAGGAATCTGTTTTTCTGGAGGTACATAGGAATTTGTTTTTTACGGCTTGGTGAGCTTATGCCGCCTTGAATAGCTTGAGCGGCTGATATTTGACCAAATCTCCTTAGGACAGTATAGCTGAATGAGATGACGATCATTGCCGTCAAAATTGACACCAAAAGCGGAATCACCTGATGAATAAAAGAGAAGCGATTCCCCATATATTGCTGAATATTGGCTGTAAACAAATCACCAAACATGAGTGTCATCAAATATCCTGCTATACACCCTATACAGGCAAGCACAGCATACTTCCCAACGTATAATTGTTTGATTTTTGATAAAGGGATTCCTAGTACTTTTAAGATTCCAATTTCACGTTCATCCTCTTCTATAGCGGCGGTCATAGCGAGACGAAGAGAGAGGAGGGAAATGCTAATGAGCAGAAAGCAAACAAGAAGGAGAATGGCGATCACCATACCATCTGTTAGGGCATTCAGCATGCGAAGCAGGGGTAATGTGACAGCAGGCCCCTGTTGTGGCAGCTCAGATGATTGATAGAGTGATTGAAAAGCATCTGCTTGACTAGCATCATGCAATAAAAATTCAATTAAGTACTCCTTTTTTTGAAACACTTGATTCAGTGCTACCCAGTCCGCATCATGCAGAAGAAACCTCTTTGAACTGACAAGACTTGGATTCATTTGGGCATCTCGTAAGAACGTTTTGATTTGAAAAGAGAATTGATGAGAGCCTTTTGAAATGAGTAACCTTTCGCCAATCTTTAAATGGTATTTTTGTTGAAAATAAATAGGGACTGCTACTTCTCCTTTATTGACAGTGAGCTTTTCATTTCGTTCGTTTAAAAGGAAATCAAAATAGCGATTTTGCTTTACAAATAAATGATCCATCACACCCGCTTGAGCAGGCTCCTGCCCGAACTTGATGCTGACGTGTTCGATCGGAATCATTGGAACAATTTGATGTGCCTTCACCATCGACTGTTTACTTGAAAATATATCGACCGCTTTTTCATCTAAGCTGCCATCGTGCATTTGGACAAAGTCTGGTGCTTTGGCTGATTGGAGTAGATCAGAAATGGAACCATTCAGCTGGGCCGTCATTTGCGCAGCGCTTGTTGCTAAAAATGATGTCATCATGATGCAAAGGGTTAAGCCGATTGAAATGAGACGGTGGCGGGTTAGGTCTTTCTTGATAAACGTCAATCTCATGAGGCTGATTCTCCTTCATGTCGAAGCATATTTTTTGTAAGGAAGGCAAGTGCAAACATCAAGGCACTCACGATTAACACGGTCACATACATGCTAGCGGAAAAAGTGTTGAACAAGAACCCATACATCATTTGACCGAGCGGTGCAGCACATTGAGAGACCATTGTTAGATTGGCCATGACTTTTCCTAATTGAGCATTGGGTGTTTTCTTTTGCACATGTGAGATGACAACGATCGAAATCATGGTGAGCAGCATGGCAATTGGGAGACACCCTGCTAAAAAGAGAAAATAGGCTGGAAATGTACCAAATTGAAGAGCCATCTTGGATGTTGAAAAAGCAACAGGCAGCAAAATGACTGCGATGACGAGCAGCCAGCGATACAAAGTAGGAATCCGCCAATGTTTCGCTACAAGACCAACTAGCAGGGCGCCTGCGATGACGGCAAACTCAATGATACCCATTCCTATTCCATACATGATGTCACTGCTTTTCATTGTGACCCTTAAAATAATGGGACCTCCAACGATAAAAAATGGTGTGAGGATGAAATTTAGTAGCGCTGCAAGCAGCATGGCTCTTTTTAAAAATGACTGGCTTCCGATATAGGAAAAGCCTTGTTTCATATCTTTCAAGAGTACTTTGGTCATCGGTTCTGCGAGTGGGCTAGGTGAGAAAGAGATATTTAACCGTAAAAGCATGCATGCTGATAGAAAAAATACAATGCTGCTAACGCCTATGATGACCTGGCTCCCAATGAGTCCGTATAAAACGCCGCCAATGATAGGAGCGACAACACCTGAAAGGGCCTGTACGCCATTCACGATGCCATTCGCTTGTTCTAATTTTTCTTCTTTCACTAGCTGAGGAATACTGGACATCACAGCAGGAGCATAAAACGTACTCATGACACCAAGGAGAATCATGACGGCTCCAATCATATAAAGTGAATCATGACCTGAAAATAACCAGAAATAAAAAGACAGAATCATAATGCCAGTAAGAACATCAAATAAAATCATCAAATTTCTTCTGTTAAACCGGTCAGCAATTGCTCCAGCTAATGGCGAAAGGAGGAGCGGGATATTGGATAAAGCGAAAAGCAGAGCATATAAATCAACACGATGTGTCATATCCAAGACGTGTAAAGATAGAACAAAACGAATCAAGGAAGACCCGAAAACGGAAATAATTTGCCCGAGCACGAGGTAGATAAAGTGGGTGGAACCATTTTTGGCTGATAACGACATGAAAATCACTCTCCTTTTAGACCGACCGTCAGTCTATAATGTATGCAGGATTGGTATTGAAGTGACCAATCACTGATTATTGTCTTCCGGTTCTCCAGTTAAACGTTGGAGAAGGAAGGAGAAACTCCCCTTTTCTGCATGTAATGAGGCTTCAAGGATTGCGATAAATGCTAGAGCTCGTTGTATGCTTTCCGCTGTGGTCCATTGGAAAAGTCCCTCATCAAAGATAACCTGTGCAGAAGCGAGGAGAAATTCGACAGTTTCTTGCGGGTAATCCGTTTGAAATATCCCTTCTTCTACCCCTTGCTGAATGACTTCTGCTAAAACGGGTGATAGCTCTGTAATGGCTTTGATCAAGCTTTTTTGATGCATCTCTGCATTAGCAGGCTGATGAAATTGTTCGATCATGCCTTCTTTATGGCTGCCCTGTTTAGGAGATTGTGCCATGATGATGCGAAATAATTTATCAACCACTGAGATATCTGGATCAGCGGCAATACGCTTTGCCTCGATGATATCTGCCTTTATGATCCGATCAATGATTGCATCCATCACTTCTTCTTTGGAAGTAAAGTAATAATAGAATGTGCCTTTTGCAATGCCAACGGCTTTGAGGATATCAATAATCGTGGTTTGCTGATAGCCTTTGGTTGAAAAAAGCTTCTCTGCTGCATTTAAGATGTCATTTTTGCGTTCCTCAGGATGTTTAACGGTTCTCATAAAGCCATCCTTTCTTTTGACTAGACTGTCGGTCGGTCCCTTGATTTGATTAAACACTTTTTGGCGTATCTTTGTCAACGGCTGTTTTTTGAAGCTTTGCATTTATTGTGCAATGACACTATGATACATTGAATGAAAACCCCTTCAGGAGAGATGCTGAATGCAATTTTTAACCAGTGAATTGGCGCAAGAGATGGTTGAACGTACGATGCATATTTTACATCAAAACATCAATGTCATGAATGCAGATGGTGTCATTATTGGGTCTGGTGAACGAAAAAGGATTGGACAAAAACATGATGGAGCACGTCTAGTGCTGTCAAGCGGAGATAGTGTGGAGATTGATCAGGAGACATCCCGCCGCTTAAAAGGCGTGAGACCTGGAATCAATCTGCCTATTTGCTTTCGGGAACAAGTTGTTGGTGTCATTGGGATTACGGGTGAACCAGAGGGCATTCGTCATCATGCCGAGCTGGTGAAAATGGCAGCTGAGCTCGTATTAGAGCAGTCTTTTCTACTTGAACGCTTCCAGTGGCGGCAGCGAATAGAGAGTGAAATTGTGAATCAGCTCATCTCCGAATCTGACATGGGTGATCATCAGCTGAAGCACCGTGCTGACTGGCTTGGAATGGATTTAGACAAGCGGCGAATGGCTATTGTTTTTCAGCCGATTCCATCGTCTGAGGACACTGTACATAAAATGATGCATGCCATTCAATACGATAAGAATGCGGATGATTTACTAGGCATGACCTTCCGTCATGAATTGATCCTGTTAAGACAGCCGATATGTGACCATCAATTCAAGCATGTGATCGAACAGCTGCAACAAACAATGGCAGGTGCAGTTGATGGACAAGTGCTAGTGGGTGTAGGAACTGTCGCTGAGGACATGAGTCAATTACCGTTGTCCTTTCAGCATGCGAGAGAAGCCCTGCGGTTAGGAAAGGTGCTCCATCCAGAGGAAAGTATATATGTTTTTGAATCTTATCAGCTTGAAAGCTTGCTTATAAAAGCGAGAGCCGCCAAAGAGGGCAAACGGTGGAGTGATTTTTATCATCCGCTGATACAAGAAACGGAACTCGTTCAAACGTTAAAGGTTTACATTGAAGAGGGCGGGGATTTACAAAGAATCGTTGATCGTCTATTTATTCACCGTAATACACTGCGATATCGTTTAGATAAAATCCAGGCATTGACCGGAAAAGATCCTCGTCATGTGAAACAGTTGATGGAGCTGTACATAGCACAATTGGACAATCAACTGTCTTAATTGTGCATTTGCACAACTGGATGAAGAAATAAATAAAAGAAGTTCATCTGGATTCACAACTCGATCCCAATGGGTAAACGCTTACAATTAAGAAAAGACAATCAGGAGGGATGGAGTATGGGTGGAGATGTGACAGTAAGTACATTGGGCGCATTGACTGCGCTTGTGATCGCTATTGTTCTTATTTTAAGAAAAGTATCACCTGCTTATGGCATGCTGGCAGGCGCATTTATTGGCGGTTTGGTTGGCGGTGTAGATGTTGTGCAGACCGTGAACGTCATGATGGAAGGCGCAAAGGACATGATTCCGGCTGTTCTCCGAATCATGGCGGCAGGTGTACTGGCAGGTGTTTTAATTGAGTCGGGTGCTGCGTTATCTATTGCGGAGGCCATCGTGAAAAAGCTTGGAGAGGCAAGGGCACTTTTAGCACTCGCACTTGCAACA
The DNA here is from genome assembly GCF_038593205.1 of Bacillus sp. FSL W8-1141. Taxonomy (NCBI): domain Bacteria; kingdom Bacillati; phylum Bacillota; class Bacilli; order Caryophanales; family Bacillaceae; genus Bacillus; species Bacillus sp. FSL W8-1141. The sequence continues at coordinate 3,679,653 of NZ_CP151973.1, read as the reverse complement.
ATGATTTTAACAACGGTGGGTGTTTTTGTAGATGTAGCAGTCATTACAGTAGCACCAATCGCACTTGCCATTGCCAAGCGTGCAAAACTTTCTAAAACGGGTATTTTACTTGCGATGATTGGAGGAGGGAAGGCTGGGAATATCATGTCACCGAATCCGAATGCCATTGCAGCCTCTGATGCTTTTGGTGTCCCGCTTACTTCCCTGATGGCGGCAGGTGTCATACCGGCTATTTTCGGGATAGCCGTCACGTATGTTTTAGCCAAAAAGCTTGCGAATAAAGGGACACCTGTTTTGGAAGAGGGAGCTGACCAAGGCGAGGTTCAAGTACCTGGTTTTCTACAAGCGCTTGTAGGCCCGCTTGTGACCATTCTCTTGTTAGCCTTGAGGCCGTTGTTTCAAATAAATATTGATCCAATGATTGCCTTACCAATAGGAGGAATTATTGGCGCTCTTTTCATGAAAAAAGGGAAGTTTCTCAATGATTATGCGATGTCAGGGCTGCATAAAATGTCAGGTGTAGCGATCATGTTACTAGGTACAGGTACATTAGCTGGAATTGTATCGAATTCTTCCATGAAAGAGGTATTTATTCAGGCGCTTGACGCTTCGGGATTACCTCCTTACTTGCTTGCACCAACGTCTGGAATTTTTATGTCGGCAGCCACAGCTTCGACAACTGCAGGGACGGCAGTTGCAAGTGGTGTATTTAGCGGAACTCTTATTGGTCTTGGTGTATCTGCCCTTTCAGGCGCAGCTATGATTCACGCTGGCGCAACTGTGCTAGACCATATGCCACACGGAAGCTTTTTCCATGCAACGGCTGGAAGTGTTCAAATGGATATAAAAGAACGGTTGAAATTAATGCCCTTTGAATCGTTAATTGGTTTGACATTAACCGTTGTATCGACCATTATCTTTGGTATTTTCCAGCTGTTCGGCTGAGGACTTAATGAGAAACGAGGGGTTTTTGGATGAAAATTGTGATCGCACCAGATTCATTTAAAGAAAGTTTATCTGCTTATGAGACAGCATGTGCCATTGAACGAGGATTTCGCTCTATTTTGCCAGATGCAGAATATATGAAAATCCCAATGGCAGATGGAGGAGAAGGCACAGTTCAATCGTTAGTGGATGCGACAGGCGGAACCATTGTCCAGCAAGTGGTCACAGGCCCGCTTGGCAAACCTGTGGATGCCTTTTTTGGTATGTTGGGAGATGGGCAGACAGCTGTCATAGAGATGGCAGCAGCATCAGGATTACATCTTGTCCCGCCAGAAAAACGGAACCCCTTATTCACGACGTCTAGAGGGACAGGAGAATTAATGCTTGCAGCGCTGGATAAAGGTGCGAAGCATTTAATCATTGGGCTTGGCGGAAGCGCAACAAATGATGGTGGCGTTGGCATGATGCAAAGTTTAGGTGCTTCTTTTCTCGATAAAGCAGGCCAAGACCTCACGCCGGGCGGTGGATCACTGAATCAATTAGCTTCTATTGATCTATCTCGACTGGATCCAAGATTGCGATCAGTCCGTCTGGAAGTGGCGTGTGATGTGGATAATCCTTTAACGGGTGAAAGAGGAGCGTCTGCTGTGTTCGGTCCTCAAAAGGGAGCAGATGCAGAAATGGTTCAACTGTTGGACAAGAATTTATCTCATTTTGCACAAGTGGCTAAGCAGCATCTTCATGTCTCCTTTGGTGATGCGGCAGGTGCAGGAGCGGCAGGAGGACTGGGCGCGAGTTTATTAGGCTTTTTACAGGCTGATCTGCAAAAGGGAATCGATATTGTACTGAAAGCCGTACATTTTGCTGAGGTACTAAAGGACGCTGACCTAGTCATTACAGGGGAAGGGCGGATTGATCAGCAAACCATTTACGGCAAAACGCCAATCGGTGTAGCCAAAGCTGCGAAACAATATGGACTCCCTGTCATTGGCATCGCTGGGTCCCTCTCAAAAGACAGTGCAGTCGTACATGATCATGGCATTGATGCACTTTTTAGTATTGTCCCTGGCGTCACGACTCTGGCTGAAGCCATGCATGATGCTAGTGTGCATGTAGAGAGAACAGCAAGGAATATTGCGGCTGTCATGACATTTGGAAGAGATAAGTAAATGATGAAAAATGTTTCCTTTTCTATCACATTCCTTTCTATAGAAATGTGGTAAAATGGTTCTAAATGAAAAAGAAAGTTGGAGGAAACACAAATGTCTAATCTACCGAATTGTCCATCGTGCAGTTCAACTTATACATACGAGGATGGCAGCATGCTTATTTGTCCAGAATGTGCGCATGAATGGTCGCTAGAACAAGCGGAAGAGGAACAGCTTGTTGTCAAAGATGCGAATGGAAATCTATTAAGTGATGGTGACACGGTCACTGTGATTAAAGATTTAAAAGTCAAAGGCTCTTCTTCGGTTTTAAAAATAGGAACGAAGGTCAAAGGGATTCGTTTAGTCGAAGGCGATCATAATATTGATTGTAAAATTCCTAGCTTTGGCGCGATGAAGTTAAAATCGGAGTTTGTGAAGAAAGTATAATATATGAAAAGAGGCTGTCGATCATCAGCCTCTTTTTTATTTCGATATTTATAGGTGAAAGGTATAATCTTAAACATCATTTCATACATATGTACCTATTGAAAATCATTCTTTTTTTAAAAAATCAAGCCTCTTTTCTTATAAAAATTCACGCTTTTCTTAACTCTACCTTAAAAAAGGCAGATGATTCTCTAAATTTTGCCTAATCCCCTTCACAACTTTTGGGCATTGCTGTACCATATGGAAGTGTTCTTCTATTTTTGACGGATCATGGTGTTTATCAGGAAATAGATGATAGATGATACTTAGACAAAGAAGGAGAGGTAACGTGACGAACGTTTTAGAACTGCAAAATGTATCTAGGCATATTCGCGGGAAAAAGATTGTTCAAGACTTGAGTTTCTCTGTCCAAGCGGGCGAAGTCTTTGGCTTCTTAGGGCCGAATGGCGCAGGAAAAACGACAACCATTCGCATGATGGTCGGTCTTTCTCCCATTACATCCGGTGACATTCTGATTAATGGTCATAGTATTCAAACCTCATATCAGCATGCCATCCAAGATGTCGGTGCAATTATTGAAAATCCAGAAATGTATAATCATTTAACGGCAAGACAAAACCTTGTTCATTTTGCCAGAATGAATGGAAAAGTGGATGAAGGTCGAATTGATGAACTACTAGAACTAGTTAGTTTGCAGCATGTGAAACATAAGCGTGTCCGTACGTTTTCATTAGGAATGAAGCAGCGTTTGGGGATTGCTCAGGCATTGATACATAAACCGAAACTGCTAATCTTAGATGAGCCGACCAATGGACTAGATCCAGAGGGAATTCGTATGATACGAGATTACTTGAGAAGGCTGGCAAAGGAAGAAGGGCTTGCTGTCATTGTTTCAAGTCATCTCATGTCAGAAATGGAATTGATGTGTGATCGTTTCGCCATTATCCAAAAAGGAAAGCTGATTGCGATTGAGGATCAGCGTGCAGAGACGAAGCATGATGATTTGGTCAATTATCGAATGAAAGTAGCATCAAGTGAGCTTGAAGAAGCTCAAAAGCTCATTGAAGCATTTGAGGAAGGCATCGCAGTTAGAGAAGAGGAGCAGTACTTATTCTTCTCCATCCTAGAAGAGAAAATGCCACAATTGATTCGTCATTTGAGCGAGGCTTCTATTCATTTGTACGAAATCAAAATAGAAAAACAAACCTTAGAAGATAAGTTCTTAAGCTTAACAGGTAAAAAGGAGGCAGACGTATGATTCGCCTCATTCAAAACGAGTGGATGAAAATCAGTTATCGTGTGGGTACTTGGATTATGGTTGGGCTTCTTGTTTTAGGTATGATTGCGACGTTGATTTTTGCACTTAAAACAAATGACGGAGATCAAGCATCCGGTGATTGGAAAACTGAGTTGCAAGAAATCAATAAAGCAAATAAGCAAGAATTGAAAGAGGATAATATAGGATTTTATAAGAGATCCCTTGAAACCGATATAGCGATCAATGAGTATCGAATCAAACATGATTTACCTCCAGCCGATCAATTCGGTAAAAATGCATGGACTTATGTGAAAACAAATGCTAATTTGCTTCAGCTGGTCGGTGTATTTGTGATTATTATTGCAGCCACAATTGTCTCGGCTGAATATAAGCATGGTACAATTAAATTATTACTGATTCGTCCGCCATCCAGGTTGAAGGTTCTTTTGTCTAAATACTTTACCGTTCAACTATATTCACTTTTCCTGATCGCTGTCCTATTTATCTTATCCTTTATCTTAGGTGCGATATTCTTTGGACTAAACAATGATTATGTGTATTTAGCTTATCAAAATGGTGAAGTCATTGAACGGTCTCAGTTTGCAAATATGGTCTCTTATTATTTGGCGCATTGTGCTATGTTTGTTGTATTAGGGACACTTTCTTTTGCCATCTCAACGGTGTTTAGAAGTGAGGCCATTTCCATAGCAATTAGTGTATTAGCCTATGTTGTCGGAGCATCCATCACAAGCATTTTGATGTTCTTCTTTGATTGGGCGAAATACTTATTGTTTGCCAACGATCCTGTACAGTATTTCGCAGAAACACCTACTTATATCGAAGGCATGTCCCTAGGTTTCTCACTAACGGTCCTAGTCATTTATTGGGCCATCTTCTTGGCGGTTGCTTTAATACTCTTCCAAAAGCGAGAAGTAAAAACAGGTTAATTTAACTTTTTAGGAGGTTTCTATCAATGATTAAGCGTAAAGGTGAAAAAATTATGGGGATAATCAGTATTGTCCTCAACGTAATTGGTGTTGGTTTTGGGGCATTGATGCTTTCTGTGGACCCAGCAGTTTATGAAGAATTGAATGAAGTGTTAAAAGAGGAAGGCAGCGCCTTGCCAGTTGAAACACTTGAGGCATCGGTTCATGCCTTTGGCGTTCAGTTTATGGTTGTTTCCGCAATTGCGGCTGTCTTAGCCCTTGTTGGTGTGATTGTTTTGAAAACAGACCGCCGTGCCGTGCTTTCTGGTATTCTTTTCTTGGTTTCGGCTGTGACTCTTTTAATTGGAACTGTTGGTCTTGCTTTCGTTCCGATGATCTTGTTGCTGATCGTTGGATTGATGTCACTCATTAGAAAACCGAAAACAGATATTCACACGAGTGAATATCCTTCATAATTCAAAAGAAAAAGACATGCGCTGGTTTGCGCATGTCTTTCTTTTTATATGATGCCAATCAGTTTGGCGATGATGAGTAAAACAATACTGAACCCCCACATCCAAAAGAAGGAGTAGCGGATATGTTTCCCCATATCGACCCCTGCAAGACCGATGGCAAGCCATACAGCAGGTGCAAGAGGGCTGACAAAGGTGCCGATGATATTTCCAATCATCATGGCGTATGCCGCAGATGTCCCTGACACGCCAACCTCTGATGTAATCGATTCGACAATCGGCAGAAGTGCATAATAATAGGCATCCGTACTTGTCAGCATATCAAGCGGAACCCCAAATATCCCCACAATGATATGTAAAAATGGCAGTAAGAAAGCTGGCAAAATGTGAATACTGTCCACTGCAATCGCCTTCAGCATGCCCGTTCCTTCAAGAATTCCTAAAAAAGAACCTGCGGAGAAAATTACAGCTGCCATCATTAGTGCACTCGGGGCATGCGCCTTAATTCGCTCCATTTGTACATTCACATTTGGAAAGTTAATCAGAAGTGCTAGTGAAAGACCAATCATAAACATATAACTAGCAGGAATCACGTTCAGCACGAGAAGGACAACAACAGCTAAAAATAGAATGAGATTGACCCACATTAAGTGATAACGCTTTAAAGACGCATCGCCTGTTTCGCTGATCGATTGAATGGCACGATCCCAATCAGCGCCTTCTAATTGGACAGCAGCTATTTCATTTGCCGCGATTTTCACCCGAATTCGTTTTTCTTCTCTTTTTCCTAAAATGAATGCCATTCCTAATACGAGCACGACCCCGATCAGCTGAATGGGAATAAGCGGTACCCACAGTTCAGATGGGTCCATATTTAGGACACTAGCTGCCCGTCCTGTGGGGCCAGCCCATGGAATCATATTGGTTAATCCAGCACTCGTCCCGATTAACAATAGCAATAAATAAGGACTCATATGTAATTTTTTATAAAGCGGAAGCAGTGCAGGTACAGTTAATAAAAAGGTTGTAGCGCCTGCTCCGTCTAAGTGTGCGATGACTCCAATCAAGGCAGTTCCCATCGCAACTGTGACAACATTCCCTTTTGTCAGCTTGATTAACGCTTTAATTACAGGTTCAAAGAACCCTGTATCTTGTAAAATGCCAAAAAATAAAATGGCGAAGATAAACATGGTCGCCACTGGCAAAACTTTGATAATCCCTTGTTCAAAGAAAGTTTGAATGTCATTGATACCAAATCCTGCGATGAGCGCCCCTATTAAAGGCACCATGACCATTGCGACAATTGGACTTGCTTTCCCCCAAATCAGCAAAACAACAATCGTTAAAATAATCAACAATCCAACAAACGTTAACATAAGCCCCTCCCCCTACAATAAACCGTTTACATTTGTTTGTTTTTTTACCAATGCAATCCCACATTTGCATTGAAAAAAAGAGTATCAAAAATATGAGTATTAGGCAACCGCTTTCATACCTATACAATGGTAAAAAAGGATGGTGAATCCAATTGTGGCGCGGTGTTCAACATGTCAAAAAATTTAGAAAAAAATCCACTTAAAATGGTAAAATAAAAAACGTCTGTTTCGGACGTTTTTTATTAACAGTTGATAATTTACTTGATCCAGAAAAATGTCACTATAATTAATAGTAATAAATATAATGCAGAGCAACCTCTATAAATTCCTTTATTAAATTGTAGGGGAGGAGATATAAAAGTCACTAAAATGGTTGGACCAAACAAAGTGATTAAAAAAAATCTATAATCAAAAAAGAAAGTACAGATTGATAAGAGTATTGAAAAATAAAATACAATTATAAAAGAACTATTAATTGTGTTTTTAGAATCACCCTTGTTTTCCTCTAAATGATCATCTAGTAATTTATCTATCTTTTTTTTATTAATAAACATAAGGACCTCCTATTGAATTTTTTTTAGTAAAAAGGGCGTTAATAATGCTTCTGTTAAAGCAGCAAGTAATGTCAACAGACATATCACCATAGTAAAAAATAAAATATCCGAAAAGAAATGTTTCTTGGGGGAATGTAGCCCTCTTATTTTTAAGTAGACAAAGTCTAACAATTTGAAACCAAGTGAACCTGATAATATCATGGCAGGAATTTCAAAGATACCATGAGGAATTAAAGCAGTTAATATATATAACAAATTGTTACCATGATCAGTAATACTTTGTAAAGAGGATAAGCCTACTAAAAATCCATTTAATAATAATAAGATAGATGTCAAAATACCAAATGTAAACATTGAGAAAATGAGAAATAAATTTGCAGCAAAGTTATGTTTGAAATATCCCAGAACTGTAACTTCATCAACAGTTTCTGGACTAAGACTAGGTAGAATATTGTTAAAAATAACCCCAAGAACTATACCTGCTATGTATAAAATACTTGCTATATAAAGTATACGTTTATTTCTGATTATTATTCCTGTCATTTTAGTAAAGTATCCATATCTTTTATAATTAAATCTTCAAAGTGCTGAATGTTTGTAAGGTGATCATATTCTTTAACAAGAGCACCGTTAATTAAAATACCAACTCTATCACATAGTTGTTGAGCGATATTAACAAGGTGTGTAGACATGATCACAGTATTACCTTGTTCAGCATAACGTTTAAGAAAGTTTTTCATCATCTTTGTAGTGGGAGGATCGAACGCACCTAATGGTTCGTCTAATATTAAAACTTCAGGTTCATGAATTATGGCTCCAGCAACAGATAATTTATGTTTCATACCAAATGAAAATGTAGAAATCATATCATTCTCATTTTGTTTTAAGTTAAATTGATCTAACAAAACTTCAATTCTATTATCCTTCATTTCAGAGGGTACGTCTTGTAAGTCGGCAATAAATTCCAGGTACTCTCTAGGGGTTAAATAATGATAGATAAAAGGAGAATCAGGAACATAACCTATATACTTAAGATAGGAAGATCTCTCAGAATATATAGTTTTCTCCTTGATAGTAATATTACCTTCGTATGGTTTCATAATCCCGAGAATACATTTTAAAAGTGTTGATTTTCCAGCACCATTCGGTCCTAGTAATCCATATACCTTACCTTGCTCTATTTTTAAATTTATAGATTTTAAAATTTGTTTATCTTTATATTTGAAAGATAGATTCTCAATTTTCATGTTTTCATCTCCCAATGTTTCGTTCCTATTCTTTTAATCCAAAAATAATAAAATAGAGAAATTCCAATGAAAAATAGACATGTTCCAGTCACAATAAGTAAAAAGAATATACTCCTATCAATAATTTCAAAAGTAACGAGAGCACCTGAGACCCCATACAATTGAAGGTAAAATGCTAGTAGTACCCCAAGAATAGTATGTTCAAAAAATGAGGCTTTAACAGACGAACCAATATCCTCTAAATTTTCCCAGTCTAAACGAGGATAGAGGAAAGTACCTATCACTTGGCCAGAACCTATAATAAGACTAATTGAATTAATCATGATATACAAAATAATTTGAGTCATAGTATCTAAGTTGAATAATAATAATATAACTAAAAATAATGAATTCATTATAATAAGAATTATAGATAAATGCAGTATTGATTTTCCTGCAATCAACTTGAAGATAGAAGCGCCTGAATTCTTATAAATATATAGATTTTCACGCTCTGCATCTGCTGAAGTTATCCCAAGCAAGCCTTCTCCTAATAAAGAAGTGTTGTAAGTTACGGCAAATAAAATTGGATAAATAACAAAAAGTTCCGAGAAGTCAAACCACTTTTGATTTAAACTAATTCCTACCAATACACCTAATTCTATTGCAATCATATTTACAGATAGCACTAAGCGTCTCTTGATAGTAAAATTAGCTCTTAATAGAGCAGTAAGATCCTTTTTTAAAATTGCGATATTTTGCCGGGGAAAGAAATTTATTAAATAATTTAAAAAAGGTAATTTGATTGGTTTTATTCTCGGCAAAAGATTATTAGGTGTTGCTTCCTTTATAAGCAACACTTTCAAAACTATTAGATAGGAAATAGAGAGTAAAAGAAATCCTAGTGCAATTAAACCTAAAGAATATATGATAAATAAATAGATATCACTTTTTGTTGAAAGTAGGTACCAGTTAGTAGGAAGCCATGTGTTTGTTAATATCGTCTCTAATCTAAATACAGATATGAAATTTTCAATAGCTTCAAGAAGATCTTTTTCATAAAAGTAGTTAAGTCCGATCCAACCAAAAAAAGTAGTTGAAAGAGCAGATAAGAGTGCAATTCCTATAAAAGATAACAGACTAATTAACCTAGAATTCAAGATTTTGTATAAAAATTTAGAATAAGTGATATATGTGAGTAATGAGTAAATGCATGTAAGGCCAAAGATAAATATAAATAGTGGTACAAATGATAAAAAAAGGTATAATTTATTACTTGTATAAAAATTTATGAAAAAAAGTATAGGGAATACTATTATTGTTAATTTGAATAAAACATTTAGAAAAATTGTTGTGAAAAATCTCGATAATAGAACTTTTTTGGGATCTGTCTTTAGAGTATGTAAAAGAAGGAAATCTTCAGGGTATACATATCGATGTAAAATATCAGTTGATGATTTTAAAATATTCAAAACAAAAAAAAGAATAATAAAATTTGTACCTAATGATAAGATATGGACTGGTACATTAGGCAAAAGAGTAGTTGAAGCCTTATATAGAATAAAAAGGTAGACTAAAAAAAAGGGTGTAAAAACAAAAATAAGTCTATTTGATTTTAGTAAATTTTCGCTTGATGGGAAAAAGTAAATCAAACGGTTTAAAGTACGTCTATATGTAAGTTTAAAGTTTGCCATAAAAACTTTTTTGTTGAGCATTATATTCCTCCTAGACGAAAAGAAGGAGGAGTATAATTATACTCCTCAATTTCTTCACTTTGGATTTTACCATTCTGCAGCGTATTTTTTGCCGTGTTTTGTAGCCAATTTTTTCGCAGTAGCTACCATAGCAGCAGTGACAAGGCCAGTTCCACCCAAAACAACAGCTAATAGACTAAGTATTGTTAGGACATCGCCAGTAGTCATGATAACACCTATAGCAGCATAAGCGGTCTTGCGACTAATTCCTAAGTTTGTTGCAAGATCTAATGCAAATTGATTACCTGAATTGAAATCAATAGAAGCTAAACTTGCAATACCTTCTGAAGAACCCATAAGGAAAGTAGCGATGGCAAAAAGAGAAACTATACTTGTAACACTCGCAATTTTAAAAAGATTGCTATTTTTCATATTTGAATTCACCTCCTTTCAGTTTACAAAAATAAGCTAGTTGAAAAAAGAGAAATAATACCTAAAGACATTGTTATACAAACGATTATGACAGTTTTTATATAGGAAATTTTGTGTATTTCTTTAATTGCAATACACCCTAGAATGGTAGACCACCAAAAAAAGGGGTCGATGATAATATTCAATATAATATCAATTGGCTTTTGAGAATTTGGATAAATAACTGAAAATGCAAAATCACTACCTAAAAAGAAAGAAAAGATAATGAGAATTATAAATTTGATAGCAACCGGTATGATAGAATAAATAAAACTTGGGAAAAACTCTTTAGCAGTAGCAACACCACCAAATAATATCCCAATGATATGTATTATAAAGAAGCTTACAAGAACCATTGCTGTAAATTGAACAATCCCTAGTGCTAGTGTAATCATCATAATGAGTATGCTCATATCAGCAGTATAATCAATCCCATTTGTTTTAAAAGAATGATTAATTAATGTAGAGATTGTGGGGAAAATAGCTAAATAAAACCCTAAAAACAGACTTAACACAGCCAGGAAAACAAACCAAGAATGACGATAATTTTTTTCACTAGAGTATTTGATTAAGAGAAAGTTCTTAGGAGAAAAGACGAAATGATGTATTAGAGTAATAAAGTTGTGTTTATTATCCATAAATGCTCCTTGATTCAAAAGTGTTTTTTTGCTAATTCTCACAAATAATGTATCATGTTTTGCCATATTATTTCAAGTTAGAATTGTGTTTATAAGCTGAATTTAAGCTGAATTTAAGGTTGGTTCTTGCATAAAAAGAAAAAAAGAATGTCTTTAAAGACATTCTTTTTTTCTTTTTAATATAAAATATTCATAGGCATCTAGTATTATTTTTCCTGTTAAATTTGAAGAGTGGAATGCATCTTCATAAGTGATTTGATCTTCTAACAAAATTACCTTTTTACTATCTGTAAAATTCATCATAAACACAAAGTCCCGCGATCCATCTGTTCGTTTCTGTACACTGACTCCCTCTGGAATTGAAGAGGAGAGGATCGGCTTTATCCCTATTCCTGTGATGAGATCTTCGTAAAAATCATCATAAAACGCTTGCTCATTTTCAGAAGCCATATAGTATGCTTTCCCTTTGCCAAATGGACGGACAGTAAGGGCGGGCTGCCCTTCATAGCAGCCATTCTCAAAATGCCCTAACACAGAGGCTGATTCTGGGTGAATGGATTCGCAATATTGCCCGACATGGTAGGTGCGTCCATTTCCTGTGGTCATTAAGACGTGTTCATCTGGCATCAATGTGTTGATTTCCTCTGCCCAAACACCAAGTACATGGCGGAGAGGGCCAGGGAAACCACCGAGGAAACAGAGGTCGTTTTCATCAACCATGCCGCTCCAGTACGTTGCTACAAAAATGCCACCCTCTTTGACAAATGCTTCGATCTTTTCTACCACGCCTGGTTTGATCATGTAGAGCATTGGCCCCACAAGCACTCGATAGGATGAGAAATCCTTTTCCATCCCGACAATATCAACAGGGATACCCTTTTTCCAGAAACTACGATAGTGAGTTTGGCAAGCCTCTACATAGCGTTTGTTGGTATTATTTAAGCCTTGCGCATCATCAATTGCCCAATGGTTTTCCCAATCATATATGATGGCCACCTCTGGTTGAACGGATGTACCCGCAATCGGTTGAAGCTGCTCCAGCTGTTTTCCTAAATCAGCGACTTCTTGAAACACACGCGTGTGTTCATGTCCTGAATGATCCACAACAGCGCCGTGGAATTTTTCAGAGGCGCCCCGGCCTTGTCTCCACTGGAAATAAAGGACGGAGTCGGACCCGTGGGCAATCGCCTGCATGGCAGAGAGGTGTGCCATTCCTTTATGCTTCACCTTATTCACTTCATGCCAGTTCACGAGGCTTGGTGTGCTTTCCATCACAAGAAACGGCTGACCGCCCTTTAATGAACGATACAAATCGTGAACGAAGGCGACGTTTGACGCTAATTCTGCAGTGGATTCTCTGCCGCTATGCCATGCTGGATAGCTATCCCATGAGATCACGTCGACTTCTTTTGCAAATTGATGATAATCCAGTCCAAGAAATGGACGCATATGCGGATAGTCGCCCATAAAATTGGTGGTTACTGGCACATGAGGTGTTAATTCTCGTAGTGGTTCAATTTCATTTTGATAAAAATTGATCGTTTGTGCTGTGACAAAACGCTTCCAGTCTAGGTTCATGCCATGAATCATGTGCTCCCCGTGCGGTGCAGGTGACTCGATTTGCGACCAATCGGTAAAGGTGTGGCTCCAAAATCCCGTCCACCATGCTTGATTCAAAGCTTCAAGGTCATGGTTGTATTTGTCTTTCAAATAGTCTCTAAATGCTTCTTGGCAAAGATCACAATGACATTCACCGCCGTATTCATTTGAAATGTGCCACATGATCAGCGCTGGATGGTCCTTGTAGCGTTCAGCAAGCAAACGATTGAGTGTATTCGTTTTTTCTCGATAAACCGGTGAGGTGAAGCAATGATTATGGCGAAGTCCGTGTAAGTTGCGCTGGCGGTTTGCTTCAACGCGTAAGACTTCTGGATATGTTTGCGAGAGCCAAGCAGGTCTTGCTCCGCTTGGCGTGGCGAGAATGGCGTGAGCTCCCTGCGCTGCCAAGCGGTCCATGATATCATCCAGCCAGGCAAAATCATATTCCCCTTCTTTTGGCTCGAGCTTGCTCCAAGCGAAAATGTTGATAGAGAATGTTTGACAGTGTGCAAGCTTCATTAATCGAAAATCTTCGTCAATGATCTCCGGCATATGAAGCCATTGATCAGGATTATAGTCGCCACCATGCAAAAAGCCTTTCACATTTGGGTGAACGAGTGGGTAACGCTTTCCCATTTTGTCACGTCCTATCTGTTTAATTACGGTGTCATTTGTTTAAATACATCAAGAGAAGGCAGGGCTTTTCCGTTGAAATCAAACATGGCCTGATTTTCCCAAGCATTCCCGACTGTGCCGGTTGTTTGAATATAAGCGAGCCCGTATTGACTAGACCACGGAGCACCTTTTGCTGGAATCCAAAGCGGCTCCCAATAAAAGAACCCTTTCCCGCGATTGTTTTTTACTTGTGAAATTTTTTCTGATAGATCTCGTATAAAAGATGCCTGCCCTTGTGGTGATGCTGGATAACCGGCCGTATTGACTGAATCTTGGTTAAATGAGTTATCGAGGTTGTCACCATTTGCTGTCGTAAAGCCGTAGGCGGTTTCTACCACGATGACATCTTTGTTATAGCGGGCGCTAATATCATTCATGTTGTTAGTAAGACCGCTAAATCCCCCGTCCCAATACGGGTAGTAAGATAAACCGATCGTATCGAACGAAACGCCTCGTTTGGTGATTTCATCAAACCACCAGCGAGATGCACCATTGTCCCCTCCATGTGCAAGATGAAGCATGACTTTGATGTTTGAATCGACAGAGCGGACAGCATTTGTCCCCGCTTTTAGCAAAGCAGCGAGTCGGTCAAATTCACCGCCGCCTTCACCCCAGCTCTTTCCGTTCGGCCAAAGCATACCTGAATTTAATTCATTCCCGACCTGTACCATATTTGGTAGGGCATTTTGTGCTTTCATCGCTTTAAGTACATCGCTTGTGTAAGTGCCAACAGCTTTTTCTAAATCGCTTTGGGAGAGATTGGTCCAAGCTTTCGGTTTGAACTGTTTACCGGGATCGGTCCAGAAATCACTGTAGTGAAAATCAAGCAGCACTTTCATATTTTGTGCTTTTGCACGTTTCGAGAGAGAAATGGCGGTATTTAAATCGTTTGTCCCCCCGTTATAGGCACGGCCTTGGTTGTCGTATGGATGGTTCCAGAGTCTGATGCGCACATAGTTGACACCTTTCTCTTTTAATAGCTTGAGCGGATCAACCTGCTGCCAGTTTTGGTTGTAGTATTTGCCGCCGCTTCGCTCCACTTCTGCGAGCATGGAGATATCGGCTCCTTTGATGAAATCACCTTGCAATCCATTGATCGGTTTCACCGAAATCGAATCAGCCTTTGCTTCAGGCAGAATACCTAACCCCATCAGAAAGAAAACGACAACAGTGACAAGCAACCATTTCTTCATCAAATCTCTCCTTATCCTTTTGTCCCGCCTTGTGTGAGGCCGGATACAAATTGTTTTTGTAAAACAAGAAACAATAGAGCAACTGGAATCGCAATGAGTAAAGCCCCGGCTGCAAAGGTCGTGTAGCTGGCACCCATTTTGTCTGATACAAGATTGTATAGACCGATTGGGAGCGTATACATTTCGGGTGAGCGGACAATGACACTGGAGATAATGAAATCACCGAGCGGCCCTGTAAATGAGTTGATGGCAACAACGGCTAAAATCGGCTTGGCAAGTGGCATAATAATTTGGATGAAAATCCGGAAATGCCCTGCGCCATCCATTCTGGCTGATTCATCAAGATCCTTTGGAATCGCATCAAGATAGCCTTTCATTAAATACGTATTCATCGGAATTTGTCCGCCTGCATAAATCAAAATCAATGCGAGGTGGCTGTTAATGAGTCCAAGCATTTGAGCCAATACAAATATGGCAATCAGCGCTGAAAATTGAGGAATCATTTGCAACAGCAAAAAGAGCATTAGCCCATTTTTGCGTCCTTTGAATCGGAACCTAGAAAAGGCATAGCCTGTAAAGCTGACAAGGATCAACGTTAAGAGCATAGTCGCAATACTGATTTTCATTGAGTTCCAATACCATTTTGCATAAAGTGCCCCCTGACCGAAGAAGAGTTCTGTAAAGTGGCTGAACGTTGGATTCTTCGGAAACATGCTTGTGCTCATCAGGCTGTTTCCAGGATTAAAGGAAGCGCCGATCGTCCAAAGGAGTGGATATAGAATACAAACGGAGGCAATGAAAAGGATGAAATAAGTGATACTCAGGCGAATGAGCTTATTTTGTTTTGATCCCATATCACATCATGTCCTCCTCTTTGAATGAATTCGTTCTCTTAAATTGCCAAAGTGCAATGGCAATGACGAAGATTGATAGTAAGATCGTAACAGCGGCAGCGAGTGCATATTGAGAAGACTGCATCGTCAGTTTGTAAATCCAAGACACCAAGATGTCTGTGCCCCCAGCAGTTGAGCCAGCCACAGGCGGTCCTCCGCCATTAAATAAGTAGATGATATTAAAGTTGTTAAAGTTAAACGTATATTGCGTGATTAATATAGGTGCAATTGAATAGAGGACAAGCGGTAATGTGATGGAACGGAATTTCTGAAAGAAATTTGCCCCATCAATGGTTGCAGCCTCGTATAAATCTTCAGGAATGGCCTGCAAAACGCCAGTTGTCATAATGAACACAAAAGGAAAACCAAGCCAAGTCTGCATCGCAATAAGAGCGATTTTGCTCCAAAATGGATCTGTCAGCCATGGTTTTGGATCAATTCCAATCGATGCAAAAAGGGTATTGTTGATCGCACCAAACGTGTCGTTAAACAATCCAGCAAACACCAAAATGGTCACAAATCCTGGAACAGCCCACGGCAGAATCAAAATCGTTCTGAAAAACCGTTTTCCTTTTAAATCTTTTTGATTGAGCAGAACCGCTAGGAAAATGCCGACAGCACATTGAAGGGTCGATGCAGCCAACGTCCATACGACCGTCCAGCCTAGTACATCAATGAATGTGTCTCTCCAAATATCGATTGAAAAGATATTTTGAAAGTTTTTGATGCCTACCCAATCAATGAGATTGGCAGGAGGCGAGTGGTATAAATCATAGTTTGTAAAGGCCAGCGCAAAGCTGAACATAATAGGAAAGACAACAGAGAATAGAAGTAAAAAGAAAGCAGGAGTGCTCATTAAGTAAGGAAAGCCTTGGTCGATGAGCTGATGGTATTGAGCACGGATGGAATGAAGCGGAACCCCTTGATCACGTTTCTTTCCGTTCATAAATGCATCTCGTATCATGAGTACATAAAAACCGATGCCAAATCCAGCTGTTAAAAGTGCAATAATTCCTTTTGCTAAAAGGAAAACAGAGTTGTCACGAGGCAGCATCGTACCAAGTGTGAACAGCCCCCAGAAGCCAATATTGAATAAATCATAAAACACAAGTAGAAAAGAAACGCCAAACAGGAAAAAGAGTGCCCCTTTGCCATACTGTTTGTTGTATATTTGCCCCATCCCGGGTATAAGAGAGAACATTAGCGCCCGTCTCCGGTGTGTATTTGATTCCACTATGTGTGTGCGGTCTAGTTCAAGGTTACCCGTCACGTTTAACACCTACTTCATATGAAATTAGATCAAGTGCAGGCAGCATGACAGATGAACAGCTTCCTGCGCTTGGTGTTTATTTGGAGTGATTCGCTTTAATTTGCGAGTCGATTTGTTTGACCGCATCATCAAATGCTTTTTTCACATCGGTACGGCCAGTCGCAATCAGCCCTAATGCGCTGTCAATTGGCTTCCACACCTCTGCCATTTCTGGATTGTTCGGTGTCAGCGTGGCATATTTCGTTTGCTTTGAAACAGCATCCGCATTAGCGTTTTCAGTAATGACTGGGTCTTTCATCAGTTTTTTCACTGGTGGAATTTCCTCTGTGACTTCAAAGCGCTTTTTCGAATTTTTTTCGTTCGTGATAAACTCAACAAATTTCTCGGCAAGTTCTTTATTTTTAGAATAAGAGGAGACGTTGTAGCTCTTTACACCTAAGAACGAGCTCATATGTTTTCCGTTAGTGAGTGTTGGTAGCTCGGACACGCCATAGTCGATACCCGCTTCTTTATAAGGACCAAATGACCATGGACCAGAAATGACAGCCGCTGCCTTTTTCTCAGTGAATAAGGAATTGAGGACATTGATTCCTTGCTCACCAATGATACCTTTCGGGAAAAGTCCTTCGCTAAAGAATGTCTGAATGTATTTTCCGCCTTCGATGGCACCATCGTTATTAAGACCAATATCATTGACGTCATAAGAACCATCGTTTTTCTGTTTGAAAATATAGCCACCTGAACCGCCTAATACACTTTGTGCGTAGTAAATTTCATCCCACTTCGCAACAAAACCGTATTTCCCGTCCTTTGTCAGCTTTTTCGAAAGGTCATACCAGCCATCGAGTGTCGTTGGTGCCTTTTTCACAAGGTCTTTGTTATAGAAAAGCACAGTGGTTTCAACGGATTTTGGCAGGCCATATAGCTTACCATCTATCGTTTGTGATTGAATCGATTCGTCTGTGAAGGAATTGATCACTTTTTCATCTGGTTTGATTTCTTGTAACAATCCCTCTGTGACAGCTGATCCAATTTGGTCGTGAGGCATGGTGATGACATCTGGACCAGTGCCGGCTGCGCCATCAAGACGAAGCGCTTCAATTTGGTCGGCATATGCTTTTTCGACCACTTTGACTTTCACGTCGTTTTGTTTTTCAAATTCTTTGACGGCGTCTTGAATCCCATCAGACTTTTTGACATCCTCCCACACTAGCAAGGTCTTTGTACCTGTAGATGCCGGCTGTGTACCGCTTGAATTGTCATCTCCTGGTCCGCATGCTGACAGCAGCAGCACAGCAGTACCAACGACTGCCGATAATGTCGCCCATTTTCCCTTTTTCATTCGTAATCCCCTCTCGTTCTTTTTTCACAGATGATAAGAAAACGCTTTCTTAATGTGAGAATATCAACTTGAGTAAAAAAAGTAAACACATTTTATTAAATTTATTAAGTAAAATTTTTTACTGAAATAAAGAGAAAAGAAGCCCACCATATACGGCAGGCCTTCCAGCTGTTTATATCGTGCTTTTCCGAAAGACAGGTTCTGAGGCAATCAGCACGGTTTTTGGTAATGTTCTGCCATCAACCAGTCTTTCTAAAAGTAAATCGACAGCTGTTTCGCAAAGTAAAGAGGTATGGATGTGATAAGTTGTGAGCGGTGGTGACACATATTGAGAGACGTGAATATCGTTGATACTAAAGACACTCACTCGATTTGGTAAAGAAAAACCGCGTTCATTTAATGCTTGTAAACAGCCTATCGCAAGAGGATCACTTGCGACACAAAAAGCGGTTGGCAGGTGATCGCCGAGCTCGTCGATCGCCTTCATCATCAATGAATAGCCTTCATCTACAGAGAAGTGGTGACCGATATAGACCAATTGTTCATCCAGTTTGTTGTGTGCTGTCATGTACTGGCGGAAGGTCGTTTCACGAATATCTGGAATACGCCTATTTGTATTGAGATCAAGATCTGTCCCGCCAATAAATCCGATGGATGTGTGCTGTTTTTCGATAAAAGAATCGATAATCTTTTCTACAATTCGTTTCAGGTTTGGTTTCACAGAATCAAAGCGGTCTTCATCTGGTGATGTATCAATAAAGACGATATGTTTTGTGATTGCATATAATTGATCAAGCTCAGTTTTTTTAAATCGACCGATGGCGATGATGCCTTCTGTAGAAGGATCAATCGATTGAAGACCATCAGATGGGTTGTAAGCGGTAACATTTAAGCTTCTGGTATTGGTGAGTTCCTCAATGCCTAGACGAATGGATTTGAAATAAATATCTTCAAGCTCTTCTTTTTCGGTCATCCAATAGAGAAAGGCAATTTTTTTTAGTGAATGTTTGAATGTCTTTTTTTGATAGGACAAAGCTTCTGCTGCCGCGTATACTCTCTCACGTGTTTGATCCGTAACCGATAGGTTGGGATCTTGGTTCAGTACGCGAGACACGGTGGCGATGGATAATCCGGCTTTTTCCGCAATGTCCTTTATTTTAGCTGCCAAGTCAGCACCTCCTATAGAAAATATCTCCTTTCAGTATAGAGTCTTTAAAAAAATTAGTAAATATTTTTATTAAATTGATTGGTTTAGGCTGTTCTTTACGAGTTGGAAAGGAATTAGTAAGATATATGTATTGAAGATGTAGGATTAAGATTTCTGATAGGAGAGGGACAGATGTATTATGATGCACTGAAGACATTTGTGACAGTGGTAGAAGAGAAAAACTTTACAAAAGCAGCTCAGAAGCTACGGATTTCTCAACCGAGTGTCAGTCTTCACATTAAGAACTTGGAGCAGGAATTTCAGACGGTTCTGCTCAATCGTTCGCCAAAGCAATTAACGGTGACGCCAACTGGGGATATGCTGTACCATCGATCAAAACAAATCATTCGTTTATATGAACAGGCGAAGCAGGATATTTATGAGCATCATCATCTGGCACGAGGGAAGCTCACGATTGGAGCGAGTTTTACCATTGGGGAGTATGTGCTGCCGCAAATTTTGGCACAATTTCATCAGCTCTATCCGCATGTTGATATTGAGGTAGTCATTGATAATACAGAGGCGATCGCTAGACATGTTCGGTTGTTCCATGTCGACATCGGACTGATTGAAGGACAAACCAATGACAAAGAACTCTCTGTAGAAACGTTCCTAGAGGATGAACTGTATATCGTTGCCCCATTAGACCATCCGTTTGCAAAGAAAAAGGATGTCACCATTGAGCAATTACAAAATGAAACATGGATCACAAGAGAAGAAGGATCTGGGACAGGAGAATACTTACAGCACGTCCTGAAATCAAATGGACTGAAAGCGCGGACCTTTGTGACATTTAGCAGCAATCAAGCGATTAAAGAAGCTGTCATTCATGGAATGGGGCTGTCTGTTTTATCTAAATATGTCCTTCAGCGGGGCAGCATTGGCGGGGAATTGGCTGTCATTTCTGTGAGGGGAATGGACTTTAAACGGACATTTTCCTATGTCGAATCCCCGATGACAGGTGGGAATAAAAATAAGGAATTGCTTGTTGAGTTGTTGAGAAAAGAGAAAAAAGACGCTTCTCCGCAGTAGGAGAAACGTCTTTTTTTATAATCCTTTGATGTTGATTTCATCGACTGGGAGGAAAATCTCACCTGTATCTGTGTACTTCATGGTGACTTGATCGCCTTCTTTTAAATAAATAATAAGAGGCTCTTTTTCAGATGACATGGTGTAGTTTTTCCCATCGTCTAGTAAGAAGGTGACGGTTGTATAATCACCGGTCTTTTCCTTATACACCCTCTTCACTTTGCCTGTCGACTCTTTCTTTTCTTGCTTTGATGAACTATTGACGGTACCGCCGCCTTTTTGAAGAGCTGTTTTATAGGCTCTTAGTGCTTCGTTTGGTGTAGAAGCGTATGCGGCGATTTCAGGATTGGCTGCCGAAACAATAAAGTAGTTTTGCAGGAATCCGTTTGAATCGAGAACAGGTGTAAGCCAGCTGGCTTCCCCGTAGAAATTATAAAGAATCGGCATGCGGCCCTTCCATTTCTTCTCGATAAATCGTTTCTCAATAATTTGCAAAGCTCCCTGTGAATCCATGTAGGATTCTTCAAGATTACCCGTATAATACGTGGCTTTTCCTGTTCGGGCATTTGTTAGTGCATACCCGAGCATGGAATCAACGCCCTCTTTTGGACTGGTGAAATCTGTGAAGTAATACATATCCCCTTTTGAATCAAACACCGGACTTACATTGGCTTCAGTCCCCTCATCAGAAGGCAGCTTCACATCTGATTTTCCAAAGAGGCTGTTCCAGAAACCATGTACATAGTTGCCGAAGTAACTATTCTGCAGACTGACAGCCTCTGGTGACACAGCGCCATCAATAAAGGCTGGTACTTTGTCTAAGGAATATTTCTTCGTTGCACCCGTTTTGGCATCCACAACAACCACACCTGAAGCTTTAAACCCGTTTCGTGCAGAGATGAAATCTCCAAATGTTTGGATGTAATAAGGCTTGCCATCATCATTGATCTCGAGCTGCGTGTCTCCATAGAAAATCAAATCTGGGTACTGAAGACGGATATGCCGCTCAATTTCCTTATTGAAATAGGAAGAAGGCGTATAGACCATCTCGGTTTTCACAAACTTTGGATTGGCAGATGAGTCGGTCGCACTTAATGTAAAGTAACCCGGTGTGCTACCAGAACGAATCCATTTAAAGAAATCGGAGAACTCGACGGGTGCGATATACACATACTCACCATTGACCTTCTGAATTTGCAAGCTGCCAAGCTCGTAGTAACTCGTGTTTGGCACCTGTCCGAACGATTTCTTCATCTTATTGCGAGCAAATTGCGGTGGTACACTCGCAGGTGTTTCTGTCTCATCGAACGCTTTGATTTCGACTTTTTGCTCCATTTTAGACACGTCGAATTTCTCATTTGCATTAAATAGAAAAGCGGTTGCCATATAAACACCGAGCAGCAATAATATGAGAAATAAAACGCCCTTGATCTTCCGCTCCAATCCCACTGATAAAAAGGCACCTGCTGCTGTCACAACAAGTCCAATGAGCCACAGTGATGATGGGTTGCGGTCTAAATTGGTGATGTAGTAGAAGCCGAAAATCCCGATGATAAACAGCAGTGCCAGTCCCGCAATCCACATAAGCGGCACCTGTTGTTCAGTCCCTTTCTTTCTAACGATTAACCTGAGTGGTGTGAGCAAAAGGGTCAGGACAAGACCGATCACAACCGAAAATAACAACATATATCCCACAAACAGATCTCCTTTCAAATCAATCACTCTTTTAGTATATACGAGTGAGACGGGGAAAAGATTCACCGGATGGAAGGTTCATTTAAATGCCGATCGAATCAATGGCTGATTGAACATCTTCTTTCAGCTCAAAAAATGTGAGTCTTTCTTCGATTTTCTCTATTAACGCGTCAATGGCTTCACCTGACATATGGGTTTGGATGTTCCTTTGATGTTTGTACACGTTAATCAGAAGGTCATCAATCAGATCTACTATTTTTTTGGCTTCTTGACGATCCTCTGCAAATTCATTTTGAAGTTGATGCCGGATGGCTCTGATCAGCGCTGTTTTCTGTTCTTCCTTGATCTTTGCCTTCAAAGCAGCCAGCTCTGCTGGTGTCATATCTTCCGTGTTAAAGTTTGCTTGAGAGAAGATGGAGCTAGATGTATGCGTATCTGTGACTCTCTGCAAAAAACGATCTGCGTCTGTTGGTTGTTTCTTTGAAAATTCCATTTGTCGTACTCCTTAAGAAATCCCCATATTCTTGGCAAGGGTTGTATCTGTATCGTGGTATTGTTTTCCTAGCTGGCTCATATCATCTGATATTGAGTCCATCCACCTTTTCATATCCATCGCATGATCAATCGCTGCATCATACTTTTTGACCGAATAGAATTCATTTTCAAGACCCTCTGTTTTTAAGTGGCGAATCACAGCATCCACATCTGAAGCCGTCAGCTGGTCATACGAACCAAAACCGACAATTTGTTTGTATCTTGAACGAACGCGTTCCACCGATTGATCCACTTTGTCATCGAGTTTCTCAATTTTACGAATGATTTGCTGCATATGGTGCTCGGCATATGTGGAGAATTTACGACCTGTGTTCATGAGAACATGCGACTTGATTAAAATCGCTACCACACTTTGCGGGTGAACATTTGATTGGCTCAATTGATGTAACATGGCGGCAGTGAGAGAAGGGTTTTTTCTCAACATATCATCAATGGTTTGAACGGAGCCATCTGACGAAAAGGAATACCGGTCTAAGCCATGGCTGCCGGCGAGGGCTTCAAGAAATAAATTCGCATCAAGTGAAGGATTCACACTCATTGCCCGATTGAGGAGATTTTTCATAAATTGGACGGCCTTTGAGGAGTCCTCAGTGTAATCGACGCCTTCAGGTAAAGCGGCATCATACATCACTTTCACACGACCGATTTCTGTCGTATGACGATTTAAGAGAGATAGCCCGTCATTGAGATTGATATATTCTGTTAATCTACTACGGTAATCACCTTTTAATGCTTTGGCTTGCAGACCATCCGATAGATTTGGGTAAATATTCGGATTCTCAAAGGTGACCCCGCCTTGAATAAAATCATTTTTGACAAGAACATAAGAAGCATTTGACCCGCCAAGTGAATGCCCTGTCACATACATCTTCGCATTCGGCATTTTTTTATTGATCTCTTTTGCATACCGGTCCGCCTGCACCATTTGATTCTCTGCACCGTGTTCAAAGGGGATATTTTTAATCAAATACTTCGTATCTGAAATCAACCAATCTTGTACAATCTCATTTGTATAGGTCGTTGTCCCTGTCGTCATCTTCGTCGTGACTTCCTTTGACGTCTGTGACTGGCTAAAAGGAGGCAGCTTTGTCAAAATGGTAGAAAGAAGATCATCTGACTCTTTTTTTCCATGTTTTTTAATGGTATCTTTATATTGGCCTGCCCCAATCGGTTCTGAGCCGCGGTAGGCGATGACGGCGTTTTTGATTTTGGTGAGGTCTTTGCCGCCATCGGAGCGCTCAAAATCTTCTTCTGATACAAGGGTTAGTGAGTTAAGACCTTTTTTTGTTTCTTGGTGGTCAACAACATACATTATTTTACCATTTTTCAAGTGTATATCTTTAGAATTTTCATAGTTGAAGATATCATAAGAGGCTGATGATATTTCATTATATTCTTTATCGCTAAGTTGATTAATTGCATATTTTTTGGTCAATATTTACACTCCTGTAATAATAATCATGTATATTATAAGATATTGTATGGTAAATATCTATAAAAAAAGGTATAAAAACCTATCGATTGAATATTTAAAAGGTGGGATATTTTTTGTGAAAAATACATTTAAGGTTGTACTGATTGTTTTGATTACTATCGTTTTTATTCTAGTATTATCACTTGTTTTTCAAAAAGATAAAGAAAAAAAATTGAATGAATCAGAAGGTGAAACAATCGTGAAAGAGAAGAACGATTTAGAACAAGCAAAAGAATTCGCAGAAGAAATGAAACCGAAAGTAGAAGAACGTTTACATAAAATAGATATTCACAACTTTATTAAAACCATTACGTTCGATAAGGGAGTAAATGTTAATCCAATGGGTTATATAATAATTAGAGGGTATATTAATGGTAACCCAGAAAAGTATGACTTCTCTGCATCATTAGAATATCGATCTAAGGAAGTAGGTACCATGACTTTTTCTCCTGAATTATCTTATCGATTTAAAGACTGGGATAAATTCAAAGATGAACCTGAACTAAAGGAAAACTATCTTAAAAGACTCTCCGAAAAAGAACGTGAACAGTATCTTAAAGATATTGGAGAAAAATAATAAAACAGGTAATCACCTACCTGTTTTTTATTTTTCATTATTAAGAAGGTGGCAACGGTAGACATGAAAAACACAATAAAGCTTTTATCTGTATTGTTTGTAGTCATCCTTGTCGCAGTGACTTCGTTAATCGTTCAGATTAACAATAATAATGCGGTCAAGGAAAAGAGTGATCAAGCAAAAGCAGAAGAACTTGCAGAGAAGATGAAACCCAAGATTGAAGAGCACTTACACAAAATAGATATTCATAACTTTATCAAAACCATCACGTTTGAAAAAGATGTGACCATTAACCCAATGGGAGATATTACGATTGATGGTTATGTAAATGATGAACCGGAAAAGTACGGTTTCTCAGGTTCTTTACAATATAGAGCTAAAAAAATCGGTTCAATGAGTTATGACCCTGATTTATCAGACCGCTTTATAGATTGGGAAGAATATAAAGATGAGCCGGAAGTGAAAGAAAATTACCTTAAAAGTTTTACTAAGGAGGAACGTGATCAGTATCTGAGAGACATTGGAGAAAAAGAGTGAAAAATATCCGTTAGCTGTATGTTCTTTAAAAAACGATGACCAAAGTAATATGCTATCATTCCCCTAACAACACTTACAAACAAGGGAGAGCTTTCAAACATGGCAAATAAAAAGAAATTGATCTTGGATGTAGACACTGGAATTGATGATGCGATTGGTATTTTGCTTGCAGTGAAAAGTAAGCGGTTTGATATGTTGGGGATCACAACGGTGTGCGGGAATGTGTCTGTTGAAGCGGCGACGTTGAATACGTGTAAAGTGCTTGAGTTGGTTGAGGCAGA
The DNA here is from genome assembly GCF_038593205.1 of Bacillus sp. FSL W8-1141. Taxonomy (NCBI): domain Bacteria; kingdom Bacillati; phylum Bacillota; class Bacilli; order Caryophanales; family Bacillaceae; genus Bacillus; species Bacillus sp. FSL W8-1141. The sequence continues at coordinate 3,654,170 of NZ_CP151973.1, read as the reverse complement.
GGAAATCCCTGTCATCAAAGGTGCAGTAACGCCTCTTTTGAGAGCCCCTCATTATGAACATCGGGTGCATGGGGAGGATGGAATTGGCGGCGCTTTAAAAGATGTCGAGCCTAAGAAGACCGCAGATGAAGGTTTTGCGCCTGATTTTATCATTGACCAAGTACTGAAGTATTCGAAGCAGGTTACGCTTGTGTTGACAGGACCGTTAACGAATTTAGCCCTTGCGGTAAAAAAATGCCCTGAGCTGATTCATCACGTGAAAGAAGTCATTTTTATGGGGGGTGTCGTGCAGGGACAGGGGAATGTCACACCGGTTGCGGAATTTAATACATATGCAGATCCAGAAGCGGCGAAATTGGTGCTGGAGGCTGGTTTCCCTTCATTGACTCAAGTAGGGCTGGATGTCACGAGACAGGTCTTGTTAACGGATGAGAGAATTAATGCCATTCAAAATGAAACGTTAGCCAGTTATATCAGAGAGAGCACAAGCATTTACCGCCAGCGCTATTTTGAGCGGAATGGGGTGTGGGCATGTGCCATGCATGATCCGCTTGCTGTAAGTCTTGCAATTGATAAACAACTTGTGAATACACAGGCTTTTCATGTAGAAGTGGAGACGAAGAGTGAGTTCTGCGATGGTCAAATGATATGTGATTTTCAGCACCAATGGGGAAAAGATCGCAATCTTCAAGTGTGTATGGATGTAGATGCTGAAGGGTTTTTTGATTTAATGATCAAAGTCTTGAATTCTTAAAAAAGAAGTCTGTGCAAACAGGCTTCTTTTTTATAAGATGGGAACATGAGGAAATGTATGCGCTCACATGAATAGAGAAGGAGTGAAGTTAATTGGCTTTTGTCAGTTTAAGTAGTATGGATAAGATAAGGGCAGCAAGCAGAGGATTGCCGCCAAAACTGAAAGCAATTGCTGAGCACATTACGAGTGAGCCCCGCGACATCATCCATTTGTCGATTGTCGAGCTTGCCAAAAAGACAGCGAGCTCAGAGGCAACGATTTTTCGTCTTTGTAAAAGGCTTGGATTTGAGGGGTATCAAGATTTGAAGATTGCTATTGCCCAGGAAATAGACCAAACGAAGCCTGATTATGTAGATGAAGAGATGAGTCTTGACGATGATACTGCTGTTTTTATGCAAAAGGTATTTCAGGCGAACATCACTGCATTAAAGGATAGTTTTCAATTGTTGAATCCAGAAGATGTAGAAAGAGCCGTACAATTAATCCATGAAGCAGAGCGCTTAGAGTTTTATGGCAGCGGTGGGTCTGGCCTCATCGCCACAGATGCTTTTCACAAATTTATGAGAACAGGCATCAACTGTATTGTTCATACAGATTCTCACTTTCAAGCGATGTCGGCAGGTCTGCTTGATCAAAAGAGCACAGTGCTTGGTATATCTCATTCTGGTCGAAATAAGGATTTACTGGATGCGATGAAAACAGCTAAGGAAAAAGGAGCGAAAACCATTGGCATTACAAGCTATCAGCGTTCTCCATTGAGTCAGCTTGCAGATGTCACGCTGTATACATCAACGCAAGAAACGGCTTTCCGAACAGAAGCGATGTCTGCTAGGCTTGCCCAGCTTACTGTGATTGATGTGCTATATTTTGCGCTTGCACATTTAAGGCAGCAGGAAACATTAACAAACTTAAAGCAAATGAGAGAAACCATTTCTCAAAAAAGAGTGTAATGGTTTCAAAAATAAATTTTTCTATTAGTGAAAAATGCTGTTGTGGTAACGATTCTGAGGTTTTTAGTGAAAATTATTTTCTTTTTGATCGTTGAATGTCGAAAAAAATATTCCTATAATGGGATTTATCAGGTACACCGGCACCACGACACTTTATTTCAAATCAATGATTGGGCGTGATACAGATGAAGGGAAACCAGGCGGTAATTGGTTTGGATATTGGAACAACAAGTACAAAGGCGGTTCTATTTGGACCACAGGGGAAAGTCATATCAAAGCATTCTGTTCCTTATGACCTCATTCACCCCCAGCCAGCATGGGTTGAGCAGAATCCTGAACATATTTTAGATGCTGTGATTGCGAGTGTAAGAGGCGCATTGACGAAAGCAGCATTTGATGCAAAAAACCTCATAGGTGTGGGAATTAGTACGGCGATGCATTCCTTAATCGTCATGGATGAGAATGGAAAAGCATTAACAAACAGTATCATTTGGGCTGATAACAGAAGTGCAGAACAAGCGAAACGAATCATAACGGACTTAGATGGCTTTCAAATTTATAAAAGAACCGGAACACCGATCCATCCAATGTCACCGCTTTCAAAAATACGATGGATCAAGGAAATGACACCTGACGTCTTCAATCAGGCAGCAAAATTCATTTCCATCAAAGAGTATGTTCTTTATCATTTCTTCGGTCAGTATGTGGTCGATTATTCAATCGCATCAGCAACAGGACTGTTCCGATTGGAAACGCTTCAATGGGACGAGGAGGCACTACGTATTGCAGGAATTCAGGTGAATCAGCTGTCTGAACTTGTTCCAACGACGCATCAGCTACGTGGGCTTCAGCCAGAAATTGCGCTGCGAATGGGCATTGAAGAAGATACACCATTTGTTGTGGGTGCAAATGACGGTGTACTAGCGAATCTTGGTGTTGGTGCGATTGGCAAAGGTGAGGTAGCAGTCACGATTGGGACAAGTGGTGCAGTACGTACAGTCGTAGATCAGCCAATTACAGATGAGCAATCAAGAACATTTTGCTATGCATTGACGGACAAGCATTGGGTCGTCGGAGGACCGACCAATAACGGCGGAATTATGCTGAGATGGCTCAAGGATGAATTTGGGTCTTCCGAGGTGGAGGTAGCAAAGCGTCTAGGTGTAGACCCTTACGATCTAATGATTGATATTGCAGAAAAGGTTCCAGCTGGCTCAGAAGGACTGCTGTTTCTACCATTTTTAACAGGTGAGCGAGCACCTTATTGGAATCCAAACGCAAGAGGCACGTTCTTCGGGATCGGTCTTCAGCATAAGCGCGAGCACTTTATTAGAGCCGTGTTAGAAGGCGTCATTATGAGTGTTTTCTCGATCGGTGTGGCACTAAGAGATTTAACAGGTCCAGCGAAGGATGTCAGGGCTTCTGGTGGATTTGCGAGATCCCCGCTATGGCGGCAGATTTTGGCGGATACAATGGGCAGAGAAGTGCTTGTTCCAGAGAGCTACGAGGCTTCCGCACTTGGGGCGGCTGTCCTTGCACTTCATAGTTTAGGTCATATGGAAGAGATAGAAGAGGTACAGGAATGGATCCGTATTTCTGCCCGCCATGAACCAAATATGAAGAACAACGAAACATACATAGAGCTGTTTTATTTATATGAGCGTCTCTATGACAAACTGAAGGATGAATTTGATGTCATTAGTGCGTTGCAATTAAAACAAAATCGTTAAACATCGGGGAAAAGGTGGGAGAACATGCTTTTATTCATTGTGATTGCGGCGATTGTCCTTTTACTCATTCTCATTACAGTCGCTAAGTTGAATCCGTTTGTGAGTTTGATCATTACCTCTATGCTAGTAGGCTTTGCTACAGGAATGGATTTACAGGAAATCATTCAATCGATTAAAACGGGATTAGGGAACACGTTATCGTTACTGGCGATTGTACTAGCACTTGGGACCATGCTTGGGAAAATGATGGCTGAGTCAGGGGGCGCTGAGCGGATAGCTCAAACACTCATCAGTCGTTTTGGGACGAAAAATGTGCATTGGGCGATGATGTTTGTAGCCTTTATCGTGGGGATACCTGTCTTTTTCCAGGTCGGATTCGTTCTTCTCATTCCCTTACTCTTTACCATTGCGATTGAAACGGGCATTTCGCTCGTGACGATTGGGATTTCATTAATCGCAGGCTTGTCTGTTGTGCATGGGCTAGTCCCGCCTCATCCAGCTGCAATGGCAGCAGTAGGCATCTATCATGCCAACGTGGGAAAAACGATTTTCTTTTCAATCATCGTCGGTTTGCCAACAGCTATTATCGCTGGACCGCTGTACGGTAAGTGGATTGGAAAACGGATACATAAACCAGTTCCAGAGCTGCTCAGAAAGCAATTCACGGAACGACATGCTGATCGGAAGCTTCCTGGTTTTGCGAATACGATGTTTACCATTTTGGTGCCGGTCATTCTTATGCTGCTTGCCACGTTGGCGGATATTATTTTGCCAGAGGATAGTATGTGGTATCAGATGTTCAAGTACATTGGAGATCCCATAACAGCTTTATTGATTGCGACAGTGTATTCTTTCTTTAGTCTTGGCTTTATACAAGGGATGAGCCGTGACCGAGTGCTGTCATTCAGTAACGATTGTTTGGGACCGATCGCTTCCATTCTGCTTGTGATTGGTGCAGGCGGAGCGTTCAATAATGTACTGATCGATTCAGGCGTTGGGGATTATATTGCTGATTTAGCCAAACACTCCCCAATCTCACCGATTTTACTTAGCTGGCTGATTGCTGCGGTTATTCGTGTGGCAACAGGATCAGCTACAGTATCCATGATGACAGCGGCCGGAATTGTAGCCCCAATTGCTGCATCCATGCCGGATGTGAGCAGAGAGTTGCTTGTTTTAGCAACAGGAGCGGGTTCACTGATTTTGTCTCATGTCAATGACTCTGGTTTTTGGCTGATCAAAGAGTATTTTGGTATGACCATTAAAGAGACGTTCTTGACTTGGACGGCTATGGAGACCATCATTTCCGTTAGCGCCATTGCATTTATTATGATCATAAATATGTTTATATAACGGGACAACAGCTCAATTCTTCGGGATTGGGCTGTTTTTGGTTTGTTGTTATGCCGCTTTTGACAATTTAGGATAAAATAATGATATTGAGCTATGGGAGGCGGACACGATCGAACCTTTAAAACATGTATATAATGAACCATTTATTCAACATTTAGCAGAAAAACTGGCGCAAGCGTCAACTGTATTTGATGCTGATCACTTTCAGCAGCTCGTGTTTCAAGAGGATTGGGAGCAGCTGGAGTTAAAAGGACGAATGAGAAGAGTGACTGAATCGATGCACGCCTGTCTGCCTGAAGATTATGAGAAGGCAATCGATGTACTGCGTCAGACAGCACCGCATTTTACAGGGCTCAGTGCGCTCGTATTTCCAGACTACGTCGAGACATATGGTGTTGACCATTGGGATATCTCGATCAAAGCACTTGAATTCTTTACACCGTTTTCCACTGCTGAATTTGCCGTTCGACCTTTTCTCATTCAAGATCAAGAGAAAATGCTGGCGCAGATGCTTGTGTGGTCACAGGATCAAAATGAACATATTCGCCGTCTCGCTAGTGAAGGATGCAGGCCTCGTTTGCCGTGGGGATTATCCGTCCCTGCGCTGAAAAAGGACCCTTCTGTCACGCTGCCCATTCTAGAAAATTTGAAGTCAGATTCGGCCAAGTATGTGCAAAAAAGTGTAGCGAATCATTTAAATGATATTTCCGCAATTCAGCCAGACCTCATGAAGCAAATGGTCAAAAGCTGGTATGGAACCAATGAACATACAAACTGGATTGTCAAACATGCATCCCGTACTTTATTGAAAAAAGGCGATCCAGATATCATGGCTTTATTTGGCTATGGAGATGATCCGTCTATCCAAGTAACGGATTTGAAGGTGACGCAAGACCCCGTTCGTATTGGAGAGAAGCTGCCCTTTCATTTTATTCTTCAGGTTGATAAGCCATTAAAGCTGCGCGTAGAGTATGCCGTTGATTACGTTAAAGCTCGTGGTACACGCAGTCAAAAGGTATTTAAAATCACAGAATTTGAAACAGGATCGGCGCTGCATAGAGAATTTGTCCGGTCACAGTCATTTAAAAATATGACAACGAGAAAGCACTATGAGGGCATTCATACATTAACCATCATCATCAACGGCATCCCAAAAGCGTCTGTCGATTTCGAAGTCACAGCAGCTGCTCATGAAAAAACCCGCCACTGAGGCGGGCTTCAGCGTGTAGACAAACCCTCGCATTCTTTGTCAGTCCTGCGTGCTGGTGCTCACGAATGTCAAATTCGCTCCGCGCCAGTACTCGTCCTTCCTAGACTGCAAAGGTTTTCTATCACGCTGAAAAGAAGACAAAGGGCTAAAATCAAGTTCATTTTAGCCCTTTGTCAACAATCTGATACCCGCCACTGAGGCGGGTTTTTTCATGCGTTTCTAAGCTTTCTTTTTCATTAAGAATGAAGCAATGATGGCGGCTGCTAAGAAACCGATGCTGATAATCGAGCTAGGTAAGTTCTCTGGTCTGAATAGGAACAGAACAAAACTGACACTGAGTACAAGACCAGCAAATAAAGTGAAATACGGAAATAACCAAACTTTGAAATACGGCTCCTGCGGATATCTTGGACGCAGTTTCAAATGTGCCAGACAGATGCTAATCCAAATAAGAGAGACCGCAAAACCAGGGATAGCCAGCATATAGCTGAAAATTTGATCTGGGTACAAGTAAGCAAAGAATGTTCCGATTAAAAGAAACAGAACGGTCACCCATAAACTTAAAATAGGTACACCTCTTTTGTTGACCTGTGCCAGCTTTTTTGGACCGCCGTCTGATTTAGATAGAGAATGAATCATTCTCGTCGTGCCGTAAATACCAGAGTTGGCGGCAGATAGAACGGCTGTAATTAAGACGAAATTAATGAAGTGAGAGGCACCTTGCATGCCAGCTGCTGAAAAGACTTGGACAAAAGGACTGTTATTCGGATCAATTTGATTCCAAGGAATGAGTCCACAAATAATCAAAATCGGCAGTGTGTAAAACAAGATGATGCGCCACATCATACTTTTGACAACACCAGGTAATACCTTTTCTGCATCCTTTGTTTCTGTAATGGTCAGCCCGATCAATTCAGAGCCTCCATACGAGAAGATCACCACTAATAATGAGGCAAAGACAGCACCCCATCCGTTCGGGACAAAGTTTTGGTAATTGGTGAGAACAGGCGTGCTTTGTTCGCTCGGAATGATTCCAAATAATAATGCAGCACCGAGAAGAATAAACACAATAATAACGAAAATCTTCATTCCAGCGAACCAAAACTCAATTTCACCAAAGTATTTTACATTATTTAAATTAATTCCGATGACTAAGAGCGAGCAAAGTAAACATAAAGACCATAATGGTACGTTCGGCAACCAATATTGAAGCAAACTGCCCGCTGCAATAATTTCAATGACACATACAGTGAGCCACATAAAACAGTAAACCCATCCGACAACAAATGAAAAACGTTGACCAAGCGCAATCTGTATGAGGTCGCGAAGGTTATTCCCCGGGTAGACGATGGCCATTTCAGCTAAAGCCGCCATGACAATGAGAAGAAGCAATCCAGCAAATACATAGGAAAAGATGACTCCAGGACCTGCTAAGCCGATTGTATCGGCACTTCCTTTAAAGATTCCTGTACCAATGACCCCGCCCATCGCAATCATGCGAATATGACGCGGCGATAAAAGCTTTTTTAATTCGTGTTGTTCCTGATTCGCGCTCATGACGTTCTCCTTTTTTAAAATGCTTATGTTCCATTTTCTTTTTTCGAGCGGTCAGTGTCAATATAAAAAAAGAGATTTTTCAGACAAAATAGGCGGTTGATTCTATCAATTGAGCCGTTTTCTTCCATAAATCTTTTCCATGACCCATCCCCAAAATCTAAAACTTCGTGAAAAAATGAACATTTGCCTTCATTCTGACATAAACAATTTTCAGTTTTTGTCGATATATCTTTTGTATTACTAAAGTCCTAATAAAGAATTGTTTATAACTGTAAAATATTTCAAAAATGTATGAAAAAATGAAAGGAGTTATTGAAGATGTTTATGAGAAAAGCAAGTGATTCATCGTCGGAAGCCCTTCTTAGTGAAAGCAGTCAATTAGTTGAACGAATTGAGAAGGGAGATTTTTCAGCCAGAATTGATACTGCTGCATTCTCTTCTAGTCAAACAATAGAAGCAGTGGCTCAAATAAATGAAGCGTTACAAAAGATGCAAGAAGTGCAAGAAGATATTCATATGCGTATGAATTTAGTGACAAAAGCGATTCAAGTGGGTCTATGGGATATGACGGTTGTAGCAGGAGATCCTGTGAATCCAAAAAACGAATTCAAATGGACAGATGATTTCCGCAAAATGCTAGGTTTTCAAAATGAAAACGATTTTCCGAATGTCTTAGACAGCTGGGCATCTCGAATTCACCCAGATGAGCAGGAATACACCTTGAATGCATTCTCTACGCATTTATTGGATCATTCTGGCCGGACACCGTATGATATCGAATATCGTCTGATGTTGAAAAATGGCGAGTATCGCTGGTTCAAAGCAACTGGAACGACGATTCGAGATCGAAATGGGGTACCTCTTCGTGTGGCAGGGGCTCTTTTTGATATTCATGATCAGAAATTGAAAGAAGAAGAGCTGCAAGCATTCGTGACAAGATATGACTTGATCAACCGTGCGCTTGTGGAAGCTCCTTGGGATATGGTTGTAGAGGCTGGCGATCCTGTCAATCCAAACAATGAATTCTGGTGGTCTCCGCAGTTTAGAAAAACGCTTGGTTTTACAGATGAAAAGGATTTCCCGAACGTATTGAGCAGCTGGAGTGATCGTTTGCATCCTGAAGATAAAGAATCGGCTCTCCAAGCCTTTGCGGATCACTTAAATGACCATTCTGGCCGTACACCATTTGATATTGACTATAGATTGCAGAGTAAAAATGGCGAGTATCGCTGGTATCATGCGGGCGGTGAAACCATTCGTGATGAGAAGGGTGTCCCTTTACGTGTCGCAGGAACGATTCGTGATATTACGTTAGAAAAAAATAAAGAAAAAACAGCCAATGAAATGGCTTCCCAAGTAGAGCAGCTTTCAAGTTCTATTAGTGAAATGGTATCTGGTATCAGTTCTGTAACAAACCAAGCACAAGAGCTTGCTGTCGCTCAAGAGCAGTCAACGTCTGCTGCTAATTTGGCGAAAAACAGTGCAGATGAGACGAAGAACATTTCAGACTTAATCAAAGAAGTGGCAAACCAAACGAATCTGCTTGGTTTGAATGCCGCAATCGAAGCAGCAAGAGCAGGCGAGCAGGGACGCGGTTTCTCAGTCGTTGCCGATGAAGTACGTAAGCTAGCGCTTCATAGTGCCAATGCGACAGAAAATATCGAATCTAGTTTAACTGAAATGAAAACACAAATCGATCAAATTCTTGAAAATATCTCCAATATGACAGCTCTTACGCAAACACAGGCTGCTTTAACAGAGCAAGTGAACGCTTCAGTTGATGAAGTGAATCATATGTCTCAGCGTCTGGTGGCATATTCAAAGAGTATCTAATGTCAAAAAACCGCCTTTTCATCAGAAGGCGGTTTTTTTATTTAAGCATGATCCGCTGGGAAAACAATACCGGCGTCTTTCCTAGCGGCTTCAAGAACCTTCATGACAGAAAGACTGTCATCAAGCCATTCATAACACTTTTCGACATTTCCTGTTTCAATGATATGCTGAAATGCTTCTGCTTCATAAAACAGGCGGTTTGAATTGGTTTGTGCATTGAGTGAAGTGACTTGGTCTCCTATATGCAGCAACACTTCCTCACAGCCATTCGCACCATTTTTCACATGCAGGAACCCTTTTTCCCCTTGAATCAAAGCGAAATTCATACTGCTTGTATCTTTGCTGCCAACACTTGTGGCGATGAAATCATTGTAAGTAAAAGTTAAAACACCAGATGTGTCGATGCCGTTTGGATGGCGGTTGGCCTGGTAACGAACGTCTTTCGGTGAACCAAATAGATTCATAATGAAATGAACATTGTAAATGTTAATATCCATGAGGGCACCGCCAGAAAACTCTGGGTTAAAGACATTCGGCGTTTCCCCGGCGAGCAGCTGATTATATTTACTTGAATATTGACTGTAGTTGCATTGAACGAGTTTGATTCTGCCTAATTGATGAAGGTGTTTTTTGATTAAATGATAGTTGGGCATATGAACGGTCGTAATGGCTTCAAATAGGAAGAGCTGCTTTTCCTTTGCGAGAGCGATTAAGGCTTCTAGCTCTTTCACATTAGAGGTAAAAGGCTTTTCGCAAATCACATGTTTTCCGTGTTTCAATGCAGCCGTGGCATGCTCGCTATGTAAACGATTGGGTGATGCGATATATACCGCTTCTATGTGGGGATCTTCTAACATAGCGGTTAAATCCGTATAAGTCGTTTGCACCCCAAATTGATCTGCGAGTTTCTTTGCCGTCGCTTCCTTTCTTGAATAGACAGCGTGGCAAGAAGCACCTTCAAGCTGTTCAATTGCCTGGAGGAAACCTTCCACAATCACACCTGTTCCAATGGTTGCTATTCTCATTCTATTCATAACCCCTTTCATACGATTGATGTCACGTCAAGCTGTCTCTAGTATACCTGATGTTTTCATACAACGTGTACTTAACAGCTAGGCGCAGAGGGGTGCCAGTAAAAAATACCGGCACATCTTTGGCAGTCTCTACAATTAACTAATGTTAGCTAATGTTTGTTTCGTTAACAGTTGAATGGCCGCCTTCCTCTTTTTTAACTCTTGAATGGATTTTTGAATATCTTCTACTTTTTGTTCGAGCAGCTGTTCCGCTTCTGTTTTTGACTGTTTCTCGAATAGTGACGTGATAATTTCTCGAATTTCTTTGAGTGAGAAATCTAGCTTTCTTGCTTCAGTGATAAAGGATAGCATGAGTACATATTTTTTATCATATAAACGATAGCCGTTATGTGCTCTCTTAGGCTCGGGGAGCACACCCTCATTTTCATAAAAACGAATGGTTTCAATATGTACACCAGACATTTTTGACAATTTTCCTCTCGTAAATGTAATCATTCCCTGCACCTCCTTTCTTTGCTATCCATCATACAATTAGATTTGCTAGTTTCAAAATATTCTCCGATGAACATTTGTTCCTTTTCATACTGTTAAAATGACAGGTCTGTTCTATTCACAGCGGATTCTATAGAATAGGTTATAATAGATGAGGATGAAGTGATTTTTTGTTACAGATAGGAACAAGTAGACAGCGTGAGAAAAAAACGATAGGCTAAAATAGGTACATAGTATGATGAATAGCATGTGATCATGTAGATGATCACTCAAAATAGTGACAGCACGTTTTGCTGAGAAAAGGGGAGCAGTGAATGTATAAATTAGTCGCAATTGATATGGATGGTACGTTATTAAATGATCAGCATATGGTGCCGGATGAGGTGTTTGAAGCCATTCAACAGGCGAAGGCAGAAGGCGTTAAAATTGTTTTATGTACAGGCCGGCCGATTGGCGGGGTGCATCGCTATTTAAAAGAGCTGCAGCTTGATCAAGAGGGGGATTATGTCATCGCCTATAACGGAGCGCTTGTACAAAACAGCCATACAAATGAAGTCGTATCAGAATTAACTTTATCCTATGATGATTTGACTTCTTTATATGAACTGAGCCGTCAGCTGGATACACCTATGCATTATTTCGATTCGGCTCATCTATACACACCAAATCGGGATATTAGTGAATACACGGTACTTGAATCGTATTTAACGAAATTGCCGCTTAAGTATTTACCTGTCGAAGAGGCAGACCTATCCATGAGACTTCCGAAGATGATGTATATTGATCAGCCGGAACGTTTGGAAAAGACGATACAAGCCATTCCATCTGAAGTGAAGGATCAGTACATGATGGTAAAAAGCACAGATTTCTTCCTAGAAATTCTTCATCCTGATGTGAGCAAAGGGAATGCCGTGAAGCTTCTAGCGCATGAACTTGGGATTTCTCGTGAAGAAGTGATGGCGATTGGTGACAATGGGAACGACGTGTCGATGCTAGAATTTGCGGGCTGTGGCGTTGCGATGGGAAATGCCATTGAAGATGTCAAAGCAGTTGCGGATGTTGTGACAAAATCCAATAACGAAGCAGGAGTCGCACATGTCCTGCATGAGCGAGTCATCGGAAAATAAAGAAAGAGCGGTCTACCAATGAGGTAGCCGCTTTTTTATATGTGTGAGAAAAAGTAAACAAGCATACGTCTGCTGTTCAAATTTGTTTTTTCGAGCATCGCCTTTACATGATCGTGCACCGTATGAGGCGAGATAAATAACGTACTGGCAATTTCTTTTGTGGATTGTCCTTTTATTAAGCAGTCAAGGACGTTCATTTCTCTTTCTGTCAGCCGATATGTTTTCGCTATATAAGGAAGAATGTCACTTGTTTGAGCTCGTTTAATATGAATCATGACAGCCTCTTCCTCCCCGGCTGCCTGTGCTAAACGAAATGCTTGAAGAGAGAGAAAACGCCCTGTCGGCATTCTGGTGATGCTGACCGCTGTTTGGTCACCGCCGCCATATAAAAGCTTAGCACCTAATGCTCTAAACGGACGGGGCATGATGGCACCGTCATGAATTTGCTCAAAGGTTTGGAAGGTGTGGAGCCAATGAAGTCCAGTTTCATTTCCATAAAGAAGATGGTAATCGTGTGAAAGAATGAGGAAGCCTTGGTGTTCCGCCGTTTCATCTTCTTCCGTTTCTCTTCTTTTAAAAAGTTCATCTCTCAGTTTGGCTGCGAGTGCTGGTGTTTGACGACTAACCGCTTGTATATCTTGTTCATGAAAAGGTTCCTTCTCCTTTTTCCGATAAAGGCTGGCGATTCCCCAGCATTCACCTTGAATCACAAGGGCTGCCCGCAATTCATCTGCCCATCCGTTAGGTAACAAAATGTGCTGGTATCGACCACTATTGGTGTATTCTCCGCTTTGGACGAGACTGGCAGCGTGGACAGGACCTTTCGCTAGATCTTCATGCTGGTGCACATCTTTTTTTAAATATTCATTTTGAAACAGCTCGTTATGTATGGCTTCAATCGGTTCATCTGTAAAAGAACCCGTCGAGAGGAGAGTAGCTGGATCAATGGTTGTGATACAGGCAGCATCAAAATCACAGATAGCAGCAAGTTCATCTCGAATGCTTTTTCTCAGCTGCTGAAAATGAGCGGCTGGATTGTTCATTTGATCTCCTCCTCAATATCCCCACTTTTAGGGATCGTTTTTACTCATCTATCTTCTTACAATGAAGATAACATACCGTTAGTGTAAAGGAAACGAAGCAAAGAGGAAACTGGAGGAGAAGACATATGAGTGTAAATCAACATTGGCATGATCCTGTTGCTGAATCCTATGCAGCGACAATTGCACATAAAGTACCGGGCTATCATCTTTTGCATGAGCTGACAGTGGATAGAGTAGAAATCGAATTAATGGGAGCGGCTTCTCGCATGTTAACAGTCGGAGCAGGTGGGGGCGAAGAGATCATCAACATGCTTCAAAGAAATAAAGACTGGCATATCACAGGGGTTGATCCATCTCCAACCATGCTTGATATGGCCAAGCGCAGAGTGGCACAGCTTCATATGCAAGATCGTGTCACATGGTATGAGATGGCCTTAGACAAAGTGCCGGTTGAAAAGTCGTACGATGCAGCAGTAAGTTTGCTTGTCATTCATTTTGTAAAAGATCAGCTGACCTTTTTACAGGAGATCGCCCGCCGGCTTCAACCAGGTGCTCCTCTCGTGTTGGCATTTATTCAAGGAGACCCGGAAACGCCGACATTTCAGCTGGAGCTTCATATGCTTTCTCTATTCATGAAGCGTCAAGGTTTGGGAAAGGAAGTGTTTACGTCCTTCCGAGAAAGGCTGGGTGTCACAACATATCCCGTGTCTGAAGAAAAGATGACAGCACAATTAACCGAAGCAGGATTTCAAGACATCAGACCTTATTTTCAAGCGGGCATGATCAAAGGGATTGTTTGTAAAAGAGGCGATAGAAAGGCGGTTGGAAAATGAGGTCAAAAGTGATGGTGATAGGCGGTTATGGACATGTGGGGCAGCAAATATGTCTTCAATTAAGTGACGTGTATCCTGGGCAAGTCTTTGCGGCTGGCCGAAGTTATGAGAAGGCTGAACAATTTGCACGCCAAACGAATGGGCGTGTACGTCCATTTCAGATAGACGTAAGACAACAAGTGGATACGGACTGGATGGATGAAACGAAACTCGTGATCATGTGTCTGGATCAAGATGACACGTCATTTGCTGAAACATGCTTACGATCAGGTATTGATTATCTCGATATTTCGGCAAAAGGAGCCTATATTGAGAAGCTAGCAAAGGTCCATCAACAGCAATTGAACGCAACGGCTGTGCTGAGTGTAGGCCTTGCACCTGGTCTCACCAATTTGCTTGCAGCGAAGGCGGCATCTATTCTGACCTCTGTGGAGCAAATTGATATTAGTATCATGCTTGGGCTAGGTGACCAGCATGGAAAAGCAGCTATTGAATGGACGCTTGATCATGTGCATACGGATTATGAGCTGACGAAGAATCATCAGCGAAAGAAAGTCAAAAGTTTTACTGGAGGGAAACGCATTGATTTTGGCAAAACGTTTGGAAAGCGGCAAGCCTATCAATTCCCTTTCTCTGACCAGCAAACATTGCCTTCGACGCTCCATGTGCCTTCTGTGACAACAAGGCTCTGTTTTGATTCTGGTGTAGCGACACGTGCATTTGCTCTCACAAGGAAACTCGGAATGACGTCCCTTCTCACGATGCCGAAAATCAAGGAACGTGCCATTTCACTGATTCAATCTGCTCAAATGGGTACAGATCAATATGCAGTGAAAGTGGAAGCGGTAGGAATGAAGGGTAACGAAATTCATCGAGCAGCGCTTGGAATAAAAGGTCGCGATGAGTCTCAAGCAACGGCTCAAGTCGCCAGTGCTGTGGCACTGCATGTATTGAGCAAGCAGTTTCAGGCAGGTGTTTTTCATATCGAAGAATTATTTTCATTAGCGTATGAGAATGGTGATTTTGCGTTGGTGGATCAAAAAACGAAGGAAAAGCACGCACTAGCATTGAGAGCCAGCCTTTTAACGGCATAAAAGAAAACGACAAAAGATACGCATCAGCTCAAAAGTACAGGTCAGTCATGTGGGCGCTTTATTCATGATCCATTTCAAAACAAGGTGTCTATGATCCGAAAACAACCGCTTGCTCTCCATGTAAATGGCCGAGAGGCGGAAGAGATTTAAATCAAGGATTGTAGTCGGAACTGATATAATGGTTACATTGGGCAAATAAATCTCAAGTGGGTGTTTACAAGTGTTAGATACAGAAAAAGATGTAGTGAAGAATTATATAGATTCACCCCAAAAATTGAAAAATTTATATAAACGAGTATTGTTCGTTGTCAGTCTATCGCAAATATTTGGAGGGGCTGGAATAGCTGCAGGAATTACGGTAGGTGCCATTTTAGCACAACAAATGCTTGGAACTGAAGCCTATACAGGAGTCCCAATCGCTTTATTTACTTTGGGGTCAGCTGGGTCAGCTTTCATTGTAGGAAAGCTTTCGCAACGTTATGGACGTCGCATCGGTTTATCGACAGGTTTTGTTGTTGGAGGGCTCGGAGCAATTGGCGTTGTGCTGGCAGCTATGATGAATAGTGTCATTTTATTATTTGCATCGCTCTTCATTTACGGAGCAGGAACATCCACGAACTTACAAGCGCGTTATGCTGGGACGGACTTAGCAAATTCTAAACAGCGTGCAACTGCAATTAGTACAACAATGGTCATGACAACATTTGGAGCAGTAGCAGGTCCGAATTTAGTTGAAGTGATGGGTAAATTTGCAGTGTCCATTGGTGTTCCAGCACTTGCCGGTCCTTTTATTTTATCAGCAGTAGCATTTATTGTAGCTGGTCTTGTCCTTTTTATTCTGCTGCGTCCTGATCCATTAGACATTGCCCGAAGAATAGCAACTTACAAAGCAGAACATGGGCATGGAAATAAACCAGATGCTGCTGATAAAAAAACAGATAAAAAAGGGCTTACAGTAGGTGCCACAGTGATGATCTTAACTCAAATTGTCATGGTGGCACTCATGACCATGACACCGGTGCATATGCAGCATCATGGTCATGGATTAGCCGAAGTGGGCATTGTGATTGGTTTTCATATAGGAGCCATGTATCTTCCTTCACCTATCACGGGTGTACTTGTAGATAAACTAGGACGAACAGCTATGAGCATAGCGTCGGGCATCACATTGTTACTTGCTGGTTTATTAGCAGCATTCGCACCAAGTGATTCAATGGTTCTATTAATCATTGCTTTGTCTTTACTTGGATTGGGATGGAACTTTGGTTTAATTAGTGGTACTGCTCAAATAGTGGATTCTACAGAACCATCAAACCGGGCAAAAACCCAAGGAACACTCGATGTTTTTGTTGCGTTAGCAGGTGCTTCTGGCGGTGCCCTTTCAGGAATGGTCATGGCGAATACGAGTTATGCTACATTATCTTTAAGCGGAGGAATTTTATCGTTAATTCTCATCCCTGTCATCGTTTGGTCTTTTAAAAGTAAAACATAATGCAGCTCCGTGCTCATCCATCACAAAAAAGACATGCCTCCAATCATAGGAAAGCATGTCTTTTTTGAATCTCTCTTCACAGGATGCTAGTCTTCTTATGATGCCGAGGACACATCTCCTTTTTTCTTGATACTGGCTTTAATGAGCTCAGTCAATGTGTCAGAGCCTTTTGTGGAAAGATGAACACCATCTGGCTGAAAATAGGATGGCTGTCCGGTAGCGGCTGAATGCCAATCGACTAAGCTCACATTGTGGTGTTGATTGGCCACACGCTCAATGACTGCATTCACATCATTTTCCCAAGATCTTGGAACGCGAGTGTTCACAAGAAAAATATGTGCCTTCGAGAAATGTTGAATGAATGAGGTCAAAGTCCCCTCTGTAAAATAACCATTTGTGCCAAGCTCAATAATAACAGCGGCATCAGCCTTGTTAAAAGAAGCATATTGAGGGGCGATGCGGATGGCTTCGTTCATTTGCCTTCCGACCCTTGCGTCAATGGTAATGGGTTCATAGGCCTTTTCTAAGTTTGAAGCAATGTCTAACATGACGGAATCACCAATGGCAAGAACTTGGTGAAATTGTTTAGGATCCGCTGCTTTTTTCTCATGTTTGTCTTTCTTTTTCTTCACTTTTGATTCTGTCTGACCGCCTGCCTTTTGGGGCGCTGTCTTAATTTGTGTGACTTCTTGCGCATGCGGGGATGTATGAGACGAGCTAGACATGCCAATGGTAAATAAAATCAAAAGGACTGCGGCAATCCCAAGAAACACTTTATTGGACATAGACCATTGCTTGATTCCTGTTTTCCAAATCGACCAAGAGGCAAAATAGTGTCTAAACCCGAGTTTACGAATCGGCTGTTCGATCAAACGATAGGAAGCCTCTGATATGAGTAGAATTGCGATGAGCTGCAATGTGACACGTCCCATGGAAGGCTGTCCAATCTCAATGACCGGTGTGGTCAGCACGATAATTGGATAATGCCATAAGTAGATGCCATAAGACCGCTTTCCGAGCCAAACGAGTGGTTGAAATGACAGCCATTTCCCAATAAGACTGGCAGGATGGCAGACACACGCAATTAAGATCGCTGCATTCAAACAGAATAAAAGCATACCGCCTTGGTAGAGAAAGCCGTCAAATTCGTCGACTGCATAAACACATAAGAGGAAAATGACCATCGAACCGAATCCGGCTATTTGTAACATACGTCTGCCGATAGGAAGTAATTTTCTGCTGGAAAGTCTGTGCATGGGCCAGACAAATGCAAGACTGCACCCGATGAGGAGTGCAAACGCACGTGTGTCTGTTCCATAATAGATCCTGCTCGGGTCAGTATCCGGTGAATAGAGAATGGCCATCCATAAAGCAGATACAAGTGCCAGACCAAAGGTGATCATAGGAAGATGGGATCTATTTTTCACCCATTTCAGTCCAGCAATCAACAGTACCGGCCAAATGAGATAAAATTGCTCTTCAATCGCCAAAGACCATAAATTTTTTAGTGGAGATACAGCATTGAAGCTGTCAAAGTAAGAGAGCTGATGAAAAATATACCACCAGTTACTCACATAAAAAAAGGACGATAAGGCATCGCCACGAATGGACATTAATGCATTTGAACCAGCAATGGCGCACCAGCTGACGATTAAAAAAATCATGACGTAGGCAGCTGGAAGCAGCCTTCTGATGCGGCCCATCCAAAAAGGCAGAAGCTCTTGATAGCCCAAATCCTGCTTATGCAGCAAGATGGTTGTAATCAAGTAACCAGAAATCACAAAAAACAAATCAACGCCAAGAAACCCGCCGCTTGCGGGTTCAATATGTAAGTGATAAGCAATGACCGCCAAAACGGCAACAGCTCTCAGACCATCTAATCCTAATATGTAACGTAAACGGTTTTCCTTGCTGTTCATGAAAAAGAATCCCCCATCAATGTCAAACGCGTCTTTTTTGTTGTTACTCCAAAAGAACAACGATTCTTTTATTTTATATAAGATTAGACGAATCAGCATTACATTTTGTTGGCGAATTTCTGTCTTTTTTTAAATTTTTTTATATGAAGAAACATTCTAAGGCTTGAGGGATTCTTATTTTTATACTCAAACCGAAAATCCCTGTCATAATAAAAGAAGAAGGAAAGGGGATGTGTTGAATGAGAACGATTGAAAATGATCTGTTATTGGTTCAAATCAATGAGAGAGGTGCCGAGGTGAGAGAGGTGCTTCATAAAGAAAGTGGACGTCAATATATGTGGTCTGGTGACCCTGCTTATTGGGGCAGGGTGTCGCCCGTCTTATTTCCGATTGTCGGACGGTTGAAGGATGATCAATACAAGATAGACGATCAAACGTATCAACTCTCGCAGCATGGATTTTTGCGTGATGTTGATTTTGAACTATTTGAAGAAGCAAAAGATCAGGTGATTTTTCAATATCAATCAAATGGCCGTCACACGTCACAATATCCGTATGAATTTACAGCGCGCATCAGTTATGCACTGTCGGAAAATGGACTAACGATTTCCTGGGAAATTGTTCATGAAGGAGATGGCACGATGTATTTCTCGATTGGTGGACATCCGGCATTTCATGTCCCGCTTGTTGAAGGCGAGCAGACAGATGATTATTCACTCACATTGATACCTTCCACCGAACATGATCCAGTTCAATATGAACTTCATGATTCACTTGTGAGAGAGAAGGAGAAAGGTGTTGAGTTTGAGCCGATTCAACTTCGCCCAGAACTTTTTCAGAACGATGCAATGATCTTTAGTCATATTGATCAAGTATCATTGACTTCTCAAGCAGGTCACGGCGTTGAGGTCGATCTCAGTGGTTTTCCGTTCGTTGGTATTTGGTCTCCATATGATCAAGAAAAGGGAACAATGGCTCCTTTTGTTTGTATTGAGCCTTGGTATGGGATCGCTGATATGGAAGGGACAAACGGGCAGTATAAGGAGAAATTCGGCATTCAAACCTTAGAGAAGCAAGAGACCTTTCACGCAGCTTACACCATTTTCTTTAAATGAACATTTGTGCATGGTGAAGTGAACAATTTGTTATGATAGAGGAAAAAAGGAGGCGTACGAATGGATCGGGAGAAACAGCAATTAAGTATTGAAGCAGCAAGGCTCTATTACTTATCTGATTACAGTCAGCAGGAAATCGCCAAGCAGCTTGACCTGTCGAGGCCAACGGTGTCTCGTCTGCTTCAGTATGCGAAGGAAAAAGGGTACGTCCAAATTACAGTGATGGACCCATTTGAGGATTTAAATGAGCTGTCCTTATTGCTGAAAGAAAAATATGATCTGCTCGAGGCTCATGTGGTATTTTCGCCAAAGGACGATTATCCAACGATTACGGATTACTTGAGCCGGTTTGGTGCAGATTATCTTCAGAATACGGTGAAAGACGGTGATATCGTTGGAGTGAGCTGGGGCACCACGATGTATCAAATTGCTCAAAAGATGCAACCTAAACAGGTAAAAGGGGTAGAAGTTGTTCAGCTGAAAGGCGGAATCAGCCATTCACATGTGAATACATATTCTGCGGAAACGATCCAGCTGTTTGCATCAGCTTTTCAAACGGCACCACGCTATTTGCCACTGCCTGTTGTGTTCGATAGTGCCGCCGTTAAAGAGATGGTCGAACAGGACAGACATATTCAGCGCATTATTGAAATGGGCAAACAGGCAAATATCGCTGTGTTTACTGTTGGGACGGTAAGAGATGAGGCGCTTTTGTTTAGGCTTGGTTATTTCCGTGAAGAAGAAAAGGCGCTGCTCAAGACATCCAGTGTTGGAGATATCTGTTCGCGTTTTTATGATCAAGAAGGACGCATTTGCAGTGAAGCGATTAACAATCGCACAATCGGTGTGGAGCTGGATGATTTGAGAACAAAAGAGCGTTCCATTCTTGTTGCTGGTGGACATCGAAAGGTTGCCTCTATCCATGGGGCGCTGAGAGGAAAATATGCGAACGTATTGATGATCGATCAGCACACAGCAAGAGCTCTTTTAAATGTCACAAAATAGATGAACAAAATTTCATAACTATATTTACAATTGTTCAATAGTCATTTAAGATGAAAGTATCATATTTAAAAGGAAGTGTGAATCATGACAATAGCAAAGCTCATTGATCATACAGCACTAAAACCAGATACATCTAAAGCTGCGATCATGCAGTTACTAGATGAAGCAAAGACATATCAATTTGCTTCCGTTTGTGTGAACCCAACTTGGGTATCTCTTGCGGCGAAAGAACTAGAAGGAACAGGCGTTGATGTATGTACAGTCATCGGTTTCCCGTTAGGTGCAAACACAACAGCAGTGAAAGCATTTGAAACAAAGGATGCCATTGAAAACGGTGCAACTGAAGTGGACATGGTCATCAATATTGCGGCATTGAAAGATGGCGAATATGATGCAGTTGAACAAGATATTCGTGCCGTTGTAGACGCAGCAAAAGGCAAAGCCTTAGTGAAAGTCATCATTGAAACTTGTTTACTCACAGATGAAGAGAAAGTACGAGCTTGTGAACTTTCTGTAAAAGCTGGCGCTGATTTCGTCAAAACATCGACTGGATTTAGTACAGGCGGTGCAACAGCTGAGGACATCGCATTAATGCGTAAAACAGTTGGACCTGACATCGGTGTCAAAGCATCAGGCGGCGTAAGAACAAAAGAAGACGTAGAAGCGATGACAGCTGCAGGCGCAACCCGTATTGGTGCCAGTGCAGGCGTTTCCATTATTAAAGGGGATCAATCAGCTCCTTCTAAAGACTATTAATTCATACGATCCTATGGTAGGATAACAATCATGACTCATTAGATGATGAAAAAGTCATATGCGGAAGGATCTCATTTCTGGGATTTTCTTCCGCAATTTGTTTGCGAAATAGGGTTTGTTCCATACAAGCACATTAATGTAAACGAATTCATTCAAGGAGGAAAAACATGAAATACGTCATTGGTATTATCGGTTTGCTGGTGATTCTCGCCATTGCATGGCTGGCAAGTAACGGGAAAAAGCGAGTGAAATTCCGTCCAGTCATTGTCATGATTGTACTGCAATTTATTTTAGGTTATATTCTGCTCAATACAGGTGTTGGGAACTTCCTAGTCGGGGGCTTTGCAAAAGGATTCCAAATGCTTCTAGGCTATGCTGGTGAAGGGATCAACTTCGTATTTGGCGGTTTAATGAATGATAATGCGTCAACTTTCTTTATCAATGTCTTGCTGCCGATCGTCTTCATTTCTGCCTTGATTGGTATCCTGCAGCATTGGCGTATCCTTCCGCTGATCGTACGCGGAATTGGGTATTTGCTTAGTAAAGTCAATGGAATGGGGAAACTAGAATCTTACAACGCCGTAGCGTCAGCGATTTTAGGTCAATCCGAAGTGTTCATTTCCATTAAGAAGCAGCTTGGATTATTACCTCAACAGCGTCTTTATACATTGTGTGCATCTGCGATGTCGACTGTATCAATGTCCATTGTCGGTGCGTATATGCAAATGATTAAACCGGAGTACGTTGTTACAGCACTTGTGCTGAACCTATTTGGTGGATTTATTATTGCGTCTATCATCAATCCATATGAAGTGTCTAAAGACGAAGACATGCTTGAAGTCGTAGAAGAAGAAAGACAATCTTTCTTCGAAATGCTCGGCGAATACATTATGGATGGTTTCAAAGTAGCCATTGTTGTGGCTGCGATGTTGATTGGATTCGTTGCATTAATTGCGATGATTAATGGCATTTTCACAGCTGCCATCGGTGTTTCTTTCCAAGATGTACTTGGATATGTGTTTGCACCATTTGCTTTCCTTGTTGGTGTACCTTGGAGTGAAGCGGTACAAGCAGGAAGTATTATGGCGACCAAAATGGTATCTAACGAATTTGTAGCGATGCTTGCTCTATCTGGCGACGGTCTTCATTTCACTGCTCGTACAGAAGCGATCATTTCTGTATTCCTTGTGTCATTTGCGAACTTCTCGTCTATCGGTATCATTGCTGGAGCAGTGAAAGGCTTAAATGAAAAACAAGGAAACGTTGTCGCACGCTTTGGATTAAAGCTGTTATTCGGTGCAACACTCGTCAGCTTCTTAACAGCAGGCGTTGTCGGTTTGATTTACTAAACTAAAAAAGGAATGGTGAAAACAATGAGAATGGTAGATATCATTGCGAAAAAACGTGACGGAAAAGAATTATCTTCAGAGGAAATTTCTTTCTTTGTCAAAGGTTATACGGACGGAACAATTCCTGACTACCAAGCAAGTGCCTTGGCGATGGCGATTTTCTTCCAAGATATGACGGATCAAGAACGTGCAGATTTAACACTCGCTATGGCAAACTCAGGGGACACAATTGACCTGTCTGCTATCGACGGCATTAAAGTAGACAAGCATTCAACAGGCGGTGTAGGCGATACAACAACGCTTGTACTCGCTCCTCTTGTTGCAGCACTTGATGTACCTGTTGCAAAAATGTCTGGGCGTGGTCTTGGACATACGGGTGGAACAGTCGACAAGTTAGAGGCAGTCAAAGGCTTCCACGTTGAAATTACAAAAGACGAGTTCATCGAACTGGTGAACCGTCATAAAGTAGCGGTCATTGGACAATCAGGCAACCTGACACCTGCTGATAAAAAACTGTATGCCCTTCGTGATGTAACAGGAACTGTTAACTCAATCCCGCTCATTGCAAGTTCGATTATGAGTAAGAAAATCGCTGCTGGCGCAGATGCAATCGTATTAGATGTGAAAACAGGTGCAGGTGCTTTCATGAAAACACCTGAAGACTCTGAGAAGCTTGCAAAAGCAATGGTTCGTATCGGAAATAATGTTGGCAGACAAACGATGGCTGTCATCTCAGACATGTCTCAGCCGCTAGGATTAGCGATTGGAAATTCCCTTGAAGTGAAAGAGGCGATTGACACGCTTAAAGGCGAAGGCCCTGAAGACTTAAACGAGCTTGTGCTCACATTAGGAAGTCAAATGGTCGTTCTTGCGAAAAAAGCAGAGACACTTGATGAAGCAAGAGAAAAGCTAATTGAAGTCATGAAAAACGGCAAAGCACTTGAGAAATTCAAGGAATTTTTAGAAAACCAAGGTGGAGACGGCTCGATTGTAGATCAACCGGAAAAACTGCCACAAGCACCTTATCAAATCGAAGTGCCGGCAAAAGAATCAGGTGTGATCGCTGAAATCGTCGCAGACGAAATCGGTGTTGCAGCGATGATTCTTGGAGCAGGACGTGCAACAAAAGAAGACGATATCGATCTATCTGTTGGCATCATGCTCAACAAAAAAGTAGGCGATCGTGTAGAAAAAGGTGAATCTCTCGTGACGCTGCATGCAAATCGTGAAGATGTTGCGAATGTCATGGAGAAAATTTATGACAACATCCGCATCGCTGACCATGCTGATGCTCCGACTTTGATTCATACAGTGATTACAGAATAAAGAGAAGAAGACAAAAGTGATGAATCGCTTTTGTCTTTTTTTATGTAAATTTTAGGTAGCGCTTCTTCTAGATATGATAAGTTAGATGAGTGGGAGGGGATAAACCATGAGAATGCTCAAACTCATTCTCTTTATTTTTGTAGTCTTGATGATCATTGGATTTATCAGCTACTATGTGGGACCAACATCGACACCAAGTTCTTAAGACGAGCAAAAGCTCGTCCCAGCGTGAAGACAAACCCTCGCATTCGGTGTCAGTCCTGCGCGCTGGTGCTCACGAATGTCAAATTCGCTCCGCTCCATTGCTCGTCCATCCTAGACTGCAAAGGTTTTCTTTCACGCTGAAAAGAAGACAAAGGGCTAAAATAAACTACATTTTAGCCCTTTGTCTACGGTCTGAGACGAGCAAAAGCTCGTCTTTTTTGATTGAAATAAAAAATTTCACTTTATGAAACAAACCTCTTGCAATCATGAAACAATGGGTGTATATTAGTTGACGAGTCAATGATTGATATATCAACTAATTGATCTGAATAGAAAAGAGGGGATGGCATTGACTGCATTTTGCTCTGAAGAAGCAGAGGTATTATATCGTTTGCAGTGCGTGAACCGTATGATGGGTGTGAAGTTCGAAGCATGCACGGGCATCAGCCAATCAAGACTGGAGTTGCTATCACTGTTATTCCAAGCCGACGAAATCAGCCAATCCGATTTGCAGAAAAAAGTAAATATTGATAGTGCGGCTGTGACGCGTCACTTAAAACAGTTAGAAACAAAAGGAATGGTCACGCGCAGAAGAAAGCCGGAAGATAATCGAGTCACGCTTGTTCGTCTGACAGATGAAGGCAGAACAAGAATCGAAGCTTCTAAAAAAGAAAAAGAACGATTTATCTCAGAAATGCTTGAAAACGTAAGTGATGAAGAACGAAAGCTTCTCACTGATGTGCTCATCCGTATACAACAAAACATCGAGAAGATTCAAACAACCTAAAGGAGTGTTACACATGGCTACAACATTAAAAACAAACGATTTTATGGATATTATGAAAGGGCGCCGCTCCATTCGTAACTATGATCCAGCAGTGAAAATTAGCAAAGAAGAAATGACGGAGATTTTAGAAGAGGCAACAACAGCACCATCATCAGTGAATGCACAGCCTTGGCGCTTCATGGTCATTGACAGCCCAGAAGGAAAAGAAAAGCTCGCACCACTCGCAAAATTCAACCAAACACAAGTAGCTACATCATCAGCTGTCATCGCTGTGTTTGCAGATATGAAAAACAATGAATACTTAGAAGAAATTTATTCAAAAGCAGTAGAAAATGGCTACATGCCGCAGGAAGTAAAAGAAAGACAAATTGCTGCATTAACTGCACATTTTGAAGCTCTTCCAGAGCAAGTGAATCGTGAAACGATCTTAATTGACGGTGGACTTGTGTCAATGCAGCTGATGCTTGCTGCTCGTACGCATGGCTATGATACAAACCCAATTGGCGGATATGACAAAGAAGTCATCGCTGAAACATTCGGCTGGGATAAAGAGCGCTATGTACCAGTTATGCTTCTATCCATTGGGAAAGCAGCTGACGAAGGTTATGCTTCTTACCGTTTACCGATCGATCGCATCACAGAGTGGAAATAATTTTTTAAAAAAGGGAGACGATCATATGATTATTATTCATGCAGGGATGACCATTCATCCAGAGAAAGAAAACGTATTTTTAGAAGAAATCAACGGTTTAATGAAAGCTTCACAGGAAGAATTAGGAAATGTGTCCTACAAGCTTTTCAAGGATACAGAGAAAGAAAACACCTTTTTAATGGTAGAAGTGTGGAAAGATGAAGCAGCGGTTCAAAGCCATAATGCAAGTGCACATTTCCAAGCTTTCGTCGCAAAGGCAAAAGAATTTTTAGCCGCTCCACTTGATGTTGTTGCATATCAAGGAGAGCAACTTTCATAGAAAAACAACAAACACCCTAGGCATTTATAGCCTAGGGTTCTTTTATTTTCGACAATTCGTTCCACCTATTTCAATCTCGTATTGTGCATTTTCCACAAAGTTTCTGAAAATAAAATGTTTTTCGACTTAAGTATATTGGAATATGCTAGAATTAGATATTATTTATTACCAAATTAGGGAGGAACCAATATGAAAAAAGGGAAATGGACGAGCATCGCACTAACAGCTGTCCTCAGTTTAGGCACATTGACAGCTTTCAGCACCCCTCTATCTGCCCACACCTCAGAAAAGTCAACATCCTCAGATGGTGGTCATTATTCAGGTATTCCATTCGACGCAAGTGTTGTCAATGAAGACCGCCTCATCAAAGCCTTGAAAAAACAAGGAAAGATCAAAAAGAATGCCAATGAGGCAGAAACCCAAAAAGCATTAAAGAACTACTTAAAGAAAAAAGAAGAAGCAGCGATGAAACAAAGCGCAAGTACCTTAACAGAAGAACCTGAATTCCTAAAAGAATACAAACAAAATGTACATAATAAACTAGCCAAAAAGAAAAAGTTAAAGAAGCATAAAGGAAAAGAAGGCAATCAAGTAAAGCCGGTGAAAAAGGAAAAATATAAAGGCGACGTCCGTAATGATAAAGTTTTGGTATTATTAGTAGATTTTAAAGATTATAAGCATAATAGTATTAAAAAAGAAGAGACTGATATGTACTATGACAAGTACGATCAGCAGCACTACCAAGACATGCTTTTCGGAAAAAATGGCTACATCGGTCCAGATGGTAAAAGAAAAGTATCTATGAAGCAGTATTACGAAAAGCAGTCCGGTGGAAGCTACACGATTAGTGGAACAGTAGCTGGATGGTATACAGCCAAGCATGAAGCAGCATATTATGGCGGGAACGTACCAGACGAATCAGGCAGTGACGGCAGACCGCGCGAATTGGTGAAAGAAGCCCTCGAAGCAGCGGCAAAGGATCCAAACATTGACCTTGGTGAATATGATCAATGGGACCGCTATGATATGGATGGGGACGGTGTTTATAATGAGCCGGACGGTATCATTGACCACCTCATGGTTGTACACGCTGGCGTAGGTGAAGAAGCTGGCGGCGGACAGCTTGGCTCTGACGCGATTTGGTCGCATCGCTGGTCACTTGGTGATGTATTTGAGATTCCAAACACTGAATCAGAAGTGGGTCAAGGCGGAAAGTTAGGCGCTCTAGATTATACGATTGAGCCTGAAGATGGCGCAGCAGGCGTGTTCACACATGAATTTGGACATGATCTTGGTCTGCCTGATGAATACGATACACAATACACAGGCAGAGGAGAGCCCGTTTCTTATTGGTCTATCATGTCAAGCGGAAGCTGGGCAGGTAAAGTACCTGGTACGGAACCAACAGGTTTTAGTCCATATGCAAAAGAAATGCTTCAAAACTTGCATGGCGGCAACTGGCTTTCTGGAAAAACCATTGATGGTAAGACATTAACAAAAAGCAAAACAGTTTTAATCGATGAAGCAGCAACAAAAGGAACCAACCATGATGCGGTTCGAGTTGATTTGCCAGATAAAGAGATTGTGGTCACTCAGCCTGCACAAGGGCAATATTCATACTTCAGCGGAACAGGTGACAATTTGAATGCTACCATGACGACATCAGAGATTGATTTGTCGAAGGGAAGCAAAGCCGAGCTTACGTTTAAAGCATGGTACGATATCGAAGAAGATTATGACTATGCGTATGTAGAAGTTCGTGAAACTGGGACAGACAAATGGACAACCATTGCTGGTAATATTACGAATGATCGAAATGAGGCAGGAGCGAATGAAGGCAATGGCATCGATGGAAAATCAGATGGCTGGGTAGATGCATCCTTTGACCTTTCTGCTTATGCAGGGAAGAAGATCGATCTGCAATTCCGCTATACAACCGATGCAGGATATTCACTGCCAGGTTTATTTGTAGATGATCTAAAGATTACAGCAGATGGAGCAAAAGTGTGGTCAGATGATGCCGAGGGAACGTCCACGTTCACTTTTAATGGATTCTCTCAATCTAATGGAAAACAATATGCCGCTCAGTATTATTTACTAGAATGGCGCTCTTATGCTGATGTCGATAAAGGCTTAAAGCATATCAAACGAGGAGCAAGTCTGATGAGCTATAATAACGGTTTGGTCGTGTGGTACGTCGATCAATCGTACAGTGATAACTGGGTTGGAAAACATCCAGGGAACGGCTTCCTTGGAGTCGTAGATGCAGATCAACAAGTGTTGAAATGGAGTGACGGCTCTATTGCAGCGACAGGTTTCCAAGTACATGATGCAGCATTCTCTTTGAATCCAAGCACGAAGCTGAATATTGATTATACAGCGACAACAGGCTTAACCTTAGAGGATCGCTATATCCGCCCAACGCGTACATTTAGTGATAAAAAGAACTATGTGAATCCAAATAACCCGGATGCAGGACGTGATGTGCCAACATACGGCCTATCCTTTAAAGTCGTCGGACAAAGTAAGGACCGTTCTGTTGGAAAGGTATTAATTTCTAAAAGCAACTAAACAAAAAGCCGGATTCTATCCATGAATCCGGCTTTTTGATACGTTAAGACATGGATTTTTAGCGTATGACTCGTCTTTGATCGAATGTTTGTTCTTTTTTATTTTGATATCCGAATGAAACCATTATATAATAGAGATTGGAAGGTTTTTCTTTCATTCAATGTTCTTTTTAGTTGTTAAAAAACCAAGAAAGGATGAGCGTTACCAATGAGTTGTGTCACTGCCAAGCAATTAAAGGTGATTCGAGGGACGATGCAGACTTTTTGCAGCCATTTAGAGTATGATGGCCACGGTAAGCTTCATATTAATACCATCATGGCTTTTATTAAAAAGGAATTTGGTGTAAGAAAAATGAAAGACATTCCACAAAGTCGTTTTCATGAGGCGTTAGAGCTAATCCAAGACTTTGATTTATACACGGACAAAATACAAATACGAGACCGTCTATCAGAAAGGAATTCACTAAATTGAATATTTTAGCAATGATTTTAGTAGGAATTGTCGCTTTAGAGCACATTGTCATCATGTTACTAGAAATGTTTTTTATGGAATCAAAAATGGCGAAAAGATCTTTCAATCTGCCTGAACACTTACAAAAGGATCCAAATGTGAAAGTGATGTTTGCTAATCAAGGGCTATACAATGGCTTTCTAGCTGCTGGACTCATTTGGGGGCTCATTCTTGGTTCGAATACCGTAGGATATATGATTCAGCTATTTTTCGTTCTTTGTGTGTTCATCGCAGCAGTATTTGGCGGTGTGACGTCTAATAAATCGATTATCATCAAACAAGGGTTACCAGCTTTTCTTGCATTAATTGCACTTATCCTGGCTATATAATCCTATCAACGTGATAGAAAACCTTTGCAGTTTAGGAAGGACGAGCATCGGAGCGAATCTGACATTGATGAGCACCGAAGCACAGAACTGACACCGAATGCGAGGGTTTGTCTACACGGTAAAGCCGCCCCAGAGGGCGGCTTTTATCTTTTACGCATTCCCATCAAACGAATAATGGACGTAAGACAAAGGGCAACAGCGACAGCCAATATGATTTTTCCATACATGACGCCCGTAAGATTCATTAAAAAGACAGCCAATATGATACAGAGCGTGATGATAATCATCACAATCGAATAGGTTTTCATCTCTTTTTCCACTCCTTTTAAATTCCCTCTAGCGCAAGAGGTCTGTCAATTGTTTCTCATATTATATCATTTCATCACAATTTTACATGAAATTCCCTGTCAATAGAATGTGACAGAATGATTAGATTTGAAGTGAGGCTATATTTTTTAAAAAATCGGGTATAACATAAAGAGTTGTATCCAAGTCTGATTGCTTGATATTTAATTGTGCAAAATATAAAATAGCCACATGATAAATAGAAAGGATGATAAAGTTGAGCAAGAACGTTTTATTAGTATCAACAAGCAGCTCAGAAATGAACGGACACCCAACAGGCTTATGGCTTGAAGAATTAGCCGAGCCATTTCATATTTTTAAAGAAAATGGACTCAACGTGCAAATTGTTTCAATAAAAGGTGGAACAGTACCGATCGATAAAAATTCAATTCCTGAAGGGGTTCCAGCACAATATCAAGATGTGTATGAATTACTTCAAGACACAAAGGCACTGACCGATGTAAACCCAGCTGAGTATGATGGCATTTTCTTTGCTGGAGGACATGGCCCAATGATCGACTTTGCGTCCAATCAATTGGTTGCCGATGCGATCTTAGCGATTTCAGACAAAAATGGAGCCGTTGGGGCAGTTTGCCATGGCGTTTCTGCCTTTGTTGATGTGAAGGATCGTGATGGAAAATCATTTATCGACGGCAAGAAAATAACAGGATTCACAAATGAGGAAGAGGATGCTGTTCAGCTGACATCTAAAGTTCCATTTTTATTGGAAACAAAACTTCGCGAGCAAGGGGCAGCATTTGAAAAAGGCGATGCATTTGCGCCATTCGCTGTTGTAGACGGACAAATTATTACTGGACAAAATCCAGGATCAAGTGCAGAAACAGCACGCTTATTTGTCAAAACCATTGCATAAATCATCAAAAAAACCAGTCGTGACTCATACGGCTGGTTTTTTGTTATAAAAATTTCCTAAAAAAGTCCAAAACAAGTATTAGAAAAATGGTAAAATAATCACAGGGTAAAAAACCCAAATTAGGAAAAAGGGGATGTTCCTGTGAGAGCATTTTATGTCAAAATCACCGCCGCCTTACTGTCTATTTTATTGGTCACAACAGGTTTATTTTCACCAGCAATCAAAGCAGAAGATGCACCAAAATCAAGTGAAAAAGTATCGCCACTGACTGAAAAAGCCATTCAGCAAGTGCAAGAGTCGTTTGAAAAGCAGGATAAAGGGACTGCGGTTCAACAGAAGGAAGTAAAAAAATCATTTAAAGTAGATAAGAAAAAGGGAATAAGTATTAAACGAAAAGCGGCTGCAGATGGAAAGATGCGCACGTCTGCCGTTCGCTCTATTGATGGACTAGCCATTAATCAATCGGCAGTTTTAAACGAGGAAGATCCAGTTGATTTATGGTTCTTAAGTACATCGTCCCCTCAGGCGCTCATCAGCCGGATTACCTCTCCAAATGCTGATTATTTCGTTCAGTTATTTGTTATTGATTATGAAGAAGGACAAGCTTATCCAACGGATCTGATTCAATCGGCAGGCAGTCTGCTTGCGTTAAGCAATTTACCAGCGGGGGATTATGCGTTTGGTATTACTAGCGGTGGAGACTTTGGAGACTCATATACATTACAGGTGAATGCAAAAAACCCACCAAATTTCACAGGTGCTGAATCCCTGTCATCAACATTGCAATACTTTGTTGCTTCGTATGCCAATGGGGATGTTTTCGCAAATGGTACAAAAGTGTATAACAAACAATCTAAGACCGCTGATTATAAATGGGAGCGTGTATTTTATTTCTCATATGATGGAAAATATCAACAGAGAACGCATTCTGTTGACAGTGTAAAAGTGAAAAGTATTTCGGCACCAGTATCGTACTCTGCTCCATATGCGAGTTCCTCTGAGGCCATTCTTGTCTACTTAGATGTGGAGACATTATTTATGTATCATGAATCATCGTTTGCTAGTGGGCAGTACTACCATAGCAGCTTTGTTGATACTCTCGGAAAGACAACGCCAAGGCGTTTAGACATTGATGACCTGACAAATTACGGCGATCATATTTTGGCTGTTGATTTAAAGACAGGAAAGCCAATTGATTTCTTCAGTGTCCTTAATTTCTACTATGCAGCAGGGATCGAGAAGCTGCCAACGATCAATACATTGAATTAAGATCGGCGGTTGACATCAAATCGCCACATGTGTAGAGTAAAGATAATTAAATGACAAAAGTCCACTAGGGGAGTCATGTATGACTGAGACAAGAGGAAATCTTGGACCCTTTGAACCTGATCTAGTTTGTACTAGCGGAGGGAAGTGGAGCTGGACCTTGTCTTATTCATGATTGAATCGATAAGAAGGCCGCTCCATTTGGGGTGGCTTTTTCATTTATTCAACTGAAAAAGAGGAGGCTTTTTTTATGACATTTTCAACCCAATTAAGGCAAGAAGCAGAACCATTATTTGAAGCGATTTATCAGCATCCGTTTGTGAGAGGACTCGCAGCAGGAGAACTCGAAAAGGAACAGATCATTCATTATGTCAAACAGGATGCAGAATATTTAAATGCCTTTATTAAAATTTATGCGGCAGCCATCAGCAGATGTACAGACAGAGAGGACATTACCTTTTTCCATCAACAAATGGCTTTTGTCCTTGATAGTGAGACACATCCTCATCAAAACCTTTGCCGAGTGGCAGGTGTCGCTTATGATGAACTGCAAGGTGCGTCTTTGGCGCCAAGTGCCCATCACTATATTCATCACATGCTGCAAGTCGCAAAGGAAGGGACGCTAGGAGAAATCATTGCGGTTTTGCTCCCTTGCCCTTGGACCTATTGGGAAATAGGCAAACGAATGCTTAAAGATGTTGAGCCCGATCCTGCCCATCCATTCTATGAGTGGATCACGTTTTATGGCGGGTTAACGGACTCTGTTACAGTGGAGCTTTGCAAACGGCTTGATCAGTGGGCGGAAGGAGCAAGTGAGAAGGAAAAGGAGAAAATGAAACAGCACTTCATCTTAAGCTGTCAGCTTGAGTATAAATTCTGGGACATGGCCTTTACTGTCGAAGAGTGGCCTGTCCAAATGGAGGTGCAGCCTTCATGACATGGAAGATGAAAGAAGTCGTTCTTGCTGTCATTTTATCAGTGGCATGCGGAGTCATCTATTTAGGGTGGTCGACTCTTTATTTACCGATTACAGCCCTTGTCGGTCCAGCAGGAGGCAACATCATGTTCGGAATTTGGGTCATTGCCAGTCCAATCGTTGCTTACATTATCCAAAAGCCTGGCGCTGCCCTCATCGCAGAAACAGCTGCCGCTGCCGTGGAATTACTGACAGGCAGCCACTTCGGTCTTTCTGCGCTTTTGATTGGTGTATGCCAAGGACTTGGAGCAGAAATCGCCTTCGCTCTTTTTGGCTATAAGCGATATCGCATGTGGACACTCATGTTGTCTGGTGCCTTTGCAGCAGTAGGGGCAATGGCATATAGCCTCATTGCCAATGGATTCGGCTATTACACGCCTCAAGTGTTACTCATGACACTTGTCACTCAAGTCATTAGCGGTATGTTACTCGGCGGTTGCTTGGCAAAGGTTGTGGTGGATGCTTTATCTAAAACGGGTGTGCTGAATCAATATGCCATCATGAAAGAAAAACGAAGTAAGGGTGACCAGCATGGATTCATTTCTCGCGTGCAGTAATCTCACTGTCCGTTTTTATGAACAGCCGAATCCCGTTCTTCATCAAGTATCTCTTTCTATTCAAAAGGGGGAAAAGGTGCTGATATTAGGACCAAGTGGAAGCGGGAAATCTACGCTGATTTCTGTGCTTGCTGGCATTATTCCAGAGCATATGGAAGCTGAAGTACAGGGAGAAGTGATGCGGCAAAGGCATACTGGTGTCATGTTTCAAGACCCAGATTCGCAGTTTTGTATGCACCGAGTCAATGAAGAAATTGCGTTTAGCTTAGAGAATCGATCTGTCCCTCGAGAACAAATGGATGACATGATTCAGCATCTCATGAAAAAGGTACAGCTGGATGTCGACCCAAATACAGATATTCATACCTTATCTGGCGGAATGAAGCAGCGGTTGGCGCTTGCATGTTTACTAGCATTAGAGCCAGATGTCCTGTTCTTTGATGAACCGACAGCACAGCTTGATCCAGCAGGAAGAATGGAGATATTTCAATTACTTCAGCATCTTTCGGCTGAACAGAATCAGACGATGATTTTTGTGGAGCATGTGTTAGACGGTGTCATCGAGTGGATGGATCGGGTGATCTTATTAGATCATCAAGGCCGTATCATAGCAGATGGAACGCCAAAAGACGTGATGAACACATTTGAGGGAGAAATGAAAGAAGCCGGCATTTGGCGTCCGAAAATATTTCCCGAGAAATGGTCCACTATCGTACAAGATCCGTTTCATCCACTGAGTCAAACACTCTTGCAAACCTTTGAGGCGAGAAAAGAA
Source organism: Bacillus sp. FSL W8-1141 (assembly GCF_038593205.1). NCBI lineage: Bacteria > Bacillati > Bacillota > Bacilli > Caryophanales > Bacillaceae > Bacillus > Bacillus sp. FSL W8-1141. The sequence goes on along the minus strand of NZ_CP151973.1, from coordinate 3,620,033 downwards.
CGTCATGAGACATCAACAAATCGAGAGGTCATTATTCGCACTGATCATCTACAATTAAGCTACGGGAAAAAAAGCATTATAGATGACCTAGACCTTAATATAAAAGCAGGAGATTGGGTTGCGATCATCGGTGAAAATGGGAGCGGAAAAAGTACGTTTCTTAAACATGTCATCCGTTTAGAACCAATAAAGAAAGGTCACATTTACTTAAAAGGAAAACATCTGAAAAAGTGGTCTGACCGAACATTATATGAAAAAGCAGGCTTTGTATTTCAAAATCCAGAACTTCAATTTATACAGGACACAGTGTTTGATGAAATCGCATTTGGTGGGAGACAGCGAAATTGGCCAGAGCCTGTTGTGCAAGAAAAAACGAATCAGCTATTGGTAGAGTTCGGCCTAGAGAAGCATAGAGATGCGCATCCTTTCACCTTAAGCTTAGGACAAAAAAGAAGATTAAGTGTTGCCACGATGCTTCTTTTTGATCAGGATGTACTCATTTTAGATGAGCCGACCTTCGGGCAGGATGAGAAAACGGCGAGGGAGTTAATCCGGCGTTTAAAAGAACGTCAACGACAAGGCACCACTATTATTATGGTCACACATGATATGGAACTCGTTGATGAGTGCGCTGATCAGGTGCTTGTTTTTCATCAAGGGGAGCATGTTTATGATGGTACGCCTTTTGATTTATTTTCTCATCAGGAACTTGTCACTTCCTGTGAGCTCAGAGTGCCGTTACATTACCGCTATATGGCTGAAAGAAAGGAAGTGATGACGATTGCAAAGTAATCACTCCTTTCTATCCACTGTAAATCCAGTCATGAAATTACTCGCCCATCTCCTTGCGATGTGCTGTCTGATGGCGATTTCTGATCCTAAAACGACGTTCATCATCTGGCTGTTTGCACTTGGAATTGGACTTGTCCTAGGCGGCTGGAATTTGAAATACCTCATCACCAGACTTGTACCTTATCTGCTCTTTTTCATTCTCGTGTTTTGGATGATCGCGGCCTTTGGCAAGGGAGATCATACAGTTTGGAAGTGGGCATGGTTTCATATCACAGAGGAGAGTTTAAGAAATGGGCTGACCATTTCTTTTAGAATGCTTGGGTTTGTGACATTTGGTCTCCTTTTTACATCAACAACTGATTTGACGGCCTTTATGATGAGCTTAATCCATCAATGCCGAATGTCACCCAAATGGGCATATGGGATGCTGGCAGGCTTCCGGTTTATCCCGTTGTTTCAAAGTGAATTGAAGCAAATGAAGGCTGCACATAAAATTAGAGGTTACAAGCAAAAAAACAGTTGGAAAGCCTTTATACGTTATGCACTCCCTCTTTTCACGCAAGGTGTACGGAAATCTGAACGACTAGCCATTGCGATGGAAGCAAGAGGCTTCACAGGGACGAGGGAGAGAACGTATTATCATGTCATCAGCACTTCATGGATCGACTGCATGTATCTTTTTTTCATCGTCATTAGTGTGTTGATATGCATCTTCTTCTTTTAAAAACAGCCACATTCTCTTGATAGAATGTGGCTGTTTTATATGTCTTAGGTCATTTGGTTGATATTAGTACACATTGCAGGCTGTAATAGATCATATAAAGAACCGATAAAGAGAGTGTACTGAGAAAAAGAGAGGATGAACGTGAGCGAATGTCACAGAGAATTGATAACATAATAGACGCTTTACCAATCGTTGGACTAGCTATGAGAGAGCAGCTAACCTTTTCTGTGTTAGGGAAAGAGAAGGTTCTTTATTATCAGCAGCACGGGAACATTGACTTAGGGTTTAAAGCAGGGGATGTTGTAGCTCCCGGGTTCCAAAACTTTTCAATGTTGAAAAATGGGAGAGAGCCATCGTTTATCCAGATTCCTAAAGAGGTGTACGGAATTCCTATGGACATCGTCGCCGTCCCGATTAAAGATGACAATGGTCAAGTGATCGCTGCCTTCTGTGTAGCATATGACCAAACGAATCAACAACGATTAGAACACATTATGACGGAAAGTAACGATGCTTCCGAAAAACTAGTCGCGATGGTACAGCAAGTGGCTGCACATTCAGAGGAACTACAAGCGACAAGTGAACAAATTCTACAAAATACAAAAACCACTGTCGAAAATTCCTCTAAAATCAACCAAGTGTCTAATCTCATCAAAGGTATCTCTGATCAAACGAACTTACTTGGACTCAATGCATCCATTGAGGCTGCAAGAGTAGGTGAAGCAGGAGCAGGCTTTGGGGTGGTTGCTACAGAAGTGAGAAAGCTGTCTACTCACGCGAAGCAAGCAACGACTGATATTGAAACAGCGCTAAAAGATGTGCAAGGCTCTATCAAAGGAATGGAAGAAGAAATAGCACAAATCGTGGCTTCTTCTGAACATCAAGCAGAACTCGTTGGCACTTTCACAAAAATTATTGAGGGGCTGCACGAAACGAACGAAACGATGAAATCATTGGCAACAGACTTAGTGAATTATCAAGTGAAATAAATAAACGAATCACCAAACCTCCAGCCGTATCGGAGGTTTTTTAACGTGTTAAAGTGAGTTTTTTGTCATGATATTGACGGGTTTTTCACTGACAGGGAAGTTACACTTCTGTATGATAGAAAAAGAGAGACCTGTTTTGATCATTAGACCTATTCATAAGGAGGAAGACCATCTTGACACAATCAGCAAAGCTGCAAGAAGTACTTGCGCCTTACCGTCCATTGCTAGATCAAACCGAAAAACCACTGATTCAATTACAGATAAAACAAGGAAAAACAGGACCATATGACAGCAAAATAGCAGGTGATCCTTATTTCCCAAAAAACGACGAATATCCCGTTGATGGAGAAGGCCATCCTATGAAGCTGCTGGCACAAATCAATTTCGGCCAGCTGCCAAAGCTGAAAGATTACCCAGAAACAGGACTTTTGCAAGTGTTTATTTCTGTACATGATGATCTTTATGGGATGAATATTGACCAAAAAACAGAGCAAAAAGATTTTCGGATCAAATTTATTGAGGAACCTTTCTTAGCTGAAGAAGACTTATTGACTGATTTTTCATTCGTGAAAATTCCTGACGATTTTTATTTTCCAGTTACGAAGGAAGGTGCGATTACAGGTGAATTATCAAGCGAAACGATCAGTGTAGGAGATTTCCGCTTTGAAAAAGTCACAGGAAAGCAAAGCTGGGATCTATTCGAAGATGCTGTTGGTATTGATGGTGATGAAGCAGATCAATTGCTAGATGAATTTTATGAGACAGCAAGTGGTTTTGGCCATAAAGTTGGCGGATACCCAGGTTTTACACAAGAAGACCCGCGTACCTATGTAGACCAAGAACATACTGTGCTATTATTGCAAATTGACTCAGATGATGAAGTGGACATGTTGTGGGGAGATTGCGGCATTGCTAACTTTTTTATCAAACCAGAAGACCTCAAACGAAAACATTTCGAAAATGTCGTCTATAACTGGGATTGCTCCTAATTTTGTAAAAAACACTCTTTTTGAAGAGTGTTTTTTGTCTATTTTTAGCCTTTTTGCCCCTAAATCGTCATTTCTGAGAGGTAATATGTCATTCTTTCTAGTTGACCGTATCAAAAAAAAATGTAAAATCATCTTAAAGTCCTCTTTTTTGAAAATAATAATAAAATGACATATCAATCAACAATGAAATGCTCGAAAAAGCGGAATGTACTGGGGGGGATCAATTGATCATTTCGAAAGTAATCAACAATAATGTGGTCAGTGCGTATGATGACGAGCAGCATGAGCTGGTCATTATGGGCAGAGGGATTGCGTTTCAAAAGAAAAGCGGAGACCCGATTGACGAAGAACGTATCGAAAAAGTATTTTCCATTCAAAATAAAGATATATCAGAAAAATTCAAAACCCTGCTTTATGATATTCCGATCGAGTATATGCAAGTGTGTGAGGCAATTATCGATCACGCAAGAACGACCCTTAACAAAAATTTAAATGACAGCATCTATGTCACATTAACGGATCATATTACCTTTGCTATTGAACGTCATCAAAAAGGAATGGACATTAAAAATGCCTTGCTTTGGGAAATCAAACGGCTGTACAAAGAGGAATTCATGTGTGGTGTAGAAGCGATTCGGATCATACAGGACAAGCTCAACATCCATCTTCCCGAGGATGAAGCAGGCTTTATTGCGATGCATATTGTCAATGCAGAACTGAATGAGGAAATGCCGAATGTCATTCAAATTACAAAACTGATTCAAGATATTTTGAACATCGTAAAGTATCATTTCCAAATTGATTTGGACGAAGAATCATTAAATTATTTCCGTTTTGTCACGCATTTGAAGTTTTTTGGACAGCGTCTGTTTAACGAAACACAAATGGAAAATCAAAATGAGTTTCTGTATGAAGTGGTAAAGGAAAAAAATACAGCCGCTTTTCAATGTGCGGAGAAAATTAATGACTATGTTCAAAAAGAATACAACCGAAGTCTCATAGAAGATGAGATGTTATACTTAACTTTGCACATCGATCGAGTCATAAAAAGAAAATAAATCAAAAAGAAAGCGTTGACATAACGAAATTAACATGCTAATTTATAACTATAAACTTAATAACCCACAATCTTTTAGGATTGTTACTGGTCAAGCAGGCAAAACCTAAATCATTGTCCCTATCTTTGATAAGGCATGATTTAGGTTTTTTTGTATCTAAAGGCTTATAAAATTGAATAACGATCAATCGCTATGAAGGATTGTTACTGGTTAAGCAGGCAAAACCTAAATATCGATTAATGTCTGAATCGCTATTTTTCGGGCATTAATGGATGTTTAGGTTTTTTCTATATCAAGATGAAATCAACGATTGGAGGGTAACACAATGAACCACAAACAAACAGCAAAAGAAGTTCTAGAGCTTGTCGGCGGTGAAAAGAATGTAAAGCAAGTCACGCATTGTATGACAAGGCTCCGCTTCAACCTATACGATGAAAGCAAAGCGGATAAAGAGAAGCTGCAATCAACAGACGGCGTCATGGGCGTGAATCAAAGCGGCGGTCAATACCATGTCATTATTGGCAACGACGTATCAAACGTCTATCAAGCAATGATTGCTGATTCTGGGTTATCAACAGATGTAAAGTCAGGCGATTCAGAAGAAGCATCAAAACAAAATGTGATTTCAAAGCTTTTCGATTTTATCTCTGGTGTCTTCACACCGATTCTTCCAGCCATCGCTGGAGCTGGTATGATCAAAGGGATCTTGGCATTAATGCTGACGTTCCAATGGATCTCAGATAAAAGCAGCACATATGCGATTTTAACAGCTATCGGAGACGGAGCCTTTTACTTCTTACCGATTCTGCTTGCTGTAAGCGTAGCCAAAAAAATTGGCACAAATCAGTATATCGCCGCTGCCATTGCAGCAGCCGCACTGCACCCGCAGTTAACGGCTTTACTAGGCGCAGGAAATACAGAATTTCTAGGGCTACCAGTGGTTGCCGTTGTGTACTCTTCATCGGTGATTCCAATTCTACTCACTATCTGGCTCGGCTCATATGTTGAAAGATTCGCGGAAAAATATAGTCCGAAATCACTAAAAATCATTCTTGTTCCAACAGTTACACTTCTTGTCGTGGTACCAGTTATGCTCATCGCGGTTGGACCGCTTGGTGGTATTATCGGAAATGGCCTTTCAGGTGGAATTGATTTATTGTTCAAACATGCAGGTATTTTGGCCGGACTCTTAATCGGTGGCTTTATGTCACCATTGATCATTACGGGCATGCACTATGCACTACTTCCAATCATGATCAACAACATTACATTAAACGGTTTTGACTTCATTCTTCCAATGATGTTTGTAGCGAATATGGCACAAGCAGGCGCAGCATTCGGTGTCTTCTTAAGATCAAAAAACAAAACATTCAAATCATTGGCGATGTCTACAAGTATCACTGCGTTAATGGGTATTACTGAACCTGCTATGTATGGTGTGAACATGCGATTGAAAAAACCGTTCCTTGCAGCCCTCATTGGTGCAGCAGCAGGCGGCGTGTTCATGTCTATCTTCAAAGTAAAGTCATATGTGATATCAGGATCAGCAGGTCTTCCAGGTCTCCCAACGTTCATTGGACCGACATTTGTTTACTCCATCATTGGATTAGTGATCGGCTTTGTTGTAGCAACCATCATGACACTTGTTCTAGGGTTCAAAGATGTACCAGTGAAAGATGATACAAAAGCAGACAAACCAGAAGAAAAGAAAGACACAGTAGCGCTTCAAAATGAAGTGGTACAAAGCCCGCTTGAAGGTCAACTAAAGCCGCTCAATCAAGTAAATGATGCAACATTCTCTAATGAAATCATGGGTAAAGGAACAGCCATTGTCCCAACAGTTGGACGTGTAGTAGCACCGTTCAACGGCAAAGTTGAAACCATTTTCCAAACGAAACATGCCATTGGTTTAAAGAGTGATCAAGGCACAGAGCTTCTCATCCATGTGGGGATTGATACAGTAAAACTTGGCGGTAAACATTTCACAAGTCATGTGCAGTCAGGTGATCTCGTTCAAGCAGGAGATCTGCTAGTTGAATTTGATATCAAGGGCATTCAGCAAGATGGCTATGATGTAACAACGCCAATTATCGTCACCAACACAAATGATTTTGCACAAGTTGATGCGAAAACAGATGGGGCGATTACAGTAAAAGAGACATTGCTTACAGTCAGTGTAGAAGAAAATGAGGAGGGCATTCAACATGACCAATTTAGAAAAAACATTTCCTAAAGGTTTCTTATGGGGCGGCGCAGTAGCCGCCAACCAAATTGAAGGCGCTTATAACAAAGATGGAAAAGGCTTATCGACAGCGGATGTATCACCACACGGTATTATGCACCCATTCGATGAATCAATGAAAGACCTTAACTTATATCATGATGCGATCGACTTCTATCATCGCTACAAAGAAGATATTGCCCTGTTTGCAGAAATGGGATTCAAGTGCTTCAGACTATCCATTTCTTGGCCACGTATTTTCCCAAATGGCGACGATGCGGAACCGAATGAAGCGGGCCTCGCTTTCTATGAAAAAGTATTTGATGAACTGCATAAGCATGGAATTGAGCCAGTTGTCACGATCTCTCACTATGAAATGCCACTTGCACTTGTGAAAAATTACGGCGGATGGAGAAACCGTAAGCTTGTGGGTCTTTATGAAACATACGCTAAAACATTGTTCACTCGCTTTAAAGATAAAGTGAAATATTGGATGACTTTCAATGAAATTAACGTCGTCTTACATGCTCCTTTCACAGGGGGTGGCCTTGTATTTGAAGAAGGCGAAGACGAGAAAAGCATTCAATATCAAGCAGCGCATCACCAATTTGTTGCAAGTGCTCTAGCTGTTAAAGCAGGACACGAAATCATTCCTGATGCGAAAATCGGTTGTATGATTGCAGCGATGACAACTTATCCGTACAGCTCAAGACCAGAAGATATGTTTGCTGCGATGGATCAAGATCGTAAAACATTGTTCTTCTCAGATGTACAGTCAAGAGGCTATTACCCTGGATATATGAAACGTTATTTCCTGGAAAATAACATCAACATTGAATTCCAAGACGGTGACGAAGACATTCTAAGAAACCATACAGTCGACTATATTGGCTTCAGCTATTATATGAGTTTTGTGACAAGTACAGATCCAGAGGTACTTGGACAAGTGACTGGTGGCAACCTATTTGAAGGCGTGAAAAACCCTTATCTAGAAGCAAGTGATTGGGGATGGCAAATTGATCCAAAAGGACTTCGTACAACACTAAACCAACTATATGACCGCTACCAAAAACCATTGTTTATCGTAGAAAATGGATTGGGTGCTGTGGATCAAGTAGAAGAAGACGGCTCAATTCAAGACGATTACCGAATTGATTACCTAAGAAGTCATTTGCTTGAGGCAAGAGAAGCGATCGCAGACGGCGTTGATCTGATCGGCTATACAAGCTGGGGCCCAATTGATCTTGTCAGTGCATCAACAGCTGAAATGAAAAAACGCTACGGCTTCATTTATGTCGACCGTGACAATGAAGGCAACGGTACATTAGATAGAAAGAAAAAGAAAAGCTTTGATTGGTATAAACAAGTGATCGCGACAAATGGAAAGCATTTAGACGCATAAAAAAGAGAGACAAACCGCTGATCAAACGGTTTGTCTCTTTTTATTGTGAGTGGACTATGATGTCCACACTTGATCCGCAATCTCAATCACATGACGCAGCTTTTCCCATTGCTGTTCTTCTGTTAACAAATTGCCTTCCTCCGTTGAGGCGAATCCACATTGTGGGCTTAAACAGATTTGGTTGATGTCCACATATTGTGCCGCTTCTTCGATTCGTCTTTTGATCTGATCAACGGGCTCAAGTTCCCCATACTTTGAAGTGACAAGACCTAGTATGATTTGAAGGTTTGGATTTTTCACATAACGCAGGGGTTCAAATCCGCCAGAACGGTCATCGTCGAATTCTAAGAAGAGACCATCCAAATCCAGACCCGCAAAAATCGTTTCAGCCGCTGCCTCGTAACCACCTTCAGCTGCCCACGTCGATTTAAAGTTACCACGGCAAATGTGCATGGTGATCACTAAATCATCTGGTCGATCGGCAACCGCTTCATTGATTGTTTTCGCAAACGATTCACGCAGTTCATCTTCCTCGCGGCCAAAAGCTTTGATTTGTTCATGTCCTTTTTCAGAAAAGAACACAGCCCAAGCTGTATCATCTAGCTGTAAGTAACGGCAGCCTGCATCATAAAAAGCACGGATGGCTTTTTTATAAGCTTGTGCCACGTCATGGTGAAAATCATCTAAGCTGTCGTACACACCTTCTTCAAGCTTTCCACGGAAAAAGAGCATATTCGGACTTGGAATCGTCATTTTAGCCGTATGATTACCCGCGATGCTGTGAAGGAAGCGATAATCCTCCAGCATTGGATGATCAGTAAAATCAATCTTACCTGTTACTTTGATGCCTCTCGCTTTTGTTGTCGTATTGTGGAATTGAATGCCTTGGTCTGCTTCAAATCCTTCGACCCCATCAAGCCCTTCTAGAAAGTCAAAATGCCACCATGCACGTCTGAATTCTCCATCTGTGACAACCTCTAATCCAATTTCTTTTTGCTTCTCTACAATACGAGTGATTTCTTCATTTTCAATTTGTCGGAGCTGCTCTGCTGTGAGTGTACCGTCTGCTTTTTGCTTGCGTGCTTCTTTGATGCGTTCAGAACGAAGTAAACTCCCTACTTGATCTGCGCGAAATGGCGGCTTTGTTGTTTTCTTACCAATGGTTTGTACTTGTGTCATGCTGAATCCCTTCTTTCTTCAGGTTATAAATCAAATAAAAAAGCTCTTCCTTGGATAAGGAAGAGCATCATATACTGTGAGATCTCTGCCTTATCTTCAAACAAGCATCAGCTTGCTTAAGGAATTAGCACCATTCTGTTCCTAGGAACAGCGGTTGCCGGGTTTCACAGGGCCAGTCCCTCCACCACTCTTAATAAGGTTACCTTTGATTCAATTTTCTTAATAAACACAATTATTCAATCTTTTCGAGAAAAAGTCAATGGTTTTTCCTATTTATTTTCCTACATAAACAAATCAGCGACGAGAACACCAGCTAATCCAACAAGTGATAGAACAGTCACCATTAATGTCCAAGTTTTAAAAGTTTGAGCCATCGACAGATTAAAGTATTCTTTGTAAATCCAGAAACCCGCATCATTCACATGAGAGAATGTTATACTGCCGGCGCCTGTTGCAATCACCATTAATTCTGGGCTGACTCCCGTCAAACCTATCAGCGGTGCAGAAATGCCAGCTGCTGTGAGACCCGCGACAGTCGCTGACCCTAAAGAGACACGAAGGACAGCTGCAATCAGCCAAGTGAGGAGCAGAGGAGACAGTGTGCTTCCTTGCATAATCCCTGCAATGTATTGATCAACGCCGCTGTCAATGAGCACCTGTTTAAAGGCGCCGCCGCCTGCAATGATCAATAGAATCATCGCAATGGAGCCAATTGAATCCGTAATCGACTTCATGACGTCCTGCATGCTCTTTCCTCTGCCAAGACCAAATGTGTAGATGGCAAGCAGCACAGAGATTAATAGGGCAATCGCCGGCTCACCTAAAAACTCAGCCGCCGGTAGTAGCGGGGAGGACGGGAAGAAAATTTCTAAACATGCTCTGAATGTCATGAGCAATACAGGTAAAATAGCGGTGAAAATACTAATGCCGAAGCTTGGCATTTCCTCTTCTGTAAATTCCTTTGGATTAAACAAGTCCTTTGGAATGTGTGCATGCAGTTGATCTTTCTTAAATAGTTTCGTAAACAGAAGTCCGCCTACTAAAACAGCAGGAATGGCTAAAATAATTCCAACCAATAAGGTTTGTCCCATGTTGGCTTGAAATACATTGGCAATGGCTGTCGGCCCTGGATGAGGAGGGAGGAAGCCATGTGTTGTAATGAGTGCAGCGACGAGCGGCATTCCCACATACAACACAGGAAGTCTTGCGGCTTGAGCAATGGTAAAGACTAATGGAATAAGAATAATGAATCCGGTTTCATAAAATAGAGCAATTCCGATAACAAATCCAGTCAGCATCGTCGCCCATTGGATTTTCCCGATACCAAAGCGGTCGATGAGTGTCATGGCAATACGTTGAGCACCGCCAGAATCAGCCATCAATTTACCAAGCATCGCTCCAAAGCCAAGAACCAACGCCAGATGGCCGAGTGTACTTCCAAGCCCTTTTTCGACTGAAGCAATCGCTTCAAGTGGTGACATGCCTTCTAAAACGGCAACGATTAAAGAGACAATAATCAACGAAATGAAAGCGTTTAACTTAAAGACAACCATGAGTAAAAGTAATAACAAAACGCCAAGTCCGATAAAAACTAACGACATGATCTTTCCTCCTTTGTGTTGCATAAGGGAGCGTGAACGCTCCCTCTGCTTTATCCTTCAAGTATGTCTACTGCTTCTTTTAACGTATCCTTTGAGCCAACATTTCCCGGGAAAATCACATAAGACATGAATGGGAATTTGCTTTCTTCGCCTGTTTGCCAAACGGGAATACCTGGTTTGATTTGACCTGCGACGGTCGCACGTTTGACACTGAGTCCTCTTGTTCCAATATCGCTTGAGGTGATTCCGCCTTTGGCAATGAGGTACTTAGGGCGAATGGAGAGGCGCTGAACAATGCTTGTCACAGCATCACTAATCTGAACAGACAGTTTCAATTCTTCCTCTTGACGATCGTCCCCAAGATCAAGCCGTTCTCTCCTTGTATAAACAGCAACCGATTGCCCGGTTGTTAAAAGCCGTTCAGTTTGTTGAATCACGCGGTCAATTTCCTCTTGAAATGCTTCAGGTTCTAACACGAGGTGTGTATCAAATTCAATAAATGCAATGTCTTTATTTTGCTGCAGCGCTCGCAATTGTTCGGTTGTTTTTTTGACATGGGAACCGACCATGATGAGGCCACCGTGCGTGCTTTCTTCCTGTATTAAGTCTTGTCTAGTTAATAGTGCTTGATCCTCAACACCGCCAAGCACTTTTGTGAGAGCTGCCGCACTTCTAAATAGAAAGTGCTGACCTGCTTTGATGGCATCTATGAGGGCAATGACAAAGACTTTGACATCGTCATAGTCTACTGCATTTACAACCACTTTTTGAAAATCCTTCACGGTCATCAGCTGATCCTTGATTTGTTCAATACGTAAAGCCCGGATATCTTCTAAAGAAATATAAGTAGTGTTTTCCTTAGTGAACGATCCGTTTGATTTCTCTTCGATCCATTCTCCGAGGTGAGAAGATTGAAATCCGAATGTACGATCCAATGCAAATTCTGTGTCACCAGCAGGAATTAATTCGTGACCTTCCTGTACGTAGTGAATATTGCCAATCGTAAAGCGGCCGCCTTCTTTAAAAAAGGGAAGAAGGATTTCGCCGTCAAATTGGCGGGAGCTTTGCTGTTCAATGGTCGTTCTGAGAATTTCAGTCTCTAGCGGGAAGTGTCCACGTAGGGTGGAGTCCCCCCGGCTGACAATGATGAAATCTTGATCAAGCCGTTCAGCCGTTTTCACAATCGTTGATGCGATCGTTTCATGAAGAACCGCCGTTTCTTTCTCTGTCATACTGCGAGAGTTGGTTAAGATAAAGAACATACGGCTGTCTTCAAGAAAACCAGCTTCAATGCTTTTCTCTGACCAATCGGTGAAAACAGAGACGCCGTGTACGGTTTGAATGCCTGTTGGGTCATCGTCTAATACAATCACTTTATGGTGAAAATGGTTTAGTGCTTGTTCGTATGCTGATTGAATGCGGTCTGAATCCGCTTTCGGAATGGCATTTAGTAACTCAATGCTTTGTTTCATAGAACCTCATCCTTTCTTCACTTCAACATGAGCCATTTTTTCGTAATATTGAACGATCCCACCGTGATCAAGTCCAGACTTTCCGTCCGCTTTGAGGGCGTGGAAGATTTCCAGCAGCTGACTAGAAAGCGGGAGAGGAACGCCGATATCGTGGGCAGTTTCCATGACATTGGTTAAATCCTTTAAGTTGATGTCAATACGTCCGCCAGGCTCAAAGTTTCGTTCTAAAATGAGAGGAACCTTCGCATCGAGTACAGCACTTCCTGCCAGTCCACCTCGGATGGCTTCATACATTTTATCAATCGCAATGCCAGACTTAGCGGCAAGGACGAGTGCCTCGGACATGGCAGCGATATTTAAGTTGACGATGATTTGATTCGCAAGCTTTGCGGTTGTCCCGCTTCCATTTGATCCAACTAATACGACATCTGTGCCCATGGCATAGAGGACATCCTTTACTTGTTCAAAAATCTCTTTTTCTCCGCCCGCCATAATCGCAAGTGTCCCGTCTATCGCCTTTGGCTCTCCGCCACTGACAGGAGCATCGATAAATTCGACCTGATGCTGTTTTGCCAGTGCCGCTAATGCTCTAGAAGTAACAGGTGAAATAGAGCTCATATCTATAATGATCGTGCCAGGTTTTGCTGTAGCCAATATGCCTTGTTCACCTGCTACGACTGCTTCTACATGCTCACCTTTTGGAAGCATCGTGATTATGATATCGCTTTCAGATGCTGCCTCAGCAGCTGATGCAGCGGCATTTGCGCCCAATTCTTTTAATGCTAGAACAGCTTCTGTATGAATATCGAAAACAGTCACAGTATGACCGGCTTTTAATAGATTGAGTGCCATAGGTTTCCCCATAATGCCTAATCCAATGAATCCAATTTGTTTTGCCATTTTGTCCGCCTCCTATTTAGAAACCCCTTACAAAAAGCGCTTTCTTTTCTTTTTGTTAGTATATATACTATCGATTTAAATTAATAGTAGGAAATAAACTATTGTTCATTTAATGTACATGACGAAATAGGAATGTGTCAACGGAAAATATGAGAAAAGTCACAAAAAAAGACCGGAAACAGCTCCGGTCTATGGTCGATTATGTTTTATTTTTAGCTACAGCTAATCGAGAACGTTTGACGTTGTCGATTGCATTTGATCCTAATTCTAAAACAGCTGTGACGTACAAAACATCAATAATCACAAGCTGATTAATACGAGAAATCATTGAGTCAGAACGATAGGTTGTTTCTCTCGATGAACTGAGCAGATGAAAGTCGGATTTCTTGGCGAGCTCTGATTTCGGATAGCTCGTAATCGAGGCGACCGTTGCACCTTTTTCCTTTGCAAATTGCACGGCATCAAGGATTTCTCTACTTTCCCCTGAATGTGAGATCGCGACGATAAAATCATGTTCCGTTGCATGTGTTGCAATCATATTCATCATATGAGGATCACTGCATAGACTCACTTCAAAGCCAAGCTGGAGAAACTTATGATAGGCATCTCCGGCAATAAAACTGGAGGCACCTGCTCCAAAGAAGACGGTTTTATGTGCCTGTTTCATTTGCTCAATAAATTGTGTCACAGCTTGGTCTTCTAAAATATGTTTCATATCCTGAATAGAGTTGGTTGTTAACTCTATGACCTTATGTTTAATATCTGCGACACTATCAGATGCTTCGATCTCACCGTATATGGATTGAGGTGTATTGGTCGCAATATCCTGCGCGACATGGACACGAAACACTTGATAGGACTCATAGCCAATTTTTCGCAGAAAACGAAAGATCGTCGTTTCACTTGTGTTGCATTCAGCAGCGAGTGCACTAATCGAATGAAGCACAACTTTCTGAGGGTTTTGTAAAATGTAATTGGCAATCTTTTTCTGGGTAGGGGACAAACTATGAAATGTTGTCCGGATATGACTAAAAATATTCTCTTCTATGATAAACACCACACTTCATCTAACATTCTATCTTAAGCATACAGGAACTTATGAAAACGGTAAACAAACCTCACATGAAAAATAAAGAATAATATGGAAGAAAACACTTCTTTTGGTTCTTTTGTCATGGTATACTCAATTGGTAATAGACAAAAATGGGGGTTTTTACTATGACAATGAAAAAAGGCCTAACGATCAGCCTGCTCATTTTTTCGCTGATTGTTTCGTTGTTTGCGCCAGTTGGATCTGCGGATGCCAAACAAGTGAAAAAAGCAAAAGTAAGTACACACTATTATAAAAAGAAAAAAACGTTTAAATATGCACAGGTGAAAAACCTTAGTAAAGCGCATATGAAAACCATCAATCGTGATTTAAAAGAAGATATTGCATTCTCTTATTCTACGTACTTGTTCTTAAAGGACGAAGCGAAAAAAGAAGGCATTGGGAAGATCACATACGAGAGATCGTTTAAAACGAAATTTAACAATGGGAAGAAACTAAGTATCCTAAACTATGATTACATGAATGACGGTAGCATGCACGGGGATACAATGGTTACGAGCATGAACTATGTGTTAACAAAGAAAAAAACAAAGCAACTGTACTTTACAGATGTGGTAAAAACAAAGAAAAAGCGTACAAAAGTAAGAGATTATATCTATAACTACACAAAGAAGCATAAAAGTAAATTCTATGCGAATCTGAAAAAAAGCGATATTCAAATCGGCTACGACACGCAGTACTACTTCACGAAAAAGGGAATCGCTGTTGTCTTCCAGCCATATGAAATTTCACCGTACTATGTAGGAATTCCTATGATTCAAGTACCTGCGAAGGTGTATAAATAAACAAGAGAAACGGCCATGAATTTGGTCGTTTTTTTATACATAAAAAGAGCCCCTGGTGACGAGGCTCTTCTTTTTACATTTATACTTGTTTGGGTGCATCGTTTAGTGGGTGACGGCGTTTGCCGTTGTAGTGGCGGCGCATACGAAAGATTTCAAACTCCGAAAGCTCTGCGCTTTTTCGTTTTTGGGTGCGGTTATCTTTTTTGAAAGAGAATAGTAAGTAGCAGCAAAGTGAAGCGATAATCAATAAAATCATCATATGACATTCCTCCAATTCATCCTATTCTTTAAGTGTAGACAGGGTGAGTGATGTTTATAACTGAAAATAGTTAGCAAATAGCGTTTAGTTCTAAAGGTTTATTCTTGCTGCTTTTTTAGGTCTAAAATACTGGTTGTTTTTAACTATTATATTTCCAGTTATTGCACTCGTCAAGAAGAATTTTTCTGGGGTTGTCTCTATTAGTACGATTAAGTGTCATGAAAGTTTCAGAAAATTGTAAACTTTTATTAAAAAACCGTTCCCGAACAGGAACGGTTGTAAACATGTTTATGCTTTTTCTTCAAATAAACGTGCAATTTCCACGATCACTTCTGACGCTTTTAGCATGTTCTCTACAGAGATGAATTCATATTTACCGTGGAAGTTTTCCCCGCCAGTAAAGATGTTTGGCGTTGGAAGTCCTTTATATGAAAGCTGTGAGCCATCTGTACCGCCGCGGATTGGTTCAATGACAGGTGTCACTGAGCGGTTTTCCATGGCTTCATGAGCGATGTCTACGATATGTTTGACTGGCTCAATTTTTTCTCTCATATTGTAATATTGATCCTGAATGCTAAGGGTGATGCTGTTTTCGCCGTAGACCGCTTTTAAGTCGTGTGCGATTTTTTCAAACAGTGCTTTGCGCTTGTTGAATTTCTCTTTATCAAAATCACGAATAATATATTGCAGCTCTGCTTCTTCTACTTCTCCTACAAACCTCGTGAGGTGGAAAAAGCCTTCGTATCCTTCTGTGTATTCTGGAGATTCATCTGAAGGAAGTTTGTTGTGAAAGAGCATGCCGATCTTTGCAGCACTGACCATTTTGTCTTTTGCTGTCCCTGGATGGACGTTGTTTCCTTTAATTGATACTTTTGCACCTGCGGCGTTGAAGCTTTCATATTGAAGCTCTCCTAGCGGGCCGCCGTCAATCGTATAAGCATAAGAAGCGCCAAAGGCATCAACATCGAATTTGTGAGGTCCTCTGCCGATCTCTTCATCTGGTGTGAAGGCGACACGAATTTTTCCATGCTTGATTTCTGGATGCTCAATCAGGTAATGCATGGCGGTCATAATTTCTGCGATACCTGCTTTGTTATCTGCACCAAGCAGGGTCGTGCCATCAGTCGTGATGAGCGTATGTCCTTGGTATTTTTGTAAATTTGGAAACTGTGCTGGAGATAATACGATATGTAGATCTTCGTTTAACGTGATGTCCCCGCCTTGATAGTTCTCATGAATCTGCGGTTTCACGTTCTTGCCAGTGAAGTCAGTGGCTGTGTCGATATGAGCTAGGAAGCCAATGGTTGGCACTTCTTTGTCTGTGTTAGATGGGATCGTGCCCATGACATAACCGTTTTCATCCATTGTCACTTCTTGAATGCCGATGGATTTCATCTCTTCAACAAGCTGCCTTGCTAGGTTCAGCTGTCCTTCAGTGGATGGGCAGCTCTCTATGTCTGCATCAGACTGTGTATCCACTTTTACATAACTTGTGAATCGCTGGATCATTTCCTCTTTCATCAATACGTCACTCCTTTTGTAGAATATGTTCATTTTATCATGTCTTGAATGCGCTTCATAACAAGAAAGGCTTTCTCTGACAATTAGAGAGGAAAAAGACCTACTTTTATTTTGCGATGTGCTGAATGGTTCTTTAGGGTGATTTTTTTGGGTGTCTTTTTATTTATAATGAGGACATATAAAATCATCCATTTGTACGTTAATTTGGGAGAAAGGGGTGCGAAAGTTGGATTCTAGTCAAACACTTGCACTCGCTCAAAAGTTCCAGGAAGCTGCTGATGGCATTCGGCAGTCGAAGCAGCTACTTGAGAATCGGCTGAAGGCAGTTGGATCAGGCTGGCAAGGGGAAGCAAGAGATAAATTTGATCAAAGCTTTGAGGAAACAGTGGCACGCTATGATCAATTTGAAAAGGACTTGCTTGAAACAAGTCAGGAACTGCGGGATGCTGCTGTCAAAATCGAGGAACGTAAAGCTGAAATCGCCAGAATGGAAGAGCTTGAGCGAAAAAGGCGAGAAGAACGGAGAGAAAGAAACCGAGAAGGGAGATGATGTGATGGCGCGTGACATTGTAGTAGATCCAGATCAGCTGACAGGGCTGGCGAATGATTTTGTAGGAGAGCTTTCGGCCATCGAAACAAAGCACCACGATTTACATAGTGAACTGGATGGCCTCATCCTAGGCTGTGATCCCCGTTATCGAAGCTGTTTTTCTGGAGTAGGAGATGCATGGGGTTCTGGACAAGCCTTAATGAGCAAATTGAGCAGTGACGACATTGCCATTCGTCATGCAACGGATAAAATGGTCGAAGCTGATGATATTTTAAGGAAAATGTACAGTCTGTATGATCAATATGGTACACTCACGAGCCTAGCTGGTATTGTGATGATGCAGGCAAAATACTATGGGCTTGGCATGACGACCTTTATTAAAGAAAATGGCCGCTATGCTGCGCAGCATTCAAAGCTCCTTCTTGATGTGACCGGACGGGTAGAAGGAACGAGATTTGACCGGTTGGCAAGGATTTGGCTGAGTAAAAAAGAATTATTAAAACGATCCAATTGGTCGATGGCTGACCTGGTCCATAAGAAATTTACGAAATTTTATCCTAGCGATACAGTTGCGTTCACGAACAGTGTACGTGATTTCACAAAAGGAAGTATCAATTGGAAGGACACGGCTGGCATCAAGTCTGTTCTGAAAAATGGTGCAAGGTTTGCGAAAGGAAATGCCATCATTGCAACGGTCGTCACGGGTGCAACAGAAACGGTTGGCTGCGGTCTGAAAATTGCGGAGAACTATGCGGAATTTGGGGATCAGCCAGAAGTTCTCAAGCGTGAAAATGCAAAGGCTGTTGGTAATGCAGTGAATAATACGGTCTTTATTGCAGGCGGATCTGTTGCAGGTGCCGTTGTGGGCGGCGCTCTTGGAAGCTTTGCAGGACCGATTGGAACAGTCGTTGGCGGAGCGATAGGATCAGCAGTAGGTGGCTTTATTGGTGAAAAAGTCGCCAAGCTTACTTCTGGTTTTGCAGAACAGGTCGCAGTGAAATTAAAAGACCCAATTCATGCGGTTGTCGATAAAGGAAAAAAAGCATTTGAACTGGCAGGTCAAGGTGTTAAAGCAGTCAATGACACCATTGATCAAGCAAATCAGGTGATACATAAAGGAATAGAAAAAACAAAAGAAACCGCAGATTCGCTGTTGAAAGGTGCAGGTGATTTCTTGAAGGGCGCATTTTCTTTTGGATAAGGAGAGATCAAGTTGGATCAGCTAAGTCTAAGTATCGAGGAACTCATCTTTAGTTTTTACAGTGAAGGCTATTTTGAGCAAGGGATGTCTTTAAAGGAAGCCTATTATCCAGATGTAGAGGATGAACGTCTTGGATTTTTATTTGAAATTGCATGTCGCTCTTTGCTGGCAAAAGACGTGCTGGAATTTCGAAATAGACAA
The DNA here is from genome assembly GCF_038593205.1 of Bacillus sp. FSL W8-1141. Classification (NCBI taxonomy): domain Bacteria; kingdom Bacillati; phylum Bacillota; class Bacilli; order Caryophanales; family Bacillaceae; genus Bacillus; species Bacillus sp. FSL W8-1141. Next base: position 3,601,078 of record NZ_CP151973.1, on the reverse strand, counting down.
TACCGTTATAAAGAAAAATACCGGCATTTCATTCAAGCCATGAACGATGCATCACATACCGTGAAAGCTTCAAGGTTTGGTGCATTAGATGAAGAGGTCAGTACGTCCTTTCATACGACTCAGGCAGGTGTGTATTCACACCATACGCTTTATGATCAACAAGTGCATCAGATTCACAAACTAAAAGACGATCAGCAGACTGTGGAGCAAGTGACAACCTTTTTGAACATACACATGAGTGAACACCTCACACCAGTCATCAATTTGCAGGCAGAAGAATTTGAACTGCTGTTAGAACAAGCCAGTCAAGGGAATGATGATTGGCCTTCTTTTCTAAATAAAGCAGAGAACCAAGAGCTTGTGCGGGCATTTGTTTCTGATGTAAGGGTCAGAAAAGGAAAAATGGATTCTTTGATGAAGGTCACTTATGATAAAAATAATACGCCGGATGTAGTGTCTATGATATTTGTTATTCCGGGGCAGAAGCATTCTTGGCTAGTGTCGGGCATGAAGGAAAATGAATTTCGGATAGAGACGGCTCATAGGGACGGATTACGTTCTATATTCTAATGGAGAAAAGGAGAATGGCGCTTGAATCCAAGTGAAGTAATAGAAGTGAGGAGCAGACCCTTTCTAAGAGTATGGGCATTCTTAGCAACGGGCGGATTTGGCATCATCGGTATTTGGTTATTTTCAGAAGCTCTTACATTTGAATCGAATTATACGTTGTTTTTATTTTTAGGCGGATTATTAGGCATTGTCTATGGGTGGATCTCTTTTTTGATGATTCTTCCGGCTTTTACGAAGAGGGGAAATGTGATTTTTCGCATTCAGCGTGGAGAGAATGGCGCTGTTTTATACCGGCAACAAACAATCCCTTTTCAAGACATACAATCTATTGATATGCGCAGGCATCGTTACAGTATCAGGGGATTTCTGTTCATGGATGTGCTCATTCGGAAAATTGATGGGAAATTGATCAAGATTCCGGCGTACAGTATTTTAGATGAAGAAGTATTTGAGCAAACGGTGAAACAAAACATTTATCCATATTTACATGAGACCGCCCAAGAGAATTGGAAACAGCAGCATGGTCATGGTGAAAAGCAGAATCAATAGATGTTTTTGCCATCATTCCATGAGGTGAGACGCCACTTTTTTTAAGAAATCGTGTAAGATGTCAGTAAAGACTGAACAATCAAGAGGTGATGAGAGATGGACAAAGAAATGGTAATTGACCTCGTCACAGAACAAATGGCACGAATTCGAAAAGAAAAAGACTATACACAGGACCGCATGGCTGAGGTGCTTGGGCTAACCAAACGGCATTTGCAGCAGGTAGAAAAGAATCGTCTTCGCCTCAACTGGACGCAATCTGCGGCCGTATGTGCATTATTCAGGGATAGTGACATTTTAAAAGGGACACTTGGGGATGATCCGCTTGAGATTTTGGAAGTCGTCGCCCACGATGAATTGCATTTATCTGTTGAACGTACGATTGGCGGAAAGGTTTGGTGGCGGACGTCTGTGAGAAAAGGTACGTTTCGTCTCCAGCAAAATGTGCTAAGCCAGCATTACCGCATCTTAGATGATGAGAATTATCGCTATTATAGTTCCTTTAATAAAGAAGAAGCGAAGCGGCGGTTAGAGGAATTAAGTGAGCTGTCGTAAGCAGAAAAAGAGAGGTCCCTCTATGACAGGGACCTCTCTTTTTTGTGTTGTTTATACTTTCAGAGTGTTTTTCGCCCGAATAAAGGCAACAAGCTGTTTGATTTCTTCATCTGTTAGTGGAACGCCGTCTACATGGATGGTTCCTTCTTTTGCTTCCGTCAGCTCAATTTTGATATCAGAGATTTTGCGTTGTATCTCTGGCTCGTCCGTTCTACCAAGTAAAAAATCAATGGACGTATCATACAAATCAGCCAGCAGTTTCACTGCTTCAAGCGAAGGTCGTCGGTACCCAGATTCGTAACCGGCATAGGTGCTTTTGGCGATACCTAGGCGATCTGCCGTATGCTGGAGAGACCATTTTTTCTTTTTTCTAAGGGTGGTTAAACGATCGAGTATCATACATGAACGCTCCTTTATATACAACAACAGTATATCATATTTTGACAAAGAGTGTACGCGTTATGCGTAATAATTTCTTGATTAATTCGCGTTATGTGACTATAATGGCAATGAAGGTACGCGTAAAGCGTATATTATAGAATAGCACAAGCTGGCTTATAATATGTGTGACAAACGAAGTAATTTTACTGAAAGAGGTGGACCTGTTGAAGAAATTATTGCTTTTAACCACTGGTGGGACGATTGCATCTGTAGAAAGTGAAAATGGTTTAGCTCCAGGTGTTAAAGCTGAGGACCTTTTAAGCTATTTAAACGAAATTAATGCAGACTACACAATGGACACAAAGTCCCTAATGAGTATAGATAGTACCAATATGCAGCCTGAATACTGGGTTGATATCGCAACAGCCATTTATGAAAATTATGATCAATATGACGGATTTGTCGTCACACATGGTACGGACACAATGGCCTATACATCAGCAGCACTATCGTATATGCTGCAAAATCCTGATAAGCCAATTGTCATTACAGGATCACAAATCCCGATTACGTTTAAGAAAACAGATGCGAAGAAAAACATTACAGATGCGATTCGTTTTGCATGTGACGGTGTTGGCGGCGTATACGTCGTGTTTGATGGCAGAGTCATTCAAGGAACTCGCGCAATCAAACTAAGAACGAAAAGCTACGATGCATTTGAAAGTATTAACTACCCATATATTGCATCGATTGAAAATCATCAAATTGAATACAATAGCAAAGTAAAAAGATCATCAATGAAACCGCTTAAATTAGATGCATCCTTGAACACAGACGTTTGTTTACTAAAACTGCATCCAGGACTGAAGCCTGAGTTTTTAGATTCAATCAAAGGGTTGTACAAAGGAGTCGTCATTGAAAGCTACGGCAGCGGTGGAATTCCTTTCGAAGGAAGAAACCTTTTAGAAAAAATCAACGAATTGCTGGAAGAAGGCATTTCTGTTGTGATCACCACTCAGTGTCTCGAAGAAGGAGAAGACATGAGTGTGTATGAAGTAGGACGTAAAATCAATCAAGAACTGGTTGCTCGTTCAAGAAACATGAACACAGAAGCCATCGTGCCAAAGCTCATGTGGGCATTAGGTAAAACAACAGATCCACGAGAAGTGAAAAAGATTATGGAAACGCCAATCGCAGAAGATTTAGTGATTTAACTATTCTATAGAAAGCAGGTCATACGAGATGGTTCAAGCAACTTATCGTTACGAGAAGGATTTTCTAGGTGAAAAAGAAATTCCCGCAGACGTGTATTATGGTGTTCAAACGCTTCGTGCAAAAGAGAATTTCCCGATTACAGGATATCGCATGCATGAAGAACTCATTCGAGCATTTGCCATTGTCAAAAAAGCAGCAGCTCAAGCCAACATGGAAGTCGGACGTTTATATGAAGGAATTGGAAATGCGATCGTTCAAGCTTCAGATGAAGTCATTGAAGGCAAATTCCATGAATATTTCATCGTAGACCCGATTCAAGGCGGCGCAGGAACGTCTATGAATATGAATGCCAATGAGGTCATTGGAAACAGAGCCCTCGAGATCATGGGACATCAAAAGGGCGAATACATTCATTTAAGTCCAAACACACATGTGAACATGTCACAATCGACAAATGATTCGTTCCCAACGGCGATCCATATTGCAGTGCTCAAGCAGTTAGACATTTTACTTGAGACGATGCAGGCCATGCATGACGTATTTCAAAAGAAAGCAAAAGAATTCGATCATGTCATCAAAATGGGGCGTACTCATTTACAAGACGCTGTTCCGATCCGTTTAGGACAAGAGTTTGAAGCATACAGCCGTGTGCTGAGCCGAGATATTAAACGAATCAACCAATCAAAACAGCATTTATATGAAGTAAATATGGGTGCGACAGCTGTTGGGACAGGCCTCAATGCAGATCCTCGCTACATCGAAATCGTCGTGAAGAAGCTTGCTGATATTTCTGGACTGCCACTAGTAGGCGCAGAGCACCTCGTAGATGCGACGCAAAATACAGATGCATACACAGAAGTATCTGCTGCCTTAAAAGTATGCATGATGAACATGTCTAAAATTGCGAATGACCTTCGCTTAATGGCATCTGGCCCACGTGCAGGTCTTGCTGAGATTGCATTGCCAGCCCGTCAGCCGGGATCATCCATTATGCCTGGAAAAGTCAATCCAGTCATGGCAGAGCTCATTAACCAAATCGCATTCCAGGTCATTGGGAACGACCACACCATCTGTCTTGCTTCTGAAGCAGGCCAGCTTGAGTTAAATGTGATGGAGCCTGTTCTGGTCTTTAACTTGCTTCAATCTATTAGTATAATGAATAACGGATTCCGCTCATTCACAGATCACTGCTTAGCGGACATCGAAGCAAATGAAAAACGTTTGAAAGAATATGTCGAAAAAAGTGCAGGTGTCATTACTGCGGTAAACCCTCACTTAGGCTATGAAGCCGCGGCTAGAATCGCAAGGGAAGCCATTTTAACAGGACAATCGATCAGAGATCTTTGCCTGCAAAATGATGTGTTAACAGAAGAAGAACTTGATATTATTTTGAATCCTTACGAGATGACAAAGCCTGGCATTGCGGGTGCAGAGCTCCTAGAGCGATAATAATATCAAAAATTTTATTTTATTAATATGTGGAATTGCCTGTGAAATAGAGAAAAACAGGCAATTCACTTTCTTTCGAATTGACACACTTTTTTCACAATATTTTGAAAACGCTTAACGCACGCACAAAGGGAGGAAACAAAATGAAAACACCACGTCTACCGTCTATTTTAGAAGTCGTGTCTGTACTTGGCTTATTTTTAGCAATTGTTTTATCATTCACTCTTTACTTCAAACTAGATATTCAGCTAGCATTGTTCATCTCATGGTTTATGGTTATTGCTTTAGGGATTCGTTTAGGGCATTCATACAAAGATCTTCAAAATGCGATTACAAAAGGGATATCGAATGGTTTAGAGGCTGTTTTAATCTTAATTGCAGTAGGTGCACTTGTTGGTACATGGATTGCCGGCGGTGTTGTACCCACGTTAATTTATTACGGACTGGAATTTATTCATCCTAATATCTTCTTATTAGCTACACTGATTATCTGTTCTATTATGTCTGTTGCTACTGGTACGTCTTGGGGTACAGTTGGAACAGCAGGGATTGCGATGATTGCGATTGGTGAAGGATTGGGTATCCCATTACCGATCGTAGCTGGGGCTGTTTTATCTGGCGCTTATTTTGGTGATAAATTATCTCCTTTATCTGATAGTACTGTGCTCGCTTCCTCTCTTTCAAAAGTGGACGTGCTGGCGCATGTAAGAGCCATGATGGTCTTATCCATACCGGCCTTTGTGATTACGGCTATTATGTTTACAATTACTGGATTTATGTATGGTGGAAGAAATATTGATCAAGATAAAGTAGAGTTTTTGAAACAAGCATTGCAGGATACATTCACGATTAATATTTGGATGATCATTCCGGCAGTCATTGTTGTCCTATTACTTGTATTGAAAAAACCGTCAATGCCTGTTATCGCAATTGGTGCACTGCTTGGGGCAGTCTGGGCGATGGCATTCCAAGGAATGAACCCAGCTGATGCGCTTGGTACAGCTTATAACGGCTTCTCTATTAATTCAGATGTAGATTTCTTAAATACGCTGTTAAATCGTGGCGGTATTGTGAATATGCTTGGATCGCTAGTGGTCATTATTCTCGGACTTGGTTTTGGTGGCGTACTTGAATATCTCGGCGTCTTAAAAGTAATTGTCGCTACTTTCGAGAAGAAATTATATAATGCAGGAAATGTAACCCTATCTACACTTGTAGTAGCATTCTTTGCGAATATCTTTGGTTGTGCAATGTATGTCTCATTAATTCTTACACCAAAAATCATGGAAAAAAGCTATGACAAATTAAAATTAGACAGACGTGTGTTATCTAGAAACTCTGAGGTTGGTGGAACACTTACGTCTGGTATGGTTCCGTGGTCAGATAACGGAATTTACATGGCAGGGATTCTAGGCGTCTCGACATTCTCTTATTTACCATTTATGTGGCTGAGTTTTGTTGCCATTGGTCTTGCCATCATCTACGGATATACAGGGAAATTCATTTGGTACGTGAAAAATCAACAAGACTCAGAAGAATCGGCATCATAAGCCGCTGCAAAAGCCGCCCCTCCCCGGGCGGCTTTTGTTTGTCCTAGGACCGTAAGACTATGTGTGTTTCCAGAAGGGTGGTTGTGTATTTTGACCCCCTATAAAAGAGGGCTTAAGGTGTGGTATGAAGCAGATTGAAAGCATATTTATACCATAAAAAGGGCACAAATCCCTATTCAAACATGAGTCTTTGAACCTTATAATAACAATATTGGAAAAAGTGCGATTCACCATTACGCTCGTTTAGAGGGACTCTAAGCAGCGTTTTTATTTTTGACAGGAGGAGGAACCCATATGAGCTTATCGGATATGCTGTCTGCCCTTAACGGTGGCATTTCAAATAAAAAGGCAGAGATCGAAGAGAAAATTGCTCGACTCAAAAAGGCAAAAAGTAAGGTTGAACGTGAACAAGATGCGGCAGAAACAGATCTAAAACAAATCAAGCAGCCAAAGCTTGGGGCCTCTTGGAAAGGTGAGCGGAGCCAAGATTTCAAATCAGAGCGAAATGAAGCGCATGAAGCGCTGCAAACGATCGTAAGCGATAAATACCCACGCTACGTGAGCCGAATCGAATTCAAAATCAGTACACTAGAAGCAGAGCAGGCTGCCTTATCCTTTGCCAGCTCTTTAGCTGGAGATGCCGCACGTTTGGCTGAAAAAGGAGAAGACGCAGTAGAAGACGCAAAACGCTTGATCTCAAAAGCATGGAGCAGCTTGTAAGCGAGCTTCATGCTGAACAAATCTGGAGGATATCATAATGGGACAAATTAAGTTAAACTACCAAACAGTGATGGATAAACTAGATGAAGTCTCCCAAGCAGTTGAAGCTTTAACAATGAAAAAAGCAGCAGATAAAGCTGGTGAAAATAGCCTTGAATTTGTAACCAAATGGACGGCACGTGAAGCAGAGGTGGGCGAAATGGTCTCAAGCTTTAAAGAAGCCTTGATCAAAAACGTTCAGGATACACGCTCAAATGTGAAGACGCTAAAAGAACAGGATGAGGCAATTGCGGCAAAATCATAAGCCCTAATCGTTTTATTGATAGCGTAGCGGAGTATGATGTAAAATATAGTCTTAAAGACTCATATATAATTCGGGATTTATGACCCTAGATTATTCCGTTTTTCTTCCAAACACCATGTTAAAAGGACACCTTTTCCCTATTTAAGCCTAAGGCTTTTCACCTTATACTATACTTAATGAAAGCGAACGATAGAAATGTCAGGACTGGAAAAAGCAGATGATCTGCTCGGTTTCAAAAACGCTGACGCCGTGCTTTCTTATGAGGTCTAATAGAGGTGGATGACATGAGTTTATCCGAGATGCTGCACCATCTGCATATGGGGATTGAAAACAAACGTGCAGAATTTGACGAAATGATCTCTCGGTTAAAGACAGCCAAAAGTAATATTCGAACAGAACAAGATCTTGCGCAGTCTGACATAAAGGAAATCAAGAAGCCTGCTCTAGATTCGTCATGGAAAGGTGAGAGAGGAACGGACTTTCACCGTCATCGGAAAGAAGCCTATCACGTGCTGCACGACATTGTGAACAATAAGTATGAAACCTATATTACGGAGATAGACCAAAAGATTATGCACTTTGAGTTAAAAAAAATGGAACTCGCTGTCGCTAGTAATTTTGCAGGAAGAGCCCAAGATGTGATGGAAAAAGGCGAGGATTTTGCAAAGGATGTCAAACATTTAATTGAACGGGGCTGGAAAGCTCTTTAATAAAATAAACGAAACAGCCGGCTGAACAAGCGGCTGTTTTTTTGGTTTAGTCACATCCACCGCTACCACCAGAATCACCACCGCAGGAGGCATCAGAAGCGTGATGTGTATACGAATCAGTATAGTTACTGGTTGTTGAACTGTGATGTGCAGAATGCTTAGAAGATGAACGCTTATCTTTTGGTGTAAACATGTGGGCGGTAATGGCGCCTAAAGTAGCTAGTATGATGATGATAACAAACATGATGTATCCCTCCTCTTGTTTCATATTCATACGTTTGAGCCATAACAAAGTTCCCGGTCGGAAAGAAAAACTGGGCAAAGAGTTCTATTTTCGTTTATGATGATAGGCAAAAGTAATTGACCAAGGGAGGGGAGTCTATGTTATCTCTACGTCAGGAGGAGCTGTTGAGGCGGTTAATGCAGGCAGAGCAGGAGCTGACAGGTGAAGAAATTGCACGCCTGATAGGCGTCACATCACGAACAGTTCGAACAGATATGAAAGCGCTTAAATCAATATTAGAAGCACATGGGGCAACACTTCATATGAAACGTGGAGCCGGGTATACATTGACTGTCGAAGATTATGGAGCATTTCGTACTTTTTTGAAAAACTCAATGAGAGAAAGAAATGAAAAAAAGAATCAAGTTATTCCAAATCAGCCGGAGGATCGTATCTCTTATTTATTGAGAAGGCTTTTATTGTCCGAAGACTATATGAAATTAGATGAATTGGCCGAGGAATTATTTGTGAGTGAATCTACTGTGAAAAATGACCTGAAAGCAGTCAAGCATATTTTCTCTTTACATGGCCTCTCTGTTGCACACCGTCCTAAATATGGACTGAGGCTGACTGGAGATGAAATGAAATTAAGGTATTGTCTAGCTGAGCATGTGTTTCAGCAGGAGCATCCGAATCCTGCCCTTTTACCTGAAGAAACATATCAATTGATTCAAGATATGGTGCGTTCACGTACAAAGGCAAGCGGCCTTCATGTGTCAGAGATCGGTTTAAGCAACTTAGTGACACATATCGCCATTGCGTGCAAACGAATTGAAGAGAAAAAATTGGTCATGATGCCGGAAGGAGAACTCAAAGACATTCAAACACAGCCCGCTTTTCAAGTGGCGAGGCAAATGGCAGAAGATATGCGTCACGTACTCGGTATAGATTTTCCATTATCTGAAATGGCCTATATTGCGATTCATTTAATGGGGGCAAAAATGATGGCGTATGGAGAAACGGGCCACACGCTATTTCACATGCTTGATGAAGAGCATTTCCGTTTAACTCATCAATTACTTGGTTATGTCGAAGAGCACATGTCACTTGATATTCAGACAGACAAGGAATTGATTGTGGGACTAAGTCTTCACCTGAGATCAGCGATTCATCGGTTCCGATATGATATGAACATCCGTAACCCCTATTTATCAGACATAAAAAGGCATTATCCGATTGCTTTTGAAGCAGGTGTCTATATGGGAAGATGGCTGAAGGAAAAAGAGAATGTAGAGATTCATGAAGATGAAATCGGATATTTGGCGCTGCATATTGGTGCTGCCATAGAGCGGACAAAAACTCAGACTGTGAGAAAAAAATGCTTGATTGTGTGCGCAACGGGTGTCGCGAGCAGTCAGCTTCTTCTCCATAAGCTGAAGGCCGCCTTTAGCGAAAGGCTAGAGATTGCTGGAACTGCAAGTGTCAGTGACCTTTTGTCGTATGACTTGAGAAGTATCGATTTGATCATTAGTACCATCCCGCTTCAGAACACACTACCTGTGCCAGTGATTGATGTACATACGATCCTCAGTGAAGACGATATGTTGAGGCTGAAACGATTTGTGCAGGGGTCACAAGAAATGGGGGTCTTGCGATATATCAGTCCGAAGATGACTTTTTTTCAGCAAGATCTACAAACAAGGGAAGAGGTTCTTCAATTTTTCGTGAATGTATTGCAGGAACAAAACCGAATCCCAAATGATTTTGAACAGCTATTGCTGGAAAGAGAGGAAGTGTCACCTACGTCGTTCGGTCATTTGGTCGCGATCCCTCACCCAATCAAACCGGCAACAGAGGATACGTTTTGTGCGATCTGTACGTTGAGAAAACCAGTGCTGTGGGGCGACGATCGGGTACAGGTCGTCTGTTTGTTAAGTATACAGAAGACGTATCAGAAAGAATTGCAGTCACTCTATCAATTTCTTGTGCGTTTGACAGAGCAGAAGGAAGTGGTGGAGCAAATCATCAAAGCTGCTTCATTTGAAGAACTGACGGCGGCGCTGCACGTGTTGGAACAGCCAGATGAAAAAAAAGGACACCCATTTCCGCATCTGTGAGGAAAAAGATTAGATGTTAATGAAAGCGCTTTTAAAATAACATCAAAAAGGAGGATGATCACGAGTTTTTGTAAAGGGGGAGACGGATCATGAGCTTTAAAGAGAGAGCGGCCGACGTCATGGGACATGTCGCTTATCGTATTACAAATCAGAAATATATTATGGCGATTAAGCAAGCATTTGTCACATTAATGCCAATCATCATTACGGGGGCTTTTGCTGTACTGGTCGCAAATATGATCATGAGCCCGGAAACGGGGCTTGCCCATTTTGAGATATTCAGGTTTTTAGCAGAGCTTCAGCCAATTATGAAGGCAATCAATTATGCCACGCTGAACTTTTTAACGATCGGGGCTGTGTTCCTCATCGGGATTGAGCTCGGGAAAATCAATGGACATAAATCGTTATTCCCAGGATTAATGGCATTGATTTCATTTATATCCGTTATTCCGACGACACTTCTTCTTGAAGTCGATGGATCGATGCGTGAGGTTGTTGATGTGCTGGCGAGGCAATTCTCCGATCCAAAAAGCTTATTTTTGGGTATGATCATTGCCATCGTCTCTGTAGAGATTTTTTGTAAGCTTACCGAGGTGAAGTGGCTGCAAATTAAGATGCCAGATTCTGTTCCATCAAATGTGGCGACGTCTTTTTCTTCACTTTTCCCATCAATTATTACGATTACGATCATTAGTTCATTCGGGTTTGCGTTTCACCGTGTGACAGGCATTTATTTGCATGAAGCGGTGTATAACGTCGTGCAGCGTCCGCTTGAAAGCGTTGTGCAGGGACTGCCTGGTATTTTAACGTTAATGTTTGTGGCTCAATTTTTCTGGGTGATCGGTATTCATGGCAACCAAATGATTAAACCGATCCGCGAGCCGCTGTTATTAGGATCAATAGCAGTGAATATGACAGCATTTCAAGAGGGAAAAGAGATTCCAAATATTATCACGATGCCATTTTGGGATGTGTATATGAGCATTGGTGGCTCGGGTGTGACGATTGGTCTGTTGATCGCCATTTTTATAGCAGGAAGAAGGGAAGAGATGCGTAGCATTGCCAAGCTTTCATCAGGACCTGGACTGTTTAACATCAATGAACCAGTTATTTTCGGATTACCTGTCATGTTGAACCCTGTGATGGCGATCCCGTTTATCGTCACACCACTCGTGACAGGTACGATTGGTTATATCGCAACCGCTACAGGTTTTGCCGGGAAAGCGGTGGTGATGGTGCCGTGGACGACACCTCCGATTGTGAATGCTTGGCTGTCTACCGCTGGCAGTATGGGGGCTGTCATCACACAGCTCATCTGTATTGTTGTCGCTGTTTTCATCTATTTACCTTTTGTCCTCTTATCCAACCGGAAGCCAGAAGCAGCACCTGATTCAGAATAGAAGGAGGGCTCATGAATGAACATGCAATTTAGATGGTATGGCAAAGAAGATCCTGTCTCCCTTTCATATATTCGGCAAATTCCCGGCATGAAAGGGATTGTCAGTGCAGTCTATGATGTGCCGGCTGGTGATCTGTGGCCGGAGGAAAGTATTGCTCATTTAAAAGCGGAAATCGAACGTCACGATCTTGCTTTTGAAGTCGTAGAAAGTCTCCCGGTCCATGAAGATATTAAGCTGGGAAAGCCTAGCCGGGATGCTTATATCGAGCATTATCAAGAAAATATCCGGAGATTAGCAAGGCATGGTGTGAAAGTCATTTGTTATAACTTCATGCCAGTCCTTGATTGGACACGAACACAGCTCGATTTCCCACTAGCTGATCAATCGACGACCCTTGTTTATTTTCAGCATCAGCTTGAACAGATGGATATAGAAAAAGATCGACTTTCCTTACCAGGATGGGATACGTCTTATACGCAGGAAGAAATGAGAAAGTTGATGGCTGCATACAGGGCATTGGGTGCGGAAGGGTTGTTTGAGAACCTAGACTATTTCTTGGGAAATATCCTTCCAGTTGCAGCGGAAGAGAACATGAACATGGCACTGCATCCAGATGACCCTCCTTGGAACATATTTGGTCTGCCCCGCATTGTCAGTTGTGAAGAACAAATAGATCGTATCCTTCAGCTCGATGAACGCTCACAGCATGGACTGACCTTTTGTTCCGGTTCCCTAGGCTGTAATGCGAAAAATGATGTTCCTTCACTTGCGAGAAAGTATGCCAAAAAAGGGCGTATACACTTTGCTCATTTACGCAATGTCAATTTGTATGAAAACGGTGATTTTGAAGAGTCGGCACACCTGTCGTCAGCAGGCAGTCTCGATATGGGGGCGATTGTGAAAGCATTGTTTGAAGAAGGGTTTGCTGGCTATGTCCGGCCAGATCATGGAAGAATGATCTTTGGTGAGACGGGCAGACCTGGCTATGGATTATACGACCGGGCACTTGGGGCTATGTATTTACAAGGGATGTGGGAAGGACTTCAAATTCAAATGAAGAAAGGGCAGGTGGCAACATGAACAAAATCGACATACCCAATGACTTTATTCTAGGTGCTGCGGCTTCTGCTTGGCAGACGGAGGGTTGGAAAGGGAAGAAACCGCATCAGGATTCGTATATAGACCTTTGGTATAAGGAGGGGTATCACGTATGGCACGAAGGATACGGACCAGCAGGAGCAACGAATTTTTACGAGCGCTATCCTGAAGATGTAGCCCTTATGAAGGAAATTGGGTTATCTCATTACCGGACATCGATCAATTGGTCGAGGTTTCTCATAGATTACGAGAATGGAATTGTAGATGAGATCTATGCTCGTTATATTGATGATTTCATCAATGAATTACTTGAAGCAGGTGTAGAGCCAATGTTTTGCTTAGAGCATTATGAGCTTCCTGCCGTTTTGCTTGAAAAGTACGGCGGCTGGTCATCTAAACATGTTGTCGAGCTGTTTGTTCTCTATGCAGAAAAGGTGTTTGAACGCTATGGAGACCGGGTCAAATATTGGTTTACCTTTAATGAACCAATTGTTGTTCAGACTCGTGTGTATCTAGATGCTATTCGTTATCCTTTCGAGCAAAATACGAAGAAATGGATGCAGTGGAACTATCATAAAGCCTTGGCGACATCAAAAGTGGTGAAGCTTTTTCAGGAAATGGGCTTGAAGGAATCAGCCGGTGCAAAAATCGGGGTCATTCTCAATCCAGAAGTGACGTATGCGAGATCGACTGCTCCGCATGATCAAGAAGCGGCCCGCATGTATGATTTGTTTTTTAATCGCGTGTTCTTAGATCCCTCCATTAAAGGCGAGTATCCAGAAGAACTGCTTGATGTGTTGAAAAAGCATGACATTTTTTTCGATGCAACGGAAGAAGAGCTTCAGATCATTAAAGATCATACAGTCGATGTGGTCGGTCTTAATTTATACTATCCGCATCGCGTTAAGGCACCTAGCAAGGCTTGGAACGAAAATACACCGTTTCATCCATCTTATTATTACGATCTATTTGAGCTCCCAGGGAGAAAAATGAATCCATTCAGAGGCTGGGAAATCTATCCGAATATCGTCTATGATATGGGCATGAGAATAAAAGAAGAATACGGCAATATCGAGTGGTTTGTGGCTGAAAACGGTATGGGGGTCGAGCAGGAAGAGCGGTTTAAAAACGAAGACGGCATCATTGATGATCAGTACCGAATTTCATTTATCAGCCAGCATTTGAAAAAAGCCGTTCAAGCGAAAAAAGAAGGTTCAAACTGCAAGGGATATATGCTCTGGGCTTTTACGGATAATGTCTCGCCGATGAATGCATTCAAGAATCGCTACGGATTAGTAGAGATCCAACTGGAGAATGAAAGGAATCGTCAGATGAAAGCGTCAGGATACTGGTTCAAAACATTAATCCAAACGAGGAAATTAAGGGATGAACCAGATGTCATTTATCAATAGGAGTGATGGGATATGAAGCGAATCATTCTCGCTTGTGCAGCAGGAATGTCGACGTCGATTGTGGTATCTAAAATGAAGGCAGCCGCAGAAGGAAAAGGGCTGGATTATGAAATTTATGCGATACCTGAAGGGGCCATTGCGGACGAATTAGAAGAGCATGGGGACGATGTAAAGGTCATTTTGCTAGGACCGCAAGTTAGCTTTATGAGAAAGGCAGCAGAAAAAACAGCGGCACCTTATCATATACCTGTCGATGTGGTAAATGTAAGATTATATGGAACAGCGAATGGAGAAAAAATTCTAGAACATGCACTGAAACTAGCAAATGAATCTTGAGCAATCGGAGGAGAAGCAGATGACGGTATTAGAGGAAATGCAGGGAGCAGCCTTTCAAATCATTGCCCATGCAGGTGAGGCACGAAGCCATTATGTAGAAGCCATTCGTCTAGCAAGAGCGGATGACTTTGAAGCAGCACAGCAGTTGATTGAAAAAGGGGAGGAAGCGTTTCGAAGCATCCATGACCTGCACTTGTCGCTGATACAAAAAGAGGCGGCAGGGGAACAGCTTCCCTTTTCTTTACTGCTCATACATGCAGAAGACCAAATGCTCACAACAGAGACCATCCATCTGCTTGCCATTGAAATGATCGAAATGTGTAAAAAAATGAATACCCTGTCAAAATAGATATCAGTTATTAACCAATTTCTGTTATAATCATTCGGTAGATAAAGAGAAAGCAGGATTGGTGAATGAAAAAAACATGTATGTGGCTTGCAGTTGGTTTAGTCATGCTGCTCATTTCGGGCTGTATGGGTAAGAAACAGCAAACAGAAGGAAACCAGCAAGCCATCAAAGAGGTAAAGGGTCAAGTACAAACGAAAGAAACAACAGAAACGCAGCAAATTGAAGCGGCAGAGATAGACAAACAAAACTGGATTCAGCAAAAGGAACCCGTTGCGCTTCCAATCTTGATGTATCACAGTATTTCCAGCGGTAATTCGTTACGTGTGCCAAAAAGCGAATTTGCGGCTCATATGAAATGGCTGAAAGACAACGGCTATGTCACGCTGTCGCCGAAAGAGGCATATCAAGTTCTCGCGACCAATTCGACACCAAGTGAAAAGTATGTTCTTATCACATTTGACGATGGATATACGGATAACTACACAAAGGCATTTCCGATTTTAAAAGAATATGGAATGAAAGCCACGATTTTTATGATCGAGCAGTCCATTGGCCGTCCGCATCATTTAACCGATGCTCAAATGGATGATATGATGGCGCATGGTATTTCAATAGAGAGTCACACCATTCATCATTTAGAACTCAATCGTTTAACACAGAAGCAGCAGGAAGAAGAATTAAAAGGATCGAAGGTATTCTTTGACCAGCGTTTTTCTCAACAAACAATCATGGTCAGCTATCCGGTCGGTCGCTATAACGAAGACACACTGAAGCTGGCGAAGGAAGCAGGATATGAAATGGCTGTGACCACTGAACCAGGACATGCGAAAAAGGAACAAGGCATGATGTCCTTACACCGCCTGCGCATTTCACCGGGACTTTCACCCGAAAGCTTTGGCAGGCTGATAGAGGGAAATTGATCAATATTAGATCACAGATGTTTCACATGAAACATTTTACGACACGTTTCGTGGAGATGCTTTGTGGATCGACAACATCATAGGGCTTGAGTACATATCTAGATATATTCTTCAGACGTGATCGTCACACATAATGTTTTTTAAATGATGTGAAAAGGGAGAGAGCAAAGATGTCAAATTTTCTTGGAATTGATCATGTCCAGTTAGCTGCCCCAAAGGGGAGTGAAGAGAAGGCACGTTTGTTTTTTGGGGAGATTCTAGGAATGAAGGAAATACCTAAGCCTGTTCACCTAGCAAAACGTGGTGGTGTTTGGTTTCAGTGTGGCAATCAACAGCTTCACATTGGCATTGAAGATCAGTTTCAAGCAGCGAAAAAAGCTCATCCAGCTTTTCAAGTAAAAAAATTATCAAATTTAAAAGAGACATTAATGAAACATCATATTCTTATAAAGGAAGATCAGCCGTTAGATGGAGCCATCAGGTTTTATGTAGATGATCCATTTGGAAATCGAATTGAATTTTTAGAGAGACTGTAGAAAATAAATCTTGTGAGAAACAATAAGGATGTCGAGAAAATCTCGACATCCTTATTTTATGAAAGTATGTTATTGATAAACAGGATAACCCGTTATCTTTATATCTTTTCCGAGTGGTTCAAGAGAGAGTTGATCGAGTTCAATTGCATCACTCATGAGGCGTATGCCTTCGCCTCCGAAAAAAGAAGGAGAGAGTCGTCCGCCAATGAGCTTGGGCGCCATGTAGATGACGAGTTTATCGACAAGCTGCTGTTCTAAAAATGAGGCATTGATTTGTCCGCCGCCTTCAATCATCAGGGAGGAGATATTTCTTTCTCCAAGCACTTGAAGTACTTCTTGTAAGGGCACTCGGATATCGCTATCCGTCATGATGACGCTGACGCCAGCTGCTTCTAAAGCGGCTCGTTTTTCTTCATCGGCTTGTTTTGTTGTAAAGATCCATGTTGGCGCCATTTGATCTGTGACCACCTTTGCTGTCAGCGGGATAGACAGCTTAGAGTCTAAGACAATTCGAATTGGATGATGACCGTTTGGAATCCGTGCTGTTAATGAAGGATCGTCGTGAATGACGGTTTGCGCACCGACCAAGATGGCATCGTTGATACTGCGAATGTGATGTGCATCATAACGGGACGTCTCTGATGTAATCCACTTGCTGTCAGACGTAGCAGATGCAATTTTTCCGTCTAACGTAATGCCCGCTTTGAGCGTCACGAAAGGTGTTTTTTTCGTAATAAAGTGATTAAATACTTCATTCATCAGAATGGATTCCTGTTCAAGTACGCCCGTGATAACTTGTATGCCAGCGTCTTGTAAAATGGCAATCCCGCGGCCAGCGACCAGCGGATTCGGATCAAGTGCCGCCACGACAACAGTTTCGACGCCAGCTTTCACAAGTGCTTCAGCGCATGGGCCTGTGCGGCCATGGTGGGAACAAGGCTCTAGTGTCACATAGATCGTGGCACCTTTTGCCTTATCTCCAGCCATTTTTAGCGCATGGATTTCTGCATGTGGTTCGCCGGCCTTCATATGCGCCCCGACCCCAACAATTTCATTTTCTCGCACAATCACAGCCCCGACGAGCGGATTGGGAGATGTCTGACCTTTCATTGCTTCGGCATTTTCAAGGGCTAGTTTCATATATCGCTCATGATGTGGCAATCGTACGCACCTCTTGATCCGCCTTCATATGGCCTGAGCGGTTAATTTTTGTCTGCAAGTATTTCTCATTGAACTCAGAGACATCACCCCAAAGTGGAATCCGTCCAGAAAGAGAAAGGCCTGCATGACTGATAGCATCGGTCTTTTTCGGATTATTGGTAATAAGTCTGACTGGTTTTGTACGCAATGTTTGAAGAACAGCAATCGCTTCTTCATATTGACGTGTATCATCTTCAAAGCCCAGTGCTTCGTTTGCTTCTACTGTATCGTAGCCGTTTTCTTGCAAGATGTAGGCCATGGCTTTACTGAAAAGACCGATCCCGCGTCCTTCATGGTTGGCTAAATAAAACAGTGCGCCTGCTCCATTGTCCTCAATCATCCGCATAGACTGTTTCAATTGGAACCCGCAATCGCAGCGTTTGCTTCCGAAAATATCGCCGGTGTGGCAGATGGAATGCATGCGGATCAGCGCTTCATCAGCATGTTCGAAATCTCCGTAAACAAGGACACTTGATTGTTGGTGATCTGCAAGCTCACGGGAGGAAAGGCTTTCGATTAAAGCTTCATCTGATAATGGTTCTTTCCCGTCATCTTTTAACCATGAATACCAGTTAAACATGACCGTTCTACCGTCTAAATTCACTGGCAGTTTAATAGGTCCAGTGATATATATAAATCCGTCTTCTTGCTGTACTCGTTTGATTTTATCTTTTAAAATGGCTGTTTTAACCTCTGTGTGTTTGTCCATATTCTGCACCTTCTTTTTTGTCTGTTTCTTCAATCTGTAAACGAACGAGAACGCCAAATGGATCAATAAATTCGTTACTTTTTCCTGTCGTGTTCATGTGAACGCCTGCTTTTGTCAGACGTTCGACGACGGATGTTCTATCGTCTTCTTTTGGGAAAACCAGTGTATAGCTTCTAATTCCTGAAAAACGTGGATCAATGGCTCCTTTTCTCCCGCGTCCCCATGCATTAAAGGCAAGGTGGTGATGATAGACGCCACCAGCAACGAATAAGCTGGCTGGGGGAGCCATTCGGATATGAAAACCGAGCGTGTTCACATAAAAGGAATCGGCTTCTTCTGGGTTGAGATGGAAATGCAAGTGTCCCATGACTGTACCAGCCGGGAGTCCTTCCCAGGTGGAATCAGCGGCTTCTTGCAGGAGACCATCTCCATCAAGCGGAGCATTTCCGCCACCTTTCACTTCTCCATGCTCACCTACCCATATGTCCTGAGGACGATCAGCATAAATTTCGACGCCGATGCCATCTGGATCACTTAAATAAATGGCTTCACTGAAAAAGTGATCGCTTGCTCCAATTAAAGGATAGCCTTTTTTGAGCACATGCGCCAGCCATGTGCCCAGGTTTTTTCTGGTAGGTAATAAAACCGCAAAATGATAAAGTCCTGGCTCATGATCCGGCTTCTCTTTCAGCTGCACATCTTCTTTCAGCACAAGGATTGGTTCCTTTGTGTTGCTGCCAAGCGTGACAGTAGAATCCGTCTGTTCTAATAAAGTAAAACCTAAAATGTCTGTATAAAAAGGCAAAGAACGCTCAAAGCTGGACACATGTAATTCTGTTACACCTAATCTTACCTGCTCTATTGTATTCAAAGCTCGGTCATCTCCTTCATGTTATATGCATCTGCATGTTCAATGGTTTATTGAAAATTGATAAAATGATTACCTTGTTACTTTTAGTAACTAAACTATATAATAGTTAGTGACTTATTTCAAGTAATTAATTATGTTATAATGAAAAAAAGTAGAGAAAAGCAGGAGGGAGTAAAGTATGGCTCAAGTAGATGGCTGCCCAATTACAGATGCCATGGAGATTTTAGGGAAGAAGTGGGTGATTCTGATCATCAATCAGCTTTTGACAGGGCCAAAACGTTTTTGTCAGCTAGAAAATGAAATGAACATCAGCGGACGGTTATTATCAGAAAGGCTGAAAGATTTAGAAGCTGAAGGCCTTGTTGAGAAAAAAGTATATCCCGACATTCCCGTGCGGATTGAATATGAACTAACAGAACAAGGAAAGAAAATTGAACCAGTCATACGGGAAATGTATGCTTGGTCTTTAGAGCGCAAAAATAGTGAAAAGGGTGAACATGTCCCTTCTTAATCGATTTCGATCAGTGTCCCTGATCGATTTTTTTTGTGATTTTCCAGAAATCTAAGTCAATAGTATGAAAAATGATGTTGACAATAATTTCATTCATCATATAATATCAAGGAGAAGAGGGTTCTTTTCCCTGTAATGGAATGGGGAGGTTATGCCATGGTATCATGAATGGGACAGATTACCTAAACCGTGTATCACTACATCATGTAGCAACAGACATCTTTGACTTGTCGAAAGCAAAGATTTATTTTTTAAACTCAATTGATAATGATTATCATAATCATTTATGAGTGTGATTCATACGCTGATAAAGGTTATTTTTTTTATTGTCTATTGAGAATAATTATCAATTTCAATTAGGAGGATATATATGAAATCACTTCGTTCAGCATCACACGTCTTATTATTCTTTAGCTTTGTTCTATTGTTTGCTCTAGCCCCGGTTAGCTCTGCCTCAGCAGCAGGCTTAGCAGATGGTCAATATTCAGCACAATATGTGGTATGGAAAGCAGACAGTGATTCAACGTCAACAGCAAATACGTATTTTGAAAAACCAGCTAAGCTTGTTGTGAAGGACGGAAAAATCAAAGCGCAAGTCACGTTAACGAACAGCTCTTGGATTACAAGCTTTAAAACCCTCGATCAAGGTGTCTACAAAGATGCGAAGGTGATCAGTACAAACACAGCTGCCAATAAGAGAACGGTAGAGTTCAATGTCAACAGCCTGACAGATGTTGTACCAGCTAAAGTGAGTGTGACTGTACCGGTCATTGGATATACAGGCAATTACGATATTCGCGTCAAGTTTGATGCAGCAACTGTTCAATAAAAAGGGAGGAAATTCGTTTGATGAAAAAATGGATTAGGATGCCAGCCTTTGTGGCTGCATTATTGCTGGCACTTATACTGCCTTTTTCAAATGCACAGGCTGCCTCATTAAATGATGGTACATACTCCGTCAATTACACTGTGATGAAGGCCGAAGGAACTGCAGTTTCGATGGCAAATGATTACTGGCTGAAGCCGGCAAAAGTGATCGTGAAAAATGGCAAGCTGACTGTGCAAATGACCATTAAAAACAGCAGCTGGGTAACGGAATTTAAAGTGCCGGGAAATGGCGGCTATGTCGATACGACGGTTCTATCAACGAATAAGAAAGCCAATACAAGGCTTGTCCAATTCCAAGCACAGAGTTTGTCTAAACCAATCAAGTCAAAAATCCATGTCACAGTCAAATCGGCTGATTATGATCATGACTATACCATCCAACTGAAATTCGATGAAAGCAGCATCAAGTCACTTTCTTCTGACAGTTCAAAAGAAACAGCAGGTGCAGCAAAACATCAAGAATCATCAAAAGAAACAACCAAAACAACTGATTCATCCACCAAAACAAAACAAGAAGAAAATCCTCAAACTGGTGATACAAGCCAGATGGGATGGCTCCTTGTGCTTGTCTTATGTTCAGGCGGGTTTTTAGCGAGAAAGTGGATCATCAAGCATTAACGGAAGGAAGTGTCATCTTTTGAAACGTCTTTTTCATCTACAGACAGCTATTCTGCTCGTTTTATTCAGTTTGTTGACTGCGTTTCAGCTGCCTCAAGGAACGGCTCAGGCGGCATCATTGGTTGATGGTGAATATACGGCCGGATTCACCATTTTAAAAAATGGCAGCACTGAAGCATCCATGATGGATACGTATACAGAAAAGCCAGCTAAGCTCGTCATCGAAAATGGCAAGACGACTGCCTATTTGACGCTGAAGCAAAGCAAAGAAATCACAGATTTCAAGGTCGAACAAAATGGCTCTCTCGTCACCACTGAAACGGTCAGTGAAGATGAGACAGCGAATACGCGTGTGATCAAATTTGATGTAGCCGATGTATCAGCCAAATTAAATGGCTGGGTCAAAATTTACTGGGACTTAGGCGGCTTTATTTATGATGAGGCGTATGACGTACAGATCGCTTTCGACGAGAGCAGTCTCACACTTGTCACGCCTGCGAAGCCAGACGATAGTGAAACAACACCAGATGATCAAAACGGTACGACGCCAGGCGACAGTGAAACAACACCAGATGATCAAAGTGGTACGACACCAGGTGACAGCGAAACAAAGCCGGATGATCAAAGCGGCACAACACCAGACGATCAGCCGGAAACGCCTGACAATAACAACGGCACAACACCAGTTGATTCACCGCAGAACCAATTAAAAGATGGTGTGTATCGTATCAACTACAGTGTGCTGAAGGGCGATGAGGATGAGGCATCTCGGATGAGCCAATACTTCTCACATCCAGCATCATTAACCGTTAAAAATGGAACGCAAACCGTTTCCTTTACGGTGAAGGATCATACGTCAGTTGATTCTTTGAAAATAGAGAAAAACGGTTCTTATCAAGAAGTGAAAAACGTGAGCACAGATCAAGCAAAGAACACAAGAGTGGTTTCATTTGAAGTGTCTGATCTGAAAAAAGCAGTTAACGGAAAAGTACACATTGTGGTAGCAGCCGCTCACTATGATCAAACGTACGATATTCGTTTTCAATTTGATTCAAAAAGTATCGTTCCACTGAAGGACGGTCAAATAGAGGAAGAAACACCGGCTACACCAGAAACACCAAAACCAAATAAACCAGCACCAGACACAACGAACGGCGGAACGAATCAAGAGACAGTTCAGCTAAAAGACGGGGTGTACAAGCTTCCTTTCTCAATGAAGAAAGCAGACAAGGATGAGCTTTCTCGCATGAACGATTACGTCGTGAGCCCTGCGACATTGGTGGTGAAAAATGGCCGCCATTTCGTTTCATACACTGTGAAGAACAGCTCAGCCATCACGTCGTTCCAAGTAGGAACCGGCGGTAAATTTGAAGAAACGCTAGTTGCAAAGACTGATCAAAAAGCAGATACACGAGTGATTCAATATGAAGCAAAAAGTGTAAGCAGTGATCAGGCAGCACGCGTGAAAATTGACATTCCAGCTGCCAATTATCATGAGCAGTACGATGTCAAACTTGTCTATGATACGAAAGGCATTTCACTTGGTGAAGGAAGCGGAATTGCGACGGTGATCGGAGACGATGAGAGCATCGGCTTTGTGAAAAATCCAAATGATCACGATTCTCAACCAATCCAGCTTGCGAATCTCGCCCCTGAGGAAACGGGTGCAGAGCAGATGACCTTTACGCCATCAGATGACCAAACCAAGTCTGAGACAGGTCAGCTGAACCCAAAAACAGGAGATACTTCACTTCTTTGGGTGTACATTCTTTTATTCGGCGGATCACTATTCGTGCTCGTCAGAAAGTATCAAACTCGTACAAGATAAAGAATCTATGTTAAGTGAGGTGCGCCATTCATCTCGGCGCATCCACTTCCTTTTTTTCGAAAGGAGGCTTCTGTTTTTTGAAGCATCGAATGTTATGTACCCTGATCACGGCTCTATGTGTGTGCGTCTTCTTAGCAGGCTGCTCACAATCAGCTGAAAGCTCAGCGAAAGGCAAAAAAAGCGCAGCATCAAATGCCCGCATTGTGGCAACGACTGTAGCTGCTGCTGAGATCATGGATGCGCTAGAGGTAGATCTTGTCGGGGTGCCAACAAGTCAAAAATCCTTGCCGGCTCGATACAAAGGACTCCCAGCAGTCGGTAACCCAATGAGCCCGGACATGGAAATCATCCAATCACTTCAACCGACAGATGTCCTGTCTGTCACGACCCTTCAATATGATTTAGAAACGCCTTTTCAACAAGCTTCTGTCCCTGCGACATACCTCAACCTTGAGAGCCTGGACAAGATGGAGAACGCCATCACAAAGCTTGGAGAAAAATATGATAGAAAGACACAAGCGAAACGCATTGTTGATGATTTTGAACAAAAAAAGAAAGACATACAAGAGAGAACGAAGGGAAAGACGAAGCCATCCGTTCTCATTTTGCTTGGTGTACCAGGCAGTTATTTAGTGGCAACAGAGAATTCGTATATCGGTGATCTTGTGCGTATTGCAGGAGGAAAGAACATCGTAAAAGGTGAGGAAATGGAGTATTTGGCATCCAATACGGAGTATCTACAAAAAGCCAATCCAGATATCATTCTCCGAGCCGCACATGGGATGCCGGATGAAGTCGTCAAAATGTTTGATCAAGAATTTAAAACAAATGACATCTGGAAACATTTCCATGCGGTCAAACAAGACCGGGTGTACGACCTCGAAGAAAGCTTATTCGGGACAACAGGCAACTTAAAGGCAGCAGAGGCATTAGATGAATTGACTCGTATGTTGTATCCGTCATAAGCGGCGAATCTTAATGATAAAAGGACGTTCAAGATGAAAAAAACAGGGATTTTATTTTTGATAGTCAGTCTCTTACTAGCCGGCGTATTTATTTATTCCGCCATTACGGGGAGCATTCATGTTACACCAATTGAATTATTGGAAGGGCTTATGACCGGTCAACATGCACAGGTAGAAATCATTAAAGATTTAAGAATCCCCCGCATGCTCATAGCGATGTTTACAGGGGCGGCTTTATCTGTCTCCGGTGTCCTCTTGCAGTCTGTGATGAGGAATCCATTAGCAGATGCCGGTGTTATTGGTATTTCATCAGGAGCTAGCTTCTTTTCTTTAATGGCAATTACAGCGCTTCCTCAATTTTATTTCTACTCTCCTTTATTTTCAGTTTTAGGCGGGGCAATTGCCTGCTTCCTCGTATACGTGTTGTCTTGGAAAGGCGGCTTAAGCCCGATTCGAATGATTTTGGTGGGGATCGCCATCAATGCCATGTTTACAGGGATGGCAGAAGCGTTTGTGACCATTTGCAGCTATTTCAATATCACCATTAATCAGTCTGGGCAGTCGAATCTGACGATGAAAACGTGGGGAGATGTCCGTTTAATCGGTGTCTATGGCGTCATTGGGCTTGTGGTTGCGCTTTTCTTTAGCAGATGGTGTAACTTGCTTGCCCTTCAAGATAAGACGGCGAAAAACTTAGGATTGCGTGTGACCAGAATGCGCCTTTTGATTTCAATCACGGCGGTGTTATTAGCAGCGGTGACTGCTGCGGTAGCGGGCGTGATTGCCTTTGTCGGTTTGCTCATTCCCCATATCTCTAGAAGGCTCGTCGGCTCGGACCATCGGGTACTGATTCCATTTTCTGCGTTAAGCGGGGCATTGCTCATTCTGACGGCTGATACGCTCGGCAGAACGCTTGTGGCACCAAATGAAATCCCTGCTTCTACAATCATGGCTGTTATTGGCGGGCCGTTTCTGATCTTTTTATTAAGAAGGGGGGATCGTCTTCATGGACATTCGTGAGGTGTCGTTTTCCTATGATCGGCAGAGGGATATTGTTCAATCGGTCACTACAAAGATTGAAAAGGGGAAAATCACCACCATTATCGGTCCAAATGGTTCGGGCAAATCCACACTGCTTTCCTTGATGGCACATAACCATTGTCCACATAAAGGACAGATACATTTAGATGGGCAAGAGCTGAATGCGTTCAAGCCCAGGGAACTCGCGAGAAAGCTGGCAGTCGTACATCAGCAAAATGAAGCGCCGCTCGATTTAACGATCGAACGAGTCGTGGCATTTGGGAGAACGCCCTACCAGACGATGCGCGGCAGTGACAAGGAAGAAGATGAGAAAGCAATCGAGTGGGCGCTGTCCTGTACAAAGCTGACGGATAAGCGAAAGGTGCCACTCGCCTCATTGTCAGGCGGAGAACGGCAGCGTGTATGGATTGCGATGGCTTTAGCGCAAAAAACACCGATCCTTTTCTTAGATGAACCGACGACTTATTTGGATATGTATTATCAATTTGACATTCTGGAGCTCATTCGAGAGCTCAATGTCGAGCATGGATTAACCATCGTGATGGTCCTGCATGATATGAATCAGGCGATTCGCTATAGTGATGTCATCATCGCCATGAAAGATGGACAAATTATCCGCGAAGGACGGCCAAATGATGTGTTAACAGAAGAGATGGTGCGGCACATTTATCATGTGTCCGTCACAATTAAGCAGGATGCAGAAACAGGGATGTATATCGTGCCTGTAGGCATATAAGTTGTGCAAAAAGCAGGTGAGACAGTGTGAAACGAGGGAAAAGGATCGGGCAGCGAATGCTGACGATCGTCTGTTTAGGTGTTTTTCTATATAGCGGTACTGCCATTGGCTTGGAGCTCTTTGGCAATTATCAAAATCGTCAGGTGCTTGCAAAGGCTCAGACACTTTACACACACGAGGATGGAATGAAACAGCGAAAACCTGGAGAAATCCGTCAGTCATTTGATGATTTGCGAAAGGTGAATGAAGACATTGTCGGTTGGATTGATATGAAGGACACGATGATTCAGTATCCAATTGTTCAGTCAAACGATAATGCATTCTATTTAACTCGTAATTATGTAAAGGATGACACACGGGCAGGCAGTATCTTTATGGATTATCGTAATGACGTCTTGCATGAAAGTCCCAATACAGTGTTATACGGTCATCGGATGAGGGATGGGTCTATGTTTGCTGGTCTCACAAACTATTTGAAAAAAGATTTCTTCCAAGATCATCGCACATTTCAGTACGATACGCTGTACCAAAGCTATGAAGCAGAGATTTTTGCTGTGTATGAGACGACAGTCGATTTCGATTATATTCAGACTGATTTTCAGGATCTTGGTGAATATGCGCACTACTTGCAAGCTGTGCGTAAGAAGTCCATCTATCAAACGAAAACAGACGTATCCACAGATGACTTGATTCTCACATTATCGACCTGTGATCACGTGCTGGCACCTAAAAACAAGCGTCTCGTGGTACAGGCGAAGCTAAAGAAAGTTTACTAGAAAAGGAGAGACAGACGGTTGAAATGTTTACATGTGATTTGGGCAGGACTCGTCGTCGTGCTTCTCCTCGGCGGATGCAGTCAGGCGGCGCCTGTCGAGAATGGGAGCAAGCAAGGTGCGCTCAACATTCAGGATTTTGCCGGCAGAACATTATCGTTTCATGAATCACCTGAACGGATCGTCTCGTTGTCAACTGGCGACATGAGCATCATTTATGCCTTAGGTGGCCAGGTGGTCGGCCGGCCAACTGCCGAATTGCCAGACAATCTACAAAAGGCAAAGTCCGTACAATCAATTGGCACAACCCATCAATTTGATGTCGAGCTGATCACGAGTTTAAAGCCCGATGTGGTGCTTGGGAATGAATCATTAAACAGCAAGGATATCTCTACTATAGAAGGAATTGGTTCACAGCTTCTTTTGACAAGTGCCAACTCAGTGAAGGACATCCAGCGTCAAGTTACTTTATTTGGTGATTTACTTGGAAAACAGCAAAAGGCCAAAGCACTCAATGCTCAAATCGATCAGCGGATCAAGCAAGTGAAGCAGCCTGAGAAAAAAGTAAAGACACTCGTTGTATATGGTGCGCCCGGCACATATATGGCGGCACTTCCACAATCTTTAAGCGGTGATCTGCTGCGGATCGCTGGTGGTGCGAATATTGCTGAAAATGAACCAGCACTCGAAAAGTTTCCGCAATATGCACAAATCAATGCAGAAAAGGTAATCGAGGCCGATCCGGATCTCATTTTGCTGATGACACACAGCAATCCTGAAGATGTCAAAGCAGGCTTTATGAGTGAAATGAAGCAAAATGCGGCGTGGCACGATGTATCAGCTGTCAAAAATGGAGACGTTGAGATTCTGCCAAGTGACCTATTTGGGACAAATCCAGGCGCAGAAGTCATCAGAGCGATTGATGAATTAGAGAAGAAATTGAAGCGATTGTCATCATGAAGATGAATGCAGAACTAGATTTTCAAAAAAGGCAGTCAAGACGAAAATGGCTGTTACCAGGATTGTTTCTCTCTTTATGTGTGGGCGTCTGTCTAGGACTTGCGGTAGGTTCTGTCCAATTATCGCTGACGGATTTAATGGCTGTGTTCACGGGATCAGGTCTGCCTGTTCATGAAAAAATTGTCATGGATTTACGGCTTCCCCGTGTGCTCATTGGTTTTCTCGTTGGGGCCTGTCTCGCAGCATCAGGGGCGATTTTACAAGGAGTTGTCCGAAATCCACTTGCTGACCCTGGGATCATTGGTGTGACTGCGGGCGGCGGGTTAGCTGCTGTACTCAGCATGATTGTTCTTCCGCAGTTCACGTATTTGCTTCCGGCAGCTGCTTTTCTGGGCGCCTTATTAGCAGCTCTTGTCGTGTATATGCTGTCATTTGATCAAGGGGTTTCCCCGCTTAAATTGATCTTGGCAGGTGTTGCCGTCAATGCCCTGCTTGGTGCGGTGATGAATGGGTTTATGGTGCTTTATAGTGAGCGTGTGCAGGCTGTTTTGCCTTTTCTATCAGGGGGATTAAACGGGCGGAGCTGGCATCATCTTAGCTTTGTGTCGCCATATGCGCTGGCTGGATTATGTCTTTGTTTTTTCGCCATTAAACCGTCCAATCTCCTTTTACTTGGTGATGAATCGGCTCAGCTATTGGGCCTTCGAGTAGAAAGGACCCGATTTTTCCTTATTGTGCTGGCGGCTCTTTTAGCTGGAGCGGCTGTGAGTGTCGGCGGTTTAATTGGATTTGTCGGACTTGTGGTACCTCATTTTATCCGTCTTTTAATCGGAGATGATTACCGGTATTTGCTGCCGATTTCAATGCTTGGAGGGGGCGTGCTTGTGGTCTTTGCCGATACAGCGGCACGGGTCTGGTTTACACCGGTTGAATTGCCTGTAGGGATCTTGCTTGCCTGCATCGGTGCACCTTTCTTCCTCTATTTATTAAAAAAGAAAGGGAGGGGTTAAGATGGATGTCATTGCAATGGATGACGTGAGTCTCAGTCAAGGCGGCTTTCGGCTGTCTTCCATTTCAGCAGCTGTTCCTAAAGGCAGTGTAACCGGAATCATTGGCCCGAATGGGTCAGGTAAGTCAACTTTTATCAAAGCGGCCGCACGACTGACCTCAATCGAAAGCGGCATGATTTACATTCACGACATCCCGCAAAAAGAAATGACGGCAAAGGAGATCGCCCAGGAGGTGGCGGTTCTCATGCAAACAAGAACCGCCATTCCATCGATGACAGTACGTGAACTGGTCGCACTTGGACGCAGTCCGCACCGTTCCATCTGGAAAAAAAGCAGTACGTCAGATCATGAAGCGATTGAGTGGGCGCTTGATGTGACGAATAGCCGCACCAATGAAAACAGAATGCTTCATACATTGTCAGGCGGAGAAAGACAAAAGGCATATATTGCAATGGCACTGGCTCAGAAGACAGAAACCATCATTCTCGATGAGCCAACCACTTATTTAGACATTGCGCATCAGCTTGAATTACTGGAGCTACTCAAACAGCTGAATCAAACACATGGCATCACCATTTTAATGGTTCTCCATGACTTGCAGCAGGCCGCAAAATATTGTGACCGTCTCATTGCTATGAAGCGAGGTCAGGTGCATCAAATTGGCTCACCAAAAGAAGTGTTAACAGAAGACTTTTTCAAGGAGGTTTTT
Source organism: Bacillus sp. FSL W8-1141 (assembly GCF_038593205.1). Lineage (NCBI taxonomy): Bacteria > Bacillati > Bacillota > Bacilli > Caryophanales > Bacillaceae > Bacillus > Bacillus sp. FSL W8-1141. The sequence continues at coordinate 3,571,868 of NZ_CP151973.1, read as the reverse complement.
GGGATTCAGGCAGAGGTTCACTTAGACGGTGAGCATCCGCTCATTATCCCAATCGCCTCCATTCAACAACAAAAGGGAGATGAACCAAACATGATTATTGTAAACAACCAAGTAAGAGTAGAAAAAGGCAGTGCCGACCACCTTGTTAAACGGTTTAACAAGCAGGGACAAGTAGAATTTATGGAAGGCTTTTTAGGAATGGAAGTATGGGTCACTCAGCAGACAACTGATTACGATGAAGTGACCATTCACACCCGCTGGAATCGAAAAGAAGATTTTGTGAATTGGACAAAATCTCAGGCATTTGGTGATGCGCATGCTCATGGAAAGGCGAAACCTGAAGGCCTGTTAAAAAACAAAATTACGTACTATGAAGTGCAAGTCACAAGACCCGCTTTACAGAAAAAAGCCTAAATATTCAAAAGCGCTGCAGCGAAAAAGCAGCGCTATTTTTTTTGTGATTGTCTCTTTCCGTCACATATTTTTGACAAAGTATTCAAACAACTGACACAATCCTATCCAAATTTTAGGTAAAATTTACTTTATTTTTGAAGCGCATGGGTGTAAAGTACAGGTATAAATAACTAACCGAATGAAAATCAAGAGTAAAATTTCACCGAGTGAACTATATCAAATGGACTTTCACTTGTGAATCATTGAACAAATAGTGAACTTTTTGTGAAATAGTGAGCATAAATATCTCGAATCATTCGGCATGCGAAAGTAAGGGAGGATGTAAGGCTGTGAGTGAGCTGTTTTTAGCAAGATTTCAATTTGCCTCAACGACATTATTTCATTTTATTTTTGTTCCTATGTCTATAGGTTTGGTATTTATCGTTGCATTGATGCAAACCCTTTATGTGGTGAAGAAAAAAGACATCTATAAAAAGATGGCAAAATTTTGGGGTCACCTTTTCTTAATTAACTTTGCAGTAGGTGTGGTGACAGGGATTCTGCAAGAATTCCAGTTTGGGATGAACTGGTCAGATTATTCAAGGTTTGTCGGTGATGTCTTTGGTGCACCGCTTGCCATTGAAGCGCTATTGGCCTTTTTCCTTGAATCGACCTTTATTGGTCTTTGGATATTCGGCTGGGACCGTCTACCGAAAAAAATTCATTTGTTATGTATTTGGCTCGTTTCTCTTGGTACGATCTTTTCGGCGTTTTGGATTTTACTCGCCAACTCATTTATGCAGGAGCCAGTTGGATTTGTGATTAAAAATGGCCGTGCAGAAATGAATGACTTTGGGGCGCTCGTGACAAATCCGCAACTTTGGGTAGAGTTCCCGCACGTTCTGTTTGGTGCATTGGCAACCGGTGCTTTCTTTATCGCGGGTGTCAGTGCCTATAAAATGATCAAAAAACAAGAAGTGACCTTTTTCAAAAAATCTTTCCAGATTGCCATGGTGCTTGCTTTCATTTCTGGCTTAGGTGTGGCGTTCTCTGGACATGATCAAGCGAAGCACTTAATGGAATCACAGCCGATGAAGATGGCAGCAAGTGAAGCCCTTTGGAAGGATAGTGGAGATCCAGCGGCTTGGACACTATTTGCCAACATTGATACAGATAAAAAAGAAAACTCTGCGGAGATCAATATTCCGTTTGCTTTAAGTTACTTGGCCTATTCGAAGTTTAGTGGAGATGTGCCAGGCATGCTGACCCTTCAAAAAGAATATGAAGCAAAGTTTGGTCCTGGGGATTACATTCCTCCAGTCAAAACAACCTTCTGGAGCTTTAGAATCATGGTGGGTGCCGGCATGTTGATGATTTTTGCTAGTATGATTGGTTTGTATTTGAGCTTTAGAAAAAAACTAGAATCAAACAAATGGTATTTACGCTTCATGGTATGGATGATTGCGTTCCCGTTTATTGCAAACTCAGCGGGCTGGATCATGACGGAAATTGGGCGTCAGCCGTGGACAGTCTTTGGTATGATGACAACCGCACAATCCATTTCACCAAACGTATCGTACGGCATGTTGCTATTCTCAGTCATTAGCTTTACGACCATTTATCTGATTCTTGCCATCGTGCTTGCCTACTTATTCATTCGAGAAATTAAAAAAGGTGCACATTCTGAAGAGAATACAGATCAAAAGGATGAAACGGACCTGTCTACAGATCCATTTGATGGAGGCGCATATCATGGCATATCTTAACGAGATTTGGTTTATTCTTGTCGCAGTATTGTTTGTTGGATTTTTCTTCTTAGAAGGATTTGATTTTGGTGTCGGGATGTCCATGCAGCTGCTTGGAAAAGATGCACATGAGCGCCGCATTTTAATCAATACGATTGGCCCTTTCTGGGATGCAAATGAGGTCTGGCTGATTACAGCTGGCGGGGCTATTTTCGCCGCTTTTCCTCACTGGTACGCTACGATGTTCAGCGGATACTATATTCCATTTACGATTCTCCTATTAGCGCTCATTGGGCGGGGGGTCGCCTTTGAATTTAGAGGGAAGGTCGAGAAGGCTTCATGGATCAAAACGTGGGACTGGATCATCTTCTTTGGCAGTCTGCTTCCGCCATTTTTACTCGGAGTGCTATTCACAAGTATGTTACGAGGAATGCCAATTGATCAAGATATGAATATGTACGCTGGATTTACAGACTTCGTCAATCTTTATTCAGTGATCGGCGGGGTAGCCGTGACGGTGCTTTGCCTCCTGCATGGATTGATTTTCGTCACACTCCGCACTGAGGGTGATTTAAGAAATCGTGCAAGAAAGCTCGGTCAGCGTGTTTTATTGATTGCACTACCAGTTCTTGTTGTATTTGTTGGTGTGTCTATTCTTGAAACGGACATTTATACCGTGCGTCCGATCATCACAATCCCTTTAACTGTACTCATTGTGGTTTGTTATGTAGCGGCTCTATTCTTTATGAGAAAAGAGCGTGATGGATGGACATTTTTATTCACAGGTGCAGGTATTATGGTGACGGTGACCATGCTTTTCACAGCATTATTCCCGCGTGTCATGATTAGTTCGATCAACCATGCATTCGACCTCACCATTCAAAACGCTGCATCAGGATCTTATTCACTGACGGTCATGACGATTGTTGCCATTTCTTTGCTACCTTTTGTGCTTGGGTATCAAATCTGGAGCTACTATGTCTTCCGTAAACGTGTAAGCGGTAAGGAGCCAATGACCTACTAATGGATAAACGTTTGCTTCAACTAAAAGGAATGAGGGGGCTTCTTGCCCTCTTAGGTATTGTGTCAATCATCCAAGGAGCAAGTATTATTTTTCAAGCACAGTGGCTGGCACATGCCATAACAACGCTGTTTGACGGGAAGAGCCTCATGCAGGCAACGCCTTATGTCTTGCTGTTTCTTGCTGCCTTTCTGGTGCGGCACGGTCTCACCTTGATGCGGGAGAAGGTCATGTTCTCCTATTCTTCCCGGATTGGAGCAGACGTGAGAAAGCAGCTGTTGGACCAGCTGTTCCGTTTAGGGCCAGCTTTCACGAAGAAAAAAGGAACAGGAAAGCTTGTGACATTGGCGATGGAGGGCATTGCCCAATATCGTCAGTATTTACAGCTGTTTTTGCCGAAAATGGTGAACATGGCAGTTATTCCGGTGATGGTGCTTGTCTATGTTTGGACATTAGATGAAACATCTGCTGTCATTCTCATTGTCACGCTGCCGATTTTAATTATTTTTATGATTTTGCTAGGACTTGTCGCTCAGCGTAAAGCGGCCAAACAATGGAGATCGTATGAGAAATTATCCAATCATTTTACTGATTCTCTCCGTGGCCTTGAAACGCTTCGCTACTTAGGGATTAGCAAAAAGCATTCTCGCAATATTGGAGAGGTCTCAAAGCGTTATCGAAAGGCGACGATGAGCACACTGAAAGTCGCCTTTCTTTCATCTTTTGCTCTCGATTTCTTTTCTATGCTGTCCATTGCGACTGTCGCTGTATTTCTCGGCTTGCGCTTAATTGAAGGAGATCTTTTGTTATTGCCCGCTTTGACCGCACTGATGCTTGCGCCAGAATATTTCTTGCCAGTCCGTGAAGTGGGAAATGATTATCATGCGACGTTAAACGGTAAAGAAGCGAATGAGGCGATTCAAGTGATTTTAGAGGAAAAGGGCTTCCGAGAGCAGGAGACACAATCCGTGCAGCTGAACGAGTGGAATGAGCAATCTGAGCTCATACTGCAAGATGTCAGTGTGTTGCATGATGAACATGCTCCTTATTCGATTCAGGATGTGGACCTCACTGTGAAAGGAAAGAAAAAGATTGGGATCATCGGTGCCAGTGGTTCGGGGAAATCGACGTTAACGGATGTCCTCGGCGGTTTTGTTGAACCGTCTGCAGGTGAAATGATCCTAAACGGAAAGCCGCTTGCTCATTTACAGCTGGCGGCATGGCAAAAAGAAGTCGTTTATATGCCGCAGCATCCTTATTTATTTCACATGACACTGAGAGAAAACATTCGTTTTTATGAACCGAATGCAACAGATGAAGACGTTGAAAGAGCGGTGCAAGAGGCAGGTTTGTCTCAGCTCGTAGCTGATCTCCCCAATGGACTGGATGAGGTCATTGGCGAACAGGGCAGAGGACTGAGCGGTGGACAAGCGCAGCGGATTGCACTCGCTCGCACAGTGCTCGGCCAGCGATCCATTATGCTGTTAGATGAACCAACGGCTCATCTGGATATTGAGACAGAGTATGAATTGAAGAAAACAATGCTTCCATTGTTTGAAGATAAACTTGTGTTTTTAGCTACACACAGACTTCATTGGATGACGGATATGGATGAAATCATTGTGATGGATCATGGGACGATTGCAGAGATGGGGACTCATGAATCATTAATGGAAAGAAAAGGTGTGTACTATCAATTGGTACAGGAACAAATGGGGGCGGTCACACATGGTCAGTAAAGGCTGGTTTATACCTTATATCAAGGAGAATCAAAAGCTGTTTGCCTTGGTGCTTTTTTTAGGGGCGATTGCGGTGTTTTCTGCTTCTATGCTCATGTATACGTCAGGGTTCCTCATTTCAAAAGCTGCCACAAGACCTGAGAATATCTTGATGGTCTATGTCCCAATCGTGGCAGTACGTACCTTTGGTATTTCACGCTCAGCGGCTCGTTATGCAGAGAGACTGGCGAGTCATCAGCTCATTTTGACGATGATTGAAAAAATGCGGGTACGTCTTTATGACATGGCTGAACGAAGTGCCAAACAGACTAAGCTTGGAACAGGTGAAATGCTTGGGCTGTTGTCAGAAGATGTGGAGAGATTACAGGATGCGTATTTAAAAACAATCTTTCCATCCATCGGTGCGCTGCTTTTATATGCCGCTTCGATTGGAGCACTTGGGCTTTTCTCATGGCCTTTTGCCGGGTTGATGCTGCTTTATATGGCGCTGCTCGTATTTGTATTCCCATACATCACAGTACTTGTGAACCGGGCGCGACAAATTCAAATGAAGAAAGGCAGAAATGAACTGTACAGCCATTTAACGGATGCTGTCATGGGCGTGAGTGACTGGTTGTTTAGCGGCAGACAGAACGATTTTGTTGAGGGCTATGAACGAAAAGAAGCAAAGCTATTAGCACTCGAAGCGGCAAAGCACCGGTTTATCCGTCTGCGCCAATTTTTAGCCCAGCTAGTGATTGGAGGAGCAGTCGTCCTTGTCGTGTATTGGAGCGGCTCAGTCGTTCAGGCTGGTTCTATGCCACACACGCTCATCGCAGCCTTTGTGCTTGTGCTGTTTCCATTAACAGAAGCCTTTCTTCCGCTCTCAGATGCAGCAGGCGATATTCCTGTTTATCAGCATGCCGTCAGCAGATTAAATCATTATGAAGAGCAGTCGTATGAAGGATTAGTGGAGAGGGAGGCAGCAAACGAGACACCCGTCTCTAATGGCGTTGAAGCGGTCTGTTTTGATCAAGTCACCTTCGGATATGAAGTAGATCAACATGTACTAAAGCATTTTTCGTTTTCCATGAAGCAAGGTGAATCGCTCGCTCTTTTAGGAAAAAGCGGTGCAGGCAAATCGACCATTTTAAAATTGTTAGAAGGGGCAGTCGTGCCAAATCAAGGGGTTGTCAGCATTCAGGGGAAACCGGTACAAAGCATTCAAGAGGAGATATCCTCTTATGTGTCTGTGCTCAATCAACAGCCCTATTTATTCGATACGTCTGTTGTAAACAACATTCGCTTAGGTTCTCCAGAAGCGACAGAAGAGCAAGTAAAAGAAGCCGCGCGGCAAGTTCAGCTGCACGATTACATTGAGTCTTTGCCAGAAGGTTATCACACAGGTGTACAAGAGACAGGGGTTCGTTTCTCTGGTGGAGAAAGGCAGCGTATGGCTCTAGCACGGATTTTGCTGCAAAACACACCGATTGTTGTATTAGATGAGCCAACCGTCGGGCTTGATCCACGCACAGAGCGTGAATTGCTTGAAACGATCTTTCGCGTGTTAAAAGGAAAAACAGTCATTTGGATCACCCATCATCTCACTGGCTGTGAGGCATGTGACCGTATGATGTTTATTGAAGGTGGACGCATTGAGATGGAGGGGCAGCATCATGATTTGCTGAAAGAAAATGTGCGTTATCAAAAGCTGTATGAAATGGATCGTCCATTTTCGAACGTGTAAAAAATGTATGACAAGAACGTTCGGACAGAAGATTTCTGCCCGAACGTTTTTTTGAGCTTAAGGGTTTACTTTTCCTACACCCGCATTTGATACAACTTCTGATTTCACATTGTTCACGTTAAGCAAAGAGTAGTTATAAGGAGGGTTGTACGTACCTGTTGAAGACGTTGGCAGACTGCCTGTGCTATTAATATATGAGTTGTTGATGACATGCCATGTACCGACTTGACGGCTGTCCCAGCTGCCAATGGCATTGTTTGTATTTTCAAATACGTTGTGCTCAATTCTCATTTTTGCGCCCATACGAGAGTTAATCGCAGTTGTATGGATGCCTTTGTAGTAGTTGTTATACACATGACCTTCTCCGTAGCGCATAGACGGTACACGAGAGTTCAAGTTTTCAAAGCGGTTGTTGTGGAATGTGATTTTTCTGTTGTAGTTATCGTTATCGGAGCTGCCCATCAGCATTGTTTTCCAACTGTCATGGACATAGTTCCATGAGAACGTAATGTAATCGGAGTCATTTTTCACATCGAATAACCCATCATAGTCATCTTTCCCAGAGTTCAAAGTGTTGTAGAGTTCATTATGGTCGACCCATACGTTTTTAGAGCCACCTTCGATTCCGATGGCATCTTTATCACCGATTTTGCTGTGATGGATTTTGAGGTTGCGGATGATGACGTTATTGGCACGCCATACTTTAATACCAATCCCATTAAATTCGCCGTTTGTCCCTTTACCGACGATGGAGACATTGTTTGTATCTTTCACATCAATTTTATTGGCTGATGTATTAGAAGGAGTAATCGTTCCGTCTACCACGATTTTCAATTTTTCATTTGTTCCTTTGCTTTTGAGGGCAGCTAATAGTTCATTTCCGGTTTTCACCGTCACCGTTTTACCGCCTTCACCGCCTGTTGTACCACCATTTAATGTGGAGAATCCTTGCTGATTAAAATTGGCCATAATCGAAGGGCTTTCTGGATATTTCGTTGCTGCTTTTGCCTCCCCATTTGGCGCAAATAATGAAGTCACGAGACCAACCGCTAACACACCAGCTAACATTGGAACTTTTTTCTTCAACATGAACATCTCCATTCTCTATTTTGTTTTAATGTAAACGTTTCCAAAATAAGCTGCGATTCAACCGCTCCTCCTTCCTTCGCCAGCATCGCCTCTTTCGGAATGTAGGAAGAGCATAGCACGCAAAAAGGTATCATCGGCTAAGAATTGGAACGAAGTATTCCACGATTTTCAAGGAAACTAAGGCAATGATTATTTCAATTTATCTACATGAGACAAGGATCATTGACGATAGGTATTGGGGTAACCTATTGATTATGAAAAGGACGTTCTTCTTTTCAAGGAAAATCAAGATGATTACGAAAGCGTCATTTTGTTAGAGACAAAGACATGTCATAATCATTACATAAGAAAAAATTGGATATTAAATAGATCCATGCGCTAAACAGCAGGTAGAAAAGGCTCCAATTAAAAAAAGAAGGTCTATTTTAAACGATGCGATCACCGGTGTCGTCTAATTAATAAGAGATAGAAAGGAAGGAGGGACGTGTTTGGAGCAGACCGAGGAGACTTTATGGATCAAGCGGGCAAAACAGGGGGATGATGCCGCATTTACCGCCCTTTATCGGCATCATTATTCGTTTCTTTACCGTTATTTGATGAAACTGACCCTTCAACAAGAGTTGACAGAGGAGATCATGCAAGAAACGATGCTCAAAGCGTACATGAAACTTTCTTCTTTTAGAGGAGATTCATTATTTTCAACATGGCTCATGTCCATTGCATCTAGACAATTTTTAGATCATCAAAAGAAAAGAAAACGTGAACAAACGAGAGAAGGAAAGGCGAATCAAGAAGCCATCCGCCGGTTCAAATGGGATGTTCAGCAAAAAGGCCATACTTGGCATGACATATGGGATGCTCTAAATGAGTTAAAGGCTCAGGAGAGAGCACCGATCCTTCTCCATTACTATTATGGCTTTACTTACCCTGAAATCGCTTCGATGCTCGGGGTGAGAGAAGGTACGGTGAAATCGAGGGTTCATCATGGGATCAAGAAAATTCGAAAGGAGTGGGACTGATGAAAGAAGATCGTTTCGCCGATCGTTTAAAAGAGGAGTTGCAGGAGCTCGATGAACAAATCGAAGTAGAAAAGCCGAGTGAACAAGCTTTGATGTTGATGCTAAAGCAGGCAAAGGAAAAAGAGAAAAAACGTTTTAAACAAGAAGTGCTGGCGTACATCATCGTCAGTCTGACCATCATGACACTTTTTGCAGCTGCCATTACTCATTTGCCCATCATCTTCATTCTTCTCCAAGTGGTGAGCGTGCCACTCTGTGTGGTTGTCGGCATCAAGGAATACCAACATATTAAAGGAGGGTCCTCCTTATGAGTCAGACGGAAATGATCATCTTATTGTGCGCATTACCGTTACTGTTTGCACAGGGATTTCTCTTATTTATGGATGCCAAGAAAAGAGGGCGTTATAAATGGTTCTGGGGCATCATTGGATTAATCAACTTTCCATCTTCTTCTATTTTATATTGGCTGTGTGTTGTCTTACCTGATCGTAAAAGAGGAGAAAAGCTCAGGAAAGATTGAAAGACGTTGTAAAACTTTTGACCTTTTTTTTGAATGATCATCATCTAGAAAAAATGAAAGTTTCATGAATGTGTCAAAGAAAGCGGGATGTTGAACGTCCAGTTCGTCATTTCTAGCACGATAGTCATTCTTTAAGCGGGTCATTTTCATGACGGAAGGTGATTCTGCTTGATCTATCTCATTTCGGCATCGTTTTCATCTGTTATCAATATTGATCAGTTTTTACAAATGGTGTTAAATTAATCTCAATATGCGTTAGAAAATCTAACAACCAAAGAGTGAGATATTGACAAGGAGGCAGATGAGACATGTTGACCTTAGATCGAGCAGCACAAACAGCACAAAGCTACATCCACCGTGTGCTAGAGGATGTAGAAAAACGGAATCCAGGCGAGGCGGAATTCCAGCAAGCCGTGAAAGAAATTCTGGAATCCCTCGTCCCGGTTTTTGCAAAACACCCAGAGTATGAAAAACAGGGGATCTTAGAACGCTTAATTGAGCCTGAGCGGCTTGTGATGTTTCGTGTACCGTGGGTAGACGATGAAGGCAAAGTACAGGTGAACAGAGGATTCAGGGTTCAATTTAATAGTGCCATCGGTCCTTATAAGGGGGGCATTCGTTTCCACCCATCGGTCAATGCCAGCATCATCAAGTTTTTAGGATTTGAACAAATCTTTAAAAACGCACTGACAGGTTTGCCGATCGGCGGAGGAAAAGGTGGATCAGATTTTGACCCTAAAGGGAAATCTGATGGAGAAATCATGCATTTTGTTCAAAGCTTTATGAGTGAACTCAGTCGTTATATTGGACCTGATCAAGATGTACCGGCAGGAGATATTGGGGTAGGCGCACGCGAAATCGGCTATATGTTCGGCCAGTACAAAAAAATGCGTGGTGCGTATGAAGCAGGTGTCCTGACAGGAAAGAGCCCTAGCTTCGGAGGCAGTTTAGCAAGAAAAGAAGCGACCGGCTATGGACTGGTGTACTTTATGGAAGAAATGTTAAAAGCCCACGGAATGCAATTTGAAGGACGATCTGTTGTTGTGTCTGGGTCAGGAAATGTATCGATTTATGCGATGGAAAAAGTATTGGAATTAGGCGGAAAGGTTGTGGCTTGTAGTGATTCAAGCGGAGCCATTTACGACCCTCAAGGCATTTCACTTGAGACAGTGAAGCAGCTGAAGGAAGTCGATAACCAGCGAATTAGTGCCTACATAGACATTCACCCGCATGCTGAATTGATTGAAGATTGCGAACAAATTTGGTCTCTCCCTTGTGACATTGCGCTGCCATGTGCGACACAAAATGAAATTTCAGAGTCGCAAGCACAGCAGCTAGTGGCAAACGGTGTCATCGCTGTAGGAGAAGGGGCCAATATGCCGTCCACACTTGAGGCCGTCAAAGTATTTGAACAACATGATATTTTGTTTGCACCAGCAAAAGCAGCAAATGCTGGGGGAGTGGGTGTTTCGGCGTTAGAAATGGCGCAAAACAGTGCGAGAATGTCTTGGACTTTTGAAGAAGTAGATGGTCAGTTGAAACAAATGATGCAGTCGATTTATCGTCAGTGTACTGAGACAGCTGAAGAATACGGATACGCTGGAAACTTAATGGTAGGCGCAAATATTGCAGGATTTCGCAAAGTGGCAGATGCCATGATCGCACAAGGCGTCATTTAACTCCTGCTCTCCCGCACCTGTTTATTTCATGACAAGATCGGGAATCGTCTTGTAAGAATGACAATAAGGAGGCGCGGGAGAAAATGAAAAAGTGGCTGAAACAAATTGTCAAATGGGCACCAGTGATTTATCCAGTGGTGAGGAAAATATATAAAGAACGAAAAGCATCCAAAAGTCGTAACGTATCAGCCGGGTAATCCGGCTTTTTTTTATGAAATGCATGAAACAAAAAAATATGCTGTGTGAATGATCCATATCAATTCTCTCTCCGTTAAGTACATAACAAACGGAAAGAGGAGGCAAAACAGATGAAAATGAAAAAAGCATTTTTAACGATCCCGCTTAGTGCAGCATTATTATTACCAACTGCTCAAATGGCAAGTGCACACGAAGGACATATGCATGGGGATGCAAAAAAGTCGTCATCATCACAAGAGGTGTCAAATAAAGCAACGGATCTTCGCGCAGCGCTTGATCAGCTCTTCTCAGAGCATGCTTATTTAGCAGTGATCACGATGCAAAAGGGAATTGACGGCAGTAAAGATTTTGATCAAGCAGCCGCAGCGTTAAATGAAAACACGAATGATCTATCAGATGCGATCGCCTCTGTGTATGGAAAAAAAGCAGGGAAACAATTCAAAGAGATTTGGTCAAGCCATATCGGCTACTTCGTTGATTATGTACAAGCGACAGCGAAAAAAGATGAAGCAGGTAAAAAGAAAGCGGTCAAAGAGCTTGATCAATACCGCATGAAACAAGCTGATATGCTTGATAAAGCAACAGGTGGAAGATTGAAAGCAAGTGAACTTGAAGAAGGGTTAAAGATGCACGTCAATGAACTGCTAAAAGCTTTTGACAGTTACACAGAAAAGGATTTTGATACAACCTATGAAACGGTCAGAAAATCCATTCATCATATGTTTGAAGTAGGTAAAGGTGTATCATGGGCGATTACAGATCAATTTCCTGGGAAATTTGATCAAAAATCAGTCGATACTCCAGCGGCAGATCTTCGTGAGGATTTAAACTACTTGTTCTCAGAGCATTTGGCACTCGCGGTAGTGGCTATGCAAAAAGGGAATGATGGCAGCAAGGACTTTGACCAAGCGGCAGCAGCCTTAAATGAAAATACAAATGATTTATCAGATGCGATCGCTTCTGTTTATGGAAAAGATGCAGGAAAACAATTTAAAACGATCTGGTCAAGTCATATCGGATATTTAGTTGATTATGTTAAAGCGGATGCATCAGGAGACGAGCAAGCAAAAGAAAAGGCTGTCAAAGATTTAGATGCTTACCGTATGAAACAAGCAAAATTTTTAGATCAAGCGACAGATGGACGATTGAAGGCGGCTGACTTAGAAGCTGGGTTGAAAACCCATATTGATGAGCTCATCAAAACGTACACGTCTTATCATCATGGTGAATATGATCAGCTGTACCCGACTGTCAGAGAAGCATACGGCCATATGTTCATGGTTGGTCAAGATGTCGCATCAGCTATTGTCGATCAGCATCCTGACATGTTCAAATCCAACATGCCAAATGAGATGCCGAAAACAGGTATGGGAGGCACAGCCGGTCCATTAGGTATGTCATATGAAGCATTTGCTGGGATGATGGCAAGTCTCATCTTAGCCGGAGGTGCAGTGGGGGCGTTCTTTCTCATTCGCCGTAAACCATCAAATTAAGCAGGCATCAAGACAAGAGGGAACGTGCACAATCGTGCCGTTCCTTTCTTCAAAAGGAGGTCGACTTGCGTGAAAAGATGGCTGTTTGGTATTCTGACGCTTTTCATCATCACGGGCTGCGCATCCCAATCAATAGATGAAAAGTCATCCTCTGAAACTGCATCATCTTCTGAGCCAATGACAGCAAAACAAGCCAAGAATCAATCTCATTCACACGACACGTTAAAAGATGAGCCATCGGGTATTGTGCCAGCTGACATCTCCATTCCAGCGATTGATGTCCAAGCAAAAGTGGAAAAAACGACTTTATCAAAGGATGGCAGTATGGGTGTTCCGCAAAATTCAGATCACACAGCTTGGTTTGAAGATGGTCCGAAGCCCGGTGATAAAGGGAATGCTGTCATAAATGGTCATGTTGATAATAAATGGGGTCCAGCTGTTTTTTATCGACTAAAGGAGCTAAAAAAGGGAGACAAAGTCATTGTGACATCCTCGTCAGGGGAAAAGCGAACCTTTGAGGTTTTCAAGGTGAAAAGCTATCCGCGCGAAGAGAAACCAAATGCTTTTTTCGGGTACGCCTTTACACGGAATCTCAATTTCATCACATGTACGGGAATTTTTGATCATGCAGCCGGTACACATGAAAAAAGATTGGTTGTCTTTACACAACTGATTTCCTCATAAGAAAAAGGCGGATACACGGAGGTGTAACGCCTTTTTTTCATGATTTCCATAACAGCATCTTAGAAGAAGATTCATAGGTCATTAGATATGGTTGGTTGTATAAATAGGGGCGTTTGTCATATAAATGAGTTGGCAATTTTTATTTCTTTTCAGTAGAATATGAGTAATGAAGAGAACTGTAAGCGTATACAACCTGTCCGAACAAGGCAGATTCTCCACCCTAAATGAAGGAGGCCGACCTAATGCTGAGTAAAAGACTGGCGCACATTTTAAGTCAGCTGATGGCAGCTGAGACTCCTCTCACGAGCGCTGCGCTTTCTGTCAGTTTACAAGTGACAAGCCGCACCATCCGAACAGACATCAAGGAACTGAATGAGCGTCTAGCCCCTTATCAAGCAGCTGTATCAGCTGTTAGAGGCGCTGGCTATGAGCTGTTGATCAACGATGAGAATGCCTTTCGCCGTTTTATGAAGGAAGAAGTCGAACAGGAAGAACCGCTTGCTATTCTTCCAGAAGAACGAGTTCGATTTATTTTGAAAAAGCTGCTTCTAGCGGAATCATATGTGAAGCTGGAAGACTTACAGGAGCAGCTGTTTATTAGTAAATCGACGATGAGTAATGACATGAAATGGGTCAAACGTAAGCTCGAACCCTTTGATCTGAAGCTGGAAGCAAAGCCGAATAAAGGCTGCCGGATCAAAGGATCTGAGATGAAAATCCGTTATTGCATGTCAGAATATTTATTCAATGAACGGCGTTCCTATCAAACCATGCTGAACACGGCGGTTACGATTTTGCCAAAACATGAGCTGGAATTGATTCAGAGAACCATGATTGATTATATCAACGAGGAAAAAATGAATCTATCAGACATTTGCATGAATAATTTAATTGTTCATATTGCTATTGCCTGTAAACGGATTAGACACGGAAACTATGTATCTGTGCTGCCTGAAGAAATCAACGAAATCCCAAGGGCAAAAGAATACAAGGTAGCCCAAAAAATGGTTGAGCGTCTTGAAGGGCTGCTAGATGTCTCATTTCCACAAGAGGAAATCGTTTATATCGCCATTCATTTGCTAGGAACAGCCAAAATGGTACAGTCTTTTTCAACGGGCGGTCAAAAACAAATTGTGGATGATGACACGAGCCGTCTTGTTCAGCTGATGCTGAAAGCCATTGATCAAAAATTGCAGCTGGATTTAGCGGGAGATGCGGAATTGCTGATTGGCCTCAGTTTGCACTTAAAGCCAGCGATCAATCGGTGTAAGTATGGAATGAATTTAAGAAATCCAATGCTTGATGAGATCAAAGCGGGCTATCCAATTGCCTTTGAAGCAGGGATTGTGGCGAGCAGGGTCATTGAAGAAGAGACAGGTTTGTCCATTCATGAAAATGAGATCGGCTATATGGCACTTCATTTTGGTGCGGCCTTAGAGCGCAGGAAAATGGAAATACCACCGAAGCGATGCCTGATTGTCTGTGCGTCTGGTGCTGGGAGTGCAAGGCTACTTCAAGATCGTTTGCGGTCACAATTTGGGTCGAAGCTGACCATTTTAGGCACAGCAGAGCTTTATTCGCTTCCGCATGTCTCTTTACATGCATTGGATTTAATTATTTCGACCATTCCCATTCATATGGATTTACCGATTCCGGTCATTCAAGTGAACACGATTTTAGGAGGCAGTGATTTTTTAAAAATAGAAGAAGCTTTGACAAGTGAAACAAGAGTGACATTAGCTACGCAATATATGAAAAAGGAATTGGTCTTTACAAAACGCGCCTTTCAAACAAAGGAAGAGGTCATACACTTTCTCACGCAAAAGGTCATTGACATGGGCTTAGCGCCAGCAGAACTTACACAATCTGTGATGGAAAGAGAAGAGTCTGCACCGACTTCATTTGGGCATTATACAGCGATTCCGCATCCGATGACCCCGCTAACAGAAGAGACGTTTTGGGCGATCTGTACATTAGAAAAACCGATTATTTGGGGAGAGAAAAAAGTTCAATTTGTGTGCTTGCTTTGTGTCGAAAAAGAGAATGCCAAAGATTTAAAAGGCATGTACCGTCTGCTTGGAGAGCTTGTCCATCATGTGAAATTTATTCAGCACCTCATCACCTGTGACACCTTTGAAGACATGCTGGATGTCATGGATAAAAAAGCGCCTTCGTACAAGAACTAATGGTGTGATATTAACTTTTTCCGCTTCCTAAAGGAAAAAGTATGGGTGTTTATGAAAGCGGTTTCATAATATGATGAATGTGTAAAGAAAAGCTTCATACTTCAAAAAGGGGGCGTTTACAATGAACATTTTATTAGTTTGTGCAGCAGGTATGTCAACAAGCTTACTTGTCACAAAAATGGAGAAAAGTGCACAAGAACAAGGAAAAGACTATCGTATTTGGGCAGTATCTGGAGATGCTGCAAAAAATCATATTGATCAAGCCGATGTGCTTTTATTAGGACCTCAAGTTCGATATTTATTACCGCAAATGAAAAAACTCGGAGAAGACAAAGGAATTCCAGTAGACGTGATTAATACCGTGCATTATGGCGTATGTAATGGTGCTGAGGTTTTAAAATCTGCTGAACAGTTAGTGAACGGATAAAGGGGGCGGAAGGGATGAATGGATTCAACCGATTTCTAGAAGAGAAGGTTATGCCGTTTGCAGGGAAGATTGCCGCTCAAAGACATTTACAAGCATTGCGTGACGGAATTGTTTTAACCATGCCTCTCATTATCGTCGGTTCACTGTTTCTTATTTTAGCCAACCTTCCGATTCCAGGATATAGCGATTTTATGGCAAGTGTCTTCGGAGCCGAATGGGCCACGAAACTATCCTATCCTGTGAATGCCACCTTTGACATTATGGCACTTGTTGCGACCTTTGGGATCGCGTACAGGTTAGCTGAAAAGTATGCAGTCGATGCACTGTCATCTGGTGCAATTGCTGTCGCAGCTTTCCTCCTAGCCACACCTTATCAAGTACCGTTCACACCTGAAGGATCAACAGAAGCTATCCTAGTGAATGGCGGTATTCCCGTCACACTGATGGGCAGTAAAGGGCTATTCGTTGCCATGATTATTGCCATGCTTTCCACCGAAATTTACCGCTTTATTGTACAGCGGAATATCGTCATCAAAATGCCTGATGGTGTACCGCCAGCAGTTAGTAAATCGTTTATCGCACTTATTCCAGGTTTTGTGGTCATCACGCTGATCTGGGTCGCTAGGCTTCTGATTGAGATGACACCTTTTGAGAGTATTCATAATATCATTACGGTCTTAATCGGCACACCACTATCCATTCTTGGTGGAAGCTTAGGCGGAAGTATCGTTGCCATCGGTGTGCAAATGCTCCTCTGGGCATGTGGTATTCACGGAGCCACCATTGTCGGTGGAGTCATGGGTCCGATTTGGCTCGGTGCGATGGATGAAAACCGTCTTGCCTTCCAAGCAGGAGAAGTGCTGCCGAATATTTTCACAGCGCAGTTCTTTGAAATCTTTATCAATGTCGGCGGAAGCGGTGCGACGCTTGCTTTGGTACTGACCATGATCTTGCGTGCGAGAAGTAAACAAATGAAACAGCTTGGCCGTCTTGCGATTGGGCCAGCCATCTTTAACATCAACGAACCGATCATTTTTGGAATGCCGATTGTGATGAACCCAATGCTTCTCATTCCGTTTATCCTTACCCCAATTATGATGATCATCACCACATATATCGGAATGAGCACAGGACTTGTAGCAAAACCGGCAGGGATCGCTGTCCCGTGGACAATGCCGCCAATCATTTCAGGCTATCTCGCAACAGGCGGGAAAATCTCTGGTGCGGTCATGCAGCTGATTAACCTTGCCTTGTCATTTGCGCTATACTATCCATTCTTTAGAATGTGGGATAAGCAGAAATTGAAAGAAGAAAATGAGCTTGAAGCAAAAGCATCAACAGATGAAAATGTCGTCAGCATGTAATAGAGGGAACAAGGGGGATGCGGCCGATGGAAATGGAACAAATTGTGTTTCAACTCATCTTGCACGGTGGTAATGGCAGAAGCTCGGCCATGGAGGCCATTACATGTGCAAAGCAAGGCAATTTTGATGAGGCGAAGCAAAAATTGCAGGAAGCACAAGACGCGTTAAATGAGGCGCATCACGCACAGACAGAGCTGATCCAAGGAGAAATCAGAGGAGAGAAAACCGACGTCAGTCTCTTGATGATTCATGCACAGGATCATCTGATGAACGCAATGACCGTCAAGGAGCTTGCAGCTGAAATCATTGAGCTTCATGAAAAAATGAAGCAATTCGGAGGTGTCAATTCATGAAAGACGGAATCAAAATTGTCACAATAGGCGGTGGATCAAGCTATACGCCTGAGCTCGTCGAAGGGTTTATTAAACGATATCAAGAATTGCCTGTAAAGGAATTATGGCTTGTGGATATTGAAGCGGGTCAGGAAAAGTTGAACATCGTAGGTGCCCTTGCAAAACGTATGGTCGAAAAAGCAGGTTTGCCGATTGAAGTGCACCTCACTCTTGACCGCCGGGCAGCTCTGAAAGATGCGGACTTTGTCACGACACAATTTCGTGTAGGACTGCTCGAAGCCAGAGCCAAGGATGAAAGAATCCCGCTTAAATATGGCGTCATTGGACAGGAAACGAATGGTCCAGGCGGGTTATTTAAAGGTCTACGCACCATTCCAGTCATTCTAGACATCGTGAAGGATATGGAAGAGCTTTGCCCAGATGCCTGGCTGGTGAACTTTACAAATCCAGCTGGCATGGTCACAGAGGCGGTGTTACGCTACACGAATCTGAAAAAAGTGGTCGGTCTATGCAATGTGCCGATTGGAATCAAAATGGGCATTGCAAAAGCGCTGGATGTCGATGTCGAACGCATTGAAGTACAATTTGCAGGCCTCAATCACATGGTCTATGGCTTAGATGTGTATTTAGACGGGGTCAGCATTATGGATCAAGTGCTCGATGAGTTAGGAAATCCAAATAGCCAGTGGTCCATGAGGAATATTGAAGCGAAAAACTGGGAGCCTTCTTTCGTCAAAGGCTTAGGGGTCATTCCATGTCCGTATCATCGTTATTACTATAAAACGAAAGATATGCTGGAGGAAGAACAAAAAGCGGCTCAAGAAAAAGGAACAAGAGCAGAGGTTGTGCAGCAAGTCGAGCATGAACTATTTGAGTTATATAAAGACCCAGATTTATCGATTAAACCGCCGCAGCTCGAAAAAAGAGGCGGGGCTTATTACAGCGATGCAGCATGTAATTTGATCAGCTCCATCTATAATGATAAACATGACATTCAACCGGTAAATACAGTGAACAGAGGAGCAATTGCCAGCATTCCGGCCGAATCAGCGGTTGAAGTGAACTGTATTATTACAAAGGACGGACCGAAACCAATCGCGACAGGTGATCTGCCTGTGGCTGTGAGAGGACTCGTTCAACAAATCAAGTCCTTCGAGCGTGTGGCAGCTGAAGCAGCTGTGACAGGAGATTACGAGACGGCTCTTGTCGCCATGACCATCAATCCACTCGTTCCTTCTGACGAAATTGCAAAGCAAATCTTAGATGAAATGCTTGAAGCGCACCGTGAATATTTACCGCAGTTCTTCAAATCAGTGAATGCGTAAAATAAAATGGCCCCTTTATGGGGTCGTTTTTTATGATTTTTTCATATGGAAACCGGAGAAAGCAGTGTATGATAGAAAAAACAACATGTACTGCTTCAAAGAAAGGACGGTTAGAATATGGTGGCAATTGGTTTAATGCTTTACGGCTTTATCGTTCAACCTCTACTTAGTTACGGCACAGTGGTTTTGTTTTTGTATGGAATCATCGCTTCATTTATTGGCCTGATTCGGCATAGACAGGATGTGTGGATGTATGTTCTCCGCCTGCTCGTTTGTTTTACTATTCCAGTAACCAATCTGTTAATGTATTTCGCAACCATCGGTGGAGATGAAAGAGACTTTGATTTCCAGCCGATGCCGCCAGTTTATCATCTTGTTTTTATCCTAGAAATCATCATCGTCTTTTTACCAGAGATCTTTTTACTGATCGAGAGAAAGCGGAGTATCAAAGGGAAACAGTGGATATATGCAGGGGCCATTGTGGGGATATCGGTCTTGTTTTGGTGCACGATTTGATGAGAGGCTGACTGACATCTAAGTCTTTTTCGCCTTTTTATTGCGTAACCTCTTTCGCCTCACTTTTACAAAAGTAATGGAAAGAACAAGGATAGAAATTCCGAGAAACTTAAATAGAAAACGGGTGAAGAACGGTGAATCATCGAAACCTGTAGCGATGATGATCGATCCGATGCAAATCCCAAAGAACGCTAGTAAATAAGTAAAAAACATATCATCACTCCTTAAGCGTGGAATAGATCCATATTTTCCATTATGAGGTAGTGAAGGAGATAAAGAAACAAAAAAAGAACCCTTCATCAAATGAAAGGTTCTTTCGCTTGCTTATGCCTGCTTGACGACCGAATCGACTTCTACTGTCCAGCCGAAGATATCTGGCTGAGTTCCTTTTTGGATTCCAGTAATCGCTTCGTACAATTTCTTCGATACTTCGCCTGTTTGACCATTTTGAATGACGTATGGCTGATCGTGATAAATTAATTCACCGACAGGAGAAATGACGGCTGCCGTTCCTGTCCCGAAGATTTCTTCAAGTTCACCTGACTGATGTGCTTCGATTAACTCATCAATTGAAATTTTACGTTCTGTCACAGGGATTTCCCAATGCTTTAACAGCTCAAGCACAGAATTCCGTGTGATCCCTTCTAAAATGCTGCCGTTCAGTTCAGGCGTCACGATTTCTCCGTTGATTTTAAAGAAGATATTCATACTACCGACTTCTTCAATATACTTTTTCTCGATGCCATCAAGCCACAGGACTTGTGAAAATCCTTTCGTTTCAGCAACTTGCTGTGCTTTCAGGCTTGATGCATAGTTTCCAGCTGTTTTGGCATTTCCTGTTCCGCCTTTAACAGCGCGGACAAATTCGTTTTCCACCGCAATTTTGACCGGATGAATGCCTTCTTTATAATAAGAACCTACTGGAGATAAAATGATGATCAGCTTATAGGTGCTTGACGGTGCAACACCTAAATAGGGCTCAGTAGAAATAATGAATGGACGAATATACAAAGAAGTGCCCTCTGCATCAGGTACCCAATCCTTATCAATGCGAATGAGTTCATTTAAGCCTTCTAAAACCGTTTCTGTATCAATTTGCGGGATACATAGGCGGTCATTTGATCTGTTTAAGCGTTCCATATTTTTTTCGGGACGGAATAAGAGAATCTTTTGATCCTCAGACACATACGCCTTCAAGCCTTCAAAAACAGATTGGCCATAATGATAAACCATAGAAGCTGGATCCATTGGAATCGCCTGATAAGGGATAATTCTCGGATCATACCAGCCTTTATCAATTGAATAATCCATCACAAACATGTGGTCTGTGAAGATTTTTCCGAATTCAAGTTGATCAGATTGAGGTTTTGGTTTTTTTGTTGAACTAAGTTCAACGCGGATGGGTTGTTTTGGCATCGTAAATCTCCTTGCTGTTTGATTATTTGAAAATTCTAATAATATGAAATAATTATGATTCTATTCTATACCTTCACAAAATATTAGCAATAGGTTTTCTGGAATTCAGACAAGAAAAATCTGTTAAAGCGCTTTCCTCCTCTCTGTCGTGGTTTTACTGAAGTTTCCCCTTAGAAATAAAATCCAATTTCATTATTAACTGATTAATCTGACAATTTAAAAGCGATTTGTTTTCCTGTAAGATATTCTTTCAACCATACACCTTTTGACTAGTACATTGCAAGGGGCATTGCCATATTTTAATCCTCTTTTTTTTAACCGATAAAGGTAGAAGAGAGTGGAAGGGAGCAAACAACGAGATGAAACGAATGATATCAGGCGCCTTATTGATTTTATTGATGACCGCCATTAGTTTTGGCTGTCAAGCGATGACGGAGGAGGCTGGTGCGAAGCAAGGTACTGCCTATTACGTCGCAGCAAATGGGAACGACAAACATCCAGGGACAAAGCAAAAGCCTTTCCGTACGCTGAAAAAAGCGGCAAGTATCGCGAAAGCTGGGACAACAGTTTATATGAGAGGCGGTACATACAAAGAGAAATTGATTGTCCGCCATTCTGGAACAAAGAAAGCACCAGTTGTTTTTCAAGCGTATGGAAAAGAGAAGCCTGTCATTAGCGGAGCATCTCTTAAAGGAAATCAAGCAGACGGTGGTCTTGTGAAGATTGATCAAAAGAGCTATATCACCCTGAAAGGTTTGACAATCGGTCATATTAAAACGAATCAAGAAGATGTGACACCCATCGGTATATTCATCACAGGAAGCGGCAAAGGCGTCAAACTGCTTAACAACCGTGTGTACGACATTCAGACGACACATCAAAATGGGAATGCACATGGCATTGCGGTCTATGGAACGAAAGCACCTGCAGCCATTGAAGACATCGAAATCAAAGGAAACACTGTGGAAAAGTTAAAGCTAGGTTTTAGTGAAGCCCTTGTGCTAAACGGAAACGTTAAAAAATTCCGTGTGACACATAATACAGTCCGGCATACGGACAATATCGGGATTGATTTAATTGGTTTTGAGAATGTCGCACCTTCTAAAAAGTATGATCAAGTGCGAAATGGTGTCGTATCTAGAAACAAAGTTTATGAGATTACGAGTGTTGGGAATCCAGCGTACGGCAAGGACATCTCCGCAGGAGGAATCTATGTGGATGGCGGGAAAGACATCGTGATTGATCATAACATCAGCCATCATAATGATCTTGGGATTGAGGTCACAAGTGAACATAAAGGGAAGATGGCCGAACGCATTCGCATTGAGCACAATCAAGTATATTTAAATCGTTATACAGGCATCTCCATTGGCGGCTATGACAAGAAGCGGGGCGGAACCACAAACGCGACCATCTCCCATAACATTTTGTACAAAAATGACACAGCCGGCTTAGAAGGCGGTCAATTGCTCATGCAATATCAATCGGTGAACAATCGAATCACGAATAATATCATGACAGCCAGTGCTTCGCATTACTTAGTTGTGAATCTTTACGAAGTGAACAAGACGAATACATTCCAAAAGAATGTCTACGATGACCGCAAAGGTGCAAAAGCCTCACAGTGGGTATGGCGCGGGAAATGGCTGGAAGGCTACAAAACGTATCGCTCGAAAAGCGGTCAAGATAAAGGATCAGCACACCTTAATCCCCAATTTGTGAATGAGAAAAAATATGATTTCCGTCTTAAGGCATCATCACCTGCTAAGAAAATCATCGGCAGTTAAACAAAGCATTCGGTGCAAATGATCATTTTAGAAATTTTCAAAAAAGTCATTGACATTGATGAGACATCACATTAAAGTAAAGAAGACATTTCAACTAAAACAAATTTCATAACGGATCTCTTATCAAGAGAGGCAGAGGGACTGGCCCTATGACGCCCAGCAACCGTTTCTATTTAAGAAATTGGTGCTAATTCCTGCAAAGCTGTTACAGCTTTGACAGATAAGAGAGGAAGACTTCCCGATACATGTTTCATGCAACGGTGATCAAGCCTCTCTTTATCAAGAGAGGCTTTTTTTGATCTCTTTTTTTAGAATCAAACGACTGGGTTCACAGGCATATTTCCACTTCTTTACCTAGTTTTCCGATGTGAAAAATAAAACAACTTGAGGAGGAACAGCAATGAAACGTAAATATTGGACATCATCTCTTGTATTATTGACGGTCCTGACCGTGCTATTATCTGGTTGCGGTACGGGATCAAGCGCAGGCTCAAAGGCTAATGCAAACGAAAAGGTCTCCTTTGACAATGTCCCGAAGCGATTTGCAAAAGGACAGGGAGCAAAAATTAAAGTCATCCGTAAAATTGGCGGAGACGATCATACTGCTCAGTTTTTAGCAGGAACGAAGGCAGAAGGTGAAGCGTTAGGCTTTACAGTAGATGTCTACACGGCAAATGGTGATACGGCGAAGTTTCATGATGCCATTTCTCAAGCACTAGAAGAAAACTATGATGGCTTTATCATCTCTCATGGGGATGATGAGGCGACAGTCGCTGATGTGAAGAAGATCACAGCGAAAGGCATTCCAGTTGTGGCGTTTGATTCAAATCCGAAGCTGAAGGACATCAAAGGGGTCACAGTGACGTCTCAAGATGACGAGCAATTAGCGAAAAAATCATTAGATGCACTCGTGGCTGATTTTAAAGGGAAAGCAAATATTGCGTATCTTTGGGTAGACGGATTCCCTCCAATGGTGAGACGAAACAAGGTGTACCAAGAAACGCTCAAACAGCATACAGGAATCAAGGAACTTGACCGATTTGGCGTTGCGGCCTCTGATACATCAGTTCAAACACAAAATGCGGTTGCGGCTATGCTAAATAAATATCCAAAGGGGAAACTGGATGCGATTTTTGCCACGTGGGATGCATTTGCGATTGGTGCCGCAAGAGCTTTAAAAGAAGCAGGGAGAACCGAAGTGAAGATTTACGGTATTGATGTGTCTAATGCCGATCTGCAAGAAATGACTGCGAAAGACAGTCCTTGGAAGTACACTGCCGCTGTCGATCCGAAGCTCATTGGTGCAATCGACGTAAGGATTCTTGCGAAGAAACTAGCTGGCGAGAAAACGCCATCTTCCTATGACCTTGAGGCCTCTCTCATTTCACAAAAGCAGCTTCAGGATGCAGGAAAGGCCATCAATATGGTCAATCTTGCAGATGAAGTAAAAGGATTCGGATCATCGACTGCTTTTGAAGAAGACTGGATGAAGACCTTGAAGAAGCATTATGCAAAATAAACAACGTGCACTCTCTTTTCATAGAGGGTGTTTCGTTTTTCAATTGACGATCAGGAGAGAAGGAGGACACCTATGACAACGCCGCTTGTTCATATGAAAAACATTTCGATTGAATTCCCAGGAGTCAAAGCGTTAGATCAAGCAAATTTCACATTAAAAAAAGGCACAGTCCATGCCCTGATTGGGGCGAACGGCGCTGGGAAGTCAACGTTAATGAAAGTTCTCTCTGGTGCTCATTCACATTTTGAAGGAACCATCCACATCAATGGCGAGGCGGCGACCATTCATACACCGAAGGATGCGGCCTCATACGGTGTGCAGACCGTCCATCAAGAAGTGGATACAGCTCTAGTGCCATATTTAAGTGTTGGCGAAAATATGATGATTCATGAAATGGAGAAAAAACCATTCGTCCGTTGGAAAGAGATTCACCGCAAGGCAGCACAGCTGTTACAAGAGATGGACATTGACATCTCAACGAAGCGTCTTGTGAGTGATTTGACACTGGCAGAAAAACAAATGGTGCTCATTGCCAAGGCTGTGTCGATCAAATGCAGCATTTTAATTTTAGATGAACCAACCGCTCCACTTAGTCATGCAGAAACAAGCAAGTTATTCTCAATGATTCATCAATTGAAAAAGAACGGCACAGGCATCATTTTTATCTCGCATCGCATGCCGGAGATTTTCAACATCTGTGATGAACTGACTGTGATGAAGAATGGAACTGATGTGGCGGCGCACCTCATTAAAGAAACAGATCCAAAGCAGGTCATTGAAGAAATGCTTGGCGCGCCATTAGAGGATCAATTCCCATTCCGTACACCGCTAGAGGATGCACCGATTGTGCTTGACGTGAAAGAGTTGCATGACCAGCATAAATTAAACAACATTCATCTTCATGTGAAAAAAGGAGAAATTCTCGGGATTGCAGGACTAGTCGGTGCTGGTAAAACAGAATTGTGCAAAGCCCTATTCGGCGCCTCAGAAAAAAAGTCAGGCACTGTGCAGCTGCATGGTCAAACCATTCATATCAAGTCGCCTCATCACGCTGTGAGAGCGGGTATTGCCCTTGTGCCTGAGGAACGGAGAAAAGAAGGGATTCTAACAGAAGAAACTGTTGGATGGAACGTAACAGCTGCAAGTCTACGTTCGTTTACACGGCCGTTCAGCTTCTTACATCGTTCTAAGGAACGGAAGGCAGCAGATGGAATCGTCAAGCGGCTTGGCGTCAAGACACCTTCTCTTGAAGCGAAGGTGAAGCATCTATCCGGTGGAAATCAACAAAAGATTGCTATTGGAAAATGGCTGTTGGCTGAGGCGGATGTCTATCTCTTTGATGAACCAACCAAAGGTGTAGACGTTGGAGCCAAAAAGGACATTTTCTCCCTCATTGCAGAACTAGCTGCAAGAGGAAAAGCGGTTATTTATGCTTCAAGTGAGCTTTCAGAAATTGCAGGAATTGCCGACCGAGTATACGTCTTATATGATGGCAGCATTGCCCGGGAAATGACGGCACCAATGACTGAAGAAGAGCTTTTATATCATTCAACAGGAGGACAATCATGAGTGAACGACAAGTTTCAGCCCCAGTTCAACAAATCAAGAAACAGCGGCCATCCTTTCATCTGTTTGATTTCTTTTATCAATATGGCACCATCTTAACGATTGTCGTATTGATTGTTGTCTTTGCGGCAGCCAATCCGGCATTTTTACAGTCAGGAAATATCATCAACATTTTACGATCGATCTCGATTGTAACCATCATTGCGGTAGGGCTGACGATCTCCCTAGCAGTGAACGGCTTTGATTTATCTGTAGGCTCAGTTGCTACGTTATCAAATGCAATTGTGATCTCCATGTTTGTATGGTTCTCGCAAAACCCACTCATTGCGATCCTTTCTGCGCTGGCGGCTTCTCTTATTGTCGGTTTGCTGAATGCTTGGATGATTGTCAAAATGAAGATTCCAGATATGCTCATGACACTAGCCATGATGTTTATCATTCAAGGGCTCGCACAAACCTATACGAAAGGTGCGACCATTTCTGAAAATATGGTGCTGCCTGATGGCACTTTTTCAACTGGCACCATCCCTGCCTTTTTCAGCAAGATTGGGCAGGTCCCCTATATCATTTTGATTATGGCGGCCATTGTGCTTTTTGCCCATGTTTTTATGACTTACACAAAGCATGGGCGATTGATGTATATCATTGGTGGAAATAAAGAAGCCGCTCGATTATCTGGTATTCATGTGAACAAATACAAAATCGCAGCATATTTGTTGTCTGCTTTATTTGCGGCGATCGGTGGTATCGTGCTGGCATCAAGGGTGATGACAGCAGAAATTAACGCAGGAACGCCATATTTAATGGATGGGGTAGCTGCTGCTTTTATCGGTTTTTCAGTCATGGGAGCAGGTAAACCAAACGCATTCGGTACGTTTATTGGTGCGGTACTCATCGGTATTTTGCAAAATGGACTTGTGATGATGTCTGTCCCGTATTATGCAATGGATATCGTGAAAGGATCTGTGCTTGCACTGGCACTCGCGCTGACTTATTACAAACAGCGTGGCTAAGATGTATTTTTTTAAAACCATTTACGTCCTCTCTCCGTCTAGTAAACGGAAAGCAGTGTAACAGCTGTTTGCCAAAAGGAGATGACAAAAAGAATGAATATGTCAGCAACTCATGTAGAAGATTTGAAAAGTGTCATGGAAGACTGGAAAAATGAATTATTAGTATATAAATTTGCATTAGATGAAATGGATACAAAGTTTTCGATTATTAGTCAGGAATATAATTTAATCCATGGACACAACCCAATAGAGCATACAAAATCACGGATCAAATCCTTTGAAAGCATCGTGAATAAACTAGCGAGAAAAGGATGTGACATCACCACACAATGTGCCAAGGAGTACATACATGATATTGCTGGTGTCCGCATCATCTGTTCGTTTATTCAAGATATCTATAACATTATTGATGTTCTGAGGCAAAGAGAGGATTTAAAGATCCTTGAAGTGAAGGATTACATTCAGCATCCGAAACCAAATGGCTATCGAAGTCTTCATTTAATTGTTGAGATTCCTGTTTACTTAACGAATCGTGTGGAGCATGTGAAGGTTGAAATTCAGGTGCGGACCATTGCGATGGATTTCTGGGCGAGTCTCGAACATAAAATCTATTATAAACTGCAAAACGATGTTCCTCATCAGCTCACCGATGAACTAAAGGAAGCGGCAGATATCGCTCACTACTTAGATGAAAAAATGCAAAATATCAAACGAGAAATTGATTAACCAATAAAAAGAGTAGCTGTTTTGAATGACAGCTACTCTTTTCAGTCTTATTAAGGGTTGGTGCCTCGATCTCTCTTTTGAATGATCGTACCGTCATCTTGCGATTGTGCAGACGGGCTGCCTTTTTGTGTAGAAGTGCCAATCCAAACACCTGTGAACAAGAGCGCAAAAATCGCACTTGAGATCAGCCATTTTTTCATCATACATCACTCCATCTTCTTAACAAGTTTTGAATGACAATGCCTTGTTCTGAAAATAAATCGCTTCTTTCGGAAGACCATTTTCAGTTAAGTAGGCGGCTACATCCTGACAGATAGCCTCAAGATCAACAAGGAAATTCATAGATTCTAATTGATCACAATAAGAAATGATCTGCTCAATCATGTTGTCTGGCTGGAGCATCAATGTTTCTAAAATGGATAATTTAAGTGAAATGTTTCGTTGTTTTAAATTTTCTGCTTTTTGAAGTGAAAGCTGTACATAATAGTGGAACAAACCAGGCTTTTTCAGCTTAAACAGCGCTTTCGTGTAGGCATACAAGGCCAGTAAATAGCCGCCTGGAGAAGAAGTTTCGAATGCCTCAATCAATAAAGCCTTTTCTAGGAGCGGTACAGCTTCACTGTATTCATTTCTTAGACTTTTAATAAAGGCTGCATTGCAATACGCGTGACCAAGTAAATCTGGATCCTCCATCTGTTCGAGTGAGTGAATCACCTGTCCAAACAAAGCTTCTGCCTCTTCATATTTCGATTGATCCGCATAATTCAGAGCAAGCATCATTTGACAGCTGATTGATTTTTTCACATAACATGGATCTGCGTCGTAAATAGACGAAGCCTTTTTTAAGTGGTGGATGGAGAGAAGTGTGGATCTTATATTATAGTATAGACATCCTGTTTTATAATGGAATTCTGCCTTTTCAATGTCATCATGTACGAGATCTAATTTATCCTCGGCCAATTTCAAATGGTGAAATGCTGTATCTTGATTCCCTCTGCGCATTTCATACATGCCTTTAAAGAAATAGAAATAGTAGCTGAGCATATCATCTGTACGAATCGCATTTTCATCCACAAAAAGACTGTGATCTAACGAAGCTGTATCTTCGACTAAATCTTTGAAACGATATTCTAAAAGTTGATAGTAGAGTAAGACGTCTTGATTCTCTTCCATTCGATCAAATGCTTGAAGAATCTCTTCTTTTAGCTGTATTGCTTCTTGTATGTCTCTTTTTTTCATCAAGACATACCAGTCATTTAGCATATTTGCTACATCAACGGATGACAAAACACCTGTTTCTGCCAATTGGTATCCTCCTTTCTTCACCTATTCATTTCTGCTGATTCTTATTTGTCTGAATCATCTTTCCATATTAAGTATCTTCTTATATTTTAAGCGGTCTATCTCAATTTGTAAAACATGTTTTTTGATGTAAATTCAACCAGTAGTGAAAAAATTAGGGAGTAACGATTGAATTGTATACGCTTACATTTTTTTAGGTAAAAAGAGGATATTGAAAAAAATATATCAGAATATCAATAGAGGAAGAGAGACAGTGAAAGAGGGTTTTTTCATAGGTGAGAAAGAAGTGGTATTAATAAAGGAGTGTTCGCGGTTTTTTGTGAGATTATATCACATGAATATTGTGAAACATGCTTCTTTCAGAATAAAATGAGTTATTCGCAAAAAAGTAAAATTTAAAGAGACTATCGATCTAGAATTGTATGGATCTTTGGTATTGATAAAAAATATCACACAGTATAGCTTTAGCGTGGTATAGTAAGATTGTTGTTGCGAATATTTAGACAAAACTGACAATTGGGGGTCGTGTTTTATGAAGAAATCGATGCTACTGATCATGGGACTAATTGTTGTGCTCGTCATGGCAGCCTGTGGTTCAAAATCAGACAGCGGTTCGGGAGAAGGCAAAGGCACATATAAAATCGGGATAGATGTAACATATCCGCCATTTGAATTTGAAAAGGGCGGTAAAACTGTGGGAATAGACGTTGATTTAATTAACGCCATTGCGAAAGACCAAGACTTCAAAGTGAAGCTTGAAGCAATGGATTTCTCAGGGATTATTCCAGCGATGCAAGCAGGTCAGCTTGATGTTGGAATGGGTGGTATGAGTATTACAGATGAGCGTAAAAAGAAAGTGGATTTCTCAGATCCATACTTCGACGCTGGTCTGACAGTTGTTGTGAAAAAGGACAGCAGCATCAAATCGATTGATGATTTAAAGGGGAAAAAGCTAGCTGTTAAAAATGGGACAACAGGTGCAAAATTTGCAACAGATAACGCAGACAAATATGGGTATGAAGTAGTTCAATTCAATGACAGTCCATCTATGTTCCAAGAAGTATCTAACGGAAATGCAGATGCTTTAATTGAGGATTACCCTGTCATTACGTATGCGATCGCACAGCAAGACTTGAAATTGAAAACAGTTGGAGATCGCTTGAATGGAGACCAATACGGGATCTCAGTGATGAAGGGGAAAAACCAGGACTTATTGAAGAAAATCAATAAAGGGCTGGAAAACCTAAAGAAAAACGGTGAATATGACAAAATTATTGAGAAATATTTGAAGTCATAACACAAGCGAGGCGCGCTCAGAGCGCGCTTTCTTTATGTGTCAACCGTATGTGAATTAGGGAGGGAGAAACATGGATACGATTGTTAATGCATTTCCGTATTTAATGGAGGGTTTGCAAACCACTTTATATATCTTTGTTGTTGCTATCATTTTAGGTTTTATCATCGGGTTGATTGTGGCGCTATTCCGCCTGTCACCATTTAAAATCTTGAACTTTATTTCACTCGTTTTTGTCAATGCCATTCGAGGTACGCCATTTATCGTACAGCTATTCTTCATTTATTTTGGGCTAAATACACTTGAATTCATTTCACTTGACCGAGTGCCGGCAGGGATTATTACAGTAGCGATTAACGCAGGAGCTTATTTCTCAGAAATTATTCGTGCAGGGATTCAGTCCATCGATAAAGGACAAACTGAAGCCGCACGCTCTTTAGGATTCACAGGTGGACAAAACATGCGCTTTATCGTCCTTCCACAGGCATTTCGCCGTATGCTTCCAGCCATTACTAACCAAGCCATCATCAGTTTGAAGGACACCTCTCTTTTATCGATTATCGGTATTGCTGATATCATGCAGCGGGGACAAGTTCAAGCATCGGCTACCTTTGATCCTTTGAATGTCTGGCTCATTGTCGGTGTCATTTATTTCGTGATCATTTATTTACTTTCTCTACTGGCTAGCTACGCAGAAAGGAGATTTGATGTGAAATGAGTATGATTACGGTGAAAAACTTAAAGAAATCCTTTGGTGACAACGAAGTTTTAAAGGATATTAATGCAGTCATCGAGGAAAAAGAGGTTGTATGTGTCATTGGTCCTTCAGGATCAGGGAAAAGCACATTTCTAAGATGTCTCAATAAATTAGAGGATATTACGGCTGGGGAAGTTGTTGTCCACGGACATACGATTACAGACCCAAAAGTGAATATCAATAAAGTACGACAAGAAGTTGGTATGGTGTTTCAGCACTTTAATTTATTTCCTCATAAAACCGTGTTAGAAAATATCACGATCGCACCGGTGAAAGTAAAAGGGATGGAGAAGAAAGCCGCAGTCGATAAAGCATTAGACTTGCTTGAAAAGGTCGGCTTGAAAGACAAGGCCAAAAGTTACCCTAACCAATTATCTGGTGGACAAAAACAGCGTGTTGCCATTGCAAGAGCTTTGGCGATGGACCCGAAAGTGCTCTTATTCGATGAGCCGACATCTGCTCTTGACCCTGAGGTCGTTGGGGATGTTTTAGCTGTTATGAAACAATTAGCAGTCGAAGGAATGACGATGATTGTCGTCACACATGAAATGGGCTTTGCAAGAGAAGTGGGAGACCGCGTGATCTTTATGGATGGTGGATATATCGTCGAAGAAGACAAACCAGAAGCACTCTTTGGAAACCCACAGCATGAACGTACCAAATTGTTTCTTAGTAAGGTGCTATAAAAAAAGAGTAAGAGCAGGTATGCTCTTACTCTTTTTCTTTGTGACGAGAATGAATATACCGATTCGCATGCATTTCCTAGGAAATATTATCGTTGGAAGAACTCAATCCACTCTTGGTCTGGCCCTCGGAAAAAGAAGTAGCAATAGCCATTAGGTAATGTTGTGATTTCTTCATCTATTAGCTCAATTTGCAGCTTTTGAATACGGTTGAATTCAGCGTGAATATTATCTGTTGTGAAGGCGAGGTGGTGGACCTTTCCTTCAGATGGAAGGTCGCTGCTATACCCTTGAATGAGTTCAATTTCCGTTTCCGCTTCGTCTTTAAAGCCAAGAAAGGCAAGTTCAATGACTCCGTTTGTATGAGTGATGCGATCCTTTAATTTCATGCCCACCACTTTTTCATAAAAATCAATGGACTGATCAATATTTGTCACCATAATCCCTGTATGATCTAAGCGTAATGTTGTCAAAAAAGAGCCTCCTCTATGTCGAGTTGATATTTTTCTCCTCATCTTATCATAATAGAAGTAACGTATACATTCATATGGTAGGATAGAGAGAGTCAATTTAGGATAAGGATGACACAAATGAAAAAAATCTCATTAAAACAAACATTTGCAGAACAAGTGAAAAAGGGATATCCGCTTATTTCAAAAGATGCTGTGTCGCGTGTGAACGGTGTACAGGAAGGCGAACTCATTGAATGGGTAGATGAAAGAGGCTCTTTTTTAGGGAAAGGATATTATGGTGTGCAAAATAAAGGCATCGGTTGGGTGCTTTCCTTTGACGCTAACGAAAAAATAGATCAGGCCTTTTTTGTTTCTAAACTTGAACAGGCATCCAAAAGCAGAACGCATCTATTTCGTGATGCACAGACGACGGCTTTCCGTGTGTTCAATGGGGAAGGGGATGGAATTGGTGGAATCACGATTGATTATTATGATGGATTCTATCTCATCCAATGGTATAGCGAAGGTGTTTATACATTAAAAGAAGATGTATTGGCTGCGATTGAGCAGGTGTACCCTGACTATAAAGGCATTTATGAAAAGAAGCGATTTGATACGTCTGGACAATATATCGAAGATGACGATTTTGTAAAAGGGGAGAAAGGTGAATTTCCTCTTATCGTCAAAGAAAATGGGATGAACGTGGCGGTTTATCTAAATGATGGTGCGATGACAGGTATTTTCCTTGA
Organism: Bacillus sp. FSL W8-1141; assembly: GCF_038593205.1. Lineage (NCBI taxonomy): Bacteria > Bacillati > Bacillota > Bacilli > Caryophanales > Bacillaceae > Bacillus > Bacillus sp. FSL W8-1141. Next base: position 3,539,127 of record NZ_CP151973.1, on the reverse strand, counting down.
TCAGCGTCATGTGCGAAAAGCAATTCGAGATCGCTATGCAAAAGGAAAGACCGTCCTTAATACGTTCTCTTATACCGGCGCTTTCTCTGTAGCAGCAGCGCTTGGCGGGGCAAGCCGTACGACAAGTGTAGATGTTGCAAACCGCAGTTTGAAAAAAACATCTGAGCAGTTTGAAGTGAATGGCATTGATGTAGACGGGCAGGATATCAAAGTCATGGATGTCTTTAAATATTTCCCGTTTGCGGCGAAAAAAGGCTGGAGCTATGATGTCGTGATCTTGGACCCACCTTCCTTTGCACGAACGAAGAAACACACATTCAGTGCAGCGAAGGATTATAAGAAACTATTAAAAGAAGCCATCCAGATCACAGCTGAGAACGGCGTCATTGTGGCGTCAACCAATAGCAGTGCATTTGGGATGAAAAAGTTTAAAGGATTTATTGCGCAGGCCTTTAAAGAATCTGGGAAAACGTATCGTATTCTTGAGGAATATACACTTCCTGAGGACTTCCGTACAACGAAAAATTATCCTGAGGGGAACTATTTAAAGGTTGTCTTCATCCAAGCATAAGAAAAAGCCATTTTCCGATAAGGGGAAATGGCTTTTTCTATAAGGCAAACGACATCAGGATAGGCGCTGCACATAATGTAATAATGGCCGAAATGATCATGGACACACTTGAGATCGTGCCTGAGACCGAGCTCAGTTCAAAGGCCTTCGATGTGCCTGCACCATGTGCTCCTGTACCAAGCAGAACGCCCATTGCAATGTCATTATCAATACGGAAATAACGGATAACCAATGGCCCAATGATTGAGCCAAATAATGCTGTTAAAATGACGAAGACAGCCGTAACGGACGGCATCCCGCCAATCATTTCAGACACACTCATCGCAACAGGTGTTGTGACGGATCTTGGGACGAGGCTCTCGATCAGGCTCGTATCCAAATGAAACAATTTGGCGATAAACGCTGTTGATAAAATCGCAACGATAGAACCGCAAGCCACATTCAAAATAATTTCTACTGCATGCTTCTTCAGAATGTGAAAATACTTATATAAAGGAATGGCAAATGCCACAGTGGCAGGTTGAAGCATATTTGTCAGCCATTTTCCGCCTTGATTGTAAGCATCGTAAGGAATGTTCACGATTAACAGCAAGACCACAAGAACAACTGGTGTCACAAGTAAAGGGGAGACATAGACTTTCGGATGACGTTTATAAACCGCTTTTGATCCGATATAGATCAGAATGGTTAGGATCAAGAATAGTCCGCCAACTAACATAGCTTTTTTCGTTCCTTTCTTTTCGCAATCATCTGCGTCATCATGCCAGTCGAGAGCATGACCACAAAGGTACTAAGTAAAACCACAAGGACAATACTTGTGCCAGATTGAGAAAGTAATGTTCCGTAATCAATCACACCTACTGCTGAAGGGATAAAGAAGAGCAGCAGTTCTCCGAGCAGCCATACGGCGCCAAGTTCAATCCATTTTAATTTAATGATGTTAAAATGAAGTAATAAGAAAATGACAAGAATGCCTAAGATCGTGCCCGGAATTCTTAAATGCAAAAAGGCCGCCAGCACATTCATCAATTTCGCAAAAGCAAATAAAGCCATAATCTGAAGGGTAGCAATCAGCGACGTTTTGAGCAATTGCACTTTCTGTTCACTCCTTTTTCTATATAAATTGTTCACTGTTTCACAAAAACAACACAACGTTCTAATCGGTGAGCTTACTTTAAAGTGTACAGCACGTTCTATTATAGGTAAAATACATATATCGAATAGTTAGTATTCCTTTTGTCTATAGAAAGGGTGAACCATGTGGACATCAGACATTTAACATATTTCTTAGAAGTGGCACGGTTAAAGAGTTTTACGAAAGCATCGCAATCGCTCTATGTGTCGCAGCCGACCATTTCCAAGATGGTCAAAAACCTAGAGGATGAGCTAGGTGTGCAGTTGTTTTACCGTAATGGCAGACAGGTTGAAATGACAGATGCTGGACAAACCATGTATACACAGGCGAGTGAAATCACACAATCCTTTCAGAATTTAACGAGTGAATTAAATGATTTAATGAATGTGAAAAAAGGACATATCCGAATAGGACTGCCTCCCATGATTGGATCAAGCTTTTTCCCAAATGTGATGGGGGAATTCCGCCAGCAGTATCCAGATGTCACCTTTCAATTGGTGGAGCACGGCTCCATTAAAGTAGAGGAAGGGGTAGAGGATGGATCATTAGATATTGGTGTCATTGTTCTGCCTGCAAATGATAAAATTTTTCATACATACACCATCATTAAAGAGAATATGAAGCTTGTCACCCATCCATCACATCCGATGGCAGGACGTGATGAGGTTCATTTGGCTGATTTAAAGGAAGAGTCTTTTATTTTCTTTCGAGAAGATTTCGTTCTGCACAGCCGAATCTTAAATGAATGTATGAATGCGGGATTCAGGCCGAACGTTATTTATGAAACGTCACAATGGGATTTCATCAGTGAAATGGTTGCTGAGAACCTTGGAATCGGGCTTCTACCTGAACGGATTTGCCGTGATCTAGATCCTGATAAAGTGAGGATCATATCCTTAAATCCGTCTATTCCGTGGCATTTGGGTGTCATTTGGCGAAAGGACCGCTACTTGTCCTTTGCTGCAAGAGAATGGTTAAAGCATACAAAATCCTATGTGTGGGATGCAGAGTAAAAGGGAGGACGATACAGATGAAATTAAGCTGCGTGTCTCATCTTTTGGAAAAGGTTCGAGCGGAAAATCCGCTTGTCCATAATATCACCAACCAAGTTGTGACGAACTTTACAGCGAATGGACTGCTTGCTTTAGGTGCTTCTCCAGTCATGGCAAATGCCAAAGAAGAAGTGGCAGAAATGGCGCAATTAGCGGATGCACTTGTGCTGAATATCGGCACACTAACAAAGGATACGGTGGAGGCGATGGTCATTGCTGGACAAGCGGCCAATGAAAAAGGTGTACCGGTTCTATTAGATCCTGTTGGTGTTGGTGCGACAACGTTTCGGACGAGTGCGGCGAAACAGCTGTTACAGCAAGTGGACATCACTGTTGTCAGAGGGAATGCTGCTGAAATAGCTCATTTAATTGGAGTGAATGGCTGGCAGTCAAAAGGGGTTGATGCAAAAGGGGCAAATGGAGATGTATCGTCTTTAGCAAAGCAGGCGGCAAAAGCCCTTCAAACCGTTGTGGCGATTACGGGAAAAGTGGATGTCGTGTCAGATGGAGAAGAGGTTCTATCTATTCATAATGGACACGAATGGTTAACCAAGGTGACAGGGACTGGCTGTTTACTCACCTCTGTCATAGGGGCATTTTGTGCAACAGGGGAACGGCCAATTCATGCGTCGGCATCAGCTCTGCTGTTTTATGGTGTCGCTGCAGAAAAGGCAGCTCAGCAGACAGAAGAGAAAGGGCCAGGCACCTTTCAAATCGAATTGTTAAACACGCTATCCAATACAAATGGTCAAGATGTGATCATGTTAGGGAAAATAGGGGGAGTTTTGCATGACGAAGGTTGATCAGCAGCTAATCAAACAGCAATTATCGGTTTATTTTATTATGGGAACAGCGAATACAAGCCGGCATCCGCTTGATGTGGTGAAAGAGGCCATTCAAGGCGGGATCACGATGTTTCAGTTTCGTGAAAAGGGTGAAGGTGCTCTGCAAGGTGAAGAAAAGAAAAAAATCGCTCAACAGATTCAAGCACTTTGCCAAGAAGCGAATATCCCCTTTATCGTAAATGATGATGTACAGCTTGCAATAGATCTTGATGCAGATGGTGTCCATGTTGGGCAGGAAGATACACTTGCACAAGATGTACGGCAAAGAATCGGGAATAAAATATTAGGCGTGTCCACGCACAATCTAGATGAAGTGAGGCAAGCGATGAAGGACGGGGCAGACTACGTTGGGATGGGTCCAGTCTATCCTACAGAAACAAAAAAGGATACACGCAGTGTCCAGGGTGTTTCTTTAATCAACGAAGTACGTCAACACGGTCTTCACATTCCTATTGTGGGCATCGGCGGTATCACGTATGAAAATGCGGCACCAGTCATCCAAGCGGGAGCCGATGGCATTAGCATCATCAGCGCCATTAGCCAAAGCGCTGATCCGAAAAAAGCTGCGGAAGAACTAACATCTCTTGTCGGGTCAGAGAAAGCAGCTCTTTCATCTGTAAAAGACATGGATTGACTCATCCATGTCTTTTTTTATCTGCGTGAAAAATAGACAGTAGAGATACAATTGTGTACAATCTAATTGTTCGATTGTTTTCGAAATGACAGGTAAATAAAGGAGAATGAATGATGGAAGTGCTCGATACGTATTTTCGCCGATATGATGAAGCGGGAAAAGGGCAAGAGCAAATGAACGAATTGTTGGCATTGTTTTCAGATGATGTCATGATTGTCTTAAATGGTGCTGAAAAGCCTGGCATCCAAGCGTTCACACAGTTTTTGAACACATTTTTCCACGTACATGAAGACATTAAGCATATGTGGGATGGCTGGGTGAAACGTGAAGATGGAAAGTATGAAACAAACTGGGCTGTTTGCGGAAAGTTAACAGACGGTCGTGTATATACAGCAGAAGGCATTGATATTGCGGAGCTGGATGATCAAGGAAAGATCGTTTATTTAGAAAACGTTCCGAAAAACCCAGAGTTATTCCAGCGATATTAAGAAGCCGGCAGAGCAGCCGGCTTTTTTATTTGTCTAACGAATAAGCGTCAATCGCTTCTTTAGCAGATGTTTCTTGATCAAAAAGAAGATATCGGCTGTACACTTCGCTTAAATGCAGGGGACCTTCGTCTAAGTTTTCAACTAGCTCAAAAATATCTAGTACGGCTACTAGTTTTGTGGTTGTTTGTCCATGATCTCCATTTTCAAATGTCTCATCTGGAAAATGGTCTTTGACGATTTGTTTCACTTTTCGATTGTTTTTTGCTCTCACTAAAATGATTCGTTCCTCAAAGATTTTATCCGGTCTCACCTTTGGTGAGGAACTAGATTCAAATAATAATTTTGCTGAGTACAATTTATGCATATGTTTCACTTCTTCCTTGTGGGGTGACTTTCCCAGTATATGTTTAAAATGATAACATAGGAATAACAAGAGGATTGAAGTCTATGGGGGTAATAGGGTTGAAAAGAATCATTGATAACAGAGGAGAAGTTCATGAAATTCTGCTGATCATCATCACATGCTGTTCGTTGATCACGTTGAGGAAATGTGACAAGTTAGAAAGATATAAAGAGAGATTAAAAGGCCAATTTATCCCATATTGAGTACAGTTTTGAAATAGCAAGAACACTGAAAAAGCCGGCAGAGCAGCCGGCTTTTTCTCATCAATCTGTATCCATATGCATACCTGTGTGTGCTTTTACTTGAATTTCTGTAAAGGTGTCTTCATCTGCTTTTTCAGAGGAGGAAATGGTGCCTAAGTAAGCCGCAAGGAATCCGAGCGGGATCGAGATAATCCCAGGGTTCGATAGTGGGATAAGCGGCTCTCCTGTGAAAATGGCTGCCCCTGAGGGGTCCCAGACGCTTGGGCTGAGTGACACGATCAGGAGTGCGCTCAGAAGACCTGTTAAGCTTCCTGCGATAGCACCTGTTGAGTTAAATCGTTTCCAAAAGACAGTGAAGATAATCAACGGTAAATTCGCACTTGCTGCCACTGCGAAGGCAAGTGACACAAGAAAAGCGACGTTTAGGGATTGGGCAAATAATGCAAGAATGATGGAAAGGATGGCCACGCCGATAGAAGCAAAGCGTGCCGCCTTCACCTGTTCCTGTTCACTCGCTTTCCCTTTGCGGATAATCTGGCTATAAAAGTCATGAGCAAAGGCAGACGCGGCGGATAAAACGAGACCGGTGACCACTGCCAGTATAGTCGCAAAGGCAATAGCGGAAACAAAGGCAAATAATAAATCTCCCCCTAGGGCCTGTGCAAGCAGTGGTGCTGCCATGTTTCCTGCTGCATCGGCTGCCGTAATTGCATCTGTTCCGACAAAAGCAGCGGCACCGAAGCCGAGGAAAACCGTCATTAAATAAAAAATCCCGATGATCCACGTAGCGGATAGAACAGATTTACGCGCAGAAATGGCATCCTTTACCGTATAAAAACGGATCAAAATATGCGGCAAACCTGCTGTTCCAAGCACAAGTGCAAGGTTCAGAGACAGGGTCTCTAAAGGCACATCATATTTATTTCCCGGGTGAAGAAAAGCTTCACCAAGCGGGGTCGCTGTTTTCATCTGTTCAAACATCTTCAGCAGACTAAAATCAAACTTGGCAAACACAAGCAGCGAAATAATCAGCGTGCCCAGCATGAGAAGCACAGCTTTCGTGATCTGTACCCAGCTTGTTGCGATCATGCCGCCAAACACGACATAAATGGTCATCAAGACACCTACGATCAGCACCGCAATCCAGTAATCAATGCCAAGAAGCAGCTTGATTAATGCACCTGCCCCAACAAGCTGCGCAATCATATAAAAAGTTGAGACTGTGATTGTGTTAAATGCGGCTACCCCTCGAATGGCAGGACGCTTAAATCGTGCAGCAATCATATCAGCCATCGTATATTTTCCTAGATTTCGCAGTGGTTCAGCCACGACATAAAGGACGACAAGATACGCTACAAGAAAACCAATACTATAGAAAAAGCCGTCAAATCCATTTAAGGCGATCATGCCGGCGATCCCTAAAAATGAAGCAGCAGACATATAGTCCCCGGCAATGGCAAGGCCGTTCTGAAACCCAGTCAGACCGCCGCCTGCTGTGTAAAAATCACTCGCATTGCTTGTTTTTTTCGCAGCAAAATACGTGATGACCAATGTGAGCCCTACGATCGCTATGAATAAAATAAAAGCGGTCATACTCATTCGTCATCACCTCTGGATTCAACTTTTAAAGCGCTTACATATTTGTCGAACTGAGCTGCTTTTTTTGCATAAAGCCCACATAAAACCCATGTCATCACAAATTGCGTGAGGGCAAATAACCAAGCCCACGTGATCGCTCCAATTGCTGGCTTGTTCAAAAAGGTGAAGTAGGATGTAGCAACCGGAAGTGAAAAGTAAAAGAGAAAAAAGAAAATCGTCATCGGTACGATAAATCTGCGTTTTTCCTCAAGAAGTTTTCGAAAATCCTTTGAAGCGGCAACCTTCTTATAATGAACGTTTTTGTCTGCCATTGTTTCCTCCTTTGTACGAATTAGGGACAAGGTACTCCAATGCATATGAGCCGATCTGGTTGTTTATGACAGTATATCATAAAAAAGGCACCCGAAAAGGGTGATTAGCCTGATCAATTGTGGATATAAATATTGGGAAAATGAAAATAAACACAAGAAGCTGGAAATCAAATATAAGATCAAAGAAAAAAACTCTGTGATATCCATTGTCACATAGTCTGTAGATTCGATTTAGCAAATGAAACATTTGAGGTCATGATACGTTGGCATATTAACATCAAGAATTACATTACATAAACATGTAGAGAAGCAGGCTGATGGAACCTGCTTCTTTTTTAATATTTTTTCCCGAGACGTGTCGTATGTGTAACTGTTTTAACATGCTTTTTACGCTTTGAATCTTTGTAGACAGATAGGACAAATTTGTTGTTCCAGTAACCATTTTTCGGGCTGTAGTATGTTTTGAATGTGTAATGAAAGACTTTTTGACCTGTTGATCCTGAAGCTGAAGTTACTGCTGAAGCGATTAAAGCTACTGCTTTCAGTGTCAAGACTGCGCCAGCTATAGCACCGGTCCCTGTTGGTATTGCTAAGATCGCACCTGTCACAACAACTATGATAGCAACAGTGATGTTGAATTTATTTTTAAAGTTTTTTACAAGTCTCCATTGGTAATCTTTGTTTGACTTTGAGCTAACCTCACCGTCATCATTGATCAATTCTTTGCCAGCTTCTTTAAACTCCTCTAACTCTACTAGTTCATTGTTAATACGGAGTTCTTCTTTTGCCCGGTCATAAGAGACGCTATCTATTTGTTCACCATTATCAATCGTTATTGTTTGAGTGCTGCCTTTCACTACAGAATTGAAAGTATGTAGTTTGCCTTCAATTTCAGTTTGATAAGATTCTTTAATTTCTTGAGGTTCTAGGGTTACTGCGGCTACGGTTTGTAATGGAACTGTTAAAAATAGCGTCAGGCCTAAAAGTCCGATTATGAACTTTTTCATTTTGGATATTTCCCCCTTGTTTTTTGTGCAATAATAAACATATGGATAAAAAATGCTTTTCTTTTAAAAAAAGTTAATTGAGGAGTGATTGATGTGTTTTGGAATTGGGTAGTAGGCATGATCGGGATAATCATAGGGGCTTGTATCTTTGCAACGGAGTTCGAAGATGCTACTTTCTTCACTCGCTTTATTTTCAAGCTTATTGCGATTTTACTTCTTGTGTTTTCAGTGGCTTTTATTAAGTGGCGGCGTAAAAAAATACAACAGCATAATAATTCATAGTGCTCCCTCCTTTTTTGACATGTTTTCATCCTATCATTGATTGATTTACATTTGGGAATTCGTTGGAAAATTTCTTTTTGGGTTGCGGTGACCGCAACTTAGGTTCTTTTTAGGAGGAGAATGTATGATGACGGTAATATCAGTATTGATGATGTTAAATGGTGCTTGTTATTTTGCTGTTGTTTTCTTTTTACTAAGTGTCCCATTCATCAATATGGTCATCACTGGATAATAAAGAACAGGCTGAAGAGCCTGTTTTTTTGTTATTTAAAATACATGGCGCCTATTTCAAAAACACCAATGCGATTGCGTATAAAAACCGATATGTCTTGTGCCCTACTTGCTTAAAAAGTGCTTGCGCTATGCCGAAAATTTTACATATAAATGGGTAAATAGGGTTTTATTAGGAGTTATTGTGCTAACATTTATTAAAAATTGGTTTTCTAGGGGGGATTGTAGATGGCGTCTATACCGTCTCCAGTTGTAGCGATCAAGATAAATGAATGGTATAAGCAAATAAAAAGATTCAATGTTAAAGAGGCTCAGAAGCTAAGAGAAGAGGTTAGAAAAGAAATCGATGTCATGGAAGAAGATGAACAGGCGGTTCTTTATTTTCAGTTGATGGAGTTCCGTCATCAATTGATGACAGACTATGTGCAGCCTTCTAAAGAACCACTTGAAAAATCGGATTACTTGAAAGCTGTAGAAGGACAAGGCAAGAAGATGTCAGCCATTCTTGAATACTATTTTAATTTTTTTCAAGGAATGTATGAATTTAAAAAAGGTGAGTTTATTAGAGCTATTGTGTTCTATAAGCGCGCGGAAAAGCGCCTGGAGCAAGTAGGGGATGAGTTAGAAAGAGCTGAATTTTATTACAAATTATCAGAAGTGTTTTATCACATGAAACAGACACACGTATCTATGTATTACGTTGGTCTTTCTTATGATACTTATAAGGCACATAAGAGCAATTCCCTTTATATGATTCGAGAAATTAATTGTCTAACTGTTATGGCAGGTAATTTCATTGATTTTGAATGCAGAGAAAAGGCGCTTCCTCATTTATTGTCAGCTTTAGAAAAATCTAAGGCAATGTCTAATAAGCCAATGATTGTAAAGTCATTATTTAATATTGGGTGTTGTTATAAAGGAGTAGGTGATTTTAATAGGGCACTAGCTTATTTTAATCAGGTTATTCTAGAAGGAGAGCCTATTAATGCTACAGAGTTGCTTTTGGTTTATTATGAATTATCGTTATTTCATTTGAGTCAAAAGGAATTTATTGAGGGTGAAAGATTTTTCAAAAGAGGCTGGGAAGAAGCGAAGAATAGAAAAAATGATCTATTTTTATCGTTACTGATGGTATTGGAAAATTTATTTTTAAAAACAGCAAACTTAAGTGAAGTCATGAGCTCATTGGAAAAATTAGAGAATGAGAGGGGTTATCCATACATGGAAGACCTAGCGTTCGAAGCGGCTCGGTACTATAATGAGAATGGGCGTATGGATGAATCTGTAAAAATGTATGAAAAAGTGATGTACGCCCGAAAACAAATCCAAAGGGGCGACTGTTCATATGAATTTTAAAACGGTTCTTACTGGTTTTTTGAGTGCTTCAACATTGCTAGGTGTGATCTCATTATCATCTGTCGATTTTGATGTGAATTCAAGAAATGCTACTTCTCCAGAATCCACTGATCTGACTGTAAGAAATGCTACAGGCAGTAGCGTTACTACTGAGGATTTTCCTCTTAAAACTTTATCTCAACAAGATAACGATTTTGCTGTGAGGAATGGAACCCGTTCTAGTGAAAATCCTGATGTTCGTTTTGGAACCCGTGATTCTAGATTATCTACTTGATGAATCAAACAGACCTTTAGGGTCTGTCAGGCTGTCGAGAAAATCTCGACAGCTTTATTGTCCCCATTAAAACTTACATCTCCCCATTTTATAATAGAGAAAAGCATATACAACAACGGATCGGAAAGGTTATCGGTTCTACAAATCAGATCCGAAAGTATGAGCTCCGTGTCCTTTTCTTGAAAGCTGCACAAGATCTCAAAAGCACCAAAAGGCCATTTCAAGACATGTGTGGGAGGCCTTTTTCATTCATTCTCACCTAACATCATGAAGTGGAAAATAAAAAAGAATGTAGAAAAACATGAGTTTCTCTACATTCTGGGCACCCGAAAAGGTGCTTTCTACCGATAATGCGCAAGAAATGTTTGTCTTGCTTTTTCATATGCTTCTGCATCAAAATGATCTCCGCATTTGTGAATACACCAGGGCTCCACTTGCCTTGCAATCCCAACCTCATATCCCTGCTGTGCAAACTCAAAAGATTGTGACACATCATAAAAATGAAAGCCGTCTAAGAGGTCCTCACGCCACTTGATATCATATTGTGTTGCCATAAAAAGACCGTCAATAGCAGAAGCTTTGATATAAACTTGGGGCTCTGTCTGTGGATGACCAGATTCAAACGTTAGCAGCTGATAGGTGTCGTGCCGATATTCAATGACTTTCCCTCTGCAATCATGGCTCTCCCACCAGATTCCATTGTCTGGCACACTTTCTGCACCTATTACCCCAAGCATGCCAAGTGACGGATTTTGTAAGAAAAGTGGAATCAGCTCGAGAAGCATATGCTGTTTGACGATGAGTGTATCTTGATGAAGATAAATTTTAAACTGTGCAGGATGAGTGAGAGCTTCATTGTATGCAGAGGCCATACTTGATGCATGTCTAATGGGCAAAACCTCTACATGATACCCGTGCGGAGCAGGAAGTGAAGCGAGCTGCCGGAAGCAAGCTTGGAACATCGACTCATCATTTACACATAAAACAAATAAGATGGTGGGGCTACTCATTGAGTTGAACCGCCTCAACCACGTATTGATAGGCTGTCGCTGCCTCGTTAAAATCAAAACGGATGCCATGTTTTACGAGTAATTCATGTAACTCATTCATGACGCCCGTATAGGAAGGGTGTTGTACACGAATGGTTTCAAGCTCACGAACATGAAACCCGGCTGACTGAAAGAGCGCATGAATTTCGTGAAGGGTAAAGAAGCGTAAATGTGTTTGATCCATTAATCCTGCATCTGTATAAGAAAATCTCCCAGCCAGTAATTCTAAAACCGTTGAAATATGACCAATATTCGGAATGGAAGACAAGATGGCCCCTTCCCTTTTTAGAAAGGGTTTGACCTTTTTTAAAACGGCCCAAGGGTCCAATAAATGTTCAAGAACATCTCCGAAAATGATGCAGTCAAATTGTTCATGCTGATAAGGCAGCGCCATCTGTTCAATATTGCCGCATAAAACATGATCCAGCGTCTGCTCAGCCTGCTTTGCCGCATCTTCAAAAGATTCAATTCCATATATGGTACGGTCTTGTTGTTTTAGGACTTTGCCAAGCTGGCCTGTGCCGCATCCGATATCCAAGATAGACGTCCATTCCTTGCGAATACGATGGACAATCACAGGGTTCACACCGTGATAATATTGATCCTTCTTTTGATGATAATAAGATAGGGAATCTGAACTCACGCGCCACCCACCTTTCTTCTTTCTTGTGTCTTATGCTTAATATATGGGTGGGGAGCTTGGTTTTATAACGAAAATGGGCAATTTTCATGAATGACAGCTAAAAAGGGGTCATATAAAGAACAGGGAACGGACTGTCCTCCTAAAAATAGAAAGACAGAACCCCATTGAGTGGAAGGGATTGGTATGATGAGGTGTTCAATTATTGTAGCGTATCGTCATGAAAGGATGTTTAAAAGGTCAATTGACAGGTTAGAACTTTAGCCAAAGCAATCTGAAAGACAAAGGATAACGGCGTTGATTACGGTTTGTTTATCATCTTCTGATCACCGTTGGATGTTAAAAAAGCTTGTATTTCCTCGATGCCTAGTCCAATTTTTTTCGCTTCTTGAATCAAATAAACCCACTCTTCGTCAACTCTTCTTTTCACTTGCGTATCCATAATATCCTCCAGTTCAATAAGACATATTCATCTGCAACCAATGACTTGAACAAACCGTCTAGTAACTGTACGTGGTGAATAGAGTACAAAAATAGATTTTTGTCGAAAAATGATGACATTTAACCTATTTTGTAAAATCTATCACCTACCACGTCCCTAAAAAAATGACTAAAAAACCCATAAATATTGAATTCTTACTTCTCATAATAAACAATTGTAAAGTCAGTTAAAAGATTATAAATTAAAATAATGATAAAGACCTAAATCATTTGACTCATATAAACCAATAAGGTTGACATATGCCATCAGCGTGAACAAATTTCATCTTTACAGGACGCACATATTGTTCGTTTGGGAAGTTCTTCTTAAGATGGTATTCTAAAAGAAACAGAATTCACCAAGAAGGAATGAAGAAAGACATGTATAGCCTTTTTCAAAAGTATCAAGAAGTTGTCATGTATCTGATCATGGGTGTGGGTACAACCATTGTCAACATAGTCAGCTTCTATTTATTCGTTGAGATGTTTTCTATGGATTACAAAACAGCAACGGTTGTTTCATGGGTATTTGCTGTGCTCTTTGCTTATATCACCAATAAGAAGTATGTCTTCAAGCAAAAGGCTCATGACACAAAAAGCCTGATGCGTGAGCTTTCTTCATTTTTTAGTGTCCGTCTCATGTCTCTAGGTGTAGATCTGGGGCTGATGATTTTATTTGTGAGCCAAATGGCGCTCAACGAAACCGTCGCAAAAATTCTTGTTAACTTTGTGATTGTCGTGGTCAATTATGTCGCCAGTAAATGGTTCGTCTTCAAGAAAACAAAAGAAGATGCGATTTAACACATGAAAAAGATAGGTGATGTGAAATGAGCAGCAGGCCAGACGAATTATATGATGCCATATATCAACAAACAGAAAAGCAGCATGAACAAGTGTTGAGGCTAGTCAAAGAAATGACCGCACATCCAGAAGCATTTTCTGAACAAGAAAAGGAAAAGATCAACCGAATGGACATTGCGCTTCAAACAGCAACGGACATTTTAGAAAATTTAATGACCCCTGATACGCAAATGACCATTGTTTTAAGACAAGGGAGAATTCGTGTTGACCTAACGAAAGCGTAAAAGAAGCAGCCAATTGAAAAGCGGCTGCTTTTTATTATGCATCGCTTGTTTCCCGGAGTTGCTTTGGAGACATGCCGATTTTCTTTCGAAAGACTTTATTCAAGTAATTCGCATTTCGGTAGCCGCACTGTGTGGCGATTTCTTCAATCGAGTATTTCGTTGTTTTCAGTAACGTTTCCGCCTTTTCTAAACGAATATTGGTTAAATAATGAATCGGTGTGAAGCCAGTTGCCTTTTTGAATTCCCTCGTAAAATGACTTTTGGATAAACGTGCCGCAGCTGCCATATCGTCAGGCCCAATCTCCTCGTGAAAATGGTGGCTTGCAAATAAGGCCGCTTGGACGATGGGCTCAGGCCATTTCTCCATTTGTCCCTCAAGCTTTGGCAAATATGAATACAGTTCCATGACAAATTGATAAGCAAGGCTAGACCCCTCAAATGGATTGGTAATCCGTCTTTCACTGGCTTCATCATAAATCTTCTTTAGCAGGCGGATCGGTTTGGAATTCGGATGAAAACGCATGACCTGCTTTCCTTGATCGATAAATTGATCAAAGCAAAGGTCACAGGCTTCCCCATAAAGTGTTAAATAGAGAAATTCCCAATGTTCACTGTCTTCTGGAAAATAGTATTGATAAGCACTGGGGCTTTTCACCAGAAAGGCCTGTCCAGGCAATACTTTGAATCGTTTCTGTCCGATTTCAATCATGCCGTGTCCAGACAGTGTGAGCTGAAAGATGCACTTGCCCTGATCCTTCCGCTCTACGCCATTCCAGCTGTATAACGAAGATGATTGAACTTCCCAGCCAACAGACCAGATTTGGGCCGGCAATGTCACATCAGAATGGTGAAAACGAAATGCAAATGCTTCTTTCTTCAAATTGGAAACCCTCCTTCACAGCAAAAAACAACCTTTTTCTATTTTGAATCATGGTACACCTCATATCACATCGTACCATTCACAGCAAAAAAAGGGTATTTTTTAACGATTTTTTTACCATTGAACTTCAGCTGACGGGGCAACTAAAATAAGATTATCAGAAGAGAAAAGGGGAATGGATATGATCGACACATTACGAGCAGCATTTCACCAGCAATTTGGAGATCAGGAAGAACTCCGCTATTTTTTCGCCCCAGGCAGAGTCAATCTGATTGGTGAACACACAGATTATAATGGGGGCCATGTCTTTCCATGTGCACTTACCCTTGGTACATATGCTGCGGGAGCAAGACGATCAGATGGACGCGTCAGAATGTATTCCTTGAATTTTGAAGAAGAAGGTGTGAAAGAGTTCGACCTTTTTGAAATCGCTTTCTCAGAATCGGACGGCTGGGCGAACTATCCGAAGGGAGTATTCCAACAGTTTATCGAAGCAGGTATGGATGTGAAAGAAGGCTTTGATATTGTGTATGCCGGCAATATCCCAAATGGTGCAGGCCTGTCCTCCTCTGCCTCTATTGAGCTCGTCACGGCTGTCTTGATCAATGAATGGTCGTCATTCGGCGTAACGCAAATCGACCTAGCCCTTCTTGCGCAGCGTGCTGAAAATGAGTTTATTGGCGTGAACTGCGGCATTATGGATCAATTTTCAATTAGTCTTGGAAAAGAAGGTCACGCTATTTTGCTCAATTGTGACACGCTTTCCTTTGAATACAGCCCATTTCGGCAAGAGGGTCTGGCACTTGTCATTGCCAATACAAATAAAAAACGAACACTTGCAGATTCCAAATACAATGAACGCCGTTCAGAATGTCAATCTGCTTTAAACGATCTTAGAAAAGAACGAGATATTGCGCATTTATGTGAGCTCACGATGGATGAATTCGCTAAGCATGAACATTTGATACAAGATGAAACGTGTAGAAGACGTGCAAGACATGCCATCACGGAAAACGAGAGGACCATGAAAGCAGTAAATTTTCTGAAAGATGATAAAATGGAAGAACTAGGTGCACTCATGAAGGCATCTCACCTTTCTTTAAAGAATGATTATGAAGTCACTGGGCTTGAGCTAGATGCACTGGCTCAAGCCGCATGGCAACATCCAGGAGCGATTGGTTCTCGTATGACAGGTGCTGGCTTTGGGGGCTGTACCGTCAGCATTGTGAAAGAAGAGCTGCTGGACTCATTTATAGAAGAAACAGGTGCGATTTATCAAGAAAAAACAGGCATTCAAGCCTCTTTTTACACAGCTGGAATTGGAGGCGGCGCTAGAGAATTAACGAAGGAGGACATTTGATGGCAATTTTAGTATGTGGAGGAGCAGGTTTTATTGGCAGTCATGCGGTAGCGGCTCTTTTGGCTAAAGGAGAACAAGTGGTGATTGTGGATAATTTGCAGACAGGTCATAAAGAGGCAGTCGTAAAGGGTGCCGTATTAGAAGAGGGAGATTTAAGGGATCACGCTTTTTTAAGACGTGTTTTTCAAACACATGACATTGAAGCGGTCATGCACTTTGCGGCAGATTCACTTGTTGGAGAAAGTGTAACAGACCCGCTGAAGTACTATGACAACAACGTCGGAGGGGCAACGGCTTTACTTCAGGTGATGAATGAATTTGATGTGAAACGTATTGTATTCTCTTCAACTGCTGCGACATATGGTGAACCAAAGCGTGTACCGATCGTTGAAACGGATGAGACGAACCCAACAAATCCTTATGGGGAAACGAAGCTCGCAATTGAAAAAATGCTGAAGTGGTCTGAGCAGGCATATGGTATCGAATACGTTGTGCTTCGCTATTTTAATGTAGCCGGTGCTCATACAGAAGGGATTGTCGGTGAAGATCATCAGCCAGAAACGCATTTAATCCCAATTATTCTGCAAGTGGCCTTAGGAAAACGTGATCAAATCATGATTTACGGTGAGGATTATGAAACAGAGGATGGCACATGCATTAGAGACTACATTCATGTTATGGATTTAGTAGAGGCGCACATTCTAGCGGTTGAGCGTCTGCGTGAAGGAAAAGGAAGCGCGACGTACAACTTAGGGAACGGCACAGGCTTCTCTGTGAAGCAGGTCGTAGAAGCCGCAAGAGAAGTGACGGGTCATGCCATTCCAGCACAGGTGGCAGAAAGACGTGCGGGTGATCCAGCTAAGCTGATTGCTTCATCAGAAAAAGCGCTGAAAGAACTAGGATGGAAGCCGCAATATGCAGATCTCCACACCATCATTCAAAGTGCATGGGATTGGTTTCAGAAACATCCAGATGGCTATCAAAGTGAGTAACGTGTAGCAGGCAGGGGAGGAGACAAAGGGAATGGCGATTGATATTTTTGAAAAGCTAGAACAGCTGATTCAATACGGGATCAATAAAGAGCTAATATCACCACTAGATATGGATTATACAAGGAACCGGCTGCTAGAGGTGCTTGGTCTCGATGATGCTGAGCCAAGAACAGTCTCAGGAGACAGCGACCTTGAAGACATCTTAATGCCGATGCTCGATTGGGCAGTTGAAACAGGTCTTATTCCTGACGGGACAGATACGTATCGTGATTTATTAGATGCCAAAATCATGGGCTGTTTGGTGGCACCTCCGAGTGTCATCTATGCAAAGTTTGAAGAGAAACGCAAGCATTGCGGACCAAAGGCAGCGACAAGCTGGTTTTATGAAATGCAGCAGCATGCCCACTATATTCATACAGGCAGAATCGCCAAAAATGTGCAGTGGTTTACACCGACAGAAGATGGTGAGCTTGAGATCACGATTAATCTATCGAAACCGGAAAAGGACCCAAAAGCGATCGCTGAAGCCAAAAAGCTTAGTCAAAAGCAATATCCTCTTTGCCTCCTTTGTAAAGAAAACGTTGGGTTTGGGGGACGCATCAATCACCCAGCAAGACAGAATCACCGGATTATTCCGGTGACACTTACAAATGAGTCGTGGTTTATGCAATTCTCGCCGTATGTGTATTACAACGAACATTGTATTGTGTTCAAGGGCGAGCATGAACCAATGCAGATATCTAAAAAGACCTTCGAGCGTCTGCTTTCCTTCATATCTATATATCCGCACTATTTCATAGGATCAAATGCGGATCTTCCCATTGTTGGAGGCAGCATATTAAGTCATGACCACTTTCAAGGTGGTGCTCATGAATTTCCGATGGCGAAAGCAAAGATGGAAGAAGTGTTTTCTCTCGAAAAGTTTCCGAGGGTGAAGGCGGGTATTGTGAAATGGCCGATGTCAGTGATCAGGCTTCAAAGTAGCGACCAGCAGACGCTTGCGGAGGCAGCGGATTTTATATTACATGAGTGGAAAATGTATTCAGATCCAGAAGCGGGGCTGTTCTCTCATACAGGAGAGACCCCGCACAATACCATTACACCAATCGCACGTCGTCAAGGGGATGAGTACGAATTAGATCTCGTGCTACGAAATAATCGTACAGACAAGCAGCACCCCGACGGAATCTTCCACCCGCACAAAGAAGTTCATCATATTAAAAAAGAGAATATCGGATTAATCGAAGTCATGGGTCTCGCCGTGCTTCCTGGAAGATTAGCAGAGGAATTAAGCCTGCTAAAAGCGGCGTTGCTATCCAAACACCCTCTTGAAGAAATCAAAGCCTGCCCGTCTATCATGAAGCACGAGTCATGGGCAGAGCGTCTGATCGAAGAGAATACCTTTACGAAGAACAACGTAGAAGCCATTTTACAAAAAGAAATCGGCCTCATTTTTTCTCGTATACTCGCGCAGGCGGGTGTGTTTAAAAGAACAGAGCAAGGGAAAACAGCATTTAAACGTTTCATTCAAACACTCCATACAGGCAGGTGATGAGTTGATGATTGAACAGGTAAGAACTTTAATGGAAGAAAAACAACTCGACGGTGTTCTGATTCAAAAGCGTAATAACTTTTCTTGGCTTACAGGAGGAAGAAGAAACCACATTGTGTTAAACACGCCAGAGGGCGTTTGTCAGCTACTTGTGTTGAAAGACGATATTGTCCTAGTTGTGAATCAAATGGAAGAAAAACGAATCATTGAAGAAGAAATGGCGTATTTTGACCATCCCTTTCAAGTCGTCACAATGGATTGGTTTGAGGATGAGACTCCTTACATTCAAACACTCATAAAAGACAAACGAATCGGTGCGGACATTCAAATGGAAGGAGTGGAATGGATCGAACCTGATTTGTCTCGTGTTCGATCGATCCTTTCAGCGCCACAGCTCAGCCAATATGAAACCCTTTGTCATGACACAGCTGTTATTGTAGAAAGTGTCTGTCAAGAAATCGTTCCAGGACAGACGGAGCATGAAATTGCTTCGCTTGTTGCTCAAAGAGCGATCGGGCAGGGGATGACGATAGAAGTGCTGCTTGTGGCGACAGATGACCGGATTCATCAATATCGCCACCCGATCCCAACAGAAAAAGCACTTCAAAAGCATGCACTGGTTGTCCTTTGTGCTGAACGGCATGGACTCGTGGCAAATGTCACAAGATCCGTTTACTTTGGACAGCTACCAAAGGAGCTTGAAGAAAACAAGGAAAGGCTTGCGCGAATTGACACGGTCATGAATGCGGCTACTCGTCCAGGGAACACCATTGGAGATGTATTGAAGGCCGGCATTGCTCAATATGAAAAAGAAGGATTTCCTGATAGCTGGAAAAAGCTTCACCAAGGTGGCAAGACTGGATTTGTGTCTAGAGAGATCATTGCAGTTCCTACATCGGTGGAAGAGATCCAGCTTCATCAAGTATTCACTTGGAATCCTTCCTTACCAGGATTGAAATCAGAAGATACGATGGTCGTCGAGAAAGAAGGAAATCGCTTTTTAACCTATACAGGCAAGTGGACGTATATAGACATAGAACATGAAGGAAGCATCTATAGACGACCAGACATTTTGGTGAGAGACGAATAATGAGAAGCCGGCGATGAGCCGGTTTTTTGCTGGAAGTCTTTAGTGAGTTTCCACTCATTTTTCACCATTACCAATCATTACAGCGCATAGGCGGAGGATCGATACTTTCTTTTCTTGTCGACTTGCGTTAAAATGAGTAAGGTTTTTGTTAAATATGGGGATACCTATTTCAGAATTGTTTACCTAGATAAAATTTCATAAAGTTAAATTGAAATTTGACCAAACTTTTTTATTGTGGTAAACCTAAATTTGACAAAGTTCTTGATTGTATGTCCTTTGCCTTCAACTCTCAACTTTTCAAAATCCTAGAAATTTATTGTGTGTGCAATAATATAAATTTATGGCGAATTTATGACATTTCAATAGAAATCTGTTGAAAAATAAATGAACTTTTGAAAAAAGGGGAGCTAACTCCAACAGATTTTGATAGCATTACAAAGGGAAGAAAAGTTTTCGAAGGCAGATGGCTTTTCACAATTATTCAGCAATTTATACATTATTTAAGGAAGGATGGTGATCTTCTTGTTCAGAGCCATTAAACCTATGCTTTTATTAGCGATGCTCGTGAGTGTTTTTGTATTAGGAGGTTGCAGCAATATCGCTGTTTTAGATCCTAAAGGACCAGTCGCAGCACAACAAAAAGACTTAATCCTATTATCTATTGGATTCATGCTCTTTATCGTTGGTGCGGTATTTGTACTGTTTACCATCATTTTGGTTAAATACCGTGAGCGTAAGGACGTTGGAAACGCCTCTTATAACCCAGAACTACACGGGAATACGCTTCTAGAAGTTGTCTGGACAGTGATCCCAATATTAATCGTTGCTGCCCTTTCAGTTCCAACTGTAAAAACCATTTACTCTTTGGAAGAGGCGCCTCAAGCAACAAGTCATAAAGATCCACTTGTCGTTTATGCTACAGCAGTTGATTGGAAATGGATCTTCAGCTATCCAGAGGAAAATATTGAAACAGTGAACTACTTAAACATTCCAAAAGATCAGCCGGTTTTATTCAAAATCACTTCCGCTGATACAATGGCATCACTATGGATTCCTCAGCTAGGCGGGGAGAAGTATGCGATGGCTGGAATGGAAATGGAACAATATCTTCAAGCTGATGAAGTAGGCACATATGAAGGAAGAAACGCCAACTTCACAGGCGAAGGCTTTGCTCAGCAAAAATTCAAAGTCAATGCGATGACGCAGTCTGACTATGATAAATGGGTAAATAAAACGAAAAAAGAAGCACCAAAGTTAACGAAGAAAACGTATGACTACTTGATGCTTCCTGATGCTGCAGATGTGCAGACATTCTCATCAACACATTTATCTTTTGCGAAGCACGGAGAGGATTCTGAATATGCACTCCAAGCACGCAAACGTTTAGGTTACCAATCAGTTTCTCCGCATTCCAAGACAGATCCTTTCGAGAATGTGAAGAACTATAAAAGAAAACTAGAAAACGAATAAACTGACTAAGGAAAGGAGGAGGCCGTTATGCATTTAAAATGGGATGAGTTTTTTGTAACTGGAGACCCATTAATTCTTGGTGCGCAAATTTCTATCGCTCTTACTTCCATTGCTATTGTGTTTGTTTTAACCTACTTCAAAAAGTGGAAATGGCTCTGGAAAGAATGGCTGACATCAGTTGATCATAAAAAGCTTGGAATCATGTATATCCTTGCTGCTGTGATTATGTTCTTCCGCGGTGGGGTAGACGGACTGATGATGCGCGCGCAGCTGGCGCTTCCTAATAATACGTTTTTAGATTCAAACCACTATAATGAAATTTTCACAACGCATGGTACGATCATGATTTTATTCATGGCGATGCCATTCTTAATTGGTTTAATCAACGTCGTGGTTCCTCTTCAAATTGGTGCACGTGACGTTGCATTCCCGTATTTGAACAACTTGAGCTTCTGGACATTTATGGTCGGAGCAATGCTGTTCAACATTTCCTTCGTTATTGGAGGATCACCAAGTGCAGGCTGGACGAGTTACATGCCGCTCGCCGGAAATGATTTCTCACCAGGACCTGGACAGAACTACTACTTGCTCGGGCTCCAAATTGCAGGTATTGGTACACTAATGACAGGTATTAACTTCATGGTGACCATTTTAAAAATGCGTACAAAAGGTATGACGCTTATGCGTATGCCGATGTTTACATGGACAACATTGATCACGTCTGTCATTATCGTTTTCGCATTCCCTGTTTTAACAGTTGCTTTAGCACTTATGACATTCGATCGTTTATTCGGTTCAGCATTCTTTACACTCGAAGCGGGCGGTATGCCAATGCTTTGGGCGAACCTTTTCTGGATTTGGGGACATCCTGAGGTATATATCGTTATCCTGCCGGCTTTCGGTATTTTCTCAGAAATCTTTGCGACGTTCTCAAGAAAACAGTTGTTTGGTTACAAAGCGATGGTTGTATCGATTGTGGCAATCTCTGTTCTTAGTTTCCTTGTGTGGGTTCACCACTTCTTTACAATGGGGAACAGTGCAGCGGTTAACTCATTCTTCTCGATCACAACAATGGCGATTTCTGTACCAACAGGTGTGAAAATCTTTAACTGGCTCTTTACAATGTATCGAGGCCGTATCAGTTTTACTTCACCAATGCTTTGGGCACTTGGTTTCATCCCGAACTTCGTAATCGGTGGTGTGACTGGGGTTATGCTTGCGATGGCAGCTGCGGATTACCAGTACCATAATACGTACTTCCTTGTATCCCACTTCCACTATGTATTAATCGCAGGTACTGTCTTTGCATGTTTTGCTGGTCTTGTTTTCTGGTATCCAAAAATGTTTGGTTACAAGTTAAACGAAAGAATCGGCAAATGGTTCTTCTGGGTATTCATGATCGGATTTAACATCTGTTTCTTCCCGCAGTACTTCTTAGGACTGCAAGGAATGCCAAGACGTATTTATACGTATGGACCAGAAGATGGCTGGACTGCACTAAACTTTATTTCAACAATTGGTGCATTCATGATGGGTATCGGATTCATCATCCTTTGCTATAACATTTACTACAGCTGGAGACACGCGAAACGTGAAGTGTCTGGAGACAGCTGGGGAGAAGGACGTACACTTGACTGGGCGACATCTTCTGCAATTCCGCCGCATTATAACTTTGCAGCACTTCCAGAAGTGACGACACCAGATGCATTCCATCATTGGAAGCAAAACAATGTAGACGTTCATCCTGAAAAAGAATTCAAGAAAATTCACATGCCGCACAATTCAGGCAGACCGTTGATCATGTCTGCATTCTTCGGACTTGGTGCATTCGGTCTTGTATTTGAATGGTACTGGATTGGCGTTATCGGCTTAATCGGTGTATTCGCAACAATGATTTTACGTTCATTTGAATATGACGATGGCTACTATATTCCTGTTGAAGAAGTGATTGAAACAGAGAAAAAGAATAAGGAGGCGCAGAAGTAATGGGACATAATGATAGCAGCTATGCAAATGCACCGCTTGAATATCAGTCTGAAACAGGACGTTTAAACATCCTTGGTTTCTGGATATTCCTTGGCGCGGAAATCGTGTTATTCTCAACACTTTTTGCGACCTACTTTGTTCTTCATGGCAGAACAGCTGGCGGCGTTTTGCCAGCTGAGCTATTTGATATGAAGCTTGTATTGATCATGACATTCCTGCTATTGGTGAGTTCATTTACATGTGGGATTGCCGTTCATGAAATGCGCCGTGGAAGTACAAAAGGGGTTGTCATTTGGACGATTCTGACACTGCTTCTAGGTGCAGGTTTCGTTGGTTTTGAGATTTTCGAATTCTTCCATTATGTACATGAGGGTGCGAGCATCCATACAAGTGCATACTGGTCTGCATTCTTTGTTCTTTTAGGAACTCACGGATTACACGTATCCATCGGTATCTTCTGGATTACAGGTGTCTTGTTCCAAATTAAAAAACGTGGATTAACACCACAAACAGCAGCGAAGATCTTTATCTCAAGTCTATACTGGCATTTCCTTGATGTTGTATGGATTTTCATCTTCACAGCTGTGTACTTGATTGGATTAGGGGGGCTTTTGTGATATGGCTGGAAAAACACATTCCTCAGCAGAGCACGAACACTTCCCTTGGAAACATGTAGTCGGCTTCATCCTTTCCATTGTGCTAACCATCTTAGCATTCTGGATTGCTATCGGAGCTGAAATTGGCAGTTCCGCAAAACTATGGATTATCTTTGGTTTTGCCTTCATTCAAGCATTCTTGCAGCTGTTCATGTTTATGCACATGACAGAGAGTGAGAACGGGACTGTTCAAGTCGGAAATACTTTGTTTGGTCTGTTCTGTGCGATCATTTTCGTCATCGGGTCTGTTTGGATCTTCGCGGCTCACTACAGCCACGGAGAGAACAGCAAAGACGGTTATTCACCATCTGCGCCAAAGCAGTCTGAGCATTCAGAGAAATAATAAAAAACCACTCATCTTTCATAGGTGAGTGGTTTTTATGCTGATTGTGATAACGCTTCCAATTGATGATGCAATATCTATCTGCTGCTGAATCTTTTGCGAATGAATGGAAGTCCATAGATGAGGAATGCTGCAATGTGAGCCAGAATCACGTTAATGGCAAAGAATGCGATCATGAAGGTATGTCCTGCTGGAGATAAACTGCTTGTCATGTAAAGACCGAAGAAAATCCACATAATCATGATGGGTGGAATAGATGCTAATGCAATCTTTCTGTTTTCCAACCATAAAAACAGGGGTGTAGCTGTTGCAATACATAGGTACGCAAAGAACATATCCATCGTATCCAACTCCTTTGTAAGTTGATGTTCAATTCAAATGAGAGGTCAGGATGCAATTGTGTCTGTTTTTAGGAGATATTGTGAACATTTTGTTACAAATATTATACCACAATTGACTTTGAAGTAAACTCAATAATTGGAAAATGGGCCTTATTCCGCAGAAATTGTTTTTTTCTTATACCTCAGTTAAGCTTATGCTGGCAAGATGTTAACCTTTCATATCGCCACATAAGTCATTGAATTTTCCCCTTAAAATCTGTAAAATAATCTTTTTAAAGGACTTATGATCGGTTGTCATGATAGAGTAGAAAGGGATTTTTTCCTATTATTAGGATGAAAAGTATTTCATTTTTTGAAATTAGAATGGAACCTTTCAGGTGTCACTTCCGTCATATTTAAGGTGAGTTGCTTTTGTGAAAATTTCAATCTAATATAAATAAGGGCTTTTATGTTTTGTAATAAGGGTGGTTAGTTCATGAACAAGCAGAATACATCTCCTTACTATCAAGGAGATTTGATTTTTATATTTTTAGCCTTCTTTGCCATCAGTGTCATCGCTATTTATGCTGCGGGACAGTTTGGGCAATATGGATCTAATGCATGGACCAGACAGATCATTTACTACATGGTCGGGGTCATCTGTATTGTGGCTATTAATTACTTCGATCTGGAACAATTAGAAAAGTTAAGCTTATATATTTTTATAGGCGGCATTATGCTCTTAATTCTTTTGAAAATTGCTCCTGCACAAATTGCAGGTCATGATTTTGCTCCAATTAAAAATGGTGCAAAAAGTTGGTTTGTGTTACCGGGAATTGGAACATTTCAGCCTTCAGAGTTCATGAAAATTGGTTTGATTATGATGCTCGCCTCTGTCATTGGGAAGGCAACCCCAAGAGGAAAACGAACATTAGAAGATGATATTTTCCTACTATTAAAAATTGCCGGCGTGGCTGCTGTACCAGTCGGACTCATCTTTTTGCAAGATGCAGGTACGGCTGCGGTATGTATGTTTATTGTCGTTGTCATGGTCTTTTTATCAGGGGTCAACTGGAAATTGATCTCTCTCATTGGTTCAGTGGTTGTGCTTTTAGTTGCCGCTGTGTTAGCCGTGATTATTCTATTCCCTGATTTCGCACAAAAGATCGGGATTCAGCAGTATCAGATCAACCGGATTACCGCTTGGCTTCCTGATAGTTCTTCGACAGCCAACCAAGCCCAGACACAGGATGCATCTGGATCGGATAAATATCAAGTTGAGCAAGCCATTATGGCAATTGGGGCAGGACAAATTTTCGGGAACGGTGTTAAGAACTTAAAAGTGTATGTTCCAGAAGCTCAGACAGATATGATTTTCTCTATCATAGGGGAAGCTTTTGGTTTTGTCGGCTGCGCATTTGTGGTCATCATGTTCTTCTTCCTGATTTATCGGCTTGTTGTGCTGATTGACCGTATCCACCCTTATAGCCGGTTTGCGTCATTTTTCTGTGTAGGATATACAGCATTGATTGTCATCCATACATTCCAGAACATTGGTATGAACATAGGCGTCATGCCTGTAACGGGGATACCGCTCTTATTCATCAGCTTCGGGGGAAGCTCTGTTTTATCTGTTCTTATTGGATTTGGTATCGCCTATAATGCAAGTGTTCAATTAACGAAATATCAAAGTTATTTATTTAAATAAAACGGGTAAAGGGCAGTCTAAGCGTAGGCTGCCTTTTTGGCGTGAGTTCTAACTTTTGAAAAGTAATATTCATTTGACTTATGATAGTAGGAGTGAAGGAGGTCTTCGAATTGAATAAAACGATAGAAACCATTTTAAATCATCGGTCCATCCGTTCGTTTACAGATGAGCGTCTGACAGAGGAAGAAGTGCTGACACTTATCAAAAGTGCACAGGCTGCTTCGACATCAAGCTATGTACAGGCGTATAGTATCATTGGTGTAACAGATCAGGAGAAGAAGGCGAAGCTTGCTGAACTGGCTGGAAATCAGCCATACGTTGAGAAGAATGGGCATTTTTTTGTTTTCTGTGCAGACTTGAAACGCCACGACTATATCGCAAAAAAAGCAGGAAAGAACCATCAAGAAGCGCTTGAGAATACTGAAGCCTTTCTTATCAGTGTGATTGATGCGGCGCTCGCTGCGCAAAATGTCAGTGTCGCCGCAGAATCTATGGGACTTGGCATCTGCTATATCGGCGGACTGCGTAATCAGCTGAAGGAAGTATCCGAGTTACTTGAAACGCCTTCCTATGTGCTGCCGCTATTCGGTCTGGCCATAGGACATCCTGCCAATCCATCATCTCAAAAGGAACGGCTGCCCGTTGAGCTGATCTACCATGAAAACACATATCAGCAAGACGAAGCTCATGTGGATCGTTATTTAAAAGAATACGATGATCGTATTTCATCATATTATGAAGAACGAACAAACGGTGAGAGAAAAGATACATGGTCTGAGCAAATGCTTCGAGGCTTTAGCCAGCCAAAACGTGCTTTCCTCGGAGATTTTGTGAAAGAGAAGGGCTTTAATCGAAAATAAATCAGGAAATCCCCCTTTCGAGTGAGAGAGGGGGATTTGTGTAAGAGGTGCGACATCATGAAATTAAGTATACTGGATCAATCTCCTTTGATTGGAGATGCGACGCCTGCTGAGGCACTGAAGCAAACAGTCGAGCTGGCGAAGCAGGCAGAGAAATGGGGCTATCATCGTTTTTGGGTATCAGAGCATCACTTTTCAAACCGGCTCGCAGGATCGAGTCCAGAGGTGCTTCTCGGTCATTTATCAGCTGTGACGTCACATATCCGTATTGGTTCAGGCGGCGTCATGCTGCCCCACTACAGTGCCTATAAAGTAGCAGAGAACTTCAGAGTGCTCGAAGCCTTGGCTCCGGGCAGAATTGATCTTGGCATTGGACGTGCTCCTGGAGGTATGCCGATCTCCTCCATTGCCCTTCATCATGGAGAACGGAAGCGACTTGGTGATCAATACCCTGAGCAGGTAGAAGAATTAAGGGTGTATTTACATGATTTAGCCGATGAATTTTATCCGCTGCCTCACCTGACCGCTTCTCCGAAAGTAGATACTGCCCCAGAGGTATGGATGTTAGGTTCCTCTGGAGGAAGTGCACGGCTTGCCGCAAAAGCAGGTGCAGGCTATACGTTTGCTCTTTTCATTAATGGAGAAGGCGGAGAAGACTCTGTGTCGCAGTATATCAGCCGATTTGAACCTTCAGAATTTGGTGATGAGCCGCGTGTCAGTCTTGCGGTCTTCGTTTTATGTGCAGAAACAGAGGAACAGGCAGAAAAATTGGCTGTTAGCTTAGATTTATCATTATTAGCTAACGAACAAGGACAGGACCTTGGCGGCTTTCCTTCATTTGAACAGGCAAAGGCCTATTCCTACAGTCCATATGAACAAAAACGAGTAGCAGCCAATCGACAGAGGATGGTTGTTGGCACGCCGTCCTCTGTGAAGCAGCAGCTGACAGCACTCGCAAAGGCGTATCGTACAGATGAAGTGATCGCTGTGACCATCACACATCACATGCAAGACCGTCTCACATCGTATCGTTTATTAAAAGAAGCTTTTGATGCATAACGTATGTCATTTTACCATTTGCGCAACCAATAAAAGGGATAGAGGAGCATCATGGTGAGAATAAAGGCAGCTGTCACCGCCAAGCTAAGAGGATAAATGCAGGTGGTATAGACAGTCAGTTCACATGCTTGATGAAAAGGACGAGGCTGTTTTGCATGTAAAAAGGTAAAAAAATAAACCAAGGTGATCGTGAGAAAAAAAGCCGTCATAAAAGAAACGATCCATAGCCATATCAACATGAATTTCTCTTTCCTCCATACATGATAGAAAAGCCTTGTTGAGCTGATGGGCTCATACAAGGCTTTTTATGTGATTCTTGTTTATTCAGGATAAATATCGAATGGTTCTTTCGTTTGAACCGTATCTGATTTACCTTTCAGGCTCGCATACGCAAGCATTGTATACTCACCTGCTTCTAACTTCTGTCCTTTATTGATCGTGCCATTCCATTTCACACGATGCTCTCCTTTATCAACATGTTGATAAACTCCTGCTTCACCTAAATACTCTCCATCTGTCGAGTAGACGAGGAATGCAAGATTTTCAGCACCGCCTGGGAGATAGCTGCTAATAACATAGCTTCCAGCACGGTTATCCGGCTCTACGGAAACCGAAGTGACGCGCGGGTAATCAGGCTCTTTTACAATCAATAAAGTAGGGATTTCAGTGACCTTTCTGCCATTTTCGCGAATGGTGATACTGCCTTGGTACGTTCCTTTTTTCGTTTTCCCATAATTCACTTGTACTGCGGAAGTAAAGGACCCTGTGGAATTCCCTTTCACTGTGATTTTTTTCGTGCCGTTTGTGCTAATGCCGTTGCCATCGAACTTGTAATCAATGGTATAGGTTTTCGGTGCTTTTGACAGGTTTTCTACCTTGAACTTCTTCGTTTTGATTTGAACGCCCTTTTCTTTTAAGAAAGTGCCGTACGAATAGCTTGCATCAGACACAATAGAAGACGCTTGAAGTGATTCGATGATTCGAACGCTGCCTGTGCCCTGCGTATTGTGAGGGAACGGGTTACCATTTGGGTCATACAATGTTTCTGCTGTATTCATCATCAACGCTTTAATTTGTTCTGTAGAATAGGATGGTTTTGCTTGTTTAATAATCGCTGCTACTCCGGCTACATGAGGAGATGCCATGCTTGTTCCTTGCTTCGATCCATAGCCGTATGGCTGAGAAGGATCGTGTGTCGGAATGGTGCTGACAATACTCACGCCAGGTGCTGAAAGATCTGGTTTGATCATCCACGTATCGACAACAGGTCCGCGAGATGAGAAGTCAGCGACTTGTTCACTTAACTCTTTCACAAATTGAATCGAGAAAGTCGTTGTATTGTTACCAGCCTCAATGGCTTTAACAAGTGCTGTTCCTTCCGCTTTTGACAGCTTAATCGTCGGAAGGGCTAGACCTGGTACATCCACAGGGATTTCTCCATCGGTATTGTTGTACATGACAACGCCGATCGCACCAGCAGCTTTCGCATTGTCCACTTTATCAACAAAGGCAATGGCTCCACGTTCAATCACTGCCACCTTTCCTTTGACATCGATGTTTTCAAAAGCTTTTTCGTCACCGATGCCTGCTTGGACGAGTGTGACTTGTTTTTGGTCAAGTGCTTTTAAATCATTTTCTTGATAGTAGCCCATCACTTTTGCTGTTGAATAGTTCGGGAATTTCACGTTGTATAAACTGTACGGAAGCTGAGTGGCTCCGACAGAAATAGCATCTCTTGATGTCCCAGGAGATCCAACGGTCCAGCTGTTCGGCCCGCTGTTTCCATTTGATGTCACAGCGACAACCCCTTCAGACATGGCCCAATCCAGTGCGATGCTTGTTGCATAATCAGGGTTATTCACACTGTTTCCAAGAGAAAGGTTCATGACATCGGCTCCGTCAGTGACAGCCCGATCGATGCCTGCAAGGACATTTTCAGTTGTTCCTGATCCGCCTGGTCCAAGGACACGATAGGCGAGAAGGGTAGCATCTTTTGCGACACCTTTAATTTGTCCATTTGCCGCAATTGTTCCTGCGACATGTGTACCATGATCTGTCGATTCGCCTCTAGGATCTCCTTTTGGTGTTTCTTGTGGAGAATAGTCATTATCAACAAAGTCATAGCCTTTGTATAATCCGAAGTTTCCTTTTAAATCAGGGTGGGTATAATCTACTCCAGTATCAATGACAGCGACTTTTACTCCTTTTCCAGAGTAGCCGGCATCCCAAGCTTTTGGGGCACCGATAAATGGAGCACTTTTATCCATGAGTGGAGAGACATCCTCATGAGGAAGCTGGACGCTTTTCTTTTTCACTTCATCTGTTTGATATGTAACATCCGGATAAACGGCTTTTACTCCGTCAACTGCGAGCAGTTTCGGGATTTCGTTTGCAGGAAGTTTCATAGAGAAACCAGAGAAGACTTTTTCATATTCTTGACGAACACTCGCTTTATCTAACTTTTTGAGTGCTGCATTCTTTACTTTAGTTCGAGATTTTTTGAGGGAGGCTTTTGTTTGTGCTTCGCCTTCTTGCTTGGCTTCAACTAAGGATTTTTCCTTTAATTCAACAATGACAGTGGTGTGTTTTCTAGACTTAACATTGATTTCGCCGAAGATTTCTGCTTTTTCCAGTTCCACCTGTTTGTTCGATGGAGCGGCAGCAGCCTGACCTGAAAAGAATGTGGATAAGGTAAAAATAGTGGAGAACAATAGAACAGAAGAACGAGAGATTACTTTTTTCAATTAATTTTCCCCTTTCTAGCTGTGTATTTAGGGAGATAGCCTTTCTTTTTGTGGATAAATAGGAAAGATTCACTGCCCGTTATTAAGTATTCCATACGATGAAACCAATTCCTTTACTGAAATGGTCTTATTTTACATAGTCATAAAGAACTATTTTGTTTATAAAGTCACACTTATGCACAATAATCTGTTGATAACTCAATTATTCAGATATATATATGGAAAATAAAAAAATCTCATACACAAAATCTAGTAAGAGGGTGTTGATATGTGGATAAACCCTGTTGATAAGATGTGCTTATCTTTGGGATAGTGTGTGTATAAAATTTTCATAGAAACATTGTGGAACATGATCATCTTCTGCACTTTTCAACAAAACTTCTGAAAACTAGTTCGTTTTTTCACCCAGATTGTGACAAACCTCTCTTTTTTCTCGGGATATGATAGGAACAGTTAATTTGCTAGAACTGCTAGATTCTAAGGAAATCGGAGGGATGTTCAGTGAAGAAATGGAAGAACTGGTTGAGTGTATGGTTTGGTTTTGTGATGAATGTGCTTGTGAATCCTGGTGAGCTGCTGAAGAAGCAAGGGGTGAAAGTGGCAGCAGTGGATGGAGGATTCTTTCTTGCGGTGAATGAGAGAAAGCTAGAGAAACTGGCAGATGAAAAGAAGAAGAAGCGCAGGACAGAAAAGCCGTTTCAAGAAAGTCTGATGATGCTTTATGAAAAGACAACGAGAGAGGCGCGTGCCGGTCCGTTCTTATCTTTACAGAAAAGTTGAAACAGGGTAAAATCCCACATAAGACACGTTATCTGTGGGAGAGGATGCCCCTTGAAGATATATAAAATATTGAATAACAATGCAGTGGTTGTAAAGGAGGGTGATCAGGAGAAAATTGTGATGGGGCCCGGAATTGCTTTTCAGAAGGGGAAAAATGACGTCGTTCCCGTTCAAAAAATAGAGAAGATTTTTGTTGTGCGTGAAGAAAATGAGAAATTCAAACAAATTCTTGCGACATTGCCAGAAGCGCATATTGAGGTGGCAGAGCATATTATTAGTTATGCAGAGGGTGAACTCATGATGCCGCTCAGTGATCATATCCACATTTCACTGACAGATCATTTATCCTTTGCCATTGAACGCGTTCAAAAAGGCATTGTGCTATATAATAAATTGCTTGGTGAGATCAAAGTCTTATATAAGCAGGAATATGATATTGGAAAGTATGCCATTCGTTATGTAAAGGAGCGGCTTGGGGTTGACCTGCCGGACGATGAGGCAGGGTATGTGGCACTTCATATTCATACGGCCAAAATGAATACGGAGTCCATGAAGAAGACGGTCAAATACACAACGATGATCAAAGAAATGATCGAGCATATCGAAAGCGTTTTTGAGCGCTCGATTGATGAGGATAGTATTTCATATCAGCGGCTTGTGACACATTTGAGGTATGCATTAGGCAGGTTGGAATCGAATGAAGCATTTCAAATCATGGACGATGACATGCTGACTTTTATCCAAACAAAGTATGATTCGGCTTACCGGTGTGCACTTGGACTGGCTGATTTGCTGAAAAAAGAATATGAACTTCATCTCCCTAAATCGGAGATCGGCTACATCACGCTGCATGTCCAGCGTCTGCAGGATGCCGAATTGGTGTAAAGGTTGTGCCTGTCCGCAGGCTTTTTTTTATGCACACTACTCTAATTAGTGTATATGGGTCATTTGATTCGAAAAAATAGGTTGACGCAGGTCACGCTCTTATACTATGATGAAAGCGTAATCAAAAACCAATATCGTGGGATTGTGACTGTCAGGCAGGCAAGACCTAAAATTTGCGTAACGAGGGGACGTGTATGTCCTTTAATCGTTAGTGAATTTTAGGTCTTTTTTGTTTTAAAAAAAGGGGGAGACAACATGGATTATCAAAAAACAGCCAAAGAATTAACAACATTATTAGGCGGCAAAGAAAATGTCATTAGCGCAACACATTGTGCCACACGACTCCGATTGGTGATGAAAGATGAGGCGTTGATTGACAAAGATGCCATTGAAGAACTTGAGGGTGTGAAGGGTGCCTTCTCAAGCTCGGGTCAATTCCAGATCATATTTGGAACAGGTTCTGTCAACAAAGTATATGAGCCTTTTGCTCGTGAGGCGGGTCTTGAGGCAGACGACGAGAATCAAAAACCTGCCAGCCATGATGAAGCCGTGAAGCAAAAAATGAATCCACTTGCACGTTTTGCCAAGACGCTATCGAATATTTTTGTACCAATCATTCCAGCGATTGTAGCAAGCGGTTTATTAATGGGTCTATTAGGTATGATGAAAGCCTTCAAATGGGCTGATCCAAGCTCTGCCATCTTCCAAATGCTAGATATGTTCTCAAGTGCTGCCTTTATCATTTTACCGATTTTAATTGGGGTTAGTGCAGCCAAAGAGTTTGGTGGAAATCCATATTTAGGAGCTGTCATTGGGGGCATTATGATTCACCCGAGCTTGCTGAATCCATGGGGACTGACAGACGCAAAACCAGAATATATGCATCTATTCAACTTTGATATTGCGCTTCTTGGTTACCAAGGAACGGTCATTCCCGTGTTATTGACTGTGTATATCATGTGCGTGATTGAAAAGAATTTAAGAAAAGTTGTGCCGAACAGTATTGATTTACTTGTGACACCGTTTGTGACGGTGATTGTGACTGGATTTGTGACGTTTATTGCTGTAGGACCGCTAGGGAGAATGCTCGGTACAGGAATCTCAAATGCACTCACTTATGTTTATGACCATGCAGGATTCTTAGCTGGACTTATTTTTGGAGGCGCTTATTCTTTAATTGTACTGACAGGTGTTCATCACAGCTTCCATGCGATTGAGGCAGGACTTCTAAATGATATTGGACGGAATTATTTGCTGCCGATCTGGGCCATGTCTAACGTCGCTCAAGGCGGAGCAGGGCTAGCGGTCTTTTTCTTAGCAAAGCGTGCAAAAACGAAAGAAATTGCTTTACCAGCAGCATTTTCTGCTTTCTTAGGTATTACTGAGCCGGTCATATTCGGTGTGAATCTTCGTTATCGTAAGCCATTTATTGCTGCAATGATCGGAGGTGCATTAGGCGGGGCGTTTGTCGTCTTCACGAAGGTAGCCGCCAACGCTTATGGTTTAACAGGGATTCCGATGATTGCAATTGCAGCCCCATTTGGTTTACAAAATGTGGTAAATTATGTTATTGGTATGTTAATAGCTGTTGCTGTTTCATTTATTCTTACCATCATCTTTAAAGTCAAAGAAGTCGAAAAATAATCAAGGAGTGGTCACAGTGATGACAACAACGGACGCAGCACTTCGTCAAAAGGTAACAGATCGTATTCGAAACTATGAGCATTTGGTGAAAAAAGATGTGTACCGTCAGAACTTCCATTTAATGCCGCCAGTCGGTCTTTTAAATGACCCGAATGGATTGATTCAGTGGAAGGGAGTCTACCATGTGTTTTATCAGTGGCAGCCATTTAAAACAGGTCATGGGGCAAAATTTTGGGGTCACTACACATCAACCGATCTAGTGAATTGGCAGCATGAAGAGGCTGCCCTCACGCCAAGTGATTGGTTTGATCAAAATGGCTGTTATTCTGGCAGTGCAGTCATTGATGATGGTCGTATGTACGTGATGTATACCGGAAATGTCCGTGACGAGCAAGGGAACCGTGAGACATATCAATGTTTAGCTGTGTCAGAGGATGGGGTTCATTTTGAGAAAAAAGGTGTCGTGGCGACTTTGCCAGCAGGATTCACTGCACATTTTCGTGACCCGAAGGTGTGGAAGCGGAATGGAAAGTGGTACATGGTCCTTGGAGCACAAAGTGAAGATCTCAAAGGACATCTTGTCTTATTTACATCTGATACATTAGACAATTGGACGTTTCAAGGCATTATTGCAGGCAGTGGAAAGAATGGATTAGATCATTTCGGATACATGTGGGAATGTCCAGATCTGTTTGAATTAGACGGTCAGGATGTATTGATCGTGTCACCACAGGGGCTGAAGCCTGATGGATTCAAATACAACAATACACATCAATCTGGTTA
Source organism: Bacillus sp. FSL W8-1141 (assembly GCF_038593205.1). Taxonomy (NCBI): domain Bacteria; kingdom Bacillati; phylum Bacillota; class Bacilli; order Caryophanales; family Bacillaceae; genus Bacillus; species Bacillus sp. FSL W8-1141. The sequence goes on along the minus strand of NZ_CP151973.1, from coordinate 3,504,370 downwards.
TTTTGTTGGTACATTGGATGATCGTACCTACCAATATACGCATGGAGCGTTTGAGGAGCTGGATCGTGGCTTTGACTTTTATGCACAGCAGACTTTCCAAGATGAATCGGGCAGACGCATTTTAATGGGATGGATGGGTGTACCAGATCAAGGGGAAGAGCATCACCCAACTGTCTCTTATCAATGGATCCATTGTTTGACGATTCCGAGAGAGCTTCGTTTAGATGATGAAGGGCGTCTTATTCAACAGCCGGTAAGTGAACTTCGATCTATGCGGACAAATGAGCAGGAGCATGTTTTTCACGTTAAACGATCTGTTCACTCCATTCCTGTTGAAGATTTGACGAGCGCAGAGGTATTCATTGATCAAATTGAAACACAAAAAGGATTTGAATGCTGTATCCGTGCTGCTGCTCGTATCATTTATGATAAAGATGAAGGCAAACTAACGTTAGAGCGAGATCGATTTGAAGATCGAACAAAGGAAGTTCGTGAAGTAGAAATTGATGAATTACAGGATTTGCATATCTTTATTGATGCATCATCGATTGAGATTTTTGTCAACGGAGGCCGGGAAGTATTTACTGCACGTTACTTTCCTTCCCCGGGAAATAAATCAATCTCCATCAGTGGTAGAAATGAAACGAAGCTTAAATTGAAGACGTGGCATTTGCAAAAAGAAGCAGATCATTGATCTGCTTTTTCTAGTGAGATCAGCCTGTATCTTAAAGCCTATATCATGTATATACAAGGTTGGCCTGAAGCGGTTTGATGACGTTTTACATATATGATAACAGGTTCGATTATGGTATCATTTTAAAATATATACAGCTGAGGCTGACGTTTATCCAAATGCGGTAGGACAAAAAGGGGTTGTTTACTTGAATTCAAAACAGCAGCCGACGACTAGAAAACGCTTGGAGACAATGGCAGATCATGTTGAAGATAAACGTGAAGAATATAAAGAATTGCTGATTCAAGTCCAATCTATTCTCGGTGAACCTTCTCTAGAGCAGGAAGAATTAAAAGAGAAGCTGTCAGATACGTATAAACAAATGAAAGAATATGCCTTATTTGTTGAATCCATTGAAGCCTTTATTCGAAAAATGGCGAAAGAATCTGATCAGCAAAAGTAGGTAAAAAAGTATGGTGAAAGAGTGTACCTGGGTGCGGGTATGCTTTTTTTATTTTAGTCAGATCATTCAGAAAAATTAAATGAAAGCGTTGACATTTCTTTTGTCATGATACAAAATAAATAAAAATTCATCTGAGCATATACAGGAGGAACGATATGAACCATGCAACCAAGAAATGTCTGATCACCTTTATCATTGTGCTATTTTCTATGAGTTTTCTTCATCCTTCCGTTTCATCTGCCCGAACGCAACACACATCATTTTTTACACCTACTGCCTCCGTACCATCTGGTCAATATTATCGCTCACAAGAGGTGGCACTCCATTCTCAGGTGCCAAAAACTTCTCTTTATTACACAACAGATGGCAGCCAGCCGACAACTCAAAGTCAGCGATATACAAAGCCTATTCAAATTGATACCGATACGACTTTAAAAGTAAGCGTTTACAAAAATAGGCATCGCCTTGCTACGTCTACGTATAATTATCGTTTTGTCACACGAGAGGACATTGCCTCATCTTTTTTATCTTTTGAATATCAAGGAATGCCTTATCGGTTATACATTCCGAAAAATCATAAGAGGGGTAAAGCTTATCCTCTCGTCCTGTTCTTACATGGAGGAGGGGAGCGGGGGACTGATAATCAAAAGCAGTTACTTGCAAATGATGGTGCAGTTTTATGGGCTTCTCCTGAAGTTCAAAAGAAACATCCTGCATACGTACTAGCACCTCAGGCTCGAAATGCTGTGGATGGGGGTTTTGCTTTAACAAGAAACGCGCAAAATGAAATCGACCTGACAAATGTGTTTCAATTTTCACCAGATTTACACAAAGCGTATGAAGTGCTTCAGCATGTGTTAACTTCTTATAAGATTGATCAGAAAAGGATTTATGCGACTGGTTTATCTCAAGGCGGATTTGGCTCGTATCAGTTGAACATCACATATCCTCGTTTGTTTGCAGCGATGATTCCTATTGCGGGGGGTGCAGATCCAAGTAAGGCAGGAATTTTAGCGAACAAGCCAATATGGGCATTTCATGCAGAGGATGATTCCATTATTCCTATCAGTTATGCGAGAAATACAATTCAAGCTATTCAAAAAGCTGGTGGAAGACCGATTTATACCGAGTATGCAAGCAAGTATGGGTATGATCATGCATCATGGACGCCTGCTTATGAGACGCCAGGCTTAACAGATTGGTTATTCGCACAGAGACTCAGCTTACGATAAACAAAAAACCGATTCACCCAAGCGGCGGATCGGTTTTTATTGTTTTATTTGTCCAAACGATGTGCGGAATGTTTCGTTGGTCCGATGTATTCGTTTAGTTGGAAAGAGCCTTTAATGGCAGCTGTGATGAATTCTTTTGCTGCATAAATGGCTTCTTTCACGTCTGAGCCGTTGGCTAGTTCAGCTGTGACTGCGGCTGAGAATGTGCAGCCTGCGCCGTGTGTGTATTCTGTGTCGATTTTATCTGTTTCAAGGCGTTCGAAGGTTTGTCCATCATAAAGCAAGTCAATCGCTTTATCTGGGCTTAGCTTACCGCCGCCAGTGATGACCACATACTTTGCACCAAGTTCATGGATGCGTTTTGCGGCTTCTTCCATTTGTTCCATCGTTTTGATCTCGCCAATGCCGCTTAATTGACCTGCTTCGAAAAGGTTAGGTGTGATAACTGTTGCAAGTGGTGTGAGCTTTTCGCGCAATGCTTCAGCGTGCTCTGGGTAAAGGACTTCGTTCGCACCTTTACATACCATAACAGGATCAATGACGACATTTTTCAGCTCATATGTTTTGATCGTTTCAGCTGCGAGTTCAATGACGTCAACTGTTGGCAGCATACCTGTTTTTAACGCATCTACACCGATGCCTTCCACGATCGTCGAGAGTTGCGCGCGGATGGTTGATGTATCGATTGGAAACACTTGATGATCCCAGTTGTTATGAGGATCCATTGCAACGACAACGGTTAAAGCTGTCATCCCGTAGACGTTTTTTTCTTGAAACGTTTTTAAATCTGCTTGGATACCTGCACCGCCGCTTGAATCCGAACCTGCGATGGTGAGTGCTTTATTCATAGACATAGTTGCTGAACCTCCAATGTGATGTGTAACAGTTACTGTTCTATCCCTTATTATAATCAGCTTTTCCATTTATCACAATGAAACGGCATAAAAAAGCGTTCCACTCTTCAAGGAACGCCTCATTCTTTATCTTTTACAAATCACCAATTTCCCTTTTTTCAGCTCCTCTAAAAGCGTTAAGGCTAATTCTTGATCGGCGCCGGTCGACATCATTTTGGCCATCAGTTCATCATCCCTGGTGCGAATGACATTGGCGATCTGATCTAAAATCCCTTGATCGACAGCTGTCATGCTCTTTGCTTCCGTATACTCAGTAACGGTATCAGAGCGTTCGGGGTCATACGCAAAAACAAACACATCGTCCTTTGCTGACTGTATCTGTTCGATCGTCTGTTTGGCTTCTTTACTATTCTCAACTGTGAAAAATTCCATCATCATCACTCCTTTTCATCAAAAATTCCCATTTTCTCGATCAATCAAACCGTCTTTTATATCATGAGAAGAAAGCCGATTTATGTTTTAATGAAAAAGACGAATCTATTAAAGGAGTTAGGCCGATATGAAGATTTCTTTATTAATTGTGACACATAACCGGCTGAGCGCATTGTGTGAACTGCTTGAATCCATCTCGAGACAAAGCGTACAGCCTTTTGAAATTGTGGTCGTAAATGATGCAGGAGAGCGAGTGGACGTGATTCAGGAACTCTATCCAGAGCTGCCAATCCGCTTGATTCATTTAGATGAGAATGTCCAGCATGTGAACGCAAGAAATGTTGGGGTGCGGGAGCTGACAGGTGACGTCATTATGCTGAGTGATGACGATGATTATTTTACACCTTGTCATATTGAACGTATGAGCAAGGCGCTGGAAGACGCTGATTTTGTCTTTTCGGATGCGGAAATTGTTTCGTTTGAAGAACGAGGTGCGACTCGTTTTCCAGTATCAAGACGTTTGTTTGCTTATACAGCGGACATTGAGGACATGCGTGTTTTTTCTACATATGTTCCTTCTGGTAGTATGTACAAACGCCGCATTCACGATGAGATCGGCTATTTTGATCCAGCGATGCATCACTACTGGGACTGGGACTTTTTCCTGCGTGTTACGCAGCATGCACGAGCCAAACGAGTGCCGACTGCCAGTGTGATCTATGCGTTCTTTGATGGTGGGGGCAATCAGTCGAGTGATCTTGGTGAAACAAGGAAGAACTATTTAGATGATCTGAGTGAAAAGCATGGGCTGGGTGATTTGCCGACAGCAAACTTTGCTGTCCTATTAGAAGAACCAGCGATGAAAAAACGAGAATCAGAGAGTGAGATTGTATGGGATGGAAAACCGATGATCTCAAGATTGGCACAGCAGACAGAAGGAGGACAACCGCAATGAAGCCATTTTTAAATGATAGCTGGTGGGCTGTGATGAAAAGTGAATTTGAACAGCCATATTATCAGGAATTACGTGAGTGGGTAAAGGAAGAATATCGTACGCAGATCGTGTTTCCAAAGCCAGATGACATTTATCGTGCCCTCCATTTGACGTCGTATGAAGATGTGAAAGTCGTGATTTTGGGACAAGACCCTTATCATGGTCCAGGACAGGCACACGGATTAAGCTTTTCTGTTCAGCCTGGTGTCAAACATCCGCCATCTTTGAGAAATATTTTTCAGGAGCTAAAGGATGACCTCGGTTGTCCGGTCCCTAACCATGGCTCGCTTGTCAGCTGGGCAGAGCAGGGTGTCTTGCTGTTAAACACCGTGCTCACTGTAAGAAAAGGGGAAGCGAACTCGCATAAAGGCAAAGGCTGGGAACGTGTGACAGACCGCGTCATCGACGTCCTGAATGACCGAGAACAGCCAGTCGTTTTTGTGCTTTGGGGCAGACATGCGCAAAATAAAAAAGAACGAATAGATCAAAGCAAGCATTACATCATTGAGTCACCTCATCCAAGTCCTTTTTCTGCAAGAAACGGCTTTTTTGGCAGCCGTCCGTTCTCAAAAGTAAACGCCTATTTAAAGCAAATGGGGATTGATGAAATCAACTGGTGTATCAAGGACATCGAATCAAAATAGGACGAGGGAAAATCCCTTCGTCCTGTTTATTTTAAAAATTTGCGGACAATGTCGAGTCCGTTTTTCGCATTTGGATATCGGAAAGAAAAATCAAAGCGATTGGTCTGGCGCAGGACACTTTTTTCATGTGTAAAGGTGAAAAAGCTTTCTTTTCCATGATATCGTCCGATACCACTTTCACCAACGCCTCCAAATGGTAAATATGGAGTGGCGACATGCATCAGTGTATCATTGATGCAGCCCCCGCCAAATGAGAGGTTGTCTAGAATATAGTCTTCTGTTTCTTTATTGGTTGTAAATAAGTAAAGAGCGAGCGGCTTCGGTCTTGCCTTAATCATGTCAGCTGCCTCTTGAAGAGAGTCAAATGTGATGACAGGCAAAATAGGTCCGAAAATTTCCTCCTGCATCACAGGATCTTCCCATGTAATGTGATCTAGAATGGTCGGTGCGATTTTGAGCTCTTGTTCATTACGCTGTCCACCTGTCACAATCGTACCATTTGAGAGAAATTGTGAAAGCCGATCAAAATGACGCTGGCTGACATTTTTTCCGAAATGCGGATTTGTTTCAGGCTGGTCCCCGTAAAAGTCACGGATACAGGTAGTCATTTCACGCAATAGGTCCTCTTTGATCGATTCATGAACAAGTAAATAGTCTGGTGCAATACATGTTTGACCAGCATTCGTGAATTTACCAAAGGTGATTCGCTTCGCAGCGAGCTTGATGTCTGCATCAGGCATGACAATGCATGGACTTTTTCCGCCGAGCTCAAGTGTGACAGGTGTGAGGTGCTTTGCGGCCGCTTCCATGACGACTTTGCCGACGGCTACACTTCCAGTAAAGAAAATATAATCAAAAGGCAGTTTCAGAAGCTCTGTGCTGACATCCACACCGCCTTCAACGACCGCTGCAAGATCTTCTTGAAACACGCTTTCCACAATCGTGCCAATCACGTTTGAGACGTGCGGCGTTAATTCTGACGGTTTTAAAGTAACGGCATTTCCGGCAGAAATGGCTCCAACTAATGGCGAAAGGGCCAATTGGAAAGGATAGTTCCAAGGGGCAATAATCAGAACACTTCCGTACGGTTCCTTAATGATCATACTTTTCGATCCGATATGGGTCAGAGGTGTTTTCGCGCGAGATGGTTTGGCCCATTTGTGAAGATGTTTGACGGTATGATTGATCTCTTCATATACCATGCCAATTTCTGTTGTATAGGCTTCCTGCTCGGATTTATGTAAATCATGGGCTAAGGCTTGTAATATGTCCTTTTCATGATGTTTAATGGCTTTTTTCAAATCGTTAAGAAGGCGGATTCGATCTTGAACCGCTGGTGTTTGCACGTTTTTTTGTTTGTGAATGAGTTCAGTGAGTTTGCTCATCTTTCAGTCCTTTCAAAGACGATATTGTTTCTTTTTTATTATGTGTGAATCTTGGGTAAGGGTCAAATAAGAGGATCAGAAGCACACAGCTTTGAAAAAAGGAACCCATTCGGTTTGTTCATTTGGTAAAATAATGTTGGAAAACGAATTTTTTAGATTGGAGGGTCTACCCTTGAATATTCATATATCAAGTCTGCTTCAAAAAATGGAGGAAGCCATTCAAAAAGCAAAACAAAGTGGAAATGATGAAGAGGTGAAACGTCAAGCGGCGGTCATCTCTTCACTATGTGATGTCATTCTCGACACATCATCACAGGTGCAAATGCCGCAGTCTTCGGTCATTTCACCACCTCCATCTATACAGACACCATCTGCACCGGCTGTGTCTACGGATCAAGCCATGCTAGAGAAATTGATGGGCACTAGCGGTGCAAAGAAATTTCAGCATAAAGAAGAGGGTCAACAAGAGAAAGATGGCAACGGTGACTCTATTTTTGATTTTTAATGGTCTTGTCACGACAAAGGGAAGGTGATCGGGTTGAAACTATTTTTGGGCGCCATTCAGTGGATGGCATTTTTTATCGCAGCTTCTATTGCTGTGCCGATTGCGATTGCACAAGCATTTGAATTAAATCAAGTGCAGTCGGCTGAACTGATTCAGAGTACATTCTTTTCACTTGGACTTGTGGCGATGGTGCAGTGTTTATGCGGTCATATGCTGCCGATCAATGAAAGTCCAGCAGGGCTGTGGTGGGGGGTATATACCCTTTATGCAGGCATGACAGGGACGATTTTTGCCACATATCCTGAAACCTTGCAAGCATTACAAGGGGCGTTAATTTTTAGTGCTGCGTTCTTTTTTATTTTTAGTCTCTTTAAAATCATTAATTGGCTTGCGTCTTTATTTACGCCGGTTGTCACAGGTATTTATTTGCTGCTACTTGTTGTGCAGTTAAGTCAGCCAATCATGAAAGGGCTAATGGGGATCGGCTATCGGGGAAATCAGGTAGATGGGCTTGTCTTTTGTCTATCGATCTTGATTATTGTCATCACCTTCATGATCAGCCGCTCAAAATGGCATTATTTAAGACAGTTTTCTGTGTTATTCGCACTTGCAGGCGGCTGGCTGTTATTTGCTTTACTCGGACTAGCGAAGCCAGTTCGCATTCCTGAGCAGATCATTGAGTTTCCAAAACTGTTTCCGTTTGGCATGCCGGTCTTTGACAGTGGACTGCTTGTCACGTCCTTTTTTATTACGATCTTACTCATTGTGAATATGCTGGCAAGTATTCGAATTGTGGAAAGTTCCGTGAAGGCATTTGGTGAACTGCGTGAGCGGAAACGAGCCAGACCGGCTGGTTTTGTCGCCGCATTTGGTCATTTGCTAAGCGGACTGATTGGTGCGATTGCGCCTGTCCCTATTTCAGGGGCAGCGGGTTTTATACAAACAACCAAAATTCCATCGAGAAAGCCATTTTTTATTGGCAGTCTGCTCATTGTCCTCATTAGTTTATTTCCATTATTGATGAGCTTTTTCTCTGCATTGCCTTCTCCTGTGGGGCTGGCTGTGAACTTTGTGGTGTTCTCTTCTATGATTGGGATTGCTATGTCTGAATTCGATCAGTATGAAAAAGAAGACATCCCGCGCATTCGATTTGTGCTTGGCATCGCTGTTTTAGCGGGTGTGGGCGCAATGTTTGTGCCGCAGGGGGCATTGAAAGGCATGCATCCTGTGCTGATTTCTTTATTGAGCAATGGTCTTGTGCTTGGCACACTGATTGCGATTGTGGTCGATCAAGTGCTACTGCGAAAGAAGAAGAAATCCGACAATCTCGTGTCAGCATCATAGGAAAGTTGAATGTTGGATAAGACCCGCGCTATGATAAACATAATTGATGAGATAAGGAGAATGACGAATGAAACTATTTTTCATATTAGGTGCCATTAACGCCATGCTTGCGGTTGGTCTTGGAGCCTTCGGTGCACATGGATTGGAAGGGAAAATTCCTGAAAAGTATATTGAGATATGGAATAAAGGGGTTCAATATCAGATGTTCCATGCAATTGGCCTATTTATTGTCGCCTTTCTGGCAGATAAGCTGTCAGGTGTTTCTCTAGTGCCGACCGCTGGCTGGGTGATGCTGGCAGGCATTCTTTTCTTCTCAGGAAGCCTTTATGTGCTTGCCTTGACTCAGGTGAAGATTCTAGGTGCCATTACACCAATTGGCGGAGTGGCATTTATCGCTTCTTGGATCATGCTAGTGATTGCAGCAGCAAAAAATTTATAAGATAAAAAACCGATGCTCTCATAAGGGCATCGGTTTTTTTCTTAACTCCAATAAGGAGAATAGTTCGGAGGTGCTTGATAATAAGGTACATAGTGGGAAGGGGGGACAGGGTGCGTTTGTGTCTCTTCCTCCCGGTGGCAGAAAGGTCCGATAAACACACCAGGTTTCACAGGCTGCGTCGCCTGCTTCCACTGCGTTTCGTTCATGCAATAAGTATGTGCCATGATGTGTGAAGGCGTGAGGGTTAGAAGGTCTGAACCTAAGATGACTTCTGGCGTCGATGCGTTAAAAATGGCTAACAAATGGGTTTTGTCCTGCAAGGCGACTTCATAATGCCACCAGCCTTGTGGCACATTGGCTACCTGCCCAGGGGTAATGGTGTAGGTGGACAGCTTTTTTGTAAAAGGGTTCAACATGGATACAGCAGCAGAGCCGGCGATACAATAAACAAGCTCGGCGGCATTTTGATGATAATGAGGCTCTACTACTTTGCTTTTACTCAAATATATATCCAGTAGAGATACTTGATCGAGCGAATTTAATTGTTTTTTTCCTAAAACATTAATCAGGTTGTGTTGATCATATTTCACAAGGGGGCTTTGGTTCAGATCAAATGAATATTTGACATTCGGCGATGTATAATCCAGCTCAACAGTCATTGATGTCACCTCTAGGCGTTTAATAAAAACTACTAGGCATCTTATGAGCCTTCCCCCGAAGGTGTGTCAAAAACCTAGACAAAAGAAAAAAGCAAGGGCGTCTGCACCTTGCTGCTGATAGGACCTTGAGGTTATCTCGGAGAATACGTAGACATCGAGTATGGATAGTCATATTGAATTTCCCCATCAAACGTAATGTAATCAAGGTAGATTGTTAACAATAAGTATCGTGTCCCAGTTTTGTTATCACTAATGATAATGTGATCACGTCCTGCGGCCTCAATGACCCCTCTAAAAATCTTAGAGTTCCATTCTTTACTTGCCTCAAACGTCATATAGATCGTGGCTACTTTGCCGCGGTTTAATCGTAAAATATTTTCAATATAGGACTGCTCAAGCGGCAGCTGACCGGTGACGTTCTGCTGATAAATCGGTCCCGAAGGAATTTGATAGGGCTGCCCGCCACTTTGCCCACCTTGGCCTCCTTGTGAAGTACCAGTAGACGGCATTGGCGAATACCCCTGCTGCATTTGACCTTGCATTTGACCCTGCGTTTGGGGAGGGACTGAATAACCCATCTGCTGCGCAGGATACGGATTTGCTCCATATTGTTGCTGGCGAAAATCTTGACCTTCGAAACCCGAACCTTGCCCAAATTGATTTTTCAATTTCATAACGTTCCTCCTCTTTCCTCATGGTGTTCTAAACAGAAGGCAGAAAAGCGCCTGTTGTTTCCATAGCATTCTTTTTCTCTTTCACACTATGAGACAGGAAGAGAGAATATGTACATTGAACGAAAAAAAGGAACTGCTTTGTGCAGTTCCTCAGCGTGTAGACAAACCCTCGCATTCGGTGTCAGTCCTGCGCTTCGGTGCTCACGAATGTCAAATTCGCTCCGCGCCGATGCTCGTCCTTCCTAGACTGCAAAGGTTTCCAACAATCTAAGGAATGCCTGTTTACATCAACCAATTCATAGCCCGCTGGACGTCATAGAGAAGGGTCATGATGAGAAAAAATAAGGCGATCGGTGTGATGGCAATGATAAAGGCCTGCCATATTCTCAGCTTCATCACAGCGACAAGGCCTAAAACAGCCATCCCAAATATCCATGTCTTGGTATACGCATCAACCAGTGGTAAAACACTGAGATAATACCATAATTCATAGTGCTGGTCTAAATAGGGTGAGATTTTCACAAATGTATACGGACCAAGCAACCCCACAGTAAAAATCCAAGTAAGAGCAAATAAGGTGGAAGGAAAAATAACCGTCAGTGTGCAAGCTTTGAGCACATCTCGATACGGCGCTTTACTGCCAAAAAACAGTCGCCCTAACCACTGTAAAATGAATGAACCGAAAAATAGAAGGAAATTGCCTACTAAAATACCAAAACCTGCTCCGTGTAACAGAATAAAAGGATATGGAATATGATTGCCCATATACTCACTAAAATACCCTTCGTACATCCAGCTAGTACCAGCGATACTTGCAAGGAGTATCATCAGCCACATGGGAATAGAGGTATGTTCATATGAGCGAATAATCGTTTTTGTCGCGACAAAAATTTTAAAGAATCGAAAAAAACCTTTTGCTTCCTCTTCTTGGGAGAGATCACTCTTCATATACTCCAATGTTCTTTACTCCTTTAATACACATAAATGATTACTTATATTACCAAAATTTTTACGTTTTTCAAAGATAGATCATGAAAAAAATCCAATTTTATAAAAAATAGGTCACTCTACAGTCTCTTTAAGAGGAGACACATATGATAACCATAGTTTAAAAGAGACCGAGGTGAAAACATTGACGAAAGTAACGGTCATTATGACGAGCTACAACAAAGCGGCCTACGTTGGCAGATCAATTGAAGCGGTGCTGCAGCAGACCTTGTCAGACTTTGAACTTTTTATCATGGATGATGGATCAAACGAACAAACCCTTGCTGCTATTGAGCCTTTCCGTAAAGATCCACGCATCCATTTTATCCAAAGCGGGGTGAAAACGTTGGAGGAAAGAACGGCGAAAACACGCTATGCCGTCCTCATTAATCAAGCATTAGAACAGGCAAAGGGCGAGTATATTTCCTATGCCACAGATGACAATGTCTATGCACCAGACCGTTTAGAGAAGCTCACGAATTATTTAGATGCTCGTCCGAATGAACATATTGTCTATTCTAGTTCAAAAGTTATCTATTTAAATAGCGAAAAAGAGCCAGTAAAGGAAACGATTCGACCTGCGCAAACGGTGCAGTGGAATGCACCTTGTGCTATTGATCACTGTTCAGTTGTACATCGTGCATCCATTTTAACAAAGATTCAAGCTGAGTTTGGATCCTACTGGGACGAGAGTCCGCATTTTTATCGAATAGGGGATGCGCGGTTCTTTTTTAGATTAAATCACTTTTATCCGTTCTACCCTTTTGATGAGGTATTGGATACAAACTACATCACAGAACAGTCTATTCATTATCAGTTGGCAGAAGATGAGAAAAGCGATTTTATTCAAGCACTTCCTCCGCAGTCTACCTGCAGGGAGCTCCGTCATATATTAAAGCAAAGACATGGGAGGTGACCTTAAGTGTCGCATTATATTCATCATTATTGGCAGGTGTACTTTGAGTATGTGAATCTGATGAAAGACTTAACCTATCGCCACATCCCCCTTGGATTAATCAGTAATTTTTATCAATACATCAGCCCTGAAGTGAGGGAACGTATGGAAGATGAGGCGTTTGGTGAAGAGCTGACAACGACTTGCCCAAAGCCGCAAGACATTCAGCCATTTTTTGATCAGCATAAACAGCAAATCAAGCGTATCCCTTATCGTCCGAGTCATGGAAAGGTGCTGCTTCACTTTGAACACCTGCGTTTTACTGAACAAAATTACACGCGGTTCCATCCGAACCAAACAGTGGTGCTCGCGCGCTGGAAGAAGGCTGATTATTTCGGATTACCGGTGATCAGCAAGCCGGAATTAGCCGGAGAGGTTAATAAAGAAGCCCATGTTGAATATATTGAAAAAGCAAATGCTCTATTGAAACCTTACGCCCAGCATCCTGTCTTTGGCAATGTCTTTTTTAGAGAAAAGCTTCGGAAGGACCTTGTGCAATTTATTGATGTGATTGACCAAATAGAAACGCTATTTGAGATGCAGCCAATCACAGCTGTCGTAGTTGGTACGACGGAGGATGCATATAGCCGTGTGCTCGCCTTGCAAACCGTGAAGCGCCATCTCACAAGTATTTGTCTTCAGCACGGTGCGCTCATGGGAGACGAAGCCTTTTTACCGATTTTCACCACCTGCCACGGAGTGTTTGGAAAATATGAAAAGGACTGGTATGTAGACAAAGGCTGTCAGCCTGAGCAGGTGGAGATCACAGGTCACCCGAGATTTGATTTGGTGCAGGAGCGAACACCGCTTCAACAGGAAATGGTCTTTCGTAAATTGAACTTCAATCCCGCCAAAAAGACTGTGCTCGTGGCAACACAGCCGTTTTCAGAAGCCTTTTACGGTGATGTTCTTAAAACAATTGCAAAACGGAAAGATATTCAGCTGATTATGAAGCCGCATCCGTGGGAAATCGCTCGAAATCGATTAAATGACTACACAGCGATTGAACGTGCGGGGAACCATGTGAGATTAATTAAAAAAGAGATCGACTTGTATGACCTCCTGCCGTATATGGATATGGTCATAACGCTCACATCAACAGTTGGTCTGGAAGCAATGCTCTTTAAAAAGAGTGTACTGATTGGAAAAATGACAGAAGGCAGAAGATACCCTTATTACGAGTCGCTTGGCAGCTGCTACATGGAAAACCCTATTGAGTTGGCCGAGAAAGCGATCCGTATTTTATCGGATGAACAAGAAATGAAGCTGGCGAAACAGCAAGGTGCTCGTTTCATTCAAGAGCATTATCCGCATGCACAATCGACCGATGTTCTGCTTTCTCTGCTCAAAACAAAAACAGGCGTGGATTTTCAGAGATGAAGATAGGGGTGTGCAAGCGATATGGGACAAAAGAGAGCACAATTTCTTCCTTATGCACTGCCTTTTATTGAACAGGAAGAAATTGATGAAGTCATTGGAACATTAAAGTCCGGCTGGTTGTCCACCGGACCAAAAGTTAGACAGTTTGAAGAAGAGTTTAGGCAGCTGACTGGAGCGAAGCACGCAATAGCAGTCAATTCATGCACAGCTGCTCTATTTTTAGCGTTAAAGGCGAGAGGCATTGGAGCTGGTGATGAGGTCATCACAACGCCTCTGACGTTCTGCGCAACAGCCAATACGATCATCCATACGGGGGCAGCCCCTATTTTCGTGGATATTGATCCGGCGACACTCAATCTAGATGCGAAAAAATTAGAAGCGGCCATTACACCACATACGAAAGCGGTTGTCCCTGTACATTTTGCTGGTCAATCGTGTGATATGGACCAAATTTTAACGATTGCCAAAAAATATGATTTGTTCGTGTTGGAGGATGCCGCTCATGCCCTCTATACGACCTATCATGATCAACCGATTGGATCAATTGGTGATGCGACCGCTTTTAGCTTCTATGCAACGAAAAACATAGCGACTGGTGAAGGTGGCATGCTGACGACAAATGATGATGCACTTGCGGCTAGAATCAGAAGGCTGGCGCTTCACGGGATGAGTAAGGGAGCGTGGAATCGTTATGGAGAAAAGGGAACATGGTATTACGAGGTCGAGGAACCGGGCTATAAAATGAACATGTTTGACGTGCAAGCATCGTTAGGGCTCGTTCAGCTAAGCCGGTTGAAGGAGATGCAGACACGCAGAGAACAGATTGCGAAGACATACAATCATGCATTTCAACATGAAGCTGGTCTCATCTTGCCGCCTGTACATGATGAGGGAAGACATGCGTGGCATTTATATGTGCTGCAAGTTGATCCAAAAGCAGCACTGATCACACGCGATGACATGATTGATCAGCTGCAAAAGGAATATAAAATCGGCACGAGTGTTCATTTTATTCCCGTTCACTTGCATCCATATTATCAAGAGACCTACAACCATTCACCAGAAGATTTCCCTGAGGCACTTACTTATTACAAACGAACGCTTTCGCTCCCACTCTATCCAAGTATGACAGATGAAGATGTGCAGGATGTCGTCACCGCAGTCGTGTCAATTTTAAAAGACAAGAAGGCCTCTTCATGAAAGTCGTTCATGCAATAGACGATCAGGTGCTGGCAGCTTGGCTGAAAACATATGGTCATGAAGCGGGACGCATGACAGGATTCAAGCAGTTTGCTCTTGTCAGCGGCGCTAAGCTCAAAGCACTGCTGTTATACGAATGGTCCAAATGGGAGAGCGGCATTTTTGATAAGCATATTTTTCATGTGAAGTTTGTGGAAGCTGAATCAGCGCTGCTCTTTAAAGAATTGATGGAGAGATTCATCAATTGGATGAGAACAGAAAAATGTGATTTTTTCTTTTTACGTCTTGAGGCGGCTGATCTTGAAAAAAACCGCATTGTTCAAAAACTATCTCATGTGTATTATGTCGGTGGTCTCACTAGGCTTGAGGCACCGCCTGCCCTGATGGAGATGCCATCATCAGATCAAGATGTGGTGATGGGTGTGCCAGATGAAAAGGATTACGATGAGGCGGTCTTACTAGGTGATCGGGCTTTTGTGAAAAGCCGTTATGCCCTTGATCCATATTTAGACCAGCGTGTTGTTCAGCATTTTTATCAGGAGTGGATGAGAAACAACCTACTCGGACGCGCAGATATCAACCTCGTTGCCAAGGTAAATGATGAAGTGGTTGGCTTGATTCAAGGTATGACAAAGGGGCATGAGATGGGGCTTGAGCTTTTTGCGATTAGACCGGATGTTCAAGGAAAAGGGATCGGAAAAAAGCTGTTTATTGAGATGATGAAAGTGTCTCATCACAGAGGGCATCACTTCATTTCTGCGGGGACACAGCTTCATAATACGACAGCCATCCAGCTGTACGAAAAGATGGGGTTTAGGACAACAAATGCCTTTTTGTATTACCATGTGTGGCCGAAAAAAGGAGAGAGGTAAGATGGCGCATTTCTATATCGGAGATCGCAAAGTGGGAGATGATGCGCCTGTCTTTATCATTGCAGAGGCAGGCATTAACCATGATGGAAAGCTGGATCAGGCACTTGCTTTAATTGATGTGGCAAAAGAAGCAGGGGCTGATGCGGTGAAGTTTCAAATGTTTCAAGCGGATCGGATGTATCAAAAGGAACCGGGGTTATACGAAACGGCCAAAGGAGAAGAAGTGTCTATTTTTTCTTTAGTGGAACAAATGGAGCTGCCGCCAGAATGGCTGCCTGTCTTATTGAGACGTTGTAAGGAAAAAGGACTGATGTTTTTAAGCACCGTGTGTGATGAAGAATCGGCTGATTTATTGAATCAAACGAATCCGCCTGCTTTTAAACTGGCATCCTATGAAATCAACCATTTGCCTCTTTTGCGTCATACGGCTTCTTTTCACAAGCCGATCATTTTTTCAACAGCTGGGGCCACCATTGCTGATGTTCATGAAGCATACGAAACGATTACGAGCCAGCAAAATAAGCAAGTCGCCATCATGCATTGTGTGGCAAAGTATCCAGCACCTAGAGCATATACGAACCTGCGGGTAATTCAAACCTTAAGGTCCGCTTTCCCTGAAGCAGTCATTGGCTTTTCAGATCATAGTGAACACCCGACGGAAGCGCCAGTAGCCGCTGTGAAGCTCGGGGCAGCAATGATTGAAAAACATTTTACAATAGATAAAACATTACCCGGAGCGGATCATTCATTTGCTCTTAATCCTGAAGAATTAAAGGAAATGGTTCAGCACATTCGAGCAGCAGAAAAGCAGCGGAATCAAGCGGAAATAGACGTTCATTCATTACCAGAGGAGCTTCTTGGCAGTTCTTATAAAACGACAACAGCCATTGAAGGGCAGATTCGAGAATTTGCGTATCGAGGAATTTTTACGACCAAAGGCATTGCAAAGGGAGAGACCCTCACGTCAGAAAATGTAGCTGTGCTGCGCCCTGGACAAAAAAATCAGGGGTTGCATCCGCGATATATACCGATTTTACTTGGCACAAAGGCTGTGAGAGACATCCCAGCTCATACAGGCGTTTCGTGGAAAGACGTACTCACGCAGGAGTCTCGTGATGATGCATGATGTGCTTTTTGTCATTCAGGCTAGGATGGGATCAACAAGACTGCCCAAAAAAGTGATGAAACCGATCGGCGGCATGGCGCTGATTGATTTGATTGTGGAGCGGGTGAAGCAATCAGATGATTACCATCACAAAATGCAAAACCTTATGATTGCCACAACGGTCGAACCAGAGGATGACTATTTGGCTCAATACTGTATGTCAAAGGGTTATAAGGTGTTTCGAGGCAGTGAGGCAGATGTGCTTGAGCGGTTTGCGCAGATTGTTCGCCAATTTGAACCTAAAACGGTTGTACGTTTAACGGGAGACAATCCATTTATAGATCCTTTGCTTTTGTCGAAAATGCTTGAAAAACATAGACAGGAAAAGGCTGATTACACATATACGAACGGAACACCACTCGGTATTTCCGGGGAAATGATTGAGGCATCTATTTTATGTGAAATCGACAAATTTCCCCTCACTTATTCAGAACGTGAGCATGTCACGCTGTATATCAGAAAGCATCCCGAGCAATTTCACCTTCAATTATTCACACCGCCCAAAGAACTTGCATATCCTGCTTATCGATTCACGATTGATACAGAAGAAGATTATGTGTTTGCTACCTGTTTATTAGAGAAAGCTGGTGGTTCTATTGCTGTGCCGACAGCTGAGCTCATTTCCATCTGTGAACAACATCCAGACATTGTTCGTTTGAATCAATCTGTGAGACAGAAGGATGCTGAATGAACAAAAAAATCATGATTGTTGTTTATGGGGGTTTTTTAAGAGGAATGGGTCATGTCGCCAGAATGAAACGTTTGGCAAAAGAACTGCTTCAGGAAGGGAACGACTTATATTTCTATACAAATGATCAGATTTGTGTAGAAATGCTTTCGCACCCAGAGTGGCACGTTCAGATGGTGCATGAGTCGAATGCGCTTCTACAAATCCAACAAGACATCAAAAAGCTAAAGCCTGACCTTTTAGTCATAGATGTCCTTGATTGTGATCTTCAGTTTCTTCAAACGATCAAAGATTCCTGCGATAGTGCGAGGCTGGTCTTATTTGAGGAAAAAAGAGAGGAAGCCTGTCAGCTTGCAGACACGGTCATAAACGGCATTTATGGCGGTCTGGACGGGAAGCACGAGCAGGTTAATGGCACGGCTTATTATCATGGAACGCCCTATTTATTGTTAGATCACGAGATTAATCGATTCAAAGACACATATGAGGTTCGGAAAGAATGTAAAAAGGTGGTCATCAGCCTTGGCGGAAGTGATCCGTGCGGCCTGTTATCAAAGGCTGTATCGGCGCTTCTTCAAACAAATCACCTAGACATTTTAGCGGTCGCAGGAAAAGCCTCTCACATCAAAGAGCAAGTAGAGGCGGAACATATCCAATTCATTCAACATACAGATCAACTACCGGTTCTTTTATCAGAAGCTGATGTGGCTATCGTAGCAGGCGGTATGACGTTATATGAGGTAATTTGTATCGGGGTGCCCAGCATTGTCCTATCGCAAGTAGACCACCAAGCAGTGACAGCGAGCATGTTTGCGCAAAAGGGCGCTTGTTTTCACCTTGGATTAGGTGACCTTGTGGAAGAAAAAGACCTGTTGCAAGCTGTTCAAAAACTGTCTGACAGCTATTTTCTCCGCAGAAGCATTCATCTTAATGGACGTTCACTCATTGATGGAAAAGGAATCGAACGAGTGAAAAACATTCTTATACACCTCATGAATTCACACCAAAAAGAACATAAGGATGTGTAGATGTGAAGGGAGTTATTTTAGCAGGAGGAAAAGGATCACGGCTGGCACCATTAACGAAGATTTTCAACAAACACTTGCTGCCGGTTGGTCCATACCCGATGATTTATTGGTCATTATTCAAACTGAAAGAAGCAGGAATTGTAGATGTGATGCTGATTTCACAGGAAGAACAAATTCCGTTGTTTCAAAAGTTACTGGAAGATGATCGTGAACTTGGGATGAACATTGTGTATCAAGTACAGCCAGAAGCGTCTGGTATTTCCGATGGTTTATCCTATGCAAAGCCCTTTGCTCAAGGGGAAAAATTTGTGCTGATGCTTGGTGATAATGTTTTTGAAGATTCATTACGCCCTTTTGTCGACGCCTTTCGGCAGCAAGAAAGCGGAGCCAAGGTTTTATTGAAAGAGGTGGCAGATCCAAAACGGTTTGGCATTGCAGAAATTGATACTGCTCATCACCGAATTTTATCAATAGAAGAAAAGCCAGAGCACCCGAGGTCATCTTACTGCGTCACGGGCATCTATTTTTATGATCAAGACGTCTTTCAATATATCGAGGAAATCTCGCCGTCAGATCGAGGTGAACTAGAGATTACTGATGTGAATAATCTCTACATCTCAAATAGCCAGCTGACCTATGATATGTTAAAAGGGTGGTGGATTGATGCAGGAACACATGAATCTCTCCACGAAGCATCTACAAAAATGTTTGAAACGATGAAGGAAAAAGAGGGATACGAATGACGAAGTCTTATTTAATTACAGGTGGAGCAGGGTTTATTGGACTGAATTTTGTGAAGCTGCTGCTTCAAGAGTCCGATGTCCGGCTTACCGTATTTGATAAATTAACATATGCCAGTCATCCAGAGGAGATGGAATATTTATCAAAGCTGCCTCATTTCCGTTTTGTTCAGGGAGATATTACGCTGCAAGACGAACTGGATCAAGTATTTGATGAAGCCTATGATGCCATCATTCATTTCGCAGCAGAATCACATGTCGATCGCAGTATTGAGTCAGCAGAACCCTTTATCCAAACAAATGTCCTTGGTACCTATCGTATGCTTGAAGCTGTTTTAAAGGGAAAGGCGAAAAAACTTATTCATATTTCGACAGATGAAGTATATGGAGATTTGGAGCCGGATGATCCTGCTTTCACAGAACAAACACCACTCTCACCGAATAATCCTTATTCAGCAAGCAAGGCAAGTTCAGACCTGCTTGTGAAATCTTATATCCACACCCACCAACTACCCGCCATGATCACAAGATGCAGCAACAACTACGGACCTTATCAGCATGAAGAAAAATTAATCCCAACCATTATTAGAAAAGCGGTCAATGGTGAAAAGATTCCGATATACGGAGACGGCCAGCAGATCCGCGATTGGCTGTATGTAGAGGATCATGCGAGAGCCGTAAAACAAGTAGTAGAAAACGGAACAGCCGGTCAGGTGTACAATATTGGCGGCGGCAACGAGAAAACAAATCTTGATTTAACCAAAACCATTCTCACACATCTAGGCATCTCTCATGACCAAATCGCGTTTATTCAAGACCGGAAAGGGCATGACAGGCGGTATGCCATTGATGCCAGTAAGCTAAAAGAAGAGCTTGGCTGGGTGCAGGCAACTTCATTCGAAAAAGGTATCGAAAAAACGATCGATTGGTATCGTGCAAAATATGATCAAAGTGAAGAAGGGTGACCGATGAAAGTTTTAATCACCGGTGCAGGCGGCCAATTAGGGAAAGAATTGACGAAACAGCTGAAAGAAAAAGACATCACAGTCATTGCTTTAACAAGGAGTATGCTGAATATCACAGATCAACAGGCAGTCAGACATGCAATGAGACATTTCCGTCCGGATATTGTTGTCAGTGCGGCTGCTTATACGTCTGTGGATCAATGCGAAACAGAAACGGAAAAAGCCTATCTTGTGAATGGGATTGGCGCCTACTATACAGCGCTTGAGGCTAAGAACGTAGGGGCTGATGTATTACATGTCAGCACAGATTATGTGTTTGATGGGCAAGCGGATACCCCTTACCAAGTTGATGCACAAGCAGATCCGCAAACCATTTATGGGAAAAGTAAAAAACTTGGAGAAGAATTGATTCATCTTGTGTCAGATGAAGTGAAGATCATTCGGACATCGTGGCTTTATGGACATGAGGGACATAACTTTGTGAATACCATTCTTCGGCTGGCTGAAACGAAGGATCATTTGCGCATCGTCAATGATCAGTTAGGGTCTCCTACTTATACAAAGGATGCCGCAGAAGCTTTGATTCACTTGTTTGACCAGAAAGCAGGTATTTATCATGTCAGTAACCGAGCAAGCTGTTCATGGTTTGACTTTGCGACAGAAATTGTGGCAGCAAGCGGTCTGTCTACGACAATTGAGCCCATTTCCACTGAAGAGTATGGTTTCCAAACACCTCGGCCCGCCTACTCTGTTTTAGACCTGCAAGCGATTGAAGCGACAGGCTGGAAGCCAAGACATTGGAAGGATGCACTTCACGAATACTTGCAGAAAGAAGGGAGATTCGAGCAGCATGATTGATGGTGTTCAAACGAAAAAACTCATGAAACATTGTGATGATCGCGGCTTTTTCGCAGAGCTTATTCGAGATGACGAACCGATGCTGAAGCGATTTGGGCAGGCGTCGTGGTCGAAAAGTTTCCCAGGAGTGATCAAAGCCTTTCATTATCATGAAAAACAAGACGATGTTTGGTTTTTCCCAGCAGGTCATGCACAGGTCGTTTTATACGATTTGAGAGAGGATTCCCCGACAAAGGGTCAAACCGATGTGTATTATATGGGAGAAGATAATCCGATGCTGCTCCTCATCCCAAAGGGAGTTGCCCATGGCTACCGCGTATTAGGAGAGACGCCGCTGCAGATTGTGTATTTTACAACAGAATCGTACGATCCAAAAAACCCAGATGAGAAGAGAATTGCGTGGAATGATGAGGCGATCGGATTTAATTGGGAAACGACATTTAAATAGAGAAGAGAGGCCTTTCGCAGGAGAAAGGTCTTTTTTTGTTGAAATACATTCTGTATGTGTCATTTTATGTATATTGATGAAAAGGGATGTGGATGAGTTTGTCTAAAAGAATTGCATTTGTCACAGGGGCAAGTACAGGCATTGGAAAGGCAATCGCAATAAAACTTGCCGCCCAGAGCGATATGAAGGTGATCATCAACTCTAGAAATATAGCCTCACTTGAACAGACGAAACAGCACATTCAAGATATGACAGAAACAAAGGAACCGCTGTCTCTATTCTGTGGAGATATGTCGGTTGAAGCGGTGAGGTCGGAAGCCTTTGAAGAAATAGAAAAGGAGTTTGGCAGACTCGATGTGCTGATCAATAACATTCCAGGAGGAAAACCAGATACATTTGATTCATGTGAAACTGACCAGATGCTGGCTGCTTTCTCCCAAAAAGCCATCGCCTACGTAGATACAATGAAGCGTGCAGTAGCATTGATGAAAAGACATGAATATGGACGGATCATTCAAATTGTCGGGAACCTGTGGAAGGAACCTGGTGAACAAATGTTTACGAATAGTATGATGAATGCAGCGATTATTAATGCCAGTAAAAATGCAGCCACACAGCTTGCGTCGTCTAGTATTACGGTGAATTGTTTAAATCCTGGTTTTATTGCAACCGATCGGTATGAACAATTTATCGGCAATATGATGACGAAGCAGGGAGTGTCACGAGAGCAGGCTGTACAAGCTGTCGCATCAGGTATCCCAATGCAAAGAGTAGGCTCAGCGAGTGAGATGGCGTCATTGGCAGCTTTTATGGCATCAGAGGAAGCTTCTTATATCACAGGCCAACAAATCTCCGTAGACGGTGGAACGATGAAAAGTATATAAACTGAAAAAAACCCGCTATAGGCGGGTTTTTTGATGAAATCGAATGGGGAGGATGGACAGACGGTCGATAAAGAGAGCAAGCTCTTCAATCGGGGCAACCATTGAAATGCGTACATGACGGCTCCCATTGGCTCCAAATACTCCTCCAGGCGTGACGACAACATCGGCATGTTCGAGTAAATAGTCAGCAAAGGCATGAGAATGTTCAAAGTCATCAGGAATCGGAGCCCATAAATAAAAGGCGCCGGGTGGACGTTTGATTGTCCAGCCAAGCTTTCTCGCCGCTTGCCGGATGAAGAAATTGATTCGTTCAAGGTATATCGCTCTTAATGATTGAATATGACAGTCATCACTTTGCAAGGCAGCAGTCGCTGCATGTTGAAATCCGCCATACATACTGACAAACACGTGGTCTTGGAAGGTATTGATGGCATGAATGATCTCCTCATTTCCAACAGCAAAAGCGACTCTCCATCCTGCCATATTAAAAGTCTTTGATAGAGAATATAATTCGACGCCTACACTTTTCCCGAGAGGAGTATTCATGAAGCTCACGGGTGTTTGTTCGTAATGAAATGAACCATAGGCGAAATCATGAATAACATACAGTTCGTGAGCGGCCGCAAAGGTAGCAGCCTCTTCAAAGAATGCCTCATTTGCGACAGCACCCGTGGGGTTATTTGGATAATTCAAGAACAGTACTTTTGCTTTTTTGACTACATCACGATCAATTGAGGAGAGATCTGGTAAATAACCATTTTTCTCTTCAAGTTTGATACTGTATGGCTTGGCGTCCGCCATCAAAATGCCTGAATGATATTCAGGGTATCCTGGATCGGGAACGAGTGCAATATCTCCTGGATCAAGAAGACACTGACTCATGACATACAGTCCCGTTTTTCCGCCAGTGAAAAGAGCAATTTCCTTCTGCGGATCAATCTCAGCACCGAATTCCGATCTATAAAAATCTGCAATGGCTTGTTTGAAAAAGTCAAAGCCTCTAAAAGGGGCATATTGTTGAAATGGCAAAACACCCGCTGACTCCTTTAGGGCACTCACGATATGGGGAGGAGTTGGTAGATCAGGGTTTCCCTGACCTAGATTCATGATGTTTGCTCCGTTTTTTGTCTTTTGAGCAATTTTTTCAAAGACGGTGCCGAATTTTTGTTCAGGCAGCCGTTCAATCATTTTAGATGCTAACATTTTCACCACAGCAGCCTCTCTTTCTATCCCTTCACTAATTCATCCATTAACTGAATCGTTGCCTGTTTCTGAATGTTGCGGATGGACGCGGCAACGTCTTGTGAGGATGATCCTTTTAATTCAAGAGATACGATTCCATTAAAAGCTTCAAATAAAGCAAGATCCACCATAGTCCCTTTGGCAGGGAATGATTGACTGACAATCGCAGTATCTCCAACGAATGCCTCCTCTGGAATAGACACATGATCAATGGTGATATGTGTGGCTTCAGGTGGGATATGCCCACTCTCTTTAAAATGCTGGGGGTACAGGTGGCAGTCCGCTACATAAAATGTATGTCCAGAAAACAGCTGTTTTGGCAGTACAGCCTTTTTACCATCAACTAATACATCAATCAATAGCTTGGCCATATCGACGCCAAAGACCTTTTTAATATTCGGGATCATATTCCAGCCAGCGAATCGAGCCGCTGATTCGATCAGTCCAGTTTCTCGATTTTTCATGAGTTTGATTTCTGTATGGGTTGCACAATGTTCAAGACCTAGTCCTTCATTTGCCTTTCTTGCTGCTTCAATGATGATTTGCTTTGCTTCATTGTCTAAGATCGTCGGAGTGATATGAGCCGTTTCTGTAAAACCGATTTGAGGGGTTTTATCATGTATGACAAAAGGGAGATATTCGCCCTCTACGACCAGCCCTTCTACACTGACATAATCAGCATATCCTTCATCTTCATACCAATCTTCGTAAGCACCCTCTAAATACGTTTCAGCGACAAACGGTGCTTCATACGTGACAGCGTCTGGGACTGGTATGGTTTCCAAATACGATTGTACTTGTAAAAACAGATCATCACTTCCAGCCTTGTCATGAAACAAGGTGACGCCAATAGAACTGGCTAAATATGTAGGCTTTAAAATGAGCGGTGTTCCGATAAACTCAACGGCTTTTTGGAAATCAGATAAAGTCGTGACAGGCTGAGTTTTCACCGCTTTGACGCCAGAGGCGTTGAATGCAGCCCTCATTTGGCTTTTATCACGCGCCATTTCGGCTGCCTTGACACCGGCACCTCGCAGCCCAAGACGTTCAGCGGCCTTTGCCATCGGTGCAATGAATAATTCATTATTGGTGGTGATTGCATCTGCTTTGAAAAAGGAAGCCACTCGAATGAAGTCTTCCACAACTTCTTCTTCTGATTTTGGATAATCATCATGTGCCCAGTAAATAGAATCAGGGTGTTCAAAAGAAGGGTGTGTATCAAAATAATCACGGTCTTTGATGACCGCAATGGAGTATTTTTCGATTAGCTCGGCATGTCCCTTTGTAATCGCAAAGGGTCTCGGGATATAAGAAACGATATGATACGATGCCGCCACGCTTTCATAAAACATATGGGGCGGGCACCCACCTAGATCAGCAATGACAAGTACAGTTTTTTTACTCAATGAAAGCACTCCTTTTTATCTAGCGGTGTAACCTCCGTCTGCTGTGACGACACTTCCAGTCATATAGCTGGATAGATCAGAGGCGAGAAAGAGCATCACGCCAGCAATTTCTTCAGGTTTTCCAAGCCGCAGCATAGGGTTCACCTTTGCCTTTTCCTTTTTGACGATCTCGAGACTTTCTGTGTGGTTGTCTAAAAAGGACTTCTCGTTTAATGGTGTATCAATGATGCCAGGGGCAATACAATTCACCCTGATTTGATGAGCGGCATAGTCAATGGCCATTGATTTGGTGAGCTGAATGACACCGCCTTTTGTTGCATTGTATGCCGGAATGTCAGGCCAGCCCACAAGACCTCCGACAGATCCGGTATTGATAATACTTCCACTCTTCTTTTCAAGCATATGCGGCAAAGTATGCTTACTCATGAGAAAGACGCCGGTCAGGTTGACCTGAAGAATACGATGCCAATCCTCCAGTGCCATCTCATGAATAGGTGAGACAATTTCGATGCCTGCATTGTTAATGAGGACATCAATGGCACCGAATCGGCTCAGCACGCTCTGAACGGTTTGGTGACAGTCAGACTCCTTCGTAATATCTGTTTTAAAAAATGCAAGGTGCTCATGCGGCAATGATTCAATTAGTTGGTTGCCGCTGCTTTCATTGATGTCAGCGACAGCTACTTTTGCTCCATGCTCGAGGAAGAGCTTGACAGCAGCAAGCCCAATCCCCGACGCACCCCCTGTAATGAGGACAACTTTTCCATCCAGCTTCATTTCTTCACCTTAGATGCCTTTGGTTTTAAGCGATTATAGCGAGGAGGGAAGAAGAGATTAATAGACTTTGATGCTTCTGGCTTTGGATTGATGGCCCCATGATCTTCCCTTGGATCACAGAAATAGGTGGTGCCAAATTCCATCTTTTCTGTAAAGCCTTCGATCGTCATATCATACCCTCCGCTGATGCAAATGCCGATTTGTTCATTTCTATGTTTATGAAAAGGCATTTCTCCGCCGTTTCCAGGAATATTGGCAATCATCAGCTCCATCCAATCCTCCACAAAAAAAGTCACTTCCATGCCAGGGAGTAAATCCCGTGTTTTGAAAATGTCTAAGAAATAAGTGGGGGGAGCTGTATAATCTTCGTCATCCTTTAATCTCTTAATATCAATGGCGATCACTTCTTCATCTGTCAGATTTGAAGCGCCGTGAGGGACAAACGGTGGTGCGATATAGGCTGATTCTAATGGGGTGAGCAGTTGAGTCGATTGGCCGACAGTCATTTGAAGCTCGCCCTTTAACACAATACCGATTTGTGCTTCGGGGTGTTCGTGAGGTTCAATGATCGTGCGGGGAGGGACGTATGAAATTAACACTTCCGTACCGCCTCTTACAGTGGAATATTGGATAACGCCATTATCCCATTCTAATTTTTTCGCTTGAGGAAAATATCGTTCTTGCGTCTTTTGTTCAGTTTGCATCTTACATCTCTCCTTTTCCGAATATGGACCAACTCATGGGTATACTTTTAAACGTTCGAATGAAGATGAGGCCATATGTGGCTCTTGCCACCTCATTCGTTAAAGCAAAATCAAATTCGCCGTCTCTTACTTTCTGCGCGGCAGTACTTGTAGAATTAACAAGTTCAAATTCAGCATTTTGGTGAATGAAATATTGAATTAAATTGACAGGTGCAGGATGTGAGACAATTTTTAAATGGTGGAGCATTTGTTCATTGAATGGGAAATCAGGTCTGACAGCCAAACCATACATGGGCGTGTCACATCTGAAAATTTGTAAAAGCTGTAGATCTGGTCTCATGTAGAAGTGTTTGATGCCTTCATATGCGTGTGGGACGAGAGTAAATTGAAGTGGTTGAGAGAGAGTATGTTCAATGCAAGTTTCGAATGTGTCATAAAGGGATAGTTTCGTATGAGTACCGAGTGTAGTGGTGGATTGAGAGATGAAATGTTTTGCTGCGTATTCACTGCTTGTCCCCTTAGGGCCTAGAGTGTTGACTGTAAACATCTTAGGTGAAGGGCTTGGCTCTTCTTTGAAATGAAACACATCATCATTCTTTAGGATCATGTTTACCATCCAATCTTTTTCAAAATTTTACTAGATTATAAAATTTAAAATTGGTAATTGTCAACAAATTTTATAAAAAATGTAATATATGATGATATTAAAAATTGATCTAAAAAACTGCACATATCGAGATGTGCAGTGAAATGTGCTTACGTTTCAAGAGTAGTTGGCTGTTTTTTCTGTAAGGCACGTTCTCGTTTATAGCTGCCGAAGCTGATGATAAAACCAACAAGTGTGATCAATGCACAGACAAGACCTACCGTATGATATCCGAAATGGACATAAACGGGTCCCATCAGTGCGGAACCGAGCATAACAGCAAGGTTGGAGGCTAGGCTGTAAAAAGCCATCACTTTCCCGCGATGGGTTTGAGAGCAGTCGCTTAGAACGGTGCTTAGAAGCGTGACAGATAAGCTTTGCATAGCACCCCAAATAAATAGGGCGAAAATCAGCAACATCCACGAGAATGGCGCATAAGGAAGCAAGGCTAGAACAAGCGCAATTCCACCCAGCACGAGGACAAGGGAACGGGTTTTACCGAACCAGTCTGCTAATTTTCCAGTAAACATACTCATAGAAAAGCCGACGCCATAAGCCATAATAAGAAGTCCAGCTGTTGATTGTCCGCCATCAAACAGACTTTGCAGATAAGCACCTAAAAACGAGTACATGCCGTAAAATCCAAG
Organism: Bacillus sp. FSL W8-1141; assembly: GCF_038593205.1. Lineage (NCBI taxonomy): Bacteria > Bacillati > Bacillota > Bacilli > Caryophanales > Bacillaceae > Bacillus > Bacillus sp. FSL W8-1141. The sequence continues at coordinate 3,476,480 of NZ_CP151973.1, read as the reverse complement.
CATATTGCAAAACGTCACAGTCAAATAGGCAGGCACACGATCGATTTTCAAAGCTCCCCATAAAGCGCCTGTTTTCTCACTAGCTTGAGGTGCCTTCGGATCAGCTGCTCTGACTTGTTTTCTTGATTCAAGGATGACGAGCAGCAGGACAATGAGACTCATCATAGCGAAAATCCAAAACGTCCAGCGCCAGTTTAAACTCTGGCCGATAAAGGCGCCAATGGGCACACCAAGGACAAGAGAAAGAGACCAGCTCGAAACAATAAGTCCCATCACTTTGCCGCGATATTCGTATGGAACCCGGTCGCCCACAAGAGCATAGGCTGTTGGCACAAATACACCAGTTGCCAGCCCAGAAATAGCACGACCTGCAAAAAACACGGCCAAATTTGGGGCAGCAGCACACATCACTGTTCCAATCAAAAAGAAAGACAGCCCAATCATCAAACACAGCTCTCTTGAATATCGGTCCCCTAAAGGAACGAGCAGCGGAGCTCCAACCAACACAGCTAACCCATAAATGCTGATGGAAAGAGCGAGAACATCAAGAGAGTGCTGAAAGGAGTTTGATAAATCAGGCAGCAGTGGTGAAATCACCAGTTCCTCCGATCCCGCCGCAAAAACGCCAAGTGTGAGTGCAATGGCAAGTGTGATGGGAAATGTTTTAGAAGCCTGGCTGTCTAAAGATTCTTTCATCAAGTGATCCCTCCATACTTGCTTTTTCATTCAATTCCGTTAAAATAAATTCTACCATTATTTAGTTTTATTTTACATTTCGTATCATAAGTATCATCATAAAATACTTTTCAAATGGAACGATTTTGGGATAGGAGCGTAACGAATGAAAATCACCGATGTGGATGTGCATATTTTAAACGAATTGAGAGAAGATGCCCGCTTATCAATGAGGGAATTGTCCAAACGAGTGAATTTATCGGCGCCTGCGGTAGCAGAAAGAGTGCGAAAACTAGAGGATGCAGGGATTATCGAAGGGTATTCTGTTCAAGTCAATTATAAAAAGCTCGGTCTGATGATAGACTGTTTACTGGAAGTCACCGTATTAAATGGGGAGTATCAGCGTTTTGTGACATTTATGAACCAGCATCCACGTGCGTTCTTTGCTTATCGAGTGGCAGGACAGTCCTGTTTTTTCATTAAGCTGTCTGTTTGTTCTCTTGAAGAAATTGAAGCGTTTATTCAAGATGTGTCTGGTTTTACAAAAACGGTCTCTCATATTGTTTTATCAGAGCATTCCTTTACCCATCCGGTACAGGAACGTGTGAAACAAATAGAAGAGCCAGAAATGACCGTGGTGAAATAGAAAAAGGACCTGCCCTCAGGTCCTTTTGATTCGTTTATCTGACTGATAGCTCATGATCGTAATGATCAATCCAATGAATGTTACACCTGCCGCAAAGAGCGGGACAAGCTGTAAATGTGTGATTTCGATAGCAAGACCGCCAAGCGCTGCACCGCCGGCATTTCCAATATTAAAGGCAGAATGACTGAGCGTTGATGCGAGTGTCGGGGCTTCATGTGCCATGTTCATCGTGCGGTATTGCAAGGTAGGAACGAGAATAAATGAAATGATTCCCCAAACAAAAATCGTCAGCACGGCAGGCACTTTAAAGGCAGATGTATATGTGAATAACAACAGGACAGCCATCAGCAAGATCAATGTGACGATAATACTCGGCATCAGCTTCCAGTCCGCAAGTTTTCCACCGACTAAATTCCCAATGGTGACCCCAAGCCCAAAGAGGACAAGAATGAGGGTGACCCCGTTTTCCTGAAAGCCAGTCACTTGCAGCAGGATCGGGCTGATATACGTAAAGGCGGTAAACACACCCGCAAAACCGAATATCGTCATCGCAAAGGAGACGAGGACCTGCGGCTTTTTCAACACCGATATTTCATTTCGAATATCTAATACTTCTTCTTTCGATTGATTTGGTACTAAACTGATAATACCGATTAAGGAAATGAGACCAATGACAGCAATAACGAGAAATGACATGCGCCAGCCGAATTGATTTCCGATAAAGGTGCCAAATGGCACACCCAGTACATTGGCTACTGTCAGTCCTGTAAACATGAAGCTGATCGCACTTGCGCTTCGCTCCTTAGGAACAAGCCGTGCAGCCATAATGGCGCCGACACCAAAGAAGGTACCATGGGCAAATGACGTTAAAATACGTGCAGCCATCAAGAGACCATAAGAAGTCGATACAGCGGCTACAGCATTTCCTGCTACGAAAAGAATCATTAATAGAATGAGGAGACGTTTTCTCGACATTTTTCCAGTTGATAACGTTAAAATAGGGCCGCCAACTGCGACACCGAGTGCATATCCGGTAATCAGCTGACCTGAAGCAGAAATAGATACATGAAGATCATTTGCGACATTTGGCAAAATTCCCATGATCACAAATTCAGTCATGCCAATCGAAAACGCACCGAGCGTTAACGCAAAAATAGCGATGGGGAAGTTTTTCATGATGAGATCACCTTTCTAAACAAATACATAAAAAGGCTTCGGAGAGATCCGAAGCCTTAAGAGTTTATCATACATGGAAATAAGACGCTAGCTGCTCGTTTGCTAATCGGTTTCCAACAAAGAAGGAACCAAATTCGCCGTAACGTGCACTCACTTCATCAAATCGCATTTCGTAAACCAATTTTTTAAATTGAAGCACATCATCAGAGAAAAGAGTGACGCCCCACTCATAATCATCAAAGCCAACAGAACCTGTAATGATCTGTTTTACTTTCCCAGCATAGCTTCTGCCAATTAAGCCATGGCTTCTCATAAGGGATTTGCGTTCATCCATTGAAAGCATGTACCAGTTGTCATTGCCAGAACGTCTTTTATCCATTGGATAGAAACAGACATATTGAGAAGAAGGAAGCTCAGGATAGAGGCGCGCACGTACATGCGGGTTCTCGTAAGGGTCTCCGCCATCTCCGCCTCCTGCCAAGTAGTTGCTGAGTTCAACAACTGACACGTAAGAATAAGCTGGAATCGTAAACTCTGCTAGTCGTGTCTTGTTAAATTCAAGTTCAATTTCACCCAGTTCTTCCATGGTCGGACGTAAAATCATGAGCATAATATCTGCTTTTTGGCCGACAATACTATAGATTGTTTGGCTTCCAGCCTGATTGTGCTCAGCTATTTTCCATTTTTCTAATAGACCTGTGAACTCATGAATGATAGCTTGACGCTCATCGCTTGTCAGCAGCTTCCAAGCTGTCCAGTCGATCGTTCTAAAATCATGCAGTGCATACCAGCCATCTAGTGTTTGAGCTGCTTCATTTGTTGTATGTTGTTCGCTCATTTCTTTCACTCCTATTTACAGTTTTCCATCTGTTCCAACTATAACATAGTTTGTCCAAATGAAGATGTGATCAAAACTTGAACGACGAAAACGCTTTTCTAGAAATTGATTTAATTAGTTTGAAAAATAAGAATTTAAATTGTAAGCGCTATAATGTAAGTTGGTAGTTTGAATTTATTTAGAAGAAGAGTATGCTTAAAAGAGAACGCTTTTTTTGTAAAATCAAGGAGGGTATTGAAGTGGCAGATATTTTTTCAACAGTTCAGGAAAAGGTTGCAGGTAAAGGAGTTAAGATCGTTTTTCCTGAGGGAATGGACGAACGCATTCTAACAGCCGTTCAAAAACTAGCAGATGGCAAAGTATTGCAGCCAATTGTTGTAGGTAAGAAAGAAGAAGTAGAAGCAAAAGCAAAAGAATTAGGTCTTACACTTGATGGTGTTGACGTGTATGATCCTCATACATATGAAGGTTTTGAAGATCTTGTACAAGCTTTCGTCGAAAGACGTAAAGGCAAAGCGACAGAAGAGCAAGCGAGAAAAGCATTACTGGATGAAAACTACTTCGGTACAATGCTTGTGTATAAAGGTCTTGCAGACGGCCTTGTAAGCGGAGCAGCACACTCAACTGCTGACACAGTGCGCCCAGCACTTCAAATCATTAAAACAAAAGAAGGCGTAAAGAAAACTTCTGGCGTCTTCATTATGGCTCGCGGCGAAGAGCAATATGTGTTTGCTGATTGTGCGATCAACATTGCACCAGACAGCCAAGATCTTGCTGAAATTGCGATCGAAAGTGCAAACACAGCAAAAATGTTTGACATCGAACCACGTGTAGCAATGCTTAGCTTCTCTACAAAAGGTTCAGCAAAATCAGACGAAACAGACAAAGTATCTGAAGCGGTTCGCATTGCAAAAGAAAAAGCACCTGAGCTTGTTCTTGATGGAGAGTTCCAATTCGATGCAGCTTTCGTTCCTTCAGTGGCAGCGAAAAAAGCACCAGATTCCGTCATCAAAGGCGATGCTAGCGTATTTGTTTTCCCTAGCCTTGAAGCAGGAAACATTGGCTACAAAATTGCCCAGCGCTTAGGTAACTTTGAAGCTGTAGGTCCAATCCTGCAAGGTCTAAATCAGCCAGTAAACGATCTTTCAAGAGGCTGTAATGCTGAAGACGTTTACAATCTTGCGCTTATTACAGCAGCTCAAGCACTATAAAATAGCATCTCGACTAGAGCAGTCAGTACGATAGATTCGTGCTGGCTGTTTTTTTATTTTGTCCAAATGTGTACAATAAAGAGTGAAAAGAAAACACGAATCGTAGATAAAGCCGATAGGATAGGCAGGTGCTATAATGGAGGATTTAATATATAAACTTCAGCATAAGGTCGCATTTTTAACCGATGCGCAGAGGAGAATTGCAGATTATATCGTACAAAATCCAATGGAAGTCGCTTTTTTAACTGTCGATAAATTGGCGTCAAAAGTCGGGACGAGTACAGCGACGATCATGCGATTCTCTGCTGCTGTGGGGTATTCCGGTTTTTCTGAGTTCCAAAAAGAGCTTCAATCAGCTATGAAGCATAAAGCCGACCCTCAAACGAGACTGGAAGCGAATCTCAAGCATTCAAATAAGAATAAGCTCCTGCATGACCATGTAGAACTTCAATTTCAAAATATCCAGTACGCACTAGACAATATCACGGAAGAAACCTTTCAGCAGATTGTTGGGAAAATAGCCAGCGCACGCCACGTTTTGTGTACAAGTGTTCGAAGTGGAAGACCTGTTGGTGAGTATCTGTCACTCGGAATCAATCGGTTATTGGGGAATTGCCAATACATTGATGCAGATCAAAGTGACTGGGTGGATGATTTGGTTCATTTCAACTCGGGTGATTTCATTATAGCTGTCAGCTATCCGCGCTATGCAAAGCGTATGAAAGATTTGATGGAAGCAGCGAAGTCTTATGGGGTGGAAGTGCTTTTAATCACAGACAGTTACAGCTCTCCACTAACCAAATATGCACAATATGTATTACCATGTTCCTCAGCAAGTGTCGGCTCTCATAACTCTGTCGTATCTGCTATCTTTATCGTCGATTACATTTTAAGTGCCTTAGCGATGAATGATCCTGAAAGAACAAAACCACGTTTAGATCAAATCAATCATATGTTAACGAAAATGAGTTACCACACAACACATTAGTCGTGTGGAACTCATTTTTTATTTTTTGAAAGCGCTTTACTAATTGAAAACGAGGTGGTATGATCATATCACAAAAGTAATAAATATTACTTTAATAAAAATAAGTGTAATGAATATAACTCAAAGGGGATGATGGAAACAATGAGTACTGTTCATTTCGTGTCAAATGATCTTATCGCTAGGGCAAAAAAGCTTAACTCGACCTTGCTGTCAGACGTAATGGGGTGCACTGGCGCGATGGATCATCAAATCAAACCAGTTGCGAAAGGCATGAATGTAGTCGGCACAGCTTTTACTGTTAGCTTACGGCCAGGGGATAATTTATTTCTTCATCAAGCGATCTACTCTGCTAAAGAAGGAGATGTACTGATTGTTGACGGGAAAGACCATAAGGGTCATGCCTATTTAGGGGAATTGATGGCACATTCAGCAAAGGCTGTAGGAATAGAAGGAATCGTGATTGACGGGCTCGTTCGCGACAAACTTGCTTTAGAGGAGCTGGCTTTGCCAATCTACAGTAAGGGATTTATGCCAAACGGACCTTATAAAGATGGTCCTGGGGAATTGAATCAAACCATCTCGTGCGGCGGTGTCAAAGTAGCCCCAGGTGATTTAGTCATTGCTGACGATGATGGAGTCGTCATCGTTCCAAAGGAAAAGGCGGAACACCTGCTGACGCTAGCGGAAGAGAAACAAGCGTATGAACATCAGAGATTAAAAACGATTCAACAGTATGTGGACGAAGGAAAGCAAGACATCAGTCTCTTAGCACCGGCATGGCTGGAAGGCAGAATGAAAAAATTTCAGGAATAGGGGAATCGGTGATGAAAATAGGCTTTATCGGATATGGTGAAGCGGCATATGAGCTGTCAACGGGATTGAAAACAGAAGGATTAAATCAATTTTATGCGTATGATGTCCTATTACAAAATGAGAAATTAGCTGGCTCGTTGAAAGAAAAAGCATCGCAAACAGGCGTTCAATTAACGAGCAGTATTAGCGAACTCATTGAGAAATCTGATCTTGTGATTGCAGCTGTACCAGCGAATAAAACCTTAGAAGTGGCACAATCTGTATTGGAAAATTTGAAAAAGAATCAATTATATGTAGATGTATCGGCATCAACACCAGACATCAAAAAACAAGTAGCAAACGAAATTGAAAAGCAAGAAGCGCTATTTGTCGATGCCGCCATGCTAGGGTCTCTTCCAGTCAACAAACACAAGGTTCCGATCACGGCAAGCGGCAGTGGAATTGACCAATTCATGAAAGTCATGAATGCTTATGGCATGAATATCACAAAAATTAGTGACCAGCCAGGAGATGCTTCGGCACTAAAGCTAATCAGAAGCATTTATATGAAGGGGATTGTCGGTCTCTTGATTGAATTTTTGGAAATTTCTAAAAAATATAATGTGGAACATCAAGTGATTTCTTCACTAAGCGATACAATCGATAGTAAAAGTTTTGAAGAGACCATGAATCGTCTTGTGACAGGGAGTGCATTGCATGCAAAAAGACGGGCAGTAGAGCTTCTTGGCTCTATTGAAATGCTAGATGAAGCAGAGATTGATGCCAGTATGTCTCGGGCAGCACAAAAGAAGCTTGAGAAATTAGCAGACTTTCACTTTGCTGAACGATTTGACGGGGTAAAACCTGCTAGCTGGGAAGAAGTCATTGACGTGATGCAGCCAGGGGAATGAATTGTAAGCGTTTTATTTAATAAAGGGGAGGCGAAGAAACGATATGGGTTTTATTGCGTTGATTGTATTCATAGCTGTCATCATTATATGGAATGTCGTCGTGAAGCGGAATATGGGAGAAGCCATGCTATTAGGCTTTATTGCAACCACATTATTTGGCGGATTGGATGCGTTAAGACTTTTCTGGGATGGTTTAATATTTGCATCCACATATGAGGTGCTTTATGCAGCTGTCGCATTTGTATTCATGGCCTATTTAATCGAAAAGTTGGAATTAATTCATGCACTCTTACGAATCCTAAATTCGGTTGTAGGCAAACTTCCTGGTGGAGCGGCTTATATGAGTACGTTAGGTTCAGCAGTCTTAGGCGCTCTTTCAGGTTCAAATTCTGCAAACACAGCTGCGACTGGCTCTATCACGGCCTCTTGGATGATTAAATCCGGGTGGAGCCGGACCCATACGGCCACGATTCTAGCAGGGAATGGCGGACTTGGAGCGGCACTGCCTCCGAACTCTTCCATGTTTATCATGCTTGGGTTTGCACCAGTTGCCGCCCTTGTATCTGAGGGAGATTTATATATTGCCCTTCTAATAGGAGGACTGTATCAAGTCGTATACCGATTTATTTTGGTGTATCTTCTGGTGAAAAAGAATAAAATCCAGGCCATGCCGCCAGATGATATTCTTCCTTTCTGGGAAGCTGTGAAACAAGGGTGGAAGTCGATCTTTATTTTTTTCGGTGCCTTGATTCCTATCATTGTCACGATTGGTCCTCTGGCAAACTATTTAAAAAGTAACCCAAACATCGGACCAGAGGCAATGGATCAAATATCTTTAATTACATGGATTCCGATTCTCATGATGCTGATTAGTTTAACAATTGGAAGAAGCAAGGCGTCTGCTTTAGATTGGTCTCAATTTTTCAAATCAGCCATTCCTAAATTCACAACGATTGGCGCCTTGATGCTGTTTGCAGTGGCTGCTAGTCAAGTGCTTGCTGAATTAGGACTCGCAGAAGATTTGACGCAAATCACATCAGTACTTGCCATTCCGAAATGGCTCATGGTGCTCATTGTGGGTGTTCTTGTCACACTGGTGGCAGGCCCTCTATCTTCAACAGCGACATTAACAGCGGTTGGGCTTGTCTCATTTTCAGCTTTAATCTCAGTTGGAGTGGACCCAGTTGTGGCTGTAGTTGCCATTCTTGCTTTTTCATCAACAGAAGGCGCTTCCCCGCCTGCATCAGGGTCCATATTTATCGCTTCTGGTCTAGCAGGGGCCAGACCAGAAAAAACCTTTATCCCACTGATCCTCTATTATATGCTTCCGATCGTTGGCATTGGCTGGCTCATTGGAATGGAGATACTTCCCGTATAGAAAGGAGAAACAGATGAGAGTATTGATGGAATTCTTATTTAAAGTGCTGCTTGTCCTATTCCTAACGTCAGGAACGTTGTTGGTATTCGGTCAAATACTAGGAATTCTCTTGCAAAAGGGAGATATGATCATTGCTAGTACGAACCTATTTAAAAACCCAACACTGGTGTTAAGTGCCTTTTTTAGCCTTGTCGGGTTTTCACTCCATTATATCCCTGAGAAGAAAGACGCTGCATGTAACGATCATGACTCAGCATCAGTCGGTGAGACTTTAAAATAAGCATCAAAAGCTGGATCCTATCGAAGGATTCAGCTTTTTTTATGTGAATTAGGTATAAAAACCCAATACATACGATTCATTTTTTATTGAATTCGTTTTCAATCATATGCCTCTTGTGCTAGTAAATGGTAACATAACGGAGGACTATTTGAGGAATAGAGGTGTTTGACGATGTCTGGAGCTATCATCGGTTATACAACAGCCTTGTATTCGTTAAAGGCAGACATATCCATAAAAAAAGAACAAATCATAGAACTGAACATGTGTCGAAAAGAAATCAAAGAAGCAAAGTCTGCTCTGGCAGATGCTAACAAGAAAATGACTCATCCAGATCTGACATCACATACATGGTTTGGCCATCTCGCAGATACGTTTGATGACATTCGAGACGAGATGGCATCCGCCAGTCAAGAGATAAAAAGTGTACAGCTAACCAATCTATTGAATCGAATTGATGAGAAAATCAGCGACTTAAAATCAGAGATCCATTCATTAGAACATGAAATTCATTCGGTTGAAAGAAAAATAGAGAAAGAAAAGCAAAAACAACTGGAAGAAAAAAGAGGGTAGTCACATGAGCAGAGAAATTAAAATAGATGCCAGTCAGGTCAAACGAGTATTACAGCATGCAAAACAATCAGGCGCTCAAATGAATGCAACACTTCCAACAACCATCAAAGGAAGAAATCAGCTCCTGACGGCAGACACATTAGAAAAAATCAATCAGCAGCTGAACGAATTAAGTACATCCTACATAGACATTCTTCAGAAACAACTTGTACAAACAGAACAAGCGGTGAACACCATGATCGAAACGGACAAGGCGCTTGCTTCCAGCAGTAAAAGAAAATAAAGGAGAAACGATCCATACCTGCGACTTTATCATCTGTTATTGGATCTCTTCCTGTAATAACCCGACCCAATGCACAACCATATACAGGTACGCTTAAGTCGAGTGCTGGGTATGGTAAAGTTGTTGGTAGGCAGTCTGCTGACGGAAAAGTAAGATGGAGATTAGATTATGATCCTAATAAGGGACCACATATAAATATTGAAGATTTTCGTAATGGTAAAGGAGCTAATGCAAAGAAAATCGCTATACCATTTGAAGGTAACGAAGGTACTTTTAAATCTTTATTAAAACACTTGAATAGATAAGGAGATTTTATATGAGATTATTTGATGAATGTATTGAGGCACTTGGTGAGAATGTACACGTTTTATATGATAATAGTAGGGAGAAAATATTAAGCCATTTTGAAAGTTCATTTCCATTTTCTGATTGGGGGCAAATTGAATGGAAGAATTTATCTTCTTATGCTGAAGTGAATACGTTTGATGAGATACAATCCTTTTTAAATCAAAAAATGGATGAGTATAATGATGTTGTTTATGTAATTTGGGATGAAGGGACGTTACCAATTATTCAATCTACTTTAGATAAAGTTTTTGAAGCTATAGATGATGTTACTGCAGTCAGTTTTGATACATGGATTTTTTCACCATCTTCTGGTTATGTTATTGAAATATTTCATGATGGTGGAGTGAAAGTAGGATTAAAGTAGGGATGTAATAGAATGATGAATAATGATTGGATATCTGTTCAGGAAGTTGAAGATGATACTCAAATTTGGGCTGGAACCGTAGTTAGAGTTTTTAAGGAGGAATTAAATAAGGATAACCTAGAAGGTAATTTCTATGATTACATCGTTTCTTTTATTTATGATAACAATGAATATTTACAATTAACCTGTCTTACTCAAGATGAGGGGGGAAATATTGTTTGTGTATTGCAAACAGAACCAGATTCTAATTATTCATTAGGTAAGGAATTAAAAAGAATGATGCATGATGGTACAAACTCTGTTTTTGTGAAATTTTCACCTGAATGTATCGTTAAGTAAACATCTAATATGAGCGGTGAACACCATGATCGAAACGGACAAGGCGCTTGCTTCCAGCAGTAAAAGAAAATAAAGGAGAACGTAATGAAAACCCTTGATGCTTTTGCGATAATAAACGGAATTGACCAAACGCTGAATACATTAAAACAGCAATCACAACAGATTAGCTCCATAGAAAAACAAATCCAACAGATCATCTCACTTGATGGCGCACTAAAGGGAGAGACGGGACAAGCCATCCGCTCCTTTTATACAGAATGCCATATTCCCTTCCTGCAATTTTTTCAGGTCATCATTGAGGATTATAGCGCTGCATTGAAAAACACAAAGCAGGCGCTTCATGCCCTTGAATCAAATCAGCACGGCTTTATATCACAAGCATTTATTGAACACGAACTTGATCAAGGCTTAAAAAAAGCTGAACGAACAATTTCTGAAATCGTATCAGAGGTGAACCACGCCATTGGCAGAGTTGGTCATATTGTTCACTTGCCAAGTGTAGATGAATCAGCTTTTCAGCAAAACTATCAAAAGGCATGGCTTGAGACGTCAAGAACCATTGGTCTGCTTCATGCATTTGACAGGGAGCAGACGAGTGCTTTACATGAAACAAAAAGCTCCCTTCAAACAATGAAACAATTCATCAACACGCTAAGCACCATGTTCACCGGCCCAAAAATCGACATCACGAGCTATCAAAAAGGATCTATTTTCAAAGATGGAAAAGAAGAAAAAGTGAACAGCACCATCAGTGGATTGAGCGACAAAATAGACAACCTAAAAGACAATCCAATGATAATCATGCTGAAGAAACTGAAAGAGAAACAACAGGCGAATGTGGAGACGGTTGTTCGGAATGACACCCATAAAAACATCAGTAAACAAATCACAGTAAACGATCCATCGCTTACGCCATTGCAAAGGGAAGCCGTGAACGGGAAAAACAAGATTCATAGAGACATTAGGGTCATAAAGGGTAAACTATTCAACGTAAAAGGCATCAAAAAGCTAAAAGAATTCGACATCGCTGATGAAGTTGTCACAGATCCGTCGGACATTAATTTTATAGGCGGGAGATACACCGTTTACGCCAATAAACAAATCATTCGAACGTATATCGCAAACGGTGAAGTTAGAATAGAAGAAGTAGATAAAATCCCAGAAAGCCGGAGCCGCGGAAATGCCAAACGTATACTAGACGGTGAGGTCGTTTCAACCGCCGAAAACATCATTTTAGAATACAGCGGCATCTACGACGGCTACCGAGCCGTTACTGGCAAAGACCCAGAAACCAGCCGAAACATCAGCAGCACAGACCAAGCTTTATCCGCAGCCTCTATCATCCCAATCACGAAAATAGTGAAGGTTGGGAAATATGTTTTTAGGTTGGAGCAAGGGAAGAATGTGAAGAGGGTTAAAACACCTGCTTACGGTAAACAATCCGTACCTAAAGGACCTTACCGTGAAGTGAATGGTTTCCCTGCAAAAGTAAAATCAGGAGCTCAAGAAAAACATATTCCGGAAACACCAAATTACAAGCAAGAAGTAGCAAACGGAAAAAAGAAAAGCATTTTTTACGGAGATAATAAAAAGGCACAAGAATTGCTTGATAAATACGCTGGTAGAGGGGAATTTCTAAAAAATGGGAGAGAAGTTATAGATTTTGGTCAAAAGATAGGAAAGACTTATGATATGAAAACTCAACAATATATAGAGACTACTAGAGGCACAATACATTATTCAAAAGATGGTGCTCATATCGTACCTTCAAAACCATTAGAATTAAATTAAAAAGGTGGATACTTATGGACTATAACCCTTTAATAAAAACATTAGATGATTACGGCGGGGAAGAGCTGATATTAGAGTGGGGTAACGGATTAAAGATCATAGGGAAACCAGACACACTTTACGAAACTGATAATGGGTTAGAGGATGATGATATCAATTACGTTGAATATTATGCCGTTGCTTTTAGAGTAGAGAACATCATATCGTCTCCAAATAAAGAAAGCAGAGTGTATGATTGGTTGATAGGAGAAGAAAGGTCTTTAGTAGAAATATCCCTTTATGATGATCCACCTAATGCAGTGTATTTAGCAAACGGTCAAAAGTTATGGGAATTATCCCTTGAAGAATAAAAACAATAGGTGTAATAAGAGCCCTCTGTAAGAGGGTCTTTTGTATATTCGAAATATAACGATTCGAGCATCGGCTTTGTTTTTGTTCCAAAAAGCTGTAAATAGGAGAACAAAATGCACAAAAAACAAGAACTAACGAAACAAATCCAAACGGTCATCAACATCCTAGAAAAAGAATATTCGCAAGAGATCAATCAAGGTGTACTTGAATTAATATATAGAAGATACAAGAATGCCCAAAGAATCATGCAAGCCAATGATGATCTCCAAAAAGTCTTTATCATTGGCGGAGTTAGGGCTTACTTGGATAGTCATAATGATTATCTAAATCCATTTTTAGATGAATTACATAAAGCGGAAAGTCTACTAAAAGAATTGTTGTATTGATTATATAGTGATATGTAGAAGTCTTTGTATTAGAAAGCGATACAAAAACACAGAAAGGAATTCGTATGAATCAGAAAAAACACATCAACAAAAAAACAGTCAATTGGCTATTAAGCATCAGTGTTCTTCTCGTCATTGGGACAGCTTTTATGAGAGGGGTTTATGTCCCACATGCCGGTTCGGATTATCGAGGATTTCCCATTGATTGGCTAGTCCTGCATTCAAATTATGGTGTTGAATTTCTATTTTTTGGTTTTATACTCGATGTCATCATTTTCTATTTTCTATTAAAAGTGCTCCTGCGGGTGTATAAAAGAATTATGCCAAAATCAGCTGAATAAACGCTTGTACATCCTTTTAGGAGGCTTTCAAAATGATTCGTTTTTCTCAGATTCCCAACCTGGTCATAAACAAACCAGCAAGTGATATACATATCAAAGAGGCAGAATCCGAGCTAAACATGGTTCTGCCCCATACATATAAAGCATTACTACAACAGACAAATGGATGTTCCGTCGAAGGCGATGTTCTACTATACGGAACTGAGGACATAGTGGAACGCAATAAAACATGGGAAGTCCATCATTATGCCAGCGGCTATGTAGCCATTGGTGACGATGGCGGTGGGCGAGTACTTCTCATGCGGCAGGCAGAAGAGGAGAAAAAAGTGTGGATCGTCGATGCTGGTGTGATGGATCCTCAGCATGCGGAATTGGTGGCTGAAGACTTGTTAAGCTGGGTAAGTCACGGCTGTTTCATAGAAGTTTAGTCTATTAAGGAGATGATCGATTTGCCGTGGAACACATTGATCGCTGCGGGCCTCGTGGTTGGGGTTCCTGTCGTTTTGATTGCAGCTGTTTATTTCATCACGAAAAGGAAGAACAAGAAAACCAAAGCATCCAGTTGAAAAGCTCTGTGACGTTCCTTGTCATAGAGCTTTTTTCTCGCTCATTCACCCTCCATGTTATAATAAACACAGTTTATGAACGAGAGGATATGCAGGACATGAAAAATGAACCTATTGAGTTATTGACGCAGCCGACATGGCGAATCATAGATCAATCGAGCCTTGGTCTTTATGTGGACCCGAAGCAATCTTTTGCGATGGATGATACGCTTTGTGCGTCGGTCGGGAAAGGACTCTCATCAGCGACAGCGCGTTCTTGGGTGCACCACAATACGATCGTTCTTGGGATTCAGGATACAAGACTTCCATTTCTCCAAGATGGTGTAAAGCTTCTTGAGGAAGAGGGATATCGCGTCATTGTGCGGAATTCAGGTGGTCTTGCTGTTGTGCTGGATGAAGGCGTACTAAATGTGTCTTTAATCTTTGCGGAACAAAAGAAGGGCATTGATATTGACCGTGGATATGATGCGATGGTGGAATTGATCCGCCGGATGCTGTCGATGTATGAGGTGGACATTGAAGCCTATGAAATTGTCGGCTCTTATTGTCCAGGTAGCTACGATTTGAGCATCAATGGAAAGAAATTTGCCGGCATTTCTCAGCGTAGATTACGCGGAGGGGTCGCTGTGCAAATCTATTTGTGTGCAGATGGAAGCGGTCGAAAACGAGCTGAGTTGATTCGCCGTTTTTATGAGGCGGCCTTAAAGGATAGAAGGCATGAGGTGAAAGCGGTATTCCCTGATATACAGCCTGATACGATGGCATCCCTATCAGAATTAACTGGAGAGCCCATTGATTGTGCGCTTCTCATGCGTCTTTTACTAGAAGAACTTCAAAAGCTGAGCGAGCAACTGACTGCTTCAGGGTTGACGACCGAGGAACAACTGGAGTTTGAGAAGAACATGACACGGATGATTGAGCGAAATGAGAAAGTGTTCTCGTAAACATATCGTCCCATCTTAAAAATAGGGGTGATGTAATGGAAACGAAACTTCTGAAAGCTATTGAACTTCGAGAAAGTGGACATCTTCAAGAATCCAATGACATGCTCATCCGTCTTGTAGAAGAGTATCCAGATCATGCCTCCATTCACTATCAATGTGCTTGGAGTTATGATGTGTTAGGGAAGGAAAAACAAGCTGTCTTTTTTTATGAGAGGGCCATTGAACTAGGTTTGTCTTCAGAAGAAAGAGAAGATGCTTTCTTAGGATTAGGAAGTACATACAGAACCTTAGGGGAATATGAAAAGTCAAAACAAATATTCCTCCATGCGATGGAAGCTTATCCGCATAATAAAGCCATTCAAACGTTTTATGCCATGACTTTGTATAATTTAAATGAACATAGCAAAGCAATGGAAATATTACTGAACTGTTTAACTGAGACGACAAATGATCCTGCTATTTTGAGTTATCGAAGGGCCATTGATTTTTATTCAAATCAGTTAGATCGATTGTGGAAATGATTTATATAGAAATGGAGGGACAATCTAATGGAAGAATCCCCTCCTTTGTTGTGACATTTTATATGTGATAGTCCTTTATGACATAAGAAAGAAGGAAAATGTATTGTCATTCATCACCACGTATTACCCGCTGTTTATGCTTTGTATTTTGTCTCTGTTGTATATGATATATCGTATCCAGCCAATGGCCTCTACTGTGAAAAAAGTCATCATTGTGCTATGTGTGTTAACAAATGCTGCCTATATTTGCTGGCGTCTCTTCTTTACATTGCCGCATGAAGGTACTTTTAATGTTGTCATGGGCATTTTGCTTGTTGTCTGTGAATGCATTGGGTTTATCCAGTTGCTTGTGTTTTATACACTTGTTTGGAAGCCTTCAAACCGGAAACAAGTCATGCTCAGTGATCTTGAAAGGCTGCCAACAGTTGATATTTTCATAGCTACATATAATGAACCAATTGAGGTGCTGAAACGCACTGTTGCAGGTTGTTTGAATCTCTCTTATCCGAAGGAAAGCGTTCAAATTTATTTATGTGATGATGGCAATAGGGAAGCTGTAGCGCAGCTTGCTTCTGCGTTCGGTGTTCATTATCTGACAAGAACAGATAACAGATTTGCTAAGGCAGGTAATTTAAATCATGCGATGTCTCAAACGGATGGAGAGCTGATTCTGACACTTGATGCAGATATGGTCCCTCTTCCTTCCTTTTTAGAAAAAACAGTGCCCTATTTTCATGATGGAGCAACTGCGTTTGTTCAAGTTCCACAGGCGTTTTATAACGAAGATCCTTTCCAATATAATATGTTCTCGAAAGATCGAATTCCAAATGAGCAGGACTTTTTCATGCAAACTCTCCAAGCTGGTAAGGATCGGTTTAATGCCGTCATGTATGTTGGGAGTAATACGGTATTTAGAAGAACGGCATTAGATGAAATTGGCGGATTTGCTACTGGAGTGATTACAGAAGACATGGCAACAGGAATGCTTCTCCAAGGGAAATTCAAATCTGTGTCTGTCGGAGAAGTATTAGCCGTCGGTCTGGCACCTGAAAGCTGGCTTGATCTGTTAAAGCAAAGAGATCGCTGGTCGAGAGGGAACATTCAGTGTGCCCGTAAGTTTAATCCTTTGAAGGTGCGCGGCTTAACGCTTATGCAGCGTGTTCTTTATTTAGATGGCATTGTGTATTGGTTTAACGGTTTGTTTAAAATGATTTATATTCTCACACCGATTTTGTTTTTATTGTTTGGTATTCAAAGTTTCTGGGCAGATTTCCAGTCCGTTTTCATGTTTTGGCTGCCGGCGTTCTTTAGCTCGTATTTAGCGTTTAAACTTGTGTCGAATCAAAAAAGAAGTATGTTTTGGAGTCATATTTATGAAAGCTCTATGGCATTCCACTTAGCTGGTGTGGCACTCAGTGAACTGTTCTTGAAAAAACGTGTTGAATTTCTGGTGACACCGAAGGGAATTCAAACGGACAAAAGACATTTTCATTTGAAAACGATGATTCCCCATCTGATCTTCTTGCTGCTCTCATTGCTTGCCCTTGTGAAAATAGGTTACGATGTGAAGGTAAATGGGACGATGAACGCTGATCTCCTGTTGATTAATATTTTTTGGGTGCTTTATAACGGTGCAGGCTTATTCATGGCACTGCTTGTGGCGTTTGATCGACCGCGTTATCGGAAATCAGAGCGGTTTGTCATTGAAAAAGAGGGGCATCTTCGTTCTGATCATCAAGATCAGTCGATTGCTTGTTTTCTACTAGATATGAGTGATTCAGGTGCACGTCTGTCCATTCCATTGGACCAAGCGTCTTCTCTTTATCAAGGACAAACGCAATTGTTTTTTTCAGAGAATGAAAGCGTGTCGTGTGATGTGGTTTGGAGCTATCCAGAGGGAGACAAGCTGATGGTTGGTGTTGCTTTTACTGACACAAAAAAATCAGAGTATTTATCACTGATCCGTTTCTTATTCACACGAGAGCATGTAGCGATGACGGATCGTGAGAAAAAATCTCATGCTGTTCGGACGTTTCTCCGCTTTTTAAGAGAAACGGAGAAGGTACCAAAGGCTCTGCGGCGCAAATGGATGAGAAGGCCTTTGCAAGGTGTGACAGGCACGATCGCCTATGAGGACCGACTAGAAGAGAAGGTGCCGGTGATCATACATGATATCAGTTTATCTGGGTGCAAAATTGAGTTTGAAGATTCAATTGAATTAAATGGGAAAGTGCTGATCACCATTGACACAGAGTCTCTAACGGATCAGCCGGCGATTGCGGTTTGGACATCACAAAAACGCAGACGTACAATGGCCGGACTCAAGTTTGTTCAGCCTGAAATCAAGCAGATAGAAGAAAGAGAGGGAGTGGTTTCTTGAAATCTAAAAATGGCGGTTACCTCTATTTACTATGGCTTCCTGTCATCATAGGAGCCGGTTACGGCATTTCGCTTTTCGTGCCGTTTCTTCAGCCTGTACTGACGCTTGGTATCGCAGGGCTTTATATTTTTATCTTTGGTGATTTTCAGGTGAGGCAAGTCAGGTACATTTTTATGTTCGTCTTCTTGATCAATGTCCTTTTTAGCGTGATGCTATTTTTGGATATTTAAAAAAGTGCTTCCCGCAGGTGGGGAGCACTTTTTGGTTATTCAGCCATTTTTTCAAGGTTGCCGTTACGATCCATTTTAAAGGTTGGTGCGGCACTGTCGTCCTCTTCAAACAAAACTAGTTTTCTTGCACGGTTCATGATTTTGACGAGTGTTTCATAATCTTCTTGAATCGTGAGCTGATCCTTTTCAAGCTTTTTCACTTCAGCTTCTAGCTGCGACACTTTATGTGAAAGTTCATTGTTTTCTTGTTTTAACCGGCTGTTTTCCATGCGTAAGGCAGAAGATTGCTGCCCATTGCCTTCATAGCGGCGTAAGAAATCAATGATATCTTCAATGGTTAGCTCTTGGCGCTGCCCAAATGGATTGGTTTCTGGCTTTTTCTCTGTCACTTGAGAAGCCTGTGACAATAAATGTGATAAACTAGCTAACTCTTCATTGTAGCTTTGATCCACAAACTGAAGCTGTTCGGCTGTTTCGGCTGCAGGTGCAAACGTTTCTTCTTGCGCAGGTTCCAGTTCTTGAGAGAACTCTTCCTGTGTGATCGTTTCTTCAACTTGCGGCTGATAGAGCAAACGTTTTTTCGCAGGCTGCCCATTGCCGAGTGCACGCATGCGTTGTTTACGCTGTTTTTTGGCAAGTGCCAATGCTTTTTCATATTGATGCCTCACGACAGCATTCCATCTAAATCCGCATGCCGCTGAGGTACGGTTTAGCTTGTCTCCCACTTCTTCAAATGCGTTCAGCTGTGTACTGCCCTCTCTGACGTGACGTAAGACGGTTTCTGCCAGAAGGAGATCATTTTCCTCTGACCAAGCATCTTGTCTTTGTTTTGACATGTGTTTAAACCCCCATAAGATTTGATGGTATTAGATTAGCCAAGTTGAAGAAGGTTTATACAAGTTTGCTAAAAGGATAGTGGAAAATACTAGCTTTTATGTGAATACGTCTCTGTGCTGACAAAGCTTCTTGCAACTCCAGTCGCTTCGATGTACAATGTTGGGTGGTATATTATTCAATCTTAGTTGTCCAACTGTTTCATATAGAATGAAGTTTCATCATTGAAAGGAAGCGTAAGAACATGGCTAATGAGTTTCGCGTATGTGACGATTGTGATGCGACGAACCTAAAAACGTTATTGCCTCGACTTAAATCGGTTGACCCTGATGCAAAAATTGAGATTGGCTGTCAATCGTATTGCGGTCCAGGACGAAAAAAGGCTTTTGCGTTTGTGAACAATCGCCCATTATCCGCACCAACAGAAGATGAGTTACTCGAAAAGGTTCAAAAAAAAGTCAAATAAATGTCACTGAATGTGTTCAGTCGACCTAAAAAGAGGTCCGTCCCTGTCAGGTCGGGCTTTTTACGTCCGTTCAATCTATGAGAACACATTCGCCAGCAAATTCAAGGATGTTTTCGGGAAAAGTTACCCGATATAATAGAAACACGTCTTAAAAAAAGAGGGACGAAACGATGGCGTATCCAAAAGGGAAATTATCCGAAGAAAAGGTATTTAAAGATCCTGTGCACCGCTATGTTCACGTACGGGATGCATTGATATGGGATTTAATCGGAACGAGAGAGTTCCAGCGCCTTAGACGAATTAAACAGCTAGGCACCACTTATTTAACGTTTCATGGGGCAGAACACAGCCGATTTAATCATTCACTCGGTGTATACGAGATTGTCAGACGAATTGTGGATGATGTGTTTAAAGGAAGACCCGAATGGGATGAAGGGGAGCGTGAGCTTGTACTGAGTGCCGCCCTGCTTCATGACCTTGGACATGGTCCGTTTTCTCATTCCTTTGAAAAGGTCTTTCATTTAGATCATGAATCGTTTACAAGAGATATCATTTTAGGGCAGACGGAAGTAAATGAAGTGCTGCGCCGGGTCAGTGACGATTTTCCAAAGCATGTAGCAGAAGTCATTGCCAAAACGTATCAAAACAAACAGGTGGTCAGTTTGATTTCAAGTCAAATTGATGCCGACCGAATGGATTACTTGCAGCGTGATGCTTACTATACAGGCGTCAGCTATGGTCACTTTGATATGGAACGTATTTTACGCGTAATGCGTCCAAGAGAAGATCAGATTGTGATGAAACAGAGCGGGATGCATGCCGTAGAGGATTATATTATGAGCCGCTATCAAATGTATTGGCAAGTCTATTTCCACCCAGTGACACGCAGTGCGGAAGTCATTTTAACGAAAATTCTCCATCGTGCAAAAGAGCTGCATGAAACGGGATATATTTTCACACATGCCCCTGTGCATTTTTATTCGATTTTTGAAGGGAATGTCACCACAGAGGACTATATTAAGCTGGATGAATCCATTGTCTTATTTTATTTTCAGGCGTGGGAAGATGAAGAAGATCACGTGCTGGCTGATTTGTGCCGCCGTTTTATGAACCGCCGTTTATTCCAATATACAGAGTTTAATCCAAATGAAGAAATGACGAAATATTTCAAGCTGACGGCTTTGTTCAAAGAAGCAGGAATTGATCCTGACTATTATTTAGTGGTCGACTCTTCCTCTGATTTGCCTTATGACTTCTATAGACCGGGCGAAGAAGAAGAACGGCTGCCGATCCATCTCTTGACGCAAAGTGGTCATATTAAAGAACTGTCGAGACAGTCAGATATTGTTGACGCCATTTCCGGTAAACGAAGAACCGATCATAAACTTTATTTCCCGATGGACTTAATTGTAGATATGTCGGAAAAAGCTGAAGAAAAGAAGGCGATCATGAAGCTGCTTGGATTGGGATAAGGAAGTACTGAAAAAGGAGATGTCGGGAATTTGTTGAAAGAGCATGCAAAGTTGATGAAGGTGTTCTCTGAATCTGGGGAAATCGTTGGACGGAAGAAGCTGCAAAAAATGATTTACATAGCAAAAAAGCTAGATTTGCCTTTTTACGAGAAATACGATTTTCATTTTTATGGCCCTTATTCAGAGGAGTTGACGCTCAGAATTGAAGAGCTGTGCAATCTTGGATTCTTGGACGAAATGAAGGAAAAAAAGGGCGGATACTATCAATATCGCTATTCGCTGACGGACAATGGGAAAGAGTTTCTCGATCAGTGTGAAGTGGACATGCCTGACCTCAAAGTGCTGACGCAGCAGATGAATGAGCAATCGTCTCGTTTTCTAGAGCTTGTCTCAACGATTTTATACTTTGATGATCTGCCAAAAGATGAGGTAAAGGAAAAGGTCTTCACCATTAAAAGCAAGCAGCGCTATACGGACGAAGAATTTGAGGCAGCCCTTGCGTATATTGATCAGTTGAAGGAATTGAACTAACGATAAGAACCAGTATGTAATAGCCAATGGCTAGAACAGACTGGTTTTTATTTTGCACGCATATAGAAACAGAAACAAGTCGACCTCATGGATCGACTTGTTTTTTAGGAATGATGATAAGAAAATCTCGCTAAAAATTGTTTTGTCCGTTCTTCCTTCGTCTGTTCAAAGACTTCTACTGGGGTGCCTGATTCAACAATGACCCCATCCTCCATGAAAATGACCCTGTCGGCAATATCATAGGCAAAGCTCATCTCGTGGGTGACGATGATCATGGTGACCCCGGTTTGTGCCACTTGTTTAATGACGTCAAGTGTTTCACCTACAAGCTCGGGATCTAAAGCGGAGGTCGGCTCATCAAACAAAATGACCTCCGGATTCAATGCAAGTGCTCTTGCAATGCCTACTCGCTGCTGCTGTCCGCCAGATAATTGATGCGGATAGGCATCTTTTTTCTCTAGTAACCCTACTTTTTTGAGCAATTGGAGTGCTGTGTCATAGGCATGGTCTTTCGGTTGTTTACGGGCAATGACTAAGCCTTCCATGACATTCTCAAGTGCTGTCTTATGAATAAACAGGTCGTATTGCTGAAAGACCATGGCTGTTTTTCGGCGAATTGCCAGAATGTCTTTCGGTTTTGCTTGATTGAATGTGACACTGGTGTGATCAATGCTGATCTCGCCTTGATCCGCACGCTCAAGAAAATTTAAGCATCTGAGAAATGTTGATTTCCCAGAGCCGCTCGGACCTAAAATGACAACGACTTCGCCTTTTTCTACCGTTAAATCAATTCCCTTTAGAATCTGGTTTTGACCGAATGCTTTATGCACTTGTTTGATGTGAATCATGCCAATCGCCTCCTTTTGTTTTTGTGTCCATATTTCTCATATCCGGCTGTAATGGCTTCAATAGAGGCACACAGCGCCCAGTAAATAAGGGCAACAGCAATGTAGGCTTCAAGATAACGATAGTTCACATTGGCTTTGATTAAAGCGCCGTTTAAAATATCGACCACAGATACCATAGAGACGAGAGAAGAGGCTTTGATTAAACTGATGAGCATGTTGTTCAGTAAAGGAAGAGAGATGGGAAAGACTTGTGGAATGATCACTCTTCGCAACACCTGTCTGCCTGTGAAACCAACGGATAGAGCGGCATCAAATTGGCCCTTTGGGATGGACGCAAGAGAGCTTCGAAATATCTCTGATAACCCGCTGACGGCATATAAAGAAAGGGCGAAAATGGCAATCCATCGTCTATCTAAATCGCTAAAACGGATGGGCAGCGAAAGAGATGCAGCCAATTGATCGAGCGAATCGGAAAAAATAAGATAAGATACGAGCAAGATTAATACAACAGGAATGGCTTTAAAAATCGCCACAAACCATTTGAACAATGGAGACAATATAGGCACTTGATAAAAACGAATAAGGGCAATGCCAAAGCCGAAGATGGAGCCGAATAATAGCGGGAGAAAACCTAATAGCAGCGTCGTTGGCAAATAATGAAGTGCGGCTAGAAAGGCCTGAAACATAAAAGCAACGTCAAAATCCACTCAGATCGCTCCTTTCTTATGATGTAGTAAAGTCTCCGCCCAATATTTTTTTAGACAATTCAGCGAGCTTGCCGTTATCGATCAGTTTTTGCAGGGCTTGATCAATGTCTTTTTGAAGTTTTGTATTGTTTTTTTGATATAGATAATACGTTTTAGATACGTTTACAGGCTTTCCAGATGTCACAAGATTGGCATTGAACTGTTTGTTTAGCTTATTGACGTCATACTTTGTGAGTAAGGCAGCATCGACCGTGCCATTCTGCAGGTTTTTGACTAAAATTTCGTTCCCGCCATCCCCGTAGACAATGTCAATTTTCCGATCATGCTTTGCGTTATATTGCTCTAGAAGATAAGCGAAATTACTTCCTGTAGAGGTGTGCACTTTGTGTCCAGCTAAATCGTCCAGGCTTTGAAAGTCATGACCGGATGCTTTATTCACCACCACATAGCTTGTATAATCTGTGTAGCCAACTTTTCCAAATAGATATTTCTTCTGACGCTCGTCATTGATTTCATATTGGTGGGCAGCGAGATCAACTTTACCGGCATCTAAAGCAGGCAGAATATTTTTAAACTCAAAGGATTCATATTTAAACTTATATTGTGGAAGCAGCTGATCCACTTCATCTAGTACAGCCTTCTCGTAGCCTGTTAATTTGCCGTTTTCATCTAAGTAAACGAAAGGCTGATAGGCGTTCCCTGTCCCAATGACGATTTCTTTTGCATCTGGGTCATTATTGTTTGCTTCTGCTTTGACTTCATCCGATTGCTCATTATTTCCGCAGGCGGCAAGCAGCAATGAACCAAGTAGAAGCAGACCGATGATATAGTTATTACTGAATATTCTGTTATTTTTCATGTAAATTCCTCCCCAGTTTATTTTGCACGTTTTTCTACAGTGAAGGCCGCTTCGGCTCTTTTTAAGGGAAGCAATGCCGTCTGTCGCTGTTTTTTTGTTTTCGGTGTATTGATCCGTTTTTCCAATAGGTCAAATGATTTTTCTAACACCATACTTAAAATGATAAATATAACGGCAGCAATAAAGTATCCTTCTAATACGCGATAGTATAAAGCCCCTAATGTTTGAACCTTTCCGATCATGTCCATCACACCTAATGTAAAGGCGAGGGAGGTATTTTGTAATAAGTTGACAATGGCCACGCCGATATTAGGAAGGGCGATTCTCCCTGCTTGAGGAATAAGCGTTCTTCTATAAATCTGCCATTTCGTCAGTCCAATCGAGGCGGCCGCTTCATATTGAGATGCTGGGACACTCGATAGGGCAGATCGGAATATTTCTGAAAAATACCCAGCTGTATTGAGTCCATATGTAATATACAGAAAGATCAATTTGTTCCACATGGAGATATCAAGCCCAATTGTTGCAAGCACACCAGGCAGGCCATAAAACACAATAAACATTTGCACAAGGATAGGTGTTCCACGAATAAATGAGACATAAATTGCACTGAGCTGATGCAGGATGGGAATACGCTCAATTCGGAAATAAGCAAGAATGAATCCAAGAAAACTGCCAATCAAAGTGGCAAATAAAACGATCAGTAAGGTTGTTGGAAGGGCTGACAATACTTTAGGGAAGAGTGTGACGACATACTCCCATTTGAAAAACTCCCCCATGTTGAATCACCTCCTATGTTGAAGTCGTTTGGACTTTTTCTTCTGAGGGCGGTGCGCCTAATATGGCGGCATCAAACCGTTCAGGGATGAGGACTTTATACATTAATACACCTAAGTCGCCATTATCGGCTTCACGTTCAATATATGCTGTATAGCCTTTTCGTTCGTACATCTCTAGAAGCCAGGGGTGCTTTCGGCCAGAAGTGCCCAGTGTGTATGCTGGTGCTTTAAATGTCTGCCGGAGCAAGGTGTTTTCTACATAATCGAGCAGCTTATTTCCGATCCCTTGACCGGCTAAATCAGGAGCTGTGGCAAACCACCAAACAAATGGATAGCCTGAGACCGGTTGAGTACTCTCCCACGGAAAACGTATGGTGATGGTTGATATGAGCCGCCCGTCTCGTTCTAACACAACAGCAACGGATTGTTTGATGTTTTCTGTGACCATTTCAAGTGTGGCGTTCGTGGATGGCCAATCAATGCCCATTTCTCCAAGCGGTTTAAATGCACTGGACAGCAATTCTAGAAAAGCCGGTGCATCTTCTTCGGTAGCGATGCGAAAAATATCTCGACTCATGACAAACCTCCAATCAAAAGGGTAGTGTGTAATGTCAGCTCAACGCTTTTCGTAAAGTATCGATATCTGGATTCAGCAATGCTTGATACACGTGGGTATCACGGCTGATTTCTACTACTGGCACATAACGGACGCCGTATTTTTCTTCTAAAATATTTCTGTAATGATCATGCTCTGTTACATCAATGGTTGAATAAGTAATGTGCTGTTCGTTGAAATAGGACTGAATGTCCTGACAATAGCTGCATCCATTTTTGCTCCATAAAATGATTTTTTGTTTATTTGACATTAGACGCTCACCTCTTGGTTTATTTGGTTTTTGGCTGTTAGTTCATGATCAAATGCTTCTTTTAATAATGTGATAGACGCTATTCTTGCCTCAATGTCTACAATCGGAGATAGAACAATGAACTCGTTGATATCATATGTCTCGGCTAGTTCAGTCAGCCGGCGATGAACGGTTTCTTTTGTGCCAGCGGTATAACCGGTTTTTTGAACGTGAATGTTGTAGTGTTCTTTTTTTGTTCCTTTCACCAGCTTTTCTGCATCTTCTAGTGACGTCACATTAAGCTTTCTTCCATCGGAAAAGGAGACCTTTACTGTTTCCTTTTGCTTGATGTACGAGAGGGCTTGTTTGTGGTCTTCCGCTACAGATACGGTGATGGCGAGAAGAAATTGCTGGTGCGTGTTCTGTGTCTTGAATTTTTGAAAAGTCTCTCTTGCTTCTTTTAATAATGCGTCATCCCCGTTAATAAAATAGGCAAACACAAAGGATATCCCAAGTTTTGCTGCAAATTCCGCGCTCTCAATACTGCCGCCTAGAAGGAACATGTCGGGTGATACGCTAGGAATTGGCTGAGCATTTAATTCATTTGCTTGTTCAGTTAGATACGTTTTGAGATCCACTAATTTTTGAGAAAAGTCTTTCCGTGACGCTTGATAATCTTCCTGAAGCGCTTGTGTTGAGAGGTTCAACCCTCCCGGTGCTTTCCCAACGCCTAAATCGACTCTGCCAGGCGCTAGAGATGCCAGTACATGAAATGTTTCAGCCACCTTAAACGGGCTGTAATGCTGAAGCATGACACCTCCAGACCCAATTCGCAAATGGTTCGTTTTTGCTAAAAGATAACCAGCGAGGGCTTCAGGGGATGAACCTGCCACTTGAGAATTATTGTGATGTTCAGACACCCAAAACCTGTGATAACCAAGCTGATCTGCTGCTTCAGCCAATCTGACAGTATGCTGAATACCCGTCTCTGCTTTCTCGTTTTCACTGACGAGGCTTTGATCAAGAATACTAAGGGTGAGCGACATTGGCTGTTCCTCCTATTAGACTTTGATATTGAGATAGTGCGAGGTTTAATCTGTCTGTGGCATCTGGATCAAGCACATAGCTATTTGAATCCTGCTTTGTGACCTGTTGATCCACAACATACACGCCAGATTGAACGACGGTTGCACCGAGTTGATGAATGATCGGTTTAAGTGCATATTCAATGACGAGCAAATGCCCGTATGTTCCTCCTAAAACACAAGGAAGGACGGGTTTATCTTGTAATGCTTTCTGGGGAAGTAGATCTAAAAAAGTTTTTAAAATACCGGAAAAAGACGCTTTGTAGACAGGTGTTAACACAATGACACCGTCGCTCTCATTCACAAGCTCAATGGCTTTCACAATGTCCTCGTTTGAAAAATCTGCTCCTATTAAGGCGCTGCTAGGAAGCTGGTGGACTTGAATGACATGAACATCAACCCCATGTAACGCCAAACGATGATGGATATGCTGCAGGACACCGGTTAACCGAGATTGGACAGAATGCCCGCCTGCTATAATCGTTACTTTTGCCAATTCGTCTCCTCCATTTCTGATAATTCCTTCTAAACAACTTGGAATAGTTGATAATATAAATTATAATAAGGCAAACCAATAGAAAAGTATAATTAGTAATCATAAATACACGATTCAGATATTTAAAATACAGGGAGAAGAGGGGTTTTCATGGAGATTCGAGCGATACGCACCTTTGCCACGATCGTGAAATACGGAAATTTTTTAAAAGCAGCAGAAGCGCTGAATTATTCTCAGCCAACCATCACTTTGCACATCAAACATTTAGAAGAGGAAATTGGAGAGAAGCTTCTAGAAAGAGGGAAGACCTTAAAGTTAACAGCATCAGGACAGCTTTTTTATGAAAGAGCCAATTCTTTACTCAATGAATATGAGAAATTGACGAAAACACTCCAAGATTTAGAAGTGGGCATTGCGGGGTTCATTCGCATCGGTGTTTCTGAGCCCACTGCCAGCTTAGAATTTCCTGCCCTTATTGCAGAATTCAAGGAAAGGTTTCCGAATGTAGAATTTTCTGTGCAAGTAGCGGATGCGAATACGTTGAGTTCCTTACTTTCGCATGATGAGATTGATTTTGCGATTTGCGGAGCACCAGAAGCTTCGATGGAGAATAGCTATAAGCCTCTTTTTCAAGATGATATCGTGCTGCTCGTCCCGTCTTCCCATCGATTAGCGGAAAAAGGGGTAGTGGAGGTGACAGATTTAAAGGATGAGACCATTTTATTCACGCCACACAATTGCCCCATCCGTATTCAAATCGAACAACAAATCGTCGATGTCATTGGGACCAATTACAATAAGTTGGAGATTACGAGCAGCATGTCCCATAAACATTATGTTCAGGCTGGATTAGGTGTCTCTCTTTTTACACGAACTGCTCATTCCTTTACTCTTCCAGGCACCAAGGTATTAGAAATAAAGGGCATTCATGTTTCCCCGCCAGTTGGTCTATTGAGGAAAACAAATGATTCGCCAGGAAGAGCCGTACTTCAATTCATTGATCTCATCGAAAATCGACTGCATCAACCAACATGAAAAGAGGGGTAGCCTTTGAGCTAACCCCTCTTTTCATGTTTATTTCACTGTTTGTTTAAGAAACTGATTCTTCTTGATAGGCAGACCCAAATTTTCACGAAGGGTATGAGCTGGATAATTCGGGTCGTAATATCCTCTTTCTACCAATATCGGAATGACGTGCTCCGTCCATTCAGATAAACCGCTTGCTAGAATAGGCGCGCCAAAAATAAATCCATCTGCGGCATCTTCTTCGATCCATTGGATCAGTTGGTCTGCCACTTGTTCATAAGTACCGAAAAAAGCACTTTTGGGAGTGGTTACTCGTAGAGCGACTTCTCTTAAGGTCAAGCTTTGTTCTTTCGCCATTTTTTTAATCGATTCAGTTGTGGATTGAAAGCTGTTTGAACCGGCATCACCGATATCAGGAAATGGCTCATCAAGTGGAAATTGACTGAAGTCCAAGTGATCAAAGAACCTGCCCAGGTAATGAAGGGCTTCTTCAATAGAGACCAGATGTTGAATGGCTTCATATTTTTCTTCTGCTTCTTCGACTGTTCTCCCTGTAATCGGGTGGATACCGGGGAAAATTTTGATGTCAGATGGATTTCTGCCCAGCGCTGCGGCTCTATTTTTCACGTCGCGGTAATATGCTTTCGCTTTCTCAAGTGAGTCTGCATTCGTAAATACTGCGTCCGCTTCTTTTGCGGCTAGATCCTTTCCTGCCTCTGACGCACCTGCCTGGAAAATCACCGGTTGCCCTTGTTCAGATCGTTCGATATTCAAAGGACCTTTGACAGAAAAGTGTTTGCCATGATGGTTTAATGTGTGCAGTTTATCCCGATCGAAGAAAACCCCTGTTGATCGATCCCTTAAAAAAGCATCTTCTTCCCATGAGCTCCAAAGGCCGTTCACTACTTTTAGGTATTCTTCTGCAATTTCATACCGAAGTGAATGGCTAGGATGCGGACGAATGATGTGGTTTTCAGCAGAGCCTTCAAGTGGAGAAGTCACAACATTCCATCCGGCCCGCCCTTTACTTAATTTATCTAGGGATGCAAATTGCCGTGCAATGGTAAAGGGCTCACTGTAGGAAGTGGATACAGTGCCCACAAGTCCAATCTTTTTGGTGACCGCAGCAAGAGCGGATAAGATGGTTAATGGTTCAAATCGGTTCAAGAAATGAGGAATTGAATGTTCATGAATATATAAGCCATCTGCGACAAAGACAAAACGGAAACCCGCTGCTTCTGCCTTTTTTGTCATTGCTTGATAATAATCAATGTTCACACTTGCATCTGCTGGAACGGATTCATCCTTCCATGCATTCATATGACCTCCTGGACCATGTAACATCAATCCAAATTGTATGTGCTTTTTTTCAGACATGTGGATCGTCCCTTCTGTTTTGAAATAGCATTGTTTTTATGTTCTTCATCATAAGGGAGAATCGCAAAGAAGTATAATTCGTATCAGTAAAGTCTGAATTTATCTTTTCTAATATCAATTTTTGCTTCTTTATATGGTGTGGCTGGGTCTATAACAGCACTTTGGAAAAAGATGGATGTTTACTAAGCGAATGTCCCAGATCAAAAGTTCTGCTTTTTGATAAAATGTGTGTCAAAATATCCGAAAAATTAGTGAAAATGACATGTTTCGACTTTCTTCCTGTATATCCAATTCCCTGTTTTTGACTGAATAGAAGGAAAATGGTGAATTTTCAGTGAATATATAACCTTGTGAAAAACAAAGGAGGGATAGGAATGAAAAAGCGTTCAGTCTTTTTGTCATTTTTATTGGTAGGTAGTTTGTTACCGGGGGTAAGTTCAGCTTCAGCACCAGTTGCAAGTTCAGGTCATGGGCATGATCATGATCATGGTCATGCGCCGTTTGAAACACATATTAGTGAAGGGTTGCCAAAGGCAAACGATTTTAAAGATTTGACGAAGGCACCTCCTATTGAAAGAGATGTGACAACAAAGATTTTAGATGAGTCTGGTAAACAGGTAGGGTCTAGAACCTTTAAAGCAAATACAGGAGATTCGATTTCAACAAAAGCTAGTACAGGCAGTCAGAAAGTGACCGTCTATGCAGTAGCTGATGCGCAGTATCGTGCGAAATATAGTGATTGGCAGACGCGCATTGTCAGCATCATTGAGCAAGCGGATGTGACATTTAACCGTGATCATGATGTGGACTTTGTCGTACAAGCCGTAGGGTCTTGGACGTCTTCAGGATCAAATGCATCACAAATTTTGTCTAACCTTCAGCGCAGCTTTGATGGCAGAGGATACGATTTTGTCACAGGATTTACAGCAAATCCAAACTTTGATGCTGGCGGAATCGCTTATGTCTACAATAGTGCACCAAGCGGAAGTGCATTCGCTGTTAACCTTGACCAAGGAACAGCGAATACAGCAAAAGCGGCTACGCATGAATACGGCCATAACTTTGGCTTACCGCATGATCCTCAAGGAAGCGGAATTGTCTGCTTAATGAATTATGATTATTCTTACACTGTCGATTTCTTCGATGCGGCTCATAAAAATCAGGTGAACCGTAATAAAGCTTGGTACAGATAAGGTAAGAAAAAAGGACAAACACCGAAAAAGTGTTTGTCCTTTTTATATGCTTACAGGTCGCTCATTCGCTTTCCTGCTACAGCATAATGTTCTTTTTTCATTTCTTCAATAATGACAGAGACTTTCTCTGCACCTGCACCTGTTGTTTCAACAACGGCATCTGTGACTTTCTCCACAAGAGCTCTTTTCTGCTCATCTGTTCTTCCTTCAAGCATTTGAACGGTGATAATCGGCATAATGGCAACCTCCTTTTTCCTGTAGTGCTACGCTTCCCTTTAGTTTAAGGGACTTCTTATAGTATACTGAATGAAGTAAATCATTGTATAGAAAGAAAGAGGGATTCATGCCTTTGGACCAATTTCTTGTTTATCCATTAGAACTGATTCCATATGTCGCCATTACGCTTGTTGTGGCTTTTACGATGCACGAGCTGGCGCATGCATATGTTGCGTATCGTTTTGGAGATCCGACAGCTAAAAATCAAGGGAGACTGACGCTCAATCCATTGAAGCACCTTGATATTTTCGGGACGATCTTGATCTTTGTGGCTGGGTTTGGCTGGGCGAGGCCTGTACCTGTGAATCGGTACCATTTCAAAAACCCACGTCTCGCAGGGATATGTGTGTCGATCGCAGGACCTTTAAGCAATTTGGTTTTGGCATTTTTGGGCTTTTGTGTGTATGCGCTTCTTCAGAAATTTGGCGGGGAGTCGCTCATGCGCTTTGAGCCGGGGGTTGATTATTTCTTCCAAATCTTTATTAACTTGAACGTGATTTTGTTCCTATTTAACTTATTACCGATTCCGCCGCTGGACGGATATCGTATTATTGAGGATGTTGTCAGTCCCGGCATCCGTGCGAAGATGACGCAGTTCGAACAGTATGGAATCATCATTTTCCTCATCTTCGTCATCACACCGCTAGGTCAGTTTGTTTTTGTTCCATTGATCGGAATGCGGGATCAAATCATATACTGGTTTAATCTTATTTTGAAGCCGCTGCTTTAGGAGGTCTAATGAATGGAAGGTAAAAAGAAGAAACCAATTGGTTTTAATATCATTAAAAAAACAGATGCAACGGATGGGCATGGAGGTTTTGGGGCAGGTGCCCTCAGCCTTGATAATATCTCGCCGGTGATCATTGATGTGGAGGAAAAGGAAGCCGTCATTGATATTGGTGCGATGCATGCAAGAAGTGCCGTCGAAAAAGGAATTAAATTTTTAAAAACCAAAGAAGAGGTACCTAACGGAAAACCGTATTGGCTCGTATGGGTGACGATTGACCGTAGAGAAGAAGGGCCATATTATGCAGGAGTCACAGCTTGTGAAATGACGGTTGACCGCTCGATCCGCAGAGGATATAAGTCACTTCCTGAGCATGTGAATTTAATGGATAAATCCATGAAGCGTAAAATCGTTGTCAGTCATATGGATGATGGTTCGAAAAAGGTGCTCGCTGATTTCTTGAAGAGTCACAATGAAGCGTTATGGGAAGCATCCACAGATGAATTAAAAGAAGGATTGGCTGTTCCTGAGTAATTGTGAAATTTTTGTGAAGAATGATGAATGGATACCAATTCCAAGCGTTTTTTCAGTAAACTGGTGTTAAGGCTAGGACATGGAGAATCCCGAGATGCAGATCTCGGGGTTTTTCATGTCCATTTTTAACGTTTCAGCCACTTTTCCCACCATTTCTTAGGCTGTTGATCTTGAGCTTTGTCTTGCTCAGAAGCTTTGTTCTCGGCACCATAGCAGACACCGGTCGGCTCCGTTCCTTCTATAAAATAGGTAAATACCTTTGATTCGCATCCTGGGCCTGCGAGATCACCGGTTTTTGGATTGATATATACGCCTTTTACACCGTCTGGCGGCATGAAGGAGGAGGCTGGTTGGTTTGAGAGGGCTGATTCCATAAAGGAAGCCCATATCTTTTTCGCATAGGCGGTTTCTTTGACCGAGTCAATGGTGCGTCCTTTATCGTAGCCGGTCCACACACCTGTGACGAGCTGGGGAGAGAAGCCGATCATCCAGCTGTCAGCGCCTGTCGTCCCCGATTTCCCTCCATACGTTCTGGTAAGATCTTTTGAAATGGTACGACCTGTGACACTTGTATAGCCATTTAATTGATGATTGAACATCCCTGACATCATGTCAGTGGTGACAAATGCTGCTTTTTCATCTAGTACTTGCTCTCGTTTTTGTTTCTCCTCAAAGAGTACGTTGCCCTTTGCGTCCGTTACTTTCGTAATAAAGGTTGGCTTGACACGTTTTCCTCCATTGACAAGCATCGCGTAAGCATTGGTCATTTCGATTGGTTTGACAGGTGAAGTACCTAGCGCAAGTGAAGGCACTTGATCTAGTTTTTCGTGAATCCCAAACGTTTTGCCTGCACGTACAAGCTGTTCCATTCCTAAAAATAGATGGGTTTTGACCGCATAAATGTTATCAGATAGAGCCAAAGCCTGAAGCATCGTAATGCCGTCATTGGCATAATAGCCGTGATAGTTGCTTGGTGAATAAGCGGCGCCGCTTCCTTGTTCATCCAGTTCAAAAACAGTTTCTTCACTGCGCATCACGGTTGCTGGTGTAAACCCATTTTGCAAAGCCATGTAATAGAGAAGCGGTTTCATTGTTGAACCCGGCTGTCTTTTCGCTTGTGTGACCCGATTGAATGGGCTTTTCTCGTAATCTCTTCCCCCGATGAGGGCAAGGACATGACCTGTCTGGGGATGAATGGCGGTAAAACCAATTTGGATACCTGATTCAGAATCCATGATGTTGGTTAAAGTCTTTTCAGCGATTTTTTGTAATTCAGGTTGTAAGGTCGTTTCGATATGAAGACCATACGTTTCAATTTGTTCCTCGGTTAAGCCCAGCGTTTGTTTCAGTTCGCGAATCACATCATCATAAAAATACGGGGCCTGCTTTGCTTGCAGCTGCTTTTGTTTGAGCGGGCGATAGGACAGCTTTTCCTGGCTGGCATCAGCAGCTGCTTTTTTCGTAATCATGCCATCCTCTTGCATTTGCCTCAGAATCATATTCTTTCTTACGCTGGCTTTCTCCTCATTCACATAAGGGGAATAGAGAGAAGGGCCCTTTGGAATACCGGCAAGCAAGGCAGATTCAGCTAAAGTTAAGTTCTTCGCTTTTTTCCCAAAGTAAAGGCGGGATGCCGCTTCCACACCGTATGCGCCGTGGCCATAATAAATGGTGTTCAAGTATCCTTCCAATATCTCATCTTTTGTATAGTTTTGTTCTAAGCGGATGGTGTAAAAGGCTTCATTCCACTTCCGCTTCCATGTTTTATCATGATCTAAATATAAATTTCGTGCGTATTGCTGGGTGATTGTGCTGGCGCCTTGTACTTTTGCCATTGCACGAATATCTGCCACCGCAGCACCTGCCATTCGTTTCACATCAAAGCCGTGATGCTGATAAAAGGTTTTATCCTCAATCGCGACCACTGCTTGCTGTATATGAGGGGACATGTCCTTTAACGGAACCCAGTATCTCTTTTCTCCAAAGCTCGATTCGCCAAGTTTAGACCCATCGGCTGCATAAATGGTCGTGGATTGGGGAACTTGAACAGAGGGAGCGCCTTGCCACTTAGCTAGTAAAAGAATCGTCAAAAAGACTGTGCCAGCAAATAGAAAAGCGAGCAAGCCGATAAAAAAACAGGCCCGAATCGTTTTCACGGTCATGCGGATTTTTTTATTACTCATGATTGTGTCCATGCAAAGCCCCCATTTTGACGGTTTTTTATCAGTATGGGACAAAGAAAACCGTTTTAAACAGGCGACTGCAAGGGTGTGCTTTAAAAATGAAGTTATCTCATGCGGTTCTTTACAATTTGATACGAATCCACTATACTTTTTTCTTGGACAATCGATATAGTCATAGCCGATAAAAGGCGCTAACAATAGATGTTTGTTTATTATTGGATGAGAGGAAGATGAACGATGAGCGAACTTTGGTATACAGAGAAGCAAACGAAGAATTTTGGCATTACATTGAAGGTGAACAAAACCCTTCACACAGAACAAACAGATTTTCAGCATTTAGAAATGGTGGAAACAGAAGAGTTTGGTAATATGCTGTTTTTAGACGGTATGGTGATGACATCAGAGAAAGATGAGTTTGTATACCACGAAATGGTGGCACATGTTCCTCTTTTCACTCATCCAAATCCGGAAAATGTTCTTGTCGTAGGCGGAGGAGACGGTGGTGTCATTCGTGAAATCCTGAAGCATCCAAGTGTGAAAAAAGCGACACTTGTTGATATTGATGGCAAGGTCATTGAATACTCGAAGAAGTTCCTTCCTTCAATTGCTGGGAAACTAGAAGATCCTCGTGTAGAGGTGAAAGTCGGAGACGGCTTTATGCACATTGCGGAAGCCGACAACGAATATGACGTGATCATGGTTGACTCAACTGAGCCAGTTGGACCAGCTGTGAACCTGTTCTCTAAAGGTTTCTATGCAGGAATCTCAAAAGCACTCAAAGAAGACGGTATTTTCGTTGCACAAACGGACAACCCTTGGTTCACACCTGAGTTAATTACAAATGTACAGCGTGATGTAAAAGAAATTTTCCCGATTACCAAGCTATATACAGCGAATATCCCAACATATCCAAGCGGTCTTTGGACATTTACTATCGGTTCTAAGAAGTATGATCCACTTGCTGTAGAAGACAGCCGCTTCTTTGATATCGATACGAAATATTACACAAAAGAATTGCACAAAGCGGCATTCGTTCTGCCGAAATTTGTGAGCGACTTAATCAAATAAATCAAGCGAAGTGGAAATGCGCAAATGACCGTTTGCGCATTTTTTGAAGCGTAAAAGGAGGAATCTTGCATGAGATTCGACGAGGCTTATTCAGGAAAAGTGTTTATTGGAAGTCATCCGACATGGGAAGATGCGAAAGTCATTTTATACGGGATGCCGATGGATTGGACCGTCAGTTACCGTCCCGGCTCACGTTTTGGCCCGAACCGTATTCGTGAAGTATCCATTGGATTAGAGGAATACAGTCCTTATTTAGATCGTGAACTGCACGAGGTGCCATTCTTTGATGCTGGCGACATCCCGCTTCCATTTGGCAATGCACAGAAAAGCTTAGATTTAATTGAAGAGTATGTCGACAGCATTTTAGAAAAAGGGAAGTTTCCATTAGGAATGGGCGGCGAGCATCTTGTGTCTTGGCCGGTTTTCCGTGCGATGTATAAGAAATACCCTGATTTGGCAATCATCCATATGGACGCACATACAGATCTTCGTGAGGAATATGAGGGTGAGCCGCTTTCACATTCGACACCGATTCGTAAAGTTGCAGGACTTATTGGACCTGAAAATGTATACTCTTTCGGCATCCGTTCTGGGATGAAAGAAGAATTTGAATGGGCAAAAGAAGCAGGCATGCACATTTCTAAATTTGAAGTACTCGAGCCATTGAAGCAAGTATTGCCAAAGCTAAAAGGGCGTCCAGTGTATGTGACGATTGACATTGATGTACTTGACCCAGCTCATGCACCTGGTACAGGAACGGTAGATGCTGGCGGTATTACGTCAAAAGAACTGCTGGCATCTATTCATGCCATTGCTGGTTCTGATGTGCATGTCGTCGGTGCAGACCTTGTAGAGGTAGCGCCTGTATATGATCATTCCGATCAAACGGCGAATACAGCAAGCAAACTTTTACGTGAAATGCTGCTTGGATTTGTGAAATAACATTGATAGAGGAGCTTGTCATCTCATATGGACAAGCTCTTTTTTTACATTGGTGACATGATAAAGGAGGCAGGTCGTGTTTTCTTCTGTATTGATGGTATTACTCGCTTTATGTGTGTTAGCGGCAGGCTTTCTTACGCTGAAAAGAGAGCTTGCAGCGAGTACGCCCACGTTCACCTCGAAAAAAGAGGCAAAAGATGAGATGGTTCATCTGTTTCAGGATCGAGGCTTTTTCTATCTTACTGGCATAGCGCTGTTGATGCAGTTTGTTTATAAGCAAGGGCATCTTCTCCCATTTGATTTCTTTCAGGCATTTTTGGCAAGTTCAGGTATCCAAGCACTGTTTTATCTCATCAATCGAAAAAGCGCAGGGCTCAAGACTGGACTCGTGATAGGGGTGAGCTTCATTTTTCTTTTATTCTAAAGAGACATGTGAAGATCAAAAAGGGGGTTTCATCCACACGAAGATGAGAAATGATGGGATGATAGGCAATCGGGATTATGGTATACTATTTTAGTTAAACGGGTCTTAGCAAAGGAAGTGCAAAATGACACAAAACCAAATTTCAATTCATGTAAAGTCAGTGATGAAACCAGAGACGGAACCGGCTGAAACGATCGAATTCCGAACAACTGGAACGTATCAAGAGAAGAATGACAAAACGTATCTCACTTACCATGAAGAACATGAAATGGGTCAAGTAAAAACTGTTGTCAAAATAAGTGAAAAAGAAATTTTTGTCATGAGATCAGGTGCAATTCAAATGAAGCAGCGCTTTCTCACTGGAGAAACGACCGTGACACATTACACGATGCCATTTGGCACACTTCAGCTCGATGTACACACACATGGTATTGATCTTGATGTAGACAATGGGCTTCTACACATTACGTACGATATGCTGACAGGTGAAGATCAAAAGCATTTACATACATTATCGATTTCATATAAGGAGGATTTACGTTCATGAATATCGCAGAACAGGTCAAAGATGCGTTAAAAGAAGAAATCATTGCGGCAGTCGTCAAAGCAGGACTTGCTGATGAAAGCCAGGTGCCGGATGTTCTTTTGGAAGTGCCAAAAGACAAAACTCACGGTGATTATTCCACCAATATGGCGATGCAGCTTGCCCGCATTGCGAAAAAAGCACCTCGTCAAATCGCCGAGGACATCGTCAATGCGTTTGATAAAGGCAAAGCGTCAATTGAAAAACTGGATATTGCAGGTCCAGGATTCATCAACTTTTATATGAACAATCAATATTTAACGAAACTGATTCCGGCAGTTCTTGAAGCAAAAGAGGCTTATGGCGAAACGAATACAGGCGGCGGTCAAAAAGTGCAAGTCGAATTCGTCTCAGCCAACCCAACAGGTGACCTTCACCTTGGACATGCCCGTGGCGCAGCTGTAGGAGATTCTCTTTGCAACATCCTTGATAAAGCAGGCTTCGACGTGAGCCGTGAATACTATATCAACGATGCAGGCAATCAGATCAATAACCTTGCTCTATCTGTAGAAGTACGTTACTTTGAGGCGCTCGGTCTTGAAAAAGAAATGCCAGAGGACGGGTACAGAGGAGAAGACATCAAAGGCATCGGGCAGAAACTTGCGGATGAATTTGGTGACCGTTTCGTGCATGAATCAGAAGAAGAGCGTATGAAATTTTTCCGTGAGTACGGTTTAAAATATGAACTAGAAAAACTACGTGTCGACCTAGAGAATTTCCGTGTCCCATTTGATGTGTGGTATTCTGAAACGTCTTTATATGAAAACGGAAAAATCGAACCAGCGCTAGAAACACTTCGCGCTAAAGGCTATGTCTTTGAAGAAGACGGCGCAACATGGTTACGTTCAACTGATTTTGGTGATGACAAGGACCGTGTCCTGATTAAAAAAGATGGCAGCTTTACGTACTTGCTTCCAGATATCGCATATCATAAAGACAAATTAGACAGAGGTTTTGACCAGCTCATCAACATTTGGGGGGCCGACCATCACGGCTACATTCCTCGAATGAAAGCGGCGATCCAAGCACTCGGATATCCAGCGGACAAACTGGAGGTCGAAATCATTCAACTCGTTCACCTTTACAAAAACGGTGAAAAGATGAAGATGAGTAAACGTACAGGTAAAGCCGTCACAATGCGTGACTTGATTGAAGAAGTGGGCTTAGATGCTACTCGTTATTTCTTTGCGATGAGAAGTGCGGCGACACATATGGACTTTGACCTAGACTTAGCGATTTCTACGTCTAACGAAAACCCTGTGTACTATGCACAATATGCACATGCGAGAATTTGCAGCATGCTTCGTCAAGGGGAAGAAAAAGGCTACGAGCCAAACCTTGAAAAAGCAGATTTCTCTCACATTCAGTCGGATAAAGAATACGATCTTCTGAAAATCATCGGCAGCTTCCCAGAAGTTGTAGCAGAAGCAGCAGAAAAACGTATTCCGCACCGCGTTACAAACTATATCTATGATCTAGCATCAGCCCTTCACAGCTTCTACAATGCCGAAAAGGTCATTGATGTTGAAAATGAAACAAAAACAACAGCACGTCTATCGCTCATGAAAGCAACACAAATCACGCTTGCGAATGCATTAAAACTTATCGGCGTATCTGCGCCAGAGAAGATGTAGTGGAATGAAGGAAAGCCCCGCTCTATTTTATGAGCGGGGCTTCTTTATATAAAAAACCCGCTATTCTCGAGAGATAGCGGGTTTTGAACATTAACCAAGCGTATTAATAATGTTAGAAATAGAATCGAATAATTGACTAAGTACATCAGAGAACATAGAGCGTATCCTCCCTTCAGAAAGCATGTAGTATGTGCGTGTCATAGGAATTACCCAAGTGTGTTAATGATGTTAGAAATAGAATCGAATAATTGGCTAAGTACATCAGAGAACATAGTTTGTATCCTCCCTTCGGCAAGCATGTAGTATGTGTGCGTTAATGGGATTATCCAAGTGTATTAATAATGTTAGAGATAGAATCGAATAATTGGCTAAGTACATCAGAGAACATGTTTTTGCCTCCTCTCTTTTCTTTTTACATCTACTTAACGAAGGGGATGAAGGGTTGGATCACTTTTTCTAAAAAAATTTTAAAAAAGAAATAAAACCTAAAAAGCACCCTCATATGTGGGTGCTTTTTAGGTTTTATTTATGCATGAACACGCCATTGGATTTGTCCGCCGTCGCAGGAGAGCTCGGCACTCCCGCCAATCGGCAAGGTGAAGACCGGCTGTGTATGTCCGATATCGACATCGTAAATCACTGGAATGTGTTGAAGCATTGGGTGCTTATCTAGGATGAACCTCAAATGTTCCTCTGTCATTTTGGATTTCTTTTGAAAACGTCCGATGATTAACCCTTTAATGGATTCGGCATGCTGCAAAAGCGAGGCAAGGTCTCTGGCGAATGTTTCAGGAAAGACCAAGTCATCATCTTCTACAAATAAGATGGCATCCTTGATGCGAGGCATAAAGGGTGTCCCTTGCAGTAAGTTCAGTGTACAAAGATTTCCGCCATACAAGGTGCCTTCAGCTGTTCCTTCCTGATAAATCCCCCATGTTGTCGGATGAAACTGCCTATTTACTTGATCAAGATACCACGCATCATCACTCCACTTTGTAGAAGGGGTGACATCAAATGGCTCGCTACTCATCACGCACGCTTGAAACATGGCTGTCTGCTCCTCTTGTCCTTGTTCCATTTGGAAACTGGAGAAATGAGGGCCTGAGTACGTCACCATGTCACATTTGGCGGTAATGGCGTTTGCAAGTGCGGTAATATCACTGTAGCCGCAAAGAACTTTTGGGTGTTGACGAATCAAATCATAATCTATATAAGGCAAAAGCTCATTGCAGTTAAAGCCGCCGATTGCTGTCAAAATGCCGTCGACTTCATCATTTGAGAATGCCTCATGTAGATCAGATAAACGGTGTTCAATAGAAGAAGAGGAATGCAGATCACATTCAAACACGTGTTGTCCAAAA
Source organism: Bacillus sp. FSL W8-1141 (assembly GCF_038593205.1). Taxonomy (NCBI): domain Bacteria; kingdom Bacillati; phylum Bacillota; class Bacilli; order Caryophanales; family Bacillaceae; genus Bacillus; species Bacillus sp. FSL W8-1141. The sequence goes on along the minus strand of NZ_CP151973.1, from coordinate 3,435,921 downwards.
GAAACAGTGAACCCTAATGCCTCTAAACGTTTTTTCGCCTGAGCTATTCCTTCTTCTGATAAAATGCTGGCACTTCGGCTTGGAGCAATTACCCGAATGTGGCTTCCCTTTTTTAAAGCAGATGGTGTACGCATAAGTCATTCGTCCTTTCCTTCACATATTTTCCATTATATCGGATCAAAACGCTCCAGTCTGTAAAAGCTAAAAGAAAGCAGCAAACCGAGCGTTTCAGACGAGCTGTGCAAAGGGTATGGAAAAGAAAAAGACAGAATGAGGGCGGAGAATGTGAAAAAGAGGAGACTGGAATTTCTATTTTTATATTTCATGATATTTGGGGCATATGTGGTGTTTTGGTGGCCAGTGCCGGCGTGGGGTTTTCAGCTTTACGCAGCTAGTTACATCGCCATCATTTTATTTAGTATTATTTCGCTCATGCTAGAGAACCGGACATCACAGCACACGCTGTTATGGATGTATGTACTGATCTTTTTCCCGATCATCGGCTATATGTTTTATTTGTTCTCGGGGCAGCTTTATGTCAAAGGACATTTGTTTAAATCAAAGAGAATGTATAACCGAGAAAAATTACGCAGAATATCAGAGCTTGAGAGTAAGCCGGATGAGACGCGTTTAACCGATAATCAGCGTGCTTTTTTTCATTACACAGAAAAAGCGACAGGGATGCATGTAAATACAAATAGTGATATGGAGATTTTAAAGAATGGAGAGGAAACCTTTCCACGTATTTTTGAAGAATTAAAAAAGGCAAAAACGTTCATCCATATAGAATATTACATGTTCAAATCTGATTTCCTCGGTCACCGGATGATGGAGATCCTGATTGAAAAAGTGAAAGAAGGAGTAGAGGTCCGCTTCATCTATGATGCGGCTGGCAGCATTCGCTTCTCACGAAAAGATATTAAACGATTGAAGCAGGCAGGGATAAAGGTCGCTCCTTTTCTGCCATTAAAATACGGATTCTTTAATCAAAAATTCAATTTCCGAAATCACCGAAAAATCGTGATTATTGATGGAGAAACAGGATTTGTTGGTGGGCTCAATGTCGGGAAGGAATATGTAGGACGCGATGAAAACATCGGCTTTTGGCGTGACACGCATACGATGTTAAAGGGTGAAGCCGTTCAGACACTTCACTCCATATTTATGCTGGACTGGGAGTATGTATCAGATGAAGTGTTAATTGATGATCCGAAGTATCACACCCCGCATCCTGTGACAGGAGAAGATGTCATTCAGGTCGTGCCGACTGGACCTGATATGAAGGAAAGTATGAGTGATTTATATGACGCACTCATTTCGAATGCACAGCAATTTGTCTGGATTGCGACCCCTTATTTTGTCCCAAATGAATCTATTCGCACAGCGTTAAAAATTGCGGCGACAAGAGGGGTGGATGTGCGTGTGATGGTGCCTGAGATTAATGATGGATTTCTCACGCAATACGCCACACGATCTTATTTTTCTGAGCTTTTGAAAGAGGGCATCAAGGTGTATCACTATCAAAAAGGGTTCATGCATCAAAAGGTCATGATTGCAGATGGAGAACTTGCCTCTGTCGGAACGGCCAATGTTGATATGAGAAGCTTCCAACTCAATTTTGAGGTCAATGTCTTTACAGCGGCAAAGAAACCGATCGAGCAATTGATGGCTCATTATGAGGAAGATATGAAAGAATGTGAGCAAATGGGGCCGGTTCATTTTTATAAAAGGGGCTTAAAGGAACGTTTAAAGGAATCGTTTGCGCGATTGTTTTCAGGTGTATTGTGAGGGTTTCCAGAGAAAGAAATCATTTCCTGATCTAGTATTTCGATAATGATTCCTCTATAATTGAAAATGATTATCAATTATAGAGGAAGTGAGGTTCTTTTACATATGCTAAAACGCTTTTTTGCCTATTACAGGCCCTATCGTGGTCTGTTCTTTTTAGATTTCTTTTGCGCTGTGGCCGTTGGGCTCATGGAACTAGGTTTCCCGCTCATCGTGAACTACTTCATTGATACATTATTACCAACAGGGAACTGGACGGTCATTGCCTGGACCGCACTTGCGCTGTTTGTCATTTACGCACTCAGCTCAGTGATGCAATTTATCGTGTCGTATTGGGGACACATGCTTGGCATTAACATTGAGACCGATATGAGAAAAAAGCTATTTGATCATTTTCAGCGTCTCTCATTTAAGTTCTTTGATAACAACAAAACGGGTAAGCTTATGTCTCGAATGACCAATGACCTCATGTACATTGGTGAGGTGGCTCATCACGGACCTGAGGATTTGTTTATTGCGATTATGACCATTCTTGGCGCCTTTGCCGTCATGCTCATGATTAACTGGCAGCTTGCCATTTTAACCTTCTTGATTATGCCAGTCATCATCTGGTTAGCCCTTCATTTTAATAAAAAAATGACACAGGCGATTACACAACTCAACAATGACATTGGAGATTTTCATGCAAGGGTTGAAAACAATATTGGCGGTATTCGTCTTGTTCAAGCCTTTGCAAATGAACATTTTGAGAAAAAGCGCTTTGCTGAAAACAACAACCGCTTTCGAAAAGCGAAACTTCTTTCCTATAAAATTATGTCAGTTAACGGATCAATCAGCTATATTCTCACAAGGCTTGTGACGCTGTTTGTCCTTCTGGCAGGTACATGGTTTGTCCTTCAAGGTCAATTAACGGCAGGCGGATTTATCGCCTTTGTCTTGATCACAAATGTGTTATTCAGACCAATTGATAAGATCAACACGGTGATTGAAATGTATCCAAAAGGCATTGCCGGTTTTAAAAGCTATGTCGATTTGCTTGAAACAGAGCCAGATGTGAAGGATACAGAAGGAGCACGTGATATTTACGGCTTGAAAGGTGAAATTGAGTATCGAGACGTGACATTTGGCTACGATGAGCACAGTCATGTATTGAAGGATATCAACTTAAAGATCAAACAAGGGGAAACTGTTGCGTTTGTCGGGCCATCAGGAGCGGGGAAATCGACCATTTGTAGTCTGCTGCCTCGTTTTTATGATGTGGACGAAGGAGACATCACCATTGATGGTGTGAGCACAAAATCGATGACCTTGTCCTCTTTAAGACAGCAGATTGGCATTGTGCAGCAGGATGTCTTTTTATTCTCAGGCACCATTCGTGAAAACATTGCGTACGGCAACCTAGAAGCGAGTGATGCAGACATTTGGGAGGCGGTGCGACGTGCCCATTTAGAGGAGCTCGTTCAGCGTTTCCCAGAAGGGTTGAATACGGTCATTGGTGAACGCGGCGTTAAGCTATCCGGCGGTCAAAAGCAACGCCTGTCAATTGCACGGATGTTTTTGAAAAACCCGTCTATTCTTATTTTGGATGAAGCGACGTCAGCACTTGATACAGAAACAGAAAAAGCGATCCAAGACGCACTAAGCGAACTGGCAGTCGGCAGGACGACACTCGTCATTGCTCACCGCCTTGCGACAATTAAACATGCAGACCGAATCATTGTCGTGACAGAGGAAGGCATTGAAGAACAAGGCCGCCATCAAGATTTAATTCGAATGGGCGGTGTTTATAGCAGACTGCATGAAGCGCAGTTTGGTCATTGAAGAGAAGTGATTGAATGAGTCCAGCTATTAAGCTGGGCTCTTTTTGATAGGATAAAATCTTCTTTTCCATTTAAATGGAATGTTGATATACTATAAGGCAATTGGATTCAAAAGGAGAGGATGGCTTGAGTGAAACGGCAAAAACAGTCATGATCAAAAGAATTCACTACGTGACGCTCGTTGGCTTATTTATCTTAATCATTCCCGCTGGACTCAATCCAGTCTTTTTTTATGTGGGAATGATTTTGTTTGGCATCAATACTGGAGTGAACGTCATAGGTAGTTCTCTGAGCAGAAAAAAGATATTTGCGATGCTGGCCATCAGTTTTGCTGTCATATTGTTTGGGCTGTTTAAGCTCTTATATTAAATCTGAGCCCTTTTGAAAAAGGGCTTTTTTTGCTAGGATAGTAAAAACTCGTGTAGGAAGGATCTGATGGAATGAAGGGGCTTCGGCATTTACAGAAGGGCGATAAAATAGGTATTTATTCTCCCTCAAGTCCAGCATCTGCCACCTCGCCTCTTAGGTATGAGCGGGCGAAGGAATGGCTTGAACAAAAAGGATTCATTGTAGTACCAGGATCATTAACAGGGAAAGAGGATCACTATCGTTCGGGAACGATTCAAGAACGAGCAGCTGAGCTGAATGAGCTGCTGGCGAGAGAAGATTTGTCCTGTATCATGTCGATGATTGGGGGGACGAACTCGAATAGTTTGCTGCCTTATCTTGATTTTGAGCTGCTGAAGAAGCATCCGAAAATCATGATTGGTTATTCAGATGCGACGGCGATTCTTTTAGCGGCTTATGAAAAAACGGGTCTGCCTGTTTTTTACGGGCCTGCACTTGTGCCGTCTTTTGGAGAGTTTGAACCATTTGTTAATCATACATATCAATCTTTCGAGGACATTCTCATTCATCCGCAGCCCATCCCATATCAGGTGAAAAAGCCGCCCTTCTGGACGGACGAACGGATCAACTGGGAAGAGAAAATACGAGAAAAAGAAAAACGTCCAAACGATTGGATGTGCGTCATTGAAGGGCAGGCAGAAGGCAGACTGATCGGCGGGAACCTAAATGCCATGTATGGCATATGGGGAAGTGAATTCATGCCTCAAATCCAAAAAGGCGATATCCTTCTCATTGAAGATTGTATGAAAACCGCCTCCACCGTCGAAAAGAACTTCTCTCTGTTAAAGATAAATGGTGTGTTTGAACGGGTATCTGGTATCCTCTTAGGGAAACATGAGCTGTTTGATGATGAAGGAACGGGCAAAAGGCCGCACGATCTTTTACTTGAAGTACTGGGAGATACAAAGAGGCCGCTCATCGCAGAATTTGACAGTGCCCATACGCATCCGATGCTCACGATGCCAATCGGTACACAAGTAAAAATGAATGCAACGTCACGCGAGGTTTGGCTGACAGAAGCATGGATATAAGAAAAAGAGGTGCTCACGAATGCGCAATTCGCTCCTCGTCCTTCCTAGACGTCAAAGGTTTTCTATCACACTGAAAAGAAGATAAAGGGCTAAAATAAATTTTATTTTAGCCCTTTATCAACAATCTAGAGCAGCCTTAAGACTACCTTTACGAAGCATGTTCTTTTTCAAACGGCTGAAGAAGGTCTTGTGCCTCTTTTCCTTCTACCACGATTAAATAGTCTGATTCTAAATGAGTAAGCCTGAAGGTTTCTAGCTCTACGATGTTCTTAATGTTGCACATTGTTTTTTTAGAATATACATATAAACGATGCTGAGCGTGTTGGCACTTTTCGTATAGAGAAATAAGCTTATGTAAATTCAATGCTTTCGCAGCAATTCGGATTGAATAGATTTGTGACATCTTCATATCCTCCTGTTAAATACTTTCTCACAATAGCTTTGTTACCCCCGTTGTGATAGAGGTAAACCTTTCTCTACGATTTCCTCTCAATGGTGCCTCCGCCCGTCCGCCGATTGCCTCTGATCGCTGACAGTTCTTCAACAAGACGGAGCAAAGCATGATCCTTTTTCTTTGCCTCAATCATAAAATCCACATCACGACCATACGACTTTAAAGCTTGAAAAAGTGGCAATACAAAGGACATCTCCACTCCATCCGCATGGCTTCGTATCGCCTTTTCTGATTTTGGTGAGGATAAGTGGATTTTAGGCGGTATGCCAGTGTTTGCCCACGTGTCAAACACTCTTGGCAAAATGTCATCAAGTGCCGCATCATCATCTTTGTTTGCAATGTGATGGTGGTAATCAAATACAAACGGGATGCCATGCTTTTCACAAACATCAAGCGTTTCTAATGACGTATAGGTTTTGTCATCATTTTCAAGCGTCATTCTCGCCTTGATATGTGCAGGAAGCTGCTTTATATTTTCATCAAAACGCTGTAAAGCAGATGCCTTGTCGCCATATGCACCTCCGACATGAATGTTCATATAGCCTTCCTTTTCAAGCTCCATGGCCTCAAGCATTTCATAATGATAGGTCATATCAATGACGGCGTTTTCTGTAATGGAAGGTTTTGGACTTGTGAACAAAGTAAATTGATTGGGGTGAAAGCTCACTCGTAATCCGTGCCGCTTTACGAGTTGACCAATCTCTAGAAATTCTTTGCGAAAGGGTGTCACAAAGTCCCACCGCACCTCAGGATGGGTGGCGAGCGGGACAATCGAGCTTGAAAAACGGTAAAGCGGAATATCATGGGCAATCGCAAAATAAAGCGTTCTTAATGTATTGACGAGGTTGGCTTTCGTCGTTCGCAATAGAGCCTCTGTCCTCTCTTCCTTTGAGAGCTTACTGTATCTTGCAAAGGTCAGCGACTTGGCAGGTGAAGCTTCCCATAAAGTGACGGCGTTGGATACATAACCAAATCGATAACGCATAGGTCAACTCCTTTATAAAAAATACGAGAACAGGGCGCCTATCCACTCAATTGGACGCGTGAGAAGTGGGCGTTGTTTGTATTTTTCTTCAGTCATCAGTTCTGACACTTCCATGTGTTCACGAATCTTTTCCTCTACATGTGCGGTGAAGGCGGGATCATCAATGGCCACATCCACTTCTTCGTTGAAAAACAAACTTCGTTTATCAAAGTTCGCTGTACTGATCATACAGCGGCTATGATCGATGAGAATGGCTTTCGCATGATAAAACCCTTTATAAAAACGATACACAAGACATCCAGCAGCAATCAGATCTTTCAAATAATGAAATCCAGCTTCTTTCACAAGCGGGTGATCTGCCTTCATTGGGATGATGATGTCGACAGTCACGCCTCGCTTCCGTGCGTCAAGAAGGGCGCTTAGAAGAGGAGCGGATGGAATAAAATAGGGCGTGCAGATGGTGATTTGCTTTTTCGCCTGTTGAATATCGTGAAGAAATAAGGCTTCTAAAGAAAAACCTGCCGTCGCACGTGTAGTGCACTGTAATGTTCCCGGTTCCAGTGTAGGGAAAACCTCGTATTGCAGCTGGTGAATACCAGATGACCGGTACAAATCATTCAGAAACACATGCTGGAGGTCTGCGACAACCTGTCCTGTCATGCGCAGATGATAGTCTTTCCAAATGCCAAACCTGCCGTTTTTCCCTACATATTCATCGCCGATATTAAACCCGCCAATGTAGCCGATCTTCCCATCGATCACCGTGATCTTCCGGTGATTTCTCATGTTCAAGCGATAAATGAAAAAAGGAAAACGTGGTTTGTTTAAAAAGTAAAATTGAATGCCGCTTTTTTCGAGCATCTGAATGGATGTTTGATCAAATGGATAGGAGCCTAACCGATCAGTGAGCAAAAAAACCGAAACACCTTGCTCTGCTTTCGCTTTAAGTGCTTGCAGAATCCTTTGCCCAATCTTGTCGTTCTTTACAATAAAGAACATCATATGAATAGAAGAAGAGGCTTGCTGTATATCCGTAAGCAGCTGATCAAACAGTGGTTCGCCATCATGATAAAAAACTGCATCGCCGCTTGTTTGGTCAAAAGACCGTTCAAAAGCATGGGTAGAAAAATATTTTCTCCCTATATAAAGATCTAGCCTGACGAGTAGAACAATGACGAAGACGACGAGTAGAATGATCCATGCGATCATGAAGGTTCCTCCTTTTTTACATATGACGATAGTGTACCCAAATGGGCAAAAAATATTGACTGAATACTCATTCATTATTTATGATAGAGGTACAACATGGAAACGGAACAAAGTGGGTCTTGGGGAATGAAAGGGGGAGCAAGATGAATAGCCTTTTAATTGTTAACTTGATTGCATTTGCGGCAGTGACCGCTTACGCTGTGTATTTGTTTATTTATCTCATTCGAACACGAGCCGCGTATATTCGTCTTGGCAAAAAAGAAGAATTTCAGAAAGACATGAAAAAACGCTTAGAACGTGTTTGGGTGAATGTGTTTGGTCAAAAGAAACTGCTGAAGGACAAGAAGAGCGGCATCATTCATGTGCTGTTTTTCTATGGATTTATTTTAGTGCAGTTCGGAGCCCTTGATTTTATTATGAAGGGACTTGTTCCAGACAGCGGGCTTCCATTAGGTCCGCTTTACGGTGTCTTTACATTCTTCCAAGAGGTAGTCACACTTCTCATTTTAGTGGCGGTGGTTTGGGCATTCCATAGAAGATATGTCGAGAAGTTAGTCCGTTTAAAAAGGGGCTTTAAGTCAGGGCTTGTCCTTTTGTTTATTGGCGGATTGATGCTGACCGTATTACTGGGAAACGGAATGAACATCATTTGGCATGGGCACTCACTATCAGCAACTGAGCCAATTGCTTCCGGCATTGCTTTCTTGCTGGGCTGGCTGTCACCACTTGCGGCAACAATTGTGTTCTATGTCGCATGGTGGGTGCATCTTCTTATTTTACTGACGTTCTTAGTGTACGTCCCGCAGTCTAAGCACGCCCATCTCATCGCTGGCCCGGTCAACGTATTTGTCAGCAGATTGGACCCGCCAGGCAAACTGCAAAAAATTGATTTTGAAGATGAAACACAAGAAACGTTCGGCGTTGGGAAAATTGAAGATTTCCGTCAATCTCAGCTGATCGATCTTTACGCTTGTGTGGAATGTGGGCGCTGTACGAATATGTGCCCGGCGACAGGGACGGGGAAAATGCTGTCTCCAATGGATTTAATTTTACGATTAAGAGATCATTTAACAAATAAAGGGGCTGCCATTACTTCAAAGACACCGTGGGTTCCGCAGCTTGCTTTCAAACAGACGACAGGAAATCAGCTGGCATTACAGGCAAGGGGAGCTGGAGCGGAAGAATCTGCGGCGAGCGCAATGTATCATCCTTCTCTCATTGGTGAGGTCATTACAGAAGAAGAAATCTGGGCATGCACGACATGCCGAAACTGTGAAGATCAGTGTCCTGTCATGAACGAACACGTCGACAAAATCATTGATATGCGCAGATACTTAGTACTGACAGAAGGAAAAATGGATGCAGATGCACAGCGTGCGATGACAAGCATCGAGCGACAAGGGAACCCATGGGGATTGAATCGAAAAGAAAGAGAAAACTGGCGTGATCTAAGAGAAGATGTGCACGTACCGACAGTGAAAGAACTGAAAAAAGCAGATCAAACCTTCGACTATTTATTCTGGGTTGGATCGATGGGGGCATATGACAATAGAAGCCAAAAGATTGCTCTTGCCTTTGCAAAACTGCTCAATGAAGCAGGGGTTTCTTTTGCCATCCTAGGCAATAAAGAGAAAAACTCAGGTGATACACCGAGAAGACTTGGGAATGAATTTTTGTTCCAAGAGCTTGCTGCAAAAAACATCGAAGAATTCCAAAAAAATGACGTAACCAAAATCGTCACGATCGATCCGCATGCTTACAATTTATTTAAAAATGAATACCCAGACTTTGGACTTGAGGCTGAGGTGTATCATCATACAGAATTGCTGGCAGAGCTAGTAAAAGAGGGGAAATTAACGCCTATTCATGAAGTGAACGAAGTCATTACTTTCCACGATTCTTGCTACCTAGGCAGATATAACGAGGTCTATGATCCGCCAAGAGATATTTTAAAAGCCATTCCTGGTGTGACACTGAAAGAAATGGAACGGAATCGTGAATCGGGGATGTGCTGTGGTGCCGGCGGTGGCTTAATGTGGATGGAAGAAGAGACAGGTACTCGAATTAACACAGCGAGGACGGAGCAGGCCTTACAGGTACAGCCGTCCATCATCAGCTCAGGGTGCCCATATTGTTTAACCATGCTTGGGGATGGGACGAAAGCGAAGGAAGTAGAAGAGCAGGTCGGCACATTTGATGTCGCAGAACTTCTTGAAAAATCAGTGTTTGGCGAAACGAGAACGCAGGCTTCATAAAGGTGTCAGGCCGATGGATCGACTGTTCATCGGCCAGTGGACACCGATATTTTATGAACTGTCTAGCATTTATGTAAGCGGTAACAAATAGGAGGGGAAAGAAATGAGCACGACGGTCATTGTATCTGGGGCGAGAACACCATTTGGAAAACTAGGTGGAACTTTAAGTCGTTTGACTGCTGCAGAATTAGGCGGGATGACGATAAAAGCTGCGCTGGAAAGAGCCTCAAATGTTCATGAAGTGGATGAAGTCATCATGGGCAGTGTCCTTCAAGGAGGACAAGGTCAAATTCCTTCAAGACAGGCAGCTAGACATGCAGATCTCCCTTGGTCGGTTCCGACGCAAACCATCAACAAAGTCTGTGCTTCAGGAATGCGCAGTGTCACGACAGCCGATCAAATCATTCGAGCGGGAGATGCCAATGTGATCGTGGCAGGCGGCATGGAATCCATGTCCCATGCTCCTTATCTTCTGAAAAAAGCACGATGGGGTTACAAAATGGGAGATGGTGCTGTACAAGATGCCATGATTTTAGATGGATTAACCTGTTCGTTTACAGGTGTTCATATGGGTGAGTATGGAAGCATGGCGGCGAAAGAGCTTGGCATTACACGAGAAGAACAAGACCTTTGGGCGTTAAGAAGTCATGAACGAGCCATTGAGGCGCAAAAAAGCGGCTTTTTTAAAAATGAGATCATTCCCGTTACCGTCAAGAATCAAAAAGGAGATCAGCTGATTTCAGAAGATGAAGCCCCGCGGCGTGATACGTCATATGAACGTTTGTCAAAACTGATGCCCGTTTTCGATCAGGCAGGTACGATCACTGCTGGCAATGCACCGGGTGTCAATGATGGTGCAAGTGCGCTTCTATTAATGAAAGACACATATGCCATGCAGCAAGGTGAAAAACCTCTGGCAGTTGTGCTTGGGCATGCGCAAGTAGCAGTAGAGGCAAAGGACTTTCCGAAAACACCAGCTTATGCCATCGAAAAAGTGTTAAAGAAAACAGGGAAGCGAGTAGAGGATATCGATTTGTTTGAAATCAATGAGGCTTTTTCAGCGGTTGCATTGGCATGCGAAAAAATTCTTGGACTGGATCGGCGGAAAATGAATGTGAACGGAGGGGCAGTCGCGATTGGTCACCCGATTGGAGCAAGCGGAACACGTATTATATTGACCTTGATCCATGCACTCAGACAAAGAGGCGGCGGGATCGGCATTGCGGCGATTTGCAGCGGCGGGGGTCAAGGTGATGCGATCATGATCAAGGTGGATTAAAAGGGAGGCGTTCATTGTCATGAGTATAGAAGAGACCGTCATGGTCGTTGGGGCTGGGCAAATGGGCTCGGGTATTGCCCAAGTATTTGCACAGTCAGGTTATACCGTCCTGCTCCATGATACGGAAGAGGAGCAGATTCATCGAGCCATTTCCTCTATGACCAAACAACTGACGAAACGAGCAGAAAAAGGAAAGCTGGCACATCAGGCAGTCCGTGATATTACACAGCGACTGGCTGTTTCAACAGATTTAAAGGATGTGCAGCAGACGCATTTAGTGATTGAAGCCGCATCTGAACAAATGAAGATCAAAAAACAAATCTTTGAAACCCTCGATCAATTTGCACCTGATGACACGATATTTGCGACAAATACGTCTTCCTTGTCGATCACAGAATTAGCAGCCGTGACGAAACGGCCTGAGAAAGTGATTGGCATGCATTTTATGAATCCAGTTCCCGTGATGAAACTTGTGGAAGTAATCCGTGCGCTACAAACGGATGATGCCACGTACCAATTTGTTTTTGACACCGCAAAGACATTAGACAAAACCCCAATAGAAGTGGAAGACTTCCCTGGGTTTGTGTCAAACCGTATTTTGATGCCGATGATCAATGAAGCCATTTATACCCTTTATGAAGGCGTGGCAGATGTAGAAAGTATTGACGGCATCATGACGCTTGGAATGAACCATCCAATGGGCCCGCTTCGTCTCGCCGACCTCATCGGGCTCGATACTTGTTTATTTATTATGAATACCCTTCACGAGGGTCTTGGAGATAGCAAATATCGACCTTGTCCTCTTTTGAAAAAATACGTGAACGCAGGCTGGCTGGGCAAAAAGACAAAGAGAGGTTTTTACACTTACCACGACCACTCATAGGGGGAGTCAAGATGGATGTGTTGCTGACAGAAAAACAACGTCTTTGGAGAAAACGAGTAGCAGAATTTGCACGCCAGCATGTATTCCCTGAAATAGAAGCGATGGAACAGGGCGTGTTCCCGAAAACGCTTTTAGCTGAAATGGGTCGGCAAGGCTTTTTAGGCATTCCGATCCCAGATAAGTATCATGGATTAGGGGCAGATTTCACAACCTATATCATGGCGATTCATGAATTTTCCAAAGTAAGTGCAACCATCGGTGTCATTGTATCCGTTCATACATCCGTTGTGACGATGCCGATTTTGGCGTTTGGAACGACTGAACAAAAAGAATCCTACGTTCCCAAGCTTGCGTCCGGGCAGAAGCTGGGCGCCTTTTGTCTAACTGAACCGAAGGCAGGATCAGATGCCTCTAGTATTCAGTTGAAAGCAGAGCGGGCAGACGATCACTATGTGTTAAATGGAACGAAAATTTTTATCACAAGCGGCGGTGAAGCGGAAGTCTATCTTGTATTTGCGGTGACAGACCCTGCTTCTGCTAAGAAAAATATATCAGCGTTCATTGTGGAGAAGGGGACACCAGGATTTACGATCGGAAAAGATGAGAAGAAAATGGGCCTGCATGGATCAAAAACAGTCACACTTCATTTTGACGGTGTTCGAATTCCAAAAAAACAGCTGCTCGGCGCAGAAGGAGAAGGCTTTCGGATTGCCATGTCTAGCTTAAATGCGGGGAGAATTGGCATTGCGGCTCAAAGCCTTGGTATTGCAGAAGCCGCATTAGCTGAGGCGGTCACGTATTTAAAGCAGCATCCAGCTGGCCTTGAAACGACCATTCGGTTGGGCGATCTGGGCACCAAGCTGGAAGCGGCAAAACTTCTTGTCTATCAAGCGGCTTCTTATAAAGAGGCCAATCGCCCTGTCACGAAGGAAGCGTCGATGGCGAAGTTATTTGCATCTAAAACAGCGGTTGATATTAGTACTGAAGTCATCCATTTGCTTGGTCTAGCCGGTTACACGAAGCAATACCGAGCAGAGCGGTACTTTCGTGATGCGAAAATTTGTGAGATTTATGAAGGAACAAGTGAAATACAAAGGATGGTTATTTGTAAACAGCTAATATGAAGTGAGGTGGCTCATGATGCAGTTCCAATTAAGTGACGAACACGAAATGATACAAAAAATGGTGAGAGACTTTGCGAAAAATGAAGTGGAGCCAACAGCAGCAGAGCGAGATGAAACAGAATCGTATGATCCCGCTATTTTTCGTCAAATGGCGGAGCTTGGTTTAACGGGAATCCCTTGGCCAGAAGAAAATGGGGGGATTGGTAGTGATTATTTGGCCTATGTCATAGCGGTTGAAGAGCTCTCACGAGTGTGCGCCTCAACAGGCGTCACCCTATCTGCTCACACATCACTCGCCTCATGGCCAATCTATACATTCGGAACAGATGAGCAAAAGGAGACGTATTTAAAGCCGCTTGCAGAAGGACAGAAGATCGGCGCATACGCACTGACCGAGAGCGGCTCGGGTTCAGATGCCGGCGGAATGAAAACAACAGCAGTAAAAGCAGGGAATGAATACGTCTTGAACGGGGCAAAGATTTTTATTACCAATGGAGGCATTGCGGATTATTATATTGTGTTTGCTGTTACTGACCAGGATGCTTCATCGCGCAATACAACCGCTTTTATTGTAGAAAAAGAGACGCAAGGCTTCTCAATCGGCAAAAAAGAAAGCAAACTGGGCATCCGCTCATCGCCAACGACAGAAATCATCTTTGAAGACTGTCGTATACCCGAAAGGAACCGGCTTGGTCAAGAAGGCGAAGGTTTTAAGATAGCGATGATGACACTTGACGGCGGCAGAAACGGTATTGCCGCACAAGCTGTTGGCATTGCTCAAGGTGCTCTGGATGCAGCAGTCAATTATGCAAAGGAGCGTAAACAATTCGGCAAACCAATCATTCAGCAGCAAGGCATTGCTTTTAAGTTAGCGGATATGGCAACGGCAATTGAGGCCTCAAGACTGCTCACCTATCAGGCAGCATGGCTTGAAACGAAAGGGCTTCCGTATGGGAAAGAATCAGCTATGTCAAAGCTCTTTGCCGGTGATACAGCCATGAAGGTGACGACAGAAGCCGTACAAATCTTCGGCGGATACGGCTATACAAAGGATTACCCAGTCGAACGATACATGCGTGAGGCGAAAATCACTCAAATCTATGAAGGTACACAAGAAATCCAGCGGCTGGTCATCTCACGGAAACTGCTAGATATGTAGAAACCAAGAAAGACCACCTGATATGAGGTGGTCTGTTTTTGTGTGAAATGTGAAATCTCTCCAATATGATCTCATATCACCTGATCACTATGGTAAAATTGGGAAAAGAACCAAAATGGAGGTTATCATGATGAACACAACATTTATTGGCATTTTAGGAATCGTCACGATGATCATATGGATTATGGTCTCCACAGAGCTTTCAAAGTCTCCAAAAAGGAAGGAAGAAAAAGAAAACAGCCGCAGAAAACTCATTGTACTCGTGTCTGCGGGCACTTTATTCACCGTACCTTTGGTTTTTTCACTCATTCAGAATATCCAGGTGTAACATATCCATTCGACTAAACTGCTGCTGTCTGTTTTAATTTCACCCATTTGAAAAAAACAAAACGGACAAGCGGTCCCATAATCAACATTTGCAAAGGGAACGCCAGCATGACATTATGACCGAAAATCGTTAAGTAATCAGATAGAATCGATTGTGTTTGAAATCCTGTGCTGATGCTTTGCACGACATATCCGCATAAAGACATGAGACACACCATCCCAAACACGATAAAGATAGAAAGAGTGAGAATAAAATAGATTTTCTTGCCTTTTGGGGCAAAACGGTTGGCTGCTTTTTTTGCTGAAGGCCCAATAATACACATCTCAATCAACAACGTGATGGCAAAACCGATCACATAGGTGAGTACACCTTCTAACCATGTCATATGTCCAAGCCGTCCATTTAGAAATAGGTTATAAAAGAACATCACTGAAAACATACAAAAACACATCAAGACACCAAATTGTATATCTTCTTTTTTTGTCATTGGCAATTCGATCAACCTCTCAAAATTAGTCTATTTATTATAGATTTCTGTTTCAATTCGTCGTAAGTGAACATTTTGTGAAGGAATAAATCCCCTTTTTTAAGAAGAGTAAATGGCTTTGTATTCATCAAAAGATAAGACAAAAAAGCATGCAAAACGTGTGCTCCACACATGAATTATGCCAATTCGGCGCAAATGATTGACCGCTAGAGGCTCCTCTTGTGAAAAAATCAAAAATTAACATCAATAAAGGTGGCATAAACTCCCCTAATTTGTTTATAATGAGAGGTATGGTTTGTCGTAAGAATAAGGTATAAATACTTATTATTTCACTGATAAATGGATACATACATGTAATAGAAAGGGAGTGTCTGACCTTGAGTTTGAAAGAATACTCACAGGAACAGCTCAAACAAATGTCTTTAGTTGAACTTGCTTATGAAATTTTCAGAGACAGCAAAACGCCGATTACGTTTTCCGAGTTAATAGATGAAATGGTCCGTTTGCAAGGGATACAAAAATCTGATCTTGATGATCGACTTGCTCAATTTTATACAGACTTAAATATAGATGGCCGCTTTATTTCGTTAGGTGATCAGAGATGGGGACTTCGCAGCTGGTATCCAGTTGATCAAATCGAAGAAGAAGTTCAGCCAGCTGTGAAAACAAAAGCGAAAAAGAAAAAAACAAAAGCTGCTGTCGTTGAAGAAGACTTCGATGATATTGAAGAGGAAGAAGAAATCGACGAGCTTGAAGAAGATCTTGATCTTGTTGAAGACGACGAGGACCTTGACCTAGACGATGAAGAAATCGATGAAGAGATAGAAGAGTTCGACGAAGATGATGATGAAGATGATGACGGCTTAACGGAAATTGATGAAGATGATTTAGACGATGATGAGGAAGACAAATAACCCTCACAAACCGGTCCTGAAAACAGGACAAAACCGTCTTGACTTTCCAGAGCGAACTATGTAGTATGTATTTTGGGCTCTCTAAAAAAGAGTACGTAAAGATACGTTCATTTACGCTCCCTTTCATTTATTTGAAAGGGAGCTTTCTTATTTTTCAAGAGATTTAGGGATACACTCTAAAAGGATGAAGCTGTGCATGTCTAGTCATGCAAGGGTAAAAAAGAGAGGAGCATACGAAATGACAAAGTATATTTTTGTAACAGGAGGAGTTGTTTCCTCACTTGGAAAAGGGATCACGGCTGCATCGTTAGGCCGCCTTCTGAAAAATAGAGGGATGGATGTCACCATTCAAAAGTTTGATCCATATATCAACGTAGATCCAGGGACAATGAGTCCATACCAGCACGGTGAGGTATTTGTCACAGACGACGGTGCTGAAACAGATCTTGACTTAGGTCACTACGAGCGCTTCATTGATATTAACTTGAATAAATACAGCAACGTCACAACTGGTAAAATCTATTCTACAGTCCTGAAAAAAGAGCGCCGCGGCGACTATTTAGGTGGAACCGTACAGGTCATTCCCCATATTACAAATGAAATCAAAGACCGTGTGTACCGTGCAGGGAAAGAAACGGGTGCAGATGTGGTCATTACAGAAATCGGTGGAACAGTTGGAGATATCGAATCCCTTCCATTCCTAGAAGCGATTCGTCAAATGAAGAGTGACATCGGCCGTGAAAACGTGATGTACATTCATTGTACCCTTGTTCCTTACATCCGTGCTGCAGGCGAACTGAAAACAAAACCAACACAGCATAGTGTAAAAGAACTTCGTAGTCTAGGTATTCAGCCAAACGTCATTGTGGTCAGAACTGAAATGCCATTGGCACAAGACATGAAGGACAAAATTGCGCTATTCTGTGATATTGATACGAAAGCAGTCATCGAATGTCAGGATGCAGATACCCTTTATTCGATTCCGCTTGATTTACAAAAGCAAGGATTAGACAAGCTTGTATGTGAGCACATGAAGCTTGACTGTCAAGATGCGGACATGACGGAGTGGACGGCGCTTGTTGATAAAGTGCAAAACCTTTCAAAACAAGTCACAATTGGTCTTGTAGGGAAATATGTTGAGCTGCAAGATGCATACATTTCTGTCGTTGAATCACTTCGTCATGCGGGCTATGCATTTGATGCGGATGTTCAAATCAAATGGATCAACGCAGAAGAAGTCACAGCGGAAAATATGGCTGATTTCGCTCAAGATGTAGACGGCATTATTGTTCCTGGAGGCTTCGGAGACCGCGGAGTAGAAGGGAAAATCATTGCAACACAATATGCGCGCGAAAACAAAGTGCCATTCTTCGGAATTTGTTTAGGTATGCAAGTCGCATCTATCGAATATGCGAGAAACGTACTAGGTTTAGAGGGAGCACATTCCGCTGAAATTGATCCAGAAACAGCATTCCCAATCATCGACCTTCTTCCAGAACAGAAGGATGTTGATGACTTAGGTGGAACACTTCGCCTCGGCCTATACCCTTGTAAATTAAACGAAGACTCAAAAGCATTTGCTGCATACAATGACGAAGTCGTGTACGAACGCCACCGTCATCGCTATGAGTTTAATAACGAATTCAGACAGCAAATGGAAGCAGCAGGTTTTGTCTTCTCTGGTACAAGCCCAGACGGACGCCTTGTTGAAATCATTGAACTGAAGGATCACCCATGGTTCCTTGCTTCTCAGTTCCATCCAGAATTCATTTCAAGACCGACAAGACCACAGCCGTTATTTAGAGATTTCGTTGGTGCTTCACTACAGGCATCTGAATCAAAATAAAACAAAAAACTGCCGAGAATATCATCTTCTCGGCAGTTTTTTTATTCATATTCCTCAACGATTTCTTTCACAGTAAACGATAGAGCATGGTAGACATATAAGCAGGTCATCAATGCAGGATAGCCGAACCTTGTTCCATCTTCAGCAGGCACAAGTGGTTTTTTGAGCTGAAAATCAATGTGGACATCACAATGCTCTTCAATGAATGATGTCTCCTTTTGTGCAGGACCGACCCCAACAATAGGTGTACCTTGTTCGTGAAGCTCTTTGACAAGGGATTGAATCTCTTGATCTTCTGGATCTGAATAAAATAAAAGCACCCTGTCACTTGGATGAAGTAAGCTGCGCTCCTTTTGATCCAGCGGCAGAACCTTCGCACCCGGAAACGGCTCCTTGCTCTCAGATGCCTCTAAGGCTACAGCCGCCAGTTCATTCTTGCCATGAAAATACACGGCATGTCCACTGACAACGGCCTGAGCAAGAAGGCGTGCACCGTCTTCAATCGCTTCGGCCTGCTTATCTCCAATACGTGAAAAAATACCTGATAATTGGGTAGTGAAAATTTTTAACAAGACTCATTTCCTCCTTCTGTCAGATCATTTTATAATAGAATATAAAGAGAATATTAGGAAAAATGCTCAGAAAATGTCGTAAAGTAAACTATTATAATTAAAGGAAATGTGAAAATCAAACAGAATTATTTAACAACAGCTCTTTTTATGGCGAAAAATGAAAGCAATGGGGTGTAACAGATGAATGAGAAAATTTTAATTGTCGATGATCAGTACGGTATTAGAATATTGCTGAATGAAGTGTTTCATAAAGAAGGCTATCAAACCTTTCAAGCCGCTAACGGACTACAGGCATTAGATATTGTGAAAAACCATAGACCAAACCTCGTCCTGCTTGATATGAAGATTCCCGGAATGGATGGCATTGAGATTTTAAAACGCATGAAATTAATTGATGAAGACATCCGCGTGATCATTATGACAGCTTATGGCGAACTAGATATGATTCAAGAGTCTAAAGAGCTCGGTGCATTAACGCATTTTGCTAAACCATTTGATATTGATGAAATCCGTGATGCAGTCAAAGAATACTTGCCGCTCGAAACAAATGGCTAGATGGAAATGATTGAATCAAGTCATTCTGTTGCCGATTTGTCGAATAATTGGTATTCTAGATAAGAAGAAGAAAGCGATCTGACTTTGAAAGTTTACATATGGCGAGAAATTCTGGTCATGCTAGGGTGGAGAGCTTTTTTTAGTAAGCAAATTAGCTACATAGGGAGGATTTTTCATCATGCCTTTAGTTTCAATGACAGAAATGTTGAAAGACGCAAAGGAAAAAGGTTACGCTGTTGGACAGTTTAACTTAAATAACTTAGAATTCACGCAAGCGATTTTACAAGCTGCTGAAGAAGAGAAATCTCCAGTTATCTTAGGAGTATCTGAAGGAGCAGGACGCTACATGGGCGGCTTCAAAACAGTTGTCGCAATGGTAAAAGCGTTAATCGAAGAATATAATGTAACAGTTCCTGTTGCGATTCATTTAGATCACGGTTCAAGTTTTGAATCTTGTGCAAAAGCTATTCATGCAGGATTTACTTCTGTGATGATTGATGCTTCTCACCATCCATTTGATGAGAACGTAGCGACAACTGCAAAAGTGGTTGAGCTTGCACATTTCCACGGTGTATCTGTAGAAGCTGAGCTTGGAACTGTTGGTGGACAAGAAGACGACGTCATCGCTGAGGGCGTTATTTATGCTGATCCAAAAGAGTGCCAAGAGCTTGTAGAACGTACTGGTATTGACTGCCTTGCGCCTGCACTAGGTTCAGTTCATGGTCCATACAAAGGTGAACCAAACCTTGGTTTCGCTGAAATGGAAGAAATTGGTAAAACAACTGGACTTCCACTTGTTCTTCACGGCGGAACAGGTATCCCAACTGCTGACATCAAGCGTGCGATTTCACTTGGTACAGCAAAAATCAATGTAAACACTGAAAACCAAATTGCTTCTGCGAAAGCAGTTCGCGAAACACTTGCTGCAAAAACAGAAGAGTATGATCCACGTAAATATCTTGGACCAGCTCGTGACGCAATTAAAGCGACTGTTATCGGCAAAATGCGTGAATTTGGTTCTTCTAACCAAGCATAATTTGATGAGAACCGAAAGCCGCCTGAGTCACAGGCGGTTTTCTCCATATCTTGAGAAAGCGCAATCAAATTTACATTTCAGACAATTTATTGATAGGAGAGTGGCACAGTTATGTTATTTTTCGTAGACACAGCGAATATCGCAGACATCAAAGAGGCACACGAGCTTGGCATTTTAGCAGGCGTGACAACAAACCCTAGTTTAGTAGCGAAAGAAAAGGACGTATCGTTCCACGACCGCCTTCGTGAAATCACTGACGTGGTATCAGGTTCAGTTAGTGCGGAAGTCATTTCTCTCAAAGCAGAAGAAATGATCGAAGAAGGAAAAGAGCTGGCTGCTATTGCACCAAATATCACAGTGAAAATTCCAATGACAACAGACGGTCTTAAAGCGGTCAAAGCGTTAACTGACCTTGGAATTAAAACAAACGTCACGTTGATTTTTAGTGCAAACCAGGCACTTCTTGCAGCTAGAGCTGGTGCGACGTATGTCTCTCCATTCCTCGGCCGCTTAGATGACATTGGCCAAAATGGTCTTGATCTCATTAGTGAAGTGAAAACCATTTTTGATGTTCATGGATTAGATACACAAATCATTGCTGCATCCATTCGTCACCCGCAACATGTGACAGAAGCTGCGCTTAGAGGTGCTCATATCGGCACAATGCCGCTGAAAGTCATCAAGCAGCTGACAAAACACCCATTAACGGATGCAGGCATTGAGCAATTTTTAGCAGACTGGAATAAATAAGTGATTGTGGCAGACGGATACGCATCCGTTTGCCGCAGTTTTCCTTAAATACGCTAAGAAATGTTTTGTGCAAAGAAGAGAACATCACAGCCTCGCAAAGCTTCGATTATTTTTCTTCCGACAAATTTCGTTTAACCTGTATTCTTTCTCTTGATATTGGCTAAATTTTGGACAAGACCTTTTAAAGCGCGACATCCACAAACAGTATAACTCCAACAGTGATCTTCTTTAAGAAGGGAGACAAATATGGAAAAGTTAAACATTGCCGGCGGTGACCCCTTGCGCGGGACCGTACATATTAGTGGTGCGAAAAATAGTGCTGTGGCACTGATTCCTGCCACGATTCTCGCTGATTCTCCAGTAACCATTGAAGGCCTTCCGCATATTTCAGATATTGACACAATACGAGATCTGTTAGAAGAGATTGGCGGAAAGGTCACGTTTGAAAAAGGTGAGATGGTTGTCAATCCTGCTTCCATGATCAGTATGCCGCTTCCTAATGGGAAAGTGAAGAAACTACGGGCATCCTATTATTTAATGGGTGCTATGCTCGGTAGATTCAAGCAGGCTGTCATTGGATTGCCAGGGGGATGTCACTTAGGACCTAGACCGATCGATCAGCATATCAAAGGCTTTGAAGCACTTGGAGCCGAGGTGACAAACGAACAGGGTGCGATTTATTTGCGCGCTGAAAAATTAGTCGGAGCCCGTATTTATCTTGATGTTGTCAGTGTAGGTGCGACCATCAACATCATGCTGGCAGCCGTGCTGGCTGAAGGGAAAACAGTGATTGAAAATGCCGCAAAAGAACCCGAAATTATTGATGTAGCGACACTGCTTGCAAGCATGGGAGCTAAAATCAAAGGTGCGGGGACGGATGTGATTCGGATCGAAGGTGTGGAATCTCTCCATGGTTGCAGGCATTCCATCATCCCTGACCGCATAGAAGCAGGTACATTTTTAATTGCAGGTGCAGCGATGGGGGATGAAGTTGTGCTTGATAATGTGATCCCAACTCATTTAGAATCAATTACGGCGAAACTTAGAGAGATGGGATTCACAATTGAAACAAGCAACGATCAAATGCTGATCGTTGGCAGAAATGAAGGACTCAAGCCTGTCGATATCAAAACCCTTGTGTATCCGGGCTTTCCGACCGATCTTCAACAGCCGATGACGGCTTTGTTAACAAAGGCGAAAGGCACGAGTGTCGTGACAGATACCATTTACTCTGCCCGCTTTAAACACATTGACGAATTGCGTCGAATGGGTGCTAATATGAAGGTGGAAGGAAGATCTGCCATTATTACAGGTCAAACGCAGCTTCAAGGTGCAAAGGTCAAAGCAAGTGATCTGCGAGCAGGTGCTTGTCTCGTTGTTGCAGGGTTAATGGCAGACGGTGTGACCGAAATCACAGGGCTTGAACATATAGACAGAGGATATAGTATGCTTGAGGAGAAGCTTGAAGGCTTGGGTGCAACCATCTGGCGTGAAAAGCTGAATGACCAAGAAATAGAAGAACTTCAAAATTCATAAGGCTTTGACTGTGAGAGGAGATTTGGACAAAAATGGAAAGAAGTTTATCGATGGAACTAGTACGGGTGACAGAAGCAGCTGCATTAAAATCTGCTCGTTGGATGGGTAGAGGTTTAAAAGACGAAGCGGATGATGCTGCAACAAGTGCCATGCGTGATGTATTTGATACGATTCCGATGAAGGGAACTGTGGTCATCGGCGAGGGAGAAATGGACGAAGCGCCAATGCTTTATATTGGGGAAAAGCTTGGAAACGGATATGGACCTCGCGTGGATGTCGCTGTTGATCCATTGGAAGGAACAAATATTGTGGCAAGCGGCGGCTGGAATGCTTTAGCTGTTATCGCTGTTGCAGATCATGGCAACTTGCTGAATGCACCTGATATGTACATGGATAAGATCGCAGTAGGTCCAGAAGCGGTAGGCTGCATCGACATTGAAGCGCCTGTCATTGACAATCTTCGTGCTGTTGCAAAAGCAAAAAACAAAGATATTGAAGATGTTGTTGCGACAATTTTAAACAGAGAGCGACATGAAAAGATCATTGCTGAGCTGAGAGAAGCTGGTGCAAGAATCAAGCTGATCGATGATGGTGACGTTGCAGGAGCCATTAATACAGCATTTGATCACACAGGTGTTGATATTCTATTTGGTTCAGGTGGAGCGCCTGAAGGTGTCCTTTCTGCTGTTGCGTTAAAAGCACTTGGTGGAGAAATCCACGGTAAGCTTCTTCCACAAAGTGAAGAAGAGCTGAGACGCTGTGAGAAAATGGGACTGGATGTTGGAAAAGTCCTCAGAATGGAAGACCTCGTGAAAGGCGATGACGCCATTTTTGCAGCGACAGGTGTAACAGATGGCGAGTTATTAAAAGGTGTTCAATTTAAAGGCTCTGTTGGAACAACACATAGTGTTGTCATGCGTGCGAAATCAGGTACTGTTCGATTCGTCGATGGCAGACACAGTTTAAAGAAAAAACCGAATCTTGTCATTCGTCCGTAATCTGAAAGCGGGTATTCTTTACCCGCTTTTCATATAGGTGTCAAATATATATCATTTTCTTTTTAAAGTTGAATATTCCCTGCAAATGAGGTAAAACTAAAGAGTGCTGCGAAATTTTCTGCGAATTTACTTCTTTTAAGCTTCAACAAGTTTAAATACTGCCGCATCATGACGATATACTCATTATCCTTCTCTATGTTGACAAAGCTCAATTTCACATTGTTCCTATCTTTACGATAAAACGAGTGGGAGCGTTACCATGAGAGCGAGGTCATTCCAACAAAAACGGAATTAAAAGCTAATCAAATACAATGGTCATGCATTTGTAATGAAATACATTGACTAGAAAAGTGTGGTGTCCATATTGAAAGATGTTTCGATTTCATCTTTGGAAAATATGAAATTAAAAGAGCTGTATGAGTTAGCAAAAAAGTACAAAATCTCTTATTACAGCAAACTAACAAAAAAAGAATTAATTTTTGCCATCTTAAAGGCGAATGCTGAGCAAGAGGATCTCTTATTTATGGAAGGGGTTCTAGAAATTATTCAGTCAGAGGGATTTGGTTTCTTAAGACCAATTAACTACTCCCCAAGTTCTGAAGACATTTATATTTCAGCTTCACAAATCAGACGCTTTGATTTAAGAAATGGTGATAAGGTGTCTGGAAAGGTACGACCTCCAAAAGAGAATGAACGCTACTATGGCCTCCTTCATGTCGAAGCGGTAAATGGGGACGACCCAGAATCAGCTAAGGAACGTGTTCACTTTCCTGCACTCACGCCGCTATTCCCTGATCGTCAAATGATTCTTGAAACACAGCCTAATCACCTGTCTACTAGAATTATGGATATGATGGCGCCAGTTGGGTTTGGGCAACGTGGTTTAATTGTTGCACCGCCTAAGGCTGGGAAAACCATTTTGCTCAAAGAAATTGCCAACAGCATCTCTGAAAATCATCCAGAGGCAGAACTGATTGTTCTTCTTATTGACGAACGTCCAGAGGAAGTAACAGATATCGAACGTTCTGTTGCAGGTGATGTCGTTAGCTCAACCTTTGACGAAGTACCGGAAAACCACATTAAAGTAGCAGAGCTTGTATTAGAGCGTGCGATGCGTCTTGTTGAACATAAAAAAGATGTCATCATCTTAATGGACAGCATCACAAGGCTTGCTCGTGCATACAACCTTGTCATCCCGCCAAGCGGCCGAACGCTTTCCGGCGGTATTGATCCAGCGGCTTTCCACCGTCCAAAACGCTTCTTTGGTGCTGCGCGTAACATCGAAGAAGGTGGGAGCTTGACCATTTTAGCTACTGCACTTGTTGATACGGGATCACGTATGGACGATGTGATTTATGAAGAGTTTAAAGGAACAGGAAACATGGAGCTCCATTTAGATCGTTCTCTTGCAGAAAGAAGAATTTTCCCAGCCATCGACATTCGTCGTTCCGGTACAAGAAAAGAAGAACTGCTTGTGCCTAAAGAACATCTTGATCGTCTATGGGCGATGAGAAAATCAATGTCAGATACACCTGATTTCGCTGAGAAATTCATGCGCAAAATGAGAAAAACAAAGACAAACCAAGAATTTTTCGATATTTTAACGCAAGAGTGGAAACAAGCAAATATGTCTGCATCAAGAAGATAGCTTCCTGAAAAAATACATTTGCAATCATAGACTCACACTGTTATAATTTTATCATGTGCGTTTCAGAATTTATTCTGAGATATTAACTCTGTTTCCGAATTGGATTCAGGGCGGAAGGAGATGACAGTAGATGAAAACAGGAATTCATCCTAACTACAAAAAAGCTACAGTCAAATGCGCTTGTGGAAATGAGTTTGAAACTGGATCAGTAAAAGAAGAGGTACGCATCGAGATTTGCTCTGAGTGCCATCCTTTCTATACAGGCCGTCAAAAATTCGCTTCTGCTGATGGACGTGTTGACCGCTTTAACAAAAAATACGGTCTTAAGTAATAATAGATACAATAAACAGGCAGGAATCCGTTCTTGCCTGTTTTTTTACGTGGATTGATGGAACTTTAAAACGGGGGAGAAGACCTTATGTATGTGATGAAACAAAGCGGTTGGCTTGAAGTCATCTGCGGAAGTATGTTTTCTGGAAAGTCGGAAGAATTGATTCGGAGAGCCAAAAGAGCCACCTTTGCCAAACAAGAAGTAAAAATATTCAAACCAGCGATTGATAACCGGTATAGCACAAGCTCAGTTGTGTCACATAACGGTTCATCCGTCGATGGGATTGCAGTAACCTCACCAAAAGACATAATAACGCACATATCAGAACGAACCGATGTCATTGGCATTGATGAGGTGCAATTTTTTGATGAGACAATCATTGATATTGTCACTCAGTTGGCTGATAAAGGCTACCGAGTCATTGTTGCAGGCCTTGATCAAGACTTCAGAGGAGAGCCATTTGGTGTTGTTCCGCATTTAATGGCATGTGCAGAGCTTGTAACAAAACTTCAAGCAGTTTGTTCGGTATGCGGCTCCCCAGCGAGTAGAACACAACGCTTGATCGACGGTAAACCCGCATCTTATGATGATCCCATTATTTTAGTAGGTGCGCAGGAATCATACGAAGCACGATGCAGACATCACCATGAAGTACCAAAACTAGATGTTGGTACAACACTTGACAATTAAAAAAATAGCAAATGCCGCTGTGTTTCGTTTTTCGAGTTTTTGGCTGAACACCCATCATTTGTACTTAAATAAATTAAATAACGCTACGAAAAAATTATCTAATTTTCAACGCTTGCGTTTTGGTATAAGCAGGCATAAAATGACTAACTGTAGTGTAAAGCATTTAAACGAAAAGTTCGATTTCTTGTCATAATTTTTTTGATTAAGGATTTTTCTCCTTGATCGTTCTTTGTATTAATAGTTCACTTTATTTATATTTTAGAAAGAGGGTAGTTTTTGATGAACAACGTGAAGAAAACAAAAGAAGGGTACCTCGAAACCACTTTGACAGGTAAAGATGTATTATCGATTCCAACGTTGAACAAAGGCGTTGCTTTCTCTGAAGAAGAAAGACAAGAGCTTGGACTAGAAGGATTACTTCCTCCAACTGTTCTGACTTTAGAACAGCAAGCAGAGAGAGCATACAAACAATTTCTAGCTCAGCCAGATCGTCTTCGTCAAAACGTATACTTAAGTGATTTGCAAAACCGTAACGAAGTATTATTCTATAAGCTTCTAACGGACAAGCTTCGTGAAATGCTTCCTGTTGTTTACACACCAACTGTTGGTGAAGCGATTCAAGAATACAGCCATGAATACAGAAGACCTCATGGTGTCTACCTTTCAATCGACAACATTGACGGTATTGAGAAAGCATTTGAAAACTTACATGCAACAGCAGGCGACATCGACCTCATCGTAGCAACTGACTCTGAGAGTATTCTTGGAATTGGTGACTGGGGTGTTGGTGGTATCAACATCGCAATTGGTAAATTAGCTGTTTACACGGCTGCAGCAGGGATTGATCCAAGCCGCGTGATTCCAGTTGTATTAGATGTTGGAACTAACAATGAAAAACTATTAAATGATCCATTGTACATCGGGAACCACCACAAACGTGTACAAGGTGAAAAATACGAAGAGTTCATTGATGCGTATGTCAAAGCAGCACTTAAATTCTTCCCGAAAGCATTGCTTCACTGGGAAGACCTTGGAAACAAAAATGCGCGTAACATCATGAAAAAATACAACGACAACATCTTAACATTTAATGATGATATCCAAGGTACTGGTGCCATTACTTTAGCGGGTGTTCTTGCAGCTGTCAAGAAAACTGGTACTCAATTGAAAGATCACCGTGTGATGATTTTCGGAGCTGGATCAGCTGGAATCGGAATCGCCGATCAAATGCGTGACACAATGGTTCTTGAAGGTCTAAGTGAAGAAGAAGCAAACAATGCATTCTGGACGTTAGACTACAGAGGATTGCTAACAGATCAGTTTGAAGATGAAGTGCTTGATTTCCAAAAACCATACCTTCGTTCTTCTGATGAAGTAGAAGGCTGGGCTCGTGATGAAAAAGGACAAATCTCATTTGCTGAAGCTGTTCGCAAGGTGAAGCCAACTATTCTTATTGGTACATCAGGTCAAGGCGGCGCATTCACTGAAGAAATTATTAAAGAAATCGCAGCTCATACAGAGCGTCCAGTGATCATGCCGATGTCTAACCCAACTCCACTTGCTGAAGCAGTACCGGAAGATCTATTCAAATGGACAGACGGTCGTGCGCTTGTTGCAACTGGAAGCCCATTCGAAAATGTCGAGTATAACGGAATTGAACATGAAATCGGACAATCAAACAATGCGTTCGTTTTCCCTGGACTTGGTCTTGGTTCAATCGTAACGGAATCAAAAATTATCACAAAAGGCATGTTCGTTGCTTCTGCAAATGCGATCGCTGAAATGGTTGATCATGAAAAACCAGGCGCTGGACTGCTTCCAAGCATTGATAAATTGCAAGAAGTATCAATCAAGGTAGCTGTTGAAGTAGCAAAAGCAGCAATTAAAGATGGTGTCGCAAGAAGAACACCTGACAACATCGAACAAGCTGTGAAAGATGCTATGTGGATTCCTGAATATAAAAAAATTGTAAGAGCATAATAAAATGTGTAACGCGGCATTGTTTCGGGTAATGTAAGCAATGCCGCTATAAAATAAGAAACATGTAAAGGATTCAAGGAGGAATAGTAAGATGGACTTTTTAAATATTTTGATCCTCCTAGCACCGATTTTTTTCGTTATCGCGCTGGGTTGGTTCGCAGGGAACTTCGGCAGCTATGACGCTAAATCTGCAAAAGGTGTAAGTACACTTGTTACAAAGTATGCTTTGCCAGCGCACTTTATCGCCAGCATTCTGTCAACACCAAAAGATAAATTCTATAGTCAAATTCCATTTTTCGTTGCATTGATTCTCGGAATCGTAGGCTTTTATATCATTATCCTTTTAGTTACGAAATTTGCTTTTAAATATGATTTAACAGATTCATCTGTTTTCTCATTAAACTCAGCACAACCGACCTTTGCATTTATGGGGATTCCGGTCTTGGGCAGTTTATTTGGGGCTCAAGAAGTTGCAATTCCGATTGCTATTACCGGAATAGTTGTAAATGCATTGCTTGATCCAATTGCTATTATTGTGTCAACTGTCGGTGAAAAAACAAAAGGAAAAGCCAAAGACGGCGAAAGTTTCCTAAAAATGACGACGAAAGCGATTTTGCACGGTTTATCAGAGCCGCTTGCGCTTGCACCGTTAGCAAGTATCATTCTTGTTCTTTTAGGATTTAAACTTCCTGAAATCGGACATGAAATGCTAGAGGAAATTGGAAGTGTGACATCAGGGGTTGCGCTCTTTGCAGTCGGTGTCACAGTCGGTATCCGCAAAATTAAACTGAGCTTACCAGCTTTCAGTATCGCATTGCTCAAAGTAGCTGTACAACCGGTACTTATGTATTTTATCGCCATTCTTATGGGTCTTTCGGCGGATGAAATTACAAAAGCTGTATTGCTTGTTGCCTTCCCAGGTTCAGCTGTTGCGGCCATGATCGCCACTCGATTTGAGAAACAGGAAGCAGAAACAGCATCGGCATTTGTGATCAGTGCGATCATGTCACTCATTACACTACCGATCATTATTGCACTTACCGTATAATATAGTAGAAAGGCTGCCTTATAGGCAGCCTTTCTTAGCGAAATGAATGAAACAGAGGGAAGAGCACACGCTTTTTTTTCATTTCGGGGTGTGCCTTTTCCTTTTCTTCTTCTTTTAATGGTTTTGGTTTTGTCAATGTGGCTGTGAGGCGTTCTAATTTTGCAGTTAATTCTTCAATTTCTCTTCTGTGCTGGAGGAGCTGGTAGGAAACGCCTTCATCTGCTTTCTTAGCGAGTTTCCGTTCTATTTCTTGAAAACGGGCTTCAATATGACTGACATGTGATTGCTCTTGAAGGAGCTGTTTTACTTGTTCTTCTAAGGCTTCTATCCGTTTTGATGAGTCAGAAGTTTCTACAGCAGGTGATAATTGCTGGGCTGTTTCTTCATGGATCGGCAGTCTAATGTCATGGAGAATCACACCTTCGTTCATTTGGTGTTGGACCTCTTTGAGCAGCTGGACAATGTCATCATGAAATTCGTAATGTCCAAGTTCATTCCGGGCGACAGGGATGTTGAGCTGTTTGACCCAGCGCTGAATGGTTTTTGAAGATACACCAATTTCCTTTGCAACCTCATTTGTATTCAAACCAAATGCCCTCCCTTTTTTCAATTACAAGTACCATTCTCTTTCGTGAGCATCCGTTCCTTCACGTTAGACAAAACAAGTAACCAATCGCCAAAGATCGTGTTTTCTAGTGAAAAATTGCAGAAAATCAATTGTTTTGGAAATTTTTTTGACTGTCATACCCCGCTATACTATAATTAGACTGTTACGCACAAAACAGAGGTGAAGACCATGTTAGACCGTTTAAAATCAATTGAAGAACGCTATGAAAAGCTAAATGAATATTTAAGTGACCCTGAAGTGGTGAACGACCCTAAGAAGCTTCGTGAATATTCGAAAGAACAATCTGATATTCAAGAAACTGTTGAGGTATATAGACAATATCGTGCGGCATATGATCAGCTAAGTGATGCGAAAGCCATGCTGGAAGATAAGCTCGATGCCGATATGCGCGACATGGTCAAAGAAGAAATTTCAGAGCTCACAGAGGAAACAGAACGTTTAGAAGACGAGCTGAAAATCTTGCTCATCCCGAAAGATCCGAATGACGATAAGAACGTTATTGTGGAGGTTCGTGGTGCAGCGGGCGGAGAAGAGGCTGCGCTGTTTGCAGGAAACCTGTACCGTATGTACAGCCGTTATGCTGAAATGCAAGGCTGGAAAACGGAAGTCATGGAAGCGAGTGTCACTGGAACTGGCGGTTATAAGGAGATCATCTTTATGATTAGCGGTAAAGGTGCATATTCTAAACTAAAGTTTGAAAACGGTGCACACCGCGTGCAGCGTGTTCCTGAAACTGAGTCAGGCGGCCGTATTCATACATCAACAGCGACAGTTGCTGTATTACCAGAGGCTGAGGAAGTTGAAATTGATATCCACGAAAAAGATATTCGTGTGGATACATTCGCATCAAGCGGACCAGGGGGACAAAGTGTTAATACCACAATGTCTGCTGTTCGTTTGACTCACCTTCCAACCGGTGTAGTGGTTTCCTGTCAGGATGAGAAATCACAAATCAAAAACAAAGAAAAAGCGATGAAAGTTTTGCGTGCGAGAATTTATGATAAATTCCAGCGTGAAGCACAAGCTGAATATGATCAAACCCGTAAATCTGCTGTTGGAACAGGGGATCGTTCAGAGCGTATCCGTACGTACAATTTCCCGCAAAACCGCGTGACGGACCACCGTATCGGATTGACGATTCAAAAGCTTGATCAAATTTTAGAAGGAAAACTTGACGAGGTCATTGATGCATTAATTATGGAAGACCAAGCAAGAAAACTTCAAAATGCAAAATAAAGAGCGAACGATCTTTGAAGCCCTTAAATGGGCTTCTTCTTTGTTAACGGAAGCGGGCAGAGACCAAAACGCAGCAGAGTTAATGTTGATGCATGTGCTTGGATGGAGCAGAAGTGAACTTCTTGCCCGTTTTCATGATCCACTGCCAGAGGAGCAAGATTCACAATTCAGCAAGTTCGTCGCACAGCACAAGCGTGGAGTGCCTGTGCAGCATTTAACGGGTGTTGAATTTTTTTATGGGCGTCCTTTTGAGGTAAACAAACACGTTCTGATTCCTCGTCCTGAAACGGAGGAAGTGGTGCTGGCGGCATTGAATATGATGAATCGTGTGTTTCCTAATGATCAGCCGCTCAAAGCTGTTGATGTAGGAACAGGTAGCGGTGCAATTGCGATTACGTTAGCTCTTGAAAAAAAATCTCTCACTGTGACAGCGACGGATATTTCACATGAAGCACTTGAAGTAGCAAAGCGAAATCAAGAAGCGCTTGGTGCAGACGTTCATTTTGTCCAAGGGGATTTACTTGAACCGATTATGGCTCAAGGCATCAAAGTCGATGTGTTTATTTCCAATCCGCCTTATATTGCGGCAGAAGAAATGGATGGTTTATCAGAGGTTGTCACAAAGCATGAACCTGTCAATGCGCTGACAGATGGGCGTGATGGCCTGTGGTTTTATGAGCGTATCGCCTGTGATCTCCACAAGGTACTTCATCAGCAAGCAGTGGTTGTCCTTGAAATAGGACATACACAAGCACAAGATGTAAAAGCGCTTCTTTTGCAGGCGTTCCCTTCAGCTGATGTTCATATCATTAAGGATATCAACGGAAAGGATCGAGCGGTTTGCGCACACATTCAAAACGGAAGTCCGGCTGAATAAAGTCGGACTATTTTATTATGTAAAGATGAAACTTATGGTAAAAGGGAAACGTATATATAGAAGAATGAACATTCTGATCATGATTTTTTACATAAATTTGTTTTGAAGGAGCGAATGGTGTGAACAGAAGGTATGCGATGGTGTTGGTCATCGTCAGTGTACTATTGATTGTGAGTGCTTGCGGTAAACCGAGCTTTAAAAAAGAAGCAGCAGCATTTGGGGAAAACTATAAAAAAGCACAATACACAGTGAATCGGACGGATGACCTATCTGACATGAAGGAGAAGTTGAAGGATTATTTAACAGAGCATGAATATCAAGAATATACACAAGACAGCATGTTTCCAAGTGTATTAGAAGCAGCAAAAGATCAAGATTGTCAAATTAAACTGAAAAAAATTACGTTTACACCTTCAGATGAAAGCGATGACAGGATTGAATTTGACTATGAAATGATCATTCAATTTATTGACCATAAAGGAAAGGTCAAAAAGGAAATTGAGAAAAAAGGTGCAATGACAGTTATCAAAACAGATTCGGGATTAAAAATCAGCCGAGATTGGGATGGAAGACTGTACCCTTCCGATTACCAATCCTCACTAAAAAGCCGTTCATAAGTTGTTGAATGGCTTTTTTGCATGCAGAAAAAACATTGATTCGCTTTCCTCATGTAGTTGTTTTTTTACTCATAATCTATTAAAAAAATCATTTTTGCTGTTTACGAGATGCGTTTCCTGGACACAATGTTTGTAGCGAAGAGAAAAAGTGGGGGGAACACATTATGTTCAAAAGTAAAATGATGATTTGTCTTTATATGTTTCTATTATTATGTGGTGCTTTTGCAAACCTTGGAAAAGAGGAGACGGCGGCTGCTTCTGCCAATCAGCCTGTTGTGATTCCAGATGAAGCCATTCGTTTACGCATTTTAGCCAACAGTGACCGGTCGGCAGATCAAGATGTGAAACGAAGTATTCGAGATGAGGTCAATGCCAATATAACGGAGTGGGTGAAAGACCTCACATCCATTGAAGAAGCTAGACGTGTGATTCGTTCAAAGCTTCCAGACATCAATCGTATTGCCAAAGCAAAATTAAAGGAACAACACATTGATCAATCCGTATCGGTCAGCTTTCAAAAAGCCTCATTTCCAACAAAGCTATATGGCAACTTTGTTTATCCTGCTGGGAAATATGAAGCCATTTTGATTACGTTAGGGGAAGGAGACGGAGCCAATTGGTGGTGTGTGTTATTCCCACCTCTCTGCTTTATCGATTTTTCAAACGGAGAAGCGATCGCCTCACCAGAAGGAGATGATAAAGAGCAGGTAGCCGCAGAGCCATCAAATGAATCTGTCAATGAAGTGGTAAAAGAAGAAGAGACGGGTGAAGTGAAATTCTTTCTGTTCGAATGGGTCTCTAGTCTTTTCTCTTAAAAAAGGTCTAAATCTGTTTTTGCCTCATAGAGTTGAAGTAAGAGAACAAAAAGAGGTGAAAGCATGTATTATCAATTAAGAATAGCGACAGAAGAAGATGCCCCGGCCATTAATGCTTTTCTTGAAAAAGGCCAAGCAAAAGGCGGGGTGACGATTGCAGAGCGTACGTCATTTGTGGTCATGGAAGATGCAGACGGTGAGCTTGCAGGCTGTTTAGGTCTTGAACGACTAAATGAACAAGAAGGATTGCTAAGATCACTTGTAATATCAGATAAACTTGGTCAGGGGCATATCGTTTCTCTGTTCCAAAGTGTTCAAACGCTAGGGGAAAAACAAGGTGTGGACACCTTTTATGTTGTAGCCAATCACTCCTCTTCGCATGATTTTTTAGCGCTGATGGGCTTTACGCCTATAGAGGAAATCCCAGAAAGTGTGTGGGTATCTGCGCATGCAAAAGAGTCGTTGGGAAAAGAGCAGGCGGTTGTGCTGCAAAAAACAGCGAGTTAATCACAAAACACCGGACTTATTCACATACTTATCCACTGTAAAACAAGCGTTATCCACAAATTGTGGACAACGCTTGTTTTATTTAGCATCATCTTTTATACTTTCAAAAGGATAATTGAGATATATCAACAGTTTTATCTTTTTTAAAAGGAGTTTGTATGATGTTAAATACAAAAAGATGGTCTGTGGATTTAAAAAAGGATTTATCCACATACTATCCACAAATTGAACAAGCAGCTCTGTTGTTGCGGCAGAATGAAGTAGTCGCTTTTCCGACAGAAACGGTGTATGGACTAGGGGCAAATGCAAAAGAGACAGAGGCTGTGAAGAAAATTTATGAAGCGAAAGGACGCCCAAGTGATAATCCGTTGATTGTTCACATTGCGGACGTTCAACAGCTTCATGAATTTGCGCAAATAGAAAATGAAAAAGTAACAGCGCTGATGGATGCCTTTTGGCCAGGCGCTCTCACCATTGTTCTACCTTGTAAGCCGGGCACATTATCAAAGCAGGTGACGGCAGGTTTAACGACAGTAGGCGTAAGAATGCCTGATCATCCTGTTGCGCTTGAACTCATCCGAGCAGCTGGTCTGCCAATTGCCGCGCCTAGTGCCAACCGTTCGGGAAAACCGTCGCCGACACTTGCGGATCATGTCGCGAGTGATCTTGATGGGAAAATTGCTGGCATTGTCGATGGTGGTTCAACAGGTATTGGCGTGGAGTCAACGGTTGTATCCTGTATAGACGAGATTCCAGTGATCTTAAGGCCGGGGGGTATTACAAAAGAAGCGTTAGAAGAGGTCGTAGGAACGGTCAACATGGATCCAGGGCTGACGAAAAAGGATGAGGCGCCAGTATCGCCGGGAATGAAATACACACATTATGCACCTGAAGCACAAATGTATATATTTCATGGAAGTGATGAAGACATGCAGCTGCACATTCAGAAGTACCGAGCTGAAGGGCTAAAAGTAGGTGTGCTGACAACAGAAGAAAAGAAGGAATGGTTTGCGGCAGATGTTATCTTTAGCTGTGGATGGAGAGAAAAGCCTGAAACGGTTGCGGCAAACTTATATCGTGTGCTGAGACAATTTGATGAAACGGATGTAGACTTGATCATTTCAGAAGCCTTCTCAGAGCAGGGAGTTGGTTCTGCGATCATGAACCGTCTGCAAAAAGCGGCAGGAGGGCGCACTCTCTCTTCATTCAAATAGTTCTAACCTCTCTTGGACAAACATAGGTTAAAGGAGAATGCGTGTCCAAGGGGGATTTACATGAATGAACTAGCTGGCGAATTGCTCACACTCAGTATCATGGCTTTTGCACTTGGAATGGATGCCTTTTCGGTTGGACTCGGCATGGGGATGATTCAGCTGAGATTCCGCCAGATCCTTTATATTGGACTTGTCATTGGGATATTTCATATGTTTATGCCTCTTTTTGGCATGCTAACAGGTCAGCTTTTATCTGGCTGGCTTGGGCTCCTAGCAACCTATATAGGCGGGGCGCTGCTTTTGGTGCTAGGTCTGCAAATGATCATCGCTTCTATCCGAAAAGAAGATAAGCCATTTATCGCACCTGTTGGGGCCGGTCTCGTTCTTTTTGCAACAAGTGTGAGTTTAGATAGTTTTTCCGTTGGCTTAAGCCTGGGGATTTACGGTTCTCGGGTGTTGATGACCATTATATTGTTTGGCTTTTTTAGTATGATGCTCACATGGCTTGGATTATTACTCGGTAAACAGGTTCGGTCATGGGTAGGTTCATACAGCGGGGCGCTTGGCGGATTGATTTTACTAGCCTTTGGAATCAAATTATTATTTCCGCTCTAGCCAGTCTCCTTACATAACATGTAGAATGAAATGCTATATAATAGAAGAAAAGGAGGTCGAAAGATGAATATCTTATTTGTTTGTACGGGAAATACTTGCAGAAGTCCGATGGCTCAAGCCCTTTTTTCCTCCATTGCAGATGAAAAAGGCTTACAGGTCACTGTAAAATCAGCGGGTATCTTCGCCTCTGATGCAGGGAAGGCTTCTCCTCAAGCAGTCGAAGCATTATTTGAGAAAAGCATTCCACTGAATCACTCGTCGTCTAAACTAACAGAAGAACTTCTTCGTGAAGCAGATTATGTCTTCACCATGACGATTCAGCATAAGCAGTTGATTGTGGAGCAATATGCTCATGTGAAAGACAAGGTCTTCACTCTAAAAGAATTTGCGACAGGATCAGAAGGTGACGTGTCGGATCCATTTGGAGGGAGCCTCTCCATTTATCAGGAGACACGAGATGAACTAGAAACGCTATTGTATCAACTTGCTAAAAAGCTTAAACAGGATCACAAATCCTCATAAATGGACAACCTGTAAAACCGTTGCGCAAACGGTTTTTCTGCTTTTGTTTGCAAATGACTAGGCAGAGGTTAAAATATAACTGTAAATAAAGAATGAATGTAAGACATGACAGATTAACTCACCCTTAGGAGGAATTGCCCGATGAAAGTAGCCATTGCATCCGATCACGGCGGAACGAATATTCGTGAAGAAATCAAACAACTAATGGATGAATTAAAGATTGAATACATTGATATGGGTTGTGAATGTGGATCAGGTTCTGTAGACTACCCTGACTATGCTTTTCCTGTAGCCAATATGGTGGCAAACGGGGAAGTCGATCGCGGCATTTTGATTTGCGGGACAGGTATCGGAATGAGCATTTCAGCAAACAAAGTGAAAGGCATCCGCTGTGCACTGGCGCATGATACATTCAGTGCAAAGGCGACGAGAGAACATAACGATACAAATGTTCTTGCGATGGGAGAACGAGTCATTGGACCAGGATTGGCAAGAGAGATTGCTCACATTTGGCTGACAACAGAATTTACTGCAGGACGTCATGCTGTGCGGATTGGTAAAATCGCTGATTACGAAGAAAAGCATCTGTAAGGAGCGCTTAACATGAACATTGGTCAAGATTGGCTTGAAATGTTAAAAGAGTTTCATCAAACAGTTGAACTGCGAGCCGGCCACATTTTAGTGATTGGCTGCAGTACGTCAGAAGTGGCTGGCGAGCACATTGGGACAGCGGGAAGTGAGCAAATTGCTGAAGCTATTTATCAAGAGCTCGATCAACTGAGACGCGAGACAGGAATCGAATTGGCTTTCCAATGCTGCGAGCATTTGAATCGTGCCCTCGTTGTGGAAGAAGAGGTGGCGTACCGGCTTAACTTAGAAATTGTAGCGGCTGTACCTGTCCGTAAGGCGGGTGGTTCTATGGCGGCGCATGCGTATCAGCAAATGGAACACCCTGTGCTGGTTGAATCCATTTCAGCACATGCAGGGATTGATATCGGTGATACATTAATCGGCATGCACTTAAAGCGGGTAGCCGTACCGGTCCGTCTCAGCCGTCATCAATTAGGACAAGCACATGTGACGTTTGCAAAAACTCGTCCAAAGCTGATTGGCGGAGAACGAGCCGTTTATACAAGATCATAGTTAGGATATATTTCTAATATAATGTTGAATGATGAAGACGCTTCACCCTTTGAATATTCGGGTTTTCATAAAAAAGAAGTCGATTTTCCAAAAAAAACTTTTACATTTTACTCAAAAACCGTGTACAATGAGATGGTGAAAACATCGAATGGAAATAGATTGGAGAGGATTTCGCTGATGAAACATTTACCTGAGCAAGACGCACAAGTATTCAAAGCAATTCAACTAGAGCGGAAACGCCAGCAGGACAAAATCGAATTAATTGCATCAGAAAACTTCGTAAGCGAAGCAGTCATGGAAGCGCAGGGTTCTGTCTTAACAAACAAATATGCAGAAGGTTACCCTGGTAAACGCTACTATGGCGGCTGTGAACATGTAGACGTTGTAGAAGATATCGCACGTGACCGCGCAAAAGAAATTTTTGGCGCTGAGTATGTGAACGTACAGCCTCACTCAGGAGCTCAAGCGAATATGGCCGTATACTTTACAATCCTTGAGCATGGCGATACAGTGCTAGGCATGAACTTATCACATGGCGGGCATTTAACACATGGAAGCCCTGTAAACTTTAGCGGCGTACAGTACAACTTTGTAGAATACGGTGTAGATAAAGAAACACAACATATCGACTACCAAGATGTACTTGAAAAAGCACGTGAGCATAAGCCGAAACTAATCGTAGCGGGGGCAAGTGCTTACCCACGTCAAATTGATTTCAAAAAGTTCCGTGAAATTGCCGATGAAGTCGGTGCTTACTTTATGGTGGACATGGCTCACATCGCGGGTCTTGTTGCAGCAGGTCTTCATCCAAATCCTGTTCCTTACGCTGATTTTGTGACAACGACAACTCACAAAACATTGCGCGGACCTCGCGGCGGAATGATTCTATGCCGTGAAGAGTTTGGTAAAAAGATCGACAAATCGATCTTCCCTGGTATTCAAGGTGGACCACTCATGCATGTGATCTCTGCAAAAGCTGTTTCTTTCGGTGAAGTATTGAACGGAGATTTCAAAACATATGCACAAAACGTGATTGATAACGCAAAACAACTAGCTGAAACACTTTTATCTGAGGATATTCAGCTTGTATCTGGTGGAACAGATAACCATCTTGTTCTCATCGACTTGCGCTCTCTTGGCATTACAGGAAAAATTGCAGAAAACGTTCTTGATGAAATTGGTATCACGGTGAACAAAAATGCAATTCCATATGATCCAGAGAAACCATTTGTTACAAGTGGTGTACGTGTAGGTACAGCAGCAGTGACAAGCCGTGGCTTCGATCAAGAAGCGATGAAAGAAGTCGGTTCCATTATTGCGCTTGCTCTGAAACATCATGAAGATGAAGCGAAATTAGAAGAGGCGAAAAAGCGTGTATCTGATCTGACAGCTCGTTTCCCTCTATATCAAGAATTAGATTATTAAGATGCAGACCCATTTGCCTATTTTTGGCATGTGGGTTTTTTTTGTAGGATTTGCGAATCATATTGAAAGATGATGTCTTTTTATGTAGAATTGTAGGAAGTGTGCAAAGTTCACCGGAAGATGACAGAAAAGGAGTTGTAGCAAGCAATGGCAAAGGTTTATGTATTTGATCACCCGCTTATTCAGCACAAACTTACATATATTCGTGACGTTCATACAGGAACAAAAGAATTTAGAGAGCTAGTGGATGAAGTCGCAACATTAATGGCATTTGAAATCACAAGAGACTTACCGCTTGAAGAGGT
The DNA here is from genome assembly GCF_038593205.1 of Bacillus sp. FSL W8-1141. Lineage (NCBI taxonomy): Bacteria > Bacillati > Bacillota > Bacilli > Caryophanales > Bacillaceae > Bacillus > Bacillus sp. FSL W8-1141. The sequence continues at coordinate 3,396,903 of NZ_CP151973.1, read as the reverse complement.
AGATGTAGAAACACCTGTACAAGTCGCTAAATCAAACGTGATCTCAGGTAAAAAACTCGGAGTTGTGCCGATTTTAAGAGCAGGTCTTGGAATGGTAGACGGGATTTTGAAACTCATTCCAGCTGCCAAAGTGGGACATGTCGGTTTATACCGTGATCCGAAGACATTAAAGCCTGTTGAATATTATGTGAAGCTTCCATCTGATGTGGAAGAGCGTGAATTTATCGTAGTAGACCCAATGCTTGCAACGGGCGGATCAGCTGTAGAAGCATTAAACAGCTTGAAAAAACGCGGTGCGAAAAACATCCGCTTCATGTGTCTGATTGCTGCGCCAGAAGGTGTAGAAGAAATGCAAAAACATCATCCAGATGTTGATATCTACATTGCGGCATTAGATGAGAAGTTAAACGAAAAAGGTTACATCATCCCAGGTCTTGGTGATGCTGGTGACCGTATGTATGGAACAAAATAAGAAAGATTCATGAAAAGCCCACATGCAAACGTGCATGTGGGCTTTTTTGAAAAATATGACAAACGTTTGATATCGTTCTTAGAAAAATCAATGTATACTGAACATTAGCAGTTTTTTTGAATGAATGTCACAACTCTCCTAAAGTTTGATGAAATTGTGAACATTTTGTGTGCTCTCTCATTATAGAAAAGTTTTTTAACTTTCAACGGATTGACACATCATAGACGCTATTGTATGCTAAACGAGGGTATTATGGTAAGGTTTTCATAGCCTATAGCACTCTACTAATCCTCATTGTGAACCCTTTAATAATCAGGGTTTGTATCAGCGAATGAAGCAGAATCCCATAGATCTAAAGATTTCAAGTCTGATTGCACAATTAGACCGATGGGTGATTGATTTTTTTCAAATAGGACGGCTTATCATAACCGTCTTCTACGCAGTTTTCATCACCATTTATCACCTTTTTTACAATATTTTTCATCGGGAGTCAGATGAATGAACGATCCAAACGTCATTTTCCGCAGACAGAGTAAATATATGTTCTATTTATTGGCAATTTTTGTGTTTGGCTATGCCATGCCTGGTTTTAAACCACTGTTTCTTGGTTTCATTATCGGCACAATTTTTGCTTTCTTTAATTTATTCCTGCTTATTCGGAGAATGCATGCTTTTGATCGAGCAGTTAAAAAAGGAAAATCTATTCGTTCAATGGGAAGTACAGCCAGGTGGGCCAACGCAATTCTCGCAGTAGCGATTGCTTGGCGTTACCCTAACGAAGTTCATCTGGCAGGTGTTGTTATAGGATTAATGACAATATATCCTGTCATTATGATAGATTCCTTCATTCAACTTAAACGTTCTACTATGGAAGAGAGGTGAATACTCTTTGGGTCACAGTTCAAAAACTACAGAATTTTTAGGGTTAACGTTCAACTTATCCAATGTTCTCATGATTACGATTGCTAGTATCATCGTTCTTCTCATAGCGGTGCTGACTACTCGTGTTCTGGCTATTCGTCCGACAAAGGCGCAGAACTTCATGGAATGGATTGTTGATTTTGTTCGAAATATCATAGGTAGTTCGATGGACATGAAAACAGGAGCCCCATTTCTAGCGCTTGGCGTTACATTACTCATGTACATATTTGTTTCAAACATGCTTGGACTGCCATTCTCGATTACGGTCGATCACAACTTATGGTGGAAATCACCAACTGCTGATCCTGCAATCACAATGACACTAGCGGTTATGGTCATGGGATTGACACACTACTATGGTGTTAAAGCAAAAGGAGTCAAGGAATATACAAAAGACTACTTTAGACCAATCCCACTTTTAGTACCGCTGAAAATTATTGAAGAATTTGCAAACACATTAACACTTGGTTTGCGTCTTTATGGAAATATTTTCGCTGGAGAGATTCTTCTTGGTTTACTTGCAGGACTTGCGACTAATTTCTATTCGCAAAACCTTGCACTAGGTATCATTGGTACATTAGGTGCCATCGTGCCGATGATTGTATGGCAGGCATTCAGTTTGTTTGTCGGAACCATCCAGGCATTTATCTTCACCATGCTGACAATGGTGTATATCTCCCATAAAGTCAGCGACGAACACTAAAAAATTGAGAGTCCAAAAAGGACGTTATTTTAAAGGAGGAGCTTTTTAATGAATTTAATAGCAGCAGCAATTGCAATCGGTTTAGGAGCACTAGGAGCAGGTATTGGTAACGGTCTAATCGTATCTAAAACAGTTGAAGGAATCGCTCGTCAGCCAGAAGCTGGTAGAGAACTAAGAACTCTTATGTTCATCGGGGTAGCTTTAGTTGAGGCACTTCCAATTATCGCTGTCGTTATCGCATTCTTGGCATTCTTTGGTTAATATGTGAGAAGCGTTCTAATATGAATTTTAATGGCGAAGATCAGATTAGTTCGAAACTTCGCCATTCCTTTATGTTTTGTTTCTTAACATATTATTTAAAGAAGGGAGTTGCCGTACTAAATGTCTCAGTTACCAGTAGTTTTAGGAGCAGGTCTAAACACCGGAGATATCATATTCCAGCTGATCGCTATGCTCATCCTGCTTGCACTTTTAAAGAAATTTGCGCTTAAGCCTTTATTAGGGATTATGAAACAGCGTGAAGATTATATAGGAAATGAAATTTCAAGTGCTGAAGAAAAGCACGTTCAAGCTGAAAAGCTTCTTGAAGAACAACGTGTCTTATTGAAAGAAGCACGCGAAGAATCACATACACTCATCGAAAATGCGAAAAAGATTGGTGAGAAACAAAAAGAAGACATCATTCAAGCAGCACGTCAAGAATCAGAGCGCTTGAAAGAGTCTGCTAGAACTGAAATCGTGAAAGAAAAAGAACAAGCTGTGGCTGCACTGCGCGAGCAAGTTGCATCACTTTCTGTATTAATTGCTTCTAAAGTGATTGAAAAAGAACTTGATGAGCAAGCACAAGAGAAATTGATCCAAGAGTATCTTAAAGAGGCAGGCGAAAGCCGATGAGCGTGACTATTGTCTCTAAGCGTTACGCTTCTGCTCTTTTTGACATCGTTCTTGCTTCTTCGGCAGTAGACGAAACTGAAAAAGAGCTGAATGAGATCAAAAAAGTTCTCAAGGCTGACCAAGAATTAAATGACTTTCTTGTTCATCCGAAGATTACGGCAGACAAAAAGAAACATCTGATTGCAGAAGCTTTCAAAGGTGTTTCGACATATGTTTTGCACACAATGTATTTACTGATTGACCGTGGACGCACGAATATTTTTCCTGAAATGGCGTCTGAGTTTGTGAAACTTGCAAACCGTACGAAACAAATAGACGATGCGATCGTGTATTCAGTGAAACCGCTCAGCGGAGCTGAAATTCAATCTTTATCTGAAGTATTTGCCAAAAAAGCCGGAGTCACATCACTGCGTGTAGAAAACGTGATTGACAAGGATCTAATAGGCGGAGTGAAAATCCGTATCGGAAACCGCATTTATGACGGCAGTGTCAGCGGAAAGCTTTCCCGCATTGAACGTCAGCTTGCAGGCGAAAATCGTTAGAAGGGGTGAAACCTTAGTGAGTATCAAAGCTGAAGAGATTAGCGCGCTGATAAAGCAGCAAATCCAAAACTATCAATCTGAAATTGAAGTAAAAGATGTCGGTACAGTCATTCAAGTAGGGGACGGTATCGCGCGTGTACATGGCCTTGACAACATTATGGCAGGAGAGCTTGTTGAGTTCTCTAACGGTGTAATGGGTATGGCTCAAAACCTTGAGGAGTCTAACGTAGGTATCGTAATCTTAGGACCTTACAAAGATATCCGTGAAGGTGACGACGTAAAACGTACAGGTCGTATCATGGAGGTTCCAGTAGGAGAAGAGTTAATCGGACGTATTGTGAACCCACTTGGTCAGCCTGTTGATGGACTAGGTCCAATTTTAACAAGCAAAACACGTCCAATCGAAAGTGAAGCACCAGGCGTTATGGATCGTAAATCGGTACATGAGCCGCTTCAAACGGGAATTAAAGCAATTGATGCCTTGATTCCAATCGGACGCGGACAGCGTGAATTGATCATTGGGGACCGTCAAACAGGTAAAACATCTGTTGCAATTGATACGATCCTGAACCAAAAAGATCAAGACATGATCTGTATCTATGTAGCGATCGGACAAAAAGAATCAACTGTTCGTGGTGTTGTTGAAACACTTCGTAAGCATGGTGCGCTTGACTACACAATCGTTGTCACAGCTTCTGCATCACAGCCAGCTCCACTTCTTTACCTTGCTCCTTATGCAGGTGTAACGATGGGTGAGGAATTCATGTATAACGGCAAGCATGTGCTTGTAGTGTATGATGACCTTTCTAAACAAGCGGCAGCTTACCGTGAGCTTTCATTATTGCTTCGTCGTCCTCCAGGTCGTGAAGCATTCCCTGGTGATGTTTTCTACCTTCACTCTCGTTTATTAGAGCGTGCAGCGAAGCTTAGTGATGAAAAGGGTGGCGGTTCTATCACAGCATTGCCTTTCGTAGAAACGCAAGCTGGTGATATCTCTGCATATATCCCAACAAACGTTATCTCAATCACAGATGGACAGATCTTCTTACAATCGGATCTCTTCTTCTCAGGCGTACGTCCAGCGGTAAACGCAGGATTGTCTGTATCTCGTGTAGGTGGTTCTGCACAAATCAAAGCGATGAAAAAGGTAGCAGGTACACTTCGTCTGGATCTTGCTTCTTATCGTGAGCTTGAAGCATTCGCTCAGTTTGGATCTGATCTAGACCAAGCGACTCAAGCTAAATTAAACCGTGGTGCTAGAACAGTTGAAGTCTTAAAACAAGACTTGAACAAGCCGCTGAAAGTTGAAAAACAAGTAGCGATTCTTTATGCGCTGACAAGAGGATACTTAGATGATGTAGCGATTGCTGATGTCAAACGCTTTGAAGCTGAGTTATTCATGTACATTGAAGAAAACCATAAAGACTTGTTTGACACAATCTCTCAAACAGGAAACATGCCTGCTGATGAAGAGTGGAAAGCAGCGATCGAAGGCTTTAAACGTACGTTTGCACCAAGCAACTAATTAGTAATCTTTCCGAGAGAAAAAGATTCTCTTTTTCTCTCTTTTCACGTAAATGAACACGGATTCCTGAAAAAAGGTGGTGAAATCTTTGGCCTCATTACGCGATATTAAGTCAAGGATCACGTCAACAAAAAAATCGAGTCAGATCACAAAAGCGATGCAAATGGTATCAGCTGCGAAACTGAATCGTGCTGAAAATAATGCGAAGTCCTTTGTTCCTTACATGGAGAAAATCCAAGAAGTCGTTGCGGCAATCGCAACTGGAACAAGTGCTAAGCACCCAATGCTTCTTTCAAGACCTGTTAAGAAAACAGGGTATCTCGTCATTACATCTGATCGAGGACTTGCAGGACCTTTTAACAGCTCGATTTTACGTGCCGCTTACCAAGCCATTCAATCTCGTCATCAATCTGCTGATGAATATGCGGTGATTGTGATTGGTAAAATCGGACGCGACTTCTTCAAAAAGCGTGGTATTCCAGTTATTTCTGAAGTCACAGGGCTTGGAGACGAAGTAGCGTTTGCTGATATTAAAGAATTAGCAAGCAGTACAGTGCAAATGTTCTCTGATGAAGCGTTTGATGAGCTTTACATGTTCTATAACCATTTCGTCAGTGCCATTTCGCAAGAAGTAACAGAGAAAAAATTATTGCCGCTAACGGACCTTTCGGCCGCAGCGACACCAAATAAACGTTCCGCATCTTATGAGTTTGAGCCTTCTGAAGAAGAAATTCTTGAAGTTCTCCTTCCTCAATATGCAGAGAGTTTGATTTTCGGTGCGCTTCTTGACAGCAAAGCAAGTGAACATGCTGCAAGGATGACAGCAATGAAGAGTGCAACAGACAACGCAAAAGAATTGATCGACAGCCTGACACTCTCTTACAACCGTGCTCGTCAAGCAGCGATTACACAAGAGATTACAGAAATTGTCGGCGGAGCAGCTGCCTTAGAATAGAAATAATTGTCAGGAGGGAATGCAATGAAAACAGGACGCATCAGTCAGATCATGGGACCAGTCGTAGACGTTCGTTTTGAAGACGGTCACTTGCCTGAGATTTATAATGCGATCAAAGTTTCGCATAAAGCGGAAAGCGAAAGTGAAGTTGATATCGACTTAACTTTAGAAGTAGCACTACATTTAGGTGATGATACAGTGAGAACCATCGCAATGGCATCAACAGACGGTGTGAAGCGCGGTATGGAAGCTGTAGACCTTGGAAAACCAATTTCAGTACCAGTTGGTAACGTAACACTTGGACGTGTATTCAACGTACTGGGAGATAACATTGACTTAGATGAGCCACTTGGTGTGGAAGCGCAAAGAGACCCAATCCACAGACAAGCGCCTTCTTTTGATCAACTTTCTACAGAAGTTGAAATTCTTGAAACAGGTATCAAAGTTGTTGACCTTCTTGCTCCTTACATCAAAGGTGGAAAGATCGGTCTATTCGGTGGAGCCGGTGTTGGTAAAACCGTTCTGATTCAAGAATTGATCAACAACATCGCACAAGAACACGGCGGTATTTCTGTATTCGCTGGTGTTGGAGAGCGTACACGTGAAGGAAATGACCTTTACTACGAAATGAAAGATTCTGGCGTTATCGAAAAAACAGCGATGGTCTTCGGTCAAATGAACGAGCCACCAGGTGCACGTATGCGTGTAGCTCTAACTGGTTTGACAATGGCAGAGCATTTCCGTGATGAACAAGGTCAAGACGTATTGTTCTTCATCGATAACATTTATCGTTTTACACAAGCAGGTTCTGAAGTATCAGCCCTTCTTGGACGTATGCCTTCAGCGGTAGGTTATCAGCCAACTCTTGCAACAGAAATGGGTCAACTTCAAGAGCGTATCACGTCTACAAACGTAGGATCGGTTACATCGATTCAAGCGATCTATGTACCTGCGGATGACTATACAGATCCAGCTCCAGCTACAACGTTCGCTCACCTTGATGCAACGACAAACCTTGAGCGTAAGTTGACAGAGATGGGGATTTACCCAGCGGTAGATCCACTTGCTTCAACATCTCGTGCCCTTGCACCTGAGATTGTTGGCGAAGAGCATTATGCGATCGCGCGTGAAGTTCAGCAAACATTGCAACGTTATAAAGAATTGCAAGATATCATTGCCATTTTAGGTATGGATGAATTATCTGAGGACGATAAGCTTGTGGTACACAGAGCTCGTCGTGTTCAATTCTTCCTATCTCAAAACTTCCACGTAGCAGAACAGTTCACTGGCCAAAAAGGTTCTTATGTGCCATTGCAAGAAACTGTTAAAGGCTTCAAGGAAATCTTATCTGGTAAATACGATCACCTTCCAGAAGATGCATTCCGCTTAGTCGGCCGCATTGAAGAAGTGGTTGAAAAAGCCAAAGAGATGGGTGTAGAGGCCTAATCTGGTCCTTAGGAGGGTAAAAGCATGAAGACCGTTCAAGTCAATATCGTTACTCCCGACGGCCCAGTGTATGAAGCGGATGTGGAAATGGTCAGTGTAAGAGCAGAAAGCGGTGAGCTTGGGATTTTAGCTGGCCACGTTCCAATGGTTGCTCCGCTAAAAATCGGTGCAGTTCGCTTAAAACATAGTGGATCAACTGAATTGGTTGCAGTAAGCGGTGGATTTGTTGAAGTTCGCCCTGAAAAAGTAACCATTCTTGCTCAGGCTGCTGAAACATCAGACAAAGTTGATGTAGATCGTGCAAAATCAGCGAAACAGCGTGCTGAAGAGCATTTGAACCACCCGAATGAAAGTGATGTACGCAGGGCGGAACTCGCATTAAAACGGGCATTAAACCGTTTAAATGTAGCAGGGAAATAAAACAGAAAATCCTTCTTATCACTGTGATAAGAAGGATTTTTTTTAGGATGACATGAGAGATTGATACATCGACACATAAGGATGAGATGCTTGCTTTTCTAGATATAACTGCTCGCAAAATTGCGTACTGCAATGCCATGTTTTATTATTTCTGCGTAAGCCAAGCGTATATTGGTGCGAAGAGTCCATATAAGGCCGCACGACCCAATCAGCATCTGAATGATGCTTGATGACAACCTCACCCATGTACACACTTAACATCGCTTCCAATGCATCAATAGGTATTTTCCACTCAGCAAAAAGCTGCTGACGGAAGGCATCGAAGTATAATGACTCTAACTGATAAAGGCTTTCCTCTGAGTAATCCAAAGAAATGTTATGAAAATGACACAATTGTGCTAATTCTTCTAGCTGTGTCTGTCTATAATCAAAGTAGAAAGCAATGGCTTCCCATTCATGTTCAAATGAGGGAACCAGTTCTCCGTACAAATCAACAAAGTCAGGAAAAGAATCTTTCAAATATGATCAGCTCCTTCCACCGCAGTATATCATCTCCTTCGCATCAGAATAAGAGGGGATTCACTCTAAATGTAGCTCTTTTTTCCAAATGATTCATCTTTCCGATTTTGGAGGATATAATGAAAGGGAGTTTTCCTTTACAGAAATCAATAAAAGGAGGATTCAAGTGTATGGAAGACGTAGGACAACAAGCAATTGTCAGTATTGTGATCCACCTATTTTTTATTGCCATTACGTGGTGGGCATTGCTTGCGGTGAATATCGATCCACTGATTAAAAAAGGAAAAATTATTCAAGCTAGATTGCTCATGATGCTGATCACGATTGCTATTGCATCGGCAGTCAGCAATTTCTTCCTTGATTATTTAAATTTCTCCAGACAAATCCCTTATATGTTTTAACATAAAAGGTTTGGTCACTGCCTTCTGCGGGAACGTAAAAAGAAGTGTCAAAAATATGGCCTTTGATGACTTTTCCACGTATGCATTGATCTCCTTGCGGCAACACTTGTAGCAAGGGGGAATGACAAGTGAGAAAGTATTTAAAAGGTTGGCCATTATTTGCATTTATTCTTTTTTTTGTTCTGATGATTCAAGGTGTTCGGGCGGAAGAAACATCCACGCTCGCCCAAATAGCAGAAGGTATGAAAAACCAGCAAATCGAAGTAAGTGGATGGACGCTTCATGCCAAAACAAATATAGACATTTCATCCGAACAATTTTCAAAAAAAGTGAAACGTTTGAAAGACGAACTACGACAGTATGAGTGGACCGAAAAAAAAGAGAAACATGTCACCAAAGTCACAGGAATTTACAAAGATGAAAAAAATGATACATTATCGAAAATTTTACTCGTGAAGACCGACACAAAATCAAACCAAAAGTCGTATTTATTATATGAGCAAAAAGGTGCTCGCCCACTGAATACCTGGGAGCATACATATGATCAGTTCGTACGTCATGCAAAAAGCATATTACAAGAAAAATTTGTGATTTTTACTTGTCTCGATGGTCATGTAAATGGTATGATGGATGTTGTTTTGCAAAAAAAAGCTGAAATGATAGCAAATGAATTTCAAGCAAAACCTGTTGAGTATCTCGTTGAGTCTAATTTTGTGTCGCTTTCCGCTTACACAGAGAAGTGGGAACAGTTCATTATGACTTCAAATGATAAAATGAATGTTCAAATTGCCATCAGAAGTTCGGAAATGAACGAAAATCATACGATTACGGTTGGCACACCAATCGTAACGACTGAATATTAATATAGAGAATTTGGGACGCGGAGGGGAAGACCTTGGAAAAAATCATCGTCCGCGGCGGTCAAAAGTTAAACGGCACAGTTAAAGTAGAAGGCGCAAAAAATGCCGTTTTACCAGTTATCGCTGCATCTTTGTTAGCAAGTACAGAAAAAAGCGTAATTTGTGATGTACCTACGCTCTCCGATGTATATACAATCAATGAAGTGTTACGTCATTTAGGAGCAGAAGTACATTTTGAAAATAACGAAGTATCAGTAGATGCATCTCATGCACTAGAAACTGAGGCTCCGTTTGAGTACGTCCGTAAAATGAGAGCATCTGTGCTCGTCATGGGACCACTTTTAGCTAGAACAGGTCATGCAAGAGTTGCATTACCTGGTGGTTGTGCGATTGGTTCAAGACCAATTGATCAGCATTTAAAAGGCTTTGAAGCAATGGGAGCTAAAATTCAAGTAGGTAATGGTTTCATCGAGGCTGAAGTAAATGGTCGTTTAAAAGGTGCAAAAATCTATTTGGATTTCCCAAGTGTAGGGGCAACTGAAAACATCATCATGGCAGCAGCATTGGCTGAAGGAACGACGATTTTAGAAAACGTAGCAAAAGAACCTGAAATTGTTGATTTGGCAAACTACATCAATGCCATGGGCGGTAAGGTTCGCGGTGCTGGAACTGGTACAATCAAAATCGAAGGTGTAGAAACTCTTCACGGTGCAAAACACAACATCATCCCTGACCGAATTGAAGCTGGTACGTTTATGGTGGCAGCAGCCATTACTGAAGGAAATGTTCTTGTAAAAGGCGCTGTGCCTGAGCACATGACTTCACTTGTGGCGAAAATGGAAGAAATGGGTATTCAGATCATTGAAGAAGAAGAAGGTTTAAGAGTCATTGGACCATCTGAGCTCAAGCCAATCGATCTAAAAACAATGCCGCATCCTGGTTTCCCGACGGATATGCAATCTCAGATGATGGCGCTATTGCTTCGTGCGAACGGAACAAGCATGATCACAGAAACTGTGTTTGAAAATCGTTTTATGCATGCTGAAGAATTCCGCCGCATGAATGGCGATATTAAAATTGAGGGTCGCTCTGTGATAATCAATGGACCTGTTCAACTTCAAGGTGCTGAAGTGGCAGCGACTGATTTAAGAGCAGGAGCAGCACTTGTACTTGCTGGATTAGTGGCAGAAGGTCATACACGTGTCACTGAATTGAAGCATATTGACCGTGGATATGTGAACTTCCACCAAAAACTAGCAGCAATCGGTGCAGACATTGAAAGAGTAAATGATGAATCAGCAGATGTGACACAAGAACAAGTTGTATCAGATCTAAACGCATAATCATAAAAGAAATCAGTGTGTCCATTTGGGCATGCTGATTTTTTTTAGAATCATAGACTGGTTGCATTTTCAAAAGCTTATCATTAGTGTATCCAATCATTTTAAATTTTATTCATAAAGACGAACAGTAAATCAAATGATGAAGAGCACAAACATATCAGCAAAAGACTTGTCCAATGAATGAAAGAAGCTGTCATATTAGCTTGTCCTTGCCCATAGGATAAAAGAGATTCAATGACAAATGGGGGCAGCCAATATGAAACCAATGATATGGACAATCGCAGGAATTTGCATCATCATTTTAATGATTCCAACCTTACTCGTGTTGCCGACGTTCCAAGGAAAACCAGCAGCCAGCCAACACGTAGCAGCAGAACCATCAGTTAAAAAAGAAGTGAAAGGTTCAGTCAAATTGAAACAATCACCCGTCTCCATTCCCGTCTACCGTTCAGCGCATCAGCAGGTAGAAAACATCCCCTTAGAAGAGTATGTGATCGGTGTCGTCGCTTCTGAAATGCCAGCCGATTTTGAAATAGAGGCGCTCAAGGCACAGGCACTCGCCGCTAGAACGTATATCGTCAGACAAATGATCATTGATAAAACCGTCAAATCTCCACAGGGTTCTCTTGTAGATGACACCCAAATGTTCCAAGTGTACAAAAATAAACAGGAACTGAAGAAAATTTGGGGAAAAGCGTACAATTGGAAATTAAAAAAGGTCACAGAAGCGGTCGCCAGTACACAAGGGAAAGTACTGACGTATGACGAAAAACCAATTGATGCTTCCTTCTTTTCAACAAGTAATGGGAAAACCGAAAATGCAGAAGCTTATTGGAAAAATGAAATCCCTTATTTGAAAAGCGTCTCAAGCAAATGGGACGAAAAATCACCCAAATTCCAAAACAAGAAAACCATCAAAGTGAGCGAATTTCAGCAAAAACTGGGTGTGACCCTTGGCCAGCAGCAGGTGGGAGAAATTGTAGAACGAACACCAGGCAATCAAGTAGCCAAAGCCGTCATTAACGGAAAAACATTGTCGGGCAGAGACATTCGCGAATCACTAGGATTGCACTCTGCAGACTTTACATGGGAACGAAAGGGTCAGCAAATCGTGATTACGACAAAAGGGTATGGCCATGGTGTGGGCATGAGTCAGTATGGTGCACATTATATGGCACAGTCAGGCAAAAAAGTAGAGGCGATCGTGAAACATTATTATCAAGGGATAAAAATTGAATCAGCTGATCGCTTTCTGAACACATATATGGCTAAGAAATAAAAGCAAAGGTGCCTCAAAATGGGGGCATCTTTTTTTATGTGTGAAGAGGTTTGAACAGAATGTGACAAATTGCGACTTAAGACGCACCTCAGGAAATCTTAAACATTTACATCCCGACAAGAACCGATGGCCGATACAAAGCCCCTCGAAAGAATGAGAAAACGAGGGTGACAAAAGAGTCGTTAGGTGAATATATCTAGACATCTGACAGAATTTTAGTGATTTTGATGAAAGAGAAAAAGGGATCGAGTCCTATACCATTCCAAGACAGAATATTTTACGATTAAGATGTTTCAATCAAATACATAAGGAGGAAGGAAAAGCATGTTGAAAAAAGTATTTACACTCGTAACCTTAGCTGTATTGACATTATCAATGTCAATCTCTTCACCAGTATTTGCAGAAGCAGCATCAGCCAAAAAACATAAGAAAGATGTAAGAGTGACGATCTTACTTGATGCAAGTGGAAGTATGGCAAGAAAAGTGGATGGAGAGCGCAAATTCGATTTAGCAAAACAAGAGGTATTTAAATTTGCTCAGTCTCTTCCGAAAGATGCTAAAATCCGTATGAGCTTGTTTGGGTCTGAAGGAAACAACAAAAACTCAGGTAAAGCCCAATCATGTGAAGTCATTAGAGGCGTTTATGGCGTTCAGCCTTATGAAAAGGATAGTTTCGAAAACTCTCTAAACGGTCTTGGACCAAATGGCTGGACACCGATTGCACGTGCTCTTGAAAGTGCAAAGCAAGCAGATAAGCAGCTTCATAAGGGAACAAAACACATTGTGTACTTAATTACTGATGGTGAAGAAACTTGTGGTGGAGATCCAGTGAAAGTAGCGAAAGAGCTTCATAACTCAAAGGGATCTACTGTAGTCAATGTGATTGGATTAGACTTTAACGATGGCTATGAAGGTCAATTGAAGCAAGTAGCTAAAGCTGGTAAAGGTCATTACTACCAAGCAAGCACTGGGAAAGAAATGGGTTCTATCCTTACAGCAGAATCATTAAAACTACACGAATAACTTGCTGAAGAAAAGGGAAACGATTGATTGATGCTTTCGTTTCTCTTTTTCTGTACAAATGAAAAAAAGGGAGATTTTTTAATGAAAAGAAATATTATATTAACCATTTTAGCGAGTCTTGTTCTGCTTCTTTCTTCACCAGCTCATGCTGTAACGAAAAAGGAGCCTGCTCATGTGGTGATTTTACTTGATTTAAGCGGAAGCATGGCACAATCGGTTGAAGGCGAAAAGAAAATCGATATCGCAAAACGCTCGATCCAAAGTTTCGCAAGTATTTTATCAGAAGATACACAAGTCTTGCTTCGTGTTTTTGGTCATGAAGGAACGAATAAAAATGCAGGAAAAGCCGTTTCTTGTGCAAGTTCCGAAGCAGTTTATGGATTTGGAACATATGAGCAAGCAACCTTTCAACAAGCGCTAAATGTGTATGGTCCAACAGGATGGACACCACTTGCCAAAGCATTAACTGATACGAAACAAGATTTTGAAGATCACCAAGCTAAAGGAAAAAATATTGTATATGTTGTCAGCGATGGTGAGGAAACATGTGGCGGAAGCCCATCACAAGCAGCAAAGCAATTACATGAAGAAGGTATTGACACAATCGTCAATATCATTGGCTTCGATGTAAATGAAAAAGAAGCAAAAAGTCTAAAATCTGTTGCCAAAGCTGGTGGTGGACAATATCAACCAGCAGCAAATGCAGAAGAATTGAATCATATTCTTCAAAAAGAAGCGAACTCTTTTGGTCAATAGGATGTGAAAAGACAGCTGGGGAGAAACCCCCAGCTGTTTTTTCATTAAGGATCAATTTAAAGTCGTTTCCAATTCATCAATCCGTTTCTCCACGTAGTGCTGATCTTTTCTTGCATGAAAGGTTTCGGCTTTTTCTAATATTGCGGTGGTATTGTATTCTGGAATCTGAGAATAGCTTTCGTAAACCCCTTTTGGTATTAACACGTTTCCTTCAGGCCAATAAACTGCGATATTTCCACGTTTCAGCTCTCCGAATTGAGCAACTCCTTGGTAGGATCCATATTGATTAAAAAGGACAACGGGATCGCCTTCTTGGACGTAAAGCTCTTTCGCATCTTCTTCATTCATCAAGATAGAATGCCGCTTTCCACCATTAAAGGCATCCTTTTCACTGTAAATCATAGAGTTGAATTGCTTGCCTCGTCTTGTCGTGATATTGAAATGCCCCTCAGTTTTTCGGTATTGAGGCAGCTGTGCTGGGAGCAGGTGTCCTTTTCCATCCGGTGTTGGACACACCCCATCTTCGCAAAGCCATGCGCCACCCCATTGAAAGACATCCCCTTTATGACGCAAATGCTGGATCCCATCATAGTTCCGATTTGCGATGGCAATCTCACGACGAATGTCTTCAGCATGGTCAAAATGAATCAGCTTCGCGTCTTCTGGGCGAACTCTTTTTGCTAGGTCAATATAAATGTCCCATTCAGCCTTGGCTTCTTCAATGCGAGGTCCTTCAATTTCCGGACTGAAATACACCATGCGTTCCGTACTGGTTGATGTACCGCCGCCTGGCTGTTCATATCTTGTCATTGCAGGCAGAACAATCACAGTCTCTTCTGCTTCTACCAGTGTAGAGGTGTTCAAAATAATATCTTGATGGACACGGAGTTCAAGCTCGGATAGTGCTTTTTCAATCGCTTCAGGATTTGGCATCGTTTCTAAAAAGTTTCCACCGCTAGTAAACAGCATCTTCAGCTTTTGCGGGTGTTCTTTTGGAAGAGCCATTTTTTCAAATGATTGCCCAATCGTGTCACCATGCCATTTTGGAATATCAAATCCCCATATCTTCTCGATTCTTTTAATATTCTCTTCATCAAAATCACTGCCGGGCAATACGAATGGATCGGCACCCATTTCGCCTGAACCTTGGACACCGCTATGGCCACGAATAGGCATAACGCCACAATGTTTTCTGCCAATAAATCCGCGTAACATGGCAAGGTTTGCGACTTGTGATATATTATCAGTTGCAAAGCGATGCTGAGTGAGACCCATACTCCAAATAAACACCCCTGAATTGGCATTGGCAAGCAGTACAGCGAATTCCTTCATTCTTTCTTTAGATAAGCCTGACGATGCTTCGAGATCCGACCATTTTAACTGAGTGACATGCTGCTTTACATCTTTTATGCCGGTTGTATGTGCTTGGATAAATTCATGGTCAAGAGCGGAATGGGGCGCTTGCTCCTCCATATCAAACCAATGTTTGATGACACCATTCATAAACGCAATATCGCCGCCTATATTGACTTGATAAAAATCATCCGCTATTTTTGTGCCGAATAAAGCACTTTCTGGGATAGAAGGGACCCAATATTTTTCCATTGCAGGCTCTTTATATGGATTGATGACAATGATCTTGGTTCCTTTCTTTTTAGCGGCGTACATATATTTAGTCGAAACCGGCTGGTTGTTTGCTGCAACAGAGCCCCAAAATATCAATACATCTGTTCCAATCCAATCACTGTAATTACAGCTGGATGCACCTATACCAAGGGAGCGTTTAAGAGCGGTTTTGCTTGGTGAATGGCAAATACGAGAAGCATTATCGATATGATTTGTTCCCATAAATCGCGCAGCTTTCGCCGCAGTATAGTACACTTCATTTGTAATCCCTCTAGCCGTTAAATAGAAAGCAAGCTGACGTTTATCAATCGATTTGATTTTAGCGGCGATTTGATCTAATGCACTATCCCAAGAAATGCGTGTAAAGGCATTCTCACCTTTTTTTCGAATCAGGGGATAAGGAATACGCCCAAGTTTTCGAAGAGACGTGCTATCCATTTGTTTGAGCCGCTCAATATCTTCGAACCATTTTGGATCAATAGCTGGCATTGTGTTAAGCCGTAGCACATTCAGTCTTGTAGTGCATATATGGGGTCCTGCTAGTGTTTGATCGTATAAACCTGATACACCAAGAGCACAGCCGTCACAAACGCCCTGAGTCAATATACGGTACGCATAGGGGAGATTATCTTTGTTCTCCCATGCCACTTTCATTGTGTCTCGAATGTGTTTCGGTTTTACTTTTCCAAGCCCCATAGGAGCAAAAGAGGCCCATAGCTTTGGTGAGGGTTTTTTGTTGAGTTTAATAGGCCCCTTGTGTTTTGTTTTTCCCATGATATCGTCACCCTCCTATCATTTTGTAAAGCGTTTTCATATCTAAAAATTACCTGTAGATTGTCATTCTGTCAAATTCATATTAAGAGCGGACCGTGACAGAAGAAGGAGCAGTAAGATTTGATTCACGAAGTTGTTTAATATCCTTCCGAATGAGAAGAGATATGATAAACGCAATGAAAAATAGGCCAGAGAAGACCATGAGACTTTGTGTGTAATTGCCTGTAATGTCACGAATAAAGGAGGAAAATAAAGGTCCTGCTAAACCAGCAGCGGCCCAAGCGGTGAGAATATAACCGTGTATGGCACCTAGCTGCTTCGTACCAAATAAATCTCCGATATAGGCTGGAATTGAAGCAAACCCTCCTCCGTAGCACGTATAAATGATCGCCATCACGATTGAAAAGATGAGCGGTTCTTTTAAGTAGGGAAGTAAGGGAAAAGCAATGAGCTGTATAGTAAAGAAAATCGTATACGTATTTGGCCTTCCGATATAATCAGAGAAGGATGCCCATCCGATCCGTCCTAGCCCATTAAAAGCACCTAAAATTCCAACAAGAGTAGCTGCTGCACCCGCCGTGAAACCAACACTTTCTTGAGCAAGCGGTGATGCTACAGAAATAATAGCAATTCCGCATGTGATATTAATAAAGAGCATGACCCACAAATAATAAAAACGCCGTGTTTTAATGGCTTCATTTGCGGTGAGCTGTGATAAATCTTGAGGAATTTTCCTTTGGCTTGTTTTTAGCACGTTAAATTGTTTGACATCATCAGGTGTTGGTGGTGATAAATAAAGAGATGAAACGACCATGATAATAAAATAAGAGATTCCGAGAATATAGAAGGTGTTTGCAATATCAACTTTTTCAATGAGAAATTGAATAATGGGACTGCAAATCAGAGAAGCAAACCCAAAACCCATAATGGCTAAACCCGTTGCGAGTCCTCTTCGATCTGGAAACCATTTGACTAATGTTGATACTGGAGCAATATAGCCTACACCTAATCCGATTCCAGCGAGTACACCATAAAATAAATAGAGGAGAGGTAATGAAGACATGTGGACAGCAAACCCTGATCCAGTCATCCCAATGCCGAAGAAAATAGCTGAGAAGAGCCCTGATGCCCTCGGCCCATACTTTTCAACGAAATGCCCCATAAAGGCAGCTGATAAACCTAAAAATAAAATAGCGATGCTAAATGTCAGGCTTATTTCTGTTAATGACCATTGAAAGGTTTGATGTAAAGGATTCGTAAAAACACTCCATGCATAAACAGATCCGATAGATAAATGAATCCCCACAGCACTTGTAGCGATCAGCCAACGATTTTTTGTTTTATTCATTGTGTTCCCTCCATATAAAGCAAACAAAAAGTTTGATAAGATAGAAATATGTTACATTTTTATGACTTTTTAAAATAATATCACAATTCGTCTGGTTCATATAACTAAATTTGTGTTGAAAGGAAGATCAGATCATGAATCCTTCTGTTAAAACGAAACGGCGCATACACCAATATCGCAAAGGTCAAATGACATGTAAAACAGATGAAGTTGTAGAAGAATTCCCTTTAACCGTGCTGGTGAATGGTGAAGAGTTTGTCACACTCGTTTGTTCACCGGATCATTTGAAAGAATTGGTGATCGGTTTTTTAGCTTCAGAAGGAGTCATTCGATTTGAAAAAGAGATTAAAAGGTTTACAATAGATGAAAGTATGGGTTTTGCATATGTTGACTTACATCACACAACTCAGTTCCAATCCTCAGATTTTACAAAACGAGTGATCGGATCTTGCTGTGGGAAAGGAAGACATTTTTATTTTCTCCAAGATGTGAAGACGGCAAAAACAGCCATTGACCGAATCAGTATTTCTGCTGAAACTTGTATTCATTTAATGAAATGTTTACAGGAGGAAAGTCAGTTATTTCAACATACTGGTGGTGTCCATAATGCTGGACTGTGTGATACAGAAAAGCTATTCATCACTAGGACGGATATAGGACGGCATAATGCGTTGGATAAAATCTATGGATATTGTTTACTTCATAAAATCCCACTGAGAGATAAAATCCTTGTATTTAGCGGCCGGATATCATCTGAAGTTTTGTTGAAGGCAGCAAAATTAGGAGTATCAATCGTCATATCAAAATCAGCTCCTACTGAGTTAGCACTTAAAATGGCAGAAGAATTAAATATAACAACAGTTGGATTCGTAAGAGGAGAATCTTTTAATATCTATACTCATCATCAGCGTATTACAGAATAGGAGGCTAAGTATGGTCAGTATTTTGGATAAAAGACATCGACCATTGCGCGATTTAAGAATATCCGTAACAGATCGCTGTAATTTTAGATGTACGTACTGTATGCCTGCTGAAATCTTTGGACCAGATTATCCTTTTTTAGATAAAGAAGAGCTACTTAGCTTCGAGGAAATTGAACGACTTGCTGCGCTTTTTGCAAAGGAATTAGGTGTGGTGAAATTACGTATTACGGGCGGTGAACCTTTAATGCGTAAAGATTTGCCCGTTTTGATAGAAAAACTCGCAAAAATTCCAGGTATTGAAGACATCGCGATGACAACCAATGGAACGCTGTTACCTTTGTACGCAGATAAGCTAAAGAAAGCAGGTCTGAATAGAGTCACCATTAGTTTAGATTCTTTAAATCCAGATCGTTTTAAGCAGATGAATGGAAGACACATTTCTATCCAAAAAGTATTTGATGGGATAGAGGCTGCAAAAAAAGCTGGACTTGCTATTAAGATCAATATGGTTGTCCAAAAAGGTGTGAATGATCAAGATATCTTACCAATGGCAGCCTATTTTAAAAAAGAAGGACACATTCTACGATTTATTGAATTCATGGATGTTGGCAATACGAATAAATGGAATCTCAAGCATGTATTGACGAAAAAAGAGATTATGGAGCTAATTCATTCAAAATACCCTATCAAACCAGAACCTCCTCGATATCAAGGGGAAGTAGCCAAGCGTTATTTTTATGAGGATGGGTCAGGAGAGATTGGCATTATTTCTTCCGTTTCAGATGCTTTTTGTGGATCGTGTAATAGAGCTAGACTATCTGCACGTGGCGAATTATTTACCTGTCTTTTTGCATCATCGGGTTTTGATCTGAGACGATTCATCCGTAATTCAGAAAATGATGAATACCTATTGAACATATTGAAGGAACTTTGGTCAAACAGACAGGATCAATATTCAGCTGAGAGAGAGCAAAAGAAAGATCAGAAAAAAGTTGAGATGTCCTACATCGGCGGGTAATGACAACAAAGTATCATGATCATCGATTTTTGAAAAGAAGAGAAAATGCTATAATCAATGTTGAAAATCTTCTTTTCACATCAGGACAATCTTTCCTATAAGCTCGGCCCCATAAAAAAACAGCAGAGATTCTGCTGTTTTTTAAAATGCTATTTTGCACCTCAAAATTGACGGAGTAAGGATGAAAAAGAGATTTTTATTCATTTTGTCCTGCTTTACATTGATAGGAACTATGCTAAGATCAAATCAATCTTTACCAACTCGATTTTTTCACTCCTGGAATCTGTCCTTTATAGGCAAGCTCACGA
Source organism: Bacillus sp. FSL W8-1141 (assembly GCF_038593205.1). NCBI lineage: Bacteria > Bacillati > Bacillota > Bacilli > Caryophanales > Bacillaceae > Bacillus > Bacillus sp. FSL W8-1141. The sequence goes on along the minus strand of NZ_CP151973.1, from coordinate 3,376,847 downwards.
AAAGCAATTCGAGACATTTTAAATTTTCTCAAGTAACCTCTAGGACGGCCAGTTAATTCACAGCGGTTTTTTAAGCGAGTGGGTGAAGAGTCTCTAGGTAGTTTCTGCAAAGCTTCATAGTCACCTTTTTCTTTTAGCTCTTTCCTTAATTGTGCATATTTCAAAACGAGCTGCTGCCGCTTTTTTTCTTTTGCTATCTTTGATTTCTTTGCCATTTAAAACCCTCCTGGTTTAAGTGTGTATGTTCCATTGAAAGGGGTCTTCAAACGTTGTCCAATCTTGATCAAATTCTTCAGGTGTAAGTAAGCATTGATCTAGTGTACGAATAATATCTGCTTTAGGTAAATCTACACCGATAAAGACAAGTTTTGTATGTCGATCACCAAACTCTGCATCCCACTCATCTAGAATGTCTGGTTCCTGATTTAAGATCCGTGATCGTTCTTGCTCAGGCAAGGCAGCAATCCAGTATGCGATTGGTTCAATTGCCACAGATTTTCCGGCTTGCGAAATTAAAATGGTTAAATCATGATGTGTCGCTAGCCATGTAAATCCTTTCGCTCGAACAATCTGCTCTGGCATTTGATCTAACCATGCATTCAGTCTGCCAGTATGAAAAGGGAGCCTTCTTTCATAAACAAAAGATGAGATTTGGTATTCTTCTGTTTCAGGCGTATGCTGAGAGTGTCCAGCATTAATTTCTTTGATCCAGCCCGCAGAAGCACTAGATTTTTCAAAATCGAATAAACCAGTATTCAAAATATCACTAGGTTTTACGTTACCTTTAGAGGTTCTAATAATGGCTGCTTCTGGTTGAAGTTTGGTTAACACGTGCTCAAGCCGATCTAGTTCTGATGCTGATACAAGATCACATTTATTGATAATGAGCACATCACAAAATTCAATTTGATCAATAAGTAAATCGGAAATCTCTCGTTCATCATCATCTGAAACTGCTTCTTTACGATCCAATAAACTTTCTCCTGACTGGAAATCTGTCCAGAAACGGTTTGCATCTACCACCGTTACCATCGTGTCTAATCTGCAAAAACGTGTCAAATCTATGCCCATTTCTTCATCAATGTAAGAGAAAGTTTGAGCGACAGGAATTGGTTCACTAATACCTGTAGATTCAATGACAATATAATCGATATTCCCAGCCTTACAAAGGCGTTCTACTTCAATTAATAAATCTTCTCTCAATGTGCAACAAATACAACCATTAGATAGTTCAACCAGTTTCTCATCTGATCGAGAGAGTTCGCCGCCTTGCTTAACTAATTCCACATCAATGTTTATTTCACTCATGTCATTGACAATAACAGCTACTTTTAGGCCTTTACGATTCTGAAGAACATGATTTAATATCGTGGTTTTTCCAGCTCCTAAAAAGCCGCTTAGAACTGTGACAGGTATTCTTTTATCCATTTGTTTTAGTCCTTTTGAACATGCTCATTTTGTATGCCGCCTCACTTATATAGTAATGATTACGATTTAAATCTTAAAAATTATTTTGTTTCCCGATGAAGGGTGTATTTCTTTAATCGTGGAGAATATTTTTTTAACTCCAATCGGTCTGGATTCGTTCGTTTATTTTTTGTAGTGATATAGTTTCTGTCACCTGTTTCAGTACAGGCTAAGGTGATTTTCACGCGCATAATTGCTATAATCCTCCTTTATTTCGTAATGATTACGATTTGTATTTTAAAATGATAAAGGCTGATTGTCAAGTTTAGTATCAAGTCTATGCCAACTCAAATAAAAAAGGGGTATCCTATTTCATTGATACCCCTTTCTATTAATAAAAGTCACCAAGTTCTTCTTCGTAATAATCTTCGTACTGTTGGACATCGGTAGGGAGTTCTTGGAGAAAGGCTAGTCCACCTAGTATAAACATTAAAACAATCGCGATGAATGAGAGAATAACGGCGGCGATACTTGAAATCGCAAACAGTGTTTGCATTTTCATCATCTTAGCATATTGTTCCAATAATTCTTCGTAAGAAGTATCAGGCGCTTGAATCAATTGTTCAGCTGCTTTCACGGATTTTTGGACATGTATTCCCATCATAATCAGAAAAACGCCAATGGCAGCAGGAAGAACAAGCCAAAACCCACTGAGGATGGATAAACCACCTGAAATATAGAGAAAGATGCTCCCAACCTTTCCCCACTTTGTTATTGAATGAAGAGATTGAATGATTTTCTCAGTTTGTTGCAATTGTGTTCACTCCTTTATGTATTCACTCTATATCATACTTGAGCAAGTAGTACTTTAGGAAGAGTGAATTGACCTTTTTTCTATCTTTTATTTACTTTTTATGGATAAATAAATTATTTTTGAATAAGAAAAAAGTAGCAATTACTACAATTCTAATCGATAAATTTTGTCATAAATAAGAAAAGTAGTTTGAAGTAATTAGAAAATTTATCAAAATATGTTGTTAGTTGTCTATCAATTGGTTATTATTGTATTGTATTACCATAAAAATTGGAAGGTGGAATTCATATGTTAGATCGAATTTTAAACAAAATGACCAATGTTCAACCTGCAGCTGCTAGATGTATTTTGCAAAGATTGGTAACTTCTTGCCAATCAGCACCAACTTGTTTCCTTCAAGGCGTTGGAACTTTCCGTTACTATGTGGATCGTGACACAGGTGAGATTTGTACTAGCCAAGAACGCGTTAAATGTGGCTGCTAAATCTAAGTATCTTATTTATTAGGGTGTGAACGCATGAGCATAACTCCAATTTCATTAGTAACAAATGCTATGCAGACGTCAAATAAGCGTCAAGCAGGCCATACATCAAATTCTTTTTTGACCCAAGCAGCGCAAATTGTTCAAGGCGACCATTCTCCAGAAGAGAGAAAGGCGTTATTTCAACAACTGACTTTAGTTCAGCAAGGAAAAGATTTAGAGCTTCATGTTTCTAAATTAAAGGAACTAGAGAAAGAGGTTCAAAAAGAGGGATCTTCTTCTGTTACTGTGAATCAGCACGGTGATCAAGTTGACATTTCAAATGAAGCTCGCAGTGAGTTTGAACAAGCTGAGGAACAAACATCCGCTTCAAGCGAAGCTAATGATATCGCTGCAGAGGAAAAAGGGAAGGATGTTCAGCCAAATTCACAATAATAAAAAATGAGGCATGTGTTTATGCTCTTCACATGCCTCATTTATCTTTAGTTTGCAGCTAGTCTTGAATAAAGACCGTCTGGAAAAGGTGCTGCATATGAGATGGTATCATTGTCTTCTACCATGATGTAGAAAGGAAACTCCTGAATTTGGAATGCGTTTATCAATTGTTCGTCTACCGGAATAATCCGCAAGTTTGTTTCGTTATCACGATATAATTCTTGGTCCTTTTTTTGCCCGTTTTTCAACAAAATACTCAATGAAACGTTTAGTTTACGCTGCTTTTTTGTTTCTAGGAATTGTTCGAGTGATGGAATGCAGTGCGGACATGCTGTGTCAGTGAAGATCAGTAATTGTTGTGTACGATTTGTTTGCAGCAGATCATTCATGTGAATGGGTGATGGCTGTTCGAGAAGTGGATGCGCAAGTTTCTGCCCCACGTGTTCTATAGGTAAGATGATAAGCTGCATCTGTTGTTTTAAATAGATGATAATTCCAGCCGTTAATAGAAGACTGCAAATCATAAGAGCGAGCTGTAAAAGAAAAATTGAATTCATCGTATATCGTCCTCTCAAAGTGAAGTTACGCAAAGCTATCATATTACAAATATCAAAAATATGTCAATTATACTAAATGGTGTAAGGTGGAGCATCTCATGAGTACAGTGAACCATTGTTTATATGCAATCTCCTATACTTGGAAAAAAAGTCGTTCTTATCTTCTTTTAACTTTGTTCATTCAAGTGATCGTTGGTTTTATGCCTTTGGCTAGTGTCTGGATTATTCAAACTTTGATTAATGAAATTATTTTATTTATGACGTCTTCAGGTGACATCCAAAAGGTTTTGTGGTTATTTGGACTGCAAATGGTCATTGTGATTTTAGGATATGGGCTTCAATTCATTCTTCAGCTTAGTCAACAGAAAGCAACAAATCTGATTGGTCTGCATTTGAAAGGTGAATTGCTTCAAAAAGCGATAAGACTGCCGTTTATTACGTTTGAGCACCCGTCATTTTACAATGAAAGTCAACGTGTGATGAACAGTCATCAGCATGTTCTCAGTATGGTGAGAAGTATTTTTACAATGATGAGCGCGTTGATTACTGTTGTATCACTTCTTATCTATATGATCGGTATTCATTGGGGCTTAGCGGTCATATTGTTCTTGTTTACCTTGCCTGTATTATGGATTGAACTTTTTTTTGGAGGCGCACGTTATCGATTAAATCGTTTGTTAACGGCTAATGATCGAAGAGAAATGTATGTATCTGATCTCGTCGCGCAGCGAGATTCTTTAAAGGAAGTTCGTTTATATGGAATAGGGAATTATCTTCTTCAAAAGTGGAGAGGTCACTACGTTAAAAGTGCAGATGAAAAATATAATTTGCTGAAACGCCAAGTGCGCTGGGAGATGGCAGGCGGGTTGCTTATGACATTGGCCTATGTGTGCTGTGGTTTATTGATTGTCTTTCTTATTTTTCAAAAAAAATTAGCAGCGGGTACGTTTGTTGCAGTGCTGCAAGCTGTACAAAACATTCAAAGTGGGTTTCAAGATTTAACAAGAGAATGTTCTAGTTTATATGAAACAAGCCTATATGTTGATGAAATGAGAGCTTTTCAAAAGAGAGAAGAGGAAATGCATGAACATGAACAGACAGAAGAGGCAGCGTCGCTTCAGGGAATTGAGCATATCCAGTCCATTACATTAGACAATCTCTCTTTTACTTATCCGAATATGAAAAAACCAGCGATTGAGCATATTCATTTTCATATGAATAAAGGTGAACGAATTGCATTAGTAGGAGATAATGGGTCCGGTAAAACCACTTTAATCAAATGTTTAACCGGCTTATATGATCCAGATCAACAGAATATGCACAAAGTCAATGGAGAGGATATTTCCACCATCCATAAAAAGACCTATCATGCGAGAATGGCTGTTCTTTTTCAAGATTTTATGAAGTACGAATTCACTGTGAGAGAAAACATAGGGTTTGGCCGTATTGATGATATAGAAGAGGAAGAGCGGTTGATTTCAGCCGCCCGCCAAGCAGGTATAGAGAAAAGAATTAATCAAATGGAAGACACATATGATGCGCAGCTAGGTCGCTTTTTTGAAGAGGGACATGAATTGTCTGGCGGACAATGGCAAAAGCTTGCGATGGCGAGAACCTTCTTTAGAGAAAGTGATTTTATTATTTTAGATGAACCGACCTCTGCTCTCGATCCGCTGTCGGAGATCTCGCTCATTCGAAAGTTATTCGATCATACGCAGGATCAAGGGGTTTTGTTTATTACACATCGTATGGGAGCGGCCCGCTTAGCAGACCGTATCATCGTCATGAAAGATGGTGCTTTTATTGAAGAGGGCAACCATGATGAACTGATGGCGTTGCACGGAGAGTACAGAAGGCTTTACGAGGCACAATCTCAACTATTTCAACAAAAGGAGATGGTGTAAGGTGAGTGTCTTTTATTTCATAGGCGTCTATTTACTAGGAATCATTTTTGCGGGTGCATGGCTCGATAAAGCAAGGAAACAGAAGGCACATGTCCAGCAGATCAATGCTTATCGGTTGTTGCCGCCTTCTTTTGCGGCACCTATGTTTTATTTATTTTTGTTGATTGAATTGGTTTGTACGGTTCATTTGTTTATATGGAACATGTCTGTCCTGCCTGCAATTGGCCTTACAGCCCTGTTATGTATTTATACTGGAGCGGTTACGTTCAATTTAATTAGGGGGCATCGTGATATTTCGTGCGGTTGTGGAGGGTTACTGGAAAACGATCGCCTGCATTGGGGGATTGTGATTCGTAATCTGCTGATGCTTACTCTTGTGGCAGGGTTATTTTATGTACATCCTAGTGTTGAAATGATTTCATTGCGGTTGAAAATGATTTGTTTTCTCATTGCAGCGGCTGTATGTTTGATCATAGCGGTCAGCCAAGAAATTGTGCTATTGAAGCGAAAGTGGATCGACTCATTCCAGATTGCAGATGAATCAATTATAGAAGGAGATAAAATGAAATGACAGATATTTTATTAATCATTGTGTTATTAATTGTCATTGCCCAGCTGGCTGTCGTTTTTTTGCTTGCCCGTTTTATCGGGAGATTTATGAATAAAATAAAGTCCCTTGATGGAATTGAATTGAAGGAAGCGGATATTGGTGACCCGGCTCCGTTATTTCGCAGTTATTCGCATGTAGGTGAAAAGGTGATCTTGAAGGAGTATTTGCAAAATGGGCGAGCTGTGATGCTGTTATTTGTGAATTCTACTTGTATGACTTGTAAAAGTATTTTGTCTGATGTGCAGCCTCAAACTTCACATGATGATGCTCATGTGATTGTTATTAATGGAGATGAACAAGCCGATGATGCCTCGCTTCTTCAATTGCTGCCGGAGCAAGCTGTTTATATGCGCTCATCACAAATTATGGAGTTGTATGGAGTAACAGTTGTTCCGCAAGCGCTTCTGATTGATGAACATGGTATCATTCTGAAAAGAAAATCGCTTCAAAATGCGAAGCAATTTGAGCAGTTGGTGCATGCTTCATAAAAAAGCGTCTCTTTCTTCAAGAGACGCTCCGTTTATAACTCTTTTCCTAAAATATCTAAGTCGTACCGATTGCCGTCCATTTCTGCGATGCGTGGCAAATGTCCCCAAGTCTCAAAGCCGTGCTTCTTAAATAATTTGATGCTGGCTTCGTTGTGGCCGAAAATAAAGGCAAGTAACGTTCGGATGCCTAATGAGGGTGCCAATTCGAGCGCCTCTTGTAAGAACAATGACCCTAAACCTTTTCCACGATAGTTTTGGTTCAAATAAATACTCATTTCAACAGTACCGTTGTATGCAGGTCTGCCGTAAAACGTTTCAAAACTGAGCCAGCCGTAGATATTTCCTTCCTCATCTGTTTTCACATAGAGAGGACGTTTCTCTGAATGATTCAAAAACCACTGACGGCGGTCTTCTACTGTAACAGGTTCTGTATCGGCCGTTACTTCCCTTGAAGCAATCGTAGAATTGTAGATATCGACGATCTCTTTGAGGTCATCTTCTGTTGCCATGCGGTTGAAAGTCTTCACCATATGTACCCCCATCTTTTTTCATTTATCATACATATTATTGATGCGATTGCGCAAAATAAAAAGAAAAATGATTTCGTGTGTATATATTTTTTGAAAAGTGTTCAGAATGTTGCTGAGGTGATGAAAAATGAGAGAGGAAGAAAAGAAACGTACTTCCAAAATCACAAAAGTTCAGCAATTTTTCCGTAAGCGCTGGGTATTCCCTGCTATTTACTTGGTCAGCGCAGCGGTCGTGTTAACAGCCGTTCTTTGGTATCAAGCTGTATCGAAAGATGTGAAAGACCAACTATCTGATGGAAATCAAACAGGACAAGAACAACGTGATGATGCCGTTGAAGTTGGAAAGCCAATTGAAAATGTCGCTATGCCGGTCCAGAATTCTGAGAATGTTTCTGTCGTGAAAAAGTTCTATGAAGCAGATGCTGATCAAAAAGAAAAAGAAGCAGCACTTGTAAACTATAATAACACCTATACCTTAAGCAAAGGTATTGATCTTGCAGATAAAGATGGCAAAGTGTTTGATGTCACAGCTGCTCTTAGTGGAACAGTCGTTCAGGCGAAAAAAGATCCAGTTCTCGGTCACGTTGTTGAAATTGAACATGAAGATGGATTGTCTACTGTTTATCAATCGTTGTCTCAAGTGAGTGTAAAAGAAGGCGATGAAGTAAAGCAGAATGATGTCATCGGTGCTTCTGGTAAGAATCTATATGGTGCTGAAAGCGGCAACCATGTTCACTTTGAAATTCGTATGGAAGGATTAGCGCTTAATCCACTTAGCTTCATTGATAAGCCTGTTTCTTCCATTGAAAAAGCAGCGCAAGAAGTGACAGAAGAAGCAAAAGAACCTGCTCAGCCAAAAGTTGATGAAAAAACGAAGGAACCTGCTGCTGACGATAAGGCAAAAGAGCCGGCTGAAGAAAAATCTGAAGATAAGTCTGATGAGAAGGGGAAATCCTCTGATCAAGAAAAGTCTTCTGATTCCTCTAAAGACCGCAGTCAGTCAGAAGAAACAAAACAATCTTAATACCTTGCAGCCTCTGTGTATATGAATATGCAGAGGTTTTTTTCTGTCTTAAAAAATCCCCCGCACTCGGCGGAGGATGGATTATAAGGCGGCAGGTCCTTCTTCACCTGTCCGAATGTTGATTGTATTTTCTATCTCATATATAAAAATCTTCCCATCCCCTGGTTCTCCTGTACGAAGTACCTTTTGAGCCGTTTCCACGACCTGTTCAACAGGTACTTTGCTTAAGACGATTTCAATCTTTAAACGTTCGTACACATTGCTTTCCTTTTTGACGCCACGGTATAGTTCCGTATGTCCCTTTTGTAATCCGCAACCGTGCACATTGGAAAAGGTAATCGAGGTGACACCAATCTTTCCAAGCTCCACCTTTAATGTTTCAAAATTAGCTGGACGTGTGACAATCTCCACTTTATACATTTTGCTCATAGAGGCACCCCTTTTTCTTTAATCTTGATATGCTTTTTCGCCGTGCATCGTTAAATCAAGACCGACTGATTCTTCTTCTTCAGTTGCGCGAATCTTGAAGAAGATGTTGACGACTTTGATGATCACGTATGTGACAACTGCAACAAAGACGTATGTGGCCACGATGGCGACAACTTGTTTCCAAAGTAAGCTTGGATCGCCGTAAAATAAGCCGTTGGCTCCGCCATCATTGACAGATGTAGTGGCGAAAAGGCCTGTAGCAATGCCTCCCCACGTACCGCCGATTCCGTGCAGACCGAATGCATCCAGTGCATCATCATAGCCGAACTTGGCTTTAAGTGAATAGACGCCCCAGAAACAAACGATTCCGCCGATGATTCCGATGATAATCGAAGCAAATGGTGTGACAAAACCTGCGGCAGGTGTAATCGCTACTAGGCCTGCAATGGCTCCAGAGATTGCACCTAGCATCGTTGGTTTTTTGTTGATCATCCATTCGACTAACAGCCAGCCGATGATTCCTGCAGCAGCTGCTGTATTGGTGTTAATAAAGGCATACATGGCGACACTATCTAATGTGAGGGCACTTCCTACGTTAAACCCAAACCAGCCAAACCAAATCACAGCTCCGCCAAGAAGTGTGTAGATCAAGTTATGCGGAGAAGAACTTGCCGCTTCTTTTCGCTTCCCGAGAACAATGGCTACGACTAGACCAGCCACACCTGATGAAATGTGGACGACGTTTCCACCGGCGAAGTCAAGTGCTCCCATTTCGCCAATCCAGCCGCCACCCCATACCCAGTGTGCGACTGGAGCGTATACAAATGTGACCCAAAGGAGTGTAAACACGACCACCGCTGAGTAACGAATACGTTCAGCGAAGGCACCAGAGATAATGGCTGTTGTGAGGACAGCAAAGGTCATTTGGAACATCATGAACAATGAATGTGGAATCGTATCACTATATGAACCAGGTTCAAAGCCAACTCCTTTTAGTCCAACCCAGTCAAAGCCTCCGATCCATGCATTGCCTGGCGCAAAGGCCAGTGAATAGCCAAACACGATCCAGACGATAGAGACAATGGCTAGTGAGGTTAAGCTGTGCATTGTCGTACTTAACACGTTTTTACTTCTCACAAGTCCTCCGTAGAATAAGGCTAAACCCGGTGTCATTAACCACACGAGTAGTGCGCAGAAGAACATAAATACTGTATCACCCATTTGCATGCTGCATTCCCCCGAATCATTCAGAATTAATAGATTTCTTAATTCTTCATTATAGAGAGAAAAGTCATATATAACATATTCGTGTAAGTTTATCTAACATGGTTTTTTGGTCATTATCAATATAAATGGATGAAAAGTTCGTAAAAAATGAGAATAAACGTGTATGAACGACGAAAAATAAAGGGCATTTGACCTATAAAATCGAACTGAGAAACAATTTGGTTCGCTCCTCTTGAGGGGAATTAAATAATTCTGATGGGGTACCTTGTTCGACAATTCGTCCTTCATGCATATAAACAACTCGGTCAGCTACTTCTTTTGCGAAGCCCATTTCATGAGTGACGATGACCATTGTCATGCCTTCTTTGGCAAGACTTTTCATGGTTTGCAGCACTTCGCCTACAAGCTCTGGGTCCAGCGCAGAAGTGGGCTCGTCAAATAACATGACATCGGGCTTCATGGCGAGAGCTCGTGCGATGGCAACGCGCTGTTTTTGACCGCCTGATAGCTTTGAAGGGTACACTTTTGCTTTATCCGCTAGTCCGACTTTCTCTAATAAGACATTGGCTTCAGTTATCGCTTGTGCTTTCTTTGTTTTTTTCACCATGACCGGTGCTTCGATGATGTTTTCAAGCACGGTTTTGTGCGGGAAGAGATTAAAATGCTGAAACACCATGCCTATTTTCTGCCTCATTTCGTTTAATTGATCTCGTTTTGGATGAACGGGACTGCCATCAATGATGATCTGACCGTCATTTTTTATTTCTAAAAAATTCATACAACGGAGTAAGGTGCTTTTCCCAGAGCCGCTTGCACCAATTAAGACGACGACATCATTTTCATATACAGTGAGGTCGATATCTTTTAAGACATGCAGCTCTCCAAAGTGTTTATTCAGTTTTTCAACACGAATGATCTCTTTTGATTCTGTCATGCTTCTCCTCCTAATGATCACTGACTGATAGTTTCTTCTCAACGGTTTGCACAGCGAATGTTAACAGCAGGACAAGAACTAAGTAATAGACAGCCACAACAAGTAAGTACGTCATGTTGTCAAAACTGTTGGAGCCTTGAGTGGTGGCTATGTTAAAGAGTTCATTGACGCTGATGAAGGCAGCAAGTGATGAATCTTTTAAGCCGATAATAAACTGATTGCCGAGAGGGGGGAGGGCGCGCCGCATCGCTTGCGGGAGAATGATACGTCTCATGGTTAGAAATCGCCCCATGCCAAGAGAACGTCCTGCTTCTTTTTGACCTTGATCGATTGATTGAATCGCCCCTCTGAATATTTCTGCTATATAGGCACCGTTATGGAAGGCAAGCGCAATAGAGGCTGCCCAAAAGTCGGGTATATTTAATTCTGTCAGCCCAAAATACAGGATGAAAATCTGCACAATGAGTGGTGTCCCGCGTACAAGGAAGATATAGGCATTTGCGATATAACCGAAAACGGCCACGCGGGATATTTTTAGTAAGGCAAAGAAAAGCCCGATGAACATGCCGATGAAAATACTGATGACAGTGAGTTGTAAGGTGAGCAGCATTCCTTCTAAGAAAACGCCTCTAGAATCAATCAGCGTTTGAAAAAAATGTGATAAGGTAGGCAAAACAATCATCTCCATTTGAAGAAAGTGCGCCTAGAGAAAGGCGCACAATCGTGGTTTTAATCCTGTTTGACGGTAATATCTTCGTCAAAATACTTTTCGCTAATTTGTCTTAATGTTCCGTCTTTTTTGAGTGCATCAATCGCATCGTTGATTTCTTTTATGAGTTCTTTATTGTCTTTAGAGACAGCAATTGCTTGCTCACTTTGCCCGAGTCTTTCTTGTGCTTCAATTTTTAGTTTTTTCTTCATGGCTTCTGCCCCTGTGGCAAAATCAGTGACGACCGCATCGTGTTTGCCATTGGCTAGTGCTTCTAAAGCGACAACATCACTGTCGTAATATTTCGGTTCCTGACCGCTATGTTCTTTGGCAATATCCGCATAAGACGAACCTTTAGAGACAGCGATTTCTTTGTTTTTTAAGTCATCTGCACTGTGAATATCTGCGCCGGGTCTTGTGAAGATTTGCGGACCTGAGTAGTAATACGGTTGAGAAAAAAGGACGTGTTTTTTTCGTTCCTCGTTGATGGTATGACTTGCAACGGCCGCATCAAATTTACCTACTTTGACGCCTTCGACGATGCCTGCGAATTTATATTTTTTCTGTACAGGCTCTAGGCCCATCTTGTCACTAATCGCATTGCCGACATCAATATCAAAGCCGGACATCTGGTTTCCATCCATGTAACTGAATGGGTGGAATTCACCTGATGCTGCAAAAATAAATTTCCCATCCTCCAAAATCGGCGACCCTTTCGCTGTAGAATTACGTTTATCTCCGTTCCCATTTGTTTCATTTGAACCACACGAAGACAGAAGTAATACTGCAACCGAGAAAAGGGCTGGGACCCAAAACCGTCTTTTTTTAATAATAAGCTTCTCCTCCTTTTCAGCCGTTCTCCGTATAAGGAGAAAGTAGGCTTTTCAATATGTGTAGCATCTTACCATTTGTTCCTCATATTCTCAATTTTATATGCGCTTTTCCAACACTTGCCCTTTTTAAAATGTATGTCTTGCTTTTCGGAGAGAGAACTTGAATTGATCAGGGTAAAAAAGGGAAATGAATCTCATAATAACGAGGAGATAGACAAAGAACGTGTATGTCAAAAGAAGGGGGCGGGTGTATGATCAAATGGAAAGACAACAGAAAAGTCTTTTTAACGGCGATTGCTTTTGGAACGATGTTAAATCCACTGAATTCGTCAATGATTTCTTTAGCCTTGCATCAAATTCAGCATGAGTTCGGTTTGTCGTTTACGACGGTATCTTGGCTCATTTCAACCTTTTATTTGGCCAGTGCGGTCACGCAGCCGGTGAGTGGACGAATTGGAGATCATGTGATGAGCCGGAGAACCTTATTTTTATTTGGACTAGTTCTAGTGGCAGTCTCAGCCATTTGTGCGCCGTTTGCCCCGACTTTTGCGGTGCTGATTGTGATCCGGCTTCTACAGGCGATTGGAAGCAGTGCGATCTATCCTTCAGGTGTTGGACTGATTCGGGATCATGTGAAGGAACGACAAGCTTCTGCTTTAGCGGTATTGTCCATCTTTGCTTCAGCGATGACAGCACTCGGACCGACACTTGGCGGGTTTTTGATGACGATCGGCAGCTGGCCGGCGATCTTTTTAGTGAATCTGCCATTCATATTGATCAGTTTTTTTCTAGGCCTTTCCTTATTTCCTAAGGAGAAGAAGAAAAAATTGCGTATCGGAGACACTGTCCGAAAGCTTGATTTGCCAGGGATGTTTCTATTTACAGTTTGTATTGTCCTTTTGCTTTCTTTTTTATTATCACTATCTGATGGTATTCAGTATGTACAGGGCATTCTCTGTCTTGTGAGTGCGGGTGTTTTTATATGGTGGGAATATCAGGTGGATGAGCCATTTATCCAAATTCGGATGTTCAGGCAGGAGAAACGGCTTTCGCTTGTGTATGTGCAATTTATCATTTTGAATATTTTCTTCTATTGTCTCTTTTTTGGCTTGCCAAGTTATTTTCAGGATGAATTGGGCTGGCGTGTGGAGATGACAGGTCTCTTTATGCTTTGCATGTCTGGCGTGAGCATAATGGTATCGCCGCTGACTGGCAAGTGGGTAGATCGCGGCGATGAACGGCATCCTGTTTTGGCAAGTGCTGTGCTGATGCTGGCCGGTGCTTCCGCAATGACTTTCTTTTTTATACCTGCGCCATTCTGGGGGAAAGGACTGGTTCTTGCTTTGCTTGGACTCAGTTACGGGATTGGAAATGTTGCGCTTCAAGCTGCGATGTTAAAAGCGAGCCCTCAACAAATGATTGGCACGACCTCTGGGCTTTTTCAAACATGCAGGTACCTTGGTTCCATTCTGTCATCTGCCGTGCTTGGCATGCTGTTTGGTGAGGAAATTGCAGGTTCTCATTTTGAACAATTAGGCTGGACATTGATCATGATTTCTCTTGTCGGCATTAGCGTCAGCCTTTATTTTTCGAGTATGGTCAGAGGAAAACAAACAATGAAAAAAGCGGCTGGGATAAAGTAGAAGAGAGGTCTTCCATACTTTATCGCAAGCCGCTTAAGAGTTGGACAGGTCTGATCCTTGGTCCTTTTGCTTCCTTCTGAAAATTTTGCCCACAATGTTCTCGTAAAATGTCACGATACGGTCAATTGGAGAGTCAAAGAACTTCCATAATTTATTCATGATAAAGACAACCACAATCGATACGATCAAGCTGCCTAATACATCAAATGGATAATGATGACCGACCCAGATGCGGGAGAACCCTGTCAGTAATCCAAAAACAAGCAAAATATTGCCGAGTTTTTTATTACGGGATCGAATGGCTAGTGAAAGAGCCAGTGCACCTGTTGTGTGGTCACTTGGGAAGGAAGCGTCTGCTGAGTGCGGGATGAGTGTGTCGACTTTGTGCGCCACAAACGGCCGCTCTTCATAATAAAACAGCGTAATGGCAAAATTGACGATGAGTGCCACGATGCCTGTTACACCAGAAAAGAAGACATGCTTCTTAAATTTGTGATTACCTAAAAACCAGCAAATCAATAAGACGAGGGCATATACGAGAATGGCCTTTTTCGTAATGAAAATCATGGCCTGATCTAAAAACTCAGAATGATGAGCCATCCCGTGTATGACTTTAAACAATTCGTAATTCAAAACATCACCTATACTTTCGCTTAACGCCAACTATTTTTCAAAAGACCTATCTGTTCATTTGAAATATCCTATATTTTAGCATGTTTTCAGTGAAGTTTAAAACAGTATCCTATTCTGATAGGGAAACCTTTTGTGCTTTTGCTTCTTGCGGTTTTCGTTCGCTCCAATAAAAAACGCCCATGCTGAGCAACACGACAACGCCAGCAATGAGATATACATTTGAAAAATCTGTGAAGCTGACAAGCAGTCCGAAGACAAATGATCCAGCGGCAATCCCCGTATCATATAGGGTAAAGAAAGTTGCTGTGGCGTAGCCTGTACGGTGTGCTGGTGAGTGCTGTATCGCAAGTGTTTGTAGACATGGCACCAAAGAGCCGTAGCCAAGACCGATGACAGCGCCGGATAAAAGAAGCATGGTGGCTGTTTGGGTAGCGGTCAGCATCCATAAACCAATCGCAAAGAGAGCAATCGATGGATAGATCACAATATGAGGCCCGACTCGGTCAAACAGTCTGCCTGTAAATGGACGTGATCCAAGCATCGCAGCTGCAAATACAATGAAGAAATAACTGCTTGCACCCATTAGGTTCAGGGAATTGGCATAGACTGAAATAAATGAAATGATCGGCGAGTAACAGAAGGAGATAATGATTCCAACTGCTGCCGTTTTTAAAGCACCTTTTTCAAACAGGTGAGAAAAAGTGAATCGAAAGATGACACTTCCGCCGTTTTCAGGCTCTGGCTGTCTAATCAGCATCGTGAAAGCTGCACCGATAGAGACGATGATCGAAAAGAGAAGAAATAAAGAATGGAATCCTACTTTTCCCACTTGATTCAGTGCGATAAACGGACCGATAACCACAGCGAGGTTCATTGACATCACAAAGTATCCAAGACCCTCTCCTCGTTTATGTTTCGGAATCATATCAGCTGCAATGGCACTTGCTACGGTTGTCAAAATGCTGAAGAAGATTCCTTGCACGAAACGCAGCATGAGAAGTGTTTGGAATTGATCAATTGGAATGTATAAATAAGTGAGCAGGGCAAAAGCCGTTGAAGAAAAAATCGCCATGCGTTTCTTGCCGAATTTCTCAATAATGGCCCCTGAAAATGGTCTTGTCACAATTGCTGATAATAAGAAGACCGTCACAAGGAGGCCGCCCTGTGATTCTGTTCCATTTAATTCATCCATTGTGTAAATGGGGAGTAGTGTCAAAAGGGCATAAAAAGAGGTGAATGTAAATAAATTCACCAGGACAATCATGATAAAGTCTTTTGTCCAAATGCGTTCGTTCATGGTGTATGTCACTTCCTATTCAGTTGATAATTTGTGTAAAAGTGTATGGAGGAGTTGTTTTTCTTCGTAGGTAAAATCTGAAAGACATTCTTCTTCAAATTGTTCCATCGTCTGTTTGATTTTTTGAAACTTTGCTTTTGCATCGTCTGTCATGACGATGAGATTCTCACGTTTGTCTTTTCCTTGGACTCGTTTCACCCAACCGTTTGCTTCTAGACGCGTCACGGTTCTGGTAATCGTCGGTGCTTCGACGTTCAAATAGGTCCAAATGTCTTTTTGCGTTTTAGGACCGAATGTATCCAAACAAAAAAGTACAGTCCACTGGGACATGTACAAGTCATAAGCAGCAAGCGCTTCGTTCGCTTTTTTAGACAGCAGCCGCGCGCTTTGATGTATTTGATGTAAACACTCTCTGTTTAACGTATCCATAGGCTCACCTTTATTCATTATTTATCTAGGTAAATAAAATCACCTTTCCTATTTTACGTGTTACACCGATGCTTGTAAAGTGAAAATTTTCGCCACTCGAAATGATTTTTTGTTTTGTCTTTTCTGATAAATCCCTTGTCCCATCTTCATTTTTAGCATATTCCCTATGCAATGCTAATACACTGTTACAAACCTGACAAAGAGAGTGTTTGAGGTGAGGGATCGTGTTTGGCATTTACTACCTAATGGATGAGAAATTAAGACGAACAAGCGCCGCTGAAAATGGATAATATTGATACGGATCTCATTTCACACTTCTCACATCCATTTTAGGGAGGTCGAGTGGTGTGCACGATTACATCAAAGAGCGAACAATCAAGATAGGAAAGTATATCGTGGAGACAAAGAAAACCGTTCGTGTAATTGCGAAAGAATTTGGAGTCTCTAAAAGTACTGTACACAAGGATCTAACAGAAAGACTGCCAGAAATTAATCCAGATCTGGCTAACGAAGTGAAGGAGATACTGGATTATCATAAATCAATCCGCCACCTGCGAGGGGGAGAAGCCACAAAGTTAAAGTATAAAAAAGAAGAAATTTTAGAAGGTGAGCCTGTAAAACAGTAAGCTTTAGTTCTTTGTTCATAAACATGATATATATATCTTCCTCTTATCGGTAGTTTCTAACCACAAATTTTGTAAAGACTTTTGTAAAGAAATATCTTTTTTTCTGCAAATTATGATAGAATATATAATTAGGGCAGAATGTGGTATTTGCTATGGAAACAGATTTTCAAGGAGGATATATATAGATGTTTGCTAGGGATATTGGAATTGATCTTGGTACTGCAAATGTACTGATTCATGTCAAAGGAAAAGGAATTGTGTTAAATGAACCATCTGTTGTCGCTCTTGATAAAAACAGCGGGAAAGTATTAGCTGTTGGAGAAGAAGCAAGACGTATGGTTGGACGTACGCCTGGGAATATTGTTGCGATTCGTCCATTAAAAGATGGCGTAATTGCTGATTTTGAAGTAACTGAAGCGATGCTCAAGCATTTTATTAACTCATTAAATGTGAAAGGGCTATTCTCTAAGCCGCGTATGCTCATCTGCTGCCCAACAAACATTACATCTGTTGAGCAGAAGGCGATCAAAGAAGCTGCTGAAAAAAGCGGCGGGAAGCATGTATTTCTTGAAGAAGAGCCAAAAGTAGCAGCTATTGGTGCTGGTATGGATATTTTTCAGCCAAGTGGAAACATGGTCGTAGATATTGGAGGCGGAACGACAGATATCGCTGTCATCTCAATGGGTGACATTGTAACCGCCTCTTCTATTAAAATGGCTGGAGACAAATTTGACTTGGAAATTCTAAACTACATTAAAAAAGAGTACAAGCTGTTGATCGGTGAGCGAACTGCAGAGGACATTAAGATCCAAGTTGCAACGGTATTCCCAGACGCACGTCACGAAGAGATCTCGATTCGTGGACGAGACATGGTGACAGGATTACCAAGAACGATTACCGTCACAAGCAAAGAAGTAGAAGAAGCATTACGTGAATCTGTATCTGCCATTGTTCAGGCTGCGAAACAAGTTCTTGAAAGAACACCACCTGAATTATCAGCTGATATCATTGACCGCGGCGTCATCATTACTGGTGGCGGAGCGCTTCTAAACGGGCTTGATCAATTGCTTGCAGAAGAGCTGAAAGTACCAGTTTTCGTTGCAGAAAATCCAATGGATTGTGTAGCAGTTGGTACTGGCGTGATGCTTGATAATATGGACAAGCTGCCAAAGCGTAAACTCAGCTAATGATTTCCCTCATTCTTTTTAGAAAGAATGGGGGATTTTTATTAAAGAAGCCTGCCAATATGCCGATATATTTCATAGAAGATTGTGAAACTGATGATTTTAGGTCATGTGAAAGAATTTGAATGAGGTGAGCACGTGTTAAAAGGACTATACACCGCAACATCTGCCATGATCGCTCAAGAGCGGCGGACAGAAATGCTTTCAAATAATATCGCAAATGCGAATACTCCAGGCTATAAAGCAGATGAAGGGGCCATGCGCGCATTTCCAGAAATGCTGCTAAGCCGAATGGAATCAGGACGTTTCCAAACATCTTCAGGCAAAGGCTTTAGTATCCCACAGCAAACGGCGATTGGCGGAATTAATACGGGAACATACATGCAGGAATTGATTCCTCAATTTACACAAGGAACATTAAAAACAACGGATCAAACAACTGATATTGCATTAGTAGAAAATAATGTGCCCATCAACCCGGAGACAAATCAAAAGTCAGCGCTTTTTTATGCTGTGAATACACCAGAAGGCGTTCGTTATACGAAAAGCAGTTCCATTACATTGAATGATCAAAATCAGTTGACGATCAATGGACGTGCCCTTCTTTCTGTGACGGGTCAGCCGATTACCGTTCAAAGTGAGAATTTCAAAGTGAACGCAGATGGAACCGTGAGTGAAAACGGACAAAACCTTGGACAAATTGATGTACGTGTTGCAATGGATACAAGAAACCTTGCGCGTGAAGGAAATGATTTATACCGTACAGCTGATAACCAGCCTCTTCCAAGTGCGGTCAATAACGGTCAAATGTCCTATACATTAAGCCAAGGTGTATCAGAGCTCTCGAACGTTGATGTGACGAAATCATATACAGAAATGACAACAGCCTACCGCGCATTTGAAACAAACCAAAAAGTGGTTCAGGCATATGATAAAAGTTTAGAAAAAGCAGTGAATGAAATCGGAAGAGTGTATTAATAAAGAAATGAAAGAGAGAGGAGGATTCTCATGCTTAGAACGATGATCAATGCAGCTGTGTCAATGAACGAGGTGCAAAAGCAGCTTGATATCATTAGTAATAACATCGCAAACAGTGAAACAACAGGGTATCGCGCGAAAAACACCCGTTTTTCAGAGCTGGTCAGACAACAGTTTAATCAGGTAGATGAAAAAAATGAGCAGGTGGCAAACAGTCGTCTGACACCTGCTGGTTTAAGGCTTGGAACTGGAACGATGGTCAATGCATCCATTAACTCATTGCAAGGGTCTATTAAAGAAACAGGCCGTGACCTTGATGTTGCATTTGGTGCGCCATCTCAGTATTTGCAGGTCAATGCTGGCGGTAACATCCGGTATACAAGAGATGGCTCTCTTTATTTACAGCCAGGAAATAATCGGAATCAAGTCCAGCTGGTGACAAGCGAAGGCCATCCGATTCTTGACGAAAACGGGAATGAGATTGTCTTAAATGCGAATTTCCGTGATATTTCTATCGATAAAAATGGCCGGCTTACAGCTATTTCTCGAGGCAATCAACCGAATCAGCAGGTGAATCTTGGGGTTGTTCAAGTGAATAATTCTTCAGCACTCATCTCTGAAGGAGAAAATTTGTTCTCAGTCGACGGCAACTATCAAGGCGCTTTAACGGCACTGAATGGGGCAAACCGTCAGGCCATTCAACTTCAGCAAGGTGCACTTGAAACGTCGAATGTGGACATGTCTAAAGAATTAACAGACCTCATGACAACACAGCGTTCGTATCAGATGAACTCAAGAACCATTACGATGGGCGATCAAATGCTAGGACTCATTAATACCATTCGATAATGAGCAGGCGGATGTCAGCCTCTCATGATAAAAAAGGCGGCTCGCTCAAAGTCGCCCTTTTTTTTATAAAAATCTGAGACATCTGCAAGCAGATCTTCAAGATCAATCCAGGCTTCTTTTCGTTCAAGACATGTGACGAGTGTAGCAATCTGTTCATCTGCCTTGGGCGCTTGGCTGTAGAGAAGGAATAAAATTTGGAACTTGATTCTTAATAGATCAAATTGGGCATCAACGGCTTCTTTTAGCCCTTTTTGAATATACTTCATTCCTTCATCAGTTAAATTCTCTTTAAAGCAGGAACGCACAGTTTCATAGAGACACGACACATAGGAGTGGGCAGATTTCCGGTATGCTGGGAGCCGAAGCGCTTTTTTAAAGTATTCTAGTGCTTCCTTATGACGATTCTGTCTCGACTTGATAAAACCAGCGTCATAATACACGATACCAAGCAGTTCTTGGTCATCAATCATTTTCACGTATTCGATAATTTCAATAAAAATAGCTTCTGCTTCTTCATATTTTTTTTGATCACTAAAGTTAAGGGCGAGCACAATTTTGCACCGATAAATGCTGTGGATATCCCCGTGCTTTGCAAAGATATCCATGGCTTTTTCAACATGTCGAATGGATAACAGTGAATAGCGGTTGTTATAATAAACACCACTTGTACGGAAATGAAACTCCGCTTCCTCTAGCTCATCGTCTAGCAGGGGCAGTTTTTCTTCTGCTTTTTCAAGATAATGAATGGCATCATTTTGATCGCTCTTTAAAGATTCGTATAAACCGAGAAAAAAGTAAAAATAATATTGCAGTTGATCATTCATTTGATCTTTGTGGAGCATGAGTTCATGCTTCAGTTTTTCTAAGTCTTCTGTTTGGTTCATCCAGAGCTGGTGCCGAAAAAGCATAAGCTGATAATGTAAATGAAGCTCCTGTTTCTTTGACAATCTACGTTTATATTTGGTTAAGGACGTTTTGATCTCTTCAGCCTTCGAAAAATGTCGATGTTTTAGCATTGTATACCACGAATGGAGAAGTTTTTTAATGGATTTATCGCTTATAAAATTCATTTTTACCCTCTTATTCAATCAATGATGTAATATATATTACCATATTTGTGAAAAAACGATGAGTGTAGAGTGGATTATATTTCATGACAATAGGTAATGATAGATTCTATTTTTTACCATAAATGTTGGCTGAACATTGAAAAATGACTGCATTCATAATATACTTCAATAGGAATCAAATGAAGATTAGCGATATAGAAAAGAAGGAGAGATCAAGACATGCTTGATGCTCAGCAAATTCAAGACATTATTCCACACCGTTATCCATTTTTATTGGTTGACCGTATTTTAGAAGTTGATGGTGAGAAAAGAGCGGTTGGAATCAAAAATGTCACAGTAAATGAAGAATTTTTTAATGGCCATTTCCCAGGATACCCCGTCATGCCGGGTGTGCTTATTGTAGAAGCGCTTGCTCAAGTTTTTGGGGTCATCATGTTAGGTAAAGAAGAGAACAAAGGGAAAATTGGTTTGTTTGCAGGGATTGACAGCTGCCGATTCAAAAGACAGGTCAAGCCAGGCGATCAGCTACGTTTAGAGGTTGAAATCACACGTCTTCGCGGTCCAGTTGCCAAAGGAAAAGCAGTTGCAACAGTAGATGGCGAAGTGGCATGTGAAGCAGAACTGACATTTTCTATCGGTCCGAAAGTATCGTAATGTGTCTGACGGTTCATCTTGTATGAACCGTTTTTTATATGGAAACATTCAGCCAGAGCGGATGAGGACTTGCTTTTTTGACAAAAAAACGTCATATTAGACAAAAAAAGATGAAGGTGATAAAGAATGCTGAAAGAATTTAGAGAGTTTGCCGTCAAGGGGAATGTGATTGACCTGGCTGTCGGTGTCATCATCGGGGGAGCATTTGGCAAAATTGTCACTTCTCTTGTGAATGATTTAATTATGCCGCTTGTTGGTATTATTGTTGGGGGGCATGATTTTAGTGGATTGTCTATTAAAATCGGTTCTGCTCAAATTTTGTATGGAAGTTTCATTCAAACAGTGGTCGACTTCTTGATTATCTCCTTTTCCATTTTTATCTTTATTCGTTATTTAAATAAATTAAAACGGAAAAAGGTAGAGGAAGAGGAAGTGGTTGAAACGCCAGATCAAACGGAAGTGTTGTTAACCGAAATTAGAGATATATTGAAAAATCAAAGCCAATCGAAAGATGTGCAATAGAAAAAGAGCGGCTCATCCCGCTCTCAGCGTGTAGACAAACCCTCGCATTCTTTGTCAGGGCTGTGCTCCGGTGCTCACGAATATTAAATTCGCTCTGCTCCGGTGCTCGCCCTTCCTAGACTTCAAAGGTTTTCTATCACGCTGAAAAGGAAGACAAAGGGCTAAAATAAAGTTCATTTTAGCCCTTTGTCAACCATCTAAGAGCGGCTCATCCCGCTCTTTTTTATGTGTTCTGTTTAAAAGCATCCAGCAGTTTTTCTCCTGATAGCCCCTCTTTGACGAGGTCTTTTAATACTTCTTCGGTTTCTGTTCTGTAACGATTTGTGATCATTTTACCGTCGAGTAATACAGATATGTTTTCTTCTAAGGCAACGATGTTTTTGACTTGGACCGATAGATGAACAGGGCGGTTGTTTTCTTTTGTAATCGTCACGAGAATCTTTACTTCTGTATGCTGCTGAAAGAGCACCTCAAACACTTGTCTATGCTTCTTTGGAATCAGTGCCTCGATCATCCAGTGATTTTCGCCATCTTCTTTATTAATGATTAAGCCGTCACGAAGGGGAATGCTGGACATTTTATCTTGCTTTGGATCAAGTTCGATTTTTAAATCAATCAGCCTAAAGGTTTTCATATTTATCACCTCACAAGCGTTCATTATTCGTAAGTATCATTATAGCATACAACATCTGTATAAATGAAACCGCTGCCTACTCAGAACTAGCTGCATATAAGTGAAAGGAGATGTTTTATGGAGTCCTATCAACTTCGAAACATACATATTGGTGAGGAAAAGGAAAGCAATGTGAGGGTCTATACATGGGGAGACATTCTCTCATTTTGTGACGTGTATATGGAAGAAGGGGAGTCCCTCACTTTTCAATATGTGACAGACGATCAAATGGACTGTTTTGAATTTCAATTGTCAATTCATGATGGAAGGCTTTGTTTTTATTGGTTTGCGTGGGACGGGTCTGACTATATTCACATGCCTTCTAGTAATTGGATTCATTCAGATGTTTTTTATCAATTTATGAAAAATAAGTATTTCGTCAAACAAAATAAGATGATGTTTTATACGCAAGCGGTAAAAAGTAAAAATGATTGAGGAAATAAAGAATTTTAAAGAACGATTTTGTCATTTTCGTTTTTTGTCTTTAGTGCTATTTCTCAGTAGACTAGGGTTAGCTGAAAGGAAAGGAGGCAAAAGGCAAAGGTCTAGCATCTCGTGGCCCCCCTCTAGCTATAGCTGATAGACTTTGCCTTGTACACATATTCACTGCGTAATAGTAGAACCAAGGTTTCTTTGTATCAGTCATGTGTCCCCTGTGAATCCCCTTATGCGTATCCGGTCATGTAGCGTGACCGGGTACTCTTATATTCATTGATAAGCCGATCATCCCTTGCAAATAGTGGATACTCATTTCATAATGATGATGGATTTGATAAACGGAAGGTCAACTGAAAATGCAGGCAAAAAAGGAGAGACCGATGACAAACATTCAATTAATCGCAACGGATTTAGACGGAACTTTATTGAACAGTGAGCACAAAGTGAGTCAGGAAAACGAGCAGGCGTTAAAGGAAGCAGCGGCGAGTGGGATTGAGGTTGTCGTTTCAACAGGAAGAGCGTATTTTGATGTGAAATCTATTTTTGATCAGCTTGGGATGAATACGTGGGTCATCAGTGCAAATGGAGCTGTGATTCATGATCCAGAAGGTCAGGTATATCATTCGGCTGTTCTAGAAGAAGAAAAAGCAAAACACATCTTATCATGGCTAGAGGAGCGTGATTATTACTATGAAGTGTTTACGAATGAAGCCATTTACACACCAAACCGCGGCAGGGAGGTTCTGGCGATAGAAATGGACCGCTTAAAGAGTGCAAATCCAGAAACGGATCAGCGTGTTCTTGAGCAAGCGGCTGAAGTTCAATACAGCCAGTCAGGTTTTGCTTATATTGATACATATCAAGAATTGTTTCGTGAGGATCAGAAGCTTTCGTTTTATAACATCTTAGGTTTCTCATTTTTTCAAGACAGATTGAAAGCCGGATGGGATGCGTTTGGACATGATTCTGAATTAACATTGGTTAGTTCGGCTGATCATAACTTTGAAATTGGAGCAAAGGAGGCGTCGAAAGGGCAGGCGTTAACCAGGCTGGCAGAAAAGCTCGGTATTCCATTGAGCCGAACAGCGGCTGTAGGAGACAGTTTAAATGATGAATCGATGATTCGGGCAGCTGGGGTTGGAATTGCAATGGGGAATGCGAGAAAGGATATAAAAGAATTAGCTGATCACGTCACGTTAACAAATGATGAACATGGTGTGGCACATATGATTCAACATCTTTTGAAATAATTGAATCGTATGTATTTGTATAAATGACATAGGATGAAGCGCATTCTACAAAAGAGGAATTCAGAACTACTTCTATTTACACCCGCTATGGAACATCATATAATTTAATTATGAATATAACCCGCTTGTAAGGAAGTTAAGGAGAGTAAACGAATGGCGCTGGAATCTTATAAGTCCGACAATCTGCATTTAATCAAGGAAGCCTTAGACTATACTCAGGTTGGCCTGACGGTGACGGACCCGTCTTTACCTGATAATCCTTTAATATATGTGAACAAGGGCTTTTTAGATATGACAGGCTATCAAGAAACCGAAGTAATAGGAAAGAACTGTCGTTTCCTTCAAGGAGATGAAACTGAACAGATTGCTCTCAAACAAATTAGGACAGCCATTGAAAACAAAGAGGCTGTCACTGTACAGTTGAAAAACTATAAAAAATCTGGTCAAATGTTTTGGAACGAGTTAAGTTTGGCGCCTCTATGGATTGATGAAAATGAAGGGAAACGCCTTTATTTCGTTGGTCTGCAAAAGGATGTTACGAAAGAGAAGGAACAGCAAGAGCTTCTTGAGCAATCCATTGATGAAGTATTGAATATTTCTGTCCCGATTGTTCCGGTGAAGGATGGTATTTCTGTCCTGCCGATCATAGGTACGTTAACAGCGCCAAGATTTGATAAAATCATCTCAACAGTCTCCACTTATATCTCTCAATCCAAAGACGATTACTTCATTGTGGATCTGTCTGGTTTATTAGAGGTGGATTCATTTGTGGCGGATGCGATCTTTAAGCTGAACGATCTGATTTTAATGACTGGCACAGAACTGATCGTGACAGGTATTAAACCAAATCTTGCGATGAAAATGGGAGAAATGAGAGAGGACTTCCGTGAGTTGAATACGTATATGAATGTGAAATCTGCATTGAAAAAGCTGCAAATTTAAGCATTCCTTTAGATGAGATGAAAAAAAGAGGACTTTTCATCAAGTTTGAGAAAAGTCCTCTTTTTGCTGTCATTAAGATGATTGAGCGGCTGCACTTAACGTGAATAAATCTTCTAGTTCATTCGTTGACAGCTCTGTAATCCAGCTTTCACTTTGGATAATTTGATCATTTAACGTTTGTTTTGTTTCGAGCATTTGATCAATTTTTTCCTCTATCGTGCCGGTTGTGATCATCTTATGGACGTGAACAAACCGCTTTTGCCCGATGCGGTAAGCACGGTCTGTTGCTTGGTTTTCTACAGCAGGATTCCACCATCTATCGTAGTGAATGACATGATTGGCGGCGGTTAAGTTTAGTCCGGTTCCTCCTGCTTTTAAAGAAAGAATTAAGATGTTGAACTCTTTTTTCTGGAAACGTTCCACCATTTTGTCCCGATCATGTTTTGATAAGCTCCCATTTAAAAATTGAACTGGTTCTCCAAACATCTTTTCGGCGAGCTGTTTGATCATGTTGCCCATTTCAATATACTGCGTAAAAATGAGACAGCTTTCTCCTTGTTCGTGTATGGCTTTTAACAGCTCTGCTAATTTATCCATTTTTAATGAACGCTTCAACAATTTCACATCTGTTCCGCTCTCTTTTAAATAAAGAGCAGGGTGATCGCAAATTTGTTTGAGTCTGCCAAGCATACTTAAAATGATGGCTTTCCGCTGCATCCCTGTTAATGAGGCCATATGTTCGAATGTATCTTTGACCAGCTGTTCATATAAAGATGCCTGCTCTGCAGATAACGGGATGAATTCTTTTTCTTCTAGTTTCTCTGGCAGATTGAGTGCGACTTCTTCATCTTGTTTTGTTCGTCTTAATAAGAATGGCTTGATCAGCTGCTGTAGCTGTTGGATTCTTTTTTCTACACGGTCTTTTTCAATCGGAAGGACGAACTTTTTATGAAAACTGGTCAGGCTGCCGAGATATCCTTTGTTCACGAAGTCGAAAATAGACCAAAGCTCTGTCAAGCGGTTCTCCATCGGTGTCCCGCTGAGGGCAATGTGGTGCTGTCCTTTTAATTGCCTAATGGCTCTCGATTGTTTCGTATGTGCATTTTTAATATTCTGGGCTTCATCTAAGCAAATGGTATTCCATTTGGCTGCTGTTAATTCATCACGGTCAGAATGTGAGAGACCATACGAAGTGAGGACGATATCTGTTGATTCGTACGCTTTTGTAAAGTTCTCACCTTGTGGACGTGATGGTCCATAATGCAGAGCGACATTCAAATGTGGTGCGAATGTTTCAAGCTCTCTTTGCCAGTTCCCTAATACGGAAGTCGGTGCAATGATGAGAGATGGAGCGGCGTCTTGTTGATGCTCCTTCAAATAGGTGAAATAAGCGATCATTTGAATCGTTTTTCCAAGTCCCATATCATCTGCTAAACAAGCCCCGAATCCATGAGACCTTAAGAACAGAAGCCAGTTGACACCGTGCTGCTGATACGGGCGCAGTGTGCCCTTAAAGGACTCACTCATCTCATAGGATGGCAGCTCTTGTGTATCATTTAACTGATGAACAAGTCCTCGTAGTTGAGACGAAAGTTCAAATTGAATATGGGCAAAGGCCGAACTGTCTAGCAGCTCAGGAATCGACTCAGAGGAGGCCTCTTGGTCTGCGAGTTCACGTGATAAAATATCCGACATATGAAGTCCTTCGTTCTCAGCGCGCTCCATCCATTTCTTCATTTGCTGGATAAAGGTCGGATCGATTTTAATCCATTGTCCACGAATGTTGACAAGACGACGTTTACTTTGAACAAGCTCGTTGAACTCATCTTCTGTCAGCTCAATCCCGTTTGTGGCAAAGCGCCAATTAAAGTCCATAAGGGCATCCATTCCAACGTGCGATTCGCCTCGTGGTGTGGAGGAAATCCGTGCTTTTAGCATCATGGTGCTTTCTTTGACGATCTGCCACCATGATGGGAGCAGGATCTCAATCCCCATGTTCACAAGTGTTTCACTCGCTTCAGATAGGAAGAGCCACGCTTCTTCTTCTGACATGAGGGTGGTACCAGATGTAAATGAGAGCCAAGGGACAATCTGACCGAACCGCTCCAGCTCTCTGGTGATTTTTTCTTGAAACGGACGCCATGATTTTTTTAAAGAACGGATGCCTTCAAAGAAATGCAGATCACTGTTTTTCTTATCACGCAAAAACAATTCAATTTTCCAATCATCCCCGTCGAAATCAGGCTCATTTAAACGCAAGCCGACAGTGAAAGGCGTCTCATCATCAATCCAGCCGATTGTTTCCAAGAAATCCTGTTCATCTAAAAAATGTCCCTGGAAGGAGGAAAGAGCAGGCGATTGTGCAGTCATTCGGTTCCATTTGTGCTGCAAGGCATCATCATATTGAATGTAATCCTGTACGGCAAAGGAGAACCAATCAGCTGTGTAGCCATCTAATAAGCCTTCTTTGTCTTTAAAGCGAAGCATGCCTTTTGTCCATGCCTCGAAATCTGGGACAAAATCTTCATCCTCGATGAATTCGTAAATGGTTGAGGCTGTTTTCATAAGCGGCTCTGTTTCATCCGTTAACGTCACATGGCTGAAAGTATTGAATGAATTTTTCCCTAGCAATTCAACGGTCATCCAAGGACTTAACAGGAAGGCAGGTGTGCCAATAAAGCTCACATCTTCTAAGAATGTTCCGTAAAAAGATGATTCGTGCCATTGGAAAAGCTGCCTCTTCATTTCATTTAGCGGTACAGGCTGTCCGTCCTCTGCTTGCGCTGAAATGGTGAAAGAGAAATCTTCGGTTTGTTCTGCATGAATGACAATTTGTTTATGGCGTGTCATCAATTAATTTTCCTTTCTTCATTTCCTCTTGGAACGCACGCAGCCGTTTTGTTGAATCTTGCAGCTGCTGTACATATCTTTCCCACACCGCGGTTTTTTTCGTTTTATGATAAAGCGTACGCAGTTTTTTGAGCATTTTCACAGATTCCCGGTAAGCACTTCGATTCTTTTGATCGAGAAGCAGTGAGATTTCCCGGTGGTACGAAGGAATGAGTGCTTCAGGCTCTTCCTTTGCAATCTGTTTGATCAGTTCTTTCTCCAATTCACTGATGGAGAAACCAACGAGGCTGTGTATTTCAATCCATTCTGCATAGCGTTCTTGTGCATATAAGAGCTGACTATATTCAGTAAATGCATAAGGCATACAGATTTGGAGATAGCGTTCATACAAGAAATGATCTTTCGTCTGTTTAAAGTACGCGTCTAAATAAAAGAAGAAATCGCTGACGGCTCCACGCAGTTCTCTATAAGATAGGTCAAGCTGGCAATATTCTTCTAATACATATGTGATCTCTTGATACCAAAGTTTGAGACGCTTCCAGTCCTTGCGGTTTGTGAGATCCTTTAGCCAATTGAGCACATTCGGCAGCATATCTGCATTGAGCAATTTTAATTGCTGGAAGAGTCTTTCGTCTTCTTTTAGCAAATAATCCATATGCATCAGCCCAATGGTGCGTTCAACCGTTTGTTCCTGCTGTTGGGCGCTCTTGAGTAATTCTGTTTCTTTTTTGACCCATTTCCCTCTATTTAATATAGTTCCCCACATTTCCATAAAGACCGCAACTCGTTCATGCTGGAAAGGTCCGCTGATTTGAAGAAGTGTCCGAACGGCAGTTGGTGTGTTTTCAAGAAACGGATCGAGGGAAAAGGAAAGGGCGTATGTCCTCAAATGATCCACTGAATCAAAAATGGTGTTCATGAGCTGTTCTACATATGGATTCATCGAATAAAAGTCTTTTTCGGCATCAAGACGGCCGAGATCGATTAGCTCATGGAGCCTTAACCACACATCGATGGACGTATGAATCGCATACAAACTCTTGAATTCAGGTGAAGTGGGTGCGTGTTTTTTCAGGATCGATAAATAGCCGTAATACAAATGCTGTGGCGTTTGCTGGTGCTTCGGTGTCCGTTTCAGCCAGAGGTGAAATTCCTCCTGGAAAAAATTCAGCCAGCTCTGAAGTGAATGTTCATCTGGGCGCTTCACTTGGAAGTGCTGACGAATGAGTTCTTTGCTGCGCTGTAATTCATCCTTCTCTGACCAATTTTCTGTAAAGCCGGTCACACTCTCTACTTGAGCGTATAGCGAAAAGAAGACAGCGAGGATGTGTTTACATAGTCCATCAGCTGGACATGAACAGCTGCTTCTCACTGGAAACAGCACATGAAGGTGGACTCTTGCTGCCACGACATCATGTACATAAGCTGACCATTCGGTATCAGACTCTTGCTTGAGCCGATATACGCTGTCCTGTCTATAAGTAATCAATGCTTTTTTGATGAGTTGCTTGTTTTCATCTGTTGAAGGAAGAAGTTCTTTGATCTGTTCGGCTGTTTGTTTGATTTCTTCTTCGTTGATGTTGTGCTGAAGCATTTGATCCGCTCCTAACCAAGTAAAAGATTCCAATTCTTTTATTATAGCTCAATGGTGATTTATAAAAAAGTTTTTCATGAAAATGGTCATAAATTTCAAAAGCTGTCGAATGATGTAATAGAGTATTGCATAAACCAACCATACAGCATATAATAATGAAATTAGTGGAATCGAAAGGATACAGACATGGATAATAAGGGTTTAAATCAAGAAGAGTTTTTAAAGATTTTGATGTACGCTCATGATATTGGTGAAAATTCCAATGATGTCACAACAAAAGAAATGCTTGAAAATCTGATTGCTCATATTCGAAATGGCCTTGTTTCATAAAAGTAGCCCCCTGCTCTCTCAGCAGGGGGTTTTTGTATGCTTTTATGAATGGAACGAAAATTCCCGGCATACGATGACATTACAAGCATAAGGAGTATGGGGAGCTGATGTGTCATGAAGATTGCGATTGCAGGCTGTGGGTATGTAGGGCTTGTCACAGGGGTGTGTTTAGCAGAAGCGGGACATGATGTGACATGTATGGATATTGATCGGCGGAAGGTCATGCAGCTGAAGCAAGGGAATCCTCCGATGTACGAGCCGGGATTAAAAGAACTGCTCAAACGGAATATGGAGCAAGGACGCATTCGTTTTCACATTAATGGAGCGTCAGCCTATTCGCAGGCTGACGTGTTAATGATTGCTGTCGGTACCCCGCAGCAGGCAGACGGTCAAGCTGATTTGCAGTATGTCTTTCAAGCGGCAAAGGAGATGGGCTTACAAGCAAAGCCAGGCGCAGTGCTTGTCGTGAAAAGTACAGTGCCTGTCGGAACGGGCGATCAAATTGATCATTTGATTCATCACGTGTTAGGTCGTAAGGAGCCATTATTTATTGCATCGAACCCAGAATTTTTACGAGAAGGGTCTGCCATCTCAGATACGCTGCGAGCGGATCGGCTGGTGATTGGAGCCGAAACGAAGAACGGATTAGATCAGCTAGAGTCTATGTATGCGGATTTCCACATTCCATTCGTGAGAACAGATCGGAAAAGCGCAGAGATGATCAAATACGCATCAAATGCATTTCTTGCCACAAAAATCAGCTTCATGAATGAAATTGCTTCGATTTGTGGAAAAACGGGAGCTGATGTTGAGAGAGTTGCAGAGGGGATGGGACTCGATCAGCGGATTGGTGCTTCGTTTCTTAGGGCAGGCATTGGTTACGGAGGTTCCTGTTTTCCGAAGGATACTAATGCCCTTGTCCAAATTGCAGGGCATGTGTCCCATGATTTTGAGCTATTGAAGGCTGTCATCAAAGTCAACAATGAGCAGCGAGCAAGTTTTATTCGAAGTGTGAAGGAGCGGATGGGAGAAAACTTGGAAGGGAAGAGAATGGCTCTTCTTGGCCTTTCCTTTAAGCCGAATACAGATGATATGAGAGAGGCGGCGTCAATCCCGATCGCTCATCAGCTCCATCAATTAGGAGCGGAGATCGTAGCCTATGATCCTGCTGCCGCTCGCAATGCAGCTCAAGAACTGCCTGATCAAGTCCTTTTTGCTCAAACGATTGAAGAGGCGATCAAGGATGCTGATGCTGTCTGTATATTAACTGAGTGGGCGGATATTCAGTCATTTCCACTTTCAGCTTATAAAGATTTCATGAGGCAGCCGATCATTTTTGATGGCCGGAATTGTCATACGCTTGAAGCGGCAGAAGTAGCTGGTGTCGAGTATCATTCTATTGGACGCAGGTCTGTCTCTCCTATTTATATGTAATGAGAAAAACCGATAACTTCATGTGTTATCGGTTTTTGCGTTAATGCGGAAGAATGAATCCGCCATATAAAAATGCAGCCACAATCAGAAAGGCAGGGTGCAATTTGAATTTGGTCATAAAGAAAAATGAAATGGCGGCAATGGCAAGTGATTGTGTCCAGCCAATGGCTTTCACGGCATCTCCGCCAATTTCCCATGTTAATAAAAGCATCATCATCGCAATGACAGGCTGCACAGATAAAGTCATGCCTTTGACGACAGAAGATTGGCGAAAACGGTCAATGAGTTTTAGCAGTAAGATCAATCCGATAGCAGACGGCAGGACCGTGGCAAGCAGTGCAACGATAAAGCCTGGCCATCCCATGACATCATAGCCTACATAAGCCGCAATTTTCGTAGCGATTGGACCTGGAAGTGCGTTGGCTAATGCGAGCATATTGGAGAACCCTTCGTTCGTCATCCAATGAAAATGATTGACGATTTCTTCATAATTGAGCGGAATGGAGGCAGGTCCTCCGCCATACCCTAACAGATTGGATAAGAAGAATGCCCAGAATAAAAAGAGAATCAGCATCACGAAGACACTCCTTTCTCTTTATTTGTTCGAGTCCAGCGATCTTTCAGTTTGAAATGAAAAGCACCATAACATAAAAAGATGATGACAATGATTCCTGGATGAATCGAGAGTACTTGAAGACCGATAAATGCCAAAAGGAATAGGGCGATTCCGAAGATCATGCCGAAGCCCTTCAACGCTTTTTGTCCAAATTCATATGCCATCATTCCTAACAGAACGGCAATCACTGGTGTCACAGCACCGATCATATTTTGAATGATGACTGAAGAGCTTAAGACGCTGACAAGTGTAACAAGTGCCACCATAGCGAGACATGTCGGTAAAATATGTGCAGCTGTTGCAACAATGGCGCCAGATACACCTTTTAATCGATAGCCGAGGTATGCCGACATTTTCGTAGCAATCGGTCCGGGTAATGCGTTGGCGATGGCGAGTGTTTCTCCAAATTCGTCATCATTGATCCATTTGTATTTGACGACCGCTTCATGGCGAATGAGCGGGATCACAGAAGGTCCTCCGCCAAATCCCAGAATACCGGTTCGCACCATGGCGATCATGAGTTCAAGATATGATTGCAAGTGGTTCAACTCCTATCTACAATTTCATGCCCATTCGGCTTTTGTATCGTTTAATGAGCATTTGACAGTCAACACTGACGACGCCTTCAAGCGGGTACAGCTTCTTTGTCAGGAACGTCTCCATTTCCTGTTCATTTTGAAAAATGCCATGCATATGCAGCTTGCTTGGTCCTGTCATATGATAAAGGCTTGTGACGGCTGTTTCCTGCTCAAGCTGAAGGGCGACTGTTTCTAAACATTTCGGCTCAACCTCTACGTTAAAAAAGACAGAGACATGAATGCCGATCTTTGCTGGATTAATGACAGCGGTGAATCGTTCAATGACACCTGCTTCAATGAGCTGTTGAATACGGGCTTGTACAGCAACACGGGAAAGGCCGACTTGTTTCCCTAGATCCGTGTAGGACATACGCCCGTCCTCGTGTAATAAGGAAAGAATTTGTTTATCTCTTTCATCTAATGTTAAGTTTGGAATGCGATATTCATGTGCCACCGTATAACCACCTTTCTTCTGTTGATATTCTATCATATTTTATTACGAATAGAATGTTTGATTTTTAATTGAGTAACGAAATGAAATAATAAAAGAAGATAATATATCTTTTTGCATAAAAAAACACCCCAGTATCACCGGGGTGTGTTCATTTTATTTTTCTGGGCTGCTTTCCGCACTGGCAATTTGCTGTGCAAGGTCAGCACGATCAATGTCTGCTTGGAAGAACTCCTGCGTATTTGGCAGGTGTAAATTCATGTGACGTTTTTGGGAAATTCGGATGGTCACTTGATCCACAGTGTAATCAAATACATGCCCGCCTACGCTTCGATCATCATCAATAAAGTGGAGATGATATCCACTTACCGCAATGCCATGTGCGTACTGTGGTGTACGGAAGCCTGCGATCGTCCCGCGAATATTTTCAAAATCGAAAATAGGCTGTGACTTGACTGCTTCTACCATCGGAACGTAAGGTTTTTCCTGTTTTTCAACCGTACGGGTTTGAACCTTTTTGAATGACCCATCGATGCGGATCGCATAAAAGACATTCTTGCTCGGTAAGATTCGGTCGATTTCTTCCTCTAGCTCTTTGGACGTCATCGGTGCATCAATTCGATGAACGATGTCCGTTTCAAAGAATGCTAGAGAGCAGAATGGTGAATAATCTTGATCGGTTACTGGTGTGGCTGTTCCATCAGAGCGCAGTCGATAAAAAGCGCCATCAAAGCCGATTAGTTCCCCATCTAATTGATTGAATGTGCCAATGCCAAAATCACCATGCTCGGGAATATGTGATAGGGAGAAATCTCCATCGTATACGGCTTCCAGCAAGGAGGTCATGGTTGATACTTGATAGACCTCTTGCTTTTTGTCCTGCGGTATTGTGTTATTTTGTTGATTCATTGGGTGCATCATACCCATATCCGCTCACTCCTTTAACGTAATGTATCGAAGTCTTATCTGACGTTCGTTGTGTGTTTTTCACGAAAGACTTCTGGCCATTTTTGACTGGCGAGGTCTGGGTTGTCTTGATAGTCTATCGGAATATCAATAATAACGGGTCCTTCTATGTTTATACCCTTTTGAAGGACAGTTGAAAGCTCTTCAGGTGAGTTGACACGTAATCCAGTTGCTCCAAAGCTTTCTGCATATTTCACTAAGTCGATCTGACCGAACTCAACACAAGACGTACGGTCATACTTCATTTCCTGCTGGAATGCCACCATATCGTATGTGCTGTCGTTCCAAACGAGATGAACGAGATTTGTTTTCATGCGCACTGCTGTTTCTAATTCCATGGCGGAGAAGAGAAAACCGCCATCACCTGAGACTGAAATGATCTTTTCATCTGGATTCAATATGGAGGCTGCAATCGCCCATGGTAATGCCACGCCAAGTGTTTGCATTCCGTTACTTACTAGGAACGTGTTCGGTTCATAAACACGGAAGTGGCGAGACATCCAAATGGCGTGCGATCCGATATCACATGTCACTTTCGTGTCATCTGGGATGATACGTCTCAACGCATGAATGACATCCAGCGGGTGTGATAAATGACTTTCTCTTTCTGGTGTTTTTTCGATATCACTTAACAGCTCTTGTAATTCTGTGACGAGATCTACGTTCTTTTTGCATAATGAAAGTGGAACGCTGTCATGGGCTAGATGTTGCACTGTTTCAGATATATTGCCCACAAGCTCAAGCATCGGTTCATAGAAATGGTCAATATCTGCCTGCATGTCATCCACATGGATGATTTGACGCTGCTGCGGTTTCAAATTCCAATGCTTCGGATCGTATTCGATTGGATCAAAGCCAATAGTTAAAATCACATCTGCTTTCTCAATGAGAAGGTCGCCTGGCTGATTACAGAATAAACCGATTCTGCCCACATATTGAGCCTCAAGCTCTCTTGAGAGAACACCGGCTCCTTGGTACGTTTCGACAAATGGGATACCAAGTGTTTTTAATAATGTTCTTGTCGCATTTGCCGCAGCTGGACGGCTAGCTTTCATTCCCACAATTGCAACAGGTAAGTGCGCATTTTGAATTTTTGCGATGGCCGAACTGATGAGAGCATCCGGTGCAGGACCTAGTTCTGGAGAAGGGTGAGCAGACACTGGTGTTTGTGTGGTGTGTTCGGTCACAACATCTTGTGGAAAGCTGATAAATGCTGCCCCAGCTTGACCTCTTTGTGCCGCGCGAAAAGCATTTGTTAAGGCTTCTGGTATATTGTTTACGTCTTGTACTTCAACGCTATATTTTGTCACTGGTTTGAATAATGCCGCATTGTCGAGTGATTGATGTGTTCGTTTGAGCCGATCCGCACGGATGACGTTTCCAGCGATTGCAACAACAGGGTCACCTTCTGTATTGGCTGTTAATAGACCTGTCGCTAAATTGGATGCGCCAGGACCTGATGTGACGAGACAAACGCCTGGTTTGCCAGTTAAACGACCGACTGCTGCTGCCATGAATGCCGCATTTTGTTCGTGTCTGCATAGCACAAGCTCTGGACCTCTGTCTTTTAATACATCAAATACTGCATCAATTTTTGCACCTGGAATCGCAAAAACATGGGTCACACCTTGGGCAATGAGCGTATCGACAATCAACTCTGCTCCTCGTTTTGTTAGGGGTTGTGTTTGAGAATTCATTTACCCCGCACTCCTTTCGGCAAGTAAAATTTTTTATGAAAATATATTTTCATGATATGATTTACTATACATTTCACAAAATAAATTTTCCAATATATGTTTAACGTAGTTTTAATATGTTTCACGAATAAGTGTTTGAGGAGTGAAAGGATGGAACTGAGACATTTGCAGTATTTTGTCACAGTCGCGGAGGAGCTGCATTTCGGCAGAGCGGCCGCACGATTGAACATGACACAGCCTCCACTTAGTCAGCAAATTAAGCAGTTTGAGGAAGAATTGGGATTTCCTTTGTTTCACCGGTCTAAAAGGGTGGTGGAGTTAACAGCTGCTGGAAAGGTTTTTTTACATGAGGTCCGGGGGGTGCTGCATCAGCTTGATAAAGCCGTTGATCATGCCCGGCATACGGCAAGAGGGGAGCTTGGGAAGATTATCATCGGTTTCGTTGGTACAGCGACATATGATATTCTGCCGCCAGTTGTCCGTGAATTCAGAGAGCGGTACCCTTCTGTCAGTATTGAGCTGCAACAGCTCTCTGTCCCGCAGCAGCTTGAGGCGCTTTTGAATGGTGAGATTGATATTGGTTTTTTGCATCCTACATCACCACAAGAAGAATTGGTCAGTCGTTTAATGAAGCAAAGTGAATGTATTTTTGCGATTCCGAAAAACCATCCGCTGGCGGAAAAAGAAGCGGTCACGATTGAAGATATTCGTGATGAGCCGATTATTTCTTTATCAAAGGAATCATGGCCGTCCCTTTATCAGCATTTTGTCCTACTTTGTGAAAAGTACGGATTTTCACCCAATATCGTGCAGGAAGCAGCAGAATATCAAATGGTCATTGGGCTTGTCACAGCGGGAATCGGAATTGCTATCATTCCAACATCGGCCCGGCGTTTATTTAATTTAGATGTGGTGTATCGGTCAATTGAAGGTGAGGAGCTATTAGCGGAATGGACCATTTCTTATAGACGAGAAAATCATAATCCGGCATTGTTTCATCTTGTCCATCATATTCTCCATCGCGGTGAGCCGGAGTAAGGGAAGAGAGAACTGGGTATGGTATGATGTCGTTACATACAAGAGGAGGCATGTCTGAAGTGATTACATTACAAATGGATCAGTTGTCACGAAAAGAAGCATATAAAGTATTATCTGGTTCCGTCGTTCCAAGACCCATTGCATTTATTACAAGCCTTTCTAAAGAAGAAGTCGTCAATGCTGCACCATTTAGTTTCTTTAATGTCATCAGCGGCCATCCTCCGCTGATCGCTGTTTCTATTGGACGTCGTCAAGGAGAGATGAAAGATACAGCAAAACATATCATCGACAGGGAAGAATTTGTTGTCCATGTGAGTGATGAAGCGATGATTGAGGATATTAATGAAACAGCTGCTACTTTGCCAGAGGAAGAGAGTGAGCTGACTCGTACCGGTCTTCATCAAGTGAAGAGCAGCGTGGTGTCAGTGCCAGGAATCAAGGAAGCACGCATTCGCTTTGAATGTCAGCTGGAAAAACATCTGACCTTTCAAAATGATGAAGGGGAGATCACAGTCGATCATATCATTGGCCGGGTGGTGTGTGCGCATTTAGATGAATCCGTCTATGATGCGGAAAAAGGATATATTTTTACGAATGAATTAAAGCCAGTCGCGCGCCTAGCAGGTAATGATTATGCCCATTTAGGCACGCCATTTGTACTGAAGAGGCCGGAATAACATCTAAAACCCCCGAGGCTATCGGGGGTTTAGTGTTTATTTCTTTTGTTCTAGTTTCAATGGCGCAGCGATATTTTTTTCTACCTTTTTTCCTTTTAATACATCGTCAGCAGCGCCGACTGCCAGTTGACCGATCAGCTCTGGCTGCTGCGCGACTGTTGCAGATAGTTTTCCTGCTTTGATCGAGTTGAGTGCATCTTCATTACCGTCGAAACCGACGACAAGAATGTCTTTTCCAGAGCTTTGGATGGCCTCTAGTGCGCCAAGTGCCATTTCATCATTGTGGGCAAAAACGGCTTTGATGTCAGGGTTTCCTTGAAGAAGGTTTTCCATCACGTTGAGCCCTTTTGTTCGGTCGAAGTCAGCGGCTTGTTTTGCTGTGACATCTAACTTTTTGTCTGCAATTTGATGGAAACCTTTTCCTCGTTCACGTGTCGCAGAAGCACCTGGTACACCTTCTAGTTCAGCCACTTTTGCTCCTTTACCGACTTTGTCGATAATAAAGTTAGCTGCCATTTCACCGCCTTTGATGTTATCAGAAGCAACAAGCGCTTCAACCTTTCCGCTTTCTGCCGAGCGGTCTAATGTGATGACCGGTATGTCTGAAGCATTCGCAGATTCGACAGCCGTTGATATGGCAGAGGAATCGGCTGGGTTAATGAGTAATGCATCAACCCCTTGTTGAATTAAATCTTCTACATCACTTGTTTGTTTGGCTGAATCATTTTGTGCATCGGCAATGACAACTTCAATGCCAAGCTTTTTCGCTTCTTTTGTCACACCGTTTTTAAGAGAAACGAAGAATGGGTTATTTAAAGTCGAGATCGATAGTCCGATTTTTATGTCTTTTTTCTTGCCATCCTTTGTTGATTTGGCCCACTCTGGCGGTTCAA
The DNA here is from genome assembly GCF_038593205.1 of Bacillus sp. FSL W8-1141. Classification (NCBI taxonomy): domain Bacteria; kingdom Bacillati; phylum Bacillota; class Bacilli; order Caryophanales; family Bacillaceae; genus Bacillus; species Bacillus sp. FSL W8-1141. The sequence continues at coordinate 3,338,154 of NZ_CP151973.1, read as the reverse complement.
GCGAGCAGGCAGAAAGCATGAATAATGAGAGAGTCACGATCAGGATTACATATTTTTTCATAGCAGCTGCCTCCTTAAGCAGATTTCTTTCTGTCGAGTAGGACTGCAATTAAGATGACAATCCCTTTCACAACAGACTGATAGAATGATGAAACACCAAGTAAGTTCATACCATTGTTCAAGACCCCGATAATGAGTACCCCAATGAGTGTGCCGACAATTCGCCCTCTTCCGCCGGATAGGCTTGTCCCGCCAAGTACAACGGCAGCAATTGCATCAAGTTCATACGACGTACCAGCTGTTGGCTGGGCTGAGTTGAGACGAGATGTTAAGATCGCTCCTGCTAAAGCAGACATAAAGCCGGCTAATGAGTAAATCATGATTTTGACGCGTGGTACTTTAATACCTGAGATGAGGGCTGCTTTTTCATTTCCGCCAATGGCATACGTTCTTCTGCCAAAAGGTGTTTTATGAAGCAAGACCCAAAGAACGATAAAGGTGAGAAGCATGGTGATCGCTGGAACAGGAATGCCTAAGAAATATCCACGGCCAAATAGCTGAAATGCATAGTTAGAGCCAAGCCCTGTAATTGGGTTTCCGTCTGTATAAACAAGCGTCAATCCTCTGAAAATCGTCATCGTCGCAAGTGTTGCGATAAAAGGAGCCATTTTTCCTTTTGTGATTAAAAGACCGTTGATCATTCCAAGGATGGCACCGATGATACATCCAACGATGATGGCAAGAATCGGGTCCAAACCAGATACTATAAAGCCGGCAGTCAGAGCACTAGACAGCGCTAGAATGGCACCGACAGACAAATCAATTCCTCCGGTTAAAATAACAAACGTCATGCCAAAGGCAATGAGGGCGTTAATGGAGATTTGTCTGAGTAAGTTTAAAATGTTTAATGGTTCTAAAAAGGCCGGATTTAAAATAGAAACAATGGCAACAAGGATGATGAGTCCTAAGAATGGCCCAAGCTTTTGCATGATGTTGTCAAATCGTCCATTTGAAGTAAGTGGTTTCATGTTACTTCCCTCCTGTAGCTAGTGTCATAATTCGTTCTTGTGTAGCTTCTGTTTTACTTAATTCGCCGCTGATGGTTCCTTCATGAATGACAAGCACTCGATCGCTCATCCCAAGGACTTCTGGGAGCTCAGAGGAGACCATCAAAATCGCAACGCCTCGATCCGTCAGCTCGTTCATGAGCTGATAAATTTCTCGTTTCGCCCCGACGTCGACACCTCTTGTCGGTTCATCTAAAATCAGCACCTTCGGCTGAATGCCGATCCATTTGGCGATGACGACCTTTTGCTGATTTCCACCGGACAGGCTGCGTGCAGAAATTTCAGATGAAGCGGTTTTGATCGTGAGTCGTTTGATGAGAAGGTCAACAAAGTCCTGCTCGTTTTTCTTATCGATCAGCCCCTTTGGAGAGAAGCTGTCTAAGTTAGGCAAGCCGATGTTTTCCCGGATGGATGCATCCAGCATCAGTCCTTCATCTTTACGATCCTCCGTGATAAAACCGATGCCAAGTTTAACTGCATCACTTGGTTTTTTAATGACAGCCTTTTTCCCATGAACCCAAATTTCTCCTTGATCCAGGGGATCGAGTCCAAAGAGCGATCGCATCATTTCCGTCCGGCCAGCACCCATTAAGCCTGCAACACCGACAATTTCTCCAGCTTTGACGGAAAAACTGACATCTTGAAAGCGGCCTTTCCTCGTTGCTTGCTTCACTTCTAGGACGGTATCACCAGTAGAAGGTGTGCGTTCAGGGTAACGATCGGTTAATTCGCGGCCGACCATTTTTTTGACGACTTCATGGAAATTCGTGTCCGGTATCGCTTTCGTATCGACCGTTTTTCCGTCACGCATGATCGTAATCCGGTCACAGATCGCGAAGATTTCTTCCATCCGGTGAGAAATGTAGACGATGGAAACGCCTTCTTTTTTGAGAGATTCAATGACCTGAAATAGCTTTTCAATCTCACGGTCTGTGAGAGCAGCTGTTGGTTCATCCATAATAATGACCTTTGCATCGGTCATTAACGCTTTCGCAATCTCAATCATCTGCTTTTGGCCGACAGAACAGCTTCCTGCCTCTTGATCGAGCGAGAGGTTGACAGATAATCGGTCGAGCTGCGCTTGGGCGAGGGCTTTCATTTTCTTGGTGTCTAGGAGACCAAGTTTTGTATAGATTTCTTTCCCGATAAATAAATTCTCGAGTACCGTCATATCAGGCCATATATTCAGCTCCTGATGAATGAAGGCAATCCCGTTCTGCTCGGCTTCTTTCGGATTCTTGAAAGCGGTTTCTTTTCCGTCGATTTGAATCGTTCCTTGATCCAGGGAATAGAGTCCTGTCAGCAGATTCATTAACGTTGATTTTCCTGCCCCGTTTTCACCCATTAGTGCATGGACTTCACCTGTGAGGAGGTCAAAGGAGACCCCGGCGAGAACGGTGTTTTTTCCAAAGGCCTTATGGATGTTATGCATTTCAATGTTCATAAGTGGCTCCTCCTTTTAAAAGATGACACCGGCATGAAGAATGCAGTTTGCGTATGGGGTGGCTTCACCCGTTCGAATCACTGCTTTTGCCTGTTTGGTCATGTCTTTAAATGTCTCGTGATCGACTTCATCTAACAGATGTGAGAACGCTTTCTTTAGAAATAAATGATCTCTCTTATTGGCTTCTTTGATTTCACTGGCGATCGTGATGTGTTCAACGGCCATTTCCTCAAGAAGAAGGGAAGTAACCTCCTGAAAGGATGGTGTGCCGATGGATAATGCAAGGTCGATCTTGACCGGGCCTTCTGGAATGGGCAGGCCGCAGTCTGCGATGACAATCGTATCTGTATGACCAAGGTCAGCAAGCACCTTGGCGATATGACTATTTAAAATACCATTTTTCTTCATTTCTTATTCTCCAATTCTTCTCTTGCTGGCATGCCGCCTTGGGCACCAAATTTTGTGACTGAGATAGATGCGGCTAAGTTAGCAAAGGCAAGTGCGTCGTATAGGGATTTTCCTTCTGTTAGTGCTACAGCTAAAGCGCCGTTAAAAGTATCGCCAGCGCCTGTAGTGTCGACGGCTTTCACAGGATAGCCCGGTACCAACACTTCTTTTGATCCATCAAAGTATCGAACACCACTTTTTCCTTCTGTAATGAGTAATTTGTTTGGATATTGGCGCAAAGCCTCTGCTATGGTGAGTCCATCAAACATAAGAGCTGCTTCGTGTTCGTTTGGCGTGATGTAGGCAGCTTGATCTAATATTTGCTGAGAGACTTTGCGAGCTGGTGCGGGATTTAAGATGACTGGAATCCCTTTTTCGCTGCAAATGGCGCAGACGGCTTCGACTGTTTCTTCAGGAATTTCCTGCTGGATGAGGACGATTCCGATATTTTCAATAGAAGAAAGCGCATCTTTTACATAATGAGGTGTTACCTCATTGTTTGCTCCTTTGACGACAACAATGCTGTTATCCCCTTCAGCTAAAATGATATGAGCTGTTCCGCTTTCCATTTCGGTAACCGGTTTCATATAGGTGGTGCGAACACCTTGTGCTTGCAAATTGCTCATAATGTCCTGACCATACGCGTCATCACCAATTCGGCCTATCATATATACATCTGCACCAAGCCTTGCGCTTGCCACTGCTTGATTGGCTCCTTTTCCCCCAGGAACCGTTTTAAATGATTCGCCTAGGACGGTTTCTCCTGCATTGGGACGCTTATTCGATGTGACAACTAGATCCATGGAACAACTTCCTACGACAACTATTTGACTCATTGTGAATCCACCTTTCTCGTGGTCTCTCGTTCAATAAAAGAGACGGGCATTTGAATAACTGCTTGATCTATTGGCTGTTTTTGAATGGCTTTAATGATCAGCTTTGCGGCTTCTTTCCCCATATCATAGGCAGGCTGCCGGATCGTTGATAAAGAAGGGAAGAGCAGTTCACTTTGCGGAATATCATCAAATCCAATGATTTGGACGTCTTCTGGAATGGCTTTTCCAATACGAAGCGCTTCGTGTACGACGGCTGCTGCGACGATGTCATTGCTGGCAATGATGCCATCTGTTTCAGGGTACAGCTTGAAAAGAGCCTTGGCGCTTTTTCGGGCTTCCTGAAAAGAAAAAGAAGCGTTAGACATCACATGAAAGTTAGCACCTTCTTCAGTCAGAACATCAAGTGCGCCTTTGAATCTTTGCCGCGCCGTTTGAAGATGAGCGGGCCCTTTTAGCAATGTGATTTGCTGACTGCCGCGTTTGATTAATTCCATTGCAGCCATTTTCCCGCCTGCCGTAGCATCTGCAAACACAGAAGGCGCATTTGGAACGGTACGATCTAAGAAGACAACAGGCAGTTCATCATCATTGTACAAATCCGATTCAGGTTCGTTTGTGACAGCGATGACACCGACCACCTGGTTTTGCTTAAAGGTTTGTAAATAGGCCATTTCCTTCTCCCGATCTTCATCACTGTTTCCGAATAATAAGCGAAAACCGTTTGCATGAATCTCATCCTCAACGCCTCTAGCCAGCTGAGGGAAGAAGGGGTTTGTGATATCAGGTAAGATGAGACCAACTAATCTTGATTCTCTTTTAAAAAGGGATCGTGCCACTTCATTGGGGAAGTAGTTTAGCTCCTGCATCGCTTGTGTCACACGGGTTTTCGTATCAATATGGACGTATCCAGTATCATTGAGCACGCGTGAAACAGTTGCAACAGACACTTGAGCAGCTTTTGCAACATCTTTAATTGTAGCCAATGGAGTGCCTCCCTTCTTTGATGTGTAACCGTTTACACAGATAGATTATCACGAAAGCATTGAAAAAACAATCTTAAAAAAATAAAAAAAGAAAAGAAAGAGGACGTCTTCCTTTTCTTAACTAATAATGCCTGTTTGAGTAATGTTCACTTTGATTTTTGGAATGATTTTCACTTTTGGATAATCGGTGACCCAATTCATTTTCATATACTCATCATAATGTCTGACTCTGTATTTTCTGCCGAGGCTTAGCACATCGGAATTCGCATCTTGCAGGGCAGCGATAATTTTTTCTGCTTCTTTTGTCAAAATGACTGATAGCTTTTTGTTGAGCATTTCAATTTTTTTGTCAGTATCAAGGTTATCTTTTGGGTACTCAATGACAGAAGTATTAAATTCAAATTTGAGTGAGTATGTTAAGTTTCGATGATCAGGATTTAGAATCTCAATGTCTCTCTTTACATCAGTGACTTGAATCGTAATGTAATTGTTTTCTTTTGACTTCATGTCGCTTCTCACTTTTTTTGTGAAGTTGGCATACTTGCCCATTTTTCCGTCCATGACGGTGAGTAAGATCGCATCTTGACCGTACAACTCGCCTTTCTTCTTCTCATTATCAAATAGGGCAACACCTTTTATACTGATTAATTTCTTCGATTGATCAAAATGGATTAAGGGCAATGTGAAGTCCTCTCCAGTTTGGAGCATTTTAGATCGAATACTTTGAATGTTTTTAGGTGCTACTTGGGATGAGCGTGATGCGGTTGTGATCAAGTTATTTAAATAGTCACTCACAATGAGCTTTTCCTTCAGCAGCGAGTTAATCACTTCTTCACAGGTCCCTCCTTGAACAACGGCGAGATTTGCGAGGAGGGGGCTTTTTGGATCACGATAAAACATATCTAAGTAGGGCAGAAGACGATTTTGGGCAAATTCATCACCGATCAGCATCACCCGCATTTTCGACATGTCTATTTTTTGATCCACTATCCGGCTGAAGTTGGTTCTTGCTTTTCTTAAAGTAGGTGCTTCCGTTGTGAGAAGAGTGGTTAAAAAGCTGCCTGTATTTCCTTGCTCCATACTTTGAGATTGCTGCACTTTTCGATAAGTGATTGAGTATTTCGCATTGTCATCCTCTCCTTGATCAACAGCGGAGGTTAACACAAGAGAGATGTTCTTTAATAAATTTTGATCCCAGCAGCCAGGCATGAATATGAGAGACACACACATGAGCAACGTCAGTATGTACTTATGACGCATGTGATTTCACCTTCCCTTTGCGATGTTTGATAAAGATGATAATGGCCATAAAGATTGGGAGTGTGTAAATAAATGAATATTGCGCAATGGTGGTAAAGTCATTAAAACGCTGAATTCTAAAATTATCGGTTGCAAGGTAACAGCTAGCCGCATAAATCAAAATGGCAAAATAAAAGACGTATTTTTTGTGGTCTTTTTTCTTGAGAATACTTGCTACGCCATTTGCACAGAAGTAGAGATAGTTACTGAGTGTGGCTAAAATGACAAATACCCAGAAACTAAGAAAAATTAAATCTGTCCGTTCAATCACACCGAACGAAATGGTTTTTAACAGATAAAGAACAGGATTTGGAATGATATTGAGCTCAATCGGGCTGAAGAACATAAAACAAATCACTGTGATAAATAGGTAGTAAAGTGTCGTGCATATATTGGCAATGGTCATGACCTTGTATCGCGCTTTAATGGTGCCTTTCATCAGTGGAGAGATGATCAGAATCATCTCAAATCCATTCATAGATAGTACAACATCCTTCAATCCGAGTGAAACTTGAGAAATGTCCACTTGAAAAAAAGGCATGAGATAGTCGATATTGGTTCCTTTTAATGAATAGAGCATTAAGAGAGACAGCATAAGCAAAAAGGGCGTTAGAATGAAGTTAAACCTGACGATGGCTGTAATCTGCTCCTTTGCAATGTAAATGATGGAGATCATCAGTAATAGATTTATGACCCAATTTGGTGTGAGTGGGAGCACCCAAATGCCAAGAATTCTCGTGAAAATAGATAGAACGACAATACAGACTGAGGCGAAATAAATTGTATAAAGAGCCACTAAGATTCGCCCAATCCATTTTCCAAAAACCTCAATTAACGCCTCGAAAAATGATGTCTCAGGATATTTGTGAATGATATATATAAAAATGGTATTGATGATTTGGATAAAAAAACAGGCCAAAATGATAGCCATCCAGCCATCATGCCCCATATCTTTCATGAGCAAATGAGGCAGGGCTAAAATACCGACACCAATTTGAGATTGAATGATAAAAAAGACAGCTTGAGATGGAGATATTTTATTTTTCATCTTGATTTTTCCATCCTCTCAAATTTTCAATTTGCTCTTTCTTTTTTGGGTTTAAGTAAACAGGGCGATTTTTATACATCCACATTGGTAATCGAATCACAGTGTCTTTTAAATCCTGCCAGTTAAATGGAGTTACTGGAGATAAATACGGGACACCTAGTGATTCAAGGCGGCATAAATTCATCAGGACGATCGACAGACCGAATGAAATGCCAATAAACCCAAACATCGATGCCATGAACATGAGCGGAAAACGCAGCATCCTGATGGTAGACGTCATTTCAAACGAAGGAAGAACAAAGGAAGCAACAGCGGTCACGGCGACCACAACGATAAGAACATTGGAAATGAGCCCAGCTTTTACTACCGCATCTCCAATGACCAAACCGCCTACGATCCCAATGGTCTGTCCAATTGGTTTTGGCAGACGCACACCTGCCTCGCGTATGAGCTCAATCGTAATCTCCATCAGCATAGCTTCTATTAAAGGCGGAAAAGGAATGCCGATAATGGAATTTTTCATCGTAATCGCTAATTCATCCGGGACTACCTCATAATGAAAGCCGATGACTGCAATATAAAAAGAAGGCAAAATCACAGCGATGATACAGGCAATATAACGAAGAATACGAATAAACGTAGCTGGAATCCAGCGACTATTGTAGTCATCTGGTGATTGAAAGAAGCTAAAGAATGTAATAGGCAGAATGATAGCCATTGGACTACCATCCATCAGCACAACAATTCTCCCCTCAAGAATGGCGGATCTCACTTTGTCAGGTCGTTCTGTATCAATGAGCTGCGGGAAGATGGAATATGAATCATCCTCAATCGCTTCTACAATAGAACCGGGGCTAAGCAGCGTGTCTACTTTAATAGAAGAAATTCGTTTGTTAACCTCATCTATCTTTTCTTGATTGGCAATATCAGAAATATAAACCGTCGCAACCTTTGTTTCAGATTTTGTACCGACCTTATGATACTGGATTGCAAGTTTTCGATCATTTAAGTGTGAACGCAGCAAGTATAAATTGGTATCTAAACTCTCAACAAACCCATCATGTGCGCCTGCAATAATACTTTCAGAAGAAGGTTCAGAAATGGAACGCAGCGGCGGCTGTCCAACGGCAAATATTTTGATCTGTGAGGATTTTTCATCAAGGAAAGCAATGCTTCCTGCAATAATGCTGTCGACAATCAGCGTCAAGTCTCCTGTTTCGAGTGTACTAAGTGATTTTGTATAATTCTGCTCTCCAGGAGGACCGAGCAAGTTGCCGATAATGAAGTCGTTTAATTTGCTTTCTTCAACTCTTGTTTTAATATAAAACAGCACTGATTTCGTTTCATTCACCATTAATTCCCGGTATTCAAAATCAGCGCTTTGCTGAAATGCTTTTTTCAGAATCCGAATCTTTTCCTCAAAACCGCCTGATAAAAAGTGTAAGCGTGTTTGCTCATTCGTGTTTGGCATCTTTAGCCTCCTCTCACAGATTTTTTAACCATAGTGTAAGCCGAGAAGATGATTTTATGCGTCATCTTTGGGGAAAGCATGACACGCACCGACAACTTTCAACTAAAATCACATTAAAAATGTTAAGAAATGATGAATCTTGATAAAAAGAAATGAATAATGTTTCATTGTTTAGGTCATAAGGAGTGAATATCGTAAAAAGAGGCTATAACAAAATGATTAATCTTTGACATCTTATCCCAATTTTTTGTGACCTGAAAATAAGCAGATGACTTGATTTTTTGAGAGGTGACCTTTGTCATAGGTCAACACATAGCGTTCTGACCAATGAGGATGACTTTCTAACCTGTTCATTTAAAAATATAAAATATTCTAAAACACGCACTATTCATTTAAAGCGCTGATATGACTGATTTCGTAGAGATGAGAGGGCTTTAAAACATTGATTCAAAATACATCTTAATAATTGTCGAAAAATTTAGGGAGAAAAGGACAAAAGATTTTTCACTGCTTGATGGTAACGCTTTCTCTTGTTTGAAGCAGAAATTCAGTCGTCATTTTGTCCGTCTTTTGGCCTTTTCATTTGAGCGTGAGATAGGCAAATACGCCTTCTGATTAGAGGAATTTGGCATACGAGGAAGTGAAAGATTATGTTACATAATACCGATTGTGATTTTATGCTGAACCTATATACTGTTGATTGAATTTACATATCACACTCATAAAAAAAGGAGATGTAGATAAGCGATGTGGTTAATCGTTATAGCCTGTGTCATCATGTTAGGGATTGGCTTTATTGAAAAGAAGCGTCATCAGAAAAATATCGATGCCCTGCCGGTACGCGTCAATATTAATGGTATACGCGGAAAGTCTACCGTTACAAGATTGACAACCGGTATCTTAATGGAGGCAGGTTATAAAACTGTCGGCAAAACAACAGGAACGGATGCAAGAATGATTTATTGGGATACGCCAGAAGAGAAACCGATTAAAAGGAAACCGCAAGGACCGAATATCGGAGAGCAGAAAGAAGTTATGAGAGAAACCGTTGAAAGAGGAGCAAATGCCATCGTCAGTGAATGTATGGCGGTGAATCCAGATTACCAAATTATCTTTCAGGAAGAGCTGCTTCAAGCGAATATTGGCGTGATCGTAAACGTTCTTGAAGATCATATGGATGTGATGGGGCCAACTCTTGATGAAATAGCTGAAGCCTTTACAGCGACAATTCCTTACAATGGGCACTTGGTTATTACGGATAGTGAATATACAGATTTCTTTAAAGAGATTGCGAAAAAACGCAATACTGAAGTGATTGTTGCAGATAATTCCAAGATTACCGATGAGTATTTACGGAAATTTGAGTACATGGTGTTCCCGGATAATGCTTCACTTGCACTTGGTGTCGCACAAGCATTGGGAATTGATGAAGATACGGCATTCAGAGGCATGTTAAATGCGCCGCCTGATCCAGGAGCGATGAGAATTCTTCCATTAATGGACGCAAAAACACCTGGACATTTTGTAAATGGATTTGCGGCTAATGACGCAGCATCTACATTGAACATTTGGAAGCGTGTGAAGGAAATTGGGTATCCAACAGATGAACCGATTATTATCATGAACTGTCGTGCGGATCGCGTAGATAGAACGATCCAGTTTGCGGAGGATGTACTTCCTTATATTGAAGCAAGTGATCTTGTCTTAATTGGTGAAACGACAGATCCAATTGTGAAGGCATTTGAGGATGGAAAAATTCCGGCTGACCACTTACACAACCTTGAATATCAATCTACAGAACAAATTATGAACATGCTTGAGAAAAAGCTTCATAATCGAGTGGTTTATGGAGTCGGCAATATTCACGGCGCCGCTGAACCTTTAATCGAAAAAATTCAAGAATACAAAATTAAGCAGCTTGTCAGCTAGGAGGAAATATAGAAAATGTTCGGATCAGATCTTTATATCTCGTTAATTTTAGGTGTTCTACTCAGTTTAATCTTTGCAGAAAAAACAGGAATCGTACCAGCTGGGTTGGTTGTTCCAGGTTATCTGGCGCTCGTCTTTAACCAGCCAGTCTTCATTTTAGTTGTTTTATCTGTCAGCTTGCTGACATATGTGATCGTTCGTTTTGGTCTATCGAAATTTATGATTTTGTACGGACGCAGAAAGTTTGCGGCGATGCTGATTACAGGAATTGCCCTAAAGCTCATATTTGATTTCTTCTATCCAGTGGTTCCGTTTGAAATAGCAGAATTCCGCGGAATCGGAATCATCGTGCCTGGATTGATTGCGAATACGATTCAAAAGCAAGGTCTTACGATTACCCTTGGAAGCACATTACTTCTAAGTGGTGCAACATTTGCCATCATGTATGTTTACTATCTATTTTAAGATAAGGTGTGTCCAATGATGAATAAAAAATTGAGCTTTCAGGAAAAGCTGCTGAAAATCACAAAGAACCAAAAGAAAAAGACGAATAAACACGTACTGATTGCTTTACCGATTGTCATTGCTTGTACATTTCTATTTACATTTATCGGGAAAGCACAAGTACCAACTGTAGAAAAGAATCCAGAAAACATCTTGACCGCTTCGTTTGTCGGAGATATTATGTTTGGAAGAAATGTAGAGAAAGTAACAGACCGCTATGGAAAGCAGCGCCTGTTCCGCTATGCGAAGCCGTATTTTGATGTATCAGATTATGTAACTGGGAATTTTGAGCATCCAGTGGCTTCAGATAAGGAACAGGCAGCACAAAAGAATATTCATTTGAAAACAGATGAAGATTCTGTACAAGCGTTAAAGGATTTGAATTTCTCTGTACTAAACTTTGCGAATAACCATGCAGCAGACTACGGTGAAAAAGGCTTAAATAACACGATTGATGCCTTTGAAAAAGCTGACATGGATTATACAGGGGCAGGGCGCAACGTCAAAGATGCGAAGCAGAACATTTCATACAAAGAAGTGAATGGCGTTAAAATCGCTACCCTTGGTTTTACAGATGTATATGGAAAAGATTTTAAAGCAACAAATCGCAAGGCAGGTATTCTGCCAGCTGATCCATCTATCTTTATTCCGATGATTTCACAAGCTGCTGAAAAGGCAGATATCGTTGTTGTTCATGCGCACTGGGGACAGGAATATAACAATGAAGTAAACGACAGACAAAGAGAGCTGGCAAGAGCGATGTCAAAGGCTGGTGCTGATATCATTATCGGTGCACACCCGCACGTTCTTGAGCCGATGGAAGTCTATAACGGAACAGCGATTTTCTATAGCTTGGGGAACTTTATTTTTGACCAAGGCTGGTCAAGAACACGTGATTCTGCCATTGTTCAGTATCATCTGAATGAAGATGGAAAAGCGACATTTGAAGTGGTTCCAATGTACATCAAAGAAGCGACACCTGCTCCAGTCAAAGCAGGATCTCTTGAATCAAAATCGATTATCCGTATGCTGACAAATGGTACGAATGCGGATTGGAAAGAAAAAGACGGACATATTTTCTTTGAAGTCGATCATTCTGATAAAGTTCAAACATTAAAAGAAAACGAGGGGAAGGATAAAAAATGAAATTCCTTAAAGCAAGCTGGCCGTTTGTTGCGTTAATTTTAGTCTTTGTCTTTATGTCTGCTTTTAAATTTAGTGACAGCCTCACAGATCATGAGAAACAAAAGATCTCGGTTGAAATGCAGAAAATTGAACAGCAAAAGCAGTCAAAAGCGGAAGCGAGTAAATAAAGAAATGATGATGAAAAGAGCACGCGAGGCGTGCTCTTTTTTGACGGAAAAAGGTGTAAAATGAAAGGGGTCATGTCGAAACTATAAAAGAAAGGAGGAAGAGAGGATGAAATGGAAAGGAATACTGCTTGGAGGATGTGCCATTGTAGGACTCATGTTTATGTCTCAAACAGAGGTGTCTGCTCAAACAACATCTCCTTTAAAACAAGCGGAAACGCTGATAGGTACGCCTTATCATAAAGGAGGAATCGATCCGAAAACGGGCTTTGATGCTTCTGGCTTTATACAATATGTATACAAAACAACAGGTGCATTTCATTTGCCGCGAAAGGTGATCGATCAATACCAAATCGGTGAAAACGTATCATGGGGAAAAGCGAAGCCCGGAGACCTTGTCTATTTTCGCAGTCTTGAAGAAACAAAAGACATCCCGACACATGTTGCTTTGTACGCTGGAAATGATCAAGTGATCCACATCACACTCAGTCAAGGGGTGGTGAAAACAGATGTCAGCAAAAGTAAATATTGGACCGATCGGTTCTATGCGGTCAAACGGCTGCCTGTCTCCCAAGAGATGTCGGATGATCAACTAGTGAAAGATGCGATGAAATATTTAGGAATCCCTTATGTATTCGGGGCATCAGATCCAAAAGTAGGATTCGATTGTTCAGGTTTTTTACAATATTTGTTTGAAAAATCACTTGGGATTTATTTGCCAAGAAGTGCTGAGCAGCAATGGATGGTTGGAGAGAAAGTAGCACGAGACGATATTCGCCCTGGAGACTTTGTTTTTTTTAGCAACACGTATAAAAAAGGAATTTCACATGTAGGAATGTACATCGGAGGAGACCGCTTTATTCATGCGAGCCGTTCGGAAAGTGTGACGATTTCTTATTTGTCTGAATCGTATTGGCGTGAGAAATGGACAGGTGCGAAACGATTAACTGAGCTGAAACTAGCGAAAGAAGACCCAGTCGTATCAAAAGCCGCTACGTATATTGGAGAAGTACCTTATGTAAAAGGTGGTGCGAGCCCAAAGCAAGGCTTTGATACAGCAGGATTCACGCAGTATATCTATCAAGAAGTGCTTGGAATTGAGATGCCTCGCTATGCATCGGGACAAGTTAAAGCAGGTACACCTGTGAAACGATCGGAACTAAAGCCAGGAGATCTTGTCTTTTTTAAAGGGACTTCGTTGATGCCGGCCATTTATGCTGGTTCAAATCAAGTCATTCATGTGACGGTTTCAAATGGCGTTGTCATTACCAATATGAAAACAAGTACGTATTGGAAGGATAAATATGAGACGGCCGTTAGAATCAAAAAATAAAGAAAAAGCCCGATCAATGCTCGGATCGGACTTCTCGACTTCTCACTAGGCGCTGATCAGACAAGCGTCTTTTTTTCTTGAAATTGATTCTGCAAAAGCAGATCAATAAAATAGGCGACGCCATCTTCATGATTGCCTTTTGTGATATAGGTGCTTTTTTCTTTAATGACATCCACCGCATTCCCCATCGCTATCCTGTGTCCTGCTTCATCGAACATGGATAGATCATTGGGGCTGTCACCGATCGCATAAATATTGGATCGGTCTACGCCATAATGGGCTGCAAGTTTTTTGAGGGCATGTCCTTTGCCTGACTCTTTTGGCAGTACCTCAATGATATGTTCTCCAGATGAGGTCAAGGAGAGCTCAGGCATCTTAGAAAGAAGATCTCGTGCTTCTTGCAGCTTATTCATATCAAAGGAGAAGCATAGTAATTTATAGGTTGGTTCATTCGACTCAAAAATTTGACGGATGTCATCGACAGGTTTGATACCAAACTGTTTAAATTGAGTCATCGCCCCTTCCCATAAATCAGCTACATCCTCATGAGGATTGGCGCTTTTGATCATATCAAATTCAGCTTTGAGCTTTTCTTTTCCATCAAATGGGGAAAGGAGGGCATCGTCTGTATAGATCTCGAAATAAATGTTCCGTTCCACTAATTCCTTTGCAGCACGTCTTCCAGCTTCTTGATCAAGGGTGATTCTGCTGAAGAGCTTGTACCCTTCTGTATGGACAGTTCCTCCATTTGCCGCAATAATGGGAATGTCCAAATCCCCAAGAAGCTCTTTTACATCAAAAGTCGCGCGCCCTGTACAAATGGTCACAATATATCCAGCTTCCTTCGCACGAATCAATGCTTGCCGGTTTTGAGCGGATATTTCACTTTTCGTATTTAAGAGTGTACCGTCTAAATCAATCGCAATCATCTTTTTCATTGCTGTTATATCCTCCTTCATTCATGCAATAGCCTCTTCAAAGTATGTACGATTTCCTTCATTCTCATGAAAGAGTCGGATTGTGGATTCCTCTCTTTAAGGCTAAACAAAAATGGTCAATTGATCAAGGATATAAGAAAAAGCGCCCAAAAGGACGCTTTTAGCGTGTAGACAAACCCTCGCATTCTTTGTCAGTCCTGCGCTCCGGTGCTCACGAATGTCAAATTCGCTCTGCTCCGGTGCTCGTCCTTCCTAGACTGCAAAGGTTTTCTATCACGCTTAAAAGAAGAAAAAGGGCAAACACCTTTTTCAACACATAAAAAGCGCCCAAAAGGACGCTTTCTGTTTTTATGATAATTCAAGCTGTTTCTTCAATTCCGTTTTGACTTCGTTCAGTTGGTTTTGATCCAATTGGTAATAATAAACGCCATTTGGCTGGTAATCAGATCCTTTTAGTTGAATCGTATCAACAGATTTCAATGAAGTGAGTAGTGGGAAAAGACCGACTAGTTCTTTCATTGACAGGTTAGTTGAGACGTTATCACCTAGAGTATCTATGATATTGTCATAAGACGGAATAGACGTTACTGATTTTGATTTATCGAAAATGGCTTTTAAAACTTCCATTTGACGCTGTCCACGCATGAGATCACTGTCTGCTTTTCTTGTTCTCACATAAGCGAGAGCTTGATTACCATCTAGTGTGTGAGTACCCGTTTGCAGCTGAACTTTGCCCTTTGTATCTTTAAGAATCTGTTTCACAACATATTCATCTTTAATGTTAACGGAAACACCATTCAATTCGTTCACAATTTCCTTAAATGCTTTGAAATTACTTTCAATCACAAAGTCGACAGGGATATCTAGTAAATTCTCAACTGTACTCACCGTGAGGTCTGCATCACCAAATGCGTGTGCATGTGTAATTTTGTCATAACCATGACCTGGAATATTAACATATGAGTCCCTTGGAATACTTAATAATTTCACGGTTTTATTCGTACGATTTACTGTCGCTAATACCATTGCATCGCTTCGTGCTTGTTTGACGGTTTCGCCTGGTCTGCTGTCAATGCCAAGCAGCAAGACAGAAAAGCTGTCTTTCCCAGGATCAAATGCTTCAATCCGTTTGACAGATTGTGCACCGCGGTCTAGAGAGACTTGTGCTTTTTTTGCAGCCGATGTCACTTTATAGTAGGCATAGCCGGTGACAGAAGCGGTTGTCAGTAAAAGAATACCAAAAATAAAAAGAGTGACTTTCACCCATGGTTTTAAACGCTTTTTGCCTTTGCGTTTACTTCTTGTTTGATCCATATATTTAAACCCTCGCTATGATTTTATAGTAAAGATGTCCTTCTTCCTGCTTACAAACTAAAACAAATATACCTTAAAACGGGATATAGTGCGACATTTTTTTCACTAACGCTTAATTGACGTTTCCTTATCTAAAAAAGTTTCAATGATACGCAAATGAAATATATTTGTCATAAAACATCGAAATGTTTGAAATGACAGGAAGTGAGGAAAATGATTTTTCATAGAGAAACATCTAGTCATTACATAGATAAAAGAGGGGTTATGATCATGAAAAATCGGAATGGGTGGCTTTATTTCTTCGGCGCACTTGGCGGCGCCTTATATGGTTACGATACAGGTGTCATTTCTGGCGCTATCTTATTTATGAAAGAGGATTTAGGTTTAAATGCATTTACAGAGGGACTTGTGGTCAGCTCGATTTTAATCGGGGCGATGCTCGGGTCTTCTCTTTCTGGAAAACTGACAGATCAATTCGGACGGAAAAAAGCGATAATCGCCGCAGCCATTTTATTTATTATCGGCGGATTTGGAACAGCCCTTGCACCGAATACGGAGGTCATGGTCTTATTCCGAATCGTGCTAGGACTTGCTGTCGGATGCTCGACGACGATTGTTCCATTATATTTATCTGAACTTGCGCCAAAGGAATCAAGAGGGGCACTTTCCTCATTAAACCAACTCATGATCACATTTGGTATTCTTCTTGCCTATATTGTGAACTACGTTTTAGCAGATGCAGAGGCATGGCGTCTGATGCTTGGAATTGCCGTTGTTCCTTCTGTGCTCTTGTTATGTGGTATTTTGTTTATGCCAGAAAGTCCTCGCTGGCTGTTTGTCCAAGGACAGGCGGACCGGGCGAAAGAAATATTGTTAAAACTTAGACAAAGTAAGCAAGAAGTTGAAGACGAAATTGCGGATATTCAAAAAGCAGAAAGTGAAGAAAAAGGAGGTCTTAAGGAATTACTCGAGCCATGGGTGCGCCCCGCTTTAATTGCTGGTGTCGGCTTAGCCTTTTTACAGCAGTTTATTGGGACAAATACGATCATTTATTATGCACCAAAAACATTCACAAGTGTCGGCTTTGGCGATTCAGCAGCCATTTTAGGAACTGTAGGAATTGGTGCAGTCAATGTTGTCATGACGTTTGTTGCGATTAAAATCATTGATCGTGTCGGGCGGAAAGCGTTACTCCTATTTGGAAATGTAGGGATGGTTCTTAGTTTGATTGTTCTAGCAGTGGTCAATCGTTTTTTCGAGGGATCAACAGCTGCAGGGTGGACGACGATTATATGTTTAGGACTTTTCATCGTCATTTTTGCTGTCAGCTGGGGCCCGGTCGTATGGGTGATGCTGCCGGAGCTGTTCCCAGTACATGTCCGGGGAATTGGTACGGGGGTATCGACCTTCCTACTGCATACAGGGAATTTGATCATCTCGCTCACATTCCCAACCTTGTTAAGTGCAATTGGCATCAGTAACCTTTTCCTTATTTATGCAGCCATCGGCATAGGTGCCTTCTTATTTGTGAAATATTTAGTCACAGAAACGAAAGGGAAAAGTCTTGAAGAGATTGAAGAAGATTTAAAAAAGAGAAACCGTGCCGTCGTGAATGATGAAGGGGAAACGGTATGAAAAAAGACCAGCTGCATGAGGCAGCTGGTCTTCCTTTGTTAAACAAACGTTTAATCAAGAAAGAACAATCACTCATCTTCTGAACGTGCTGCCTATGACATACATATGGAACAGGCGGGCGAAAGGTGGAAATGAGATGAAAGGAAAAACGAGCATTGTGATGCTGACGTACAATGAACTGCACCTAACGAAAAAATGTATCGACAGTATCAAGAAGCATACTCGGCGTGATGAATATGAACTCATTATCGTGGATAATGCTTCATCAGACGGAACAAAGGAATATGTGAGACAACTGGAAGATGTCGTGTTGATTGACAACGAGAAGAATCAAGGCTTTGCCAAGGGCTGTAACCAAGGGGCGAAAAAGGCAACAGGAGATAGTCTTCTTTTTTTAAATAACGACACGATTGTGACCGAAAACTGGCTTTTGCCTTTAAGAGAAGCCCTTTTTGCATCAGATCGTATTGGCATGGTAGGCCCTGTCTCCAATTATGTGAGTGGTCCTCAGCTCGTTCAGCCATCTTACACAGATGTGAAGGAGCTTCCTGCCTTTGCGAAGGCATATACGGCTTCGAGAAAAGGTCAAAGAACATATGTGCATAGACTTGTTGGTTTTTGTCTGCTGGTCAAAAGAGAGCTGATCGAGGATGTAGGGTTATTTGATGAGCGATTTGTATATGGATCATTTGAGGATGATGACCTTTGTCTGCGTTCGTTGCTGAAGGGATACCAGCTGCAAATCGTCCATGATTCTTTTGTGCATCATCACGGTCATGCTACCTTCAATGCCAATGAAGAAACGAACATCTCTACATTGTTTGCGGAGAACAGGCTTCGTTTTTTAGATAAATGGGGCATTGATTTAAATCTGATAACGCCCCATCCATATTTTGCAACACTGCTCCCTGAGGATGCCGGATGTGTGCTGGATGTTGGCTGTGGTGCTGGGGCGACAGGACTTGAACTGATCAACCGGCAGTCCGTTGACATGTACGGAGTAGAGGCGGATGCATTAAAAGCAGAGATGGCAAAGGCGTATTACAAAGAAGTGATTGAGACAAAAGCGGAGGCGTATCCTTGGTCAGAGAAAGAAGCTTTTTTTGATGCTGTGATCTTTTCTGATGTGTTAGAGCATGTGTCAGACCCATGGCAGTTGATAGCTCAAGCGCATGCGTCTTTAAAACCAGGTGGCGTGATCATTTGCTGCTTACCTAATATGATGCATGCGGAAGTACTGCTGCCTTTAATGGCAGGTGATTTTACGTATCAAGATGTGGGGATTTTAGATCGAACACATATGAGATTTTTCACACCAAACACAATGCGGGCGCTCTTTCCAGACCATTTGTTTCATCGCGTGATTGAACAGCCGATCAATGTGCCAATTGATCAAAACGTTCAATTGTTTTTTGACGAAGTGGCGAGAGTAGGAGAGTCACTTGGCTTTCAAACAAAAGCATTATCTGATCAAGTGACGCTCTATCAGCTTTTGATCGTTGCACGTAAAAAAGGCGGTTCCCCCTCCGGGTAATCCGCCTCAGCGTGTAGGCAAACCCTCGCATTCTTTGTCAGTCCTGCGCGCCGGTGCTCGCGAATCCTTCATTCGCTCCGCTCCGGTACTCGTCCTTCCTAGACTGCAAAGGTTTTCTATCACGCTGAAAAGAAGACAAAGGGCTAAAACAAAGTTCATTTTAGCCCTTTGTCAACCATCTAAGGCGGATGACCGCTTTTTGTGCTACCATTTAAAGCTTTTCGTTGCGCCTTCTGCACCAAAGTTCAAAATGCTAACTTTGACGTCATATGCAATGTCTACTTCTTGAAATAGTGTATCCCATTCATTGCGGTGCTGATCCCAAAAGTCTGGATACTTGATGCGCACCTGCCGATTTAAAAGGATCGGGTCAACACCAACTTCTTTTTGCATGTGGTGGACAGCTTTTTGAATGCGTTCTTTGATTTTGCGTTCAAAAATGCGCTCAAATCGTTTGATGTATTGCTCATCGTATGAGTTTTCAGGGGGATATTGATCTTCTGATAGTTTCCCGTTTGTTTGTACACTAATGTTAAAGGAAATCTTTCCGTTCTTCAGATAGGGTTCAATCTTGGACTTTGCTTTCTTGATTTCATAAGTAATCGGAAAGCCTTTGTAGGTGGCGGGTACGACTCCGCCTGAGATGCGATTCATAACCCAGTTTAAAGATTGGACATCTTTTGCTGGAATGAATCCTATCAGCTTTCGTGTTTTTCCATGGATAATGCCTGCACCATCATAGTTGAGTTCTCCGTTTACGACATCCACACTTTGGACAAGAAAGCTTGTACCCATCTGAAAGTAATCCGACGCTCGGCCAATACGTGTTGGCAGTAAAATCTTCCCGTTAAAGCTCCGGTTTTTTGATGTTTCAAAAATATGCTCAACTGGCACCTTTTGTTGTGATTTTAATTTTTGATTGATGACTTTTGAAGCCTCATGCCGTGACACTAAGAGGTAGCTGCTTCTTCGAACCTCATCATCTCGTATAAAGTGGTTGAGTGTTCCTTGAATATCATGATGCTCGGCTTGATTTTTGCCAAACAAAAAGATTTTGAGGTGATCACTGTAAATCGGCGGGTCCTTCAAAGCGACATTGCTGACTGCTTCCAGTACATTTTTCCCCTTTGAGACGACATTCACATAGCCAGGGGAATCTGCTTCTTGTGTTCCGCCCATTTTAGGGACAAGGTTTTGATAGGTGAGTTTGACTCCGTTATCATCTTCCTCGTCAATGCCAACACCGCGTACAAACGATAATTTCTCAATATCCTTTAAGTCCCAGCAGCCTGTCGATAAAATCAAAAGACAGCAAGACAGAAAGGTGAGCCATAAACGCCGTCCTTTCATGCAGATCGACCTCCCCATTTTTTACGTATCATGAGCAGAACAGCTGTTAAAAAAGGAATCGCTAACACAGCGAATAATGCATAGCCGAGTAAAGTCGAGTAGTAAAAGACTTCATTGATATTTCTCGGAAAAAGAGAGAGAGCTGAGGTCAGCAAAAACAGCAACCATAGCAGTCTCGTTAAATTGGTTGTCTTAAAAACCGTTTGACAGCCTTTAATAGCAAATTGGAAAAAGCCAAGCATACAAATAAACTGCTGGCACGTCCAGATCGTCAGTAAGAAAATATCAAAGCGTTCAATGAAGACCCCTTCTAGTTCTAGCGCTTGAATGAGGGAGACAGTGGGCCAGGTGAGTGATTTCGTTTCTCCAACCGTCATGGAACCAATCACAATAAAGAGCGTGAGGGAGTAAATAAGTGTGGTGATCCCTACACCGATCGCTGCGGCCCATTTCGCTTTTGACCATTTGTCTTTATAGATAAGCGGTACGACAAACAAAATGACTTCAAAGCCTGTAAATTGAATAAATGTTTGAGAGAACAAATTACTAAAATCTTTAAACCCGTGAGCCATTACCGGGCGTAAGTAATCAAAATCAAATATTTTCAAACTAAACAGCATGAGCCCAATGTAAATGATCATGGTCATCGGATAAATATATGTCACCATTTTCACTACCGGAAAAATTCCGCTTTTTAAATGATAGGTGGCCACAAGTAAAAAAATCATCACAATCACCGTCATAGGGGTCGATTGCAGCAGGAAAAACTGAACCACTTCCCCCAGTACACGCGCCTCAAAGCCCACAATGGCTAGTAAATAACCGATCAGCATTAGGTTAAAGATCGTGCCAAAGAATGCACCGGCTCCTTTTGTATTCGATTCAAAAATGGTATCCGGTGCATTCTTCTCCGCAATCCAACCTAGCAAAAAAGCAACGAAAGCAAAGATGACTCCCTGTATTAATACAATGATCCAGCCATCAGGGAATCCTGAATTGGCAGAACTGCGAGGAATGGTTAAAATTCCAGCGCCTATCATTGTAGAACTGCACAGAATGGTGACTTGTAACAATGATAGCTTCTCAGCTATGTACATCGTTTACTCTCCTTGTCTTTTGAGATTTTTTGTCTTGGCTGTTTTCGGTCTCGATTTAAATAGCCCTATTGGTAAACGAACGTACGTATCTTTTAAATCTGAAAACGGTGAAGACAAAACAGGTGTGAAATAGTCAAAACCAAAGGTCTTTAGCTGCATCAAGTGACAAAGTACAAATAAATAACACATGATGAGGCCGTATAATCCAAACATGGCTGAACTGAAGATGGCCATAAACCGCAGAATGCGTAAGGGGAAGCTGAAATCATATGATGGAGCAGTGAAATCGGCTAGTGCCGTCAGAGACACAATAATGACCATTAAGGCACTGACGATATTGGCTTGGACAGCCGCCTGTCCAATAATGACGCCGCCAATCAGTCCAATCGTCTGCCCGATCGCCCTAGGAAGACGAAGTCCAGCTTCCCGCAGCAGTTCAATCGTAAACGACATCAAAATGGCTTCCACTACAGGAGGAAAGGGCACATTTTGCCGGCTGCCTGCGATGGTAAGTGCCATTCGTGTTGGTAATAAACCAGGATGATAGGAAACAAGGGCGATATAGAGTCCCGGTAAAAAGATCGTCAAAAGCACGGCAATATAACGGAGCAAACGCAAAAGAGTCGCACTTGTCCATCTTTGATAATAATCCTCCGGTGATTGCATCAAGGCAGTGAGAGTCATCGGCATAATGAGGGCAAACGGCGTCCCATCGAGCAAAATAGACACCTTTCCTTCTAACACAGAGGCAATCACCCGATCAGGACGTTCTGTATTTTGAATCTGCGGGAAAATAGAGATATGACTGTCTTCAATCAGCTGTTCTATGTAGCCGCTCTCAGGAATATCATCCATTTTGATTTGCTTCATACGAGAGAAGACATCATCTACTAGTTTGGGGTCTGCGATATCACGAACATACACAAGAGCAGCAGATTTCTTGTTGCGAGTTCCTATGTTTACCTTTTGAATGACAAGGTTCGGATCGTTTGCTCTTTCACGAAGCAATGCCGTGTTTTTTTCAAGATTTTCAATAAATCCAATCCTTGGTCCTCTAACAAGGACTTCTGATTGCGGCTCCTCTACTTCTCTAAATTGAAAAAGATTCGTATGGAGCGCAAGAGCTTGAGTGGCCCTATCCACAAATAAAATAGCCCTGCCGCTGTATAACTGCTCGATGGCAAGGTTCATATCTTCCAGCACATCATTTTGAATACCAAAGAACGTTTTAGAAAGGAGAGAAAGTGTGGTGTGGTCGACCTCAGTGATGGTCAGTTCCTTTTGCATAGGTGAAATAATTTGTTTGGAAAGCATCTCAAATTCTGTGAGTCCTTCAACGTACACGAGACATGCAGAGACAGCGGAAGGACCAAATGAAAAAGAGTGGAACACGATATCATCACTTTTGCCGGCAAAGCTTTTGACACGCTGAATGACGGACTCTATATCTTGTTCAATACGACTTTTCATAATACCTCACCCTCATGTCTTTTTTTATAGAGTGACTCGGAAGGAGAAGAATTATGCAAATAGAAAAAAGAGAATCCCCTAAAATAGGAATTCTCTTCACATGTTTATCTCGCCAGCCAGCCGCCATCTACGGCTAAAATATGACCGTTCATATAATCAGAGGCAGGGGAGCTGAGAAAGACGGCGGCACCTGCTAGATCTTCAGGCCGTCCCCAGCGTCCAGCGGGGATTCGTTTCAGAATCTCTTCATTCCGGTTCGCATCGTCACGAATGGCTTGCGTGTTATTGGTTGCAATATAACCAGGCGCGATCGCATTGACCTGAATATGCTGACTTGCCCATTCATTTGCAAAAGCTTTCGTCAAACCTGCGACAGCATGCTTACTTGCTGTATAAGCGGGAACAAAGACACCGCCTTGAAATGATAGAAGGGAAGCGATATTGACAATTTTCCCTTGCCCTTTTTTCAGCATCTGCTGTCCGACCTTTTGCGTGAGGAAAAAGAGACTGTTGATATTCACATCCATGACAGTATGCCAGTTTTCCTCTGAATATTGAGCAGCCTCTTCTCTTTTAATGGTCCCAGCATTATTGATCAAAATATCAATTGAATGCTGTTTTAAAAGGGCATCAACATCCCGCTTTGCGGACTTAGGATCTGCAAAGTCTACTTGAATCGCATGAAATGATCTGCCGGTCTGTTCGACAAGTTCTTTTGTTTCATCAAGCGGCGTATGGTGGTAGGTGCCGATGATATCTGCACCTGAACGGGCAAGCGCTACGGCAATACCTTGCCCAATACCAGTTCCAGGACCTGTGACAAGAGCTGTTTTGCCTTCGAGGGAAAAGAGGGACGCTACATATGATGTCGTCGTCATCTCATTACCTCAGCTGGTCCATCGGGACAAAGTCCATATCTTTAAACGTATAGTTTTCTCCCGCCATTGCCCAAATAAATGAATAATTTGCGGTACCTGAGCCTGAATGAATGGACCAGGCAGGTGAGATGACGGCTTCTTCATTTGCTACAACGAGATGTCTCGTTTCAGATGGCTCCCCCATAAAATGAAAGACACGTGCGTCTTCCTCTATATCAAGATATAAGTACACTTCCATCCGCCGGTCATGTATATGAGCAGGCATCGTGTTCCATGTGTTATTGGTTTCAAGCTGAGTGATGCCCATCATAAGCTGGCAGCTTTGGATGCCGTCTGCATGAATGACCTGATACAGATTCCGTACGTTCGAGGCGGATGCTTCCCCTAAATGATTCGGTGTTAATTCAGCAATCGCAGCCTTTTGTGTCGGATACGCTCTATGAGCTGTGGCTGACACAAGATAAAATTTGGCCTGCTCACCTGATGAACTAGCAAACTGTACATGTTCGTGTCCAAGTCCAATATATAAGAAATCTTTATGCTCCAGCACAAATGACTCACCATCGACTGTAACCGTACCTTGGCCGCCGACATTCACAATGCCAATTTCCCGTCTTTCAAGGAAATATTCTGTACGTAAAAAGTCGCCGGCATCTAGCTTGATCGGTTCTGATGTCGGCATAACACCGCCAATCACCACACGGTCCTCATGCGAATAATATAGCTTCAATTCACCACTGACAAAGAGTGTCGGAATATGAAAATGACGACGAAGTTCCTCTGTTGTAAAACGCTTGACCTGCTCAGGATGTACAGCATAACGATTTTCCATTTGAGATAAGCCTCCCTTTCCATCTGAAACATATGATTGTTTTATTTGGTATCGGTTTCAAGGAAAATTCTAGAGGAAAAAGAGAGCGGCGTCAACCGTTAATTTGAAATCGCTTTCTTTAATTGTATAAAAGCTTTTTTTCTTCATGTTCATGAAAAAAATCTTCTGATACAGTTCAACTTGTGGTATGCTTTTTTTAAGTTTATTTGAAATCGGTTTCGAAACAAATGAGAAGATCAATCTTGGGAGTTTTTTGTATGAAAGAGAAAAAGCAAACGAAAGTCACCATTAACGAAGTTGCAGCATATGCAGGTGTCTCAAAATCAACGGTATCCAGATACATCAATGGCAGAACAAATGAAATTTCTCCTGAAAAGGTAAAAAAGATTAAAAAAGCCATTGAGGAGCTCCATTACCGTCCGAGTCAGCTTGCCCAAGGATTGAAAGTAAGAAAGAGCAAGGTCATTGGTTTTATTGTGGCTGATATTACGAATCCATTCTCTGTTGCGACACTTCGTGGTGTGGAAGAGATTTGTGATGAATATGGATACAGCATCATGGTGTGCAACACAGATAATCGTCCAGAAAAAGAACGAGAAATGCTTCTGAAGCTGAATGCGCATTATATTGAAGGGCTGATCATTAATACGACCGGTCAAAACAATGACATTTTGCAAGACTTTAAGCAAAACGGTGTACCGATTGTTCTTGTTGACCGTAAGTTACCTGAACTCAAGGTCGATACCGTCACAACGAATAACCGTGACATCACGGCTCGTCTACTTCACCAAATGTATGAAAAAGGCTACGAACATATCGCTTTCTTTACTGAGCCGGTCGATGGGATTAGTCCACGTGAAGAACGAAAAGAAGCCTATGAACAGACGACGATGAGTCAACATAAGACACCTATGATTGCAGAAATCAATTTGAAGCAAAAGGAACAAATGCGAGATGAGATTTGTCGTTTTTTACAATCAAGCCATCAGAAAAAAGCGATTTTAGCAGGCAATGGATTACTCATGCTGAAGCTCATCAGTGAACTTGTCGATCTTGGGGTAAAGATTCCTGAGGAGATAGGCATTGCCGGATTTGATGATACAGAATGGTATAAGCTGATCGGGCCAGGCATCACTACGGTGGCGCAGCCATCTCATGAGATGGGGAAAGCGGCGATGCAAAAAATCAAGACGCGTCTTGAAGGGGATAAGAGTGCACCCCAGACCATTCAACTTGATGGAGAAATCATTGTGAGAAAATCTTTATAAACGTTAGGCAGAGAAGAGTATACATACGTGCATGCTCTCTCTTTTTCAACTGTTTTGAAACCGGTACCAAGAAAGGGGAGAAATGAGTGAAAGCATTGGATGTGATCACATTTGGGGAATCAATGGCGATGTTTTATGCAAAAGAAATTGGCGAGCTTCACCAAGTGCATACGTTTCAAAAAGCACTTGCTGGTGCAGAGAGTAATGTTGCGGTCGGCTTGGCAAGATTAGGCTTTAGCGTAGGCTGGATGAGTAAGGTCGGGGCGGACTCACTTGGTACATTTATTTTAGAAGAGCTTCAAAAAGAAGGGGTCGATACGAAGGCAGTACTCCGTTCAAATGATGGAGCCAAAACAGGAATATTGCTTAAATCAAAAGTCATCGATGGAGACCCTGATGTGACGTACTACCGAAAAGGCTCTGCTGCGAGCACATTGAACCCAAGCGATTTCCCGTCCACTTATTTTCAGCAGGCAGGACATCTTCATATGACCGGAATCCCGCCTGCTGTGTCTAGTGAAATGAGAGCGTTTTCTTTTCATGCCCTTAAAGAAATGAAAGAAGCAGGAAAAACCATTTCCTTTGACCCGAACCTTAGACTGCAACTATGGGAAGAGGAAGAAGACATGATTCATACGGTGAACCAGATGGCTGCTCAAGTAGATTGGTTTTTCCCAGGGCTTGCAGAAGGTCAAAGACTCACTGGATGTCATGAGCCGGAAGCGATTGCGGATGTTTATTTACAAAAAGGCGTCAAGCTTGTGGTCATTAAACTGGGAGCGGAAGGAGCCTATTTCAAAAGTGCATCCGGCCAAGGTGTAGTGGATGGTTTCCATGTGTCTCATGTCGTGGATACAGTCGGAGCTGGTGATGGATTTGCAGTGGGAGTGATGAGCGGTCTGCTGGACGGATTATCATATGAAAAATCGGTGACAAGAGGCAATGCCATTGGAGCACTTGCAGTCATGTCCCCAGGAGATCACGAGGGCCTGCCGACTCGAAAAGAGCTTCAGGCATTTATAAAAGAAGCCAAACGATATCAAAGGCGACACGATATGAAGGGAGATGAGAGGTATGGGAAAGTCAGCAAGTATGAGCGTTAAAGAGAAGCTCGCAGCTTGTAAACTCATTGCGGTGGTCAGAGCAGGTAGTGAAGCAGACGGGATAGAGATGATTGGTCGTTTAAAGAAAAAAGGGGTGCGGGCCATCGAAGTGACATATACCACGCCCAATGCAGAGCGGATCATTGCATCTTACCAGCATGACCACGACTTGATTGTCGGAGCTGGAACGATTACAACGCTTGAGCAGGCACAATCAGCCATTGAAGCCGGCTCTCAATTCATCGTTAGCCCTGGATATCTTCCTACTATCGGAGAGCACCTATCTTTTCACGATATACTCTACGTGCCAGGTGTTTTGACCCCGAGTGAAATTATGCAGGCAAAAGCAAATGGATACAGCGTGTTAAAGCTTTTTCCGAGCGGCTCCTTCGGTTTGTCCTATATGAAAAATTTGCAAGGTCCGTTTCCAGAGGTTGAGTTCATCCCAACAGGAGGCATTCATCCAGTCGATGTGCCAAAGTGGCTTGAAGCAGGAGCCGTTGCAGTAGGTGTCGGCAGCCAGCTTGAAAGCAGTACAGCAGAAGAATTACAGGCTGTTCTTTCTTCCACCATCATGTAGTTCACATAAACAACCGGCTGATGACTGCCGGTTGTTTGTTCGTTTATCTGACATAAAAGATGGGAAGGCGCTTCTTTTCACATAAAATGAGCATAAAGGAGAGGTCGATATGTACATTCAACAAGATGAACTAAAAGATGGTCAAATTGAACAATTGATTAAAGCTCATTTAGAAGAGATGAAAAAACATTCACCGCCAGAAAGCATTCATGCCCTTCCGTTAGACCATCTGAAAAAACATGATGTCACAGTATGGAGTGCAAGGGATGGAGAGGTGCTTCTTGGCTGCGGAGCCATCAAGGAGCTATCAAGTGAACATGGTGAACTCAAATCGATGAGAACGGCAGCAGCCCATATGCGAAAAGGCGTGGCGAAGCATCTGTTGACCCACCTTCTCCAAGAGGCGAAGCGGCGGGGGTATAAAAGAGTCAGCCTTGAAACAGGTGCGATTGCTTTCTTTGAACCGGCAAGAAAATTATATGAAAGCTTTGGATTTCAATATTGTCCGCCTTTTGGTTCATACCAAGAAGATCCGAACAGTTTATTTATGACAAAGGAATTATAGAGGTCGAGAGAGTATGCTTTTATAAGCAGCTCTTTTTTTATGCGGCAACAATGGAAGGAGGAGAATGTGAATGAAATGGTCGAAGGTGTTCGGAATGGGCGCATTTCTCACATTTTGTGTCGTATCTGTTCTTTTTTTATCTGTATTAGGTCAAGATTTAGTTAAAATAGAAAGCGCTTCCGATGAGACGGTATCAACTTATCAATATCACTTTGTTCTTGTACCGGAGGAACTTGATAATGAATATTGGCAATTGGTGCAAAAGGGAGCTGCTGATGCGGCGGAAGTTCATCGGGTGTATCTTGAATACCTAGGTCCAAAGCAGGCTGATTTGGATGATCACCTAAAAACCATTGATATGGCGATTGCTGGTCATGTGGATGGCATTATGACGCAAGGGCTTGATACAAAGAGATACAAACCGCTCTTTCAAAAAGCAAGAGAGAAAGGTATAGATGTTGTCACAGTCGATACCGATGCAGAGGGGAGCAAGCGTCAAGTGTATGTCGGAACAGATAACTATTATTCTGGCTTTATCGCCGGACAGGCACTCATCGCCGATACAAAAGGCGAACAGTATGTGGGCATTGTGACGGGACGGCTTGATGCGATTCACCAGAAGCTTCGCGTGAAGGGGTTTCGAGATGCCGTCTCTGGTGAGAAACGCATTCATATTGCTGGAATAGAAGAGTCGGCGATTACGAAATCAGGTGCTTCCGGCGCTGCGTATAAATTGTTAAATGATCATACGCAGCTCACCGCATTTTATGGAACAAGCGCATTAGACGGTGTCGGCATTATTCAAGCAACAGAGCAATATCATTCGTCTAAAGATGTTTATGTGCTCGCATTTGATACTCTGCCTGATACGATTCAAGCGCTGGATGATGGGAAAATTGATGCAGTGGTTGTACAGCACCCTTATGAAATGGGCTATCAAGCGGTTGAATCTCTTGTTCGTTTGCAGCAAGGAGATAAACAAGAACCGCTGCAGTACACAGGGACGAGTGTGATTCGGCGAGGAGACCTGCCCCTTCATCAAACGGAAAGACCACAGGGGGTTCAGCCATGAGAAAAATACGAAGTAAATTATTATTGGCATTTTTAATTCTTGTGCTCCTTGGTAATGTGGCCGCTTTTTTTGTGTATTGGAGCAGTTCAAAAATCACATCAGAATATAGCAAGAGCTTTCGTTCCTTTCTCCTGCTGAATGATATTTCGACAGAGGCAAAAACGATGTATGAAAAGGTCAACGCCTTTGCCATCGAAAAGGATCAGGCGTTTGCCAAGGGGTATGCTGAATCAAAACAGAAAATGACATCATATGATCAAGCATTGCTCAAAGATGCAGGGCTTCATGCCGCCATCCCCTCCATTGAAAAATATCAATATATGATGCGGACGCTCATAAACGAAAGTGATGCGACAATGAATCATGTCAAAAAAGGGAAAATCAAAGAATATGCTGCAAGTGTGAAAGAAGTAAGAACCGTATCCTCTTATATCCAAGAGCAGACAATGACTCTTTTGGATGATGAATTATCTGAGTATCAAGTACTCTACCAATCCCTTCAAAAAAGACATCAAACGTATGCGCTTTTTACTCTATGTCTGTTTACATTATCGATAGGCATCGCTTTATGGATGGCCTATATCATTGCGGGTGGAATTTCAAGACCGATCGTTCATCTGTCTCGAAGTGCCAAAGAAGTATCAGAAGGAAATTTTGATGGTCCGAATTTGCATGTGTCATCGAAGGACGAAATCTCTGTGTTAAATCATGCCTTTGAGCGAATGCGGCGAGAGATGAAGGTCATGATTGAAGAGATGAAACAAAAGGCCGCTTTAGATCAGAAAATTAAAGACATGAAGCTGAAAACACTACAAAACCAAATGAATCCACATTTTTTATTTAATACATTAAACATCGTTTCACGTATGGCGTACTTAGAATCAGCTGATGCGACATCGAGATTGATACAATCCGTTTCTACGCTGATGCGGTATTCGCTATCTCCTCTCAGCGCATCTGTTACGTTAGAACAAGAAGTGAAAGTGGTAAAAGAATATTTTCATATACAAGAAACAAGATTTTCCGATCGTATTACATGCAAAACGACCATAGATGAGTCGTGTCTATCTGTTCACATTCCGAGCCTTACATTGCAGCCGCTTGTCGAAAATGCCTTTATTCATGGGGTAGAACCAAAAGAGGAGGGGGGGCTTGTAGAGCTCTCTATTGATCGAGATGATGGCTTTGTCATGATTCGGATTCGGGATAATGGACTTGGCATCAGTGATCAAGAGAAAAAGAGGTTGCTATCGCAAGAGGAAGAAGATCATCCAGACACACGTAGTAAAGGTCACTCGACAGGAATTGGTCTTCGAAATGTGATGTCGAGGCTGCGTTTGTTTTACGGAGTGCAGGATGCCCTTCAAATTGATTCAAAGCCAAACGAAGGGACCACCATTCAATTGACAATACCAATCAAGGAGGAGCGAGCATGCTGAACGTGCTGATTGTGGATGATGAAAAAATTGAACGAATGGCGATGCGTAAATTCATGACCGAATGGCTGCCAGACTGTCATATTGCAGGGGAAGCTGCGAATGGAAAAAAGGCGGTGGAATTGGCGCGGTCTAAGCCAATTGACCTTGTGCTCATGGATATTCAGATGCCAGGCATGGATGGACTCACAGCGATCAAACAGATCAAAGCAAGCTGTCCTCATACTAAATTTATTATGCTGACAGCCTACGATACATTTGATTATGCCAAGCAAGCCATACAGGAAGGGGTCAAACAATACCTTGTCAAACCAGCTGATAAAGACGAAACCATTACAGCGATTCGTTCTGTTGCGGCAGAAATTCAGCAGGAGGTCTCCCTGCGGCAGGCGGAGAAAGTCAATCAGCAGTCAAAATGGCTGGAAGCTCATGTGTTGAACGGTCAATCTTATTCCTCCACAGTGTTTGAGCGGCTGTTTCAGGATTTTCAAGCAGGTCTAGTGATCGCTGTTCAGCGGACAGGCGGGGATCAACTCCTGAATCATTTGCAGGAGTCTGCTCTTTTTCAAGCAGTGCCTATCAAAGTGAGCGGTGAGCTGTTTACATGCTTGATTTACAGCCGTCAATCACCTGGTCATCTAAAGGCGAATGTACTGCAAGCCATTCGCGCTGCCATGACAAGCGAGCAGCATTCACCTGTCATTGTTGGCATGGGTCATCCTGTCTCAAATCCACTTCAACTTCAGAAAAGTGCGGCAGAAGCGAAGCTTTCCTATTATCAGCGAAAAAAAGATGACGGTGCGGTTCGTTATGGCTTTTACTATACAGATAGACAACCTTACGTATTGATCAACTTGCCTGAGCTTGCCGATGACATGATGCTGGCACTAGAAGAAGGGAGAAGAGATGATGCTCTTGCTTACTATGATGCCTTCCAATTAGAAGGGGCAACCATTTCTCATGTGAAAGAGCTGCTCATTTTACTCAAATCACGACTTCGTGCAGATGTGCCGATTCTAGCTATCACTACAGAAACAGAATGCCGCCAATGCTGTGAACATTTATTTGATCTGTATGAAGCAAGAACCCAGACGGTGAATGATATAGAACGGGCGAAACGATACATTCAAACACATTTTTGCGAACATATCACGCTGGAGCAAACGGCCGCCTATGTTGATTTAAGCCCGACGTATTTCACCAAACGCTTTAAGGATGAGACAGGTCTGACGTTTAAAGAATATGTGACGACCTGTAGGATGGATAAAATGAAGAAGCTACTGAAAGAGAGTTCGCTTAGTTTAAAAGAAATCACCTATCAAGCAGGATATACTGATCCGAATTACGTCAGTCGTGTGTTTAAAAAAATGGTTGGCTGTTCACCGAAGGAATATCGAAAACAGGTCGTAAAAAAATGAAGAATTTCATAAAAAAGTGAAGAAGTTTGCCTGAAAAAAGGCAAGGATCTGCCAGTATACTTATTTTGATAACGCTTACAAAATAGGGATGGGGGATCCATGATGAAGTTTAAATTAGGCTTTACTTTATTGGCACTCTGTATGCTGGTCGTCTCTGCTTGCAGTTCATCGACGAACTCAGATGCAAAAAAAGAGGGCGGAGCGGAGAAACTAGAAATTTTCTCTTGGTGGACTGGTGCAGGTGAGGAAGACGGACTGAAGGCACTCATTCAATTGTTTGAAGAGAAAAATAAAGACATTCCCATTGAAAATGCAGCTGTCGCTGGTGGCGCTGGTACGAATGCAAAGGCTGTTCTAACAAGCCGGATGCAAGGAGATGATCCGCCAGCTACTTTCCAAGTACACGGGGGAGCAGAGCTGAATGAGAGCTGGGTAGCCGCAGGTAAAATGGAGCCGCTGGATGACCTTTATGAGAAAGAAGGCTGGAAGGATAAATTTCCAGAATCACTGATTGACCTTGTGAGCAAAGACGGGAAAATCTATTCCGTTCCAGTGAATATTCATAGAGGCAATGTGCTTTGGTATAACAAAAAAGTATTTGAAGATCAGGGCTTAGAACCGCCAACGACGTTTGATGAATTTTTCAAAACAGCCGATGCCTTAAAGAAAAAAGGGATTACTCCACTTGCGCTTGGGGATAAAGAACCTTGGGCAGCGACTCATTTGTTTGAAAGCGTTCTTCTAGGTGTACTAGGTGCAGATGACTATCAAAAACTTTGGGCGGGCGACTTAAAAATGGATGATGCAAAAGTGAAGGAAGCGGCAGACATCTTTGGACGTATGCTCGAATACGTCAACGACGATCATAGCTCGCGTAACTGGCAGGATGCCTCACAGCTCGTGGCAAAAGGGGAAGCTGCAATGAATGTCATGGGCGACTGGGCAAAAGGATACTTTGTGAATGATCTAGATTTGAAGGTGAATAAAGACTTTGGATACGTGGCTACTCCTGGTACGGAGGGCAGCTTTATGGTCATCACGGATACATTCGGACTGCCGAAGGGTGTCAAACAGCCAGAAAACGTGAAAAAATTCTTATCTGTCTTAGGATCTGTGGAAGGACAGGATGCGTTTAATCCGTTGAAAGGGTCAATACCGGCACGTGTGGATGCAGACGTATCAAAATATGATGAATATGGAAAATCGGCAATGAAGGCGTTTAAAGAGTCAAAGCTCGCACCGTCTCTTGCGCATGGCTCAGCTGCTGAAGAAGGTTTTGTCACGAAGGCGAACCAAGCCGTCAATATTTTCGTGACACAAAAAGACAGCAGTCAGTTCGTTTCTTCTTTAAAAGATTCAATGAAATAAAGATGAAAGAGGCGGCCGTTAGGCATCGCCTCTTTTTTAAAAAAGGAGTGTAGCTTCATGCGCATGGACACATCGCCGATCACAAAAACACCAGCAGCAAAAGTGAAACGTGTTCGGAAAAAATGGAATGGAGACCAGCTGCTTGCCCTGCTATTTTTAGCACCGTCAGCTGTTTTATTATTCATTTTTGTTTACGGATTTATTGGCTGGACAGGATATGTTTCATTATCGAACTGGACCTCGCTTGTTCCTGATTTTTCTTTCGCAGGTATGAAAAATTATGTCATGCTGTTTCAAGATTTTCGCTTTCAGTCAGATCTTCGAAACACGGTCTTTTTTACATTATTCTTTATTGGAGCAGTCATTGCTTCTGGGCTTGTACTCGCCATTTTACTAGACCAGAAGATCAAGGGGGAATCACTTTTTCGGAATCTCTTTTTCTTTCCGATGGCCCTTTCCTTTGTTGTCACAGGTGTTGTGTGGCAATGGATCCTAAATCCATCTACTGGGGTGAATCTGTTTTTAAAAACACTCGGCATCCAGCCCAAGTGGTACACGGATACGAACATTTTAGCTGGATTTGTCTGGGGAAAAATTGAGTTTGGTGTACCGGCAGCAATGATTGCAGTTGTCATCGCTGCTGTGTGGCAGATGACAGGGTTCTCACTTGCGATGTATTTGGCTGGTCTTAGAGGCATTCCAGAGGAAGTGAGAGAGGCTGCTAGAATGGATGGCGCAACCGAGTGGCAAATCTACTGGAAAATCATTTTCCCGCTGTTAAAACCAATCACAGCGAGCGTCGTCATTATCATGGCACATATTTCTTTAAAGATCTTCGATTTGATTTACTCGATGACAGGACCAGGTGCAAACTTTGTCACCGATGTGCCAGGTGTTTATATGTTTGAAATGACCTTTAGAGGAAACCATTATGCAGGTGGTGCCGCCATTGCGATCGTCATGTTGATTTCTGTTGCGGTCTTTATCGTGCCGTATCTCCTGTCTAGCCGGAAGGGGGCTTCATCATGACCGCAAGAGGATTTGTCCGTCCAGTTCTTTATGCTTTATTAATACTGTGCAGTTTGTTTTTTCTCATGCCTGTTTATGTCATGCTTGTCACAAGCTTAAAGCCATTAGGTGAAGTTACCCTTGAGCGAATGTGGTCGCTCCCATCTACACTAGATTTCTCAAGCTACAAAATCGCTTTTGAAAAGTTATCACCCAATTTAATGAATTCTCTTTATCTAGTCATTCCTGCTACCTTATTGTCAGCTGTATTAGGTGCGATGAATGGCTATGTGCTGTCTAAATGGCGCTTTAAAGGATCAGAAGTGGTGTTTACCTTCATGTTGTTCGGTATGTTTATTCCATACCAAAGTATCCTCATTCCACTTATTCAATTTTTACGTGAAATCGGCTTGTATAACTCCATTCCGGGACTTGTACTTGTCCATGTCGTATATGGCCTGCCAATCACAACACTCATGTTCCGCAATTTTTATGTGAGCATTCCTGATGAAATGATTGAATCAGCGAAGATGGATGGGGCCGGATTTATCGGGATCTTCAGACATATGATTTTGCCGCTTTCCATCACAGGGTTTGTCGTGGTTGCCATTTGGCAGTTCACAAATGTGTGGAATGAGTTTCTATTTGCGGTTACTATGACCACGGCAGAGAATCAGCCGGTCATGGTTGCACTGCAAAATTTATCAGGCAGTCAAATTGTACAATGGAATGTTCAAATGGCAGGTGCCATCTTGGCTGCGCTGCCGACACTTTTGGTCTATATTCTACTTGGAAAATACTTTGTGAAAGGGCTTCTTTCAGGCTCTGTCAAAGGGTGAATTGATTTTCTTGTTATCGTTTTCATTCGGTGTACTGAAAGGATTGACTTCTCTTTAGATAGCGTCATAATAAAAGTTGAGACTTGCTAGTTTTCATCATGCTAGGCAAGGATTATCAAAGGGTAGCAAAGGGAGGAGTCATCCTGAATGAAGCAGTCACCAATTTTTTTACTGCCTGAATTGAAGGAGAGAATATGGGGAGGTACAGCCTTAAGGGATCAATTTGGCTATGATATTCCTTCTGATCAAACGGGAGAATGCTGGGCAATTTCTGCTCATCCAAACGGACCAAGTGTCGTGCAAGACGGTCCATATAAAGGGAAAACGCTGATCGAACTATGGAACAATCACAGAGAATTGTTTGGGGGAATAGAAGGCGATCGCTTCCCGCTCTTAACCAAAATTTTAGATGCAAACCAAGACTTATCCGTTCAAGTTCATCCAGATGATGATTATGCGGAAAGACATGAAAATGGTGAGCTTGGGAAAACAGAGTGCTGGTATATCATTGACTGCAAAGAAGGCGCAGAAATGATCTATGGTCATAATGCACGGACGAGAACTGAGCTTGTGACCATGATGAACAGCGGAGATTGGGAAGGCCTTTTGCGGCGAGTGAAAATTAAGCCGGGCGATTTTTATTATGTGCCAAGCGGTACCATTCATGCGCTATGTGAAGGCACACTGGTTCTTGAAACGCAGCAAAGTTCAGATACGACCTATCGGGTGTATGATTATGAACGAAAAGACCAAAATGGCCATGAACGTGAACTTCACTTCACGCAGGCCATTGATGTCACAACGGTTCCTCATGTAGACGGTTATGCAGATGAATCAGTAGAAACTCGTCCAGGGGTGACCATTAGAACATTTGTAGAAGCAGAATATTTTTCTGTGTATAAATGGGAAATTGATCAAAAAGTAGAGCTATCGCAAGATTATCCGTTTTTGCTGTGCAGCGTTATTAATGGGGAAGGGTCCTTAGAGCATAATGGACATACATATCCGCTGCCAAAAGGAGCCCATTTTATCCTGCCGGCTGAAACAGGGAACTTCACCATTGAAGGATCTTGTGAACTGATTGTGTCACATATATAAAGGTAAAGAGGACTTCGAGGGAGTCCTCTATTTTTCTATTGCATAAAGGACTTGAAAGAGACTTGTTTTTGTCGATAAAGAGATTAGTAGACTATTATGCAAAGTTAAGAGAGGGACAGGGACCGTGAAAAAAACCATCAAGATTATGTTACTCGCAGCTGCCTTTGGTATGACATTACACACGGGCAAAGAAGTGCAAGCAGCCTCCTATGTCGATCAATCCATTTATACGATTAGCACCTCAAAAGTATTTACAACAGAAGCAGAAGTCAAAAAAGCGGTTGACACGTTGAAAAAGGATAAGAAGTGGACAGCCACGTATCAAACCTCAGGAAATACATCGACTTATCAGCTAACTGCCTCAGGATATGACTCACAAGCAGCAGCGAGTGCAAGTGCCGCTGCATTAAAAAAAGAGTTAGGCATGAGCGGTACGGTGTCTCCAGTAGGTGACCGCCTTCCTTTACAGAAAATCGTATCTGATCCAATCAACGATGAAAGTCAGGCGAAAAAACTGACGCTCGAGCTGACGAAAACATCAGGACTCAATAGCACGTATGAAGCTATCAATCAAAGCAGACCATCTTATCAGGTCATTTCAGGAGCCATTGATTCTGAAACGAAAGTCAAAAATATTCAAACCGAACTACAAAAACAGGCCGGAGTCACTAGTACATATCAAACCGAAAACAAAGCTGGCACCGTGTATCAGCTGATCTCAGGCAATATTGTCGGACAGAGTAAGGCAAATACCATCCTGCAAGGTTTTCAAAAGGAATCTGGTTTAAAAGCAGTACTCCAAACGGTAGCAGCAGGCAAACCTTATTACATCGTCACATCTGCTGCACAAACGAATCAGTCTAAAGCGCAAACCCTTCTGACCCAGCTGCAAAAAGAAGCGAAAATCAGCGGAAAGATTCAGAAGGCTGGAGCTGTTAAAAATGTATATAGCATGGAATCAGGCTATTTCAAAGACAGTAAGCAAGCAGCCTCAGCGGCGGCTCAGATCAAAAAACAAGCTGGTGCGTCAGGTACTGTGCAGCGAGTAGGGAAAACGAAAAATTATATCGTAAAGCTCAATCAATTAAATGACACAACTTACGCAAAAACAGTTGCTTTTTTCAAGAAAAAGAAATGGCGCTATACGTCTAAAAAGATCTCCTCTACACAGCCATATCAAGTAGTGACTGGGAATCTTTTGGGCGATGATCAAGCAAAAAAAGCAACGGCATTTTTCCAAAAGAAAAAAGTATCCGCCACAACGAAAAAAACAGGCAAAGCATCTGATAGCACGTATCGACTTGTCGTGAATCAAGCAACGGATCAGACAAAAGTAAATAAAGGTGCTGCATACTTAAAAGCACAAAAGGTGACAAGCAGCATCACAACAGGCAAGGGACAAGCCGTCAGTAAAGCATACAGCCTAATGACCGCTCCTGTATATGATCAAAGCAAAGTGAAGCAGGCACAAGAGATCATGAAAAAAAATGGAGTTGCCAGCAGTACAAAAACATTAACAGAAGCTGTTAAGCAATACCGTATTACGACAGAGGCAACTGTGAATCAGACAAAGCTGAATCAAGCCTTAAGTTATTTAACCAAACAAAAAATGAAAGCAGCCGCTCAAAAAACGGGAGCAACTGATTATGGTCAATATCAGATCAAAACAGGGGTTATTTCGACTGCTGCCTTAAGAGACCAAGGCATGACATTCTTCAAAAAACGAAATGAACCAGCTGCTTATACAACAACGACAAAACCGGCATATAAAATCAACATCACACAGCAGTTTACAGGGTTACCAAATGCGAATGCGGCCATTGCTTTTGTGAAAAGCCAATACGGCTGGACAGCCACTGCGACCAAAATCAAAAATGGTCCAATGGTGATGCAGACGAATTATAACCTCACAGTCAATGAGATGGTAAACAAACAAATGAAGGTGTCGCCGCAGACAGATGGTGCAGCCTACGTCTATGCGACATATGTAGACCCAGCGACGTCCACAGTGAATACAGACGGGCTAAATGTACGTTCTACACCTGATTCAAGTTCGGCTAGCAACATCGTCGCACAGCTGAACAAAGGGACAAAAGTGAAGCAGCTTGGAAAAGAAGGCAACTGGATCAAGATCAGCCTCGGCTGGAGAAATGCGAGTTCAGCAGAAGTATTAAAATATGTAGATCCAGCGAATATCGCGGAGGGCACTCAATCTTATTTTCAATTTCTCAAACTCTCTGAAGCTGCAAATCTCAATCCAACTGAAGTGAATACGAAGATTTTAGCAGGGAAAGGCATTCTTGCCGGAAAAGGACAAGCCTTTATCACAGCAGCAAAAACGTATCATATTAACGAAATCTATCTGATTTCACATGCATTGCTTGAAACAGGCAACGGCAGTTCCATTTTAGCGAACGGTACGAAGTTTAATGATAGAATCGTGTACAACATGTATGGCATTGGTGCATATGACAGTAACCCGAATTACCTCGGTGCAAAGTATGCGTATGAACAGCAATGGTTCACACCAGAGGCAGCCATTATTGGCGGGGCAAAATTCATTGGCAACAGCTACATCAATAATGCCACGTACAAACAAGATACCATTTACAAAATGCGCTGGTCTGCGACAGCCACTCACCAATATGCAACAGATATTGGCTGGGCTTCTAAACAGGTCACTCGTATGTATAGTTTGTATAACTTACTTGATAACTATACGCTGTATTATGATATCCCCGTGTATAACAAATAAAAAAACGTCCGTGCTTCTTAATGAGAAGCCGGACGTTTTTTGTGTAAGAGCTGATGTTCAATAAAGGAAAGAAGCTGCTGACTTGATTTCCCTTTTGAATATTGATTCCATTCCTCAGCAAAGGTTTTCAATAAGTCTTGATTGGCTGATTCGTTTAGCTGCTTAAGCTCCGTTAAGAGCAGATCTTGAGTGACGCAAGCCTTTCCTGGAATGATGTCTTCATAACGTTCGACTAAGCCGCGTTTTGTGCGATAAGTCTCTAGATCGTAAGTGAAGAACAAAACAGGCTTTCGGAGCAGCGCATATTCAAACACAATGGACGAATAATCTGTAATCAGGACATCGCATACAGAGAGCAATGGAAAGAGCGGCTGATCGGATACATCAAAGATCCACTCACCATCTGTTTCTGCTTTGGCTAAATGTTTCACCGCAGGATGAAGCTTGACGAGCAGAATATAGTCGCCATTCAGCTCACTCTGCAATTGTTCTTTAGAAAAAGGTAAGACAAGACCGTCCATTGCAAAGTCCCGGTAGGTCGGCGCATACAGCAGCACTTTTTTGCCTTTTGGAAAAATATCCGTCTGAAAGGAAATAGGGCGCTCATCATAGTACGCATCTGTGAAGGGGACACCTGTTGGCAAAAAACGATCGTCGTTGACGCCAAATGAAGTTTTGAAAATCTCGCGCATGTGATCTGAGCCAGTAACGATATAATCGAAAGACGCATAGACGCGCTTGAAACGCTGCAGATCACGAGAACTACGGTGATGATTTGAAGCATCTTCAAGACCGAACTTTTTCAAAGCACCATTGGCGTGCCACACTTGAATACAAGTGGTAGAAGGTCTATTTCTTAGCACACTTGTCATCAGAAAATAATTATCTGTGACGACGACTTTGCTTTTTAGCATCGTATAGATACATTGAATGAGATGGATGGGATTTTTTTCATGAAAATAGCGAAATGACACATGAGGCACGTCCTTTTCTATCACGGAAGCATGCTTCGTATAGAGGACAGTGAGCTTCATTGTCATATTCGCCTGTTTTTGATAAGTATCAATGAGAGCAGCTGCATTCTCTTGGAATGAAACAAGCAGCGTCACCTGATTGTCACGAGGTTTCACGCCGCTCATGAGCCATCCAGCAAAAGAAACAAAGGCTGCATAGCATGAGATGATCATTGAGCGTATATTCATCATGTATCAGTCTCTCACAGCTGCTTCGTCTGATCTTTTACTTGCTCAGGATAGTAGCGCTTTTTCCCTTTGTTTTCTTTTAATACGGCAAAAGCGTACTTTGGGATATTCAGCATTCGTTTCCATCTCCACGGATTGACAATGAGTCTGTACAGCCATTCCGTATTTGTTTTAATCATCCAGCGTGGTGCACGCTTTACCGTTCCACTAAATACATCAAAGCTTCCGCCTAAACCGATGCAAACAGCTTGCGGGAACAAATGACGGTATTCATAAATAAAGTTCTCTTGGTTCGGATAACCTAAAGCAACAAACACCATATCTGCCTTTGAACGAGCAATTTGTTTTGCCACAAACCGTTTATCCGCTTGATAACCATCACAGCTGCCTGCAATCACCACATTCGGATATTCCGTATCAATTCGCTGTTTGACAGCCTCAAGCACTTCTTTTTTCGCACCATATAAAAAAATACTTTTAGATTGCTTGTTTGCGAGATCAAGCATAGACATGAACACATCAAAACCTGCAATTCTTGATTTCAATGGACTTTGCGTCATGCGTGACATCAACACAACGCCTACACCATCCGGCAGTACATAATCCGCAGAAGAAACCACTTGATGATATGCATCATCCTTCATGACAGCATAGCCGATCTCTGGGTTCACTGTCGCAATCATGGCGCCTCTTCTCTGGGAAATATGATGCTGGTTGATATAGCTAATAAATTCATCTAAGTCACCATTTACATAAGAAAGGTTAGAGACCACTTCTGTTTGCATTGTTCAGACCTCCTTTTTCATTTTGTTATCTATGAAACGTTCATTGTAAATTCATTCTTCGCCTACTCATCATTTTATCACAGTTGCTCCATGAAATATTAACAATAACTTTACAATCCTTTTAATTTCATGACATTTTAATAAACAACTAGTCT
Organism: Bacillus sp. FSL W8-1141; assembly: GCF_038593205.1. Lineage (NCBI taxonomy): Bacteria > Bacillati > Bacillota > Bacilli > Caryophanales > Bacillaceae > Bacillus > Bacillus sp. FSL W8-1141. The sequence continues at coordinate 3,296,783 of NZ_CP151973.1, read as the reverse complement.
CTAAAAACGTTGAAATACTGTATTGACGCAGTTTCACTATTTCATCCATTAAATTGGAAATAGTTTGTCTTTACATTTTCTTAACGTTTTTTAGGCATTATGATATAATGAGGTTCCGAAGAGCGAAAAAACATGACCGATGAGAATAGGATTACGGATAAACATTACTGCTTGAAGCAGTCGAATAAGGATGAAGAAAGGAGTTTATGTTTGCAATGAAGAAAGTTATTACTTACGGTACATTTGATTTATTACACTGGGGGCATATCAAGCTGCTAGAGCGTGCAAAACAGCTTGGAGATTACTTAGTAGTGGCCATCTCTACAGATGAGTTTAATTTACAAAAATCAAAAAAGGCTTATCATAGCTACGAGCATCGCAAGCTGATTTTAGAAACCATTCGTTATGTAGATGAAGTCATTCCAGAGAACAGCTGGGATCAAAAAGTCCGAGACGTACAAGAACATGACATTGATGTGTTTGTTATGGGGGATGACTGGGAAGGTAAATTTGATTTCTTGAAAGAGCATTGCGAAGTCGTTTACTTGAAGAGAACAGAAGGTATTTCGACAACACAAATTAAGGAAGAAATTGCTGGACTATAATAGATTGAAAAAAAGTACTTCTTATCTTTTGGTGAGAAGTGCTTTTTCATGTAAAATACAATAGCAAGTGATCATTTTTATAAGGAGAGCTTCCTGTGTTTCAAAATTGGATGAAGAAAAAAGGTGAACACACATTGGATCAACCTGAACTAAATGAAACAATGAAATCGGTTGAAATTCCTGACATGGACTACTACTTTATTATGGGGGATGTGCCAAAACAGGACAACACCTTAACGGATTCATTAAACTTAAGATTAAAATCATTGGCTGAGAAGAATAAACGAGCTACCATCTTAACTTTGAATTTTGATGTAAATGTAAAGGGGCATATTCGAAGCCTGGAGAAGAATGTCCACCCTCAAATTTCCATCTTGAATGTATTTGAACACTATATTTTACCGGAGAGCGGGAGTAAAAGGGTTTATTCGGAGTTTATTACAGGTACCGTATCGGAATCGATTAATGAAGTCGTTATATCTGAGGACAATTCAACCGTTCAAGTGACAAGATACGAACTACCTTCTTCCCCCATTCTGTATATAGATCAATTTAATGAAGAACAGCAATTGATGAAACGGGAAGAATACGATATACATGGCGCTTTACGAAGAGTACTTCACTATGTTCCGCATAAGGGTGTCCCTTTTCTGGAAGAATTCATTAGAGATGATAGAAGTATCTACATGGAAACCATATATTCTGGAAGTGCCAAGAAGAATACAGTAAGGCATATTAATTGGTACAAGAAGACAGGCATCACCACATTTGTGAAAAAATCCGATATCGTACAGCAATGGCTATCTGATATTCAAACTAAAAATGAACGCATGAAATTGATGATTGCAGAAGATCGAGAGATAGATCACGATCTGTTTAAAATGGAAAAATCCGATTCAGTATTTTATGCTGCTTTTGTGCATGACGCACACTACGAGGAAAATCCCCGTCAATTGCACACTCATTATGAAGAACTATTTAAACAAATCAGGAAGCAGCAAGTAGATGCTATTTTCTTTTGTCATCCGAAACATAAGGAAGATGTCGAAAACGTTTTAGGGGAACAACCTTCCTTTTATCTATTGCCACAGGATGATGGTACTTCTTGGGGAGCAGCTCTTCAGAATATGCTTGATAATCGAGTACTTAAAGAAGAACTAAGAAGTGTCGTGGAACATACAAGATGGATGTTGCGTGATGTAAGCTCTGAGCATCATGTCCTTCATCTGCAGCTTGAGATGGAAGGCGAAATGAACATCGCGGATCAGGTAGAAATAGATTTTGCAGGATTTGATCGAGTCAATGGTGCTGAAATTATTTCTCAAACCATCAACGAAAATCAACAAGTGATTTTCCCGATTGGTCATTTTCAAACAAAGAAACAGATCGAACTCAATCAAACGAAACATGTCGATTTTTACATCCGAAGCAAGTCAAAAACACATCGTCAAGAGGTACTACAGCGTTTAGAAGTGGAAGAAGAACTGCTCACCAACAAACCTTCGTCAATAGATGGGTGGTCTTACCAAACGAAAAATGGTTACTATTCTTGGAAGATCAATTAAAGAACGAACTGTATTCTTTGTGAAAGCATGTGAATGAAAATGAAAAAAATCGTTACAATTTTATATATCATCGTTTTTAAACTCTTGTTTTTGGGTGTCAGTAAACTGCAGCCAAAAAAGAAAACGGTTATTTTTGAAAGCTTTAATGGAAAACAATTCAGCTGCAACCCGCGTGGTATTTATGAGTATATGAAAGAAAACCACCCTGACTATACGTTAATTTGGAGCGTAAAAAAAGGGTACGAAGCACCGTTTAAAGAAAAGGGCATCTATTATATTCATCGTCTGTCGTTTAAATGGATTCTTGCAATGGCAAGAGCCGAGTATTGGGTTGTAAACAGCCGTTTGCCGCTATGGATTCCAAAACCAGGCCACACAACTTACTTGCAAACATGGCACGGGACGCCTTTAAAACGACTGGCTGTGGATATGGACGAAGTTCATATTCCTGGAGCAAACACGAAGAAATATAAAAAGAATTTCACGAAAGAAGCATCGAAATGGGATTGTCTTATATCTCCTAATGCATACTCGACTGAGATCTTTACACGTGCGTTCCAATTTCAACAGACCATGATTGAATCAGGGTATCCAAGAAATGATTTTCTGTACAATCAGAATAATGAAGGAACGATAAGAGCGCTGAAGCAAAAGATGAACCTGCCTCTTGATAAAAAAATCATCCTCTATGCACCGACTTGGAGAGACGATCAATATTATACAATTGGAAAGTACAAATTTGAATTGGATCTTGATCTGCATGAGTTGAGGTCATCTATCGGAGAAGAATATATCATCATCCTTCGTATGCACTATTTAGTAGCGGAAAACTTTGATCTCGGACCATATGAAGGCTTTGCTTATGACTTCTCCCATTACGAAGACATTCGAGACCTTTATATGATTTCTGACCTACTCTTGACAGATTACTCTTCCGTGTTCTTTGATTATGCAAACCTTAGGCGTCCAATGCTGTTCTATGTTCCAGACATCGAAACGTATCGCGACAAACTAAGAGGGTTCTATTTTGACTTTGAACAAGAAGCACCTGGTCCGCTTGTGAAAGAAACAGTAAGTGTAATTGACTGGATAAGAGAGACAGAGAAATCGACCTTTACATTACCACCGTCATTTGAACCGTTTTATGAGAAATTCTGTTACTTAGAGAACGGGGAGTCATCTAAGCGAGTCGTAGAGACCATTCTGAATAAGGAAAAAAGATGAAGGGCATAAATCAGGTAACATACTTTCAATGTATGTTTACCGGATTTATGCCCTTTTTATAACTTTAGTTTTAGATCTTTAAGCCTGTAAATGACAAAATCTCTCTAAAAAAATAAAACTTTTTTAGCGAAATTTGTTGAAAATTAAAAGATTTAAAGTCTTTAGAATCAAAAAGATGTTGTTTTTAAGGAAGCATAAACCTATAATTGTTGTTATAGTTAAAAAATTGTTTAAATATGTTGTGTTTACCAATATCGATTGTCAATTGAAAGTGCAGGGGATTTGATTGTCAAAAAGGATTTTATTAATTTCTCAAAATTTCTACCCTGAAATAGGTAGCGCTGGTAATAGACTCAAGAATATATTTTTGATGCTGCACAGAAAAGGATACGATGTGAAAGTTTTAACAACGGATCCAACTTATCCAGAAAAAAATTTCTATGATTCTCATGACCTTTGGGACGAAGAAGAATTAAATAGTCAGAATGAAAGATTTATAAGAGTGAAAGTAAAAAACAAAAAATATGCTTTTAACTTTTTGAATAGACTTTTCTATTATCTAGAAATAATGCTTAGGATGATCATATTTATTTTTAAGGATAAAAATAAATATGATCTAATTTATGTTACAACTCCCCCGATTTTTGTTGCCTTTGCTGGAATTATTGCTAAATTTAGATATAAGACAAAAATGATTTTAGACATAAGAGACTTGTGGCCAGACTCTTTAAAAGGAGTGGGGATATTCAAAAATCCCATGATCATCGGTTTTTTTAAACTTGCAGAAAAATTTGTCTATTCAAAATCAGATCATATTATCATTAACAGCCAAGGTTTTCAAAAGCATTTACAGGAGCAAGAAGCTAAATTAACGTTCATACCAAACTCTGCAAGGCGTGAAGAACTGCCAGAAATTTCAGTAAAAAACACGAGGAAAGAGTTTAAAGTAGTGTTCGCAGGAAATTTAGGTCTTGCTCAAGATGTGCATGTCTTTCGTGATATTGTTACGAGTTTAAAGGATTATCATATCAGATTTATGATCCTAGGTTATGGAGTCAATAAGAAAGAATTAGAGAGATATATCATTGAAAAAGAATTGAAACACGTTGAATTTATTGATCCATTATCAAGAAAAGAGTGTCTCAAAATGATGGCAAATTGTGATATTGGTATAGCAACGCTTAATCGTTCAGTCATCTTTGAAACGGTTTTGCCAGGACGTATTATAGATTACTTGAGTTGCCAGTTACCTGTAGTGGCTTCACTTTCTGGATATTCAAAAAATTTAATTGAGCAAGAAAATGTAGGTTTAGTAGCTAAAACAAAAACGAGTGACGAAATGGTTTCTCTTATTTTACGCTTGTATCATCATCCGGAGTTGGTTCAAGAAATGAAAACAAATTGCGAGAACTTTATTGAAAAGAATTTTTTATGGGATAATAATATTATGATTTTAGATAATGTAATAAAAAATACTATAAAAAAGGTTAATGAAGCATGAAAAAAAATATATGTATGTTTGTATGGAACCACTTTACCAACGATGCCAGAGTTTTGAGAGAATGTACAGCATTGTCAGAAGACGGATCTGATGTCGATCTAATTTGTATCCACGATCCATCAATGCCTGGATTAAAGACATATGAGGAAATCAATGAAAGATTTCGTGTCCACCGAGTTAAAAGGTACCCTCGATGGTTAGTTTTATTTCAGTCTATGCTGACTTTGCTAAAGAAGAAAAAGTATCTTCTACTTCTTCTATTACTAGTGTGGGCTGCGGGTGTTTTTTATTTACCAATTATAACAATCGCCTTCACAATCCTATTTTCATCCTTACTTCTTAAAAAGGTGAGAACATTAATCATTAGATCTAGTATCTTTTTAAGAATGATTGTAAAAGGATGGAATAAAAATTATGATATCTATCATTCTAATGATTTAAATACTTTACCACAGGGTGTTATTTGTGCAAAGTTTAAACTTTTTAACAGAAAAAAACTCATCTATGATTCACATGAAGTTCAAACAAGCAGGACTGGGTATGATAGCAAACTATATGGGAAGATGGAATCTTTCCTTTTAAAGTTTGTTGATCAAATGATAGTCGAAAATCACACGAGAGCCAAATACAACGAAGACCTCTATGGTTTTTACCCAAAAGTTGTCCATAACTATCCGTTCGATCAAAAAAAAGAGATAGAGAAAATAGATTTGCATGAGATTTTAAACATTTCCAAGGATGAAAAGATCCTGTTGTATCAAGGTGGAATTCAAACTGGTAGAGGTTTAGAAAATTTAGTTAAGGCAGCACCTAATTTTGAAGAAGGCATCCTCGTCTTTATTGGAGATGGCCGAATTAAAGAAAGCCTCATGCAATTAACGGAAGACATGAAGCTCACTGATCGAGTGAAATTTTTACCAAAGGTGCCTTTGGAAGATCTCCCTAGGTATACAAAAAATGCTTATTTAGGTTTTCAGGTATTGAATAATGTGTGCTTCAACCATTATTCAGCCTCTTCAAATAAACTATTTGAATATATTATGGCGGGTGTGCCTGTCATTTCATGTGATTTTCCAGAAATTAAGAAAGTTGTTTCCAGTGAAAATATTGGAGTAGTCGTTGACTCTCACGATCCGATTTCAATCGCAGCGGGTGTAAACAAGTTAGTTTTAAATCCTGAATTGCGTCGTCAGTACAGTCAGAATTGTCAGCAGGCAAGGCTTAAATACAATTGGGAACAAGAAAAAAAATCACTTTTAAATGTTTATGGACAAATTCAATCATAAGGAGAGTAAAAATAATGAAACTTTGTACAGTAGGTTTGGGGTATATTGGTCTGCCAACTTCAATTATGTTTGCGAAACATGGTGTTAAGGTCGTAGGAGTAGATGTGAAACCGAGTGTGATAGACTCTTTAAATAGTGGAACGATTCATATAGAGGAGCCAGGTCTCCAAGAGGCTTTGACTGAAGTCATTAAACTTGAAAAATTTAAAGCTTCTTTAACACCAGAGGAAGCAGATGTCTTTATCATCGCTGTTCCTACACCGAACCGTGATGACATGTATAAATCATGTGATTTAACGTACGTAGAGAGCGCTGTTGAGAAAGTAATTCCATTCCTGAAAAAAGGAAATGTTGTGATTATCGAATCCACTATTGGTCCAAGAAGCATGGATGACGTGATTAAACCTTTATTTGAAGAAAAGGGTTACGTTATTGGTGAAGATTTATATTTAGTACATTGTCCGGAAAGAGTTCTACCGGGTCAAATTCTTCATGAACTAATCTTTAATAACCGGATCGTTGGCGGGATCACAGAAGCTTGTACAGAGGCGGGAGCAAAAGTATACGAAACGTTTGTTCAAGGTGAAATTATTAGAACAAATGCCAAAACCGCTGAAATGTCTAAACTAATGGAAAATACATTTAGAGATGTTAACATAGCACTGGCAAATGAACTTACCAAAGTATGTAATGATCTAGACATTAATGCGCTAGATGTCATTGAAATGGCGAATAAGCATCCACGTGTTAACCTGCATACACCTGGACCTGGTGTCGGCGGACATTGTTTAGCAGTAGACCCGTATTTTATTGTAGCGAAGGCTCCTGAAACAGCGAAAATGATTAACTTATCACGCTCTATTAATACATCTATGCCATACTATGTCGTCGAAAATGTTGAGAAACTTATGCAAAAAGTAGAAGGAAATAAGGTGACTATTTTTGGACTTACGTACAAAGGAAACGTCGATGATATTCGAGAAAGCCCAGCAATGGAAATCTATCATTTATTAAAAAATCAGAATAAATATGAAATCGATGCATATGATCCGCATGTGGATGAGGAGTTTGTCATTAAAAACTTAGAAGAAGCTGTTCAACAATCTGATTTAATTTTGATTCTAACCGATCATCAAGAGTTTAAAGAATTTGATTTTGATAGACTTGATGGCATGAAAAATAAAATGATTTTTGACACAAAAAATGTTCTGCAAAACCGACATGAACATTTCACTTATATTAATTTTGGAAATCTCTCTTCTGAAATAAAAAAAGAAGAAGCCTTGGTTTAAATCTGCTTTTCCTTGGTGAATGTAAAGCTCGGTTTTAGTAGAAAGGAGTAGCAATGGATATACCTTCAACAGAAATTATTAAGACATTTAAAGAAAATGCTGACCAACCAGAAAAATGGTTATTAACAAACACTAGGGGAAAAAGAGTTTTTTTTCAATTTGATTTAGAAGAAGCAGAAAGAAATTATCTATCCTATATTGGCAAAGAAGTGATTGAACAAGGCTCTTTGTCCAATCAGTCAGAGAAAATAGATACGTTTGTGTTAGGAAATGCAACTGAATTTATGTCAGATGTTGATCGATTAGTTGATGATGCATTACCATTTTTAAAAGATGATGGTGTGCTGTTATTTTGGATTAACCATAATCAAAATTCATTGCAAGTAAAGTCAATAGTTTCTTTAATACTTTACATGCATAAAAAGAATTTTCGTATTGAACAAGTCATCAGGTCTTCATGGACAGGATTTATTGCGATTCCTATAAGTTCTAGTGAGATAGACTTTGCGGAAAATCTATTGAGTATACTATCTCGAATAAAGCAGGTAGAAGATAATAGTCAAAATGAAAGTCAAAATCAAAACACTGAATTAACATCAAAACTTCTAAAAAGATTAGTAGAGTCAAAGGAAGAGAAGTTAAATTTGGTGAATAATGAGAGAAAAATATTAGAACAAGCTAATAAGATGGAAAAAGAACTAAACCTAATAAAAAAACGTTACAAAGCTCTATCCTCATCCAAATTAGGTAGATTGACACTAGCTTACTGGAGATATAAATCTCAAAAAAGAAAGAATAGGTGAATTTGTGTGGGGAATTACCAGAACCATTTAATGCTAAATAAAAAGAAAAAATCAAGTGCAAATCAGGAGCTCGCATATTATAAAGAAATGTTAAAAGTTTTTAATCAAAATAAAGACTTTAAAGAGTTAGAAAGTTTATTGGAAAAAACGCCTGATTTCAAATCTTCACAACTCTCAAATGATGTGAAGATTTTAGAAGACAAGAGAAAAGAATATGTACAATATCTGAAAAAAAATTACAAAAAGGGCTTTTATGATTCAGTCAAAGCCCAAATTGCCAACTTACCTTCAAGTAATGGTACAAAATACTTTCAAAAAAATAATGCTTCAATTGGGATTATCGCAGATGAATTTTTATATAAAAGTTTAAAAGATGCAGCGAATTTCATTTATATTAATCAGGATAATTATAAAAAAGAAGCTGATAAAATTGATTTGTTTTTATTGTCCACTGCTTGGAAAGGATTGGATGGGAAATGGAAAGGACTCGGCAATCCAAAAATTAAAAAGGTAAGGAACGAAATTAAAGCAATTATTCAATTTTTCAAAAGTAAAAATATTCCTGTTGCATTCTATTCTAAAGAAGACCCCGTTAACTATGAATATTATGTTGACTTAGCGAAGCAAGCTGATCATATCTTTACAACTTGTAGTGAAGTGTTAAATGATTACAAAAAAGATTGTCCGAATGCTAAAACATATAATGTACTAGAATTTGCAGTAAACCCGCTTTATCATAATCCAATCGGGACTAGAATAAATAGAAGAGAAGATATTTTATTTGCAGGTTCTTGGTATCAAAAGTATCCTACGAGGCAAGAAGATACACGAGAATTATTTGAAGGCGTCATAAATGCAGGTAAAGATTTGACTATTGTAGACAGAAACTTCGAATTAGGATCAGACCGTCATTTTTATCCTAAGGAATATGTGCCTTATATTGTAGAGTCAACGGATCACGAAACTCTACAAAAGATACACAAATTATATGACTTTACTTTAAACCTTAACTCTGTAAAAGATAGCAATACAATGTTTGCCAATCGAGTATATGAACTTCAAGCAACAGGGACAATTGTCATTTCGAACTACAGTGTTGGTATCAATAGTAAATTCCCTAATGTGTTTTTAGCTAATACGAGTAAAGAGCTAAAAGTTTATCTGCAGAAATTGTCAGATAAAGAAAGGTATCAAACGCAAATGGAAGGTGTGCGAACAGTTTTAAGGTCAGAAACTGCTTTTCATAGGGTACAAGAATTGATACAAGTAGTTAGTGATCGTCAGAATAATCTTCAGAAACGAGATGTTCTTGTAATTGCGGAAAAATTAGATGACCATACAATCAACATGTTTAATAAACAATCCTACCCTGATAAAAAACTTGTCTCTCAAGATGAAATGACAGATGATCTGTACAGAAGTTTTGATATCGTAGCTTTTTTTAGCAGTAAATATGAATATGGTCAATTTTATTTAGAAGATATGATCAACGCATTCAAGTACACGAATTGTGACTATGTCACAAAAGATGCTTATGAGCATAACGGTGAGTTTACAAATGGTGTAGAACATAATTATATCGAGAAAATAGAAGATCGTTTTAGAACAGTGTTTTGGAGAGACTCGTTTCAATGGGAAGATATTAAGGAGATTTCAAATACGTCTATTCCTAATGGATACAGTATCGATCCATTAGAGCTATCAACAACTTCATATGGGATAGAGGAAAATCAGCAAGTACGTGAATATGATTTGTCGGTCATTATCCCTGTATATAATAATGGACGACATCTGCTTTACAAATGTTTCAGAAGCTTACAAAGAAGCTCTGTTTTTGAAAAAATGGAAATAATCATTATTGATGATGGATCAACCGATAATATGACACCTCACATAGTGCATACACTTGATAAACATTATGACAATGTGAAAACGTATATGTATCCAGAAGGTGGAAGTGGTAGCGCATCTAGACCTAGAAATAAGGGTTTGGAGTTTGCTACAGCAAAATGGGTAACTTACTTAGATCCTGATAATGAAGCGATAACAGACGGATATAAAGAGCTGTTAGATGGCTCCTTAGAAGAAGATCATGACATGTTTATTGGAGACATGGTTAGGCTTTCTGATGTCAAAGGGTTGTCTTCTTATTATCCTAATATGATGTCTCTTAATAAAGGAATTGATTACAGACGGGGACCGCATTCAGACTTTTTAATTAAAGCCTCATTTAAAGCCATGAGTATTCAGGCCTTAATCGTTAAAAGGGATTTATTGCTAAATCACGAGCTCAAAATGGTTGAAGGAGCAATAGGTGAAGATACTTTGTTCTTTCATGAAATGTTGTTGAAGACCAAATCTTTCAAGGTGATCAATACACCCGTCCATATTTATTATGCCATGGTAGAAAATTCTTCGATTAATCGAATCAATAAGAAATTCTTTGAAAAGTATTTCATACTCGAAAAGGAAAGAATTGATTGGTTAAAAAGGGAAAATTTATTAACATCTTACAAGCGAGATAAATTAGAAAATTATATAGAAAATTGGTATTTGAAAAAGTTGAGTAATATTGAACTTGATGATAAAGAAGCGGCAAAAAGAATATTAAGAGATATATTGAATTTGTATGAAGGTATGAAATGGAAAAGCCGTAAGATATTAGAGTTTCTGAAAGATAATGATTGATACTAAACGCCTTATGTTTAACATAAGGCGTTTAGTATTTGAAGTGTATGTTAAGAACATCTTCTAAAAACATAAATTCTACTGCCTGATTAATAGCTGTCTGTATAATGAAGACGAGATGAAAAAGTTTGTTTATACAGACATGAACACTTTGTTTATACATCAAAGATGAAAAGAAGGAATTTTTCTGTTACAATTATGAGCGGTGCTTTTATCAATTTAAAGTCTATTCTATTCAATTAAAAATAAGGAAGATTAGAGTGAATGCATTGTATAAAATTCTAAAAGAGCAGTTTGGTTCAATGCCATTAATTTTAAGGTTAGCTGTATATGAAACCAAATCAAAATACCAATTGAATTATTTGGGCGTTCTGTGGCAATTATTGAACCCACTAATTCAAATTATGGCTTATTGGTTTGTGTTCGGTTTAGGTCTTAGAGGGGCCGGAAGAACCGCAGAAATGGCAGACGGTTCTCACGTAAGTATACCCTTTCTTATTTGGATGTTAGCAGGTTTAATTCCATGGTTTTTTATTAGTTCGACGATTACAGAGGGTGCGAATAGTGTTTTTAAACGCATAAACTTAGTATCTAAGATGAATTTCCCTATTAGTGCTTTGCCTTCAGTAGTCATCACTTCTAATTTATTCAGCTACTTTTTAATGATGGTTATTTATGTGATTATGCTCATAGCAAATGGCATCTATCCTGATATCCACTGGATTCAATATATTTATTATTTTATCTGTATGATTGCGTTTATGTTCGCTTTCAGTCTGTTTAATTCAACGATTAGTGTTCTTGTTCGAGATTATCAACAACTGTTGCAATCCTTGACAAGATTACTCATGTTTTTGCTGCCTATCTTATGGGATATTGGAGATAAATTCACGGGTAAGTATGAATGGATTGCGACTACCCTAAAATTAAATCCCTTATATTATATTATTGATGGATTTAGGAAAAGTTTTATTAAAGGAGATTGGTTTTTTCAAGATGTCAAATATACGCTTTATTTTTGGCTGATTACACTTCTTCTTTTAATAGTTGGTTCATTGCTTCATTTGAAATTTAGGGATAAATTTGTCGATTTTCTTTAAAAAGTAAGGAGATTATACGATGAAACTAAAGGTTTCGTTTCGAAACGTATCCAAGCAGTATTTTCTATATAAAAAGCAGTCAGATAAAATCAAAGGGCTGTTTTTTCCGAATAAAAACAATAAAGGTTTCTTTGCTGTTCGTAACGTTTCCTTTGATGTATATGAGGGTGAGACAATTGGTTTTGTTGGGATCAATGGGTCTGGAAAATCGACCATGTCTAATCTTTTAGCAAAAATCATTCCCCCAACAAGCGGTGAAGTTGAAATGGATGGTCAGCCCTCGTTAATTGCCATTGCAGCAGGGTTGAACAACCAATTAAGCGGGAAAGACAATATTCGTTTGAAATGCTTAATGATGGGGTTGACGAACAAAGAAATAGACGAACTTTATGAACAAATTGTAGAGTTTGCGGATATTGGTGATTTTATTGAACAGCCTGTAAAAAGCTATTCAAGTGGAATGAAATCTCGACTTGGTTTTGCTATTTCTGCACATATTGATCCAGATATCCTCATTATTGATGAAGCACTGTCTGTAGGAGATCAAACCTTCTATCAAAAATGTGTGGATCGCATTACAGAATTTAAAGAGCAAGGAAAGACGATCTTTTTTGTTAGTCACTCCATTGGTCAAATTCAAAAAATTTGCGACCGAGTTGCATGGATGCATTATGGCGAGCTTCGTATGTTTGATGCTACGGATAAGGTCGTAGAAGAATACAAAGGGTTTGTGAATTGGTTTAACAAGCTTTCTAAGAAAGAGAAACAAGAATATCACATGGAACAGAAGGAAGCTCGAAAAGGAGTACACAAGGCAGAAAAAGTCACTCGTTATAAAGATAGAGGAGAGAAACGTTCATTTTTTGGTCCTGCATTTCAAGTGACCTTTGTTACAATCTTGACGATTTTACTTGCTCTTTCGATGTTTTCAGATCGCCCACTTCGAACGCTGGCCACCTTTGGGGCCATTACGTTAAATAAAACAGAAGTGCCCCAGTCCACAAGTTCTCAGCCGAAGGATACGTCTTTAAAAAAGGTTGATCAACAAGGTATTGTTGTGGAAGATCCATTAACAGTCTATAAAGACCAAGCCATGAAGGAAAAGGCAGACGTCTCGTTGTCGTTTGGACAAGAAGTACAGGCTGTAGGTGAAAATAAAAAAATCGTTCAAATTAAAACAGCAGCAGGAACTTATTTTGTGGAGTCGAAAGCCTTTAAGACGACGGATAAATTGAAGCCATTATCCATCGGACCAGGCCAGTTTAGTTCTTATGTATCGCCTGCATCTGCAGGTTCGTATGAGTACTTACTTTCTTTTCTTGGAAAAGAAGAGTCTGTGCTGAAGCAAAGAATGCAGACACTTAGCTCGGTCAAAAGTGAACAAGGCGATACCATTGAGCGGCTGACCACTGAGAAAACCGATTATGTGATTGAAAATGGCCAGGCAAATACGATGGTGTTCCACGAGATCATGCCCATCTCTCCTTCAACGCTTGGGCTGACAGAACAAAATGTCTGGATGAATGAAAAACAAACGAAATTCGCAGTAAAAGGCGAAAATCATCTATTTGTTATCGATAATGAACAGCATACGCTGACTGTTTCAGCGAGCAAATAAAAAGCTGCCGATGCCGGCAGCTTTTTTTAATTCACTTCTTCTTTTTCAAGTAGCTGTTTCATAAATGGAATGAGTTTTTTCTTTAGCTCTTCATCTTGTAGGGCAAACTCGAGCGTTGTTTCGATGAACCCTTGCTTCTCTCCGACATCATATCGTTTTCCTTCAAAATCATAGGCAAATACACGCTGGATGTCATTGAGCTTTTGGATGGCGTCTGTCAGCTGAATTTCTCCACCTGCACCAATTTCCTGTTGATCAAGGTACATAAAAATCTCAGGCGTGAAAATGTAGCGCCCTAAAATAGCTAAATTGGATGGTGCGGTTCCTTGCGGCGGCTTTTCAACAAAGTTTTTTACTTGATAGCGGCGGCCTTCTTGGGTAAGAGGATCAATAATCCCGTAGCGATGCGTATCGCTGTCCGCTACCTGCTGAACACCAATTACAGATGAAAGGGTTTTTTCATATTCATCCATCAGCTGGCGAAGTCCAGGTGTTTCGGCTTGGACAATATCATCACCTAATAAAACAGCAAAGGGTTCATCACCGATAAAGTTGCGTGCGCACCAAACGGCATGTCCGAGTCCTTTAGGTTCCTTTTGGCGGATGTAATGAATATCAGCAATATTAGAGGATTTTCTCACTTTTTCTAAAAGTTCACTTTTTCCTTTTTCTTCAAGGTTGCGCTCGAGCTCTGGCGCAAAATCAAAATGATCCTCAATGGCTCTTTTCCCTTTTCCAGTGACAATAATAATGTCTTCAATTCCTGACTCAACAGCTTCTTCAATAATATATTGAATGGTTGGTTTATCAACGATTGGTAGCATTTCTTTAGGCATAGCCTTTGTGGCAGGGAGGAAACGTGTCCCGAGACCTGCAGCTGGTATAATGGCTTTACGTACTTTTTTCAATGAACTTTGCACCTTCCTTACATAGATAACCGATTTAATAATCAATGTTAGTTCTTGGTCGTCTTTATAAAGTGTAACTTACAAATCATAGGAAAGACAAATGATTTCACTAAAAATGATTTTTAGATAGTTTACATTTTATATGTTAAATGTAAAGGAGGGTGAATGATAACGTTAATTCAATGTAAATTTCTTTTTTATATCATTAAATTTATCCTCCAAATTGTGTATAATTGAAAGTATTATATTAGGAAAGAGGCATAGACCAGTGAAAAAACTAAATGTAATGACTATTTTCGGTACTAGACCTGAAGCAATCAAAATGGCTCCACTTGTCCTTGAACTTAATAAACATCCACAAATAAATTCAATTGTCACTGTAACAGCTCAGCATAGAGAAATGCTAGATCAAGTTCTTGAGGCATTTTCTATTACGCCAGACCATGATCTAAACATCATGAAGCAACGCCAAACATTATCTGAAATTACATCAAATGCATTGTTGAAACTAGATCAATTATTCCAAGAAGAAAAACCTGATATTGTGCTTGTTCATGGCGACACAACGACAACCTTTGCAGGAAGTTTGGCTGCGTTCTATCACCAAATTTCTGTCGGCCACGTCGAAGCTGGCTTAAGAACTCACAATAAATACTCACCGTTCCCTGAGGAATTGAACCGCCAAATGACAGGCACTATTGCTGACATTCATTTTGCCCCTACGGCTGAGGCGAAGCAGAATCTTTTAGTAGAAAATAAAAAAGAAGAGACCATCTGTGTGACAGGGAATACGGCCATTGACGCCCTGCAAACAACAGTCACAGAACACTATCAACATCCAATTCTAGAGAAGATCGGTTCAGATAAAATGATCTTATTAACGGCTCATCGCAGAGAAAATCTTGGTCAGCCAATGAAGAACATGTTTAGAGCGATTCGCCGTGTTGTAGAAGAATTTAAAGATGTTCAAGTCGTATACCCTGTCCATTTAAATCCTGCTGTTCGTGATGCGGCACAGACGGAATTCAGTGATCTTGATCGTGTGCACTTAATTGAGCCGCTTGAAGTGGTTGATTTCCATAACTTCGCTGCTGCGTCGCACTTTATTTTAACGGATTCAGGCGGTGTGCAAGAGGAAGCTCCTTCTCTAGGAAAGCCAGTATTAGTGCTTCGTGATACAACAGAACGTCCTGAAGGCGTGAAAGCTGGTACGCTTAAGCTTGCAGGAACGGATGAGGAAACCATTTATCAGATGGCAAAAGAGCTGTTAGAAGACCAGCAAGAGTACGATAACATGTCAAAGGCTTCTAACCCTTATGGTGATGGACAAGCGTCGAAACGAATTGTCCAAGAACTCCTTCATCGTTTTGGTTTAAGTGATGAAAAACCAGCCCCATTTCAATCATAAAAAAAGAAGACTACATTCCTGTAGTCTTCTCAGCGTGTAGACAAACCTTCGCATTCTTTGTCAGTCCTGCGTGCTGGTACTCACGAATATCAAATTCGCTCCGCTCCAGTTCTCGTCCTTCCTAGACTTCAAGGGCTTTCTATCACGCTGAAAAGAAGACAAAGGGCTAAAATCAAGTTCATTTTAGCCCTTTGTCAACAATTGGAGAAGACTACATTCCTGTAGTCTTCTTTTTTACTGCTCCAAACTATCCTTCAATTCCTTCTTCACTTTCGCTAAACTGCTGTCATCAAGCTGATAGTAATAAATATTATTGATTCGTGTGCCTGTTCCCTTTAGCTCGTGTTGTTTCACTTTTTTCCTTGCATCACGATAATCATTCATCATCGTCCACATGTCGTCAAAGGACATATTCGTTTTCATGTTGTTTTCAACGACTTTAAACATATCGCCGAATTTCGTAATAGAGGAAATGTTAGCCCCTTTTGCAATAATACCTTCGATGACTTGGCGCTGTCTTTCCTGACGACCAAAGTCACCTTTAGGATCTTGCTTTCTCATTCTTGTATAGGCAAGGGCTTGATCACCGTTCAGGTTAATCTCTCCTGTACCAAATGAATGGCCATCATAGCTGAAAGCAAACGTGCTGTTCACCGTAATCCCGCCAAGTGTATCGACAATGTCTTTAAAACTTTCCATATTCACTTTCACAAAGTAATCCACAGGTACATCAAGCAGTTCTTCTACTGTATCTGCCGCCATTTGTGTACCGCCGAAAGCGTAGGAGTGGTTGATTTTATCCATTGTGCCTTTTCCGACAATCTTTGTATATGTATCGCGGGGGATACTCACCATCTCAGTTGTTTTCGTTTTCGGATTCACTGTCATGTATATTAATGTATCTGCACGGCCGCGGTCATTCTTTCTTTCATCAACACCCATGACTAAAATGGAGATCGGGTCTTTTTTACTTAAATCGACATCTTTGTCACGCTTATCTGACTTCTTTAAGTTCTCCTGAATGCCTGCGACGGTGGATGCTGCTGTATTCCAAAGATGATAGGCATAGCCGCCCGTTACTAATACAAACAAGCCAATAATAGATAAAATAATCCAAAGTGCTTTTTTCTTATTTCTTTTTCTTTCTGCTCTCATTCTGTCCCTCACCTTTTCTCTCATTCTCCCATGATTATAGGTTTACGAATCTTGATAAACAAGTTATTTTTTTACTCTGAACCTAGATATAGACGTTGTAACAAAAAAAAGGTTTCAAAAAACCTTAAATTTACCTTAAAATATTAAGTTATAAGACGATACAAAGACATGAGGTGAAAAAAATGAAGAAAATCGTCGTTTTACCGTTCTTAATACTACTACTAGGTATCGTGCTCACAGCATGTGGAACGGCTGAGCAATCCTCAGGAGAAAACAAGACAAGCAGTTCAACTCCTCAGGTGCTGGAAGAAAAAGCTGAATTTATTGGAATGGCTGATGCACATACAGTCGAAGTAAAAAAAGTGAATACGACCTTAAGCTATGAATTTACGGATAATTTTAAAGATGTATTAAATGAATTTAAACCAGGTGACAAAGTAGAAATCTCTTACTTTATCAATGACAATGGTCAAAAAGAAATTCAGAAGATTGAAAAACAGAAGTAAAAAAAGATGGGCGGGATGAACAAAATTGAAGAAAACAGGCATTACACTTATCGTTCTCATGACAATGACACTATTAATTGCACCTTTTCAGTCTGCCATGGCCAGCTCGACAATTTCAGTGAAATTGTCTAATTATATAGGAAACAAAACAAGCATGGATATTTCAACAACTGGGGAATACAAGCTGTCAGGATCCAATGTTGCTGTGACGAAAAGATATGAGGGGAATAATAGATACGAAGTAGCCAATAGTATTGCTGATTCTGGCTGGAAGAATCCATCAACTATCGTTGTCGTAAATAAGGATGCTTTCGATCATGCAATGACCGTTTCTCCATTGGCTTACAAATTAGATGCACCAATTCTTTATTCTGGTGCTGCGAAGCTAACAAAAGCAACTGAGAACCAAATTAAAAAAATGAAACCCGATAACATCTTAATCATTGGGGATACAAAAAGTATTTCGTCTACAACTGAGAAAACCTTAAAAAAGTACGGGAAGATTAGAAGAATAAGTGGAAAAGATAAATTTGAAATATCTCAAAAAGTAGCCAAAGAGATGGGGAGTTATAAGCAGGCAATTGTTGCTGGCGGGGCTTCCTTTATGAATGGGACATCCATGATCTCTTATGCAGCTAGAAATGGGTATCCAATCTTATTAACAAAGAAAAATTCAATTCCGACTTATAAGATTCCTAGTAAGGTAATTGTAGTTGGAAGTACAAAAAGCATTAGCGAAAAAGTAGAAAAACAATTAAAAAAGACATCACAAGTTACACGAATCAGTGGTGAAAATCGCTATGAACTTTCTGTTAACATCATCAAGAAATTAAAGTTAAATGTAGATAAAGTATATCTTGCTAAAGGTTCTAGCTCAAAATATGCAATTCCTATGTCACTTTTAGCAGCGAAAAACAATCGTACTATGATTTATGTCAAAAAAGATTCTTTCTCTTCTTCTTTAAAGAAACTTTTAAAAGAAAACGGCACACATACATATCATATAGCAGGCAGTTCAAGTGTGCTTTCAGATACGCTCAAAAACGCTTTAGCCAAACAAGTCTATCTGAAAAAAAATCAAAACTACCAATTGAATATTTCTAACGGAAAAATTTCATTGAAAGGCATTAAGACGTATAACACATTAAGAGTTGTTCCTGAGAAATATTCAACCAAAAATGCCCTTCAAATCGCAGGGAAGCCATACTTAGGTAACGTCAACTTTGCTATTGAATCAGGATATATTAGGCCGACTAATGAAAACATTCCATTTGAAGACTATCTAAAAGGTGTTGTGCCAAACGAAATGCCTGCAAGCTGGCATGTTGAGGCATTAAAAGCACAAGCGGTTGCCGCTAGAACGTATTCAGTGAAAAGTATTGGAAAAGTCGTACCTGATACAACAGCCTTCCAAGTATATGGAGGGTATAACTGGTACACAAATTCAACAAAAGCTGTTGATGCCACAAAAGGCAAGGTTCTAAAATACAACAATCAACTTATTTCAGCCACCTATTATTCTAGTAATGGTGGATACACTGAGGCGAGTGAAGAAGTATGGGGAAATGCACTGCCATACTTAGTCGCTAAGCAGGACACAAAAGATCCTGTCAATGCGTGGACACTGAAGTTGTCTAAAAAGCAATTAGGCACTACGTTGACTGCAAGTACAGCAGCTTCTGAGTGGTCTAAGGCAAAAGAAGCCAATGCTGCCGACCTTGCTGGTCTAAAATCATGGCTGTTGAAAAATAAAGAAACAGCTGCATCTGACATGAGAATTGCATCTATTTCAAGCCTGACATTCTCAGGAAAAACAAAAGGTCAGCGTGCGAAGACCGTTTCAATCAAGCTGAATTACCATCTGAAAAACAAAACAGGTACGTATACAGTGAACAAAAGTACAACGGCAAGTATGAAAATGACAGAGTTTAGAACAGTCATGGGCGCAACAAAGGTGAAAAGTACGTTTGCGTCAGTAAAGAATAATACAAATGATTTCACGATTTCAGGAAAAGGCTATGGTCACGGTATTGGTATGAGTCAATACGGCGCCAAAGCTAGAGCTGAATCTGGAAACTCGTATTCTTCTATACTTTCGTTCTACTATCCAGGTACAAAACTAACAAATTATTAAAGTTAAGGGAGGACACAGAAGATGCGCTCAATGATCAAAACAGCCATCCTCAGCCTCATCGCCATTTTCATTATTGTTCCAACAGCTTCAGCGGACAATTCTGTATCACGAATAGATGGGGGAAATCGTTACTCTTTATCTGTCAATGTGGCGAAAAAAGGTTGGGGAACAGCGAATACCGTTGTGCTAGTAGGGAAAAAAGCTTACGCTGATGCAACAGCAGCTGTCCCTTTAGCGTATCAACATAATGCGCCAGTTCTTTTTACAAATAGTAAAAACCTTTCATCAGAAACGAAGAAAGGATTAACGTCATTAAAAGCGAAAAATGTGATTGCGATTGGAACAACGGCAAGTGTTTCAAATAATGTCATCAATCAAGTAAAAAAACTAGGGATTTCAACAAAACGAATTACGGGAAAGAACAGATATGAAATCTCTACGAATATTGCAAAGCAAATGAAAAAACCAGCTGGTGTAGTGGTTGTAGAAGGTCATTCGTATGCGCATGGGATTGCGATTGCGCCATATGCTGCACAAAAAGGTTTCCCAATTTTATATACAGATAAAAAGGGACTTCGTTCTGAAATTTCAACTTTCGCAAAAGCTAGTAATATTAAGCAAACAATTGTGATTGGCGGCGAATCGTATGTTACCAAAGCAGCATACAACAAGCTAAAGTCGCCAACGAGAATAAAGGGTGCTAACCGCTATGATATTGCAGCAAAGATTGTGACTAAGTATAAACTAAGTACGAGCAATACGTATGTTGCGAGAGGATTTGGTTATGCCTCTGCACCAGCAGCTGCTGGCATTGCAGCGAAAGAAAAGAAAGCTCTTTTATTAACAAATGAGAAAACTTTGCCTGTCCATACTCGGTCAATTATCGGCAGTAAAAACATAACGAAATTCACAGTAGTCGGAAATTCAACGACAGTGACGAATACTGTAGCATCTCAATTAAAGAACCCGGTTGTAGGTAAAAAAGTATTCCTTGACCCTGGCCACGGTGCTCAAGATTCTGGTGCTGTAGGATATGGTCTTTATGAGAAAAATTTAAACTTAGACGTAGCGAAGAGAGTGAACACTAAACTGAAAAATGCTGGTGCACTCACTACCATGTCAAGAACATCAGACACATTCGATAGTCTTCAAACACGGGTGAGCAAAGGTGCGTCAGCAAATGCAGATATCTTCATCAGTGTCCATGCGAACTCAAATGATAACAGCAGTGCAAATGGAACTGAAACGTATTATGACAAAACATATGCAGCAACAAACAGCTTGAAGCTCGCGCAAAATATTCAGCCTAAAATGGTCAGTGCATTAGGCACAAGAGACCGTGGCGTGAAGACAGCTGCCTTCTACGTCATTAAATATTCTAAGATGCCAAGCGTTCTCTTAGAAACTGGTTTTGTTTCCAGTCCAGTTGATTCAAATATTTTGAAATCCGCTACTTATAAAGATCGATTGGCGTCAGGTATTTCAAGCGGTGTTTCAGGCTATTTTAGATAAGAAAACATACAGATGAGGGGTGCCGAAGATACACCTCTTAGGCTGCTCGAGAAACGACTCTCGGCAGCCTTTTTTCAAAAGTACATGAAGTGTTTCCTGGGTTCCATGATGAAGGGTTCAAAACCAAGGAGGTTGACTTCATGCGTTCTTATATCAAATGTTTTGTTTTAATTGTGGTTTCACTATGTTTATATGCACCATCAGCATTTGCGCAGCACAATGTATCAAAGATTGAGGGAAGTAATCGATATGAGGTGGCAGTTAACGCTGCAAAACGTGGCTGGTCGACAGCACCTACAGTTGTTTTAGTAGGCGGTGAAGCTTATGCTGATGCGCTAAGTGCTGTGCCGTATGCCTTTCAGCAAGGAGCCCCAGTGCTGTTAACGAATACTAGCAGTCTTTCAGGTGCAACTAAGTCAGGTCTTCAGCAGTTGAAAACGAAGCGTGTTATCATTCTTGGTGGAACCGCAAGCATTTCTCAAAAAGTCGTAGCGCAGCTAAAAGCAATGAATCTATCCGTATCGCGAATACAAGGAAAGAATCGATATGAATTGGCGGCAAACGTTGCTAAGCAAATGAAGAGTGTTGATACAGCTGTGATTGTGAATGGTTCTGCTTATGCAGATGCTGTGGCGATTGCTCCATATGCTGCAAAACAGGGCTTTCCTATTTTATTAACCGATGCAAAAGGGCTGCGGCAGGAAACAGCCAATCTATTAAAAAGCAAAGCGGTGAAACGGACGATTGTGATTGGCGGGGAAACAAGTGTCAATCAAGCAGCCTATCAAAAGCTGCCATCACCCGTGAGAATCAGCGGAGCCAATCGGTATGAAGTGGCAGCCCGAATTGCGAAAACATACCCGATGAAGACAACCCAAACGTATATGAGTAACGGCTATGCATATGCCGATGCGGCAGCTGCGGCAAGTACGGCAGCCAAGCAAGGGCAAACCCTTCTTCTTACAGACGCTCAATCAGTGCCAGATGCGATTCGTCGTGTCATTGGGACTAAAAAGATTTCAACATTTACAGTGGTGGGCGGAACATCAACCATACGAACCAGTGTGATCACACAGCTGAAAAATCATGTGTTAGGTGAAACCATCTTTATTGATCCAGGTCATGGTGCGCAGGATGCTGGAGCGGTAGGAAATGGGCTGTTTGAAAAAAATGTTAATCTGGATGTCGCATTAAAACTGCAAGCAAGGCTCAAACAAGCGGGTGCGCTGACGGTCATGTCTAGAACATCTGATACATTTGATTCCTTACAAACACGTGTAAGCAAAGGATTACAGGCTGGTGCGGATGTGTTCATCAGCATCCATGCCAATGCAAATGATAATAGCGGTGCAAATGGAACAGAAACGTATTATGATGCGACGTATGCTTCGGCCAATAGTTTAAAGCTGGCACAAAAGGTACAGCCCCAGATGGTGAAAGCCCTTGGCACAAGAGATCGCGGTGTGAAGACAGCAGGATTCTACGTGATCAAGTATTCAAAAATGCCCAGCATCTTGCTTGAAACGGGGTTCGTAACCAGTCCGATTGATGCCAGTATATTAAAATCAACGACTGCCAAGGAGCGGCTGGCTTCAGGAATCGCAGCAGGTGTATCTCAATATTTTGAATAAAATAGATCGGATGAATGATATGTCAAGTTAAAAATACATTTCATTTCAGGTTATTTTTGTTATAATCGAAACATAGAGGGTGGATTTTTCACGTATTTGCCTTCCAATGACAGCAAATCGACAAATCATGAAGAGGTGACGATCTTGAAAAAATTAATCACAATGCCGTTTTTAGTCTTACTTCTAGGTGTAATGCTCACAGCATGCGGCACATCAAATCAGTCAAACGATAACAATACGGATAACAGCAAAAAAGAAACAACTGAAGCAGCAGATCAAAAGAAAGAAAATGCAACAGATGAAAAGACGGAAGACAAGTCTGCAAGTGAAAAAGCAGATGATGAAAGCAAAGAAACAGCTGCTCAAACAGAAGACCAAGCAGGTCAATCTGATGAAGATGCAAAAGAAAGCTCAAGTAAGGAAATCACAAAAGAAGAAACGACAAACGATCAGTCAAAAGCTGAATCTAAAACAAAAAAAGAATCTACAACGAAGAAAAATGAAGTCACCAAAGAAGGCACATATGTCGGTTTGGCTGATGGACATACAATTGCTGTCAACATTGATGGAAAAGAAGTAGCCATTCAATTCGGAAATACATTTTCTAAACAAGTGAACAGCCTAAAAGAAGAGTCAAAAGTGAAAGTAACTTATACAAAAGATGCAAACGGAACGCTTAGACTGAAGACGATCGAATCCGTAAAGGCAAAATAAAAAAAAGACACGTAGACCCGCAGAAATGCGGGTCTTTTTTACGTTTAAAAGGGCATAACTTGATATAAGGGCACATTCTTAACACACTTTTACAAGACTTAACAGCCCATTTACATTTGCTTAATGTTGCTCTGCTAAACTGACTTTCATAGAACATCTCTTTACACAACAACTACTTTGAATGGTGAGGTGCAGGTCAGTGAGCGCAGAGAAAGCGATGAACCTTTACAGAGAATATGAAGTGAGACGAAACCACTCTTTTGCTTTAACAGAACATATGGTTCGATATTTATTTGCAAAACGTTTCATAGATGTCGTGTTCTCGTTCATCGGATTGATGTTGAGTACGCCAATCATTTTACTGTTTGCCCTTTTAATTAAGCTAGAAACACCAGGGCCAGCCTTTTATATGCAGGAAAGGGTCGGAAAAGACGGTGTCTACTTTAAATTATGGAAGCTCAGATCGATGAGAACCAACGCAGAAAGCGGAGGAGCGAAATGGGCGCAAAAAAATGACCCTCGTATCACCAAAGTGGGGGCATTCATCAGAAAAACAAGAATTGATGAACTGCCGCAATTTATCAACGTGTTAAAAGGAGAAATGAGTATTGTAGGTCCACGTCCTGAAAGACCAATGTTTACTGCCGAATTTAATCGGACGATTCCAGGCTTTACAAAAAGACTGACAGTGAAGCCGGGGCTGACAGGTCTTGCTCAAGTAAATGGAGGATATGAAATGAGTCCAAGTGAAAAATTATCACATGACTTACAGTATATTCAAAACTTGACATTTTCTCTCGACACGAAGATTATGGTAAAAACGTTAAAAGTCATCGTGACTGGTGACGGAGCCAGATAAGTAAAGTAGGGAAGAGAAATGGCAAGTATGAAAAATCGCCTGCTGGGCGGAGCAAAATGGACAAGCTTGTCCGCATTGATCATTACCATCATCCAAATTGCACAGTTCGCCTTTTTAGGAAACGTAATGTCACTGAAAGAATTTGGACTCGTTGGCATGATCACAACGGTCACAATATTTACACAGATTTTACTTGATCTAGGCATCGGTGCTGCGATCATTCAAAAGGAACAAACGACGGAACGTCAATTATCTACATTATATTGGATCAACTTGCTGACGGGAATTCTCTTGTTTTGTGTATTGATCCTCGCAAGTCCCTTGATTGCTGCCTTTTATGCCAGACCTGAGCTGGAAGGCTTGCTCAAGTTATTATCAATCATGTTTCTCATTGCACCAATTGGTCAGCAATACCAATACATGATGCAGAAAGATTTAGCCTTTAAAACCTTAAGTACGATTGAGACGATAGCGACGATCATTTCGCTGATTGTTCTACTTATCCTAGCCTTTTTTATCAATCCAATTGTGGCCTATGTGATCTCTCAAGTGCTGCTTCAATCAGGAAAAGGTCTCATGTATGCAGCGGCTTATTGGAAGAAGTGGCGCCCAGCACCCGTTTTCGCATTAGGGGAAGTGAAAGAGTTTTTCTCCTTCGGGGCTTTCCAGCTTGCGTCAAGACTCGTCAATCGGGCAGGCTCAAACATCGACATGATTTTAATAGGACGATTTCTTGGAGCAGAGGCTTTAGGGGTTTACAGCCTGGCTTATCAAATCGTCACAATTCCGGTGCTAAAAATTAACCCGATTGTGACGAGAGTGGCTTTCCCAGTTTTCGCAAAAAGTCAGCGTGATCACTCTAGGCTGCGTGAGGGCTTCCTCAGCATGACGAATATGCTTGCGCTCATTAGTTTTCCACTACTCATCGGTCTTGCTGCCGTATCAGATAGCTTTATAGAAGTAGTGTTTGGAGAGAAATGGCTAGTGGCGGTCCCGGTTTTGAATATTCTGTGCATTGTCGGTCTACTCCGTGTGCTGATGAATCCAAATGGTTCCATCCTTCTTGCAAAAGGAAGAGCTGACTTAGCTTTTTATTGGGATACAGGCATGCTCATCGTATATGGATGCGCCTTATATGCAGGAGTCCATACCGGCAGTCTATTGACTGTAGCTTGGGTTTACTCAGGGGTCAGCCTGCTGAACTTCATTGTCGGCAGGTGGCTGATGGCTTATGTCATTCAGCTAGATATGAAGGTATATGTAAAATCTCTCGTAAAGCCTGCTGTCATGACGTTGTTAATGGCCGCCTGCGCAGTGACTATTCATCAAGGGATGAAGCTGACATCAGCGGATATACTGCTTCAATTACTACTGACGATTGGTTTAAGTGCGGTTTTATATAGCTTGCTACTTGTCAAAATGTATCCGCAAATGGCAGGAAAATTATGGAGAAGAGGTCGTTCGTCATGAAGGTGCTATGGCTGACAAGTGTATATCCTAGTGAAAAACATCCAAGTGAAGGCGTCTTCCATGAAACGCAAGTGCAGGAGCTGGTCAAACAGGGCGTAGAAGTGAGCGTGATTTGTCCTACTCCTGTCAATCCGCCCATCTTACGGATGCTTAAAACTTCCTATCGTCAGAGAAAAGATCTTCCCCAGCAGGAAGTGAGGTGCGGCGTGCCGGTTTACAGACCGCCCTATACAGCGCTGCCTGGACAGCTAAAATGGGCTCAGCCGAGTAAACGAATCGCAGCTTCTGTCCTGCGCACAATGGAGCGTTATGAACTGTCACCGGATTTCATCCATGCGCACTTTGCCATGCCGTCTGGCGGCGCAGCAGCTGTGATCAAAAAGGAAGCAAACATCCCTTATCTTCTGACCTTACACGGCAGTGATGTGAACGTCTATCCAACCTATAGTCAAGGGGCGCTTGCAGCCTTTAAAGCAGCAGTAAAACAGGCGTCTGCTGTTCTCACAGTGAGTGAAGAGCTGGCAAAGAAAACACATGACATGACAGAGGTGGATGCACAATGCCTCCCGCTTGGAATTCCGCTCAAGTCATTTGCTAGAACACTGGGGGATCAAACAGCCATCAGAAAGCAGATTGGTTTACCGCTTCACGACAAGCTCGTCGTTTATGTCGGCCGTTTAGTCAAAGAGAAAGGTTTGCTTGAATTAGCGGAAGCTGTCAGCGGGATGGAGGGTGTAAAAGTCGTCTTTGTCGGAAAAGGCCCCCTCGCAAAGGAGCTGACCGAACGGGCGGGAGAATCCATTATACTCCCGGGGCAGGTGCCGAATGAACAAGTCAAACATTATTTAATGGCAGCTGACCTGTTTGCCCTTCCTTCCTACAGTGAAGGAATGCCGACTGTCGTTCTTGAGGCGCTCGCTTTAAAAATGCCTGTCATCGCAACACGGGTTGGTGGTCTCCCATCACTATTTTCTACCTATCAACATCTGCTCATTGAACCGCGTTCAACGAGTCAGTTAAAAGAAGCGATTCACGCTTATCTTTATGAAAACAGATGGAACGAGCAAGTGAAGAACGATCTTCACCACATCGTCCATACAGATTATTCATCATCACATAATGCTAAGCTCCTGATTCAGCAATATGAAAAGGTGCTGAATCAATCAACATCCACCGTTTAAACAGGATGAAATGTGCAAAGACTGATAGATAAACAGTTTGGAACGACCAATATGCTTTTACTGAGAGGATGAAACATGTTGAAGAAAATTGCTGTGATTGGAACAGGATATGTCGGGTTAGTATCGGGTACTTGTTTTGCTGATATCGGAAATCGCGTCATTTGTTGTGACATCGACGAATCAAAAATCAACAGCTTAAAAAGCGGTCTCGTTCCAATTTATGAACCGGGCTTAAAGGAATTGATTGAGAAGAATACAGAAGAGGGAAGATTGTGTTTTACAACCAATATTCCCGCTGCAATTCGAGAATCAGAGATTATTTATATTGCGGTAGGAACACCAATGACACCTCAGGGGGAAGCGGATTTAACATTCGTGAAAGCTGTGGCTCAAACGGTTGGGGAACACCTGAATGGCTACAAAATCATCGTGAATAAGAGCACAGTGCCGGTTGGAACAGGACGTCTTGTTCAAGCCATTGTTCAAAAGGCTTCACGCAGTAAATATCCATTTGATGTCGTCTCCAATCCAGAGTTTCTGCGGGAAGGTTCAGCTATTCAAGATACGATGAATATGGAGAGAGCGGTCATTGGCTCAACAAGCGCACATGCATCCACGATCATTAAAAAATTGCATGATCCGTTTCAAACAGAAGTGGTTGAGACCAATCTAGAAAGTGCAGAAATGATTAAGTATGCGGCAAATGCCATGCTCGCCACAAAAATCTCATTCATCAATGACATTGCGAACATTTGCGAGAGAGTTGGTGCTGATGTGGAAAAAGTCAGCGAAGGCGTTGGATTAGACAGCCGTATCGGGCATAAATTTTTAAAAGCAGGCATTGGATTTGGTGGTTCTTGTTTCCCAAAAGATACGATGGCTCTTCTCAAAATTGCCGAAACAGCTGGCTACCGGTTCAAGCTGATCGAATCTGTCATTGAAACAAACAACCACCAAAGAGCCCATCTTGTCAGCAAACTGATGAGTGTGTTCGGTGATATTAAAGGAAAAACGATTTCCGTTTTAGGGCTCGCATTTAAACCAAATACAAACGATATGCGTTCAGCGCCAGCACTAGATATTATCCCAATGCTGAGAGAGCTCGGAGCTTTTGTCAAAGCCTATGATCCAATTGCTTATGTAGAAGCAGAAAGAGAGCTTGGCCCGCAGGCGGTCTTCAGCAATGATCTCTATGAAACAGTGAAAGATACAGATGCTTGTCTCATCTTAACGGAATGGGATGACGTACAGAAGATGGATAAGGATCAGATCAAGCAGCTGCTTCGTTCTCCCATTTTAATTGATGGAAGGAATTTGTTTGATCCAGCAGAAATGAAAGAGAGAGGATTTATTTACCAGTCCATCGGCCGCCCAGGCGTATGGGAAACAGAATTGGTATCGAAGGCACAATAATAGGGGGAACTTGGATGAAGAAAGTATTGGTAACTGGGGGAAGTGGATTTATAGGATCTCATACGGTAGAGGCTTTATTAGAGAAAGGTTATGAGCCCATCGTTCTTGATAACTTTTCAACTGGATCGAAGGAAAATATCGCTCATCTTTCCGTACAATGCATTGAAGCAGATGTCACAAAAACAGAAACGGTCGATTTGATCAAACACATTGCGCCAGATTATATCATTCATCTTGCAGCGCAAGTGAGTGTAGCCGTTTCGGTTCAACATTTCGTCTACGACGAAGAGGTCAATATTAAAGGTTCGCTGCATGTGATCAAAGCAGCGGCTGAAGCCGGGGTGGAGAAAGTGGTGTTTGCCTCATCGGCAGCAGTCTATGGAGACCCAGTCTATCTGCCGGTCGACACAGCTCATCCACTGCAGCCTGGTTCACCTTATGGCTTGTCGAAACTGACAGTTGAACGATACTTACAGATGGCAAAATCACTCTATGATGTGGACTATTGTATTATGCGGTACAGCAATGTATATGGTCCGCGCCAAGACGCACTTGGTGAAGGCGGTGTTGTCTCAATTTTTTCTGATAAGTTTGCGAAAAATGAGGCACCTTTCATCTTTGGAAACGGGGAACAAACAAGAGATTTCATCTATGTAGGCGATCTAGCCGCAGCGAATGTTGCAGCTTTAACAGCTCAATCAAACGTTTGTTTAAATATCTCATGTGGTCATTCCATCACGGTGAATGAGCTGTTTCAAACGATGAAGCGAGTCACGAGATCAGATCTTGAACCGATTTATAAGCCTCAGCGTGCAGGAGATATTGTGCATAGTACATTGGAAAATGAGGAAACGAAACAAGTCTTAGCATGGGAGCCTGTTGTGAGTTTACAAGAAGGTTTGGCTCGTACCATTTCCTACTATGAACAGGAAGTAAAGGCTTAATCCCTCAAATCGGATGGGTTGCTTAGGAGGAACAAGGGTATGAGTGTGAAACAAACAGCATGGCAAATCATAATCGGATGTATTTTATTAGCAGCAGGTATCGGGCTTGTACAAATGGCATCCACACAGCCTATCGGGTTAAAGAAGATGGTGGTCATTCCGGTTTTGATTGTGGTGCTCATAGCGGCTGCTATATGTATGAAGCTCTATATGAATGGTGAGCACATATTCATGTCAGCCATTTACCTTTTGATTGCATTAACATTTCTCAATAACGCTTTTTTCTCTATCAGTGCCGGATTCTTTAGTCTCTTTCTCTACCGCATCATGCTCTTGGCTGTCTTTGCTTTATTCATATGGCGGATGAGGGACAAAGGAACGTACATATCCCAGTGGCAGCAAATTCGCGTTAAAGGCATTCTTGGTTTTTTCGCTGTATGGTTTCTTTACGGACTCATCTCACTGCTTTGGGCTCATTCGGTCACAGACGGCCTGAAATATATGTCTCTTCTTGCGATGGGAATGGGTTTTGTCTTTCTTGTGGTCATGTACATACAGCGAATGGATCAGATCGTGACTTTTTATAGTATTTGGCTAGTCATGACCGTATTTGTGATGGGAATCGGGTTCTATAATCACTTGACCTTGAACCATTTACCGAATACCTCATTGTATCTTGGACCAGCGTACAAACAGCACTATCCTACAGCTGTCTTCTTTAACCAAAATGATTTTGCGACGTTTTTATCTATTAGCTTTTTCTTATATGTGGCGTGCATGCGCCAAATGAAAAATGGTTATATCAAAGCGTTCGGATTACTAGGAGCCATCTTAGCGCTGTATCTCATTTTGTTAACAGAATCGCGCGCCAGCTTGCTTGGCATATTAGCCGGAGCTGCAATCTATGTATGGCTGCTGATGCCTCGCTTTTTAAAAAAGTGGTCCATCATGGCAGCAGGCGGGCTTGTTATCATCTGTATCGCCATTTTTTCAGCCAAAATC
Source organism: Bacillus sp. FSL W8-1141 (assembly GCF_038593205.1). Lineage (NCBI taxonomy): Bacteria > Bacillati > Bacillota > Bacilli > Caryophanales > Bacillaceae > Bacillus > Bacillus sp. FSL W8-1141. The sequence goes on along the minus strand of NZ_CP151973.1, from coordinate 3,266,264 downwards.
TATTCTGTCTTTTATGACTTGTTTCTCGCTTCTCAGGTCGCTCATTCTTTTAGCGAACCACTTCCGTCCAACATTGCCCGGGCGAATTTAATCAAAAACGCTTGGTATTTCTTTACGAATTCATACGGTTTCGGAGTCGGAGCGGGCAATGTGTCTTATTACTTAGCTCACTTTTCTATCTTTGATACAGATCAGGTCGTGGAAGTTCACAATTGGCTGCTAGAGGTGATGACGAATTTTGGGTTTGCCGTCATGCTAGGTTATATCTCAGTGTATGCCTATCTCATGTTCTCACTGTACAAACAATACCAATTGGCTGACACGAGATCAGCCAAGATGATCATTGAAGGTCTATTTGCTGCCATGCTGAGCTTTCTCGTCTCAAGTATCAGTCCTAGTTCCGTATCGAATTTATATTTCCACTGGGTGTTTCTAGGGCTGGTGATCGCAGCGGTCAATATCATGAAAAATAAACAGCGCTTCAAGCCGTGGGCAAACGTGTGATGCAGAGTTTGTATGGCTACACTAGTGAAAAAGCAAATACGTCAATGTTGGGAGAATGAGCATGTCTGGTTTTATGTTAAGAATAGGGAAGCGAATGAAAAAATATATCGTCTGGCTTGTGCTGCTGCCCGTTGTATTGGCTGCTTTTGGTTTCTTTTTTGCCAAGGGGACAGTAGAACAGTCTAGTTACACAGCTGCTGTGACCTTGACGCTTGGGAAATATGACGACGGTGTGTATAACAATATGGCAGAAGTGACATCTCTATTAAAAAGTGATGCATTTCTGAATCAAGCACTCCGTGATGTAAAGGAAGAAGAAAGGCAGGATGTGAAAAATCGTTTGATTCTCACTAACCAGTCCGATACACAATTGCAGTTGTCGTTTACAGATGCTGATCAAGCTCGAGCTTTGGCGGTAGTGAAACAAGTGTCAGATACATTTTTAAAGCAGGACAAAGCCTTATTTACGAAAAGACAGCAAGTCATTGAAAGGAGACTATCCGCTCTTGAAGATGAATCTGTCAGCAATGACTCCAAGGTCGATAAAGAACGATTTTTATATGAATTGGAATCGACAAAGCTCGGGATGAAGCAGGCAAAGATTGTCGATCCTGCCCAAGTGCTTGATGAAGCAGGCAAAGGCATGTCAGCGAAAAAACGAGCACTGCTTGGACTTGTCATTGGCCTTAGCATCTCGCTTATGTTTGTGGTGTTACCTGAAGTGTTCAAAGAATCTTAATGATGAACTGGAGATGAGTCTTAGGTGAACAATCAACCGTTAGTATCAATTATTACACCGGCGTATAATGCGGAACGTTATTTAACGGATACAGTTCATTCCGTCCTTGCCCAAACCTATTCCAACTGGGAGATGATCATTGCAGATGATTGCTCAATAGATGGCACAAGGAAGTTGTTAGGGGAATTAAGTCAGACGGACGACAGAATCAACGTCATTTATTTAGAGGAAAACGGGGGAGCCGCTATTGCTAGAAACACCGCCATCAAACAGGCGAAAGGCCGCTTTATCGCTTTTTTAGATAGCGATGATATGTGGAAACAGACAAAGCTCGAAAAGCAGGTCAAGTTTATGTTAGAAAATGATCATGCCTTTACTTTCACGGCATATGACATCATTTCAGAAAATGGAGAGCCGTTACAAAAAACCGTCACAGCGCCGGCTCAGTTGAACTACAATGAAGCTTTAAAAAATACGATTATCGGCTGTTTGACGGTGATGCTCGATCTTCAACAAGTAGGACACGTGGAAATGCCAAACATTCGAACAAGGCAGGACTTAGCCACATGGCTCTCTATTTTAAAAAAAGGATTTACTGCCTATGGAATGAGTGAGCCGCTCAGTGAATATCGCATCGTGGGAAACTCGATTTCTAGTAACAAGTGGAAAGCAGCGAAAAAAACATGGTTTGTCTATAGAGAAATTGAGCAGCTTCATTTTGTGAAAGCATCTTGGTGTTTTATGCACTATGCCACAAATGCTGTCAAAAAGCGCTTATAAACAGAAGGGAAAAAAGGTGATAAAGGTGAAAGCAGAGTCGATCATACATGTGATTGTCGCAACGGGAGAATGGGGACACGATGGCCTAAGGTACAGACGGCATCGACTGGCGGAATTTCTTGCATCTGATCCAGAAACGAAAGAGGTCATCTGGGTATGCCCATCTGCCAATCGTCATTCAGCTCCCTTTCAGCCTATAACGGATCGAATGAAGCAAATGACCATTCCTGATGTGCTCAAGAGCAAGTTTTTTCGCTTTGGCCGTTATCAAGATATGTTTTATTTTCATAAATTATCTCCTCTTCTTGAGCATTTGCGTCAAGAAGAAAAGCAGGGCATAGCCGTCTGTTTATGGTATACGTTTCCGGGATTTCCGCTCTTATCTTCTTTATTTGAATGGAAACATATTGTGTATGATTGCAGTGACCTGTGGGGAGAGCCCATCAGCGGAAAAAACAACATTCTCTCTTATATGAGACAGCGAGTCATTGTAAAAGCAGAAAACCGCATTATTAAATATGCGCACAGCATTACATGCTCTTCACAATACTTACATGATCAAATCAAAAAAAGGCTCATGGGTGAACCGAAAGATGTCTTTACAGTGGAAAATGGCGTCGAGTATGATGTGTTTGCAAAAAGCAACCTCCCTAGCAGGGAAGACGTGCTAGAGGGAAGAGAGGGAACGGTTCTTGGCTTTATAGGTGGGATCAAGCCGAAGCTCGATTTTGACATGATCGCTCAAGCTGCTCGCATGCAGCCAGATTGGACATTTTTATTTGTCGGTCCGGATGGAACGAATGGAGATCCATCTTTTCAGCATGCACTCAAACTGCCCAATGTCCTATGGACTGGAGCAGTCGCACCAGAAGAAGTGCCTGCTTATATGAAATTAATTGATGTAGGGATGATGCCATACAAACAGTCTCCTTACAATCAAGCGGTTTTTCCGCTCAAGCTGTATGAATTTTTAGCTGCCGGAATCCCTGTTGTTGGTTTAAATCTTCCATCAACGGAAAGGCTAAAAGAGAATGATGTGTATGAATATGTAGAGGGCGAAGATCCAGCTCTCTTCGTCGAAGCCTGCCAGAAAGTGATCAGTAAAAAAGATGACATGAAATGCAGACATCTAAGACAAAGCCGGGCAAAGAAAAAAGATTGGCACGCACTGTTCACAAACATGGTGGAATTAACGAATATTAAAGAAAACGCATAATTCATTCAGGATTGTGCGTTTTTATTTGTTTCTTCTTCTTAGGGGGAGCTTGTGATCATCCTATATTCAATTGTATAATGGAAAGAGCGGCCAATATACAAAATACAGATTTCAATTTAGAAGGAGACTGACCTATGGATTACGAACGCGCCTTATTAGCGTTTTTTGTCTCTCTGGCTACAGTTTTAATTGTGACACCAATCGTCAAAAAGTTTGCAATTAAGATTGGTGCAGTGGACCAGCCGAATAAACGAAAAGTTCATGATAGAGTAATGCCTCGAATGGGCGGTTTGGCGATTTTTATTGGGGTAGCGGCTGGAGCACTAGCAGGCGGGCTGTTTCTACATAATAAAATTACAGCTATATCAGTTGGCGCTGTACTCATCGTCATTTTAGGTATATTTGATGATAAATATAATTTAAGTGCAAAATTTAAATTTCTTGTGCAAGTTCTCGTTGCTTGCTTAATCGTGAGCACGGGCTTAAAAATGGACTTTTTCTCTGTTCCTTTCTTAACAGATCGACTGGAGTTAGGATGGATGGCGTATCCCCTGACTGTACTATGGATTGTTGGGATTACAAATGCGATCAATTTAATTGACGGATTAGATGGACTGGCTGCTGGAATTTCGGTTATCGGTTTAACCACGATTGCCGTCATGGCATTTTCTGCGGACAAGATCCTGATTCTTTCGTTATCTCTTGTCGTCATTGGCAGTACCATCGGTTTTCTTTTTTATAACTTCCATCCAGCAAAAATATTTATGGGTGATACAGGTTCGTTATTTTTAGGCTATATGATCTCGGTCCTGTCACTTTTAGGATTGTACAAAAGTGTTACTTTGTTTAGTGTTGTTGTCCCTGTGATTATTTTAGGTGTGCCTATTTTTGATACGACCTTTGCGATCATAAGACGAATATTGAATAAACAGCCTATCTCAGCACCTGACAAATCACACATCCATCATCGACTGATGGCCTTTGGCTTATCACATCGAATGGCAGTGATTGTGATTTACATGATTGGCTTAGTCTTCAGCTTAAGTGCGATTTTGCTGACAAGTGCCACCATTTGGCTGTCATTGATCATCATTTTTTTACTGGTCATGTTTATGCAAGTTATTGCTGAAGTCACTGGTTTGGTGAACGAAGAGTTTAAACCATTTACGAAATTCTACAAACGTATGGTCAAAAGACAATAAAAAACAGCCCGCTTCCAAGGAACGGGCTGTTTTCCTATTATTGTCCTGATGTGCTGGTCGAAGGGGCCTGGGTATCGGCTGACCCTGTTGTACCAGAAGATGAATCGGTTTGTGTATTTGTTTCAGTTGAGGACGATGACTCAGCAGGAAGCTTTAAATGCGTCCTTAACTCATTTTGCACCTCAGCCAAGTTGGTTTGATCTGGCTCAAAGAAGTATGTTCGATTTGGTCCTAAATAAAGGTCTGATCCTTTAATAGATAGTGTTTCAGTATCGTCTCCTTTAAAACCACTGTAAATTTGCTGTAGCGCAAGTCCTTCTGTGATGCGGAAGTTGGTTGTTATATGATCACTTACTTCTTTTGCAATATTATCCACGTTTGCAATGTTATGAGGTTTCGCCATTTGATCAATCATGGCACGTAAGATTTGTTTCTGACGATCGTTACGCCCGAAATCACCACGTGGATCTTGTTTTCTCATTCGCGCGTAAGCAAGTGCCTCTTCCCCGTTTAAATGCATATTCCCTTTTTTAAAGTAAATCTTTTTCGATTTTTTGACGTCACTTTTTTCATTGAAGTCAAATGGAACGTCTATATCGATTCCCCCAACTTCATCAATGACATCCTTAAAACCGTCAAAGTCCACTGTTGCATATTTGTCAATTGGGATATGCAAGAATTGTTCGACAGTTTCAATCGTTTCGTCTTTACCGCCTTTAGCAAATGCCGCATTGATCTTTACTTTATTTCCCGTTGTGTCACTAGCAAGCTGTACTCGTGTGTCACGGGGGATACTGACCATTTTCATCGTTTTATCCTGAGGATTAATCGTTGCGACGATGAGTGAATCTGAACGGCCGTGATCACCATTTGTGGCGTAATCCTCTATACCAACAAATAGGACAGAGAAAGGTTTTTTCTTTATATCAATGACAGCATCACGGAGTTTCGATTTCTCCCCACGCTCTAATTCATCATAAGTTTTGTCAGCAGCCTGGAGTGTATTCACAATCTTATAAACTGCAAATCCGCCCATGCAGATGAAGAGAAGCAAAAATAAGACCAGAATCCGTTTGAAAATCTTTTTCTTCTTACTCTTTTTCTTTCGTACACGCACTTTTACTCGTTGTGCCATTCATCTGTCTCCTTTATCGGACCAACGTCCTTTTCTAAATAAATCAATTCGCCTTCTTTAGTAACACTCTTTCCATTAGTTAACTCAGTCATCCATTCAATGAACTGCTCTGTTTGTGTTTCTTCTACATACGTTTCAAAAATCACATCTTCTGCATAATGGATGTCTTTTAGCTGAAAAGATGAGGCTCTAAGCTCATTCTCTACCTTTCCAAGCCATGTATAATCTATTGTTGTGTGCATCGTACGCATTAAACAGCGTTCTACCATACCAACATGATTAATAGCTTCAGACACAGATTTTCCGTACGCACGAATTAATCCACCGGCACCTAGCTTAATACCGCCGAAATAACGAGTGACGACAACAACTGTATCTTTCAGCTTGCGTTTTTTTAGCACTTCAAGCATAGGTACCCCTGCCGTACCGCTTGGTTCACCATCATCATTTGCTTTTTGAATCAGATCATGTTCACCGATCAAATAGGCGGAACAATTATGAGTGGCGTTCCAATGTTGTTTTTTTATGGATTGTATAAAGGCTTGTGCTTCTTCTTCTGAGACAGCACGTTGTATATGACAAATAAAACGTGATTTTTCAATGACGATCTCATGCTCGCCACGGCTTTTTACTGTGAGATAGCGGTTCAGCAAAAGACATACCCTCCTGACAAGCAAATTGTAAGGCTAGAGAAAATTTGCATTGGTTTTAGAATTTTACAGCGTATTTTGTTATGATGATAGGAGCGGAAAAAGGGTCGTCATAAAAATTTCATGATTTATACGCATTCTTTCATTATAATTCGACATAAAATGCAGATCAATGACATTTATAATAAAAAAAGATGACATCACTGTTACGGGAGGGAAAAGCCATGACAACACCTAAAATGGATCCGAAGTTATTGGATTCAATCATCATGAAAATGCTAAGTACAGTTGATGGCAGTAAGGACGAAGTATTTAGAATCGGCGAACAGTCCCGTCAACAATATGAAAGCCTAGTAGAAGAGCTCAAGCAAATTAAACAGCAAGTCAACGAAGTAATTGATTTTGGGGATAAACTAGAAGTACATACGAGACATGCTAGAAATCGATTATCTGAGGTCAGCAGAAACTTCAACAAATTCAGCGAAGAAGAAATACGAGAAGCCTATGAAAAAGCACATAACCTGCAAGTAGAATTGACCATGATCCAGCAGCGCGAAAAACAGCTGAGGGAAAGAAGAGATGATCTCGAAAGACGATTGTTAAGCCTGCAAGACGTCATTGAACGCTCTGAAACGCTTGTGAGCCAGATCACAGTGGTTCTCAACTATCTCAATCAGGACTTACGCCAAGTTGGCGTGTTACTTGAAGATGCTCAAGCAAAACAAGATTTTGGACTTAGAATTATTGAAGCCCAAGAAGAAGAACGTAAAAGGGTATCCCGTGAAATTCATGACGGTCCGGCACAGATGCTGGCAAACGTGATGATGCGCTCTGAATTAATTGAACGGATTTTCAGAGATCGTGGGACAGAAGAAGGCTTTAAAGAAATTAGAAGTCTCAGACAGAATGTGCGAAATGCTCTGTACGAAGTGAGAAGAATCATTTATGATTTAAGACCAATGGCTTTAGATGATTTGGGTCTCATTCCGACGCTAAGAAAATATTTAAACACAATCGAAGAGTATGATGGAAAAACCAAGATCACGTTCCAATGCCTAGGGGATACAGAAAATGAAAGAATTGCTTCTCAATTCGAAGTGGCACTGTTTAGACTAGCTCAAGAAGCTGTCACAAATTCTTTAAAGCATTCTGAAGCTGAAGAAATCTCTGTGAAGGTTGAAGTGACGAAAGACTTTGTCACGTTAATTATCAAAGACGATGGAAAAGGCTTTGATATGAAAGATGTGAAAACAAATAAAAACAAATCCTTTGGGTTACTTGGTATGAAAGAGCGCGTAGACTTACTAGAAGGTAAAATGACCATAGACTCAAAAATAGGTCTAGGGACATTCATCATGATTAGAGTACCGTTAACATTACAAAATAAAATTGTAAAATAGAGACAAAAGACATATTGACCATAAAGTTCAGGTGTAGAACAATAAACATGGGGAGGCGTAGCTTGTGACTAAAGTAAATATTGTAATTATCGATGACCACCAATTATTCCGTGAAGGTGTCAAACGGATTTTAGATTTTGAACCTACTTTTGAAGTAGTTGCAGAAGGAGACGACGGTGACGAAGCTGCACGTATCGTAGAACACTATCATCCGGATGTTGTCATTATGGACATTAATATGCCGAATGTAAATGGTGTGGAGGCTACAAAACAGCTAGTAGAGCTTTATCCCGAATCAAAAGTCATTATCCTATCTATTCATGACGATGAAAACTATGTGACACATGCATTAAAAACAGGAGCAAGAGGCTACTTGTTAAAAGAAATGGATGCAGATACCCTCATTGAAGCAGTAAAAGTAGTAGCTGACGGAGGCTCTTATTTACATCCGAAAGTCACTCATAACTTAGTAAATGAATTCCGACGCTTAGCAACAAGCGGCGTTTCAGCACATCCACAGCACGAGGTATATCCTGAAATTCGCAGACCACTTCATATCTTAACAAGACGTGAATGTGAAGTTCTTCAAATGTTAGCTGACGGAAAGAGCAACAGAGGTATTGGTGAGTCGCTCTTTATTAGTGAGAAAACAGTCAAAAACCACGTGAGTAACATCTTGCAAAAAATGAATGTAAACGACCGTACTCAAGCTGTTGTTGTAGCAATTAAAAACGGCTGGGTAGAAATGAGATAATGTTCCGGACAAGTACTCCTTTTTCGCCTGTTTTTAGTTCTCTCACATTCAAGTTAGAGAGTAATGATAGGCAGGTAAGGAGTCTTTTTCGGATATAGCGGGCTTGCCTATTGATTAGGCAAGCTTTTTTGATTAGTATTATAAATCTAGTGAAAAACAATGATCATTCTTTTTTAAAAAGCAACTTAACGGATAAGGAAGGTATTTAAGAATGAAAATAGCCGTTGTAACAGACAGTACTGCTTATATACCACAAGCACTGCGTGATAAACATCATATTCATATGATCCCTCTGAATGTCATCTTTGGTACTGAATCATACCGTGAAGAAGTAGAAATGGATTGGAAGACATATTATGAAGAAGTCAAGAAACATAAAGAACTTCCAACAACCTCTCAGCCTGCTTTCGGTGAACTTATAGAATTATATGAAAAACTTAGTGAAACATATGATGCTGTGATTAGTATACATCTGTCAAGCGGAATTAGTGGAACATACAATAGTGCGGCCTCAGCGAATGAACTAGTTGACGGAATCGACATTTATCCGTTTGATACAGAGACTAGCTGTATGGCGCAAGGTTTTTATGTGTTAGAAGCTGCTGAAAAAATCCAAGGTGGTGCTTCTCCAGAAGAAGTGATTTCCCATCTCAATTATCTGAAAGAAAATCAAAGAGCTTATTTTATGGTAGACGATTTAACTCATTTACAACGAGGCGGCAGATTAAATGGTGCTCAGGCTTTTATTGGAAGCCTCTTAAAGGTAAAGCCTATCTTGCATTTTGACAACAAGCTAATTGTCCCTTTTGAGAAGATTCGTACACGCAAAAAAGCCATTTCACGTATTTTTGAATTATTTGATGAAGATGCATCACGTGGTGTTCCAATGAGGGCAACTCTGATACATGGTAATAGAGAAGAAGAAGCAGATGAATTAATTGCGCACTTATTAGAAAAGTATCCTCATGTTGAATTTTATAAAAGCTACTTTGGTGCCGTGATTGGCACTCATCTAGGCGAAGGCTCTTTAGCACTTGGCTGGATCATCAGGTAGATATCAAAATCCCCTTTTCTCATGGAAAAGGGGATTTGTTTTTCTATTTTTACAATTAGACGAAAGGCCTTCTCTTTGTACATAATGGGTCAACATGAATGGAAAGGTAGTGCGTGAAATTGAATCTGGAAAAAGCAATGGAACTCAGTCACAAGCTACAATCAAGGCACCTTCTTCCTGTTGAATGTCAATGTACACAGTCCGAATTGGAGTGGCTGGAGAATCAAGGATTTATCCATAGAACACCTGCAGTCGATAGGGTGGCGAGTGGTTTGATCTGCTGCCGGTGCGGTGTATCAAACAAGCGCTACTTTGCCCTCTCTCCGTGTGAAACATGTAAAAAAGACTGTGTATACTGTAGATCCTGCATCATGCTGGGAAAAGTAAGCGAATGTGGCTTTCTCTACGAATGGACGGGTCCACAAAAGAAAGAAACAAGACAAGTTGAATTAACATGGCAGGGAGAGCTTTCTAAAGGGCAAAAGAGAGCGTCCGATAGGCTAGTAGAAGCAATCCAAAACAAATTTGATCTGCTCGTTTGGGCTGTTTGTGGTGCGGGGAAAACGGAGGTGCTTTTTCATGGAATAAAATATGCGTTAAATAACGGAATGAGTGTTTGTATTGCGACGCCTAGAACCGATGTTGTACTTGAGCTTGAACCTCGAATGAGAAAGGCATTTCAAGGACTGAATATAGCTGCACTTTATGGCGGGAGTTCTCAAAGATTTCAAATGGCGCCGCTTATGATCGCTACAACCCATCAGCTAATGAGATATAAAAACGCCTTTGATGTCCTCATTGTAGACGAAGTCGATGCTTTTCCTTATTCAATGGATGAACGGCTTCAGTTTGCTGTTTTAAAGTCAATGAAAAAAACAGGAGTTAGAATTTACTTAAGTGCCACACCATCTAAAAAAATGCAAAAAGATGTTGCTCGTAGACAATTAGAAGCGATCAAAATTCCTCTGCGCTTCCACCAAAAACCGTTGCCTGTCCCAACATTTCAATGGGTTGGAGATTGGAAAAAGAAATTAAAAAGAAATCGGCTTCCAGCATCTACAATGAACTGGCTGCATGAACATATCACAAAGAAAAAAAGAGTGTTACTCTTTGTTCCTTCTATTTCTACTATGAAGAAGGTAACTCATATTCTTCAAGGTCAAGATGTAAATGTACAGGGTGTTTCTGCGGATGATCAAGAAAGGAAGCAAAAAGTCCAGCATTTCAGAGATCATAGATATGATGTATTGGTTACAACAACTATTCTAGAAAGAGGCGTTACCATTCAAGATGTTCAGGTGGGCGTATTAGGTGCGGAATCTCCTATTTTTTCAGAAAGTGCACTTGTCCAAATTTCTGGTAGAGCAGGGAGACATCCAGATTTTTTTAACGGAGACGTATACTTTTTTCATTTTGGTTTAACGAGAAGTATGAAACAAGCAAAGAAACATATCGTAAAAATGAATAATACAGCTGAAAAAGAGTTTTCTGAAAAATAGTGTGGGTTCAACTAAATCATGGTACATTATATTCACAAAACACAAATGGCAGGAGAGACAAAATATGCTACTCAACGCAAAAGAAATACTACTTAAAGAAATTCTCTATCAATATCTCAACCAATTAAACATGATTTGTCATTGTGAAAAATGTATAGAAGATGTATTAGCCATTTCTCTAAATCAAGTGAAACCGCAATATATAACAGATATCGATAAAATATCCTACAGTAAATCCGAGATGGTGGATAAACAGAAAAATACGGCGATGCTCGTCATTCTGACAGAAGCTGCTTCAACGGTCACTACATATCCAAGGTGCGAAAATCATTTGCCGTTGAACAAAGAAAAGCGTTGATTTGTCCAATTTGTGAGAGCCATTTTGTGGCTGCTTTTACATGGAAATCATTCCTACTATTAAATGAAGATCGTTTATGTGTAGCATGTAAGAACCACCTGATGAAGATTCAAGGTCCTACTTGTCCCAAATGCGGAAGAGCGCAATCAAATGATCAATTGTGTCAGGATTGTTCAAGGTGGGATAAACGACGGGATTTTGCTGAGATTCTTGTAATGAATCGGTCTGTTTATGCTTACAACGACTTTATGAAAGATATTCTAGCTCGATTTAAATTTCGAGGTGATACGGCTTTAGCTGATCTATTTAAAAAAGATGTACAGTCAGCGTTTAAACGTTCTTTTTCAATCAAAGAACCGGTCCTTGTCCCAATTCCTTTGAGTAAAGAGAGATTAAAGGAAAGAGGATTCAATCAGTCAATGATGCTTGCTTCCATGATTGGCGGACCTATATTGGAGCCACTTATAAAAGTACATCAAAGTAAGCAGTCTAAGAAAAGAAAAAATGAACGTTTACATCAACAGAATTTGTTCCAATTAAGGCAGTCAAACCCGATCGTTCTAAAGGATATCATATTAATCGATGATATTTATACAACTGGGGCGACAGTCTATCATGCAGCAAAAATTTTAAAAGACGCAGGCGCCAAAAGTGTTTCCTCTTTTACGTTGATTCGTAGTTAAAAATCATGACAATCAACCGATATTAAGAAAAGAAAATAACGTAAGGGGTTTTGGTTATGAATCAATTGGCAAACTGTCCACAATGTAATCAGTTATTTTTAAAAACCACCATCCAAACGGTTTGTAACAAATGCTTTGAAGAAGAAGAACGTTCTTTTGATATCGTTTATAAATTCTTGCGTAAGCAAAGTAATAGACAATCAACCATTGCTGAAATAGTAGACGCAACAGAAGTTGATGAAGAATTAATCCTGAAATTTATCCGTTTAAAAAGACTTCAAATTAGTCAATTCCCGAATATCAATTATCCTTGTGAAAGATGCGGCCAACCGATCAGAAAAAACAAGCTGTGTAGCCATTGTGAAAAGGATATAAAGACGCAAATCAGCCAAATGGACCAAGAAGAAGAGCGTAAAAGGGAGATTGAATCTAGGAAAAAAGACACCTATTATGCCATTAATCCTAAAAACGACTGATTCCCTAAACTAAGTTGCAGTTTGGTCGATAAAATGGATAGAATCAAGACAGACTGTAACGGAAAGCGAGAGGAATCCCGTGAAAATTAATCGATATGGAACACAACCAGTAAATCCTTACAAGAAAACATATGAGAAACAAACGTTGCAATCGAATCAAGCAAAATCAACTGACAAAGTCGAAATTTCTAAAAAGGCAATCGAAATGCAAAAGGTGCCGAATATCATGAAAGAACGTCAAGATAAAATAGACCAAATTAAAAAAAGCATTGAAGCCGGAACATATCAAGTAGATACAAAAGGCATTGCAGATAAAATGTTGAATTTTTATAAACAACAATAACAAAAGGGAGTAGCGTGAATGTCAGTAAAATTAATGATTGAAGAACTGCACCGTCTCTACGGATTACATGAACAGCTTCTAAAGCTGTCTAAGAATAAAACAGAAATGCTGAAAAATAATGAGATCGATGCTCTTTCAGAGGTTCTGAACCTTGAGCAAAAATATATTCAGGCCATTTCACAATTAGAAGAAAAGCGGATTGAAGCAGCAGTTCAATTTTTACAAAGTGATCAATCGCCGACAATCACCGCATGCATCGAAAAAGCTACAGGAACGGATCAAGAAGAGCTTATTTCGTTATATGAGAAGCTGAATGACATCATGGTGGAACTGAAAGATGTAAACGAACTGAACAAACAGCTTATTCAGCAGTCACTTCAATTTATTTCACTGACATTCGATCTTGTGAATCCTAACAAAGAAAATATGAATTACGGACAAAATGGTCTTGAGAGTTCAAAGCCTAAACAGCATAGGGCTTTGTTTGATTCAAAGGCGTAAACAAGGAGGATATCTATGGGTTCTACATTCATGGGACTAGAAACGGCAAAAAGAGGAATCACAGCCCAGCGTGCAGGGCTTTATGTCACATCAAACAACGTATCCAATGCAAATACTGATGGCTACTCAAGACAGAGAGTTACCTTTAAAGCAGAGAATCCTTACCCAGTGATTTCTGTTTATGATGGCAAGACATACGGCCAAATGGGGACAGGTGTCCAAGTTGGAACTGTTGAAAGAATTCGAGACAGCTTTTTAGATCTTCAGTATAGAGATCATAACAATAACTTGTCTTATTATGCGACGAAGTCTGATGCTCTTTCACAAATGGAAGGAGTGATGAATGATTTGACAGATGAAGGCTTGAATAGAGCCTTTGATAATCTCTGGAAATCATTACAAGTCTTATCAGAATCGAAAAATGCTGATACTGCTTCAGCCCGTACAGTTGTTAAGACAAGTGCTCAAGCTTTAGTAGATCAATTCCGCCTGCTAAATTCTTCTTTAACAACGATACAAAAGAATTTAAAAACTGAACTCGATTCAACGGCAAAAAATGTGAACACCCTATTAACTCAAATTGATGAAGTGAATAAACAGATTGCAACAGTTGAGCCAAATGGTTATCTTCCCAATGATCTTTATGATACGCGAGACGCTCTTATAGATCAGCTTTCCTCACTTGTTGATATTAAAGTGAGCTACAACCCTTCTGGAGGAAATGCTCTGGAAATTGCTGAAGGAACCGTTAACATCGATATTATCGGTGCAAATGGACAATCTGCTGGAACAATTTTAAATGGCATTACCAATGAAAAATCTGAATTGCAACTTTCCTATGATAATACGACGGGACTTGTTAACTCACTCCAATTTGGAACGACAACCATCGCAGCTGATCAATTACAAGTGAATGGTAAAGTAAAAGCACTTGTTGAGGCGTATGGCTACATGTCTAATGGAGATGAAAAAGGCATGTACCCGGATATGCTTGCTGAGCTGGATGAAGTAGCAAAAGTATTTATGGATGCTTTTAACGACGTCCATAAGCAAGGGTACACGTTAAATGGCACAAGTGGACAAGACTTTTTCGATATTGAGAATAACAATGATTTGAATAAAGGCTTGGCAGCCCGTATCAAAGTGAGTGACGTGATTTTAGCATCGACAGATAACATTGCTGCATCTCTTAATCAAACGCAAGGTGATGGTTCGAATGCTACGAAATTAGCTAATATTCAAAACTTAAAGCTACCAATCGGCGGAAATACCACAACAATTCAGGATTACTATCAGAATGTCATTGCCGAAATGGGGATACAAGCTAAAAAGAACATGACCCTTGAAAGCAGTTCAGCAGCTCTTGTGAATTCAGCCAATGAACGCAGGATGTCAACTAGTGCTGTATCTATTGATGAAGAAATGACGAACATGATCCAATTTCAGCATGCGTATAATGCAGCAGCAAGAATTATGACGTTACAAGACGAAGTATTAGATAAAATAATAAACGGCATGGGAGTCGTAGGAAGGTAGGGTAACTGATGCGAGTCACGCAAAGTATGATTTCTCAAAATTCACTTCGAAATATTAGTAAAAGTTATGAAAAACTCTCTAAAATTAATGAGCAGGCACAGTCTGGAAAACGTTTCACAAAAACGTCTGATGATCCTGTTGCAGCAGTGAAAAGTCTTCAGTATAGTACAGCCATGTTTCGAAATGAGCAATACCAAACTAATTTAAATGAGGCACGAAACTGGATTGATACATCTGAAACAAGTGTCACTGAAATAATTGATATCATGTCAAATATACGAGATAAAGTACTCGATGCGGCCAATGGAACAAAACAGCCAGAAGATTTAGCTGCTATCGGGGTAGAAATTGGTCAGATGAAGAATCAAATCATTGATGCAATGAACACGCAGATGTTAGGTAAGTTTGTTTTTAATGGGACGAATACCAATGTTAAACCAGTTGTAGAGAATGCAGATGGTACGTTTACATTTAACTTTGAAAACTATACAGATGCAAACGTGGTTCAATCGAACATTTCTGATGGAATCACATTAAATGTGAATTCAAATCCTCTTTCAGCTTTTGGTGGGCAATCTGCCAGTGGTCAAAATGTCATTGAAATGCTGACTGACTTAGAAAACTCATTTAAAAATGGAACGTTTGCGAATTCTGACGATGCATTAGGGGATATCGATCAGTTTAAAGAAGTGATGAGTGCTGAGCGTTCAGATCTTGGTGCGCGATCGAATCGTGTTGACTTAGTCGGGAGCCGTTTGACTTCGCAATTTGAAGTGCTGAAAAAGGCTAAATCAGATGCCGAAGATGTAGAAAGTGAAAAAGCCATTCTTGATCTTCTTCAACAAGAGACTGTGAATAGAGCTGCTTTAGCGACGACAGCTAAAGTGATTCAGCCATCCCTTGTCGATTTCTTAAGATAAGAAAAAGCATCCGTTGGGTGCTTTTTTGCATCATGGAGGTGAACCTATGCAAATCCCTAGATTGTTAATGGAGCAAAGTTATGCAAAGCTGCAAATGTCGACTACCCCTTCCAGGCAAGAAGTAGAGCAGCCAAGAGCGGATCTTGACATTCAGCAGCCAAGAGCTGTCATGAATATCACAAGGACACCGTCGAAATTAACCATAGATCAAACCGAGGCGTTTGCCGATATGGATATTAAGTCGATTTTTAGACGTTCAGAGGAATGGGCGGCTGAGGGGAAACGTGCGATTGGAGAAGGAATGGGACGTAGAGCGGAAGAAGGAAGTGAACTCATCAAGATCGAGAATGGTGGGAATGCGATTGCTGAGTTTGCGAAAATCAACGGCAGTCCTCCAGCAAAACAATTCAGCATCGGTGTGATTCCTTCATTTTTTAGTGTGAAAATTCACTATCAGCCATCTGAACTTAAAATTGATGTGGAGCCGCAAAAAGCTATTATAGAGGCAACACCTCATAAACCAATTGTTAACTACCAGCCAGGTAAAGTTCATATTGATATGTTACAATACCCAGAATTAAAAATAGAAGTTGACGAAACAGGTCAAAATGGTGATAAGGTATAGTTAAGAAAAATGAAAAAGGTCGTGAATTATGATCATTCAAACAAAATACCATGGCGAAGTGACGATTAAAGAGGAGCAAATCATTCACTTCTCTAATGGTATACCAGGATTTCTGGATCAAAAACAATTTGTCATTTTACCTTTATCAGAAGAATCCCCATTTTTAGTTCTTCAATCTTTGAAAAATGCAGAACTAGGCTTTATTGTCAGCAGCCCATTTTTGTTCTTCAATCAATATGAATTTGACTTAGAAGAATCGGTTGTAGACATTCTTGGGGTAGAAGATGCCAATGATGTGGAAGTCATGGTTATTTTAACAATGGGATCTTCTATTGAAAAAACGACAGCCAATTTAAGAGCGCCTATTATTGTGAATCGGAAAAACATGAAAGCCAAGCAGGTCATTTTGCATGATACAGCCTATCATACAAAACATTTGTTAGAGGTGGCTTCCTCATGTTAGTTCTATCTCGTAAATTAAATCAATCGATTCAAATAGGCGACGATATTGAAGTTAAAATTATTGCGATTGAAGGCGACCAAGTAAAAGTCGGAATTGAGGCTCCTAAGCATATTGATATTCACAGGAAGGAAGTATACCTGTCTATTCAAGAAGAAAACAGCCGTGCTGCTAGCTTGTCCTTTGATCTACTTTCTCAATTATCCTCACAAAAAAAGTGA
Organism: Bacillus sp. FSL W8-1141; assembly: GCF_038593205.1. Taxonomy (NCBI): domain Bacteria; kingdom Bacillati; phylum Bacillota; class Bacilli; order Caryophanales; family Bacillaceae; genus Bacillus; species Bacillus sp. FSL W8-1141. The sequence continues at coordinate 3,249,208 of NZ_CP151973.1, read as the reverse complement.
GGATTTTTTTATCCTATTTGTCTATCCTCCTCCGTGTGAAACCGTAGAAGTACACCATCTATATGAAACTTTAACAAATCGGTCCATCTATATTTAATTTAATAATTCAAAGCCGATATAAAAGATAGATTAAAGCACAGGAGCTGAATAACTATGTCTGTTGGTAAGTTGACTTCGCTAGAGCCACTGATTGATGCATTTCAAACCCGTGTTACGAATCATCAAAATGACAATGCAAACACTGATTTACAAGCAAATGGAAAAGTCGTTTCAAAAGAAGAAATTGAGAAAACGCTTCAAGGAGCAAATAAGCTGATTGAACCTACTCAATTTCATCTTCAATTTGAATTACATGAAAAACTCAATGAATATTATGTCAAAGTCGTAGATAACCAAACCGAAGAAGTCATTAGAGAGATTCCTTCCAAAGAATGGCTTGATTTCTATGCGGCAATGACAGAGATTGTCGGTTTATTTGTCGATAAAAGAATGTAATTGAAGGGAGAACATAAACAATGGTTAATCGAATTACTGGATTTTCAAATGTATTTGATATTGACGAAATCGTCTCAAAGCTAATGAAAACTGAGCAAGCACCACTTGATAAAATGACACGTCAGAAACAAACACTTGAATGGCAAAGAGACAGCTACCGCGAGGTCAATTCAAAGGTCAAAGAATTAGATGATCTCATTGCCAAACTAAATTTAACATATCCGAGTACTTATGGCGCAAAAAAGGTCACAAGCTCCGATGAATCTGCTGTCACAGCAACTGGATCAACAAATGCTACCTCTGGCTCGATTAATGTGACCCAACTAGCGACAGCTTCCGTATTCAAATCTTCTGGTACATCTGGATTTACTGCTGCAAACGGTACGTTCACATTTGAGGTGACGACACCAGATTCTACGACACCCAAAACAGTGACCATTAATACGACTGATACAGATACCCTTGATTCAATCGTGTCAAAATTGAACAACGCTCAACTAGGTGTCACGGCTTATAAAGGCCAAATCTTTGATGGGACCAACTACGTGGATACAATCGCTCTGACTTCCCGTACGACTGGAGAAGGTGTCAGTATTAAGGCAGCGGATGGTAATTCTGCTTCATTTTTAACGCAATTAGGATTCCAAGTGGATGGAGGTAATAAATTAGTTGCGACTACTCAAGGGCAGAAAGCGCAATACGAAATTAATGGTCTCAAAATGGAAAATAACAATAATACCTTCACGCAGGCTGGTATCACATATGAACTTAAAGGAACAACAGATAAGCCTGTCAGTTTGAACGTTTCAACAGATGTCGATGCCATCTTTGATAAAATCAAACAATTCGTTGATAAATACAATGAACTTGTTGAAGAGATTAATGGTAAAGTCAATGAAAAAAGAAATAGAGACTACTATCCATTAACAGCAGAAGAGAAAAAAGCCATGTCTGACAAAGAAGTCGAGCTATGGGAAACGACTGCGAAGTCTGGCTTGCTGAGAAGTGATTCAATTTTACGATCTGGTGCATCTAAATTAAGAAGTGATTTTTATGTTGATATTACGACAAGTGATGGGAATAAAATTCACATGACACAAATCGGAATTGCCACTTCAGATAAATATAAAGATGGCGGAAAGCTTGTCATTGATGAACCGAAACTAAGAAAAGCCATTCAAGAAGACCCACAGAAGATTAGTCAAATATTTATGTCAGGTTCGCTAAATGTAGATTCAAAAGATAAAGATAAAGCGCAGCAGCAATATAAAGAACAAGGAATCATTCATCGTATCAAAAATTCCTTATCAGCCTTCTCAAAGAGCATTCAGACAAAGGCTGGTAGCACAACGATGGCATCAAAGGAATACGGACTTGGTAAGGACCTTGATTCTTTGACTCAACGAATGAGCACATTCCAAGACCGTTTAAAAATGGTAGAAGCTCGTTACTACAAAAAGTTTAACGCCATGGATAGTGCGATTCAAAAGCTAAACAACCAATCTGGCTATCTTTCTCAACTGCTTGGACAATAATTGGAGGTTTATAACATATGGCAATTCAGAACCCTTATGCCGCCTATCAGAAAAATTCTATTGAGACCGCAACACCGGCCGAGTTAACGCTTATGCTTTATGAAGGATGCTTAAAGTTTATTAGACTAGCAAAGCATGGCATTCAAAAAGAAGATGCTGAAATGAGAAACTTGAACCTGAAAAAGGCTCAAAACATCATCCAAGAATTAAATGTCACCTTAAATCGTACGTATGATGTATCAAAGAGCATGGCAAGTATGTATGACTACATCTATCGAAGACTGATTGAAGCCAATCTGCAAAATGACGAAGAGATCCTGAATGAAGTAGAGCAATATGTGACTGATTTCCGAGATGCTTGGAAGGAAGTCATTCAAACCGATCGAAAAGGGCGTCACCACTCTATTGGGGGATCTCTATGAGTATTGTGGATCAACTGCACGACCAAACGTTAAAAATGGCAGCGGAAATAGAGGCCAACCCGCAAAGCGAAACACTCGTTGAAGACTTTGATGCTTTTTTAGTTGAGAGAGACGAACTAATGAGAGACATTCAACATGAGCTTTCCGTTCAAGAAAAAGAGAAAATCAAAGAAATCATTCAAACAGATCAACTGATGGCCAAGCAATTAACGGAGATTCAAAATGGGATCAAGGCAGATATTCAAGCCATTCAACGTAAGAAAACAAAACAGCTGAATTATCAAAATCCGTATCAGCCCATGACAAGTGACGGCGTATACTACGATAAACGGAAATAAATAGGTGAGACCTGTGGCGTATCGTTCAGATGACTATATTTTATTAACCACATATTATGACCTTCTATATACGATAGAAGAGAGTCTAAAATATTTAGATGAAATTGAGAAGGATTTCGCTAAAACAGAAGGGGATCGGATCTTTAATGATCTGATCCATGCCTTCTTTCATTTAGAGACAACACATCCGCTTCTGCTTTCGATTATTGAAAATGAGCACTTTGCCAAGACGATTCGATCGTTTGACCAAATTTTTTTAAGTTTCGATATACTAGCTTTCTATACATTCCCTTCAAATCACTTCCAGTCATTCCTTACATCATATTTTATACCTGAATATAGAAAGTGGATGGATGAAATACATGCCTGTATGAGGCCGTATGTCATTCATTAATTTTTGTTCAATTCAGACCATTCGGAGGAATTTATGAGACTAAAAAATCAATTTTTATTTGGGCTTATTGTCATATGTGTATTGTTTGTCAGTATTTTAGGATTTTCTAGCTTTATCTATTACAAAACAGATCAATCGTATAAAGCACTCCTCACCAAAGAAGTAAAGCTGTACCAGACCTCACTGGAATTAGAGGCACTGCTACAAAAGCAGGAAGCACAAATCAAAACGTATGTGGTTGTGCAGGATAGGAAAGTCTCACAAAATATTGAAGATACCTATGTTGATATTAATAAAAAAACAGGTGATGCTTTAAAACTGAGTACAGTCAAACAAGCAAAAAAATTGTTAGAAAAGATTTCTCAGAAGAATGAGCTTTATTATGAATCCACGAAAAGGCTATTTATCTCATTGAATACCAACAATCAAAAAGAATTCAACACCCGCCTCAGTCAAGAATTACAACCTATCGAACAAGAAATACATACCTTTACAAAAGAATTTGCTCAAACACAATTGAAACAGCGGGATCAAAAAATCAGTCAGCTCAATGAAGAAAGTAACCAATTATTGCTGACGCTCATTCTCGTTAGCGCAGCGATTATAGTCGGCTTTTTAGTCATTGGCACAAGGTTTGTTCATCGTATGACAAAACCGATTGTCTCTGTCACACATGCAGCAAGAAGAATGGCAGATGGTGACCTCACACTTGAAGAGATTGAAGTAACCTCTAAAAATGAAATTGGCCAGCTCGGTACGGCTTTTAACCAAATGACAGCTCATTTGCGTCAGCTCATCTTACAGGTGCAAAACGGGTCAAGGCAATTAGCTGATTCTGCTGCTCAATTTGAAGAAACCATCAGTCAAACCATTTCGGCGAGTGAACAGACGTCTAGCTCGATTGAACAGGTCAGTGAAGCTTCACGTGAACAATCGGATGCAGTAGGAAAAGTAGCTTCGGCGATTCAAGAAGTCTCGACTGGTATGCATAATGCGGCTGAACATACGTCTGATGTTTCGGGTCACTCAATTTCAGTGACTGAAAAGGCTGAAGAGGGTGCATCCCTCATTCAACAATTTGTGAAACAAATGAGTTCTATTAAGGAATCTGTGAATGAACATCATTCTACAATGGCCAATGTACAAGTACAGTTTACCGGCATTCAAGACCTGCTGGGGAATATTCATGCCATTGCAGATCAAACAAATTTACTTGCTTTAAACGCAGCCATTGAAGCAGCAAGGGCTGGGGAACATGGACGAGGTTTTGCGGTTGTTGCAGATGAAGTCAGAAAGCTGGCGGAAGAATCAAGTCAGCTGACTGATCAAATTAGTCAGCTACTCGCCAACGTGAACAAAGATACTGAAAGATCGTCTCAATCTATGACGAAAGTGGAACGAGATATAGCAGAAGGTGTGAAAGTATCGCAATTGTCTGAACAGAGTTTTCAAGAAATTCTGGAATCCATCCGTGATATCTCGATGAAAGCAGAGGAGCTTTCTGCCACGACAGAGCAAATCTCAGCTAGTACAGAAGAAATTTCTCAAACAATTGGTGTGATAGAAGAAGGAGCCAAGCGAAATTCTCAGGAAACAGAGTACATGTCGGCGGCTGTTGAAGAATCACTAGCGGCGAATGAGGAAATGAAAGCAGCTGCGGAAGATTTAAAATCTTTGTCTCAATCACTGAAAACATCTATTTCATCTTTCAAGATTTAACAGTGCGATGGTCTTTTTCAAGAATCAATCGAATATATATTCATCACCTATCAAGTAAAAGCTGAAGCACCGCAGGATTCGACAAATTTCAATAAAAATTCACATTTTTTTTACGTTTGAGCAGGAGAAAAGGAGGGAAAAGTAGAAATAAGTTTACATATCCTTAATTTTAAAGGAGGCGTTCTTTACATGAATTACAATGTCCGAGGAGAAAACATCGAAGTAACACCTGCACTAAGAGATCATGTCGAGAAAAAAATTGGAAAGCTGGAGCGTTATTTTGAGTCAGATGTTGATGCTTCAGTCAACGTGAACTTGAAATTTTACAACGATCAAGAATCTAAAGTTGAGGTTACCATTCCAATGACTGATCTAGCACTTCGAGCAGAGGTGCATAATGAGGATATGTACAATGCAGTAGACCTAGCAACCAGTAAATTAGAACGTCAAATTAGAAAACATAAAACGAAAGTGAACCGTAAATTCCGTGAGCAAGGTGCGAAAAAGCATTTATTTGCTGGAGGAAACGGTGCGTCCGAAGTAGCAGTTCAAGATGACGAAGAGATTGATGAAACAGAAATCGTCAGACAAAAACGCTTCAATTTAAAACCAATGGATAGCGAAGAGGCCATTCTCCAAATGAACATGTTAGGTCACAGTTTCTTTGTCTTCACAAATGCTGAGACAAATTTGACCAATGTGGTATACCGCCGAAATGACGGTAAATATGGACTCATTGAGCCAAACGCTTAATCATTCGTTCCTTTTGATCCGAAAATGACCTAAAAAAAGTAAACCCGCTCCCTTCATTAGGGGCGGGTTTTTTGTGCTAAATCATTGCAAATTCTTTGGAAATCAAGGAAGGTATGGTATGATAAATGCAGGTAAATATGGACCTGTCAAACTTTTGGACATGCCGAAAAATTGCATGAAATAGAGGAGCGTTATTATATGCTTGGAATCTTAAACAAAGTGTTTGATCCTACGAAACGTACGATCAGCCGATATGAAAAAAAGGCAAATGAAATCGAAGCTCTCGCTCAAGATTTTGAGAAATTATCTGACGAGGCTTTACGAAATAAAACGATCGAATTTAAAGAAAAACTTGAAAAAGGACAATCTGTAGACGACCTTTTGGTTGAAGCATTTGCAACGGTTCGTGAGGCTTCCCGCCGCGTGACAGGAATGTTCCCATTTAAGGTGCAGCTCATGGGGGGGATTGCCCTACATGAAGGGAATATCTCTGAGATGAAAACAGGTGAAGGTAAAACGTTGACTTCAACAATGCCTGTTTATTTGAATGCTCTTTCTGGAAAAGGCGTCCACATTGTGACAGTCAACGAATATTTGGCAAGTCGTGATGCAGAGGAAATGGGCAAGATTTTTGAATTTCTTGGCTTAACGGTTGGCTTAAACTTAAACAGCTTAGACAAAGATGAAAAAAGAGAAGCGTACGCTGCTGATATCACGTATTCAACAAACAATGAGCTTGGCTTTGATTATTTACGTGATAACATGGTGCTGTACAAAGAGCAAATGGTTCAAAGACCACTTCATTATGCCGTCATTGATGAAGTTGACTCCATCTTAATTGATGAAGCGAGAACACCTCTTATTATTTCTGGACAAGCTGCAAAATCGACGAAACTTTACGTACAAGCAAATGCCTTTGTTCGTACGTTAAAAATAGAAGACGATTTCACTTATGATATTAAAACAAAAAGTGTACAGCTGACTGAAAGCGGAATGACGAAGGCGGAAAAAGCATTTGGCATCGAGAACTTGTTTGATGTCAAACATGTTGCTCTTAACCACCATATCGCGCAGGCTCTTAAGGCGCATGTTGCGATGCAAAAAGACGTTGATTATGTTGTGGAAGATGGTCAAGTCGTCATCGTTGACTCCTTCACAGGACGTTTAATGAAAGGACGCCGCTATAGTGAAGGTCTGCACCAAGCCATTGAAGCAAAAGAAGGTCTTGAAGTGCAGAATGAAAGCATGACACTTGCAACCATTACGTTCCAGAACTATTTCCGTATGTATGAAAAGCTATCTGGTATGACAGGTACAGCGAAAACGGAAGAAGAGGAATTCCGTAACATTTACAATATGCAAGTTGTCACAATCCCAACCAATAAACCGGTTGTGCGTGATGACAGACCTGATTTAATTTACCGTACAATGGATGGCAAATTTAAAGCAGTAGCTGAAGACGTCGCACAGCGTTATATGACAGGACAGCCGGTCCTTGTCGGAACTGTTGCGGTTGAGACATCTGAATTGATTTCAAAACTGCTTAAAAATAAAGGCATCCCTCATCAAGTGTTAAATGCGAAAAACCATGAGCGTGAAGCACAAATTATTGAGGAAGCTGGACAAAAAGGTGCCGTCACAATTGCGACAAACATGGCGGGACGTGGAACAGACATCAAGCTTGGCGAAGGTGTGAAAGAACTAGGCGGTCTTGCTGTTATTGGGACAGAGCGTCATGAATCACGCCGTATTGATAACCAGCTCCGTGGTCGTTCTGGTCGTCAAGGAGACCCAGGGATTACTCAATTCTATCTCTCAATGGAAGATGAATTGATGCGCCGATTTGGTGCAGAGCGGACAATGGCGATGCTTGATCGCTTCGGTATGGATGACTCTACTCCAATTCAAAGTAAAATGGTCTCAAAAGCTGTTGAATCTTCTCAAAAACGTGTTGAGGGGAATAACTTTGATTCGCGTAAGCAGCTTCTGCAATATGATGATGTTCTTCGTCAACAGCGTGAAGTCATTTACAAACAGCGTTTTGAAGTCATCGATTCTGATAACTTGAAATCGATTGTGATCAATATGATTCAATCGTCTATTGAGCGGGCTGTTGGCTCTTATACGCCGAAAGATGAGCTTCCAGAAGAATGGAAACTAGATGGTCTTGTTGAATTAATCAACACAAACTATTTAGATGAAGGTGCCATTTCGGTCAAAGATATCTTCGGTAAAGAAGCAGATGAGATCACCGAATTCATCATGGAGCGGATTAAAGAGAAATATGATGCAAAAGAAGAGACATTTGGCGATGAACAAATGCGTGAATTTGAAAAAGTCATCGTTCTTCGTGCAGTAGATTCGAAGTGGATGGATCATATCGATGCAATGGATCAGCTGCGTCAAGGAATCCATTTACGTGCATATGCACAAACCAATCCGCTTCGTGAGTATCAAATGGAAGGATTTGCGATGTTTGAGCATATGGTCGCTTCAATTGAAGATGACGTCGCTAAATATGTGCTGAAATCAGAAATCCAAAACAACCTAGAACGTGAAGAAGTCGTTCAAGGACAAACAACTGCTCATCAGCCTCAAGAAGGCGATGAGGAGAAAACAGTGAAGAAAAAGCCGGTGCGTAAAGTGGTGGATATCGGAAGAAACTCACCATGTCACTGCGGAAGCGGCAAGAAATATAAAAATTGTCATGGGAAGACAGAATAAGTAATGGAAAGAGGTGAAAACCTCTTTCTATTCATGTCAGCCCCGATACATCTATGAGGTGAAGGATATGGAATTAGTAGAAATTAGACAAGAGCTTGAAAATATGGCTAGCAGGCTAGCTGATTTTAGGGGGTCTCTTTGACCTAGAAACAAAAGAAGTCAAAATCGCAGAGCTTGAAGCGACGATGTCAGAGGCTGATTTTTGGAACGATCAGCAAAAGGCTCAAGGGGTAATCAATGAAGCCAATGCACTAAAGGATTCTGTGAACTCCTATCATGAACTCAGTGAATCGCATGAAGAACTACAAATGACACATGACTTATTAAAGGAAGATTATGACGAGGAGCTTCATGCAGAGCTTGAAAAAGAGCTGAAGAACTTAACGAAGCAGTTTAATGAATTTGAGCTACAGCTTCTTTTAAGCGAACCTTATGATAAAAACAATGCCATTCTTGAGCTTCACCCAGGTGCAGGTGGTACTGAATCACAGGACTGGGGTTCTATGCTACTCAGAATGTACACTCGCTGGGCAGAGCGCAGAGGCTTTAAGGTCGAAACACTTGATTACCTTCCTGGTGATGAAGCGGGAATTAAGTCTGTGACATTACTGATTAAAGGACATAACGCTTATGGTTACTTAAAAGCAGAAAAAGGTGTCCATCGTTTAGTCCGTATTTCTCCATTTGATTCATCAGGCCGTAGACACACCTCTTTCGTTTCCTGTGATGTCATGCCAGAATTTAATGAAGAAATTGATATCGATATTCGTACAGAGGATATTAAGGTGGATACGTATCGTGCAAGTGGTGCAGGGGGTCAGCACGTCAATACGACGGACTCTGCGGTTCGTATCACACACATCCCAACAAATGTCGTCGTGACGTGCCAAACGGAAAGATCCCAAATCAAAAACAGAGAACGTGCAATGAAAATGCTGAAATCTAAGCTTTATCAAAAACGGATCGAAGAACAGCAGGCGGAATTGGATGAAATCAGAGGAGAACAGAAAGAAATTGGCTGGGGAAGCCAAATTCGCTCGTATGTTTTCCACCCATATTCTCTTGTGAAAGACCATCGTACCAACACGGAGATGGGAAATGTTCAAGCGGTGATGGATGGAGATTTAGATTCCTTTATCGATGCGTATTTACGTTCAAAATTATCATAAAAACTCGGCTTCTTGCCGGGTTTTTTTAATTGTGAGAAAATATAATGAATATAAAGGAATACATATGCCATACTGACTCTATATCCTTTGTATGATGAAATTAGCAATTAAAGGGGGAAATAATTTGGGATTAAAACCATTACAAGAGACGTGGGATTTAGATGCCTTTTTTAAAGGAGGCAGTTCTTCATCAGAATTTATCACATACTTAGAGCATATACAGCAGCTATTAGATGAGTTACGACAAAAGGTAGATGCCTTTTCAAAAGAAGATACACAAATTGAAAAAAAGTTAACAGCTGTCCTTGAAACGTATGAAATCACATATAAAAAACTAGCGCAAGCAGGTTCATTTGTATCCTGTCTACAATCTCAAAATACAAAGGATATGAAGGCGGGCAGTCTCCGGGGGGCTATTGCCAAGCTGGAAGCTGAATTAGGAACCATTCTAGCAGGGTTTGATCAATCACTTGCTGAGATTCCTACTAGCCAGTGGGAAGAATTAATGGATTCAGCCGCTTTTTCAGATGTTCGTTACATATTAAATGAACGAAGAGAACATGTGAAAGATCAGCTGCCTGTTGAACAGGAAACACTCATTCAAAAACTAGCAGTAGATGGGTATCATGCGTGGGATGAACTTTATTCTAGCTTGGTGAACAAAATTACCATTCCATTTGAGCAAAATGGTGAAACACAAATGATCTCTGTAGGCCAAGCAGAAAATGCGATGGATGATTCAGACCGTGAAGTGAGAAAAGCCGTGTATCATAATTTAGAACATGCATGGACACAGGATGAACATTTGTTTGCAAGCACACTCAATCATCTCGCTGGTTTTCGTCTGCAAGTATATGAGGCAAGAGGATGGGATCATATATTAAAAGAGCCCCTTGATATTTGCCGGATGAAACAAGAGACGCTCGATACAATGTGGTCTGTCATTGATGAACATAAACAGCCATTCATTGATTACTTACAACGTAAAGCTGACATGCTTGGGGTTGATAAACTGAGCTGGTTTGATGTGGGAGCGCCTATTGGAAGTGAGACAAAAACCTATTCTTATCAAGATGCAGCCGCTTTTATTATCAAGCATTTCGCAGGGTTTGGAAAAGAACTTGCTGCTTTTACTGAAAAAGCTTTTAATGAACGCTGGGTAGAAGCTGAGAATCGCCCAAACAAACGAGTGGGCGGTTTTTGTACGAATTTCCCTGATAGCGGAGAATCACGTATTTTTATGACCTTCTCAGGGACTCCATCCAATGTAGCGACACTAGCACATGAGCTTGGTCATTCGTTCCATCAGGAAGTCATGCAGGATGTTCGGATGTTAAATCGTAAATATGCGATGAATGTAGCTGAAACTGCGTCGACATTCGCAGAAATGATTGTGGCAGATGCTTCATTAAAAGAGGCGGCCAATGAAGAAGAGCGTCTCAGTTTGCTAGAGGATAAGCTGCAGCGCAGTGTGGCATTCTTTATGAATATTCAATCACGCTTCTTATTTGAACAACGCTTTTATGAAGAGCGCAAACAAGGAGAAGTGCCAGCTGACCGCTTGAATGAGTTGATGGTAGAAGCACAGAAGGAAGCCTTTGGTGACTCTTTAGATGAATACCATCCGCATTTCTGGGCGTCTAAACTGCATTTCCATATTACAGGTGTCCCGTTTTATAACTTCCCTTACACCTTCGGGTACATGTTCTCTCTAGGTATTTATGCAAAAGCATTGCAGGCTGGGGCATCATTTGAAGAGAAATATATTGCGCTATTAAAAGATACAGCGTCAATGACTGTAGAAGATTTGGCATATAAGCACCTAGGTGTCGACCTGACTCAAAAAGCATTTTGGGAAGAGGCCATTTCACTGGCTGTCGCAGATGCTGAAGAGTTTTTAGAAGCGACGAAGGCATAAAAAATGAAAAGCTCCCATTACGGGAGCTTTTTTGCTGGTTTTAACCATTCCAGCATCGTCTGAACGATGTCTTTTTGTTGCGTGAGGACTGGAATGTCTGCAGGCTGATCCCCTTTTTGTTTGCCATACATGCCAAATTGAGCATGATTACCGCCTTTTATCTCATGGTACACCGTTTGGGAAGGTAGCTGCTTTTTCGATTTTTTGATTTTTTCTTGTGTCGCTAGCCCATCTTTTTCGCCTGAAATAGATAATACTTGCAAGGAAGCCTGTTTCAAATCATCTGATGCAGGATAGGAGGCAAGGAAAAAGAGGCCGTCCAGATTGCTTTGATTTTTCTCTGCATACATAGCGGCAGCTGTCCCGCCTAGCGAATGTCCGCCAATGTACCAATGCTTGATGGCTGGATGACTTTTGAGGATATCCTCTGCCTTCTTCGTATTAAAAATCGCGAAGGAAAATGGCATGTCTGGGATAAAGACCGAATAGCCTTTCTTCATCAGCGCATTCCCTAGATAGGCATACGCAAGAGGTTCAACTTTTGCCCCAGGATAGAGAATGATGCCAGTATCGCTATTTGATGCTTCAAATGAATATACCCCATTTTTATGATCGACCTGCTCAATCTTCATCTGCTTTTTTAACGCTTCCGATGGTCCATATGTAAAGCGGCTCCATGTATAGAAAGCACCAAAAGCTAAGATGATGAGTGCAAGTAATGTAATACCGGTGATCTTCAGTATTTTCTTCATCGTATGTCCCTTCTTTCTCATGTACATATTAAATATACCATCATTTACTCTTCTGCCAAACGGCAAGTACGCTGATCCGGCTGTGTGATAAAGTATTAATCCATTAGCACTGCATTTGGCTGTTATTTACAATCTGAATGAGAGGGCTTAAAATAGGTGTGCATTCAGAAGTAACGGAGGAAGAAAGACATGAAGCAGGAACATTCTCAACTTTGGATTGAAGTGAAAAATTATGTACTTATTTTAATAGGATCAGCCATCGTGGCGGTTGGCTTTAATACGTTATTATTACCAAATCAGATTGCTGCTGGCGGTGTGAGTGGAATCAGTACCATTATGCAGTCATTCGGTTTTGAAGCTGCATATGTACAATGGGGTCTCAATATTCCGCTCTTTATCGCAGGCTTTTATTTATTAGGTGGAACATTTGGGGTAAAAACGCTCGTTGGTTCTGTCTTTTTACCTTTAATGGTGTTCTTAACAAGACACATTGCTCCTGTCACCCATGAAGCACTGCTCGCCGCAATATTTGGCGGTGTAGTGATTGGGATCGGGATTGGGCTCGTTTTCCTCGGCAATGGTTCAACGGGAGGAACGGCACTTGCGGCCAAAATCATCAATAAATATACAGGGCTGACGTTAGGTACTTGTTTAGCGATGATGGACGGTTTGATTGTTTTGGCGGCCATGACTGTTTTTGGGATTGAAGAAGGACTGTACGCTGTGATCGGAGTGTTCATTTCTAGTAAGACGATTGATGTGGTTCAGGCTGGCTTTAGTCACTCGAAGATGGCCATGATTATTACGGACCATGAGGATGAGGTCAGACAGGCGGTGTTTGATCAAATTGATCGTGGTGTAACGAAGATTTCAGCAGTAGGTGGGTACACCGACCATGACCGGCCTATTTTAATGTGTGTGGTAGGGCAGTCACAATTCACAAAGTTGAAACAAGTGGTAAAAGCGATCGATGCATCAGCGTTTGTCATCGTCATGGATGCAAAAGAGGTGCTTGGTGAGGGTTTTAAAAGGGCGTAAACAAGGATATAATAACGTTGACCAAATGATTGTAAGGGAGGGAAATACATGAAAAAGAGCGGATTAACGCTTCTTTTTGTCGCTATGCTTTTTGTACTTGCGGCCTGTGGAGGAAATTCAAGTAGCAGTGACAAAGAAGGCAGTAAAAGTGCTTCAAGTGTGAGCAGTGGTGAAGAGATTTATCAGCAAAACTGTATTGGCTGTCATGGAAAAGACTTATCTGGCGGAGGCGGCCCAAGCCTGAAAGAAGTCGGGAAGAAATATAATGAAAGCCAAATTGCAGATATTGCCCAGAACGGTAAAGGATCTATGCCAAGCGGAATGGTAGATGAAAAACAAGCAAAAGAAGTCGCCAAATGGCTTGCAGAGAAAAAATAAAACCTTTGTCTAATCGACAAGGTTTTTTTATTTTCTATTTATAGAAAAAGACTTTTGGATAGTATGAAAACGTATTATATTAAATTTTATTTAAAAAATAAGGGTAAAAAGACACGTTTTTCGGTTTTGATTGCTCTATTTACCTTTTATTTATAAGTTTTGAAATATAAATGTAATACCATTGCGTCGATTCATGACGTATAATTGGAGTTGTTGAAATTTAGACGATTCAATTTTTTCATCTTTTTGGATGAAAAGGACATAAATTGCTTGTGCGTATCGAAGGGTATGTGCGTGACCATACATAACGTTTTTTGACGAGAAGTGTCAGAACATCATGATAAGCTGTTTGACAGCGAATAAGAAAAGATTAGGTGATTACATGATTGAAATGAAGGAAGTCTATAAGATCTATCCTAATGGTGTAAAGGCGATCAATGGAATCAATGTCTCTATCCATCCAGGAGAGTTTGTGTATGTTGTTGGTCCCAGTGGCGCTGGTAAATCCACGTTCATTAAAATGATGTATCGTGAAGAGAAGCCAACAAAAGGGAAAATCTTAATTAATAACAAAGATTTAGGCTCGATGAAGGAAAAAGAAATTCCTTATGTGAGAAGAGAAATTGGCGTAGTATTCCAAGATTTCAAACTGCTTCCAAGTCTCACGGTCTTTGAGAACGTGGCATTTGCTCTTGAAGTCATTGGTGAACAGCCAAGTATTATTAAGAAAAAAGTGCTTGAGGTACTTGATTTGGTGCAATTAAAGCACAAAGCTCGTCAATTTCCAGATCAGCTTTCCGGCGGTGAACAGCAGCGTGTATCGATCGCTCGTTCGATCGTCAATCATCCTGAGGTTGTCATTGCAGACGAACCGACAGGAAACCTTGATCCAGATACTTCATGGGAAATCATGAAGACACTCGAAGAGATTAATAACCGCGGAACAACAGTCGTCATGGCGACACACAACAAAGAGATTGTAAACAGCATGAAGAAACGCGTCATCGCAATCGAAGATGGAATGATTGTGCGTGACGAAGCAAGAGGGGAGTACGGAATTTATGATTAAAACTCTCTCGCGGCATTTACGTGAGAGCTTCCGTTCACTTGGAAGAAACACGTGGATGACATTTGCATCAATTAGTGCGGTCACTGTCACTTTGATTTTAGTTGGGGTTTTTCTTGTCATTATGCTCAACTTGAATAACATGGCATCGAACGCTGAGAAAGAAGTAGAAGTAAAAGTTCTCATCGATTTAACGGCGAATCAAAAGCAGCAGGATGAATTAAAAGCAGAAATTGAGAAGATTCCTGAAATCAGTGATGTGAAATACTCATCCAAGGATGATGAACTAAAAGCACTGATTAAAAGCTTTGGTGAAAATGGACAATCTATGGGACTGGTTGATCAAGAAAATCCATTAAATGATGCGTTTATTGTGAAAACAACAGATCCTCACGATACACCAAAAGTAGCGAAGAAATTAGAAAACCTAAAAGGGACGTATAAAGTCACTTATGGAAAAGAAGAGGTCAGCCGACTCTTTAATGTTGTCGGAGTGGCGCGTAATGTCGGCATCGCACTTATTATTGGGCTTTTATTTACAGCGATGTTCTTGATTTCCAATACGATCAAAATTACGATTTTTGCTAGACGTAAAGAAATTGAGATTATGAAACTAGTAGGTGCAACGAACTGGTTTATCCGCTGGCCGTTCTTCATCGAAGGATTACTACTTGGTGTATTTGGCTCGATTATACCAATCGCTGTATTGCTTGGCACATATCATTATGCTGTCGGCTGGGTGGCGCCAAGGGTACAAGGTTCATTTATTTCAATGCTTCCATACAATCCGTTTGTCTATCAAGTATCACTGATCCTTCTATTGATCGGTGCCATTATCGGTGTGTGGGGAAGTTTAACGTCCATCCGTAAATTCTTGAAAGTATAAATCTATTTATATTGATGGCAGCACTCGAAGATTCTATAGAAGATGTGACCGGCTGATCCAATTCATCCGGTCGACTCTTCATGTCGACAGTTGTCATGGGAGGGGAATATCGTTTTGAAAAGAAAGCTGATAATGGCTGGAATGGCAGCGTTTATTGGAACAACGTGGCTATACATTCCAGGGAACGAAAATCGTGCATTCGCATACGAAGACCTAGATCAAAAACGTCAACAAATTGAAGAGAAAACATCGAAGACTGAATCAACCTTGAAGAAAAAGAAATCAGAACTGGCAAAGCTTGAAAAGAAAGAATCAAAGCTCAAGCAAGAAATTGAAAAAATTGACCAAAAAGTAAGTGCCGCAACTGAAAAAGTCGCTGAAAAAGAAAAAGAGGTCAAAAAGACGAAACAAGAGATCAAAAAACTAAAAAAAGAGATTGAAGTCATCAACGAACGAATTGAAAAGAGAAAAGCGATTTTCAAAGATCGAATTCGTTCTATGCAAAAAAGTGGCGGTACAATCAACTATTTAGATGTGCTGCTAGGTGCTCGTAGCTTTAGTGATTTTGTCAGTCGTGTGGGAGCTGTTACAACCATTGTCGAAGCAGATAAAGACATGATTACAGAACACGAAAATGATTTGGAGCTAGTAGAGCAAAAAGAAGCAGAGCTAAATAAACAGCTAAGTGGACTTGAAACATCTTTGAAAGAGCTTGAAACGTTGAAAAAGGACCTATCTAAACAGCAAAAAGAAAAAGGAAAAGTCCTTGGTCATGTAACGAAAGAAAAAGAACATGCACATGATGAACTAGGAAAGCTTGAAAATGAACAAGAAATTTTAGCGAATCAAAAAGCGGCGGTAAAGTCTGAAGAAGCACGCCGTCAAAAAGAAGAAGCGAAGAAAGCAGAACAAGCAGCTGCTGAAAAAAGTGCACCTGCACCAAGTGGAGGATCTGATCAAGTGTCAGATACACCAGCAAGTAGCTCAGGTTTCATTAAACCAGCTGCAGGCCGTTTCTCATCAGGCTTTGGCGGACGTTCTGGCGGACAGCACTACGGATTAGATATCGCTGCAAAGGGCACTGTATCTGTCGTTGCAGCCGCATCTGGAACAGTCACGAACTCAAGCTACTCGTCGAGTTATGGCAACGTGGTGTTCATTACACATAACATCAATGGCCAAACGTATCAAACGGTATACGCTCATCTTTCAACAAGAAGTGTGTCAACAGGTCAAAGAGTCGAGCAAGGTCAATTCCTTGGATATATGGGCAACACAGGTCAGTCTTATGGCCAGCATCTTCATTTTGAAATTCATAAAGGATTATGGAATGGCGCGAAATCAAATGCAGTCAATCCAGCGCAATATATCCGCTGACAAAAAGCCGATAACAGCATGTTATCGGCTTTTTTCAAGTAGATGAAGTTAAAATAACAGCAGTAATCCGGCAATAATAGGTGTTAAAAGCACAGCGGATTTTAAGAGAGGTTTCGGCGCAAGGCGTGTAAATTTTGCCCCAATAAAAGCTCCTAATACGGTACCGATTAAGATCTGAACGAGCAGGATAAAGTCAACATAGCCTTCTGAAATATAACCAATTCCACCGCCAATAGAGATTGGAATAATCACTAGCATCGTTGTGCCAACAGCTTGTCTAATAGACAGCTTCAGCAAAATCAAAAGCCCCACTTGAATAAATGGTGCTGATCCGATACCGAACATCCCTGAAAGCATCCCTGATACAAGGCCTAATATAATGCCCCTGATCAGCAATTGGCGTGAAGAAAGCGGCTGCTGCTCAGCATCTTCTTTTAGGACAAACAATTTGATCATCATAAAAACAGCAGATAAAAAGAGCATACCAGCTGTTAAATAGTGCAGGCTATCCTCTGGAATAAAAGGAGCCACTTTTGCTCCGGCAAATGAAGCAATACAAGCTAGTGCACCGACAATCAAACCTGATTTGAGCTGGATATTTCCTTCCCGGTAGTGGCTGTATGCACCAGATAAAGTCGTAAATGCCATAGCAGCTAAAGATGTCCCAAGTGCAGTATGGATTGGTACATCAAAGATTAACGTCAGCAATGCGATGACAAAACCAGCCCCGCCAGCTCCTACAAACCCTAGTAAAATTCCTAATAAAAGCATCGTCAATATAATATACATAGCGAAGACTCCTTCTCGATCGTAACAAAATAAAAATTACACCTATTGAAATGATTAGTCAAGCCTCCTTAGGAGAATGTCTTTACATGAAATCCCTTCTTCTGGCATATAATAACTCAGGTCATCAGGAAGAGTTGAAGAAGGAGGCCAAATATGAAAAAACAAATCGCATCCATCATGGCAAGTGTCATTCTCATCATCAGTGCAGGGGTTATGACGCATAAAGAGGCGACTCAAGCGGAGTCACCGAAAGCGGCTGCAGTGGCTGGACAAGCTCAATCAAGTGATCGAGCGAAGGAAAACGGAATGGAGAAAATTGAGAAAGCCTATGACCTCATTTCGAATGAATATGTAGAGGAAGTGGATCGTCAAAAGCTGCTTGAAGGTGCCATACAAGGAATGCTTTCAACCTTAAATGATCCGTATTCAGTATACATGGACAAGCAAACCGCAAAGCAATTTTCGGATTCACTTGATTCCTCATTTGAAGGAATTGGGGCAGAAGTTGGAATGGATGAAGGAAAGATTATCATTGTCTCTGCCTTTAAAAAATCCCCTGCGGCAAAGGCGGGTCTGAAACCGAAAGATGAAATCATCAGCATTGACGGTGAGACGATGAAAGAAAAAAGCCTAAACGATGCTGTACTGAAAATAAGAGGAAAAAAAGGAACGTCTGTCGCCTTGAAAATCAGACGAAATGGAATTGAAAAAGAGCTAACATTCCATATCAAACGAGAAGAAATCCCGCTTGAAACCGTAACGGCTTCAATGAAAGAGGTCAATGGTCATAAAACAGGCTATATTGCGATCTCTAGCTTCTCTGAAGATACGGCGAAGGATTTCACGGCAAGCTTGAATAAGCTCGAGAAAAAGGGCATGGAAGGCCTTGTGCTGGACGTGAGAGGAAATCCTGGCGGCTATCTACAAAGTGTGGAAGACATTTTGAAACATTTTATCACAAAGGATCAGCCATATATTCAAATTGCAGAACGGAATGGCGATCGAAAACGATATTTTTCAAAACGAAAAGAACAAAAACCATACCCGGTCAATGTCTTAATTGATAAAGGAAGTGCATCCGCTTCTGAAATTCTGGCTGGTGCCATGAAAGAAGCAGGGAAGTATGAAGTGGTAGGTGACGTTTCCTTTGGTAAAGGGACTGTGCAGCAGGCGGTACCAATGGGAGATGGGAGTAACATTAAATTAACGCTGTATAAGTGGCTGACACCGAAAGGGAATTGGATTCACAAAAAAGGTGTTGTGCCGACCATTGCGATTCATCAACCAGATTACTTCACCGTTGGCCCGCTCCAGCTGAAAGAACCGCTTCAGCTTGATATGAACAATGAAGAAGTCAGACAAGCACAGACATTGTTAAAAGGGTTATCATTTGACCCAGGCAGAGTAGATGGATATTTTGACGAAGAAACGAAAAAGGCTGTACTCGCATTTCAAAGCACATACAATCTCGAAAAATCAGGTGTGATTGATTTAAAGACAGCGGAAATGATGAACAAGATGGTAGATGAAGTGAAATCTTATGAAAAGAATGATCTTCAGCTACAAACTGCACTAAAAGCACTATATCTCAAAAAATAAAGAGGCGAATAAATGCCTCTTTATTTTGGTTCATAAGTGTTACGAACATGTAATAATTTATTCTTAAAAATATATTATATCGAGAAATATATTCATTTATTTTACAAAAAACATAACATTCCTTCGATTTTACCCGATAACATATTTATATAAGAGACTTTCTGTTGATTTAAACATGTCATGAAAATGAAACTTTTGAAAGTTGTATGTTACATAAATAATTCTTACAATAAAAAGTAGCACTCATTTTAAATATTTTATTTTTTGCGGATATTCAGCTTAAGCATTGAGCTGTACCGAGGTTTGCGCTTTTCTTAAAAGAACTAGTAAATGGGGGTACACAATTGAAAAGGGCAAGTATTGTGAGAGAGAAAAAATATTACGAGTTGGTAGAGGAGCTTAAGAGTCGTACGAAAGATGTGACGTTTTCGGCTACAAAGGCATTAAGTCTACTCATGCTGTTAAGCAGGTACTTGGTCAATTACACAACGGTAGAATCAGTCGACGAGATCGATGAAGACTGTGCTGAGATATACTTCAATTATTTAATGGATAATCATAAGAGACTTGGTATAAACTTAACCGACATCAAGAGGTCCATGCAGCTTCTCGGCGGCATACTAGATGTAGATGTAAATCACTATTTAAAAGATTTTTCACTGTCGAATGTCACACTTTGGATGAATCAGGAGAAATAAACCTGATGTCAAGCATCGATTTATTTGATAGAATAAGAGAAAATGCTTGACTTGGGCGGTGAACGATAATGAGCTCGGAGTGGATGGGAGCCGGATTAAAAGCGGTCGGTCTGTTTTTAATCCATCCTCTTTTTTATTTTATGATATTAATCAGCCTATTATATGGCTACATCCGCGTAAAGCGGGAGAGAAAAGCGTTTCAAACAAGAATAGAAGATGTTTACGATGAACTGAAATTTACATATTCAAAGGGATGGGTTCCAGGAATTTGTCTATCGATCATATCTGTAGGCTTAGGGATTTCCCTTCCGCCTGGATTCATCGTGCTGATTGCAGCGATGACCATCGTTTTCTCTTTATTCTTTAAGGCGAGTGCGCTTTCGTCTGCATACACACTCGGTTTCAGTTTTATTGCGGCATTTGGACTGATGTCTGTTCAAGTGAGCCATTCTTGGCTGCCGCAGCTTTCAATGATGAATGCATCAGCCGTTGTGATCCTGTTAGGGCTACTGTTAATGACCGAAGGCATCTTAGCCTATCGAACGGCGCATTTACGTACATCGCCTGCAATGGTGATGAGTGCGAGAGGACTTTTGATCGGCCAGCAGCGAGCAAACCGTCTGTGGCTTCTACCACTTGTTTTGCTGATGCCGGCAGGTGAATGGACTTCTTCTCTGCCATGGTGGCCTGTGCTTCAAGTGCACGATCAAAGCTTTTCATTTATTGTGATCCCGTACATCATCGGCTTTGGCCAGCGTATTCAAGGATCGCTGCCAATTGTGAGTATTCAAATTACGTCACGCCGAATAATGATGCTCGGTCTAGTTGTTGCTGCAGTAGGTGCGGCAAGTATTTGGTTTGAGCCGATTGCGTGGGGAGCTGTTGTTCTAGCGATTGCAGGAAGAGCCTTTTTATCATGGAAGCAGAGGGCGAATGACAACGCTGCACCATTCTTTTTCTCTAAGCGGAATCAAGGGCTTATGGTGCTTGGTATCATTCCGAATACCCCTGCGGCTGATTTAAAGCTTGAGATCGGAGAAATTATTACAAAGGTCAATGGAATCGAGATCAAAACCGTTTCAGAATTTTATGAAGCACTACAAACCAATCGTGCTCTGACAAAGCTTGAGATCATTGGTCTCAATGGTCAAACAAGGTTTGAGAAACGCGCCTCTTACGAAGGGGAGCATCACCAGCTTGGTATCCTGTTTGTGAAGGACGATCCTGAGCAAGAGCCAACGGCGATTTCATCTTAAAAAAAGCTGCTAGAGATGGCAGCTTTTTTCTTTTGGGCGCGTTTCTCTCCCATAGGATTCGCCCCATTCACGCATGGCAAAGATAATGGGCTTTAACGTATTTCCAAGAGAAGTCAGTGAATACTCGACACGAGGAGGAACTTCCTCATAGACTTCACGGTGAACAATCCCGTCTTGTTCAAGTTCTCGTAATTGCAACGTCAGGACACGCTGCGAAATTCTTGGCAGAAGCCGGCGTATTTCGTTGTAACGCTTTGGACCGCAAGTCAAATGATAAAGGATGACGCCTTTCCATTTCCCTCCGATGACATTTGTAGTGATAGACACGGGACAGCCATGATTCACAATACTGACTGGATTGGATGGTGCACTCATCTCAACATTCCTTTCTTAAACGAAAATGGTCATAAACGAACATGTTTGTACCTAACGAACAAAAATGTGCGTACTTGAATCAATGGAAGCTTTTCTTTTACCATAGAGATAGACATCACACATTCGGGTTGTTTGTTTTCCTATCATAACAATTTCTATTAGGGAATGGAAAGAAATTGGATTGTGGGAACACACCTGTTCATTAGAAAGGATGAATAATATGCGAGACAAAGAGCTATTAAAAAAAGAAATCATTGAGGCGTATGAATTCCGTCATGCGACAAAAGAGTTTGACCCAGCGAAAAAGATTCCAGAGGATGATTTTGCATTTATTTTAGAAACAGGAAGACTTTCTCCAAGCTCTGTAGGGTTTGAGCCTTGGAAGTTCCTCGTTATTCAAAATGAAGCATTCAGAGAAAAATTAAAAGAGTATACATGGGGGGCGCAAAAGCAGCTTCCAACTGCCAGCCATTTTGTGATCATCTTGGCAAGAACAGATGCCCGCTATGATTCAGCATATGCAGAATACATCAACAAGCAAATCAAAGGAATGACAGACGAAACGTTTGAAATGGTCAAGGGGCGCTACAGAGAATTCCAAGAGAACGATCTTCATCTACTAGAAAATGACCGTACATTATTTGATTGGGCTTCAAAACAAACGTATATTGCCTTAGGTAACATGATGACAGCTGCGGCACAGATCGGCATTGATTCATGCCCAGTTGAAGGATTTAGCTACGATCACATCCATCGTATCTTAGAAGAAGAAGGGTTACTGGAGGATGGTCAATACGACATCTCTGTCATGGCAGCCTTCGGTTATCGTGTCACTGAGCCAAAACGCGGCAAAACACGTCGCCCGATGGATGAAGTAGCTGTTTGGATTCGTTAATCGCTGTTTGTCTGAAAAAGGCTGTTGACAATTGCGTGGTTAGTCAGTATATTTAAAAAATAAAATCTTTGACGAATATACAAATTTGACTATAAACGCTTTGACTTGAGAATAGTAAATGAACATCCGTTTTTTAAGAGAGCTGCGGGTCGGTGCAACGCAGTAAAACGAATCATTGAACTCGCTCAAAGAGCGGTAAGACTGAATGAATAGTAAGTCTTTACGTGTGACCTCCGTTATCGGGTTTTAAGTTGGATTCAGCCATGGCTGAATCAATAAGAGTGGTAACGCGGTTGCAAGGTCAGTCGTCTCTTCCAGGAGATGGCTGGCCTTTTTATATGCTTTTATCTCATATTTGTCTGAAGATTCAAATTTAAAGGAGCTATAGAAAATGGAAAAGGAACATGTGCAGTTAAAACGAACAATGACATCAAGGCATATTATGATGCTTGCACTTGGCGGTGCCATCGGTGCTGGTCTGTTTAAAGGAAGCAGTTCTGCCATTGATATTGCGGGTCCTGCTGTCATTTTGGCATACATGATTGGTGGTCTTATTTTATTATTTATTATGCAAGGACTTGCCGAAATGACCGTTGCACGACCTGGAGCAAGAACATTTCGTGACTTGATTGAACCTGTGTTAGGAAAGTATCCGGCCTATTTCTTAGACTGGATCTATTGGAAGATGTGGGTGCTGAACATTGCAGCAGAAGCGATTGTGTCGGCCATCTTTATTCAGTACTGGTTCCCACAAGTGCCAATCTGGATGCTTGTGTTAATCATTTCACTTGTAGTCACAATCATTAATGTTTGCTCAGTCAAAATGTTTGCTGAGACAGAGTATTGGTTGGCTTCTATTAAAATTGCTGTCATCATCTTATTTATTATCATTGGATTTACCATGCTATTTGTCTCATTCGGACAGCATGCAGCACCTGGATTGTCTAACTTAACGGATCACGGTGGATTTTTCCCAAATGGTACTGGCGGATTAATTGCAGCAATGCTGGTTGTCGTGTATTCATATGGTGGGACGGAGATGATTGGGGTCACGTTAGCAGAAACAAAAAACCCTGAAAAAGTCATCCCAAAGGCCATTCAAAGTACGTTTGTACGCATCATCGGTTTTTATGTACTACCGTTCTTTATCATTGTCAGCTTAATCCCTTGGAATCAAGTAAACAATGAGCAAGTAAGTCCATTTGTGACAGTGTTTGCAACAATCGGAGTACCGTATGCTAGTGATATCATGAATGGTATTATCTTACTAGCGATTTTGTCTTCTATGAACTCTGGCTTGTATGCTTCATCACGGGTGCTTTATACACAGGCAATGGATGGCCGTGTATGGAAAGGATTCTCCAAGCTGTCAAAACAGCAGGTGCCTGTTCGAGCCATCCTTGTATGTACATCTACCTTGTATGCAGCTGTATTGATTTCTCTTTTTGTAGGAAGTCAAACGTTTAATTACTTAATGGGCTCTTTAAGTTACACAGTTCTATTCATCTGGTTTATCATTGCTGTCGGTCATTTGAAATCTCGAAGCGTCGCACAGCCAGGCGGATATCGCGTGAAGCTGTATCCTTTCACAACGTGGTTTTCAGTTATTGCGATCATGGCCATTTTTGTCGGCGTTGTATTCAATACACCAATTGTTCAAACGCTGGTCACCATGGGCATTTATTTAATCATTACACTATCTTTCTTTATTAACAGAAAACGGTTTGAAACAGCCGTCTAATTTATTAAAAAGCGTGCAGGACCTTCTGAAGGGTCTCGCACGCTTTTTTTAATGCTGTTTATATTGCTTGAAGTGGACAGGGGATTGAACGGGATGTGGCTTTGCCTGAAGGCCATAGCTATCCCTGACGATATAAAGCGGCCGGTCCTTGGCTTCATCGTAGATTCGGCCGATATACTCCCCAATCATGCCTAACATAAAGAGGATGATCCCGCTAAAGAATAGCTGAATGACAATTAATGAACTCCAGCCGGTGATGGTGCTGTTTGTAAAAAGCTTTAAATATAAAACTAGAAACATCGAAATGAAGCCAATAGCTGAAAGGGCAATACCTGCCACGCTGGCTAGCTTTAAAGGTTTGTAAGAAAAAGATGTGATCCCATCCATCGAGAGCTTGAGCATCTTTTTGAGAGGGTACTTTGTTTCTCCTGCCAACCGCTCATCCCGAACATATTCTACCGCAATCTGTTTGAAGCCAACCCAGCTCACTAATCCGCGGACAAATGGGTTTTTCTCGCGTATTTTTTTCATTTCATGACACACTTTACGATCCATCAATCTAAAGTCGCCGGTGTCGATAGGAATATCTACTTCGGTGATTTGACGTAGCACTCGGTAGAAAAGGGAAGCCGTGTACTTTTTGAAAGCTGTTTCGCCTTTTCGTTGCGTGCGGACCGCGTATACGACCTCATAGCCTTCCTTCCATTTTTCAATCATGTCTAAAATCAATTCAGGTGGATCTTGTAAATCCGCATCAATCACTACGACAGCTTCTCCCTTTGCATAATCCATTCCCGCTGTAATGGCAATTTGATGCCCAAAGTTACGAGAAAAATCAATAAGTCTCACATGCGGATCGGTCTGGCAGTACCCTTTAATCAGTTCAGCTGTTCGATCTATACTGCCGTCATTGACGAAGAGAAGCTCATATGCTTCTCCCGTCGAATCCATGACGGTCTTGAGGCGCTGATACGATTCATGGATCACAAGTTCTTCATTATACACTGGGACTACAACAGAGTATTGTATGTTCTTTTCCATCAGTCATCGTTCCTCCCTTTTAATAGATGAATTAATCAACGGATAGTTCATAAAGAGTACCGCTCTCCATTCCGCCCATTCGTCCATTTGACTGATCATTTTGTTTTGATTGTTGGCTGTCTGTTTGCTGATTCGTTTTGGATGTAGAGCTGTTCTGCCATTTAGAAGCAGATACTTCTTTGCCATTTTTTTGAATCCAAGTGAGAATGTCAGAGCTGCCGCCTCTCATACCAGAAAGATAGAAGTATTTGATTTTGCCGTCTTTAACGAGCTGTTTGAATTCATTAAGCGTGAGAATGTTATCAGATCCACTAAATCCACCTAATGCCATAACAGCTTTTCCTGTTTTAATAATGTAAGGCGAAGCAGTGGTTGCATCTGTTGTCCCGAATAGGAATTCTTCTCCCGTATTGTTTTTCTCCAGATAGCTGATCAGCTTTTCATTGACTTGTGAACTCATGCTGCCACTTGAAGTTGCAAGCTGAGGACCAGCCTCTGGCAGCATACTGTTTCCTCCGTAAAGAAGAGGTGTGCTTGCCCAGTATAGGGGTGCGATCAGCATCCCAAGGATGGCAATGAGAGACATGAATTGTTTTAGTTTTTCTTTCCCTTTTATCAAAAGTAGAGAAAGGATCGTTCCAATACCAATGATACCGACTGCAATGCTTAATCCAAGACCGATTGTGCTTGTAAATGTGGATAGGATAAAGATTTCAAATGCGGTTGTGACGAATATCGCAATTGGCAGTAGCCATTTTTTAAAGCCAGTTCCCGTTTGAAACAATTGAGTCATAGACACCCATCCGGCTCCTGCTAATACAGCAATTGGCGGTGCCAGCATGATTAAATAATAGTGATGGAAAAATCCTGCTACACTGAAAAATGCAGCAACAGGTATAAGCCAAGCTAACCAAAATAGTGTTTCTTTTTGTTTTGTATTGAGACGTCTTCTTTCAAAGGCTGTCGAGAAGAAGATACCAATCGCACCAAAGAGCGCAAATGGAAGCAGCCAGCTGATTTGATCGGACAGTTCAGATTGGAACAGACGTAATGGCCCTTTTGTTCCTGTTCCAAACATGCCAGAACCACTTCCCATTTTTCCGCCCCCACCATTTGGCGGTCCATCACCATTACCGCCTGAAGGCATATCAGGTGGTGTTGTGCCGTTTGCACTGCTTGGTGGTCCTTGCATGGAAGGCTGTTCCTGACTGGATGATTGGTTTGAATTGTCTGAGTTGTTTTGAGTCCCATTTGATGGCGGCTGAGGCATGGTGGAAGAATTATTGTCATTTTGCTGATCACCCTGCTGTGAAGGTGGCTGTCCCTCACCCTGATTTGTGCCGCCTCCTCCGCCAGACTGTTGACCAGTCAACCGCTGAAGACCATTGTAACCAAAGGCTAATTCTAGTGCTGAGTTCGATTGACTTGATCCCATATAAGGACGATTGTCTTTGGAAGTGAGATCAACCGCTATAGACCATGAAGCAGATACACCTAAAAGAACAATCATCGAAATCATCAGCGATAACAACTTTTTCTTCCATGTCGTTCGATAGGCAATGATGTAAAACAGGACGAGAGCCGGTACAATCATATACGCTTGTAGCATTTTTGTATTAAAACCGACACCGATCATTGCAAAAGAAGCAATCGCCCAAAGCACTTTCTGCTGTTTCACAGCCTTGAACATCATGGCTGTTGCGAGTAAAAGAATAAAGACGAGTAAGCTGTCAATGTTATTTGTACGAGATACAGCAACTGCGATTGGTGTACACGCCATAATAAGCGCTGACAGTCTTGCAGCAGCCTGGCCAAATGTAGGTTTGACTAGGCGGTAGATTAAATAAACAGATCCAATGCCAGCTAAAGCTTGGGGTAAGATCACACTCCAGCCATGCAGGCCGAAAATTTTGGCACTGATCGTTTGCAGCCAGAAGGCGAGCGGTGGTTTATCAACCGTGACATAACCTGAGGGATCGAACGAAGCAAAGAAGAAATTATGCCAGCTTTGCATCATACTTGTGACCGCCGCTGTATAATAAGCGTTCACCGTATCGTCGTTCCAAATGTTATAAATGTTTAAAATGGCAGATAAAATCAATATGAAAAATAAATAAAGATCAAATTTCTGAAAGCGTCTAATCAAAAGCTTGTCACTCCTTTTTCTTAACTTGAAAAAAGTGTAACAAGCAAATATGAATAAACTGTTAATAAAAAAAGGCCAATTCTTTATTTTTCTGTTGAATAAAAACAGCTCTAGAAAAGAGCTGTTTTGTTTAAGATGTCATCTTATTTTATGAGGAGACAGGCGGAGTTTCAGTGGTCTCTGCACTTGGTAATTGTATAATAGCGGTCGTACCTAGGCCTTGTTCAGATTGAAGAACGAACGTGCCACGATGTTTTTTTATAATTTGATAAACAATGGCTAGTCCAAGACCAGAGCCGCCATCTTTTCTTGTGCGGGCTTTATTCACTCGATAAAAACGCTCAGAAACATGAGGGAGATCTCCTTTTGGAATTCCGCTGCCTTCATCTGTAATTCTCAATTCAGCAGTTTGTTGGTGAACGAATAATTGAATCGAAATCGATTTTCCTGAAGGCGTGTAATGGATGGCATTGTCCAATAAATTACGAACGACTTGCTCAAGTCGATCGCTATCACCATAAATAATACAATCCTCTTCGAGTTCGCGGTTGAACGAGATTCTCTTTTGATTAGCAATGAATGTCATTTGATCAAGAACATCATGAATAAGCTGCGCAAAGACGATCGGCTCCATCGTTAGTGGGTAAGATTCCCCCTCTAACTGTGCGAGATCAAGAAGGTCATGTACGAGCCGGCTTAATCGTGTGGATTCGTCTTGAATAATCTGCATGCCTTTCTTTTGATCAATAATGCCTTCTTCAATTCCTTCAGCATAGCCTTTCATATAACTTAAAGGCGTTCTCAGTTCGTGGGAGACATTGGCAAGGAACTCTCTGCGATGTTGTTCAACTTTTTCTAAGGTAGAGGACAGTTTATTAAAGGAACGGCTCAGCTGATTTAACTCATCCCCTTTTTTGGTCACAGCCATGCGTTTTGAAAAATCACCAGATTCCATTTCCATTGCAATTTCTTTCATTTGATTGATCGTCCTTACGACTTTATTAGAACTTTTATATCCAATAAAGAAAATCAAAAGCAGGATAATTAAAATAGAGATGCCAAGCGTTAATCGAATTTGAACAAACGGTTCATACACATCAGATAAAGGCATAGAGAGGAAAATGGTTCCTGATAAATCATTTTTGTTTGAGAACACAGGGATGGCAATTCCGAGAATATCTTGATGAAACTGGGGGTGTTCTCTAATTAACACAACTGTTTTCCCCTGAAGAAGCTTTTGGCGTTCTTTAAACGTAATGAGGTTATCGTTTGTATTCGTATCGAAAGGAATACCGCTTGAAAGCTCCATAGGATCATCAGTAAAAATAACACTTGCCTGACTTGAGTCATTTGCCCACTTCATTCTGTCAGTAAAATATGTGTCTTTCCCGTGTTTGTGATAGATTTCTGCCAGCTTCTTTCCTTGTAAACTTAAAGAGTCAATCTGTTTATCTATATATAAGTGCTGGTATAAGTAATAAGTCAGGGCAAGAGCTGAGGCAGCAACGATGCCTATAACGGAAAGGATTAAGAAAAGCACTTTCCTTTTAATAGATAATGGCTTCATTTGTCCTCCTCAAACTTATAGCCGACACCCCAAACGGTCTTAATATACCGTTCCGCTTCCTTTAATTTCAGTCTTAGTGTTTTAATATGTGTATCGACTGTTCTTAAAGAGCCACTAGGTGAGTGTGATTCCCACAATTTTTGATAGAGCTGTTCACGGGAAAAGACTTGGCCTTGATTGAGCAGAAGAAACATAAGTAAATCAAATTCTCTTCTTGTTAAATTGATGGGCTCTTGCTTGAGATAGACTTGTCTGCCATCTTGATCGATCTCCAAGTCACCAATCATGATTCGACTGCGCTTTAAAGAAAGACCTCTAATTCGTCTTAATGTCGTTTCAATTCTAGCTGCAAGCTCACGTAGACTAAAAGGCTTCATGATGTAGTCGTCTGCTCCAATTTCCAGCCCCTTAATGCGATCCTCTTCATAACTTCTAGCTGTTAAAAATAAAATGGGGATTTGAGAGGTTTGCCTGATGCGCTGGCAGACTTCGAATCCATCCATATCTGGCATCATAATATCCAATACAACAAGGTCAATGGCCTCTTTTTCAAGCTGATGTAAGGCGCCCGTGCCATTATTTGTAGTTATCACGTGAAAGCCTTGTCTCTGCAAAAAGGATCCGATTAACTCAAGCATATCTAATTCATCATCTACTATTAAAATATTCATCTGTTCTTTCATTTCTTTTCCTCCAACATGATAGCATAAGGTCCTGCTGGGATGTTCAGTCGGTTCTTCAACATAAATGTATGTTTGTCGATGACGGATACTGAATTGTCATCTAAGTTACTGACATATATAGATGAGGAATCAGCAGTGATATAATTCGGATTTTGACCGGTCTCAACAGAGGAAAGTAGTTTGTTTTTCTCGGTATTTACTTTATATAGTGTATGGTCTCCATGACATAATACATATAAAGTAGAAGAGTTTTTTTCTGAAAAAAATGCGACTGGCATAACACCTAGTTTGATTTCTCGCTGTTTCTTACCTGTTTTAGGGTCGTAAGCAAAAATGCTCTTATTTAATGTGCCCGGTTTACCGTGTCCTCCAACCCAAATAGAATGCCCATCAAAATGAATGCCAGATGGCCGTTCTAGTACGGAAATCGTTCGTATCTTTTTTTTCTTTTCAATATCAATGACTGAAACAGAATGACTTTTTGCATTTAAAACAAACAACGTTCCTGAAGAAGACAACGCCATAGAAGAGGGTAATGTCCCGGTCTTCACAGTTGCTTTTATTTTCTTGTGCACTGTATCGATAAAATAAACGACATTTTTCTCTGAATCGGTCACAAGTAAAGTGTTGGTATCCGTATCATACGCAAGTGAAGTCAGACCTTTATTCACATCCATATAGTCCGTTGCTGTTCCTTTTTTTAAATTGATTTCTATAAGAGATTGTCCTTCCTTACTTGATGCAATAATCACGTCTTTGTTGATGTGAACAAGATCAGTGAGAGGATGTTTTAAATCAACGGAAGAGACAATTTTATTTTTTTGTAAATCAACGATTGAAAAGGAGGCTTTTTTTAGTTGAGAAATGACAGCAATTGATTGAGAGCTGCCAGGGGGCGTAAATTGCTGGTCTTTTCCGCAGCCTGCTAGGAAAAATAGTAGAGCTGACAAGCATATTAAAAAATATTTCACTCGTTTCATCCTTCTGCTCCTTTGGTGCTCTATTTTCAAAAAGCATAACACAAAAATTGTGAAAAAAAATCGAAGTTATGAATGCTGGAAGAAATGAAAAGAAGTTTTTAGGTGGGGAAGTAGAGGTAAATGAAAGCTGAAATTTCTTTTTCGTTTATTCATATGACATTTTTTCATGAGTAAAAGATCATTTTCACAGTTTGATCATTGTATCCATAATCGGTTACAGTAACAAATAATCATAGCTCCCCCGCCCTAAATAGAGCGAAGGGAGTCATTAAGCAGAGTGTTCAGATGAATGAGAAGTGGGTTTCGTTTTTAGACGATGAGAGAGGAGGAAACCAAGAATACCTGCGCCCATTAATATGATAAATAAAGATTGAAAACCACTTAATATACCAATTAAAGTAGATGAAATGATACTTCCGAAATATCTAAAGGTAGAAAAAATTCCAGATGCAGAGCCGGATAAACTCTGATCAACAGATGTTAAAGAAGCCATCTGCATGCTAGTCATGCCAATACCTGATGAGATCCCCCCAGCGACTAATGTGATGATAAGGAGTGGTAAATTTGGGTAGCTGCTTAGTGTGATCAGCATAACACCTGATAAAGTAAGACAGAGAAATGAAAATCGAATCATTTTTTTGGCGCCTTTTATTGGATGGAGCTTTGCCCCG
Source organism: Bacillus sp. FSL W8-1141 (assembly GCF_038593205.1). Taxonomy (NCBI): domain Bacteria; kingdom Bacillati; phylum Bacillota; class Bacilli; order Caryophanales; family Bacillaceae; genus Bacillus; species Bacillus sp. FSL W8-1141. The sequence goes on along the minus strand of NZ_CP151973.1, from coordinate 3,217,803 downwards.
AGTAATCCACTAATAGACATACAGAGTGAAAAGATCGAAAGGAAAATCCCGCTTTGTGTATGAGAAAGCGCAAGTTTTTGCTCCATAAACAGCGGCATAATGAGAAGAATCGCGTACATCACAAAATTACTAAGCATGATAGAAAGGTTAGCGTTCGTAAAGGTACTGTTTTTAAATAATGTCAAATCAATGATGGGATTTGTAACTTTCCGTACGTGTTTGAAAAATAAAGGAATGGAAATGACCGCTAGAACGCCATAGATCATGTATTCGTTTAATAATTGGCTTTTAGTAAACAAAATGAGTGTGGCGATCCCGATTGTTAAGTATAACGAACCGATGATATCTACATTGGCTTGTAAACGCGTATGTTTCATCTTCGGAATCATAAAAACGCCTGTCACAAGTGTGAGAATCAAAAATGGTATATTCACTAGGAAAATGGAATGCCAGTCAAAGCTCTGAATGAGAATAGAGCCGATAAAAGGTCCAAGTGCGGCACCAATTCCCGCTCCAAAACCGAAAAAACCCATAGTTTTAGAAAGCTTTTCATGTGATACTGTTGCTCGAATTAAAGCAATGCTGTTCGGTGTTAATATAGCTCCGCCTGCCGCTTGAATTGATCGGAAGCTAATAAGAAAAGCAAGATTAGGTGCGAAAGCACATCCAATGGAGCCAATCAAAAAGAGTATCACACCGGCTAAATACATGCTGCGGTGGCCGTATATATCTCCCAGCTTACCCGCAATAGGTTGAGTGACTGCCATGACAATTAGATAAATCGTGACCACCCAAGTAATGTTTGATATGGATTGATCGTAATAAGTTGATATGGATGATAGAGCGACTGCGATCATGGTTGAATTGACTGGAACTAAAATAGCTCCAAGCAGCAAAGAATAAATGATCAAGTTCTCTTTTTTAAGATTCAATGTGTTTACCACCTTTGTAAAAAAGAAGAATTCCACCCAATTAAGTGGGGGAAATTCCTCTCATGAAAATGTGTGTGCATGTCTCAATAAAGTCTTCTTTTTGTGTTAAAACAAGCTGAATGTCTTGCTCTAGCTGTTGAATGAAAAAGCCAAAATACGTGCTAATAAATATATCAGCATAGATGTCTTCTTTTCCTTCTAATACACGATGCTGAGCACTCATTTTTTTGAAATAATGAATCAGCATGTCTCTCAATTCTTGAGGATAAATTTTTTCATGGTCTGTTAAATCTTTAAACATAGCGGGTTCTCTCATGCTGATATAGATAAATTCTTTTTTTGAAGTCAAATCTTCAAGGAAATAGCTACCGAGAAATTTTAAATCGGTGTATAAATCGTCTTTAAATTCAGCTTCAAGGGTTTTGGTCGGTGTTGATTTCATTTTCATAATGGCAGCAATCACGCCGCGTTTGTTTTTAAAGTTACGAAAAATTGTCGCTTCACTTACATTCGCTTTTGTCGCAATTTCTTTTGTCGTTGTTTTTTGATAGCCCTTTTCAGACAATAATTCCATTGTTGCGCGAATGATCCGCTGATTTGTTGATTTTAACAAGCATACTCACCTCAGGTTATGAATGTGTTTGCAACAAAGTAAGTATACCGATAAAATCTGTGACCGCCAATATGATCCAAACAGTGACGACTATGCCCGTGAATGCTGATTTAATAACTGGATACGCCCATTGGCTCCATCTACTGTCACGAGGTCACCAGATTTTAGTTTTTCAGTTGCGATCCGTGTACCTAAGACAGCAGGTATCATATATTCTCTAGCGATAATAGCGGAATGGGACAAAATGCCGCCAGAATCGGTGATGACTGCTTTTGCGTCTCTAAATAAGCTGGTCCATAAAGGTGTCGTTGTTTTACAAACTAAAATGTCATCTTTCTCAAATTGTGAAAATTCATCAGCAGATGTAATGACTCTGACTCTTCCGGAAGTAATGCCGCTAGATGCACCAATTCCATAGATTGCATCGTCTGTGTTGTTTTCATTTTCCCTTAGCGAACCGAGCATTCTTTCTACTTGCTGCAATTCAGCTTCAGAAGGCGTTCCTGTATAAGCTGGTGGTTGGATGGATTCATTTTCCTTCATTTCAATTTTTCTTTGCTGAATGATCGAATCGTATGTGGTCGAAGTTGTGAGCGCATTGAGTACTTCATCATCGTAAAGATACCAAAGGTCTTCTTGATGAGGGATCGCTCCTTTTTGAACAAGAAGTTCACCAATTTTTAAGAGATAGAGTCTCGCTTTTGCATCTAACATGGCATCAATGTAAAAGTGATGATCATCTCGAATATTGGCTGCATGGAGTGCAAAATGATAAAGTTCCTCAAATTTTGTTTTAAACGCTTCATCTGTCACTTGACTGATAAACTGTTCATACGTTTCTTGCCTTTTGATCACGGCTTGTGCAAATTCTTCATCAAAATCAGATTGATACCGAATGTTGTTTCTAATGATGTCCAAGACAAATTCAGGATTTTCCACCCATGTTTCCTCTGTGAAATCATGGCTTTTACCAGACCGCCAACCATAGACTCGGAGAAAAGCTTCTACGTCGGAAATGAAGTTTTTTCCTTTATCTGTGTGATTGAGGGCAAATAATAGTTCAGCATTCGTTGAATGATCTTTAAATGCCTGAAGAAGCTCGGAATCTTGAAGAACGTCTTTTGCCAAGTGAGATAGCTTTTGATCTGTTTCAAGAGACTTGTTCATCACACCTATCATCATTTCATGCAGCAGAACGACTTGTGTTTGATCCCCAGTATATGTGACAAGCATGTCTTCAATGATCGCTGATAGAATGACTTGAGGTATGACAATATCAAAATGGTCGTCATACGCTCTTAGATAAATCTCCTTTAATTCTTGAAAGCCATTAATGGCTTCCTCAATTGTTAGCGGTTGAGTGATTTGCTGATCAAGTTTTTCGTATAATGGGAACAAGTTTTGCTTTAAAATGCGATACATTCTTTCGCTTAAACGAGGAAACATTTCGAATAGGCTCTCGTCAAAAACTGGTTCCTCTGACGCTTCTGGCATAGACGGTGAAGAATACAAATGACCTCTATAAAGCTTGATATCTTTAATATTAAGGTCTGGTACTTGATACTTCTCTCCGTTTTTCTTCATCCCGTTTTTTAAAGCAGGTATGATCAAACTTGAAAAAAGAGGACTTGTGGGTCCAGGCATATGATCGTCCATTGAGATCCAGAAGTCTTGCAGCTCTTCAGGTTTCATTTGAAAGGCTGCACCTGAGGAGCCATTTGCTGTATTGGAAAAAGAAGCAGTAATCGGTCTTGCTTGAAGTAAATAAAAAGTACCATCTGACATGCCGAATTCGATATCTACTCCATGTCCATAAAGTTCTTCTACTTGTTTTGTCATTTTCGTGATTTGGATCAATTGATCATCTCGAAGACAAAATTGGCCAGCCATCTCCTCACCTACGGGTTGTTCAACGACGCCCTCTTGACAGGGGACAATTTGCACTTCTTTTGTTCCTAGTGATTTTTCAATAGAGTACGTTTCTTTGTTTACAATAAATGTATCTGGCGTCACAAGGCCGGAGACGATGGCTTCTCCTAGTCCATAGCTTGCAGTCATCATGACTTCGTTTGTTTTTCCTGATACAGGATTCTCACTAAAGATGACACCAGAGATGTCAGAATGGATCAAGCCTTGTACAACAACAGCCATGAGCGGCATCTCTTCCTCGTTCTCAATCATTTCTTCCTTATATTCTGTGACTCTTGCTGCGAAGTAAGACGACCAACATTCTTTGACGGCTTGCAAGAATTCTTCATTTGTTTTGATATTTAAATAGGTCTCGTATTGACCTGCAAAGGAGGCGCCTTCGAGATCTTCCGCAACAGAAGAGGATCGCACTGCAACGGACGGATATGTTTTCAACAATGATTGAAAGGATGAAAGTAATTCTGTCTCCATTTGTGAAGGAAACGAAGCTTCTGTGATTTTTCGGGCAAGATTTTGATCAGTTGGATGGAAATTGTGATATGAAAGAAAGCTTGCAAAGCTGTTCGTTTTAATAATAAATCCATCTGGAACTGGCAGTCCGTGATTGTTTAATTTAATTAAATTCACGCCTTTTGCCCCTGCGAGTGATGCGGATTCTTCAGCCGCATGAAATAATACTGAATACATGGGAATGCCCCCTTATCCAAATAGCCAATGGTTTCATTTGTCTCTTTTTGTTTTTTAAAATGATAGTGCGCACTATCATTTTCATCATAGAATTTATTGGATGTAACTGTCAAAGACGTAAAGACCTATCTTTAGAAAGGGGACGTTTTCACTAATTTTCCTCCTCATCTATATCAAAAGTCTTCAACCGAGAAGAAAAAAGCTGAAATTGAAAACTGTGAATTGTTCATTATGCCAATCTTTACTATAATCAAGGGAGTAGACCATGTAGAGGGAGGGTTTTTGTGATTACAAAAGCCATATTTGCACTTGTTTTTCCTTTCTTGCTCGTTATTTTATTTTCAAAGGTTACTTATAATCATTACGTTGGCATTGCATTAACAGCAGCGCTTTTATTTGCTTCGTATATGAAAGGCTATACAGAAACCTACTTTATCGTAGGATTAGATATTATTTCTTTAGTGGCCGGGGCATTGTTTATGGCCAAGAAAGAAGTCGAAAAAAGAGAGAAGGCTGAAAAACATCATTGATGTGATCCCTCTTGATGAAAAGAAAATGTTTTTGATTGCAGGAGCTGTGCTTACGATTCTAGTGAGTGCAGCTTTCTTTTTTGTGGTTTTTCTGCTGATCGAATATCTCGCTCCAAAATGTTCCATACTGAAAGGAAGGTTTCTTTAGAGGGTTATGAGCCACGGCAGAGAGGGTATGGTTGTATTGGAAATAAAAATCAAGTCAGACACGAACTTTAGTTCGTATTTTTGTGTTCTTTTATGATAATATATTCATTAGATAGATTTCGTAACGAAACGGAGGCTTTGATGTGAGTGACCGCTTTGAATTAGTTTCTAACTATCAGCCCCAAGGAGATCAGCCAAAAGCCATTGAAAAGCTTGTGGAGGGCATCCATCAGGGGAAACAGCATCAAACGCTGTTAGGTGCTACAGGTACGGGAAAGACCTTTACTGTATCTAACCTGATCAAAGAAGTGAACAAACCAACACTTGTCATTGCGCATAATAAGACACTTGCCGGACAATTATACAGCGAGTTTAAGGAATTCTTTCCGAATAATGCTGTTGAATATTTTGTGAGTTATTATGATTATTACCAGCCTGAGGCGTACGTGCCTCAAACTGATACATTTATTGAAAAGGATGCCAGCATTAATGATGAGATCGATAAGCTAAGGCACTCCGCCACATCCTCATTATTTGAGCGAAGAGATGTCATCATCATTGCCAGTGTGTCCTGTATTTATGGCTTAGGTTCTCCTGAGGAATACAGAGAGCTTGTGCTGTCTTTACGAACTGAAATGGAAATTGAACGCAATCAACTGCTGCGTAAGCTTGTGGATATTCAGTATTCTCGTAATGATATAGATTTTCAGCGCGGAACCTTCAGAGTTCGAGGAGACGTCGTTGAAATTTTTCCTGCTTCACGAGATGAGCATTGTATCAGAGTGGAGTTTTTCGGTGATGAAATTGAACGTATTCGTGAAGTAGATGCTCTCACTGGAGAAATTCTCGGTGATCGTGACCACGTTGCTATTTTCCCAGCATCTCACTTCGTCACAAGAGAAGAAAAGATGGAAAAAGCGATTATTAATATTGAAAAAGAGCTTGAGGAACAGTTGGAAAAGCTTCGTGAAAACGGAAAACTACTTGAAGCACAGCGTCTTGAGCAGCGGACAAGGTATGACCTTGAGATGATGAGAGAGATGGGCTTTTGTTCAGGGATTGAGAACTACTCAAGACATCTCACCTTACGTCCGCCTGGTTCAACACCTTATACATTGCTTGATTATTTTCCGGATGATTTTATGATTGTTGTCGATGAGTCACACGTGACCATCCCGCAAATTCGCGCCATGTACAATGGGGACCAGGCAAGAAAACAAGTGCTTGTTGATCACGGATTCCGTCTGCCGTCAGCACTTGATAATAGACCACTCACATTTGCTGAGTTTGAAAAGCACATTAACCATATTGTGCATGTATCCGCAACACCTGGCCCATACGAGCTTGAGAAAACGCCAGAGGTCGTGGAACAAATTATTCGTCCAACCGGTTTGCTTGATCCAATCATTGAAGTCCGTCCGATTGAAGGACAAATCGATGACTTAATTGGGGAAATTCATGCAAGGGTTGAGAAAAATGAGCGTGTGCTTGTGACGACTTTAACGAAGAAAATGTCTGAGGATCTGACAGATTATCTGAAAGAAATCGGAATCAAGGTCAATTATCTGCACTCAGAAATTAAGACACTAGAGCGGATTGAGATTATTCGTGATTTACGTCTCGGAAAATATGATGTGCTTGTTGGGATCAACCTTCTTCGAGAAGGTTTGGATATTCCAGAGGTGTCGCTCGTGGCGATTTTAGATGCGGATAAAGAAGGCTTTTTACGTTCAGAAAGATCCCTCATCCAGACGATTGGCCGTGCTGCAAGAAATGCAGAAGGCCGGGTTATTATGTATGCAGACAATATGACGAAATCAATGGACATTGCCATACAAGAAACAAAGCGGAGACGTGAGCAGCAAGAAGCGTATAATGAGAAATTTGGTATCACTCCGCAAACGATCCATAAGAAGATTCGAGATGTGATCAAGGCAACAAAAGTACATGAGGATTCGGAAGAATACGAAACAAAAGCAGCACCAAAGTTGTCAAAAATGAGCAAAAAAGAACGAGAAAAAGTGATCGAAAACATCGAGATGGAAATGAAAGATGCAGCAAAAGCGCTTGATTTTGAAAAAGCAGCAGAATTAAGAGATCTATTGCTAGAGCTAAAAGCGGAAGGATGAATGCCAGATGGCTATGGAACGAATAGAGGTGAAAGGGGCAAGAGCCCACAACCTTAAAAATATTGATGTTAATATCCCGCGCGATCAGCTAGTGGTCATTACGGGTTTATCTGGTTCGGGAAAATCGTCGCTTGCCTTCGATACCATTTATGCAGAAGGTCAGCGCAGGTATGTTGAATCACTGTCAGCCTATGCACGTCAATTTCTCGGTCAAATGGACAAACCAGATGTAGATGCGATTGAAGGGCTTTCTCCAGCGATTAGTATTGACCAGAAAACGACAAGCAGGAACCCTCGATCAACCGTTGGGACTGTTACAGAAATTTATGATTACTTGCGTCTATTATATGCTCGAGTCGGAAAACCGATTTGTCCTATTCATGGGATCGAAATTACATCACAGACGATTGAGCAAATGACAGACCGTATTTTAGAGTATCCAGAACGAACGAAACTACAAGTGCTTGCGCCGATCGTATCTGGACGTAAGGGAACACACGTGAAAGTACTTGATCAAATTCGGAAGCAGGGCTACGTTCGAGTCAGAGTTGATGGCGAGATGGAGGACCTGTCAGAAGAGATTGAGCTTGAAAAGAATAAAAAGCATTCCATTGAAGTGGTGATTGATCGAATTGTCGTGAAAGAAGGCGTGGCTGCACGGTTGTCTGATTCTCTTGAAACGGCACTCCGACTTGGTGAAGGCCGCGTGATGATTGATGTGATTGGACAAGAGGAGCTGTTATTTAGTGAGCATCATGCTTGTCCGCACTGCGGATTCTCTATTGGGGAACTTGAGCCGAGAATGTTCTCGTTTAATAGCCCTTTCGGTGCCTGCTCAAGCTGTGATGGGCTTGGTTCTAAACTAGAAGTAGATCCAGAGCTTGTGATTCCGAATAAGGATTTGACTTTACGTCAGCATGCCATTGCCCCATGGGAGCCTCAAAGCTCACAATATTACCCGCAGCTTCTTGAGGCGGTATGTACACACTATGGAATTGACATGGATATTCCAGTAAAAGATATTCCGGCGCATTTATTTGATAAAATTTTATATGGCAGCGGCTCTGAGCTGATTTATTTTAAATATGAAAATGATTTTGGCCAGGTCCGTGAAAATGAAATCGAGTTTGAAGGTGTGCTTCGTAACATTGAACGGCGCTACAAGGAAACGAGCTCCGATTATATCCGGGAGCAAATGGAAAAATATATGGCCAATCAGCCATGTCCGACCTGTAAAGGATATCGCCTGAAAAAAGAAACACTTGCGGTTCTCATCAATGGCAAACATATCGGAGAAATGACCGATTTGTCTGTATCTGATGCCCTTGATTTCTATGAGAAAATTGAGTTATCTGAGAAAGATTTGCAGATTGCCCAGCTCATTTTACGTGAAATCAAAGAGCGCTTATCCTTCTTAAATAATGTCGGATTAGATTATTTGACATTAAGCCGGTCTGCTGGCACATTATCAGGCGGGGAGGCGCAGCGGATTCGTTTGGCGACACAAATTGGATCAAGACTGACAGGCGTTCTTTATATTTTAGATGAACCATCGATTGGTCTGCATCAACGGGATAATGACCGATTGATTGGAACATTGAAAAACATGCGTGATATCGGAAACACACTGATTGTCGTAGAACATGATGAAGATACGATGCTTGCCGCTGATTATCTCATTGATATTGGACCAGGTGCAGGGGTTCATGGAGGAGAAGTGATTTCAGCTGGAACACCAGAAGAAGTCATGAAAGACCCAAAATCGTTGACTGGACAATATTTATCTGGTGAGAAATTCATCCCGCTTCCGATTGAGAGACGAAAGCCTGACGGCCGATTCATTGAAATTAAAGGGGCAAAAGAAAACAACCTTAAAAACGTGAATGCGAAGTTTCCTTTAGGTGTCTTTACCGCTGTGACAGGTGTGTCAGGATCAGGGAAAAGTACACTTGTGAATGAAATTTTATTGAAATCCCTTGCCCAAAAACTGCACAGAGCAAAAGCGAAGCCAGGACAGCACAAAGAAATCAAAGGAATGGATCACTTAGACAAAGTCATTGATATTGATCAATCTCCAATTGGCCGTACACCAAGATCCAATCCTGCTACGTATACAGGTGTATTTGATGACGTGCGGGATGTCTTTGCGCAAACCAATGAAGCGAAGGTACGAGGCTATAAAAAAGGGCGATTCAGCTTTAACGTGAAAGGTGGACGCTGCGAAGCGTGTCGTGGAGATGGCATTATTAAAATTGAAATGCACTTTTTACCTGATGTATATGTGCCTTGTGAAGTGTGTCACGGGAAACGTTATAACCGCGAGACGTTAGAGGTCACGTATAAAGGGAAAAATATTTCCGATGTGCTTGAAATGACGGTAGAGGACGCACTTCAATTTTTCGAGAATATCCCGAAAATTAAGCGGAAGCTGCAAACGATCTTTGATGTTGGATTAGGATACATTACACTTGGGCAGCCTGCCACGACATTGTCTGGTGGAGAGGCGCAGCGCGTGAAATTGGCATCCGAGCTTCACCGCCGTTCAAACGGAAGATCCTTGTATATTTTAGACGAACCGACAACGGGTCTTCATGTGGATGATATTGCTAGGTTGTTAAAAGTGCTCCAGCGCTTGGTCGAAAACGGGGATACGGTATTGGTCATTGAGCACAACCTTGATATTATTAAGGCAGCCGATTACCTTGTTGATCTAGGACCAGAAGGCGGTGCTGGTGGAGGAACGATTATTGCTTCAGGAACACCTGAACACATTGCTAAAGAAGAAGCTTCTTACACCGGTCGATACTTAAAACCGATTTTAGAGCGTGATCGTGAGCGAATGAAACAGTTAGTCAAAGAAACAGAAAGTGTGACATCCTCATAAAGAAAAACCCCTCCGAAAGAGGGGTTTCAGCGTGTAGACAAACCCTCGCATTCTTTGTCAGTCCTGCGTGCCGGTGCTCCACGAATGTCAAATTCGCTCCGCGCCAGTACTCGTCCTTCCTAGACTGCAAAGGTTTTCTATCACGCTGAAAAGAAGACAAAGGGCTAAAATCAAGTTCATTTTAGCCCTTTGTCAACAATCTGAACCCCCTCCGAAAGAGGGGTTTTCCTTTTATTGCACATCTTCCTTTGGCATTAAGTTACTGAGGTGCGTTAAATCCTTTAAAATATGAGTGCTGCTACTATCGAGCAGTACTTTTAAATAACGGATATCACCATACTTCGGATGAGACGGATGAATGGCCTCTAGCTCCTTGATCATATCGCTGTTCATGCTTTTCTGTTTCTGTATAAGGTCTAAAAGCGTTTGCGCCGTGTGGTTAGCATTATGATGATCTGTCAAAATAATTACCCCCTATAATGATAATCACCATCTTTTCAACATATTTTAAAGGGTAATCCATGAAGAATCTACACTTAGGTGCAAAAAGAAATAATTTGTGTCTAAGGTCATATGTAAATCGAATGAGTTTGAAACTTTTTATACGCCATAAACGTATGAGTTAGAAAGGAATTTTCATCATGAAGGAGCGAATATATATGAACAGAGATCAGTCGATCATTGCATCTATTTGTTATTTTAGTGTATTTTTCATGCCGTTTATTGTACCGATCGTGGCATATTTTGTAGTGGATCAAAAGGAAACGAAACGGCATTCGTTGCGTGCATTGTGGTCACATGTTTTGCCAGTCGCAGCGTGTGTGCTGCTGGTTTTTGGATCTATCCCCTTTTTATTGACGACACAGGCAAGCGACTCACTCGTTCCAGTGTTCACCGTACTTATCTTGTCCTTTTTAGTCGCCATTGGCTTTTTGATCTCTGTCATTTGGAATATCATTCAAGGTATTAAAGTGCTTCAATCCATCAAATCGTAGGAGGGCTTTGTATGAATGAAAAAGAGCGCATTTTAAAATTAGTAGAAGACGGGACATTATCTGCAAAAGAAGCAATTACGCTACTTGAAAAATTAGAAGAAAATCAGTCCATTTCACTAGAAAAATCAACGGCTGATCATACCTTTCATGAAGAAAAAGCTGGCACAGAGAATAAAGGAACTGGTACTGAAAACCTCGGTGCAAAGCTGTTTGGATGGTTAGATTCGGCGGTGAAAAAGGTCAAAGATGTAGATCTTGATTTGAACTTTGGACAGTCCGTCGACGTTGAACACATTTTTCAATTCAAAGACGCGGCACTGTCCCATTTAGATATTCAATTGGCAAACGGCAGTCTCAATTTGATGCCTTGGGATGATGGGGATGTTCGAGCAGAGTGTCATGCGAAAATTTACCGTGCAGAGGATGGAGAGCAGGCAAGACATCAATTTCTTCAACATCTGGATTGCGGACTTGAAGGGGACAAATTTTTTATCCGAACTGAAAAGAAGACCATGAAGGTCAATGTCACCCTGTATGTACCACGTATCCAATACGATAAAATCAAAGTCAAACTGTTTAATGGACCGATTCGCGGGGAAAAGCTAAAGACAAAAGAACTGGCTGCAAAAACAACAAATGGCGTCGTCTCTTTTGCCTCTTTACAAGCAGAAAAAGTCGGAATTGAAACAGCAAATGGACAAATCAAACTGGCTGATCACGAGTGTGGTATGATTGAAGTAGAAACCATTAATGGGCTCATTGACCTGCGCGGGAAAAGTGAATCAATTGATGCACAGAGCTTCAATGGGAACATTGCTGTTCAGCTGTCAGATGAGAAATGCCGTTCGATCTATGCAAAAACGACAACAGGCAGTGTGGACGTTCAGATTCCGCGTGCTTGTGCAGTGACTGCGGAGCTGAAAAGCAATCTCGGATCGATCTCTCATGAGCTGCTTGATGCAAATATGATTAAAGAGAAAAATGAAACGCTGCAAAAAGAGAAAATGATCAAAGCCAATCAACAGGCGGAGCACAATATATCCATTTTTGCAGAAACAAAAACAGGCTCAATCCAAGTAAAGCACCAATCAGACAAGGAGTGATTCTACATGAAGAAGCTTTATCGTTCAGCGACAGATAAAAAAATAGCGGGTGTTGTCGGTGGACTTGCTGAATACTTAAGTGTCGATGCATCCCTGCTTCGTATTTTAACGGTGATCATCGGATTTATGACAGCATTTATGCCGATCTTCTTGATCTACTTCATCTGGTATTTTGTTGTTCCGGAAGAAGGCACTAACTAAATGCTTAGATGGATCGTTAGTATTTTCGTCAATGCATTACTTTTAATCGTCATTGCTGGATATTTTGATTCAGGCATTCTGCCAGGCCTTGGTAGTGTGTATATTGAAGGCTTTGGCGCAGCGATTGTAGCAAGTATTATTTTGTCCTTGCTCAATATTTTAGTGAAGCCGTTTTTGATCATTTTAACGCTGCCAGTGACAGTACTTTCACTAGGATTGTTCCTCTTTGTCATTAATGCCATCACACTGATGATGACCTCAAGCTTTATGGGAGATAGTTTTAACATTGATGGGTTTGGAACGGCCATTTGGATGGCTGTCATTTTATCCATTTTCCATCTGCTCATACAGAAAGGAATCGTGGAACCGTTAGCGAAAAAAAGCTAACGGTTTTTTTGTGTGAATTTATATCGTTTCCCCGTTCCATCTGTCATAAAAACCGTCTTCAGGAGACACAATATCCGAAGGGAGGCGGTGCACGATGGTGAATGTGAGCAGACAAATCATTCTTTTGCTTTTTTTGAGCATTCTTTTTTGTTTCAGTCAGCCTGCTTCAGCAGGATCTTTGACACAAACACAAGTGAACATACGAAATAAGCCCTTTTCACCTTTTATCTTTGATCAATTTCAAGTAGATGTCCGTCCGGTTCAAGGAAAAAAACGTGATCTTCAATTTCGGGCATCTATTAGTCAGTCAGAGCAAATTTTGTCTGCAAACTTGTACTATAAACAGAGTGATGAGCTAGGATATCGATTGATCCCAATGGAACGATTGCCGGGGATGAAACCAGAATTCACAGCGAAAATCCCGACAGATCAATTGTGGAATCCAACAGTTCATTACTATACAGAATTCCTGACGCAGAAGTCTGTCATCAAAACAACCGAACAAGCAGTTCACTTAAACGGATTTGAAGAGGATCTCTCACAAATTCCTGAGCTATTGATGACAGAAATCGTCGTGAATTCAAAAAACCGCAAAGGCAAGGATGCTTTTGAATTCATCGAGGTGTATAACACAACTCATGCACCCATTTCACTTCGACATTACCAGCTTCGCTATCGCAATCCAGCACAAGGCGTGGAGATGGATGATATATATTCATTCCACACAAGTCCTATCACCATTTCTCCTGGAAAACCGTACGTATTTTGGCTTAGAAAAAAAGGGCAGGAGCATTTAACGGTAGCGGACTTTAATGCGATGTACAAAAGTCATTTAAAAGAGGGCGAGCAACTATCGGTCATTGAGAGTAAAGGATTGTCCAATTCTAAATCCCGCCTTGTTTCTATCACAACAAATATAGGAGAAGAGGTATCGTCGGCATCCTATCGTTTAAAGCCTTCATTGTTTAGCGAGCACAGATCGTTACTGTTCAAGTATCCAATGGATGGTACGACACAAATGAAGCTGATCTCGAAAGTGGAGGAAGAGCCAACACCCGGAAAAGTGTTAAAAGCACAAATTCCAACTGAAAAAAAAGAAATATCACAAGATGTTCATAAACCTGTGATCGAAGATATGACAGACAATCAACCGATAAAACCAACTGAAGGCATTGAAATGAGGGCAGATGTGCAGGATGATCAGTCCGTCAAAACGGTCAAATTGCGATATCGGACCAATCGTCATGAAGATTTTAAAGAGGTGTTGCTTCAAAAGGATCATAATGATCGGCTGTTTCACTATATTATTTATTCACCTGAGCTCATCGGTAAAGATCGATTGGAATATCAGATTGAAGCGTCTGACGGCGAAAATCAAGCAATGACAATGAAAAAAACAATTGATGTGGAACAAGTAAGCAAAGCTCACGGCCTTCGATTGAATGTAGAAGAAGGAGATACGGTCTCAGGCGTATTTCACTTAAAAGCAACAGCAGATCAGAAAAAAAGCATAAAATTAATGATAGATGGAAAACCAATTCGACAAGTATTCCCTGCACTTGAAGCAGATCCATATCTTGCATTTGATGTCAAAGGGACAAATTTATATTTTAAGAATGGTGTGTCTATAGGTAAGCACTTACTTTCCATTTTTGATGATTCGACAAAAGTGTATCGCACCTATACGATACCAATACCAGAAAAACACTTAGAAAAGGCAGGTCCACAAACGATATCATTCCATGCTGGGACGAAGTCATCGCCGTTTGACCGATTTCCTGGAGAAAATCACGATGATTTTGAATTGAAAAATGTCCAGATGATTTTATCGAATGGAACTCAAATTCTGCCTCTAAATGCGAGCCAGCATGAGGAATGGAAAATGGGCGACGGTGGCAGCGCTAAGAAGGTGAGAGCATTTCAGTTTCAAATCCCGAAGCAAGCATATGCTTCAAGCTATATTCAGTGGGATACAAGAAGGCTGAAAGAAGGAGTACATGTTGTTCAGGCTAAAACCGCAGACGAATCTCAATCTGTACGTGTGAAAGTCGATAACACGGGTCCGAAAATCAAGAGTAATATACAGGCAAATGACCAATATAAAGGCGTCTTTACGTTAAAGGCAAAGGTGACGGATCGTTGGAGTGACATAGCGGAGATGAAGGCATATTTAGATGGAAAACCGATCTCTTTGCCTTATCAAACGTCCTCTAGCGAATTAGAACCTGGGGAGCACACATTGAAGATAAAAGCAAAAGATGCCGCTGGAAACAAATCAACTTTGAAAAAGGTTTTTAAGACGGTACATGAACACCCTGAAACGCCAGAGAGAGTGTCAGATAGGACAAAAAAGGAATCATCTAAGCAAACAGTGCTAACCAATGATCCTACTAATGATCAGTTAGATTACTCCTTTTACCGTGCCTATCAATATACATCGCTGCATCCGTCCATGAAGATTTTCAAATATGCAGCGGAAACAGAGCCGCCAAAACATTTAAATGAAACAGGGGAAATGATTTTTTCTGATCGAGAAAGAAATCGCATTGCATTTGCTGATGGTAAATCAGTGGAAACGAAAGATCTACAGCATTTTCCTTATCATCGCTTTCAAATCAAGGTTCATCACGATGTACGTGAAAAGGATGTTGTCGAGGCTGTATGGAAAGGAAGCTCATTATCAGGGAGAAAGGTAACGATGTACGCTTGGAATCATCAGCAAGAAAAGTGGGATAAAATCACTCATCACTTTGCGAAGGATGAAAAGGAATTTTACCTAAAAGGGCTGCTGTCAGTCAGACAGTATATGAAAAATCAAACGTTTGATTTGCTTGTACAAGATGAGATCAGTAAGACGTTAAAGCCTTATAAGATGGTGTGGATGTCTGATACTCAATATTATGCCAGAAGTTATCCTCATATCTTCAAAAAAATGGTCGAGTGGATCAGAGATCAAAGGGACCCATTGAATATTCAATATGTGTTCCATACAGGTGATATTGTGGATGATTCAAAGGATAAGCAATGGAATCGTGCCGATACATTTATGCGTGTGTTAGATCAGCATCAGATTCCTTACGGTGTATTAGCTGGTAATCATGATGTCAGACACAAAGACGGCCATTATAGGGAATATGGGAGATACTTTGGAGCGAAACGCTTTGAAGACAAGCCATATTACGGTGAATCCTATCAAAACAATCGAGGTCATTATGATCTTATCTCTGCTGGTGGCAATGATTATATGATGGTGTATATGGGCTGGGGGATCAAGCAAAATGAGATTGACTGGTTAAATCGAGTCATTTCTGAACATCCAGATCGCATTGTCATTTTAAATTTCCATGAGTATTTGTTAGTGAGCGGCAATCGAAGCCCAATTGGAGATTTGATCTTCCATCAAGTGGTAAAGCGTCACCCGAATATTGTCGCAGTATTTAGTGGCCACTACCACGGAGCCAGTCGAAAAGTAGATGAGATTGACGATGATCATGATGGAAAAGTGGACAGAAAAGTATATCAAATCCTTGCAGATTACCAGTCAGGTCCTGAAGGCGGTCAAGGTTTTATGCGGCTGATCACTGCGGATCAAGAAAAAAATAAGCTTCATTTCACCACATACTCACCCTACTTGAATCAAGAACATTTTTATGATCCAAAAACGTATGGAGATCAAGATGAATTTTCAATTGATGTCGATTTAACACCAAAAATGAAATCCGTTAAAACCAATTATTTTGAATTGAATGTCTACACAAACGTTCTTCTTGGAGAAGTCAAAGGTGTGAAAAGTGGTAAAAAAGCAACCTTTGAATGGAAAGGGTTAAAGCCAAATCAAGAATATTATTGGTACACTGTCGCAAAAGACCGTTTCGAAGGGAAAGCGATTTCGCCTATATGGAAAATTCATACAAAAAATGATGATCAATCAACATTTCTTAGGAAATAAAAAACTGTGCTTTCAGGAGCACAGTTTTATCTTTCCATTGTGTGAGTGAGCTTGTATCGATCCCCTCTATAAACGGACATGACATACTCGAATGGAAGGTCATTTTGAAAATAAGTTGTTCTTGCAATGGAGAGAACAGGGTCCCCTAATGAAATAGACAGCACGTTAGCTTCTTCCTTTGAAGCAACATTGGCTTCAAGCTCCTGCTTGGCATGGGCAATGGTTAGACCTGTGTTCGCTTCTATATATTCATATAAAGATCCAGCTAAATGGTCCTTTGTGAGCTCGCCAGCAAATTTTTCAGGAATATAACTCGTTTCAATAGCCATTGGTTCATCGTTTGCAAGGCGGATTCGTTTTAATTCATAGACATCTTCACTGTTCGACAGCTGTAATGATTGCAGCAAGTGCTCTGGGCATGCGACTTTTTTGAAATCAATCAACTGACTTGAAGCTTTGAGCCCACGTTGACGCATATCTTCTGTAAAGCTTGTTAAGCCCTGAAGCGGTTGTTCAAACTTCTTTCGGCTAACAAATGTTCCTTTTCCTTTTTGCCGGTATAAATATCCTTCGTTCACAAGGTTCGATAAGGCTTGTCTGACAGTCATTCGGCTAATACCAAAGCGTTCGGCATATTCTCTTTCAGAAGGAATGAGTGTATCAGGTGCTAACGTTCCATCCTCAATCTGCTTTTTCAAGTTCTCCATAATCTGATGGTACATGGGGATAGGTGATTGCTTATCAATAAACATGTGAAAATCCTCTCGTGTTTAGCGTAGTGAACCAGCTTCTCGATCAATAAAAATCGTCACATCTTCATGAAGTTTCAGAGCAGATGCAGGGAAGTCTGGGTGAATCTCTGTTTGTTCTAAATATTGTATCACGTCCGCTTTTGATTTTCCTGATGCGAGAAGGAGAATTTTTTTACTTGAAAGAATGCTTGCAATTCCCATTGTAATGGCATGTGTAGGCACCTCATCTATAGAAGAAAAGTATCTTGCATTGGCTTGGCGAGTGTGTTCATCTAATTGGACGACATGCGTCTTTGAGTCAAAGGGAGTACCAGGTTCATTAAACCCGATATGTCCATTTTGTCCGATACCAAGTAGCTGAAGATCAATGCCCCCTAAATCTTCAATGAGCTGATCATACCTTAAGCACTCTTCTTCCAAGTGAGAAGCAGCACCATTGGGGAGGAAATATTGATCTGATGGGAGATCAATATGGTCAAATAAATGACGCTTCATGTAAGTCATATAACTATTTTCATGATTTGGATCAATTCCCACGTACTCATCCAGATTCACTGTTCTTGCTTGTTTGAAAGACAATTGTTCTGTTTGATGCAACTGAATTAACTCTTTATAAGTGTCAATTGGTGTACCGCCAGTTGCCAGACCGAGAACCGCATCTGTTTTTGATTTAATGGTACGTGCAATGAAAGCAGCAGCTGCTTTTCCTAATTGATCTTTATCTGCAAATTCGATGATGTTCATCAGTGTGTGGCCTCCTTTTTTTCATAAACGATTTGTCCATGGCAGATCGTCATCATGAGTTCGCCAGCTTCATCCCAAATGACCAAGTCTGCCAGTTTTCCAACTTCGATCGAACCGAGCTGATGATCGATCCCGAGCTGAGTGGCTGCATTTGTTGAGGTCATTTGAGCAATTTCTGTCCATCCACATTGTGTGATCTGTCTCATACGTTTGACCCCATCTTTCATTTGTAAAATCGATCCTGCAAGTGTTCCATCTGCCAGCAATGCTTTTTCACCGCTGACTGTCACAGTCTGTCCGCCAAATTCGTAGGTTCCCTCTCCAAGTCCTTTTGCACGCATTGAGTCTGTAATCATGATCAAACGTTCACTTCCCTTTGCCAAATACGCAAGCTTTACGGAAAGAGGATGTGAATGAATGCCATCTGTAATCAGCTCAGTCAAAAGCTTTTCGTTTGTAAGCGCAGCCCCTGCAACATTTGGCTCACGATGCTGAAATGAACTCATCGCATTATAAAGATGCGTGACATGACGCGCGCCGTGCTTTGCTGCTAGTTCAATCATGTCATGAGGAGCATTTGTATGTCCAATAGAAGGAATGATATTTTTTTCATTTAGCAGGGAAAGAAATGCAAAATCAGTATCTTCCTCAGGTGCAAAAGTGACAATTCGAATCAGCTGATCTGATGCACTCAGCCATTTCTCAAAAAGAGGAAGGTTAGCCTGTGTAATCCATTGAGCAGGCTGCGCTCCAGCTTTATCTTTAGAAATAAAAGGACCTTCTAGATGAATGCCTAAACATTGTGACTGACTTCCAGCCTGCTTTTCATTATAGGGTCTCCACTGTGCGACATTTTTAAGTGCTTGCTCAATCTCTTGATGATTTTGTGTAATGGTTGTTGCTAAAAAGCTTGTCGTTCCTTCTGCGGGTAAGTGATCAGCAAGTGTATTCATGGCTTCTGGTGTCGCATCCATCATATCTGCACCATATCCCCCATGGATGTGAATATCAATCATTCCGGGGAGTAAATAAAAGTTTTCCCGGGAAATATATACTTTTTCATAATTTCCTGTCGGCGGTGATGTTGAAATATAGTCGATCTTGCCATCGCGTAAACCGACAAAACCGTTTTCAATGATTTCTGTCTTTGTCACAATATGAATATTGGAGAGCAATAAAGAACTGCTCATGATTGTGCCCCCTTATTCTCGTCGTTAGATTCAGTTTACCTTTTTTAAGTATAGTTGTCTATACCAGTAAATGTGATGAAACAGGATCAGGATAAAATACTATTTTGGGTTCATCATTGAAAGTGATAAAATAGAGCTGTATTTCTGAAACGCCTGTGATAAAAGGAGGAAGAAGCGTGCCGAAAGTTCGTACGAAGGACATAATGGAACAATTTCATCTTGAACTGGTAAGTGGGGAAGAAGGGATTAATCGTCCCATTACAATCAGTGATCTTTCCAGACCAGGTATTGAAATGGCTGGATATTTTACATATTACCCAAAAGAAAGAGTTCAACTTTTAGGAAAGACAGAGCTTTCTTTTTTTGAACAGCTCCCAGAACGCGAACGAAAGCAGAGAATGATGTCTCTTTGTACAGATATTACCCCTGCCATCATTTTGTCACGAGATCGTGAAGTCCCAAAAGAATTGATCGAAGCATCAAACGAAAATGGAGTGCCGGTTTTACGCTCAAGCTTAAAAACGACAAGACTTTCGAGTCGATTAACGAACTTCTTAGAAAGCAAGCTTGCACCAACGACTGCGATTCATGGCGTACTCGTAGATGTATATGGTGTAGGTGTGCTGTTAATTGGAAAAAGTGGCGTAGGTAAAAGTGAAACGGCTTTAGAATTAGTGAAGAGAGGACACAGGCTGGTTGCAGACGATTGCGTGGAAATTAGGCAAGAGGATCAGGATACGTTAGTTGGAAGCGCACCAGAGCTGATTGAGCACCTTCTAGAAATCCGTGGATTAGGCATTATTAATGTGATGACCTTATTTGGAGCGGGCGCTGTCAGAAGCTATAAGAGAATTACGATTGTTATGAACCTTGAGCTTTGGGAACAAGGCAAACAGTATGACCGTTTAGGACTTGAAGAAGAAAAAATGCGGATCATCGATACAGATGTACCCAAGCTGACCATCCCTGTACGTCCGGGACGAAATTTAGCGGTCATCATCGAGGTAGCTGCAATGAACTTCAGACTGAAACGAATGGGACATAATGCAGCGGAACAATTTACAAGTAAACTTGCCGATGTCATTGAAGACAATGGCCAGGATGAATAGGAGCTGTCTATATGAATGAAGCAATTCAACCAATTGATCCGATTGCTTTTCAGCTCGGACCTATTTCGGTTCATTGGTATGGTGTGATTATTGGGGTCGGAGCCCTGCTTGGACTCTGGCTCGCATTAAGGGAGTGTGAAAAAAGAGGCATCAATAAAGATATGTTTATTGATCTCATCTTATTTGCCATTCCTATCGCCATTATTTGTGCACGAATTTATTATGTATCCTTTGAATGGGATTATTATCAGCAGCACCCAAATGAAATCATCAAGATTTGGAATGGCGGAATTGCCATACATGGCGGACTGATAGGAGCGGTGCTGACAGCGATTGTCTTTACTAAAGTGAGAAAGGTATCCTTTTGGAAAATCGCCGATGTCGCAGCGCCTAGTATTTTACTAGGGCAAGCCATCGGGCGCTGGGGGAACTTTATTAATCAGGAAGCGCATGGTGAGGCTGTTTCAAGAGCCTTTTTAGAAAATTTGCACCTGCCTGAGTTTATTATTAATCAGATGTACATTGACGGGACCTACTATCACCCTACGTTCTTATATGAATCATTATGGAATATCGCAGGCGTTTTGATATTAATCTTATTACGTAGAACATCATTGCGTCGAGGCGAAATGTTCTTGTCTTATTTAATCTGGTATTCAATCGGTCGTTTCTTCATTGAAGGAATGAGAACAGACAGCTTAATGCTGACTGAGCACCTTCGAATTGCACAGATGATTTCAATTGCCATATTTGCAGTAGCTGTTTTGCTGATTGTGTTTAGAAGAATCAAGGGATATGCAACTATACCGTATAAAGAGAACAACTCATCAAATTAAGCAAGGGGGATAAGAGATGGGGGAGACATGGAAAAACGGCTTGAAAGCAGGGTTATCGACAACTTGGACACTTGGAAAAGTCATTTTTCCGGTTACCATTCTCGTTAGTATCTTGCAGCATACACCTGTGATGGATTGGATTATACAATTCATCCGTCCATTTATGGGCCTGTTTGGTCTTTCAGGGGAAGCGGCCATTCCGCTTGTTTTAGGAAATATGCTGAACTTGTATGCGGGTATTGCAGCCATCTTGACATTAGAGCTGCCTGTGAAGGAAGTGTTCATTTTAGCGGTCATGCTCTCCTTTTGTCACAACTTGATCATCGAATCAACAGTGGCAGCGAAGGTTGGGCTGCGGGTGTCTGTCATTTTGCTGGTGAGAATCAGTCTTGCCGTCGTGTCAGCAATTGTCATTCACCTCGTTTGGCAGGGGGGCGAGGAGCCGGCGCAATATGGTTTGCTGACAGCTGCTCAGTCGGCTGATGTGCCTTCTAGCTGGTATATGATCGTACTTCTTGCTTTACAGAAAGCTGTTCTTGGTGTGCTGCAGCTGGCTTGTATTGTCATTCCTCTCATGATCATCATTCAATTCATGAGAGACTTAGGGTGGCTTCATACGCTGTCTAAGTGGCTGTCTCCTTTTACGAGAATGCTTGGAATGAAAGAAAATACGTCTATGACGATGGTGGCTGGTTTAACCATTGGTCTTGCCTACGGGGCAGGCGTCATGATGAAGGCAGTGGAAGAGGACGGTGTCAGCAAAAAGGATTTAACGCTTGCTTTCATTTTCCTTGTGGCGTGTCATGCGGTGGTCGAAGATACACTCATTTTCATTCCTTTAGGTATTCCAGTCTGGCCGCTTCTTCTTATTCGCCTTATTTCTGCTATTTTATTGACAGCTGCCATCAGCTATATTTGGCGGAGGCGGGAACATGCAGCTGTTAGAAAGGAAGCTATATGAACCAATCAACTATTAACACAGTGTTATTTGATTTAGATGGCACATTAATCAATACAAATGAATTAATTATTGCTTCATTTCAGCATACGCTTGATCATTATTACCCTGGTCAATACAGCCGTGAGGATATCCTTCATTTCATTGGTCCATCATTATTTGATACATTCTCTGCAATGGATCCGAATCTGACAGATGACATGATTCAGATGTATCGAACGTTTAATCATGAACAGCATGACCTGCTTGTGACGGAGTACGAGACGGTGTTAGACACGTTGAAAATCCTCCAAGATCGAGGGTTTAAGCTTGGTATTGTGACAACAAAAATCCGTGATACGGTCTTAATGGGATTAAAGCTGACTGGATTGGAGCCATTTTTTGAGGTCATTGTCACACTTGATGATGTACAAAATGAAAAGCCGCATCCAGAACCAGTCCAGCTGGCATTATCCAAGCTCGGCAGTGATCCGCATGAGGCGATCATGGTTGGCGATAACTATCACGACATTTTATCTGGTCAAGCGGCAGGGACGAAAACAGCAGGTGTTGCTTGGTCTATTAAGGGAGAAGAAGCCCTGTTAAAGCATCGCCCAGATTATATGCTGCAGAAAATGAGTGATCTCTTGGCGATTGTTGGAGCTGATTAAGTTGAGAAAAACAGATCGTTATCCTGTCAAAGGGGTCAATTCGCTTAGACAAGTCTATCGAACGGTCCCCTTTCTCAAGGTTGTGAAAAACTTTATCTTTATTCAAATGGCAAGGTATACGCCTTTTATGGGAATGAAAAATTGGATTTATCGCACCTTCCTTCGAATGAAAGTCGGGGAGGATACGGCGTTTGCTTTAATGGTGATGGTCGATCTCATGTTTCCTGAGAAAATCACTGTCGGTCGAAATAGTGTGATTGGCTATAACACGACCATTTTGTCCCATGAGTATTTGATTAAAGAGTATAGGCTTGGGGAAGTCTATATTGGTGATGAAGTGTTAATCGGAGCAAATTCAACGATTCTACCTGGAGTGACAATTGGTGATGGTGCGATTGTATCGGCGGGAACTCTTGTGAACAAAGATGTTCCGGCAGGCTCCTTTGTTGGAGGAAATCCAATGCGGATGATTTATACGAAAGAGGAAATGGAAGCACGTCAATCTTCGTCTGCTGAGTAGCTCGGCAGACTTTTTTGTTGACATTCTAACTTGATGTAACTATAATGATTACAACAGAGGTGAGAAAACATGAAAATCAGCAGCAGATTTACTGTCGCTGTCCATATTCTGGCCTTGCTATCACTTGAAAAAGGTTCTTTACAGACATCGGAGGATATCGCAGGAAGTGTCAATACAAATCCAGTGGTGATTCGCCGTATCATGAGTAAGCTCAAAAAAGCAGGCCTAATCTCAACGAGTCTTGGCAAAGGCGGTTCTCAATTGAATCGCAGTGAAGATGACATGACACTGCTCGATGTGTATAAAGCGGTTGAAGTTGTGGATGAGGGAGAGTTGTTTCAAATTCATGAAAGCCCAAACCCTGACTGTCCGATCGGTGCAAATATTCAAGCTGTACTAGAATTAATTTTGTGCCGTGCTCAAAGTGCGATGGAGCAAGTGCTTGCTGAGATCAAATTAAGTGAACTAACGCAGGTTTTAATCAAAAAAATTGGATGATCTATTCAATTTTTTTTACCTCTGTTGTAACTATCGTGGTTACATCTTAAGTGATCAAAATAACAATATATTGTAGGAGGAATTTACATGAACATTGGAATCATTGGCGCAACAGGTAAAGCAGGACAACACATTTTAAAAGAAGCTCAATCGAGAGGGCACGAAGTAACGGCAATCGTTCGAGATGCACAAAAAGTGACCAATTCATCAGCAGCTGTTTTAGAAAAGGATGTTTTTCACTTAGAGGCAGGAGACGTCAAAGGTTTTGATGTAATCGTAAACGCATTTGGTGCACCAGCAGGACAAGAGCACCTTCATGTAGAAGCAGGGAAAAAACTCATTCATCTCTTGAAAGAGACACCAGAAACGCGTTTAATCGTTGTGGGAGGTGCTGGAAGTTTATTTGTAGATGAGGCCAAAACAACTAGACTGATGGACACACCGGAGTTTCCAAAGGAATACTTTGCTACTGCTTCACACCAAGGAGAAAACTTAAAAGATCTTCAAAAGACCGAAGGATTAAAATGGACATTTTTAAGTCCAGCAGCCTTCTTTAATCCAGCAGGCAAACGGACAGGTGCTTATGTGAAAGGCAAAGACCATCTTATCGTCAATTCAAAGGGTGACAGCTATGTGAGTTATGCTGACTACGCCGTTGCACTTGTCGATGAGATAGAACAAGCTGCTCATGTTGGAGAACGTTTTACTGTGGTTTCTGAAGCAGAATAAGTAGAATAACATGCGTTTCATTGTCGCTAAAAAACGATGAGTGAGGAGTCTGTCTTATGAATGATCAAGAAAAATCTTTCATCTATGTATGGGATGCGTATTGTGGCTGGTGTTATGGATTTTCCAACAGCATCCGTACTTTACACGAAAATCACCCTGAGATACCACTGACACTTGTATCGGGCGGTTTATTTGTAGGAGAGCGTCGTCTACCGATAAAGAATTATCCACACATTTCAGAAGCAAATGAGCGTATCAGTCAGCTGACAGGTGTCGAATTTGGAGACCGTTACGAAGAGTTGCTAGAAAACGGAACATTCATTTTAGACTCTGAGGCTGCTGCAATTGGATTTTCTGCATTAAGATCCATCGCACCAGAGCGTGCATTGTACTTGGCTTCATCTATGCAAAAGGCCTTTTATCAAGACGGAAAAAGCCTAAGTGATGAAGAAACTTATAGAGATATCGCTATGAAACACCAACTTGACCCTGATGTATTAGTTGAACGAATGAAGGAGACAGAAACGATCAATGATGCGTATGCCGATTTTGCAAAGGTTCAGCAATTGAACGTGAATGGCTATCCTACACTTTTACTAAAAAAAGGGGATGAATACATCAGCCTTGGTGGGGGTGCGATGACGGCTGAAAAGCTTGAAGACCGTCTGAAGGAAATACTAAAAAAATAAATCATTCAAAAACATCCTCCATTCGTATGGAGGATGTTTTTGATGCATGTGTAAATTCTCTCAATGGGAGAAGTGGTTTATGCTTTAATGATAATCGCCTGGCTGCCCATCTGTTTCCAAGAATCCTCAAACTGTTCACGATCTACTTTTTGATTCTTCTCTCCGTAAGGGTTATTTAAGTAGACATGATCTTTGTCATAGCCAGTGATGACGACGCTATGCATATTAAAGCTGATATCTATTTTCCCATTTGGTGTATTCCATGTTTCAATGTTATCTGTTTTGGCAAAGGTCGAAGTGGTAATGACCCAGACAGGATAACCTTTTTCAAGTGATTGGTAAATGGCCTTTTTAACTGGCTTGCCGGTTAAGTCAACGGCTTGATTACCTACATATTTTTTCGCAAGCTGATAAATGGGTTCGTGGTACACACCAAGACCTGGTCCATTCTCCATATCGCCTACAAACCCGTCATGAGGGTCTCCTTTTAAGCCATTCTCATAATTGAGCGGGACACGCTTAATCTCGTTTGCCAATGCGTTTTTCGTTATATGCTCATAGCCGCTGTAATGAAGAAGCATGGCTAAGCTCGTGACTTCGCATCCGTTATAAAGCTTTGGTGCATCCATTTGATTAAAGAGGATGACGTCCATGGCTTTTTTATTTCCTTTTAAACTAGAATGTGTTGTTTCTGTTTTTTTCGTAGAACGTGTTTCTTCTGCTGCTAGTGCGGTATCATTTTCTTTTTCTTTGGCTTCTTGCGGTGACGTTGTTTTCTTGACTTGGTCGAATTGTGAAATGTAAATAAAGCCGAAATAAACAAGACATGCGCACAACAAAGTTAAGATTAATGTCTGGATGAATTTCACTGTAATCTCCTGTGTTATTCAATATTTTTAAGTATTATAGCATGTTCCTAAAGCAAAGAGATCAAAAAGGATTAGGTGTCATTTTAATGTAATATATGAACAAATGATTAAGGAAAAAAAGGGGAAAATAAAAATGATTGATTTAATCACTTTATTTTGTTAGCATATTATCATATTAGCGAACTAAAGGATTCGGAATTTTTTGTTTTAATGTGTTGGAGGTGCGGAAGAACATGTTCATGTTTGAAAAACCATATGGTATGCGAGATTCATTACCAGGATTGTATGAGACGAAGAAAAGAGTTAGGCATTCTTTAACAGAGGTCATGAATGGTTGGGGTTATCGTTTAATGGAAACGCCAACGATTGAATTTTACGATACAGTCGGTGTTCAATCGGCGATTACAGATACGCAGCTGTTTAAGCTTCTTGATCAAAATGGTCAAACCCTTGTGCTTAGACCTGATATGACGGGACCAATTGCGAGAGTGGCGGCTTCAAAGCTTCACGAACAGGCGTATCCGCTTCGAGTCGGTTATGCAGCAAACGTGTTTCGGGCACAGGAAAGAGAAGGCGGAAGACCTTCTGAATTTGAGCAGGTTGGTATTGAATTGATCGGTGATGGTTCGATTAGTGCAGATGCTGAAGTCATAGCGCTTGTCGTGTTTGCATTAAAAAATGCTGGACTTCAATCCTTCAAAATTGCGATCGGGCATGTGGCTTTGGCTGAGACCTTGTTTTTAGATGTACTAGGGAATACAGAGCGGGCGAACGTATTGCGCCGATTTTTATATGAAAAGAATTATGTGGGATACAGGCAGCATGTTAAACAATTGCCGCTCTCATCCATCGATAAAACAAGGCTGCTCCAGCTTTTAGAGCTGCGCGGCGGTCAAGAAGTGACCCAGCAGGCTGAAGAAATTGTGGTGTCACAAGAGGGCAAAGAAGTGCTTGCGGAGTTAAAGGCGCTGTGGGAGACACTTGAAGATTACGGCTGTACAGAATATATCCGTTTGGATTTAAGCATGGTCAGTCATATGAGCTACTATACGGGGATTTTGTTTGAAGTATTTGCAGATCATGTTGGGTCTGTGATCGGAAGTGGAGGAAGGTATGATCAATTGCTTGCTCACTTTGATGCACCCGCACCCGCTACAGGCTTTGGACTTCGATTAGACCGTCTTCTTGAGGCGCTCGACGCAAAAGAAATAAATGAGCCCCAAGAGGCTGTGATTTTTAGTAAAGAACAGCGGCTTGAAGCATTTGATTTTGCAGAAAAAGAGCGGACAAAGGGCAAAAGGATTGTTCTCCAAGACTTAGCAGGTATTGAAAATATCGATGCCATGACCAAGGCATTTGAGCAAGTGACTTATTTTATCGGCGCTAGAAAGGAAGAGCAAAATGGGTAAAGTGTTGACAATGGCAATGCCAAAGGGGCGGATATTTGAAGAAGCAGCAGGGCTATTAAGACAGGCTGGATATCAGCTGCCGGAGGAATTCGAAGATTCAAGAAAATTAATCATTGATGTACCGGAAGAAAATCTCCGCTTTATTTTAGCGAAGCCAATGGATGTGACGACATATGTAGAGCACGGTGTAGCAGATGTGGGCATTGCAGGCAAAGACGTCATGCTTGAAGAAGCACGGGATGTGTACGAAGTGCTCGATTTAAACATTAGCAAATGTCATTTAGCTGTAGCGGGCTTGCCGGGAGCCAGCTGGGGCGGTGTCGCGCCGCGTGTGGCTACAAAGTACCCAAATGTCGCTTCTTCTTATTTTAGAGAACAAGGTGAGCAGGTGGAGATCATTAAGCTAAATGGTTCCATTGAATTAGCACCGCTCATCGGACTTGCCGATCGAATTGTTGACATTGTCTCCACCGGTCAAACACTTAAGGAAAATGGGCTTGTCGAAACGGAACATATTTGTGACATTACGTCACGTTTTATTGTCAATCCTGTGAGCTATCGAATGAAGGATGCGGTAATCGATGAAATGGCGCAGCGTCTGGCAAGAATCATCGAAGGAGAAGGGGAGGAAACATCATGAACATCACCTACATACAAGAAGGTGAGACAGACACTCTCTCACTCAAGCGTTCTCTAGATACAGGAACGGAAGAGCAGCGATTGGCTGTTCAGCGAATAATCGAAGAAGTGAGAAAAAATGGTGACGAAGCGGTACGGTCTTTCACGAAGCAATTTGACGGTGTCTCTATTGAACAGCCACTTGTGACGGAGGATGAAAAGACAAAAGCCTACGAACGTTTGGACCCGGAGATGATCCAAATCATCCAAACGGCGATCCGGAATATTCGAACATACCACGAGCGTCAGCTGACCTCCTCTTGGTTTTATCACCAAAAGGACGGTTCAATGCTAGGTCAGAAAGTAACACCGCTCGATGCGGTCGGTGTATATGTCCCAGGCGGAACGGCCGCCTATCCATCATCTGTTTTAATGAATGTGATCCCGGCACTTGTTGCCGGCGTTGAGCGAATTGTCCTTGTGACACCGCCAGGAAAAGACGGTCGTCTGTCTGACGCTGTACTAGTAGCAGCGAAGGAGCTGGGCATTTCAGAAATGTACAAAATGGGTGGTGCTCAGGCGATAGCTGCTCTTGCATATGGAACGGACAGTATCCAGCCTGTTGATAAAATCACCGGTCCAGGAAACATTTATGTAGCACTTGCCAAACGGGAAGTATTTGGTCAAGTAGACATTGATATGATTGCGGGCCCAAGTGAAATTGCTGTCTTAGCAGATGAAACGGCAGCTGCACATGAGGTGGCAGCTGATTTGCTTTCACAGGCAGAGCATGATGCGTTGGCATCTAGTATTTTGGTGACACCATCCAAGGTACTGGCTGAAAGAGTGCAAGCAGAGGTGCAAGCGCAGCTGGACACTTTGCCAAGAAAATCAATCGCAGCACAATCCATTCAAGACCATGGCCATATTTACGTGACAGAATCCTTGGATCGTGCAGTTGATATCGTGAACCAGTTAGCCCCAGAGCATTTAGAAGTGCTGACGGCGTATCCAGAATCACTACTTGGTCAAATCAAGCATGCTGGAGCGATTTTCTTAGGGCGTTACAGCCCAGAGCCGGTAGGGGATTACTTCGCAGGACCGAACCATGTGCTGCCAACAAACGGGACGGCAAGATTCTCCAGTCCGCTTGGCGTCACGGATTTCCAAAAGAAAACGAGCATCATTTCATATAGCAAAGAAGCTTTTGAAACACATAGCGAAAGCATTGCAGCTTTTGCAAGATTAGAAGGGCTTGAAGCACATGCAAGATCGATTGAAGCGAGAAAGCGGGAGGAATCAAAATGAGACAGGCGGAAACAGCGAGACAGACAAATGAAACGAACATTTCGTTAGCGCTAGAGATTGATGGTGAAGGAAAAGCAGATATTCAGACAGATGTCCCTTTTATGACGCATATGCTCGACTTATTCACAAAGCATGGGCACTTTAACTTATCTGTAGATGCAAAAGGAGATACAGATGTCGATGATCACCACACAACAGAAGATATTGGCATCGTGCTGGGACAGATGTTTAAAGAAGCGCTCGGGGATAAAAAAGGAATTAAGCGCTACGGCTCTAGTTTTGTTCCAATGGATGAAACACTTGCCCAAGTCGTCGTGGATTTAAGCAATCGTCCTCATTTGGAAATGAGAGCTGATTTCCCGAGTCAGAAGGTCGGCACCTTTGATACGGAGCTGGTTCATGAGTTTCTTTGGAAATTTGCCCTTGAAGCACGAATCAATCTTCATGTGATCGTTCACTACGGATCCAATACCCACCATATGATTGAAGCCATTTTTAAAGCGATGGCACGTGCTTTAGATGAAGCAACAACCATTGATCCACGAGTGAAAGGGATTCCATCGACAAAGGGGATGCTCTAATGATTGGCGTCATTGACTATGGAATGGGGAATTTGTTTAGCGTATCAAAAGCACTGGAACGAGCAGGGGCTTCTTATATCGTGTCTTCTGAAGTAGAGGAGCTGAAAAAGGCAGATGCGTACATTTTGCCAGGCGTCGGTTCGTTTCGTGATGCGATGCAGCTGTTAAGACAGACAGGACTTGAGGCGTTTATCCACCAAGTCGTGCAGGAAGGAAAGCTGTTATTTGGCATTTGCCTTGGTATGCAGCTGTTGTTTGAAGAAAGTGAAGAAGCAGGAAAAACAAAAGGGTTAGGCCTTTTAAAAGGACGTGTCGTTCTTTTGAAGGATCGTGATCAGGATGGACAAAGGCTGAAGGTGCCTCATATGGGCTGGAATGAGCTCACATTTCATCAGCCGTCACCATTATTTGACGGTGTGCCGGAAGGATTTGCATACTTTGTTCACTCTTATTATGTGAGCGGCATGAATCCAGAAGATCTATTGGCAAGTGCGCCCTATGGCGTTCAAGTACCTGCCGTTGTTGGGAAGGGGAATGTGTTTGGAACGCAGTTTCACCCTGAAAAAAGCAGTACAACAGGAATGGCACTGCTGAAACAGTTTATTCAATTAGCAAACGAACAGAGGGTGAGCAAATGAGTGATTTTACATTATATCCAGCAATTGATATGAGAAATGGCAAATGTGTACGACTTGTGCAAGGAGACTATGACCAAGAAACCATTTATGGAGATTCACCGTTAGACATGGCGAGACGGTTTGCAAATGAAGGAGCGAAATGGATACATCTTGTTGATTTAGATGGCGCAAAAGCAGGAAAACGCGTGAATCACGAGCATGTGCTGGCGATTGCTTCCTCATTAGATGTGAATGTCCAAATTGGCGGCGGCATTCGGACAGAAGAAGATGTTGCATTCTATCTAAACAATGGCGTATCGAGAGTCATTCTTGGCAGTTCAGCGGTGTCAAACCCGATTTTTGTGAAAAAAATGCTGGCGCAATATGGAGAGAAAATTGCCATTGGCATTGATGCACGAAACGGTTTTGTATCGACTGAAGGGTGGCTTGAAACGTCGGAAGTGAAGGCGGAGGAACTCGGTAAGGAACTGGCAAAGGAAGGCGCAGAGGTCTTTATTTTCACTGATATTCAAATGGATGGCATGCTGTCTGGTCCAAATGTGGAAAGTACGGTTCGATTAGCAGAAGCAACTGGCAAACAAGTCATTGCCTCAGGTGGTGTCAGTGCAGTAGGTGATCTGCAAAAGCTATCAGCACAAAAGCAGACAGGTGTGTCTGGTGCAATCATTGGCAAGGCGCTGTACACAAAGCAATTTACTTTAGCAGAAGCGTTTGAAGGGCTTGACAGCATATGATGACAAAACGAATCATTCCATGTCTTGATGTAAAGGAAGGGCGTGTGGTCAAAGGGATCCAATTTCTAGGGTTGAAGGATGCTGGTGATCCGGTCGAATTAGCGCAGATCTATGACGAGGAAGGTGCGGATGAACTCGTCTTTCTTGATATATCTGCCTCTCATGAAGGCCGAAAAACAATGGTGGATGTGGTGAAACAAGTTGCATCCACTCTCGCTATCCCATTCACGGTGGGCGGCGGGATTAACCACCTTGATGACATGAAGCGTATATTAAGAGCGGGGGCAGACAAGGTGTCTGTGAACACAGCGGCTGTTTTAAGACCGGAGCTAATAACAGAAGGAGCCGACTTTTTTGGTTCACAGTGCATAGTTGTTGCGATTGACGCGAAATACGATGAAGAGAAAAAAGCATACATGGTCTATACGCACGGAGGACGCCGTCAAACGGATTTAGAAGTGAGTGACTGGGCGAAAGAAGCCGTGCGAAGAGGAGCAGGCGAGATCTTGCTGACTAGCATGGATGCCGATGGTGAGAAAACGGGATTTGAGCATCGTTTGACGAGGCTTGTATCAGAAGCAGTCACAGTGCCAGTTATTGCTTCAGGAGGTGCTGGCAATGCGCAGCATATGCTGGAGGCTTTTACAAAAGGTGAAGCTGATGCCGCACTCGCAGCCTCTATTTTCCATTATAAAGAAACCTCTATTCAAGAGGTGAAGACATATTTGAGAGAACACGGGGTGAAGGTAAGATGAAACAGGCAAACGAATTAATCTTTAATGATGCAGGTCTCATTCCTGCCATTGTACAGGATGCTCAAAGCAAGGAAGTTCTTACTTTGGCGTATATGAATCAAGAATCCTATGAAAAAACATTAGAGACAGGGGAAACATGGTTTTTTAGCAGATCGAGAAATGAGCTTTGGCACAAAGGAGCTACATCTGGACACACCCAGCGTGTTACATCTATTCGCTATGACTGTGATCAAGATGCCCTGCTTGTTCTAGTGACACCAAGCGGCCCAGCCTGCCATACAGGCAGCTATAGCTGTTTTTCAGAAGATGGCGTGAAACAGCCAAGGGGAGAACAAGACCGCTTTGTCATTTTAAATGAACTGGAACAGGTCATTGCGAAACGGCAGATGGAAATGCCAGAAGGAGCTTATACGACCTATCTTTTTGAAAAAGGAGTCGACAAAATCCTGAAAAAGGTAGGGGAAGAAGCTTCTGAAGTTATCATTGCGGCGAAGAACCGTGATCAAGAAGAATTGAAATGGGAAACAGCAGATCTCCTGTATCACCTTCTTGTGTTATTACGTGAACAGCAGCTGCCTCTTGATGATGTATTAAAGGTATTGAAAAAGCGCCATCAAGGGGAATGAAAAGCTGGGGGTACCCCCGGCTTTTTGCTTTTAAATGAAAAACAAATCCTTCCTTTCCTTTTGTTCTATGTGACGACTCATGAAGTATGTTATACTACACACGGTACACTGTTCGAAATGGAGGGTATCGGTGAGTAAATACACTTCTCAAAATAATCACACACAAGTCGTCCAGCTATTCCAAGATGGGCATTACTTTTTTCATAAAGGTCTAAAAGCATATAGAGAAAGAAATCTGTCTAGGGCAAGTAAGCTGATACAGCGGGCCATCGTACTTGAGCCTGAAAATGTAGAAATGCTGTCGCAGCTTGCCATTATTTATACTGAAATGGGTCATTACCAACAATCAAATGAACTGCTTGATTTTATCCTTGAACACTTGGATGAGAATATGTCAGAGTGTCACTACTTTAAAGCCAATAATTATGCGAATCTCGGTTTGTTTCAAGAGGCATATAGATGCGCCACTGCTTATGCTGCGCTGGAAGAAGACGGGGAATTTGCAGATGAAAATGACGATCTCCTCGATCTGCTTGATATGAGTGACGATGTTGATGAAGATTTTCCTTATGATCAGGATGATCTGATTGTAAAGCAGGATCAAGCCAACCATTTGCTAGAAAGCGGCAGGCTAGATGAAGCAATCGAGATGCTGGAACAGATGATTGTTGAGTATCCAGAGTTTTGGTCAGCGTATAATAATCTCGCTTTGGCCTATTTTTATTCTGGCCAAATCGATCAGGCAAAAGAAATGTTGAACCGGGTCCTTCATGAAAATCCCGGTAATCTGCATGCCCTTTGTAATCAGCTTGTTTTCTATCATTATGAAAAAGAAGAAGAAAAGGTCAATCTGTTAGCGAAGCAATTAACGCACGTGTATCCAATATTAAGTGAACAGCGTTATAAGCTTGGCGCAACATTTGCCCTTGTTGGAGAATTTGAATGGGCATTTAAATGGCTTTATTCTTTGTATAAAACAGGTTTCCAAGGTGATAGTACGTTTTTATACTGGCTGGCAAGTGCAGCCTATTATACGGGCCACAAAACGCTGGCGCAAACCGTCTGGGATAAGATGGTGGAAGAAGATATTGATGCAGATGAAATCAAGCCGTGGCAAGATAAACCAGAGGAGTCTGAGCCAATGGTTTCAATTGAGGAACGACTCACTGCCTACTATGTTAGCAAACAAAAAGGTGAACGTGACGTCTTGCAATCTGTTCTTGATTCCCGCGCTGCGAAAACGGCCTTTGAACAGCAGTTTATTGAGTTACTTTTATATGAAGATGAAATGGAAGAACGATCGTTTTCAGAAGATGCGGTCTTCGCAAAACAGGCGGCATCTGCTTTGGAAGAAGCGGTGCAGCCTGATAGCCACATGCCATATTTTTGGTTATTCCATATTATTCAGCAAGCACGCGCTTCAGGCGTAGAGAAGAAAAATGCCATTGCATGGGCAGCAGCTTCTTATTATCTATGGATGAATGAACAAGAAGAATCAGCTGTCAGCAAAAAAGAGATCGCAGCTTCTTTTCAGATCAGCGTTCAAACGCTGTCAAAATATGAGAATATTATTTGTGCGTTCATGGTTTGAATAGGTAAATAGATTCAGATAACAGCAGCATGGCCGAAAAGGTCATGCTTTTTTCTTGGATAAAAAGGTGGGATTTGCTAGGATTTGGCGAAGTATGACAATCTCGACATCTATTTGAAACATAAATGTAATAAAAATATTAGCTCATTTTGTCGATGTGTCATGTATAATGAAACTCGTGGATTAAAACAAAGACATATATTTAAATATTTTACTATACATAATGCAACACCTAGTGATAGAAACAATCTGGTCAACATCTGACTGAATCATCAGGAAGAAAGACACAGGAAGCACAGATTGGTCGCAGAGAATTTGCTGCTTTCTCATGTCGCTTGGGAAATTGTCAAAGGAGGAACTATACGTGAAAAAGTTTATTACTTTCGGTTTAGCTTCGGTGATTGGAGCGAGCGGTTTATTTATTCCATTTACTCATGAAGCAAATGCACAGAACTTTGAACAAAAGAAACAAGAACTAGACAGCAAGCAGTCAGAGGTAAACAAGAATCTTCAAAAGAAAAAAGAAGAGCTTTCAAAGCTTGAGGCAAAACAAGAGGCACTTGCGCTAAAGCTAAAAGAAATTGACGAAAAAGCTTTAAAAACAAGTGATCAAATCGAAGAAAAACAAAAAGAAAACGAAAAAACAAAAAAAGAAATCAAAGCACTGAAAAAAGAAATTGCTGATACAGAAAAACGTATCGAAGAAAGAAACGAATTCTTGAAAAAGCGTGTACGTGCGCTTCAAGAAAGCGGTGGTTCTACGAAATACATAGATGTATTACTAGGAGCAAAAAGCTTTAGCGATTTCATCAGCCGTGCAGGTGCTGTATCTACATTAATCAACGCAGACAGCGAAATCATTAAAGAACAAGAAAGAGACAAAGCGGAATTACAAAAGTCTGAAAACGAATTAAACACAAAGCTTGAAGATGTTCAAAAGACGCTTGCAAAGCTTGAAACACTTCAAACAGACTTAAATAAACAGCTTGATGAGAAAGACAAGCTATTCAAGCAAGTGAAAAAGCAAAAAGGAAGTGCCTCTTCTCAAATCAGCGAGTTAAACACTGAGGCAAACAGCATTGCATCTGAAAAAGACGCAACAATCGCTGCTCAAAAACAAGCTGAAAAAGAAGCAAGAGAAGCTGCTCAAAAAGCAAAAGAAGAAAAAGCACAAAGACAACAGCAGCGTCAAGCTAGTGTTCAAGCTGAAGACAACAGCTCTAATAACGACAGCGGTTCTTCTTCAAATAACAGTGGATCTTCAAATAACAATAGCAGCAGTTCACCAAGCAAAAAGCCATCTTCTGGCGGTGGATCACCTGTCAGCAATAACGTAGGCGGAATCGAAGGTGCAATCAGCACAGGTTCTACGATTGTAGGACAATCTCCATATAAATGGGGCGGCGGCAGATCACAAGCCGATATTGACGCACGTCGTTTTGACTGTTCTTCATTCGTTCGCTGGGCATTTGCATCAGCAGGCATCAACCTTGGACCAGTTGGCGGTACAACAACAGATACGCTTGTAGGTAAAGGAAGAGCTGTAAGTGCATCTGACATGAAACGCGGAGACCTTGTGTTCTTTGATACGTATAAAGTAAATGGACACGTTGGTATTTACTTAGGAAACGGTACATTCTTGAACGATAATAGCTCTCGCGGTGTTTCAGTTGACTCTATGAGCAACGTTTACTGGAAAAAAGCATTCAATGGCGTTGTAAGAAGAGTCGTTGAATAAATCATTACTTACTATATAACCGTAAACAGGCTTCCTTAAACAGCAGTTTAAGGAAGCTTTTTCTTTTTTTGAAGATATGAGCAAATGATTCGCTTATTACCCGCAGATTTAATAGGATATGGGTAAGGAATAAAAGCTAAGAGTGGAAATGATGCTCTCTGTCATGAATGGAAGCATCACCCAAGGGCATTCTAATAAGAAATGCTAGCAGCAATTGAAGAGGGAGTGACAGTTGTGTCAGAAGAAAAAATCTACGATACGATCATCATTGGAGCGGGTCCTGCCGGAATGACAGCCGCTGTTTATACATCACGGGGAAATCTTTCAACACTGATGATTGAAAGAGGAATTCCAGGCGGCCAAATGGCGAATACGGAAGATGTCGAGAACTATCCGGGCTTTGAAAGCATCTTAGGGCCGGAACTTTCAAATAAAATGTTTGAGCATGCAAAGAAATTCGGTGCCGAGTATGCGTATGGCGATATTAAAGAAATTGTAGATGGTGAAGAGTACAAAATCGTCAAAGCTGGTTCCAAAGAATACAAAGGACGCTCTGTCATTATTGCGGCAGGTGCTGAATACAAAAAAATCGGTGCACCAGGCGAAAAAGAACTTGGCGGCCGCGGCGTATCATACTGCGCGGTATGTGATGGAGCCTTCTTTAAAAACAAAGAGCTTGTCGTGATTGGCGGAGGAGACTCAGCAGTAGAAGAGGGTGTTTACCTCACTCGCTTTGCATCTAAAGTCACTATTGTCCATAGACGCGACAAACTGCGTGCCCAAAGCATCTTACAAGCACGTGCATTTGATAATGAAAAAATCGACTTTATGTGGAACAAAACCGTCAAAGAAATCAATGAAGAGAACGGGAAAGTCGGCAGTGTGACATTAATTGATACCGTGACAGGTGAGGAAGAAGACTTCAAAACAGATGGCGTCTTTATCTACATCGGTATGCTGCCGCTGTCTAAACCATTTGAAAATCTAGGGATTACAAATGCAGAGGGTTACATTGAGACGAACGAAAGAATGGAAACAAAAGTTGAAGGAATCTTCGCAGCTGGAGACATTCGTGAGAAAACACTTCGTCAAATCGTCACAGCAACAGGTGATGGAAGTATTGCAGCACAGAGTGCACAGCATTATGTAGAAGAGCTTGCTGAAAAGCTAAAAGCAATGAAATAAACAGCTGTCGTAAATCCTTAATATTGCGTCACGGGCTTTTAACTGGAATGTAACACGGGTGAAACAATTATCCGTTATGATGAAACTAGTAATTGACCCCCTTTTATAAGGAATACATGTTTGGCACGGATGTGAATCCGTGTCCTTTTTTTTGCTTAAAATCAGAAATTCACGAGATGTTCACAAATGACGCATGGAGAACCGTTAGATGTTGTAAAATAAAGAATAGAGAAAGTGCCCGTCACCATATTCATACGAAAACCTGTCTGTTTTCAGTGAAGAACGGGCATGTTCATTGTGGGAGCCATGATGAACCTGTATAATAAGAAAAAGACATAAAAGAGTAGGTGACAGCTGATGCAACGAGTAACCAATTGTGTGCTGCATCACGATGATCAAGTTCTCTTGCTGCAAAAGCCAAGACGAGGCTGGTGGGTAGCACCTGGCGGCAAAATGGAGAGCGGAGAATCGGTCAAGGATTCAGTCGTTCGAGAATTTAGAGAAGAAACAGGCATTTATATTTTAAATCCGCAGCTAAAAGGCGTGTTTACCTTTATCATAAAAGAAGGCGATCAAATCGTTCAAGAGTGGATGATGTTCACCTTTATGGCAGATTCCTTTACAGGAAAAAACGTATCAGAGTCGGAGGAAGGCATTTTAAAATGGCATGATGTAAAAGATGTGCCTAGCTTGCCGATGGCTCCAGGAGATTCCCATATTCTTGACTTCATGTTGAAAGGGAAAGGACTTCTCCACGGCACTTTTACGTATACACCAGATTTTGAGCTGATTGCTTATCGATTAGATCCTCAAGGAGACTAATAAATGAACCGTTTTCATAAAGAAGGAGAGGGAGCAGGCATGAATACGCACAAACAAGATGATATTCAGCTTGTGATTATTACAGGAATGTCAGGTGCGGGGAAAACCGTTGCCATCCAAAGCTTTGAAGACTTAGGTTACTTTTGTGTGGATAACTTACCGCCATCACTTTTACCGAAGTTTCTAGAGCTCATGAAGGAATCCAATTCAAAGATGAGCAAGGTGGCCCTTGTGATGGATTTGCGCGGACGCGAATTCTTTGATAGCTTAATTGCTGCCTTAGATGAGATGAGTGATATCGGCTGGATCACACCAAGGATTCTATTTTTAGATGCAAACGATAAGGTGCTTGTCTCAAGATATAAAGAAACGAGACGATCTCATCCCCTTGCGACAACAGGTTTGCCGCTCGAAGGAATTGAGATGGAACGCGATCTGTTAGAAGAGTTAAAAGGCCGGGCTCAAATGATTTTTGATACATCGGATTTAAAACCCAAACAGCTTCGAGAAAAAATTGTCGCACACTTTGCCACGAGCCAAGGGCAGGTGTTTACAGTGAATGTGATGTCATTCGGTTTTAAATACGGTCTGCCGATTGATGCTGATCTTGTATTTGATGTGAGATTCCTGCCGAATCCTTACTATATTGAGAGCATGCGTCCACAGACTGGAAACGATGAAGAAGTACGCTCCTATGTAATGAAATGGAGCGAGACACAAAAATTCACAGAGAAATTAATTGACCTTCTCAGTTTTATGCTTCCGTCCTATAAACGAGAAGGGAAAAGTCAGCTGGTGATCGCTATTGGCTGTACAGGCGGACAGCATCGATCAGTGACGCTAGCGAACTACTTATCGGAGTATTTTAAAAATGACTACTATACACATGTCACTCACCGGGACATTGAAAAGAGAAGCAGAAAATAGATGACGACACTACCAAAGGTTGTCATTCTTGGCGGAGGCACTGGCTTATCTGTTTTACTTAGAGGATTAAAGACAAAGCCAGTGGACATTACCGCCATTGTGACGGTAGCTGATGATGGAGGCAGCTCAGGCAGACTGCGACATGATTTGAATATTCCGCCTCCAGGCGATATTCGAAATGTACTTGCGGCACTCTCTGATGTCGAACCGCTTGTAGAAGATTTATTTCAGCACCGTTTTAATAAAGGGAATGACTTAACAGGCCACTCTCTCGGCAATCTCATTCTTGCGGCTATGACGAATATAACCGGTGATTTTTTTCATGCCGTCACAGAAATGAGCAAGGTCTTAAATGTGAGAGGAAAAGTATTGCCAGCAGCGAATTCAAGTGTTGTTCTTCATGCGGAATTAGAAAACGGGCAAGTGGTAACAGGAGAATCAAAAATCCCAACCTATGGTGAGCGAATTAAACGAGTGTTCCTCACACCCGATACGATTGAGCCGCTCCCAGAATCGATTCAAGTCATTCGTGAAGCCGACTTGATCGTCCTTGGACCTGGCAGCTTGTATACAAGTATCTTGCCAAACTTGCTTGTACCGCATATTGGCGAAGAAGTGATTCGTTCTAAGGCGAAAAAAGTGTATATTTGCAATGTCATGACACAGCCGGGGGAAACGCTTTCCTACAGTGCAGCTGATCATGTGCAGGCATTAAACGATCATATGGACCGACCATTTATCGATACGATATTTGTGAACAATAAAGAAATTCCAGAAGAAATCAAAGCAAAATATGCAGAAGAACAGGCGCAGCCTGTACAATTCGACACAGATGTACTCAAAGCCATGGGACTAGAAGTCATCCCTGGGGAAATTATTACATATGACCAGCATGTGATTCGTCATGATACGTTGAAAGTAGCTGCGCTGCTTGTCGATTTGCTGCATCAGAAAAAATAGGAATGGGGGTGGCAAGGATGTCATTTGCATCCGAAACAAAAAAAGAGCTGACTAATCTGGAAGTGAAGGACTGCTGCACAAAAGCAGAGCTTTCTGCCCTCATCCGTATGAACGGTTCATTATCTTTTTCTAATCGAAAATTGATTTTAGATATACAGACAGAGAACGCAGCCATTGCAAGACGTATTTATACCCTTTTGAAAAAGAAATACGATGTGACTGTCGAGCTGCTCGTTCGTAAAAAAATGAGATTAAAAAAGAATAATGTGTATATTGTCAGACTGGTAGAACGAGCGAAAACCATTTTAGAGGACCTAAAGATATTAGGTGAACAATTTGTATTTGAACGCAACATTTCAGAAGAACTTGTGAAGAAAAGATGCTGCAAGCGTTCCTATATGAGAGGTGCTTTTTTAGCAGGAGGTTCTGTGAATAATCCAGAAACCTCTTCGTATCACCTTGAGATTTTTTCACTATACAAAGAACATAATGATGCCCTATGTGAGCTCATGAATCAATTCCATCTTAACAGTAAAACACTTGAACGCAAAAAAGGCTTTATCACATACATGAAGGAAGCGGAGAAAATTACGGAATTCTTAAGTGTTGTGGGTGCTCATAACTCATTGCTTCGTTTTGAAGACGTGCGCATCGTCCGAGATATGAGGAATTCAGTGAACCGGCTCGTCAATTGTGAAACAGCAAACTTGAATAAAACGATCGGTGCCTCACTGCGCCAGGTTGAAAATATTCAATTCATTGACGAAAAGATTGGACTAGACGCCCTGCCAGATAAGCTGCGTGAAATTGCGCAACTGCGTATTGACTACCAAGAAGTCACATTAAAGGAACTTGGCGAAATGGTGGAAAGCGGCAAGATCAGCAAATCAGGCATTAATCACCGTTTAAGAAAGCTAGATCAAATTGCAGAACAATTAAGAAACGGACAAGCTGTTACACTCAAATAGGGAAATAAAAAAGGGAGGCAGATCATATGGTGGAAAAAACGGTCACAATTCAGCTGAAAACGGGTTTGCAGGCACGTCCGGCTGCTTTGTTCGTTCAAGAAGCCAATCGTTTTGGTGCTGATATTTTTCTAGAGAAAGATGGGAAAAAGGTCAATGCGAAGAGTATTATGGGACTGATGAGTCTTGCGATCAGCTCTGGGGTCACCGTCAAACTAATAGCTGATGGAGCAGATGAACAAGAAGCCATCGATGCGTTAACGGATTTTATCAATCAAGAAAACTGAGTCTCTTTCAAGGGCTCAGTTTTTTTAGGAGGGAAAGTTGTGATTCAATCAGCCTTTTTACAGAAAATTGGATATGAAGCCGCGTCCATTACGTTTGATCAATTACCGGATTTACTAAGGAAGATGGCTTATACCTTTCCTTTTGAAAATAGATCTGTGGTGGGTAAACACGCCTATGCTTTGGATCAAGAAGGTTTGAAGCATCATCTTCTGGAAGGCAGCAGAGGCGGGCTTTGCTATGACCTCAATCCGCTCTTATATTATGTCTTAAAAGAGGCAGGTCTCGCCGTAAAGCTCGTTCAAGGGACCGTATATAACAAAGAAGCAGAGAAGTGGGCACTGGATGGGACGCATGTAGCCATCGTCCTTCAACATCACCATGAGCGCTACCTCATTGATGCAGGATTTGGTGTGAATTTACCCCTTCAGCCCGTCCCTTTTACAGGTGAATGGGTGGAAGCACCGTCCCTTCGTTTTCGCGTGAACGCAGAGGAAACAGAAAAAGGAACCCATCTACTCCAATTGGATAGGGGAGCAGGTGCTGAAACAGGTTATGCTTTCACATTAAAAGAAGTCGGTGAAGATACACTTGTGCAATTGCGGCATGAGATTTATGAAAATGAAGCCTCTCCTTTTAACAAAAGGCTGCTTGCATCCAAACTGACACCAACAGGTCGTGTGATCGTGACAGAGGATCATGTCACGATACATGAACAGGAAGAAGTATCGAAGAAATCACTCTCACAACCGTTTGAGGAGTACGTAC
Organism: Bacillus sp. FSL W8-1141; assembly: GCF_038593205.1. Taxonomy (NCBI): domain Bacteria; kingdom Bacillati; phylum Bacillota; class Bacilli; order Caryophanales; family Bacillaceae; genus Bacillus; species Bacillus sp. FSL W8-1141. The sequence continues at coordinate 3,175,863 of NZ_CP151973.1, read as the reverse complement.
AAAAACTGCTTCCGTAAACAATATGAAAAAAGACAGCCCTTTTGACTTAGGGCTGTCTTTTTCATTGATTAACGAATCCTCGTAAATGTCGCATAGTGATCGGTTGTTTTATAAATGAGCCAGTCACTTGAGTATACTAGGCGGTCAGCATTACGGAAACCGGAGACGTAGTTGATGTCGGCTTCACGCCATGTACGGCCACTAGCGGATGGAAGGCGTCCCTCCCGATTAGAGAATACGTCTCCACCGATGCTTTTGCCCGGCGCGACTTCAGCTAAATTTCCTTTTGATGCCACCCATCCGAGGGCGCTCGCTTGTGATTTGGTGATGTAATTATCAGGTAGTCGTTTATAGCGGATTAAGTAATCTGCTACACCGTCAAAGGTATTAATGACGGCAAGGGTACGAAGGTCTGGTGCAAGCTGTACGGAAGCAGTCTCATTTGTGGCTGTTGGTGTAAGTGGTGTTTCTGCATGGACTTGCTGCGGGATAAATCCAGAAAACAGAATGGCAGCAATCAGAGCGAACAGAGTAAAAATCGAACTTATTTTTTTCATCTTGATCCTCCTCAAAAGGAAATGGGATGCCGTCCTCTTGATGCTTGTCTACCTCATATTATAGCACCGGCATATGAAGAGAATGTAAAGAATCAGGAGATTGGAAAAAATGAGGCTTTTTGACCTACTGTTTCTAGATGACGTAAACAAAAAGACGCAGTTTCCTGCGCCTTTTTTCAATTAAGATGAGGCAAGCTCCTTCACAATATCAACAGGGGCTTTGCCATCAATTCCATGAAGCACATTATGAATGGCTCGTTTCAGCATAAGGTCTCTTGTCGTTTCAGTAGCGGAACCGATATGCGGGGCAAGCGTGACATTGTCCATCTCTTTGAAAGGATGATCTTCCTGAAGCGGTTCTTGCTCATACACATCCAGACCAGCTCCTTTAATCCACCCTTCCTGCAGTGCTTGAATGAGGCTTTTCTCATCGACGGTTTTTCCGCGGGAGATGTTCACGAATAAAGCTGTCGGCTTCATTAATTTCAATTCCCGCTCTCCTATCATATGGTACGTCTCATCCGTCAGTGGTGTGATTAACACAATGATATCAGCTTGCTTCAGCAAGTCATCCAGTGCGCAATATACAGCGCCATATGCCGATTCGGCTTTCTCGTTCCGGCTCCGGTTGTGATAGAGGACGTTCATATCAAAACCATGAGCGGCTCGTTTGGCTACTTGCTCACCGATTCGTCCCATCCCAATGATCCCAAGCGTTTGATGATGGACATCAATGCCGAATATGTCTTCTTCTTGAACAAATTTTGTCCATTTTCCCTCGCGGATAAAACGATCAAGCTCGGCAATTCTCCTCGCAGAAGAGAGAATGAGAGAAAAGGCAAGATCAGCAACGGTATGATCGAGTGTATAAGGCGTGTGCGTACCAATCACGCCTCTTTGTCTCATGGCTTCTAGATCAAAATTGTCATAGCCGACTGAATTATTGCTTACCACTTGGAGTTGAGGTGCATGATCTAATAAATCTTGATCAATTTTCGTACCTGATGTTAAAAGGCCATCAGCCTTCTGCAGCTTCTCAAATAATAGATCTCTTGGGATCGGGTCCTTTGACTGCCATACCTCGTATGTACAATGTTCCTTTAGCATGTCTTCAAAAGCGGCAGGTAAGGGTTTGGCGACAAAAATATGTGGTTTCATCATCAACTCGCTCCTTTCACATGGTCATCTTTCTCTTTTTATTATAAAGCAACCATTTTGGCAGTACACGTTTGAATATGAGCTACTCAATATTTAATATACTGAAATAACGGAAAAGGAGAGATTTTTATAGTGAAAGAGTAAATGACATGGCCATCTGATGTCTTTTTACGATGTAGAAAAACGAGTGATTAGTAGATGAGTCATAGAAAAACGCTAGATGTTTCGAGAGATAATCTGACAAATTGGAAAAAAGATCGAGACTTTTTGATAGAAAATTTATTATATTTGCAGTGTATTAAACGGGATGGTCATTTTCTACTAAACCATTTCATCGTCTTTTGGTGAAATGAAAGCCATCGTTTGTAAGCAAAAGCCGCCTCTGCCCTGTGCTGAAGCGGAACAAAGAGCAAAATAGAGAAAATGATTACATATTCTCTCATCGTTTTCTCATTTTTTTCTTTTTTTTCTATCATTTTTCTTCTCTATGCTTGAGAACACACAAGGGAAAAGGAGGCCAGGTAAGGCGTTACAATCACTTAAAAAAGATAGGAGATGACAGGATGGATTCAACATTAGAACAGATTCTTCAGCACAATGCAGATTTTGTGAAAGAGAGACAGTATGAGCCTTTCAAGGCGGGAAAATTTCCTGAGAAGAAATTGGTTATATTAACTTGTATGGACACACGCCTGTTGGAATTATTACCCCAATCCATGGGGCTTCGTAACGGTGATGCGAAGATCATTAAAAATGCAGGAGCCATCGTCACACATCCATTTGGCAGTGTCATGCGGAGTATTTTACTAGCCATTTATGAGCTGAAAGCAGAGGAAGTATGCATTGTCGGACATCATGAATGCGGAATGGCAGGCCTTGCGGCAGACCCTTTACTTGAAAAGGCAAAAGCAAGGGGAATTGAGGAAAAGTGTTTGAGCATTGTGAAAAGCGCAGGTGTCGATTTAAAGGGCTGGCTGACAGGCTTTGATTCAGTGGAAGAGAGCGTATCCCAAAGTGTGAAATTAGTCAAAGAGCACCCGCTCATGCCAAGTGATGTAGCTGTTCATGGACTAGTGATTCATCCGGCAACAGGAAAGCTGGATGTCGTTATAAAAGATAAACAGATCGACCCGCAATATACCTAAATCATCTACACATACTTGAAGGAGGCCAACACATACCATGCGTTTTTATGGAAGATTTGAAGGTTATGATTCATCAAAGTTTAGACGCGATTTAATCGCTGGGCTTGTCGTGGGCGTTGTGGCAATTCCTTTAGGCATGGCTTTTGCCATTGCATCTGGTGTCGGACCAGAATACGGATTATACACAGTCATCGTTGCCGGCATTTTGATTTCATTGTTTGGTGGTTCAAAGTATCAGATCGGCGGACCGACCGGGGCATTTGTTCCAATTTTATTCGGGATCGTCAGCCAGTACGGTATCGAAAACTTACTCATTGCTGGTTTTATGGCAGGCTGTATGCTTGTATTATTCGGAATATTCAAACTAGGAAAGCTCATGAAATTTATTCCTCGTCCGGTTATCATCGGCTTTACTGCTGGCATTGCTGTCATTATTTTTTCAGGACAGATTGCCAACTTCCTCGGATTAAAGGGTGTTGAAAAGCATGAAAGCTTTTTCCTCAATATGAGAGAGATCGTGGTCCATCTTGGTACCGCAAACAGTCTCGCCATTCTCACAGCGATTGTTGGGCTCATCGTGATTTTGGCGGCACAAAAATACATTCCCAAAATACCTGGTGCTCTATTAGGTCTACTCGTTTCAACATTTATAGCTGTTCTCTTTTTTCAAGGACAAGTTGAAACCATCGGCTCTGCATATGGCGAAATCCCTCGTCAACTGCCAACTTTCGCTTTTCCTGAATTAACGATTGAAAAAATGATTTATTTGCTGCCGCCGGCTATTGTCATTGCGCTTTTGGGCGGCGTGGAGTCCATCTTGTCAGCTATGGTTGCTGATAATATGAAAGGCTCAAAGCATGACAGCAACAAGGAGCTTGTCGGGCAAGGAATTGCCAATATGGCGGCACCGCTTTTCGGAGGGATCCCAGCGACTGGAGCGATTGCTCGTACGGCAACAAACATTAAAAATGGTGGAGCGAGCCCCATTTCAGGAGTCGTGCATGGTGTCGTCGTCTTGCTCATCTTAATGTTATTTGCACCATATGCATCGATGATTCCGCTTGCTGCCATGGCACCGATTTTGATGTTTGTGGCGTGGAATATGAGTGAGAAAAAAGAGTTTATCAATATTGTCAAAGTCAAAAATGCGGATTCCCTTGTGCTTGTCGTGACCTTCCTGCTAACGGTCATCGGTGATTTGATTATTGGGGTGACTGCAGGTCTCATTTTAGCGTTTATCGCCTTTATCAAAAAAATGAGCCAGACAACGAATATCCACACAAATGTCGCTGTTCCTCAAATCGAAACGGCGGCTGCCTTAGAAAGGGAGACCGATCAGAAAGGGATTAGTATGTATTCGATTGAAGGGCCACTCTTTTTCGGTACAACCGATTCATTGGAAAATTCGATTTTGGATCATGTTCAGACAAAGCCGAAAACACTCATTTTGCTTATGAACAAAGTGAATTATATGGACACCTCAGCAGAAGCGGTTCTGATGAACATTTCCAATCGATTAAAGCATCACAATGGAAAATTGATGATTGTAGGGCTTCAATCACAGCCAAAAGAGCTTTTGCATCGTACCGGTTTTTTCCATCACATTGGAAAGCAGCATTTCTTTGAACGAACGGATGATATTTCACCACAGCAGCTATAAAAGGCTAAAAAAAGCACGTGACATGTCGGTCACGTGCTTTTTACCTGCTCTTTTTCACTAGAAAACCGTTGTGTGAGTTTCTGTTGATGGGAAGAGAAGATCTCTTCTACTGTTACATCATAGAGATCAGCTAGAACTAGTAGATTTCCTAAGACATCTCCCATTTCTTCAATAAGGTCCTTTCTTAACGCGGCGTCCTCCTGTGTTTTCTCATCAGGTCGATCGCGTCCAATTTCGACCGCCCTGACTGCACGAGCGAGTTCTCCTGTTTCTTCCATCAGGAAACCTAACCTGATAAACGGCCCGTATTCTGTCCAATTTCTCATTTTGTAGAAATCTTTGATCCATTTTTCCATTTCAGTTGTTTGCATTCTCTTTATACAGCTCCTTATATGGTGTTCACCTTCTGATTTTACACTATATATAGATGGAGTGGCTGTTTCTTTACAATGAATTATAGTAGAATGAGTGGGTGAAGAAATCATAGAGAGAGATGGAGCTGTTTTGATGAAAACGATTTGTGTGTTTGCTGGTTCGAATCCAGGTGTGAATGACATCTACAAACAAAAAGCTGTCGAGCTAGGGGCTTATATGGCAGAGCAAGGAATCCGTCTTGTATACGGTGGCTCACGAATTGGCTTAATGGGCGCTATAGCGGATGAGGTATTAAAAAACGGCGGGCAAGTGATCGGAGTCATGCCAAAAGGGCTTTTTAGAGGAGAGGTTGTGCATCAAGAGCTCACTGAACTCATTGAAGTCAAAGGAATGCATGAACGAAAAGCGAAAATGAGCGAGCTGGCCGATGGGTTTATTGCCATGCCAGGTGGTTTTGGTACATATGAAGAATTATTTGAGGTGCTATGCTGGGCGCAAATTGGCATCCATCAAAAGCCAATCGGATTGTATCAAGTGAATCAGTATTTCAAACCGCTCCTCGACATGGTGACGTTCAGTGTACAGGAAGGTTTTTCGAATGAATCACACCTTCAATTGCTGCATGCCTCTGGAGAACCGGAAGAATTGATTTCACAGATGGCTTCCTATCAAACACCGTCTCTTCAGCAGAAATGGACGGAGCTGTCTTAAAACAGATGCATAACAAAAAACCGCCTGTTCAAAGAGCAGACGGTTTGTTTTGTGATTATTTTTGTTCTTCTGAATTACGGGTCAAGACTTTGTCAATGAGTCCGTATTGAAGTGCTTCTTCCGCTGTTTTGAAGTTGTCACGATCTGTATCGCGCTCAATGACTTCAATTGGCTGACCAGTACGTTCAGCAAGTACTTGGTTCAGTTTATCGCGTAAAGAAAGGATTCGTTTTGCCGCAATTTCAATTTCTGTTGCTTGACCTTGCGCACCACCTAGTGGTTGGTGAATCATCACTTCACTATTTGGAAGGGCATAACGCTTACCTTTTTCACCAGCAGCAAGCAGGAACGCACCCATAGATGCAGCCATACCAATACAAATAGTTGATACCTTTGGTTTAATAAATTGCATCGTATCGTAAATGGCCATACCAGCTGTGATCGAACCGCCAGGGCTGTTAATGTAGATAGAGATATCTTTTTCTGGATCCTCGGCTTCTAAGAAGAGAAGCTGTGATACGATGGAGTTGGCAACATTGTCATCGATCGCAGAACCAAGCATGATAATACGGTCTTTTAAAAGACGAGAATAAATGTCGTAAGCTCTTTCCCCACGATTTGTTTGCTCAATGACTGTAGGTATTAAATTCATAATGTTCCTCCTTCACCTTTTAGGTAAGTATGTAATTCAATGATACATTTTTGGTCAATAAAGGTCAAACAAAATGCTGACCTAAAATCAAATACCCCTATCCATTTTCCCCAAAACTCTTCCACTTCAAACCATCATATGAGTATATGTATGGGAATGAAGAAAATGCATCGACAGGGATAGCGATTAATCATTGCTTTCTTGCAGCATTTCCCTTATAATTTGATATGCTGACGTTCAAAAAACATATCGTGCGCTCGTAGCTCAGTTGGATAGAGCGGTGGTTTCCGGTACCACGTCTGCCGGGGGTTCGAATCCCTCCGAGCGCGTCTTGAGTATCCGATGGATCATTTATGAAAGAACTTGAAAACCCTTTGAAATAAAGGGTTTTTTTGTTTTTTTATGAGTGGTATTGTGTGAGTGAATTGAGAGGAACTTCACTATGTATTAGCGCGTTCATTTTGTATCGAAAAACACAGATTAATATTGTTAAAAAGACAAATTTTCTTGATGATAGGTAATCAAGTAAACTTAATCTATTATTGGAGTATAAAGTCAGTTCATCAATATTCTAAAAGCTTGTTCAACGAAAAGGGCAAAATTCATTCATAAGGAGGCACTAATGAATTGTGAAAGTGTTTTACATCAAATTGAAGTAGCTGTTAAAACATTGATAAAAATAGTAAGTCAATTAGAAGAAGCTGATTTACAAAAAAGACCAACACCTCATAAGCAGTCTATCGGAGAGTTGCTGGAACACATTGCGATCATTTGTGAAGCTGACTGGCGTATTGCAAATGAGGCGACCCAAGAAGAGATGGCAACATTTTATGCTAATGTATCATATAAAACTGTAAAGTCGATAGAAAAAGGCTTAATGACTAATTTCCATTCATTAAAAAATAATTATATGAAATTATCGGACACAGAACTACTGTCTCGTACCACTTCCTATTGGGGTGTGACATATACAAGGTATGAATGGTTGTTAGAGATATTAGCACATGTTTATCATCATAGGGGACAATTACATGCTATGCTTGTTCACTGTTACAATCAAGACCCCAAAATTTTAATGTTTGAATGATGTTCTTCGACTAAAGGGTGTTTTGCTTTCATAATATCCTGTAATAACATCTATCGTGTCGGGGTTTTATAGATTCTCAGCGTGTGCATCCAACCTAGTTCACAATTGAAAAAGGTTTCTCGAACCCTCTCCATCAGAAGAGGGTTTTTTGTATGTGGCGTTCACTGCTAAAACTTTACATCTAAACCACACTGCTTATGTTATAATTAATAATCATTCTCAATTAAAGGTGGTTTCGTAAGTGAAAAAAATGATTTGGCTTATGAGTCTGCTGGCAGTATTGTTGGTGGCTTGCGGGCAGAAAGACAATAAAGAACAAGAATCAAATACTCGTACATATACAACTGAAACGGGTGAAAAGATCACCATTCCAGACAAACCGAAACGAATTGTTGTGTTAACAGCACAGCTTGGAAATTTTAAAAAGTTAGGTGTGACACCTGTTGGCATGACAGATGTTTATCCTAAATCATCCTTTTTAGATGAAACAGGTGTGAAGAGGGTGCCGATAGAAAATGTGGAGGCAATCGCCAAACTGAAACCTGATCTCATTATTGCGTATTCACAAAATGATCAAGTTGAAAAATATAAAAAGATCGCAAAAACAATTACTTTCACAACAAGTGAACATAGCTTTAAAGAGATGCATATTGAAATCGGAAAGATTCTTGGAAAAGAATCGTTAGCCAAAAAACAAATACAAGAAATGGACGAGCAGCTGAAAAAAGACGGCAAAGAGGTCAAAGCAAAAATTGGTGAAGACAAGACGTTCTCCATTATGGATGTGCAGCCTAAGCAGGTGTACTTATTTGGTACAGACTTTGGTCGTGGAGGAGAGGTTATCTATCAAGGGTATGGATTCAGTTTGCCTGAAAAAGCAGAGAAAGCTCTACCAAAAGAAGGGTATCTCGGTATTTCATTAGAAGAGATGAACGAGTATACAGGTGACTATTTACTTGTACCAACAAAGGATGGAAAAGCACCTAATTCTGATATCACAGGTAGCGGTGTATGGAAGAAGAATAAAGCAGTAAAACAAGGACATGTTCTAACCTATTCAATCAAAGAATTTATCTATGCTGATCCAATCTCAATTGAAAAACAGTCTGCTGCGTTTAAACAAATGCTGCTCAAAAATTAATAGAAAAAAGACAAAGCACTTAAAAAGGAGGCTTTGTCTTTTTTTCTGCTATCCTCTTAAAAATACTAGCCCTAAGACTCATTTATCCCCTTTTCAGGCGTATTTGTTGAGCCTGATCACTGTATAAGATTAACATGGAAGGGAATTGACAATAAGGAGAGGATTCTTGTGGCGAAGGTTTTAATGATTACGTTCCCAGCTGAAGGACATGTGAACCCAATGTTAGGGATGATAAGAGCATTTGTTGATCGAGGTGATGAAGTGCATGTGGTCACAACTGAACATTATCAAAAACGGATCAAACGCTTAGGCGCTCACATACATATACATCCAGATTATATTCGGACATTAAGCGTGGAAGAAGACGATTTGGAGTCCATGCAGCCATTTTTTCATGCCATGCTACAAACGTCATTAGACATTTTAGAAGTGGTGGAAACTCTTTCTCAACAGCATTCATTTGATTTGGTCTATTTTGATATGTTTGGAGCAGGTGAGCTTGTGCGGGATTACTTACAGATTCCAGGCGTCGGTTCGAATCCTTCTTTTGTGCTGCAGGAGGCGCATTTTGATACACCTCTATACAGAAAAGATGAGAAGGCGGCTCATCTGTTAGAAGAAATACATGAACGTTTTGGCGTTCAGCCAAAGCATTTGATGCAATTCATGAAAAACCGCGGCGAACTGAATATGGTGTATACAAGTGAATATTTTCAGCCGTCTGTTGATGCATTGGATGATTCGTTTGTTTTCATTGGACCGAGTTTTCTAAAACGTGCTGACCAGCACGATTTCCCATTAGAAGCGCTTGAGCGGGAGAAGGTTGTCTTTATTTCAATGGGAACGGTTCTTGGAGATACTGAAGCATTCTTTAATATGTGTATTGATGCCTTTGCCGACTTTGATGGAAAAGTGATTCTCGCAACTGGTGAAAAAATCGACATGTCTCTCCTAAAAGAAGCGCCATCTCATTTTCTCATCGAGCCTTATGTGCCGCAGCTTGAAGTCCTTGAACTGACAGATGTGTTTGTGACCCACGGCGGGATGAACAGTGTCAATGAAGGTATTCATTATCATGTTCCAATGGTTGTCATCCCGGTTGACAAAGATCAGCCGATGGTGGCAAAAAGACTGACGGATCTCTCTGCTGCTCGTGCACTCGATAAAGACCAGCTGACAGCAAGGCAGTTGAGAGATACTGTAGAGAGTGTACTCGGAAGTGACACATACCGTGCTGGGATTGAAAAGATTGAAGAAAGTTTCCAAACAGCAGGTGGAACAGAAAAAGCATTACGTGTCATTGATCAGTTTATGCAAGCGAAACAGATGCAATAGGTAAGGTGTTTACCCAAGTTGGCCAGCCTGTCTTAATAGGAAACCCACTTGACAAAAAATAACCAATCTTTTATCGTATACGTAACAAACGACGGAAGGGTGACCCAATGCAATGAAGTACTAATCCTATGACCTGTAAGCAAAATGAAAGAACGAAGGCAGTGAGCAAACGATATGTGTTGCTATGTTTGCTGCGTTTTCATTTTTTAGCTTCGGAATAGGATGGTACAGCTTGGGAATCAAAGATTGAAGTGATGGATACGGGGGATATGTGTGCTCATTTGTTGAACCGCATGTCATTCTGTATCGATACGCTTATTTTTGTACACCATTTTGCCTCCTATTCTGAGAATGGGAGGCTTTTTCATGTCTCCTGATACGAAAGGAGAGGGTTGGATGTTACTGAGAGCCCACCAATTAAAAGTATTTCGAAAGGATCGTTTGTTATTTGATATAGAGGAGCTTGCCATTCATCAAGGGGACCGAATCGGCCTTGTAGGGACAAATGGCAGTGGGAAAACGACATTGCTCCATGTACTAGCGGGGAGGGAAAAACCAGACAGCGGCACATTTGCACACACTACAACTTGTACGCTGCTTCCTCAACTAAAGACAGGAGATGGCAGACAAAGTGGCGGAGAGATGACACAAGCTTATATTGAAAGAGCTTTAAGCCGGCCTTCTGCCCTTTTATTAGCCGATGAACCCACGACTCATTTAGATACGGAGCATATTGAGTGGCTAGAAGAAAAGCTTCGTCATCATCAAGGTGCTCTGATTGTCGTCTCGCATGACCGTGCTTTTTTAGATGCGTTATGTACAGACATTTGGGAATTGGAAGATGGGAAGCTCAAACTATACAAAGGCAACTACAGCGATTTTGCCCGGCAAAAAGAACTCGAACATCGCCAGCACGTGGAGGCGTACGAGGTGTATACCCAAAAGAAAAAACAGTTAGAACATGCACTGCAAAAGAAAATGAAAAAAGCCGACAAAGCGACAAAGCCATCTCCAAAGCTGAAATCCTCGGGGCCTAAAATTGCGAAGCCTTATTATGCAAACAAGCAAAAAAAGCTTCAAAAAACAGCCAAATCTATTGAAACAAGAATGGAGAAATTAGAAAAGGTGGAGAAGGTGAAGGAAGTCCAGCCTCTTCAAATGACGCAGCACACCATGAAGGAAGTGGCAAGCCGCTCCATTTTTCGTGTCGAACATGTAGATGGCATGGCAGGAGATAAAGTCCTTTGGAAAAAGGCGAATGTTGAAGTGAGAGGCGGAGACAAAGTCGCGATCATTGGGAAGAATGGGAGCGGTAAAACGACATTTCTCCGAATGCTTGTAAACGGACATCCCGGGATTTTTCGTTCAGAAGCCGTGAAGATTGGTTATTTCAGCCAAGATCTTTCAGGACTGAATCTAGATGAATCGATCTTACAAAATGCACTGGAACAGGCGATTCAAGATGAGACGATCGTTCGCACCGTTTTAGCGAGACTTGGGTTTCGGGGAGACGATGTGTATAAGCTGACGAACGTATTAAGCGGCGGGGAACGGGTGAAGACGATGCTTGCAAAGTTGCTCGTCAGTGATGCCAATGTTCTGATGCTTGATGAACCGACGAACTTTTTAGACCTTGCGGCAGTAGAAGCGCTTGAAGGACTTTTAAAAGATTACCCGGGCACGATTGTGTTTGTCTCCCACGACAGGAGGCTCATTGAGCAGGTGGCTACTCGTATTCTTCATGTGCACGAGGGTACCATTGAACGCTTTGATGGCACCTATGAAGAATATAAACAAAAGGAAGAAAAGCCAGCTGCTACAAAGAAAGAAGAAGAGCTCCTGCTGATTGATATGCAGCTGTCTGAAGTGCTCAGTCGTTTAAGCATCGAGCCTTCTCGTGAGCTTGAAGAGACGTTTCAAGCATTGTTAAAAAGAAAGAAGTTGTTAGAGTCATAAAAAAAAGCCCCTGTGTTTACTGCACAGGGGTCTGTTCGTTTCGTTCTTTTTTCAATTGTTCAAGTTCGCTGACTGTGACAAGCTGGTAGCCTTGTTTGGTGAGTTCATGTATGATCTTCACTGCTGCTCGAGCAGAGCTGTCATAAATATCGTGCATGAGTACGGTTTTGCCATCTGCTGCATGTGAGAGAACATGGTTTGTGATCTGCTGGCTGTTGCGAATTTTCCAGTCTTCAGGATCGACATCCCACAATGAAACGTTCATGCCCACCGCTTGATTGATGTCGGGATTTGTTCCTCCATATGGCGGTCTAAAGTGCGTAGGAGTATAACCGCTGGCCTTTTCAATCAGCTTCTGCGTGTCTTTTACTTGTTTGACCGCTTCTTTTAGAGGGAGTCTCGTTAATAAAGGATGGTTATATGAATGGTTTCCGATCTCATTTCCGCCCTTTAAAATGTCGGCAAGCATTCCAGGATAATACTGAACCCTGCTTCCTAATACGAAAAAGGTGGCGTGTCCTTTATTTTCTTTCAGCGCTGCTAAAATGGTTGAAGTTGTGGCTGGGTTTGGACCATCATCAAATGTGAGTGCGATGGCTTTTTTATTCGGATCAAGCTTTGGCTTTTGCGGCAGCTTGACGGCTTTTCTTTTTGGATTCGGTTCTTTGATTTCATTCTGATTTTTGGTCTTATTCATATATTCCGGCTTCAAGATATCTTTTAGCAACGTCTTTTTGATCGCCAGCGTTTGCGGACCTAAGTCCTTTGCGGCTACTTGAGAAGCTGGGAAATAGAACTCTATATATTTCTCTTTTAAGGCGAATTGACTGAAGTTTTGATCAGTAGGGGCTGTTCCTTTTTGAAGGAGTGATAGATCCTTAGACAAGGTTTTATCTTTTTTAAGCTCCGTGTATGTAATATAGGATAATTTTTTCAAATAGTCCTTTTTTGGTTGAAATAAATCTTTTGTGTCAAGAAAGTCTTTTTTCTGAAAATCGAAATTGATTGTCACGTGGTGAGTGGTCCCATTTTGCTGACCTGTATATGTATAGGTCGTAAAATAAATGGCCGCAGATTGTTTTGCATAGTGCACCATGTCATAGTCAATATTCAGTTCAAACCGTTTGTTTTCATCAATGTCCTTTGCTTCACTAAATGTCTTTTTGAAATGCTCTAATGCTGAATTCGCATAGCTTTGAATCTTGTCATCTAGCTTTTTTTGATGAAAAAGTGGATAGTTCACCGCATATCTCATAAACTTCCCGTCATTTACAAGAGTAACAATTTCAACATTTTTATAATTCGTATCCTGCTTCACATTTTTCTTCTCTGTACCGCTTGCTTGCTGATTTTGAAAGAATGCAACTGTTCCAATGACGATGGCAAGCGCAAATAGGATGATACTCCATTTTCCCTTTACTGACACAACTTTCAATTCTCCTCTCATGACGGGTCATTCTTTATTCCTTTGACATCTGTTTGTAATATTTTTATAACAATTGACTTACTTTTGTAATTTTAGGGGATTTTCATGCGGAATGTCAACTATTTTCCTATTAAAATACTGTAAAAATTGATAGGTCTTTCAGAACGAGAAAAAGCAGAAGGAAAGAATTCTCTTATTTGCCGTCTACCAATACCTTCAATAATTAAAAAAATGAGCCGTACATTGATTTTTCAGAGGCTGACAGCTATAATTTTGATGATTATGATTCTCATTTTCAAACTGACTTTTAATGAAGAAAAGGATGACACCGATTTTGCCGGATAAGCGAACATCTCAACAAAAACGATCATCACCTATTTTGTTCTTTTTATTGTTTTTTCTCGCTGTCATTGGTTTATTGGCGGCTATGTTTTTGGCTGTTTCATACGGTGCAAAGTCATTGTCTTTGCAAACGGTCTGGACAGCTGTGTTTGACTATCAGTCTCATGTGACAGAGCAGCAGATCATTCATGAATTAAGGCTTCCTCGTGTGTTAGGAGCTGCGCTTGTTGGAGCGGCGTTTGCTGTGGCAGGTGCGCTGATGCAAGGCATTACAAGAAATCCGCTGGCAGATGCGGGGATATTAGGCATTAACGGCGGTGCGATGTTTGTAGTCGCTCTCTGTTTTGCTTTTTTTCCAGGAATGCCTTATTCGGCATTGATGTTATTTTCTTTTTTTGGTGCCGTTCTCAGTACACTGCTGATTTTTGCCATTGGGGCGGCTGGCGGCGTGCTGACTCCACTTCGGCTCACTGTAGCTGGAGCTGTTGTTGCCGCATTGCTGCATGCGCTAAGCTCAGGTATCGCCATTTACTTTGATCTCAGTCAGGATCTGGCTTTTTGGTATGCAGGGGGTGTGGCAGGTGTCAAATGGCCGCAGCTGATGATCCTTGCTCCAGTCATTCTCATTGTCATCGTTTGGGCGATGTTATTAGGACGATCCCTCTCGTTATTATCACTTGGTGAAGATGTAGCTGCGAATTTAGGGGTGAAAACCCGGCAAGTGCGAATACTAGGTATGGCAGCTGCGGTTCTGCTGGCAGGCGTTTCTGTATCGGCGGTTGGGTCTATTGGGTTTGTCGGGCTTGTCATTCCGCATATTGCACGAAAGCTGGTTGGGGTCAATTATCGTTTCGTCATTCCGATGTCAGCGATTTTAGGCGCAATGCTTCTCGTCTTCGCTGATCTTGCCAGCCGGACAGTAAATCCGCCAAGAGAGCTTGCCATTGGCGTCATGGTGGCACTTGTTGGTGTTCCTTTCTTCTTATATATTGCCAGAAAAGAAGGGAGGAACCTGTCATGAAAGAGAAACGGCGTGCTCTTGTCGTGACAGCCGTTTTGCTTTGTCTGAGTGCGGCTGTCGTGCTGTATAGTTTAAATACCGGCACGCTGAAACTCAGTCCTCTCGTTGTCGTCAAAACGTTATTTGGCTTTGGAGATTTCCAAAGTGAGACGGTGCTGTTTGATTATCGTCTGCCTCGAATCGTCGTGACGATACTAGCTGGAATAGGTCTAGGCATCGCAGGTGGCATTTTGCAGAGTTTATCCCGCAATCCACTGGCTGACCCTGGGATTATTGGTCTGAATGCAGGAGCCGCATTCGGCTTAATCATCTTTGTGACGTATTTTCACGTACTAGAAGGAAATCCATCTTTACTCATTCCGCTCTTTACATTTGGTGGAGGCCTACTTGCGGCGGCAGTCATCGTTCTTCTTGCGTACGACAGGCATGAAGGGCTTGTGCCTATCCGGCTGATCCTTGTTGGAATTGCCGTAGCTGCGGGGTTTAGTGCATTGACGTTATATTTGTCATTGAAACTGGATGAAGATACATACACCTTCGCTTCAAGGTGGCTTGTGGGAAATGTATGGGGAAGAGACTGGATTCATGTGCTTGCGCTCCTACCTTGGATCGTATGTCTTGTCCCGCTTACGCTCATGCAGTCCAGCACACTCAATGCGTTAACGTTAGGTGATGCCGTCGCCTCAAGTGTAGGAGTACGTGTAGAGCGCAAACGACTTTTTCTTCTCACCTTAGCTGTTGGTCTAGCGAGTGCAAGTGTATCGATGACAGGCGGAATTGGTTTTATTGGCCTTGTTGCACCTCATTTGGCGAGGCGTCTTGTCGGCTCACTGCACCAATATTTTTTACCAGTGAGCGCCTTGCTTGGATTGTTGATTTTGGTCAGTGCTGATACACTCGGACGTTCCATATTTGCCCCAAATGCCATCCCAGCGGGTGTGGTTGTGGCTTTTATCGGAGCACCTTATTTTCTCTATTTACTAACAAAAACAAAATAAGAAAGAGGAACTCATCATGAAAAAAGTACTTGTGTTTGGTTTAACGCTCTGTTTCTTGATTCTGGCCGCTTGTGGTCAACAGGAAACAAAGAAGACAACAAATCAAGATGAAAACGGAACACCTAAGATTGCGTCCTTGTCGATTCATTTAACAAATGACTTATTAGCACTCGGGATAAAACCTGCTGGCTCTGTTGTAGGGGGAGACTTAAAAGATTTCCTTCCACATGCGAAAAAGCAGCTTAGCCAAACGAAAAAGCTGGGCATCGCAGCAGATCCTGATATGGAGTCATTGCTTGCTTTAAAACCAGATGTCATTTACGTCGATGAAGAACTGGCTGGACAAGACTTATCAAAATACAAGAAAATCGCCAAAACCGAAGTGTTTAATTTAAATGATGGCACATGGCGTGATCATTTGAAAAAAATCGGCAAGCTCGTCAATAAAGAAAAAGAAGCCGATCAATATATTAAGGACTACAATCAAGAAGCAAAAGAAGTCAAATCACTCATCCAGAAAAAGATTGGAAATGGAAAAGTGATGGCGATTCGTGTAACAGCAAAAGAGCTTCGAGTATTTAGTATGAAACGTCCGATGGGGCCAATTTTATACGATGATTTAGGACTGACACCTGTAGATGGTGTGAAAAAACTGGACAGCAAACGTCCATTTGAAGTCATTTCTCAAGAAGTGCTTCCTGACTTTGATGCAGATGCTATTTTTGTCGTCGTGAACCGTGATGATAAGGCGCAACAGGCATTCAAACAGTTAGAACAGACGCCGATTTGGAAAGGCCTAAAAGCCGTGAAGAAAAACCAAGTGTATCCGATTGCCGATCAGCCATGGTTAGATTATTCAGCTCTAGGCAACAAAATGGCAATGGATGAAGCAAAAAAGATGTTCTCTAAATAAACAGCACATAAATCAAGGCATCATTCCGCATCTAGGAATGATGTCTCTTTTTTTGATTCGTTCTTCTATTCATTCGCTTTTTGCATACATATGAGAGGGAACGAGCAGTATCGCCCGTATGAAAGGATAAGGGGAGGGGTTACAGTTGAAGGTTCAAAAAATTAGTGCAGGCACTATTGCGAGGCTTGTGCTGCTTTTATTGGCACTTGTGAACAGCGCTCTCACTGCTGCAGGAAAAAGCCCAATTCCAATTGATGAAGAAGGTGTGCAGCAATTCATTACGTTAGCCTTTCTTGGCATCACATCACTATGGGCCTATTGGAAGAACAATGATATTACGAAAAAAGCACGAACCAAAAAAGAAGAATAACAGAAAACAGAGCCTTTTCATGCAAAAAGGCTCTCAGCATGTAGACAAACCCTCGCATTCGGTGTCAGTCCTGCGCTCTGGTGCTCGTCCTTACTAGACTGCAAAGGTTTTCTATCACGCTGAAAAGAAGACAAATGGCTAAAATAAGTTCATTTTAGCCATTTGTCCATAAACTGAAAAGAGCCTTTTCATATAAAAAGGCTCTATTTCATCGAAGCGACAAGCGCCTCTCCCCGCAAATTGGTTTGATCTCAGTGGCTTACGCCCGGTGTTCTCCCATATTGGTAAGAAACGCTTTCACTTCCTCGATGGTTAAGCCAATGGCCTTTGCTTCACTCATGAGACGCTTCCATTCTGACATATTTGAGTCGGTCAGCTTTCTATGATGGACATGTAACGTCTTTCCTTCCTGCTCCTTTCTGTAGGTTTGGAGCAGCTGATACAGTTCTTCTTTAGGCATGCCGGATTGGACGGCATGAACGATATGATCCCGCCACTCCTGTTCACCGCCCTCAGCGTAATGAAACATCATCGTTTCTGCATCAAACAGCTCTTGTAAATCAATGTCTAGTGATGAGGATACCTTTTTTAAAAACTGGACAGATGGATTACGATGGACACCACGCTCAATTTTACTCAAATACGATTTAGAGACATGGGCATCTTCAGCCAGCTGCTGGATTGAGTATCCTTTCCTCTTTCGGTAAATGCGTATCACCTTTCCTATCATTCGATATATGATCTCCCTTCTCCCCGGCGAATCGTTCTGCGACCTTTTCGTTCATTATAAGAAATAAATTGTTCTTTATAAAATTCAAAAACGTAAGAAACAGGAAGTAAACAAAAGAAAACGAACGATTTCGTTCTTTAAAAAGAACTATAAGACCTATTATGACATTTTTCTTTGCGGGTATTATCTTTTATAATCCAATCATTAACAAAAAGAAACCATATATAACCTTTTTATGATGAAATCGGGAGGTATCTATGAATGAGAATATAGGTTTTAAGCAGCTGTTTTCTGTCATAAAAGAGAAAATGGCCCTTCTGATCCTGATTGTCCTGATCGTAACGGGCATTTCAGCCTACTATCAGTTCTATGTCTCGACTCCTGTATATCAGGCAACCACTCAAATTCTTGTTCATAAACGAAGCAGTGATGCACAAGCGAATTTAAACGATATTCAGATGAACCTTCAATATACACGTACCTTTCAAGTCCTATTAAAAAGTCCAATCGTTATTGAAAAAGTAAAAGAAACACTCAATCTTACAGAATCTGCGGAAGGATTAAAACACAAAATTGCCACAAGTACAGAAAATGAGTCAGAGGTCATAAATATTTCTGTACAAGATGAGGACCGAGCGAAGGCAGTAGCCATTGCAAATACAGCCACAGAGGTGCTGCAAGAAGAAATCAAAAAAACCATGAATATGGATCGCATTAATGTTTTGTCTGAAGCCAAGCTGTCCAACACGATACTGATGAACTCACGTAAATTCGTTCACATCGTTCTGGCACTAGGCGCCTCTGTATTAGGGGGAATGACACTCATTTTCTTAATGAATTTACTCGATGATACGGTGAAACGAACACATCAAATAAGAGAAGAGATCGGATTGCCATCGCTCGGCAGTGTCTATCAGATGCAGGCAGACAGGAGGGCAAAAAAAGACAAGCAGTCCGTCATAACGGGAGGACAGAACATTGATTTTTAAGAGGAAAAAACGAGAAAAAAGAGATTTATCCTGTATTTCTGTATTAAATCCTCACTCTGTCATTGCGGAACAATTCCGAACGATCCGAACGAACATCGAATTCACGTCGATTCAAACGAGGCTGAAGTCGATATTGGTTACATCCTCCTTGCCGAAGGAAGGAAAATCATTTACGGCTGCAAACTTGGCAGCTGTTTTTGCACAGCAGAAAAAACGGGTCTTGCTCATGGATGCTGATTTACGTAAACCTGCCATTCATGAATATTTTGATCTAAGCCCGCACACCGGATTGACCAATGTGCTATTAAATAATTGCAGTTTGGAAGAAGCCATTTTGCCTACACCGATTGAGCATTTAGAGCTGCTTCCGAGTGGGACCATTCCACCGAATCCCGCTGAGCTGCTTTCCTCCTCTGTGATGAAGCAGCTATTTTACGAGATTGAGCAGCAGTATGACATGGTGATTGTTGATTCCACACCGCTTCTGCCTGTAGCCGATGCCAAAATATTAGCGAACCGGACGGATGGAAGCATTCTTGTGGTTTTAAGCGGTAAAACGAAGATTGCCGCTGTGAAGAAATCAAAAGAAGTATTAGAGGGTACGACAGGGAAACTGCTTGGGGCGATGCTAAATGGCAAGAAAGTGAAAAAGGGAAGGCACTATATGTATTAAAGAGATTGATAGGTGATGTCTCCTAATCTTTAACAACGGAGGCACTCGATCCTGCTGTGGGCATGACATATGCCTTAGATGCTCGTCATCGGTAGTGGGATGTGAGGACGGGTTTGATGCCCATTTTACGTAAGAATAGTGATGTTTTAAAAAGGGGGAGGAGCGTTGACTTACGCCCAAAGATTATCAATCATCGTGGCACTAGATTCATATCTCATCTTAGTTGCCGTCTTTTTTGGCTTTCAATTTGTCCAAGAGGCAGCGTTAACCGTATATACATTTGAAATGCTCGTCATTTCTTCGCTCAGTCTGCTTATCGGGCACCATTTGTTTTCGTATATTTTTCACGTGTACAAGCAAGTATGGGCTTATACAGGGGTTAGAGAGCTATTTTCTTTAATGAAGACCTTTGCGTGTTCATTTTTATTTTCTATGACGATGCTGTACATTTTTGTGCAGACATGGCCATTTCGCTTTTTATTTATTGTCTGGCTTTTCCATGTGTTATTCATCGGTGCATCACGAATGGCATCCAGGCTGTTTCATGATGGTGCCAAGCGGTTTCAAGTTGAAAAGGAGCGGGCACTAATCATTGGCGCTGGATCAGCCGGGACCATTATTGTTCGTCAGCTTCAGCAGTCGAGTGATGTACATATTGAGCCGGTCGCTTTCATTGATGATGACAAAACAAAGCATAAGCTTGAAATTATGGGGCTGCCTGTTCTTGGGGGAAAAGAACATATTCAAACGGCTGTTGCGATGATGGATATTCAAAAAATCATTATCGCTATTCCATCCAAAAGCAGTCACACATTAAAAGGACTATATAAGGAATGTGTAGCGACTGGAATCAAAACACAGATTATGCCGGAAATGGAACAGATTTTAAAAGGAACCCATGCGCTGAATCAATTGCGGGATGTACAGCCAGAGGATTTGCTTGGAAGAGAGCCGATTCAATTAGATACAAGCCGTCTATCCGTTCACCTAAAAGGAAAAACGATTATGGTGACAGGAGCTGGCGGGTCTATCGGGTCAGAAATCTGTCGTCAAATTTGTGTATTTTCCCCTCGGGCGATTGTGCTTGTGGGACATGGAGAATTTAGCATTCATTCTATTTTACTAGAGCTGAAAGAATTGTATGGAGACAGCATTAGCCTATATCCACAAATTGCGGATATTCAAGATAAACAAAAAATGAGTGAAATCGTTGGTCATTTTCAGCCGGATATGATTTATCATGCCGCCGCGCATAAACATGTCCCGCTCATGGAAATCAGCCCGAAAGAAGCGGTGAAAAACAATATTATCGGAACAAAAAATGTGGCAGAAGCTGCACATGAGCACGGAGTTGAAACATTTGTCCTCATCTCATCTGACAAAGCGGTCAACCCTGCCAATGTGATGGGAGCGACAAAGCGGTTTGCTGAAATGGTGATTATGCAAATGGGGGCAAGCAGTGAAACGAAATTTGTCGCCGTCCGGTTTGGGAATGTACTCGGAAGCAGGGGGAGCGTCATTCCGATCTTTAAAAAACAAATTGAAAAAGGCGGGCCAGTGACTGTCACGCACCCAGCCATGACAAGATATTTTATGACGATACCAGAAGCATCAAGGCTTGTTATTCAAGCTGGTGCACTAGCAGAAGGAAGGCAGATTTTTGTTTTAGACATGGGGGAGCCAGTCAAAATTGTCGACCTCGCAGAAAACCTCATTCACCTCTCAGGCTACACCACAGACCAGATTCCAATCACATTTACGGGGATTCGTCCCGGAGAGAAAATGTACGAGGAGCTACTCAACCAGCATGAAAAAGCACAGGAGCAAATTTTCCCGAAAATCCATATTGGGCATGCCTTGGATGGAGATCCGTATGTGCTGAACCGCTTTATTCACGAATTTAATATGATGAGTGACGATCAATTAAGACAGGCCTTGTTTGCCGCCATTGAGTCGCATGATGTATTGCCTGAACCGATGCAACGAGAGGAGGAGCCACTTGCTAATGAAGAAAAAAGTCTTGTTTTGCGCAACGGTTGATTATCATTTTAAGGCATTCCATCTCCCGTATTTCAGATGGTTTCAGGAACAAGGATGGGAAGTGCATACAGCGGCAAATGGCCAGTTGGAGCTACCGTATGTGGATCAAGCGCATGCCATTCCGATTCAGCGTTCCCCTTTTCATTTGCACAACCGGCTTGCTTATGTGGAGCTGAAAAAGCTGTTAGAAAAAGAGCATTATCAGTTCATCCATTGTCACACACCGATGGGGAGTGTCATTGGCAGGCTAGCGGCCAAAGGGACGCGCAAAAAAGGGACGAAAGTTCTTTACACAGCGCATGGGTTTCACTTTTGGAAGGGGGCACCGCTTCAAAATTGGCTGCTTTATTATCCAGTTGAGAGATGGCTCGTTCAATATACGGATGCACTCATCACCATTAATGGAGAAGACTATGAAAGAGCCGATCGTCTGTCAAAAGAGAAGGCGGCTGTGCATTATGTTCCAGGTATGGGTGTCGATATGAAGCGATTTGCACCAGTTGATGACAAAGAAAAAGACCGCCTTCGTAAAGCATATGGTTTTACCACGCAAGATTTTATCGTGCTGTGTGCTGGTGAATTAAATGACAATAAAAATCAAGGAATGCTCATCAAAGCTTGCGCGCAGGTGTATCGGAATATACCACATGTGAAAATTGTATTTGCTGGAGAAGGGACAAGTCGGTCGTCCTATGAAAAGCTGGTCTGTCAGCTGAATCTTGAGGAACATGTACAGTTTGCGGGATTTTGCAAACACATCGAAGATTGGATGCATATGAGCGATGTATGTGTATCAACCAGCTTGAGAGAAGGACTTGGGATGAACCTTCTTGAAGCGATGTCTGCTGAAAAGCCGGTGATTGCAACAGAAAATAGAGGGCATTGTGAGCTTGTCAAACATGGAGTGAACGGCTTTTTAATCAAACCGCATGATGTGAATGGTTTAGCCGTTTATTTACAACAGCTCTATCATAAAAAGGACCAGCTTCACCTAATGGGGAAAGCGGGACGTTCTATGGCTCACGCATTTGCACAGGAGCAGACGGTAAGTGCAATGGAGGAAATTTACACAACGTATATGGACCAAAAAGAGAAGGTGATGTGAGCATGCGTCAGCCGAAAGTATCGATTATCATGGGTGTTTACAATTGCCAAGAGACAGTAGAAGAAAGCATTGAATCGATTCTCCGTCAAACCTATGAAAACTGGGAGCTCATCATATGTGATGATGCATCAACAGATGGCACCTATGAAAAAGTGCTGAACTATACCATACGTGATCCAGATAGAATTCGCCTCATTCAAAACGAACACAATCAAAGACTTGCCGCCAGTTTAAATCGTTGTCTCACTGAAGCGAATGGAGAACTGATTGCAAGACAGGATGGCGACGATATATCAGTGTCTACACGATTAGAAAAACAGGTTCATTTCCTCGAAGCGCATCCAGAATATGATGTGGTTGGTACGGCGATGACGGTGTTTGATGAGTCAGGGGCGAAGGGCGTTCGAGCACTTGTCTCAGAGCCTGATCGAAGGGTGCTAGCAAGAGGAACGCCTTTTTGTCATGGGACGATTATGATGAGAGCGTCTGCCTACAAGGCTTTAAATGGCTATCGTTCTGTAAAAACAACTAGACGGATGGAAGATATCGATCTTTGGATTCGTTTTTTTGCTGCGGGGAGAAAAGGCTTTAATCTGCAAGAGCCCTTATACCTTGTAAGGGAGGATGAAGCGGCCTTTCAGCGCCGGAAATTCCGATACTCAATGGATAATGCATGGCTTGTGTTACAAGCATGCAAGCAATTGAAATTGTCGCCGTTTGATTATCTCTTTGCGCTTAAGCCGGTCATCCGTGCCTGTATGTCACCAAAGATCATGAGGTTTTATCATCAGAGGAAACTTGGAGGATCTATGGTGAAAAGGAGGACGATTCGGGATGAGTGAGCCAAAGCGTGTACTTCATGTTGTGGGCGGAATGAACAGAGGCGGAGCAGAAACGATGATCATGAATATCTATCGTGCAATCGACCGGAATGTTCTTCAATTTGATTTCATTACCCACCGGGAGGATGTCTGTGATTACGATGAGGAAATTCGTCAGCTTGGCGGGCGGATTTTTTATGTCCCAAGTATTGGAGCGTCCTCTCCATGGACGTCTGTCAAAACGTTGACGAAGACGATCAAGCAAACGGGACCTTATCAGGCGGTGCATGCACATACAGATTTTCAAACGGGCTTTTCTGCCCTTGCTGCGAAACTGGCAGGTGTGAAGATACGCATTTGCCATTCACATAATACGGCTTGGAAACAGTCTCCTAGCCGGGTTGATCATTTGTTGCTCAAAGGATTCCGTCAATTGATCTTTGCCTTTTCTACGCAGCTCGTTGCATGCGGTGAAGATGCCGGTGCCTTTTTATTTGGACAAAAAAGAATGCACGATGGACGAGTGGACATTTTGCCAAATGGGATTGATTTGGACCTTTTTTTTCAGTTGGAGACAGAAGCGAAGGTGAAGATGAAAAAAGACCTCCATCTTCACGAGAGAAAACTGATCATTGGACATATTGGCCGATTTCATGAGCAGAAAAACCATGTTTTTTTCATCGAATTAGCGCAGACACTGAAAAAACAAGGGGTCTCCTTTCAGCTAGTTCTCATAGGAGATGGGCCGCTCCGGCCAGTGGTTGAATCGTATGCAGTGAAAGCAGGATTAATGGAAGACATTGTGTTTACGGGCGTTGTCTCAGAGGTTCCGCAGTATATGAAAGCATTTGATGTGTTTGTGATGCCGTCTTTGTTTGAAGGTCTTCCTCTCGTATTAGTGGAAGCGCAGGCATCTGGACTCCCATGTGTGATTTCAGATCATATCACAAAGGAAGTCGATTTAGGTTGTGGGCTTGTGAAACGGAAATCCTTGCAAGATTCAGCACATGAGTGGATGAAAGCCATACTAGAAGCCTACCATGCAGACCCTCCTCTTCAGGAGACGATTATTTCTCAGCTTGGCCTTAGAGGATTTGATGTAAAACAGAACATCACCCGTGTGATGAATGTGTATGGATTGTAAGGAAGGATTGGCAGATGGCGGTTTATTTGGTGAACATGATCATGGTCTATTTATGGTCGAGCTTTGCTGCATTTTATGGCAGACCTGATGATACCATACAAAGCGGCTGGCGGCCGAACAAGCTTCTGGTGTTTTTTCCATTTTTATTTCTTTGTATTGTGGCGGGCATACGCTACAAAGTAGGAACTGATTTTGTAACCTATGGACAAATGTATGAGTTCTCCGTCAACTATGACAAGCCTTGGCATATTTTCGGATTCGGTGTAGACAAGGCCGCCACTGATCCGGGCTTTACATTGATCTTATGGATGCTCAATCAACTATCACATGAGCCGCAAATCATGTATATCACAGTTGGGATCATCACCTATTTTTTTATTATCAAAACACTTGTGCGATATGGACGGCCATTTGAGCTTAGTATGCTACTATTTCTCGGCACATTTCATTATTACGCTTCGTTTAATGGCATGCGGCAGTATATGGTGGCAGCGATTCTTTTTTATGCCATCCAGTTTGTCATCAAAGGTCAGTGGAAATGGTATTTTCCGCTCGTGCTTGTATGCGCGCTATTTCATTCCTCGGCACTCATTATGATTCCAGTCTATTTCATCGTCAGAACAAAGGCGTGGTCTTGGATGATGCTTGTGTTATGCATGATTTTTCTAGGTTTAACCGCTCTGTATGACCGCTTTGTCTCCGTGTTTGTGGTGATGCTGCAAGGGAGTTCTTATGGTCATTACGAGGAGTGGCTGACAACGAATACGAATGGAATGAATGTGACGAAAATTGGTGTCTTGATTTTACCGTTATTGCTTGCGTTCTTTTGTCGAAAACGACTTCGTGAGCTGACGCCAGAGAGTGATTATATTGTGAATTTTTGCTTGCTTGGATTTTTGTTTGGCATCCTTGCAACGAAGGATGTTATTTATGCAAGATTTCATATTTACTTTGGTCTGTATCAGCTCATTTTACTACCTTATTTCACACGGATTTTTGATCAGCGAACCAATTTCTTTATGTATATCGGAATTGCGGTTTGCTATATTTTGTACAGCATCATGCTGATGCCGTTTGATTCTTCTGTTTTACCGTACCGAACGATTTTTACAAAGTAGATTTGAAGAAAGGTGGGGCTTGCTGTCATGCCAGCTATCAGTCTATTGGTCGCAGTCTATAACACTAGTCAATATGTGGAGCAGTGTCTTCAATCGATTGCAGACCAAAGCTTTTCAGATATAGAGGTCATCCTCATTAACGATGGATCTACCGATCACAGTGGAGACATCCTTGAAGCGTTTGCTGCGCGTGATGAGCGATTTCGGGTGATTCACCAAACCAATCAAGGGCTGGGAGCGGTGAGGAACAGGGGCATAGAAGAAGCAACAGGAACGTATCTTGCCTTTGTTGATTCAGACGATGTTCTCGCTCCTCAATACTGTGAGGCTTTATATCAAGAAGCCGAAAACACCGGTGCCGATCTTGTTGTCAGTGAATATTGGATTCAGTTTGAACAGTCAAAACGGATCATACCGACGACGCTGTTAGCTCAGCAGGAAGCCGATAAGACAAGTTTAATAGAATCGTTATTACATGGTGAGATCACGGGATTCTCATGGAATAAGCTGTATCGGCGGGCGTTTATCGAAAAGCATCATATCCGTTTTCCGTTGAGAGGTGAGCTTGAGAATATTGAAGATCAATATGTCACGCTGCGCTGTTTTTCTTTATCACGTGTCATTGCCTTTGTTCATGAGCCGCTTTATTATTACCGGGTTCATTTGTCATCCATTGTCCAGCGATATCAAAAGCAGTATTTTCAGCATGGACTGGCGTTTTATGACGCGCAGCGTTTGTTTTTAAAAGAGCATGATGAGCTGACACCATATGAGAAGGCTTTTTATTTTTTTATCGTGAATCATACGCTGCATTGTATGCTCAATGAATGGAAGAGCCAAAATTCCCTTTCCTTTCAAAAAAAGCTTGGTCATATGCGTGAAATGGTGACACATGAAGCTTTTCAGAAGGCTGTGAAACAAGTGGAACCATCGAAGCTGACTATGCGAAAGCGAATGATCTTATTCCTTGCTAGGATGCAGTGGGTGTATCCGCTCTCTGCCGCAGCTTCAAGCTATCAAAAATGGATTGAATATCAAACGAGAAAATCGGGGTGATGAGTGTGACATTGCAGCAATTAAAAGCACATGCCGCAGAGTGGCTGCTCTTAAAGGTCAAGTATCCACTTCAATATAGGTTGAGCCGCCAAAGATTTCCAGAGCTGCGTCATCAGAAGAAAATCATTCTCACGCTGCTGCCGGCACATGACAACTTAGGTGATCACGCGATTGCCTATGCCAGCTGCTGTTTTCTACAAAAGCACTTTCCAGACTATCAAATCATAGAAGTAGACATGCAGGAGATGTATCGTCTAGCACGTCCGCTGAAGCACGCGCGGCACCCAGAGGACATTGTCTGTATCATCGGCGGGGGCAACATGGGCGATTTATATCGATATGAAGAATGGACAAGACAATTTATCATGAACGCCTTTAAGTCCTATCCCGTCATTCAGCTGCCCGCTACTGCTCATTTTACAGAAACAAAGAGAGGGAAAAGAGAAGAACGCCGCGCTATTCAAGCATATCAGCAACACCCGAGGCTTCTCTTGATGGCAAGAGATCAAACCACCTATCAATGGATGAAGAAGCATTTTCCTAATAAAGAGGTGTGGAAACAGCCTGATATGGTCCTGACATTAGACGAAACATCAAAGAGTCAAACCCGTAAAGGTGTGCTACTTTGTCTGCGTGAGGATAAGGAGGCGTATCTCACGAAAGAGAAACGAGAACAACTGCAGGAGCATATCAAAGAAACGTATGATCAAGTTGGTTTTATCACAACGACCATTGGTAAGCGAGTGAATCGAACGACTCGTTTAGAGGAATTATCCACGTTATGGACGCAGTTGAGTCAGGCACAAGTCGTCGTGACAGATCGACTGCATGGCATGATCTTTTGTGCGATCACACATACACCGTGTGTTGTCATCAGGTCGTTTGATCATAAAGTCATGGAAGGATATGAATGGGTAGCGCACTTGCCGTTTATGACCCTTTTGAAGGAACCAACGGAGGAAGCGGTGAAAAAGGCCATTCATCAGCATATGAAAACAAGCGGACAAAAGGGAGAGGAAGTTGGATGAAGGCCCTTAAACACTGCGTGAAATCACCATGAACCGTGCGTTTCTTTACAATGTCAGTGCAAATGTGATGACGTTTTTCTTGATGATGCTGATGTCTGTTTGTTTAACGCCTTACATTGTTCATACACTTGGAGTGGAAGCGTTTGGTCTGATTCATCTGACGCAAAATATGATCAATTATTTATCGGTCATTACGGCTTCATTAAGTGCTGTGGTGGTGCGTTTTTTTTCTGTTGCGGCTCATAAAGGAGAGATGGAACAAGCGCAGCGCTATCTCGCTTCCTATTTTGTCAGTTCTCTTTTTTTATCCATCTGTCTTTTTTTACTTTGTCTATTCATGTCTCAGCAGCTGGTTGACTGGCTCCATGTGCCTGCTCATCTTGCAAAAGATACACAGATCGCCTTTGTGTTAGGGGGTCTTTTATTTATGCTCAATTTCGTCATGTCTGGTATTGGGGCGGCACCGTTTTATGCGAACAAATTATATGTATCGAGTGTTGGACAGGCCATTCAGATGTTTGGCAGGGCACTTGTGATTGTGCTGTTATTTACCGTGACGACACCAGCCATTTGGCATATTCCGCTTGCAGCCGTTATGGGGAGTTTCGCCGCTTTGGGAATGGGTCTCTATTATTTTAAGAAACTCATTCCTTGGTTTTCGTTTAAGTGGCGGTACGTTTCTTTATCTTCAAGTCTCACGCTGGTTCGATCAGGGGTGTGGCATTCATTTGAGCAAATGGGCATTTTGTTGTTTTTACAAATCGATTTATTGATGACCAACTTACTGATTGGGGCAGAAGCGACTGGACAGTATGCCGCCATTTTACAATTTCCATTATTATTGCGCACCCTTGCAGGGACACTTGCGGTTGTGTTTGCGCCAACGATCACAAAATTATATTCAAGTCAAGACGAGCAGGGGCTCATTCAATACGCCGCCAATGCCATGAAATGGAGCGGTTTATTTGTGGCATTCCCCGCGGCTCTGTTAGGAGGTCTTGCCGGTCCGCTCATGCTGTTATGGCTTGGACCAGCCTTTGAGGAGCTAAAATGGCTGCTGATGATTCATGCGGCTTATTTGTGTTTCACGTTGATGTTTTTACCGCTGACCTATGTACCGACTGCCTTTAACCGATTTAAAGTGCCGGCGGTTGTGACACTCATATTAGGCGGTTCCAATGTCCTGTTAGCCTATGGATTGACTCACCTACTTCAGCTTGGGTTATATGGCGTTGCATCAGCAGGGGCCGTTGTTTTATTGATGAAAAATATCGTCTTTCTCCCATTGTATACAGCCAAGATCACGAAACAGAAAAGTACCATCTTTTACAAACATACAGTCGTTCCGCTGTTTGGGGCTCTATTTATATGGGGGATCTGTGCCGGCATTCAGGCTGTGTATGATGTGACGAGATGGTGGGAGCTATTTTGTATTGGCGGAATATGTTTCGTTCTCTACTTAGGCTATTTGTATCAATTTGCAGGAACAAAACAAGAGCGGATACAGCTCATGCGTAAGGTGAAACAAGCTGCTATTGAACGCTCTGTCTCTCGCTAGTGTGGAAAGGAGAAGCAATGATGAAAAGAATAATAGATGTGGTCGTGGCTTTGACCCTGCTCATCGCAGGCAGCCCCCTTTTCCTTCTCATCTATGGACTCATTCGGTGGAAAATCGGAGCGCCTGTGGTGTTTCGACAAGAACGGCCTGGTCTGTACGGACAACCGTTTATGCTTTATAAATTTCGAACGATGACCGAGGAACGCGATGAACATGGCGTACTGCTTCCAGACCATCTTCGATTAACAAAAACCGGCGCCTTTATTCGTAAGCTCAGTCTTGATGAATTGCCGCAGCTTGTCAATGTACTCAAAGGGGAAATCAGTCTCGTTGGACCAAGACCGCTTTTAATGGAGTATTTACAAATGTACACAGAGGAGCAAGCGAAGCGTCATCTTGTGAAGCCTGGTATCACTGGATGGGCCCAGGTGAATGGGAGAAATACTCTCTCTTGGGAGGAGAAATTCACCTATGACCTCTGGTATGTAGAGCACCAATCGTTTTGGCTCGATATGAAAATTTTATGGATGACCTTGCTGAAAGTCATCAAAACAGAAGGGGTGCAGCAGCCAAATCATGCAACAGCTGAAAAATTCAAAGGAACCGATACGTAAAGAGCAGCCCATTGGCTTAATAGGGGCTGGCGGACACAGCAAGGTTATACAGGAGTTGATTTTTTTGCATCCTGATTACTCATTGTGTGCTGTATTAGACGATCGATTTGAGGAGGCTGACACTCGAACCGGCATTCTGTATGGTCCGGTTTCTATGAGTCAAAAGGTAAGAGATGAAATACCTGATATGCAATGGCTGATTGCCATTGGGCAAAACGAAATCAGACAGAGGATCAAAGAACGTCTCGCATTTGAAGAGAGGGCATTTGCCACACTGATTCATCCAGAGGCAGTTGTGAGCTCGTCAACGAAGGTTGGTCAGGGAACGGTTGTGATGGCAAGGGCTGTTGTGCAAGCAGATGCAGTAATTGGTGAGCATGCCATTATCAACACCGGTTCTATCGTGGAGCATGACTGCTTTCTCGAATCCTTTACGCACCTTTCTCCGGGAGCCGTGCTCACCGGCTGTGTCTCTGTGCGAGAGGGTGCTCATATTGGAGCTGGGGCTGCTGTCATACCTGGCAGAACCATTGGAAGCTGGGCAGTGATCGGCGCAGGAGCGGCAGTGACCCGAGATATACATGATCAGAAAGTCGCCGTAGGCGTTCCTGCAATTGAGATCAAAGATCGAAGAGAAGGTGGGAAATCATGAGAGACAGGAAACGAATCTACTTATCTCCTCCTCATATGAGTGGAAAAGAACAGAAGAAAATAGAGGAGGCATTTAAGAGCAATTGGATTGCACCATTAGGACCGCTTGTAAATGAATTTGAGCAAGTGGTCGCGGATTATGCAGGCGTGAAGAGTGGAGCGGCATTGTCTTCTGGGACAGCAGCCATTCACCTTGCCTTAAAACTCATTGGCGTTCAAAAGGGAGATATGGTCTTTTGTTCCACTCTCACATTTGTTGCCAGTGCAAATCCTATTTTATATGAACAAGCGACGCCTGTTTTTATTGATTCAGAAAAAGAGACATGGAATATGTGTCCGCTGGCGTTAGAGAAAGCCTTCGCTGAAACAAAACGACTTGGGAAAAGACCTCGTGCGGTTATTGTCGTTCATTTATACGGACAAAGTGCAAAAATGGATGAAATCATAGAGGTGTGTGAGGCATATGATGTGCCAATTATTGAAGATGCGGCTGAATCGTTAGGCAGTATATATAAAGGAAGAAAAAGCGGTTCAATAGGCAGGTTCGGTGTGTACTCTTTTAACGGAAATAAAATCATTACAACATCAGGAGGCGGAATGCTTGTCAGTGATGATGAAGCAGCCATCGACCGCTGCCGATTTCTCGCGTCACAGGCAAGAGAACATGCCCTACACTATGAACATCAAGAGGAGGGATATAACTATCGGATGAGCAACCTACTCGCAGGTGTAGGAATTGCACAAATGGAAGTGTTAGAGGAGCGTGTTCAGCAAAAACGCCGCATTTTCGAGCGTTATCAAGATGCTTTAGCCGATATTGAAGGCCTTCAATTTATGCCAGAATATCAAGAAACCACATCAAACCGCTGGCTGACCACATTCACCATTGATCATCATGTACAGATGTCTCCAGTAGAGATGATAGATGCTTTAGAACAAAAGCAGATCGAAGCAAGGCGTGTATGGAAGCCACTGCATCAGCAGCCGCTCTTTCATGGTTGTCCTTTTTATACAACAGCCGATGAAGTCCCTGCATCTGAGTTGTTATTTGAGACAGGTCTTTGCCTGCCATCTGGTACAAGCATGACAGACGCAGAACAGGAGCTTGTCATTGATACATTGCACAGCGCCCTGCAAAAGAAAGCATTATCCTCCACATAGGCTGCTCGTTCATCAGCAGCCTGCCTCTCTTTTTATCAATCCCTTATTTTATGGAATCATCATGACCTATGGCTTACTGTAGGGCGGTCCGGCTTTTTGATGATGTACAAATCGAAGCTGGATCAAAAGCTTTTCCTGCATGAAAAACACCCTTTGCAATCATGAGAAAGGGTGTTGTTTTTCGTCCATTTATTCGCTTTCTTTTTTCACCTTTTGGTACGCTTCATCGAGATGCTGAATTCGCTTCAAGACAACAGCATTTTTCGTCAATTGGTCCTGCACAAGTGTAGAAACCACCGAACGATAATAAGCGTTCATGGCATGAATCTTGTCTTCATGTTGATTCATGGCAATGTGCTGTTTTAAATTGTCGATAAAGTATGGAACGGAAAAAAGTTCAGACATGGAAATCACTCCTATTTCGTATATACGGTCCGTCAATCTTCATGTAAAATGATGAGAGGGAGGGGAGACAATGAGCCTTAAACTGCAACAAGAACTAGTATTAAAGCAGGTACTCACGCAAGAACTCAGGCAGGCGATTACGCTGCTGCAATTGAATTGTGCAGAGCTGGGTGAGTATCTTGATCAGTTAGCGCTTGAGAACCCTCTGATTGAGCGGAAAGACACGGACAGCTATCAACCAGTTTATCATAAAAGAACGCAAGATCGAATGACAGAGCCGTATCGTACGCATCAAAAAGAAAGCCTGCAAATATATTTAAAGAGACAGGCCATTGATTTGAATTTAAGTGAAAAGAATCAAAGGATTTTTCAATTCATGATTGAGTCCATTGATTCCAATGGCTATTTAAATGAACCGGTTGACCAAATGGCCGCTGTGTTACAGGCTTCGGCAGAAGAAGTAGAGGCCGTTCTTCATCAGCTTCAATCATTAGAGCCTGCCGGTATTGGCGCTAGATCATTGCAAGAATGCATCCTGCTCCAGCTTAGACGAAAAAAGGATCGCTGGTATGAAGCAGAGCTGATCATCGAAGGGCATTTCTTTCTTTTCGCAAGGAAGGCTTGGAAGGAAATCGCAGCTAAAACAGGTATGCCGTTGAAAACCCTGCAAGCCATACAAGATGAGGTGTCGCTTCTCGAACCAAGACCAGGCCTTCATTTCTCTTATGAAGACCAGGATGTGTATATAGAACCAGATGTGTTGATTACAGCTGCGGGAG
This sequence comes from Bacillus sp. FSL W8-1141, assembly GCF_038593205.1. Taxonomy (NCBI): domain Bacteria; kingdom Bacillati; phylum Bacillota; class Bacilli; order Caryophanales; family Bacillaceae; genus Bacillus; species Bacillus sp. FSL W8-1141. Next base: position 3,143,144 of record NZ_CP151973.1, on the reverse strand, counting down.
GTCACATCACATTCGAGCTGAACCAGCGTGCTTTTCCGGACATTGAAATGAATGAAGGGTATTTCGCCATGATTCAAGATCAAAAGCGGCATGAAGCATATGCATATTTAAAGGAAAAGCATCAGCAGTACAATTGGCTTGTTCAAGCGCTTAAGCAGAGAAAACAAACGATGACAAATGTCGTTCGTGAGATTATCTTACAACAGACTGATTTTTTTCTGACAGGGAAGCATAAAATGAAACCGCTTACGATGAAGCGGGTTGCAGATATATTACAAGTGCATGAGTCGACAGTGAGTCGAACAGTCAAAGGGAAAATGGTGCAGACCCCTTATGGGTTAATGGAAATGAAACAGTTTTTCCAAGCGAAACTAGAAGGGCATTCGCTCGAAGAAGCATCCAGCTACACAGTGAAGACCCACATTGCAGAGCTGATTCAATCAGAAAATAAGAAAAAACCGTATTCGGATCAGCAAATCATGACGCAGCTTCAGCAAACCTTTGGTATCCGCGTCTCTCGCAGAACCATTGCCAAATATCGTGAACAAATGAACCTTCCGTCTTCCACGCTGCGGAAGCGATATGATTAAAAAGAAGCACATGCCAGAAACAATGGCACGTGCTTCTTTTTTGATGAGTGAAAGAGTGATAGAAGATTTCTTGAGAATTGAAAAAAGGGAAGACGTGTGATCTGAATTTTGGGGTAAAGTATAAGATAGGGCATGAGGCGATAGGGTAGACAACAGTGATGAGGTGAGACCAATTGAAATATAAACAAATCAAAACGAAAAAAATATATGAAGAAATTGCGGACGCATTAGTCGAATCCATTCGAACGGGGGAGCTTCTTCCGGGCGAAAAATTAGACTCGGTTCAAGCACTTTCTGAAAACTTTCAAGTCAGCCGTTCCGCTGTGAGAGAGGCGCTGTCCGCTCTGAAAGCGATCGGATTAATAGAGATGAAGCAAGGAGAAGGCACATATGTGAAGCAGTTCGATCCTGAGCAGCTCACATTTTGTTTATCTCCTGCTTTTTTGATGAAGCAGCAGGATATCGTGCAGCTTCTAGAAGTGAGATCAATCATTGAATCAGGTGCTGTCAAAAAGGCAGCATTGCTGCGGACAGACGAGGACCTCCATCGACTGCATGAGGCACTTGAACAAATGAAGCGTGCAGAAGCGCATAAAGAAATTGGTGAAGAGGCAGACCTTACATTTCATCTTGCCATCGCTAAAGCCTCAAAGAATCATTTACTGGCGGCGTTAATGAATCAGGTCTCATCCTTATTAATTGAAACGATGCGGGAAACGAGAAAAATCGTGTTATTTTCAAGAAAAGCGTCCATACGTCAGCTTTACAAAGACCATGAACGTATTTATCAAGCTGTCATGGACAAGCAGCCAGAAGAAGCGGAGAGGGCGATGCTTACACATTTGGAAAAAGTAGAACAACTTCTTGGTGATGTGCTGCAAGAACAGGAAGGAAAGCCAGATATTCAATAAGCTGTGCCGAAAAACGGCACAGCTCTATTATTGAAGAGAAATATGCAATTTTTTCATTCGATATTGCAGACTTTGCCTGCTCATGCCCAATATCTTTGCAGTCTGTGAAATATTGTCGTCCATTTTATTTAAGTAATGGACGATGTATTGTTTTTCAAATCGTTCCATTTGGGTTTGGAAATCAGTTGTATGATCTGAGCTCGTGTAGACAAACGTATCAGCTGCAGCTGCTAGATTAAGCGGACTCATCTGCATGTGTTCACTAGGACGTCCTTCTCCTTGCTTGAAACGGAAATGGTAAGGAAGGTGATGCATGCTTAAGTATGTTTCGTCCATCATCATATTCATTCCAGCCTCAATCACATGCTCCAGTTCTCTTACATTGCCCGGCCAATGATACGTTTGGAACAGGGCAAGTACCTCTTCATCAGCCGCCTTCACATTCATTTGAAACAGTTCATTATATTTTTGAATAAAATGCATGACAAATGTGGGGATGTCTTCTTTTCGCTCAGAGAGTGGCGGGATAAACAAGGTGACAATGCCAAGCCGGTAAAATAAATCCTTTCGCATCCGTCCACCTGCGATCGCATCCACAGGGTCCTCATTCATATTAGCAATCACTCTCACATCAATGGCGATTTCCTTTGTACTGCCTAACCTTCTTACACGTTTCTCTTGCAAGACGCGCAATAGTTTTGCTTGAAGAGCTGGGTGTAATGAGTTGATCTCATCTAAAAGCAGTGTACCTCCTTGCGCTTGTTCGAATAGACCGGGCTGATCTGTTGCCCCTGTAAAAGCCCCTTTTTGTGTTCCAAAAAGCAGACTTTCAATGAGGTTATCAGGCAGTGCTGCGCAATTCTGCGTAATAAATGGTCCAGATGAACGGCTGCTGCCATTATGAATGCTTTGTGCAAATAGCTCTTTCCCCGTCCCTGTCTCACCAACAATCAGCACATAAGAAGAGGTACGTGTGGCTCGTTTCGCATGTTCAATCACTTCTAAAAAGGCAGGACTCTCCCCAATGATTGAATCAAATGTAAAGCGTGTGTTTCCTTTTTTCTTCATATTGTGATGAATGAGCCGTTCCAGTTTCGTGACATCATTCGAAATTTCAACCGCTCCTTGAATCAAACCGTCTCGAACGAGCGGGTATGTATGGTTAATCGTTGTGATTTCTTTTCCATTGTAGTTGTGATACGTCTGCTTTGCATGAACCGTCTGTTTCCCGGTTCGCAGCGCTTGGACAAGTGTACTGTGCATCTCATCCTGAAACACAAAGAGGTCTAAGACATTTTTATAAAGGACATCAGAACGTTTTAAAGATTCGATCTCCATCATTTTTTTGTTATAAACAATGGTATTACCATTTTCATCAATGGCGTGAACCCCAACATCAATTAAATCGAGCATTTGTTTATATAGATCAATCTCATTTTCGAGCTTTGCGGTATGCTGATCTTTTTTCACTTGCGCCACCTCCAGACATTACCTCTATTTTACATGAAAAATTTTGCGGTTTCCTCTAAAAAAATTTGCATACGCAAAATTATTTTGCGTTAAAGATGAGCACAATCCTAGATACAGAGCGATCACTAAGTTGGCATGATCCTTGCATAATATAAGAGTGAAGATGAACCCAATCAAAAGAGGCAAGCATATAGAAGGAGGAATACACGATGACACAGACAAAAGCATTGATTCATCAAACAGAACAATACGGTGCGGCGAACTATCATCCGTTGCCAATTGTGATTTCAGAGGCTGAGGGAGTGTGGGTGACTGATCCTGAGGGCAACCGCTACATGGATATGCTCAGTGCATATTCTGCAGTGAACCAAGGACATCGCCATCCCCGCATTATTGAAGCGCTTAAAACACAAGCTGACCGCGTGACACTTACATCAAGGGCCTTCCATAATGATCAGCTTGGCCCATGGTATGAGAAGATTTGCAAATTAACGAATAAAGAGATGGCATTGCCAATGAATACGGGTGCTGAGGCTGTGGAAACGGCTGTAAAGGCAGCGAGACGATGGGGCTATGATGTCAAGGGAATCGAAGAGAATCGGGCAGAAATTATTGCATGTACCGGGAATTTTCATGGTCGTACAATGACGGCTGTGTCACTTTCTTCGGAAGCAGAATATCAAAGAGGTTTCGGTCCGATGCTTCCAGGCATAAAGCTCATCCCTTATGGAGATATTGAGGCGTTACGCGAAGCGATCACTCCGCAAACAGCGGCTTTTCTCTTTGAACCGATTCAAGGGGAAGCGGGCATTGTCATGCCGCCTGAGGGCTTTATAAAAGAGGCAAAAGCGATCTGTGAGAAGGAACATGTGTTATTGATCGCAGATGAAATTCAAGTGGGATTAGCGCGGACCGGCAAGATGTTTGCATGCGACTGGGAAGACATTGAGCCGGATATGCTGATTCTTGGTAAAGCACTTGGCGGCGGCGTATTCCCGATCTCGTGTGTTGTCGCAAACCGTGATATTTTAGGTGTATTTAATCCAGGGTCTCACGGGTCTACCTTCGGCGGGAATCCTCTTGCGTGCGCAGTATCACTTGCTGCACTAGATGTTTTAATCGACGAGAAGCTTGCCGAGCGCTCACTGGAGCTTGGGCAATATTTCAAAGACAAACTATCACGCATTCAAAGTCCTGTGATTAAGGAAGTACGCGGGCGTGGACTATTTATTGGGATGGAACTGACTGAGGCAGCTAGACCTTATTGTGAGAAGCTCAAGCAAGCAGGGCTGTTATGCAAAGAAACCCATGAGACAGTGATTCGATTTGCACCGCCGCTTACCATTTCAAAAGAAGACTTGGATTGGGCAATTGCTCATATCCAAGCGTTATTTCAAGCATAAATGATCAAGGGAGAAGCCTTCAAATTCTCCCTTTCTCTTTCAATGAACGGCGAATTTTGTCAAAGGTTGATGAATAGAAGAGTGAAAGTGGGGAAGCGGATTTGAAGCCAGAACAGCATAATGAACTAGAGCGTTCCATGAAAAGCAGACATCTTTTTATGATTGCCTTAGGCGGGGTTATCGGAACAGGCCTTTTCCTTGGGTCAGGACTCATTATTCATCAAGCAGGCCCAGGGGGAGCCATTCTTTCGTTTATCATTGGCGGGTTACTCATGTATTTGGTCATGCTCTGTCTCGGTGAATTAGCAGTGGCGATGCCGACAGCTGGTTCCTTTCAGGAGTATGCAACCAAATATATTGGTCCGTCCACAGGCTTTATGATCGGCTGGCTCTATTGGTTTAGCTGGGCATGTACGATCGGACTTGAATTTACATCAGCAGGGATTCTACTCCAAAGGTGGTTTCCTGATATCCCAGTTTGGCTTTGGTGTCTTGCCTTTAGCGTCATCTTATTTGCCATCAATGCCATCTCAGCTCGCAGCTTTGCTGAAACCGAGTTTTGGTTTTCAGCCATCAAGGTTGCTGCGATCTTATTGTTTATTATCATTGGAATTGGCGCAATTTTCGGAATGATTCATTTGAAAGGCGGGGAACCTGCCCCTCTATTTCGCCATTTGACGGATCATGGCGGACTTTTTCCTAATGGTGTTTTTGCGATTTTATTAACCATGGTCACAGTCAATTTCTCCTTTCAAGGAACAGAGCTTGTAGGGATTGCAGCAGGGGAGAGTGAAAATCCAGAAAAAACACTCCCACGCTCTATTCGCAATATTATTTGGCGGACGATGGTCTTTTTTGTTTTATCCATTGCGGTTCTTGCAGCGCTTCTGCCATGGCAGACCGCCGGCGCGGTGGATAGTCCGTTTGTTGTGGTGTTGGACAAGGTCGGCATACCATACGCTGCAGATATCATGAATTTTATTATCATTACAGCCGTCTTATCTGTAGCGAACTCTGGATTATATGCATCATCACGTATGCTTTGGGCGCTTTCAAAAGACGGGAAAGGACCTGTTTTCACGAAAAAATTATCCAAACGTAAAATCCCGATCAATGCCTTATTGGTGACAATGGGTGTATCCGCTCTATCACTGCTCACGAGTGTTGTAGCACCAAAAACGGTATATGTCTGGCTCATATCCATTTCGGGTATGGTGCTTGTCGTGGTTTGGATGTCGATTTGTTTATCCCAATACTTCTTTAGGAGACAATTCATAAAAGAGGGCGGAGATGTAAAGGATCTTGTCTTCCGAACGCCTTTTTATCCATTTGTGCCATTAGCAGGCTTTATCGCATTTGGCATTGTTCTTATCAGTTTATTCTTTATTGAGGATCAGCGGATTGGTCTTTATTGCGGAGTTCCATTTATGGCCGCCTGCTACATCATTTACTACCTCAAGATTAAACCGAAGGAAGATGCGAAACGGTTTAATGAAGAGAAAACGATTCCGAAAACATAAGCAGGCGGCTTTTGACCGCCTGCACCTTTTCAAAGACAAATGCATTCAATATAGAAGAAAATAAATAGTTTGAAAAAAATAAAATAGCGGAAAGCTAGATGACAAGCAGGTTATCGGTCAAAATGTGTCTATTTTTTGTCTAAATGTGTTTGTAAGAGTTGAAAATGCAAGATTATCCTGTTAAAATAATTAAAGAAAGCAGGGATTGATTTTTTTTGGCTGTGGCGGGACGTTTTTTGTCACAGTGGGACGTTTTTAGTCCAACGTGAAAAGAAAGGGTCGTTAGCCATGAATCGTTTATTGGAAGCTCAAAAAAAATTATTACCAGATCTTCTCACAGTTATGCAAAAGCGCTACGACATTTTGCAGTACATCAGATTAGCGGAACCAATTGGTCGCAGAAGTCTTGCGACAAGTCTTGGTCTCAGTGAACGTATCTTAAGAGCTGAAGTTCAGTTCTTAAAGGAACAAAATCTGCTGGATGTCAAAACGAGCGGTATGATGCTGACGACTGAAGGTCATGCTTTGCTTGAAATGCTTGAAGGAATGATGAAGGACGTTTTAGGTTTAACCTTTTTGGAAAATACATTAAAGAGGAAATTAGGCCTGGAAGAAGTCATCATTGTTTCTGGTGACAGCGATGAATCCCCGTGGGTGAAGCAAGAAATGGGAAGAGCTGCTGTCCAATGTATGAAAAAAAGGTTTACTGGAAATAATATCGTCGCCGTCACTGGCGGAACGACGATGGAAGCTGTTGCCGAAATGATGACCCCTGATGCCAAAAATCGCGACATGATGTTTGTCCCTGCGAGAGGCGGTCTTGGGGAGAATGTAAAAAATCAGGCAAACACCATTTGTGCCCACATGGCTGAAAAAGCTTCCGGTACTTACAAACTGCTGTTTGTTCCAGGACAGCTGTCAGAAGGTGCTTACTCTTCCATTATTGAAGAGCCGTCCGTCAAAGAAGTGCTTCAAACAATTAAATCATCCACGATGCTTATTCATGGAATCGGTGAAGCAAAAACAATGGCGATGAGACGAAACACACCTGCTGAAGATTTAAAAAAGATTGATGAGCATGACGCAGTGACAGAGGCTTTTGGCTATTACTTTAATCGTGATGGCGAGGTCGTCCACAAAGTGCACTCCGTCGGCATGCAGCTAGATGATTTAGAAAGCATTCCACACATCATTGCTGTTGCAGGTGGATCATCAAAGGCTGGGGCCATTGAAGCTTATTTCAAAAAACCCCGCCGAACGGTTCTCGTCACAGACGAAGGAGCCGCAAAAGAGTTATTAAGGGAGTCAATAGATCCCTCAATATAAAACATTGTGACCTATAAAAGGAGGAAACATCATGGCAGTAAAAGTCGGTATTAACGGATTTGGACGTATTGGACGTAACGTATTTCGTGCAGCATTAAACAATCCTGAAGTTGAGGTAGTAGCGGTTAACGATCTAACAGACGCTAACATGCTTGCACACCTTTTACAATATGACTCTGTTCACGGAAAACTAGATGCAGAGGTTTCTGTAGACGGTACGAACTTAGTAGTGAACGGTAAAACAATCGAAGTATCAGCTGAGCGTGACCCTGCGAAATTAAGCTGGGGTAAACAAGGCGTAGAAATCGTTGTTGAATCTACTGGATTCTTCACAAAACGTGCAGACGCTGCTAAACACTTAGAAGCTGGCGCTAAAAAAGTCATCATCTCTGCTCCTGCTAACGAAGAAGATATCACAATCGTTATGGGTGTAAACGAAGACAAATACGATGCAGCTAGCCACGATGTCATCTCTAATGCATCTTGTACAACAAACTGCTTAGCTCCATTTGCAAAAGTACTTAACGATAAATTTGGTATCAAACGCGGTATGATGACAACTGTTCACTCATACACAAATGACCAACAAATTCTTGATCTTCCGCACAAAGACTACCGTCGTGCTCGTGCAGCTGCGGAAAACATCATCCCAACTTCTACAGGTGCTGCGAAAGCTGTTTCACTTGTATTGCCTGAACTTAAAGGTAAATTAAACGGTGGCGCTATGCGTGTTCCAACACCTAACGTTTCTTTAGTTGATCTTGTTGCTGAATTAAATCAAGATGTGACAGCTGAAGACGTAAATGCAGCACTTAAAGAAGCGGCTGAAGGAGAACTTAAAGGAATCCTTGGCTACAGCGAAGAGCCATTAGTATCTGGTGACTACAATGGTAATGCAAACTCTTCAACAATCGATGCTCTTTCTACAATGGTAATGGAAGGCAGCATGGTGAAAGTCATTTCTTGGTACGATAACGAGAGTGGATATTCTCACCGCGTTGTTGACCTTGCAGCTTACATTGCAAAACAAGGTCTTTAATTTCTCACACTGAAGGAACTCACTTGGTTCTTTCCTAGAGACACGATATAATGAAGACGGACAAGGGAAGGGGAAGCATCCCTTTCCCTTTTTCTCTGTATTTATCCGTTCTGCACGATTTCTCGTTTTGATGAGGGCAAAATGGGAAAAGGATAAAGAGAGACTTGTCCAATGCGTAAGGAAACCAGAATAAAGGAGGATCTCCTGACGAGCATGAATAAGAAATCAGTAAAAGACATTGACGTAAAAGGTAAAGTTGTGTTCTGCCGCGTAGATTTTAACGTTCCAATGAAGGACGGAAAAGTGACGGATGATACTCGTATTCGCGCAGCATTACCAACGATTGAGTATTTAACAGGACAAGGCGCAAAGGTACTACTAGCTAGTCATTTGGGTCGTCCGAAAGGTCAAGTTACTGAAGAACTGCGTCTGACACCTGTAGCAAAACGTCTGCAAGAGCTTCTTGGACAAGAAGTGAAAAAAGCAGATGAAGCTTACGGCGACAACGTGAAAAAGCAAATCTCTGACTTAAAAGAAGGAGATGTGCTAGTGCTTGAAAACGTTCGTTTCTATCCTGGTGAAGAAAAGAACGATACTGAATTATCAAAAGCGTTTGCTGATTTAGCCGATGTGTATGTCAATGATGCGTTCGGTGCTGCACACCGTGCACATGCATCCACAGCTGGTATTGCAGCGTATCTTCCGGCTGTTTCAGGCTTTCTCATGCAAAAAGAGCTTGAGGTTCTAGGAAAAGCCATTTCAAACCCTGATCGCCCATTTACAGCGATTATCGGTGGCGCAAAAGTAAAGGATAAAATCGGTGTGATTGAAAGTCTTCTTGATAAAGTGGACAACCTGATCATCGGCGGCGGACTTGCTTATACATTTGTAAAAGCACTTGGCCACGAAGTAGGGAAATCTCTATTAGAAGAAGACAAAGTAGATTTAGCGAAATCCTTTATGGACCGTGCAAAAGAAAAAGGCGTGAACTTCCTGATTCCAACAGATGTTCTGGTAGCCGACGACTTTTCAAATGATGCGAATACAAGCATTGTGCCAATCTCTGAAATTCCAAGTGATCTAGAAGCACTTGATATTGGAACAGAGACAAGAGAGAAGTATGCTGATGTCATTAAAAACAGCAAACTTGTTGTCTGGAACGGACCAATGGGTGTATTTGAAATCGATGCATTCGCTAAAGGAACAAAAGCAATCGCAGAAGCACTGGCAGAAGCAAAAGATACATATTCTGTCATTGGCGGTGGAGATTCAGCAGCAGCTGTTGAGAAATTTGGTCTTGCCGATCAGATGAGCCATATTTCTACAGGCGGCGGCGCTTCACTTGAATTTATGGAAGGCAAAGAACTTCCAGGTGTGACTGCATTAAACGATAAATAAGACCAAAACTGCTATAAGGAAGTGTCAATCATGAGAAAACCAATTATAGCTGGGAACTGGAAGATGAACAAAACACTTGGTGAAGCTGTAAGCTTCGTTGAAGAAGTCAAGTCATCTATTCCATCTCCTGACAAAGTGGAATCTATTGTCTGTGCACCAGCCCTTTTCCTTGAAAAGCTGAACAGCCTTTCTAACGGAACAGACCTTAAAATTGGTGCGCAAAACATGCACTTTGAAGAAAACGGTGCATTCACTGGTGAAATCAGCCCTGCTGCGCTTAAAGATCTTGGCATCGGCTACTCAGTGATCGGTCATTCAGAGCGCCGCGAATTCTTCGCTGAAACAGATGAAACAGTGAACAAAAAAGCACATGCTGCATTCAAGCATGGCATCGTTCCAATCATCTGTGTAGGTGAAACGCTTGAAGAGCGTGAAGCAGGCAAAACAAACGAACTTGTCGCTGATCAAGTGAAGAAAGCACTAGCTGGTTTAACGAAGCAGCAAGTCGCTGAATCTGTGATTGCCTATGAGCCAATCTGGGCGATCGGTACAGGTAAATCTTCTACAGCAAAAGATGCAAACGATGTTTGTGCGCACATTCGCCAAACGGTTGCAAGCGAATTTGGTCAAGAAGCGGCAGACAGCCTTCGCATTCAATATGGCGGAAGCGTGAAACCTGCGAATATTAAAGAATATATGGCAGAATCCGATATTGACGGTGCTTTGGTAGGCGGCGCAAGCTTAGAACCTCAGTCTTTCGTTCAATTATTGGAGGAAGGTCAATATGAGTAAGAAACCAGCTGCATTAATCATCTTAGATGGATTCGGTTTAAGAGGCGAAACAGTCGGTAACGCTGTTGCCCAAGCAAAGAAACCGAACTTCGACCGCTACTGGAACGAATTCCCGCATCAAACCTTAACGGCTTCAGGTGAGGCAGTGGGTCTCCCAGAAGGTCAAATGGGGAACTCTGAAGTTGGGCATTTGAACATCGGTGCAGGACGCATCGTGTACCAAAGCTTAACAAGAGTGAATGTTGCCATTCGTGATGGGGAATTTGAGAAAAACGAAACGTTCCTAGATGCAATGACTTATGCAAAAGAAAATGACAAGGCCCTTCATCTATTCGGTCTCTTGTCAGACGGCGGTGTGCATAGCCACATCCAGCATCTTTTTGCCTTGCTGAAACTAGCGAAAAAAGAAGGCTTAACTAAAGTATACATTCACGGTTTCTTAGACGGACGTGATGTTGGTCAGAAGACAGCGAAAGTGTACTTAAAACAGCTTGAAGAACAAATCAAAGAAATTGGTGTCGGAGAAGTCGCAACACTTTCTGGACGCTATTACTCAATGGACCGTGACAAGCGCTGGGATCGTGTGGAGAAAGCATATCGCGCGATGGCGTATGGTGAAGGCCCAAGTTATCAAAACATCTATGATGTCGTTGATGACTCCTATGAAAATGGAATCTACGATGAGTTCGTTATTCCATCTGTCATTACGAGAGAAAATGGTGAGCCGGTTGCAAAAGTAAATGACGGCGACTCTGTGATTTTCTATAACTTCCGTCCAGACCGTGCGATTCAAATTTCAAACACATTCACAAATGAAGATTTCCGCTCGTTTGACCGCGGAGAAGCACATCCGAAGGATTTACACTTCGTCTGCTTCACACACTTCAGTGAAACGGTAGATGGCTATGTGGCTTTCAAACCAGTGAATTTGGATAACACAGTAGGAGAAGTACTTTCTCAAAATGGATTGAAGCAGCTGCGGATTGCTGAAACAGAGAAATATCCTCACGTGACGTTCTTTATGAGCGGTGGGCGTGAAGAAGAATTTCCTGGAGAAGACCGCATCTTAATCAATTCACCAGATGTCGCAACCTATGACCTCAAGCCAGAAATGAGCGCTTATGAGGTAAAGGATGCACTTGTTGCAGACATCAATGCGGACAAGCATGACGCGATCATTCTGAACTTTGCTAACCCAGATATGGTGGGTCATTCAGGTATGCTTGAGCCAACAATTAAAGCCATTGAAGCAGTAGATGAGTGCTTAGGAGCTGTAGTCGACGCAATCCTAGCAAAAGGCGGACATGCCATCATCACGGCAGACCACGGTAACGCAGACGTGCTCATTACCGAAGAAGGAAAGCCGCATACTGCACATACGACAAACCCTGTTCCAGTCATCGTAACGAAAAAAGGGGCGACGCTTAGAGAAGGCGGCATTTTAGCCGATCTATCTCCAACGCTTTTAGACTTACTTGGTCTTGAAAAACCAAAAGAGATGACAGGAACATCATTGATTCAAAAATAACAAATTGATTCAAAAGGAGAGAAATAACGATGCCATACATTGTTGACGTATATGCACGCGAAGTATTAGACTCTCGCGGTAACCCAACAGTTGAAGTAGAAGTTTACACAGAATCTGGCGGCTTTGGCCGTGCACTAGTACCAAGTGGTGCGTCTACTGGTGAATATGAAGCAGTAGAACTACGTGACGGAGACAAAGACCGTTACCTTGGAAAAGGTGTTCTGACAGCTGTAAACAACGTAAACGAAATCATTGCACCAGAGCTTTTGGGCTTTGATGTCACTGAACAAGTAGCAATTGACAAAATGTTAATCGAGCTTGACGGAACTGAAAACAAAGGGAAATTAGGCGCAAACGCAATCCTTGGCGTATCTATCGCTGTAGCACGTGCGGCTGCTGATTTCTTACAAATTCCACTTTACCAATACCTTGGTGGATTCAACTCCAAAACGCTTCCAGTACCGATGATGAACATCGTCAACGGCGGAGAGCATGCGGATAACAACGTAGACATTCAAGAATTCATGATTATGCCTGTAGGTGCACCGAACTTCCGTGAAGCACTTCGCATGGGCGCTCAAATCTTCCATAGCCTGAAATCTGTATTAAGCGCGAAAGGCTTAAACACAGCTGTAGGTGACGAAGGTGGATTCGCTCCAAACCTTGGTTCTAACGAAGAAGCACTTCAAACAATCGTAGAAGCGATTGAAAAAGCTGGTTTCAAACCAGGTGAAGAAGTCAAACTTGCGATGGATGCTGCATCTTCTGAGTTCTATAACAAAGAAGACGGTAAATATCATTTATCAGGCGAAGGTGTTGTTAAAACATCTGCTGAAATGGTTGACTGGTATGAAGATATGGTATCGAAATACCCAATCATCTCAATCGAAGACGGCCTTGACGAAAACGACTGGGAAGGTCACAAACTATTAACTGAGCGTCTTGGCAGCAAGGTTCAGCTAGTAGGAGACGACTTGTTCGTAACAAATACGAAGAAGCTTTCTGAAGGAATCAAAAACGGCGTTGGTAACTCAATCCTCATCAAAGTAAACCAAATCGGTACATTAACTGAAACATTTGATGCAATCGAAATGGCGAAACGTGCAGGCTATACAGCTGTTATCTCCCACCGTTCTGGTGAAACAGAAGACAGCACAATTGCAGACATTGCAGTTGCAACTAACGCTGGACAAATCAAAACAGGTGCTCCGTCTCGTACGGACCGTGTGGCGAAATACAACCAATTACTTCGCATCGAAGATCAATTGGCTGAAACGGCTCAATACCACGGCATTGCTACATTCTACAACTTGAATAAGTAATGTAAAGCAACGCGCTGCGTGCGCTCTTTTGAAAAGAGCGTATCGCAGCGCTTTTTTTATGTTGAAATAAAGACGCAAAGCTGGCTCAAGAGAATTAGCTCTGCTTCCTTTGTCATATCCTATTTTTGTAAAAAATCATCCTTCAGTCAGAGGAGAAACGATGAGCTTGACGATTTATAAGCAATAAATCATGAAAACTCTACTAAAAATATGATCTGAATTGAACTTATGCTATTTGCATGGGGGTGGTATCATTTTACATATATTAGGGGGTGATGAGATGCTGAATCCTTTTAGCCTTCGTTTTCCAGTAGGCGTGTACATGTATGTCCTTCACCTACTGGCGGCATATGATGAAAGGAAGCAACGAATTCTAACTTCTAAGAACGTACAGAAAAATGCATTTTGGATTTATGTCCTTGCCGCTATCTTAGGCATTGTGACAGTTGCCGCTTTGATTTGGGCATGCAAAACATTTGGAAAAGGCTCGAAATTTTTAGGAGAGTTCAAGTTTTTAGGCCTGTATATTAAAATCAAATGCGGCTTCTAACAAATGGTGAGAACAGATGCGGGGTCATCTGTTCTATCTGAAATAAATGGAGGGACATGATGCTGACATTACACTTAACAGAAAAAACGTATAGCCGCACCTTTTCTCTCCGCGATATTCAGTTAAATGTGGAGAAAGGACGTATGCTTCTGCTTTTGGGGCATAATGGTGCAGGAAAGACCACGATGATTCAGTCTATGTTTGGCCTGACACCATTTACGGGTTTTGTCTCTTTGCATGGTAAACAGCTGAATTTTCAATCCTCAGCACATATCTCCTTTTTGAAAGAACATGTTTCCTATATTCCTGATGATCATGCTTTGTTTGATTATTTAACGCCGAGAGAATATTTCCATTTACTCCAGCTTCCAGACAAACGAAATGGACCTCGAGAAGAGGCCTTCGTCGATCTTTTTGAGCTGAAACCTTATATGGATCAGCCAATTGCCCAGTTGTCTCATGGCAATCAAAAGAAAACACAAATCATTTCACAGCTCCTCAGGCCTTGTGATTATTATGTATTCGACGAGCCCACAAATGGACTTGATCCAGATATGATGATCATCTTAAAAAAGGTGCTCATGAAGCTGAGAGATCAAGGCGCAGGCATTCTCATTTCTACCCATCATTTGGGGTTTGGTGAGACTTTGTATGATCACCTCATGATCTTAAGAAACGGTGATATCAAGCTGGATATGTCACGTCAAGAAACAAACAAAACATTCCCTCATCAAGCACTTGAGGATATTTATAAAGAAGTGAATCAAGATTACTATATGCAGGTGGAGAGGTTGCTCAATGACTTGGACACGACACGTTCTTCATAAAATAGAATGGGGCATGCTCACAACGAAAATCAAGCAGCTCGGCAAAAAATATCCTTTGCAGCTTCTCGCCGCAGCCGTTTTTATGTTGCTGATCTACGCCATATACGTTGTCATGAGCCTGCGTTTTTTTATGCAAGTAGGGGAGAGCGAACCAGTTGCTTTATACCTTCAATTTGTGAAAATGACCCTGCTGCTTTTGGGAGCAGGGATTGTCTTTTCCCGTCATAAAATGAAGCGTCAAGAGTATCAGTTCTTCTTTTTGAATAGTGCGATGCAAAGTGTCTCATTTGTCCTTTGTGTGTATTTCTTTCCGGTGCTGTTTTGTTTCATCATGCTTGGTCTGCTTTTTTTACCCATTCTATTAGGGCTGATCATTAGCGGCGTTACACTATCTTTGTATTGGATCATTGTGGTAGGGATCACTTGCTGTGGATTGGCGCTCTGTACACTTGCTTCTTGGATGCTGATACGCATTGGTGTGAGCCATTTTATATCAAAAACAAAGGAGCATTTACTGCTGCAAACGCTCGGATTTGTGACGCTTGGTGCTTTCGTGTTTCTCCTTTTTCAAAAAACGGTTGAGATGATTCACGTATGGCCGTCTATCTATCTTGTATTTCTGATGATCTTTCTATGTGCAGGGTGGTTTTGGCTGAAGGGCTTGGCGGCTTGTTATGTCAATCGGATGTTTTTGCAGCTAAAGGTAGAGGTGAAGTCGTTTTCTTACCAAAAAATCAGATCGGATTCTTCATTTTTCACACATCTGCGGCAGGAGCTTGTTTATTTTAGCCGATCAGCTGTGTTTAAAGAACAAGGTATTTTGTTCCTGTTTCTTGTCTGTTTCACGATAGGTCTCCCATTGATCTTTACTCCGGCAGAGACTGGCTTGCTGTATGCTTTTATTGTGCAGTTTGCGTTAAAGGAAATACTTATTATGCTACCGCTCATGATTGGCAGGGAATATCATCTCCATCAGCGAGCCATTTTTATGTTAAATACATCAAAGGGTGCCTATTTATTATCAAGAATTTTATTTTATTACACAATGAATGTATTGATTTATTTTGTCTATATCGGGCTTGCTTATTTCATGATAGGGGTCGAAAGTGAAGGGCACGGTTTGGCGAGTTTGTCCATTTTATTGATCACTGTCATGGCGGCATGTGTCGGGTTTGTCATGAAGATTAGTGAATTTAATAAACTGTTTGTGATCGTGATGATGATTGCTGTGTTCAGTATGTTGGATATGCTTTTAGTCCAGTGGCTTTCAGCAAATATCCAGCTGCTCTCAACTGTCTATATGGCTTGTTCAGCCGCATTCTTCATCTTCATATATGCTGCCATGCTAAAGAGGCCGATTGTGCGATGATGACGCTTTTATTTTGCTTAATAGCAGTTGTGCTCATTCATGAACTCGGTCATATCCTGATGGTGATGGTGTGCAACAAAATCGAAAAAAAACCCATCTTTGATTATGTGGTGATGATCGATTGGAAGCACGTGTCGATTGTCCATGAGAAATTTTCACGGCCGGGTTTTAATGTGATGGTGGCACTTGCAGGTCCTCTGTTTCCAGTGATCTGCTCGGGTGTGCTTTTCTTCATGTGGGGGCATCCATTGACGCATCCATTGCTGCTTTTTTCTTTATTAAATACAGTGATGCTGCATCCAGCTTGCCCAGACGGGAAAAATATCATCACCAGTTTAAAAGAGATGGAAGGAGAGAACTAAATGGTTAAAGTATTTCATTCGTTTTCTAGCGGCTTAACGCTTGCGATGCTTTATGTGTTTGCTGTGTTTATGACGCCAGTATTTTTAATGCTGCTAGAGGTTCATCATGTTGAATCAAGTCCAACTCTCTTTGGTATGCCATTTTATATCATGAAAATTGAACAGTATCAATTCAGCTCAGAGGCAACGCTCTTTGGGTGCGTGGTCTGTTTTTTAGCGGGTGCCGCTCTCTACTTCTTGATTCAATATGTGATTCATGCAGTGAAAAAGAGCAGAACATAAAAAAAGCAGGCTGAATGAAGTCAGTCTGCTTGAAGAACGAGTGACAACCGCACCATATCCATACATTGAATACCGTTCTCATAAATCGGTTCATCATAGTGCTTCAGAAAGAAATCGTGGTCGATAGACGCCATGCGAAAACCGCATTTTTGATAAAGGGCGAGCTGCTGAATACTAGAGTTGCCTGTGCCAATTTCAATTGTATGAAAGCCAGCTGCCTGGGCTTCTGAAATAGCATGGCGGATCAGCTGCTTCCCAATTCCTCTACCTTGCCATGACTCCTTCACGGCGACATTCATGATTTCCACTGTCTGCTGAGACAGAGGCGTCAGAACATACACACCAATCATGTCCTGTTTATGAAAAGCAACATAACAAGAACCAGATTGTACATAGGCAAGGACTTTTTCAGTTGAAGGGTCAGCTAATAGTAAAAGATCCATAGGAACAGATTGATCATGAGACAATGGCCGAATCTGTATCAAATCATTTCATCCTCTCTATTCTTTGATATACCCTTGTTTAACACCCCAATCATATTGATCCTGCACCCATTGAGAAGGAGGATGATGGGTGACATTTGGGTCTTTTTTGACAGTTGCTTTCCTTGTCGTTTGTGCTGCCTGCTTATTCGCTTGAGCCGTTGCTTTCGCTGCTGCCAGTTCTTTTTGAAGCTGGTCTATTTTCAATTCAAGCGCTTTACGTTGTTTGATTTCTTTTTGATGCGCCTTCTTTTCTTTCTTCAGCTTGTTTGTGACGGTGGACAATTCCTTTTTTTGACCATCCATTTCATCTTTCATATCCGTTCCTTCTGACTTTAATTGTGTCAGCTGCTCATCATTCTTTCTCATTTCTTGCTGGTGTTTATTCTCTGCTGCGGTGAGCGACTGCTGCTGCCACACAATCCAGCCAGTTGCACCTAGGATGATCACAGACAAGACAATGATCGTGATGTTTTTTTTCATGTTCTATTCCCCTTTCATTAAACCTCTATTATCATCGGTTAAAATAAACCAGGTTTTAACAGAACAAGGGAATATTCGCATCAGATTAGCAGACACTATGAAAAAAGGAGGGTGTCTGTTGATTTCCTTTATGATTCATGTCATTGTGTCACTATTTGCTGTCTCAAACCCCATTGGAAACGTGCCTCTTTTCATCACTTTAACAGAAGGCTACTCAGAAAAAGAACGATCCCAGACGGCCAAAAAAGCGATTGTTGTGTCTTTTATGATTTTGATTGCCTTTCTTTTGGCAGGCAGGCTCATTTTCAAATTGTTTGGCATTGATATCCATGCACTCCGTATCGCCGGAGGTATTTTTATTTTTGGTATCGCTTACAATTTGCTAAATGCAAAAGAATCACATGTTCAAAACCCTCATTCGGATGAAAAGGCAGAAAGCAAGGAGAAGGCTGATGTTTCGGTGACCCCACTCGCCATTCCGATCATTGCAGGACCTGGTACAATTGCGACCGTCATGAGCTTAACCCCAGGAAGCCACCAAGTAACGCTTCATCTGCTTGCAATTCTTATTGGCATTGTGGTCGTACTTGCCATGACCTATTATGCATTTCATTATTCAAGTTTCATTATGCGAAAAATGGGGAAAACAGAGATGAATGTCGTGACACGATTAATGGGATTGATTCTAGCTGTTGTGGCAGTTGAGATGATTGGTGCAGGGATCAAAGGGATGTTCCCAATGCTGATGTCATAAGTGTATATAAAAAAGCTGTTTTTTTCTACAAAATTGTAAAATAGAACAGCTTTTTTTAAGGTTTTGGCACATGTTGAAATACTTCTTCACTTTCAAAGAACTCAATTAAACGGCTAATCCAGTCATAATAATCGAGACTTTCCTTGATTTCTGAAAGAAGAAGATTGATTTTATCTACTGTTTCTTCTGGCAGGTCATCTTGTTCAAGCAGCTCCAGCAATTCCTTGCATGTCTTCTTATGTGCCTTGCGATTTTTGCTGACAACACGTGACCAATTGGCTGCAAACAATGAAATAAAGGTTTGATATTGATCTTGCTCAACGTCATATAAATCTTTGCGTATTCCTTTTTCATAAACCTTTTCAGCAATATTCAAATCAAGCATTTCTCGAACGACTTGACTCATTCTTGTTTTGCTCATGCCGGTCGCCTCTGAGAGCTCACCGAGCGTCATTGGTTTACGGTTCATATGAATGATACCAAGCACTCTACCCACTGTGGCAGAAAGACCAAAGGCATTCATGTTCTCGGCAGCTTTTTCAATATAATGATCCTGTGCTTTTTGAATGGCGCCTAACGCTTGCTTGTCCATTCCCCGCTTCATCCCTTCACGACTGACAATTTGTAACACAATATATCATATACCTGTTTGTTGATGAAAACAATAAATATTGAGTATTTGCTCGTAAGTTGGAGGAAAAAGGAGGGATCAGTACATATCAGGCCGTTAACTGAAAATTTTAAATAAATCTTATGCAATACAAACACATCGTAAACTTTTTATTTTATAAAGTTTGCACTATAATAAATAAGGTGTAAATTTTCTGAAAATATATATCCGACTAATTGGAGGTGTCTCATTTGCTGAAACTAGAGAATGTATCTAAGACGTATAAAGGCGGAAAAAAAGCTGTCAAAAATATTGATTTAGAAATAGCAAAAGGAGAATTTATTTGTTTTATTGGACCGAGTGGCTGTGGTAAAACGACAACCATGAAGATGATTAACCGACTGATTGAACCTTCCTCAGGAAACATATTCATCGAGGGAGAAAACATTATGAAAAAAGATCCAGTCCAATTAAGAAGAGAAATTGGTTATGTGATTCAGCAAATTGGACTTTTCCCTCATATGACCATCGCACAAAACATTTCCCTTGTGCCGAAGCTGCTGAAGTGGCCGGAAGAAAAACGAAAAGAACGAGCGCGTGAATTGCTCAAACTCGTCGACATGGGGCCGGAATACTTAGAGCGTTACCCTCATGAACTCAGTGGAGGACAGCAGCAGCGTATCGGCGTTCTTCGCGCACTCGCAGCAGAACCCCCTTTAATCCTGATGGATGAACCATTTGGAGCACTTGACCCAATTACAAGAGATTCATTGCAGGAAGAATTTAAGAAACTGCAAAAAACGTTAAATAAAACAATCGTATTTGTCACACATGACATGGATGAAGCGATTAAACTTGCAGACCGCATTGTCATTTTAAAAGATGGAGAGATTGTCCAAGTGGGCACGCCAGATGACATTTTACGTAACCCTGCGAACGAATTCGTAGAAGAATTCATCGGGAAAGAACGTCTACTTCAGTCAAACCCGAATATGGAACGTGTGGAACAAATGATGAACACGTCTCCAGTCACAATTACCGTCGAAAAAACATTGACAGATGCCATCTTTATTATGAGAGAAAAGCGGGTTGATTCCCTGCTTGTCGTTGATGAAAATCATGTGCTAAAAGGCTATATCGACATTGAAACCATCGATGCAAACCGCAGAAAAGCAGCCTTCGTTGGCGATATTTTAAATACAGAATTTTATACAGTACAAGAAGGTGCACTTCTTAGAGATACTGTCCGAAAGATCTTAATACGCGGCATTAAATATGTACCGGTTGTCGATGCAAAAGGGCACTTAAAAGGCATCGTCACACGTGCAAGTCTTGTAGATGTTGTATATGACTCTATTTGGGGAGAAGATACCCCGGAGGCTGTCACTGAAATGAACTAAGGGAGGTGTACACATGGATCAAATCATCGATTTTCTTGAGAAAAATGGTGGGGAACTCCTCACAAAAATGTGGGAGCATTTATACATTTCTTTAATTGCCGTTGTGTTAGGCATTATCGTGGCCGTTCCTTTAGGCGTCATTCTTACACGAATGAAAAGAGGCGCCGGTTTTGTCATCGGCATCGTGAATATCTTTCAAACACTCCCTAGTTTAGCGATTCTTGCATTTTTTATTCCTATTTTGGGAGTTGGAAAAATACCTGCGATCGTTGCGCTATTTTTCTATTCCGTTTTGCCTATTTTAAGAAATACGTATGCCGGTGTTCAAGGTGTGAACAAAAACTTGCTTGAATCTGGAAAAGGAATTGGCATGACGACATGGGAACAAATTCGTCTTGTGGAACTGCCGCTTGCTGTTCCGGTCATTATGGCAGGTGTCAGAACCTCAACGATTTATTTAATTGGGTGGACAACACTTGCTGCTTTTATCGGTGGAGGCGGTCTTGGTGACTACATTTTAATTGGGCTTCAGCTTTACCAGCCGGAATACATTATTGCGGGTGCAATCCCTGTCACTATTTTAGCGGTCATCATTGACCTTACATTGATGAAGCTTGAGAAAAAAGTAACACCAGAAGGCTTAAAAGGATTGAAGGAAGTTTCATAAGGAGTTGGCTCATGTGAAGAATCGAAAAACAAAATGGATCAGTGCACTGCTTGCCGGATGCTTGCTATTCATAAGTGGCTGTTCACTTCCTGGACTAGCCGGCTCTTCAGGGAGCACGCTGCGAATCGGTGCACAAAACTTTACAGAATCAGAAATTATGGCCTATATGGTGGGAGACATCATTGAGCATTACACAGATAAAAAGACAACCATTGTGAAGAATTTAGGCTCAAATACGGTGCAGCAAAAAGCAATGGAAAACGGGGATGTCGACATTTCAGCAACACGATATACAGGCACGGATTTAACAAGTACGCTAGGAATGGATGCAGAAAAAGATCCAAAGCGTGCAATGGAAATCGTCCAGAAAGAATTCAAAAAACGCTATGATTACAAATGGTTTGATTCCTATGGGTTTGATAATACGTATGCCTTTGCTGTGACGCAGAAGATGGCGAAGGAAAACAACCTAGAAACAGTCTCTGATTTAAAAAAGAATGCCAAAAATTATCGCTTCGGTGTGGATAATATTTGGCTGAAAAAGAAAGGTGACGGTTACGAAGGGTTTGTGAAAACATACGGAATTGAATTTGGAAGCACTTTTCCGATGCAGATCGGTCTAGTCTATGACGCATTGAAAAATGAAAAAATGGATATTGTGCTTGCCTATTCAACAGATGGCCGGATCAAAGCGTATAATCTCAAAATCTTAAAAGATGATAAACGATTCTTCCCACCATACGATGCATCACCAGTTGTCCCTGAGAAGGTATTAAAAGAAAATCCAGGACTGGACAAGGTGATCAACAGGTTGATTGGAAAAATCGATACCGAACAAATGCAAGAGCTCAATTATCAAGTCGATGGAGAACTAAAAGAACCAGCGACTGTTGCGAGAGATTTTCTAAAGAAACACAATTACTTTGAGTAAGATTGGGAGGTGTCAGAGCTGATGGACACACTACAGCAATTATGGGCGTATTATCAACAGAACGGTTCATATGTGTTAGAAGAATTTTACCGGCATTTCCTCATGTCAGCGTATGGGGTATTGTTTGCGGCAATTGTCGGAATACCAGTCGGCATCTTTGTGGCGCATTACCGCAAATTGAGCAATTGGGTGTTCGCAATAACCAATGTCATTCAAACCATTCCAGCGTTAGCGATGCTTTCTGTGTTGATGCTTGTATTAGGACTTGGTGCAAATACAGTCATCTTATCACTCTTTTTATATTCGCTTCTGCCGATTATCCGTAACACGTACACAGGTATTGTCAGCATTGAGCATGCCTATTTAGAATCGGGGAAAGCGATGGGCATGACGAAATGGCAAGTGCTGAGAATGGTTGAATTACCGCTTGCTTTATCTGTCATTATGGCTGGTTTAAGAACCGCACTTGTGATCGCAATCGGTATTACAGCGATTGGGACATTTGTTGGTGCTGGAGGACTTGGTGATATTATCATCAGAGGATCAAACGCGACAAACGGAACAGCCATTATTTTAGCAGGTGCTATTCCAACTGCGCTCATGGCCATTATTGCCGACCTTGTCATGGGCTGGCTTGAACGCTATTTAAGCCCAACCAACAAGAAAAAAGAAAGCAAGGCATTAGCTGAAAAAAACATGACGTCCGCATAAATGCTTGAAAAGACAAAACCTCCTCTACATCTGTAGGGGAGGTTTTTTTATCATGATTAGGCGGCTCACATCAGGAGACATTTATGATTCAAGTGTGATCCATTCAGAGGACCACTTCGCAATTTCCTCAAAAACGGGTGCAAGTGAGCGCCCCATATCAGTTAATGAATACTCAATACGCACGGGTGTTTCAGCAAAAACCTCCCGTTTTACAATGCCTGCTGCTTCCAGCTCTTTTAATCTCTCAGATAAAACCCTTCCGCTTAAATTGGTCAGAGCTGCTTCGATTTCACTAAAGCGCTGCGAACCTGAGAGAAGCTGAAAAACAATCAGTGCCACCCAGCGTTTACTTAATAACTCAACTGCTTTTTCAAACCGCGGGCACATATCAGATTGATTCATCTTTCTTCACTCCAATCTGAACCCATTATACCGTAATTCTGTCAAAAATCGGCGCAAAAAGCTTGTCAATGATCAAAACATTTTACGATGACGAACGGCTGTTTAGTAGAAATAACAAATAGCGGTTTAAATCCTCTATTTCATGTTTAGAAAGGGTGGACCATATGTCCCCATTAAATATTTCAAGATCATCAAGTTCATATTGCTCTGCTGCTTCTTTTATTTGGGTAAAAGCCGTTTCTTCTTCCTTTATGACATAGGCAGAAGATGCTTCTTCAATATACCCTGCAGCCTGCATCATGTCCTCATAAGGTACTTTTAATGCACCTGCTAGTTTTTTAATTGTAGGAGGTTTCGGAATGCCGCGTTTCCCGTTTTCAATCCGAGAAATACCAGCAGCGCTGACCTCTGAATACATCGCTAATTGGTTCACCGATAGTTTCCTTTTCTCACGTAATGCTCTTAAATATGCACCGAAGTTCATCAACTCAAAACCTCACATGGTTAAAGATTAGTTATCTCTAGTGTACTCGATTTGTTGACTATTGGCAATAAGTGTACCATGAAAATATTGACATTAGTTAATGGTGGATGTATCTTATGTTTATGCCCCGCTATTTGTTCGCCTTTTTTTGGTTAATGAGCGTGAGAAAGTATTGATTCAGCTGGCTGATGTCTTGTGCGGTGAGTGTTTCCCATTGGTCTCCATCGAAAATAGGGAGATGTTCTACATCCTTTTGAAGCGCCGTTTGATAGATTTTTAATATGGATTCATATTTCGGTTTCATTTCATGCACTTTTTCCTGTTCAATATAACCGGCAAGCAGCATTAAATCCTCATAAGGCACCTTCAAAGCGCGTGCTAATTTTTTTATGGTTAAAGGCTTTGGCACACCACGCTTTCCATTCTCAATCCGAGAAATACCGGCAGCGCTTACGCCTGAATACATGGCGAGTTGATTGACAGACATCTTTCTATTCTCTCTTAAAATGCGTAATTGTTCACCAAAGTGATTCATGTCATCGAACCTCACATTTCAGTATATGACTTATTTTAGTATGATCATTGACCAAAGGAAATAGAAAGGGCGTAAAAGTGTTGACATAAGTTAATGAATCCGGGAGATGTGAGAATCCTACATGTTGTACATATTGATCCTATAGGAGGTTGTAATGATGGTCGAAAAGATTCAGATCAGGCGGGCTTTTGTGATGCAGTATATGATCGAAAACGATATGTCTTTAAATCAGCTCGCAGATGAAATTGGCATCTCTCCTGCCACACTCAGCAGGGTATTGAATGGTCACCGGAAGCCAGGACAGCTTGTCATTGGTAAAATGATTCATTACTTTGATAAAAAATTTGAAGATTTATTTTACTATGAAGATGTTGACAAAAGTCAATGAATGAAATCATTGTATGATCATTAAGGAGGCGGCTTCATTGAAAAGAACTGGAATGGTAAGACACATCGATTCGCTTGGCAGAATTGTTCTGCCTTCAGAAATGCGAAAGGTACTCAATATAAAAGAAGAGCAGCTGTTAGAAATTTTCATCGAAGATCAAACCATTATGCTGAAAAAATATGATGCAGATAAGAGCTGCTTATTAACTGGCCAAATAACGAAATACAACAAAAGCTATGGAAATGGTAACGTCGTGCTGAGTCCTGAAGGAGCTGAACGGTTGTTAGTAGAATTAAAACAGCTCTTAAAAGAAGAAGCAACTCGCTAAAAACGCTTTTTAACCTCAAAAATTGCATATAAAAATGCTGCATACAATCCATTGGAGCGAAATTGAATCAAAATGACAAATAAAGTCGACAATATATAGGAAATCTTTATTTTGATGTTTCGTGACATGCACCTTGTTTTCATGTAAAATAAAGTTATGTGTACCAGTTTGTCTGGAGGTGTTTTCATGCACGCATTTGTTATCACATTACTCGTAATTGTCAGTATCGCACTTATCATCGTTGTATTATTACAATCAAGTAAAAGTGCAGGACTGTCAGGCGCTATTTCAGGTGGAGCCGAGCAGCTTTTCGGTAAGCAAAAAGCGAGAGGTCTTGACTTGATTCTTCACCGATTAACTGTCATTTTGTCAGTGCTTTTCTTCATCTTAACACTTGCATTGGCATATTTAGGCGTGTAGGCGCGAGTAACAGAAGGTCTGATCTTTTTTCAGACCTTTTTTTATTATCAGCACTCTTTTGTGTTTGTTTCATACATACAAGTGGAAAATATAAACCATATCAGAAGGAAAGGAAGTCACATCATGAAAGTTGTTACACCAAAACCATTTACGTTTAAAGGTGGAGAAAAGGCGGTGCTTCTTCTTCACGGTTTTACTGGGAATACAGCCGATGTTCGTATGCTTGGACGCTATTTAAATGAAAGAGGCTATACATGCCATGCACCTCAATACAAAGGACACGGTGTACCGCCAGAGGAGCTTGTTCATACAGGTCCTACAGATTGGTGGAAAGATGTAGAAGAAGGCTATCAATTTTTAAAAGACGAAGGTTATGAGGAAATTGCGGTCTGCGGACTATCCCTCGGAGGAGTTTTTTCATTGAAATTAGGTTACACTGTACCTGTAAAGGGAATTGTACCTATGTGTGCACCTATGTACATAAAAAGTGAAGAAGTCATGTACCAGGGTGTACTAGATTATGCCCGTAACTATAAAAAATTCGAGGGTAAGTCAGAGGATCAAATTGAGCAAGAGATGGAAGAGTTCAAGAAAACACCAATGGGTACACTCAAGGCTCTTCAAGAACTCATTGCAGATGTCAGAAACAATGTTGACATGATTTATTCACCTACTTTTGTTGTTCAGGCACGTCATGATCATATGATTAATACAGACAGTGCAAACATTATTTATAACGAAGTAGAGACTGATGAAAAACATTTAAAGTGGTATGAAGAATCGGGCCATGTTATCACGCTTGATAAAGAGCGGGAGAAGGTTCATCAGGATGTATATGCATTCTTAGAATCACTCGATTGGTCAATTTAAATATATAGGGGGTTAGAGTGTGCAAAAAGAAGAATTTATGGATGAATTACTTGCGTTTATGCAAGAAGAGGCGTACAAACCATTAACGGTACAGGAATTAGAAGTCATGATGGAAATTACCAATCCAGATGATTATAAAGAGCTCGTCAAAGCACTTGTGATATTAGAGGATCAGGGACTGATCGTCCGTACCCGCAGCGACCGCTATGGTGTACCGGAAAAAATGAACTTGGTCAAAGGGAAGCTGTCTGCGCATGCAAAAGGATTTGCATTTGTGACACCAGAAGAGTTTGGACAGGATGATATTTTCATTCCGCCAAATGAGCTAGGCACAGCAATGAATGGCGACACCGTCATGGTTCGTGTCAGCCACAAATCAAATGGCACCAAAAAAGAAGGAACGGTCATCCGTATACTAGAGCGTAATACTCAGACGGTTGTCGGTACCTATACAGAAACGAAAAGTTTTGGTTTTGTCATTCCTGATGATAAAAAAATCACAAACGATATCTTCATTCCAAAATCCGCTAAAAACGGAGCGGTTGAAGGTCATAAAGTCGTTGTCACGCTGACAAGCTATCCAGAAGGTAGAATGAGCGCAGAAGGTGAAGTGACTGAAATCCTTGGTCACAAAAATGACCCTGGCATCGATATTTTATCGATTATTCATAAACACGGTCTACCAGGTGAGTTTCCGGAAGAAGCGCTCCAGCAGGCAGTAGACACACCTGAAACGATTGATGAAAAGGACCTTGAAGGTAGACGTGATCTGCGCAATGAAACGATTGTGACGATTGACGGTGCAGATGCAAAAGACTTAGATGATGCCGTAACCGTGCAAAAGCTCGATGATGGCAAATATAAGCTCGGCGTGCACATTGCAGACGTTTCTCATTATGTTACAGAGAATTCGCCGATTGATCAGGAAGCCTATGAGCGCGGAACGAGTGTGTATCTTGTCGACCGCGTTATTCCAATGATTCCTCATCGCCTGTCAAATGGCATTTGCTCATTGAATCCGAAAGTTGATCGTCTCACACTCTCTTGTGAAATGATCATTGATCGAAGTGGGAAAGTCGTCAAACACGAAATTTTCCAAAGTGTGATCAAAACGACGGAAAGAATGACCTATTCCGATGTGAATAAGATTTTAGTTGACCAAGATGAAGAGCTTTTAGACAAATACGAGCCGTTAGTACCAATGTTCCAAGAGATGGAGAAGCTTGCAGAAATTCTGCGTGACAAGCGAATGGAGCGTGGAGCAGTCGATTTTGACTTCAAGGAAGCAAAGGTGCTTGTAGATGATGAAGGCGCAGCGAAAGACGTAGTCATTCGTGAGCGTTCCGTTGCCGAAAAATTAATTGAAGAATTCATGCTGGTGGCAAACGAAACAGTTGCCGAGCATTTCCACTGGATGAATGTTCCGTTCATTTACCGAATTCACGAAGAACCAAATCCTGAGAAGCTTCAGCGCTTTTTAGAGTTCGTGACGACGTTTGGTTACATTGTGAAAGGAACGTCAACGAACATTCACCCGCGTGCTCTTCAAAGTGTACTTGATGCCGTCCGTGATCAGCCGGAAGAAGTCGTGATTCAAACTGTGATGCTTCGCTCGATGAAACAGGCGAAGTATGATCCAGAAAGCATTGGCCATTTTGGATTATCAACGGAATTCTATACACACTTCACATCACCGATCCGCCGTTACCCGGATTTAATCGTGCATAGGCTGATCAGAACCTATTTAATAGAGAAAAAGACAGACGAAGCGACCCTTGAAAAGTGGGGCCAACTGCTGCCAGAAATCGCAGATCATGCATCTACAATGGAGCGCCGCTCTGTTGATGCTGAGCGCGAAACAGATGACCTGAAAAAGGCAGAGTATATGCTTGATAAAATCGGTGAAGAGTTTGATGGTATGATTAGTTCCGTCACGAATTTCGGACTATTCGTTGAACTGCCGAATACGATAGAAGGTCTTGTCCATGTGAGCTACATGACTGACGACTACTATCGTTTTGATGAACAGCACTTTGCTATGATCGGTGAACGTACAGGGAATGTATATCGCATTGGTGACGAAATTACTGTCAAAGTGGTGAGTGTGAATAAAGATGAGCATTCCATTGATTTTGAAATCGTCGGGATGAAAGGCACTCGCCGTAAATCACCAAAAGACTTCAAGTTCAAAAAACGGACAGATCCACCAGCCAAAAAAGGACGCGGAGGTCAAAAGGCCTCTGGGGAAAAAGGCAAAGAGGATAAAGGCGGCGACTGGTTTACAGGTCGTAAAAAGAAGAAAAAGAAAAAACGCGTTTTTGATAACGCACCGAAACAAAAGCGCAAAAAGAAAAAGTAACGTGACAAAAAGCAAATAGGGCACCATGCTCTATTTGCTTTTTGACCACGTGGCATCAGCATTGTCGAAAGCTGGATTGTTTGATAAAATAATCCGTACGATTTGGACCGTGTCTGTGTCAAAAGGAGGGTGTACGCCAATGCCAAAGGGAGAGGGAAAGGTTGTTTCCCAAAACAAAAAAGCAAATCATGATTATTTTATAGAAGAAACATACGAAGCCGGCCTTGTATTACAAGGAACTGAAATCAAATCCATTCGAGCAGGAAAAGTGAATTTAAAAGATTCCTTTGCCAAAATCGAACGGGGAGAAGTGTTTCTTCACAATATGCACGTCAGCCCATACGAGCAGGGGAACCGTTATAACCATGATCCACTCAGAACGAGAAAGCTGCTACTCCACCGCAAACAAATCAGTAAATTGATTGGTGCGACAAAGGAAGAGGGCTACTCACTTGTTCCCATTAAACTCTATTTGAAAAATGGCTTTGCCAAAGTGCTAATTGGAGTCGGTAAAGGGAAGAAGAAATATGATAAACGTGAAGATCTGAAGAAAAAAGATGCGAAACGTGAAATCGAGCGTGCTTTCCGTGACCGGCAAAAGCAATTCTAGACGCATGCAGATGGCTTGCTGAGAGCGGAAGCATTATGCTACAATATGTTATGCAGTAAACAATCATTGTCGTCTTTTTACAGAAACCACCAGTTGTTTCGAGCGATGAGATTGTTATAATAGTCATATACGGAAGCAGTTAAGCTAAAGAACGTTTCCATCCCGTATATCCCTTTTACAAGGGGACGTTACGGATTCGACAGGGATGGTTCGAGCTTAGGCTGCGAGCCGAGAGGCGATCTCGTTAACACGCACCTAAATGTAACTGGCAAAACTAAAAGTTTTAACCAAAACTTAGCACTAGCTGCCTAATAAGCGCAGCGAGCTCTTCCTGACATCGCCTATGTGTCTGTGAGGAGCCCAATGAAGTAGGCTACGCTTACGTTTTCGTCTGAGGACGTAAGAAGAGATCCATCAGACTAGCTCTCCAAGCGCCCGTCAGCAGGCATGAGGATGAGTGAACACGTAAATATGTTGACTACGCTCGTAGACGCTTAAGTAATCGATGTCTCTGGACGTGGGTTCGACTCCCACCGTCTCCATCAAAACTTTTAGAATGTAGTCGTATCAAGGGTTTGAAAGCCCTTGGTGCGGGTCTGGCATCTTTAAAAAATGAATGGTTATATGAAATGACGCTATCACAGCGTCATTTTTCTTTGCTATTAGAAACTTAAACAATCTGAATTTTAAACAAAACTGGATGTTATCATACAGACAAAATACGTTCTTATTATTTTTATTTCAAGTCGGCTAGAACAGTGGTTTTTTTATGTTAAGTATGATAAATTGTTGTATCATAGAAGTATAGATGAAAACATTTTGGATAAACGAATTTCTAGTGAGTCGTCTTTTTAGACGAATCTTTTTTTTGAATAAAAACACGTTTTTGTTATAATATTTATTGTTTTTTAAATCATATTAAGTGATGAAAAGATCAAACATTGTTGTTTATATAAAATTTGGAAGAGGGATCTTATGTTATTTACTATTGTTATTCCTTATAAGGATACCAATAAAAAGTATACTGATAACTGCATGAAAAGTTTAGATGATCAAATTTTTAAAGATTTCGAAGTACTTTTGGTTCATCAAGATAGTCAACACCTAGAAGAAATTTTAGCGCCTTATACTTTTAATTATAGAACAATCAATATGGGACCTCATACAAATGCAGGCATTAGTAGAAATAAAGGCATAGAAGAAGCTCAAGGAGAGTACATCTTATTTTTAGATGCTGATGATTTCTTACATCCCAATGCGCTGATATATGCAAAGCAAATCATTGATCAAGAACAATTGAATGTTTTTAAGCTGAAAGTGAAAAAGACAATTGTAGACAGAAACACAACATTAAAGGAAAAGAAGCAGGCTTTGTATCAGCATGATACGTTGGATAATTTAAGTCATGTTTTGAAAAAATTAAATGTTGATGCAAATGAAAACGAAGTCATGCAGATGCTTTTTGAGGAGAATGTTGTATCAGCTCATTATCATGAAATTGCAAAAGAAAAGTTCTTTAAGAAGATTTCTTATCAATTAAAATCACATGGGTTCGTTGTTCAAAAGAAATATTTGTTGAACAATCAAATACAGTTTGATGAAAGCGCACCATTGTATAGTGATATTCCGTTCTTAATGAAAATTTATCAAGATGCATTCTCTATTTTGGAAACATCAATTTGTCTATACTATAAGCTGATCCATAACGATCCTATCAATTTCCCTTCACTTTCCCAGGAAGAACAGGATCATCGATTTGAAGAAATGTTCCGAACATTAAGCAAATCAATCGAACAATGTGACGATTTGGCTTTAGTGAAACAAGTGAAGCTTGAAGCGATCAGCCAATATTTATATAAGGTTGTAAAAAGCCCATTGTTTAAAGAGGGCATTCAACGTTTAACGCCTATTTATCAGTCCTGTCAGACCATTTTGAATGCAGAGTCAAATCCAATCAAACTGAAGAGAAGACATTCAAAAGAAATTGATGCGATTAAGGTTGGGAATTATCATAAGGCATATCGTCTAAGTAAAAAGAGAGTTCTCTATTATAATCTGTATCAGGGCATAAAACCGAAAAAGAAGAGAGCGAGACAAAGAATCGTTCAACAATTATTCTTCTCAAGATTACCTATTAAACCTAATACCATTGTCTATGAAAGCTTTTTAGGAAGAAACTATTCGGATAGCCCTAAGGCGATATTTAAATATCTTCTTGAGCATGAGCCAAATCAATGGAAGCATGTTTGGATTCTGAATGATAAAGAAATGGTGGCAAATGAAGAAGAATTTCAGCACAAGAACGTTAAAGTAATTAAGCGATTTAGCTGGAGCTATTTTTACTATGTCACAGTGGCAAAATATTTTGTTTTAAACATGAGACAGCCAAAGTCGCTTTATAAAAAAGATGAACAAATTATCTTATCTACATGGCATGGTACACCACTTAAGAAATTAGTATTTGATATGGATAATGTAGTATCTGCAAATCCCGATTATAAAAAAGAATTTTATTTACAATCTCGAAAATGGGATTACCTAATTGCAGCAAACCCATATTCTGAAAAAATCTTCGAAAGTGCATTTATGTATCCGAAAGAAAAAATATTAACATATGGCTATCCAAGAAATGATATTCTGAAAAACTTTACAGATGCAGATAAAGTGAAGATTAAATCGAAGCTTGGTATACCTGCTGATAAAAAAGTCATTTTATATGCTCCAACATGGAGAGATGATGAATTTCATAAAGCAGGGCAATACAAATTTAATCTCACTTTAGATTTAAATTTGTTAAAAGAAAAGTTAGGCGAAGAATATGTCATCATTTTACGAATGCATTATTTCATTTCGGATAATATTGATTTAACAGGATTTGAAGGGTTTGCCTTTGACTATTCTAAATATAATGATATCAATGATTTATATATTTCAAGTGATATCCTTATCACGGATTACTCGTCTGTATTCTTTGATTTTGCAAACCTACGGCAGCCGATTCTTTTCTTTACGTATGATATTGATAAATACAAAGATGTGCTGAGAGGTTTTTATATTGATGTCGAAAAAGATCTGCCAGGTCCGTTATTGTATACGTCTGAAGAAGTGCTTCATAGCATTCAGAACATTGAAAGCGTAAAAGATGCTTACAAGGAAAAATACGATGTATTCCATGAAAGATTCTGTTCACTAGAAGATGGAAAGGCAAGTGAACGAGTGGTGAAGGAAGTATTTACTCGTAATCATTAAAGTTATACCTCTACTTGCGATGGGACAAGTAGAGGTTTTTTCTATTAGTAAGTCAAGCGTTCCTCTGAAAAGACTGGATCATTCGAACAAACAAAGGGCAAACCACAATCACCGCCATCATCATCAAAAGCCCATCCGACATGATCTCCACAAACGTGGTCTGAATCACATAAACCGCAATCAGCAGCAAATAACTCATTAAAAATAACAGCTCAGATCGTTTCTTCTGAAATGGCTTCTCTAAAAGAATCAGCATAAACAAACCTGCCATGATGATCAAAAAAGTCATTTCCTTTCAAGCCTCCTTTTCATTCATCTCCACATTGTACAGATATTTCACTTGCAACAATATGCTTTATCCTTAAATTAAGTAAGAAGTAATGAATAGATGGGGCGCCACGACTAGTAAAATGACGAACGCTTTCCAAAAAACCGCCAACCAATTCAAAATCACATCTTCCCATTTGAGACGTCCTCATATATAGTAAGATTAGACTAGTTCTAAATAACTGAAATTGGGGCGTTTACATGGATTCGATTGTTTTACATTTTATTGTGATCATGAGTGTTTCTGGCATTCTGTCCGTAATATTATCAATCATTGCTCATGCAAATCGCCATCGGTATATTGGCTGTCAATTGTTTATGTATATGTCTGGAGCAACTGCGATTTATATTTTTGGACATACATTTGAATTATTGGCGCGCACCCCTCAAGAAATTACATTCTGGGTTAGTTTTCAATACATAGGTCTTCCGTTTATTGCACCGTTCAGCCTAATGATTGTGCTGCAGTTTACTGGTTTCCATCAATATGTAACAAAGCGCCGCGTGCTTCTCTTCTTGTTGATTCCAATTTTAACCACCATTCTGGTGTTCACCAACTCTTTTCATTCACTCTTTTACCGAAGCATCACGATGAATACAGTAGACGGGTTTTTATTAGCTGATTTTACCATTGGTTATTGGTATATCATTCATGGGGTCTATACATTTGGCTGTTCTATGCTCGCTATTTTTATGCTGCTTTGGTTTTTACGTGTGAAGAAAGAATATTTGAAACAGGTGCTGATCTTGCTCGTTGGAATATTATTACCGATCACGACCTCTTTTATCTATTTATTAGGTGTCACGCCTTTTCACATTGACCCAGTACCAGTGGTGATGTTTTTAACCAACGCACTCTACTTATGGGCGATTATGTCTTTTCATCTCTTTAAGCTCTCTCCCATTGCGATGGAGCGTGTGTTTGAACATATGTCAGAAGGTGTTCTTCTATTGGATCGATACCGAACACTGATTGATTATAACCCTGCGGCTGCATTGATCATTCCTGTGCTCGCTAAAAAGGGAATCGGCTATAAAATCGATGATATATTCTCAGGGATCATCAAAGAGCCAGCGTTTATACAGTGGCTGCGTTCTCCGAAGGATCATTCACAGTATGATTTAATGTGGGAAAAAGAGCAGCCCTTCTATTATCATCTCACTGCTTCTTCTCTTTTTAATAGAAGAGGCGAAGTCGAGGGCAGGCAAATTGTGATCAGCGATGTTACGGAGCAGCGACTATTGCAGGAAGAGCTGGAGCGCCGAGCATATATTGATGGTTTGACGAATATCTTCAATCGGTCTTCCTTTATTGAACGAACGCAGATGTTATTGGAAGAGGATGCACAGGATACTGCGATATTGCTATTTGATATTGATTTCTTTAAACAAATCAATGATACGCATGGACATCATATTGGAGACGAGGCGTTGCGTCATGTTGTGTCCATTTGTCAGCAGCATTTGAAGATGGATGATTTATTTGGCCGATATGGTGGAGAAGAGTTCGCCATTTGTCTGCCGCATCATTCATTTGAAGAGGCATGTCATATTGCGGAACAGATGAGACATTCATTTGAAGTGAGTTTCTTTCAGACAGATGAGAAAAAAGTAAGAGTGACAGCAAGCTTTGGCGTCGCCCATACAGCGAATGATCCCTCTATATTAGAAACGCTTCTATTTGAGGCAGATCAAGCCTTGTATATGTCAAAACGCCAAGGACGTAATCGGATTTATGCATCAACTGGTTCGGACTATATGCTTTACCAAAAGCAGGATCTTCCGCCTGCTTCTCATTGACTGTTGTCCTTCATTTAGATATGATAAACATAACATTTGAACGGTTTCCTAAAGGGGAGTAGCTTTTACGGTTTGGTCGTCATTACAGAAACATCCGTTGTTTCTCGGCCATTCCGGCATGAACATGTTAGCCAGACCTTTGCCTATCACACATGAGGCAAAGGTCTGGCTTTTTTTAAGGTCTTTTTGCATCTGTGTGGTTGGAAGCTGGACAAATGAGGGGTTTCAACATACAAATGAAAGGATGATGGATCTTGAAACAATATGTGATGGCGTTTCTATTTACCGGTACGTTTTTGTTAAGTGGATGTTCAGGACTGCTAGACCAAGTAAACGATACAACGACATATGTCACAGAGGCAAATGAGTATGTGACAGATATTCAGCAATTCACAGAGGATTTTCCACAGCTTGCGGAAGAAGCTGTACAAGATGCTGCCAAAAGAGCAGATTTGACGCAGCAACTGGAATCATTGAAAGCAGACATTCAAGAATTTAGTGAACTCACAGCCCCATCAATAGCAGAAGACCTGCATGCACAAATCATGGAGAAAAATAAAGTGCTGTCAGAGGAGATTCAAACCTATTTACAGCAATTGAAAATGGAAAACTTCGATGCTGCAGCTATTTTAGAGGATCAGCAAGGCCTCATGAAGCAGCTTCAGCAATCGGTCAGCCTTTTGCAAGATATTGAACAACTAACAAACTAGGATAAGCAAACGGTGATCACAGCATATCTTTGCCTTTTCAGGTGAAGATATGCTTTAATTGAATGTAACACAAGTATGATAGAAAAAGGTGATCAGATGACAGAACAAGAAGAAAGACATATCGCTTCGCCTAGAGCTGAGAAGGAAAAAGAGCAATTAATCAATCGCTTAAAACGAGTGGAAGGTCAAGTGCGAGGAATTCAGCAAATGATTGAAAACGATCGTTACTGCATAGATGTCGTGAATCAAATTTCTGCTGTCAATGCAGCTTTAAAAAAAGTGAGTCTTCAATTAATGGAAAAGCATACACATCACTGCGTAGCGGATGCCATTAAGAGCGGTAATGGGGATGAAGCCATTGAGGAGTTAATGAATGTCTTCACGAAGCTGACAAAATCGTAGCAAAAAGCGGATCATTTATGTTTACAATGATACCCTACTAGGGTATAGTAAAAGTAGAAAATGATTGATGGAGGCGATGAGAAGTGGAACAAGCAACACTACAAGTGCAAGGCATGTCTTGCGGACATTGTGTGAAAGCAGTCGAAGGAAATGTAGGAGAATTAGCAGGTGTTGAATCTGTGAAAGTCCATTTAGATAAGGGGCAGGTGGAGGTTTCCTTTCACCCAGATCAAATCACGTTACACCAGATCTCTGATGTCATTGAAGAACAGGGATATGATGTCGTATAAAATGAGCATACGTGCTGCATAAGACAGCACGTATTTTTTTAAAAATAACAATACCCCCATGGAGTATGTGGAGAGGTGAGATAAATGAAAAAAGAAATTGATTTTCAAATTACGGGAATGACTTGCGCCGCCTGTGCAGGCCGCATTGAAAAGGGCTTGAACAGGTTGGAAGGTGTGGATGACGCCAGTGTGAATTTTGCGCTTGAAACATCCCACATTGTGTATGAAACAGAACAACTCACAACAGAGGATCTAAAACAAAAAATTCAATCTCTTGGCTATGATGTGGTGATGGAGCAAGCCGAATTTGATATAGAGGGAATGACATGTGCGGCTTGTGCAAATCGAATTGAGAAAAAAGTCAACCGGATGGATGGTATTGATCAAGGGTCAGTGAACTTTGCGCTTGAGTCACTTCAGGTGACATATCATCCAGGGAAAATATCTCCAAGTGACATAAAAGAGGCTGTGAAATCCATTGGATATTCATTAATTGAACCAGCCGAAGAGCATGCAGAGGAAGGGAAAAAAGACCATCGCCAAGTAGCGATTGAGAAACAAATGGCACGCTTTTTGTTCTCGATGATTTTGTCATTGCCTCTTCTTTGGGCAATGGTCAGTCATTTTTCTTTCACATCGTTTATTTGGCTGCCAGAAGCATTTATGAATCCATGGGTTCAGCTCGCATTAGCAGCGCCCGTCCAGTTCATTGTCGGCTGGCCTTTTTATGTAGGTGCTTATAAAGCGTTGAAAAATAAAAGTGCCAATATGGATGTCCTTGTGGCACTAGGGACATCGGCTGCTTTTTTCTATAGTTTATATGAAAGTATTCAGTCAGCGGTTCAAGGCACACATGAAGCGGCCCTTTATTATGAAACGAGTGCTGTGCTGATTACGTTGATTGTGCTCGGAAAGTTAATGGAAGCAAGAGCGAAAGGGAGATCATCAGAAGCGATTCAAAAACTGATGGGCTTACAAGCGAAAGAAGCTGTGATAGAGCGAGATGGGAAAGAAATGACCGTTCCTATTTCTGAAGTGAAAGTGAATGATCTTGTGTTCGTCAAGCCAGGTGAAAAAGTCCCGGTAGACGGAGAAATCATCGAAGGAACAACAGCGATCGACGAATCGATGATTACAGGAGAAAGTCTGCCAGTTGATAAAATCACAGGAGATACAGTCATCGGGGCAACCATCAATAAAAATGGATTTGTGAAAGTGAAAGCAACAAAAGTAGGAAAAGAAACGGCTCTTTCACAAATCATTCGAGTCGTCGAACAAGCGCAAGGCTCAAAAGCACCAATTCAAAGAATGGCAGATCAAATTTCAGGGATATTTGTCCCCATTGTTGTAGGATTGGCTGTGCTCACTTTTCTGATTTGGTATATCTTTGTTGATCCAGGAAATGTGACAGCAGCCCTTGAAACCTTTATAGCAGTCATCGTCATCGCATGTCCTTGTGCGCTTGGCCTTGCTACACCGACCTCTATTATGGCAGGCAGCGGCCGGGCAGCTGAATCAGGGATTCTGTTTAAAGGCGGAGAGCATTTAGAGATAACGCAATCACTAGATACAGTAGTGCTAGATAAAACAGGGACTGTGACAAAAGGGGAGCCGAGTCTTACAGATGTGATTGCGTCTGCCAATTGGACAGAAGATACGCTGCTTCAGTTAGCAGGATCGGCAGAACAGCAGTCAGAGCATCCACTTGCCAGAGCAATCACAGAAGGCATGAAGAACCGGGGTCTCCAAGCGGTCGAGGTAGAAGCCTTTCAAGCAGATCCTGGTCATGGAATTGAAGCAAGAGCTGCAGGACATGAGCTTTTGATTGGCACACGGAAACTCCTAAAGAAACATCATATCAGCTGCGAAGCACTAGAAGCAGTTGTGACTGAGCTTGAAGAACAAGGAAAAACGGCGATGCTCATTGCCATTGACGGCGAGCCAGCAGGTATTGTCGCCGTTGCTGATACAATCAAATCGTCTTCTTCTCAAGCGGTCGCTCGTCTCAAAGAGCAAGGGATTCACGTCGTGATGATGACAGGAGATAACAAACGCACAGCAGAAGCGATTGCGAGTGAGGCAGGCATAGATCATGTCATTGCTGAAGTTCTTCCAGAGGAAAAAGCGGCTCATATTGTAGCGCTTCAGAAACAAGGAAAAAAAGTGGCGATGGTTGGAGACGGCATCAATGATGCCCCTGCCCTTGCAACAGCAAATATCGGGATGGCTGTCGGAACAGGTACAGATGTTGCCATGGAAGCGGCAGATATTACGCTCATGACAGGAGATCTCCATGCCATTGCAGATGCACTTGAATTTAGCAGAAAAACGATGAGAAACATTAAACAGAATCTATTTTGGGCACTTGCTTACAATTGTATTGGCATACCAGTCGCCGCATTTGGGTTCCTGGCACCATGGCTTGCAGGAGCGGCAATGGCCTTTAGTTCTGTATCGGTTGTGCTGAACGCACTAAGATTACAGCGATTGAAACCTGTCAGAGAGGGTGTGGCAAAATGAAGCTGAATGTCAAATGGGTGTGGACGTTGAGTGCTGTGATTTATGTAGCCTTTGTACTGATAGGCTATGCGATTTATGTCGAACTTTCTCCTCTTCAAGAGCTGCCAGCTGATCATATGCAACATGAGACTTCATCAGAAGCGAAGTCCTCGCATTCGGTGTCAGTCCTGCGCTTCGGTGCTCGCCCTTTCTAGACTTCAATGGATTTCTATCACAAATAGCTAACATAAAGTTCATTTTAGCTCTTTCTCAACAACCTGAGACTTCGCCAAAAGCGAAGTCTTTTTTTAACAATTTTGTGGAAAAACCCACCTTTTAAAAGATTTTTCATAAAAAATTCACTTCTTTTTGTTCCTTTTTGTCGTTTTTTGTAGGTTCATCGTTAAGATGCGATTAGGCAACAAAGAAAGCGTTATCAAAAAAAGGGGGTCCACGTATGAAAAAGTTAGGGTTAGCTTCTCAAATACTCATCGCACTTGTTTTGGGTGTTGTCGTAGGAGCACTATTTTATCAAAATGAAACCGTTATTAATGTGTTAACGCCGATTGGCGATATATTCATCCACTTAATTAAAATGATCGTTCTTCCAATTGTTATTGCTGCATTGATTGTAGCCGTTGCTGGTGTAGGCGATATGAAAACCATCGGAAGACTCGGTGGGAAAACGATTCTTTACTTCGAAATTGTGACAACGATTGCATTAGCAGTTGGACTGCTTGCAGCAAACGTTTTCCATCCTGGTACAGGAATTGATATGAGTAACATGGAGAAAGGCGATATCTCTAAATATGAAGAGACATCAAAAGCTTCTTCCGAAAAAGCTAGTTTCTCTGAAACGATTGTGCATCTTGTGCCAACAAACGTGTTCCAATCTATTGCAGAAGGTGATCTATTACCAACAATCTTCTTTACAGTGTTATTCGGATTAGGAATTGCAGCAGTTGGAGACAAAGGAAAACCAGTGTTAGGATTTTTTGAGGGCATCCTCGAAGCGATGTTCTGGGTGACCAATAAAGTGATGAAGTTTGCACCATTTGGTGTATTCGCGCTCATCAGTGTGACGGTGATCAAATTCGGGGTCGGAGCGCTTCTCCCGCTAGGTAAACTGGTACTTGTCGTTTACGGCACAATGGCATTCTTCGTTATTGTCGTACTTGGCATTATCGCAAAATTAGCTGGAACAAGCGTCTTTACACTATTTAGAGTGTTAAAAGAAGAAATCATTCTTGCATTCTCAACAGCAAGTTCAGAAGCTGTATTGCCTAGATTAATGGACAAAATGGAGAAGTTCGGATGCCCGAAAGCGATCACGTCGTTCGTTATCCCAACAGGCTATACCTTTAACTTAGATGGAAGTGCCATCTATCAATCCATTGCCGCCATATTTGTTGCACAAATGTACGGCATGCCTCTTTCCATCTATGAGCAAATTACGTTACTATTAATCTTAATGCTCACATCAAAAGGAATGGCTGGTGTACCAGGTGCATCGATCGTTGTTGTCATCACAACACTTGGAGCAATGGGACTTCCACTTGAAGGACTTGCCTTCATCGTTGGGATCGACCGTATCCTTGACATGGTTCGTACAACTGTTAACGTATTTGGTAACTCACTTGCAGCCATTGTCATGTCTAAGTGGGAAAAAGTGTTTGATCAAGAGAAATCGAAGAAGTATATTGAGGAATTAAAACAACAAACAAAAGCAGCGTAAAAGGAGATCTTTTCAAATGACGAAGCTACAGGACAAGCAAGTTCGTATCGAACGAGACTTTCTAGGTGAAAAGGAAGTAGACACTCAAGCGTATTATGGAATTCAAACATTACGTGCAGTAGAGAACTTTCCAATTACTGGCTACCATGTTCATGAGGAACTCATCAAAGCATTAGGGATTGTCAAAAAGGCAGCCGCACTTGCAAATATGGATACAAAGCGACTATATGCTGGTCTTGGAGAAAAAATTGTTCAAGCCGCAGATGAGGTTATTGAAGGAAAATGGAACAATCAATTTATTGTCGATCCAATTCAAGGCGGGGCTGGCACTTCAATGAATATGAATGCCAATGAAGTCATTGCAAACAGAGCGCTTGAACTACTAGGAAAGGAAAAAGGCGCTTATACTGAGCTAAGTCCAAACACGCATGTGAACATGTCGCAGTCAACAAACGACGTTTTCCCAACAGCGATTCATATTTCAACATTGAATATGATTGAGAAACTACTTTATACGATGGAAAACATGCATCAAGTCATGACAGAAAAAGCGCAAGAATTCGATCATGTCATCAAAATGGGACGTACGCATCTTCAGGACGCTGTTCCAATCAGACTTGGTCAAGAGTTTAGTGCATATGCAAAGGTTCTTGCTCGTGATATTAAACGAATCAAGCAGTCTAGACAGCATTTATATGAAGTCAATATGGGCGCAACAGCAGTTGGAACAGGACTGAATGCTGATCCTAAATATATTCGCCAGGTAGTTGGTTATCTAGCTGACATTAGCGGATTGCCGTTAGTTGGAGCAGAAGATTTGGTCGATGCTACGCAAAATACAGATGCTTATACAGAAGTATCAGCTGCACTCAAAGTATGTATGATGAATATGTCCAAAATGGCAAACGATATTCGTTTGATGGCTTCGGGTCCTAGAGCAGGCTTTGGTGAGCTGCACTTGCCGCCGAGACAGCCAGGTTCATCTATCATGCCAGGGAAAGTCAACCCAGTGATGCCTGAGGTCATGAACCAAGTGGCATTCCAAGTCATTGGAAATGACCACACGATCTGCCTTGCATCAGAGGCTGGTCAGCTTGAACTGAACGTCATGGAGCCAGTTTTAATATTCAACTTACTACAGTCTCTCAGCATGATGAAAAATGTATTTGAATCCTTTGTCGATAACTGCTTGCGTGACCTAAAAGCAGATGAATCTAGATTAAAAGAATATGTAGAAAAGAGTGCTGGTGTCATGACGGCGGTCAATCCGCATATTGGTTATGAAGCTGCTGCACGAATCGCGAGAGAAGCGATTCTTACAGGCGTATCTGTACGTGAGCTTTGTCTGCAAAATGATGTGTTATCAGAGGAAGAGCTTGATGTCATCTTAAATCCTTTTGAAATGACGAAACCAGGTATTGCTGGTGCATCACTTTTAGAAAAGGATCGTTTAGAAGATTAAGCGGCATCATGAGAAGCGCACACCGACAAATGTCCGGTGTGCGTTTTTTCATGGACTGTTTGTTTTTCTGAAGCTCACATAGTATACTATCGTCAATTATTAGGGATGTGACTGCGTTTGAATCTACTGAAAAAATGGTTGAATACAGAGCCTTATTTAATTATCATGCTCATTGTTCTGACTCCGATTGGGGGAGAGCTGAAATTTTATCCATTTGAGGATAGCTTTCGGGTCAGCTTTGGAACCGTTGTCTTTTTCTTTATTCTGCTTCAAATGAAAAAATTCCCGGCATGGGCAAGCGGCATCATTGCGGGGGGATCAGTGTTTGCATTCCGGGTGCTTCTTGATACTGCTGTGTCAGGCCACTTAGCGCTGGAAGAGGCCGTTTCTTTAAGATTTCCTTCCCTGCTGTATTACGTCGTCTATGGTACGCTTTTTTATGTATTACAGGTCAGACGTTTCCGTGATAAGCCTTGGCTCATTGGGGCAACAGGGATCATCATGGAACTATGTGCAAGTGTAGTCGAAATGATTGCACTCAGGGGAGCCATTGATGAAATTTTAACAGTGAGAACGCTGTTTCAACTATTTGTACTGGCGATTTTCAGAAGCTTTTTCGTATTGGCTTGTTATACGATGATTCGATTATACGAAGAACAGGCGAGAGAGCGCCAAATGAAGAAGGAAAAGGAACACCTGTTGATGCTGCTGTCAAATCTTTATACGGAATCTACATATTTTTATAAAACCCTTGCACATGCTGAGCACATTACAGCTACTTCATATCAATTGTATCAATCTCTGCATCATGCAAAGGATACGGAATCATTAGATTTGAAAAAACTCGGAAAAACAGCCCTGCAAATTGCAGGTGAGGTACACGAAATCAAAAAGGATAATCAGCGGATTT
Source organism: Bacillus sp. FSL W8-1141 (assembly GCF_038593205.1). Classification (NCBI taxonomy): domain Bacteria; kingdom Bacillati; phylum Bacillota; class Bacilli; order Caryophanales; family Bacillaceae; genus Bacillus; species Bacillus sp. FSL W8-1141. The sequence goes on along the minus strand of NZ_CP151973.1, from coordinate 3,100,637 downwards.
TTTCTGCCTTATCAAAACTGATTCATGAGGAAAACTTTCAGGAGTATGCAAGTCCTGCTCATATCGCTGGACTTGTGATTCGTATCCATGAAAATTACGCGGAATCTCTTAAAAAACAAATCGTTTTTCATTATGATGAAGATGGGCAGCATCCCGCTTATCACGTGTATACCATTCTATCTTTATTAAATAACATTGTATCCAATGCCGTTGAAGCCATTCCGGTGAATGGAGAGGTATCACTATCCATTTTGCGGAAAGAGAATGATGTGATTTTTCAAATCAGTGACAACGGGCCAGGCATTAAAGAGCGTAACCATCATGTGATCTTTAAACCGGGCTTCACTTTAAAATACGACCAAGCCGGGAACCCATCAAGCGGCATCGGTCTTTCCTATGTGAAAGACACAGCCGAGAAGCTTGGCGGAAGTGTTGAAATGAAGAGTATCCCAAATCAACAAACGATTTTCACTTTAACGATACCAATTGATCAAGTCAGCAGAAAAGAGGGGAATGGGAGATGAGATTTTTTATTGTTGATGATGATGAAGCTGTTCGTTCTTCACTGGCACAGCTCATTGAAGATGAAGAGCTTGGCATTGTGGCAGGGGAAGCAGAGGATGGTGCTGAAGTAACAGCGAGCTACTTAAATGATTTGCATATTGATATCTTGTGTATTGATCTTCTGATGCCGGAAAGGGACGGTCTTGAGACGATTCGAGCGATCAAGGATGAATTTCATGGGAAATATTTAATGCTGTCACAGGTAGAAACAAAGGAACTCATCGGCCAGGCATATACACTCGGTGTCGAGTATTATGTGACAAAGCCGATCAATCGAGTAGAGGTCTTAAGTGTGCTCCATCTCATGATTGAGCGGCTGCATTTAGAGCACTCGATTGAAAATATTCAGCATTCGCTCAAATCGGTCATGCAGTTCCAGCAGCGCGGACAGACAAAAACGAAGCAACGCGGGAAAAGTCTTGCAGAGGCAGGTCAGTTTTTGCTCGCGGAGCTTGGGATTGTCGGTGAAAAGGGGTCTAAGGATTTACTAGATATGATTCTTTTCACAGATCAGTATTTAGCGTTACATGCCGATCAGCACGACTCTTTTCCTTCATTAAAAGTGATTTTTACTGGCATCACAGAGGATAAATTAAACGAACCTTTTACATCAGCAGACATCGCAAGAGAAGCAAAAGCAGCGGAACAGCGGGTAAGACGTGCGATCAACCAATCATTGAAACACATCGCCTCGCTCGGGTTAACCGATTTTTCTCACCCAACCTTTGAAAACTATGCATCAAAATTTTTCGATTTTACCATTGTGCGTAAGAAAATGAGTGAACTCACAAAAGAGACAAGTGGAAGAGAAGAGCACACACGTATCAATGTGAAGAAATTTGTACAGGTGCTTTATTACGAGGCAAAACGTATTTTTATGGAAGATTAAAAAGACATGCTCTCTATAAGGAGGGCATGTCTTTTTTTGTGATGGATTGAAGATGCATCTGCAGCACGGAGCGCATGAGCTGAGGCGGTAAACGATGGGGCTGTACGATTCCATTCAATGCAAGCCCATTGATGACCGCATAAAGCCGCTCAGTTTCTAATAAAAGATCGATATGATCTAGCAGTAGCTTATCCTCTTTCAATTTCATTAAGCAAAATTGAACGGTTTGAAAAAGCTCGTCATACATCTTTGCATTGAGCGGCTGTAAATCTGGTTCAGTCAGTGCCTTGACTGTAAAAGCCTGCCACACCTCCATTTCAAATATTCGTTCTTCGTCTAGTGGAAGAACCTGCTCCAATAAAGTGAATACATTTTCCTCTGTTGAACCGTTTAATGGAAGCCTAGCAATTCGCTCCTTCACTCTTTCCTGAATTAAATTCATGGAGAATAGAAACAATTCTTGCTGTGTGGAAAAATAATGACGCATAGAGCCGGCTGAAATGCCAGCTTCTACGGCTATTTTTCGTACAGAAGCGCTTTCCAATCCCTCTTGTTTAATCACTCTCATAGCAGCTTGAGCGACCTTTTGTTTTTGTTTATGGTGATCGACGATTTTTGGCATACGTTGATTTTAGCACAGCTATTGTTTTTTTAACACAGTTGTGTTATTTTTTATTTAATACAATCGTATTAAAAAGGATGTGGGGAAATTGGTCGGTTTATTGATTGTGGCATGTGAAATTGGTTTTTGGCTGTTTATTCTAATGGGCTTAACACTGCGTTATGTGTTTAAACAGAAAAAATGGGGTGCTTTCTTTCTTGTCTGTACGCCGGTTTTAGATCTCATCCTTCTTGCGGCTACTTATATAGATTTAAAGCAAGGGGCTGTGGCGAGCGTCATTCACGGGCTTGCGGCTGTTTATATTGGTGTGAGTCTGGCCTTTGGACATCAAATGGTGAAATGGGCGGATGCCCGGTTTGCTTATCGTTTTGCAGGTGGTCCTAAGCCAAAGGGAAAACCCAAGTACGGGAAGGAGCGGTCTTTGTATGAAATGGTGGGCTGGACGCGTCATTTCATCTCTTATGTCATCGGAGCGGGGCTATTATATGGATTGACCTATCTCATCCAAGCACCAGAACGAACGGAATCTCTGATGCAGCTTGTCAGTGTGTGGGGGATGGTCTTAACCATTGATTTCATCATTAGCATCAGCTACGTCATTTGGCCGAAAAAACACCCGGAAAATATAGCAGGATGACAAAAAAGACAGGCGGATTTACTCCACCTGTCTTTTCTTATGATGACAGTCCTTTATAAATGGTGTCAATATTCCATTTCATCATCTTATAGTAGCTGTCCCCATCTTCACCTTCTTTGCCAATAGAATCCGTAAATACTTTCCCCTTAATCGGAACTCCGGTTTCCTCAGATAGGCTTTCAAGGCTGCGCTTATCTACACTTGTTTCAAGAAAAAGGGCAGGCACTTGATGGTCTTTGACAAAATGAATGATGCGCTTCATTTGTCCAGGTGTTCCTTCACTTTCTGTGTTGATCTCCCAAATGTAGCCGGCTTTCAGTCCATACGCATCCGCAAAATATTTAAATGCCCCTTCGCTTGTGACAAGGAGTTTTTTGTCTTTTGGCAGTTGATCAAATTTGTCTTTTGCTTCATCGTGAAGCGTTTGAAGCTTTTTGATATAGGTTTCAGCATTTTTCTCGTAATCCTCTTTATGCTCAGGATCTGCTTGAATGAGCGCATCTCTGGCATTTTGCGCATAAAGAATCCCATTCTCGACATTCAGCCATGCGTGTGGGTCCTGCTGGCTTTCAAGCCCTTTTGAAGACAAATGCTTCACTTTGACGCCTTTACTCAGCTCGGCTACAGGTGCATCATCCCCGTCCTTGCCGCTCGATTCAAGCAGTTTTTGAAACCAGCCATTCCCTGTTTCAAGGTTCAAGCCATTAGATAGAACAAGGTCTGCATCCGTCGTATACTGAACATCCTTTGGCAGTGGGTCAAATTCATGTGGGTCTGTACCAATGGGAACAATGCTGTGAATAGAGACATGCTGTCCTCCTACTTCCTTCACAATGTCATAAAGAATGGAGTAGGTCGTGACAACTTTTAATTTACCGTCATCTTTTCCGGAACTTTTTTGCTGAGTAGAACAGCCTGCGATGACCAAAAGGGCAATACATACTGCGGTCAAACGGATTGCTAATACCTTCTTCATATATGTCCTCCTTTTACATAGACGCTTCCTTTTTTAACTGTGTTCGTTTTCGCTTCGATTTTAAGGATCTCCACAATATTCCTTGTTTCGGTGAAAAGATAAAGGCACTGCCGAATAATATGGTCGCGACCAGCACAATGGAAGCACCAGACGACAAGTTATACGTAAAGCTGAGCCCAAGTCCTACGACGGCTGAAACTGCTCCAAAAAAAGCAGATAAATAAATCATGATCCATAGCCGGTCTGTCAATAAATAAGCGGTGGCAGCTGGTGTAATAAGCATTGCAACAACAAGAATAATACCTACAGTTTGCAGGGATGCCACGGTCACTAAGGTCAATAAGGTCATGAGGAAATAATGGATCATGCGATTCGGTAAACCGTATACAGAAGAAATCACTGGATCAAATGAACTAATGAGCAGTTCTTTGTAGAAAACAATGACAGCTAGCAAAATGAAAATGCCGATGCCAAGCGTGATCCACATATCAGATGAACGAACGGCTAGTACGTTTCCAAACAAGATATGATATAAATCGCTGGAACTTTTTAAAAATGTAATCAAAATGATCCCAATGGAAAAAAAAGCAGTGAATACGATCCCGATGGCAGAATCATTTTTAATGCGGCTGTTTTGACTGACATATCCGATGCCGATGGCTGTCAGTACACCAGTTAGAACCGCACCAAAGAAAAAGTTAATGCCGAGCATATAAGAGATGGCGACACCTGGAAGTACAGCGTGTGAAATCGCATCTCCCATCAAAGCCATTCCCCGTAAAATGATAAAGCAGCCAATGACGCCGCAGATGATCCCTACCATAACGGATGTAAATAACGCTTTTTGTAAAAACGCATATTCAAAAAGTCCGGTTAAGAATTCCATTACGCGTCTCCTCCTGCTGATTTTAAAAATGGCAGCTGTGTTTCATATGCTTGGAGCATGACCTCAGGACGAAGAATATCATGGACAGGCCCTGCTTTGACCAGCTTCTTATTTAGAAGAACGAGATGGCTGAAGTAATCATCGGCTTTACTTAAGTCATGGTGGACGACCAGAATGGTTTTTCCTTCATCTCGTAATTCCTTCAAAATGCGGATCATCGTTTCTTCACTTGCCATATCAATTCCGACAAATGGTTCATCTAAACAAAAGAGCTGTGCGTTTTGAGCGAGTGCTCGCGCAAGGAAGACACGCTGCTGCTGACCGCCGGATAGTTCCCCAATCTGTCTTTTGGCAAAGTCCTGCATCCCGACCTTTTCTAAGCAATGGTACGCATAGGCACGGTCCTCTTTTTTCGGTCGTTTGATCAATCCGAGCTTTGGGTATGTGCCAAGCAGTACGGTATCCAGTACATGGATAGGAAACGTCCAGTCTAGATCATTTCTTTGCGGTACATAGGCGATCTGTTTTCTCACTTGTTTAAAGGGTTGTTCAAAAAAACGAATGTCGCCTTGATCCTTTTCAATTAAATCCAAACATGCTTTCAATAAAGTCGATTTACCAGCACCATTTGGACCAATGATTCCAGTCATCGTTCCTTCCTGTATGGAAAGAGAGACGTTTTCTAGTGCATCCTGTCCGTGGTATGAGACATACAGGCGGTCGATTGTTAAAGCATATGACATCTCTTAAGGCCCCTTTCGATCATCAATTGCGTTTCCTAAAAATATATGCATACATTTAATAATTTTGACTAAAGGATGAAATGATTCTCTAACGCTAATTTGTTTCCTTAAGGAAACTTTCATCTTATTCTAATCGTATGTCCTTCTTTTGTAAAGAGAAATGCTGAATATTCCCATCAAGCGATCGTTTTTATGTTATGCAACGAAGAGGGGACATGAGCATGGATTATTGAAAATTCACGTGACATCCTTGAATACGAAAAATCTCAAACATTTGCTTATAAATGATTGACAGTTTGTAAGAACTCCTCATATAATAAGGGTAATTCAATATATGAATATGTGCTCATATATAATATCTACAGCAGCTGATAGGTTTGATTGAATCAGGGAAGGCTACTTATATAGAAAAAGGTGAGAACATGAAAAAGATGAAGGATGAATACGTATTAAGCGGTCTCGATTGTGGAAACTGTGCACGTAAAATTGAAACAGGTGTCAGCAAACTCGAAGGAGTGGAAGCCTGCTCAATTAATTTTGCGACGGGTACATTAACTGTGACACATGCTGATGCACAAGAAACGATGTCAAAGCGTATTGAAAAAACCGTTCAGTCCATTGAACCTCATGTGAGTGTATCACCAAAAGAAGAAGGACATCACCACGATCACGATCATGGAACAAAGAATTTAAAAACGATTGTACTGAAATTAATTGGTGGTGCAGTCATTGGAACGGCGGCTTATTTTATACCTGACAATGGCTTACTGAAGTTCATCATGTTTTTCGCCGCGTATTTACTAGTTGGCGGAGATGTTGTCTTGAAAGCACTGAAAAATATTGTGCGCGGTCAAGTATTTGATGAGAACTTCTTAATGACCATAGCTACAGTTGGTGCTTTTGTGATTCAGCAGTATCCTGAGGCACTGGCAGTCATGCTGTTTTACCAAATTGGAGAACTGTTCCAAGGGGCAGCTGTGAATCGCTCTAGAAAATCAATTAGCGAATTAATGAATATCCGTCCAGAATACGCAAACCTCAAAGTGGGGCAAGAAACAAAAAAGGTAAAGCCGGAAGAAGTCAAAGCTGGTGACCGTATTGTCGTTAAACCAGGTGAAAAAATTCCTTTGGATGGACGTGTGATAGACGGTTATTCTCTTGTGGATACCTCTGCACTAACTGGGGAGTCTGTTCCAAGAGATGTGGAAGCAGGAAAAGAAGTGCTTGCTGGATTTGTGAACCAAAACGGTATTCTTGAAATTGAAGTGCAAAAAGAGCTCAGTGAGTCAGCGGTTACGAAGATTTTGGATTTAGTCGAAAATGCAAGCAGCCGTAAAGCGCAGACAGAAAACTTTATCACAAAGTTCGCTAAATATTATACACCTGCTGTGGTCGTGCTAGCTTTATTGCTTGCCTTTGTACCACCGCTTCTCATCCCATCAGCTCAATTGTCTGATTGGGTGTACCGGGCACTTGTCTTTCTTGTCATTTCGTGTCCATGTGCTCTCGTTGTATCCATTCCATTAGGTTTCTTTGGCGGGATTGGTGCCGCATCAAAACGAGGCATTTTAGTGAAAGGCAGTAATTACTTAGAAGCCTTGAACTCTGTCCGCTATGCGGTGTTTGATAAAACAGGTACTTTGACAAAAGGGAACTTTACAGTCACTCATATCGAAGCAGCGAATGAGAAATGGTCAGAAGAGGAATTGCTTTCTTTTGCAGCGCTGGCAGAAGCGCATTCTTCGCATCCGATTGCAGAATCGATTAAGGCGGCTTACGGAGCGTCTCTTGATGAGAGCCAGATCGAATCTTACGAGGATATTGCGGGTCATGGGATCAAAGCGACAATTCGCGGAGCTCATGTATTGGCAGGTAACCATCGCCTTATGGAACGAGAGGGCATTGCTTTTGAAAAAGAAAAACGAAGCGGAACGGTTGTGTATTTAGCAATAGACGGTGAGTTTGCGGGATCGATCTTGATTGCAGATGAAGTAAAAGACGATGCAGTTGAAGCGATATCTTCTCTAAAAGCTGCGGGCATTCAAACCGTGATGCTTACAGGGGATGCTTCGCAAGTAGGAAATGCAGTCGCACAGCAGATCGGCATTGACGAAGTTCACACTGAATTATTGCCACAGGATAAAGTCGCCAAAATCGAAGACATGTATGAGAAAAAAGCATCTCAAGACAAATTATTGTTTGTTGGTGATGGCATAAACGATACGCCGGTTTTGGCAAGAGCGGATATAGGTATTGCCATGGGTGGACTTGGTTCAGATGCAGCAGTTGAAGCGGCTGATATTGTGATTATGACAGATCAGCCATCGAAGGTAGCGGAAGCTATTGCTGTCGCTAAAAGAACGAGAGCCATCGTATGGCAGAATATTGCGTTTGCTCTTGGGGTGAAAGCCGTCTTTCTCATACTTGGTGCATTCGGTATTGCAACGATGTGGGAAGCCGTCTTCTCGGATGTTGGTGTCACTGTACTGGCTGTTTTAAATGCGATGAGGGTCATGAAATAAAATTGTAAGGAAAAATTCATGAATAGCGTCTTTCATAATAGACCCCCTCTTGTTAAAATAGAAGAAGTTGGATAATGGCATTTTCCTGAGCTGTTATCCTTTTTCTTTGTGAAGGAATGAATGAAAAAGATAAGGTAGGTGCTTTTGTGAGTAAAAAAAATAATCAATCTTCATCCATCAAGTTTGCAGTTATATTAACCATCATTGCAGCTCTTCTCATCGGTATTTTCGTTGTGATCGGTAACAACAACAGCCAAGAAGCACAAACAGTCGACAGTAAGCCGTCTATTAAAGGACAGCCTGTCATGGGAGATCAAAAGGCAAAAGTGCAAGTTGTCGAGTTTGGGGATTACAAATGTCCATCATGTAAATCATTTGAGACTGACATTTTCCCAAAATTGAAAGCAGACTACATAGATAATGGCGATGTATCCTTCTCATTTATTAACTTACCACTGCCTGTTCATGGGGACGGTGCGGTATTAGCAGCACTGGCTTCTGAAGAAGTGTGGAAAGAAGATCCGAAAAACTTCTGGGCATTTCATGAAGCGGTCTACAACGCACAACCAGATAGTGAAGCAGAATGGGTAACGCCAGCAAAGCTCACCGAATTGGCGAAGAAGACAACGAAAATTGATACGGACAAGCTGAAAGATAACCTATCAAAGAAAACATATCAGCCACAGCTGAACACAGATGATCAGCTGGTGAATCAATACAAAGTAAATGCAACACCAACTATTTTCATTAACAATAAAAAAGTCCAAAACTTTTATGACTATGATGAAATCAAAGAATTAATTGATCAAGAGCTGAAAGGGAAAAAATCATGAAAAATAAACTGATTTACTTATACAGCGCTTGGATCGTCTCAATTGTGGCGACGATGAGCAGCCTGTATTTAAGCGAAGTAAAGAAGTTTATTCCATGTGATATGTGCTGGTTTCAGCGCATTTTCATGTATCCGCTTGTGCTTTTACTTGGAATTGCTACATTCCGTGGCGATGTCAAAGTGAAGTACTACGTTCTCCCTTTGGCCGGGATTGGTGCTTGCTTTTCCATCTATCATTATATGGAACAAAAGATTCCAGGCTTTGCATCGATTCGTCCTTGTCTAAGCGGTATTCCTTGTTCCGTTGATTATCTGAACTGGTTTGGTTTTATCACCATTCCACTCTTAGCTCTCATTGCATTTATTCTGATCATCATTAGTATGCTGCTTTTAAATGCAAAAGAAGATTGAGGAGATAGCCTGCTTTTAAGCAGGCTATTTTTTATTTTTGCAAAAAGATAAAATTTAAAGAAAATTTGTATTGCTTTTCATTTGTGTCAGATATACATTAAGGGGAGAGTGTTAGATGATCAGACAATGGTAAGGAGATAAGCGGAAAATGGCATGGGAAGTGTTAAGTATTATTGGCATTGTGGCATTCGCCATTAGTGGTGCGATTGTCGCAATGGAAGAAGAGTACGATATTCTTGGTGTGTACATTTTAGGGATTGTCACAGCATTTGGCGGGGGAGCGATTCGGAATCTATTAATTGGTCTTCCGGTGTCTGCTTTATGGTCGCAGGGCAAAATGTTTACCATTGCCCTTGTATCCATTACGATCGTGTTCCTATTTCCAAAGCTTTTGCTCAAGCACTGGAGCACGTGGGGGAATTTCTCGGATGCGATCGGTTTAGCAGCCTTTGCGATTCAAGGCGCATTATTTGCTGTACAAAGAGAGCTCCCGCTCAGTGCGGTCATTGTGGCAGCCATTTTGACTGGAAGCGGCGGCGGCATTGTGCGTGATTTATTAGCAGGACGAAAGCCACTTGTGCTAAAAGCAGAGATTTACGCAGTATGGGCAGCCCTTGGCGGCTTACTCGTCGGACTCGGCTTAGCGCAAGGAGAGTTTGCTTTATATCTGCTGTTTGTCATCCTTGTCATATGCAGGGTTTGTTCCTACTTATTCAAATGGCGGCTTCCCGCTAGGTCTTATTTTTTAAATAAAGGGTAAAGAAAAGGGCGATGTCGCTCTTTTTTTTATGTATTATTCGAGCTTGATGTCAGCAGGTCAAACTGTTTTCGTGTAAAATAAAAGTAGGTTCTTTATTCATCATTGGAACAATACACGAGATGAAAATATTGTCATTTGACTGAATATGTAGATTCAGTCTTTTTTTGCCTAGATGGATTGTTATGTGTTGGTTTCGCTTTTTGCGGGATACTAAAAAAACGCTCATGACCGAACGGATGGATCAGAAAGAAATGAACACATCTTTGCATGTAAGCAAAACATGACGGAAAAAATGAAATGGGAGGGACATGTACTAGTGGAGATTTTTTTGGCAGTGCTCGTACTACTAGCACTCATTGCATCATCTAATATTATCAATCGTTTTCTGCCCTTTATTCCAGTTCCATTAATCCAAGTGGGTTTAGGGATATTGGTCGCAGCTTTTCCTTCAGGTTTACATATTTCTTTAAATCCTGAGCTATTCTTCGTTTTATTCATTGCACCGCTGTTATTTAATGATGGGAAGCGTACCCCAAGGGACGAGCTGTGGAAATTAAGAGCGCCCATTCTTCTATTAGCTTTAGGGCTCGTATTTGCGACAGTCATTGTCGCTGGATATACCATCCATTGGATGATTCCAAGCATACCACTTCCAGCTGCATTTGCGCTTGCAGCGATTTTATCACCGACAGATGTAGTGGCTGTAAGTGCCCTTTCCAGCCGTGTGAATATGCCGAAGGGGATCATGAGACTGCTGGAAGGCGAAGGGCTGATGAACGATGCGTCAGGACTTGTTGCCTTTAAATTTGCTATTGCTGCAACGGTTACAGGGGCATTTTCCATTGCAGAGGCATCCTTTAGCTTTGTTCTGATTGCTGCTGGCGGATTATTGACCGGATTTATTCTGTCGTTTTTTATCATTCGTTTCCGCTATTTTCTCCGCCGTTTAGGCATGGACGATGTCACAATGCACATCATCCTGCAAATCCTCACGCCGTTTGTGATTTATTTAGCAGCGGAAGAAATTGGCGTATCCGGCATTTTAGCCGTTGTTGCCGGTGGTGTGACACATGCCATCGAGCAAGACCGAATGGAAGCGAATTTAGCAAAACTGCAAATTGCTTCTTCAAACACGTGGAATATTATTTTATTTATTTTAAATGGCCTTGTTTTCGTTTTACTTGGATTACAAATTCCTGATGTATCGACCGTCATTTTCCAAGATGAAGCCTTTAATAATATGCAGGTCATCAGTTACATTTTAATCATTACATTCTGTCTGATGATTCTCAGATTCCTATGGGTATGGCTGTTCTGGGCAGGGAACTGGAGTGTATCGAAAAAGAAGAACGCGAAAAAACCGAAGCTGCGTGCTTCCATGCTGATGACATTCTCTGGTGTTCGTGGTGCTGTTACATTAGCGGGTGCTTTCTCCATCCCGTTTACGCTTGCAGACGGATCACCATTTCCTGAGCGTCATTTAATTATTTTCCTCGCAGCAGGCGTCATTTTATGTACACTCATTTTAGCGAGTGTGCTACTGCCTATTTTATCGGAGAAAAAAGATAAGCAAGTGGATGTGGACTTAGATACAAAGATTCAGCACGCAAAACGGAAGCTGCTGAGAAGTGCCATTAAAACGTTAAAAGAAGGAATGAATGAGGACAATCGAGAAGTATCCCTTGCACTCATCAATGATTTCCGAATGAAGTTACGAAATATTCAGCGGGAACCGTACCAGTTTGGTATGAGAAAACAAGAGAGAAAAATCAGACTGCACGGCATTAAAGCAGAACAGATGAAACTTCAGCAGTTGATTGAGGAAGAGAAAATCGACAAAGAAGAAGCATATGAGCTGCAGGAGAGATTTCATGAGCTGGAAATGCTCTATTCCAACTCCTTTAAAATTCGTTTCTCAAAAGTGAAGTTTCTGCGCTTACTACAATGGCTTCAATTGTGGCGTCCGCATCAGCGTATTTCGAGCGGCATATTAGAAAACGAGGAATCGTATAAACAAATCCGCAAGAAAACAGCTGAAGCTGCGGTGGATTCTATTAAGCACCATATGACCGAAGACAATCAACAAACGTGTCATCAAGTCATTGGGTTTTACAATCAAGTGATTTTCCGCTGTGAACATGGTCCTTCTTTCTTCCAGCAAAAGGATCGTACGTTTGACCGGAAGAAGAAAGAGCTTAACTTCCAAGCCGTACAGACGATTCGTAATGAAATCCAAACTTTATATGAAAATGGCGAAATCAATCGTGATATTGCCCATCATTTAAGGGAATATATCAATGACATGGAAGCAGTCTTACTGACCAATACATGATGTTGTCATCTTCTCCCCTTTGTTTTATGATGAAAAAAAGAGACGAGCAGGGGGAGAGGCAGGATGACATATTACGGAGCGATTGAAGCTGGGGGGACAAAGTTCTGCTGTGCCATTGGCAATGAGCATGGGGATATCATAGAGGAATTAACCATTCCAACAGAGCACCCGAAAAAAACCATCCAATCACTTATTCCATTTTTTCAGCAACATGAAATTGCAGCATTAGGGGTCGGTTCCTTTGGACCGATTTGTGTCCAGAAAGACGATCCTTCTTACGGTTACATCATGAATACGCCGAAAGTTGAATGGAAGCATTACCCGTTGATACCTGAGCTGGAGAAACAATTAGGTGTACCGGTGTCCTTTACGACAGATGTCAATGCCGCAGCATTAGGTGAACTGACAAAAGGGGCCGCCAAAGGGCTAAGCAGCTGTCTGTATATCACGGTCGGTACGGGGATTGGTGCCGGGGCTGTTGTGAAAAATGAGCTTCTCCACGGTCACTCACATCCAGAAATGGGACACATCCTGGTCAGGCAGCATGAATCAGATCAGTTTGCAGGTGTCTGCCCGGCGCATGGTACTTGCTTAGAAGGACTGGCGGCAGGACCATCTATTGAGGCAAGGTGGGGAAAGCCGGCTAAAGAGCTTACCGAAGAAGATGAAGTTTGGTCTCTTGAAGCAGATTATTTAGCACAGGCATTAATGCAATACACGCTGATATTAAGCCCAGAACGCATCATCATGGGTGGAGGCGTCATGAAGCAAAAACAGCTATTTCCGCTCATTCGAGAGAAGCTGGCTGCGTATGTCAATGATTATGTCGACATGCCGCCGCTTGATACATACATTGTCTCTCCTGGACTTGAGGACAAGGCAGGTATGACAGGTGCTTTGCTACTAGCGATTGAAGCGAAGAGAAACGCCTGATAATAGAGTTTTCAAACGCAACATGAGATAATGAAAAAGATGGAATCTATGAAAAGGTGGTTGTTAACATGGTCAAAAGCTTGAATGATACCGTAACACTAAATAACGGAGTAGAAATGCCATGGTTTGGTTTAGGTGTATTCAAAGTGGAGGACGGCAACCAAGTGGTTGATGCCGTCAAAGCAGCCATACGAAACGGTTATCGCAGCATTGATACGGCTGCCGTTTATAAAAACGAGACAGGCGTAGGGAAAGCCATTAAAGAATCTGGCGTAAAAAGAGAAGAATTGTTCATTACGTCAAAAGTATGGAACACAGATCAAGGATATGACAAAGCACTCGCTGCATTCGATGCAAGCTTAAACCGGCTCGGTCTTGATTACTTAGACCTCTATTTGATTCATTGGCCTGGACCAAATGCAGACACGTTTAAAGAGACATGGCGTGCGCTTGAGAAGCTTTATAAAGATGGAAAAGTAAGAGCGATTGGTGTCAGCAACTTCTACGTGCAGCATTTAGAAGAGCTGTTAAAAGATGCGGAGGTTGTTCCAGCGGTGAATCAAGTGGAGTTTCATCCAAAACTGACACTTGTAGAATTACGACAATATGCGAAAGAAAAAGGCATTCAAATTGAAGCATGGTCTCCGCTGATGCAAGGAAAGCTTTTGGATCATGACGTATTAAAGGAAATTGCAGCACAATACAACAAATCTGTGGCTCAAGTGATCTTGCGTTGGGATCTGCAAAGCGGCGTTGTCACCATTCCAAAATCAATCAATGAAGATCGCATTAAACAAAATGCCGACATTTTTGACTTCGAGCTTTCACAAGAAGACATGGAAAAAATCAATGCACTTAATAATAACGAACGTGTCGGGTCTAATCCAGAAACGATGACGGTTGGGTTTGAATAAATAAAATTATTCCCTCAGCGTGTAGACAAACCCTCGCATTCTTTGTCAGTCCTGCGTGCAGGTGCTCACAAATGTCACACCAGTACAGCAAAGGTTTTCTATCACGCTGAAAAGAAGACAAAGGGCTAAAATCAAGTTCATTTTAGCCCTTTGTCAACAATCTGAATCCCTTTCTCTTTTTGAGAAGGGGATTTTTTAATTCCTGCTTCGGCGCACAGCCAACAGCATGAGGAAAGACAGGATCACAATACAAATGGTCCAAGCCCACGCAAGTTCCATTCGTCCAGAATCAATCGCCACATAGATGGCTGTTGGGAGGGTTTGCGTTTTCCCAGGAATGTTGCCGGCGAACATTAAAGTCGCTCCAAATTCTCCTAAGGCTCTTGCGAAACTTAAAACTGCACCAGAGAGAAGAGATGGCAGTGCGAGTGGGACGGTAATATAGGCAAAGACCTGGAAAGAATGCGCACCATCAACTTTTGCAGCACCTTCAATGTCTGACTCAATCGTAGAAAAACCAGCTTTCGCTGATTGATACATGAGCGGGAATGCGACAACTGTCGATGCAATGACCGCTGCCCAATAAGTGAAGATGACAGGCTGATGGAAGATCCATTCAATCGCTTGTCCAATCACGCTGTTCTTCCCGAACGCAACGAGCAGCAGAAATCCTACGACCGTTGGCGGAAGGACAAGCGGCATCATGAGGAGCGTTTCCACGATCATTTTTCCTTTGAAAGATGTACGCGCCATCCAAAAACCAATGGACGTTCCTAAAACGACAGCCAATAATCCACTGAAAGCAGCCACTTGTACGGACAGCCAGATAGGTGAAAGAAAATCTTCGGTCAGCATCGGCATTATTTCACTTGAAAGCCGTACTTTTTAAAAATCGCTGCGGCTGGATCTGATTGGAGATATTGAAAAAATGCTTTCGCCTCTTTCATGTGATCGGTCTGTTTTACAATGCCAACAGGATAAATGATGGGGGAATGCATGTCTTGATTTGCCTCATCTACTATCTTTACTTTGCGAGAAACGAGCGCGTCCGTCTTATACACGACACCAGCTTCCACATTTCCTGTTTCGACATAGTTTAATACTTGACGAACATCCTTGCCATAGACAGCGTTCCGTTTCACTTGGTCCCATATATTCAGTTTTGTGAAAATCTCTTTTGCATATGTACCAGCAGGAACAGATTCAGGTGTGCCAAGAGCTATCTTTCCTTTTATGTAATCAACATCGCGAAAGGTTTTGATAGAAGAGGAACCTTCTTTTGGCACGATGAGGACAAGCTCATTTTGTATGACGTCCTTTGTATGATCCTGATCGATGTCGCCAGATTGAACAAGGTCATCAAAAGGCTCTTCAGCTGCTGAGAAGAAGAGATCCGCTTTTGCTCCTTGAGCGATTTGCTGTTTCAATGCGCCGGATGATCCGAAATTATTCGTGAGTGTCACGTTTGGATGATCATCTTCATAGGCAGATTCAATCTCTTTCAAAGCATCCTGCAGGCTTGCCGCCGCTGAAATCACAAGTTCTGTCTTTTTGCTTTGATCTGATGACGTCGACTCCGTTTGACACCCAGTCAGGAGCAAACAGATGGTGACGTAGGTTAAGAATAAATATTTCATGATCACACCTCTTTATCATTCAACATCATGTGTATCCTTTATTATAATCAAACTTATTTGACCATTCATAGGCTTTCAGGAAAAGAGAAAAGAAAAAGCCGCCAGAGGGCAGCTTTTAATGCTGATAAAAACGTAGTAAGTTCCCGTTGATCACTTTATCTGATAGAGACAGCTCTTTATTGGCTTTTTCTATATAAGGCTGGCATACTTCATCTTCTTCAACAGGTTGTTTTGTTTTTTGATCATAGCACGTGTTCTTTGTATAAAGATAATCATCCGTAATAAAGTTTCCATTTCTCAGCACAGCGAACGGTGTCCGTTCATTGGAGAAAAGATCATTCCCAAATTGAATAGAATCTTTTGATTCAATGCCGAGTAAATGAAGAAGTGTCGGTTTGACATCCATTTGACCGGCTGTTTCAGAAATGGTTTGAGGGGCCTCGTCTGTCACCCCAGGAATGTAAATCAAAAAAGGGACCCGCTGCAGTTTAACCGCATCAAACGGTGTGATTTCATCCTGCTTCAGCAGCTCTGCCATTGCCTCATGATGTGCTTCTGAAATGCCATAGTGGTCTCCCATCAGGACAAACATTGTATTTTCATATAGTCCTTCTTCTTTCATTCGTTCAAAGAACCTTTTGATGGCTTCATCTTGATAGCGGACGGTGGTCACATAGCGGTTTAAAATGGTGCTAGTCGAATCGTATTCATCAATGAACTGATCCTTTGGATCAATTTCAAATGGGAAGTGATTGGTTAAGGTAATAAACGTGCTGTAATAAGGCGTCTTCAGCTTTTTTAAATAATCGATGGATTGGTCAAAAAAGTCGATATCCTTTAAGCCCCAGCCAGTCGAATTCTGTTCATTGACATCAAATGAATCGACATCATAAAAGCGGTCAATCCCAAGAGATTCATACATCACATCACGATTCCAGAACGTTTTATTATTCGCATGAAATTGGACGGATTGATAATTCTCTTTTTTCAATTGCTTGTACAGTGTGTCATATTCGTTGTCACTCGCTGTGAAAAAGACAGCGCCACTGCTAGATGGATAGAGGGAGTTTGCGACGATAAACTCTGAGTCCGACGTTTTGCCTTGCTCTGTCTGCTGATAAAATTCATCAAAATAGAAGCTTTTTTTGGCAAGTTCATTTAAAAATGGTGTGATGTATTGTCCATTCACCTTTTGATTCATGACAAATTGCTGCGTTGATTCAAGTGAAATGAACACGACATTTTTGCCTTTAGCAAGTCCAAAGTAGTCTTCATTCGGTGCACTGTAATCAGCTTTTGTGTAGTTTGCCACTGTTGAAAGTGTATCTTCGTCAGCAAAGGCTTTTTGTCCAATTCGTGCTGTTTGAGCGGCACCGTCATACAAATGGAATTGAAACAGCCCAAGGTTTCGTACAATGACTTCTCGATCATATGAGCTTGTCAAAAATCGAGGGTGGTCCATCAAAGCTGAGCTGACATGGAACAATAGCAAGCTGCAGCAAACCACATAGTATGTTTTGATTGTCTTAAAAGACGCTTTAGGTGATAACGGTTTCCGTTTTAAGAGCCATGCCAGCACCACAAAATCAATCAGCATGAGTATAAATAGCGGATGAAACAATTCAGTCATACTGCTGCCCATATCTCCCATGTTCTTTGCTTGAAATAAGACAGGAATGGTAATGAAATCAATATAAAAACCGTAAAAGATCGTATTCGATATCAAAATGGCTGTCAAAATAAAATTTGTGGTCAATAAAAAGACCTTTTGTTTCGTTTCATTTAAGAAAAGAGCAATCCCAAACAAAGGGAGCAAAAAGCTAAGAGGATTGATCAAAAGCAGCCATTCGTGAAACAGATTGGCCGTTCGTATATGAAATCCGAATTGATAAATGATGTATGTTTTCATCCACATAAAGAGGATGGAGTACACTAAAAACCAGTGATTTTTGAAAAACGCTTTCATTTATGTAACTCCTCACCATTCTGTATTCAGCTGCAAGGCAAAAACACTTATCTTAAAACTACTAAAAAAATGAGGAATGATCAATTCATATCCTGCTTTTTTGCAAAACTCTTTTTTCTTTTTCTAAAACGGCAATGGGATGGATATTCCGCAAATGACAGCCATGTAATAGCAGGTGACAATGGTCAGAGCAGCTAGTACGACTTGTTCTCCTGTGCTGCCTGTTTTGACATAAAAGGGGAGACGTACTTTCATGGATGCAGGGAACAAAAATTTAATACCGTTCACTGTGCCTGCATCAAGGATGAGGTGGCTTGCCATCCCAACTAGTAACCCGGTACTGAGGCTGTCATTTGGAATGTATGTTGTCGCAATAAAATAAATGATCAGCAGAAATAATAAACTATGTGTAAAGGTGCGGTGACCGAACACACTACTGATCAGTGTGGAAAGGAGCGGGAATTTCCTGCCGATTTTGCTTTTCGTATGACATAGATCTGGGATGAGGGCACCTACTGATCCAGCAGCAGCCATCGTCACTGGTTCGAATCCGTAATAATAGGCGACGGCTGTGGAGGCGGCAATTCCGCCCATAATATGTGTTTTTCCTGTCATGATGCGTACTCCTGTTCTGTTTTTTGTTCAAGTACTCACTATATCAAGGGTGAATCCATTCAGCAAGGCTTATTTCTAAAGAAAATGGGATAAAATAGTTGGCTGTTTGGAAAAACATTCTATAATAAGAAGGAAGTCATGTTGACACTAACGATAAGGATGCGATTCGGATGAGTAATGCAGACATTTTAAAAGAAATTGTTCTTGTACATTATGAAGTCAGCCGTAAATTAAACCGCAAGTTACTTGAGTTAGAAAAAGACATCACGCCTCCACAGATATATGCTCTTTCTATATTGATACAAGGAAAAGTATCACATGCTGAAGAGCTCAAACAAAGACTCTCTCTCAACCCAGGTGCCGCTTCCATAGCCCTCAATAAATTATGTGAGCAAGGCTACATTCAGAGAGAACGGGACAAGGACGATCATTCCCTTGTCCGGCTAGAAGCCACGGAAAAAGGGCTGGCTATTTACGAAAAGCATACACGTCTTTTTGGAAAGGTGATTCAGCATATGATGTCAGACTTCACAGAGGAAGACTTAAAGACCTTTCTAACGTATTTGCAAAAAATGAGACAGACCTTTCACGATGAATGAACCGCTCCTCTTTGTATAATGCTGAGCGCTGTAGCACAAATTAAACAGGCAAAGGCATTTTATGAAAAGGGGGGAAATAGCGATGTCATTTTTCCAAAAGGATAAAAAGGCGAAAAGCGAGAAAGACCATCAGCAGGTAGATCAGCTGTTAGAAGAAGCAAGTAAAGAACTAGCAGGCGATCCGCTTCAGGAAGCTGTCCAAAAGAAGAAAAACAACCATCAATAAGCTGACAAAAAGGCGGAGAATCATTTCTCTGCCTTTTTTCTATGTTTTTCCCTTTGACAGATATGAGAATGTTTGATAACCTTCGTGTAGTAAAAATGAATAGAAATCCTCACGCTATGTCTCAGTGAGGTAGAGGTTGCGCGGATGATGAGTCACTCATGGGAGAGATGGAATCGTTGATCATGAGAAAAAAGGCATCAGCGCCGAAGTGTAGAGAGAGCTCCAACTTTCTTTATGCTGGGTCTGCATTGAACAAATGCAGGACTGCCACGTCTTTGAAGCGTGGAGGGCTATCCGGAGATCAAGGTGTATGTTTTGAAAAGCATGGACTTTTGTTCAGGCTTTTTTTTATGTTCTGATTGCCTAAGAAAAGGGTATGCTGGTAAGAAAGTGACCCAACATGAACATAAAGAATGCAAGTCATTGCTTCACAAATATATCAATGAAGATACTGCCGGGTCTGGTCCAAAGTGAATATAACGGAGGTACGAAAATGGAACAGACAAAAAAATGGGGTTTTTGGTTATTGACGGCTTTTGTCGTCGGAAATATGGTAGGTTCAGGCATCTTTATGCTGCCTAGTACACTTGCCCAGCATGCAAGTCCTTTAGGTGTGACGATGGCATGGCTTGTCACAGGTGGCGGCGTACTGATGATTGCCTTTGTGTTTGGACATTTGTCCATTCATAAACCGCAGCTGACAGCTGGACCACAAAGCTATGCAAGAGCGCTTTTTAAAGATCCGAAAAAAGGAAAAGCAGCCGGTTTTACAATGGTTTGGGGATATTGGGTGGCAAGCTGGATTAGTAATGTCGCCATTATCACAAGCCTAGCTGGTTATTTAACAACCTTTTTCCCAATTTTAACCGTGAAAACGGAGGTCTTTACTTTTGGAAAAGAAGCGATCACACTTGGTCAGCTCACAACGTTTATCGTATGTACAATCCTTCTATGGGGGACTCATACGATTTTAATTACAAGCTTAAGCGCAGCAAGTAAGTTGAACTTTATTACGACCTTTTCAAAGGTGCTTGGATTCGTCCTTTTTATTGTCGCAGGCTTATTTGCATTCCAAACCGCATTATTTGAACATTATTACTTCCCTGTTGAAGCAGCAAGTGGTGAAGGAGTGCTCGGACTTGGAGGCCAAATTCATCATGCGGCCATTTCCACACTATGGGCATTTATCGGCATCGAATCTGCTGTCATTTTATCAGGAAGAGCCTCTTCGCAACGTGATGTCAAACGTGCGACGATTACAGGACTTTTAATTGCACTGTCTATTTATATGATTATTACCTTGATTACAATGGGCGTTCTGCCGCATGATCAATTGCAAGGTTCTGATAAACCATTCGTAGACGTGCTTCAGCTCATTATCGGGCCGGCTGGCGGAATTGTCATGGCACTTCTTGCGATCATTTGTTTATTTGGTTCGATGCTTGGCTGGATTTTGCTTGGTTCTGAAGTCCCTTATCAAGCAGCAAAAGCTGGCGATTTCCCAGCAGTGTTTGCAAAAACAAACAAAAAAGGTAGTCCTGTTTTTGCTTTGACTGTCACAAATATCATGTCACAGCTGTTTATTTTCTCAGTCATGTCACGTACGATTAATGAAGCCTTTACTTTCTTAACAACATCAGCGACACTTGCGTATCTCATTCCGTATATCGTGTCGTCGATCTACAGCTTTAAGGTCATCATGCAAGGTGACACATATGAGCTCCAAAAAGGAAACCGGACAAGAGACGGGATCATTGCGCTTGTGGCCATGGGGTATTCCGCTTGGGTCATTATTTCAGGCACAGCTGATTTAAAAACATTTGGTCTTGGTATTGGATTGTTCTTAGTTGGCATTTTACTCTACCCATTCATGTCCAAAAAATTTGCCAAAGATACAGTTTAAAAAATACGTTTCTCCAGCATTGGAGAAACGTATTTTTTATGAGGCAGATGTTAATCGATCCACAATAAATTCGAGCTGACCTTCTAGTGACACAGGGTCATTAAAGAAGTAACCGACTGTATCTGTTTCAAATACACGTTTGTTTTGGACAGCAGGAAGTGATGCCCAGATGCTGCTTTTATACACTTGATCGCCATTACTTTTTGAACCGCTCCATGGGCTTGTGAAAATATAATCACCTGCAAATTCTGGAAGCTTTTCAAGAGAAATGTTTGCATAACCGACACCACTGTCGATGGCTTCTTTTTGGACAGCCTTCGGAGCTTTTAATTTCAGCTCGTCATAAATGATTTCACCACCGCGTGCAAAAGTGTTACCGAAAATGTAAATGCCCTTATCGAATGGTGATACGATCGAAACGGTTTTGTTTCCTACAGCTTTTGTTACCTTTGGTTTCACTTCAGCAATTTTGGCATCCCATTTTGTGATCCAATCCGTTGCTTTTTTTGATGTGCCTGTCATTTTACCGAATTCTTTTAGCTGGTCTTTAAACGAATATTGATTGTATTGAATGGCAACTGTAGGTGCAATTTTTTTGTATTGATCAAATTTCTCATCTTCTCCCCAAGCAATGATCATATCCGGCTTCAAAGAGGCTACTTTCTCAACAGAGGGAGATTTTCCAATATTTTTCACTCCATCTGTTTTTCCTTTATAGAAAGGGTTTTTAAAGATGGGCGCAGTGGCAGCAATTGGGGTTTTGCCGAGTGTGACGAGATCCCCGTAATAGCTTTCCGCCAGAAGCACAATACGTTTTGGGTTTTGAGGCAGTTTCACGTCACCCTTTACATCTTGATAGGTGATCGTGTCATTTTTTTTGGCTCCCGATTCTTTATTGGAAGTGCTGCCGCAAGCAGCAGTAAAAATCATAAGGGTCATGAAGGAAATCAAAAGAAGTCCAGTTCGTTTTTTCACTAAAGTTCGCTCCTATTCAATTGTTTATGATAATGATTCTCATTCGCGATTATATCTTAACATGATAGAAGAAAAAATGCATCGGCTATTTTATGACCAAAATGAAAATGGTGAAATTCTCCCGGTTTTTTGATGAAAATAAAGAAATTTATTAGAACAAGGATTTCAAAACGTGAAGAAAGTGATATACTAGACTCCGAGATTGATAATCATTATCATTAATAACGAATAGATATGAACGGAAAGGAAGAGACTGGTTTTGGGCTCACAATCGAATAAACAGCTGTCAGCTAAAGATGATGCGATAGATATTGTGACAAAGCCTTTTGGTACAGCAGCTGTTGTCATCATAGGAATCATTGCTTTAGCATTTGGTCTTTTTTTATCAGTATCGCTAGGAGCGGCAAACATTCATTTACACACGGTATGGGAAGCCGTCTTTCATTTTGACTCACAACAAACCTCACATCAAATCATTAGGGAACTAAGGCTGCCGCGTACAGTTGGTGCCGCACTTGTCGGTGCCTTTTTAGCAGTATCAGGTGCCATCATGCAAGGCATGACAAGAAATGCGCTTGCGTCTCCTGAAATCATGGGTGTGACAAATGGCTCTGCATTTGCGATTGCCATTGCGTTTGCTTTTTTCCCAGGCCAATCTTCTTTTACATTAATTCTTTGGTCATTTTTGGGTGCAGCACTTGGCGCCTCTATTGTATTTGGGGTTGGAACCCTTTCAAAAGGGGGACTTACTCCTGTGAAGCTCGCATTAGCCGGTACGGCTGTTGGCGCACTTTTAAGCTCAATTTCCTCAGCGATTGCCATTCGATTTGACGTCGCGCAAGATATGAGTTTTTGGTACGCAGGCGGTGTGGCTGGTGTAAATTGGAGCAATATTAAGATCATCATTCCAGTTGCGGCTGTAGGACTGATCATCGCAATGATTCTTGCCCGCTCCATCACGGTTTTAAGCTTAGGTGATGAATTAGCAAAAGGGCTTGGACAATATACACGAACAGTCAAGGTACTTGGCATATTGGTCGTGATCCTTTTAACAGGTGCAGCCGTGTCAGTTGCAGGTTCTATTGGCTTTATCGGGCTTGTGATTCCTCATGTTACGCGTTTCTTGGTCGGCGTTGACTATCGCTGGATTATCCCTTGCTCAGCTATTTTAGGGGCTATTTTGCTCATTTATGCAGACATTGCGGCAAGGCTTGTCAATGCGCCGTTTGAAACGCCAGTTGGTGCCATTACAGCCATTATAGGCGTTCCTTTCTTCTTATATTTAGCGAGACGTGAAAGGAGCGGAATTTAAATGGAAATGGTACAGCAGGCAAAGAAAAAGAAATACAAACGAACGATGGTCATGATCTTTTTAGCCATCGTGGCTGTGTTCCTAATAAGTTTAAATACCGGAGAGATAAGGATTTCTCCGATGGATACATTCAAAACATTTTTTGGACTCGGAAGTGAAATGGATGAGCTTGTATTATTCGAGTTCAGACTTCCGAGGATGGTCATCGCTTTACTTGTTGGCGCTTCTATCGCTGTATCAGGAGCCATTTGGCAAGGTGTTTCTCAAAATGGTTTAGCTGATCCCGGCATTCTAGGTGTAAATGCGGGTGCAGGTTTTGCGGTTGTTTTGTTTATCTTTGCCTTTCAGGGCTCGATGTCGAACTTAGGTGATTTTACGATATTTGTACTGCCGCTTTTCGCTTTCGCAGGGGCAGCCTTTGCTGCATTTCTCATTTATGTGCTAGCGTGGAAAAAGGGCATTACGCCTGTTCGATTGATTTTAACTGGTATTGGGATCAATGCTGCATTTTCGGCAGCAATTGTGGTTATTCAATTAAAGATGAGCCCAAATGATTTTAACCAAGCCATTGTGTGGCTGTCAGGAAGTATTTGGGGCTCAAGCTGGACATATGTCTTATCAGTCGTGCCGTGGATGCTGATTTTTCTTGTATTAGCGATGGTGAGGGCACGCTACTTAAATATCATGAATTTGGGTGATCAGATATCTTATGGCTTAGGGATTTCAGTTCATAAAGAAAGAAGTTTTCTCATGCTGATTGCAGTTGCATTAGCCGGTGCAAGTGTCGCTGTTGCAGGGAGTATATCGTTCCTAGGGTTAGCGGCACCACACCTCGCAAGAAAGCTAGTTGGACCGAAACATCAAGGAATGATACCGGCGTCCGCTATGATTGGTGCACTGCTGTTATTACTTGCAGATACACTTGGGCGTGTCATACTTGCTCCATCAGAGGTGCCCGTTGGACTTGTCGTTTCTGCCTTAGGCGCACCTTACTTCATTTACTTATTGATGAAAACGAACTAATGAGGAAGGAGAGTACAACAGATGAAATCACTTGAAACAGAAAAGCTTTGTATTGGCTATCATGACCGTTTGATTGTAGACGATTTAAATATCAGCATCCCAAAAGGCAAGGTGACGACATTAATTGGGCCGAATGGGTGCGGGAAGTCAACGATTTTAAAAACAATGTCTCGTATTATGAAGTCCCATCAAGGTGCTGTTTATTTAAATGGCCAGGCTATCCATCAAACACCAACAAAAGAAATTTCAAAACAAATGGCCATCTTACCGCAGACGCCTGAAGCACCAAGTGGTCTGACCGTTTATGAGCTTGTGTCATATGGACGTTTCCCGCATCAAAATGGATTTGGCCGTTTATCAAATGAGGACAAACGAATCATCAGATGGGCACTTGAGGAGACGGGAATGATTGCATTTCATGACCGGCCAATTGAAGCACTCTCCGGTGGACAGCGTCAGCGGGTATGGATTGCGATGGCACTCGCTCAGGAAACAGAGCTGCTTTTATTAGACGAACCAACGACGTATTTAGATCTTGCTCATCAGCTGGAGATCCTTCAGCTATTAGAACGCTTAAACAGAGAGCAGGGCAGAACGGTGCTGATGGTGATTCATGACCTGAATCATGCTGCACGCTTTTCACATTACATGATTGCCCTCAATCAAGGGAAAGTCATTAAAGATGGTACGCCTCATGAGGTCATGACAAAAGAGGTGCTCAGTCAGGTGTTCCACATCGATGCAGAAATTGTTCTTGATCCGAGAACGAATAAGCCGATCTGTTTAACATATGACTTAATGAATCATGAAAGAAAGCTTGAAGCTGTGAACGGATAATAGATGGACAAAAAACTCGGTATGTATGACCGGGTTTTTTTTGCATTTTTTGATATTACCTTGTTATGCCATTTTCTCCAGTTGATCTTTTTTCGCTTTTATGCAGAAAAGAGGTACTTTTTTACTTTGGACAATGGTAATATACGGTTAGAGATCATAGCTAGAAAGGAAAGAGATGCGTGGAAACAGCAAAAATATTGATTGCAGATGACGAAGAAGCAATTGTAAAAATGGTTGAACGCGTATTAAAAAAAGAAGGGTTTCAACATATTTATAAAGCCTATCATGCAGATGAAGCATTAGATATTGTCAAAAACGAGGACATCCACCTCTTACTTCTAGATGTGATGATGCCCGGTAAGTCTGGCTTTGATGTTCTACCTGAAATCAGGAAAATGACGAAGGTACCGATTTTCTATTTAACAGCAAGAACGTCTGATGTAGACAAATTGACTGGATTTGCACAAGGTGCAGACGATTACATCACAAAGCCATTTAATCCGTTAGAGCTAGTAGCTAGAATTAAGGCGCACTTAAACCGAACTTATATCTCCTTACAGGAGGAGCAGGAAGAAGCGCACAGTCAATATGAATATGCTCATTTCTCGTACCATCCTCATGCAGCCGAGTTGAAAGTAAGGGGAAAGGTGACGGCTTGCTCAGCTCAGCTTTTGTCCTTGCTGAAGTATTTTTGTGACCATCCGAATGTGGTACTTTCAAAAGATCAAATCTATGAGAAAGTATGGGGTGTTCCGTCATATGGTGACAACAACACCGTCATGGTTCATATCCGAAAGCTGAGAGAAAAAATAGAGTTAGATCCAAGCCAGCCTGAATATATTGTGACGATCCGTGGTATGGGCTATAAGTTCATTCCGCAACCTGTGAAGGTTCTTCAATAGTTTATGAATTTACGAACAAAACTTTTCTTTCACTTTGTCGGACAAATGTTTATTGTCATCGTCATTCTGACGATCGGGCAAACATTCTCTGAAAATCTTTATTTTCAAAAGCGCTATGAGAATATGACTGAAACTGGTTTAACGAAGGCAGATGGAGATACACTCATGAGCTGGCTTTATTTTAACGAGGATGGAAAAATGGAAGCCGATGATCAGCTCAAACAAGCAGTGGAAAAACGTGATGGCTGGCTGCAAGTGATTGATTCCAAAAAACGCAACGTCTATAGCTATCAACTCCCTAAAAACATTCCAACATCCTATCAAAAGGATGAAATGATCAAGATCTTTGAAAAAAGACAATTTAAAGATTACAAGATGTACTTCTGGCCAATTGAGATTGATCAAGAAAGCTTTATCGTCTTATATGGATTTAAAACGAACAGCACAAAGGTAGCCAATTATCTCAAGCAGCATGAAAAAAACCTGGCTGCATTGTCTCAATATTCAGTTGAAACAAAAGAATTTTTGAAAAGAATGAATGGATCAGTGCATCTGTTTAATGAAGAAGGAAAATACTTAAAAGGTATCCGAGCCAAAAATAATTTGAAAAATAACGTAACGGATGTTGAACTGCTCAAGTATCAATCAAAGCCTTGGGAGTTTAGAAGTGACCTGTCTTATATCAGAGTGAATAAAGATCTGTATATGATTGTTTCGGTGCCAAACAAAGTATACAGCCCAGACGAGCTTTATGATAAAGAGACAGAGGCTTTAAACCAATATACAACGCTTTTGATTGCAGGTCTTGCGCTTACGATTATTATCGTTATGACATTATGGTACTCGTATCGCTATGGGCTACCGATCTATCACATTATCCGCTGGCTGATTTTCTTATCAAGAAATAAATTGCAGGAGCCAACAAATAGAAAAGGTATTCCAGTAAGTAAAAATAAAAAGGGCCGTATTAAGCGAGAGTATCGGCTGTTTGAGGATATCCTTAAAACAATGGATCAGCTCACCAATACGTTAAAAGAGAATGAAGCAAACCGAAGAAAAATTCAAACCACAAGGGAAGAATGGATCGCAGGGCTGTCTCATGATCTAAAAACGCCTCTTAGTACGATTTACGGCTATGGATTAATGCTAGAATCAAATCAATACCAATGGTCCAAGGAAGAAGTCATGGAAATGGGACAAGTCATTCGTGAGAAATCAGAATACATGTCGACCTTGATTGAGGATTTAAACCTCACGTATCGATTGAAAAATGGTGCATTGCCTATTAATCGAAAACCTGTTGAGCTTGGTGAATTTTTAGCCTCCATTATGGACGAGTTTTCAAGAAGCACGCTTTCTGAAGATTATATGTCATCCTTTGAAGATCAAACAGAGGGTGTCATGTTTGAGATCGATAAAGCCTGGTTTAGACGAGTCATTGAGAACCTGCTGGCAAACGCAGTGAAGCATAACCAGAAAGGTACTCTTATTCAAGCTGTTCTATCTGAAACAAATGATGAGGTTCGGATCGAAATGAAAGATAACGGACGCGGAATGGCGCAAGAAACGGTGGATCATTTATTTAATCGTTACTATAGAGGGACAAATACGAATGATCCAACAAATGGAACAGGATTAGGACTGGCGATTGCAAAAGAGCTTGTCTTGCTGCACGATGGCGATATTCAAGTAGAAAGTGAATTAGGTCAAGGAACAACTATTGCGATTATCCTAAAGAAAACACCATCTGTAAAATAGCCAAAAAACGATTTTCTTTTCTAAAGGAGATCGTTTTTTCTTGTTTTAGGATTGAAATCGATTTTGTAAACGATTACAATAAAATTGTTAACGTGAACAAAATCATTTTTATCATTATAAGAGATGAGGGAGTTAGATGAAAGCCTTTTTAGATGAGCAGTTTTTATTAAACAGTCAAACGGCGGAAAAGCTATACCATGAGTTTGCAAAGAACCTTCCGATTATTGATTACCATTGTCACTTAAGTCCAAAAGAAATCTATGAAAATAAAACGTTCCAAAATATAACCGAAGCATGGCTTTACGGAGATCATTACAAATGGCGCGCCATGAGAGCAAATGGGATACCTGAAACACATATCACAGGAGATGCCTCAGATTATGAGAAATTTTTAGCATGGGCGAAAACCGTTCCGATGACGATTGGAAATCCTCTCTATCACTGGACCCATCTAGAGCTAAGACGATATTTTGATGTCGAAGAACTGTTGAATGAAGAAAGCGCAGACATCATCTGGAAAAAAGTAAATGAAAAGTTGCAAGGAGACGGATTTGGTGCGAGAGATTTCATTGTGAAATCAAATGTTGAAACGGTTGTGACGACAGACGATCCGGTTGATTCGTTGATTTATCACCAACAACTGCGGGAAGAAGGCTTTTCTGTGCAAGTACTGCCAGGGTTTCGGCCAGATAAGGCATTAGATATCACAAATGATTTGTTTATCGAGTATGTTCATCAGCTGGCGGAGGTTTCATCTATCCAGATCGAATCCTATCAAGACTTCATAAAAGCACTTCATATGCGAATCGATTTCTTTCATGAACAGGGCTGTTTGATTTCAGATCATGCCATCAATGAAATGACGTACGAAGACACGACGGAAGAAGAAGCTACGATCATTTTTCATAAAAGAATGTCTGGACATCCATTGACGGAAAAGGAGAAGATTCAATTTAAAACGCACACATTCATTGAACTCGGTCAGGCATATGCTCAGCGGGGATGGGCGATGCAGCTTCATATCAATGCGCTCAGAAACAACAATTCCAAAATGTTTGAGCGGCTTGGACCAGATACCGGATATGATGCAATGAATGATGAAGACATTGCAAAACCTCTTTGCCGCGTATTAGATCGGTTAGAACAAGCACATGCATTGCCAAAAACCATCCTCTATTCCTTGAATCCAAGGGACAATGTGGTGATTTCAACGATAGCTGGAAGTTTTCAAGATGGAAAGACTCCTGGGAAAATGCAGCATGGAACAGCCTGGTGGTTTAATGATACAAAGCAGGGAATGACAGAGCAGATGATGGCACTTTCCAGTATCGGACTGATCAGCCGATTTATTGGGATGCTGACAGATTCACGAAGCTTCCTGTCGTACACAAGACATGAATATTTCCGTAGACTGTTATGTGACATCATTGGAGATTGGGTGGAAAAAGGTGAAGCGCCTAATGATCTCAATTTGCTAGGGGGAATGGTAAAAGGAATCAGCTATGAAAATGCAAAGCAGTATTTTCAATTTGAACGGGCAAATGAGCTTCCGCATAAAAGCAAGATGATATGAACAAAAAGCAGGAATATGAAAGCGTTTTTATGATAAGATGATAAAAAATCATAAAAGGCGGAATAGCATGACAGTCACAATCAAAGATATAGCAAAATTGGCAAACGTTTCTCATACCACAGTATCAAGGGCTTTGAATAATAGTCCTTTTATTAAAGAGAAAACAAAACAAAACATCTTGTCGATTGCAAAACAGCTGAATTATTCACCGAATGTCCATGCCAGAGGCCTTGTCTCGCAAAAATCATTTACAATTGGTCTGTTTTTTACGAGTTTAACAGAAGGCACATCCTCAAGTTTCTTTGTTGATGCATTAAAAGGCGTCAACAGTGTGATAACAGAAAACTATCATTTGGTTGTAAGAGGAATTGACGATTTTCACGATTACACAACCATTCATAAACAGCGGTATGATGGTATTTTGCTCATGAGCCAAAGCGAGCATGATGAAGCGTTTATCCATCATGTGAAAAAGCAGGGCATTCCCATTATTGTACTGAATCGCCGTGTAGAAAGTAATCAAGTGATGAATATATTAGCGGATGATGGTGAAGGGGCATACCAAGCTGCACACTATTTCATTCAGCAGGGGCATAAACAAATTGCCATTATTGAAGGGAAAGAAGGGTTTAAATCCACACAGGAAAGAAAAGCTGGTTTTTTGCAAGCACTCATTGACCATCATGTACCCATGAAGAAAGAATACATGATCATAGGCGACTATCATATGAAGAGCGGCTATGAATCAATGGAAGCCTTACTCACTCTTGATGATCCGCCAACTGCCCTTTTTTGCTCAAACGATGACATGGCGATTGGTGCGATGAATGCATTGTTTGCAAAAGGTAAAAGGTGTCCTGATGATCTCTCTATTATCGGTTTTGATGATATTTCATTTTCATCTTATACAACGCCTGCCCTCACAACAGTCAAAAAGCCAATTGAAAAAATGTGTGCGCTTGGAGCAGAAGCCATCCTTTCAGTCATCAACGGTGAAAAACAAGAAGACGATCATCTGGAAAAAGTGTATGTCCACACAGAGCTGATGATTAGAGATTCAGTAAAAAAGGTGCAGTAATCAGCATCTTTTAAATAAAAATGTTCACGTGTGCAAAAAATGCGGGGAGGAAAAGCGTTTGAGACGATTATCCAAAGATGTGTACCCAGTGGCTGAATATCCTGAAACCATTCTACAAATTGGCGAAGGGAACTTTATGCGGGGATTTATGAATTGGCAGATCCAGAAGCTAAACGACTGTACAGATTTTAAAGGAAGAGCAGTGGTTGTTCCTCCTCGAAAAGGATCAGTGACCGCTCTAAATGAACAAGATGGTTTGTACACTTTATGTATTCAAGGATTTCATGACCAAAAAGAAATGAACGAACGGATCGTCATTCAATCCATCAGCAGGGGAATCAGCACATATACAGATTATGAAGCCTTTTTACATGTAGCGGAAAGTCCTGATGTGCGCTTTGTCTTTTCTAATACAACAGAGGCAGGACTTGTGTTAAGAAAAGAGGACCGATTAGAAGATCGGCCGCAAGCAAGTTTTCCAGGAAAGCTGACAGCCTTCTTGTATCACCGCTTTAAAGCTTTTTCTGGAGATGAGAAAAAGGGCTTGATCATCTTACCTTGTGAATTGATTGAACAAAACGGTGATCGATTAAGAGAATATGTGATCACAATGGCAGCTGAGTGGAATCTTCCGCCTGATTTTGTGGCTTGGGTCAAGGAAGCCAACACGTTCTGTAATACGTTAGTTGATCGGATTGTCCCAGGATTTTCTCAGAAAGCAGCGGAGACTGTTCAAAAAGAAGAGGGGTATATCGATGAATTGCTTGTCACGGCAGAATATTATCACCTGTTTGTCATTGAAGCACCTCCGTTTGTTCAAAAAGAGCTTCCTTTTCAAGAAGCAGGGTTAAACGTACTTTTTGTGGAAGATATCGCTCCCTATCGTATGAGCAAGGTTCGCATTTTAAACGGTGCGCATACAGCGATGGTGCCGATTGCATATGCATGTGGCTTGGATACTGTCAAAAAAGCGGTGGATGATGAGCATGTTGGTGTGTTCATTCGCCGCATGCTTGAGGAGGAAGTGTTGCCAAGTTTGCCACTTCCTGAAGAAGAGCTGCTTCTTTATACACAATCCGTTTGGGATCGATTCTGCAACCCTTTTGTCAAACATCAATTACTCGATATTGCCTTAAATGGTGTATTTAAATTTCGGGCACGTATTCTCCCGTCTCTTCTAGATTATATAGAGCTAAAAAAACAGTTGCCTACGAAGCTTATGTTCTCACTGAGCAGTCTGATTTATTTTTATCAAGTCCATGCAGATCAAATAAAGGATGATGAGTCTGTGATGGCATTCATGAAGGAAGCATGGGAGGAAGTGGACCATTCCTATGAATTAATGGTCGATCGACTTCTTTCAAACGAAGTTTTATGGGGGATGGATTTGACAAGGATCGCAGGGCTGAAGGATGCAGTAGCCGAGCAGCTCACCTGCATACATGAAAATGGCATGAGAGCTGCTGTTCACCAAATACTTCAATATGAAAGTCAGGGGGAGAAGGCATGAGGGACTTTGTTGTGATTCATCCTTCAGATAATGTTGGTATCGCTTTAAAAGTGCTTGAGCAAGGCGAAGAGCTTCAGCACCAAGGTCATACAATCATTTTAAAAGAAACCGTTGCTAAAGGTCATAAATTTGCATTGGCTGAGATCAAAGAAAAAGAGAATATCATCAAATATGGCTACCCCATTGGTCATGCATCCACTGCGATTTCGACTGGAGAATGGGTGCATACGCACAATATCAAAACGAATCTATCAGGTAAGCTCGATTACGAATACCGCCCTTCTTTAACAGAAAACCCCTATGAAAAAACGAATCTGACATTCAAAGGGTATAAACGAAAAAATGGCGCAAGTGGTATACGAAATGAGCTTTGGATTGTCCCAACAGTTGGGTGTGTCAATGGCATTGCCGATCAAATCATTCAAATATTTACCGCTGAAATGGGGGGAAGCATCCATCCTTTTGAAACGGCGTTAGTATTAAAACACAACTATGGATGCTCACAACTTGGGGATGATCATGAAAACACAAAAACCATCTTACAAAATGCCGTAAAGCACCCAAATGCTGGAGGGGTTCTTGTTCTAGGGCTTGGCTGTGAAAACAATGATATTGAGGATTTTAAAGCTACATTAGGGGAGTATGACCAGACGAGGGTGAAATTTTTAAGAAGCCAAGAAGTAGGGGATGAGATTGAGACGGGTGTCGCTTTGCTCAAGGAAATTTATGACGCAGCGAAAGAAGATCAGCGTGAAGACATTCCGTTATCTGAGCTGAAAATTGGCTTGAAATGCGGAGGATCAGATGGGTTTTCAGGCATTACCGCAAATCCACTTTTAGGTAGACTGTCCGATTTCATTGTGGCTCAAGGAGGGACCACCGTCTTAACAGAAGTACCGGAAATGTTCGGGGCTGAAACGATCTTAATGGAGAGAGCGGAATCAAAAGCGACATTCGACAATATTGTGCAGATGATCAATGATTTTAAACAATACTTTATGGATCATCGACAGCCAGTATATGAAAATCCTTCCCCGGGAAATAAAGCAGGAGGAATTTCGACATTAGAAGATAAATCTCTCGGTTGCACACAAAAAGCGGGTACTTCCGTTATAAAGGATGTTTTAACATACGGGGAGCTGCTAAAACGAAAAGGATTGAATTTATTAAGTGCGCCCGGGAATGATTTGGTTGCTTCATCTGCTCTCGCAGCGTCTGGCTGTCAGCTCGTCCTCTTTACAACAGGCAGAGGCACACCGTTTGGCACATTTGTTCCAACGATGAAGGTATCGACCAATACCGCTTTATATGAAACAAAAAAACATTGGATCGACTTTAATGCGGGGGAATTGCTTGAAGATGTACCAGAAGATGTGGTGCTAGAGAAATTCATTGCCACGGTGATTGATGTGGCGAGTGGAAAGCTGTTAAATCATGAAAAAAACAATTTTAGAGAGCTGGCCATTTTTAAAACAGGTGTGACACTTTAAGGCGTCTGGGGGATGAGGAAATGTCTAAAAAACGGAATTTGATGTATGTGACAGCAGGAACAGTACTAACAGGAATTGGACTCGCACGTTTAGCAAAGCAAGGGAAAAAAGACAAAGAAACAAATGGCATAGATCAGGTGTTAAAGCAGATAAAAGCGCCAAAGTTCCCAGATCGTGAATTCAATGTCATTCATTATGGTGCAGATAACAAAGGGATAGAGCTTTCGACAAATGCTATTCAGTCTGCCATCGATGATGCACATCGTTTGAAAGGAGGGCGTGTGCTGATTCCTGAAGGGACATTTTTGACAGGCGCTCTAGAATTGAAAAGCAATGTAGAGCTTCATCTTCATGAAAACGCCTATGTGAGCTTCAGCCAAGATACACGTGATTATCTCCCCCTTGTTCTAACAAGATATGAAGGAATTGAGCTTTATAATTATTCACCACTTATTTATGCCCATCATGCGGAAAACATCGCGATTACAGGAGCAGGCACGCTGGACGGGAGAGGGGATGAACACCACTGGTGGCCTTGGAAGTATGGAACAAATGGTCAACCCTCTCAAGATCGGGATCGTCAGCTTCTTTTTGAAATGGCTGAAAAAAGAATACCAGTGGAAGAAAGAGTGTTTGGCGAAGGCCATTATTTAAGATCAAGCTTTATCCAGCCATACAATTGCCAAAACATTCTCATTGAAGGAGTAACAGTAAAGGATTCACCGATGTGGCAAGTCCATCCGGTGTTAAGTGAAAACGTCATCGTCCGTGGGGTGAATATCATCGGTCATGGCCCAAATACAGATGGTGTGAATCCAGAGTCGTGCCGACATGTGCTCATTGAAGATTGTTATTTTGATAATGGCGATGATTGTATTGCCATTAAATCGGGCAGAAATGAGGACGGCCGGAGAATCGGTGTTCCATCTGAAAACATCGTCATTCGTAGAAATACGATGCGTGATGGTCATGGCGGAGTAACGATCGGGAGTGAAATCTCTGGAGGCGTCAAGTATGTATATGCAGAGGATAATGTCATGGACAGTCCGAACCTCGACAGGGCATTGCGCATTAAGACCAACTCTGTCAGGGGCGGTACCATTGAACACATCTATTTTAAAAACAATCTAGTGAAAAGCTTAAAGCATGAGGTGGTCTGTATCGACATGATGTATGAGGAAGGGGATGCCGGTCCGCATAGGCCTGTAGTCCGTCATATTGAAGTAGAAGGGTTAAAAAGCAGCGGGGGACGATATGGCGTGAAGATCGCCGCATACTCACATTCCCCGGTCACACACTTTAAAATGAAAGACTGTGTCATTGACGATGTCACGTACCCTCTTTCATTGGAACATGCAGTATCTCCTTCATTTCAGAAAGTTGTCATTAATGGTGAACATATCAACCAATAGCGGAAGTGAAAACAGCCACGTCAAAGGCTGTTTTTCTTTTATAAGGACAGACAAGACGTATTCGGAATCACATATACAACCTATCTGCACTGTAGTATAATATTCCCGAAATTAGAAAAGAATTGACGAAAGAGATGACGTCAAGCAGTACATAAAGCAGGGGGTTTATTGATGAAGAAGTTAACTGGTATTTGGCTATCATTGTTACTTGTGATCGGTGTTTTAGCAGGGTGTGCAGGTGCGGAAACGGACCAAAAAACAAACAGTTCAAAGCCTAAAGAGACAGCGGCTGCGGCATTTCCTGTATCCATCAAAGATGCAGCTGGTAAAACAGTTGAAATCAAAGAACAGCCTAAACGAATTGTTTCGTTAATTCCAAGTAATACAGAGGTTGCCTATGCCCTTGGTCTTGGAGATAAAATCGTTGGTAGATCAGACTTTGACAACTATCCAAAGGAAGTAGAAAAGGTGGAGAAGATTGGCGGTCTTGATTTCAATGTAGAGAAGGTTATTTCCTTAAAACCTGATCTTGTCTTAGCACATGCATCACAAATGAGTTCAAAAGACGGATTTAAACAGCTTGAAGATGCAGGTATTCAAGTGCTGACTGTTAATGATGCAGCTTCCTTCAAAGATGTGTATAAGTCTATTAATATGATTGGTGAAGCAGCTGGCGTAAAAAAGGCATCAACGAAGCTTGTAGACGAGATGAAATCAAAACTGAATGACATCAAAAAACAAGCAGAATCCATCTCCAAAGACAAACAAAAAACAGTTTTTGTCGAAGTATCAGGTGC
The DNA here is from genome assembly GCF_038593205.1 of Bacillus sp. FSL W8-1141. Lineage (NCBI taxonomy): Bacteria > Bacillati > Bacillota > Bacilli > Caryophanales > Bacillaceae > Bacillus > Bacillus sp. FSL W8-1141. Next base: position 3,065,003 of record NZ_CP151973.1, on the reverse strand, counting down.
GCCTGAAATTTATACAACAGGTAAACAAACGTTTATGGACGAAATGTTGTCTGTCATTCATGCAAAAAATGCTGCTGGCGACCAAACAGGCTGGGTGCAAATGACGGAAGAATCAATTATTAAACGAAATCCTGATGCCATCGTTACGATTGATGGCGCAAGTTTAGCTGATCTGAAAAAAAGAGACGGCTGGAAGGCGATCAAAGCAGTCAAAGAAAAACAAGTCTTTCAATTGAATACGGATCTGGCATCAAGACCGGGACCGCGATTGGTTGAAGGAGTGGAGGCTCTTGCGAAAAGCATCTATCCTGACACGTTCAAATAAAATCATCATCGCATACACAGCAAGTGTCTTACTTCTTGTGGTGAGCATTGGAATGGGAATCTCATTTGGCAGTTTAGGGATTCCCATTCCTTCTATACTTCGGATTTTTGTTCATGAAGTATTTGGAATTCAGGCCGGAATCATTGATGCGATTGACCGCAATATTATGATGAATATCCGGCTGCCGAGAGTGATATTAGCGGCGTTAGTCGGAGCAGCTCTGGCGTTATCTGGTGCAGCCTTTCAAGGTTTATTAAAAAATCCCCTCGCTGACCCTTATACACTTGGGGTATCTCAAGGAGCATCTGTGGGGGCTGTAGCCACATTGTTTTTCAGTTTGCAGTTTCCTTTGCTTGGCAGTTTTACACTGCCTTTTTTGAGTATGACAACAGCGCTTGTCACACTATGTCTCGTCCTCTTTTTTGCCCGTATGGTTCACCGAGGAATGAGCATTTCTTCTTTAATTTTGACGGGGGTCATCTTTAGCTCTTTTTTAGGAGCCCTCATTTCATTAATGATTGCGTTAACAGGTGATGATTTAAAAGAGATTATTCATTGGCTTCTAGGCAGTGTGTCTATGAGAGGCTGGCGATATATTGCTCTTTTCCTTCCTTTTTTCCTCATTGGTACATTTGCATTGATCTTGATGGGAAGAGATTTAAATGTGATGACATATGGCGAAGAAAAGGCAAAACTGTTAGGGGTTCATGTGAAACGGAGCAAATATGTGGTGTTGCTTGCTGGTTCGATTCTGACTGGAAGTGCGGTGGCTGTGTCAGGAACGATCGGATTTGTAGGACTGGTGATTCCACATTTTATCCGTCTTTTATCCATTACGGATCATCGTCATTTGCTGCCTTTGTCGATGCTGAATGGTGCTTCCTTTCTCGTTTTAGCAGATGTGCTCTCCCGTACGATCATTGAACCGACTGAATTGCCTATTGGCATCATTACGGCGTTAATTGGTGCTCCTGTCTTTGGTATCATCCTCATCCGCAGATATAGAGGAGGGACGCATCTATGATTCAAGTGAAGGAAGTTAGAGGAGGATATGGTGAAAAAGAGGTCATTCATGGCGTGAGTTTTGAAGTGGAGCGAGGGGAATTCCTCGGCATCCTTGGTCCGAATGGGAGCGGTAAGACGACGCTACTTAAAATGATCGCAGGTATTTTAGCACCTGAGAGCGGCCAAGTAACACTAAGTGGCCATCCAGTTCAATCCTACCGGCCAAAGGCACTTGCGCAAAAATTGGCGGTTCTTCCCCAGAAGACCGATCAAGCCTTTTCATTTACAGTGGAAGAAACGGTCCAGTTTGGGCGTTATCCTTATCAGAAAGGGTGGCTACAATCTGTTACAAAAGAAGATATCGAGATTGTCAGCATGGTGATGGACCAAACAGATATTGCTCAATTTAAGGATCAATCCATCCATGAGTTAAGCGGTGGAGAACAGCAGCGGGTTTACTTAGCTCAAGCGCTGGCTCAGTGCCCTGACTATTTATTGCTGGATGAACCAACCAGTTTTCTTGATTTAGCTTATCAAAAAGAGTTACTCGATTTGATTAAACAAGAGACGGTTTCCTCTAACTTAACGGTGATCGGTGTGTTTCATGATGTGAACATTGCCAGTTTGTATTGTGACCGCCTGCTTTTGCTGAATGAAGGAAAGACGGACATGCTGGGAGAACCGCATCATGTGTTGACCACCGAACGGGTGAACCGGGTGTATGAAACAGATGTAACACCTCTCCAACATCCACTGCGGGCAAACCCTCAGCTGGTAATTGAACCTGCGTCCATCTCTGAACATTCAAGGCTGAACTTAGCGGATGGGTGGAAAACATATGGCGCAAACGGAATGACATTTTCTACTCATCAGCCATTGCGCATCCTTTCATCACATGAGAAAAGCGGGGGTTTCTTTTGGACACGGTCCCTTGGCACGGGAACTGAAGCACTCCATGACATGCTGGATGATGGGGAAGGGAATTTATTTCTTGGTCAATCTGATGGGCCGAAGCAATACGCCGCTGAAGATGACGAGGATGATGTCCTTCTTTACGGGATGCATCAAGAAGGAGAGTTGTCCGTTTGGCTTGTGCTGAAAGGAACGATATCAGATGGTGCGTCTGTCCAGCTGATGGGCGAGCTGATGCACTTCATTAAACAAGAGACAAGTATCCAGGTACATCATCTTTGTATCGCTGCTGCCAACGCAGAAGAAAAGGAGCATACTGCTCATTTACATGAAAGAGTCAGACTGAAAGTGAAGCATCTTCTTCATACATTGAATGCCATGAAAAAGTGAACCGGTTGGTTCACTTTTTTTGTTGAAAACATCAACATTTACTTATGTCACCCACTGAATATTTGAAAAAAACGAAAAAGATGTTGCTAAATAAATCATATTGCTTTTATAATAAGAATCATGAAAGCGTTTTAATAATTAATTGTTTAAAAATGCAACAACCGGAAGGGGAGGATCATTTGAACATTCAGGGAATCATTCCAGCTATTTTGACACCGCTTACAGAAGAAGAGCATTTTCATCCAGAAGTGACAAAGCAACTCATTGATCATTTAATCAACTCAGGTGTGCACGGCATCTTTGCTTTAGGGACAAACGGCGAATTTCATTTGTTTTCAGAGGAAGAAAAGCTTCAAATTGCTGAAACTGTTGTAAAGGCTGCGGGCGGCAGGGTGCCTGTATACATGGGAGCAGGTGAGAATAGCACTGATGCAACCATTAAGCTGTCAAACAAGTTCGCAGATTTAGGCGTAGATGTCTTGTCGGTTATCACCCCTTATTTTGTTGCGCCATCACAAGAGGAGCTGTATGAGCATTTTCGTCATATTTCAGAGAATGTGACCATCCCCATTTTACTTTATAACATTCCATCAAGAACAGGTGTGTCACTTGCGCCAGAGACGGTTGCAAGGCTCAGCGTCCTACCGAATGTGTTAGGTATTAAAGACAGTAGTGGAGATATTGCCAATATCAAAGCGTATCTCGATGTCACAAAGGATGAAGAGTTTGTCGTGCTTGCAGGAACGGATTCCCTCATTTTAGAGACATTGAAGCTAGGCGGAACAGGTGCAGTGGCGGCAACGGCAAATGTGCTTCCCAAAACCGTCGTTGGCATTTATGAATCGTTTCAGCAAGGAAATCTTGACCAAAGTGAGCAATGTCAGCAGCAGCTGCAGCCGTTAAGAGCGACATTCACATTAGGAACGTTACCAGCACCTTTGAAAAAAGCAGCTGAACTTTCAGGGATTCCTGTAGGTCCGCCAAAAAGCCCGGTCAAAGCATTATCCGGCGAGGCTTTAGAAGCTGTGGCGAACATGATGGAGAATTATCGGATACAAGCAAAAGCAGCAAAGGAGTCGTGAAGAGATGACGATATCACATTATCACTTTCAAACGGCATCACACATTGTTTCTGGCGCCCACTCTCTAGAGCTCCTTGGGGAGAAACTAGAGCTATTAGGACTTAGCAAGTTGAGATCGATTTTTATTTTAACGCAGCCATCCATCGTATCTCTTGGTTACGCAGATCAAATCAAAACAGAACTTGCGAAAAAAGGGATTGCGAGTGAGATCAGCACAGAGATTAAGCCTGAACCAACGGAAGAAAATATCGAGGACGTATTCCAGACATTTTTAAAAGGGGAGCATGAAGCCATTATTGGGATTGGTGGCGGGAGTGTGCTGGATGCGGCCAAAATATTAGCTGTTCTAAAGACGAATGATCAGCCAATTTCTGATCTCGTTGGCACGAACCTTGTTAAAAAAAGAGGAGTTCCAACGATTCTCATTCCAACAACCTCAGGTACGGGATCAGAAGTGACACCAAACGCGATTGTTACCTTTCCGGAAAAAGAATTAAAAATTGGCATGGTCAGCCCATACCTTTTGCCTGATCTTGTGATCTTAGATCCCGCACTGACACTCAAATTGCCAAAAGCCATTACCGCAGCTACAGGGATGGATGCGTTTACGCATGCGCTTGAATCGTATATTTCAAATAAAGCCAATCCATTTAGTGATATGTTTGCACTCGAATCGATGAGGCTCATTTCAGGAAGTATTCAGGAGGCCTATCATCACGGGGATAACATGACAGCAAGGGAAGATATGCTGGTTGGTGCCATGTATGGCGGGATGGCGCTCACAAGTGCTGGAACCGCTGCTGTTCATGCAATGGCTTATCCGTTAGGGGGGAAATACAAGATTTCACACGGTGTCGCCAATTCCATGCTGCTTCCTCATGTTACGGCGTTTAATGCAGACCATATCAAAGATCGTCTTGAAGATATTGCTAGAGTGATAGGGATCGAAGAGAAAGGCTCAAAGCATACGCTTGCAGAGCAAGTGATTCGTCAAATTGAAGAGTGGACAGCGGATTTACACATTCCTCAACAACTCAAATCCTTCGGTGTGTCAAAAGAAGATGTGCCGGCACTTGCTGAAGCTGCTTCGGAGGTGAAGAGATTAATGGATAACAACCCGAAGCCGATGTCTGTCTCTGATATTGAACAGGTCTACATGAAACTGCTCCACGTTTAACACTTCATACGTCACTGGGATGGGACATGAGAAGTTGCTTCATACGGCTTGCACACAAAGGGGGATTTTAAGTGAATGTCTTAAGCAGTTCTGTCATCACATTTATTTTAATCGTCATTATTCTCTATATTCTGTTTACGACCTGGCTGACGATGCGTTTCCGTAGTAAGTCTAACTCAGAATTTAACAATGCCGCTAAGTCACTTCCAGCTATTGTGGTCGGTATTTTGTTAATGAGTGAATTCATTGGGACGAAGTCAACCGTCGGAACAGCTGAATCTGCTTTTACACACGGGCTTTCCGCTTCATGGTCTGTTATCACAGTTGCTATTGCCTTTTTTATTTTTTCCTTTTTCTTAGTGGGAAAGTTTTATCGAACAGGACAATACACGATTTCAGGTATTATTGATCAAAAATTTGGAAAATCAACAAAGCTTGTTGTCTCTGTCATTATGATTGCAGCCCTGCTCTTAGTGAATCTAGGAAACTATTTAAGTGGTTCAGCTGCCATTGCATCTATTCTTGGCCTTCCTTTAATGACCTGTGCCATCATCACGGCGGTTGTGAGTACATTTTATTTTACTTTCGGAGGAATGAAGGGGGTTGCATGGGTCACGATCCTTCATTCAATTGTGAAGTATGCGGGGATTTTAATTACACTAGGGGTAGCCCTTTATTTAACAAAAGGCTTTGAGCCAATGAAACAAACATTACCCGACCATTTCTTTACATGGGATGGGACCATCGGTTGGGGAACGATTGGAGCTTGGTTTATAGGAAATATGGGTGCCATTTTTGCGACGCAGTTTATCATTCAAGCGATCACCTCGTCGAAAAGTGAACGAGAAGCGAAAAAATCGACCCTGTATGCAGCACTCCTTTGTTTGCCGCTTGCCATTGCGATCGGGATCATCGGTGTCTCAGCCCGTTATTTGTATCCAGACATTGACCCTATTTATGCTTTCCCTGTCTTTTTACAGCATATGAATCCGATTTTGAGCGCTATTGTGGCAACATCGCTTGTCGCGTCCATTTTTGTTGGTGTCTCGACGGTTGCACTTGCTACAACCACGTTGATTATTGATGACTTTTATGTACCGAAAAAGAAACCATCACCAGAGCAGCGTATGAAGGTGACTCGGTATGTAGCTGTCATGGTTGGGATTGTGCCGCTTGTGGGGGTCGCACTTGCACCAGAGTTGCTGTCACTTTCCTTTTTTACACGAGCACTTCGAACATCGATTGCAGTTGTAGCAGCAATGGGCTTTTACTTGCCATACTTTAATTCAAATAGAGGAGCAACCATTGGTCTTGCCGCTTCAGGCATCGCCACGACGGTGTGGTATTTACTCGATAATCCATTTGGAATCGATAATATGTATGTGGCCATTATCATTCCTTTCCTAGTTCTGGTGATGGATCGATGGATCAGCCCGCCAGCTAAAAAGGATCAATCACTGAAAGGAGAATTATGATGACAAATGAAGACATCATGATCAAAATAGATGGAAAATTGCGACAAAATGAACAAGACGCAGCAAGAAAAGAAGCCTTTCTACCAACAGATTGCGTGCAAAACCATGCGGCTAATCTCATCGAGCTGGATAATGGAGATTTGCTGTGTGTATGGTTTGGCGGTACGCAAGAAGGAATTCCTGATATCTCTATCTATATGTCAAGGCTCAAGCAAGGAAGTAATCAATGGACGAAGGCTGTGAAGCTGTCTGATGATTCTACACGATCTGAACAAAATCCAGTTCTTTTTCAAGAGAAAGATGGCAGGCTGTGGCTGCTTTATACAGCACAACTTTCTGGCAATCAAGATACAGCTCTTGTGAGATATCGTTTATCGGAGGATAGAGGAGAGACTTGGGGAGAGATTGGTACTTTATTTGATCAGCCGGGGACGTTTATACGACAGCCTATTGTTGTATTGGATAATGATGATTGGCTCCTTCCGGTGTTCTATTGTAAAACGATTCCTGGCGTAAAATGGACAGGAAACCGTGATGTCAGTGCTGTGAAGATTTCCTCAGATCAAGGGAAGACCTGGGAAGAGGTCACTGTGCCAAACAGTACTGGCTGTGTTCATATGAATATCGGAAAATGTGCGGATGGTTCCCTGCTTGCCCTCTTTAGAAGCCGGTTTGCTGATTCGATTTATATGAGCCGTTCAGTGGATCATGGACGGACATGGTCTGAGCCAAGAGCAACAGAGCTGCCAAACAATAACTCATCCATTCAATTTACGGTGCTCCATAATGGTCATCTTGCCCTCGTTTATAACCATATCAATGCGGATGATCAAACAGAAAGAAGAGCGTCCTTGTATGATGAGATTGAGGATGAAGGCGATACACGAACGGCTGTTGATACAGAGGCGCGTCCAGCCTTTTGGGGAACACCGCGTGCGCCAATGACACTTGCCATCTCGACGGATGACGGTGCGACATGGCCCGTCAGACGTAACCTTGAAATTGGCGATGGATATGCCATGACAAACAACTCAAAGGACAAATTGAATCGAGAGTATTCCTATCCATCCATCACAGAAGGAAAAGATGGTAGTCTGCACATTGCGTTTACTTTTTACCGGCAGGCCATCAAGTATGTGTGTGTGAAAGAAGAATGGACTCATCACACGTCTTAACCGCAAGGGATCAGTGTTTCCGTGAATTGTAACCCTCATTTTCTTCATTTATAATTGATGTTTGGAGGGTTGTCTCAATTTGCTAACATTTGGACTCCCTCAACGTATGTCTCACGATGAAGAGATAAAAAATGGGGGGTCCTTTTCATGAGTATAAAAGTATTAGGTATTGCGCCGTATAAAGGATTAGGCGATGTATTAATCGACCTTGCCAAAGACGAAAAAAGCATCACATTCCAGCTTGAAGTCGGAGATCTTAGGTCTGGTGTTGCACTGGCAGAACAGGCCGAGGCTCAAGGAATGGATATTATTATGAGCCGCGGGGGGACAGCTGCGCTTATTCAAAAACACGTCAACATTCCAGTGGTGGATATCCCTGTGTCAGGCTACGACTTGCTTCGTGCCCTCACGCTGATTAAAGATTACCAAGGGAAAAAAGCAGTTGTTGGATTTGAAAATATTACACAAGGTGTACGCACCATCGGAGAGTTATACGGGATCAAAATTGATATTTATACGATACAGCAAGAGGAAGAAGTGTGGGATCTTTTACAGCAGTTACAGGAACAAGGGACACAGGTTGTGCTGGGGGATGTGATTACAGATAAAGCGGCCAAGGAGTTGGGGATGCAAAGCATGCTCATTACCTCAGGACGTGAATCTGTCAAAGAAGCGTTTCATCAAGCAAAACAAATGTACTGTTTATATAAAGAGGCGACAGCTGAGCAGCGCCTCTTTCGTGAAATGATTGATCAGGAGTCAAAAGGGATGCTGATCATTGATCAGCACAATCAGCTTTATTTTATCAATCAACAAATGAAAGAATGGACAGAAAAAGGGTTATTTGCACCGTTTACGTCTCATGTTGATGTGATGGCTTGGTGCCCGGCGCTTGAACCAGCAGTAAAAGCGGTTCGAGAAGGAAAACAAAATGGATATTCTCAAATCTCCTTTCAGCAGCAAGTGTGGCATGTCAAAGGAAGCTTATTATCTAAAGGTGAGCTGCTTTTGACGATTGAGAAGCCTTCTGCTGTGATTAATAGGGAGGGGCAGCGTATATGGACGCTGGCTGCACCTGTTCATTCAGCACATCCATTTGCTCTTTTTACTGAGCAGAGTTTAAATATGAAAGATGTGATTAAAAGGGCAAAGGCGTTCAGCCAAACAGATCGATCGATTTGTCTCTATGGTGAACAAGGAACTGGTAAATCAAGCCTTGCTTTTGCTATTCACCAAATGAGCGAGAGGAAAAATGAGAGCTTTATGACGGTGCATTGCAGCCGTTTGACTGAATTAGATGATGTAAACATAATTCCGGTGCATCAAAAAGGGACGATCTTTCTGAAGGATATTGATCGTGTCCCAATGGCTATGCAGTCCATCATGGCCGAGCAGCTTATTCATCATCAGCAGAACATTCGCTGGATGGCTGCATCTACAGTTGATTTGTTCAAATTGATGCAATCTGGGGCGTTTCATGAAGACCTATATACGTGTTTGCAGGAGCTCGTCATTCATGTCCCGCCGTTATCTGAACGGGCAGAAGATATTGAGGATATGAGCCGGTTATTTATAGCTGAATTAAATTCTCTTTATGGGACGCAGGTTGTTGGGCTGTCAGCAGAAGTGATTGCCGCCTTTCAAAACGAGCGATTTAGAGAAAATGTCCGGCAGTTCAAGCGGATTATGGAAGAACTGGTGCTGACAACAAAAAGTGGATATATCACGTTGAGTAAAGCAAAGCCGGCAATTGAGCAACTTGCTTCTGAGAATGAAGAAAAACAGCTGTCCAGCTATTTACATGGCACGCTTGACGAGATTGAAAGACGAATCATTCGGACGGTGCTGGAAGAAGAAAATATGAATCAATCAAAAGCAGCAAAGCGGCTAAATATTAACCGCACGACGCTGTGGAGAAAGCTAAAGGAATAATATGCAATGAGACCGAGGTGTCTAAATGACAAACGATCTATTAAAAAAAGGAGCGAACTTAGAGCAAAAGGTGATCATTGTGGCTGATGATTTAACAGGCGCAAGTGATACAGGTGTTCAATTTGTGAAGGCCGGTTTAAAAGCCTCTGTGCTGTTCCAGCCGTCACTTGAGGATATGAGCCGGTACAAGGAGGAAGATGTACTGATTGTCGATACAGACTCACGAAGTATGTCTTCTGAAAGAGCGTATAATGAGGTCAGTCAAGTGATTCAGCCGTTTCTACAAGGGGATTCGCACCTTTTCTTTAAAAAAATAGATTCAACGTTAAGAGGAAATATAGGAGTAGAGCTTCAGGCACTAATGGATCTTGGCCGGTTTGATGCGGCAGTCATTGCCCCCGCTTACCCCGATGCGAATAGATCTACGGCCTATGGGATTCATTATGTGGAGGGTGTGCCTGTTCATCTATCAGAAGCAGCGAAGGACCCAAAAACGCCTGTCCTGACATCCAGTATTTCAGACTTAATTGACGAGCAGACAAACATCAAGCCAAAACATCTTTCGCAGCAAGCGGTCTATTCAGAGCTAAACGAAACGAGTCATGACATTTCATCTTTATTAAAACATGGTCATCAATGGTTTGTGTGTGATGCAGAAACGAACAATGATTTAACACAGATCGTTGATTTGTTTATGAAGATCAATCAAAGAGTGCTTTGGGTCGGGTCAGCCGGACTCGCTGGCGCATTATCATCCTATGTCGCGAAACACTGCAATCTTTCTCATGCAAAAAAGCATGAATCTGTTCTCATCGTTTCAGGAAGTGCTTCTCAAAAAACAAATGAGCAGTTTGCTTTTTTAAGAGAAAAACACGATTGTCTCGAGGTGAAAGTGAACCCGTTGAATGTATTAAACGGCCGTGAAGCATGGGAAAGGAAATCAGTCATGGATCAGCTGCTCATGCGTCAGGATGAAGATATTCTCCTTTATACAGACGCAAGGCCAGAAATGGTTGAACAGATGTTGGCATACGGTGAAGCGAATGGTATGACAAGACAAGAAGTAGGAAGTACCTTATCTGTCTGTCTTGGTAAGATCACAAAAGACATTGTTGAATTAACAGGGATGAAACGCCTTTTTTTAACTGGTGGAGATACGGCGCGTGCGATATGCCATGAGCTTGGAGCAGGCGGGATTCAGCTGTTGAAAGAAATTGAACCCGGCATCCCGCTTGGGCGGCTCGTTGATACGAGTGTATATGCGGTCACAAAAGCAGGGGCATATGGTCAAAAAGATTCTGTGCTCCATGCGGTTGAAGTGTTGAAAAACATAGAGGGGGTAGACGAATGGCAAAACCAATCATTGCTGTAACGATGGGAGATGCTTCTGGGGTTGGTCCTGAAATTATTTTAAAAGCCTTCCAGCAAAGTCGTTTACATGAAGAAGCCGTTCTATTTGTCATTGGAGACACCCATATATTAAATAGGGCGAAAGATTTTGTGAATACAGATGTGGAGATTGTCAGTATTAAAGAACCAGAGAAAGCGGAACAAGTAAAATCTGGTGCCGTTCCTTGTCTTGATCTTCATCTATTAACAAGCGATATTCCAGTAGGAGAGATTTCAAAAGAAGCAGGGAATGCCGCTTTTCGATATCTTGAAAAAGCCATTACACTTGCGAATGACCGTAGAATTGACGGCATTTGTACAGCGCCGTTAAACAAGGAAGCACTTCATAAGGCTGGTCATATGTATCCAGGGCATACAGAAATTTTAGCTGACCTGACAGGTACGGACGATTATGCCATGATGCTGGCAGCTCCTAATTTAAAAGTGGTGCATGTGACGACACATATCGGATTAATGGATGCCATCTTAAAAATCAATCCTGAGCGTGTATACACAACGATTAAACTGGCTCATGATACCCTCGTTCGATCTGGTATCCCTGCACCTAGAATTGCTGTGTGCGGGATTAATCCGCATGCCGGGGAGAATGGTCTGTTTGGAAATGGAGAAGAAGAGGAGAAGATCATTCCAGCGGTAGAACGAGCGCAGGATGAAGGGGTTCAAGTATTTGGCCCGCTACCAGCTGATACACTGTTCTTTAGGGCGACAAGAGGCGACTTTGATATCGTTGTGGCGATGTATCATGATCAAGGGCATGGACCAATCAAGGTGCTTGGCTTAGAATCAGGCGTGAACATTACAGTTGGATTGCCTATAATCCGTACAAGTGTCGATCATGGGACGGCATTTGATATTGCAGGAACAGGAAAGGCTGATTCTGCGAGTATGGAAGAAGCCATTCGGCAGGCAATCATGCTTTCTGGTACGAGAGAGAACCGATAGTAAAAGAGAAAGAGCCTTCAAATGGAGGCTCTCAGCGTGTAGACAAACCCTCGCATTCGGTGTCAGTCCTGCGCTTCGGTGCTCACGAATGTCAAATTCGCTCCGCGCCGATGCTCGTCCTTCCTAGGGCTGCAAAGGTTTTCTATCACGCTGAAAAGAAGACAAAGGGTTAAAATAAAGTTCATTTTAACCCTTTGTCAACAATCTGAGAGCCTTCCAATGGGGCTCTTTCTTTAGTTCATATACGTTCCGCCATTCATATTGATGGTTTCCCCTGTGATGAAATCTGACTGATCAGAGGCTAAAAAGGTAACGGCGTTTGCGACTTGCTGCGGTGTTCCAATTGTTTTCAGAGGAATTCTTTCTAAAACAGATCTACGGTATTCATCACTCCACTGTTTGCTCATGTCTGTCTCAATTGGCCCAGGACAGACAGCATTTACATGAATGTGATGTGCTGCTAATTCTTTGGCAAGATGCATCGTTAAGTAATTGATACCTGCCTTTGAAACGCCGTAAGCGGGTGATGCATTGTGATGAGGGGTTTTGCCAGTAGTTGAACTCATGTTGACAATCTTCCCGCCTTGCTGTTTGATCATGTCAGGAATGACTGCTTGACACATGAGAAACGTACCCGTCAAATTAATATCAATTAGTCTTTTCCATTCATCAACAGATGTATCGACTGTTGATTTCCGCAAATTGATCCCAGCATTGTTGACCAATATATCAATCTGTCCGAAATGGTTTTTTGCCTTCTCAACGAGGGAGGCAGCTGTCGCTGGTAAACTAGCATCACCAGCGACAGAAACAGCGCGTGTCTCTTCTTTATTCAGAGAGGAGCAAACGTCTTGCAATAGCACTTCATTCGTTCCGTTCAGCACCACTTTAGCTCCTTCAGAGACAAATGCCTCCGCAATGGCGCGGCCAATCCCTCTGCTTGCACCTGTAATGATTGCTACTTTGTTTTGTAAAATCATCTATCATCCCACCCATCTGTCATAATTAAAAAGCGCTTTCATTTATTATAAAATGTGATGTTTCATCATTCAACATATAAAGTGGAAATGAAGAGGTTTTGAATAAAAGTGTTTCATAATAAAACAAATACATCTTTTCCACTTCAGGGTATACTAAAAGGAACAAGCAATGGATAAGGGGGAACCTCAATGAAACTTTATACAAAAACAGGAGATCAAGGTCAAACAGGCTTGATTGGCGGGCGGGCTGATAAAGATGACGCAAGGGTAGAAGCGTACGGTACATTAGATGAGGCGAATAGTTTGATTGGACTAGCCCATGCAAACTTAAGGCAGCATGGCGAATTGTTTCAAGATATTCTATCTGAGCTGATGGTCATTCAGCATGAACTGTTTGACTGCGGCGGTGATTTAGCAGCGGTGAAACCACCGAAAGAAGGCAAGTTAAAAGAAGATTCTGTCACAGTCCTTGAAGAGCGAATGGACGTGTATGTAGAAGAAGCCGCACCGCTGACTAAATTTATTTTACCTGGCGGCCAGGGAGGTGCTGCCCTCTTACATGTAGCGCGAACAGTCGTCAGGAGAGCCGAGCGGCATATTGTGACACTCGCAAAGCAGGAGGAAATTCCAGCAGTTACGCTCACATATGTGAACCGTCTATCCGACTATTTATTTGCTGCCGCCCGTATTGTGAATCATCGGCTTGGTGAAGCGGATGTTGAATATGAACGAAGTGCAGATGTGTTTCGTTCTAAATGAGGAAAAGCACTCTTCTAGTCGAAGAGTGTTCAGCGTGTAGGCAAACCCTCGCATTCTTTGTCAGTCCTACGCGCTGGTGCTCACGAATGTGAAATTCGCTCCGCGCCAGTACTCGTTCTTCCTAGACTGCAAAGGTTTTCTATCACGCTGAAAAGAAGACAAAGAGCTAAAATAAAGTTCATTTTAGCCCTTTGTCAATAATCTGAGCACTCTTCTAGTCGAAGAGTGCTTTTTCTATGGATTCAACCGTTCAGTCTGAGCCATGTTACGACTCTGGTCGCAATCAAAGATCAATCTACGACACGTTTTGTCGGCTTCCTTTTTTGACTATAGTTAAAGCAAGGAGCAAGAAAGGAGGCATGAAGATGAAAATCACAAGTAAAACCATCATCGGTTCAATCCTGATGTTTATCGGTTTATCCATCTTCTTTGGTGGTTCATTGGGCGGGCTGATCCCGACTTTGATTGGGGCGTGGCTCATTTATGTAGGTGTCAAAAAATATGATAAAGGCAGTAAAACAACAGGGGTCATACTCTCTATTATCGGTGTATTGCTCGTCGCACAGTCGCTGCCATTTTTACTCGGAATCGCATTTGCTGGAGTACTTCTCTACTTTGGCTGGAAGATGATCAATGGTGAATCTGCAAAGGAATCATCCGGCAGAACAACATATATGGAGCCAAACACGGCACCGAACATGGAAGAAACTATGCACACGTCATTTGATCAAGAATGGGAAGACTTTTTAAAGAAAAAATAAAGGGAGGAATATGAAATGGTATTAAGAAGAGTACGTGATATGTTTGTTGCAACAGTCAATGAAGGCTTAGATAAATTGGAGAATCCGCGTGTCATGCTGAATCAATATGTTCGTGATATGGAGGACGATATTGCCAAAGCAAAGCATGCGATCATTAAACAGCAAACCATTCAGCAAGGTTTCTTGAGAAAAGCAGAAGAAACAGAAGAATTTGCTGATAAGCGAAAGAAACAGGCGGAGCTGGCGTTTCATGCAGGAGAAGAAGAACTTGCACGGAAAGCACTGACTGAAATGAAGTATTTTGAAGAAAAGCACAACGAATATCAAGATGCCTATCAGCAATCTGTTAAACAGCTGAAAGAGCTGAAAGAACAGTTGCAGCATCTAGAAACAAAGCTGCGTGATGTTAAAGACAAGAAGCAAGCGCTGATTGCAAGAGCCAATGCCGCACAGGCAAAGCAGCATATGAATGAATCTATGAATAAGGTTGATAGTGAAAGTGCTTATAAAGAATTTCTACGCATGGAGAACCGTATAGAGGAAATGGAGACAAAAGCGGGTAGCTATGCACAATTTGCCGATCAGGGTGCTTATGCTCATCTTGATTACGCTGATGAGGTTGAAAAGGAATGGCAAAAGCTTAAGCGATCAAAGCAGCTTGAGAAACAGCCGGCAAACTAATGGAAATGTGTCAAAACGGAAGAAAAACAGGATTTTTCTTCCGTTATTTGATTTCTTTCTGTTTCGCTTTTCCTTATAATAAAAAGGTCAAAGGATAAAGGGATGATATAAATGAAACGGTTCATTGGTCTAATTTGTATACTTGTTGGTGTTTTTTTGATGATTGGGATGCTTTTCAAAAATGGAGATCTCTTTCATTTGAGCTTTTCTCGTGATAAAGCGGTCACAACAGCTTCAGCGAAAAAGGATGAGGTTGAACAATTAGATATCTCTCTTTCTGGATTTCGCATCAAGGTGAAGCCGGAAGATCGTTCGGATATTTCTGTGATGGTTGTGAATGGAAAAGGGAAAATGTATGCGGAACAAACAGGCGGAACATTCAAAGTCCGTGCTGAAAATAAAGGATTTTTGTTTTTCTCTGCATTTGAAAAAGGAGAACTCTTAGTCAAAATTCCAACAGATTATCATAAAGATGTGAAAATAACAGGTGGAATCGGCGTGAGCGAAGTAAATGGCGAAGGAAAGCTGTCTCTTCAAGATGTGACGCTCAAATCAACGAGCGGAAACCTCACAGCTGAGAACTTCTCAGCAAATCGTGTGGAAATCAAAGCGACTTCTGGCAGACTTTCAGTGTCTCATATTGATGCGAAGGAAAGTGATATTGGTGCCACTTCTGGTCGTGCTGATATTCAAGATGTAAAAGGAAAGCTGCAATTAGGCATGACAAGCGGCAGGCTAACAGCAAGCTTTGATACAATTGATTCACCAGTCGACTTTCACATGACATCAGGCAGTGCGAAATTTAACTTGCCAGATGAGGGAGATTTCAAAGTCCAAGTGAAAAAAACGAGTGGACGTATTGATCATTCGTATGATTTTGACCAAGCGGATAGTGAAGGCCGAGGTTTTACAGGCACGCATGGGAAAGGGACACACTTAGTCGATATTGAGATGACAAGCGGAAACTTAAAATTGCGGTAAACAAACGTAAAAAGGAAGGAGGCGAGTCAACTGCGTTTTTCTAGAAATCAAATTTTAGGCATCATTGTGGTGATTTTCGGTATTAATCTTTTTCTCAAAATTATTGGGATTGGGGCAGACCTATTTTGGCCAGTGTTTTTTGCTCTGGCTGGTTATTGGCTGCACTCTCGATCTAAACGTTGGCTCGGTTCGGTTTCCTATATTTTTGCAGGCTTTCTCTTCTTGAAGTTTCTACTAAATATCACGTTTAGTTTGACTGGGTATTTATTTGCTGCCTTTTTGATCTATGCGGGCTATCGTTTATTGAAAAACAAACCTGTTTTTGATGTCGATAAAAAGGAATCATCAGACGATGGAAAGCCTTCACTGAAAGTCAATCTTGAAAAAGAGGGCGATCAGAAGAAAACAAAAAGCCAGACAAAGCCGCGCAAAGAACATGATTTCTTCATCGGTGAAGTCAGGCTGATGAAAAAACCATTTCAATTAAGCGATTTGACCATTTCAGGTTTTATTGGCGATGTCAAAATCGACTTATCCAAGGCGATTATTGCTGAGGAAGAGAGCACGATCGTCATTAGTGGGCTCATCGGAGATGTCGATATTTATGTACCTCAGGATATTGAAGTATGTGTGAGTGCTTCGGCTGCAATTGGTGATATGAAAATCATTGATGAAAAAAGAAGCGGGTTCGGCAGTAAAGTGTATGTCATGACAAATGATTATGATGAGAGCAAGCGAAAAGTGAAAATCTCCATTTCTCTCCTGATTGGGGATGTGGATGTGAGGTACTTATGAGGAAACTGCATTTAGGCATCCAGTGGCAATCTGTTCGTCTTGCAGTCGGTATCTCGCTTGGTGTTGTCATCATGACGACACTCCCGATGTTTTTTTATTACCAGCTTGATCCCATGATTTTGCTGTCTACGCGGTGGTTCGGCATCCCGTTTTTTTGTATTTTACTCATTATTAGTCTCGCCATTGGTGTATCAGCGGGGCATGTGTTTGGCTATCAGCATAAGAAGCGGCTGGATCAGCTTGTAGAGTCGATTTTGAAGTTTGAAAATGGGAATTTTGCCTATAGACTGCCTTCTCTAGGTGATGATGAAATTGGTTTGGCGGCAGATCAATTAAATGAAATGGCGAAACGAGTGGAAGGGCAAGTAGCCTCCTTACAAAAGCTTTCAAATGAGCGAGCTGAATGGCAGGTTCAAATGAAAAAATCGGTTGTCTCAGAAGAGCGTCAGCGTCTAGCGCGTGAGCTGCATGATGCAGTCAGCCAGCAGCTATTCGCCATTTCGATGATGACGTCTGCGATTCTTGAAGGGATGAAGGAAAAGGATGAAAAGATTTTAAAGCAAATGCGTCTTGTGGAACGAATGGCTGGCGATGCACAAAATGAGATGCGTGCACTCCTTCTGCATTTAAGACCGATCACCCTTGAAGGAAAAGACTTGAAAAAAGGCTTGATTGAGCTACTCAATGAATTTCAGGCAAAGCAGCCAATTGATATTGATTGGGAAATAGAAGATGATGCTCCGCTGTCTAAAGGGGTGGAGGACCATCTGTTCCGAATTGTGCAAGAAGCCCTTTCCAATGTGTTTAGGCATGCAAAGGCGACAAAGGTGACAGTACGTCTGCTTATTCGGAACCGTCAAGTTCAGTTGAAAATTATCGACAACGGGATTGGTTTTCAAACAGATCATGTGAAGACTGCTTCCTACGGACTTGAATCGATACGAGAAAGAACAAGTGAAGTAGGCGGTGTCGCAGAGATTATGTCATTTGAGGGAAAAGGCACACAAATTGATGTGAAGGTTCCCATTTTTGATGAAGGAAAAGGAGAGAACGTTCGATGATTCGAGTGCTTTTAATTGACGATCACGAAATGGTGAGAATGGGTCTTGCTGCTTTTTTAGAGGCACAGGCGGATATTGAAGTCATCGGTGAAGCGTCAGATGGACAAAAAGGTGTAGAACTAGCGGTTGAATTAAAGCCAGACGTGATTTTAATGGACCTTGTTATGGAAGGCATGGATGGCATCGAAGCAACGAAAAGAATTTGTCAGGAAATAGAGGATGCCCGGATTATTGTACTGACGAGCTTTATTGATGATGATAAAGTGTATCCAGTTATTGAGGCTGGTGCCTTAAGCTATCTTTTAAAAACATCGAAAGCAGGAGAAATTGCTGATGCCATCAGGTCTGCGAGTATCGGCGAACCAAGACTTGAATCAAAAGTAGCTGGAAAGGTCATGAACAAACTCCGCCATTCATCAAATGGGTCCATTCTGCACGATTCGTTAACCGCAAGAGAGATGGAAATATTAAAGCTGATTGCCGATGGAAAATCGAATAAGGTCATTGCTGAGGAATTGTTTATTACCATCAAAACAGTCAAGACGCATATTACCAACATTCTTTCCAAGCTTGATGTAGAAGACCGCACACAAGCAGCCGTGTATGCACATCGCCATAAGCTGATTCAATAAAAAAACAGCTTTCAAATGAAAGCTGCTGGAACATGCGCAAAATTAGTCCTTCTGTCCTGTGATTGGACGTTCGGATAGTTGATGGAGCTCAGGAACTGGAAAAGCCTCCTGCTCCTCGGCCGATTTGTCTTCCAGGGTTTTCTTCATCTCGGAAAGCAGTTTGACGCTTTCCTTTGCCACTGCCGCTTTTTTCTCTTGCAAATCAATGATCTGTGAAAGTCCAACAAATAAACCGCCTCCAATCAGAAGGAGCGCAGGGGTTTGTCCATAATAAATCACGATCAAAAATGTGCTTGAAAAGCTGTCGGCTTCAATGAAGAAATCTTCTTTTGATTGCATGAATACCACGACTAACAGAAGTATTCCTAGAATCAAAAATAGAATGCCGGCCGAAAGTAAAGCTCGTTTCATGATTGACACCCTTTTTTTCTTACCATTTTAACATACTCTATAAGGATTGTGTTGCGCCCTTAGTCCCGAAGTCACGGATTTTCACATTTACCTTGTAACGAATATCCGATTCACTAAAAATGTCATCCCAATGTTTTGCTTCTTTTCGGAATTCCTTCGGATAGGCAATACTCGCTTTTTGATAAAATCCACAAATATCTGCTTTGATCTCATGCTGTAATTCCCCGATAAAATCTTTTACATTTTCCTCAAGTCGATGTGCCACGACTTTCTCAATTTCTTGGAGGTATTTTTCATTAAATGAATTTTCCCGTTCATTCCAATCCTCAGACAATCTTCCATCAAGCTCCACTGACACATCAAATTCATATTTGCCACTGGCTGTTTTATGGGTGTCAATGTTGTGTTTGATTTTAAAGATCTCAAAAGAATAAATGCTATGTTCATATTGGAATTCAATCACTCCGCCTGTTGCATCTCCAGTCAGCAGGTTGTAGGACTGCACCGCTAAAGGAGAGATGTTGGTGAGAAATCGTTTGTTCTGAATAATCGAGGCACCATCCAGCATTAATTTGCCCTGACTGACACTGACTTTCGGAATGGCAAAGGATACGTTGTTTTGCATAGCAGAAGAAATATCTCCTAAGGAAACGGGCTTGAACATACGAATGGTCGTTTTTGTATTCGAAGAAATATCGTATAAGGTGGAAGCGGCAGGCTGGCCGTCGTCATTGATTTTCAGCATATCTCCAGGCTTCTCAGAGGCCATAAAGACAAGGCTTCCTCTTCGTGTTTCATTGTCCCGAATGAATTGATTGATGACCAAATCGAAATTATTTTCATTGATAAGGTCTTGAGAAAACAAATAAACCCTCAGCTGCTGAGCAAAAATGCGGTGTGTTTTTAGGGCCGTCGTACGAAAAATTTGGTGTATGGAATCACCGCTTGTTTCAATAATCTTCGTCGGATCTTTCACGCTTGATTCTTGCTCAATTTTTTGCGGAACGAGCACCTGCATAGACAGCTTCAATTTATGTCCGTCATCTCCTTTATCTACAGCAAATCCAATTGCCATGTTGAGCTCCTCGATATTTGTACTATCCCAGCACCCGCATAATAGAATCAGTGAGAAGAGCGCAAGAACCGCTTTCTTTTTCATGCTGTTTTCCGCCTCCTTTTGAAAAATACGATGATAAATAAAAGAAACGGGAGTATACCAAATAGAAGAAAGAACAAGTTGTTTACGTAGGATAAATAGTCTCGGACCGTATCAACATCTTTTGGGAAAAGAGCGGCAAAGAAGATCACAATGCCCATCAAGGCGAGCGCGATTTTTTTAGGGAATTTAGTCAATTTGATGACTCCTATCGTAGCAAAAAACGTATATCCTACAAAGCTCGTATAAAGCTGGACAAGCCAAACAATCAGCAAAAAGGATTCAATCCGTTCAATAAAAATCCCCTGAATATCAAATGATTGAAATAAGGCAATGGTCGGCCACGTCAGAGTCGCCGTTTCTTTCACCGTGAGCGCACCAACCACAAGAATATAGGTGAAAATATAGATGATCGCAGGAATCAAAAAGCCGATGGAGCCATATGCAAAAGTGTGTTTTTGCGTATTCATATAGGCAGGCATGAAAAGCATCATTTCAATGCCGACAAACGAAATGGCCGAAGCATTCAAGGAATTGAAAACAGGGGAAATGCCCTCTCCTAAAACTGGCCGTAGGTTATCGAGCTTAAACTCTTGTACACTAAGTCCGTAGGCTACAAATAAGATGATGAGTGTGACAATCAGAAAAAAAGGGCACAGTCGGGCAAAATCACCAATCCCCCCAATCACAAGGTAAAAACCAACCAAAATAAAGCTGATCATCGTCACGGCTACAGGTGT
This sequence comes from Bacillus sp. FSL W8-1141, assembly GCF_038593205.1. Taxonomy (NCBI): domain Bacteria; kingdom Bacillati; phylum Bacillota; class Bacilli; order Caryophanales; family Bacillaceae; genus Bacillus; species Bacillus sp. FSL W8-1141. The sequence continues at coordinate 3,044,221 of NZ_CP151973.1, read as the reverse complement.
GTTTTGAAGTAGAAAGAATTTCACCATCTCAGACATGGCTCGCACTTCATAGCTGGCAACGCCGAGAAAGTAAATAATAATCAACAGGTTGGCAAGTGAGCCAATCCATTTCCCAAGTCCTTCTTTTGTATAGTCATAGTAGGAAGAAAAGGAGACCTTTTTCATCATGAGCACATTCACAAAAATGAACACAATGTATATCACACTCATGAGTAAGAGTGCAATCCAGCCGTCAGGTGTAGGCGCAGCTTGAGCCATTGATCTTGGCAGAATCATCATACTTGCGCCTAGCGTGGTATTGGCGATAATGGCACTTGCCTGATAGCTTGTGATCGACTCTTTATGATTGACCATGTCGTTCCCCTTTCTTTTGATTTTTCAAAGGCAATCTGATGATGGAATTGTCCTCATTTTTATAACTGAACACAAAATCTGGTGAAAAATATGGGGTGCCAAAGCTTTTTTGTCTGGTCAAATGAGTGAGTAAGACGAGCATAAACAGGACAAGTCCATATAAACCGAATGCAGCTGCAGTAAACATGGATACAAAGCGAAGGACACGAAATGATATCCCCATTCCATATTGAGGAAAGGTAAAGGATGCAAGTGCAATGACGCTGACAATAATGACCATAATGGAGCTGACGATATGGGCTTGTACGGCTGCCTGCCCAATGACAACACCGCCCACAAGTCCGATTGTTTGTCCAAGTGGATTAGGAAGTCTTAACCCGGCCTCTCGCAGCAGCTCAATGGTCATTTCCATGATGAGTGCTTCCACAATAGGAGGAAAGGGGACATTCTCTCGTGTGCTTGAGATGGAAATAGCTAAAGTTGTGGGCAAAAGGCCTTGATGGAAGGACACAAGGGCAATATAAATGGCTGATAAAAACAATGTGAGAAAGATGGACGTAAAACGTAGCAAACGAATAAGAGAGGCGGCGATCCATCTTTCATAATAATCATCAGGTGACTGCATAATCGTCGCGAGGGAAGCAGGCACAATTAAGATAAAAGGCGAATGATCGACAAAGATGGCGACGCGCCCATTGTTTAAAGCAGATGCCACTTTATCAGGCCGTTCTGTGTTTTGAATTTGCGGAAAAGGAGAATACACATTGTCTTCAATGAGCTCTTCAAGGACGCCAGAGTCTTGTATATCATCAATGGTGACTTGTTTGAGACGCTTTTTTACCTCTTTTAAAACAGAGGGCTCAACGATACCGTCAATGTACATGATCGATACTTGGGTGTATTTCTTTTCGCCGATTTTCATGTCTACTGTTTTGAGATCAGGATTTTTCAAACGCTGTCTGACGAGAGCTAAGTTCGTGTTGATATCTTCAATGAAACCAATCTTTGGTCCTCTTACGACGGTTTCAGATGTAGCATCTCCTAAATTGCGTTTCTTCGTTCCATGTGTTTCTAAAATATAAGCGTGCTGAAATCCATTAATCAGTACGACACAATGTCCTTGAAAAATAGCATCTACTAGTTCTTCAGAGGTTTTTACCGTACGGGTAGTCATCATCGATAAATTGGATTCTAGCTTCTCTTTTGTTAGAGAGGCATGATCTTGCAATAGCAGCTTTAAGAAGGTTTGAATCTGCATCGCTTCGTTCATTTCTTTAATGTATAAATAGTAGACAACCTGTCCATGAGGCAATGTTTTTTTCTCATGGATCAAATCATCCATGTCCTTTAACTGAGGGAGAATGACAGAGAGATTATCGTATAAGTGCTCTTTCAATGGAGTTTGATTCAAATGGATCACCCGCCTCAATTTCTTTTTCTTAGCATTACCTGCTTGAAAAAACAATATTCTGTGTTACATTATTTTGTGGTATATGAAAGAATCACGGTGTTGGAGGAAAGAAGATGGCGCAAATTCGTTTGGCAGGAACAAAAGAGGAGATCGACCTTATTCTACAGTCGTTTGACAAGCATTATGAGGTGACTTATACGTCAAAAGATTACGGAAAAACAAATCCAAAATACAAATATTCCAAAGATGTTCGTGTTTATATTGAACTAAAATTAAAATAAAGATAAAATTTTAATTGAAAACGCTTAAAGGATTTTCGTTTTTTGTATAGAATAGAGTTGAGTGATGAAGCTATGGAGGGATACATAATGACAGAATTTAGAATCGAAAAAGATACAATGGGCGAAATCAAGGTGCCACAGGACAAGTTCTGGGGTGCACAAACACAACGAAGCAAAGAAAATTTCAAAATCGGTTCTGAGAAAATGCCAAAGGAAGTTGTGAATGCGTTTGCAATTTTGAAACGTAGCACAGCGATTGCGAACGAACGTCTAGGCAACTTAGAAAGTGAAAAAGCAGAAGCGATTGCTGCTGTATGTGATGACATCATCAGTGGAAAGTATGACGAGCATTTCCCGCTTGTTGTATGGCAAACAGGAAGTGGAACACAAAGTAACATGAACATGAACGAAGTCGTTGCAAATAGAGCAACTGCTTACTTGAAAGATAAAAATAGTGAATTCAGCATTCACCCGAATGACGATGTCAACCGCAGCCAAAGCTCAAATGATACATTCCCAACGGCTATGCACGTGGCAGCTGTTTTAGCTGTGTACAAAAAGCTATTGCCTGCGATTGACCAGTTAAGAGCGACGCTTGATGAGAAAGCAAAAGCATACCAAGAGATCGTGAAAATTGGCCGTACGCATTTGCAAGATGCAACACCTCTTACAGTGGGCCAAGAGATTAGCGGCTGGGTGTACATGCTTGATCGTTCAAAAGAAATGATTTTAGAATCTACTGAAAAAATGAGAGAACTTGCCATTGGCGGCACAGCTGTTGGTACGGGAATTAACGCACATCCTGAGTTTGGTAAATACGTGGCAGAAGAAATCAGCCAGTTAACAGGTCAAACGTTCAATTCTTCACCAAACAAATTCCATGCGCTGACAAGCCATGATGAAATCACATATGCACACGGTGCGCTTAAAGCACTTGCAGCTGACTTAATGAAAATTGCCAATGATGTGAGATGGCTTGCAAGTGGTCCTCGCTGCGGAATTGGTGAATTGATCATTCCTGAAAATGAGCCAGGCAGCTCCATTATGCCAGGAAAAGTCAACCCAACTCAAAGTGAAGCTTTAACAATGATTGCCGCACAAATCATGGGGAATGATGCAACAATCGGTTTTGCCGCAAGCCAAGGAAACTTCGAGCTGAACGTATTTAAGCCGGTCATCATCTATAACTTCCTGCAGTCAGTTGAATTGCTTGCTGACGGTATGAACTCATTCCATGACAAGTGTGCCGTTGGAATTGAACCAAACCTAGAAACGATCGAGAAAAACCTAAACAATTCATTGATGCTTGTGACGGCACTCAACCCGCACATCGGATATGAAAATGCAGCAAAAATTGCGAAGCTTGCGCACAAAGAAGGATTAACACTAAAAGAAGCTGCCCTTCAATTAGAGCTATTAACAGAAGAGCAGTTTGAAGAGTTTGTGAAACCAGAAGAAATGGTGACACCGAAAGCAAAATAAGACACCAGAGGCCTCTGTGCCTCTGGTTTTTTTATGGAAACTCCCTGAAATCACAGAAAAGAATTTTGATTATTTGTCACAATCATAAACCCAGGGCAACCAAGCCCTGGGTTTTATAAATGATCTTCTTTTAGAATACGTAATAAGGAGCCTGAGACCGGCTGAAGTGGTGTGTATAATTTCAATTGGTAAAGCATGCCTTTGACGATGACTTGTCTTGGTTTTTGTTTGTTTAACTCGTTTTCTAAAATGCCAAGCGCTTCAAATAAATCTGGCTCGTCTTTCACTTCATAATGTGCTTCTGCCAGCTCTCTTAATTCTTTTAATAGAGATTCTGTGAGCGGGTCAAATGATCGTTCATAAATCGGGCCGAACCAGTCGCTTGCTTGGTCCACAGAAATGAGTGGATGGTCATTGCGCTTCATCATACCGCCCATTAGATCATCGATACGGTGAATCATTGTTGCGGCAAGCTCCTCTGCTTCGAGCTGAAAATCATATAAAATGGCAAGCTCAAAGTAAACGTGACTCATGCCCTCAATCGTTAAACATAGATCAGCCATATAAGGAATGGCTGCATCTCCATACACTTGCTTAATGTTATCAATGTGCAACTGAATCGTCGCAAGTCGAATTTGCTTTGCGAGCTGTTGCGTTTCTTCGTTCAATGGGAGCGCCCTGTCGCTTAGCTGCATTTTAATAAAATCTTTTTGCTGCAAAATATTATCGTAATAGACAGTGAGCTGTTTCCGGTAGGCCTCTTTTGGTGTGCCGCCCTCTGTTTGAACCTCGTGAATCCGGGTAAATACCTTATCGTAATAGTAATGCAAGATCGAAATAAGCAGTGCTTCTTTCGATTTGAAATAAAGGTAAAACGCACCCTTTGACATGTGGCATTCATCTGCAATTTCCTGAACAGACGTTGTATTATAGCCTTTGCTGGCAAATAACTTCATACCAGCCTCAATAATCATTTTTTCTTTCTTTTTCAATATGAATGTCATCCTTTCTTACCGAGAGACAAATGTCTTAGGAAACGTGCGCAAAGAGATGTGACTTATCGGTCATAAACGACAAAACTTTTCAAAAATTAATCAGATTGTAACTTGTTTTTTACAGTGTAATTCTTTATATTATAAAGTAAGGTGACCAACCGGTCAAAAAATGTGAAAGGATGATGTTCCATGAGAGAAATTGATGATATGATTAGACGCTTGAAAACAAAAGGAATTCAAGTAGAAAAAGTCAAAATGCCGAAAGAGACAACCATTGAAAAGAAATGGATGTATCAAGCTGGCAAGAAAATCAAAGCCACATACCGTGATTTCAATGGGTATTCATTCATCTAAAAAAGACTGCGGTGTAAAACCTACAGCCTCTTCTTTGGAACAGTGATCGTATAGCGTACACCTAGTTCATCATTTTCAATTGATATGGACGCTTGATGCATTGAAAGAATTCGTTTGACAATGCTTAATCCAATGCCGAATTCGCCCTTTTTTCCCTTACTAAAAGGTTCGTATAGGCTGGATAGCATGTGTTCTTCAATTGGAGGGCCATCATTACGAATGACGATGCGAATTTGATCCTCTTCCTGCTTCATATGAATATCAATTTTACTTTTTGCGTAACGCAGTTGATTTTCTAATACATTTTCAAATAATTTGCTCCATTGTTCTGGATCGCCTTCAAGTGCAGCCTCATCATCTAAGTCCACGTTCCACTGCAATTCATTTTTCGACCAGCGTAAACGGTCAACCACTTCCAGCATTGTATTACTCACAAGGAAGGGAGAATGCGCCGGATGTTGTTTTGATAAATAATCAAGCTTTGTTAAATACAGCAAATCTTTGATTTTCTTCTCAAGCTTTTCCGCTTCGCCTTCAATCACTTCCACCGTTTGTTCAAGATCTCCTTTAGGGAAAATTCCATCTTTAATAGACTGCGTATAACCGCGGATGACCATCACAGGTGTTTTTAAGTCGTGTGATATATTTTGCAAAAGCGTTCGTTCTGTTTCATCCTTTTGAATGAGCTTTTGTCTCATTTCTTCAATCGTATGCCCCAGTTTGCCAATTTCATCTTGCCGGTCAACAATCACAGGATCGTCCCAGTCTTCTTGTGCAATGCGCTTGACGTGCTTTTCAAACGCGACGATTGGACGTGATAAGTAGCGGGCGAGCCAAATCGATGGAATCCAGCTTAGTAAAATAACCGTTCCTAAGATGAAAATCAGCTGTTTAAACAGTGTAAAGGACAAGTCATCTCGATAAGAATCGGGTGCATATGACAAGAGAATATATTGTGTATTGCCTGTTGAGACTTTTTTGATCACAAAAAAGATATGCTGACCATTCACTTCTTCAGAATAGCGTTTTGTTGCGCTTTTTTGTTTTTTAACAAAGGACTGCACTTTTTCAATAAAGGCATGCGGGAAAAACTGAGCCATTTGATTTAATTCATTTGACGGAATCAGAATGTGCTGAACCGAGCGGTTTTCTGGTGTCGACTTTGGTGAGCCGTCTCGATTCAGAGGGTATTCTGTTAACACTTGCTGCTCGTTTTCGATGTTTTTATAAATTTCATTCGTAAAGAAGCTGCGTAATGTATTTGAAAATAAAATGATCAGGACAATCGAGATGGTGAGTAAAATGCCAGAGATGACAACCCAAATTTGAAAAGCGAGTGGTTTGTTCTTCATCCTTTTAGCATCCTATAGCCAAATCCATAAATGGTCTCGACTTTTAAGTCAGGCATTTTTTTGCGCAGCCGTCTGACAAGATCATCGACCACACGATCTGTCCCGAAGTAATCGTGCCCCCAGATCTTGACGAGGATATCTTCCCGGGAAAAGGCATGTCCTTGATGATGGGTAAATAAGAGCAGCAAATCAAATTCCTTAGACGTTAAATTAATCAGCTGATCTCCTTCATACACCTCTCTTACGTCCTCATGAATGATATAGGAAGAAACGGGTGTGACGCTTTGCTGCGGTTTGTCACTGTTTTTATATACAAGCTCCAGCAGCTTTTGCACGCGGATGATCAGCTCGCGCGGAAGAAAGGGTTTCGCAATATAATCACTGCTCCCGAGTTCTAAGCCAAGCACACGATCAATATCTGCATCACGTGCCGAAATAAAAATGACCGGTACGTCAGGCGAGGCTGCTTTGATTTCTTTAATGAGTGTGTAGCCGTCTGTATCAGGCAGCATAATATCTAAAATCCATAGATGCGGGGGCTTGTTCATTGCTTCGCGTGCCGCTTCTCCGGTTAAAAAAGAGGACACATTCCAATTTTCACTCTCTAAATATTTGGTTAACAGTTCATTTAAATTCTGCTCATCTTCAACTAAATAAATGGTGTACGACAAAGTCTTCCACATCCTCTCAACGTCATTATAACGGGATACAAAGGCGGCATGTCAACAATCACACGCTTTTTTCACAATTTCACATATTCTTCTCATCATTATCCCATAATGTTTGTTTATGATAAGCTCAAGGGAAAAAAGGGCATAGACAAAAGGCTAATGAATAGGTGCTTTTCACCAATGTGCACACCTTGCTTTTTTTCTATGAATAAGTATTATATAATTTGACATATTGTCATAAAGAATTTTTCAATGATATTGCCATTAAGAGGACATGAGTCCTGTCTAGACATATGAATGAAGCATTTCATGAAAATGATGCAAAGGAGTGCAAGCGATGGATTTCCGAAGAGAAGATGAAGAGAAAAAGATGAATGATCAAGAACACGCACATCAAGAGAATGAGAAACAAATAGAAGAACCAGAAAAAGAGAAAGAACTCGTTTTTCACCATCATGAAAACGAAGCATCTGCCTCTCAGGAGAGGGTGTCAAACGGGTCTCCTCAAGTGATTGATGACCGTTCGTCTAAAAAGGAGAAAAAACGGAAGGCTGCATGGCTGAGTCCTATTCTTGGAGGGATTATTGGTGGCGGTCTTGTGCTTGGCATTACACCGCTTTTACCGCAGTCACAAGATACAGCGGCAAACACTCAAACCCAAACAGCATCAAGCGAACCGGCTTCATCTGAAAATTTCTCAACAAAACAAATCACCAATGCGACGAATGTTGCTGATATGGTAGAAGATTTAGAGCCGACGATTGTAGGGGTTTCAAACTATCAATCTACACAAAACTCGTTCGGTCTTAGCGGTGATTCAACTGAAGCAGAAGCTGGAACGGGTTCTGGTGTCATCTTCAAAAAAGATGGCAAAAAAGCATACATTATCACAAATAACCATGTAGTCGAGGGTGCCAATAAATTAAAGGTCACACTATACGATGGAAAAACAAAAGATGCGAAGCTTGTCGGCAGTGACGTAATGACAGATTTAGCTGTCGTGGAAATAAATGCTGACGGCATTGATAAAGTTGCAAGCTTTGGAGATTCTTCTAAGCTTCGGGCTGGAGACAAAGTCATTGCAATCGGGAACCCGCTTGGTGCGCAGTTCTCTGGTACAGTAACAGAAGGGATTATTAGTGGTCTCGATCGTACCGTTGAAGCCAATACATCATCTGGAACTGTTGAGATGAATGTGCTTCAAACAGATGCAGCCATTAACCCTGGAAACAGTGGCGGTCCGCTGATCAATACAGACGGTCAAGTCATCGGCATCAACAGCTTGAAAATTAGCGAAAGCGGAGTAGAATCACTCGGATTTGCGATCCCAAGTAACGATGTAAAACCGATCGTAGATCAGCTGTTGAAAAATGGAAAAGTCGAACGTCCTTACCTTGGTGTACAAATGATTGACCTTGAGCAAGTGCCTGAAACGTATCAGGAAAATACACTTGGCCTATTTGATAAACAAATCGGTAAAGGCATTTATGTAAAAGATGTATCAAAAGGATCTCCTGCACAAAAAGCAGGCTTGAAGTCTGGAGATGTCATCATCAAGTTCAAAGGAAAAGATGTAGCGAACAGCTCACAGCTGAAAGAAATCCTTTATAAAGAAACAAAAATTGGCGATAAAACGACTATGACTGTCATTCGTGATGGAAAGAACAAAAATCTTGATATTACCCTTGGGCAGTCTGATAACGAATAAAAGAAAACAGGTGGATAAACGATCCACCTGTTAGATTGTTGACAAAGGGCTAAAATGAACTTTATTTTAGCCCTTTGTCTTCTTTTTTTCAGCGTGATAGAAAGCCTTTGCAGTCTAGGAAGGACGAGTGCTGGCGCGGAGCGAATTTGACATTCGTGAGCACCAGCACGCAGGACTGACAAAGAATGCAAGGGTTTGTCTACACGCTGACAGGTGGATAAACGATCCACCTGTTTTTTTGTGCCTATTTTTTTGAAGATAGTGTCCGTAAAATAATGTTTTCCCATACATTCCAAGGCAGGAGCTGCTTTGCTATGAATGAAAGCCGAACACCTTTCCCGACAAGATACCTTAGCTTCTTTAGCCGCTTCTTCTCTGCAAGCGAAACCACAAGCTCTGCAACTTCGCCGGGATCTCCATAGTTGTTTTTTTGCGCCTCTATATAGGACATCATGTTTTGATAAATAGCTGTGTATTTAGAACCTGCTGCGGGTGGTGTCATTTGCTCATTCATGGAGGTGTTCCAAATGTTCGTTTGGAAAGAACCCGGCTCAATCAAAGCGGCCTGAATGCCAAACGCAGCCAGCTCAATTCGCAAACTCTCTGTATAGCCCTCTAGCGCAAACTTTGACGATACATATGGAGAGAGTGCGGGCATTCCCATGAGTCCGCTGATACTGCTCATATTCAAAATTTTTGCGCCGCTCGTCATCAACGGAAGGACTGCTTGTGTCATTTCCATCACACCAAAGACATTCACTTCAAATTGCTCACGGTACTGATCAACAGGCACCTCTTCAGCAAAACCAGCATAGGCCGTTCCCGCATTGTTCACAAGCAGGTGAATGGGAGCATAGGCATTAAGCCTTTTCTGAAATGCTTGAATGGACTGTGTATCTGTCACATCTAATGCTTCAATATGTATCGATTCGGATAAAGCGGCGTTCTTTACTTCTTCGGAAAGCTTTTTCGCATTGGTCTCCTGTCTTACGCCAGCAATCACAGTGTACCCTTGCTGAGCAAGACGCAATGTGATGAGCTTTCCGAAACCGCTGTTGGCACCAGTCACAATGGCTGTTTTATTCATCATCCGGTTCTCCTTTTTGTTTTAATCTACCATAGTCTGCTGTTTTATTGAATAACGAAAAGGGGCTTGGAGAAGAATAAAAAACGATGCTATGAAATAGGAGGAAATACATGATGTGCTGGAAGAAGGCGGGACTGCTAGGAGTGCTGTTCTTTATGCTGTCTGGCTGTCGTTCAATCGAACCAATACAACATCCACATGAAGCAGAAGCTGAAAGTCTGTCAGCTGTTCAAATGAAGGAACTGCCATTTCAGCATTTGCAATTGCACGTACAATATGGACAAAAAAGCGAATTATATGAAGCTACCTATCGTCAAGCTGGTGGAAGAGAAGAAGCACTGATTCGAGATCATATGAATGGTGTCCGCTATGAAGGGGAAGAAGCTTTACGTGAAATGAAGATGAAGCTCAATGATATGTCGATTCCTAGTGCAAAGCTGAATGAAACATATGTCAATGAATTATTATCTGCTTTTAATTTAGATGATGATTATCAGCGGATACGAGTCGATATCAAGCTCGAAGATGGGACAAAACGTGCATTCGAAAAGAAAAAGTAAACGAGACTTTCTCATTTTTTAATTGAAAATGATTTTCAAGATCACTTAAATCTGATACACTAAATTGAGATAAGTGATCTTTGACGTCTACATAGACAATATTCAATATAAAAAATTTGGATGAGAAAAGGAGCGTTTGAGCGGAATGAGTGCCATTTCTACTGAAGGTTTAAGCTTAGGTTACGGAGAAACAATGATCATAGACGAACTAAATGTGTCAATCCCTAAGGGTGAAATCACAGTATTTATTGGCAGCAATGGATGCGGTAAATCCACGCTACTTCGCTCTTTGGCCCGTCTCATGAAGCCAATGGGTGGTTCTGTCCTGCTTGAAGGTCATTCCATTGCCAAATTACCAACAAAGGAAGTGGCGAAACAGCTCGCCATTCTTCCGCAAGGGCCAGAAGCGCCAGAAGGATTAACGGTACATCAACTCGTCAAGCAAGGGCGATATCCTTATCAAAATTGGCTGAAGCAATGGTCAAAGCAAGATGAAGAAGCGGTAAATCGCGCACTGAAATCAACGAAGATGGAAGACCTTGCTGATCGAACGGTTGATTCATTATCAGGTGGACAAAGGCAGCGTGCATGGATTGCGATGACATTGGCACAGGAGACGGATATTATTCTATTAGATGAGCCAACAACGTATTTAGACATGACGCACCAAATTGAAATCCTGGATCTTCTTTTTGATTTAAATGAAAAAGAGCAGCGCACGATTGTCATGGTTCTGCATGACCTCAATCTCGCTTGCAGATATGCGCATCACCTTGTGGCCATTAAAGACAAGTCAATTTATGCAGAAGGAAGACCGGAAACTGTCATTAACTGTGATCTTGTGAAAAATGTCTTTGATATGAACTGCCAAGTAACAACAGATCCTTTATTCGGAACACCGTTATGTATTCCGCACGGCAGAGGACGCTGTATTGTCCAACAGGCACAAGCTGAGACATTTCTTGCTGCAAGATAATCGTATGTGAAAAGCCTGACATCTGTTACACGCAGAGTCAGGCTTTTTTCTGAAAAAAGGAGCGGAATACAAATGGGAAATGAATTAGATGAAAAGCTCGAAGGCCTGCTTGATAAATATACAGAGCTGCTGCTTGGTGAAACGAATGAGGAACTGAAAAGAGATGTCTCGCAGTGGATCATCTATTCTCATATTGCCAAAAGCATGCCGCCTTTAGCCAAGCATTTTAATGACACGTATCCAGAGGCAAAAGAAGACATCAAAGAAACGATTCAGCGGATCAAGCAATTAAATGAAGCTCATCGTGCCAATAAAGACCGTTAAAAAACTGCCAGTACGAGCTGGCAGTTTTTCTTTATGGCATGGGTGATGATCCGTACGGTGATTGATCTGTCAGTGTTTGCTGGAACTTCTGATGTGCCTGCTGGAGCTTCTGCTGGTCAGCGGCTTCGACAGAGTACCAGCCATATTGGAACATGACATCATATAAATGTCTTTGCGTTTTTTGTGTTTCTAGCGCAATTCGCTGAATATCTTGGTAAAGAGATTCATGGCTGAATTCATTGAGCGCTGTGTTATATCCGCTTGTCATATATTTTTCAGTCGACAAAAGGTCTGTGACAAAGTCGCGATCGTTCATGTTTGTCGTTGTTGGAACCGGCGTTTGTGGATTCCCGATTTTTTGTTGGTTTTGCTGTTCCATGTCTGTTACCTCCTATTGCATAAAGCCAGAAGACTGGCCTTGCCCTGAGCTGCCTAAATGTTGAAGTATTTGTGTGTAATGCTGATGGTGCATTTGACCAACTTGATTGAGTTCTTGTTTCAATGTTTGATCCTGACAATGCTCGGCCATAAAGTGGGCCTTTTTCATCGCGATCAAATTCCAGTTCAGCATATCCTCTAGGTACAAGGAATCCTTTACTGAAATCACCTGTGGGGGCATATTCATTTGCTGGTTGTTCAAGATGTGTTCCTCCTTACGATTTCTTTTTATATTGCTGATTTTGACTGGTCTTTTTACCGCCTAGGTCTGCTTCTTGTGATGGACCTGCGTTTCCTTTCACACTTGCAGCACTTACGCCTGCTTTTGATGGGTTCTTTTGCAAACGAGACATGTGGACATCACCTCCATTCTTACAATTCCCCCTCGTCTTTAATTCATACGCTGTAAAGAAAGACGCATGAGAATGTGTAAATTTTTGAAATCTGCTATTGAACTGTTTCGGAAAATCTTTTAAGATAAAGAAAGAGGCATTGCTTTTTTTTGGACAAAAAATGAATGACTGTTCATTCAAAATGTTTAGGGGGATATTTATGGGCAAACATATTCGCAAGGCGGCTGTCATTGGTTCAGGTGTCATGGGCTCAGGCATTGCTGCACATCTAGCCAATATCGGGATACCAGTAACATTGCTAGATATTGTGCCACATGAACTGACAAAGGAAGAAACGGCAAAAAAGCTAACGCTTGATCACCCTAGTGTTCGGAATAGATTAAGCCAAGACGCAATGAAAAAATTGTTAAAGCAAAAGCCAGCACCTCTTACTTCAGCCAAAAACCTATCATACATCACACCCGGAAATTTCACAGATCACCTTTCCTTATTACACGATGCTGACTGGATCATTGAAGTCGTCACTGAAAAGCTCAGCATTAAACAACACGTATTCTCTCTCATCGACGAACACCGCAAAGAAGGCAGCATCGTATCCAGCAATACATCCGGTATTTCTGTTGAAAAAATGGCAGAAGGCCGATCAGCTGATTTTAAACGCCACTTTTTAGGCACTCACTTTTTTAACCCAGCTCGTTATTTAAAGCTGTTAGAAGTAATTCCTATTCAAGAAACAGATCCAGAAGTACTCTCATATATGAAAACATTTGGTGAAGATGTACTTGGCAAGGGTGTGGTCGAAGCAAAAGATACACCGAACTTTATTGCCAACCGAATTGGCACTTATGGGCTTCTTGTCACAGTGCGTGAAATGCTTGAGAACAAATACACGATCGGAGAGGTCGATTCTGTTACAGGTCCACTCATTGGCAGACCGAAAAGTGCGACCTTCCGCACACTTGATGTGGTGGGACTCGACACATTTTCTCATGTAGCCCGCAATGTGTATGAACAGGTAGAAGGAAAGGAAAAAGATATTTTTCAGCTGCCTGAGTTTATGGAAAGAATGCTCGAAAAAGGGTGGATCGGCAGCAAAGCAGGGCAAGGATTTTATCAAAAAAACGGAAAGACCATTTTAGAGCTTGATCCTGTCACACTCACATACGGAGAACGGACAAAGCTGAAGGATCCGGGCATTGACATTGCCAAGCAGCAAAAGGGGACAAAAGCGAAATTGAAAGCGCTTATTTATCAAGATGGCCGTGCTGGGCAATTGCTTTGGAATATGACCGCACCTGTTCTTCTTTATTCAGCTCATCTAAAAGGCGACATTGCGGATGATATTCAGTCCATCGATAACGCCATGAAATGGGGATTTGGCTGGCAGCATGGCCCGTTCGAGCTGTGGGATGCGATTGGCGTGAAAAAAGCCGTCAGTCGAATGGAAGCGGAAGGGCACAGCATCCCGTCGTGGGTGCAAGATATGCTTTCAGAAGGACATGACACGTTCTATCAAGAAAATGCCGAAGGAGACCGTGCATTTTATCAGAATGGTGCTTATGAACAGGAAAAGGGAAACGACAAGAATATGTCGTTAGCTAGATTGAAAAAGAAACACGATGTCATTTTTAAAAATACGGGTGCAAGCTTGATCGATATCGGGGATGATGTTGCCTTGCTTGAATTTCATTCGAAAAGTAATGCCATTGGGCTTGATGTCATTGATATGATCAACCGTGCTGTAGATGAAACGGAAAAGAATTATAAAGGGCTGGTCATCGGTAACCAAGGAAAGAACTTCTGTGTTGGTGCGAATCTCGCCTTAATTTTAATGGAAGCACAGGACGACAACTTCTTTGAAATTGATTTTGTCATTCGCAGGTTCCAGCAGGCGATGATGAAGGTGAAGTATAGTGACCGTCCAGTTGTGGCTGCACCATTTGGTATGACACTTGGCGGAGGGACGGAGCTTTGTCTACCAGCAGCCGCTATCCAAGCGTCCAGTGAAACGTATATGGGGCTTGTCGAAGCGGGGGTCGGACTCATACCGGGCGGAGGCGGAAACAAAGAACTCTATATTCGCCATCTGCAAGGAGCGGAAAAGCCATCAGCAACTGCGATCCAAGATGCTACGCTACAAACCTTTGAAGCCATTGCGATGGCAAAGGTATCTACATCAGCAGAGGAAGCGCGTGATATGAAGATGCTCCGAGTGAATGACCGGATCAGCATGAATGGTGATCATTTAATCCATGATGCGAAACAACTCGTTCTTTCTCTTGATGAAGCGGGTTATCGTGCACCGCTGAAGCGAAAGGTGCCCGTGATGGGGGAAACAGGCTACGCAGCAATGGTGCTGGCTGCTGAAAACATGAGATTGTCTGGATACATTTCAGACCATGACATGACCATTGCGAAAAAACTAGCACATGTCATTTCTGGCGGCAAATTGCCATTTGGTACAGAGGTGGATGAACAATACTTATTAGAGCTTGAAAGAGAAGCCTTTTTAAGTCTTGTAGGGGAAGTCAAATCTCAGGCACGCATGCAGCACATGCTCGTTAAAGGAAAACCTTTACGTAACTAGGGGGGAGTCAAAATGAGAGAAGCAGTGATTGTAGCTGGCGCAAGAACACCAGTAGGGAAAGCCAAAAAAGGATCATTAAAACATGTCAGACCTGATGATATGGGCGCATTGTGTGTAAAAGAAACGCTAAAGCGTGCCGGTGATTATGATGGAACAATCGATGATTTAATCATCGGATGTGCGACACCAGAAGCAGAGCAAGGGCTAAATGTGGCCCGGAATATTGGGGCATTAGCAGGTTTGCCATATACAGTACCTGCTATTACCATTAACCGCTATTGCTCTTCTGGTCTGCAGTCAATTGCTTATGCAGGTGAACGAATTATGCTTGGGCAGGCAGAAACCATTTTGGCCGGAGGCGTCGAATCGATGTCGCAAGTCCCAATGATGGGTCACTCCATTCGTCCAAACGCTCTTTTGGCAGAGCAAGCGCCTGAATACTATATGAGCATGGGCCACACAGCGGAGCAAGTGGCGCAAAAGTATCAGGTCACACGGCAAGATCAAGATGCTTTTGCGGTGAGGAGCCATCAAAAGGCAGCAAAGGCACTTCAAGAAGGGAAATTTTCAGATGAAATTGTTCCCGTTGATGTGACAGAAAGACGGGTAGGAGAGCAGAATCATCAACTAGAAGAACGCCAATTTACGTTCTCACAAGATGAAGGTGTCAGAGCGGGCACAACAGAGGAGGTTCTCTCAACGTTACGACCTGCCTTCTCAACAAAAGGCACAGTGACTGCAGGAAACTCTTCGCAGACGAGTGATGGAGCGGCATGTGTCATGATGATGGATCGCGAAAAAGCATCTTCTCTTTCTCTTCAGCCGCTCGCCAAGTTCAGAGCGTTTGCTGTTGGTGGTGTACCACCTGAAGTCATGGGAATTGGGCCGGTTGAAGCCATTCCGCGTGCGCTGAAAATCGCTGGTCTAGAGCTGAAGGACATCGGGCTGTTTGAATTAAATGAAGCATTTGCTTCTCAGGCGATTCAAGTCATTCGTCATTTAGGGATCGATGAAGAGAAGGTAAATGTCAACGGCGGCGCCATTGCATTAGGACATCCGCTAGGCTGTACAGGAACGAAACTCACGCTGTCCCTCATTCATGAAATGAAACGGCGAAATGAACAATTTGGTATTGTGACGATGTGTATCGGCGGGGGCATGGGAGCAGCAGGCATTTTTGAATTGATCTAAAGGGGGAAAACAGGATGAAAGCAATGGAAGAAGTAAAAAAGGGTGGCAGTTTCTTAATTGATGAGACGAATTATGAGCATATCTTTACACCAGAGGATTTCTCTGATGAACATCAAATGATCGGGAAAACAACAGAAGATTACATTTTACAAGATGTCGTTCCGCACATCGATCAAATTGAAAATCATGAATTCGAGCATTCTGTTCGTCTCTTGAAAAAGGCTGGAGAGCTTGGCCTGCTTGGTGCGGATGTTCCTGAGGAATTTGGCGGGCTTGGGCTAGATAAAATCAGCTCAGCCATCATTACTGAAAAATTTGCAAGAGCAGGCAGCTTCTCTCTTTCTTACGGCGCCCATGTCGGGATCGGTTCTTTGCCGATCGTGCTGTTTGGCAATCAAGCGCAAAAGGAAAAGTACCTGCCAGGACTCGCCTCTGGAGAAACAATTGCGGCCTATGCCCTAACAGAGCCAGGGTCAGGTTCTGATGCGCTAGGTGCGAAAACAACGGCAGTCCTGAATGAAGCTGGAACACATTATGTCCTCAATGGGGAAAAACAATGGATCACAAACTCCGCATTTGCCGATGTGTTTGTCGTGTATGCGAAGATTGATGGTGAACACTTCTCTGCTTTCATCGTAGAAAAGGATTTTCCTGGAGTCAAAACAGGACCTGAAGAGAAAAAGATGGGCATTAAAGGGTCCTCGACGAGAACGTTAATCCTTGAAGATGCCGAAGTGCCAAAGGAGAATTTGCTTGGTGAAGCAGGCAGAGGTCATGTCATTGCCTTTAACATTTTGAACATTGGACGCTATAAACTGGCTGTAGGGACAATCGGTGCATCAAAACGAGTCATTCAATTATCGGCAGAGTATGCCAATCAGCGCAAGCAGTTTAAAACACCAATTTCTCAATTTAGCTTAATTGGCGAAAAAGCAGCCAACATGTCGGCAAAGCTTTATGCCATGGAAAGTGCTGTATACCGCACAGTCGGGTTATTTGAACAAAGAATGGGTCTGTTAAGTGACGAGGAGCAAAAGGATGGGAAACAAATTGCGCAATCCATTGCAGAATATGCGATTGAATGCTCTCTTTGTAAAGTGCTTGGCTCTGAAACGCTCGATTACATTGTGGATGAAGGTGTGCAGATTCACGGCGGATATGGTTTCATGCAAGAATACGAAGTCGAAAGAGCCTATCGCGACTCACGAATTAACCGTATTTTTGAAGGAACGAACGAAATTAACCGATTGCTTGTGCCAGGCACCTTCTTGAAGAAAGCGATGAAAGGAGAGCTTCCACTTCTTCAAAAAGCGCAAACCCTACAGGAAGAGCTGATGATGATGATGCCGGAAGAGCCGGGTGATCAGCCGCTTGATCAAGAGAAATACTTACTTGCCCATGCGAAAAAGATCGCCTTGATGGTATCTGGAATGGCGGCGATGAAATATGGGAAAGCATTAGACAAAGAGCAAGAAATCCTTGTGAATATAGCAGATATCGTCAATGAACTCTTTGCTGCTGAGTCGGCGGTCTTGCGTACGGAAAAAGCAATCGCTGCATCAGGCACAGAAAAAAATGCACAAAAGCTTGCGTATACACAAATTTTCACACAGGAAGCCTTTTTAAAGATTGAAGCTCATGCGAAAGAATCATTGATTGCCATGGAAGAAGGAGATTCACTCCGTATGAGTCTGTCAGCCCTTCGCAAGCTGACAAGATTCACGCCAATGAATGTCATCGCGAAAAAGCGTGAGGTGGCGAAACGAATCTTTGAAGCAGAGAAATATATCGTATAAGACGGCTGAAAAGGTGCGGATATCATGCCGCACCTTTTTGTAAGCATACATTTAGGTTTTTCATATGTTTTGTGATAAAATGTTGTCACTATTTGCAGGAGGTGAAAATGGTGGCTTTAGATTTTTACGAATACCCATCTTGCGGTACATGCCGAAAAGCAAAAAAATGGCTGGAAGAACACAATAAAGACATCAACAGCATACATATCGTCGAAGAGACGCCTGATAAAGAAACATTAAAAGCCCTTTACGAAAAAAGCGGTTTAGAGCTGAAGAAATTTTTTAATACGAGCGGTCAGAAATACAGAGAGCTGCAGCTGAAAGATAAACTTCCTGCAATGTCAGAGGACGAGCAGCTTGAATTACTTGCGTCTAACGGAATGCTGATCAAGCGTCCAATTACAACAGACGGCAAACGAGTGACAGTTGGATTTAATGAAGATACATTTAAAAGCGTCTGGAAATGATGTAACTTTCATTCAGATTGTGGTATCTTCAATATAGATTGTAAGAAAAGACTGGAGGGG
Organism: Bacillus sp. FSL W8-1141; assembly: GCF_038593205.1. Taxonomy (NCBI): domain Bacteria; kingdom Bacillati; phylum Bacillota; class Bacilli; order Caryophanales; family Bacillaceae; genus Bacillus; species Bacillus sp. FSL W8-1141. The sequence continues at coordinate 3,025,774 of NZ_CP151973.1, read as the reverse complement.
TATGAAATGAGCACACCAAAAGATTTACGTTATTCAGAAGAACACGAATGGGTCAAAGTAGAAGGAGATAAGGTGCGTATCGGTATTACGCATTTTGCTCAATCTGAGCTAGGCGATATCGTGTTCGTTGAGCTTCCTGAAGTAGGAGACAAAATTACAGCGGACGAGCCTTTCGGAAGTGTAGAATCAGTCAAAACAGTTTCTGAACTATACGCACCGATTAACGGCACAATCGTTGAAGTAAACGATGAGCTAGATGACAGCCCAGAGTTCGTCAACGACTCTCCATACGAAAAAGCTTGGATGATCGTAGTAGAGCCAGCGGATGCATCTGAAATCGAGAACTTAATGACTGCTGAGCAATATGAAGAAATGACAAAAGAAGACTAATTCATGTGAAATTGGACACTCTACCTTTATGGGGGGTGTCCAATTTGTCTTTTCAAAAAGAACAGGTGGATATAACAGAGCATGTCACTGGACGATTCAAAGAGAGTGGCATGGTGCTTTACCATCAAAACGAAGAGATTGGTACGATGATTAGTGAAAATCAATATGAATTAAAATCAGGTTATTCCTATGATCAAAACCGTTTTTATCGTCTGTCAGATACATTGACCCATGGGACTGAAAAATATGTAGACTGTGACGATGAAAATGGCTGGTGCTGATCACAGATAAGGCTGCAGTGAGTGCTGCAGTCTTTTTGTTGATCAATTGCCCAATCTTTACAACCTGAATGAAAGATTGTAATCTAAGGAAGAAGTGAATCAACGTCAAAAGGGCCGGGTGATCGTGATGAATGTCGAGATAGAAAAGGTCATCATTGTAGAAGGTAAATCAGATAAACAGAAGCTAAAAGAAGTCATAAGTGAACCTGTTACCATCATTTGCACCAATGGCACGATCAGTACATCGAAGCTGGATCAGCTTGTGGACGATTTATTCGGGAAAGACGTTTACATATTAGCAGACAGTGACGATGCTGGCGATAAACTGCGGAAGCAATTTCGAAAAGAATTCCCTGAAGCACTGCATCTTTTTGTCGACAGAACGTACCGCGAAGTGGCCGCTTCACCGTCAGCCCATATTGCATCTATTCTATTAGCTGCAAACATTGATGTTCATTCGAAATATTTATAAGGGTGACGTATATGAAAGAGATTGAAGAGCATGAATTCAAGGAGATAGAGGACGATTTATTTCTTTTGTACTTATATACACCATTTTGCGGAACATGCCAGCTGGCAAAGAAGATGCTGGCAGTGGTTGATGCCATGCAGCCGGAAGTTCCTTTTTATGAGAATAACTTAAATTACTCGCCAAGTTTTGCGAAAGCATTTGAGATCGAAAGTGTCCCTTGCTTTCTCCTGTTTAAAAAGGGTGAAATCGTGCAAAAAGGCTATGCCTTTCACTCCGTTCCATATCTTCATGAAATGATTGAAACCGCTAAATAAAGCGGTTTTTTGTCATATTTCAAGCAATTCATTTGAAAATTTGTCGAGCTATTTATAAAGGACAAGCCGATGTTTGTAGAGAAATGTTATGTATAACCAAATGACAGGGAGGTTATACATGTGGAAAATGTGAAAGCCCATGGAAGTGCAGGGCAGCGATTATTGTTAAAGCCGTTGCTCTCATCATCATCCTTGAAGATTACATTTGAGGCGGAAACGGACTCTTGTACATTGATTGTGGATGAACGTGGTGAAGTGAAGAAACTACCTGCAATTGAGTTATCGGATCTCATCTTTTATGGTGAGCGAAAAGAGATTTTGCAATTATTAGATGGAGACATGTCCTTACAGCAGCTGATCAGCAGAGGACAAGTGAAAGTGAAAGGCTCATTTCGAGCACTTCTTCGACTAGAAGCAGTACTTTGGCTGACGAACGGTTTTTTTCGAAAAATGATAACGTAGTCGTTTACTTGGAAATTAGCGATTTACAGCGTTGACATATCTCAGATAGCATGATATTCTACGTTAGTAAAAACATGAACATCACATAAAACAACATATTTTCTCTTATTAAGAGAGGTGGAGGGACGTGCCCTATGAAACCCGGCAACCGTCAGCATAGCTGAAATTGGTGCCAATTCACTCAAAGCCGCAATGCTTTGAAAGATGAGAGAAAGGCGTATTTGATATAAAAGGCCTTTCTGCTTGCGTTGCAGTTAGGTCTTTTTTACTGACCTGGCGTCAGGCTAGCGTCATAACAGTCGGAAGAATAATTGAACGTATGTGATGGCAACCTATAGATTCAGCAAGAAAGCAGGTGAACAGACTGTGATCCATTTACAGAATGTATCAAAAACGTATCATTCAAAAAGCGGAAATGTTGATGCCGTAAAAGACGTCAACTTGGATATCGATAAAGGTGAAATATTCGGAATTATCGGGTATAGCGGCGCAGGGAAAAGCTCCCTGATTCGCCTATTAAACGGTCTGGAGCTGCCAACAGAAGGAATCGTTGAAGTGGCAGGCAACCGAATCAATGAAGTATCGAATGCGAAACTTCGGAAAGCAAGACAAGAAATCAGCATGATTTTCCAGCACTTTAACTTGCTCTGGTCAAGAACAGTGAGACAAAATATTATGTTCCCGCTCGAGATCGCAGGTGTACCAACATCAAAACGGAGAGCTCGTGCAAACGAACTGATTAAATTGGTCGGTTTAGAAGGAAAAGAAAATGCCTATCCTTCTCAGCTCAGCGGCGGGCAAAAGCAGCGTGTAGGGATTGCGAGAGCATTAGCGAATGACCCAAAAGTTCTGCTATGTGACGAAGCGACATCTGCTCTTGATCCACAAACAACAGATTCCATCCTTGAGCTTTTAGCCGATATTAATAAACGACTAGGACTCACCATTGTATTGATCACACACGAAATGCACGTCATTCGCAAAATTTGTCACCGTGTGGCGGTGATGGAGAATGGCCGTATTGTCGAAGAAGGCGAAGTATTACGTGTCTTCAGACAGCCGAAAGAAGAAATGACGAAACGATTCGTGAAACAGCTTGCTGAACCAGAAGAAGCAAAAGAAACGATCGAGCACGTCCTAGAGAGAGTAAAAGAAGGTCAGGTCGTCCGGTTGTCCTTTATCGGAGATTCTGCCGAACAGCCGCTGATCACGGAAATCATTCGATCCTTCAAGGTCGATGTGAACATCCTGCAAGGAAAGATTTCTCAAACGCAGGAAGGCGCGTTTGGAACACTCTTTATCCATATAAATGGAGACGAGAACGAAGTTGAAAAAGCCATCGCCTATATCCAAAGCAAACAGGTTGAAATCGAGGTGATGACACATGTTTGAGAAATGGTTTCCGAACGTTGATCTAGAGGTTATTTGGAACGCGACGGGTGAAACGGTCTATATGACACTCATTGCATTAGCGTTTGCTTTTGCTATCGGCATCATTCTTGGGCTGTTGCTCTTTTTGACAAGTAAAGGCGGTTTGTGGGAAAACAAACCAATTAATGCTGTTATCGGCGCAGTCGTCAACATTTTCAGATCGATTCCCTTTATCATATTAATCATTCTATTATTAGGATTTACTAAACTAATTATGGGCACGATATTAGGCCCAAATGCAGCATTACCAGCCCTTGTCATTGGCTCAGCTCCTTTCTACGCACGTCTTGTTGAAATTGCACTGCGTGAAGTAGACAAAGGAGTCATTGAAGCAGCACGATCTATGGGAGCGAAAACGTCAACAATCATTTTCAAAGTATTGCTGCCAGAATCATTGCCAGCCCTTATTTCAGGAATTACTGTAACAGCGATTGCTCTGATTGGCTCTACTGCAATTGCAGGAGCAATTGGAGCAGGCGGACTTGGTGACCTTGCTTATGTGGAAGGATACCAATCTGGTAATACAGATGTCACACTTGTAGCCACTGTGTTTATTCTGATCATCGTCTTTATCATTCAAATAATCGGTGATTTGATTACAAATAAAATTGATAAACGTTAAGGGAGGAATTATTCATGAAGAAATTGATTTTAAGTGCACTATTTCTAGCATTTGCAGGCATTTTAGCTGCGTGCGGTTCATCAAATAACGCAAGCGATAACAAAACCATCACGGTTGCCGCTTCAAAAACACCACATGCCGAGATTCTTGAAGAAGCAAAACCACTTCTAAAAGAAAAAGGCTACGATCTAAAAGTGAAAGTACTGAGCGATTATAAAATGTACAACAAAGCATTAGCTGAAAAAGAAGTGGATGCGAACTTTTTCCAACATATCCCTTACTTAAACGAAGAAAATAAATCAAACAAAGATTACAACTTAGTGAGTGCTGGTGCCGTTCACCTTGAGCCTTTCGGTATCTACTCTAAGAAATACAAATCAGTAAAAGATATTCCAAACGGCGGCACGATCATCATGACAAACAACGTAGCTGAGCAAGGACGTATGCTTGCCCTATTACAAAATGCTGGTGTGATCAAGCTTGATCCAAAAGTAGATACAATCAACGCAACAGTCAAAAACATCAAAGAAAACCCGAAGAACCTAAAATTCAAAAAAATCGCTCCTGAACTAACAGCGAAAGCTTATGAAAACAGTGAAGGCGATGCAGTATTTATTAACGTTAACTATGCGATCCAAAATAAATTGAATCCGAAAAAAGATTCAATTGAACTTGAGCAAACGAAAAACAACCCATATGCAAACATCGTCGCTGTTCGCAAAGGTGACGAAAAATCAGAGAAGATCAAGGTATTAATGGAAGTTCTTCACTCTGATAAAATCAAAGAATTCATCGACAAAAAGTATGATGGTGCAGTATTGCCTGTATCTGAATAACAACTTGTAAACCTCGCTTTCATCAAAGCGAGGTTTCAACGTGTAGACAAACCCTCGCATTCGTTGTCAGGTCTGCGCTCCGGTGCTCACGAATGTCAAATTCGCTCTGCTCCGGTACTCGCCCTTCCTAGACTGCAAAGGTTTTCTATCACGCTGAAAAAAGAAGTCAAAGGGCTAAAATAAAGATCATTTTAGCCCTTTGTCAATCATCTGCAACCTCGCTTTCATGAAAGCGAGGTTTTTTTGTGTATTTTTTCAAATCTCGCTCATAATAAAAACGAACAAATGACCTGAAGGGATGGAATGAAGATGAATGAACAACATATGAGCGGATCGATGCAGCAATCACTGACGGATTATAAAACGGCAATGGGTGAATTTCAGAAGAAAATGCCGGTGTTTGGCAAGAAATTCAATGAATTTACGGAGCAGTGCTTTCAGAGCGATTCATTAACACAAAAAGAAAAACAAATGATTGCCCTCGGCATCAGCATTCATGCACAGGATGAATATTGCATGATCTATCATACAAAGGGAGCGCTCGATCAAGGCGCAACGGAAGAGAATTTGCTAGAGGTCGTCAGTGTGGCGGCAGCGTTTGGCGGTGGTGCTGCGCTAAGTCAAGGTATCACAGTTGTTCAGCAATGTATTGACGAATTTGGAGGACAGACGCATTAAGGGAAGGATAAGATGGTATTTATCCATCTCAGGGAGTTGAGTCGTTCTCAGCCTTTAGTGTGAGAAAATATGCCAGCATAGCGCGCTATATCCCTTTTGAGTGAAGCCGCGTGCCTTTGATACAATGAAGCTACACTCAAAGAAGGGAATGGTTTATTATTTGTTCGGACCATAGTACACTGGGATTGGATTATACCGCCGAGATGGAAAAGGCCATGCATAAAGCTCATGGCATGAGCTATGCAGAGTACGAAAGAGACCATGACTTAAGGATGAAAGTGGAATATAAACGAGAGCAGTCCTATCGAGATGAGAAAAGGCAGCTCGCAAAAATGAATATACAAGGCTATTAAATAGCTAAGGGACGGGGAGAATAGTTTCCCGTCCTTTCTTTATGAAAACTGTCTTTTCGACATAAATCCTTTTATCTACCTGTATTTTTTGTTAGAATTTTGAGAGCATCCTCTCACGCTTGTCGTGAATGTGTTGTATTCACTTTTAATTTGTTATAAAATTAGAATGAGAATAAATTGAGAATAATGATTATTTTGGAGGTATCGATATATGACTGCTTCGACATTAACAATTAAGGACTTGCACGTTGAGATTGAAGGGAAAGAAATCTTAAAAGGTGTAAACCTAGAAATAAAAGGTGGAGAATTCCACGCAGTAATGGGACCAAACGGAACAGGTAAATCTACTTTATCTGCTGCTATCATGGGCCACCCTAAGTATGAAGTGACAAAAGGCAGCATCTTGCTTGATGGCGAAGATGTTCTTGAAATGGAAGTAGATGAGCGCGCTCAAGCGGGTCTTTTCCTTGCAATGCAATATCCATCTGAAATTAGTGGTGTGACAAATGCAGACTTCCTTCGTTCGGCTATTAACGCACGCAGAGAAGAAGGCGATGAAATCTCTCTCATGAAATTCATCCGCAAAATGGACGAAAACATGGAATTCCTTGAAATGGACCCAGATATGGCACAGCGCTACCTAAACGAAGGTTTCTCAGGCGGGGAGAAAAAACGCAACGAAATTCTTCAATTAATGATGATTGAACCAAAAATCGCCATTCTTGACGAAATCGATTCTGGTCTTGATATCGATGCGCTGAAAGTTGTTTCTAAAGGAATTAATAAAATGCGCGGCGAAAGCTTCGGCTGCTTAATGATCACTCACTATCAGCGTTTATTGAACTACATCACACCAGATCACGTTCATGTCATGATGCAAGGACGTATTGTGAAATCTGGCGGACCAGAACTCGCGCAGCGTCTAGAAGCAGAAGGTTATGACTGGATTAAAAAAGAGTTAGGAATTGAAGACGAAACTGTTGGTCAAGAAGCGTAAGCGTTAGGAGGATTATTGATGACATTAGAAACGAAATTATCAGTAGATCAAGATTATGTCAAAAGCTTCTCCGAGAAGCATCAGGAACCGGCATGGATGAGTTCCCTTCGCTTACAGGCTCTTGAAAAAGCAGAAGACCTTCCAATGCCAAAGCCTGACAAAACGAATATTTCTAAATGGAATTTAACCAATTTCAAACAGCATACAGTCGAAAGTGCGCCATTTGGATCTTTAGAAGAGCTTCCTGAAGAAGTGAAGTCTCTTATTGATTTAGAGGACACAGATAAGACAGTCTACATTCAGCGTGATCAAACGCCAGCATACTTGTCTCTTTCTACGGAAGCAAAAGACAAAGGCGTGATCTTCACTGATATCCATACAGCGATTCGCGAACATGGAGACCTAGTGAAGAAATATTTCATGACAGATGCAGTGAAAGTGGATGAGCACAAACTAACAGCTCTACATGCTGCTTTAGTGAATGGCGGAGCTTTCCTCTATGTACCGAAAAACGTAGAGCTTGAAGCACCAATTCAAGCCGTTTATCTTCATGAAAATGACGAAACAACGTTGTTCAACCATGTCATCGTTGTAGCAGACGATCATAGTGCTGTGACATATGTCGAAAACTACATCAGTACGGCAACACCAGAAGAAGCGATCTTCAATATCGTGTCTGAAGTCTTCACAGGTGCAAATGCCCGCGTCACTTACGGTGCAGTGGATAACCTTGCAGAAGGTGTGACAGTCTATGTGAATAGACGTGGTATGGCAAATGGCCGTGACAGTAAAATCGAATGGGCGCTTGGTCTGATGAATGATGGAGATGTCGTGTCTGAAAACATCACGAAGCTTATGGGCGACGGTACATTCGGTGATACAAAATCAGTTGTTGTTGGCCGCGGGAATCAAACGGAAAACTTCACAACAAGCATCATCCACTTCGGTAAAAACTCTGAAGGGTATATCTTGAAGCATGGTGTCATGAAGGATCAAGCATCTTCTATCTTTAACGGGATTGGTAAAATCGAGCATGGCGCAACGAAGTCAAATGCGGAGCAAGAATCTCGTGTTCTCATGCTGAGTGAGAAAGCACGCGGTGATGCTAACCCAATTCTTTTAATCGATGAAGATGATGTAACAGCAGGGCACGCTGCTTCTGTTGGGCGTGTTGATCCAATTCAACTCTATTACCTCATGAGCCGTGGGATTTCCAAAGAAGATGCAGAAAGACTTGTCATTTATGGCTTCTTAAATCCAGTCGTCAAAGAACTGCCGATTGAAGGAGTTAAAAAGCAGCTCGTTTCTGTGATTGAAAGGAAAGTAAAATAATGAATATCAAAGACGTTCGTGAGCAGTTTCCAATCCTTCATCAGCAAGTGAACGGACATGATTTGGTGTATTTGGACAGTGCAGCGACATCTCAAAAACCACGAGTTGTCATTGATGCAATGAATGAGTATTACCGGTCTTACAACTCGAACGTCCACCGGGGTGTTCATACCCTTGGCACAAGAGCAACGGACGCATACGAGGGTGCAAGAGAGAAAGTTCGAGCATTCATTGGCGCTTCTTCTGTCCAGGAGATTATTTTTACTAGAGGTACAACAACCGCACTAAACACAGTGGCAATCAGCTATGCAAGAGCAAACCTTAAAGAAGGCGATGAGATCGTCATTACGCATATGGAACATCATGCGAATATCATCCCTTGGCAGCAGGCAGCAAAAGCAACTGGCGCCACATTGAAATATATTCCGTTACAGGAAGACGGCACGCTGTCGCTTGAAGATGTGAAGCAAACCATCACACATCAAACGAAAATCGTTGCTGTCACACATGTTTCAAACGTATTAGGAACCATCAACCCAATTAAAGACATCGCAAAGATTGCTCACGATCACGGTGCAATTATCGTCGTCGATGGTGCCCAGAGCACCCCTCACATGCAAATTGATGTTCAGGACTTGGATTGCGACTTTTTCGCCTTCTCTGGGCATAAAATGTGTGGACCGACTGGCATTGGTGTTCTTTACGGGAAGAAGGACCTTTTGAATAATATGGAGCCTGCTGAGTTTGGCGGTGAAATGATCGACTTTGTGGATCTATATGATTCTACATGGAAAGAGCTGCCGTGGAAATTTGAAGCGGGAACACCGATTATTGCAGGAGCAATTGGGCTCGGAAAAGCGATTGATTTCTTAAATGACATCGGAATGGAGGAAGTCAGCCGTTACGAGCATCAGCTTGCGACTTATGCACTTGAGCGCTTTAAGGAGCTTGAAGGTGCCACGGTTTACGGACCGCAGCACCGAGCTGGACTTGTGACGTTTAACTTGGACGACGTCCATCCTCATGATGCCTCAACTGTTCTAGATACGGAAGGTGTCGCCATTCGTGCTGGACATCACTGTGCACAGCCGCTCATGAAATGGCTTGGTGTATCAGCGACTGCAAGAGCAAGCTTCTATCTGTACAATACAGAAGAGGAGATTGACGAGCTCATGGCAGCGCTCCGTAAGACAAAGGAGTATTTTACGAATGTCTTTTAATGTAAACTTAGACACACTGTACAGACAAGTGATTATGGATCATTATAAAAATCCGAGAAACAAAGGTGTGTTAAACGACAGCATTGTCGTCGATATGAACAACCCTACGTGTGGTGACCGCATTCGTCTCACGATGAAAATCGAAGACGAAAAGGTCATGGATGCGAAATTTGAAGGAGAAGGATGCTCGATTTCGATGGCATCTGCCTCTATGATGACGCAGGCGATTAAAGGGAAAGATATTGAAACAGCTTTGAAAATGTCTCAGATTTTCTCCGATATGATGCTAGGAAAAGAATACGACGATTCCATTGATCTTGGTGACATTGAGGCGCTGCAGGGAGTGGCAAAATTCCCAGCGCGCATCAAATGTGCAACATTATCCTGGAAGGCGCTTGAAAAAGGCGCATCTGCCGAAGATAACGGCAAATCATAAGATTGGAGTGAAAATGGATGGCTAAAAAAATGCCAGATGTTGGTGAATATAAATACGGCTTTTCTGATAAAGACGTTTCCATTTTCCGTTCAGAGCGCGGACTGACAAAAGAGATCGTTGAAGAAATTTCTCGTATGAAAGAAGAGCCTCAGTGGATGCTCGACTTCCGTTTGAAATCTCTTGAGCACTTTTACAACATGCCGATGCCACAATGGGGCGGAGATTTAAATGCATTAAACTTTGATGAAATTACGTACTACGTAAAACCATCAGAACGCTCTGAGCGTTCTTGGGATGAAGTACCAGAAGAAATCAAACAAACCTTTGATAAGCTTGGAATCCCTGAAGCAGAGCAAAAGTACTTAGCAGGTGTATCTGCTCAGTATGAATCTGAAGTTGTGTATCACAACATGAAGCAAGATCTTGAAGATCTAGGCATTGTGTTTAAAGATACAGACAGTGCATTAAAAGAGAACGAAGACATCTTCCGTGAGCACTGGGCAAAAGTCATTCCTCCGACTGACAACAAATTTGCTGCGCTTAACTCGGCTGTATGGTCTGGTGGTTCATTCATCTACGTACCAAAAGGCGTAAAAGTAGATACACCACTTCAAGCATACTTCCGAATCAACTCTGAGAACATGGGTCAGTTCGAACGTACACTGATCATCGTTGATGAAGGCGCACACGTGCATTACGTAGAAGGTTGTACAGCTCCAGTTTACACAACAAACTCACTTCATAGTGCGGTTGTTGAAATCATCGTGAAAAAAGGCGGCTACTGCCGTTATACGACGATTCAAAACTGGGCAAACAACGTCTTCAACCTTGTGACAAAACGTACAGTATGTGAAGAGAATGCAACAATGGAATGGATTGATGGAAACATCGGTTCTAAGCTGACAATGAAATACCCAGCGGTTATCCTAAAAGGTGAAGGCGCTCGTGGTATGACATTAAGTATTGCCCTAGCAGGTAAAGGTCAGCACCAAGATGCAGGTGCAAAAATGATTCACCTTGCACCAAACACATCTTCAACGATCGTATCGAAATCGATTTCCAAACAAGGCGGTAAAGTCACATACCGTGGAATCGTACACTTCGGACGCAAAGCAGAGGGGGCACGCTCAAACATCGAGTGTGATACACTCATCATGGATAACAAATCAACATCTGATACGATCCCTTACAATGAAATCTTAAACGACAACATTTCATTAGAGCACGAAGCGAAGGTATCAAAAGTATCAGAAGAGCAGCTATTCTACTTGATGAGCCGCGGAATTTCTGAAGAAGAAGCAACAGAAATGATCGTCATGGGCTTCATCGAACCATTCACAAAAGAACTGCCAATGGAATACGCCGTTGAAATGAACCGTTTGATTAAGTTTGAGATGGAAGGTTCGATTGGTTAACCGTTGATATAGAGGGGATTAAAGGTGTTTAGACGTTATATTTATATTAAGCACCCACAAAGCGCCCACAAAATTTAATTATTGAACATACCGCAGATACAATTCCTTTGGTCCTCAATTTTTGGGTGACATGGAGATACGTGTCTGCGGTTGTTTTTTATACTAGAATGTCTTAACCTTTCCCATACATAGTTCTTATTCAAAACGTTTACAGCATGGCTATGCTCAATGCATGTCTTTTATAAACTTCTCTGAAATACTTTCTCACAACATTTGTTTTGAACCTTTTAAAGGAGAAATGATTTTACCTTTAAGGCCGCTAACAACTTCGAGGTTCAGATCAACTTTATTCAAAATAAATACTTGCCACATTCAAATTAGTACTGTATAGTTCTAATTATGACAAAGGTAAAATTAATGAATCAAAAACGTGTACTTGAAGTAGCTGCAACATTATTTTTGGAAAAAGGGTTTGCTTATACGAGTATGGACGAATTAGTTCGTGTAAGCAAAGTGTCAAAGTCTAATGTGTATTATCACTTTTCTAATAAGGAGGAATTATTAGAAGGGGTCGTTGATTATTGGATTGACATGTATCAATCTGCAATGGATGACGTACTGTCTCAGACCCAATTTTCAGTTGAAGATCGTATTCAACTGTTTTTAAAGCAATTATCACAAGGCGTTCAGTCGAGAGAGTATAAGGGTGGCTGTCCATTTATTACTCTTTATATTCAAAGTCCTGCACAGGCCACACAAATAAAAGAAAAAATAGGACTTTTTTTCACAGGATTACAAGAGAAAGTTTCTCTATTACTGAAACAAGGGGTAGAGAATGGGGAATTCAGAGATTCGATTCAGATTGATGAGGTGGCATCACTTTTTATGACAAATCTTGAAGGAGCGTTATTTATTTCAGAAACATTGAAAGATGCCACTGTCATCACAAAAACAGCAGATCATTTATTTAACTTGCTTCGATAAAAGAAGCATTTTTTTTTACATCAAATTAGTACTAATTAGTACTAAAAAGGAGACCTCAGATGAAAACAGTATTTTTAATTGGTGGAACGGGCTTTATTGGGAAGCAATTAGTCGAGGAATTAGCGAAAGAGGATGTGAACATTCTTCTTTTAGTAAGGTCAAAAAGTAAAGCAACACGCATTTTTCAAGAAAGAGGTATTTTAAAAGAGTCAGTGATGCACTTTGTTGAAGGTGATTTGACGAAAATAGATTTAGGTCTAAGTCCTGAAGATAAAGAGAGGGTATTGAAGACGGATGTGATGATTCACGCAGGAGGCCCTATGGATATTCAAGCGACAAGTAAAGAGGCAGCTTCTGTCTTTTTGAATGGCGCCAAACACATTAGTGAGTTAGCTAAAAGTATTCATCAATTGAAGGGCTTGCAGCAATTTATTCATGTTGTCGGTTATATGAGCCCCTTTGATGATCAAAATAGCAAGATTGCCATCGACGTGTTTGAAGAAGGAAACGATTACTTGAAAATAAAAAATCCTTATGAGAGAACAAAGTTTTTAGCAGATCTTTATATTCGTCAACAGGCATCAGCAGTAGGTTATCCGCTTTCTGTCATTAATCCGCCAACTGTTGTTGGTAGTAGTCAAACAGGGAGTACAGAGCAAATTGCAGGATTGGGTTTGCTTGTAAAGAGTATGCGAAGAGGGCTCATGCCGGTGATTCCTGGAGGTAAGGACTATCGGTTACCACTTATTTCAAACGATGAGTTTGCGAAGTTTATTGTACAGGTTTTCAAGTTGGAGCAGCCGGCTATTCAAACATATACACTTGTTGAAGACAAAGAGCACGATCAGAACGTTGCTGGACTATTAAGTATTATGTCAGAAAGTATGAATATGAAGGCACCTAGCATCTCTGTTCCTATGCCACTGATGAAAGCTATCATGAAGAGTGGTGTAAGTAAACTCACAAACATTCCTTCTGACGGATTGAATTTTATGACAAAACGAATGTTCTCAAATGTTTCAGTGAAAAAAATAATGGGAGAAGATTGGTTTAAGAAGACGAGTGTCATGACATTTTTCCCTGCTGTAGTAGCTGATCTAGATTATCGAATGATGGCTCAAAATGGTGAGCACCAACATTTATTTAAACGAACATTATGCGATAATAACACCCTTTACCAATTACAAGGAGAAGGGAAGCCGTTTATTTTATTACATGGTTTATTGAGTGATGGAGAAGATTTATTTCCTTTAGCACAGGAGCTTCATGAGGAAACAGGTCAACCTGTATGGATTTTGGACCTTCCTGGTTTGGGGCGTTCTCCCTTTAAACGAGAGAAACATCTTCTAGATATCTATTTAAATGTAGTGAAAAAAGTAATAGAAAAAGCGACGAATGGTGCACATCTAATCGGTCATTCATTCGGTGCGTATATTCTTTTGGAAGCATTGGGACAAGAATACATCGATAAGAAGTATTCCATCACTTTACTTCAGCCGCCTGTTGCTAAACAAAAGGCAAAAACACTACATGTTCCTCAATTTCTGAACAAATGGACATTAAGATTGGCAACGACTCATTTGATAGAGCGTTATGTATTAAGAAATGGTTTGTTTGAAAGCACGGAGAGCATCCCTAAACATTATATTGAAAAAATCAGAAACAGCTTTACTTCTCCTAGAATTTTAAATACGACGGTTCAGCTTAACCATTTATTACTGAAAACCGATCGAGGTGACTTTAAAGAAGTCACAAAGGATCATCTTCACATGATTTGGGGGGAGTATGACAGAGGCTATTCTGCGCCATCGCATCTTGGGAAGGTTGATTTTGTTCCGTATGGCCACCATTTCCCTCTTAGCCATCCGAGTGAAACGGCAGCATTAGTCATCAATAATATTTGTACTAGCAGATAGGAATCACCCCAAAACGAAAAAATAAGATTGATGACAAGTGAGCAAAATTTTTCGTTCTGGGTCTTTAAAGATTAACGAGGTGCATAAAACGCATCTAAGGTTTTCGTCATATCATCAGATGCAGATTGTAAGATAGTCCTTTGATCTAAAATCGCTGTTCCTTGTGCCCGGACAATATGAAATTGATGAAATCCCATCAAGTTTTGAAATATTTCTTTTAGGTAATGATGTGAAAATTCCAGTGGTGTGTATCGATCGTTATTTGTGAAAATTGAGCCACTTGCTTGAAGCAAAAGTACACGATAATCGTCAGTCATCAGACCAACTGAACCATTTTCTGTATATTTGAACGTTTCTCTAGCAATGAAGATATTATCTATATAATCTTTCATACGTGACGTCACATTGAAATTATGAACAGGTGATACAATCACGATTCGATGATGTGCTTTGAATTGAGCCAATAAAGCAGCAGAAGAAGAGGCGATTTTTTTCTCCGCAAGTGTTAATGTTTGTTCAGATGCTTGCTTTTCCCAAATACGTAGTAGCTGGTCTTTTTCGATACGAGGAATTTCAGTTCCATATAAATGTAAAATTGTTGGCTCCTCATGAGGGAATCTTTTTTTAAACTGTTCTAAAAATAGTGTTTGCAGTTTGCTTGAATAACTTTCTCGATCAGTGAAATCAGGGTGCGCGTTAATAATGAATGTTTTCATATGCATGCTCCTTTTCTTTTGATAAACTGAGTATAAAATATAAAGGTGACAAAACATGTCACCTTTTTCAGAAGGAAAATCAAATGAAAAAATCAGAACGCTTAAACCAAGAGCTTATATTTTTAAGTGATAAATATTCATTTCAATTAAAAGATTTAGAAACTGAATTTGGCATTTCTAAACGTACGGCTTTAAGAGATATGGAAGAGCTAGAGTCCATGGGCTTAGCTTTTTATGTTGAAAATGGCAGACATGGAGGATATCGGCTCGTGAATCAATCTCCATTGGTTCCGATCTATTTTCAAATAGATGAAGTTCAAGCCATTTTTTTCGCTCTTAAAGCCTTAGATCTGTTGTCAGCAACACCGTTTAAAAAGTCTTACTCACAGATTCGCCAAAAACTGTTTGCTACAATGTCTGATGAGAGAAAACAGCGGATCACGGAGATTTTGGATGTGATTCATTACTACCATGTTGCGCCAGTAAGTGAACAAAATCATTTGGATTTGATATTGCAGGCAATGATGGAAGATCAAATCGTAAAGATGACATACACTCAATATGAACATAAAAGGATCAGGCTACAATTTCTTGAGTTGTTTTATCGAAATGGGATTTGGTTTACCGAAGCATATGATGTTCAGAATAAAAAGTGGGGCATCTACAGATGTGATTGTATGACGGACATGATGATCGAAGAAGAAACGAAAGACACTTTTACGAAGGAAGAATTAAAAGCACTGCAGCTCGAATACGAAAAAACTTATCATGATATCTCTTTTAAATGTCGATTAACGGAACAAGGGAAAGAGAAGTTTTTGAAGAATCATTATCCGAATATGAGATTGGAGACCATTGATGATACGCCTTATATATTGGGTGGGTACAACCAAGAAGAATTATCGTATATGACTCACTATTTGATCTCATTTGGGAAACATATCAAAATTGAATACCCCGATGAATTAAAAGAGAGTTATTTGACTCAATTGCAAGAAATGATGGATCAATATATAAAATGAACGGATTGTATCTGAACCACAAAAACTCAACACATGAAAAAAGGCGAACTGTCGTAATTCGCCTTTTTTTATTACTTCGCCGCCTGAAATGTATTTGTTTTCGATTGGTCATTGACCTTCCCATACGTCAGCTGACGCCAGATAAATTCCATCGGTCCAGACTTAAATCGCTTTAACCATAACGTACTGAAAAGGACAAGGAAGGCATACACGCCAATTGCCATGAAGAACGTGCCAGCCGGTGAAAGATGATCGGCAAGTCCAGCTCCGTACTTGAGAAATAGCATTGTTCCAATAATGGAGTGAAGCAAATAACAGGTCAGGGACATTCGGCCGACTTTGGTGAACACCATTAAAGCACCTCGCAGCTGAGGAATGTGCAGAAACAGCATCGCAAGTGAACTCATATAAAACATACTGCCAGTCAATCCCCCATTTTGCTCAAGTGCAGAGACAATGTTCATCCATGGCGTATGTTCAAAAGGGGTGACCGCTGTCATAATCGTACTGGCTAGTGTGATAAGAAAAGCAATTGTACAAATCATCCAAATACGATTCCAAAGCGCTTTTTTCGTCTCCATGTTTTTGAAAAACGACATTTTCACAAAATACACACCAAGTAAAAACATGAAGAACATGGAATAGACGGTGGAAAATGAGCTCGAAGCCATCGTGAACATATCCGTCCACCGGTCACCTATCGATGCTAAATAAGTCAGACTGTTGTGACTGGTCAATTCAAAATCGGCAAAATCCGGCTTGCCTGATGATCCTGTACTGATGGTATTGAGCAGCATGGTGAAAAGAGGCGTGAGCAATTGAATCACAAAGAGTGTGATGAGCCAGTACTGGATGGTTTTGGCTGTGCGTTTGTAAAAGAAAAGCAGTAAAAAGCCCGCGATAGCATAATAGGTTAAAATATCTCCAATCCATACAAACGTGACATGCAGAAGACCAATCCCTAAGAGAATGGTTAATCTGCGAGCAAACAACTTGTTCGGGCTGTCCACCTTTTGAGCGGCTCGATCCATAAATATCATAAAACCAACCCCGAATAGAAAAGAAAATAACGTAATGAATTTCCCCGAGGCAAACCAATTCACAATGTGGTGAAAACCATCATTAGACTCCATCTCAAATCCCTTGACCGAATCCACAATCAAAAAATAGTTGACCAAAATAATCCCCATTAAGGCGAATCCTCGTACGATGTCCAAGAAATGCACCCGTTCTTTGAGACTCATTGGTTGTCCGTGTTCTACCTTGTTTACATTCATATCTATGCTCCTTTTCGTGTATTGGATCTAAAGGTAGATCCTTCAATGAATCAATATACAGGTCAATTCTTAATCATTTATGAAGATCCAATTTTTTGAAAATAAATGTGACAACTTGATGGCAATTGATCATATTCATAAACACTTAAGATTTATGGTGTATCTTTTCACATAGCTAGATGATATATAGTAATAACATATAAGAATGAACATCATGAAGGATGAGGTGATTGAGACATGACCCATCGAATATTAGTTGTAGAGGATGATCAGGATATCGGTGATCTTTTGCAGGAATCTCTGACACGTGCAGGGTATGAGGTGCTGAGAGCCATGAATGGCAAGCAGGCATTGTATGTTGTAGATGATTCGCTTGATTTGGTGATTTTGGATGTTATGATGCCAGGTATCTCTGGGATCGAAACGTGCCAGCAAATAAGAGCCACCTCAAATGTGCCAATTTTATTTTTGACCGCCAGATCTAGTACATGGGATAAAACCGAAGGATTACTCGCTGGCGGAGATGATTATATGACAAAACCTTTTTCAGAAGAGGAGCTTCACGCTAGGGTCATGGCGCAATTGCGCAGATATACCATCTATCAGGAAAAAAAGGAACAGGAAGAAACCTATTTAGTTGGCGGTAGCCTGAAGGTGAGTGAGGAATTTAATGAAGTGTGGAAAAGTGGGCAGCAAATCAAGTTATCTGATTTAGAATATCGGATATTAAAACTGCTCATGAACAAACGAAACAAAATATTTTCTGCTCAAAATATTTATGAAAGCGTGTGGGGCCAGCCTTATTTTTATTGTTCAAACAATACGGTCATGGTGCATATCCGAAAGCTGCGTGCCAAAATTGAAGATGACCCGGCTCGTCCCGTGTATATCAAAACAGAATGGGGGAGAGGATACCGGTTTGGCACATCGTAAATATACGCTGACCAAAAAGCTGTCACTGCTCATTTTGGTCGCTGCTATCGTAAGTGGTGTTGTCTTTTTGACACTGCAAAAGATCACCGATCACCTGATCGAAGGATATTTGAGTTCAGATGAGTATGATCAGGCAGAGTCAGCCAGATACATTCAAACATTCAGCCGCTACGTTTCAGAACATGAGCTGACTTCAACGGATCGAAAAGCATTCGGTGAGTGGGTGAAAAAAGAAGATTATATTAATCTCACTGTTTACAAGGATGAAGTGCTTCAATATGACTCGATTTACTCTGCCGCTGACGAATCGGCCTATGGGAAAGAAAAGGTGACCGACTACGCAAAGCGTCATTCTTACCCGGTTCAATTTAGCGACGGAGAAGGTAGGGTTATGGTAGACGGGTTTTACTCTTCTCGATATCACGATCTCGCCTTTACACTAGAACTGCTTGGTGCAACACTCATTTTTCTCCTGATTGTGCTTGTTGGCATTCGCCGAAGCCTACGTTACTTGCAAACGATCCGTGAAGAGATTCATATTCTTGAAGGCGGTGAGCTCGATTATGAGATGACAGTGAAAGGGCATGATGAGTTGGCCATGATTGCAAAGAGCATTGAGGATTTAAGAACAGCCTTTTTGGACAAGCTTCACGCCATTGATGATCTGCAGGAAGAGAGCCGCAGTTTAGTGACCGAAATGTCGCATGATATGAGGACCCCGCTGACATCACTCATCATGAATTTGGAATTTGCGAAAAAAGAGGGGGCTCTAGCGGATACCCGCAAGGAGCAATATATAGCGAGTGCGTATGGAAAAGCCCTGCAATTAAAGAATCTGTCTGACAACCTATTTGCCTATTTCCTGCTAGATAAAGAGCACGAGTCAGAGCTTGAAACCGTTGCAGTGAAAGAAGTGATTTATGATCTTCTATCAGATCAGGTCGCCCTGCTGCATCAGGAGAATTTCACGGTCCATATTGTAGGCGAAATGCCGGATAGTTATATTAACGTAAACGTCGAGGAACTTGGCAGAGTGTTTGATAATGTGATGTCAAATTTACGTAAATACGCAGATCCTGAAAAGGACATTCAGATCACTTTTTTATCCGACCAAGATGTCTTTGAAATCCATGTGAGCAATGCGATAAAAAAGACAGACATCATCCCGGAAAGCAATGGACTCGGGGAACGAAGCATCAAGCGGATGATGTCCCGAATGCATGGACAGTTTGAAAGTGTAGAAAAGAACGATACCTACTACATCGTGCTGCGATTTTGGAATACCAAAATGTAGAGAGCAAAAACAACATCATGGAATGGGGAAACAATCTGATGAAACGATTCAACAATTTCCAAAAGGTACCTGATCTTCTGCAAGCCCTTCTGAATATCTGCCTGTTCTTTCTAGCGATTGCGCTAAGCGTACTCTTAATTAGTGAAACATGGTACATCGTGCAATTCGTCTATAAAACAGTGTTTAACAAAGGAGAAAGCTATTATGGAATGCTTGGCGAGCTGCTGATCTTCTTTATGTATTTTGAGTTTATCGCCTTAATTATTAAATATTTTAAATCCAACTTTCATTTTCCGCTACGTTATTTTATTTATATTGGCATCACAGCTGTCATCCGTTTGATTATCATTGATCATGAACAGGCCGTATCGACATTCTGGTGGGCACTGGCCATTCTTGCGATGACCTGTGCACTCTTTATCGCGAGCAAAAGAGATACTGCTCATGAGCATGAGGAAGTGAAGTGAGGAAGAAGAAGGACGAGTGGTCAACACCCGTCTTTTTTGTGTTTAAATGAACAGTTTTTGAATATGTGTTGATTAATGAACAATGATTGAAAGATTGACAATTGATGATGATGGATCTAGAAAATATAATGTAAATAGACAGGTGTTCATAAATGAATAGATGTATAGAAAAAGTATTCTGTCCAAAGCAGTTAACGGATTCACAAGTTCTTATGTTATGCTTTAGAAAAAGAGAAACCATTCTTTTCCTAGACATTGATTGTCATCATTCTATCTATAGGGGTCGATCGTATGCGAAGTATTCAAAGTTTGTTTGTTGAATGGTTACTTGTACTTACAAAGAAGAAACTGAATGTTGAGGGGTATTTAGAGGAACGAAGAATGGCGAATCAATTACCTTATGTGCTGCCTGAGAAGTTGAAAAAGAAATATCACATCACCAAAAGCAGCGCGCTTTCAGTCGATACGTACATGTTGAAATCAGATGTGCAGCCAGATGATCATCAGGTGCTATTTTTACATGGAGGAGGCTATATTGAGCAGCCGCTCGTATGGCATTGGCGTTTCTTGGATCGATTGACGAAGCAATTAAATAGTACGGTGTATGTGCCAGTTTATCCAAAAGCACCGAATCATCAATATATGGATGCAATCGAGAGTGTTCTCCCAGTTTACCAAGCTCTTTTAGAAAAAGGAACACCAGAAAAAATCGTGATCATGGGTGATTCTGCTGGCGGAGGTTTATCGCTCGCCTTTGCTCAATACTTAGCAAAAAAAGGTCTTCCGCAGCCTGGAAACTTGATTCTATTATCACCATGGCTTGATGTGACATTAAGTAATCCTGATATCGCTAAAATGGTTCCAAAAGAGCCAATGCTCAACCTAGATTTACTAATCGAATCGGGCAAAGCCTATGCAGGTGATACAGATGAAACACATCATTTGATCAGTCCAATCTATGGAGAAATCAAATCGTTAGGACGAATTTCTGTTTTTATTGGCACTCATGAATTCTTTCTCCCAGATGCCCGGAAATTCAAAGAGATGGCAGACAAGCAGGGTGTTCCCATCAACTATATCGAATACCCAAAAATGAATCACGTCTTTCCTGTCTTCCCTATTCCCGAAGCGAACCAAGCGTTAAAACAAATTGTCGCTATTATTGAGAGTAAGACGTTCCCTTTGAGGGATATGACAAAATAGATGCGAACATGAGGATGGCCAGCAATGCTCTAGCCATTCTCGTGTCTAGTTGGGGGTCAAAAGTTAATTATGAACGAAACAGAACCGTTCTCATTTACAAGTATGCAGGAAGCAGCTCCTGTAGCTATTCCAGAAAGACAGTTCATTCAATCACATGACGGCATCCGACTTGCTTATTATCCGTTTTTATCAGAAACAAACACGCAGACCAATGTGATCATCATTCATGGCGGAGGCGCTCACAGCTTGGCTGGTTATGAGCATATCGCCTATACATTGCAACATGATTTTCACGTGAATGTGTTTTTGCTGGATTTGAGAGGCCACGGACATTCTGAAGGAAAGAAGGGGGATACACCCAAAGTCACTGACGTATGGCAAGATATTTCGCAAGTTGTGGATGTCATCAAACAGCAGCACGAAGGAGCACTTTATCTTTGTGGTCATTCCTCTGGAGCTGGATTGCTGCTTCAATATCTATCTTGGGATGAAAAAAGAAAAGTAGACGGTTACTTTTTTATTGCTCCTGAATTTGGCTACAAATCTGACACAGCGAAGTCTAATCAAGTCCCTTTTGCCACAGTTCAAGTTTGGAAATTCGTGCTATCTGCGATGACAAAAGGAAGGCTGATGGGTCATTCAGAAGCTGTACGATTTCACTACCCAGCATGGGTGATTGCACAAGATCCACTTCTTTTAACAGGCATTACCATCAATATGTCTCTTGCCTTAACGCCATCTGCACCTCAAAAACAATTTGCAAGGCTGGACCAGCCTTATGGCATGTTTGTTGGAAGCGAGGATGAGTTATACGACGTAGACAAATTTCATCCATATCTGGCGCTTCCAAATCAGCAGGTGAAAAATCAATCTGTTTACCAAGTGATAGAAAACCATACTCATTTGTCCATTTTACTAGAATCGGGAAAAAAGATTGGGCGTACCATCCAAATGTGGAAAAGTTCCATTTAACCTGAACAACTAGTCAACACTCTACCTTTTTCTTAAAAATTTACATTGACACCATCCTTTTCTATGATAAAATCATAGTGTGATAATGAGAATCGTTATCAAACGATATGACTACATATAGAATGGATAGGTGAGGTACATGTTCAAAAAATCTTTTTGGTCGCTATTAGTTGTGCTCTCCATCGTATTACTTGCGGCTTGTGGCAGTAATAGCAGCGAAGGCAAGTCAGATAGTAATGAGAAAACAAGAACCGTTGAAAGCGCTATCGGTTCAACTGAAATTAAAGGATCGCCTAAACGTGTGGTGACGTTGTATCAAGGAGCAACAGATGCAGCCGTCGCTATGGGCATTAAACCAGTGGGTGTTGTAGAATCTTGGCTTGAAGCACCTACGTATAAATATTTAAGAGATGATTTAAAGGGTGTCAAAATTGTTGGGCAGGAAACACAACCAAACTTAGAAGAAATTGAAAAGCTGAAGCCAGATTTGATCATTGCATCAAAAATCCGTCACGAGCAAATTTTTGATCAGCTGAAAGAAATCGCTCCAACTGTTGCAACAGAAACAGTGTTCACTTTTAAAGACACAGTGAATTTAATGGGTGAAGCGTTAAACAAGCAAGACAAATCAAAAGAATTGCTGACGAAGTGGGATGACCGTGTCGCTGACTTCAAAGAAAAAGCAAAGAAAGACATTAAAAACTGGCCAATGAGTGTGTCTGTGGTGAACTTCCGTGCAGATCATGCAAGAATCTATCAAACTGGGTTTGCAGGTTCAATTTTAACAGAGCTAGGCTTTGAAGGTCCTAAAAATGTCAAAGATAAAAAGCAAGATATCATTACACTTACAGACAAAGAGAGCATTCCACAAATGGATGCAGATGTGATCTATTACTTCATGGATGATCAGGATAAAGCAGTTGAAAAAGCATATAAAGAGTGGACAAGTCATCCTTTATGGAAGCAGCTTGATGCAGTGAAAGCGAAACAAGTGCATAAAGTTGATGAAATCACTTGGAACATGGCTGGCGGTATCACCGCTGCAAACATGATGCTTGATGATATTTATGATCGTCTAGGGCTTGATAAATAAGTGTAGCAGAGGAGAAAATGTGAAAAACCATTTTCTCCTTTTTCCATAACAGATTGAAAGCGGGAATCAGATGAGAAGTTTATTAAAAAAGGATTCGAGCAAGGCACTGCTATTTGCTGGATTCATCGTGTTGATGTTGGTCTTTTTTATGCTCAGTATTTCTCTTGGGCAAACCTCAATTTCCCTCAAAGCCACCATCCATGCGTTTCTTCAGTTTGATGAGTCAGATCCAAACAGTGTGATTGTCATGACATCCAGATTATCAAGAGCTTTAATTGCGACGGTTGTTGGATCAAGTCTAGCGATTTCAGGTGCACTCATGCAGGCATTGACGAGAAATCCGCTGGCTGCACCAGATCTTTTAGGTATTAATGCAGGTGGACTCTTTTTTATTGTGATTTCGATTGTTTTCTTTTCTACCGAGTCGTTAACAGGTTATATGTGGACGGCCTTTTTAGGCGCTGCCATTGCAGGTATGCTTGTCTTTCTTCTAGGCTCCATTGGAAGAGACGGACTGACACCGGTCAAAATTGTACTCGCAGGTGCTGCGATATCTGCTCTGTTTGCGTCCTTTACTCAAGGACTTTTAATCGTGAATGAACAGTCCATTCAAAGCATCCTGTTCTGGATGGCTGGTTCAGTGTCAGGAAGAAGTATAGATATGCTTCTGCCTGTGCTGCCTTATATTCTTGGGGCGACTGTGGTGGCGCTGCTTCTTGGCCGCTCGATCAATGTCCTTTTATCGGGTGATGATATTGCGAAAGGGCTTGGTCAGCGTACGTTGCTTTTGAAGATGACGATGGGGGTACTTGTCGTCTTTTTAGCAGGAGGTTCCGTCGCTGTCGCAGGATCCATTGGATTTGTTGGTTTTCTTGTGCCGCATATTGTGAAAAAGCTTGTTGGACCTGACCACCGCTGGGTACTGCCGTATTGTGCCGTTGTAGGGGCGTCGCTTTTACTTGTCGCAGATCTTGCCGCTCGTTTTCTGATCATGCCGCAGGAAGTACCGATTGGTGTCATGACGGCAATTGCAGGAGCGCCTCTATTTGTTTATCTCGTGCGCAAGGGGTTGAAGACAGGTGGCTAAAACATATACAGTGCGTTCAAAGGGCGGGCGCATTTCATTTCAATTTTCAAAGCGGACGTTTTTGATTTTACTATTATTGACAGGCGTTGCCTTTGGTTTATTTATTCTGAGCCTTTGTATGGGCAGCCGCTTTATTCCGCCTGCTGATGTGCTGCTGCATATCTTCGGACAAGGCGAGGGAAATACGTTTGTATTAAATACGTTGAGGATTCCAAGGACCCTGCTTGCGGTTTTAGTGGGAGCGGCACTTGCGGTATCGGGGCTTATTTTACAAGGTCTCATTCGAAATCCGCTTGCATCGCCTGACATCATAGGAATTACGAGCGGTGCGTCGTTTGGCGCCATTATGTTCATCGTCTTTTGGATGGGTACTGTGCCTATTGCTTATCAGTCGTTGTGGGCCATTGCAGGCGCTTTTGCGGTATCATGCCTGATTTATTTGCTTTCATGGAAAAAAGGCGTCAAGCCAATCACGCTCGTCTTGATGGGGATTGGGATTTCCGCCATTATGAAGGCGTGTGTGACGTTTACTCTTGTGCTCAGCGATACGATGACCACGACCAAGTCATACATCTGGCTGACGGGCAGTTTATATGGTTCTACAATGAAGGACGTCATCGCAATGCTTCCTTGGGTATTGATTATTTTACCGATTGTCATGGTGCTGGCAAGAACGATGAATGTGAAGGAGCTTGGAGATGATCTTGCAACAGGTCTCGGTGTCAAGGTTCAGGCGAAGCGGTTATTCTTTCTACTGATGAGTGTGACATTAGCCGGTATTGCCGTTGCATTCGCAGGTGGTATTGAATTTGTTGGACTGATGGCGCCACATGTAGCAAGGATGATCATCGGTCGTTCCTTTATTGCGCTTGTTCCAGCATCTGCGCTTGTTGGAAGTATTCTCGTGATGCTGGCAGACTTAGTTGCGAGAACGGCTTTTCTCCCGTTAGATGTCCCGGCAGGTGTTTTTACGGCGGCAATTGGTGCACCGTTCTTTATTTATTTGTTATATCAACAGCGAAATCGTTAAACGAAAGATGGGGGTTTTGATATGAAGCCAGAGTGGGTTGAGAGAGAATTACTTGATTTCGGGGTACACATCACAAATGGACCAATGACATCTGATCGCACACTTGCTGCGCTTTTTTCAGAAGCATCTATCAGACGTTTATTAGAAGCTGAAAAGGAAGCGATGCATGCACCGAATATAGCAGTGGCGGCGTCCATGTTTTCAAAACGCTATGCCTATTTAGCTGTTAGTTCTACTTTGTACTTGATGACGATGTATGATGCTGTCTACCGGTTTTCACCAGAGGCGTGTGTCTTTAGAGAAGATCGTAAAATTGAGCTAGATGAAACGCTCTGTTCATTTGTTCAGTTAGAAGGAGATCGTCATGAGTGGAGAGAGCAGGTCGTCCGCATGCTATTTACGCAGTGTGTCACACCTCTTTTAGATGTATTGAAACGTACTTCAAGACTTCCGTATTCGATTTTATGGGAAAATGTAGCGGTACGTATCAATTCTCTTTACCGTAGCATGATGCGAGAAACGGAAGAGCCTAAAATGAAAGAGCGCGTACGGGAGGATTATTTGTTTCTGAAGAAGGCATCGGGTGATCTTTTCGGAGTGAAGCAAAATCCTTTTCAGCACAGCTTAAATTTAGATGAAAGTTTGCTAGACACATCAAATCGAAAGACTTGCTGTATGTATTATAAGCTTGAGAAGAAATCGGAAAGTCTTGATTATTGTCTCGTCTGTCCGCTAAAGTAAAAAAACACCTTATGCAAGGTGTTTTTTTATTAGATTCGATTTTTCTTAAATATTTATGTATAAATTTAAATATGATATTTATGTTATATTGTTTCATTATATAATCATTTATGGAAGGAACTGATATGAAAAAAATTATCATATATATCATCTTTATTTTCATCATCATCATTGGCTTGTTCTTCATTCAACCACTTAAAAACCACATCTCTTTTCTTAAAGTAAAAAGTACAAATCTTACTGAATTAAAGGTGGGAGAATTGAAGTTGGGATTAATAAAGAGAAACTATAGTGAAAACAAGTGGATTAAAACTTCAAATTCAAATTATTTTAAAGTGAATAATAGAAAAGAAATAGTGGCAATCTCTTTAGAAAATAATCAAAGTAATATAAACAACACAATAAATATTCATTCAACTAAAAAAGATATCTATGATTATCTAGGTGAAAATTATTATCGTAGAAATGACGATCAGGGATATGAAATTTTAGGCTATAAGGATTCAAAGCATGATATCAAAATAGAATTTTTCTGTTTAGATCGCAATGTAGAAAGAATTATTATTAGTAAATTTGGGGAATAAACATAACATAATGATCAGAATCTTTATAAGATGAGAAGTGTGTTTGATGTTGTATGATCATCTTTTATAGAGATAGTAATGGAAAGAGGCACTGCTTGTTCATAGCAGTGCCTCTCTTTTTTATTCCCAAATATCGCTTACCCATTCAGGGTGATCAATAAAAGGATTGCGATTGTGCTGGTACGTTTGATAGATGATTTCGTTACGATTCCGTTCGATTTGATCGACTGGATCTTGCTTGTGCCATTTCAATAGGACAGACATTTTGCCGTGAAGAGGGGCGCTTCCATTATTCACTTTGTTGTTCAATTCTAAATCTGGGAAATGATCATCACCTTCATATCGGACGGCCATATAAAAGAGCATTCTTGCTACATCTCCTTTCACCCGGCTATGAGGTTCAAATGAGTCGCTGTCGTAGAAGTTGCCCGGCGCTCCCTTGTATTCATTTCCGCCTATATCAAAATCTAAATTTCCTCGTGTGCTATTCGTTTGTACGTCTGTTGCCCGAAGGTGATGGAGATCTGTACCAGGTCCCTGGCTCGTCCCAAAATTGCCGTGAGATTTAGCCCACACATGCTCCCGGTTCCACTGTCCCACGTTTCCTCCATTTGCTTGCTTTGACCTGGAGATACCGCTATAGAGCAAAAGCACATTGCTTGGATTTTTTGGATCTTCATCCGTTTTCTTTAATGCATCCCAAACCTGGCTGTAGGATAGCTGCGTATGATCATCAATAATATCGTGTAATGCTTTCTTAAGAGCAGGTCCAGATTTGCCAGCAGCAGATTGGTAATAGGAATCAATTTGACTTGAAGCGGTTGTTTTCGCATGTTGAGCAGATGTTTCGGTTTGTAGCTGTAACGGGGAAAAGGTGATGGTTTGACTCGGTTCATTCAGAGTAAAGCCTTGAGCATTTGCAGCGGGAGGCAGCGGAGCGGCAAATGTACCGAAAATCATGATTCCGGCGGCCACAGTTCCAAATAAAGATCTTTTCATTCTATTTCCTCCTTCATAGGGAATGCATACTCTTTAGTTCTATCATATTGCCATAAAGAAATAAATGGATTTATCGTAAATTTTATGTAACCAATTCGTAAGAAAAGAGATTGCTATTTTATCAGCATTGCTGTATAAGTGGGCATATAAGGATGGACACAGCAAGGGAGAGGATGGATAACGTGAAAGAACTACACACACCTACTAGAACCATTATGACACCAGGACCTGTCGAAGTAGATCCGAGAGTCCTTCGAGTGATGAGTACACCAATTCTTGGTCAATTTGATCCTGCATTTACAGAGATCATGAATGAAACGATGACCTTATTACGATCACTTTTTCAAACAGAAAATGAATGGGCTTATCCAATTGATGGGACGTCCCGCTCAGGGCTTGAAGCTGTGCTTGCCAGTGTGATCGAGCCCGGAGATGTGATGCTTGTTCCGGTCTTTGGACGCTTCGGTCATTTGCTGATTGAAATTGGACAGCGCTATGGTGCTGAGGTACATACAATGGAATGTGAATGGGGAACGGTTTTTAAGCAAGACGACATCATCGCAGAGATGCATCAAGTCAAGCCGAAAATTGTTGCGATGGTTCATGGTGAAACATCTACCGGAAGATTACAGTCGCTTGAGAAAATTGGTGAAGCATGCCGAGCGCTTGATGCGCTTTTTATTGTAGACGCTGTGGCGACAATTGGTGGTGTCGAGGTCAAGGTAGACGAATGGAAAATCGATGCGGCAATTGGGGGCTCGCAGAAATGCTTGTCTGTTCCATCAGGGATGTCACCGATCACATATAATGAACGAGTGGCAGACGTCGTACAATCGAGAAAGAAAGTAGAAAAAGGGATTGCAACACAGGACGAACTGCAAAAACAGGTAGACATTTCTCCAATCAAAAGCAATTACTTTGATCTAAGCCAGCTGCAAGATTATTGGAGCCCGAGGCGGTTAAATCATCATACAGAAGCGACAACGATGCTTTATGCACTGAGAGAAGGGGTTCGACTTGTACTAGAAGAAGGTCTGGAGGAACGTTTTCAACGCCACTTGTTTCATGAAAAGGCTTTAATGGCAGGACTTGAAGCGATGGGGCTTGAATTATTTGGTGATCCAGACTGCAAAATGCCGGTCGTGACGTGTATCGTCATTCCAAATGATATCGACGGAGAAGCGGTCCGGGCTGATCTTCTTCATCATTTTGGAATTGAAATTGCGAGTTCATTTGGACCGCTTGCAGGACGGATATGGAGAATTGGCTCAATGGGCTATAGCTGCCGAAAGGAAAATATTCTATTTGTTTTAGCAGGCCTTGAAGCCATCTTGATGAAATACGGCGCAGCCATCAATTGTGGCGCTGGGTTACAGGCGGCTCTTTCCATCTATGAACAAGCTGAATAAAAAAGGGATACTCAAAATACTCGCCACCAGCGGGTATTTTTTATTTGGGAAAAAACGCTGTTTTTTGAAAAACTAGACTTATAGAGAGCGATATCGCTATACTGAAGAAGTTCTTATCATTTTTGTCATCATTTTCATTTATTTTGAAGAAAGAGGTTTTAATATGAAAAAAATGGGCAGATTGTACATTTTGATGCTCAATATTTTTATTGCCATGCTTGGATTTGGTCTGATCGTTCCTGTCATGCCAAGTTATATTGAAGCCTTTGGCGCAACTGGGAAAACACTTGGTTTCCTCGTTGCTGCAACTGGCCTCACACAATTTGCTTTATCACCCGTCGCTGGAGCGCTGACTGATCGATTTGGACGCAGAAAATTGATTATTGCCGGGATTGCCGGCTTTACGATTGCCCAGTTTATTTTTGCATTTGCGGATCAGCTTTGGATGCTGTTTGTGTCTCGGTTTTTTGGTGGTGCTGCCGGAGCTTTACTCATGCCCGCCATGTTTGCATACATCGCTGATATCACAAGTGAGAAGGATCGAGGGAAAGGAATGGGGCTATTTAGTGCAGCAATGACGTTAGGCTTTGTCATTGGACCAGGCGTAGGCGGTTATTTGGTTGAGTTTGGGATTGCTTTTCCTTTCCTCATCGCTGGTTCCTTTGCAGCCCTGTCGACGCTGTTGTCTTTCTTGTTCTTACCTGAAACTTTAACAAAGGAAAAGCAGGAAGAAGCACGATTGAATAAAGAGCTTCATTTCAATCCTTTTACGCAGATGATTCAGGCTTTAAAAACACCATATGGTTTTTTGTTTATCTTGGCCTTTGTTTTGAATTTCGGAATCATTCATTTTGAATCGATTTTTGGCTTATATGTGGACCAAAAACATGGCTTTACACCGAAGGATATTGCATTTGTCATTACGGTAGCTGGACTTGCGGGTGTCATCGTTCAAGGTGCTTTAGTAAATACCTTTGTGAAACGATTTGGCGAAATGCGTGTCGTCCGTTATGCCCTTTTAGCTGCGGCGTTTATGCTGATCGCCTGCCGCTTTGCCCCTTCCTTTTGGCTGATTTTTACGGGCTCCATTTTGTTTTTATCGGCCACCTCGTTTGTTCGTCCAGCTCTCAATACATTACTATCTAAAATGGCAGGGAATCAGCAGGGGGTAGCAGGCGGCCTCAATACCTCCTTTATGAGCCTTGCGAATATCGTCGGGCCAAGTCTTGCGGGTATTTTATTTGATGTGAATATTGAGCTGCCATTTATGTTTGGAACGCTGGTGCTTTGTATGAGTTTCATTGCTTCTATTTTATGGGCGAAAAAAGCGCAGCAACATTCCCATGCCGTATCGTAAAGACAGCATAGAAAAAACCGATCAGCACAAATGGATCGGTTTTTTTCGTCATCGCTCATACTTCACGACTGGTGATTTTTCTTTATGCAGCGCATGAATCAATGCATCGTCTACATGCAAATGCTCCTTCACTAATTGAGGAGGGGTTAAGGCCATCCATTGGTTCAATGAAATATCAGCAAATCGATCGCTTTTAAACATTTCTAGAAACCAAAGGCTCGTTTGCCCGATATTTTGTATGTAATGCCCCATCCCGAAAGGAACATAACCAACATCACCTGCTCTGTAATTAAAGGTGCGAGCTGTCCCGCCTGCTCCAAAAACCGTCATTTTGGCTGTACCGGTTAAATAGTATTGCCACTCATCATTATTCGGGTGCCAGTGCATTTCTCTCATCCCGCCAGGTTTTACCTCCACAAGTGCAGCAGCAATGGTTTTAGATACTGGAAAATTGCGTGAGTCGACGATTCGCACGGTTCCCCCAGAGGTCACGATTGGTTTTTGACGAAGGAGCTGGTGGGTAAATGGCGGTTTGATGCCGCCGTATGGATCAGAGACGGTTTGGCTTTCAATGGATGCCGGTGAAGAGCCTTGAAACATATAGCGCTGTTTATGTGGAATGTGATCAAACAGCTTGATTGGCACGCCGAAATTAGCAGAAAGAATGTCTTTTGGTGTATGAGCAAACCAGTCTGTGATGGTGAACGTATCAAATTCAGAAAAAGCACCATCATCAAACACAAGGAGAAACTCACAGCCATCCTCAAGACCTTGAATGGAGTGCGGAATACCGGGTGGGAAATACCACAAGTCTCCTTCTTCTACATCAGCGATCATATTCCGTCCTTCTGCATCTACAGATGTGATCCGGGCTTTGCCTAAAATCATATATGCCCATTCCGCCTGCTTATGCCAATGAAGCTCACGAACACCTCCGCGCGTAAGCCGCATGTTTACACCAGCAATCGTTGTTGAAACAGGCAGCTCTCGCTCGGTAATTTCCCTCGACCAGCCGCCATGATTCAAGTGCATATGTGTATCAGAATATGAAAATTTTAAATTAGGAATCGTCCCCGCATCCGTTTTAGGGGGAACGAACATATCTGGGTTCTCCATATCGCGCAGAACGTCTCGCGGGCCTAAATCGGTTGCGCCGGCCCCATCGTCTCGAATCGGTTGCGGGATGTGACGAATCTCCTCATCCATTTGACACCACTCCTTGTCATTCACATTTCTCCTCCAAAATATATGAGGCGTAAGAAAAAAAGATTCAATTGGAATCGGATGAAAGGTGCTTTTGAATCCGCAAAGCTAATCGCAAGCGCAATGTTGCATCAGGATCTTTTAGGCTGATCTGGAGCAGTTCTTCACATTTCTCCAGTCGATATATCACGGTGTTGCGATGAACAGATAAACGTTTGGCTGTTTCTGAAATATGGCAATGTGTTTCGACATAAACAGATAAGGTGTGGAGAAGGTTTGGATCGACTTGTGATTGTTCATATAATGGGTGGAGATACCGCTCATAGAATGTTGTTAAATCTTTTGGTGGGATGAGCTTCAGTAAATCTGACACATCTTTTGCTTGGTAGAACTGAATATATTCAGCTCGTAATGAGAGCTGGCCTGATTGCAGAGCATAGGCAGCTTCACTGAATCCTTTTGGCAGATCGGTGATAAGATAACCGCTTAAGCTTACACCAAAGGAAATGGTGGTATTCACATGCTGTTTAATAAGGATCTGCATTTGTTTTAAAAAAGAACAGATCGATTTGTTCATTGCCAGCCAGCCGCCAGTCTCTTCTATAAGGAAGATGCCGATATCACCTTTGACAAAAAGAAAGGTGGGATATGGACAGTGCGAAAGGGTGCTTTCAAGTAAAGCAAACACATCATCTACAAGGGTTTGCTGCTTAAGGAAACAACTGAAATGACTGTTCTGATCAAGTTGAGAGACGATACATAAATAGGGAATCGTTGTGTTTAATCCAAACATGCGTGCCAGACAGGCAACATCTTGCTCTGAGGAAATCGTCCCCTCCATCCATTTGCGAAACCATTCATTTTTTGCTCGCTCTGTGGATTGCTTGATGGCATGTTGTTTGATGCGTGAAATGGACATGGCATGTACAGCTTGTTCAATTATCAAATGCAGCCCCATGTCGTCTTGAGGATGAATGAAGGCTGGAACGACTAAATAATCATAAGCTTGTTCGTTTATATAGATAGGAAAAACAGAAACGCTTTCTTTTGAATGAACCATAGAAAAATAATGCTGCTGCGTACTGTGAAACAAGCGGAGCGTTTGTATCCAATCTGGATTTGTCATACCTTGGGGTGAGGTGAAAAGAATACGTCCATACTGATTGATCAAATAGACAGGTTGATGAATTCTTTGGGCCACTTTTTGCAATGCTTCAACATGATGATCGACAATGTTCATATCCACTCATTCTCCTTTTTTTTAGAGCTGAAGCCTTTGGTGAAGATGAATAAAAAAATGGACAATCGCTGTCAAAGTCTCTGATATCAATTTTATGTTATCAGCTCCATTCAATTTAGATAGAAAGTTGTGATGTAATATCACAAAAAAGATGGCAGGGCAAAATCACGTCACATCAGTCATCTTCATTCAGAAAAATGGGTAAATATGATATGTTGTAGACAGAAGAATTTCTTTCAGAAAGATGGGTATCCCAAGAAACAAAGACTTTCAATGGGAAAATCCGTTTAGACAAGCAAGTGGCAAGAGGTGAGATAGATGATTTATATCGGATTAACTGGCTGGGGAGATCATGACAGTCTGTACCCGCCGAGAATCGGCAGCTCTCAAAAGCTGTTTCACTACGCATCAACGTTTCCCATTGTGGAACTGGATGCAAGCTTTTATGCTGTTCAGCCTGAGCGGAACCATGAAAAATGGATAAAAGATACGCCAGACGCCTTTCAATTTGTTGTGAAAGCATATCAAGGAATGACCGGGCATCAAAGAGGCGAGATCCCGTTTGCTTCAAAGGAAGAAATGTTTGATGCCTTTATTCTTTCACTGACTCCTCTCATTCGAGCAGGGAAACTGGCGATGGTTCTGTTTCAATTTCCACCATGGTTTGATTGCAAAAAGGAGCACGTCCACTATTTAAGATGGTGTAAGGAGAAGATGGGGGACATCCCTTGTGCACTCGAATTCCGAAACCGAACTTGGTTTTCAGACGAGTTTTATGAACAAACCTTATCCTTTATGGAGAAAGAAGGGTGGATTCATTCCGTCTGTGATGAACCGCAAGTCGGAGAAGGGTCTATACCGCCAGTCATAAAAGCCACACATCGTGACAAAACATTGGTCCGTTTCCACGGAAGAAATAAACAAGGCTGGCTTCACCCGGCAGATCATGAGAACTGGCGTGAAGTTCGTTACTTATATTTATATAATGAAGCTGAACTAAAGGAATGGAAAAAGAACATCGACATCCTGCATCAACAATCGAAAGATGTATATGTCGTATTTAATAATAACTCAGGCGGAGATGCGGCAGCGAATGGCCAGCAAATGATTGATTTGCTGGATTTGACGTATTCAAGCTTATCCCCGAAGCAGTTAGATTTATTTAGTTAAACGAGAGCTGGGGCTTTCAATTTGAACGATACGGTTCAGTGACAACTTGAGGGAGAGATCAACATGCTGCAGAAGCTATGGTTATATCATACAAACGACTTGCACAGCCACTTTGAAAACTGGCCAAAAATCGCAGCTTATATTGAAGAAAAGCGTCAAGTTCACGATCAGATGCTCTTATTTGATATTGGCGATCATATGGATCGAGTAAACCTTGTATCAGAAGCGGATTATGGAAAAGTGAATGTCAAACTTCTCAATCAGCTTGGCTATGATGGAGTCACAATTGGTAATAATGAAGGCATTACGTTGCCTCATGAGCAGCTCGACCAATTGTACAAAGACGCGCAATTCCCGGTGATTTTATCTAATTTATTTGAAAAAGGCAAAAGACCATCGTGGGCAAAGCCTTATGAAGTGATCACGTTGAAAAATGGACTGAAGATCGCCGTCTTAGGGGTGACCATTGCGTATACACCTGTCTATGAAAAGCTGGGCTGGGACATTACAGACCCATTTGAGAGCATACGGGAGATGCTACAAGAAGTGAAAGGACAAGCCGATGTCATTGTTCTTCTTTCCCATCTGGGCATCATCCATGATCGAGAGGTAGCCCATGACTTCCCGGAAATCGACATCATCTTAGGCTCACATACGCATCATCTTTTAGAACAGGGCGAGATGGATAATGGCGTTCTTCTTGCATGTGCTGAAAAGTATGGGCATTATATTGGCTGTGTCGAGCTGACCATTGACACAGCGAGTAGCGAGCTCATCGAGAAAAAAGCGACGGTGCAATCAGTGGACCAGCTGATCAGTGAATCCGATGAAGCGATCACGACTTTACAGAAAGCAGAAAGACGAGCGAAGTCACTCATGCAGGAAAAAGTGACATCCATTAAATCAAAGCTCGAAACAAAGTGGTTTGATGACTCTCAGCTTCCGCAACTTTTAACAGATGCCATTAAAGAATGGTGCGAGGCAGATATCGGCATGATGAATGCTGGGATGGTGCTTGATTCATTAGAGGCTGGCATCGTCACAAGAGAAGACATTCACCGGATATGCCCGCATCCCATTAATCCAATTCGGGTGAAGCTTACTGGGAAGCAATTGATCGAAACAGTGTCTCGTGGCTGTGAAGAAAAAATGGAACAGCTACGCATCAAAGGCTTTGGATTTAGAGGCGAACTGATGGGGAAAATGCTATACAGCGGTTTGACTTATTCATTAGAAGAGGGCGAAGCCAAACGAGTAAAAGAGGTCTATGTAAACGATCAACTCGTCAAAGAAGATGATTCCTATACGGTTGGCACAGTGGATATGTATACACTTGGCTCTCTTTTTCCCCATATACGTGACCATGAACACATTGAATATTTCATGCCTGAATTTTTACGTGATGTCCTGAGCTGGCGATTGAAGGACGCAAAGTGAAATCCGCTCCAGCCTAACAACACTTGCCCTCCCTTCACATAGATTGTGTTGAAGGGAGTGAAGGGATATGGTGAATTTAACACCTATTACAATTGATGGCCATTCCTTTACAGCCGTCACCGTCAAACTGCCAAAGACCAATTTCATGGCAGTGACAAATGAGCATGGTTATATTATGTGCGGTGCACTTGATGTCGGGCTCCTAAATGAAAAGCTTGCAGATAGAGGAATCATCGCAGGAAGAGCAGTCGGTGTAAGAACCATCGAGCAATTGCTGGATGCACCTTTAGAATCTGTGACATATGCCGCTGAGTCGCTCGGCATTCATGCTGGCACAATTGGAAGAGATGCATTATTAAAAATGGTGAAATAAAATGAACAGATGATTCCTATCCCCCCGCCTGTCTGCATACACTTGTAATGGAGAAGGGGGGATTTTTTATTGAGATTGAACCGCCGTTATCGCCCCTATAAAAAGGGCCCTCTGCCATTTCGTTATGTCATGCTGCTTGCCATATTATTTTTTGTGCTCTCAACTGTCATTAGCCTATTCTTCATCAATCGTTCCATTAAACCAACGTTGATTCACATTGCTGAACTAGAAACAGAACGAATCGCCAATCATCTCATCCAATATTCTGTTCAGGATTTTGCAGATGATCAGGAGAATATGAAGGATATGGTTGTGATGAATACAAGTGAGAACGGAAAAGTGACAACTATCGACTTCAATGCGCAAGCAACATCGAAAGCAATGGCTGACCTGTCACGTCACCTTCAAAAAAATCTAGAGGACATTGAAAAGGGGAATTTTCAAAAAGAGGCAAAAGAAGCATTAAAGGATCAAACAGATGGACATGACGGCATTATATATAACATTCCGCTTGGGCAAGCGTCCGGAAATGCACTTATCGCCAACCTAGGACCAAAAGTGCCTGTACGATTCAGTGTCATTGGTGACCCGCATACGGACGTTGAAAAAAACATTAAGCCTTATGGCATCAACAATGCCTTGATTGATATTAGTGTACTCATTGAGGTGAAGGTGAGAGTCATCATCCCATTCGCCTCAGAAACCATCGTCGTCAAAAACTCCGTGCCTGTCTCCATTCAAGCCGTTCAAGGAGATGTCCCAGATTATTATAATGGCAGCGGAACAAATTCAGGCGCTCCATCGATTGTTCTGCCAGAAAAAAAGGAGAAGAAAGAATAACAGCCCAATGGACGGATTGGGCTGTTTTTTCATACACTGTGATTGCATATAGTGTTTTTGTGATGAACGTTTTGTTGTTACGAAACAGACAGTCT
Source organism: Bacillus sp. FSL W8-1141 (assembly GCF_038593205.1). Classification (NCBI taxonomy): domain Bacteria; kingdom Bacillati; phylum Bacillota; class Bacilli; order Caryophanales; family Bacillaceae; genus Bacillus; species Bacillus sp. FSL W8-1141. The sequence goes on along the minus strand of NZ_CP151973.1, from coordinate 2,989,093 downwards.
TGTCCTTGCATCATTTTCATCGGTGATATAGGTCACGTCTTCAAATCCACATTCAACTGCATTCTTGTATAGCCATTCGAGTGTTCCCTTATTTTTGCAATAGATCGTGACATAGGAGCAATCGGCCACTAAAAGAACAAGCTCGCATTGGCTTTCAATAAATTCTTCATAGGTCTTAATATGAGACAATGTCCCTTTTGGATATGCTTGTAAATCGGCGAAAATCATATAATGCGTCTTGTTTTCAATGAGGTGTTTGAGTTCTATACCGTCCATTTCTGTTTTACCTTCAGGAAAAAGTTCTTCATCTTTTTGGCCATCAACTAGTATATTCGAGTCTTCGGTATCGATTCGCCAGCTGAATTTGGTGATGTCGATCGGTTTTAGCACTTCTCCAAGGAAGACTCCGTATTCATTTGGAATGGTAAAAGTCATTCCTCTTTTCAAAAAACAACCTCCTAACTCTTTGTGAAGTAATCTTTCATTGGCTGTGATGCTTAGACTTTTTTTTATGTGATCTGTTCATCTTATCCTAATTAACCACTTGATTCCATACGGATCACGTGCCATGATAAATGTTCATTGTTTTCCTTTTCTGAATAGTGTAGCTATCCTGAAGGCTGTTTTTCACGATCGTCTGTTATGAAGGTGAGAGGAGGATTTGATTGATATGAAGAAAATTCATGTAAGCGGGTTTTGTTTTTTAGTATTTGCCATTGTATTTAGTGCTAAGTATATGTCAGCATCGATATTATTAGCTGGGAGTGACAGTTTGAGTGTCGACTTATTTAGAGGGATGTTTGACATGATTCCACTCGAAGTAACAGTTGTGTATCTCCTTTTTTTCATCATGGGTATTCTTTTTTTAGTTTTAGGATTGAAAGAGAAGCATAAGCAGTAACTGTAGACAAGTGATGACCGGGGAAATGTTGATACATATCAAAAGGAGAAGCAAGCGGTATCGCTAAACTTCCCCTTTTATTTATCGACGTTTCCGCTCGGCTCTTTCCCATGCCCTTAAATGAGGGTAAGGATCAAACGACCATTCAGTTCGTCCATTGTCTTTATACATGCCGTAATGAAGGTGTGGCGGGAATTTTCCTGCTGTGCCAGGTGGACCGTAACCGGAGCTTCCGACTGATCCGATGACTTGACCAGGTTCTACAATCTGCCCAGCTTTGAGTCCTTTTGCAAAGCCATTTAAGTGGGCAAAATAATGATAATGATTATGAATATCTCGAATGCCGATCCGCCAACCGCCAAAGCGGTTCCAGCCTTTCATTTCAATCACGCCGTACGATGTCGCACGAACAGGAAGACCGTAATGAGCAAACAGATCAGTGCCCTCATGAATTCTTCTGCCTCCAAAGCCTCTCGCATCACCCCATGTACTCCTGTAGCTGTAGTCAGCGCCAACCGGAAGAGGAAACGCATGCTTTCCAAGGTCAAGATGGCCGTAATGCTTATAGAGCTTCATAAAAGATGAAATGATTCCAACGGTTTGATCACGTCCGTAATAATCCCACAGCGCAATTTTTAATTGATCGATGCTGCTGCCGTAATGGAGCAAGTATTGAGCAAACGTGAACAGGACATCTTCATCGTTATCGATTTCCGCTTTTCCATCCCCATTACCATCAAGTCCAATACCGTCAAACACTTTAATGCTTAATGGAGAGGTATCCTGCTTATTGGGATTTTCTGGTCCCATCCACATTTCCCGGGGAATGTAGATGCCAATCACACCTGTTTGTTTTGGTAAATCTCTTCTGCTTTTGCGTATATTGTGTTCATACTGATCAACCGCAGCAAGTACATACCACGGGACCTGTGTGGTGATGGCGATCTTTTCATACAGTGCCATTCGCTGTTTTAATTCATCGGGCTGTTTGTTTGCCCCTTGTGCATGGACTGATGCGGGAATCATTGAAAGAGCGATGATGATCGCTAAAACCACTTTCACAAACGTCCATCTCCTTTCTTCGAACATACCTTCTACCGTTTAGTGTGGTTTGATCACGTTATTTCATAAGAAGAAAATGTTAGTAATTTTCTTCTGTTATTTTAGGAGTCTTTTGGGTATTTTTGCAGCTCATTCCCTTGTTGTTCAATCTGTACTATGTTAAAGTGTCTAAAGAAAAGGCCTTAGGCCGAAGATTCAATTTTTTGCGGCAACAGCTGCATCCATCGTATATAGCAGGAAGATGATTGTATATGCACCTTTAACGAATTCATATGGAGATGATGGAATTGGCAAAGAAGGAAGAGCACGTAAGAAAACCGGACTGGCTTAAAATTAAGCTGAATACGAATGAAAACTATACCGGTTTGAAAAAAATGATGCGGGAAAACAACCTGCATACCGTTTGTGAGGAAGCGAAATGTCCGAATATTCACGAATGCTGGGCAGTGAGAAGAACTGCTACATTTATGATCCTCGGATCTGTTTGTACGCGCGCATGCCGTTTCTGTGCGGTGAAAACCGGACTTCCTACTGAGTTAGACTTGCAAGAGCCAGAACGCGTGGCAGATTCAGTGGCTTTGATGAATTTAAAGCACGCTGTTATAACAGCGGTTGCAAGGGATGACCAAAAAGATGGCGGAGCAGGCGTATTTGCTGAAACTGTTCGTGCCATTAGAAGAAAAAGTCCATTCACAACAATTGAAGTTCTCCCTTCAGACATGGGTGGCAATTATGATAATTTGAAAACGTTAATGGATACACGCCCTGATATTTTAAATCACAATATTGAAACAGTACGCAGGTTAACACCAAGAGTTCGTGCACGGGCTACATACGATCGTTCATTGGAATTCTTGCGTCGTGCAAAAGAAATGCAGCCTGACATTCCAACGAAATCAAGCATTATGATTGGGCTCGGTGAAACGAAGGAAGAAATCATTGAAGTTATGGATGATCTTCTTGCTAATAACGTCGACATCATGGCAATTGGTCAGTATTTACAACCTTCGAAAAAGCATTTGAAAGTGCAAAAATACTACCATCCAGATGAGTTTGCAGAGCTGAAGGAAATTGCCATGTCAAAAGGCTTTAGCCACTGTGAAGCTGGACCGCTTGTCCGTTCTTCTTATCATGCAGACGAACAAGTAAACGAAGCGTCTAAGAAGCGTCAGGCGCAAGCATAACAAAGAAAACGCCAGAGCTCTCTGGCGTTTTTTCTCGTATTAATTTTGGCCGTAAGGTGCGTTTCGTCTCATGGTCCGATCGGAATTCGTCATGCCATTGGCATCTTCTTTCGTTGAAATATCTCCGCCTTGAGGAGAGTATTTCATTTGTTGAATCGTTTTCGTTAAAATTTGATCAAAATCACGTGAGTTGGTTTGAAGACGTGAAAAATTGGCAATGGATTGAAAGTGCTCTGGGTTATCAGAGACGTACACATGATAATAACGAGGGAGAACAGAAACCGCTGTTTTTTTCACTTGATCGGCTGATTCATCTCGTTTTTTGTTGCCTGTTCGATACACAATGAGGGCATCCTCGTCTGTGACAAGTGTTGCTGCATCCTTTATATTTGGCAGCTGAATGGCTAAACTTGTAATCACGTGGGCAAGATGCTCACGATTTAAAGCAGGGGTTCTTTCCTTCTGATCGGTTACTTGCTGGCGCTGATAACGAACATAGCCTGCTCGATTCGTATCTGCTTCTGGCATGTTGGAATTATTTCCTTCATGACGATCAGACAGGCGAATTGTCTTACTGGAAGAATCTTCATCCACTTGCCGGTTCATGCCGGATTGAAAGCCGCACCCGCCTAAAAGCATGCATAGGAGAATAGTGGCTGTCAGTTGTTTCATCATAAATGTGACCTCCTTTTTTCTTTAGCTTCGGCTAAATCGGAAAAAACATGCTTTAGCAATTGATGGAGTTGTTCCAATGAATTATCATTAAAGGTGGATCGTTTAAAAAGAGGTGAGAAGATGATCGTCATTCAGAATGCTACCTTTGATCTTGTCAGAGAAATCAAAGACGGCTTTGATGAGGAAGCGTTTAAAGCAAGGTACTCAGATATTTTAAATAAGTATGATTATATTGTGGGGGATTGGGGCTATAACCAGCTTAGGCTGAAGGGGTTCTTTGATGACCAAAACCAAAAGGCCACATTCGATACAAAAATCAGTACACTCGATGAATACATTTATGAATACTGTAATTTTGGCTGTGCCTATTTTGTCTTAAAGCGGATTAGAAAATAACGCAAAGGGGAGCGTCATGATGTATTTCGTAGACAGAAAGAAGATTGAAGAGACATTACGTTTTTTTGAGGAGCAATATAATTTGATGCGCAGTCATCAAACATGGTCAAGCCCTTTAGAAAAAAAAGCGCTGGAACGAATTGTTCATTTGCTCGTCGAATGTATTCTTGATACAGGAAATGATATGATTGACGGCTTTATCATGCGGGACCCAGGAAGCTATGACGACATCATGGATATTCTTGTGGACGAAAAAGTTGTACCAACAGAAGAAGGCACTCACCTGAAAAAACTGGTCTCGTGCCGTAAAACACTTGTTCAGCAATACCAAGAAGTGGTTCATCACGATTTGTTGCAGGTCATCAGTGAGGTAGAACAGGCGCTGCAAGTCTTCCCGAATCGAATTCGCACTTACTTGGAGCAGGAGCTTGGACCAGTATCAGCGTTTAAATAAACCATTGGAGTTGTATGCAGCATGAAATACAAAGGCTATTTAATTGATTTAGACGGGACGATGTATAAAGGAACAGAAAAGATCGAAGAGGCGGGGCAATTTGTTCACAAGTTAAATGAGTTGAACATCCCTTATTTGTTTGTCACGAATAACTCTTCACGCACGCCGAAGCAAGTAGCAGAAAAACTGGTTTCATTCGATATTCCAGCAACGGAAGAACAAGTCTTTACAACCAGTATGGCGACGGCAAACTATATCGCAGAACAAAAGAAAGATGCCTCGGTGTATGTGATCGGAGAAGAAGGCATTCAGCAGGCCATCGAAGAAAAAGGACTGTCGTTTGGTCAAGAAGACGCTGATTTCGTTGTCGTTGGAATAGACCGCGGTATTACATATGAAAAACTAGCGGTAGGAGCCATTGCGATCCGTCAAGGTGCACAATTTGTTTCAACAAATGGAGATATTGCCATTCCGACAGAAAGAGGGCTGTTACCTGGAAATGGATCGTTAACATCTGTGCTGACGGTTACGACAACAGTGCAGCCAACATTTATCGGGAAGCCAGAGTCTATCATTATGGAACAGGCCATGCGGGTGCTCGGGACAGATGTGTCAGAGACGCTCATGGTGGGCGATAACTATGATACCGATATTATGGCAGGGATGAATGCAGGGATGGATACACTGCTTGTCCATACAGGCGTCACGACAAAAGAGCTGCTTCAGAAATATGACAAACAGCCAACCTATGTCATTGATTCATTATCTGAGTGGATTGAACGATTATCTTAATGAAAAGAGGACAAGCGTCAGACGCACGTCCTCTTTTGTGTTTTATTCTGCATTTCTCGCACTATGTGCCAGTCTGCTTGATGCTGCCGCAGCAATAGCACCGACAATGTCATCTAAAAAGGTGTGGCATTCGCCTGAGGATTTATCGTTGAGTTTCCCAAGAATCCCTGGTTTTTCTTTATCGATATATCCGTAATTCGTAAAGCCGATGGAGCCATAAATATTAACGATGGCAAAGGATAAAATTTCATCCACACCATATAGACTTTCATCTGTTTCAAGAATGGATTGCAGCGGTTCTGTCAGCTTTTTTTGCTCAGCGAGAACATCTAGTTCAACGCCTGTTAAGATGGCATTTTGGACTTCACGTTTTGCGATGACACGTTCCACATTGTGGATGCACTCTGTCATGTCTAAGCCAGGATGATATTTTTCCTGTAAAAAGAAGACAAGGTCTGCTATATCTTGAATGGTTACGCCTCGTTCTTGTAAACGGCGTCTTGCTGTTTTTTCTACTTCGTTCATCTCATGATGATGCGGCATGTTCCTCACCCAATCCTCGTAATTTGTCCACAACGTGTGAAATAGCTTCGGATAGTAAATAGTATTCATAAATCCCTCAACCTGCGACTACGATATGATAAGAGACTGATTTTATGAACGCAGGTGAAATCATGAAAGAAACCATTTATCACACATTTGGTATTGATGTGCGTCAATTTATGCCATATGGCAGTTATCAGAGCTTTCAAACGGCGAAAGCTCTCTTCATCATTGTTCCCGTGTCTCATTTGCGAGAAGAAGAACTCACAGAGCTTTATCATATCAGTCAGTATTTACTGAATGACGGTGACCCATACGTTGCCGTGTTTGAATTAACAAACGAAGAGAAACCGACTTTTACCCATGGAAAAGAACTGTACGCTCTATTAAAGGCAGCACCGCGGGTTACAAGCCGTTCATTTCAGCACGCATCAGAGCTGGCGGCCTTTCATGTCAGGGGGAGAGGGTTTCCTTATGAGGTGTCTGAAACAAAACGTGTCGGAGCTTGGAAGGAATTATGGGCAAAACGGTTAGACCAGCTGGAAGGCTTTTGGATGCAGCAAATGCATCAAAAACCACTTGAACGATTTGAAAAGAAATTCATTGAATCCTTTCCGTATTATCTCGGATTAACGGAAAATGCCATTCAATATTTAGTGGATACAGAGCTTGATGATGAACCAAAAGAATGTGATTCAGGAACTGTTTGTCATCAGCGCTTTTCACGTATGACCTGGCCACATGAGCAGCCGCTTCGTTTACCTGTTGACTGGGTATTTGACCATCCAACAAGAGATATCGCGGAATATTTAAGAGAAACCTTTGTCCAGCATAAGGAGGATTTAATTGAAGAGGGATTTTCCTTTTTGCAGCAATATGAGCAGGTTACGCCTCTTTCATCATTTTCAAAGCGACTGCTGTACAGCCGTCTTCTGTTTCCGCTTCATTATTTTGAAATTGTCGAAGGTTATTATATGTCAGGAGAAAATGAAAAATCTTATTATGAAGAACGATTAGATTACGTTTTAAATGATGCGAACCGCTACGAATATTTTCTCAAGGTGTTTCAAGAATTGAGTGCCATGCGCAGCGGTGGGCATCTCATTCCTCCTGTTGGATGGATTCATCAATCCGCTGATTTGAAGTTTCAGTGAACAGACGAAACGTCTCTTTTCTCTTGAGGCGTTTTTCGTTATGCTTAAAGAAATCAACCAAAGGAGTGTTCTTCTTGACGAAACCTTATGTTTATATCACAAGAAAGCTTGATGAAACAACACTTACACCATTAAAAGAAGTCGCTCATATTGATATGTGGACGAGCGAGGATGAGCCGTGTCCAAGAGAAGAGTTAGAAAAACAAGCGGCTCAAGCAGATGGGCTGCTCACGATGCTGTCAGATCAAGTAGATGAGGCACTTTTATCAAATGCTCCAAATCTAAAAGTGGTCGCGAATCTCGCGGTCGGCTATGACAATATTGATCTAAAGGCAGCTAAAAAGCACGGGATCACGGTATGTCATACACCGGACGTCTTAACAGAATCGACGGCTGATTTAGCCTTTGCGCTTTTGATGGCGTCAGCAAGACGAATTGTCGAAGCGAGTGATTGGATTAAGGATGGGAACTGGACAGGCTGGGGGCCGCTTCTTCTAGCCGGTGCTGATGTTCATCATAAAACGTTAGGGATTGTCGGAATGGGCAGTATTGGAACCGCACTGGCCAAGCGGGCAAAAGGTTTTGATATGAATGTTCTGTATCATAATCGTTCAAGAAAGCCAGAAGCAGAAGCGCAACTAGGTGTGACCTATGCCGCATTTGATGAGCTGCTTACGCAGTCTGATTTCATCGTTTGTTTGACGCCTTTAACGCCTGAAACGAAAGAAATGTTTAATAAGAAAGCATTTGAGCAGATGAAGAACACGGCTTACTTCATCAACGTTTCCAGAGGGCAGACGGTAGATGAAGATGCTTTATATGATGCTGTCACGACAGGGAAAATTGCAGGAGCAGGTCTGGATGTATTTAGCAAGGAGCCAGTCAGCCCAGATCACCCGTTAACGACATTACCAAATGTGACAGTGCTTCCTCATATCGGAAGTGCAAGTGTTGAAACGAGAAAAAACATGATGCATTTATGTGCTGAAAATATTGCGCTTGTCCTGCAAGATCAGCAAGCCAAAACGCCAGTTCAGGCGTAATCTCAAGCTTCCCGGCTTCGGGAGCTTTTCTCACAAAAATATTTTGAAAATATAGAATCTTGATATAAATAGCTGTTAAGCGGTTTCATTCTCATATTCTCTTATTTTATTACCTTGTCAAAATGAGGATACCCCTTTATAATGTGTGTACATTGAATGTCTGTGTTAGGTTAACAAATGTCTTTTTAGAGAGGACATTTACGGAGAAAGGTGGAATTTCAGGTGAAGGCAATTCGAGTTGGACTACTAGGATTAGGAACAGTGGGGAGCGGTGTCGTTAAGATTATTCAAGATCATCAGGATAAATTAATGCACCAGATCGGCTGTCCGGTATTAATACAAAAAGTGCTTGTGAGCAATCCCGATAAAAAAAGAGATGTGGATGTGGCAAGAGAGGTCTTCACAACTGAAGTATACGATGTGATTCGAGATCCAGAGATCGACGTCATTATTGAAGTGATGGGCGGCATTGAAGAGACAAAACAATATTTAATAGATGCACTAAATGAGAAGAAGCATGTCATTACAGCCAATAAGGATTTAATGGCGCTATATGGCACAGAGCTTTTACATGTAGCAAAAGAAAACGGCTGTGACCTTTACTATGAAGCAAGTGTCGCAGGTGGGATTCCAATTTTGCGTACACTAGAGGAAGGTTTAGCCTCTGACCGCATCACAAAAATGATGGGAATCGTGAACGGGACAACGAACTTTATTTTAACAAAAATGAATGTCGATAAAAGCGCGTATGAAGATGTATTAAAAGAAGCGCAGGATCTTGGCTTTGCAGAAGCAGATCCGACGGCGGATGTAGAAGGACTGGATGCGGCAAGAAAGATGGCCATCCTGGCAAGACTCGGCTTTTCCATGAATGTAGACTTAGAGGATGTGAAAGTGAAAGGCATCTCTGACATCTCGGACGAGGACATTAATTTCAGTAAACGTTTTGGCTATACAATGAAGCTGATTGGAATTGCCCAAAGAGACGGAGAGAAAGTGGAGGTCAGCGTACAGCCAACTTTACTTCCTGATCATCACCCGTTATCTTCCGTCAACAATGAATTTAATGCTGTCTATGTTTACGGAAGTGCTGTCGGAGAAACGATGTTTTACGGACCTGGAGCAGGCAGCCTGCCAACGGCAACAGCTGTAGTCTCAGATTTAGTCGCTGTTATGAAAAACATGCGTCTTGGTGTGAATGGCAGTGGATTTATTGCACCGCAATTTGAGAAGAAAATCAAATCATCATCCGAAGTATTTGCTCAGCAATTTTTAAGAATACATGTGAGAGATCAAGTCGGAGCTTTCTCCCGCATTACATCGATTTTTTCTGAAAGAGGCATCAGCTTTGAAAAGATCCTTCAGCTTCCTGTCAAAGGGCATGATGAGCTTGCTGAAATTGTGATTATTACACATCAGACATCAGAAGAAGATTTCTCAAATATCCTGCAAACATTAAACGATCTCGACGTGGTGGTTCAAGTGAAGAGCACGTACCGAGTAGAAGGGAACGGTTTAAGCTGATGAAGTGGAATGGACTCATTGAAGAATTTCAAGAATTTTTACCAGTAAACGAACACACACCTAAACTAACATTAAATGAAGGAAACACACCGCTGATTCATCTCGCAAAGCTATCTGAAAAGCTTGGGATTGAACTTCATGTGAAAACAGAAGGCGTCAACCCTACAGGTTCTTTTAAGGATCGCGGGATGGTCATGGCCGTCGCAAAGGCAAAAGAAGAAGGCAATGATACGATCATGTGTGCATCGACAGGGAATACGTCTGCAGCGGCAGCCGCTTATGCAGCCCGTGCTGATATGAAATGTATTGTCATCATTCCAGATGGAAAAATTGCCTTCGGTAAGCTGGCGCAGGCTGTCATGTACGGAGCAGAGATCATTGCCATTGATGGCAACTTTGATGATGCGCTGAAAATTGTCCGCAGCATCTGTGAAAAAGCACCGATTGCACTTGTTAACTCCGTTAATCCATACCGAATTGAAGGACAAAAAACAGCGGCATTTGAAATCTGTGAGCAGCTAGGCTCCGCACCGGACGTACTGGCGATTCCTGTTGGAAATGCGGGGAATATTACAGCGTACTGGAAAGGCTTCAAAGAATATCATGAGAAAAAAGGCACGGGACTGCCAGTCATGCGTGGTTTTGAAGCAGAAGGAGCTGCAGCCATCGTTAGAAATGAAGTCATTGAGCAGCCAGAAACAGTCGCAACAGCCATTCGCATCGGAAACCCTGCAAGCTGGAAGCAAGCTGTAGCAGCGGCAGATGAGTCAAACGGGAAAATTGATGAAGTGACAGATGAAGAAATTCTTCATGCCTATCAATTGATCGCACGTGAAGAAGGTGTGTTTGCAGAGCCAGGCTCTTGTGCATCAATTGCAGGTGTACTCAAACAAGTGAAATCTGGAGAAATTAAGCCAGGCAGTAAAGTCGTCGCTGTACTGACAGGAAACGGATTAAAAGATCCGAATACGGCGATTGATATTTCACACATCAAACCGGTCACACTGGATGCAGATGAAGATCAAATTCTGGAACATTTAGAAAAGGCCGCACGCGTATGAGTAACGCCTCCATGCTTTTTTCAATCACAGTACCGGGAAGCACTGCCAACTTAGGACCAGGCTTTGACTCAGTCGGAATGGCGCTCAGCCGCTATTTGAAGCTATCGGTCTATGACCATGATAGCTGGCTGTTTGAAGCAGAAACAGATGTCGTGTCTGGTATTCCATCAGGCACCGATAACCTGATCTACCAAACAGCTAAAAAGGTCGCAGATGACTTTGGAAAAACACTCCCGCCTGTTCATGTCAAAGTGTGGAGTGATATTCCATTAGCAAGGGGGCTGGGTAGCAGCGCTGCTGCCATTGTCGCCGCTATTGAGCTCGCCAATCAGTTGCTTGAATTAAAGATGACCGATGATCAGAAGCTCTTTTTTGCAAGTGAGGTAGAAGGTCATCCAGATAATGCGGGTGCCTCTTTATTCGGTGGTTTACTCATCGGTCTTCATGAAGAAGACAAGACACATGCCGTTAAAGTGCAGCATGTGGATGTAGATGTCGTCGTCGTGATTCCTTTTTATGAAGTGCTCACAAAGGATGCCCGTGATGTCCTGCCAGAGGATTTTTCCTATAAACAGGCCGTAAGTGCGAGTGCAGTGAGTAACGTCCTTGTCGCCGCCTTAATGACGCAGAACTGGCCGCTTGTAGGGGAAATGATGAATAAAGATTTATTTCATCAGCCATACCGCACGATGCTTGTCCCAGAGTTGTCCAAGGTGGAGCACGTTGCTTCATTAAAAGGAGCTTATGGAACGGCATTAAGCGGTGCTGGGCCGACTATTTTGACCTTAGTGGAAAAAGGGAAGGGAGAAGCGCTGAAAAAGCAGCTTGCCCAAAATTTCCCGCGTTGTGAAGTGGATGTGCTGACGGTGCCGGTAGAAGGTGTCGTCGTCGAGCATCATTCTGTGAATCAAATGAAGAACGTGCTGTGAAGACGCACGTTCTTTTTTTATCCTTGTTTTTCATAACAAAAGCAGGGATTATTATTTAGAGAAGCGAACTATTTTTGATACATAAAAGGAGGAGATCTATTGATGAAGAAATTGATAGCAGCAGAGGATTTAACGCAAATCGTGTCTGTTTCTCATCCAATTTATTCACCAGATGGAAAAAAGGCTGTTTTTACAAAAGTAACGGTGAATGAAAAAAAGGATGATTACAATATTCATTTATGGGTTCGAGATGAAGAGACAGGGGAGCTGTCTCAATGGACATTTGATGATGGGAAGCATCATCAGCCAGCATGGTCAAAAGACGGAAAGCAGCTTGCGTTTATTTTGCAGAAGCCAAAGGAAGTCCCCCAGCTCGCACTCATTCAGAGCGATGGCGGCGGAATTCGTACCTTAACGAATATTCCGTACGGCGTCTCTCAACCTGTATTTTCACCGGATGGAGCGTTCATTTATGCAGCGGTCTCATTAAAACAAGAAGAATCTGTTCATGATGAAAAAAAGGAAGAGTGCGATGACTTTGCTCCGGCCGTATATGATGATTTGACTTATAAAGCAGACGGCAGAGGCTTTTTAGATGGACGTCTGATGCAAATTGTAAAAATCGATGTCCGTTCCGGCGAGGTAGAGATGGTTACGAATGAGCCGCATCATCATGTGAATCATGTTATCTCTCCTTGCGGGAAGTGGCTTGCGTATATTCAATCAAATCCCCAGACGTTTTACATAAGTGATATCTGTCTCCTTTCCTTAGAGGACGGTACATCCAAGAAAATCACCCAATCAACAGGCGCTTACACGACTGTATCATTTTCTCCAAATGGAGAAAGCCTTTTGTACATTGGACACGAACGTGAATTTGAAAATGCGACCATCCTGTCATTGTGGCTGCATGACCTGAAGGAGAAAAAGACCGTTCAATTGTCAGAAATGCTCGATATGTATGTAGGAAACTGTATGGCAGGGGATAGTGTTATGGGTGAGGCCAATCAGCTCCCACAATGGACAAAGGATAGTCAGGGGTTTTATGCGCTTGTTTCTGATCAAGGGAGTACCGGAATTTATTATTTCTCTATTGAAGGCTTAGCCTATCCCGTTCGTTTAGAGGCAGAACATGTGACGAATTTCAGTCTTCATCCAGACGAATCAAAAATACTGATCAGCCGTCTTTCACCTGTCTCGCCTAGTGAGCTGTATGAGCTGACTTTAGGGGAATCCTCACTCAAGCAAATCACGTTTGAGCATGATGACTTTCTAAAGGAACATGTCATATCCGAACCTGAACCAATTTCTTTCCAGTCAAAAGAAGAAGACGTTGTACATGGCTGGTTGATGAAGCCTGCTCAGATGGAAGAGGGGAAGACATATCCACTAATCTTAGAAATTCATGGAGGGCCGCATGCGATGTACGGTCATACGTATTTTCATGAATTTCAAATGCTTGCCGCTGAAGGGTATGCGATTGTGTACATCAATCCTCATGGCAGTCATGGATACGGACAGATGTTTACAGACCGGGTAAGAGGCAGCTATGGTGATGTTGATTATGAGGATGTCATGCTGGCTGTTGATCATGTGCTCGAAGCCTATGACTTTCTTGATGAAACAAGGCTTGGCGTAACAGGCGGCAGCTATGGCGGTTTTATGACCAACTGGATTGTCGGACAGACAGACCGTTTCCGTGCAGCTGTTACACAGCGTTCCATCTCGAACTGGATTAGCTTTTATGGCATCAGTGATATCGGTTATTTCTTTACAAAATGGCAGATTGATGGGGATATTTATGACTCTGTTGATAAGCTATGGGATCGTTCGCCGCTAAAGTATGTAAAACAGGTGAATACACCGCTTCTCATCCTGCACAGTGATGAAGACTACCGTTGCCCAGTCGATCAAGGAGAACAGCTTTTTGTGGCATTGAAGGAGCTTGGAAAAGACACGAGATTAGTCAAATTCCCGAAGGCTTCTCATGATTTATCGAGAAGCGGCCACCCTGGGCAGCGTATTCAAAGACTGACCTTTATTCAAGAATGGTTTAGAGAGAAGTTATCCTAATTAAAAAACGACCCAGTAAGGGTCGTTTTCATGTCATATATGAATTAGAAAACCTGTTCAACTTCTACAACGCCAGGTACTTCTTCTAATAATGCGCGCTCAATACCGGCTTTCAATGTAATGGTTGAACTTGGGCAGCTGCCGCATGCACCAAGAAGGCGTAATTTCACAATGCCATCTTCAATGTCTACAAGCTCACAGTCTCCACCATCACGTAATAGAAATGGACGAAGTTTGTCCAGTACTTCCTGTACTTGGTCTTTCATTTCGACTTCAGTCATTAGATATAATCGCTCCTTTCACAACATATCACCATTATATTCATCTGGACGATAAAAATCTATTGATTGGTTTCAAAGTTTCCTTCTCATTATAGCACAATCTCATCTTGAAACAAAAAGTGATTTTGACTTTTTTCATACAGAAAATTCAGCTAAAATAAAGAAAGAATGGGGGGCTTGTCAAATGAACAAAACCGTTGACCTTTATGTATATGGAAGAGATGTCCTGTGCGCTAGCTGCGTGAATCTGCCTTCTTCAAAAGATACATTTGAGTGGTTAGATGCAGCATTAAAACGAAAATATCCAAATCAGCCGTTTCGCATCACATATATCGATATTGAGCACCCGCCTGAAAACGAACGCCAAAAAGAATTATCTGAACGAATTCTTGATGATGAATTCTTTTATCCGCTTGTCCTTGTTGAGGATCAAATTGTAGGAGAGGGCAATCCGAAATTAAAAGATATTTATCAAGAAATGGAGAAATACGGGTACGAAGAGAGCAGTGAATGAGCTGTTCTTTTTTTAGAAAAATAAATCGAACAAACGTTCCTTTTTTAGGTTGATTTGGAACGTTTGTTCGTATATAATGAGATGAAAGGAGCGTGAGCATCATGAATTATTTACTAAAACAATCTCTTCATCAACAAATACCGATTGATATGATTTATATGAAGAAAAATGGAGAGTGCTCGAAACGAAAAATCATTGTACATCGTCAAACTGAACAGTTCATACAAGCGTATTGTTTATCGAAGAAGACGATCAGAACGTTTCGTAAAGACTGCATCCTTGCGCTTGCTCCTATCAAAGTGAACCATCCATCGGCACATGCCGTTTCATAATAAAAGCTCCTTCATTAGAAGGAGCTTTGAGAAAAAATTCACATCATTTTATCCATTGTGATGCTTGTACATCCAAAGAAGTCCAGATTTTAAGAGTCTTGGAACACGACCAACAAGCGGGCGATCCGCTACTAAGCCAAAGCCGGCTTTTTTCCCTAAAGAGCCGAGTACGCCTTTTAACTTAAACTGCGGGTAAGCCTCAGGAAGCGGCTCGTTCTTCCAGCGTTTCTGTAGAGATTGCACAATTTGCTCTGCCTGTGCCTCGGCAAGCTGTGCACTTGGTGCGTGCGGCAAGCTTGCGCAGTCACCTACGACATAGACATGCTCATCTCCAGGGAGATTGTGATGAGGAGTTAAGACGACACGGCCTTGGGCGTCTTTTTCAACATCCATATCTCGCACGACTTTACTTGGCTGAATTCCTGCTGTCCACACGATGACATCTGCTTCAATGGCATCGTCATGGTTGTACACAACTCCTTCTTCAACCTTCGTAATATTGGCGCAATTAATGATCTTTACATCATTTTCTTCAAACCATTTTTGTACATATAAACTTAATCTTTTTGGGAAACTGGAAAGAATCAGTTCTCCGCGGTCAAAAAGAATGATGTTTAAATCAGAACGGCTTTCACGCAGTTCACTGGCCAGCTCTACCCCGCTAAGTCCAGCACCGACGATACCAACCGTTGCACCTGCACTCAAATTGTTTAATTTGTTATACGTATGTCTTGACTGATCAATGGTTTGAATGCTGTATGTATGTTCTTTCGCACCAGGGACATTGTGATACTTGTCCTCACAGCCGAGTCCGATTACCGTATCATCATATGGAAGCGGTTCACGGTCGCTAAATAAGATCTGTTTGTTTTCAATATCAATTTTTTCTACTTCCCCGTATTGAATATCCAGCTTCGGATGCTCTGGAAAAGATACTCGAATGTGATGATCAGAGATCGTTCCAGCAGCAAGTGCATAATATTCTGTTTTTAAACAGTGGTAAGGATTTCGATCAATTAATGTGATAGTAACATCATCAGGTAATTGATTTGGCAATAAGCGGTGGAGAACCCGCATATTCCCGTAACCTCCGCCGATCAAGACTAAATTTTTCATGACGATTCTCCTTTTCCCCCTAGACATTGAAAAACACTTATACTAAAAAACTTTAAGTTAAAATACCAAATAAAATTATATCGAATTTACTGTGAAACCACAATAATTGTTTCAAAATAACCTACATATTCATTACTTAGTCCTAAATAGTAAAACATTTTACGGGGAATAGGCGTAACGATTTATTGAAGCTCATGTTTTGACTAATAGAAGGAATTTCGGTAGGATAGTAAGGCAAATGTGAGGTGAAGCACAGTGTTTCCACTGATCGAATTTTGTGTAAGTAATCTTGCACAAGGGTCTCAAGAAGCAAAAGAGAAACTTGAAAAAGACCCAAACTTAGATGTAATGGAATACGGTTGTTTAAGCTACTGCGGCAAATGTATGGACTCCCCATTTGCCCTTGTGAATGGAGAATTTGTTTCTGGAGAAAATGCAGAGCAGCTAGTTGAGCGTATTTATGCTTTTATAGAGGAAAACGACATGTTTTAAATGCACCACATGGGTCATGAGGTGCATTTTTTTCATATATTCAGTTTCCATTTTTCAGGAGAAAATGTAGAAAGCGCATCCAATATGTTATGCTAATAAAATATCATCAAAATGAAGCATCACACGAGAGAAAAAGAGGCATATGCATAATAAAAGCCCTTTGCCATGGCAGCAAAGAGCTTCTATGTATGAAAAACGGGGGATGATAAGATTGTCTCCTGAATCGACTCCTTTTATACTATAAAGAAACAACATTTTTGGAGGACGCTCATGACATCATTTCAATTCACGAAAATGCACGGACTAGGAAACAATTATATATACGTCAATCAGATGAAGGAACAGCTTCCAGAAGAGCAGCTGTCAGAGATAGCGATCCGCATTTCTTCTGTTTATACAGGTATCGGTTCAGACGGAATGATCCTCATTTGCCCATCAGATGTTGCGCCTGTGAAGATGCGCATTTTCAACAATGATGGATCAGAGGGCAAAAACTGCGGTAACGGTCTGCGTTGCGTTGCAAAATATGTGTATGAGCATCAAATCGTAACAGACACAACGTTCCAGATTGAGACATTGTCAGGACTCGTTGAGGCGACCGTTCATGTGCAGGATGGTCACGTTCAGTTAGTGACAGTAGATATGGGGAAACCTCGTTTTGAAAAAGAAGCGATGCCAATGCTTGGTGAACCGGCCAGTACAACGATTAATGAACCGCTTGATTTTGGCACGACGACCTTAAATGGAACAGCTGTTTCAATGGGGAATCCCCATATCGTTTTCTATTTAGAAGACATTGAACAGGCGCCCCTCGATTCGCTTGGGCCAATCATTGAAAAGCATGACATGTTTCCAGAAGGCGTCAATGTAGAATTTGTGGAACGTGTCAGTGAAACGGAACTGCATTTCCGCGTGTGGGAAAGAGGATCAGGGATTACGCAAGCGTGCGGAACAGGAGCATGTGCTGCGGCTGTATCAACGATTGTCAATGGACATGCGAAAAAAGAAACGGATATGACCGTTCATCTAGCTGGCGGAGACCTCATCATTCGCTGGAAAGACAATGACCATGTGCTGATGACAGGACCTGCTGAAACAATTTGTGACGGCACATTCTATTTCTAAACCATTTATTTGAGAAAAGGCAACATCACGTTTATAATTGAAAAGAAACATCCAGTCAAAAGGAGGGATGATCGTGAGTACACCAGTAACGATTACAGAAGCTGCTGCATTGCAGATTAAAGATATGATGAAAGAACATGAAGAAGAAAATGCGTTCCTACGAGTGGGCGTAAAAGGCGGCGGCTGCAGCGGTCTTTCATACGGAATGGGCTTTGACCATGAAGTTTCTGAGAAAGACACGCAGTTCGAACAGCAGGGCATCAAGGTCCTTGTCGACTCCGAAAGCCTTGACATCATGAACGGAACCATCATTGATTTCAAACAATCACTAATGGGCGGCGGTTTCACGATTGACAATCCGAACGCGATTGCTTCATGCGGATGCGGTTCTTCGTTCAGAACAGCTACCAATACCGGTACGCCGGAAGAGTGTTAGAATTTCAGTATCAATGAATTCTGTAAATCCATTTTGAATAAAAACCTCCTCAATTAGATTATAAATTTGAGGAGGTTTTTTTATGTTCTTTTTTAAAGGTGCTTAAAATTCTAACAAGGTTTTCAACAAGTCTATTTGAAATGATTAGATATAGCATGAGCATACAGTATGTTTCGTACGATAATTAGAATTCATTATTACACCGATTTGCTTTGAAATTCATTAAAATGTTTAGGTGAAAAATAATCCGCAATTTTTTAAAATTTCATTTGTATCAAGTACGGTTGCTTCTTCAATTCCTACATTATTCATTTTCATAAAAGATTGTACAGCTTGATAACCTACTGCATAGCCTGCAAAGGGTGATAATCCGACAGGTTGATATCCTTGTTCTTTTGCAATGTTATCACCAAACATATAACTACTGACCTCAGCAAACCCTTTCGTATATAAAGCGTCTTTAATCACTTCTTTTGAATATTCTAAGTCCTGTTGATCAAAAGAAGTGACCCAAGGTCCTAGCATCTTTTCACCATAAAGTTCTTTTGCAAATGATTCAGCTAAACCTTCTATAATTAAGTAATCTCCAACCGTTACATTTCCGTAATCCCATTCAAAATAGGAAAAACGAATATTATGATGGAACTCATGCGCAATTAGAGCGGGGATCCGTGGGATGTTATAAGAGTTCGGATATATTGAGCATTGGATAAATCCCGGAATTCCTCCAAAGCCACAATACCCTTTTTGTTGTTCTAGCTTTTTCGGATCAGCTATATATAGACCAAATCTCAATTCATTAGAATTTATATGAAGGTTGTGTTTTTTTATAAAATTCATACAATAGTTCAAGGTGGTATTTGCCATTTGAAGAGCTTGAATTTCTTGTAGTTTTTTTAACGCTTGTTTACCAGTTTGTGTTTGTGATACATCAAGATAGCCAAGCATATTGGTTGCCATGATGACATCATAGCCATTTTTTTGTGTAGCTTTTAACGGAACGTTTATCATATTCCACATCTTTTCAAAAGGCCTCATCATGTTGTATCGAAAAAAGTGTTCTTTATTTTCTTTTAGCGAAAACAATTTTTCGTATTGAGCGATTGTATCTTCAATGATGATGTTCATCGCTGGGACCTCTTTTCTGTTGATCAGCAAATACTTTCATGGCTTCACTCATGAATGAAGCCAAGCCCTCACCATATTGATCTATATTTTTTGTAAATCGTTCATCTTGAATATAAAGTTGACCTAATCCATTAAATGCCTCGAGGGAGTATTGAGTAAAGTGATTATTTAAAAATTCATACCATTCTTTGATGGCGGCTTGTACCTCTTTGGATTGAGGAGTGAGGTTGCGGAGGGATGCTAAGTTATGAAAAACTCTATCCCATCTCAAAGATAAATCATGTTGTTCATCTTTCGACAATCGACTTAATTTGAAGTTCACGTTATCAATGGACTGATTCCCCCAGCGACAGCGAGCTTCTTCTTCATATTGGTTGAATTTCATGTTCATTCCCTTGAACCTCTCTTTATTTGTTAGGTGAATTTCTCCCGTTATATGTTTTAGCGTCTTATCAATATTTTCAATCATTCTATCGAGAGTATTTCGTTTTTCCATCAACATTTTTCGTTGTAATATAAATGCTTCATGTTTATCAAATGACGGATTGTTTATGATTTCTTTTATTTCCTTTAAGTTAAATCCCAGTTCTCTGAAAAATAATATTTGCTGTAGTGTTTCAAGGTTTTCTTCTGAATAAAGCCGGTAACCAGCATCCGTGACTTCTTTTGGGGGCAACAAACCAATTTGATCATAATGATGAAGTGTACGAATACTAATATCAAACAATTCAGCGACTTCTTTTACTTTCATATTCAACACATCTCCTTATGATATTCACTATAAAGTATGACGTTACGTGAGGGTCAATAGAAAGGGCTCAATGAAGGTGTAAAAAATGAAAAAAAGACACTCATTCAGCGTCTCTTTCTCAAATTGCTTCTTCTATTTTCAATAGTTCTTTATCCAAGACATCCACCAACTCTTGGGTGCTAAACATATAGATCACCACTTCTTTATTGCCATCTTCCACATGGACTTCAATTTCAATTTTAATCTTTGCTGGTTTTTCATGGTACACCACTTCAAAGATGCCCATTCTTTTTGTTTCATTGTTTTTATTCATTTTTTGAACGTTGGTGAGTATCTGTTTGATTTCTTGATCACTCAAACCAGCATCTAAAATCGAAGTAGACACATGTGTTAAAAAAGGTTCTAGCTGATCAACATCCATATTCAATCCGGCAGCGAATTGAGCATAGTGTTTGTTATAGTCTTTTGCAAACACTTCAACTGAACCGCCAATCATCAGTAACAAGCTTAAACTAATCATGAAACGCTTTATCATCTTTCCACCTATCCTTCATGACGATCTTCTACTTCCTATATCGGCTGAACCAATCAAACCTTCATTGATTCCATTTCTTCTTAAACAATTTGTAAATCGCTCAATTTTGTTACAGCTTGTCCTCACAACTGGCTATTTCCACTCGAAAAGAGTATCATGAGAACCAAACATAAACTGTCATCAGAAAAGAGGTTGCTGAGGTTTGAGTGAACAAATCAATTGCAGGAACTGTCATGAACTGATTCCGTATCGTTCAAAAACATGTCCATCTTGCGGGATAGACAAGCCGCTTCCGAAAAAGGAACGTGTGAAGGATCGGGTGATTTTGGTTGTGGCAGGAATTGTTGTGGTGCTGCTTGCTGCAATGGTACTTGGAATGGCGAATGCCTATATTGGGATTTTTAAATAAACAAAAAAGGAGTTCCGCAGATGGAACTCCTTTTTTTGATCCGTTCTTATTTATTTTCAAATAAGCTTGTGGAATGAAGCGGCTGTACACGAGCTTTCGGGTCCATGTAAGCTTTCGCGTTGTTCACAGCAGTTGGTGCTTCACCAAATCCGCTTGCGATTAATTTGACTTTTCCTTCATACGTACAGATGTCTCCTGCCGCATAGAAGCCTTCGATGTTTGTTTCCATCGTGGATTTGACCACGATAGAGTTCTTTTCGATTTCAAGGCCCCATTGTTTGATTGGTCCAAGGGAGGAAACAAAACCGAAGTTGACGATCACGTCATCCACATCTAGTACTTGCTTTTTATCGCCTTTCACTTCTTCAAGCACAATTTGTTCAATGCGGTCTTCCCCAATGAGCTCAGTTGGCACAAATGGTGTCAGCACATTGACTTTCGAGTTGTGCAAGTTTTCTACACTGTGCTCATGTGCACGGAATTTATCACGACGGTGAATAATCGATACTTCTTTTGCGATTGGCTCAAGCATCAGTGCCCAGTCAACCGCAGAGTCTCCGCCGCCAAGAACAGCAACACGTCTGCCAGCGAATTGGTTCAGGTCATTGATGAAGTAATGCAGGTTGCTTCCTTCAAATGATTCTGCTGCACTTAGCTCAAGCTTTCTCGGTTGGAATGCACCGTTACCAGCTGTAATGATGATCGTTTTTGAATAATGAACCTCTTGATTCGTAACGAGTTTGAAGATACCGTCTGCTTGTTTTTCAACCGTTTCCACAGCTTGCTCTAAGCAAATGGTTTGATCAAATTTATCCATTTGTTCCTTTAGATTATCAATTAATTCTTGTGCGCGGATTTTTGGGAAACCAGCCACATCATAAATGTATTTTTCAGGGTAAAGAGCGGATAGTTGACCGCCGAGCTGAGGAAGGCTTTCAATGATTTTCACACTTGCCTGTCTCATGCCCCCGTAAAACGCAGTAAACAACCCGACTGGGCCGCCCCCGATAACGGTAATGTCATATACCTTAGAATCTTCTTGCATTCCTTAATCCTCCCAAATGAAAATTGTTATCACTATATCATATCATACCACATATCGTCGTTTGACTTGTTTTGAAAAACTTGTCGTTTTTTGATGCCGATGCTGTGAAAAGGGGAAAAAAGAGAGAAAGACCGTTTATCCTAAGGATTTTCAGTTTAAAGCCTTGAAAAAAGGAGCAGAACTCGCTATTATTGTTAAGGGAACTAAATATTAATTTTTTATGAATTTTTGTCGGATACGGTCAAATGCTTTCGTTTTTTGTAGGTGAAAGTTCAGATTTTCACATACTTATTTTTTTGTTTAAATTTCATAAAATGCCGCAAAGCGGTTGAGAATAACGATATGTAATTCTTTATCCGTTTTACAGCAAATTTAAAAAAGGTGGATGTGATTCCAGTGAATAAACCGAAAATCGTTGTATTAGGTGCAGGTTATGGCGGATTAATGACTGTAACAAGATTAACAAAACAGCTTGGCACAAATGATGCGGACATTACTCTTGTGAACAAGCATAATTATCATTACGAAACAACATGGTTACATGAAGCAAGTGCAGGTACTCTTCATCATGACCGTTGTCGTTATCAAATCAAAGATGTGATTAACAGTTCCCGTGTCAACTTTGTACAAGCAACAGTTGAAAGCATTAATAAGGAAGAGAAGAAAGTTGTGACATCAGATGGCGAACTTTCTTATGACTACCTTGTTGTTGCGCTTGGTGCTGTTCCTGAAACATTTGGTATTGCAGGACTGAAAGAATATGCATTCTCAATCTCTAACATCAACTCTGCTCGTCAGCTTCGTGAGCACATTGAACTTCAATTTGCGACATATAATACAGAAGCTGAAAAGCGTCCAGAGCGTCTGACAATCGTTGTCGGCGGTGCAGGCTTCACAGGTATTGAGTTCCTTGGTGAGCTTGGAAACCGTGTGCCTGAGCTTTGCAAAGAGTATGATATTGATCAAAAAGACGTGCGTATTATCTGTGTAGAAGCTGCACCAACAGCTCTTCCAGGATTTGATCCTGAATTGATCGACTATGCGATGAACTACCTTCAAGGTAAGGGTGTTGAGTTCAAAATCGGTACAGCGATCAAAGAATGTACGCCTGAAGGCATCATTGTTGGAAAAGACGATGATACAGAAGAAATCAAAGCTGAAACTGTTGTATGGGCTGCTGGTGTACGTGGTAACCCAATCGTTGAAGAAGCTGGATTTGAAAACATGCGCGGCCGCGTAAAAGTGTCTCCAGATCTTCGTGTACCAGAAAATGAAGATGTATTCATCATCGGTGACTGCTCATTAATCATCAATGAAGAAATTAATCGTCCATACCCACCTACTGCACAAATTGCGATGCAACAAGGTGAAACAGTAGCGAAAAACCTTGCAGCACTAGTAAAAGGTGGCACGCTTGAAAGCTTTAAGCCAGACATCAAAGGAACAGTTGCTTCTCTTGGTGAACACGACGCTGTAGGTGTTGCGTTTGGTAAAAAACTTCAAGGAACAAAAGCTTCTGCAATGAAAAAAATCATCGACAACCGTTCATTATTCATGGTTGGCGGACCAGGACTTGTTCTGAAAAAAGGAAAATTCAAGTTCTTCTAAACCGATATAGACAAAAACGTGTATCCCTGTGGTACACGTTTTTTAATGTTTGACGGAATATTTTCTCACTTGGTGCTGGACAGAAAAATATGTTATGATGAATTATCAGAAAATTTAGATTAAGGAGTGAGCAATATGAATGCACAAACGAAAGAAAAAAAGTCAACTTGTCAGTATTGTTCAGGAAAAGGATATTTTCAGTTATTGCTCGGCGGATCAGAAACATGTGAGGAATGTAAAGGGACAGGAAAGAAGCATTAATCTTACGGCTTTTTCCATTGATTGACTTCATCTCTATTTCCAAGTTAAACTAATGATGGGATATTTGGGGGTGGAGATGAAGTGATCAGTTTACCAGTCGTTATCATTTCAGTTATTTTATTTTTCGTGTTATTCTTCGGCATTGGCTTTTTGCTGAATATGCTGCTGAGAATGTCATGGATTATGGCAATTTTATATCCAATTGTATGCCTTTTCATTATCAATAATCAAAAGATGATCGCTTATGTAAGAGAACCAGGCATTGCTTTTTCCGGGATAGGAGACCGCATCGTTTCTCTTGCTGCGGCAGATATCATTATTTTATTAAGTGGTCTGATTGGTGCCATTGCCTCAGGTTTTGTCATCAATGCTCTTCGTAAAAGAGGCTATCAAATGTTTTAACTCACTTGTCTACACGCAAGTGGGTTTTTTTGTTTCTCCTTTGCATAGTTTCCATTTTGTTTGGAAACAAATAGATGGGTAGAGGAGTGACAAATAGAAATGAAAACATGGATGAAACGATTGTTCATGACAGTTCTGTTTATGCTTGCCTTGATGACAAGCTTTACGGGCATATCTGGCGTAGAACCAAGTGATTTAGCTGCATGGGTGAAAGAGACCGATGCCGGTAAGCACGTATCTTCTTTTTTAAAGCATCCAAAAAGGCAGACGATGGCGGTGAAAAGTGACGATTTGCGTGCTGTTTCTCTCGAAGAAGCATTTAATTGGAACGATTATCCGAAGCAAAAGGTTGTCGCCACAGGTTATACAGCAGGTGTAGAATCAACAGGTAAGACGAAAGAACATCATGCATATGGCATTACATATTCAGGCGTCAAAGTAAAACGTGATTTATATTCAACCGTGGCAGCGGACCCATCTGTCTTTCCGATTGGAACTGTCCTGTTTATCCCCAATTATGGCTATGGTGTAGTCGCAGATACTGGGAAAGCGATTAAAGGTCATAAGCTTGATTTATATTATGAAACGGTTGATGATGTGTATAGAGAATGGGGTAAAAAAGTGCTGGACGTTTATGTGATTAAAAAGGGTGAAGGAACGCTGACAGAAAAAGACTTAAATCAGTTGAATGAAGCAGAATCGATGCAAGTGTTCCGGCAGCAGTTTCAAGCCAATAAAGAATAAAAAAGCTTTGGATCTCAAAAGGTCCAAAGCTTTTTCGTTTCTACATGAAGTAATAATCTAAGATGAGTGTGAGCAAAATTCCTGTTAAGCCGCCGAAGAAGACTTCAATCGGCTTATGCCCAAGAAGCTCTTTCAATTTCTTTTGCTTCTCTTTTTCTTCCGCACTTGGGAAGTTCTTTGCCTCGGCAACAAACCGGTTAAAATCTGTGACCAGTTTGTTCAGGACAGTTGCCTGTTCTCCTGCCTGTCTGCGAACACCTGTCGCATCAAACATCGTAATAATGGCAAAGATGGCGGAAATGGCAAAAATAGATGTTCCTAGCCCGTGCTCTAAAGCAACTGCTGTTGAGAGTGCTGTTACTGCTGCGGAGTGTGAACTTGGCATTCCGCCTGTGCTTGTAATGAGCGACCAATCTAGTCGTCTAGAAATGATAAATTGAATCGGTACTTTTACAAATTGTGCAAAAAAGATGGCTGCAAGGCTGGCAAGCAGCGGAAAATTCGTCAGTACGCTCATGAACAAGAAACATCCTCTCTTTAAGAAAAAATAACGTGCAAAATGATAAAGTATTTACCCTAGTAAGATAAAAAAATGATGGCAGTAAGAACTGTTGCCAAGTCCATGTTCATTATAACATTAAAGAAAGTAGATGTGGAACGAGGAGACCATGGACAGGCTGCTATGGATCGCTGCCGCTTTTTCATGATGCCCTTCCGCGTGCCAAAATATAAATGTTCTTCAAGGGAAGACAGGCTGGCAATGATCGTATCAGCACATAAATTTTGATATAATAGAAGTTCCAATGTGAAATATGGAGTTCATTGAAGGAGCGTGTGATAAATATGTTTTTCTCGACAAATGAGTTGCAACATAAAGATACACTGGCCATCGGACTTTTTCAAAAGAGCCAATTATCAGGAAAAGCAAAAGAAATGGATGAGTTACATGGAGGAAGAATCACTGAATTATTAAAAGAAGGCGATATTTCGTCCAAGCGAAATCAGCTTTCGAAATTTTTCCCATCCCCTGAAACCGGCATTAAACGTATTTATTTTGTCGGGCTTGGGAAGGAGTCAGATTACACGTTTGAAGAGGCAAAGGAAGTGTTTGCGCATTTATTTAAAAAGCTTCATCAAGATAAAAAGCAAGCAGTTTCGGTTTTGCTTGATACATTCACAGGAAAGGATCTGCCTGTTCAAGATGCAGCCCATGCCCTTTCTGAAAGCTGCCTTTTAGCTACATATGAATTACAAGATTTTAAACATAAAACGAATGAACCGGATCGCTTTATCGAATTTGTTTATGCAACAACGGATCATGATGCTGCCGAAATTCAGGCAAGTTTGAAAGTGGGCGAAGTCTACGGACAATCGGTCAATTCGGCTCGTACACTTGTGAATATGCCGCCGAACATGCTCACGTCCTCTGATCTTGCATCCTATGCGGCAGAGCTTGCTTATAAATATGAATTCGAGATTGAAATTTTAGATAAAGAACAAATGGAAGAGCTCGGAATGGGCGGTATTCTAGCCGTTAATAGAGGCTCAACAGAACCACCAAAGCTAATTGTATTGAAATATCAAGGCAAGGAAGAATGGACAGACGTCATCGGCCTTGTCGGTAAAGGTATTACGTATGATACAGGTGGGTATTCCTTAAAGCCAAGAGCAAGTATGGTGGGGATGAAAACAGATATGGGCGGCTCAGCCTCTGTTTTAGGCGCAATGGAAATCATCGGAGAACTGCGCCCAGAGCAAAATGTCATTGCGGTCATTGCCTCAACCGATAATATGATCTCAGCAGATGCGATGAAGCCAGATGACGTCATTGTCTCACTAAGCGGCAAAACAATCGAAGTGCTTAACACGGATGCAGAAGGTCGTCTTGTTTTAGCAGATGGTGTGACCTATGCGAAGCAGCATGGTGCCTCTGTGCTTGTGGATGTTGCGACATTAACAGGCGGTGTCATTGTGGCACTTGGGAATGAGACAACAGGCGTGATGACAAATAACGATGAACTGTATGCCCAGTTTAAAGAGGCATCAGAAGAATGTGGGGAAATGATTTGGCAGCTGCCAATCACCGAAAAAGATAAAAAACGAGTAAGAAACAGCAAAATGGCTGATCTGAATAACTCACCAGGCCGTGATGGCCATGCGATCATGGCAGGTGCATTTATCGGAGAATTCGCTGAAGACACCCCTTGGGTGCACTTAGATATTGCAGGAACAGCCACGACAGAAAAGCCTTCATGCTTTGGACCAACAGGAGCAACAGGTGTGATGGTCAGATCATTAGCAACATTTGTGGAACGATTTGAACCGAAGAAATAAAGACAGAAGCTCTGCCAGTTGGCAGAGCTTTTTATGTAGGACATACGCCATTTGACGAAGTAAATTTTCTATGGTAACATACGTTGGTACTTTAATTATCTACTACATTAGTAAACTAAAGGATTTCGGAGGTTTCACCATGAATGCAGTTGTTTTAGCGGTTGTTTTAATGTTGATATTAAGCTTGCTGCGGGTCAATGTCGTGATTGCGTTGGCACTTGGCGCTTTAGCGGGCGGACTTGCAGGTGGATTAGGTCTAGGGGGAACAGTTCAAGCGTTCACTGACGGTCTTGGCGGAAATGCGACAGTGGCGATTAGTTACGCACTATTAGGTGCATTCGCAGCCGCACTGACGAAAACGGGTCTTCCTGATGCCATGGTCGAAGGAGCTGTGAAGCTTCTTGGAAAAGAAGGCGATTCAAGAAGAAAAACATTATCAAAAGTGCTCATTATTCTGGTCATTTTGATTGTATCTTGTTTTTCTCAAAACGTTGTTCCTGTTCATATTGCCTTTATTCCGGTCTTAATCCCGCCATTATTAAAGGTGTTTAACGAGCTTCAAATTGACCGCAGACTGCTAGCATGTGTGATGACTTTCGGACTTACTGCACCATATATTTTACTTCCGGTCGGTTTTGGACAGATTTTTCACGGAATGCTTCGTGACAACATGAAAGATGCAGGTTTAACAGTGAATTTAGCAGACATTCCGTATGCGATGCTGATTCCTGTAGGCGGCATGGTTGTTGGCTTGATCGTTTCACTCTTTGTCTATCGTAAGCCAAAAACATATGAGAATCGTGACATTACGGATGTAGAAAAATCAGCATATACAAAAAAGAGCTTATTCTTTGCTGGACTTGCGATCCTTGTATCACTTATTGTTCAGTTATATCTCTCTCAAAGCCTTGGAGTCGAAGGGATGATCTTCGGTGCGCTTGCAGGCTTGCTTGTCTTGTTTGTAACTGGAATGATGAAACGTGATGAAGCAGATGCGCTGATTACATCTGGCATGAACATGATGGCATTTATCGGATTTGTCATGCTTGTTGCAGCTGGATTTGCCAATGTTTTAACGAAAACAGGAGATATTGAATCTCTCGTCAAGGCGTCTTCTCAATTTATCGGAAACAGCCAAAGCTTAGCGGCTATTTTAATGCTATTGGTGGGTCTGCTAGTGACAATGGGCATTGGCTCATCATTTGCAACGATTCCGATTATTACGACGATCTTTGTCCCGCTTTGTTTACACTTAGGATTCAGCCCGATGGCGACTATTGCGATTATTGGTTCAGCTGCGGCGGTAGGAGATGCAGGTTCACCTGCAAGCGACAGTACACTTGGACCAACATCTGGACTGAATATGGATGGACAGCATCACCACATTTGGGGTACATGTGTCCCAACATTCGCCTTTTATAATATCCCGCTCGTCTTGTTCGGCTGGCTTGCGGCAATTATGCTATAAATGAAAAAAGGTTCCTTACTCATATAGAGTAAAGGAACCTTTTTTGATATTAGGAAGCTGTTTGTTCTTTTCGAAAGGATGTGGCTTTTGAAACTGATCGATAAATTTTAGGTGCCAGCATCGCAAGGAGGATGGTCAGCGCGTAGTCTTTTACCATAAACCACATCATGAAGAACCATGTGGTTTGATAAGAGATTGGTGCGTTCAGCCATACATTTAATGCGATGTATGTATAAGTTGTCCCGATCACATACATCACGGTCGTTCCTGCAATGGCTGCAAATAAAAAGCGGCTAAAACCAGGGTTTTGTCTTTTTTCAAGAATGAATCCGGCAAGCCATGCAGCAGGAATGTATGATAACACAAAGCCACCGCTTTTTCCTAAAATAACGCCGAGACCCGCCGAGAACTGTGCGAATACAGGTGCACCAGCGATCCCAACAAGAGCATAGACAATCATGGCCAATGCGCCAAGTCGTCTGCCCAGCAAAAGACCAGCAAGCACACAAAAAAACGGCTGCATCGTAAGTGGGATTCCACCGACCTGTAAAAATGGCACAATGGATGTGATATTGGCTCCGATAGCCATGAGCGCAGCAAACATCCCGACGAGCACAAAGTCAGCTGTTCTTGTCTTCTTTTGCATGATATTTCCCCCTGTCTTATCTGTACAAATAGATTAAGGGGAAGAGGTTCTTTTGTCAACTCATTTTTATTTTAGGTTAACAATAAAACCCGCCCCTGAAAAGGGCGGGCTAGATATTAAGCTTCGGTCATGGAAGAGGTTTCAAGGGCTTTACTAACAGGCACATAATCATAGCCGAGATCACGAGCGACAGCTTCATAGGTGATATGTCCGTTCATCACATTGACGCCTTCAGCAATCGCCTTGTTTTCTTTGATCGCTTTTGCAGCACCTTTATTTGCAATCTGCAGGGCGTATGGGACCGTGACATTTGTTAAAGCAACTGTCGATGTTCTCGGAACCGCTCCTGGCATATTGGCAACAGCATAATGTAAAATGCCGTGCTTTTCATAAGTAGGCTGATCATGTGTTGTGATATGATCGATTGTTTCCACAATCCCGCCTTGGTCAATGGCTACATCGACAATGACAGAACCAGGCTTCATTTGTTTCACCATTTCTTCTGTGACAAGGGTTGGAGCTTTAGCACCTGGGATGAGAACCGCACAAATGAGCAGGTCTGCCTCGCTCACTGAATCTGCAATGTTAACAGGATTAGACATTAACGTTTTCATTTGATGACCAAACTGATCGTCCAGCTGACGTAATCGTTCCGCATTTACATCAATAAGGGTGACATCTGCGCCAAGTCCGATCGCCATTTTCGCTGCATTTGTTCCAACGACACCGCCGCCAATAATGGTGACTTTCCCTCTCGATACTCCTGGCACGCCTGCGAGCAAAATGCCTTTTCCGCCTTTTGGCTTTTCTAAAAATTGAGCACCAATCTGAGCAGCCATTCTACCTGCTACTTCAGACATTGGCGTTAATAGAGGGAGTGATTTTCCGTCCGTTACCGTTTCATAAGCAATGGCTGTTACACCTTTTTGTTTTAATGCTTCAGCCAAGGAGGGCTCTGCTGCAAGGTGCAAGTACGTAAATAAGATCAGACCTTCTCTGAAATAAGCATATTCTTCAGGTAATGGTTCTTTTACCTTCATAATCATATCAGAAGATGCCCACACATCTTTCGCTTGATCAAGAATCTCTGCACCAACAGATACATAATCGTCATCAGTGAAACCGCTTCCGAAACCAGCGTTCGTTTCAATTAAAATCTGGTGTCCAGCTGAAAGCAATTGAGATGCTGCTCCTGGTGTTAATGCGACCCGGTTTTCATTGTTCTTAATCTCTTTCGGAATGCCGATGATCATATCAATTCCTCCTATGCTTATCTATTGATATTGTATGTCTAGTGTATCCTGAAAGTTTAGAAAATTCTTCGGTTGAATGAAAAAATTAAAAAACGCCTCTTTGTGAAATTTCACAAAGGGACGTTTTTTAGCTTCATATCAAGATAAATGGTCATTTTCTCATTCATGTTTTTTAAATCAATTTCTGCAATGTCCGTAATCCGCTTCAGCCTGTAATTCAGTGTGTTGATATGAATATTTAACTGCTTTGCGGCGATATTGGCGTTGCTGTCACAATCAATAAACCGTTCAAGGGTCTCGACGAGGTTGGAATGATGCCTGAGATCGTAATCCTCAAGCTTTGATAAAGAGTAACTGGAATAAGACGATCCCTTTCGTTTTTCAGCAAGCACATCTAAGTATTGATAAATACCCAGTTCAGAAAAGCTGTTTAATTGTTCTGTTTCCACAGGAAAGCGTTCTTTTGTTTTTAAGACGGCCAGTGCTTCTTTATAGGATGGCTGAATATGAGTAATGTGATCGTAAATTCCACCAATGGCCGCTTGAACGTCATGGAGCTGATACCGATCAGACAACTGCTTTAGCATGCCGCTTGTGAATTGTTTAATATCTTGAAGCGGATGTTCTGTTTTTGGCGAGACAAGAATAATGAATTCGTTAAAATCAACAGTCGTTAACAGCACCTGCACTTGCTGCGTTGTTTCAAGCAGATAGGAGAGCTTCTTTTCCGTATCTTCTGTGAGTTCATCACGAAGGCGAAAAATAATAATCGCATACGTGTCTGGACACCTCATCCCAAGTCTCAAGAAGAGATCAAGCATCTCATCCTTTTCATGAATATGTCCTGTGAGCATCTTCCAAAATAGCTCCTGATTGCGTTCTTCTGTTTTCGTTTTTCGAATTTGTAAATTGAGTAATTTGTTTTTCACGGCATGTGCTGCCATCTTGAGAAGGTCCATTTCTTCATCTGAAAAAGGCTGCGTGGATTCAATTGCCCAGATAAAGCCGAGCACCTCTTTGTCTTTCCATATGGAAATGGCAACCCTGCTGGATAGACCGACTTCTGCAATTTGAGGTACGCGAAGCGGTTCATCTGTTTTAAGGAGTGTAGGAATGATACCGTCTTTCCAAAGCCGATTAATGACTTTTTCCGGTACACGGCGGGAGATAATGGTTGAAGTTCTGGCGGGATCAGTGAAATCATTATGTGTGCTATAGGCTAATAATCGATGATGAGTATCTTCTATAGTAATAGGGCAATTGAGCACATCACTAATTTGGTCTGCCACATCCTCTAAACGATCAAGGCTATACTTAAATGGATCTGTCTTTTTTGTCATAAAAAACCCCTGCTTTTTCGAATATTTCACGTACTTACATTATGAAGAGAATCAGGTACGTAAATCAACAAGAAAATGCCATAATCATTAAAAAAACAAAAAGCCTGAGAAATGAGCACATTGGTCATGCGTTGATCACAAAAAGAAATAGTACAATAATAATGTAGTAAAAAATCAATAGGCGGAAAGATTCATCGAAGTGCACGCCCTTTTATTAAGAATATATGACCAAAAAATTGTTAAATACTAGATAAAGAGCGAAAAAACAGTAATTCCATAGACTCATTTTGTAAAATAAAAACAGATTTGTTTGACTGTGTATCATTTCTGTTTTTATAATAATAACGTCAAAAAATAAGTGGATTAGCCCATTATATGGCGGCTATGCACGGGAGGTAATGAGGAATATGTCAGGAATTATTCGCGTAACCCCAGAAGAACTAAGAGCGACCGCTAAGCAATATGGTGTTGAAAGTCAAGAAGTGTTAAACCAAGTTGATCGTCTAAATAGAATGATCTCTGACCTAAAAGGAATGTGGGAAGGTGCTTCTAGTGAAGCATTCGCTGATCAATACGAACAGCTTAAACCTTCATTCATCAAAATGTCTGATCTATTAACAGATGTCAGCAATCAGCTTGATCAAACTGCAAATACACTTGAAAGCACTGACCAAGACATCGCTAGCCAAATCCGCGGCTAATCAAAGGGATTTCCTTTCTAAGTGTGAAAAGCAGAAAAAGCGCCGAGTCTGTCAGTTGATGCCGGCGCTCTTTCTATTTTGTGAGGTGGAAATTTGTGTATATCGATATTACCATCGACTTAAAAAACTATGATGGCAGTGTGTTTGATTTGAGACTATCAAATTATTTACATATTAAACAAGTCATCCATATCGCCTGGCAGGCAAAACAAATCTCACTACCTAAACGAGATGGCGGATGGGTGCGTGTAGTCAATAAGAAAGCTGTGTTTTCAGGCGAATATAAGCTGTCAGACTGTGGAATCACCACAGGAGACAGGCTGGAAATACTATGAAAGGACTTTTGTAAATGGCAGATAAAAAGAGTTCCTATTTAGAAGAACAATTAGAAGCAGTCATGAAAAAAGAGGAAGGCACTTACACCTTCATTTTTCAAAGAGAGACAATTAAACTCTTAGACGGTTTAGAAGCGGCACCGATTAAAGACATCAATCCTTCATTTAAAAAAGAGATCCAATTAACCGAAGGTGAGGTCATCATTTCGATTCAACCGCCTCCTGCCTATCAGGAATTTCGTTTCATCCATGCAAAGGATGAAAAAAGCAAATGGATTTTTTCATACCAGCTTGTCGATGCAGTGTGCAAACACGACGTGAAGCGGCTGCATCCTATTGTTTCTCCTGAAAACATTGTTTTTCATCAAGGCTTAGCGCCTGCATTTTTGCATTACGGGGTTAAAGAAAGCATCCCGCCATATGAAACCGACCAACATCGTCTGTTAAAAGAGGTCAAAGCCGTCATTCTTCGAGTGGTGGACCATGAATATCAGTTTCAAGAATATTTGGCTTATCATGATACGTTGAAATTATCTGAGCTGGCAAAGGAAATAAGTGATACACAGTCACTGGAAGAATTGTCTGCTTTGATTCAACAAAAAATAGAAGCCATCGAAGCAAAAGAAAAGACGCTCTTAACCATTCCAAAAAAGAAATGGAAGATCGAACGATACATTGGACTGGGTCTCCTTGTTCTTTTGATTCCTGCATTGGTGTATACCATTTACACGTTCTTTTTCGCCATGCCGAAACAAGAAGCGTATGTGGAAGCGAACAAGTATTATCTCAACAAACAGTACAGCCAAGTGGTGGATACGCTCGAAAAATACAAAGCCGATCAAATGCCAGTCTCTCTTCAATATGAACTGGCCATTTCGTATGTGCAAACGAATCAAGGGAATCTATTGCTTGACCAGCACAAAAAAGAAATCACGGATACGTACACATTGCAGACAGACCCGCAATACTTCCTGTTCTGGATTCATATTGGACAAGGCAATAGCAAGGAAGCTCTGGATATTGCAAGGGTGCTCGGGGACGACCGATACATATTCACAGCACTCGTCGCCTACCGCAATGAAATTCAAAATGACGACAGCCTATCTGCTGAAGAAAAACAAAAACAGCTAGATCCAATCATTAAGGAAATGGCGAAGTATGAAGAAAAAGAAACAACGGAGACGAGCACCAATGACTCCTCAGATGCAAGCCAAACAGATGAAACAGCTGAACAAAAAGAGCAGTCAAAAGCCGATCAGGAGAAAAAAGAGAAAGAATCTGATGCAAAAAAGAAAACCTCTCAGACGAAAAAAGATGAGAAAAAATAATTCTTTCGATACAACTGACAGTTGGTGCTGTCCGATGAGGAGGTGGAGCGTTTGAGTCTTCTATGGGTTTTTTATGAGGAAGATTATCAAACCGTCCGTTTAGATGAGCAGTTCAACCGAGAAGCTGTGATTGGACCTGAAATAGAGCATACAGTAACGATTCCTTCCCTTTCGTTTGATGAAGGGTTGATTCGTTTATCTCCAGATGAAACGAATGACGGCTTTTCTCTTTATCAGGGCGAAAAAAAGAAAGGTCACTTACTTCCACATGAACCATATCAGGTTGGTTCACTCACACTCATGTTGATGGATTCACATCATGATCAATCCATTTATTACCTAGGAAATAGAGTCGAAGTGACTATTTCAAGTGAAGAAATAGATGAAGCGGATGTGTGGAAAGAACAAGCCCATTCAATGTTTCAAGATGCCAAATCCTTCACGTTGGAAAAAATAGAAGGCACTTGGTATGTCATTCCCCAAGATGAGACGATCTATGTGAACGGGAAACAGTTGCACGGTCCACAGCAGCTTCTTGCTGGAGATGAGCTGTTTTGGAACTTTTTGACGTTGTCATTGAAAGATGATGATTTATTGCAAGTAACAGCATTTGAACCATTTCAAACACGTTTAGAAAAAACAAGGCCGCCGAGTACCGAAACGAAACAAAAATATCCTTTATATAGACGAACACCACGTTTGATTTACGATCTGCCAGATGACCGGGTGTCTTTCAGCTTTCCTTCACAGGAGAGTGAAAATAATGGCAGAGGACTTTGGCTCGTGGTTCTTCCACCGCTTGTCATGCTGATTGTCATGGGGATCGTGGCCCTTGTACAGCCGCGAGGCATCTTTATTGTCGTGTCGATGGCGATGTTTATTATGACGTTAATTACTTCGTCCGTTCAATATTTTAAAGAGAAATCACAGCGCAAAAGACGAGAAGAGAAGCGGCAACGCGTTTACTCGCTTTACTTAGAAAATAAGCGGAAAGAGCTGCAAGAGCTGTATGACCGTCAACAATTTATTTTAACGTATCATTATCCGTCTTTTGAACAAATGAAATATTTGACGTCAGAAATCAGCGGGCGTATTTGGGAAAAGACGCTTGTCAGTGATGATTTTTTACAGCTGCGTCTCGGGACAGGTGCAGTTCCTTCAAGTTATGAATTATCGACGAGCGGCGGCGATATGGCCAATCGTGACATCGATGACTTAATGGAACAAACACAGCATATGCAAAACGTCTATCGCGAGGTAAAAGATGTACCGATTACGTTCGGTCTTGCGGACGGTCCAACCGGATTAATAGGAAAACCGGCAATTGTCAAAAATGAGCTTCACCAGCTTGTCGGCCAGCTTGCTTTCTCGCACAGCTATCATGATTTGAGATTTGTTTTTATCTTTAATGAACAGGAGTATGAGAACTGGGAATGGATGAAATGGCTGCCGCACTTCCAACTTCCTCATACATACGGGAAAGGGTTTATATATAACGAACAAACACGTGATCAGCTCTTGTCTTCTATTTATGAAATTTTGCGAGAGCGTGATCTGGAAGAGGAAAAAGAGAAAAAAATCTTTACGCCTCACTTTGTGTTTATCGTGACAAACCATGAACTCATTGCGGAACATGTGATTTTAGAATACCTAGAAGGCAGCCGGACGGATTTAGGCATCTCAATTATCTTTGCGGCAGAAACAAAGGAAAGCTTGGCTGAAAATATTTCAACGCTTGTTCGTTACATTAACGAAGAAGAAGGAGATATTCTCATTCAGCATAAGAAGGCCGTACGAATTCCATTTCAGCTGGATGCACATGAGCGAGCGGACAATGAGCTGTTTGCCAGAACCTTAAGAACATTAGATCATCAAGTCGGGATGACCAACTCAATTCCAGAAACGGTCTCCTTCCTTGACCTGTTTCATGCCAAGCAGGTAGATGACATTGGCATTCGTGAAAAATGGCTGACATCTGAAACAGCAAAGTCATTATCTGTGCCTATCGGTTATAAAGGAAAAAACGATATTGTCGATCTGAATCTGCATGAAAAAGCACATGGCCCACATGGTCTATTAGCAGGAACAACGGGATCAGGAAAAAGTGAGTTTTTACAGACGTATATTTTATCCTTGGCTGTACACTTTCACCCGCATGAAGTGGCGTTCCTGCTCATTGATTACAAAGGAGGCGGAATGGCACAGCCGTTCCGAAATATTCCACACTTACTTGGTACGATCACAAACATTGAAGGCAGCAAAAACTTTAGTGAAAGAGCGCTTGCCTCTATTAAAAGTGAACTGAAGAAAAGACAGCGCTTGTTTGATCAGTATCATGTGAATCATATCAATGACTATACGAAACTCTATAAAGAGAAAAAGGCGGAACAGGCGATGCCTCATTTGTTCTTAATCTCTGATGAGTTTGCTGAATTAAAAAGTGAAGAGCCAGATTTTATTAGAGAGCTTGTCAGTGCTGCGCGGATTGGACGAAGTCTCGGTGTCCATCTCATTTTAGCGACACAAAAGCCTGGCGGGGTCATTGATGATCAAATTTGGAGTAACTCCCGCTTTAAAGTCGCATTAAAGGTACAAGATGCATCAGACAGTAAGGAAATTTTGAAAAATAGTGATGCAGCGTCGATTACCGTGACAGGTCGTGGATATTTACAAGTGGGGAACAATGAAATCTATGAATTATTCCAATCGGCGTGGAGCGGTGCACCGTATATGGAAGATGGCTACGGATCAGAAGATGACATTGCCATTGTAACGGACACTGGACTGATCCCATTATCAGGGGTAAGTACAGAGCCGGCTGTGAAAAAAGAGACAGTGACGGAAATTTCCGCTGTTGTGGATGAAATTGAACGTATGCAGCAGGAGCTTGGAATTGAAAAGCTTCCGAGTCCATGGCTTCCACCGCTTGAAGAGCGGATTCCAAAAACACGTTATGCATCAAGTGAAGAGCACGTCTTCCATTTCGCTCTTGTCGATGAGCCAGATCAGCAAAGCCAGCATCCACTTTCTTATCAAATGATGGAGGATGGAAATATTGGCATCTTCGGTTCATCCGGCTACGGCAAATCACTTGCTGCAACCACACTGCTTATGAGCTTCGCAGAAAGATATTCACCTGAAGAATGGCATGCATATATTTATGACTTCGGTAACGGCACCTTGCTACCGCTTGCCAAACTTCCGCATACGGCTGATTATTTCTTAATGGATCAAATGAGAAAGATTCAAAAGTCGATGAAGCGTCTTCGTGAAGAGGTTGAATATCGCAAGCGTTTATTTAGACAGCAGGAAATGAGTCATATCAAAATGTACAATGCGCTGAATGAGAAAAAGCTTCCATTCATATTTATCGTGATTGACAACTTTGACATTGTGAAAGACGAAATGCATGAACTCGAATCTGAATTTATTCAGTTAAGCCGTGATGGACAATCGTTAGGCATTTATTTCTTAATCACAGCGACTCGTGTCAACGCAGTCCGTCAATCTCTTATGAACAACTTGAAAACAAAGATTGTCCATTACTTAATGGATCAAGGAGAGGCATACTCCATTATTGGCAGACCGAAATTCAGCTTAGAGCCGATTCCAGGACGAGTCATTATCAACAAAGAAGAGCTTTACTTTGCCCAAATGTTCCTGCCAGTTGAAGGAGAGAACGATCTCGAATTGTTTGAGCATTTAAAACAAGAGATCCAGCTTCTAGATGCTCGCTTTGAATCAGCTGAAAAACCAAAACCTGTACCAATGCTTCCTGAAAAACTGACCATTTGGGAGCTAGAGAGTCGCTTAGAAGAACAAAAACAGCCGTATGACATTCCAGTCGGACTAGATGAGGAATCTGTTGCACCTGTTTACTTTGACTTGAAGAAGAATAAACACTGCCTCATCATCGGTCAAACGCAGCGAGGGAAAACAAATGTGACCAAACTGATGCTTGATCAGCTATTAGTAGCAAAACCTGAGAAGCTGGCCGTCTTTGATTCGATTGATCGGGGGCTCTCTCATTATGCAAAAGAAGAGAACATTGATTACCTTGAAACAAAGGATGATATCACAGAATGGGCAGAGGAAATAGATCGTTTATTCAAGGTGCGTGAAGAGATGTACGTCGAAGCTGTGCGCCGAGGAGAGACTGATCAGTTGTCGTTCTCTCAAATTGTGCTTGTGATTGATGGCATTACGCGTTTTCAGCAGACAATCGACCCGCGTCTTCAAGATCAATTGGCTGATTTCATGAAGTCATATGCACACTTAGGCTTCAGCCTGATCGCGTCAGGAAATCATACCGAATTCAGTAAAGGCTATGATGCACTCACAAACGAAATCAAACAGGTTCGTCATGCCATGTTACTGATGAAAAAATCAGAGCAAAACATCATACCGCTTCCGTATGCAAGACAAGAACCAGAGATTCAGCCAGGCTTCGGATATTTGGTTGAAAACGGGAAAGAGAAGAAAATCCAGGTTCCTTTATGTGCGGTAGAAAGGAAGAGTGTTCAATGACAGAGCAGCAAAAAAGCTCCATCAAAATCGTGTCGACCATGATACTGATTCTCGTCTTGCCGGTTCTATTTTTCCATCTCATTGGGGATGATCCGGCAAAACAGAAAAAGAATGCCACACGTAACATTGCCGTGGTCAATGAGGATATGGGGGCGAGCGAAAGTGAAAATACCGCTCGTTTCGGACAGGATGTGGTGGCGGCATTATCAGAGCGTCCAGATTACACATGGACAGTCGTCAATCGAAGTGCGGCAGAAAATGGCCTGAAAAATAGAAAGTACGATGCAGTTCTCTATATTCCATCTGACTTCTCTAAAAATGTGCTGAGCTATGATAAGGATCATCCTGAGAAGGCATCTATCCAATTCTCAATCCAAGATCAGCTCAATGCAGTGAATAAAGAAAAAGTACAAAGAGAGCTAGAAAATGCTCAAAAGAAAATGAATGAACAAATGTCGACTTTATATTGGAGTTTTGTATCACAGGAAATCGGCAATGTCAGAGAAGAGTTTGAGCATATTGTTGGCAAAGAGGTCGAATTCCAAAACACGATGTACAACTTCTATAAGCCAAATTCAAACAAACTATCTGATGCCGTCCAGCAGCAGAAGAAACAAATAGAAGAACTAAAAAATGCGATGGCCGATTCACAAAAACAGTATAAAGACGGTTTAAGTACAACAGAAGAAGCGAAAAGCCAGCTGAAGGATTTCGTAAAAGTAGTCGATCAATATCAGCAGTATCAAGACAAACAAAAGGATCTCTTGATCAAAGCGCAATCGACAAGTAAAAAACAAATCCAGCAAGGACTCAAACAGCTTGCGGAGATTCAAAACCAAAATGCCCGCAGCTTTAGCGATCAAATGGGCGGACTCAAAACCGATATCAATGGGGTCCAAAGTCAGCTTAAAACAACGGACAGCGCAATTCAATCTGTTCAAAAGGCAAGAGAAGACGCAATCCCTAAGCAATCGTCGGGATTAACGGACCTTGTGAAGGCGTCTCAAGAAGAGCTGTTGAAGAATTATGAAGGTCAATACTTAGAGGCCTATAAAAGTAAGATCATCGCCTTGCAGAATAAGCTAGAGACAAAAAGGCAAGAGCTAATCAACGCACCCGAGCAGCCAGCTGATCCTGATGATGACGGGCAATCAGATCAAGATAATGAGAACCCAGAAGAGATTGGCATTAACTTAGATGATGAAACAAATGAACTCTCGCAAATTTCATCGGAAATGAACGATCTAGCTGATCAATTA
Organism: Bacillus sp. FSL W8-1141; assembly: GCF_038593205.1. Classification (NCBI taxonomy): domain Bacteria; kingdom Bacillati; phylum Bacillota; class Bacilli; order Caryophanales; family Bacillaceae; genus Bacillus; species Bacillus sp. FSL W8-1141. The sequence goes on along the minus strand of NZ_CP151973.1, from coordinate 2,948,932 downwards.
GAAGATCAGACTGCACCTCCTACTAATGAAGATGATAAAGAGGGGGAAAATGGTCAGGATGCTGTTCAGCCAGATAACAGCAGCACGAATCAATCAAAAGATGACCTAAAAGCACTGTCTAATCGTTTAGAAGAAGTGAAAAAGAAGATTCAAGAAAAAGCGACCGCTCATAACGACCAATTGAAAGACAAAGTAAGTCAAATGAGTAAGGAGCTTGAAAGCCTCACGAAAAAAGTAGAGAAGCTTGAAAAGATGATTCTGAGGTTACAAGATCGATATAACGTCATTCCGAATGAAATCAAAAATCAGGAATCCTCTATTTTAAACAGAGTGCAAGAGCTGAAACGAGTAAACTCGCCGATTGGCAACACTTTGAATACGAAAATATTTGATCAAGAGTTTAAAACAAATTCAACAAGCACCAAAAAGTTAATGGAATACTCCAATCAACTGTCTCAGCTAGAGATGATGCTTGGGAATCTATATCAACCAACAAACAACTCATCTCTACTAGACACAAAAGGAGATGAAATCCAGTCCATCCTTTCCATCAAAAAAGAAGAAACGGAAAACTGGGATACACTCAAAAATCAGATGCTGACGTCAAATGATGATGTGTCTACCTTTATTGATGAGATGCAAAAATTCTCAGATGGCTACGCAGAATACATTTCGACTCAGCAGGCAAGTATGGAACAGGAGTTAAATGCCATTTCTGAAAGTGCGGACACAGTAGCTGAACAAATGGCTGATCAAGGAGATGCGGTGTATACAGCAGACCTTGCGGGCAGTTCGATTGTTGTGAGTGCACAGGATTCAATTGGTCAGGAAGTGCTTCGTCTTTCTGAAAATATGAGCTCGTTAACCGACCGCCAAAAAGGGGTGGCCGATTATACGAATAATATTGAAGAAAGTGTCACAACCGTCCAAGAAAAAGCAGACACGTTGAACGAAAACTGGAGTAAGAATGTCAATTCTACGAAGCTTGTTCAACAAGATTTAAAGGGTATTTTAGGCAACACTTTAGACGATCAAGGCAACAGCAACTATGTGTATAACCATTTAGCCAATCCGCTGAAAATTAGCGGCGATGTGCCAGAAGAAAAAACGCAGACTGTACCGCCAGTAGTCATTTTGGTTATTGTGATGATCAGCAGTTTGTTGATTGGCTTTTTTAGCTCGTACTATGCGTCAGCGCCAATGCTGGTCAAAGGTGCACTCTTTGGTATTTTAAATCTGCTAGTCGGGCTCATGATCAGCCTGTTTGGACTCAACATTTACAAACTAGCTGATGACCAAGCCATTCAATGGTCGATCTTTACGATTTTGCTGCTAGTGGCGTGCTCTGCCTTTATTCGCACAGCTTTCCTTTTCGGTTCAATTGCCGGATGGATGGCAGCAACGGCGCTTATTTTCTTCTTTGTTGCACCGTTAATTGATTTGGTCATGCCAAACTTCCATTTTACAAATCCAGTGACAGACGTGTATCTGTCCATCCAATATGGAAATGGAGACAACTTCGGTATGGGCATCACAGGGCTACTGATTTTAACGATATTGTTCATGGTCATTCCACTAGTGAAGAAGCTATGGAAAGACAAAACAGAGGAACGTGATGTCACTCATGAGGCTTAATCTATTCGTCAAAGGGATGGCACTTGGTGTCATATCCCTTTTTCTCCTCAGTCCTGCTGCTTTTGCTGCTACAGGTGAAGATACGGATACGAATGTCAAGCCGAATGAATATCAAGAAAAGAACCTCAATATTAATTCGAGTATATTGAGGGATCAAACGAAATACGAACAAAGCAAAACAACATCTAAAGTCAAAACGGACATTCACTTTGCTGACCCGCCTAAGACCTCTGGTGGTCAACTTTCGCCGCAGCTTTTTAGTGATCTGAAAGACAATCCGCCTAAAACGCCAGCTCGTATGATGAAAGAGATGGATATCTCTTTCAGCGATTCGGCTGTATCAACGCCTTCTGGCGATGATCATGAAAAGCAGAGATCGGCACTTCTGCCAATCATTTTTGGCATCTTGATCGCCTTTGGCATCATTGTCATGATCATTCTCATTCCAAAGGTGAATGTGAAGACGGAAAAGAAATAGCCTGCCTTATGAAAAGGGCAGGCTTTTCTTTATGCAGATTGCTTGATGTGATACCGATTCACTATTTAAAATAGTGTTATCAAGGGAGGAGATTGTCATTCGAATTTCAATCGTCACAGGCGGATCAAAAGGATTTGGTTTAGCACTTGTCAAACAGCTACTTTCACGCGGGGATAACGTGTATACCGCTGCAAGAAGTGAGTCGCCACTATCCCATCCACACCTCACGCATTCACAGGTCGATCTCACTGATGAGGAATCGGCTGCAAAGTGGCTTCAGGGCATCTTGTCCTCGCAATCTCTCGCAGACGCTTATGACGTCTTGCTTGTCAATAATGCAGGAATGGTGACTCCTATCAAGCGTGCAGGGCAAGGCGGAGAGGATACGCTTCATCAGCATTATACGCTGAACCTTGTCATCCCTGTTTTGCTCAGTCATGTGTTTGTGAGAGAGACACAATCTCTTGAAGGGAAGAAAACCATCGTGCATCTTTCTTCTGGAGCAGCTAAAAATCCGTACAAAGGATGGAGTGCCTATTGCAGTTCAAAAGCAGGGCTTGATATGTTTATGAGAACTTTACATGAGGAACAGCAGGACGAAGCATATCCTGTCACCACGTTTTCCTTTTCACCCGGTACGATTGATACGGATATGCAGGGAGAGATTCGGAAATCCTCCAAACAGGACTTTGAACAAATTGAGCGGTTTCAGCAATTACATGAAACAGGTACGCTAAAGAGCCCAGATGAAGTGGCCGGTATTTTACTAGACCTTCTAGCAGATGACCCAGCTGGCGGTTGTGTATACGATGCCCGTGAGTATGGAAAAAAGCAGTCATAACGGCTGCTTTTTTCGTATTGTACAAGCAAAGACAGCTTATTGAGCATAAGCTAATTTTGAGACTCATCGGAAATATGACAGAACATTTGAGTTTCTTTTCAGAATATGTTAGGATGCTAAAAATATAGATAAGGAGGGGTTTCCATGAGAAAGGTTACATTAATGGATGTTTACACCCATCCAGTCGCTCAAAAATATTTAAATCGTTCTGGAAAAGCCCACGCCATTGCTTGTGCTTATCACGCATTCAAACTGGCGATGCAGGCGGGTATTAACCCGGATCTTGCTGTGAAAGCAGCACTCTTGCATGACATCGGCCACTATGAATGGTATACAGCAGGCGGAGAATGGGATTACGAGACATATAGACGGAATGATATTCATGCCATTAAAGGGGCAGAGCGGGCACATAAACTGCTCATACGGCTAGGCGAGGAACCAAAAGCAGCCAAAGAGATTGCCCTTGCGATTTTGCTTCACACAGATTCATATTTGCCAGAGGGCGACCTGCATAAGGACACACTCCAGCAAATTGTGAAGAAAGCAGATGAAATGGACGAAGAGCCTGGTGGACACCACCATTACAGACAAATAGATGAATCACTTGCGCTCAAAAAAATTGCTGATTTGGATGAGAAAGTGCAGCAGGCGCTTCAGCCCATGAAACGCTCTGTTTAATATGGAATATCTCCATGAATCGTTCCGTGCTGATCCACATACAATGTGCGAATCACAGTACGGTTAAATGCCGATGTCCCTGACGCAGTGAGACCTGTGTAATGAACCGTGACGGAATAAGCACCTTCTTTTTTCAATTGAACGGCTGATGAAGAGCTCGTTTTCAGTGGATGATCCTTCTCGGCATCTTTAAAATAAATGGTCTCTACAGTTTTGCTTAATCGTTTAATCAGCTTGCTCGAATGTGTCGATGCATCTCCTGATTTCGCTGCAGCGATTTTGATTTCTTCATTTAATGGTGAATCAAAGGATACAAGTAGCAAATAAGGATCCTTTTTTCCTGAATTTGATCGAATCGTCCATTTTCCTGGAACGGGTTTATTGATTTGCACATGGTGTGAATAGGCGCCTTCATATGGGAATGATGCTTCCGATGTCGTCAAATTGGTTAAGACATCGCCATTTGGCGCAACGATTTCCGGATTGGCTTCCTGTCTTTCATTTAACCACTGAATCGATAGGCCATTCGTTCCTTCCTCTACATAGAACGCTTCTGTTTTATCCTTTTCACTTTCTCCACCTTTCACATAAACGTTTGTATTTAGCTCCGAAGAGACTGGTTCTTGCTCTTGTTCGTCTTCACTTTCAGCGCTTGCGGTACTTGCACGCAGCTGTGCCTGAAATACGGGGAACATGCTTGTGCCGTTTTTGATCGAAAAGTGATCCCACTTTCCTGTTAAAATATTGTTTGCATATGCTAGCTTTGTGCTGCTGACTGTCACAGCGCCATCGTTTGCACCAAAGCTTTTTAAATACATGCCGCCTAAATAAAGCACTCCGCCAAAGGTTCCCCATTCTGAACCAGAATAGGTTACATATTTATGAGGAAACATCTCCAGCCGGTCGGTTTCACTTCGAAAAGCTGCCATCATCCCGGTTTGCAGAGAATAGAGTGCGTCGCTCTTTTGTCCAAGGATTTGCGCAAGCCAGCTTCCGCCTTTGCTATAGGCTAAATCCGCAAGCGGCGTCCCATAATGTGGAGAGCCAAGTGTGATGACTTTCTCTACATATGGATGAGCGTTGTAATACACGAGTGCAGCCTGCGTATCCACTCCGCCTTTACTATGACCGATTATGATCAGTTTTCTGCCGAAAAATTCATAGATTTCTTTTAACTTTTCTGCTAATAGTTTCCCATTCTTTTTCATGTCCTGATCTGGATATAAATCTATGAACGCGCTTTCGTATCCGTTCAGAACAGCTTGTTTTGCCATATCGTTTCGATCAGACCATGTGGAGGAAGAACTGTTTATGCCATGTACAAAAACAAGTGGGGGTTTTGACAGGTCTTTTTGTACCGGTTCTTCTCCTTTAAACCACTTCCCTGGTGTACCAGGTGCATCTCCAATTGTGCCTGCGTGCGCATAACTTGCAGAGGATAGTAAGAGCATGACAGCAACGATACAGATTAATTTTTTCAAGATCATTCACCTCTTCAAATAATTTAAGATGTTGGCAGCACCAATCTATTATACTTCTAAAAATTGTAAAAAAATACGAAATGTAAAAATACGGTAATAATGTTGTAGGTTTGCTGAGTGACACTCACATGGGTCATTGCATACGCTGTGGGTAAATACACAAGTAAAGGGGCAGGTAGCATGGCACAACAAGGAAGTCCACAGCTTGTTTCATTAGTTGATCCATATGTTTATCAAACATTGCAGAAAGTAGTCGGTATGAGATTGATTGTTCAAACAGTGAAAGATACAGTACGTGGAAAGTTGAAGGAAGTGATGCCGGATCATATTGTGATTGAGGCGGGGGCAAAATCAGTGTTTTATGTGCGGATCCAGCAAATCGTGTCGGTGATGCCTGATCACAGTGAAAGAGTGTAACAAGCAGACGCACAGGTGTCTGCTTTTTTCAATGCTTACAGAATGTATATCTGGAAAAAGTGCATGATATACCAATTGTTCTTTTTTTTTCAAAAAATATGGTTCTAAAACAAGAAGCAGTTGACAGAAGGTGGGTTGAATAGTAGTTTTTTAATAAGGTCAATACGTAACAGGAGGAGCATCTTTGTTAAAATCTAAAGTTCATTTTTGGACATTCCAAATATTACTGGTTTTACTGATTGTGTACGTATCAACAAAAGTTTCGTTTTTATTTCAGCCGATCATTTTATTTGCTTCAACGTTGTTTGTTCCTATTTTACTGGCTGGTATTCTCTTTTTCATCTTTAATCCGATTGTTCGATTTTTGTCGAAGAAGATACCTAGGACGCTCGCCATTCTGATTATTTATCTCCTATTCATCGGGCTTATCACGTTTATTGTCAATGCTGCTGGACCTGTCATTGTCACGCAGGTGGGTGGACTTGTCAAAAGTTTCCCAGGGTATGTCACGGACATGCAGAAATTTATCAACGATTTCTCGCATTCTAAAACATTTACGTGGATGATGAACCAAGATTATGTGTCTGTTTCGAAGTTTGAACAGTCGATCGTTTCGACATTAAAAGATTTACCGGAAAATATTGCTTCAAGTATGTCGGCGGTGTTTGGCGTGATTGCGAATATTGCCCTCGCTGTCATTACCGTTCCATTCATTTTATTTTACATGCTAAAAGACGGGCATAAGTTTCCGGACAAGCTCGTTCAATTTTTGCCAATGCCTTACCGTAAGGAAGGATTGAAGATTTTTAAAGAATTAAACGATACGCTTGCTGCTTACATACAAGGGCAAATCGTTGTTTGTTTATTTGTCGGAGTTGCTTGTTTTATCGGATACTTATTAATTGGTGTGAAATATGCGCTCATTCTCGGCATCATTATTGCGGTGACAAACGTCATTCCATATCTTGGGCCATATCTTGGTGCGGCACCAGCTGTGCTCATTGCTTTTCTTGATTCGCCTGGAAAAGCGGTTGTGACTGTTATTGTCATTCTTGTTGTTCAGCAGATCGATGGAAACGTCATTTCTCCATTGATCATTGGAAAACGTCTCAACACACATCCGTTAACAATTATCTTGCTATTAATTGGGGCAGGAAGTTTTGGCGGAATCCTTGGCATGATTTTTGCCGTCCCTGTCTATGCGCTACTGAAAGCCATCACACTCAATATTGTCAGATTGGTTCAACTGCGTCAGCGCTCTCGAAAAGAACAGCATTTAAACGTTTAGGGCAGATGCACAACTTTTCCCTTTTTGCATAACATAACTCACATAAGCGAATAGGGAGGAGAAGGAAGATGCCTGCGATTGTTGGACCCATCCATATTGAGTCTTTAGGCGGAAACGGCTCGGCTACTTTTGGTGACGTTCTCGCCATTGCCCCTTTGGCTGTAGATCACTCGACCGGTGGAGCGGGAGCTTTTAATTCAGGTGATTATATGTCCCTGACAAGCGATCCGAATGCCACCATGCTTTGGGACTTTACACTGTTTGGCCAGCCTCAATCATTTAATGCATAAAAGACAGCTGATCATATGACATATCAGCTGTCTTTTTTATGTTGGATAGACACGTATTGTTCCGCTAGGCATATGATGAGGGTAGTAAAGGTGGTGGAAAGATGCCAGCAATTGTTGGACCCATTCATATTGACCGTGTCATAGGAAACGGTTCTGCACATTTCGGCGATGTGTTTGCCATTTCGCCAAAAAGTGTGGATCATTCCGCTGGTGGTTCAGGCACCTATAATGCAGGAGATTTTGTTCAATTCTTCAACAATCCGAACGTCACATTTGTTTGGGATTCAAACCTGATCAGCCAGCAAAAGAGCTTTAACGCATAGCCAGCTTTGAAAGGGTCTCCTTTTCAGAAGCTGTCTTTTTTTATGGTACAATGGATAGAAGAAGGAAGAAGAAAAAGGGGGGTAAAACACATCAAATGAAAATAAGAAAAGCGCATCTGACAAGCGGGCAACCAACAACCTACAATGTATATTTACATGAAAATAAAAAAGAATATAAAACGCTTGTCGCTGTACCTGACATAGAATGGAGTATTTCTATTGCGTATGAAGACGAAAAAACGCAGCTTGAGCAAGCACTAGAACAATCTTTAAACAAAAGAGTAGAAATAGACGAAGCCCGTGAACTTGCACAAAAAATTGTGCACTGGGTCACAGAAATGTAAATTCAGAAACCAGGAGTGAACACAGCAATGAAAGAAGAATCCGTAGACTTTTATTTGCAGCAAGGGATATTTGGACATGCTGAAACAAAACCAGATGAACGAAGAATGTTTCTCGGCTCATTAAGAGAACGTGCTCTTCTCGCTCTGACAAAAGGGCAAGTATCGAGACATAAATCGTATCAAGAGGTAGAGCAAGTATTGAAGGCAAACCGAGAGGCCACTGTTCTTTTAAATGGTGAATTGTCATATGCTTCTTATTCTCCATATGTCAAAATGGCAAATGCCGCTGGTTGTTCTTTTAAAGTGGTCAACCATCACGAGTCACATTCACCTTTTGGGCTTGTGATAGAGGTGCCGCATGCGATCAATCAAGAGCATATCTATATAGAAGATGAGCTTTTTCAAAAAGCTTTTTCTCGTGAATCTGTTGAATAGGTTTCCCTAGTGAAATGAATAAGCTATAATGATTCAAAAGAGCATATGGGAGAGATGCGGATGGGCAAAGCATTGATTTGTATTGATTATACAGTTGATTTTGTTGCAGACGATGGAAAACTGACGTGCGGAAAGCCTGGACAGGCGATTGAGTCGAAGATCACAGAGATCACTTCTTCATTTATTGATGAAGGACACTTTGTTGTTTTTGCCGTCGATCATCATGAAGAGCAAGATCCATATCATCCAGAGACAAAGTTATTTCCGCCCCATAATATTCGCGGGACAGAAGGAATTGAACTTTACGGAAAACTAAGTTCACTATTTCACACGTCAACACATTTAAATCATGTCTATTATATGGAAAAAACAAGATACTCTGCTTTTGCAGGCACTCAATTAGAAATGAAACTGCGCGAGCGTGGCATCACTGAACTTCACCTAGCCGGCGTGTGTACCGATATTTGTGTACTTCATACAGCTGTTGATGCGTACAATAAAGGCTTTGAACTTGTGATTCATGAGAATGCCGTAGCGAGTTTTAATGAAGCGGGGCACGAGTGGGCACTTTCTCACTTTGAGCATACGCTTGGTGCGAAAGTGGTTAAGTAAGGGAAGGAGAATGGAAGTTGGAGCATCGGTTTATTGACGACAGTTTATCACTACATACAGATCTTTATCAAATTAACATGGCAGAAACGTATTGGAGAGACGGCATTCATGAGAAGAAGGCAGTCTTCGAACTCTTCTTTAGAAAGCTTCCATTTGACAACGGCTTCGCTGTATTTGCTGGTTTAGAGAAAGCGATTGAATATTTATCGGACTTCTCCTTCACCGAGAGCGACCTTGCATATTTAAAAGATGAACTCGGTTATAAAAGCGATTTCATTGAATACTTAAGCGGATTGTCTTTTACAGGGACACTTCATTCAATGCGAGAAGGAGAAATTGTCTTTGCGAATGAACCTATTATGCGTATCGAGGCAACACTTGTTGAAGCGCAGCTAATTGAAACGGCACTGCTCAACATCGTGAACTTCCAGACGCTAATTGCAACAAAGGCGGCTCGTATTAAAGGAATCATTGAAGATGAGACAGCATTAGAATTCGGAACAAGACGTGCGCATGAAATGGATGCAGCCATGTGGGGAGCAAGAGCAGCACTGATCGGCGGATTTCAGGCAACAAGTAATGTCCGTGCAGGGAAACGCTTCAATATTCCCGTATCAGGCACACATGCCCATGCCCTTGTACAAGCATATCGTGACGAATATACTGCATTTAGAAAATATGCCGAAACACATACAGACTGTGTCTTTTTAGTGGATACATATGATACGGTCAGATCAGGCATTCCAAATGCGATTAAGGTAGCGAAAGAATTCGGTGATAAAATCAACTTTATTGGGGTCAGACTTGATAGCGGAGACCTTGCCTACTTGTCTAAAAAGGCGAGAACGATGCTGGATGAAGCTGGATTCCATGACGCCAAAGTCATTGCATCAAGCGATCTTGATGAACACACCATTATGAACTTAAAAGCACAAGGTGCAAAAATTGATGTATGGGGTGTTGGAACGAAACTGATTACCGCATTCGATCAGCCAGCTCTTGGTGCTGTATATAAGCTTGTATCGATTGAAGAAAACGGTCAGATGAATGACACGATCAAAATTTCTTCTAATCCAGAGAAAGTGACAACACCAGGCCGTAAACGAGTGTATCGCATTATCAATCAATTGAATCATCACTCTGAGGGAGACTACATTGCACTTGAAGAAGAAGATGTTCAAAGTGAAGATAAGCTGAAAATGTTCCATCCAGTTCATACATTTATCAGCAAATTTGTGACAAATTTTGTGGCGAAGGACCTTCATGTCCCAATTTTTGAACAAGGGAAGCTGGTGTATGATAATCCAGATATCCAAACGATTCAAGCATATGTGCAGGACAGTCTCGGACTCTTCTGGGAGGAATACAAACGAATCAGCAAACCAGAAGAATACCCAGTCGATTTGAGTCAAAAATGCTGGGATAATAAGATGCAGTTTATCCATGATGTGAAAAATAAAATCAAAAAAGAGCTTTATGAAAGCTGATTACCCCGGGAAAGGAGATCATCAAGCCAGATGGTCTCTTTTTTTTCATGTTGGACGATTCAAAATGAACCTTATGGGCAATCATTTGGTATACTGAAAGCACATCTTGTTTGTCATTGCATAAAGGAGGAATGGAGCAGTTGAGGGTGTTTGTTGCAAGGCAGCCTATTTTTAACAGAAAAGAACAAGTCGTATCATACGAGCTGCTTTATAGAGATAGTGAAACCAATACATATAGCGCTGAAGATGGTGATCAAGCGACAACGGACCTCATTATCAATAGTTTTTTAAACATTGGCATCGAAACACTGACAGAAGGAAAACGATGCTACATCAATTTCACCGAAAGCTTGCTTTCGTCTGATCTGCTCACTTATTTTGATCCACATCAGCTTGTGATCGAAATATTAGAAAATGTACCGATTACCCCGGCACTTATTATGAGATGTAAGCAATTAAAAAAGTGGGGATACACGATTGCGCTCGATGATTTCTTTCTGAGCGGAACACATTTTCATGACAAGTTACTCGATGAACTCCTCTATTGCATTGATATTTTAAAAATTGATTTTCTGAAAACAACATGTGAAGAACGAAGAGACATTTTACATACATATAAAAAGTATAGACTTCGATTCCTTGCTGAAAAGGTAGAAACGCGAAAAGAATATGAAGAAGCGTTAGAAGCTGGCTTCCATTTGTTTCAAGGATATTTCTTTAGTGAGCCGCACGTCATTTCGGGACGAGCCTTATCGACTAGCTTCCACGCATACCATCAGCTATTGAATGAGCTGAGCAAGGAGCAGCCGAATATTCAGACCGTGACGCACTTTATAGAAAGTGATCTTTCCCTTTCATATCAATTATTAAAAATGCTGAATTCTGGCGGCATGAGACGTCTTTATCAAATCAAGAGCATTCGTCAGGCGATTATCCTGCTTGGGTTTAATGAAATACGGCGATGGATCTTTATCCTTTCATTTAAAGAACTGAATGTCCAAGCCAACTCAAGCCAAAAGGAAATCATCAAAATGTCGTTCATTCGTGCCAAAACGTGTGAACTCATTGCTAGTCGGACTGAACGAGAGCATCCCGCTTCTTATATGCTAACAGGTATGTTTTCACTTATTGATACGCTTGTCAGGGCGGACATTACTGAACTTGTGAAAGAACTGCCTCTTTCGGATGAAGTAGGTGAGGCACTGCTTGGCTATGAAAATGACTATTTCCTTGTGTTAGACGTTGCCAAACGTATTGAACGAAATGAATGGGATGATGAGATGTTAGGTGGAAGTCTCCCTAAGCAGGAAGCCTACGGCTGTTATATAGAAGCCATTGAATGGTGTCATAAAATGTTTGAATCTTAAGAAAAGCCGCTCACACTAGAGCGGCTTCTTTCTTTGTTATCCCCACTGTAAAAGTAGAAAAAGCCTGCTGGAAGAGAGGGATAAGTAAATACGGATGCCTTCTGGACTAAAGCGGATATCGATATTGCTTTTCACCCCAATCTGCTTCAGCATTCGAATCACACTTGCGGTGTCAGCACGTTCAGCAGCTTCCATGATTCGCTGTCCAAACGAAAGCGAACCGGAAATCTGCTGTGTAATGAGGGATGCATCAGCCACGAGACGGGTTGATTCCTTTGCAGCCTTTTGAAACGCATGAGCATCTACTGGAGGAAAAGTCATGGGTGTTCGCGGGTATGCGTTCCCTATTGCGGGAACCTGCAAAGGCGGATAAGGAACATAGTAAAACACATGGTCACCTCTTCTCTCATTGAAGTGAATTTGGACGGATATCTGTTCTAAATGTATGAAGAAAATCCGAATAAAGAATCAAAATGATCTTTCTACCTTTGCATATTCATCATAAAAATAGGTACTTTTGCGGTCAATTTCGGTGAATGTCGCCAAAAAATTGCGGTGTCTACAGTAGAGCCTGTCGTCTGACCTATAACATGAAAAACCGAGGAAACAGAGGGGATCGTACGTTCTGTATCATGAGAATTGTGACGAATGATGCCTGTTCATGTCGCAAAAATGACGTATTTCCTTTGAAATTGAGATAAAAGTATCATTTGAAAAGTCTGAAAATGATGAAAAAAGACCTATTGAATTTTGCGGTATCACGCACACATTTTGTGCATACTTTTCGGTGAAAAAATACTCAATAGCATTTACACTGTTAGTAACAGATCAAATACTTATGACCCAATCAACATACACAAATACATTGATCTTCCAAAAAAGGAGAGTGGAATCGATGGAAAAGTATGAAATCGAAGAACTTAAACAACTATTATGGAAACTTGAAAACGAAATTAGAGAAACAACGGCTTCTCTTCATAACATTAACAAAAGCATTGATCAATACGACAAATATGAATATGTGAAAATTTCTTAAAGACTTGATAACCATCAAGTCTTTTTTTTATCCAAATACATACAAAAAAAGGATATATTATTATATAATTGTTAAATAGTGATGTCAGTGGACATTTGCTTATTTCTTTTTAGTAAAATAAGAGGCGAGAGGGTGAGGATCAAGATCGAGTATGCTAAACTATCTAGAGAATACAAAAATCAAGCAGAAAATGTCTGATTTTATTCAACATGCAGTCAGGCAAAATGATTTACAAAAGCTGCTTCTCGAATTTACAGATATAAAGAATGAATTTCCTTTTGGGCAATTGGCTTACCAACATTATGAGGCATTTGGCGGACAAGACAAGCAAGCGATTACAAAACTGGCAGCAGGGATTGAACTTCTCATCTTATCTGCCGATATATTAGATGATATTGAAGATCAGGATAATGATTCGTATCCTTGGATGAAATGTCAGAGCGGAATTGCGATTAATGCGGCGAATGTTCTCTTTGCATTGAGTTTTGATGTGTTTTCAAAGCTTGATCATGGAGCGAAGCTTTTAAACAATGTATATTCTTATTCCATTCAGTCAATGCAAGGGCAGCATATAGATATGACACTGGAGCCAGAGAATGAGCAGGATTGTTTAAATATCATGAAGTTAAAAGCAGGGTCACTGTTTGTATTACCTTGTGTGTTAGGTGTTGTTTTGGCAACAGGTTCTTTTGAAAAGAAGGTAGAAGAATATGCTTATTACCTAGGAATGGCGGAACAGCTTGAAAATGACTATCTAGGTCTTTTTAATAAAGATAATATTGACTTTAAAAGAATGCAAACATTACCGCTAGTTTACTTGAAAAATGAGTTTAATCCATCTAGTTCAGACTTGCTCAGTTATTTTCAATCAAAGGATAAGAGTGCCGGCTCTGAAGAATTAAAGGATAAATTAAAAAAATCTGGTGCTCAACAATATGTATTTATTATGAGAAACCTTCTCAGAAATAAGTTTAAAGAAGCATTCAAGAAACTACATTTAGAGGCTTCAAAAAAGAAAAAACTGATACTTTTTTTAAATGGAGATGGAGAAGATGAAAATTCAGGAATTGGTTAGTTATTTAGTGGAGAATCCTTCAACATTAAATCAAATCGCTAATGGGAACGCATCATTGCTTCACGTTGATCAAGAAACTGCAAGTATTATTGTTGACGGATTCCAGAAAGAAGACGTTATTAAAGCAATCATATGGGCAACTGCTTGAGTAGATAAATATTATGAGAAAGTTTTACTCTAAGTTAACAGTTATATTAGTTATCCTTAGCTTCATCTATGTGATTTACATCTCTTATATCAACGTATTTAATATTTTTGTTGGAGCAGCTGTTAAGGAAAATAGTCACGGTCAACTTGAGGTAGTGGATGTCGATAATTTTACAGATAGCTATCTAGCTGGAGTTAGGAAAGGCGATATCATACTTGAAGTGAATGGGAATAAAAAACCAGTTGAAGAAGTTAAAAGAGGTTTTTTAGCTAATGTTAAAAGTTTAGTCGTTGATAGACATGGTGATAAAATTGATTTAGAGAATGTAAGGTTATTGAGTCAAGCGAATCTGTTTATTTATCTAATACCAGTCATTCTTTATTCCATCTGTCTATTTTGTATATTTATGATTTTAAAAATGAATAAAGCAAACCAAAAAGAGTCAGCATATATTTTAGCTTTATTTCTTTTGGCGGTGTCTATAGGTTATGTAAGTTCTGGTGGTTCTGGAAAAGGAGAGGCTATCAGTCGTATTCTTGTAATCGTTACAATGAATATTGTACCTCCACTATATATGCACTTTATGTATCAATATTTAAAAGAATTAGGAACAGAGATTATTCGTCGTCGAGTTCTTTTTTATTTGTACCTAGTTCCAGTTACTAACGTTTTATTAGTTTTATTCTATAAAAATAAAGCAGGACCAGTAGATCTATTAGCATATGTCAATTTACTTTCATTTTTTGTTCTGGCTTTCCTTTCGATTATTATCACTATAAGGGCTGCTAAAAAATTGAAAGACAATGAAGTCAGCAATGTACTTCGAGCATTTGCACTCATTTTAATCTCAGCATTCAGTCCATTCATGCTATTTTTTATCATTCCTTATTTTTTTGGTATATATTTTATTTCACCTTATGTTGTTGCATCGTTTGTTCTTTTAATTCCTTTTTTCTTAGTATACCAATTTATGTCAAATAAACTGTATAATGTTGATTTCTTTATGGGGAGGATTAAATACTACGGCTTTTTAGCGATTACACCAACAATACTAGTGGTTGTTATTTTTGATTTTATTCAAAAGCCAAATGCAAATTTCTATACAGTGAAATTTACGATTATCACGTACATTCTTATGCTCACCGTCTTCTACTTCAAAGAAATCATCGATTTCCGTTTTCGCCTGAAGCGTTTTTCGGAAAAGCATAATTATCAGGACAGCGTTTTTAAATTTACACAGCTTATTCGTGAGGCGTCATCACTTCATCAAGTATTATATCATTTAAAATACACCATCTTAGAAGTACTTGTTGTGAACAAAGCCTTTGTGCTTGAAGTGAAGGCAGATGGACAAATTGTTGAAATTGATGAATCAATAGAAGAAAGCCAGCTATGGAAAGAGTATGTAGATCAATTTCAAGATATTTTAGGTGAAGTTGGTAAAATCATCGGGTTGGATAAAGGATTCATGATGAAAATTGGTGAGCGGGGCGGTCACTCGTTTGTGATTTGCTGTTTATCTAATTTACGGACACCTAAGCTAACCCGCGATGAAATTTCATGGCTGAAAACATTGGCATTTTACACAAGTGTCAGTTTAGAAAATGTCGTCAAGATTGAAGAATTGATGGAGCATCTTGAGGATTTGAAACAGCGGGAAGCCAATCCCGCCTGGCTGAAGAAAGTCATGTTCGCCATGGAAGAGAAGCAGCGCTCAGATTTAGCGAGGGATCTTCATGATTCTGTGCTGCAGGATTTGATTTCACTGAAGAGACAGTCCGAGATGTTCTTAACCAATTTCCAAAACAACCAATGCCCAACATCTATTGAAAATTCATTGATCTCATGGAATGAACAAATGTCTAAGGTGATTCAAACTACGAGAGAAACATGTCATGAACTTCGGCCGCAGCTCCTCTATGATTTGGGGTTAGTGAAGGCAATTTCGAAGCTGACTTCGCAAATTCAAGAGGAAGCGCCATTTCATATTAGGCTGAATACAACCCGCTTTGATAAAGAATTGGACATTGATATTGACTCACAGCTGAATATTTACCGGATAGTGCAGGAGCTGCTATCCAATGCGTTGAAGCATTCTAAGGCCAGCCAAGTCTTAGTGATGCTCATTTGTATTAAAGATCAAGTTGTTCTCCATTATGAGGACGATGGAGTCGGATTTGATGCAAGCCAGCTTGATCAGCACACGATGAGCATGGGTCTTTCTGGCATAAGGGAACGAGTCAAAGCTCTAAATGGAAAGCTTCAAATTCACACAGCACCTGAAAAAGGGCTCAAGGTGAAAATTGAAATGGAATTGTAACGATTTCTTAAGGAATAAGACTTGGCATCTGCCAAGTCTTTTATATAAAATGGAAGTGAGTGATTTAAAGGGAGGAAGACATGAAGAAGATATTGGTCATTGATGATCATCCGGCTGTCATGGAAGGGACAAAAAGCATATTAGAATCAGATCAGCAGCTATCAGTCGATTGTTTAAGTCCTGATGCAGAAGGCGCCTTTTTAAAGACGCATGACTTTTCCATCTATGATGTGATCTTGATGGATTTAAATCTCGGGGATATCAATGGAATGGACATTGCCAAACAAATTCTAGAAACGAATCAACAAGTGAAAATTATCATTTATACAGGATATGAAGTAGATGATTATTTCGAAGAGGCCATTCGAGCTGGATTGCATGGTGCAATAAGTAAAACAGAGACAAAAGACAAAATCATTGAATACATACACCGCACATTGCAAGGAGAAGTTGTCATTCAGCTATCCTATTTAAAGAAATTAATTTCACAGCAGCAAGAGAAGCCAGAACAGGCGCAGCAGACGGATCATGAGCTGCTAACAGAGCGTGAATGTTTAATCTTAAGAGAAGTGGAAAAAGGGTACACAAACCAAGAGATCGCCGATGTGCTTCATTTGAGCAAACGCTCGATTGAATACAGTTTGACCTCCATCTTTAATAAGCTGAATGTTGGATCTCGAACAGAAGCGGTGTTAATTGCAAAATCGGAAAGTGTGCTGTAAACGTGTGAAGGGAGAGGGCCTTGATGGATGTGAGTGGTTCAAATACACTGCTTGAGGCACTGGGGATTGAGATTGTGGAATGCAATACGTCACGATGCGTGGCGACAATGCCAGTCGATCACCGAACAAAACAGCCATTTGGATTACTGCACGGAGGAGCATCAGCTGCTCTAGCAGAAACAGTGGCAAGCATGGGTGCCGCTGCTCATTTGGATTTAACGAAGCAGGTTTGTTCAGGTATTGAAATCAATGCCAATCATTTAAAATCTGTACGTGATGGAGTGGTGACAGCTACAGCTGTTCCTGTACATGTTGGACGGCGTACAATGGTATTCCAAATCGATATAAAAGATGATCGAGACCGTCATATCTGTACGTCAAGATGTACACTCGCTGTCATTGATCGCATATAAAAAAGCTCCCGGTGCAGCGGAAGCTTTTTTTAATACCCTTTTATGAACATGCAGGTAAAGTGAACAAGACCTGAATGTCAGGTTCTTCATTTATAAATAAGAGTCTTCTTTTCGTTTAATGACAAAGTTACGGAAACCGCCATAATCATCTTGGACACTTCGTTTGTCCATTTTCACACCAGTGTTATAAGCGGCTCTTCCGATCAAATGAGCGCCGACTGGTGCGGTCAGAAAGATAAAGACAATCCCAAGCAGGATTTTCGCAGAGATGATCCCTGCAAGAAACCATTCATGAAAGAATACACCAACTAAAATGAGAACAACACCAAGTGTCGATGCTTTTGATGCAGCATGCATACGTGTGTAAACATCCGGCAGGCGAAGGACACCAATGGCTGAAATCAAACAGAGGATGGCGCCAAGCAGAATAAAGAAAATCACGATCGCTTTAGCGATGACGATCATTTTCAATCACTTCCCCTTTCTCAAGGAATTTGGAAAAAGCGACAGTGCCGATAAAGGCAAGAATACCGAGCAGTAAAATAATTTCAAAGAACGTAGTGGTTTTCAGTAAGATAGACACGATGGCTGTCATCCCAATTAAATTGATTCCTATCGCATCAAGCGCACTAACGCGATCAGGGATAGAAGGTCCTTTGATGACCCGTATGACAAAAAGCAAAGTAGACAGCGCAAGAATTCCAAGTGACATTTGCAAGATCAGTTCCATTACTTACCGCTCACCTCCTGAATCGCTTTTTCAAATGATACCCGAATATCGTGGATGGCTTTTTCAGCATCTTCAATATCCATCGCATGAATGTATAAAATCGAACGATCATCGGAAATATCGATGACCAGTGTACCAGGTGTTAATGTAATCATATTGGCCAGTATGGTGATTTCCCAATCTGTTTTTAAATCTGTACGAAAGGCGAAAATACCAGGCTTGATCTTAAGCTTTGGAGATAACACCGTCTTGAGTACACTCAAATTGGCAAGAAGCAGCTCTCTGATAAAAATGATGACGAGCTTGAAAATCGCATAAAGGGCATAGCCGTAAAAACGTTGCGGGAAGAATCGCCGTAGCATAAAAATGGCGATCATCCCTAGTGCAAAGCCTGATACAAAGTCTGCAGCTCTGTATGTATCATTCATAAACATCCATGTAAAGGCGAGGAGAGCGTTTAATAATATTTGAAAGGCCATGTTCATCTACTCCTTCAGCACAGCTTGAATATATTTTTCTGGTGTTGAAAGCATTTCCGCAGCTTGATTGATATAAGGTGCAATGAATTCTGTGCCTAATCCAATCGCAAGCGATAAGATAACAAGCAGTACCCCAGGATACACCATTCCTCTAATGGATGGCTTTCTTCTTCGCATATCCTGATCCTCTCCCCAAAACGCGAGCATGAAAATCCTCATAACAGAATAAAGGACAAGAAGACTGGACAGTAAAACAAGGATAGAGAACGTCATGTACCCAGCAGAAAACCCACCTTCAACAATTTTCAGCTTGCCAACAAATCCACTTAGCGGAGGAATACCCGCAAGTGATAAAGCCGATATGAAGAACATCCAGCCGAGTAGAGGCTGGGATTGAATCAGCCCACCCATTTTTTTCAGATGATTGGTTCCAGCATACACAAACAGTGCCCCTGCGAGCATAAATAGAGCTCCTTTGATCACCATATCGTGAATGAGGTAATAAATGGCGCCTTGAAGTGATGCCGGTGTATTGGCCGCAATCCCAAACAAAATGACACCAACAGCTGTGACAATGTTATAAATCACAATTTTTTGCACATCAGAATAGGCGATAGAGCCAATGACACCGAATATAACCGTTAGAGCGGCTAGCCAAGCCATAAGTGTATGTGTAAAACCTGTATCATGTATAAAGATGAGCGTAAAGACCCTGGCAATCGCATATAGCCCGACCTTTGTCAGCAGTGCGCCAAACAAAGCTGAAATCGCTGCTGGCGGTGCATGATAAGACCCTGGCAACCAGAAATAAAGCGGGAAGACCCCAGCTTTTAAGCCAAATACAATCAGGAACAGAATGGCAATCACGGTGATTAACCCTGTTTGCCCAGATTCAGCTATTTTCACACTTAAATCAGCCATGTTCAGTGTGCCTGTGACTGCATATAAACACGCTACGCCAACAATAAATAATGCCGATGAGATAATATTAAACACAATGTATTTCAGTGATTCACGAAGCTGAGGCTTTGAACCACCCAGAACAATGAGCATATAAGATGCCATCAGCAACAATTCAAAGAAGACAAACAGGTTGAAAATATCTCCCGTTAAAAAGGCACCACTCACGCCAGCTAACAAGAATTGGACACCAGAATAATAGAACAGCCGCTCTCTTTCTTTCCCAATCGTTTGAAAGGAAAAAAGAACTGTGACAAGTCCAACAATGGAAGCGGTCAAAACAAGAAGTGCAGCAAACTGATCGGCCACAAGGGCAATGCCAAACGGTGCTTTCCAGCCGCCTAGGTAAAGGGTTTGTATGCCGTTTGTGAAAATCGTTTGGACCAAATAGACATTACAGATAATGGCTAAAAGAGATGCAAATACACTAAAGCCTCTCGACAGCATGGTGTTTTTATTCATAAAAATCAATAATGTAGCAGCTAGTAATGGTATTAATATAGGCAGGATCACGAGATTATTCATGCTGATCATTTCCTCTCATTTGATCCATGTCATCTGTTCTCAGCTCTTGGAAGGCACGGAAGGCCATCACGAGCAAAAAGGATGTTACACCAAAAGCAATGACAATGGCTGTTAAAATTAATGCTTGTGGCAATGGATCTACATAGGATGTGAGCCCCTCTTTCAAAATAGGAGGTGCTCCCTTTTTTAAGCCGCCCATTGTTAATAGAAGCAAATGGACGCCGTGACTTAAAACGGCAGTACCGACGATGACCCGCAGAAGGCTTTTTGAAAGCATTAAATAGGTCGCTGCCATAAAAATGATTCCGACGATAATAGACATTAGAAATTCCATTATTCCTTCTCTCCAATCGTTTGAATAATGGTCATGGTGACACCAACAACAACTAAATACACACCGATATCAAACAGGACTGCTGTCGCCAGTTCTGTTTTCCCTAGAAACGGCAGTTGGAAATAATCAAATGCATGGGATAGGAAAGGTGCTCCGAACAGAAAAGATCCCATGCCTGTTAGGATGGCAACGAGCAAACCGACACCAGCCACATAAATAAAGTCAAATGGTAAAATGCGTCTGACTGTTTTAAGGTCATAGGCTAAAAGCAGAAGGACGACAGCACCAGCACTCATCAAACCGCCAATGAATCCTCCGCCAGGATTGTTATGTCCTGCAAGAAATAGGTGAAGTGAGAAAAGCAAGATGATGAATGCTGTAATTTTAGTAGTGACTTGTAAGAGCATATCATTCGTATCAATCTTTCTCATCGCCGTACGCCTCTCTTCCGTTTTCCTTGTGCTTTTACCTTTAATAATCCATAAATACCAAGTGCCGCAATGGCCAGCACTGTAATTTCAAAGAGTGTATCAAAGCCCCTGAAATCGACAAGAATGACATTGACAATATTGTCTCCGCCAGCCAGTTTGTAGCTGTTTTCAATGAAGTACGTTGAAATCGTGTCAAGAGACTGCTGGCTTGTTGAAGCAAAAGCAAGACAGGTGACAACAACTCCAACACCTAATGAGATCATCAAATTTGTTAATTTAAATCTTCGTGTTTTTTGCTTCAGACTCAGCTTTGGCAAATGATAGAAGCAAAGTAAAAACAGCGCGACAGAAATGGTTTCAATAATGAGCTGTGTCAGCGCAAGGTCAGGTGCTCTGAAAATCACGAAGAATAGTGACAGCGTGTAGCCCATAACACCTAGCGCAATAATAGCTGTTAAGCGTGAACGAGCAAATACAGTCGTGACTGTCGCTGCGACCATCACAAGTGAAAGGATGGCTTCGTACGTGCCGATTGATGCAGCGTGCTCAGTTTGAAATGAGAAGGCTTGCTTGTAGAACATCACGCTGCCCAGCACGATAATCATAAAACCAAATACATAGACAAGATAGTCACGAAGGAATCCTGTCATATAGCTGTTTGTTAGGCGGTATGACCCTTTTTCTACACCTATAAGTGAACGATCATACAAAGCGTTAAATGACCATTTTTCTTTAAATATGTTGTACATTGGGCGCCATTTTGACAGCGTTAAATAGCCAATGGTACCGAGCGCAACTACACCAATTGTCATGTAAAGCTCTGGCTGGAATCCATGCCACGCTTCAATTTTTACGGCAAAGCGGCTTCCTGTTTGAATGGCTTCTGGAATGATCGCTTGAATGGCAGGTTCAATGACAGAATAGGCAAGAATATTAGGGAAAAAGAAAAACGTGACCACAAGTGCAGCTAAAATAATTGGCGGGATCAGCATACCAATCGGTGCTTCATGCGGTTTTTTCTCCAATTGATCGACATTCAGACGGCCTCTAAATGTTTTGAAGACGATCATCATACTGTAGATGAACGTAAACACACTAGCGAGCCAAGCGATAGCAGGGAAGACAGCCCCCCATGTTGAAACATCCGTAAAGCTGATGTCAGAAATCCGAATCATACTTGTGAAAAATAGCTCTTTACTTAAAAATCCATTAAAAGGCGGGAGTCCAGCCATCGAGAATGTACCAATTAACGTAATTGTAAAGGTAATTGGCATAATGGTCATTAATCCACCTAATTTGCGAATATCACGTGTACCTGTTTCGTGATCGATAATCCCTGCTGCCATAAAGAGACTACCTTTAAAGGTTGCGTGGTTAATGAGATGAAAAATAGCAGCAAGAACGGCTGCACCAAAAAAGGCAGGGTTGTTTTCATGAATGGCAGCTGCGCCTACTCCTAGCATGAGCATAATCATACCGAGTTGACTCACTGTCGAGAAGGCCAGAATGGCTTTCAAATCATTTTGCCGAACGGCGTGGAAAGATCCCCAGAATAGTGTGATAAGTCCGACAATCGAAATGGTCCAAAACCACACCTCTGATATAGCAAAAATCGGACTAAAGCGGGCAACCAGATAAATACCGGCTTTGACCATAGTAGCAGAATGCAGATAACTGCTTACAGGGGTTGGTGCTTCCATAGCATCAGGCAGCCAAATATAAAATGGGAACTGCGCTGATTTCGTGAAGGCCCCTAGTAAAATGAGAACCATCGCAGGGATGAAATAAGGTGATGCCATAATGAGCTGAAGCTGATTGACTGCTTCGCGAATACTGAATGAATCAGTGATCAGGTAAATGAGGATGAAGCCGCCAAGCATAGCTAATCCGCCAAACACAGTAATAAGCAGTGACTTGGTTGCTCCGTAACGAGAACGCTCACGCTTATACCAATACCCAATTAAGAGGAAGGAAGAGATACTTGTTAGCTCCCAGAACAAATAAAGTACGACCATGTTATCAGAGAGGACAACACCGAGCATAGCGGTCATAAACATTAATAAATACGTATAGAAAGAGCCAAGCTGTTCTTTTTCCTTTGATAAGTAGAAAATACTGTACAGTACCACAAGTGCACCAATACCTGTGATGAGTAAAGCAAATAACAGGCTGAGACCATCTACATATACAGTGAAATTCATCCCTAGAGAGGGAATCCATTCAGCTTGTGAGAACAACGTTCGTCCATTCGAGGTGATCTGGAGCATTTGGATGAAATAGGTAAATAAAAGAATAGGCAAGATGAGAACAAACCATCCTGTATGTATACGCCTTACGTATTTAAAAAGAAAAGGGACGACAAAGGCAAGTAAAAAAGGTGATAGGATGGCGAAGTGAATAAGCTGCAAGAAAATGAACCTCCTTTGATCAATATAAATTCACGTTCTAAAGAACTGGTAATTAAAATTATAGCGTAAATACAGACATAGTGCATTGGTTTGAACTGATTTACGACAAATTGAATTTGTTTTGAGTTCTTTTGACCACAAAAAATATTTTATCAAAAATGAAACTCGTTGTATATTGTTTTGTATTTCGTACATGCTTTTCTTAAAGGAGCTGATCAAATGAAACGAAAGATCGCCATCAGCTTAAGCATATTCTGCACGATTTTAGGAGGAGCATTCTTGATTGAACGAAATGATCAAAAAAGGTGGCAGGCCGGGAGTGAATGGCCGCTATTTTCTGAACAACTCCTCCATATGACCTATCCGCAGGCGAAACAGTATCCTTTTCAGCCTCGGGAGTATATACGAATTGTATTAGCTGATGAATGAGGATGTATGGGAGAAAAGAAATATAAAAAAAAGCATGTTCCTTACGAAAAGGACATGCTCAGCGTGTAGACAAACCCTCGCATTCTTTGTCAGTCCTGCGCTCCGGTGCTCACGAATGTCAGATTCGCTCTGCTCCGGTGCTCGTCCTTCCTAGACTGCAAAGGTTTTCTATCACGCTGAAAAGAAGACAAAGGGCTAAAATAAAGTACATTTTAGCCCTTTGTCAATTATCTGAGCATGACCCTTATGAAAAGGACATGCTTTTTGTTTCTTTTTTAAGTAAACATTCTGAGTAAGATTGTTGCGCAAATAACGGTTGCTGCTCCGCCAAGACGTGTAGAGACTTGAGCGAAAGGCATAAGGCCCATTCTTCCAGAAGCTGAAAGAATCGCAACATCACCAGTACCGCCTAATCCACTGTGACAACCAGTCACAATGGCAGATTCAACTGGATACATGTTCATGAATTTACCAACAAAGTAACCAGAACCAACCATGCCTAGAACAACAGCAATACATACACATACGAAAGGAATCGAAATAACAGTGGCCACATCATCAAGTGGAATGTATAGAATTCCTAAACCAACCATTAGAGGCCATGTAAAGCTTTTCGATACAAACTTGTAGAACTGCTGTGAGCCGTTTTGCAAATGCTGAGGCATCACGTTTAAGTATTTGATTAATGCAGCAAGAACAATCATTAAGATTGGACCTGGAATATGAACAAAACTTTCTAATAAGCCGCCAAAGATAAAGGTTGTACAAGCAACAAGTACACCTGCACCCATTAAGCTGAAGTCAACTTTAGTATCCATGTCAGGCTGTTCAAAGATTTCATTTGCTTCTTTTGATTTAACAAGTCGTCCATTCCCGTTTAGTTCAGGACGTTTTTCACCAAGCTTTTTCATTGCGCCAGCACAAATGATGGCAATGACGTTCCCAATGACAGCAGCCGGAATCAATTGAGAAATTAATGACTCTGCTGATACACCAAGAATTTGTGAATAAGCAATTGATAATGGCAATATCCCTTCACCGACACCACCGGCAATAATCGGTACAATGATAAAGAAGAACGAATGATGCGGTGTGTAACCAACTAGAAGACCCACTAGAATTCCAGCAGCTACAGCTGTAATTGTACCTGCAACAAGAGGAACAAACATACGAATAAGGCCTTGCACTAAAACAGTTCGTTGCATTCCAAGAATACTACCTACTACAAGAGCAGATATATAGAAGTATAGGAAGTTCGACGTTTTCATCAGAGACGTAACCGCTTCCAACGAGTTTGGATTCAGAACATGAAAAAAGACCAGGAACGATGGTACGAATAAAGAAAGAATCGCCGGTCCACCAATATCTTTTAAGATTGGAATACGTTGTCCTACATCTCCTAGGAAAATCCCCAAAATCATAATAACAGCGAAACCACCAAGCATATTTGCTGGAATTTTATTAAAATAAGCGGCAGTTAAAATAATCGCTGCAAGCACTATATACACAGGTAGATCAATAACACCAATTTTCCAAGAAAGAATTTTTCGGAAAACGCTTTTATTATTGTCAGAATCGTTTGTAATCGATTTCAATTGTTGTGTATTAGCCACATAAACACCCCCAAATGCTATTTGTCTCAATTGTAGAAGATTCTGTGACACTCATCTATTTATTAAACTAAATTAAGTGTAATAAAAGTAAAATAAACGGGGGTTTTGTCGTTTTTATCATACAAAAATCCCCTGAAGATAGTTTGTCCTTCAGGGGATTGATCATACATGGTATTTATTTATCGTTTTCCTTTTAAATAAGGGGTACCAAGTGCTTTTGGTGCGTCTGCTCGTCCAATGAAGCCAGTAAGAGCTAGGATCGTCAGCACATATGGTGCAATGAGCATGTACACGTTCGGGATATCTTGAAACAGCGGAAGCAGAGAGCCAATGATGCTTAAGCTTTGTGCAAATCCAAAGAATAAAGCAGCGCCCATAGCGCCAAATGGGTGCCATTTCCCGAAAACAAGGGCGGCTAGCGCAATGAAGCCTTGTCCTGTAATGGTGGCGTGTGAGAAATCAAGAGCGATGGTCGATGCATACACAGCTCCGCCAAGACCGCCAAATAGACCACTAATGAAGACGCCGATATAGCGCATCCGGTATACCTTGATTCCCATTGTATCAGCTGCCATTGGATGCTCTCCGACTGCACGAAGTCGCAAGCCAAACGGCATTTTAAATAAAACAAACCAAGCGACAACCGCAAGAACTAATGCGAGAATGGACGTATAATACACATCTTTAAAGAAAATATCACCAATGATCGGAATGTCACTTAAAAGGGGAATATCTCCTTTATAGAAAGGTTCTGTAATTTTATCCGTTTGTGCTTTGCCATAAATCAGTTTGACAACAAACAGCGTAGCACCAAGGGCAAGCATGTTAATCGCAACACCACTGACCGTTTGATCTGCTCTGAACGTAATAGTGGCAACAGCGTGAATGAGTGAGAACACGCCGCCAATGGCCATACCAACAAGAAGACCGAGCCACGGGGTCAAGGCACCAAACGTATCAGCAAACATTAAGTTAAAGATAATACTAGAAAATGCTCCGACGACCATCAAACCTTCAAGACCGATATTGACGACACCTGATCTTTCTGAAAAGACGCCTCCAAGAGCGGTTAAAATAAGTGGTGCAGCATATACAAGTGTAGCCGGGACGATGATTTCAAGAATTTGCAGAAATCCCACTTATTTTCCCCCCTTTTTCTTCAATTGTTGAATGACAAGACGGATGATATAGCTTGAGGCAACGAAAAGAATAATGATCGCAATCACAATATCAACGACCTCAGTCGGTACGCCAGATTCAAGCGGCATGTTTAAAGCACCGACTTTCAATCCACCAAGCAATAATGCCGCTAAGACGACACCAATAGCTGTATTTCCGCCTAATAAGGCAACAGCGATTCCATCAAAACCAACGCCAGTGAAGGCATCTTTTATTGATGCATATTCAAAGGTTCCGAGCCCTTCCATCGCACCTGCAAGCCCTGCAAAGGCACCAGAAATGAGCATGGAATATATAATGTTTTTTCTCACATTCATTCCAGCATATTGGGATGCGTGTTGATTCATACCAACAGCACGCAATTCAAACCCTTTAGAGGTTTTTTGGATAATGATCCACATAATAACGGCAGATAGGACAGCTACAATGATTCCGTTATGCATGCTTGAAAAATCAGTGATTTTTTCAAAAAAATCAGAGTGTAATGAGGCAGTCGAATTAATATTATCTGTTTTATCTTTATGATCTGTAAGAACATTTGTAATAATAAAATTAGTCACATGAAGTGCAATGTAGTTCATCATAATAGTGACAATCACTTCATGAACATAAAAACGTGCTTTTAAAAACCCAGGAATAAAGCCCCATAATGCACCAGCAGCAGCTGCAGTGATCAGTGCAAGAGGCAGGTGGATATACGCAGGTGCATGGACGGTTGTTCCTATCCATACAGATGCAATCCAGCCAATGAGAAGTTGACCTTCTACCCCGATATTAAAGAGGCCTGTCCGAAATGCAAAGGCAACAGCAAGTCCTGATAAAATATAAGGCGTGACTTGTCGGATGGTTTCTCCCATATAATACGTTTCACCGAATACGCCATTCCAAAGGGCGCTATAACCTTCGATGACACTATAACCGCTTGCCAGCATAATGATGGCCCCAACGAAAAGACCAAGTACAATGGCTATAAGCGGAATCAGCAGATTTGTTAAGCGATTAGACATTTGCTTCTTTCCCCACTTCCTGTTGCGTACTTCCAGCCATTAACAGACCAAGTTCTTGCTCTGTTGTTTCTTTTGGATCAACAATGGCAATAATGCTGCCTTCGAAAATAACGGCAATCTTATCACTGACATTGATAATTTCATCAAGCTCAAAGGAAATGAGCAGAACGGCTTTGCCTGCATCCCTTTGTTCAATCAGACGCTTATGAACAAACTCAATGGCTCCGACGTCAAGTCCGCGTGTCGGCTGTGCGGCAATTAATAAATCAGGGTTTCGGTCCACTTCACGGCCAATAATGGCTTTTTGCTGGTTACCCCCTGATAGCGCACGTGCTTCTGTATATTCACTAGGCGTCCGTACGTCGTATTCAGCAATGATTTGTTTTGCTTTTTGATAAATATTTTTCATATTCATCAAGCCAAACTTCGAATATGGACGCTGATAATACGTTTGTAAGGAAATATTTTCTCCAATTGAAAAATCAAGGACAAGTCCGTGCTTATGACGGTCTTGAGGAATGTGTCCGATACCAGATTCTGTGACCTTACGAGGCGGGAGATTTTGAATGGCTTTCCCGTTTAGCATGATCGTGCCAGATTCGGATTTTTTCAGACCTGTAATGGCTTCAATTAATTCAGATTGACCATTTCCGTCTACACCCGCAATTCCGACAATCTCACCAGCTTTCACTGATAAATTGAGTTGTTTCACAGCTTCAATTCCTCGCGCATCTTTGACAGTGAGATCTTGAATTTGCAAGACTTCTTCAGCAGGGGAGGCTGCTTTTTTGTCTGTTTTAAATGAGACTTCGCGGCCGACCATTAAGCTGGCAAGCTCGTCTTTGTTTGTGTGTTCCACATCAAGTGTACGAATACCTTGCCCTTTTCGGATAATGGTCACGCGATGACAGGCATCCATAATTTCTTTTAGTTTGTGGGTAATTAAAATAATGGATTTGCCTTCATTGATTAAGTTTTTCATAATTTGTATGAGTTCTTTTATTTCTTGAGGTGTTAAGACGGCTGTTGGTTCGTCGAAGATCAAGATGTCAGCGCCGCGGTATAGTGTTTTTAAGATTTCTGCTCGCTGCTGCATACCGACTGAGATGTCAGATACTTTAGCGGCAGGGTCTATTTTCAGTCCATAACGGTCAGAAAGTTCCTGCACTTGCTGAATGGCTTGTTCTTTGTCAATCTTTCCAAATTTCTTTGGCTCTTTTCCTAAAATGATGTTTTCAGCCACAGTAAATGTATCAACTAGCATAAAATGCTGATGGACCATTCCAATGCCTAAATCACTTGCATCATTTGGACTTGAGATTGTAACCGGTTTTCCGTGTACCTTGATTTCACCTTTTTCAGGCTGATACAGTCCGAAAAGCACGTTCATAAGCGTTGATTTTCCAGCGCCGTTTTCACCAAGCAGCGCATGAATTTCGCCCTTTTTTAGCTGTAGCGTAATGTTATCATTTGCTACAATGCCAGGGAATTCTTTGCGTATATTCAACATTTCAATGACATAATCCACAGGTTTAACCGCTCCTTTTTTAGGGTGCTGATGAAGATAAAAACTAGCAAAAGAAAAGCTGCAAAACAAGGCTGCAGCTTTTCTTTTACCACCTTTTACGAATAAAGAGGAGGTAAAGGAGAGGCAAGGGGATAAGACGCGCTTATCCCGATGCACAAATTAAGCTTTAAAATCTTTTAGTTCATCACGTGTTGCAGGGATTTTCACTTCACCCTTGATGATTTTTTGTTTCCATTCTTCGATTTTCTTCAATACATCTTTATCAAGATTCTCTTGAGATGGAGAGATGTCAACGCCGCCTTCTTTCAGTCCGTACGTGATGACTTCGCCACCAGGGAATTTACCTTCTTTTGCTTTTGTTGTTAAGTCTTGTACCGCTGTGTCTACTTTCTTAATCATAGAAGTAAGAGTGACACTTTGTTTTGTTCCAGGTACTTTACCTTCGTCATACTGGTCTTTATCAACACCAATGACCCAAACATTTCGATTTGGATCTGCCTTTTTTAAATTGGTTGCTTCTGTAAAGACACCCGTTCCAGTACCTCCAGCTGCATGATAAATAATGTCAACGCCAGATTTGTACATACTTTCAGCTGTTGCTTTACCGATGTCTGCTTTATCAAATGCACCAGCATATTTCACTTCAACTTTTGCTTTTGGATTAGCTGCTTCAACGCCTGCACGGAAACCAACTTCGAATTTTCTGATTAATTCAGAATCAACGCCGCCAACAAAACCAATTTTGTTTGATTTTGTAGAAAGAGCCGCTGCAACACCTACAAGGAATGACCCTTCGTTTTCGTTAAATGTAATACTAGCTACGTTCTTCTTATCAACAACTGCATCCACAATTGCAAATTTGGAATCTTTTCGCTGATCAGCTATTTTAGAAATGGCACTCTCCATTTTATAGCCGATACCATAAATCAGGTTAAATTTTTGTCTAACAAGTGTATTTAAATTTGTTGGATAATCTGCATCCGTTTTTGATTGTAAGTAATCAAAGCCGTTTTTACCTTTTGTTAAATTGTTGTCTTTCCCAAATGCTTGTAAACCTTCCCAAGCAGATTGGTTAAACGATTTGTCATCGACACCACCGACATCAGTTACCATTGCAACAGTGAATTGATCTTTATCTTTTTTGTTTTCACCGCTGTTTGAGCCAGAGTTGCCGCATGCTCCAAGGATGGTTCCTGCTGCTACGACTAAGGACAATGCAAGTCCAATTTTGCGCTTCTTCAAAACATAACCCCCTATAAAATTTAAAAGTTTCAGAAAAGTCTCGCGAAAAAAGACCGACTCTTGCCTCCTCCTATCCTTGTGAAAAGGGTATTTTATCCTGCATTCTTTTAAAATTGATGGAAACAGGAGAGAAGATGTAAGACATCAGACTTATATCTCGTTGAACTAATCAATCATAATTTATCATTTCCCATCGAATAAATAAATAGAAATTTGTTTTATTTTTAAAAAAATGTTAAAAGGCTAAATTCGATGTCTTTTTATGTGCTGAAATATGATATAATGCCGCTTTTATGATGTGCTCTACTACAGTGGAACCACTGATATCAAGGGGTTTGTGACATCGTATGCCATAAAAAAACATCTGGCCTTTGTCAAAGGTCAGATGTGTCAAATTAAAGATATTGCTGAATCAAATTCATGTTGCTTGTATTCAGTTTATATTGGAAAACAGGGCGGCCGATTGTCCCGTATGCCATCTCCACATCAACCACTTCGATATCCTCAAGAAATTTCAAATATTTTCTAATCGAAACTTGGGAGATTTCAGTATGATTGGCTAGGTCTTCGGTCGTGAAAGCCTGCTGACCGAATGATTGAATGCTTGTCCAGATGAGTTTGAGTGTGCTCTTCGTCAGGCCTTTTGGCAGCAGGACTTTTTCCGCCTCTGCTTTTTTATGAAAAAGCTTCGCGTCTAAATCATTTTGGGAGATGCTGTTCATCGTTTGGTATAGGGCATGTTTTCTTTTATATTCTGTCAGTGCTGATTGGAAGCGTTCAAACTCAAAAGGTTTGATTAAATAGTCGACAGCTCCGTTTCGCATCGTTTGCTGTACGACATCCACTTCATTTGCAGCTGAAATGACGATGACGTCAACGGAATGATTTTTCTCACGAATTTCTGATAATAGGGCGAGCCCATTTTGTCCAGGCATATAAATATCAAGCAATACAAGGTGAATGATTTCTGATTTTAAGATGTCTAGTGCCTTCTGAAATGAGGTGGCAATCCCTTTTAATTCAAATCCTTCTATTTGGGTCAAGTAGCGTTTATTCAGCTCCCCGACCATTGGGTCATCTTCTACGATCAACACATTAATCATGTGAATCCTCCTTTTGTTTATATGGAATACGGAGACTAAAGGTCGTTCCTTCTCCTTTTTCGCTTGTGACGATCATATGTCCGTTCAGTTTTTTGATGCTTTGGTCAACAAAATAAAGGCCAAATCCTCTGTCTTCTCCTTTTGTTGAAAAGCCTTGATCAAACATAATGTCCTGTTCTTCTTTTGTCAGACCGACCCCTGTGTCTGTAATTTCAATATGAAGCTGCTCTTGGACATATCTGAATGAGATGGAGATATTTTTGTTCTCTGTATGGGAAACGGCATCGAGTGCGTTATTTAACAGATTACCGATGACCGTAATAAGGTCATGTGTGACTGCTGGGTCCTCCGAGTTTGGTACCTGTGTACTGCAATTGACTTCTAAAGATGCGCCTTGTTCTCTGATGTAGCTTTGTTTTCCTAGTAAAAACCCGGCTAAGACTGAGTTTTTCACATGGTTGATGATTTCATTTGTTTCTGTCTGCTGATAAATCGCAATATCTTTAATATAGGTGCCAAGGTCATCATAGTTCTTTAGCTGGACCAATCCTAAAATGACATGAAGCTTGTTCATAAATTCGTGTGACTGGGCACGAAGTGCATTGGCATACATTTTCACCCCGCTCAGCTGCTCAGCCAGGTGTTTGACTTCTGTTTTGTCACGGAAGGTTGCGATCGCTCCGACAATTTCCCCTTTTACCGTAATCGGCACCTCATTAAAGACCAGCTCCAGTCCGTTCATTCTGACATCACGATCAAGCAGCGGTTTCCGTGTTTCGATTACTTGCTTTAAGCCGCTTGAAGGAAGAAGGGCCTGTACATCTTGTTCTCTAGGGTCAACCATAATGCCCATATTATGAAAAAGACGTTTAGCTTCTGCATTTGCCAGCTTGATTTTACCGTGCTGATCGACGGCAAGAATGCCTTCTTTTGTTGATTCTAGCATAGCGCTTCGTTCTTTTAATAATGTGGCAATTTCATCTGGCTCTAGTCCAAACATAATCTTCTTTACTTTACGTGCCACAATGAGTGCACCGATAATGCCAGATAAAAGGCTTAGCGATGTGACAAAGTAGAGCGGGAGCAGGCTTTGATGAATAATTAAATCAATTTCCTTTAATGTAATCCCAACTGCCACAGCCCCGAGCTGCTTGCCATCTTGGTTATAAACAGGAACAAAGGCACGCATGGACTTGCCAAGTGTTCCAGATGCGGTACTAATATGTTCTTTACCCTGTAATGCCGGTTTTTCATCACCGCCAGCAAACCGCTTCCCAATCTTTTGCGGATTCGGATGTGTTTTGCGGATACCGTTCATATCCATGACGACAACGAATTCGGTTTTGGTAATACGCTGAACACTTGTTGTATATTTTCGCAGTGCTGTATATGATTGATCTTTTTCCAATGATTTTGCTGTGATCGGAGCCTCTGCGACCATTTTGGCAGTGGAGAGGGCGATATCACGTTCCTGCTGATGAATATTTTTGGCTGTTTCTGACCAGATCGTAAAGAATGTGATACAGAGGGAGATCAGGACAACAATACAGACAAAGATCGTCAGCCGTGTTTGCAGTCTTAAAGTTTTTTTCACGAGTATACCCCTAACGCGCAATTTTTTCGTAATAGTAATACTTTAACGGGAAAATGTAAGTTTGTGAAGGAATGTACGTGCAAAATCACAAATTTGATTTAGATTCCAGTTTACTTGGAAAGCATCTTGTCAATCCGTTTTAAGTGAGCCATAATAAAAATGAGCTTATGAGAAAGGATCTATTTATGAAAAATACATATTTGACTGGATATTTTCCGCTGATTTCAATTTTGCTATTCAGCTCTGCCTTTTCTATTTTTACAGTAGGTATCACGACTGACTTCTTGACCCAAGCAGGGATTTTAAAAGGAATGCTGGAATTTTTCTCTGAACAGGGCATTCGTCTTGCTTTATTTGCCGCATTTGCACTTGTTTATTTTATGATTTTATCTGCTTTAAAACTCATTGCAGATACGGTGTTAGAGTTGGCGCTGCTCTTTTTTGCAAAGGACCCTGAAGGGGAGAACTTAAAGAAAATTCGGATTGCATCGGTTGTCTATTTGTTTGCCAGCTTACTTGCATTTCTATTGACGCAGCAGCTCATTTTGCTTGTTGGACTTTTTGTTTTAGCAAGTCTCGTCTATTTTATCTGGGTTGTGGTACGCATTTATCAATCACTTTCCATGCTGAATTTAATTGGGTTTATGATGTTTAATCTGCTGTTTTGGGCCACGTTTTTGATCGGCATTTTGTACTTATTTATTAAGCTTTATAACAGTGTGATGGCGAGTCTGCCAGCTTAATCAGACGAAAGAAAGCATCCTCCGATGATGGAGGATGCTTTTTTTATGGAAGAAACCGCTTCTGAATATCAGGTGTAGGCATCATACAGGATGTTTTTTGACCAAACCATTTGTAGCGATTCTTTGCAATGAGTTGATAAAACCAGTCACGGATTGGTCGAGGGATCGCGAGGAGTAAATAGCTCCATCTGTATATCCCTTTTAAATGCCGCGCGGCTTTTAAGATGCCTGTTGACTTCATATAAAGGGTCCCATTTTCAATATAAATGAATGAATTGAACTCATCTAAAGGCAAGCCGTTTTCTTTTAAAATACGCTGCCCTGTATCTGATTGTAAAGAAGCAAACATCATCCGCTCATTCGGGTCGCGCTTGATGATAAACTGAACAGCACCACTGCACACGTTGCAGACACCGTCAAATAAAATGAAGTGAGAGGGTTGTGTTGAATGCATCGCAATCAAACCTCCTGTTTATCTAGCGTATTGCATAGTTTGTTTCCAAATACGTAAGTGCGGACTTGAACTATAAATAGATTCAACGGTTCCTCTATCTCTTCCTACCCATACACCCATTGTGTATTGATCTGTCAGGCCAACAAACCAAATGTCTTTGTAGTCATTGGATGTGCCTGTTTTTCCCCCAATGTAAGGAGAATTGAAATTCGCCTTTTTCCCTGTTCCACTTTTCACAACAGAGGCAAGCAGCTTGCGCATTGTTTCATTTGTACGCTGAGAATAGATTTGCTTCGGCGACTCTTTCCACTTGTAAAGGGTTTTGCCGTTTAAGTCTGTGACCTTTGTAATGGAGTGATTTCGCGTATAGGCACCTTGATTGCCAAACACGGTATATGCATCGGTTATTTCTAGCGGCGAGAAGCCTTTTGTAAATCCTCCAAGTGCAGAAGGGAGGCGGTAATCATCTGCGACAATATGTTCGAATGAAAACTTTTCTAAATAGCTGAAGCCTTTTTTGACACCGACTGTATCAAGCATACGAATCGCTGGTGTATTGTAAGAGTTCTTAAAGGCTGTTTCAAGTGTTACAGTTCCATACGTTTTATGATTATAGTTTTGCGGGCAATATCCGCTACTGCAAAACTTGCCGGCACTGATTTTGCTTGATGCCGTGGCACCGGTTTGATCAATATAAGGGCCATAATCTAACAGCGGCTTAATGGCGGAACCTGGTTGTCTTTGCGCTTGATAGGCGTAGTTGAAATCAAACTTTTTATAATTCTTCCCGCCAGCAAGTGCGACAATTTGATGGGTTTGGTGGTTAATGACTGCTGAACCGCCTTCCACACCTTGATAAGGCAATTGTGCATTGAGCTGATAAACCGCTCTTTGTTGTAAGGAAGGGTCTAGTGCTGTATAAATCTTCACACCATCTTGAAGCAATGCACTGACCTTTTCTGATAATTCTTTTTGAATTGCCTTTTTTGCGCCAGCTGTTTTGGCTTTTTTCAATCGTTTTGTAAAGCCTTCCTGATCAGACACCAGATCGGTAAATTCTTCATTGGCGTATGTCACATAGTCAGGGTAAAGATTTTTCTTTTCACTTAAGGACAAGCTGATTTTTTCTTTCACTGCTTTTTTGTATTGCTTCTTTGTAATGACACCATCTTTTTCTAAAATACCAAGCAGCCGTTCCTGGCGTTTCTTTGTATGTTTGAATTGTTTCAATGGGTCATACAGCGTAGGGTTGTTAGGAATCGCAGAAATAAATGCCATCTGTGCAAGCGTCAAAGAACTAAGCGGCTTATCAAAATAGTAATTAGCCGCAGAACCGACACCGTAAACCCCGTTGCTGAAATAAATCGTATTTAAATAGCTTTCGAGAATTTCCTCTTTTGTAAATTTTCGCTCGAGCTCATAGGAATAGAGCAGTTCTGTAAACTTTCGGCTGAATGAACGTTCATGACTTAAATATAAATTACGGGATAACTGTTGTGTGATGGTGCTAGCGCCTTGGCTAATGCCATGGTTTTTCACATTTGCGGCAAGGGCACGAATCACGCCCATAAAGTCAATGCCTTTATGGTCATAAAAGTTGCGGTCCTCTGATCGGAGGAACAGCTCCTTGACGGAATCAGGAATTTTATCGTACTTCACGAAAACACGGTTCTCATCGTTTGATACGATCTCAGAGATAAGAGAACCATCTCGATCATACATATAACTGTTTTGGGAAAAGTCTACCTTTTCCAGCTTGATTTTTTGATCAAGCACTTCGTTAACAGGTTTTACACTTGCGGCTTCTTCCTTTGATAGATAAAAAGTCAGAACAAATAATGGAATGAGGGCAACAAGTAATAACCATCCAATGATTGCACGAAACATGAGGTCACTCACTTTCTTCGGATTTCTAGCCATATCGTACCATTCTTTTGCGATTACGAGAAGGTTATTTTTAGAAAAGAATAGACGTGAAGTCTAGTAAACAAGGCATTTAGACAGAAGAAAAGAGTATCTGATGATGGATCAGACACTCCTCTCTTTTGTCTTTGATTGTGAGCGGACCGCCCATAAAAATAATGCCCCGAAAAGGAAAATGCCGGCGGTAACATAAAAGACAGCTGGAATTCCGTAATGACTCGCCACAATGCCGCCTATAACGGGTCCGACGACATTTCCAAGAAAGCGGAAGCTGACATTGTAACCAAGCACTTCCCCTTGCATAGAGGCAGGCGCTTTGATGCGAATATAGGCCGTCGTACAAGGAATGATGCCGCCTAGTGCCATCCCGTATAAGAAACGGAAGATGACTAACATCCCGTAGGAATCTGCCATCGCTTGCGGGATAAATAAAATGGAGGAGAGGATGAGAAGGGCAAGCAGCACCTTATCGTGACCAATACGATCTCCAAGATCTCCCCATTTCCGTGTAAACAGCAAATTGCCAAGCCCGGTTGCAGAAAACGCCAGCCCTGCATAAAAGGCAAGGTTGACTGGGCCGTGTAAATCATGAATGTACAAGGCTAAAAGCGGCTGAATACTAAAGTTCCCGACTTGCGTAATGAATGTGAGAAGCATGGTGACGACAAGTAAAGGCTGTTTGAAAATATGGACAAGGACGTCCTTCCGTGAGTAAGAAACCCGTTTTGCTTCTTTTGAACGGATCGGCTGTTCTTTCACACCGAAGATAATGACAATCGCTGACACATATATGACAGCGGCTGTTAAGAAAAATGTATAAATGAATCCGACACTGTCTGCCATAAATCCACCCATTAATGGACCGAATAACCCTCCGGCGACATTACTCATCTGCATTGTACCAAGGGTCTTACCGGCTGTTGCCTTTTCGGTCTGTGCAGAAATCAGTGCCATCGAAGTCGAAATAAAGCCTGTCACAAGCCCCATGAAAAGCCGTAACGCAAATAGTTGATAAACGGTTTGAACAAGCCCCATTAATAAAATGCTTGTTGCAATCCCAATGCCGTTAATGAGCAAAATCTTTTTATAGCCATGCCGGTCACCAATCCGTCCCCAAATTGGAGAAATGAGAAAGGCTGTTAAAAACGTAACCCCAAAGACATAGCCGCTCCATCTTTGAACAAATTCATTCGAATAACTGCTATCAAGAGACTCTATGTAAAGTGATAAAAAAGGGACGATCATTGTAATGCTGGCAGATACAAAAAAGTTCACAAACCACATGATGTACAAGTTTTTCTTCCTGTTTGTGATAAAGACCACCTTCTTTATTTATTTCGTGTTCCTTAATAATTATAAAGGAAAATAAACGATCTTTCATCTGATGAATAGGTTGGGCATAGTGAATCTGCATTATTTTCACGAAAATGAAGTGATTTCAAAGTCCGTCTTAATATAATAGTAGCAGGATGGAAAACAGACGAGAAAGTGGGGTGAGACTGATGGAACAGAAGACGCTGCTTGTGGTCGATTTTGAATTTACGATGCCTGATGGGAAATATCATCCGCAAAATTTTTTCCCGGAAATCATTGAGGCCGGTGTCGTTAAAGCATCAAATGAAACGATCATAGACACATTCTCAAGCTATGTCAAACCGAAAAAGTTCCCGAAGCTGACAAAGCGCTGTAAATCGTTCCTTGGCATTACGCAGCAGGATGTAGAAAGCGGGATTTCTTTTGAGACGTTTATCGAGAAGCTCGTGTCACTCGATGGGGGAGAAGACTGTGAGATTATCACATGGGGAAATATGGACATGAAGGTACTGAAGCAAAACTGTATGCTCAATCATATTGGTTTTCCTTTTAAGGGGAATCAAAGGGATCTGGCTTTTGAATATAAAACCTTTTTTGGTGATAGAACACTCACAGGACTTCGGAAAGCAGCTAAGGAGTACGGCAGTGAAGGAGCTGGTAAGCATCATAAAGCACTCGATGATGCCATGACCACTTATCAGCTGTTCACCCTTTTTGAAAAAGATCGATCCTATGTGGAAAATCCGCAAACAACCAAAATTGGTGAACTCATTGACTTCTCTCACTTTTTTGATTCGGCAGATTAGCGGGCGTCTTCTGGAAAATAATCTTTTTCAAGAGAAGAGAGGCACGCTCTTGATTTTTCAGCCCACTTGGAATCATCCGCACTGAGCCCTTTTTTCAATTTGTCTACGGCGTCTTTCAGTGATACTTGATAATCAGGGATGTCGCCATCATAAGGCTTGACCATATGATGAGGGATGTTCATCTGTTCCCTAAAGGCCAAAGCCCGTCTTTCCTGAAAAAAAGGTACGTCCGCTTCTTTTGGATGATGCAGGTCACCTTGAGTGGGGTGTGTTAAAACCGCTTTTACTTGAACGAGATAAGTAGATGGTTTAACGGCTGTCACTTCCCCAATGTAAACACCTGTTTTGTAAAAACCTTTCACGATTTGTCCAATCTGAATGTCTGTCATATGAAATTCCTCCATTTCCTTCGCATAAGAAGGTATTTCCTTTCTTTTAGCCAATATAGTGAAGTAAACGAGCAAAAGGGGGAAGAGCGGAACATGTCGTTCATCATATTCTTTCTACTGTATTTTCCTGAAGATAAAAGGGAGTATATCCCTGCGGCAATCACGACGGTGCTTTTCTTTGCTGCTGCATTTATTTGCTTTCGTCTGATCGTTCGTGCTTCTAAGAAGCAGGAGCAGATCGATGAAAAAAGGACAAAAAAAATGGATTGATCATTTTCTTCTTGTATCTTCAGGAAACTTCACGGTGACTGTTGTACCAGACTGCAATGAGCTTTTGAAACGAATCGTTCCATGATGATTTTCAATGATGGAAAATGTCACTGTCAACCCAAGCCCTGTTCCTTTATTTTTCAATGTGTAATAGGGTTCACCAAGCTTTTTCATTTGACTTTCTGACATGCCTACACCGTTATCAACGAAATAAAGGCAGATTCGATGATTTTCTTTTGAAGCAAACAGTTCGATTTTACCTTCGTGTTCGGGCGCTGCTTCGATTGCATTTTTGATTAAATTAATCATGACTTGTTTGATTTTCGTTTCATCACCTTGGATGTATAAGTCTGGTTCAATCGATTGATGAATCGTGACCGACTTAAAATTCGCATAGGATGTCATCAGCGATGCACACTCTTCAAGTAATTTAGATAAATTGAGAGACTCAATTTGATAATAATTTTGTTTCGCAATATCAAGATAGCTCGTAATAATATCCTGCGCACGGTCAAGTTCAGATAAAACGAGATTTTTATAATCTTTATTGGTTGACGGCTCTTTCGTATTGTCACTTGAAAAGAGCAGTTGGATAAATCCTCTCACCACCGTCAGCGGATTGCGGACTTCATGGGCGACACTTGCTGCAAGTTCACTCACAATCGTCAGTTTCTCTGATTGGACAAGCTGTGTTCTCATTTGCGCATTCTCTTTCACAAACTCAATGGAATAAATACTCAGCACAAGAAAGAATATGTAGTAAAGAGTTGAGAAAAATAATTCGAGCAGCTTTTGTTGCATAATGAATGCAGGGCTGTACTCAATTAAGCTGACCACAAGCAGTCCAATGTAAATAAACATCCCTTTTGATAACGCAATTAGGACTCCGTATAACAGCTTTCTCTGCTTAGAATATTGGCGCCATTTCCGGTAAAGCAGGAAAGGAATGAAAAAGTAAATCGGTACAACAATCAATCCAACCCATAAAAAAGAGCCATACATCACGAACTTTACGGTTGAACTAACTAAGATAGCGACGATTCCGGCGGTATATCCCCCGTATAAAATAGCCAGTACAAGGGGAATCGATTGAAGCCCAGTCTGCAAATCTAAAATCGAACCAACTGGATACATAATACATAGTGCTGATGAAATGGATGCAAATATGGTGATGAGCAGTTTATTCGTTTTAGGGAAATGAGCAGGGGTCCGGCTTAGCCATAGTGCATGATATAAAAAGATTGGAAATAGAATAAAAGATACATGGAGCAGAAAATCCTTGAACATTTCCATTTAAATGCTCTCCTCGTAAATAATTGTAATTCCTCTCATTATACCATTTCATGTACAAAGTAGATATGATAATAGGAGGGTTTTTTTCTTTAAAAAGAACACCCGTTAGGATGTTCTTTTGATAGAAATGGTTTTATTCGGATGATAGAGTGAATGCTTGATGAAGGCGCTTCAGACCTTCTTTTACTGTTCCGGCAGGACAGCCTAGATTCATTCGAATAAAGCCGTCTCCTTCGTGCCCATATACGTTTCCGAGCTCTAGTATGACCTTGCCCTTTTTCAGCAGATTACGTTTCAATTCTGCTTGAGTGAGCTCATAATCACGAATATCCAGCCACAATAGATAAGAAGCATCTGGTTTCATATAACGCATGCTCGGCAGATATTCATCAATATAATCCATTGCGATCTTCATATTATTTTCGAGGTAAAGAACAAGTGAATCAAGCCACTCATCTCCGTGGCGATAGGCCGCCTCCATGGCAGGAATCGCAAAGGCATTCAGTTTGGACAATCCATTTCTTTGCAATTCATTGGTGAAAAGGGTTCTTTTTTCTTCATCAGAAATGATAATGGCAGATGCCTGAAGACCAGCTAAATTAAATGTTTTACTCGGTGCAATACACGTTACCGTGATGTTAGCTATCTCATCAGAAAGGCTGGCAAAAGGCACATGCGGCTGTCCGTAAAGCATCAGATCCGAATGAATTTCATCTGACACGACGGTGACACCGTACTGTATACATAGATCTCCTACACGCCTTAATTCCTCTTTTGACCAAGCTCTCCCTGAAGGATTATGCGGATGACAAAGAAACATCAGCTTTGCTTCTGGTCTGCTTAATTTTTTCTCTAAATCATCAAAATCCATCATGTAACGGTTGTTTTCTATTTTTAAAGGATTGGTTGAGACGATACGTCCGTTTCTTTCAATCATTTGATAGAAGGGCGTATACACCGGTGACTGAATGACCACTTCATCATTCGGAGCTGTAAAGGCTTGTACCGCAAAACTAAGTGCTGTCACGATACCTGGTGTGAAGGTGACGGCATCTGTTTGTATCGTCCAACCGTGTCTTCTTTTGAGCCAGTCAGCTACTACTTGCTGCGTTTCCTGATCCTGAAATGCATAGCCGAATACACCGTGATCTAATCGTTCTTTTAAAGCATCAAGCACGACTTGGGGCGCTTTAAAATCCATATCTGCTACCCACATTGGCAGCGCATCTGTTGTCAGGAACAAAGACTCTGCTTGATCCCATTTGACTGATTTTGAACCTTTACGTATGATCTGTTCGTCGAAATTCATGAAACCCACCTCTAGCCGTTTTTCAACCACTCTTGGTTGTGCTAAAATAAACATCACAAAATTTATTATAAGCGGTGATCCC
Source organism: Bacillus sp. FSL W8-1141 (assembly GCF_038593205.1). NCBI lineage: Bacteria > Bacillati > Bacillota > Bacilli > Caryophanales > Bacillaceae > Bacillus > Bacillus sp. FSL W8-1141. Next base: position 2,907,397 of record NZ_CP151973.1, on the reverse strand, counting down.
CATGAAAGATAGTCAAGCTGTAGAAGAGATGATTCAAATCATTAAGCAATGGGACCCTTTTCAGTATGGAGAGGACTTTTACGAAACGGAGCCTGCTGACGTCATCAGTGCCTTATACGACGCAGAAGACCCGTTATCTTTCGCGAAAGACATTCAAGCCATTTACCATCACTCATTTGATCAGCTTCTTCCGATGGAAAGCTGTCAGCATATCGCAAATCAGCTTTTTATGATAAGAGAAACTAGCTCCTGCTCGTTTTAAGACAGGCTGAAATGACCAATTTGATCAGACACAAAGACCGGATTTTCCTCAGGGATGAGGTGCCCGGTTTTTTTTAATGCGTGAAAGGTTGAATGCGGCAGATCTTTGTGCAGTCTTTCGCCAATTTGAATAGGAACGATCCGGTCTTCCTCCCCCCAAATCAGCAGGACAGGTGTCTCCATTTTCTTTAAGACATCTGACGCTAAATCGCCTTCCCTGTGCCGAATCAAACGAAAAATACCTCTGAAAATTTGGTCATCTGAAAAAGGCTTTAAATATCCGTCCACCATCTCTTGATCAATAATCGAATGATCATGCACAACAGCGGTTAAATTTTTCATAATACCTTGCTTGAACAACTTTCTTTTTAAATAGAGATAAAAATAAGGAATATAAGTGCTGTAAACAAGCGACTTTTTGGACTTATTCATATACCCTGAACTGCATAAAAGAACGGCTTTTTCAAATAGGTCGGGACGCTCAGAGGCAGCATATAAAGCAATTTGTCCCCCCATGGAATGCCCCACGAGGATCGCATGCTGAATCTGCAAATAACCAGCTAGTTCAATGATGATTTTTGCCATGTTCCGATAGCTGTAAATGAACGTATTTGATTTTTCGGACTGCCCGAATGGAGGCAGATCAATCGCAATTAAATTGAAGTCTTGTTTCAGAAGCGGGATGAGCTTTCGATAGCTGAAGGTAGATGAGAAAAGGCCGTGAATCAAAATCAATGTCTTCTTACCTTCATTTGGATAGTGTTCGTAATAGATATCTAAACCGAATTTACTTTTCATATAGGATGGCTGTACAATGTCCACACTCATCAACTCCGATATTTGATACTCACTCTCTGTTAGGTGACTGTATTGTACCCTAAAAAGTGGATTTTAAGCTACGATTAGAATCTTTTCCCTGCTTAGCATAACGGGAAAAACGTGCTATAATGTTCAGAAGATTTTTTAAAACTAGCTTTTTACAATCAGAGGTGTGAAATCAATGAAACTAACCGAAAAAGAAACTGAAATATTAGAGATTTTAGATGAAAACAGCCGCGCCGATTTAAATACAATTGCAAAAATGGCAGGTGTGACATCAGAAGAAGCAGAAGCCATTATTCAAAAGCTGGAAGATCAAAAAGTCATTATTGATTATTCGACCATGATTGACTGGCGAAAAGTAGACGGACACGAAGGTGTTACAGCGATGATTGATGTGAAAGTGACCCCAAAAAGAGGCGTCGGTTTTGATGAAATTGCTGAACGCATTTACAGGTTCCAAGAAGTGGAGTCCGTGTATTTAATGTCAGGCGTGTATGATTTATCTGTTGTGATCAGAGGAAGATCCATGTCTGATATCGCCCGCTTCGTATCTGAAAAATTATCGACACTTGATTCTGTTGTTTCAACCACTACCCACTTTATTTTGAAAAGATATAAGCATGATGGGAAAGTCTTTGAAACAGGGGACGATGACAAAAGAATCGTGGTGTCTCCTTAAATGAAAAAGTCTTATTTATCTGAAACGGTACAAAGCATTCAGCCGTCAGGTATTCGGAAATTCTTTGATTTGGCAGCCACAATGGAAGGGGTTATCTCCCTCGGGGTCGGCGAACCGGATTTCGTGACAGCTTGGAATGTGAGAGAAGCCAGTATTATGTCTTTAGAGCAAGGACTGACCTCTTATACAGCAAATGCTGGGCTGCTCTCTTTGCGAAAAGAATTGAGCCATTATTTATATAAGCGGTTTCACATTGAGTACAGTCCTGAAGAAGAACTCATTATTACCGTTGGCGGCAGCCAGGCGCTTGATTTGGCCTTTCGCGCCATTTTAAACAACGGGGACGAAGTAATCATCCCAGAGCCTTGTTTCGTCGCATATGGGGCTCTTACGACACTTGCGGGCGGTGTACCGGTTTATTTAAGTACATCGGCTGAAAAAGATTTTAAAGCCGATTCTGCTGATCTTCGTACGAAGCTGACGCCGAAAACAAAAGCCATCTTGCTATGCTCTCCATCAAACCCAACAGGGTCTGTTTACTCGAAAGAAGAGCTTGAAGATATTGCTCAGTTTGCAAAGGAGCATGATCTTTTAATCATCACAGATGAGATTTATGCAGAGCTGACGTACGATGAAGCTTTTACGAGTGTGGCGGCGATTCAAGATATGAAGGAAAGAACGATTTTGATTTCAGGCTTTTCAAAAGGATTCGCTATGACGGGCTGGCGCTTAGGCTATGTGGCAGCACCGCCAGTCCTCCGTGATGCCATGCTGAAAATACATCAATATTCTATGATGTGTGCACCAGCTATGGCACAATATGCCGCAGAAGAAGCATTAAAAAATGGACTTGAAGATGTGGAGAAAATGAAGAAAAGCTACAGAAGGCGCCGTAATTTGTTTGTCGGCTCTCTCAATGAACTTGGACTCACTTGCCACCAGCCAAACGGAGCGTTTTACGCTTTCCCGTCCATTAAAAGCACAGGCATGACTTCAGAACAATTTGCCGAGGAGCTGCTGCTTAGCGAGAAAGTAGCGGTTGTCCCTGGAAATGTATTCGGTCCAAGTGGTGAAGGACATATTCGTTGTTCATATGCGTCATCACTCGATCACTTGCAAGAATCACTTTCAAGAATCCAGCGTTTTTTACAGAATAGACAAGTGAAAGAAGAAGCACCTGCTATCTTAAAATAAAAAAAGGCATCAATCCATCTGGACTCATGCCTCTCAAATTAGGGGGGAATACTAGAAAGCATTCTTGTTTTCAGGTATTCCCCCTTTTAAACTGATCTAAACCCAATTAAAAAATATTTTGCGTAAAAGAGCGTTCTGTGATATAGTTTTTAATTGCGTATAAACGAATATTAAAACATTTATTTAGGAGTTGTTATCATGGCGACAAAGTTTGAAGTAGGCAGTGTTTACACTGGTAAAGTAACAGGATTACAAGCGTATGGTGCGTTTGTTGCATTAGATGAAGAAACTCAAGGACTTGTGCATATTTCTGAAGTAACACATGGCTTTGTAAAAGACATCAACGAGCACCTTTCAATTGGTGACGAAGTACAAGTAAAAGTTCTTTCTGTTGATGAAAATGCAGGTAAAATCAGCCTTTCTATCCGTGCGACACAAGATGCACCTGAAAGAAAAGAAAGCAAACCAAAGAAACAAAGACCACAGCAAGCGAAAGAAGAAGCTGCTGCACCACAAGGTTTCAATACACTGAAAGATAAACTTGAAGAGTGGATTGAGCAATCTAACCGTAAAGACCTTATCAAGAAATAAAAAAAGCACCGCTTCAAACGGTGCCTTAGGCTGCCTCATAGGCAGTCTTTTTTTTATGTCTTTTTCATTAGCGGACCTCTGGATTTGGCTCGTCACGGCGGACAGCTTCTTCACTAGGTTTGAACAACAGACCAAGATTGACAAGACCTGCAATTCCAACAAGACCATAAATAATACGTGATAATGCAGCACCTTGACCGCCAAAGATCGCTGCTACTAAGTCAAATTGAAAAAAGCCGATTAGTCCCCAGTTAATAGCACCGATAATCGTGAGCACGAGGGCAATACGCTGAATAGCACTCATCGTGATTCCTCCTTTCGCTACAGTATCAATACATTTATATTTTGCAGATTTTTAGCCAAACTATGCGTAAGAAAATGGATGAAAGCAAATTACTTTACTTTTGGAATGAAAGAAGCGCATAATGTAGCGCGAGGAGGAGATCACATGGATCGATTTACTTATTGGAACCCAACGAAATTAATTTTTGGAAAGGGAGAAGTATCAGCCCTTTCAGATGAACTAAAACACTACGGAAAAAACGTATTGCTTGTATATGGTGGAGGCAGCATTAAACGAAATGGCCTTTATGACCAAGTTGTCAGCATCTTAAAAGAATCAGGAGCTGCAATCACTGAGCTTGCTGGTGTTGAGCCAAACCCGCGCTTAACAACGGTTAGAAAAGGGGTCGAGCTTTGCAAAGAGAACCAAATTGACTTTATATTGGCAGTCGGCGGCGGTAGTGTCATTGACGCAACAAAAGCGATCGCAGCTGGTGCGAAATACGATGGAGATGCTTGGGATATCGTCACTCGTAAGCATGTCCCAATGGAAGCCATCCCATTTGGTACAGTATTAACACTTGCCGCGACAGGTTCTGAAATGAACTCTGGCTCCGTCATCACAAACTGGGAAACAAATGAGAAATACGGATGGGGCAGTCCAGCTGTCTTCCCTAAATTCTCTATTCTTGACCCAGTCAATACATTTACTGTGCCAAAAAACCATACGATTTATGGCATGGTCGACATGATGTCTCACGTATTTGAACAATATTTCCATCACACGGAGAATACACCTTACCAAGATCGTATGTGTGAAGGACTTCTTCGTACGGTCATTGAGACAGCACCGAAGCTGATCAATGATTTGGAAAACTATGAGCTTCGTGAAACGATTTTATTCACAGGCACCATTGCACTGAATGGAATGCTTTCAATGGGGGCACGCGGAGACTGGGCATCTCACAATATTGAACATGCGGTATCCGCGGTGTATGACATCCCTCATGCAGGCGGACTTGCGATCTTGTTCCCGAACTGGATGAAGCATGTCATTCAAGAAAACCCAGGTCGCTTCAAGCAATTAGCAGTGCGTGTATTCGATGTAGATCCTGCGGGCAAAACAGACGAAGAAGTTGGCTTAGAAGGAATCGAAAAACTTTCTGCTTTCTGGACAAGTCTAGGCGCACCAAACCGTTTAGCTGACTATGACATCAACGATGAGAAAATTGATCTGATTGCAGACCGTGCAATGGCACGTGGTGAATTTGGCCAATTTAAAAAGCTGAACAAAGAAGATGTTCTAGCTATATTAAATGCTTCTTTATAATCGAACATGGAAAAGATAGCTGCTTTTAAGCAGTTATCTTTTTTTGAGTTCTGCATGCACATATGTTACAGTAGTCTTTCATGTTTTTGGATATAAATGTTTTAAGGAGATGTAGAACAGATGGAAAACTTTATTTACTATAATCCAACGAAATTGATGTTTGGAAAAGGACAACTAGACGGACTAAAAAGCGAACTCGCTCGTTATGGAAAGCGAGTGCTTCTTGTATATGGTGGAGGCAGTATTAAGAAAAATGGTCTTTATGATAAGGTCATCAGCGCTTTAAATGAAGCAGAGGCTGACGTATTTGAACTGTCAGGAGTTGAACCGAACCCTCGTCTCACTACAGTGCAAAAAGGGATCGACATTTGCCAAAATGAGAACATTGATTTCTTATTAGCAGTTGGTGGGGGAAGTGTCATCGACTGTACAAAAGCCATTGCAGCTGGAGCTGAATATGACGGGGATGTATGGGATATTATTTCAAAGAAAACGACCGCTCAAAAAGCACTGCCATTTGGCACAGTATTGACACTTGCGGCAACTGGTTCAGAAATGAATCCAGACTCTGTTATCACAAACTGGGAAACAAATGAAAAGTACGTGTGGGGCAGTTCAGTCACGCACCCTGCTTTTTCAATTTTAGATCCTGAGCACACATATTCTGTGCCAGAGAATCAAACGGTGTATGGCATGGTTGATATGATGAGCCATGTGTTTGAACAATACTTCCATAATGTCAAAAACACGCCTCTACAAGATCGGATGTGTTTTGCTGTTCTTCAAACAGTCATTGAGACAGCACCAAAGCTACTTGAAGACTTACAAAACTATGAGCACCGTGAAACCATCCTTTATGCAGGAACAATTGCTTTAAATGGCACGCTGCAAATGGGCTATTTTGGCGACTGGGCATCACATACGATTGAGCATGCAGTATCAGCAGTCTATGACATTCCGCATGCAGGTGGACTTGCGATCCTCTTCCCAAACTGGATGCGTCATACACTTGATCATAATGTCGAACGTTTTAAAAACCTCATGTTGAACATGTTTGACATTGAGACAGAAGGAAAATCGGATCGTGACATCGCATTAGAAGGAATTGACAAGCTATCAGCCTTCTGGACAAGCCTCGGTGCACCGAGTCGTTTAGCGGATTATGATATTGGTGAAGATCAACTGGACAAAATTGCTGACATCGCAACAAAAGAAATGGAATATGGTGGTTTTGGTAACTTTATGAAACTTGACCGTGATGACATTTTAGCGATTTTGAAAGCTTCTCTATAATTTGGATGGCCGCTTCTCTTCATGAGGAGCGGCTTTTTGCTGTACCAATGACGATCACTTGATTTCAATAGCTAGTTCCGCTAAAGTGAAAGGGACAGAACTAACGTAATGGAGGGCTTACAAGCGATGACACATATTCAATTTGACTACTCGAAAGCGTTACCTTTCTTTCAAGAACATGAGCTTACATATTTAAAAGATTTTGTGAAGGTGGCCCATCATAATATTCATGAACAAACGGGTACTGGCAGTGATTATTTAGGCTGGGTTGACTTACCGAAGCAATATGATCGCGAAGAATTTGCCCGCATTAAAAAAAGTGCAGAAAAGATTAAATCTGATTCTGATGTATTACTCGTTGTTGGAATTGGTGGTTCTTATCTTGGCGCACGTGCGGCCATTGAGTTTTTAAACCATTCTTTCTATAATAGTTTGCCAAAAGGCAAACGCAAAACACCGCAAATCATCTTTATTGGAAACAACATCAGTTCTTCTTATTTAACAGATGTAATGGATCTGCTAGAAGATGCCGATTTCTCCATTAATGTGATTTCAAAATCTGGTACAACAACAGAGCCAGCCATTGCGTTCCGTATCTTTAAAAAGCTCCTTATCGAAAAATATGGTGCTGAAGAAGCGAAAAAACGCATCTATGCAACAACTGACAAGGCACGCGGGGCACTCAAAACATTAGCAACTGAAGAAGGCTATGAATCATTTATCATCCCTGATGACGTTGGCGGACGCTATTCCGTCTTAACAGCAGTTGGTCTATTGCCAATCGCTGTAAGCGGTGCAGACATTGATCAAATGATGGAAGGTGCTGCGAAAGCAAGTGAAGACTTCGCATCATCTGAGCTCTCAGAAAATGCGGCTTATCAATATGCGGTTGTCCGTAATGTTCTTTACAATAAAGGACGGACAATTGAAATGCTGATTAACTATGAGCCAGGCTTACAGTACTTTGCGGAGTGGTGGAAGCAGTTATTCGGCGAAAGTGAAGGGAAAGATGAAAAAGGAATCTATCCTTCATCTGCGAACTTCTCAACGGATCTTCATTCACTTGGTCAATATGTACAAGAAGGAAGAAGAGACTTGTTTGAAACCATCGTGAATGTAGACAAGCCACGACATGAACTTGTCATCGAAGCAGAAGAACAAGACCTTGATGGGTTAAACTATCTTGCAGGAAAAACGGTTGATTTCGTCAATAAAAAAGCATTTGAAGGCACAATGCTTGCTCATACGGATGGAAAAGTACCGAACCTGATTGTGACAATTCCTGAAATGGATGCTTATACATTCGGATATCTCGTGTACTTCTTCGAAAAAGCTTGTGCGATGTCTGGGTATTTACTAGGCGTCAATCCATTCGACCAGCCTGGAGTAGAAGCGTATAAAGTGAACATGTTTGCTTTATTAGGAAAACCGGGCTTCGAAGAGAAAAAGGCAGAACTTGAGAGCCGTCTCAAACAATCATAAGAATAAAAGGCACATCTTAGCATAAGGTGTGCCTCAGATTGTTGACAAAGGGCTAAAATGAACTGTATTTTAGCCCTTTGTCTTCTTTTTAGCGTGATAGAAAACCTTTGAAGTCTAGGAAGGACGAGCACTGGAGCGGAGCGAATTTGACATTCGTGAGCACCAGTGCGCAGGACTGACAACGAATGCGAGGGTTTGTCTACACGCTAAGGCACATCTTTGCATAAGGTGTGCCTTTTTTTATGTTCTCATGGTGTCAGTGCAAGCCTCCCTAAGCTCTGTACATAGAATAATCAATGGAGGAGGTTGATGAAGCAATGAGAACAAATCATATTTATATCCATGACATTTCCGGGCAGGCCATCGTTAACTTTGGGAATGTTGGGCGGATTTGTCCAATGAGTGCTACGAAAGAAACATCAGGAGCGGGCAGTGTGAACGAGACAAATGCATCATCCAGCCAAAGCTTATTTGATGCTGCTTTTACAAACAATGTGCAAATCACGAAAGGCAAATGTATGAATTCCTCTCTTTAACGAACCCTATACAAAAAGGAGGGTTCTGTATGATTCATGTACCATCTAGGCTGACTGGTGAAAGCTTTTCACTGTACCATTTAGAAGAAAATATGAAGCCGCTCGGATATGTCATTAATGGGAATTGGGATTATGATCATGGATATTTTGATTATAAAATTGACAACCGTGACGGCTATACCTTTCTCAGAGTTCCGTTTACAGCCGAGAAAGGACAGCTGGATCAGCCAGGCGTTGTGGTGAAAATGGGACATCCATTTCTCTTAAAGCATGTCTATCAAGATAAATTAGATGACCATGCGATGGTTGGAAATGTAGGGGCATCTTTTAACCAATTCCAAGAACCGAAAGAGAAAGACGGGGATGTGTCAAAGGCTTACGCTGAAATTGGCTTTTCACTCGTCAAAGAATTAGAAGATGCACTGCTTTAAAAGCTGATCAGCTCATCCTCTGGATGAAGCTCATATCCAAAAGGAGGATTCATCATGGGTCCTTCTTTTTTTTGTACGCCTACAATGATCACATGATGCTCTAAAAAGTGATGAAGTGCCGTTAAGAATGTCTCTCCAGCTAATGAAGCTGGTACTGGAATGATAGTGATCTGTTTATGGAGGGTCATGTTTCTTTTTATTTTTAACGCCATGAGCTGTTCTTTTAAAAGAAAATGCTCCACCATTAAATGATTCACGGCATCAGAAGTATGGATGACTTGATTGGCTCCAGCACGCTCAGCATTTTTCACATAGCGATCGGTTAAAATTTCAATTAAACAATATAACGAAGGATTTAATCCTTTTGCGGCAAGCAAGGTTAAGACACTCTGCATATCAGCCGTCACTTCATTTTCATGCTGGTCTGCGGTAATCATCAATGTATCAGCACTCATAATATTTGCTCTGCGAAGTGTGGCATCCTCTGTACCATGGCCTTTAATAAAATGGACATTCTCTAAAAGAGGTCCTTCCTTTAAGGAATCATCAATGAGTACAATCGGCATGGCGGGATCAATGGTTTGAAACGATTGAAGCAGTTTGTTCGTTTTCTCATTCCAGCCGACAATGATGAGATGTCCCTTCCCCTTGAAAGCCACCTTCCCCTCTACATAATGGTGCTGTTTGCTAAATACAGCGGCAGCAAGCGTGGCAAAATATGCAGTGACAAAGCTGGCGCCGATCAAAATAAGCGCCATCCCTGCTACTTGCCCAGGCATGGTTTGCGGCACAAAATCACCATAGCCTACCGTCGCGACTGTAATGAGAGCCCACCAGATCCCATCAAAGATCGTATGATACTGCTTTGGTTCAAGTATGACGATTAATTGTCCAAAAAAGAGAAGCAAGAAACAGATGATGATCGCAATGCGAACATAAAGAGGCCATCTTAGCCAGGCAATGAAGATACGGTTTGATTTCATCGAACTCGTCCTTTCAGGGAGACTGCTAATGTCAGTATGCCCGATTAGGAAACAATTTTTCATCATCGTCATGTATTGAAACAGAACCCATATCTTAAAATAAGAGAGAAGAAGGAGGGAATGCGAATGTCGTTTGTTCAAAAGACCGTACTTCTTTTTATCGGCGCACACTTTTTATCATCTGCGGTGATTTTACTCGTGTTTGATTTAAATGCGGTGAACCATTTTATGAATGATTTTTCGTGGCTTCGTTTTTTTCAAGACCTATATGGAACGGTGACATTTTATACAGCATGCATCGGAATGTTCTTCTTTTTCATTGGTGTAGTGATTCCCCTTAAAAAGACCTAGTGCTTTTTGCTGTACACGTTACATAAAAGTCATTAAAATTGTAAATAAATATATAAAATAAAAAGGAAGCTGATGAGCATGCTGTTTTTTTATTTTTTAACATTTGCCGCATTGGGATTGTCTTTTTGGGCACAATTTAAAGTAAAGAATAATTTTGAAAAGTATTCAAAGGTTGAAGCTGCCAGTATGAAAACAGGTGCTGAAACCGCTCGATATATTTTAGATCGCAACGGGTTATACGATGTACCCGTTGAACCGGTAAGAGGAACTTTGACTGATCATTACGACCCGACGCAGCGTGTGGTTCGTTTATCTGAACCAGTGTATTATGGCCATTCTATTTCGGCCATTTCAGTCGCATCACACGAGGTTGGACATGCCTTGCAGCATCAGGAATCCTATGGTGCGCTTGTCTTGAGACATAAGATCTTCCCTGTCGTGAACTTTGCATCTGGTGTTGCCCCGCTTCTTTTCCTAGGTGGATTATTGCTCGGCAGCCTTAACTTAATCGGGCTTGGGATCGTTCTGTTCTCAGCTGCTGTATTCTTTCAGCTAGTGACATTGCCTGTTGAGTTTAACGCAAGTTCTCGTGCAAAGAATATCATTGTTTCAGAAGGAATCATTAGAAGCAGTGAAGAAAGAGGCGTGAACAAGGTGTTAAATGCCGCAGCTCTTACGTACGTAGCAGCGGCCCTTGTCTCCCTGTTTGAATTGCTCCGTTTTGTAATGATCTTCCTAAATGGCCGTAATGATTAATTGACGCCAGAGGAGGTGAGCCCTTACCCGTGTTAGGTAAGGGTTTTTTTGTATATTTTAAACGTATTTTTAGTCCTATTACTCATTGCTGCGACAGCATTTTTTGTTGTCACTGAATTTGCGATTGTGAAAATTAGAGGCTCAAAAATCAATCAGCTGATTGAAAGCGGTGATAAGAGAGCCATTCATGTTCAAAAACTGACAACCAACCTTGATGAATATTTATCTGCCTGTCAGCTTGGCATTACCATCACGGCATTAGGCTTAGGGTGGTTAGGGGAGCCAACAGTGGAACATTTCCTGCATCCGCTTTTTGAAAAGGCAGGGCTTCATTCCGCTTTGACAGACATCATATCGTTTATCATTGCCTTTGTGATCATTACGTTTTTGCATGTTGTCGTTGGGGAACTTGCTCCCAAAACGATTGCCATTCAAAAGGCAGAAGCCGTCAGTCTTGTGACGGCAAAACCTCTTATTTTTTTCTATAAAGTCATGTACCCGTTTATTAAAGCATTAAATGGGGCTGCACGAGGCATTGTGAAATTATTTGGTTTTCATTCTGTCAAAGAACATGAAGTGGCGATCAGTGAGGAAGAATTGCGTCTCATCCTGTCTGAAAGCTACGAAAAGGGCGAAATCAACCAATCTGAATACAAATATGTCAATAAAATATTTGAATTTGATAACCGAGTGGCGAGAGAGATCATGATCCCGCGCACAGAAATCTCTGCCATTGAAATTGAACAGAGCCTGGAAGACGTGACGCATTATATGCTGAACGAAAGGTATACACGTTATCCTGTCATTAAAGAAGACAAAGATCATGTCATTGGTGTGATCAATAGCAAAGACGTATTTAAAGCAAGTTTTCTCAACCAAGAGGTGTCCATTGAAGACTTAATGCGCCCTGTCATTCGTGTCATTGAAAGTACACCGATTCAAGAACTGTTGATTTTGATGCAAAAGGAACGGATTCATATGTCGGTGCTTGTAGATGAATACGGCGGAACAGCAGGTCTCGTCACAGTTGAAGACATATTAGAAGAAATTGTGGGCGAGATTCGAGATGAATATGATCAAGATGAAACCCCGCATATTGTGAAAAAAGGTGACTTCCACTATGTCATGGATGGGAAAGCTTTGATCGATGAAGTAAATGATTTATTGGATTTAGCGATTGAAAATGATGATGTTGATACAATTGCCGGCTGGATGATGACGCATAAAATTGATTTTGACATTGGAGATATCATTGAAGCAGAAGGCTGTGAATTTAAAATTGTCGATGCAGAAGATCATCATATTCGAACCATAGAAGTAAAAAAGGTTCACTTTTCCTAAAAACCTCGGAGCTATTGACGAGGTTTTTTTGCTTGGTAAACTTTAGGTAAGAAGATTTGTTTCTGCCAACCGGCAGTGATTGGTTTCACATAAAAAGGGTATGGTTTTATAGACATGATCAAAAGGAGCCAGTGAAATGAAAAAAATCAACGTACAAACAGACAAACACGATGACATGATAGACATTACCCATGAAGTTCAGCAATATGTCCGGGAAACTGGGATTCAAAACGGAACGGTTATGGTCTATTGTCCACATACGACGGCTGGAATCACCATTAATGAAAATGCCGACCCAGACGTCAAACGTGATATGCTGCGCCGGCTTGACGAAGTCTTTCCGTGGGAACATTCAAAAGATCGTCATATGGAAGGCAATACAGCAGCGCATATGAAAGCTAGTTATATGGGAGCATCTCAGCACGTTCTTGTCCATCATGGTGATCTTGTGCTTGGAACGTGGCAGGGAATCTATTTTTGTGAGTTTGACGGACCGAGACATCGTCACTTTTATGTACAGGTGTCATCTAACGAGTAAGGGCGGGGGAGAAGATGGGAGAATTCACAGCGTTACTTCAAATTGAACATGGCATCATTCAAGCACCAATGGCAGGAGGAGCGGTGACGCCGCAGCTTGTCGCCGCTGTTTCACAATATGGCGGTCTCGGCAGCTTAGCAAGTGGTTATGTACAACCTGAAAAGATGAGGCAGCAAATCAGACAGGTCAAACAGCTGACATCTCGTCCATTTCAAGTGAATGTGTTTGTCCCTGAACCCATTTCAGAAACGAAAACAGAAGATGTATCATTTTGGACAGATCGGCTGCCTGTTATACCAGAAGCACAGATAATCCCTAGCGAGGAAGAATTATGGAAGGACTATGAACAAAAAATCAACATTCTTCAAGAAGAAGAAGTCCCAGCTTTGTCGTTTACATTTGCCTGTCCAAACGAACAAACCATTCATCACCTGAAACAAAAGGGGATCTTTCTCATCGGAACAGCTACAACAAAAAAAGAAGCACTGCTTTTAGAAGAAAAAGGAATGGATGCCATTGTTCTTCAAGGAAGCGAAGCAGGAGGGCACCGAGGCACCTTTTTACCTTCAAAGGGAGATGCTCTGCAGGGACTTTTCTCCCTGATCAGTGATGTCAAGTCTGTCTGTCATATCCCATTGATTGCAGCTGGAGGTATCACAGACAGGACCACTATGAAAGCAGCACTAGCACTTGGAGCAGATGCGGTTCAAATAGGGACACGATTTTTAGCGAGTCAAGAAAGTGCTGCGGCAGATGTGTACAAAAAGGCGCTGTTACAGGCAGAAGGCAGTGAAACAGCGATGACACGGCTTTTCTCTGGAAAAAAGGCCAGAGGTATTGTCAATCAGTGGATGGAGGAAGAAAGACGAAATGAAGACCGGGTTCTTCCTTATCCTATACAGCATGTATGGACAACACCGATGCGAAAAGCGGCAGCTGCTGCAGGAAACCCAGAACAAATGGCTCTTTGGGCAGGTCAGGGGGTTGGCCGTATTCATTCCATTTTAACCGTTGAAGAGATCATGCATGAACTCACGCAGATATAATTTGATGATGGGTGGTGTGACAGGATGGAAATCTTAAAACATTCATATCGGAAAAAAGGACAAATTGAATTTCTATTTGATGATTTTCCGCACTCCCCTGCTGTTCTTACCCCCATTCGTCATTACTATTTTGTTCGTTATGTGAAATGGAATCAGCACGACCCTCCAGTCACAAGAAACGATCTAGAAGAAATGGAAATCCTAGCAAACACAATGCTTGGCACGCTCCATGATTACCGAAAACGTAAGGCATACAAAGGCCCCTTGTCATAACCTATAGACAAGAGGCCTTTTTTAGCTGCCAAACATTTGCCTGAGATAAATAACATCCATCCTAGTAGTCTGCGGCAGTAAATAAGCGGACTGAACCGCCCCTGGCCGTCTTCTGGCATTTAATTTATCGATAATCTCTGCAGCTGTTAAGATCCCAAGCCCATGCCCATAATATTGATCTTCCCCTAAGTAAATCACATTTTCTCCGCGCCATTGAGACTGTTGATAGCTAAACTCTGGATTCTCGAAATATAGGCAATCCCCATAAATAAAATCATTTCCGCGCTCTGTATAAATGGACAATGTATCATAGTGCCAGTCATACAGTGTTAAACTTCTAAGTCTTCGATTGAACTTCTCGTCTCCTACCGTTTGCAAGACTCCCATATAAAACACAATGACAATCGCTGTGGCACATTCAAAGGCATATTTTGAGCCATTTTCAAAGATGTCTTTAATCCCTGTAGATGGCTCGACTTGATAGCGCAGTTCTAACGCTCCGGCCTCTGATACACGCCAATAGGCGTCATTCGCACGGGACCTTTGAAAGATAGCAAATGAGGCACCGCTCTTATTCAAATCTCTTGCCGCATTCATGATATTCGATCTTAAAGTCACCTCAAATAACAAATCAGATGCCTGCCTATAACGGAACGTATCATTTGAGGCTTGTAACTGCATCAAAATGATCCGCTTTTGTCCTTCTAGCTGAAACGATGCCAGCTGCTCATTTGTCACTGGCTGTCCTGAAAGGATAATCATATGAAAAGCGCCCCCTTTTGTATTAGCGTATGCGGGATGCTTGGGCAAGGAATCAATTTGTGAAAATAAACAAAAAGGCATCCTTTTTATTTGAAAAACATGAAAATAATATGAAGATGTCCGATATAAAACATAACGTTTAAAAGGAGGAAAAACATGAAAAGTATCATAAAATGGTTGAAAAAACCATCGATTTCTAAAAGGCTGATTATTTCATTCACACTTGTTCTCGTCTTGCCTATCATTACACTCAGTACGATTTCATATCAGATTGCCAAAGAAGAATTAGATCATGAAATCATGTACGGAGCAAACGCAAGAGTCAATGAGCTGAATGACATGATCGAGCAAAAGCTTTTGAATAAGGAGAACGCAGTCAAACTGTTTACCGAAACATCCAGTGCTGCAGACTTTAAAAAGAAAAACCAGGACGAACTGTATGAGCATTTTGAGATATACAGTAAAATCAATGAAGATGATGTGGTTGGGTTTTATGCAGCAAGTAAAAATCGTGACTTTATTCAGTTCCCTAAAGTAGACATGCCAAAAGGCTATGATCCAACAACTCGTGATTGGTATAAAGCGGCGATGCAGGACGAAAAAGGTGAACCTGTGGTCACCAATCCATACATCTCTGCCACAACAAACGGCATGGTTGTCACAATCGCTCAGCGTCTGAAGGACGGATCGGGAGCCATTGGGATTGATATTGATGTTCAGGATATCGTCGATAAAATCAAAGATATTAAAATTGGACGAGAAGGATATCCAATTATTGCGAATAAAAATAAACAGATTGTCGCTCATCCAGAAGAAAAATCAGGATCTGCAGTGACTGAAAATATTTCATCAATCCTTTACAGCAGCAAAGAAGGAACATCAACTTATGAGAATAAAGGAGAGCAAAAACGTCTCGTTTTTGTAACAAATGATTTAACAGGTTGGAAAATTGCTGGAACGATGTTTGTATCAGAAACAGAAGAAGCAGCACAGCCAGTTTGGAATTCTGCCATTATTCTTTTAATTTCTTCTTTTATCCTTGGCGGTATTGCGATCTTCTTTATCGTTCGCTCCATCACAATTGGACTTAGAAGGCTTGTTGATTTCTCAGAAAAGGTGAGTGAAGGGGATCTAACGGAAACCCTCGAAACCAAATCGAAGGATGAAATAGGAGACCTCACAAGAAGCTTTAGTAAGATGAGTGAATCTTTGCGTGAAGTTATCCGAGCGGTCCAGCAATCTGTCGACAATGTGGCTTCAGCTTCAGAAGAGCTGACTGCTAGTGCCAGCCAAACAAGTCAGGCGACAGAGCATATCACCATGTCGATTGAACAATTCTCAAATGGGAATGAAGCACAAAATGAGAAAGTCGAATCTAGCACGAATCAGCTTGTCGCAATGAATGAAGGATTACAAGGTATGTCACAAACTTCATCAGAAGTGACTGCTGTCTCCATTCAATCGACAGAAGCGGCTGGACAAGGCGGACGTATCGTTGAAAGCACAGCGAATCAAATGAAACATATCGATACATCTGTACAAGAAGCCGAACAAGTCATGAAAGAATTAGAATACAAATCTAAAGATATTACGAGCATTTTAAATGTCATTAATGGCATCGCAGATCAAACGAATTTACTTGCACTCAATGCAGCCATAGAAGCAGCAAGAGCAGGTGAATCAGGGCGCGGTTTCTCTGTCGTAGCAGAGGAAGTCAGAAAACTAGCGGTCCAATCTGCAGATTCAGCGAAAGAAATTGAAAAGCTGATCCAAGAAATTGTGTTGGAAATTTCCAAATCTCAAGAGATGTTCAAAGCTGTCAACCGAGAAGTAAATGCAGGACTTGGGATGACAGAAGAAGCAAAAGAAAGCTTCCAAAACATCTATGAGGCGGCAGAAGGTATGTCGAAAAAACTCACTCAATTAAATGATACAGCGGTTGACCTATCAAGCGGATCAAAACTTGTGTCACAAGCCATGCAAGAGATGCGTCAAGTTTCAAGAGAAAGTGCGGCGAACATTCAAGATATTGCGGCATCTGCTGAAGAACAATTGGCATCTATGGAAGAAATTTCGTCTTCTTCTGTCACACTTGCCAATATGGCTGAGGAACTAAAAGAGCTGACAAGTCAATTTAAAATTGATTAAAAAACGATGAAAAAATATCCAGAATTGTCTGGGTATTTTTTTTATTTTTAAACGTCATTTCCAGCCCTCTAAAAATAAACCTTTCATCCGATAATAACTTTAGAGAAGTAAAGGGGGAAAGAGAAAATGGGAAAAATGATCCAATGGTTCAAAAAACCATCCATTTCTAAAAAATTAGTTATTGCCTTTTTGGTAGTCCTTATACTGCCAACTGTTGCACTGACCATTAGTGCGTTTTTCACATCAAAGACAGAGTTAGACAAACAGATTATGGGCAGTGCGATGAGTCAGGTCAATGCATTTGATACCTTAATCGATGAGAATATTGGGAACAAGGCAGAGGCTGTGACCCTGTTTACAGATGATCTCAAGGCGGCTAATCTTCAAGAAAAAAATAGAAAAGCTACCATTAAAGAATTGCAGCAATATGGAAAAATTAATGAAAAAGATGTCTCAGCCATTTATGCAGGTTCAGAAAAGGGTTTGTTCATGCAATACCCAGTTCAAAAAATGCCTGAAGGCTATGACCCGCGAGAGCGTCCATGGTATCAAGAGGCCATGAGTGCTGATGGTAAACAAGTCATCACGAAGCCATATGTCGCAGCATCTACAGGTAAAATGGTCATCACCATTGCCCAAAAAACGAAAGATGGCTCAGGGGTGATTGGTCTTGATATGGAAATTGACAGCCTCATTCAAAAGCTAAAAGAAATCAAAATAGGTCAAAAAGGATATGCTTTCATCATGGAGAAGGATAAAACTGTGTTAGCAGATCCAACCCAAAAGCCAGGAAGCAAAGTCAATGAGAATTTGGCGAACATTATTTTTAAAAACAAACAAGGAAACGGCAGCTATACACTCAATGGAACAGATAAAAAGGTAGCTTATGTCACCAATGAACTAACCGGCTGGAAAATCGGCGGCACGATGCTCGTATCAGAAGTAGAGGATGCAGCTAAACCCGTTTTCAATACAGCCATTATTGTGTTCAGTGTGACACTGATCGTAGCAGGAACCCTCATCTTCTTTATTGTCCGCTCTATTTCAAATAGATTATCCAATCTGGCCCGTTTCTCGAAAAAGGTCAGCGATGGTGATTTACGTGATAAACTTCAGATTCAATCAGATGATGAAATAGGACAAGTTGGTAAAGGCTTTAATACGATGATTGACTCATTAAGATCCCTCATTGGTGCCGTCCAAACCTCCGTTGAAAATGTCGCTTCTTCATCAGAAGAACTGACCGCAAGCGCAGGACAAACAAGTAAAGCAACAGAGCATATTACATTAGCCATTGAACAATTCTCTACTGGTAACGAAAGCCAGAATGATAAAGTGGAATCAAGCTCAGAAGAGTTAGAAGAAATGAACAGAGGCCTTCAGCACATGAATGAATCGGCCGAATCGATTACCGCTTCATCCATCAAATCAACAGAGATTGCAGGAGAAGGCGGACAGCTAGTAGAAAAAACCGCTTCTCAAATGAACGTGATTGATCAATCAGTGAAAAAAGCAGAGAATGTCATCAGTGCGCTAGAAAGCAAATCAAAAGATATTACCCAGATTCTTGGTGTCATTAATGGCATCGCAGATCAAACGAATTTACTTGCGCTGAATGCAGCGATTGAGGCAGCAAGAGCTGGAGAATCTGGTCGAGGATTCTCTGTTGTAGCAGAAGAAGTAAGAAAACTTGCTGTTCAATCTGCCAACTCAGCGAAAGAAATTGAAAACTTAATCAAAGAAATCGTTCAAGATATTGATGTATCACAAGAAGTATTCACAGCAGTAAATCAAGAAGTTCAATCAGGCTTAAGCTTTACTGAACAAACGAAAGTCAGCTTCCACAATATTTTCGACATGACCAAAGAAATCTCAGATCAGCTCCAAACAATGAATCGAACAGTTGTCCAGTTGTCAAAAGGATCTGCACATGTTTCTGAGGCTGTCCGTGAGATTGCAGACGTATCACGTGAAAGCTCCGCCAATATTCAAGACATTGCCGCTTCAGCTGAAGAACAGCTGGCATCAATGGAAGAGATCAGCTCATCCTCTGCCACCCTTTCTTCAATGGCAGAAGAATTACGTGATTTGATTAGCAAATTTAAAGTCGAATAAACCAAATGAAAAGAACCTCCAGCTAGGGGGTTCTTTTTTTGAAGTGAATAAATCGAAAGGAATAGGTAAATATGCTTATTTTGGTGGTTTTTTGAACATTACACCTTGAAAAATAATCCGTATTACCTAAGAATAGAGGGGGATGATCCCAAATCATAAACCAAAAGGAGTAGAGTCATGAAAAAAATCAACTTTTTTAAGCACTTTACGATGTCAAAGAAATTAATTACTGCATTCTTAGCGATTCTCCTAGTGCCCATTCTTGTGTTGGCCGCATTTTCCTATGAAGTGGCGTCTAAGTCTCTCAATGATGAGATTATGTCTAGCGCTGCAAATGGTGTGAATCAATTAAATGAACTGATCAATAAAGATGTACAGCCTAAAATTGATATTGTTTCATATTTATCTAAATCGGTGAAAAAAAAGGAACTGGCCTCTAAAAATAAGGATTTACTTAAGGTGAAATTAGAGCAACTATCGGAAACAGACGACGATGTCGTAGAAGTATTTGTTGCAGATCAGAATGGTAAACTAACTGAATATTCCGAGATTCATAAAGGCAGTGCCAAAAGCGCAAAAAATGAACCATGGTTTCAACAATCAATGGGAGATGACAAACTCATCATTTCAGATCCTTTTACAGACAAGTCATCAGATGACCTGCTCATCACAATATCAGAACAGTTAGCAGATGGTTCTGGTGTTATCGGCATAAATGTACGATTGAACACAATTGTGAAAGATACAAACAGCATCAAAATTGGTCAAGAAGGTTATGCGTTTGTCGCTACCTCAGACCAACGTTACATTGCTCATAAAACGGAAAAGGCCGGGACGAAACTGACAGGCGATTTCATCGAAAAAATGTATCACAATAAAAAAGGCAGTTTCGAATATGAATTCAACGGACAGCCGAAGCAAATGTTTTATGACACAAATGAAGCGACAGGCTGGAAGCTCGCGGGAACAATGTATGTCAACGAAGTGAAAGAAGCTGCACAGCCAGTGCTTGACTTAACCATGATCATCCTAGCTGCTGCGATTGTCATCGGTGGAATCGCGATTTATTTTATTATTAAATCAATCCGAAAACCACTCATAGAGCTCTCTGAATCGGCTGAGAAAATCAGTCAGGGGGATCTTACCCAGCATATTGAGGTGCGCACACATGATGAAATCGGCAAACTTGCACAGAGCTTTAACGATATGTCGGCAAAGCTGAAACAAGTCATTCAAGCCGTCCAGAATTCAATTGAAAATGTTGCTGCCT
This sequence comes from Bacillus sp. FSL W8-1141, assembly GCF_038593205.1. Lineage (NCBI taxonomy): Bacteria > Bacillati > Bacillota > Bacilli > Caryophanales > Bacillaceae > Bacillus > Bacillus sp. FSL W8-1141. The sequence goes on along the minus strand of NZ_CP151973.1, from coordinate 2,886,913 downwards.
CATCTGAAGAATTAACGGCTAGTGCAGGACAGACAGCCCAAGCAACTGAGCATATTACCTCATCTATTGAACAGTTCTCAAACAGCAATGAACATCAAAATGAGATGATTGAAAAAAGCTCTGTCCAGCTAAACGACATGGATCGTAGTTTATCACATATGGTCAACACGACTTCTCACATGATGGAATCATCTATCGAGTCTAGCAAAACCGCTCAGGCTGGTGGAGAGCTCGTTCAAAAAACAGCAGGTCAAATGCAAACGATTGAACAAGCAGTGAAAGAAGCAGAGCTTGTGATTGCAGGGCTAGAACAGAAATCTAAGGACATTACAAGCATTCTTGGAGTCATCAACGGCATTGCAGATCAGACGAACCTCCTCGCTTTAAATGCAGCGATAGAAGCTGCGCGTGCAGGTGAGGCAGGAAGAGGCTTCTCTGTGGTCGCAGAAGAAGTCCGCAAGCTGGCAGAGCAATCAGGCAGCTCTTCAAAAGAAATTGAAAGCCTAACGAACGAAATTGTAGATGAAATTGAAAAGTCGCAGAAGATGTTTAGACAAGTAGCAGGTGAAGTGCAATCTGGATTAAACATTACAGATGAAACGAAAGTGAGTTTTGAGAAAATCACCCATAAGACATCAGAAATGACAGAACAAATGAAACAAATGAACGGATCAGCCCAAGAACTTTCTCATGGCTCAAACGATATTTCACAAGCAGTCAATCAAATCAAAGAGCTTTCACGTGAAAGTTCCGCAGGCTTCCAAGATATTGCGGCTTCAGCAGAAGAACAGCTGGCATCAATGGAAGAGATCAGCTCATCTTCCGCCACTTTATCTCAAATGGCAGAAGAACTGAGAGAGCTCATCAAACAATTTAAAATATAAGAGTCATAGTAGAACCCCTGACGTTTTGACGTCAGGGGTTTCAGCGTGTAGACAAACCCTCGCATTCGGTGTCAGTCCTGCGTGCTGGTGCTCACGAATTCAAATTCGCTCCGCTCCAGTACTCGTCCTTCCTAGACTGCAAAGGTTTTCTATCACGCTGAAAAGAAGACAAAGGGCTAAAATAAAGTTCATTTTAGCCCTTTGTCAATAATCTGGAACCCTTGACGTTTTGACGTCAGGGGTTTTTCCGTTATTTGCACATAATTTGGGTATTTTGGACTTATCTAGACTTTAATAAGTTAAAAAAGTAAAGAACCTAGTAGTACTTCCGATATATATACTATCTTACTAAAAGGAGTTTTCTTTTTTATGAATTTCATACAGTATTTCAAAAAACCATCGATATCAAAAAAGCTCGTTTTCTCTTTCTTATTTATTCTTTTATGCCCAATTATCGTATTGGCATTCTCTTCATATCATACGGCGAGCACCTCTTTAAATGATCAAATCATGCAAAGTGCAAAGGAAAATGTAGAACAGCTGGACAAAAACATTACGAAGGTTGTGAAAGTAAAAACAGACGCAGCCGATTTCTTTAGCAAATGGATTACGAAGAAAAAGCTGGGACAAAAAGGAACGACTGATATTCAAGGACGCTTTGAACAGTTCATGAGCATGAATGATGACACAGAAGGCATCTTTGTTGCTTCAAGTGATGGAAAAGTGTTCTCGAGATATCCTAATCAAAAAATGCCTGCTGATTATGTCGCAACTGAGCGGGATTGGTACAAAGATGGCTGGGCGAAAAATGGTGAGCTGTCTGTTTCCGCTCCATATCCAACTGCATCAACTGGTACACTTGTTGTGACGATTTCTAAAAAACTAGAGGACGGTTCTGGAGTTATTGCCATGAACCTGGACATTGCGAATCTAGTAAAAGAGTCTAATAGTATCAATATTGGTAAAGAAGGTCATGCTTTTATCGGCAGCCCAGATCGAACATACGTGGCACATCCAACGAAAAAAGCAGGAACAAAATTAACAGGTGATTGGGTAGACAAGCTTTATACACAAGACAAAGGTTCAATGAGTTATATGTTTGAAGGAAAAGAAAAGCAAATGGAGTTCACAACAAACAAAGCGACTGGTTGGAAAATTGCCGGTACAATGTTTGTCAATGAAGTAGAAGAAGCGGCGCAGCCAGTCTTCAACATGGCGGCCATTATATTAGCTGGTGCGCTCATCATTGGCGGTATTCTCATCTTCTTTATCATCCGTTCCATTACAAAACCACTTTCCATGCTTGTCTCCTCTTCTAAGAAGATTAGCGAAGGAGATTTAACAGAAAAAATTGATGTTAAATCAAATGATGAAATTGGTCAGCTCGGTACAAGTTTTAATGAAATGAGTGAGTCACTCAGAGATGTCATCCAAGCTGTACAGACATCTGTTGAGAACGTGGCGTCATCGTCTGAAGAACTGACGGCAAGTGCAGGTCAAACGACAAAAGCAACCGAACATATTACATCATCCATTGAAACATTCTCGAACGGAAACGAAAATCAAAGTGAAATGGTGGAACAAAGTGCAGCCCACTTGAAACAAATGAACGAAGGGCTAAATGAAGTTGCACAAACATCTGATGTCATTACAGAATCATCGGTTCAATCAAAAACAGTCGCAGAAACAGGCGGACAGCTTGTTGAACAGACAGTTGGCCAAATGAAAACGATTGATCATTCAGTGAAAGAAGCTGAAAGTGTGATCAACGGATTAGAGCATAAATCAAAAGATATCACCAACATTTTAGGTGTCATTAACGGTATAGCAGATCAAACGAATTTACTGGCTCTTAATGCAGCCATTGAAGCAGCACGTGCGGGCGAGTCAGGCAGAGGCTTCTCGGTTGTAGCAGAAGAAGTCCGTAAGCTGGCGGTTCAATCATCAGATTCTGCAAAAGAGATTGAAAAACTCGTCAAAGAAATTGTTTCTGAAATAGAAACGTCTCAAAATATGTTCAAATCTGTGAATGAAGAAGTAAAAAATGGTCTATCAATTACAGACCAAACAAAAGAAAGCTTCTCACAAATCAATCAGCAAACGGCAGAAATTGCGACAAGAATCAATGAAATGAATACGACAGTTCGTGAGCTTTCAAAAGGATCTGAGCAAATTTCTAAAGCAGTGAATGAAATTGCAGATGTATCGAGAGAGAGTTCAGCAAGTATTCAAGATATTGCGGCATCAGCAGAAGAACAGCTGGCATCAATGGAAGAGATTAGTTCTTCTTCGACGACGCTTTCCCAAATGGCGGAAGAATTGCGTGACTTAATTAAAAAATTCAAGATCAGTGAATAATGGAAAGTGGTTCTCCTCAAGGGGAACCGCTTTTCTTTTTAAGAGATGATCTCGTACAATAGAGGAAATCCGAAGAAAAGGAGAGATGTTATGCGTTTATCAAATAAGAAGGTCATTGCGTTAGTCAGTGATGATTTTGAAGATTTAGAGCTATGGTATCCCGTTTTGCGATTAAGAGAAGAGGGGGCAACTGTCCATCTCGTTGGCGAAAAAGCAGATCATGAATATATCGGGAAGTACGGAGTGCCAGCTGTATCAGATGCAGACTTCTATTCCATTCAAGCAGATGATTATGATGCGGTTCTCGTTCCTGGGGGATGGGCACCGGATAAACTGCGCCGATATCCAGAAGTATTAGACATCGTTCGTACGTTTGATGCAAAGGGCAAACCGATCGGACAAATCTGTCATGCCGGATGGGTGCTCATTTCAGCTGGTATCCTGAAAGGTAAAAAAGTAACGAGTACACCTGGTATTAAAGATGATATGACGAATGCTGGAGCAGAATGGTTTGATGAAGCCGTTGTGACAGATGGTCATATTGTATCTAGCAGACGCCCGCCGGACCTTCCGCCATATGTGAAAGCATTTGCCGATGTATTAGCGGCAAACTAGTTTCACACGAACAAACAAAGGGCTGTAAAACGCCCTTTGTTCATTCAATGCCTCATTACATTTGTCTGTCGGCTGGATAGATAATGCCCATTTGTCTTCTCGCCTCGTCCATGACGGACATGGTTTGAACGGATAAGGCAAATGTATTGATTGGAGACTGTCCCTTTTTTTGCTTGATGCATTGAATGAAGTGATCGATTTCATAATACATAGCAGGTTGATCATCTTTGATAGAAATATCGGTTTGCTGTCCATTTCGATCATGGATGATGATACGAGAAGGGCGATGGAATTGATCAATCACCATCGTGGCATCCTCCCCTTGAATTTCAGCAGATACATGAGACGTTGAGATTTTTGAATGAAAAAGCAGTGCTTGATGCCCTTCATATTGTAAAAGTAATGAACCGCTCCCATCAACTCCAGAAGAAAGTGTATAGCCTCTCGCGGTGATTTGATTTGGCAGCCCGAATAAATAAATGATGGGAAAGACAAGATACACGCCGATGTCCATTAAGGAGCCATTGGATAATTCCGGCTTAAAAGCATTTGGAATCTCACCGTTTCGGTAGGCATCGTATCTTGAGGAATATTTACAGTAATGAGCGATCACTTGCCGAATGGGGCCTAGTTGATCAAGATGCTGTTTGATTTGAAGAAAATTCGGCAGAAATGTGGTCTTCATCGCTTCCATTAAGCACACCTGATATTTTTTCGCAGCAGCAATCATTTCTTCAACCTCTTTACGGTGAGAGGCCAATGGTTTTTCACATAATACATGTTTTTGATGCGCCATCATCAGCATCGCTTGCTCTTTGTGAAGGGCGTTTGGACTTGCGATATACACAGCATCAAACGCATCACTTGCCGCCATTTTCTGTAAATTAGTAAAGACGGTATCAATGCCATACTTGTCTGCAAATGCCTGTCCTTTTTCAGCAGACCGAGAATAGACGGCCGTACATGTAAAATCCGCCACTCCTTCACCAGCCTGTAAGAATCGATCTGTAATCCAATTCGTTCCGATGACAGCAAATCGAATCATCACATTCCCTCCTTCTGCTTTTCTCTGATTATACATGCTTTGAAAGCGTTTGTATGAAAGAATCTTCTTTTTTATTGAAAAGCGGATGAAACCTTTACCTTAGCTGATGCGTCTTACATAAAGAATATAAATGTACGAAAAGTGGATAGTTTCCTCCTTCATTCGGGTAATACTTGAGAAGGAGGGAGGAGGAAACGAACATGAAGCGCATCCTACATATAGGAAGTACATACGCATTCGCGCTTTTATTTATAGCAGCCGGTGTTTTTCATGTGATAGAGCCAAGCGGCTTTGCCCGCATGATGTCTGGATGGCCATTTCCCTATGGCATCATTTATGCCACCGCATGCTTGGAATGGCTGCTGGCCGTTTTACTGCTTCTTCCAAACGTAAGGATTGTGGCAGCAAAAATGATCGCTGTCTATCTGGTGCTCATTTTCCCTGCGAACCTATTTGCTGCGAGAGAAGGGATTCCATTTCCAGGGCAAGAGAGCACAGAACAAGCCTTGTTATGGATGAGATTAATCGGACAACCGATTTTGATTGGATGGGTCATGTCCATTGCGAAACTGGAAGAAAAGCTGAAACAATGATCACAAAATGATGATCAAGTAGTGTACAATTTACTAATAAAATAGCCCGTGTTTGGAGGAAAGATATGAATTCTATGCAAATGTGGAGCAGTCGATTTAGAAAATTTTTTCTTGATAACAAGTTTGTTCTCTTTTTACTCATCCTGCTATTAATAGGGTTGAATATCCTTGTTTTCATGAAGGCATCTTTTATTTTTACACCGCTCATTGTACTCATCAAAACCATTGCCTTACCGATTATTTTAACGGGGGTTGTGTATTATTTATTAAATCCAATTGTGAATTTATTAGAGAGATTTAAGGTCAAACGGATCTTTTCGATTTTGCTTTTATATATTGTCATTATTGGGATTATTACAGTGACCATTGTATCTATTATTCCTTTTTTACAAGCACAAACGATGAGTCTGTTTCATAATCTGCCAAAATACGTTGATACAGTAGAAGAACAGATTCGACAACTAACAGGAAGCAACTTCATTAATCAGGCGCAGAAAACGATGAATTTTAACGTCTCTGAATTGGTGAGTAAAGCGTCAAGTCAAGCGACGAAGATTTTGGAAAGTACTTTTACCGGAGTCGGCACTTTCTTAGGGGCGCTTACTGAAATTATCATCTCGATCGTGACGGTTCCGTTCATTCTGTTTTATCTATTAAAAGACGGCAAAAAACTGCCTGACTATTTCTTGAAATTTATTCCGAATAAGTTTAGAGAGCATACACATATCGTGCTTCACGAAATGAACCATCGCTTAAGCTCTTATATTCTTGGACAGATCATTGTCAGCTTCTGTATCGGTGTTCTTCTTTTAATCGGTTATCTGATTATTGGACTTGACTATGCGCTGCTTCTGGCGATTATTGCGGCATGTACAAGTGTAGTGCCTTACCTTGGGCCAACAATTGCCATTACACCAGCGATTGTGATTGCACTTGTCACATCACCTATTATGCTACTGAAACTGATCATTGTCTGGACAGTGGTTCAACTTATTGAAGGGAAATTCATTTCTCCTCAGGTCATGGGGAAAAACCTTCATATCCATCCGATCACGATTATCTTTGTTCTATTAACAGCAGGTAAATTGTTCAGCGTAGTCGGCATCATTGTCGCGATTCCGACGTATGCCGTTCTGAAAGTGATCACGACCCACCTGTTTGATTGGTTCAAAATGCGATCCAATTTGTATAAAGAAGAAAAGGTTTGATGTCATAATCTTTTTTAGAAAAAAATATAGTATCATAAAGACGAGCTTTCGAAAAAGAAAGCTTGTCTTTATGTGGACATAGATGTTTGCCTTCAAAAGATCAGAATTGAAAGGAAAGAAAATCATGAATCTATGGGATTTATTCGTGGCACTGGTTTTAGGAATTGTCGAAGGATTAACAGAGTATGCACCTGTCTCGTCTACAGGGCATATGATCATTGTTGATGATCTTTGGCTAAAATCAAAAGACATCATTACGCCAGAGGCTGCAAACACATTTAAAGTCGTGATTCAGTTAGGTTCTATTTTAGCTGTCATGATCGTGTTTAAAGATCGTATTTTGAACTTGTTAGGCTTAAAGAAAAATATCACAGAAGAACAAAAACGCAGCGGACATAAGCTGACCATTGCTCAAATTGCTGTTGGACTCGTCCCAGCCGTCATTTTAGGATTCTTATTTGAAGATTATATTGATAAATATTTGTTTGATGTGAGAACGGTCGCTGTCGGTTTGATTTTAGGGGCTGTGCTGATGCTTGTCGCTGATTGGATCAATAAACGTAAAACAGAAACAAGCTCTGTGGATAATATGACGTACAGACAAGCGCTGTATATCGGGTTATTTCAATGTTTAGCACTATGGCCAGGCTTCTCGCGTTCGGGTTCTACAATAGCAGGTGGTGTTATTCTTGGTCTGAATCACCGCGCGGCGGCTGACTTTACGTTTATTATGGCCATGCCGATTATGGCGGGAGCAAGCCTCTTAACACTTGTTAAAAATGCCGAATATTTAACAACAGACATGCTTCCATTCTTTATTGTGGGCTTTGTGAGTGCGTTTATTGTGGCTCTCTTTGTTGTTCGATTCTTCCTAAAACTGATTAATAAAATCAAACTTGTGCCTTTTGCGATCTACCGAATCATCCTAGGTCTGATTTTATTTATCCTGTTTATGTAATGATGGAAAACTACTCTTTTAAAAGAGTAGTTTTTTTGTTGTTTTGCCCTTTTAAACAGTAAAAACAGCCTCTTAATTGGTAGAAAAAGAAGTTTTTTCTTAAATTAGTGTTTAAGTGACAAAGAAAAGGGTAGTACATAAACATACCAATTAAAGGAGGAGTTAGAAATAATGAGGAAAACAAGTAAATTTTTTGTTAGCTCTATGATTGCTACGTCAATGGTTGCTGTCCCTTTATCTCTTACGACTTTTGGTCAAAAGGCTGAAGCTGCTACGACAACAGGTGTCGATGGAAGTGTCTCGATTGATCCAGTAGCCATTGCCGATAAAATTGAACAAGCAGTCAAATCATCTCAAAATCGTGATGGATTTGTAAAAAATGCGGCATACAGTGCATTCTATGAAGCAGGTCAAAATTACAACGTAGTTGTTCAAAACTTAAGCCAAGATCATGACTTTAGCGGACTGAACAATGTTGTTTATTATGATAGTGTTGAATATGACGGCATTACGTTTGGTATTTGGGTATTTGAAGATGGAACGTTTGTCAACAATGGTGACGGCGGCTATATTAACTGGACTTTTGTTGGTAGCTTTGACCGCGAAGAAGGAAGCGGTACTGTCGATTTCCATAAAAGATTCTAATCTTAACGTCAAAAGTCTGCCGATCCATCGGCAGACTTTTTTAAAGCGCACATTCTTCTATTTCAAAACCTAAATCTTCAATGATGTGATGATCGGTTTGAACTTGCTGTCCTTTTGTCGTTAAATAATCGCCTACGAAAATAGAGTTCGCTGCATATAATGCGAGAGGCTGAAGCGTTCGTAAATTAAACTCTCTTCCCCCAGATACTCGAATTTCCTTAGCCGGGTTGATAAATCGCATCAGTGCCAAAACCTTCAACGCTTTGATCGGATGTGTGCGTTCTTGATGTTCAAGAGGCGTTCCTTCAATTGCGTGGAGAAAGTTGACGGGAATCGAATCCGCATCAAGGGCTCTCAGCGCAAAAGCCATTTCGACAATTTGTTGATTGGTTTCGCCCATTCCAATAATAACCCCTGAACATGGTGACATCCCTGACTGTTTGACCTTATCAATGGTCGATACGCGGTCATCATACGTATGGGTCGTTGTAATTTGAGCATGATGATCTTGATGTGTATTGAGATTATGATTATACCGATGAACACCCGCTTCCTTCAGCCGCTTCGCTTTTTCTTCATTTAATAACCCAAGGCATGCACACACCTTCAAAGGCATCGTCTCAGTAATTTCCTTTACTGCTGCGGTGACTTCATCTAATTCACGGTGCGAAGGTGCTCTCCCGCTTGCTACAATACAATAAGTCCCTGCTTTTCTTTTTAACGCCTCACGCGCACCGGCCACAATGGTTTTTTGGTCAAGCATTGTATACCTCTCAACAGGAGCTGTTGAAATCACCGATTGTGAACAATACCCGCAGTTTTCAGGACAATATCCGCTTTTGGCATTAAAGATCATATTTAACTTCACCTTTTTTTGAAAAAAATGAAATCTCACCTGATAAGCTGCATGCATAATAGGCAGCAACTCTGCGTCGTCTGCTCCAAGAATTTTTAGACCTTCTTCCATAGTAATCGGTTCATGATTGATGGCTTTCTTCACGATCGTTTCCCAAGACAAAGACGTTATTTTTCCCATCATAAGCCCCTCTCAATATGTAAACTTATTTTTATTAAAAGTTAACATAATAGATAGAGATTGGCAAGCACTGGTAAGCAGCCTAAGTAAAAACACAAAAAGGCGATGAACATATAGTCATCGCCTTTTCATATGAAAAAAATCGCTTAACGAACAGTAATATAGTTAATAACAAGCTCACCTAGTGAATTATAGTAAGACACTGTAACAGAACCGCGTTGTACAGCACGGATCCAAGTGAAGTTTGGAGCAGTTTGGTCTAATTGAATGGCATACGTTGCGCCTGAGACAGAAATTTGACTTGCTGGAAGTGAAACAGCGATTGAAGAACCTACAGTAAGTGTGCGGTTCACCGTAATCACTTTATTCATAATAGGAGCTTTTGCTATAACTGGTTCTTTAGGCTGTGCAGCTGCATGAGCACCTTCTGTTTGGAAGAACGTAAGAGCACCTAAAGCAGCTAAAGACAATGTACAAGCTTTCATTAATTTTTTCATCGGTAACACTCCTTTTTTTGGTATATACATATATTAATAATAATAGAATTATATGTCAATCAAAATAAGTGGAAAAATGAGTATTTTTGGTGAAAATTGTCACATATTATGTAGGGGAAGACGATTTTGCCCAAAAAACACATGATTTTTTATTCATATGTCATTCTTTTTTAGGGAGAAAAAGAGACATAAAAAAAGCTGGGTATCTACCCAGCTATGTGATGCTTTATGAAAAGAGATCTTTTATTTGTCGTCTGTCTGTTTTGGCTGACGGCCTTTTTGTTTCTCTTTCTCTCTAATGTAGTTAATAAAGTCGATGGTTTGTCTTCGTGCTTCTTCAGAAAAATCGGAGGCAGCTTTAAACGCAATTTGCAAATCAGGATCATCTGCAAGATCGTCATCAGAGGCGTTTTTGTCTTTACCTGTGAGAAGATAATCTGTTGAGACCCCGTATAACTCGGCGATTTTCACAATCATTTCACCATCTGGCTTTCTCAATCCATACTCCCAGTTAGCATAGGTCGACATCGCCTTTAACCCGAGTTTTTTGGCAACGGTAGACTTACTCCATCCATGTTTCTCTCTTAATTCAGTTAGAATCTTTCCAGTCAAATTATCCATCGGAAACACCTTTTTTTCATATTATGTGTAAATTTTATCATGAATTACACGGAAAAGATAAATAAATACACAAAAAGAATAAAAATATGATTGACTTACTCGTTTTGTGTATATTATCATAATGAATATAACTTACACATAATGAGTAAGAGGTGGAAACATGAAACTTGAAAATTTACGAGAAGAACGAATATTACAAGGAAAAACACAAACGTATATGGCGAAAAAACTTGGATATAAGTACACGAGTGGCTATGCAAATATAGAAATGGGCCGAACAAAGCCTAGTTTAGAAATAGCCAAGCATATTGCAGATTTGCTAAATATCGGTGTTCAAGAGCTTTTTTTTGGTCAAAAGTTACACAAAAAGAGTAATATTCTTGAGGAAGACCGTTTTTAAAAAGGGGAGACAAACAGAATGAATATCGAACATCCGATGGTGACACAAATGAATGATTTCGGCTATCCAAAACGTTACTGGCCATATGAAATGTCCCGAAATGGTTATCGATTAGAGGACGAGGACCGTGAGAAAGGATTTGATGATGATGAGACATCAGATGACATTTGATGCCCGAAAAGAAGCCCAGCATTGCCTAGTACAAGCTGGCGGCTGGATCACTTTTCATCAAAAAGAGCCGATTTTTGCTTTCCCTACGGCAGAAGAAAAACGCACATACATGACCCTCATGGCAGAAAAAGCCGTTGATGACAAGAAGAAGGAAAGGATGAATGCGACATGAATCGATTGAAGCAAATCATGACATTCCTGAAATGTTTGCTCAATGCGGGTCAAAACGAACAAGACATTCGGCAGTGGGCGAAGGATGACGGGAGATCGTAGCATGGTCCTTCATTTTATCATTGAAAAAGAACATTTATGCACAAAAGAGACATTGATAAACAGAATTCAAACAGCCGCTAAAGCGCAATGCACAAGCAAAATAAAAGGCGCATTATCACTCGACATTCGCTCATTTTACAATATGCCCATTGATCTAGCGAACAGCCAAGACACGCGTACATCTGCAGAAAAAGGCTTGATACGCCCGGTACACATCAGCATTCTTCAACCAAAATTGCAGTATATACAAGAAGCACTTCATGCCGTTACCGATGACGCCTCTTTACAGATTGTAGAATTAAGAGTTTCACAGTTTTATAGCATGCGTCCTCGAATGGAAATCATTTTAAATACGATGGGTGATGATATGAGATCCTCACCACCAAATAAGGAGACAAGCATATGAACGAGCCAAAACAACTCATGATTCAAGAAAACCAGACATTTGTCGGTGAAATGGAAAAAGGAAAGATTCAAGTCATTGTGTTAGATGGAAACGTAGGAACGGCTTATATGATGGATGTACCTGAGCATGGAAAAACGATTATTCAAACAGCAAAAGGACATTTTGCAAGAGTTGATCATGAGATTGGTTTTAAAATCAGCTAGCCTGATGAAAAAGAACAACTGAATAAGTCCAAGACGGAAAGCCTGCGGACACTGATCAAGACCCTATAAAAAGGGGCTGATTGGTGTCCGTTTTTTATTTTCTTAAAAAAGGGAGAGAGCATAGATGCAAGATTTACTGATTGAATATAAAAGAAGTTTAAAAGATGCCAGAAAACGATATGAACAATTGAAAGACAAAGAAGAGAAACAGATGTCAGATCAGGACAAACATGATCAAAAAATGATCGCCAGTATGGTCAGTGATTTAGAATACGTGGTGGAATGGCTTCAAATCGGTAGAGAGCCAGGCGCACGCAGAGGATTAGATAGACGGTCTGTGTATCAGCGCACCATTCTTGCTAATCAAGAGGTATTAGAGGCTTTATCACATGAATACACCCTCATTCAAGAGAAAGAAAGAGAGGTAAGTGAGCGGGACAAAAGGCGAATTGACGAAGCCTTATCCGTTTTGACAGATCGAGAGAAGGACGTATTTTTTATGCACACAACGCAGGGTCTGTCATTTAGCGAGATTGCGATCATGCTAGATGTAAAAAAAGGAACAGTCCAAAAACATATGGAAAGAGCTCGGACCAAAATGTCCAAAAAAGTACAAGAACGCCTATTCAGAGCTGCTGAATAGGTGTTTTTTCTTTCATCACATCAATCTTCAAAAGCTTGTCTTACAGTTGCCACCTATAGTTAGAAAGACCAAACGAATGTTTGCTAGCCCGGCACAAATGATTTCTCTTCAGGGAATCATTCGAACTAAAAGGAGGCGGCAGGTGAATGTAAATGAAAGATAAACGGATAGAGGCTAAGCAGGATTATATGAAAGGGATGACGTACCAGCAACTAGCCGATCATTACAACGTCTCCATCCATACCGTTAAATCATGGAAAAGACGATACGGCTGGCAAAGACAAAAAACACCGTCAAAGCAGGCGCACTCGATCTTTCATCAATTTCTTTCAGATGAAACGATTGAAATCATGGAAAAAATGGATGGGCGCACATCTCTTGATATCATCTGGGATCAAATTCAAATTCAATACGCAGCCATTATTCGAGCGCAGCGCATCATGCATGTAGCAGATCAAGATGACATGATCAAAGAACTGAAAAAGGCGACGTACTTGCCTTCTTCATTAGAGGAAGAAACAGGCGAAGGCATTCATCCAGAGCCAGAGATCACGGCAGAGGAATTTTCGTTTCAATTTTCATGGGATCGGCATGCTACTTTTTTAAATGCCCAATCTCGTGCAATGGGAGAACTAAGACGGCTGATTAAACAGTTTGAAGAGCTCGCTCACGCAAAAGATGAACGAAGATTAAGGCTGAAGCAAATTGAGCTGACAATCGAAAAAACAAAAAAAGCAGTTCGTGAGGAAAAAGAAGAAGATCTTCATATCATGATCAAAAGAAAAGAGGACGATTCATGACGCCGTTGATTGAAAAAGAAGTCAATCCTCACTTTGAACACTTTTTGTTCGATTGGAATCAAAAGTTTCAGTTTTTAGTAGGCGGTTATGGCTCCTCCAAAAGCTATCACATTGCTTTAAAGCTGGTTTTAAAACTGCTTGAGGAAAAACGAACAGCACTTGTCATTCGAGAAGTGTATGATACGCACCGGGAGTCGACCTACTCTCTTTTACAAGAAATCGTCAGCGATCTTGGCATCGATCATCTAGTAAAGTGCCGCAGTTCACCACTTGCTCTCACTTTTCGCAATGGGAGCAGCATTTTATTTAAAGGACTGGACAAGCCTGAGAAATTGAAGTCGATCAACAACATCTCAATTATTTGGATTGAGGAGTGTTCCGAGGTTTCATATGAAGGGTTTAAAGAACTGCTTGGAAGGCTGAGACATCCGGTTTTACCTCTTTATATGATGTTATCGACGAATCCCGTTGGTCAGGATAATTGGACGTACAGACATTTCTTTCGAGACGAGCAGCTGAAACGTTTTGTCCTTGATGACGAAACCTTATACAAACAGCGAACCATCGTGATAAAAGATACGTACTATCACCACTCAACAGCAGAAGACAATCTATTTCTTCCTAAAAGCTATGTCAAGCAGCTGGATGAGCTGAAAGAATACGATCCAGATCTTTATCGAATTGCAAGGAAGGGATACTTCGGTATCAATGGCACAAAAGTGTTTCCGCAATTTGAGGTAAGACAGCATGCTGACGTATTAGAAGCGATCGGGCAGATTGAAAGACCGCTGAAACGAGCGGGGATGGATTTTGGATTTGTCGAATCCTACAATGCGCTCATTCGGTTAGCTGTCGATCATGAAAAAAAGTACTTATATATTTATTGGGAATATTACGACCGCGGGAAAACGGATGATGAAACAGCTGTTGATCTGAAAGAATTTGTTGAATCAAAGGAACTCATTAAGGCAGATGCAGCAGAACCTAAAACGATTCACTATTTTCGGCAGCGCGGATTTCAAATGGTCGCTGCGCATAAGTTCCAAGGGTCACGTTTGCAATATACAAAGAAAATCAAACGATTTAAGAAAATCATTTGTTCTGATGCTTGCCCTTATACCATCTATGAACTTCAATCACTAACCTATAAGGCAGATAAGAACGGTCGCTTAGAGGAAGATGAATTTCAAATCGATCCACACACATTATCCGCCATTTGGTATGCACTAGATGATTATGAGGTGACCGATTTGAAACAGACTGCTTCAGAGCGTGTCCGTCCAAACCGAGAGAGGAGGTCCATACAATGAAACAATTAAAAGCAACGATTATGAAGGCCAACATGTCTGATCATACAAAACAAATGTATGAGGATGAATTTTCATACGAAAAAGATGATATTGTCCCGCCGCCCTACCATATCAATGAATTAAAAAGCATGGCAGAATACTCAACGATTCTTCAGCAATGTATAGATGCGTATCGAACAAACATTTTAGGCTTTGGCTTTGGGGTGGAATACGCCTTTGATTTTAATGCGGAAGATGTGAAACCGGTCAAAAAGAAGACAGCCGAGAAGGAATGGACAAGACTCGAAGAGTTTACGAAATACATGAACTATGATGAGTCTGCTGACGTGATTCTTGGTTATGTCCTAGAAGACCGGGAGAAAACAGGAAATGGCTTTTTAGAGGTGCTGCGGGATGGACAAGGAAAGCCGGCAGGAATCGAGTATTTGGATGCACTCCATATCCGCATTTGCAAACTGAGTGAGCCAGTCGACGTCGAATTCCGCTACACAGAAAACGGCGAATTAAAGACGATGAATCGCAAGAAACGATTCCGAAAATATGTGCAGGTCATCAATGAGAAGAAAGTCTTTTTCAAGGAGTATGGTGATCCGCGCATATTAAATTGTGAAACAGGCAAGTACGATGATGCTACACCAGAACCACTTCAAGCAACAGAAGTCATTCATTTTAAAATTGGCAGTGGGACGTATGGGATTCCCCGCTGGATTGGCAACATCGTCAATATGTATGGCGCACGAAAAGCAGAAGAGCTGAATTATCTTTATTTTAAGCAAGGACGGCATGTACCTGGTGCCATCATTGTTGAAAACGGCATGCTGTCAGAGACTTCTTATCAGCAGCTACAAGATTATATGGATGATATTGAAGGGTCTGATCATGCGCATAAGTTTCTATTGCTTGAAGTAGAAGGGCTTCCGACAGAAAAAGGATTAACAGGTGAAGAAGATGTATCAAATGTCAAAGTGAACTTTAAATCCTTGGCGGAAATCCTGCAAGAGGATGCGCTCTTTTTAGAATACGATGAAAAGACGAGAAACAAAATCCGCTCCGCTTTTCGTCTGCCGCCTATTTACACAGGAGAGTCACAAGATTATAACAAGGCCACGGCAGATACCGCGCGAAAAACAACGGAGGAGCAAGTGTTTCAGCCAGAGCGGCATCTTATTACAGGGAAACTCAATACTCTTTTTCTCCCGGATTTAGATATATGGCATGTCCGCTTTCTATTAAATGGTCCTGACTTTAGAGATCCATTAGAGATAGCGAAGGTTCTGACACCATTTATTCAGGCTGGGGCAGTATCGCCAAATGATTTGCGAGATCTTGCGGGGCGTATTCTTGGTAAGACGTTAGAGGAATGGCCGGAAGAATTCTACCACCGACCTTTAGAAAGCCGCATAAAAACAGCTGATGGGCTGTCTCCATCCGAGTCAAACCAGCTGGAGAAATAAAAGGACGTGAGCTTTTTTGAAAGGGGGTGAACATATGCCAAGGGAATTAAAAAACGCAAAAATTACACATGTTTCCTATGTGGACAAGGCCGCCAACCAAAAGAAATTTTTCTTGATGAAAGCAAAGAAAAAGCAGCCTGACTTTCAAAAAGAAGTCAGTGTCCTGACGAAGGCAGAGGATGCGCATCGCCTCGTATATGGCGTCGTGTATGAACCGAATACACCTGATGCACATCAAGACTTTATGTCGGCCAAAGAAATTGAAAGAGCAGCACACGGTTTTATGAAAGATGCCCGTCACATTGATAAACAGCATGATTTTCAAGATGGTGTTGGTGAAGTCGTCGAATCATACATTGCCCCAGCGGATTTTGAAGTAGGCGGGGAGCTGATTCAAAAAGGATCTTGGGTACTTGTGACAAAGGCATCACAAGATATTTGGGACCAAATTCAGCAAGGCCATATTACAGGCTACTCAATGGCTGGAACAGCAGACATCATCGCAATAGAGGAACACGATCAGCTCCTATCTCAAGAAACGAACGAGAGAGGGCTTTTTTCTTTGCTGAAAAATTTCTTTTTGAAAGAGGAAGGTGCAAATATGCCACAACAATTTTGGAGCGTTTTAGATCATCTGCTGGAAACGTTGCAGTCAAGTGATGGTGATGAGTCTAGCGTAAGAGCGGCACTTGAACAATTGATTCCAATCGTGCAGGATGTGTTGAAAACAAATGATGTCCTCCAAACGATTGGTGAAAGACCAGCATCCGTTCAAAAGCAAGATGCCGGATTAACGACTGATCAAGTACGCGAACTAGAAAAAGCAAAAATGGCCATCGACAACGTTTTACAAGCGGATAAACAAGGGACAGATCAAACAGGTGAAGAAGAACCTGTGCAAAAAGTGCTGGAGCAAGTGGTTGCGCCAATTCGTCATCAGCTCTCTTCCTTAGAGAAATCAGCAGGCAGAGAAAAAGCAGCGATTCAGGAAGTGCTTCAGCAACAGCTACTGCCTATTTCAGAGCGGATACACATGCTTGAAAAAGCGCGGGGCATTTCTAAACAAACAAATCACGATACACAAAATGATATGACAAAGCCCATATGGGATGGCTTACTATAAGCCTAAATAAGGAGGAAAAAGTGTGAGAAATCAAGAGTTGATTCGCAAGGCTGAAATGACACTTGCCAGCTTAAAAACAGGCGGTCTCATGAACGCAGCCCAATCCAACACATTCATTAGAATGATGCAAAATACACCAACCGTTTTAAATGATGCACGTATCATTCCAATGGAAAGTGATTCACAAAAAATCGAAAAAATCGGCTTCGGTCAGCGCATTTTACGCCCAGCAGAAGAAGGCAAAGCGCTTGATGCAAAAGACCGTGTTGTCCCAGCGACAAGCACTGTCCAGCTCAATGCAAAAGAAGTCATTGCTGAGATCCATATGACGTACGACAGCATTGAAAACAACATTGAAAAAGACGGGATTCAGCAGACCATTATGCAAATGCTGGCGGAACGAGCGGCAGTCGATATTGAAGAACTGATCGTCAACGGTGATACAACATCACAAGATCCATTTTTAGCTCAAATGGATGGCGTACGAAAACAGGCAGTTTCTCATATTGTCGATGCGAATGGAGCGGAAATTAGCCGTCAAATGTTCAAACAAGCCTATAAAGCGATGCCGTCAAAATATTTACGTGTACCTCAGGATTTTCGTTTTTATACATCCCCAAGTTTAGAGGTCGAGTGGAAAGACCAAGTAGCAAACCGTCAGACAGGTCTCGGAGATGCGGCGATTCAAGGCGGACTTTCTTCTGCATTCGGTGTTCCGGTCAAAGGTCTTGCCAATATGCAGCCATATGATGAAGAAGGAACAGACGTATCAGATATTTTACTGACACATCCGAAAAACATTATCGTAGGGTTTTCTCGCAATATTCGTATTGAAGTAGAAAAAGATATTCGCAGCCGTAAGTTTATCATTGTTCTGACAGCGAAGCTCGACAGCAAATTTGAGGAAGAGGATGCTGTAGCCAAAGTAATGAAAGTGAAAGAGTAGGTGACAGCAGGCTATGATCATTTCTGCTGAGGAACTACAAGCCTATTCTGTATTTGATCGCGTGAAAAATCGTTCTGTAGAGAGACTAGCGGCAGATATTATTGAAGCAGAAGCAGCGGTATTTCAAATTGTCGGGCACGATTTTACACATGAAAAATATCAGCCCATTCCTGAAAAAGCAAGGATCGCCTTATTAAAAATGGCCCAGTATTTTGCCATGCTGAATGATGATGAATCCATGATGAAAGGCTTGACTTCAGAAAAAATGGGTGATTATTCATATGCAAAGGCAGCGGACAAAGTGAAAGGCAGACCTTATGTGTATGCCCTTCTTGTTGATTATATTGAACCTTCACTAACTGGCGGCAGCGCCAATTTAAAGGTGAGATCATTATGAGTTATGATTCTCTATTAACGGATCGCTGTGATCTTTTTCACTTAGAGAATGAAGAGGCAATCCGCGGCAAATTTGGTATACCAGCAGGAGATCTGCAGACGGATCTCACTTATCCTGATACACCAAGTATGAGAGATGTGGCTTGCTATGTTGTAGAAAAAAGCCAGTCACTCGTGCAAGAAGAACCGAATACAGTCATCTATCAGTCCTATCTCGTCCATTTCCCTTTAGCAAGCGACATTCGCTTGCATGACAAAATGGTGTGGAACGGCATCTCACTCAAATTGCAGCAGCCAAAAAGAGTGAAAAATCATCACATGGAAGTGATGGCCGTCAGAAAGGAAAACCTATGAAAATTGATGGACTTGACCGGCTGCTATCCCAGCTCCAACAGGAAAATAGTGGCGGCTTAACGGCGCAATATCAAGAGTGGTTACAGGAAATGGGCTTACAGTTTTTAGACATCATTCAAGATGAAATCATCAAAGAAAAGGCTGTTGATACAGGCCGTCTCCTCAATTCCTTTCAAAAAGGTGACAAGGAGAATCACTTTCTCACTTCCCGAGGCGGGCTCACGCTAGAAGTAGGGACACAGCTTGATTATGCCTCTTACGTGAATGATGGACATGCCATTTCTTCAAATGGAGAACGAAGATGGGTGCCTGGGAGATGGAACGGCAGCCGCTTTGAATATGATCCGAATGCCAGTACTGGCATGATGCTTTCATCTCAATGGATTGAAGGAAATGGGTACTGGGATCATGCCGTCATGCTCTATGAACAAATGTTTGAACACTCGCTGGATCGAAAGCTTCAAAGCTGGATCGATCGACATTTTGGGAGGTGATGGAATGAATCAAGAAGTCGGGGCAATCATGCATTATATATACACACACTTTCCTGTGAAAATGTATGATCGTCTTCTGCCAGAGCGTTTTCAAGTGCCATCTGTTTATGTGCCGCCAGTGACTGTCATTAGTGGTCCAGATACAGTGTCTACTTTTATGAAATCTTATTCGCTGCAAGTGAAAGTGTTTCATATGGATACAGAAAAAGCGCATGATGCGGCGGAAACAGTCGTCGATGCATTGCTTGCTGATCGTCAAATCATTCAGATGATCAGTGAAGATGGAGAGGTGCTTGATGATTATGTCCGCATAAAAAGAGTGGAAACAAGAATCATAGATCAAGGTGTAGCAGCGATTGTCCTGACATGGGATAGCAGCTATTGGTACAACCGAGATAAACAGCCAAGCCTAGAAGATATCAATTTTTCAGATGGGGTGATCAAACGTGAGCAAGACTAAAAAAACACAGCTCGATCAAACAGCGGGCGAAGAAAAAGAATTTGGCTTTTCATTTGAAGCCTTAAAAGAGCACAGTAAGGATCTTTTTGGGGTAAAACCAGAAATCCTTGAAGGTGCTCTTTTTTATATCAAACATCAACCAATTACAAAAACAGAAGCAAAGAAGCACATCGATGCTTTTTTGTCCAAGGAGGTTTAAAGGATGAACGGAGGCACTTTTACACCAGGTACAGAGAAAAAGCGTCCTGGCATTTACTTTAATTTTAAAACAACAGCAGAGCAGCGAATTACTTTAGGCGAGCGAGGAACAGTTGCACTTCCTCTTGTCATGAGCTGGGGAGAACCAAAAACCTTTATTTCCGTTTCCGATATGGAAGACTTAAATAAAAAGGTCGGGCTCAACATTGATGATAAGTCACTTCTTCTTTTCCGTGAAGCGAAGAAAAAAGCGCAAACGGTCTTGCTTTATCGCCTAAACGAAGGAGAGCCAGCCAAAGCGGAAATCGCAGAAAACTTTGTGGTTACTGCCAATTACGGTGGTCAAAAAGGAAATGAGATTACCATTCAAGTGGCAGAAAATGTACTCGACAGCACAAAACGTGACGTCATCACCTATCTTGGAACAGATATTGTCGATAAACAGGTGGTCACAGATGTCAAAGATCTTGTGAAAAACAAATACGTTCAATTTTCTGGTGAAGGCGAAGCGGTCATTACTGCTGGAGCGGCTTTAAGCGGCGGGAAAAACGGTGTGGCAAGTGTCGCAGATTATACAGCTTTCCTAGAAGCAGCTGAAACGGAATACTTTGATGTTATTGCACTCCCAGTCGATAATAGTGAGCAATTAAAAGCAACATTCGCGTCATTTATTGAGCGTTTACGTAATAAGCAAGGACGTAAGGTGCAAGGCGTTGTGGCTAACTATGCAGCTGATCAAGAAGGTATCATCAATGTCACAAGCGGTGTTGTTTTAGAAGACGGAACAGAACTCGCGCCTGCTCAAACAACAGCTTGGGTCGCGGGAGCAAGTGCAGGAGCGACTTTTAATCAGTCACTGACCTTTGTTGAATACGAAGGCGCAGTCGATACATTAGAGCGTCTTGATAATGATCAAGTAGAATACCGTTTATCACAAGGAGAGTTTCTTTTCACTTTCGATGCAAGAGACCGCACGGTGAGCGTTGAAAAAGATATTAACTCTTTGACAAGCTTCACGGTTGAAAAGAACCAGCAAATGGCGAAAAACAAAATCATCCGTGTGCTAGATGCAATCAACAATGATTTAACATTTGAACTGAAAAATTTGATTAAATTACGCAAAGCCAATGGCAATGACATTCCAGCATCTGATGATGGAGTGCAGCTTGTGAAAACACTGATTACACAGTATCTCACACAACTTCAAGATGGCAGCGGTATTACAGGCTTTAACTCAGAAACAGATATCGTCATTGGCCTCAATGAAGATCGTGATGGATTTATCATCGATTTAGCAGTACAGCCAGTAGACGCAGCAGAAAAATTCTATTTCAATGTGGAGGTGAAGTAAGATGGCTTTTAAAGCGCAAAATACAATCTCAGGTAAAGAAGGTCGTCTTTTCTTAGAAGGTGAGGAGCTTGCCTTTATCAAAACGTTTGAAGCAAACGTGGAGAAAAATAAATCAGAAGTGAACGTAATGGGCCGCCGAATGACTGGCCATAAAACAACTGGGGCAAACGGAACAGGAACAGCAACATTCTATAAAGTTACGTCACGTTTCGTTCAACTCATGCTCAACTATGTGAAAAAAGGGGAAGATCCTTATTTCACTCTTCAAGCGGTAATTGATGATAAATCATCAGGCCGAGGCACAGAGCGTGTGACATTATTCGATGTCAACTTTGATTCAGCTAAAATTGCTGGACTAGATGTCGATTCAGAGGCACTTGAAGAAGAAGTTCCATTTACATTTGAAGACTTTGATCTGCCTGAAAAGCTGAAGAATTCTTTCTAAGAAATGTGGAGGAAATTAGCTAATTAATTAGCTAAATAAAAACCAAATATGCTATAATGCAAATGTAATGAAAAATGAATGCATTTGTAATGCACATTGCAATAAATGACACACAAAATTATGTTTACATGCAAAGCGATTTGCATACAATAAAAAGAAGCCAGGATGCGCTAACATCCCGGCAATGTACAATGAGGCCCTTCAAGGGGCTGGCTTATCAATTAGATAGTTTTAAGGATAGACTTTCCCTTTCACCTACCAAAGCTCAAGGGGGAGTCTATTTTTTGTCTATATATGTCAACAGGGCAATGATAAATGACCCGAAAGCAAGCATTAACATCAGTGCTTGGAATGTTGACATGAGCATCACCCCCTTCCTATCGGGGATGAGCCAGACGCCCTTGAGCAAGCCGTTCAATTGTACGTTCTCAATTATACATGAAAAGATTGGAAAGCACATTCAAAAATGGATGTGCTTTTTTGTATTCAAAAAAAACAAACAAAAGGGAGTTTTTAAACATGAGCGAAAAACAAACATTTGATCTTTCATTTTTTATGCCAGGACAAACAGTAGAAGCGGAAGAGGTAAAAGTACCAATTTCTAAGCGTTTTGTTGATAAAAAAGGGAATGTCATTCCTTTTGTCTTCAAAGCGATTACCACGGAACGTATTGATGAACTGGAAAAAGAAAACACCACGTTCAAAAATGTCAAAGGCAGAGGCCGCGTAAAAGACTTAGACAGCCAGCGCTTCTATGCACGAATTGCCATTGAATCGACGATTTATCCAGATTTCCGTTCAAAGGAATTAAGAGAAGCCTACAGCACACAAGATCCAGTTGAAGTTGCAAAACGTGTTTTATCTGTCGGCGGTGAATATGCAAACTGGTTAAACAAAGCGATTGAAATCAATGGATTTGAAGACGAAATTGAAGATTTAGAAGAAGCAGCAAAAAACTAATAAAAGATGGGGATAAGGAAGCGGTGTTTTTATATTACGCCATGCATGAGCTTCACTATTCTCCATCAGAGCTCCTCGATTTATACGAAGCACCAAGACAATTTAAGGCATTCCTATTCGGACTCATCAGCTACAAACTCGACATGCTAGAAAAAGAAGCAAAGAAAGGAGGGAAATAAACTGGCGAAGCTCACTGCACGATTTGAATTAGAAGACAAAGTATCAAAGAAGCTATTGCGCATTCAAAAACGATTTCAAACGTTTGAGAAGCAGCTCAAACCATTTAGAAAACCGGTGAAAATAAGCCTGGAAATGGATGAAAAGAAGCTAAGGAACCTCAATTTATCGATTAGAAGGTTTTCTGTATTATCCATGAAGCTAGATCAAGGAATCTATCGTGATCTCAAATCATTAACAAACCAGCTGAACATGATACCGAAACAGATGGTCATATCGATTCAAGCAAAAGGACTAGATGTCATTAAATCCAGTATAGATCGCTTGAAACAATCACAAGCAAGTCCAATCTTGCTGACGTTCAAACTGAATGATCAGTTGTCAGGAAAAATGTCATCAATCAAAAAATCAATCCTTCAACTCATGAACAGAACATACTATATGAGATTAAACATGGTTGACCAAGCTACCGCTGCCATTCAACGAATCAAAAAGACACTCAAAAGCTTGACAATGGCTAAACATGAGATCAGAGTGTCTGTTCAAGACAATGCAAAGAGTAAGTTGAAAAAACGAGATCAGGCAGAGTCAGTTGTGAAAGAAAAGAAAATCAAAAAGAAACCTAATGCGACAGCTGCTACAAAAACGCAGGAAAACAAACAAAGCTGGCTGGGGAATTTGGGGAACAAGGCGTTAAAAGAAATTGAAAAATATGCAGGTGACGTCTCAGATAAATTGAAGGAAAAATTAAGCCCTAGGAAATTTTGGGATGAAAAGGCGCTACCTTGGATTGAAACGAAAATAGACGACTACAAGCAAGAAGTAATCGGACGAATTCGTGAGAAAATTAAAATCAATCCTGAAGAGTATCTAGATAAATGGTTTAACAAAGGATTAGATTTGATCCTTGGTCCGAAAAACCCTTCAAATAACTCGGATGGGTCTAATAATAATACTTCACCAGGTCAGTTGGGTAACCAGAACTCAGACCAAACGCAAAACGGAAAAGGTTTATTTAAAATAAGCTGCTGTTCTTGTTGTGCAAAAGGTTTAAATCCAACTGGAACTACCCAAACAGATAATAGAAATGGTCCGAAAAACAAACCGAATAATCCAACTGGAACTACGAGGGTTGAAAAGAATAAAAAATCTCCAACTAAATTAGGCAGTTTAACCAAAAAAATTCCAGGTATTATGGCTATAGCTGGTCTCGCTGGGATATTCAAAGATACTGATAAGCTAAAAGGCTTAGGAGATACATTTAAAAATTTAGGTAAAGGTGCAGGCAAGTTATTAAAAAAAGTACCCATACTTGGGCCTTTACTTAGTGCAACAGAATTAATTGGCACAACAAAAGAAAATGTAGGTGAAAAAGTAGGAGGATTCGGCGGGGGCATTGCTGGTGGTATGGGTGGTGCCGCGATAGGAACAATGATTGCACCAGGTATTGGAACAGCAATCGGCGGAATTTTAGGAAGCATTTTAGGTGAAGGTTTAGGAAAATGGGTCGGAAAGATGTTTGATGACGGAACCTTGAAGAAAAAATGGGATGACATTGTCAAAGGTGCTGAAAATGCAGTTAATTGGATTAAAGATACTTGGAACAAAGTTTCAGGATGGATCAATAATAATGTATTAACTCCTATTACAACATTCTTCGGTGAGACATGGAATTGGATCACTGAAAAATGGGGACAACTTTCTTCTTGGTTCATGGAAAAAGTTTGGCTGCCTATTTATAATTTTTCAGTTCCGATTATCAATTTTGTAGTTGGCGTATTTGATGTTGCATGGACAATTATCAAAAATATTTGGGCAGTAGCATCAAAATGGTTCATGGATTATGTTTGGGAACCATTTGGCCAATATGCGATAGAAGCAATTGGTTGGGTGTGGAATAAACTTGTTGACACATGGAACTGGATTCAGGAAACATGGGGGATATTTTCTGAATGGTTTTTAACAAATGTTTGGGACCCATTCGGTCAATATGCGATAGAAGCAATTGGCTGGGTATGGAACAAGCTTGTTGAAACGTGGAACTGGATTCAAGAAACATGGGGTGTTTTCTCTGAATGGTTTTTAACAAATGTTTGGGACCCATTCGGTCAATATGCGATAGAAGCAATTGGCTGGGTATGGAACAAACTTGTTGAAACGTGGAACTGGATTCAAGAAACATGGAGTGTATTTTCTGAATGGTTTAATGAATATGTTTGGACACCGTTTAAAACATATGCATTGCCAGCCATTACTTTTGTGTGGAATTTGTTTCAAAATACATGGAACTGGATTAAAACTACATGGGAAAAACTCTCTACTTGGTTTGATGAAAACGTATGGCAACCGTATCAAAAATATGCAGAACCAGCAATAAAATTTGTTTGGGAAACGTTTAAATCAGTTTGGGAAACGATCAAAGGTGTTTGGGAAACAGTGAGTGATTGGTTCAATAAAAATGTCTTTGAGCCATTAAAGAAACATGCTGAGGAACTAACAGAAACGTGGGAAAAAATGTTTGGTTTTATTGGTAGAATAGTAGATAAAGCAAAAGAAATAGGCGGCGGAGTAATAGAATTTTTCATAGGTAAAGGCGAAGAGAAAACCGGTTTAAATCAGGTTGGTCATAAAGCTACTGGGGGGTATATTACTAAACCTATGCTTTCTTGGATAGGGGAAGCGGGCAAGGAGTTTGTTATTCCAACGGAAAACAATAGAGGTCGAGGGAAGATGTTACTTGCTCAAGCAGCAACTCACCTTGGGATGAATGTTGTGCCAAAAAGCGCTAGTAATCTGGCTTCATCGAATGTCTCAGCTAAGCAGAGGACAGACGTAACCTCATCTGTTTCTTTATCTGGAAGAGGTTCAATATCAATGAACAACTCCGAAAGTGGCGTTAGTTATGGAAAAGAATTTACTTCTGATTTTGAGAAGGGGATGAATAGTAATAAAATTTCTCTTAATCAGTGGAAACAAGCCAATATTGACCAACCATTTAATCAAATTCAAGCAGCTTCTTCGATTTATGGTTCACAAACTGTTGCTGGCTTTGCTTCAGGTCAAAACATGACATCTACTGGCACAAGCCAATACGTAGACCAACACGTCAAACAACCATTCCTGCAAGCCAAACAAGAATCACCAGGATGGGGTTCAGGAATGATCGACGCCTTCAATAGCGGCATGCGTTCAAAAGCAAGTGAAGTCACACAAGCTGCCAAAGAAATGGCGAAGAAAGTGGAACAGGCGTTTAGAGAAGAACTAGACATTCATTCTCCTTCACGTGTCATGATGAATTTAGGGAAATTCGCATCGATTGGTGTCGTCAAAGGGCTCGATTCAGTTGATGTGAAAAAGTTTGCTGAAAATCAAGCGGGTTCATTAATCGGAGCGTTCAGCGGTATGGGTGCTTCAGGTCTTAGTGTTCAGCAATGGCTCATGGCAGCTCTGATGGCGACTGGCACATCGATGAGTTGGCTTCCAGGTCTTATGACAATTGCTCAGCACGAATCAAATGGTAACCCGAAAGCCATCAACTTGTGGGATTCCAACGCCAAGAAGGGAACGCCTTCTAAAGGGTTAATGCAAACCATTGGGCCGACCTTCCATTCCAATAAAGGCAAGGGCATGAATGATATTTGGAACCCAATTCATAATGCCGTAGCAGCCATTAACTACATTAAGGGCAGATATGGAACAGTCTTCAATACACCGGGATTACGGAGTATGAGAAGAGGCGGTCCTTATAAAGGCTACGCCAATGGCGGTCTGATTACTCAGGAGCAGGTAGCTAGAGTCGGTGAAGGAAACAAACGCGAATGGATTATTCCAGAAGAAAGAGGCATTCGCGGGAGATATTTATTGACGCAGGCAGCAAAGGCACTTGGGATGCAAGTCTATGATCCATCAAATGCATCTGCTCCTTTACCAGAATCACAGATGCAGCAAGTCACCTCAGCACAGTCAGCTGGGACTGCAACAACGTCAGGCAATAAACAAATCACCATCCAGTTCAATGGTGATCAGCATTTCCATAATGGACAGGATCAGCAATCGCTTGTCGAAAAAATTAGACAAATGCTTGTAGACGAATTGGAAGTAGAGCTTCAGACAGGAACGAAAGGGGTCGTGATCGATGGGTAAATCAGTGTATCAATTGTGGATTTCCCAAGGCAAGGAGAAGTTGCGATTCCCTGTGCTTCCATCCGAACTTGAGATCACAAATAATGTACAAAATGAAACAGTGAAGGTCTCCTCCTTTGGAGAACTGACTTTTATTGATGTACCATCGGCTAAACAAGTATCATTCACCTCATTATTTCCTAAGAAATATTCGCCAATTGCTGAATATAAAAGCATTCCATCACCAGAGAATGCAATAGCGAAAATTGAACGAATGATGCGTTCAAAGAAGTCTGTGCGACTAATTGTGACAGGGACTAAAATCAATATGACGTGCAGCATTGAGAGCTTCACACACAAGGAAGGGTCTTATGACATAGGTGATCGTGAATTTACGATCGAGTTAAAGGAATATAAAACCGCATCGCCTAGGAAAATCAAACGAAAGAAAAAAGCGAAACAAACCAAAAAGAAAAGACCCTCAAAAA
This sequence comes from Bacillus sp. FSL W8-1141, assembly GCF_038593205.1. Classification (NCBI taxonomy): domain Bacteria; kingdom Bacillati; phylum Bacillota; class Bacilli; order Caryophanales; family Bacillaceae; genus Bacillus; species Bacillus sp. FSL W8-1141. Next base: position 2,859,279 of record NZ_CP151973.1, on the reverse strand, counting down.
CACCACCAAAATTGTACACTGTCAAAAAAGGAGATACTCTTTGGGCCATTTCAGGCCGTTTTTATGGCGATAGTACAAAATGGCGGCGTATTTGGAATGCCAATAAAGCAGCGATGATCAAACGAAGTAAACGGAATATTAAACAGCCGGGACATTGGATTTTTCCAGGGCAAAAATTGAAAATACCACAATAGGGGGGCTGACATTGATTGAGCTTTTTGCCATCAGAAGCGGCACGATGTATGAGCTTGTCACAGAGAGTGTGACACTTCAGGGGCAAAGGTATCAGGCCCCTCGCTCTATTCAGGCGAATATTATCACAAAGCAAGGCAGTCAAACATATTACCGTGTCTCAGAAGGAGACACGGTTCTTTTTAAATGGAAAGGAAAAGAGCTGTTCAGAGGCATCGTGTTTTCTAGGACGCCTGTTGAAGGAAAGCTGACCTTTACCGCATACGATATGCTCCAATATTTAGTGAAAAACCAAGATGTATATGTTTTTTCAAATCAACGGGCAGATCAAATTTTGAGGCGGATCGGGGCAGACTTTCAAATTCCTATGACATCCATCGCAAATACAGGACATGTCATGAAGTCTCTCGTTTTTAAAAATGACACGAGTTTATATGACATCATTTTAAAAGCATTGAAAGAAACGAAGCGGCAAACCGGTAGAAATTATCAAATTTATTCTGCTAAAGGCAAGATGGGACTGAGAGCTTGGCCCGATCCAGAGGACGTGTGGGTCATTGAATCAGGCGTCAACCTCATCGGTTATCAGTACAGCACCTCCATTGAAGAGACAGCAACACGTGTGAAGATGCGCACGTCTGTAGACGAACAGGGGAAGAATAAGAAAAAAGGTAGCAAATCAGATATTGTGGTGATCGAACAGGACAAAGCGGGTCAGAGTCAGTACGGCATTTTACAGCATGTGGAGACGGTCACAGGTCAAATCAACCAGCCGCAGCTTCAAAAAAGAGCGAAAGTACGCCTAGCTGAAAAAAAAGGCGTCAAACAAGAAGTGAAAAGCATACAAGCACTCGGAATCCCTGAACTGCAAAGCGGTCTGCCAATCTATTTGAAAATCCCTGAAATCAACATCAAAAAAACCTACTGGATCGATCAAGACAAGCATGAATTCAATGGAGTGAAGCACACCATGACAATTGACGTCGTTGAGAAAAATTCCATGCCAAAGGGTGATCAAGCATGAGATTAAGTGAAGCAATTAAACGACTCGCTGTCAATGCAGTAGATGCAGCTTCTCCAATTGATCTGGTGATTGGAGAGGTCACAATGGCTTCGCCTCTTCACATCCGATTAAATGAAAATAGTAAGCTGATCATTCCAGAAGAACTGCTTATTTGGCCTAAACGCTTAAATAAGGGTGAGGATGATGAGTTGAAAAGGGGAGACAGCATTATGGTACTTGCAATGGCAGGAGGGCAGTCCTTTTACATCATCGACAAATTGTAAGGGAGGTGATGAATGTGGCACTTTCACCTGAGGAAGAAATCGAGGAAACAGAAGAAGACGAAGAGGTAGAAACCTCGACGACGTATCGCATAGATTTTGAAAATGGTAGGCTGACAAATGAAGCCGTTACAGGCATTGAAGCGATCCGACAATTTATTTATATGACATTGAGAACAGAGCGCTATGCACACCCCATTTACAGTCACGACATTGGTACTGAAATTCAGGAGCTATTGACCGATACAGAAGCAACAGATGAATACAAAGAAATGGAGATTCCAAGATTGCTAGAAGAAGCATTGGTCGTTGATGAGCGGATTGATCATATTGAAGAGATAGAGGTCACGAAGCAAAATGATGCCTTTCAAGTCAAACTAGCCATTGTCACAGATGAAGGCACATTAGAAATAGAGGAGGTGATGGAGGGAGATGTTTGAGGAGCAAACGTATGAGGCGTTGATGGAAAGAATGCTGGACAGGCTGCCAGATGACATAGATAAAAGAGAAAACAGCGTCATTTGGAATGCCTTGGCACCTGCTGCTGCTGAACTGGCTCAGTCGTATATTTGGCTTGATCAAGTATTTGAGCTTGTCTTTGCTGATACAGCACAGGGGGAATTTTTAGATCGACGAGCAGCAGAAGTGGGGATTGAACGAAAGCCAGCCACTACAGCGGTGTGGTCCGTAACCATTCAACCAGAGAACGTAAACATTCCAGCAGGATCAAGATTCTTTATTGAAGATGTTTATTTTCAATTTTCAAAGGACGGTACACTTGAATGCGAGACAACAGGTACAGCCGGCAATGGGCAATTAACAGGTCAGCCGCTGCTATCGCTTGATACAATTCCAGGTCTAGAGTCGATGATCATGAAGGAATTGGTGATACCAGGGCAAGAGGAAGAAGATGATGCGTCATTATACGATCGGTATTTAATACGCGCAAGGCGAGAGGCTGTCAGTGCCAACAGAGCACATTACAAAAAGTGGGCCGAGGAAGTGGTTGGTGTCGGCAGAGCGAAAGTATTCCCGCTATGGAATGGAGAGGGAACGGTCAAAATTGTCATCACAGATGGCAATCTAGATGTAGCATCTGAGCTTCTTGTCAAAAGGGTCCAGGAGTATATCGATCCTGTACCGGGAGAAGGAGAAGGGCAAGCTCCTATTGGTTCAAAAGCAACCGTGGAAAGCGCCAAGTGGCTGGATATTGACGTAGAAGTGTCCGTCGAACTTCAGATGGACTGGACACTTGAGGGTGCGCAAAAAGAAATAGAAGAAAAGGTCAAAGCACTGTTAAAATCAATCGCATTTGAAAAAAGTACGATTCGAATGTCCGCCTTAAATGATATTTTGTACCATTCAGAGAGTGTGTCTGATTATGCAAACGTCTTATTGAATGGGGAGTCAAAAAACTTAGTATTACAGGACATTGAGATACCACGTCTGAGGCAGGTGAAGGTTATTGAGCAAACTTGATGAAATGAAAAACTACTTGCCGCCTTATTTCACAGAGATTTATGATGTGGATCATTTACTAAAAACAGAGGCACCAGAGTTTGAACAATTGGACGAATCCATTTTTGATGTAACGGATCAGTTCTTCCCTTTAACAGCGACGTGGGGATTGAATCGATGGGAAAGAATGCTCAAGGTGCAGCGAGAGTCAGATGATTCGATTGAGCTGCGCAGAGCGCGATTACTTAATATGATGTCGAACATTCCACCAATTACGTATCTTTCATTAGAGAAATCTGTGAATCGATTTCTTAAAAATCCGAGTGCGATCATCCGACTTACAACCAATCGTTATCATTTTGCATTGCGTGTCAACCTGGATGACCTGCAAAACACAAGATATATCGTCGAAATACTCGAAACGTTAAAGCCAGCACATTTGGCGTATACGTTCACCGCCATTCATCATACCGATGTTCATGAAACAAATGATCATCACCAGCGGCTCACACTGCGAAGCAGAGTGGGCTTTTTCGATCATATTCCAATTTTACTCAATGGTGAATTCGTATTAAATGGAACGTTCTATCTTAGCGGGATACGAGGTATTACGGAGGTCCCTGCTCGCTTTCGGCATTCATTAAAGATGAGAATGCCGCTTCAACAAGAGAAAGAAACAGCATATCGTCTGAATTATGTCATGACTGGAGCATCGCATGAAACGAAGCAAGCAGCTACGCTGACTTTGCGCGCAAAGAACCAGCTTTCACATCAAACGAAAAAGAGGATGACGTTCCGCTTACCGGTACATGTTCAAAATGAACAAGGCGGCAGTTTACTGATCAAGGAGCATTATTGGATTCTCGATGGATCCATTCCGCTTGATGGATCAAAAATGCTAGCAGCAACTTCTAAAAAAATAGACCTATAAGGAGGATCACAATGGCTGATCAATTAACCGTAACCACACTATATGCACGTCAACAAATGGCAAAGGCACGAGCAGAAGGAACAAAACTCACAAAAGTCGTCAAAATGGCATTCGGAAATGGAGGAACAAAGGATGGAAAACCGATCTCTCTTGACGGAACCGAACAAGCACTCAAAAAAGAACTGATTCAAAAAAATATTGATTCATTTACCTTCATGGAACCGGCAAAAATCCGCTACACCTGCACCATCGCTGAAGGAGAACTCGCAGGCGAAGTCATCAATGAACTAGCCCTTGTCGACGAGGCCGGCAAATTCACCGCCATCCGCACCATGACAGACAAACAAAAAGACGGCGACATCGAATTTGTTTTTGAGATTGATGATATTTATTAATGGAGGGGAAAAGAAGTGGACATAAAATCACCTTTACCGTTTGAAACCTCTGACAAAGCCCATGCCAACTTATTTAACCGGATGGTCAACACACTTGTGGAGAATGATAATGCGCTCAGTAAACAATTAGAAGGAATCACAAATGAAAGCTTGTTCATTTTAACAGGCGATCAAGCCATTCAAGATGCATCAGTCAGCGGTGAGGAATATCCGATTGGCATTACGTTGATGGCTATTACTGAATCGAATGATACTGGATACCCTACAAGATATGGTTTTGTGAAGAACGAAAAAATAAACGAGTATCGTTTTGTACAATATTATTATGGCAATGGTAATGAAGCAGGTAGTTATTTTACTAGTACAGGTATTTGGTTTAGACAGTGGTATATTGCCTCTGGTTGGACCGAGTGGCACAAAATATCTGGTTTTCTTCATACGAATATTGGTACAACTGGTAAGCAGCTGTTAACCAAGGGAGAGTACCAAAAAGTCCTTTTTAATCGAAAAATAAAAGATAGTCATAACAATTTTGATATCAATAATAATCGCTTCATCTGCCCTGAAAATGGAATGTATTTAGTAAATGCAGGTGTTTATATTGAAAGCTTTCAACGATACGCGAACTTTGAATTATCGATCTATTTGAATGGAAAAAGATATAAAAATATTGCACAACAAAGGCAAAGTCCGGTAAGCCCATCTGATACGTTGAGCTTTAGTATGGGACTTTATGGTGCTGCAAATGTACCGGCTAATAAGGGGGACTATTTAGAAATGTACCTATATGTAGGGTATGACGGAGACGTTAGTCGTTATGTATCTGATAATTCAGGTTGGTACAACTATTTCGATATTACGGAAATAGGCGGACGAAATTTCCCGAGAGTGTAGGAGGATTCTGATGATTTTATATGAAGCCATTAAGTATAAATACCCCGAAGCGGACCCCCAAAAAGATTTTGAACTAAGAAATGATGGTGACGGTTCGTATATAAACGAGTGGCATTTAAATGTGCCAAAGCCAACGGCAGAAGAATTGAAAAAATGGTGGGAGGAATCCCAAGCCAACCCGAGGTATCAACCACCTCTTCCACTAGATTATCTAGCACAAGAAGTAGCCAAAGAAAAGCTGATGAGAAAACAACTTGAGCACCAATGTGATCTTCTAACAAACGAACTAAAAGCGCTGAAAAATGAGATCCTCTTCATTAAAGGAGGGAGTGAAACATGAATTATTGGGTCATGGCATTATATTTTCAATGGGTGACACCTGAGTTGGTCAAACAAGCCATTGAATTAGGGGATTGTTCAATGGAAGAGATGAAAGAGGGATATCACCAGCACATACTGACTTTAGAGCAATTAAAAGAAATTGACCCAAACTTTCTAAAAGAAGGAGTAGATCGAAATGGAGATAAAAAAACCAAAGTCATTTGAAGTTAGCGACAAAGCCCATGCTGATTTATTCAATGACATGGTAAAGGTTTTACTTGAGAATGATCAGGGGCTACTTGAGCAACTTTTAACTCATAAAAGTGATGTCAATTTACATTCCTCAGATGTGGAAAAGAAAAAGTGGAATGAATCACAAATTTATAAAATAACAGCAGATAACGGTATGCAGCTTATCAATGTCTCTGCTGATTCAAAAATATTTGATGCGATTAAGGATAAAGGGACATGTACATTTTATGCAGCTTCTGGAGTCGAAGATTCTCCATCACCGTCAAATATATCACTAAGAGGTATGCAAATAGTTGGCCAAAATAATATAGGAGCAGGCTTTGCAGTAGACATAGCGGGGAATGCATATAGTTTTTACTACAATTCTGGTCACACTACGATTACGTGGACACCTCTACCAAATTTATCAGATTTAAATAAATGGAATGGCAGCCAATTAATTAAAATTACAAATGACACGGGTGGTGTACGTGTATCTGTAGGAACTACAGAGAGTTTACTCGATAAAATTACACAGGCGGGAAAAACATTTGGCACATTTTATTCTCCAGCTGGTGTACAGGACAATCCTTCAGCTTTATCTGCACGCGGTTTTTATCACTTTACATCTGCGGACAGTAATAACAAGGGGACGTTTGGATGGGTGATTGCTGTAGATTATCGTAATAACGTCTTTACGAACTATCTTGATTTAAATTTAGGCTGGCAGGGCTGGCGTAGATTACTGACTGCTGCGGATGAAGAGGTGAAGTGGAACAAGGTAGAACTTCCGCAGCTCGATAATGGTTGGAAAATATATAATTCTGTCGATGGTATTCCCCACACCGTGCAATATAGTAAAGATGCATTAGGTGTGGTTGAAATTATTGGGTCAATTACCGGTGGTAAGGTTGGTTTTGACTCTGTTGCTTTTACCTTAAAAGAAGGATTTAGACCAATGCAATCGACTCACTTTATTGGAGTAGCGTCAAGCATAGGTAAGAGTAGTACACCACAAATTCATAGGACAGCAATCGGGACAGATGGAAAAGTTTGTGTCCAATATTGTTCTAATGATCTGAATCCTAATGAATTTATCACGTTTGGTTTCCGATTTAGAACGAAGTGAACTAGTTGCTTTTATCATAATATCGCTTAATAATAAAGTATTTTTGGAAGGAGAAACCGTTATAAAAACACCTCAACCTTTTAAGACGAGTGATAAAGCTCATGCAGATCTCTTTAACGATTTAGTGAAAATTTTGATTGAAAATGATCAGGAACTACTAGAACAATTCAACCTTCATACGGGAGATCCAATTCCTCACGTATCTGGTTCGGAAAAGAAAAAATGGAACGAATCACAGCTATATAAACTGACAAATGATAACGGGTCCCAATTGATTAATATCCCTGCTGGTGGCAGTATCTATGAGGGAATTAAAGCGCTAGGGGCTTGCTCATTTTATGCGCCAGGTGGTTCTGGAGTAGTCGATTCTCCAGCTATAGGAAATGCTGCATTAAGAGGCTTTCAGCTAGTAGGTCAAAATAATATCGGTGTAGGAATCGCAATCGACACTTCAGGTAATGCATTTTGTTTTTACTATCATGTGAATGACATTGCGATCAATTGGCTGCAAATGCCTACTCAAAACGAAAAAAATAAATGGGATGCAGGACAATTATCTAAAATTACTGCTGACGATGGAAAAGCTTTTGAAAGAATTAATGCGGATGATCCTAGTATTTTAGATAAGCTGATAAAATTGCCGGGAGTTCATTCATGGTACATTCATGAAGCACATCCAGATCTTCCGACAAGAAGTTCCATGAGGGCTTTGTCTGTTTTTAGTGAAAATACCTATGGATGGGTCATCGGTGCAAACAATACAGGAGATGTTTATATTAACCGTTCAACAACTGATGTAACGGGTACACAACAAGAGTGGAGCGGTTGGAAACGTCTCAATGACCATAACCTATTAAATTCAAAGGGATTAAGACTTTCAATGTCAATAGGAACTGATATTTTAACGCTGCCATCCGGCTTTTACTTTGCTGTAGGATCTAATATTGTAAATATGCCTGTCGATAATGATTCTTCTTGGTTTAATATCGATATCTTAGAAACTGTAAATGGTAGAAAGACCATTCATGTCTGCAGAAGTTACGACAACACTCATTGGTTCGGAACAGTCCATACTGATGGTGTTTTTAAAGGGTGGAAAAAACTAGTGACTGATGCTGATTTTGAAAATGTTAAGTGGCTAAATGTAACCTTAGGTAATGGTTCTTCTATTGGAGAAAGACCAGTTGAATATACTAGATGGGGAAATTTATTATTGTTGAGAGGTCACCTAAAAGCAAATAGAGAAGTTATCTGTGGAAGTATTCCAATTACAGGCTTACCAGATAAAGGCCTAGTAGTATCAGTTCCCGTATCAGGTACAACGGGTCATAGTAAATTACTTATATACAAAACAGGAGAGCTAAAGCTAACTGGTTTATTATCAGCAAATGATAGTGCGGTAACTGGCTACTATTTAGACACGGTCATCCCATTAAATTAAGGAAGTGATAGTATGATACAAGTCTATGAATACAATCATCGATACGAATTGGTCAGACCTATAGAAGTGTCTCAGGTGGATGACGAAGGAAATTATGTAGTGCCAGATCAATGTACAACAATTGCTCCACCTAATAATCCATCCTTCTATAAAGCAGCATTTGATGTAAAAAAACAACAATGGTATGAATCAGCGACCCAAGAGTATATAGACAGCTTAAAACCGGCCCCACTCCCGCCAAGTGATATCGAACTTTTAAAGAAACAAAATGCTTTGTTATCAAAACAATTAACGCAGCTATTAGCTATGCAAAAAGTAGGTGCTTCAGAATGATGTTTCCAACTGTAGCGGATATCAAACAATTCTGGGACTGGCAGTGTTACGGCCCAGAGGACATTGCATTTTATGTAAGCATTGGCTGGATCTCGGCAGAAGACTATCAAAATATAACTGGAGAAATATACAAAGCCTAATGGCTTTATTTTTTTGCCGGAAAGAAGGTGATTCAAATGGAAGTAGATGTCGTTCAAAACTTAATGACACAAGGCCCATTCGCCGTTCTTTTTTGCTGGATTCTGTTTTATGTTCTCAACACTACAAAAGAACGAGAAAACAAACTCAATGAGCAAATCGAGGCGCAAAATGATGTGTTAGCAAAGTTTAGTGAGAAGTATGACGTCGTGATCGACAAGCTCGATAAAATTGAACGGAATTTAAAATAGGAGGGAAACATCATGAAAACATTCGACAAAGGCACTGTGATTCGCACAGTGCTTCTTTTTATTGCGCTTATCAACCAAACGCTTGTCATGTTTGGACAAACAGTGCTGCCGATTAGCGAGGAGCAAGTGCAAACCGCAGGAGAGGCACTATATGTGGCAGGTTCCACAATTTTCACTATGGTCACTGCCGTGATCGCTTGGTTTAAAAATAATTATGTGACCTATAAAGGTCAATTGCAAAAAGATGCCCTGAAACAAAGAGGGTTAACAAAATAATTTTTGAAGGAGAAACAATATGGTGAAGATCATTCAAGCACTCATCCCAAAACAAAATCGCAACAGACCAGGAAACAGGATGAAGCCGCTCTATATTACGGTGCATAATACATCGAACACTGGACGGGGGGCTGATGCGGCAAATCATGCAGCATTTGTTGCTCGGGCAAGTACCGGGGTTAGCTGGCACTACACGGTCGATGATCAGGTCATTTATCAGCATTTACCTTTAAACGAAAATGGCTGGCACGCAGGAGATGGCAGGGGAACCGGCAATATGAAATCAATTGGAATTGAAATTTGTGAAAATGCAGGCGGTAACTTTGAACAAGCCGTTGAAAACGCCCAATGGCTCATTCGAAAACTGATGGGGGATTTAGGAATTCCTTTATCAAACGTGGTGCCGCATAAGCATTGGAGCGGGAAAGAGTGTCCGCGTAAGCTGTTAAATCGGTGGGATGGCTTCAAAGCTGGTATTGCATCAGCATCAAGTCAAATGACAACAGCTAAACCTGTGAAAGAAACATCTATCAAAACCATATCAACGAGATCAACATCTAAAACCAACAAGGTCAAAAAAACATACAGTTTGCCTGCAGGTATTTTAAAAGTGACGAAGCCTCTTACAAAAGGGTCAGCTGTAAAAGCTGTACAACAAGCCTTAGCATCGATTTATTTTTATCCTGATAAGGGAGCGATCAATAATGGAATCGATGGGTACTACGGACCCAAGACTGCGAATGCAGTGTCTCGATTTCAAATGATGCATGGGTTAACCCCAGATGGCATATATGGTCCAAAGACCAAAGAAACATTAAGAAAGGTCATAGAAACACATATGGAATGAAGCAACCCTTATTCATTATAAAAAAGTAAAATAAAACCATTTTTGGTGTTATTTATTGTATAATGGTAAAAATGAATGGAGGGGTTGTATGAAGCGGATAAGTGTAATGATGTCTCTTTGGTTCATTGTCATGTTCCATTTTAATATGGAAAAGGTTGCAGCTAAGACCATTTATCGAGAAGTAGAAGTTGATTTCATCATGACGGAACAGGAAAAATATCTGTGGGTACCAGGAGGTCAAAATAATCCTGAACAATATCCATCTACTCACGGCTACCAATTTTCTATACTAAATGCAGAGGGTTGTACTTTAGAGGTGACACTCTTCAGAACATCCTTATCAGGAACGGATTTTCCGTCATCAGTCAAAGAGTATACAGGTAACCAATATGATCTAAGTGCAACAGACCGAATTTTATCAAGTGGGCGCTACATTTATAGACCCCATGGTATTAAACTGACCAAAAAAGAAGGCTGTGGGGATGTTGAGATAAAAGGAGTCTTTGGTTATCAAATTCAAGAACCAGACAAATAAGCTTTTATGAGTAAAATCAAATGAAAAAGCCTATCCATCATTGGATAGGCTTTTGATAATGGAGCATAGCGGGATCGAACCGCTGACCTCTACGCTGCCAGCGTAGCGCTCTCCCAGCTGAGCTAATGCCCCGAAGTATTACGACATAACTTATTATAATCAATCCTCCTGTAAAATTCAAGCTGTAAAACACAAACACCCCGGCTATTTTTCTTTCTGATCAATCGGAATATAGTCAAAGATGTCTCCCGAATGAACCGAGTGGGCTAATCGTCTAAGCCAGTCATAATAGGCTTTTGAGCTTTCAAGCTGTTCAATGAGCTGTTTCGCTTCCTCTTTTTCATGTTCCTCCGCCTGATCATCACGAGCTACATCTTGAAGGCGTTCTTGCGCTTCTTCAATCGCTGCTAGATTGACCTCAACCTCTCGTTCCCATTTTTGCGGGAAGAAGTTCATGAAAAACTTAAAAAAGTCTTTCTCAGCAACAAAGCTGTGTTTTCTTCGGCCACGGTGAAAAGTCTTTTTGACAATATTCATGTCTTGCAGTTTTTTCACACCCGTACTCATACTAGGCTTACTCATTTGCAGCTCTTCACGCATTTCATCCAGCGTCATTTCCTCATTTAAATACATCGTCCCATATAGAATACCCGCACTTCTAGTAATGCCATAGAGATCCATTGTTTCAGCGATGGAATCAATGACGAGATCCTTAGCAGCTAAAATGCGTTCTTCTGCTTGTGGCTGTTCCTGCTTTTTCATCTTGTCCCTGCTTTCTATTAAGTGAATTCAATACGTTCAAAAAAATCTTTATGGACTATATGTTAACGAAAGAATGCAAAATGTCAAAATAAATGAAACATATCTCCCTTTGACAGAAAAATTTGAACATGTTAAGTTAATTATGTTCAAAACGTTAAATTTTTATTTAACAAATTTACCAAAGAGAATCAGAGGAGGTTCCTTCTATGAGTCAAACACTATTTATCGATGGACAATGGGTTGGCGCTAAGAGTGGCGATACAAGAGATATCATCAATCCATTTAATCAAGAAGTGATCGCGACAGTCAGTGAAGGATCAAGAAATGACGCGCAGTTAGCCATTAAGGCAGCAAGAAAAACCTTCGATCAAGGTGATTGGGCAAACATGCCTGGACTTGAAAGAGGAAATATTGTGTTCAAAATTGCTGAATTGATTAGGCGAGACCTAGATGAATTAGCCAAATTAGAATCACTTGATACGGGTAAAACATTAGAAGAAAGCAAAGCTGATATGGACGATATTGCGAACGTGTTCCAATATTATGCGGGGCTTGCTGATAAGGATGGCGGGGAAATCATTGCATCGCCTATTCCAAACTCAAAAAGCGAATTAGTCCGAGAACCTGTCGGTGTATGCGGTCAAATCACTCCTTGGAACTATCCATTGCTTCAAGCGAGCTGGAAAATCGCTCCTGCCCTTGCAGCTGGAAATACAATCGTACTAAAGCCAAGTGAAATTACACCATTAACCACGATCAAAGTTTTCAAACTTATGGAAGAAGCGGGTGTTCCAGCAGGCGTTGCCAACTTAGTGCTTGGACCTGGAGCAACTGTTGGAGATGAGCTGGCTGTCAATGACCAAGTCGATTTAATTTCATTCACAGGCGGTATTGAAACAGGTAAGAAAATCATGCAGGGAGCCAGCGGGAATGTGAAGAAAATCGCCCTAGAGCTCGGCGGGAAAAACCCGAATATCGTCTTTCAAGATGCTGATTTAGACGTAGCGGTTGACCAGGCAATGAATGCTGTGTTTTTCCATGCAGGGCAAGTGTGTTCAGCAGGTTCACGCTTGTTAGTGGAAGAATCCATTCACGATGAATTTTTAGAAGAACTGGTGAAGCGTACGAAAAAAATCAAGCTAGGCAACGGCTTTGATGAAGGAACCCAGAGCGGACCGCTTATCTCAGCTGAGCATCGAGAAAAAGTAGAAAAATACGTCAGCATCGGTTTAGACGAAGGCGCAACATTAGAAACAGGTGGGAAACGACCTGATGCAGAGGAGCTTCAAAAAGGATTCTTCTACTTGCCGACGATTTTCTCAGGCTGTACATCAGACATGCGAATTGTTCAGGAAGAAGTGTTTGGACCAGTCCTCACTGTCGAATCCTTCCGATCAGAGGAAGAAGTCATCGAGCTGGCAAATGACACGATTTATGGTTTAGCAGGAGCAGTTTGGTCTTCTGATATCGGCAAAGCCGAACGAGTGGCTCGTCAATTAAGATTAGGCACGGTTTGGATCAACGACTTCCATCCTTATTTTGCCCAAGCACCGTGGGGCGGATATAAACAATCAGGTCTTGGACGTGAATTAGGACGTACGGGCCTTGAAGAATATACGGAACTAAAACATTTATATCGAAATACAAAACCAGAAGCGGTTCATTGGTTTAAATAAATATCACTTATCTGGAGGAGATTCTATATGACGTTAAATATGAAAATTGAAAGCATGCAAAAATTCCATACGTTTGAAATTCCGACTGTCATCAAGCATGGCATTGGGGCAGTGAAACATGTTGGGGAAGAAGTGAAAGCATACGGCGTTTCAAAGGTATTGCTTGTCACAGATCCTGGTATTTATCAAGCAGGTGTTGTAGATCCAGTGATTGCTTCATTAAAAGAAGCGCAAGTTGATGTGGTTCTATTTAATAAAGTAGAACCAAACCCGCCAGTCCGTTTAGTGAGTGAAGGATCTGCGTTATATGAAAAAGAAGGCTGTAATGGTTTAGTCGCAGTAGGCGGCGGAAGCTCAATGGATACAGCGAAGGCTATCGGTGTGGAAGCGACTCATGAAGGATCAGTTCTTGATTACGAAGCGGCTGAGGGGAAAAAACCGCTTGAAAATAGAATCCCTCCGTTAACCACAATTCCGACAACGGCTGGTACAGGTTCAGAGGTCACGCAGTGGGCAGTGATCACTGACGAAGAAAGGGAATTCAAATTCAACACAGGTGGACCGCTCATTGCAGCTCACCTAACAGTGATTGATCCTGAGCTTCATGTATCTATGCCGCCGCATGTGACGGCAATGACGGGTATCGATGCGCTTGCTCACGCGATCGAATGCTATACGATGAAGTTTGCTCAGCCGATTACAGATGCGGTAGCGCTCATGGCCATTGAATATGCTGCTCATTATATTCGCCGTGCCTTTGCCGATGGAGAGGATTTGGAAGCAAGATATGGCATGGCACAAGCTGCGATGCTTGCCGGACTTTCCTATGGCAGTGAATCAGCTGGCGCAGCCCATGCGATGAGCCAAACGCTTGGAGGCATTATTCCAGTCGCACATGGTCAATGTGTAGCGGCAATGATGGGACCTGTCATGGAATATAACTGGAAAGGGTACCCAGAGAAATTCGCTCGAATTGCGCAAGCATTCGGTATTGATACAAGCAGAATGACAACAGAGGAAGCTGCAAAAGCAGCAGTGAATTGGATGTATGATTTAGTGGAAGACCTAGAAGTTCCTTCATTAGAAGAACAAGGTGTACCAAAAGATATGATCGACCGTTTATCTAAAGAAGCAATGAAAGATCCGCAAACAGTTGGAAACCCAAGAGACCTGAACGAAAAAGCATACAACTGGATTTACGCTCGCTGCTTTGATTTAACACCTAAAACAGTGTAACAATGAAAAAAGGCTCCCAAAAGGGAGTCTTTTTTACATCTTATAGCTGTTCTTTAATTTCTTTAATTTGATGAATATGGCGCTTTTCATGTGCGCCGATAAAATCAAGGTATTGCTTTAATGAAAGTTCTTCAAACACAGGATGTGCAATCACGCGTTTGAAATCTTCCTCTGTAAACGTTGATAAAATTTGATTGAGCTTCTCACGTGCTGTATCGAGCTCATCCTTTAAATGTGTAGGTGTTACATGCTTGCGATCAGGCGCAACGATACTAGGCGCAGTGGCTTTTTTTGAACGATCCTCTGCCATTTCCACCGGCTTTGGCTCATATTCTTTAATCGGTGCTTTTTTCCCCTCGGCAGCTAGATGTTTTGCTGCAACTAGGTCCATCTTCTTTAAATGATCTGCAACTTCTTGAATACTCCAAGTATCATCAGATAATTTTTGATTTAATTGTTCTTCGCTCAATCCTTGCAGCTCTTGCCACAATTCTTGTCTTGCTTCATGTAATAAACTCATTTCTCTCACCTCAAGATCAAATTTTATCATACTGGTACAAGACAATCATTCTTTAGCTATCCGAGAAATCCTTTAATGAATTGTGATGAAAAATGAAACCTTTACAAAAGTGGTTCGTATTACCTGTTAGAAGGAATACACTTGGATGTGAGCATGGTCTAAATGAATGAAAAGCTGCTCATTTCATAAAGAAAGGGTGAGGAAGATGGATGTATTTGGGCTGCCTCTTCAGACGCTGTACTTATACATATTGATGGTATCAGGAATCCTGACGCTTGTTTTCGTCTTTTTTGGCGATGTATTTGATGGATTGTTTGAAGCGATTCCTGTCCCGTTCCTTCAACCAACATTGATCCTCGCATTTCTTACCTTTTTCTCGGCTGGAGGATTTATCTCTGAAAAAACAGCAATTGTAGGAAGTGGACTTGGCGCCGTATTATCTGCCATCCTCGCAGTGATTCTCGTTACTTGTTTAAATGTATTTGTCTTAGTCCCGCTTTCCTCTGCTGAAGAATCTCTTTCATATACGGAGGCCGACCTAAAAGGAAGAACTGGGGAGATCATTGTATCTGTACCAAAAGATGGGTTTGGAGAAGTGCTGTTAATTAGTAACAGCGGAAAAATCTCAAAGCCTGCCGTCAGTTTCGACGAAGAGGAGATTCCATATGGAACCCGGGTGCTGGTCGTCGAAGTGAACAAAGGCGTGTTATCTGTTATACCAAATGAAGAAATCTAGGAGGGAATGCTATGCCAGGAACAACCATATTAATTATTATTGGAATTGTGCTTGTGATTCTCATTGCACTTATTGGTGTATTTGTTTCGAAATACCGGACAGCTGGTCCAGATGAAGCATTAATTGTCACAGGAAGTTACCTCGGAAGTAAAAATGTCCACGTGGATGAAGGTGGAAACAAGATTAAGATTGTAAGAGGTGGAGGTACCTTTGTACTCCCTGTTTTTCAACAAGCAGAGCCGCTCAGCTTACTATCTAGCAAGCTAGATGTTTCAACGCCTGAAGTCTATACTGAACAAGGTGTACCGGTCATGGCGGATGGAACGGCCATCATTAAAATTGGCGGATCAATTGAAGAAATCGCCACTGCGGCAGAGCAGTTTTTAGGGAAAACAAAAGAAGATCGTGAAAATGAAGCAAGAGAAGTACTAGAAGGACACCTTCGCTCCATTTTAGGGTCAATGACAGTTGAAGAGATTTATAAAAACAGAGAGAAATTTTCTCAAGAAGTACAGCGTGTCGCTTCTCAAGATCTAGCGAAAATGGGTCTTGTCATTGTATCGTTTACAATCAAAGATGTCCGTGATAAAAATGGCTATTTAGAATCACTAGGTAAACCTAGAATTGCTCAAGTGAAACGCGATGCAGATATTGCGACAGCAGAAGCAGATAAAGAAACACGTATCAAACGTGCAGAAGCAGATAAAGATGCGAAGAAATCTGAGCTTGAGCGTGCCACTGAAATCGCTGAAGCAGAAAAAATCAATGAGCTGAAAAGAGCAGAATTCAGACGTGAACAAGATACAGCAAAAGCAAGCGCTGACCAAGCGTACGATCTTGAAACAGCTCGTAATCGTCAGCACGTAACTGAACAAGAAATGCAAGTCAAAATCATTGAACGTCAGAAGCAAATTGAATTAGAAGAAAAAGAGATCCAGCGTCGTGAGCGTCAATACGATTCTGAAGTGAAAAAGAAAGCAGATGCGGACCGTTATGCTGTTGAGCAGTCGGCTGCGGCGGAAAAAGCGAAGCGTCTTGCAGAAGCAGATGCGAAGAAATACAGCATTGAAGCAATGGCAAAAGCAGAAGCAGAGAAAGTTCGGATTGACGGGCTTGCCAAAGCGGAAGCCGATCGTGCAAAAGGGGAAACAGAAGCAGAAGTCATTAGGTTGAAAGGACTTGCGGAAGCAGAAGCGAAAGAGAAAATTGCAGAAGCATTCGAACAGTATGGTCAAGCGGCGATTCTTGATATGATTGTGAAAATGCTACCTGAATATGCGAAACAAGTATCTGCTCCACTTTCTAACATTGATAAAATTACAGTTGTTGATACAGGTGGTAACGGGGAAGGCAGCGGCGCCAACAAAGTGACCGGCTATGCGACAAACCTTATGTCCAGTCTTCAAGAAAGCCTGAAAGCTTCCTCTGGAATTGATGTCAAAGAAATTATTGAGAATTTCTCTGGCAAAGGCAATGTGAAACAAAGCATCCAAGAACTGACGAATGAAATCAAACAGCCAAGAAAAAAAGAAATTGCTGATCGTCAAATAGAAGAATAAAAATCAAAAGACACCTTCTGATAGAGGGTGTCTATTTTACTTGGGGCACATGCCGGTGTCTTTTGATAGATGAAGAGAGATTCACAAGAATGCCTGCAGATATCATCATGAACACCAATGAAGATCCGCCGTAGCTAATAAAGGGAAGAGGAATGCCTGTAATGGGGAGAAGCCCAAAGACAGCTCCTAGATTAAAGGCTGCTTGAATCATAATTTGAAAAGTAAGCCCGATCGTTAATAGCTTTCCAAATGGATCTTGTAAACCTTGAACGATTCGAACGGCGCGATACATGATGAGTAGGTAGGCACCCATCACAAACAACAGCCCCATGATTCCCAGCTCTTCACTGATGATGGCCATAATAAAATCTGTATGGGCTTCAGGAAGAAATCCTAGTTTTTGAATACTTCCGCCTAAACCATTCCCGGTCAGTCCCCCTGAATCCATGGAGAGATAAGAATGGATCAGCTGATAACCATCTCCATCTTCATACATGAAAGGATCACGAAAAGAAGTGATCCGTTTCAAACGATAAGGAGCGGTCACAGCAAAAAAAGTGATCCCTGCCGCAGCCGTCGAACCTAGTAGAATGAGGTGGCGTGTTTTAAGTCCAGCACATAATAAGACGATACCGCAGCTCAATAAAATAGAAACTGCTGTACCTAAATCTGGCTGTTTTAAAATCAATAAAAAAGCTAGACTTAAAAGAAGAAGTGGAGGCAGTACTCCTTTTTTAAAGGATGTGATGTACGCTTGTTTCCTTGCATATACATAGGCGAAATAGATGATCATCACTAATTTCACAGCCTCAGACGGCTGGATGATCAGAGAGCCCAATTGAATCCATCGTTGTGAATTATTTTTGACAACACCGATTCCAGGAAGCAGGACAAGGAGAAGACATAACAATGACAGCATCACAAGCCACCGAATCCATTTACGGTAAGCTTGATATGGAACAAGGGCCGCAGCGATGAAAAAGAAGAACCCAATCAAAAGCCATTGCCACTGTTTCATGAAGAAGTAGCTACCCTTTCCATATTTTATTTCGCCTAAAGGATAACTCGCACTGTACACCATTAGTAATCCAAAGAAACAAAGACAAACAATCGTCCCAGCAAGAATGTGGTCGATTTTTTTTAGGTGAGAAAGAATCAATGACATCACCTTCAATCCCAGTTACGTCCAAACATGTAGGATGAGGACCTCAAATTGACACTAAACACAAGGCCAATGGCAATCATATTGGTTAAAAGCGCACTGCCTCCATAGCTGATAAAAGGAAGGGCAAGACCAGTCACAGGCATTAGCCCTACTGTCATCCCAACGTTTTGGAAGACTTGAAAAACGATCAGCCCAACCACTCCAGCACATATATAAAGCCCATAAAGGGTATTCGCATGCATTGCCACATGAATCATTCGATAGACCATCATAAGATATAAACAGATCAATAGGGAGGCGCCGATAAAACCAAACTCCTCGCCAATGACTGCAAATATAAAATCTGTATGGGCTTCAGGGATATTTCCCCCTTGTACTTGATTTCCTTTTGTATACCCGCTTCCTGATAATTGCCCTGACCCAATGCCAAGCATTGCTTGTTTCAGTTGATACCCATATGTCGAATCAAATTCATCTGGGGAGAGCCACCCATAAATGCGATCAAGCTGATGAGGTTTAATCACTTTTGTAAAGTGCTCAAAATGTTCATTGTGCAAGTAGGTCAAAAATGCAAGAAGCGCGAGAAAAGAAGCGATTAATGCAGCGATCATCTTACTTGAAATGCCTGACACAAGCATCAGTGTAAAAGCAATAGACAAGATCACAAGTGCCGTCCCCAAATCTGGCTGAATTAAAATCAGGAAAAAAGGAACAGCGGTCCAGCATATGATGTTCATTGTAGGAATCATGCTTTCTTTAAACGAAAAGCGCTGATGTTTGTATCGATTTAAAATAGCCGCTAACAGAAGAATGACAAAAATTTTCATAAATTCTGATGGTTGCACTTTCATGGGCCCCAAGCTGATCCATCTTTGGGAGCCATTTTGATTCGTGCCAAAAAAATGAACGAGAATGATGAGGAAAAGACCACCTGCAAATAATCGAAAAGATAACCGCTCAAGCAGTTCATAATCAAAGTAAGCAACTGCCGCCATAAGGCCAAAGCCGACGATATACCAGAAAACTTGTCTTTTGACGAAATAAAACATATCTTGTGTTTCATATTGTCCCGATCCGCTATACACAGCCAGTAGGCTGATCACAAAGAAACAAATGACAGTGAATAATAATGCGAAGTCAATGCTGTTCTGTTTTTTCATGTCTCTGTCACCTGCTATGACCTATTTGTCAGCTGGTTTAATACGACCTGCACCGCTGCAGCGTCATCAATATAGCCGATCGGAAAAATATAATCTGGTATTAAATCAACGGGCATAATGAAGTAAAGTAATGCGCCTCCCATCAACATCAATTCTCGAGAAGTCCCCCGTCTGCTCATGAACGAGCTGTACATGCTTTTCAATTGATCAAGAAATGGCCCAACACCACTTATCGTATCTATCTTTTTTTCAAAATATGCTGAGATCGTTTCTTTTCCCTCGTCTGATTGACTATAGGTCTCATATTCATTTAGCTTCTGTTTCAGTTCATTCTCGCTGA
Organism: Bacillus sp. FSL W8-1141; assembly: GCF_038593205.1. Lineage (NCBI taxonomy): Bacteria > Bacillati > Bacillota > Bacilli > Caryophanales > Bacillaceae > Bacillus > Bacillus sp. FSL W8-1141. The sequence goes on along the minus strand of NZ_CP151973.1, from coordinate 2,839,469 downwards.
ATTTCCCGTCATAGACATCATGATCTTTCAGCGTTCGCTCAATCTCTTCTACTGCTTGAATGAACGTATTACCGTGAACTCTTTCGTTTTTAATAGAAAATCCAGCCGTGGTCAATAGATGATCTAAAGAAATGTGTAGAGCATCTGAAAGCCGCTGTAAATGGTTCAAAGTCGGTTTTCTTTTTCCGTTCATGATTCTAGACAGTGTGGCTTTATCAATTTCTGTTTGTGTACTGAGTTCTCTTAATGAAAGAGAACGTATTTGCAGTTGTTCTTTTAAAAACTGCCGAAGCTCAGTTGTTTTAAATTCCATCTCTTTCTTCACCCTTTTCATAAAGTTCAACTCTTCAATAGAAGAAGTCGTACCCAATATATAGGGGTGTTGACAAAATGTCAACGAATATCCATTAAGGATTGAATTTTATAAAATAGCAACTTATCATATGAAACATAGAGTAAGAAATGGCTAAAAGGGGTGTGCAGATGAAGGTTAGACATGCAGTACATAATGATATTCCTAAAATTGCCGAAATTCATGTGAAGAGCTGGCAAACGACTTATCATGGCATTATTTCACAAGAGTATTTAGATGCTTTGAATGTAGAGGAGCGGGAAGAGAGCTGGAGAAGCAAGTCACTTGAAGGCACGTTTGTCGCAGAGGATGCTGACGGAGTATTTGGTTTTGCTTCCTTCGGAAAACAGCGTGATGAGAGATATTCAATATATGATGGTGAGCTTTATGCCATCTATTTGTTGCAGAGAAAACAGAAATCAGGAGCGGGGATGGCTTTGATTGCAAAAGGTGTGGATTATTTAATAGAGAAAGGCTATCAGAATATGCTGCTCTGGGTATTTGAGCAAAATTCAGCGAAGCAATTTTATCAAAAACTTCAACCTAGTTTTGCCGTCACCAGCCAGTTTGAGCTGGCTGGTGAGAACCATGAAGAAATAGGGTATGGATGGGAGCTGTCTGTACTAAGTGCTCAGATTCAACAGATTATATCGTCAGCTTCCAGTAATAATGAGAGAAAAAAGTAAAAAGGGTGGCGAGTAAAATATAAGATATAAAAGGAGAAGCTTCTACTTTTCCTTCCACACCTGCTATTTTTAATGCCTCATAGAAACTGGCCAAAAAGTAGGCGAGACTGAGGATGTAACAGCACAGCATAATGGAGTAAGGATTCATTGTCGTACCTCCAGCATGAAATCTTCTACTATTAATAGATTCAATAGAGCAGCAAATTATGCATAAAAAAATAACCCGCTGAAACAGCTGGGTTATTTTTGTCGAGGAAAAACCAAACGAGACGCACTAGGAATGAGTAAACAAAGAACAATACTACAAATGATAAATGAAGGAATCATATATGTGCTGTTATAAACTAATGAATACACCCATCCTGGTGTTCCTTTTGGTGCATAATGAGAAAAGAAAATTACACCTGAAATAAAGAACGTCAGCAGTCTGAAGAAACTGGCGACAAATACAGCTAGGATAATATAGAAGAATTGTTTCTTTCGCTTTTTATCCTGAATGGCTTTTTTAATTGATCCTGAAAATAGCCCGCTTAAACAAATCACAACAGATGCGACAAAGTAATCGAGAAATCCTTGTACAGGTGTAGCAATAATAGGATTGTTCATCAGCTGTAGTCCTGCGATTAACACACCGATGATAAATCCAGCAGACACGCCCCATCTAATGGACATGAGAATGACAGGAATCATGATCAGTGCAATTGACCCGCCGTTTGGCATTCTTAAAAAGAGACCTGATAAATAATCTAAAACAAGTGCAAGAGAAGTCATGATGGCGATCTCCATCAGTCGTACTAATTGATTTGATTGTTGCATAAAAAAATCCCCTTTTCACGAATTGTGCAAGGAGAGACCATGTCAGGATGAGTATGTGATTCATAGAAAAACATATCGGCTTGCATACATGCATGTATGCAAGTGATTCCACATTCCTACTTCAGTATTAACTGACAGGTTCAAAGGGTCAGAACAACGAATTGTTCACTCTCAGCACGAGGCTCCCCCTGCGGTTATTAAATTTCAATCTATTATAAATATACTAAAGACCTACAGGATCAACAATAGTGAATTACGGAGTTAAACCCTTTTTGTACGAATATATAGGAAGAGATCAGGAAAAATAAATTATTTAGAAAAAATACTTGTTTCTTCTTTTAAAAGGTGTTATATTTGTATTCGCCGCTGAAACAGCGCGGTTGAGAAATAACATTCAAGAAAAAAGTTGTTGACTTCATCTTGATAGAATGTTATATTAATAAAGTCGCCTCTGAGCGATAACGAAGATGATCTTTGAAAACTAAACAAGACAAAACGTACCTGTTAATTCGAGTTTTTATAAAAAATCCTATGATACATCATAGGTAGTCAGTCAAACTGGCGAAAAGCAAAACTTCGGTTTTGTACTTTTTCGGAGAGTTTGATCCTGGCTCAGGACGAACGCTGGCGGCGTGCCTAATACATGCAAGTCGAGCGGACAGAAGGGAGCTTGCTCCCGGATGTTAGCGGCGGACGGGTGAGTAACACGTGGGTAACCTGCCTGTAAGACTGGGATAACTCCGGGAAACCGGAGCTAATACCGGATAGTTCCTTGAACCGCATGGTTCAAGGATGAAAGACGGTTTCGGCTGTCACTTACAGATGGACCCGCGGCGCATTAGCTAGTTGGTGAGGTAACGGCTCACCAAGGCGACGATGCGTAGCCGACCTGAGAGGGTGATCGGCCACACTGGGACTGAGACACGGCCCAGACTCCTACGGGAGGCAGCAGTAGGGAATCTTCCGCAATGGACGAAAGTCTGACGGAGCAACGCCGCGTGAGTGATGAAGGTTTTCGGATCGTAAAGCTCTGTTGTTAGGGAAGAACAAGTGCAAGAGTAACTGCTTGCACCTTGACGGTACCTAACCAGAAAGCCACGGCTAACTACGTGCCAGCAGCCGCGGTAATACGTAGGTGGCAAGCGTTGTCCGGAATTATTGGGCGTAAAGGGCTCGCAGGCGGTTTCTTAAGTCTGATGTGAAAGCCCCCGGCTCAACCGGGGAGGGTCATTGGAAACTGGGAAACTTGAGTGCAGAAGAGGAGAGTGGAATTCCACGTGTAGCGGTGAAATGCGTAGAGATGTGGAGGAACACCAGTGGCGAAGGCGACTCTCTGGTCTGTAACTGACGCTGAGGAGCGAAAGCGTGGGGAGCGAACAGGATTAGATACCCTGGTAGTCCACGCCGTAAACGATGAGTGCTAAGTGTTAGGGGGTTTCCGCCCCTTAGTGCTGCAGCTAACGCATTAAGCACTCCGCCTGGGGAGTACGGTCGCAAGACTGAAACTCAAAGGAATTGACGGGGGCCCGCACAAGCGGTGGAGCATGTGGTTTAATTCGAAGCAACGCGAAGAACCTTACCAGGTCTTGACATCCTCTGACAACCCTAGAGATAGGGCTTTCCCTTCGGGGACAGAGTGACAGGTGGTGCATGGTTGTCGTCAGCTCGTGTCGTGAGATGTTGGGTTAAGTCCCGCAACGAGCGCAACCCTTGATCTTAGTTGCCAGCATTCAGTTGGGCACTCTAAGGTGACTGCCGGTGACAAACCGGAGGAAGGTGGGGATGACGTCAAATCATCATGCCCCTTATGACCTGGGCTACACACGTGCTACAATGGACAGAACAAAGGGCTGCGAGACCGCAAGGTTTAGCCAATCCCACAAATCTGTTCTCAGTTCGGATCGCAGTCTGCAACTCGACTGCGTGAAGCTGGAATCGCTAGTAATCGCGGATCAGCATGCCGCGGTGAATACGTTCCCGGGCCTTGTACACACCGCCCGTCACACCACGAGAGTTTGCAACACCCGAAGTCGGTGAGGTAACCTTTATGGAGCCAGCCGCCGAAGGTGGGGCAGATGATTGGGGTGAAGTCGTAACAAGGTAGCCGTATCGGAAGGTGCGGCTGGATCACCTCCTTTCTAAGGATATATGGAGCAGCGTACGTTTTTCGTCTTGTTTAGTTTTGAAGGATCATTCCTTCAAACATGTCTCTAGCGAGACAGGATTGTTCTTTGAAAACTAGATAACAATAAGTAATACATTCACATTGAATGCAATGCAAAGTTCATCACACATAGTGATTCTTTCTAAAGTAAGAAATGGTTAAGTTAGAAAGGGCGCACGGTGGATGCCTTGGCACTAGGAGCCGATGAAGGACGGGACGAACACCGATATGCTTCGGGGAGCTGTAAGCAAGCTTTGATCCGGAGATTTCCGAATGGGGAAACCCACTGCTCGTAATGGAGTAGTATCCATACTTGAATACATAGAGTATGAGAAGGCATACCCGGGGAACTGAAACATCTAAGTACCCGGAGGAAGAGAAAGCAAATGCGATTCCCTGAGTAGCGGCGAGCGAAACGGGAACAGCCCAAACCAAGAGGCTTGCCTCTTGGGGTTGTAGGACACTCTATACGGAGTTACAAAGGAACGATATAAGCGAAGAGGTCTGGAAAGGCCCGCCAAAGAAGGTAACAGCCCTGTAACTGAAATGTTGTTCTCTCCAGAGTGGATCCTGAGTACGGCGGAACACGTGAAATTCCGTCGGAATCCGGGAGGACCATCTCCCAAGGCTAAATACTCCCTAGTGACCGATAGTGAACCAGTACCGTGAGGGAAAGGTGAAAAGCACCCCGGAAGGGGAGTGAAATAGATCCTGAAACCGTGTGCCTACAAGTAGTCAGAGCCCGTTAACGGGTGATGGCGTGCCTTTTGTAGAATGAACCGGCGAGTTACGATCCCGTGCAAGGTTAAGCAGAAGATGCGGAGCCGCAGCGAAAGCGAGTCTGAATAGGGCGCATGAGTACGTGGTCGTAGACCCGAAACCAGGTGATCTACCCATGTCCAGGGTGAAGTTCAGGTAACACTGAATGGAGGCCCGAACCCACGCACGTTGAAAAGTGCGGGGATGAGGTGTGGGTAGGGGTGAAATGCCAATCGAACCTGGAGATAGCTGGTTCTCTCCGAAATAGCTTTAGGGCTAGCCTCAAGGTAAGAGTCTCGGAGGTAGAGCACTGATTGGACTAGGGGCCCCTACCGGGTTACCGAATTCAGTCAAACTCCGAATGCCGATGACTTATCCTTGGGAGTCAGACTGCGAGTGATAAGATCCGTAGTCGAAAGGGAAACAGCCCAGACCGCCAGCTAAGGTCCCAAAGTATACGTTAAGTGGAAAAGGATGTGGAGTTGCTTAGACAACCAGGATGTTGGCTTAGAAGCAGCCACCATTTAAAGAGTGCGTAATAGCTCACTGGTCGAGTGACTCTGCGCCGAAAATGTACCGGGGCTAAACGTATCACCGAAGCTGCGGACTGTTCTTACGAACAGTGGTAGGAGAGCGTTCTAAGTGCAGTGAAGTCAGACCGGAAGGACTGGTGGAGCGCTTAGAAGTGAGAATGCCGGTATGAGTAGCGAAAGACGGGTGAGAATCCCGTCCACCGAATGCCTAAGGTTTCCTGAGGAAGGCTCGTCCGCTCAGGGTTAGTCGGGACCTAAGCCGAGGCCGAAAGGCGTAGGCGATGGACAACAGGTTGATATTCCTGTACCACCTCCTCACCATTTGAGCAATGGGGGGACGCAGGAGGATAGGGTAAGCGCGGTATTGGATATCCGCGTCCAAGCAGTTAGGCTGGGAAATAGGCAAATCCGTTTCCCGTGAAGGCTGAGCTGTGATGGCGAGCGAAATTTAGTAGCGAAGTTCCTGATTCCACACTGCCAAGAAAAGCCTCTAGCGAGGTGAGAGGTGCCCGTACCGCAAACCGACACAGGTAGGCGAGGAGAGAATCCTAAGGTGATCGAGAGAACTCTCGTTAAGGAACTCGGCAAAATGACCCCGTAACTTCGGGAGAAGGGGTGCTTCTTAGGGTGTTAAAGCCCCGAGAAGCCGCAGTGAATAGGCCCAGGCGACTGTTTAGCAAAAACACAGGTCTCTGCGAAGCCGTAAGGCGAAGTATAGGGGCTGACGCCTGCCCGGTGCTGGAAGGTTAAGAGGAGCGCTTAGCGTAAGCGAAGGTGCGAATTGAAGCCCCAGTAAACGGCGGCCGTAACTATAACGGTCCTAAGGTAGCGAAATTCCTTGTCGGGTAAGTTCCGACCCGCACGAAAGGCGCAACGATCTGGGCACTGTCTCAACGAGAGACTCGGTGAAATTATAGTACCTGTGAAGATGCAGGTTACCCGCGACAGGACGGAAAGACCCCGTGGAGCTTTACTGCAGCCTGATATTGAATGTTGGTACAGCTTGTACAGGATAGGTAGGAGCCTTGGAAACCGGAGCGCTAGCTTCGGTGGAGGCATCGGTGGGATACTACCCTGGCTGTATTGACCTTCTAACCCGCTGCCCTTATCGGGCAGGGAGACAGTGTCAGGTGGGCAGTTTGACTGGGGCGGTCGCCTCCTAAAATGTAACGGAGGCGCCCAAAGGTTCCCTCAGAATGGTTGGAAATCATTCGCAGAGTGTAAAGGCACAAGGGAGCTTGACTGCGAGACCTACAAGTCGAGCAGGGACGAAAGTCGGGCTTAGTGATCCGGTGGTTCCGCATGGAAGGGCCATCGCTCAACGGATAAAAGCTACCCCGGGGATAACAGGCTTATCTCCCCCAAGAGTCCACATCGACGGGGAGGTTTGGCACCTCGATGTCGGCTCATCGCATCCTGGGGCTGTAGTCGGTCCCAAGGGTTGGGCTGTTCGCCCATTAAAGCGGTACGCGAGCTGGGTTCAGAACGTCGTGAGACAGTTCGGTCCCTATCCGTCGCGGGCGCAGGAAATTTGAGAGGAGCTGTCCTTAGTACGAGAGGACCGGGATGGACGCACCGCTGGTGTACCAGTTGTTCTGCCAAGGGCATCGCTGGGTAGCTATGTGCGGACGGGATAAGTGCTGAAAGCATCTAAGCATGAAGCCCCCCTCAAGATGAGATTTCCCATTCCGCAAGGAAGTAAGATCCCTGAAAGATGATCAGGTTGATAGGTCTGAGGTGGAAGCGTGGTGACACGTGGAGCTGACAGATACTAATAGATCGAGGACTTAACCTATATTCTAATGTGAAAAATGAACATTGTTATCTAGTTTTGAGAGAACATTCTCTCCATCAGGTTTGGTGGCGATAGCGAAGAGGTCACACCCGTTCCCATACCGAACACGGAAGTTAAGCTCTTCAGCGCCGATGGTAGTTGGGGGTTTCCCCCTGTGAGAGTAGGACGCCGCCAAGCCTTTCAAAGGATCAGTTCCAGTCGGAACTGGTCTTTTTGTGCTGTTTGAAAGAAGATCACCTTGATACATATGTGGTATAAATCAGGTTGTTTTAATTTACTACAAGTGTGGAGATGCTCTAAATCAACGTGAAAGTCTGTGAAGCATGTTCACTTTTAAGTATGGAGAAAAGTAATAGAGAGAAAGAATAGCAGGTGTATAGATGCCTGATACAAATTCATTCATTTAAATGGAGTTGTATAAGTCTATTTTATTGAAATCAAAACATTCATTGCGTTTAACAGTTGAAATAAAGAAATATCTATATCATTAAAGTATAAAAATTGAAAGGCTGTTGATATTTTTAAAGGATTTACTCGTTTTTAAAGAGAATATAAAGAAGAGAAATACAGCTGTTAATCGTTGAATTGAAGCCGTTTTGACTGGTAACATCAACATCATCTGTTAAAAGAAATACGTCATGAAAAATGAAATAAAATTTTTTTAATATAGCCTTTACAAATGAGTGAAACCTGTATATAATAATCTTTGTCGGATCGAGAGATTCCTACATAGTGGAGGATTAGCTCAGCTGGGAGAGCATCTGCCTTACAAGCAGAGGGTCGGCGGTTCGAGCCCGTCATCCTCCACCATATTTATTCTTACATAATGTTAGGATAGATAAAGCCGGTGTAGCTCAACTGGTAGAGCAACTGACTTGTAATCAGTAGGTTGGGGGTTCAAGTCCTCTTGCCGGCACCACTTTCATATGGTAAGATAGACAAGTCGCTTTAAAAGCGAGCCATTAGCTCAGTTGGTAGAGCATCTGACTTTTAATCAGAGGGTCGAAGGTTCGAGTCCTTCATGGCTCACCATTTTCATGCGGGTGTGGCGGAATTGGCAGACGCGCTAGACTTAGGATCTAGTGTCTTTATGACGTGGGGGTTCAAGTCCCTTCACCCGCATTGCCAAACAACATAAAGAAATCCTGTAATGCGGAAGTAGTTCAGTGGTAGAACACCACCTTGCCAAGGTGGGGGTCGCGGGTTCGAATCCCGTCTTCCGCTTATACCATCCACGCCGGGGTGGTGGAATTGGCAGACACACAGGACTTAAAATCCTGCGGTAGGTGACTACCGTGCCGGTTCAAGTCCGGCCCTCGGCATTATAAAATAAGCGCCCGTAGCTCAATTGGATAGAGCGTTTGACTACGGATCAAAAGGTTAGGGGTTCGACTCCTCTCGGGCGCGCCATTAAGATCGGGAAGTAGCTCAGCTTGGTAGAGCACTTGGTTTGGGACCAAGGGGTCGCAGGTTCGAATCCTGTCTTCCCGACCATCTTTTATGGGGCCTTAGCTCAGCTGGGAGAGCGCCTGCCTTGCACGCAGGAGGTCAGCGGTTCGATCCCGCTAGGCTCCACTTTTCAAAAGATTATTTTATATCATGGCGGTGTAGCTCAGCTGGCTAGAGCGTACGGTTCATACCCGTGAGGTCGGGGGTTCGATCCCCTCCGCCGCTATAAAGGACCTTTAGCTCAGTTGGTTAGAGCAGACGGCTCATAACCGTCCGGTCGTAGGTTCGAGTCCTACAAGGTCCACCATCTATACGGAGGAATACCCAAGTCCGGCTGAAGGGATCGGTCTTGAAAACCGACAGGGGTGTCAAAGCCCGCGGGGGTTCGAATCCCTCTTCCTCCGCCATATTTTTAAAAAATGATATCATCGCGGGGTGGAGCAGTTCGGTAGCTCGTCGGGCTCATAACCCGAAGGTCGCAGGTTCAAATCCTGCCCCCGCAACCAAATTTTTTCTCTAATGGTCCGGTAGTTCAGTTGGTTAGAATGCCTGCCTGTCACGCAGGAGGTCGCGGGTTCGAGTCCCGTCCGGACCGCCATTTTCAAATGAATACATGGCTCGGTAGCTCAGTTGGTAGAGCAACGGACTGAAAATCCGTGTGTCGGCGGTTCGATTCCGTCCCGAGCCACTTTTACAAATAAATATCAGTATGGCGGTTGTGGCGAAGTGGTTAACGCACCAGATTGTGGCTCTGGCACTCGTGGGTTCGATTCCCATCAATCGCCCCATACATATTTTTGCGGGTGTAGTTTAGTGGTAAAACCTCAGCCTTCCAAGCTGATGTCGTGGGTTCGATTCCCATCACCCGCTCCATTTGCATATCGTTCATGGGCCTGTAGCTCAGCTGGTTAGAGCGCACGCCTGATAAGCGTGAGGTCGGTGGTTCGAGTCCACTCAGGCCCACCATGACTTTCCGCAGTAGCTCAGTGGTAGAGCTATCGGCTGTTAACCGATCGGTCGTAGGTTCGAATCCTACCTGCGGAGCCAAATGGAGAAGTACTCAAGTGGCTGAAGAGGCGCCCCTGCTAAGGGTGTAGGTCGCGCAAGCGGCGCGAGGGTTCAAATCCCTCCTTCTCCGCCATTTTTCTGGCCCGTTGGTCAAGCGGTTAAGACACCGCCCTTTCACGGCGGTAACACGGGTTCGAATCCCGTACGGGTCATTTTTTAAAGAGGTCTAATAAAGACCTCTTTTTTATTTTCCACAAAACGAAAAACCGCCATCATAGCGGTCTTTTTTACATATTCATGGAATAGATCGTATAAGACAAGTATGTCGCAAAGAATCCCCATAAAACATAAGGAATCAATAAAATTGGGACAACTTTGCTTAGTTTACGTGAGACGATGACAAGTGCGAGTGCTGTCAGTGCTACAAGCAGGCAGTCGATCGTAGCTGCAAATAAATCTTTTTGTGTAAATTGAAAAAAGCTAAAGGCTTGATTGAATACATAATTTAAAAGAAACAGAATCCAAAATGGTAATGTGATTTTTTGAAAACCATACTTTGCATAAATGATGGCGGCAGATAACGAAATGAGGGCGAATAAGACAGCCCAGACCGCACCGATGACACCACCACTAGGTGTCCATTCAGGTTTATTTAGTGCGTCATACCATTCTCTGTCGATAGGGAACAGGAACCCTGCAATAGAAAATAATGCGTATGTAATAAAGAAGACGATAACCGCCCAAATGATACTTTTTTTAGCCATCCAGAAATCTCCTCCCAATCAATTCACTCTTCAACTTATTTCCCAATTATTACATGATATAAACATCAAGCCCCCAATATGTGGGGACTAATCATTTTTTTTAGTATAAGGTTCTTCTTCATACGGCTTCAAGTCACCAAACACTGTCATGACGCCTTCTTCATCTAATGCTTCTTCATAAGCTTCGTGTGCTTTATTTGGATAGACCTTGCTTGCTTTTCCTTCAATATCAGCAGCTGCAAACCCTTCATAGTCTTCCACATCATCTTCATCTTCTGATTGTGTATACACATCATCGTATGTCAATGGAGGAAATTCCATATCGGATGGGGTATCAGAGTTCCCATAGCGTTCTACGTCTTGGTAGGCATCTTCTCCGTCATATGCAGCACTTTCTTCATTTTCAAATTGCCCTGAGGGCGGACTTAATAAGTCCTCTTCAATGGGACGGTTTTGTGAAACGGTCTGTTCTTTTGAATGCTCTGTGCATGTGACGGCGGTGGGAAGGGCTTCTAAGCGTTCTTTAGGAATAGGGGCTTTACACACTTTACACAAACCATAAGAGCCGTCTGCCATTGCTTGGAGTGCTTCATTGATATCGGACAGATGCTCATGTTCCAAACTGTTTAAGGCAATGTCTTTTCCGCGTTCGAATAGTTCTGTCCCTTGGTCGCCAGGGTGGTTATCATAGGCCGACAGTTCGCCCACTGAATCATAAGGAAATGATACTTTCTGTTCATCGTCATGGCTTTTGGCTTCAATTTCTTGTTTTTCATCGAGAAGTCGCTGCTTCAACTGATGTAATTCGTTTTTAGACAACAAAGCGATCACCCTTTCATATCAAACATATTGTTAGTATGAGCAAATTTTTATGTAAGACTTGTGCCAATTTGAAGCAATTCTTCAATAAAAAACGCCTGCGGCTGCAGGCGTTTTGTGTTATGCGAGATAATATTGTAAGATCAATGCGATCGTTAACAGGAAACCAAAAAACGTATTGGTTTGTGCTGTCGACTTCATGGCATTCATTAATTCAATTGGTTTTTCTTTTTGCTTAAATTCTTTAATGGCTGTATAAGCTTTTGGCACACTGAGTAAGACAAGAAGACTCCAAAGACCCACGATATCCATAAAGATATAAACAAAAATGAGTACATATGAGATCACAAACATGGAAAGTAGGATGTTGACTGCCGCTTTACGTCCAGCTAGGATAGCAAGTGTCTTTCGTCCATTCTCTTTATCACCGTCTAAATCACGGATATTGTTCGACAGTAAGATGGCACCAACTAAAATAGAGATAGGTAATGAAATGAGCACAGCTTTTGATGTCAATGTTCCTGTTTGGATATAGAAACTAATTAAAATGATGCCTAGTCCCATAAAAGCACCTGATACAAGTTCTCCAAATGGTGTATAAGCAATTGGTACAGGGCCACCGGTATAAAAATAGCCTGCTGCCATACAAATTAGTCCTATGAGTGCAATCCACCAGCTAGACATCATGCAAATATAGATCCCAAGTAATAAAGAAAGCGCGAATAAGGCATAAGCGAGGCCTAAAACTGTTTTTGGTTTTACACCGTTTCTCACGATCGCTCCGCCGATACCGACAGATTTCTCATTGTCCAATCCGCGAACATAATCAAAGTACTCATTAAACATGTTCGTTGCAATTTGGATAAACATCGATGCAAATAGCATAGCTAAAAATAGCCCAACATGTATTTGACCACTCGGAAGTGCTAGGACAGTTCCTAAAGTAACGGGAATAAATGCCGCTGTTAATGTATGCGGTCGTAGTAAATTCCACCAAATCCGCCAGTTCTTATCAGGCTTAATTGGTGAAAGCTGATCTGATATCGATTGATGCTGCATAAAATATACTCCTTTAAATAAAAAAATACGTACACGTCCAAATTCCAGTTTAGCAAAGTTCAAAAAGGTGTCAATATATTGATGCGATGAAACAAGAAAAAGATGTTTGCTAATCGTTCCCATCTAGAGAGAAAGCTTGATCTTCGAACAGGTCTTACCATTTTTTAAGGGATGTTCTCATTTCAATATGCGGGAGCGAAAAAATCTTGAAAGCGTGATATAATAAGGATTCGAGGTTTTAAAAGCTGTTTTCTTTACTAAGTTCATCTGTTAAGGTTTATAATAGAAAAGCAGGTCATTCGACATACTCGAATGTTCATGTATTTTTTTACATGATGGTTTTATTTTTATATGTTATTTCATGGATTTTGGAGGAATGTATCATGGTGACAACAGTGCAAAGTACTTTCCGGCAGGAAGCGCTTGCGACATTAGAAGAAGCGAATAACGTCAACCATGCTGTTTTGATAAGCTACTCCAGAAGAGTTGACGATCTGGATCCTCTTGCCTTTTTCCAAAGCGGCGAAGCGGATTTTTTAGGCGAGCGGTTTTTTTGGTCTGATCCAGAAAGCCAAATGATATTTTCTGGACTTGGCAGAGCGGCCGTGATTAAATCATCAGAGCAAGGCAAAGAACGATTCAATATCGTCCATCAAGAATGGGAGCAGCTGAAACAGCATATGTTCCATTTTCATGATGAGAAGGAGTTAAAGCAAGCGGCAGTTGGTCCGCTTTTATTTGGAGGATTTTCATTTGATCCATACGAAGAAAAGGCGCGTCACTGGGAAGCATTTGGCGAGGCTCATTTTTTTGTGCCATCGATGATGCTGACTGTTTCAAAAGAAGGCACGTTTCTAACGATCAATGAATGGAACGAGGTGGACGGGAATGTTCATCAGCTCATTCAAGAGTTAGAACAGAAAGCTTCTAATTTTGATGCATTGCCTGTCAGAAATCATGGACAAGCTGAGCTTGTTCATATGGAAGAGTTAGATGTCCAGGAATGGATGAAAGCAATCCATGAAGCGACAGAACACATTCGTGTGAACGAATATGAAAAGGTTGTTTTAGCAAGAGAAGTCTTGCTTCACTATAAAAATCAAATTGAACTCGCTCCACTATTAGCAGAATTACTAAAACATCAAACAACGAGTTATGTATTTGCTATAGAGCAGGGAAGACAAGCGTTTGTCGGGGCGACGCCTGAACGTTTAGTAAAAAAAAGCGGTGGTGAAGTGTTTTCATCGTGTTTGGCAGGTTCCATTGTACGTGGTCAAGATGAAGTAGAAGATCAGGCACTAGGTGAGGAACTGCTTTGTGATGAGAAAAATTTGATTGAACATCAAATTGTCGTGAATATGATTGAACAGGCATTTGAAGCAAACTGCCATCATGTGCATAAGCCAAATCAACCAAGTCTTTATAAAACGAAAAACATTCAGCATTTATTTACACCCATTGTGGGAGAAATTAAAAGCAGCTGTTCACTCTTTTCATTAATTGAACAGCTTCATCCAACACCAGCGCTTGGAGGATATCCTAAGGAAAAAGCGGTAGAGGTGATTCGTGAAATCGAACCGTTGAAACGCGGTTGGTATGCGGCGCCAGTGGGATGGATTGATTCTAAGGACAATGGAGAATTTGCTGTCGCCATTCGATCAGGTCTTATTGAGGAAGACCAAGTTCGTTTGTTTGCTGGATGTGGAATTGTAGAGGATTCCCTTGCAAAACAAGAGTATGAAGAAACGCAAGTGAAATTAAGACCAATGCTGTCTGCTCTTGGAGGTCGTCCTATTGAATAATCAAATCATGACAAGATATATTGGCAGATTAATGGATGAATTTGTGCAAAGTGGTGTGAATGAGGCAGTTGTTTGTCCTGGCTCCCGTTCAACACCGCTTGCGATGCTCGCTCTTGCTCATCAAGAAATCAATGTCCATGTGTTAGTGGATGAACGGTCTGCTGCTTTTTATGCACTGGGTCTTGCGAAAGCGAGCCAAACACCAGTGCTACTCATTTGTACATCAGGTACGGCAGCAGCTAACTTTTACCCAGCTGTTGTCGAGGCACATTATTCTCGGGTACCATTGATTGTTTTAACTGCTGATCGGCCGCACGAATTGAGGGAGGTTGGGGCACCTCAAGCGATTGATCAGCAATTCTTATTCGGTAAGTTTGTTAAATGGTTCACAGACTTAGCCTTGCCAGAAGAAAGCCAAACGATGCTGCGGTATGTCCAAACTACTGCTGCTAGGGCAAGTCATGTGTCTATGCAGGAGCCAAAGGGACCAGTTCAGGTGAATGTGCCGCTGAGAGAACCATTGCTACCTGACTTGTCTATTGATCCTTTTAATAGAGAAGAAGGAGTTGCGAACAAAGTTTTAGCAGCAGGTCAAGCTCGTCCGGATGATCGGGTTATGTCAGAATTAGTGTCTATCATGAACAAAGCGGCAAAAGGAATCATTGTTGCTGGTGAACTTCACTCGCCGGAAGAGCAGGCGTCAGTGTTACGTCTTGCAAAAGCTTTGCATCTGCCTATTTTAGCTGACCCGCTTTCTCTTTTGCGAAATGGACATGAAAGTGAAGAATACATCATAGATGCATACGATTCTTTGTTAAAAGATGAGGCATTGCAGCAGCATCTCTTGCCTGAAATGGTCATTCGTTTTGGACCGATGCCTGTGTCTAAGCCATTATTTAAGTGGCTAGAAAAGCATGCGGAAGTGAAGCAGATTGTCGTCGATGCTGCGGGTGGTTATCGAGATCCTGGTTTAAGCGCATCATACATGATTGAAAGTCATGCAGCCTCTTTTGTAGAAGAAGTCTTGATGAGAGCGGAAAAGCGTCAGGATACATCTTATTTACGACGCTGGCAGAGTGTCAATTCTTCTTTTAGAATGCATGTAAATCAATACAATGATGAGGACCTGACATTTGAGGGAAATGTGTATCGTCAGCTGCAGCACCTTTTGCCAAAAGAGAGTGTGCTCTTTATCGGAAATAGTATGCCTATTCGAGATGTCGATACCTTTTTTGAAACGCAGTCAAAACCGTTTCGGATGATGGCGAATCGCGGAACAAATGGTATTGATGGTGTTGTGTCCACAGCTCTTGGAACATATGCAGCCTTGAAACAACCCATCACTTTAGTCATCGGCGATTTATCTTTTTACCATGATATGAACGGTCTTCTTGCAGCTAAGCTAATGGACATTCCGCTCACGGTTGTATTGTTAAACAATGATGGTGGAGGAATCTTTTCTTTCCTTCCGCAGGCATCCGATGAACCGTATTATGAAAAGCTCTTTGGTACGCCGACTGGGTTGAATTTTGAGTATGCATCAAAGCTATATGGGGGAACCTATTCGAAGCCAACAACGAAAGAAGAGTTAAAAGATGTGTACTTGGCGCATATCCAAGAACCAGGGCTTCATTTAATTGAGATTGAAACTGACCGGCATTCTCGCGTGGGCAAACATCGCCAAATGATGGACGAGATATTGAGGGAAGTGAAAAAAGAATGCCTTCACTCATAATACGAATGCACGATGGAGTGGCGTATGAGGTGATAGACCATAATCCATCTGCTGAAAATGCCACGTTATGTTTACATGGCTTTACAGGGAGTGCAGCTTCTTGGGCTTTTTTGAATACTTATACAGAAAAACATACGAGATTGATTCAGGTCAGCTTGCTTGGACATGGTCGCACAGACTCACCAAAGAGTATAAGAAGATATGCAATGTCCCAACAGCTGGCAGATCTTGCTGAGATTTTAGATCAATTAAAGCTTCACAAAGTGAACATTCTCGGATATTCTATGGGAGGGCGTATTGCTTTATCATTTGCCTCCCGTTATCCAGAACGTGTAAACAAACTGATTCTTGAGAGTACATCTCCAGGGCTGAACTCTTTTAAAGAGCGGATGGAGAGGCTGAATCATGATCATCAGCTAGCTCAAAAGATCAGACATGAAGGATTAGCGCAGTTTGTGGATTTTTGGGAGAACATTCCGCTGTTTGCTTCGCAGAAATCCTTGCCAGCGGACAGGCTAACGCAACTGAGAGAGGGAAGGCTAAAAGCCGATCCTAACGGGCTGGCTCGCAGCTTAGAAGGTATAGGAACCGGTTCACAGCCGTCTATGTGGCAAGCATTAAAGCAGATAAAACAGCCTGTTTTACTCATTTGCGGAACACTTGATAAAAAGTTTTGTCACATCGCCAAACGTATGCAGCAGGCGCTTGAATACAGTCAATTCACAGTAGCAGAGCATGCCGGGCATACAGTTCATGTGGAACAACCACATTTTTTTGGTAAAATAGTAAGTGAGTTTATTTTATCGCAAGATTAGAGGAGGAAATATTGATGGCTATTGAATGGCAAACTGAGCGTCAGTATGACGAAATTTTATATGAAACATATAATGGGATTGCAAAAATCACCATTAACCGTCCGCACGTACATAATGCTTTTACACCAAAGACCGTAAGTGAATTAATTGATGCATTCTCACGTGCTCGTGACAATTCAGAAGTTGGTGTCATTGTCCTTGCAGGTGCTGGAGGTAAAGCATTCTGTTCTGGTGGAGACCAAAAAGTACGCGGGCATGGCGGCTATGTAGGAGACGATCAAATTCCGCGTCTAAACGTCCTAGACTTACAGCGTTTAATTCGTGTCATTCCAAAACCAGTTATTGCGATGGTTGCGGGCTATGCGATTGGCGGCGGGCATGTGCTTCATGTCGTGTGTGACCTCACCATTGCAGCAGACAATGCGATTTTTGGACAAACAGGACCAAAAGTGGGCAGCTTTGATGCTGGTTATGGATCTGGCTATCTTGCACGTATTGTGGGTCATAAGAAAGCAAGAGAGATCTGGTACTTATGTCGTCAATACAATGCACAAGAAGCGCTTGATATGGGACTTGTCAACACAGTTGTACCATTAGAGCAGCTGGAAGAAGAAACAGTGAAGTGGTGTGAGGACATGCTAGAAAAGAGCCCGACTGCTTTACGATTCTTGAAAGCTGCATTTAATGCGGACACAGATGGATTAGCTGGTATTCAGCAATTTGCAGGAGATGCGACTCTTCTTTATTACACAACAGATGAAGCAAAAGAAGGACGCGATTCCTTTAAGGAAAAACGGAAGCCAGACTTCGGTCAGTTCCCTCGTTTCCCTTGATTCAATGATATGGATGAAAACAGCTTAGTGCATCAGACTGAGCTGTTTTCTTTTATGAAAAGGAGGTGTCATGATGAAGCAACCCAATTGGCTGCTGCACCGTGCGTATTTAACGCCAGACCGGGTCGCACTCATTTATCAAGACAAAAAGTGGACATTTCGTGATTTAGCGAATGATGTAGGCCAACTTGCGAATCGACTGACACGTGTATCTTTTAAAAAAGGGGATACGGTTGCGATTTTAATGAACAACCATCCTCACATGGTCATGCTTGTTCACGCTTGTTTTTTATTAGGCTTCAAGATTGTGTTATTGAACAATAAGTTAACAAAAGCAGAGAGACGTTTTCAGTTGGAAGATGCGAAAGTCATGGCTTTATTAACAGAGCCTGCATATGCAAATGAGCATCATGGTGATTTACCTGTTTATACAATAGAGACTTTACCTGATGCAGATCATGATATGGAAAAGAAGGTCGTACATGATATTGATTTAAATGAGACGGCGACGATTATGTATACATCTGGAACGACAGGACGCCCTAAAGGGGTGGAGCAAACGTTTGGCAATCATTTTCATAGTGCTGTTTCCTCGGCATTGAATTTAGGGATCAGGGAGGACGACCGCTGGCTCATTGCCTTGCCTCTTTTTCATATAAGCGGTTTATCCGCTATATTTAAATCTGTCATATACGGTATGACTGTCGTGCTTCATCAAAAGTTTGATGTCGATGAAGTCAAGAATGCTATTGAACAGCATCGAGTGACGATGTTGTCAGTTGTTCAAACCATGCTGTCCCGTTTATTAAGTGGACTTGAAGAATGTCCGTCTTCTTTGCGCTGCCTGCTGTTAGGCGGAGGCCCTGCGCCTTATGCGATGCTTCAAGAGAGTAAGGAGAAAGGATTTCCTGTGTTTCAATCGTACGGTATGACGGAGACCTGCTCGCAAATTGTGACACTTGCGCCAGAATTTAGTGTGGAAAAGCTTGGATCAGCGGGAAAACCCCTTTTTGGGTGTGAATTAAAGATTCAAGATGAGGACCGTCCGTGTCGTCCTTTTGAGCATGGTGAAATCATGGTCAAAGGTGCAAATGTCATGAAAGGCTACCTTCATCGTCAAGAGGCAACAGCTGCTGCATTTGAGCAGGGCTGGCTGAAAACGGGTGATATTGGTTATGTAGATGAGGACGGATTCTTATTTGTGCTTGATCGGCGGTCAGACTTAATTATTTCTGGTGGAGAAAATATTTATCCAGCAGAAATTGAAGCAGTTCTTTTAACACATCCAAATGTAAAGGAAGCCGGAGTGACGGGTATATATGATAAAAAATGGGGAGAGGTACCTGCTGCCTTCCTTGTGACAGATGAGCAGATTCCGGAGAATGAGCTCTATGCTTTGTGTCAGTCGCAATTAGCCAAGTATAAATGGCCCGCCGCTTTTCACTTTGTGGATGAGCTGCCAAGGAATGCGTCGAATAAATTGCAGAGGCACAGACTCAAATCAAAGGGGTTTTTAGATGATTCAAATTGAACGTGTGATCTTATATCATGTCACGATGAAACTCAAACAGCCATTTACAACGAGCCTTGGGACCATTTCAGAGCGTGAGTTTATTATTGTCGAGGTCAAAGATCAAACAGGATTAACTGGATGGGGAGAGGTATCTGCCTTCTCTTCTCCGTGGTATACAGAAGAAACCATCGAGACCTGTTATCACATGCTCAGGGCTTTCTTTATCCCGAACGTGCTGACCCGATCTTTTACACATCCTTCGGACATACCAGACAGCTTGTACCATTTTAAAGGCAATAGAATGGCCAAAGCGGGAATTGAGGCAGCTGTGTGGGATATTTATGCGAAGCGAGAAAATAAGTCCTTACGTGACGTCTTAGGCGGTACTAGAGATAGAATTCCATCTGGTGTCGTTGCGGGTTTAGGACCAATAGATGATATGATTCAGCAAATCGAGCAGTTTGTTGATCAAGGCTATCAGCGTGTGAAAGTGAAGATTAAGCCGGGACAAGATATTGGACTTCTACAAAAGATAAGAGAGTCTTTCCCTCACCTTCCGTTAATGGCGGATGCAAACTCTGCTTATGAATTAAAAGATATTAGCAAACTGAAGCAGCTCGACGATATTCGTTTATTAATGATTGAACAGCCTTTAGCCGCAGATGACATTGTCGATCATCGGCATTTGCAAAAGCATTTAAAAACACCAATCTGTTTGGATGAAAGTATTTGTTCTTTAGATGATGCGAGAAAAGCTGTAGAACTTGGAAGCTGTCAGATTATTAATGTGAAGCCTTCACGAGTTGGAGGGCTGACTGAAGCACTTAAAATTCATGCGTTCTGCAAGGAGCAGCAGATTCCGTTATGGTGCGGTGGAATGATTGAAACAGGCATTTCTCGCGCGCAAAACGTGGCACTTGCATCACTTCCGCAATTTACGATTCCTGGGGATATTTCAGCATCGTCGAAATATTGGGAGCAGGATATCATTTTTCCTGAAATTAAAGTTGAAAATGGGTTTATTGAAGTACCGCGTTCTCCAGGTATGGGTGTAGAAGTTGATTATCAAGCGCTTCGTTCTTTCTCAGATAAAATTGATGTGTTTACAAAACATGATTTTGTGAAATGAAAACGAATGAATCGCCATTTGCACCATCAATAGAACCACTGTATAGTTGAGGAAAGTTTTTCCTTCCTGTCTGAACAAAAAGAAAGAGCGGTCATCCGCTCTTTCTTACTCTTCTACAAGCCCGCTGTCGTAAGCAAGCTGTCCAATATACTGATGCATGTCATTGGGCATGTCGGAAACATGTCCGTATTCATAATCCCAAAGATTTAAAAAGGAGTGAGCTGCTTGATAAAATGCAGCCTCGTCCGCGTCCTGAATTTCTTCAAGAAACGTTTGAGCAAGCCGATCGTTTTTCAAAGCGAAGCGCCTCCTTTAATGAGACTTAAAGGTCTTGAGGTTTAAACGTTTTACAGTCAGTTTCTTCACTTTTCTCAGCCGTATTTCCTGTATGGCTGACGACATAAATTGCATCTGCACCACAACGATTTCCAGCATTCCAGTAGGAACAGTTGTTTACTTCACAAAGGATTTTTTGACTCATACAGATGACCTCCTTTTGAGTATGTCTTTCATCTATAATGTAACCGAAGTAAGGGGCGTTCATTCATGTTAATCTTCCTGACGAATATAACGCTTATCTTTCATAAACAATTTCCAGAAGAAGTAGAACCCAGGGAATAGGATGATAAACCCTACAATATACGTAATAAATAATGCCCTAAATGTGACGGGATCTGTAAACCCAGACATGATGGTAATATCAGGATAGGCCATATAGGGCAAATGCGCATGTCCATACACATAGCTTGCTAAGAAATATTGAATTGTAATGGCGATAACCGCTAAACGTGGTCTCCCTTTCCGATGTTTAAAGCGGCTGTTTGGTAAAAATAGAGCCAAACCTGCAAGCAAAAACATGAGCAGAGAAACAAGCAGGATCGGGATGTTCTGCATCATTTTTGTGAACAGCCAATTGGCCTCACTTCTCAGTGTGAGCATGATAAAGAAAGCCATCATGAGAGAAAGCGGACCTGTAATCAGTGCTCCTCTTCTATAAATGTTATAAGCCTCATCTTCGTTTGCAACATTAGAAAAATCAGCTAAAAGCAAAGATGAGAGGAAAAGGGTACTGAAAATCGCAAAACCTACGAAAGAATAGACATTTGCGCTTGTAAAGACCAATCCTAAATCTAATGAGTAGACATTATTCTCCTGAAAGATGAATCCACCATGTGTAATGGGGAGAACCATGATGAGGATGGACGGAATAATAAAGCCGCTAATTCCTGAAATATATGTCACGGCTTTTCTATATTTTTTAGGCAGTGAATGAGAGAAGACGAGAAATCCGCTTCGCAGTGCCAGAAGCAACAAAATAATGCTGCCGGGTATTAATAGAACAGTACCTAGCACAAATGTTGCACCTGGAAACAGGCTAAACAAGGCAACGACGATGGCCACAATGAAGACGTTTGTTACTTCCCAAGTGGGAGAAAGATACTTATTTGCGATATTTGCGGCCTTTGTCTGCTCTTTGTTCATGTAAATCATTGACCAAAATCCTGCACCGAAATCCATTGATGCCATCACTGCATAGATAAACACGAATCCCCATAAGATGGTGATTGCAATGAGTGCATCAGTTGTTACATCCATTTGCATCAAGATCGCTCCCTTTTTAAGATTCTGTTAACCGTAAGTCTTCTTCAATTGAATGTTTTCTAAAGTAGTACGTCAGTACAATCACAGTTGCGATGCCTAAAATGAGATAGACAATGGCAAAAAGGATGAAAAGTGTACCGATAGATCCTGATGATGT
The DNA here is from genome assembly GCF_038593205.1 of Bacillus sp. FSL W8-1141. Taxonomy (NCBI): domain Bacteria; kingdom Bacillati; phylum Bacillota; class Bacilli; order Caryophanales; family Bacillaceae; genus Bacillus; species Bacillus sp. FSL W8-1141. The sequence continues at coordinate 2,817,679 of NZ_CP151973.1, read as the reverse complement.
AACGACTTCAGAGGTTTTGAGCATTCGATAAATCACCCATGGCTGACGGCCTGTACAGGCAAAGATCCAGCCAAATTCAATCGCCAAAAGACTAAGAGGCCCGCCAAATAAATAAAGGACAAGCAGCCATTTTGGATAATGATCGCGTTTTAAAATTTTGCGGTAAAACAGTGCTAACACAGCAAAGAAAATGAGCAATGAGCCGATAATGACCATTCCGTTAAATAATGTGTGAATAAATAAAGGCGGCCACTCGTCCCTAGGAAAATCATTTAACCCTTTAACCACAGTATCAAAGCTATTTCCTGCAAGAAAACTAAGTGCCCAAGGGATTTCGATAGCTCCTTTGATTTCTTGCGTATTGGCATCAGTAAAACCGCCAATGGCCAGAGGCGCATGTGATTGCGTTTCAAATAAACCTTCAGCACCCGCTAATTTTTCAGGCTGATATTCATACAGAAGCTGAGCTGATTCGTGACCGTTTAAGGCTGTGAGAAAAGAGAAAAGTCCACCAACAATCAGTCCAAGAAAAAGGGCTTTTCGATGAAAGGTATAGAGCTTTTCGTTTTTTCTTGTTTTCAACATTTTAAATGCAGCGACAGAAGCAATGACAAAAGCGCCTGTTGTAAAAGCAGACAGTACTACGTGAGTAGCAGTTACAACAAAACTAGGATTGAAAAATGCCTTCCAAGGTTCGATATTCGTTATTTCTCCATTGACCATTTGAAAGCCAGCGGGTGTTCCTTCAAAAGCATGTACGTTTGTAATGAGAATCGCTGAAGCTGCTGCACCAATGACAACGAAAATAACGGTAATGATGCGCATGGCTGGTGATAAACGATCTGCTGCGTACACATAAATAGACATAAATAATGCTTCAATAAAGAAAGCATAAATTTCTATTTGAAATGGCAGTGACATGACTTTTCCGATGACCTCCATAAAACCAGGCCATAGAAGGGCAAGCTGCGTACCAGCAATGGTACCGGTTGGAATGGCAACCCCTAACAGAACAGCCTGCGCTTTTGTCCATCGTTTGGCCATGATGGCATAATGCGGGTCCTTCGTTTTTTGAAAGATGAGTTCAGCTAACAAAATCATTAGCGGGATGCCTACGCCAAGCGAGGCATAAATAATATGGAAGCCCATTGTTGTGCCGAACAGACTTCTAGCTAAAACGAGATCAGTCAATTTTTTCTCCGCCTTTCTTATCGCATCTCTTTTGATGGTGTTTATTATTCTCCACCATTTTTAGATTATTCTTCCTGACTAATAAAGCTTGTTTTTTGACAAGTTGTAAAAGAGGGAGTAGAATATAATTATAAAACGTAATCATTACGTTTTAATGATGAAGGGAGTTTTGACATTGAAAAGAGATATTCATCCAACCTCACATGAAGTTGTATTTATGGACGTAAACAGCGGTTACCGCTTCTTAAGTAGATCAACAAAGACATCACATGAGACCGTAGAGTGGGAAGATGGGAAGACTTATCCTGTCATTAAAGTAGAGACAAGCTCTGATACGCATCCATTTTATACAGGACGCCAAAAATTCGGAGAAAAAGGCGGCAGAGCGGAGCAGTTTAAGAAAAAATACCAAATGTAGACAAAGAAACACACCTGATCATGGTGTGTTTTTTTGTGCAGTAAAAAACCCCGGCTGATCGCACGGGGTTTATGAATTCATTCAACATTTAAAGCTGTTTTTAATGTGTTTAAATTTTGTTTCATTAAGCTGACATAGCTTTCGCCATTTTTAGCATCATCTTCTGTAATGGATTCTAGATTTTTCAGTGTAAGGCTTTTTGCCCCAATTTCACTGCGAATCGTATCTGATACTTTACTGCTGACGTTATTTTCAAAAATGACATACTTGATGTGATGCTTTTCTGCCTGTTGTACGATATTTTCAAGCTGTTTTTGGGAAGGCTCTTCAGAAGCAGAGAGTCCTAGTACACTGATTTGCTCAATGCCATAGCGTTTTTCCCAGTAGCCGTATGCAGCGTGAGAAACAAGAATTTCTTTATGTTCTGCTTTAGATAACGTTGTTTTGAATTCCTGATCTAACGATTGTAATTCTTTTTTTAGTGATTCATAGTTTTTTGTGTATTCGTCTTTATGATCTGGATCTAGTGAAACGAGTGTGTCTTTAATGTTTTTTGCCATTTGCTGTGCATAAACAGGGTCTAGCCATGCATGGGGATCTTTATCTCCGTGGTCGTGTCCATCATGGTCATGATCTTCACCTTCATGATCGTGATCATGGTCCTCCCCTTCTTCATGAGCATGTTCTTCTTGTGTTGATAATAGCTTGATGCCTTCGGCTGCTTTCACTGTTTTCACGCCTTGGTCTTTTAACGTAGAAGCCGTTTTATCAGCAAATGCTTCAGCACCTGTTCCGCTGTAAATAAAGGCATCTCCTTCAGCCATTTCAACCATCGTTTTTGAACTTGGTTCAAAGCTGTGTGCATCTGCATTGGCAGGGTACACACTTTGAGCGTTCACGTGAGAGCCGCCAATTTTTTCAGTGAAATCTTGAATAGGGAAGATCGTCGTGTAAATGGTTAATTTCCCGTCTGCTTTTCCTTTTGAAGCATTTGTCCCCGCACTGCTTGAGCAAGCGGCAAGACCGACCGCTAATAAAGCAGCTGTTAAAATAAAAAAGATTTTTTTCATCTAAGAATGTCTCCTCTCAACCTATTAGATAGAAATGATTACGATTTAATGTCCTGAGTTATTGTATCGTAATAATTACGATTTGAAAAGAGGAAAATAAAAAATTTTCATCAGAAGATGTTTCCTCTAAAAAAATAGACGTCAAAACGTGACGAAATTTAAAACATTGTGCTATATTTATTTTTAAAAAAAGAAAAAGGAATGGACAAACTTATGAAACTTTTAGACGAAATCATCGAATATAACCAACAATTTATTGAAGAGAAGCGATATGAAGAGTTTACAACAACGAAGTTTCCACAGAAAAAAGCTGTCATTCTATCATGTATGGATACAAGACTTGTTGAACTGCTTCCACGCGCCATGAACATGAAAAATGGCGATATTAAAATTGTCAAAAGTGCTGGCGCTCTTGTTTCTCACCCATTTGGAAGTATTATGCGAAGCATTTTAGTGGCTGTTTATGAATTGAATGCTGACGAGGTGTACGTCATTGGGCATCACGATTGCGGGATGAGTAAAATAGACAGCGAAACACTCTTAAATAAAGCCATTGAGCGTGGTATTCCAGAAAAACGGATTGAAGTACTGGAATACTCAGGAATCGATTTTCAACAGTGGCTCAAAAGCTTTAGCTCAGTTGAAGAAAGTGTGAAAGACAGTGTATCTGTCGTTAAAAATCATCCGCTTCTTCCATCTGATGTGCCTGTACATGGTCTTGTCATTGATCCTGGGACAGGTAAGCTTGACTTAGTTGTCAATGGTTATGAAGAAAAGTAAGTTATTTTTCCTTTTTAGGCGGGACCGGATCCATGCCTCCAGGATGCAGCGGGTGACATTTTAAAATTCGTTTAATCGTGAGCCAGCCGCCTTTTAAAGCGCCATGCGTTTTGATCGCCTCTAGCCCGTAGTTTGAGCAAGTGGGGTAAAACCTGCAGCTCGGCGGTGTTAGAGGGGAAATGCATTTTTGATAAAAGCGAATGATGCCGATAAAAATTTGTTTCATAGAGGTTCCTCCTTGTCTGTCTTTTCACAGTATAAGAAAAAAGGACAAGGAAGGGAAGTTTTATAAACTAAACTGGTCGGAACAATATGTTATAATATAGGAAATTGCAATTATAGGAGTGGTGATTAATGCCTTCAGTTGAAAGCTTTGAACTTGACCATAATGCTGTAAAAGCACCTTACGTTCGTCATTGCGGCGTTCATAAAGTGGGATCAGATGGGGAAGTGAACAAATTTGATATCCGTTTTTGTCAGCCAAACAAGCAGGCAATGAAACCTGATACGATTCATACATTAGAGCATTTACTTGCGTTTAATATTAGAACACACTCAGAGAATTACGATCATTTTGATATCATTGATATTTCTCCAATGGGCTGCCAGACTGGCTACTATTTAGTTGTCAGCGGTGCACCGACACCAAGAGAGATCGTTGAACTGCTTGATGCAACATTCAAAGATGCAGTGGAAGTAACAGAAATTCCTGCTGCAAATGAAGAGCAGTGCGGTCAAGCGAAGCTTCATGATCTTGAAGGAGCAAAACGTTTAATGCGTTTCTGGCTGTCTCAGGATCAAGAAGAGCTATTAAAAGTATTTGGATAATCAGTAAGATGATGAACCGGACATATTGAATGTCCGGTTTTTTATATGAAATGAAACGAGAGCTGTTAAAATAGGGGATATTTGTTAAAATGGACATGTCAGTAAAAAAAGGGGGATACACGAATGTGGAAAATGGTAGGAATCATTTTGATGCTCGCATTACTTAGTGCATGTGGAAACTCGGCAGCGAGCAATGACAAGGGAGAAGTGCCTGAGCTATTAGAAGTCAAACTAACAGGGCCGGAGCAAGTGGAGAAAAATGAAAACGTTATCGTAAAAGCAGCTGTCACATATGGTGATACGCCTGTTGATGATGCAGATGATGTTCAATTTGAAGTGTGGAAAGATGGCGACAAGGATAACAGCAAGATGATTCAGCCAAAGAAAGAGAACAAAGGTGTATATGAATTGCATACAGCTTTCAAACAAGATGGCCTTTATATCATACAAGTCCATGTGACAGCTAAACAGCAGCATAATATGCCGAAGACAAACATCCATGTAGGTGATGTGAAAAAAGAGAGTTCATCTACTGAAGAAGAAGATACCTCACATCATTGAAAGCGGTTTTATTTTGGGTTAGGACGTTGGTTTGGTTCAGCATCCTGTGGTGAATCGACTTTATGCTTGTAATCATAAGCCTTTGATGTCGTCCACAGTGATAAAAAGACAACGATTGAGATAATGATAAAGCTGATAATCCCAAGTAAAAGCATCTAACTCCCTCCTTATTTCCATATTAACATATATTTCATGCGGTCAAAATAGAAGAAAATGATGGCAGGTTTCAGTATAATAAAAAAAGGGTAATCCCATACTAAACGCAACTACATAAGGAGGAATCAACATGTCTGAAAAATTATTAAACGTCGTCAATAAACAAGTAGCAGATTGGACTGTGCTTTACGTAAAATTACATAACTATCACTGGTATGTAAAGGGAAAAGATTTCTTTACACTCCATGAAAAATTCGAAGAATTATATACAGAAACAGCCACTTATATCGATGATTTGGCTGAGCGTATGCTCGCATTAAATGGACAACCTGTTGCGACAATGAAAGAGTGCTTAGAAATTTCTAGCATTCAAGAAGCGGAAGGCAATGAATCAGCCGAGCAAATGGTGAAAAATTTGTATGATGATTTCTCTAACATTGCAGAAGAACTCAAGAAAGGTATGGAGCTGGCTGCAGAAGTTGGCGATGAAACAACAGGTGATATGCTGCTTGCGATTCATCAATCCATTGAAAAACACAACTGGATGCTAAAAGCATACTTAGGATAAGCGAATGTGAAAGGAATGTCGATCATCAAACAGATCGGCATTCTTTTTTTGTGGATTTGTGACAGACAGCCCATTGAATTGATGGGGCTTTCAGCCGAAGAGAAAAGGGAAGGGAGGGGAGAAGATGTCCTCAATTGCAGGAATGATGAGCCAGCAAGTGGCGAGTATTCAAAAAACACTTAATATCAGTTTGTTGAATTCACAGCTTGCCACGAACACAGCCCAAGCCATGGTGATGCTCGATCAAGTGCAGCAGCAGCCTCAAGCTGTTCAGCCCAAAGATTCAGACGCTACGTTTATTGATGTCAGAGTTTAACCAAGAAAGCCGCCGTCACAGGCGGCTCTTTTTATGCGCTTCACGAATTTTTTGAACAGCTGACCATGCCTTTATTTTTTGTCGTCCAAGCTATTCATCAAATGCGGCATATACTATTGAGGTAAGAAGTTCCACTATGAAAGGATGTTGATGCCAAGTGAGCAAGGATTTAGGCATCTTTTCGTTGTTTACAGTCAGTTTGTCGGCAATGGGCTTTCTGTTTGGTGGAGCAGGATATTTACTCATGATATTAGTGACACTCATGGCTATAGAATTAATTTGTTCAAGCCTAAGAGAATCTGTGACTGGACAACTTACGATGAAGCGTTTTTTGACCAGGCTTGTTCGAAAGGTTGTGACGATCTCTTTAATATCCATGGCACATTTCTTCGATGTCATGCTGAAGACTGGGGGGACAATTAAGGATTTAGCGCTCATCTTTTATATTATTTATGAATCGTACCAGATTGTCTCAACAGCCAGAGCTCTCGGAATTCCCATTCCACAGTTGTTTATTGATGTGTTAGACATGATTAAAAATAAATTGCGCAAAAAGCCGTAATTTCTTCATATCTGGTCATACTAAAGGAAAAAGGATGAATCAGATGGAGACACACACATACTATGTATCCGTTCAAGACGGATCAATCTCACAGCACAGAGACGCGGCTGCTTGGCAATTTCAGATAGAAGCAGATGATGACCAAATCTTGCAGTTAAGAGAGTATTTTGATGAACAGTATATGACAGATTGGAAAGGTTTCTTTCGGGCGCATGTTCCATTTCTTGAATATCATTATGATAGTCCAAACGACGAAATGGACAGGAAAAGAAAAGAGATTTACTCGATGATTCATGATCTCGGTAACGAAGAGACAAAGAACTTTATTGAGACCAATGGACTGATGAATTGAAAAAGCATGTAGACAAACCCTCGCATCCTTTGTCAGGTGCTCATGAATGTCAAATTCGCTCCGCGCCAGTACTCGTTTTTCCTAGACTGCAAAGGTTTTCTATCACGCTGAAAAGAAGACAAAAGGCTAAAAGAAAGTTCATTTTAGCCTTTTGTCAACGATCTGAAAGTATGTAGAGACATTCTACATGCTTTTATTTTCGAGGCTGTAAGATACCGCCGATTAGATCACTGATTCCGCCTCTATTTTCCTGCTGTGAGTTGGTGATTTCGTGTGAGGTACTCTGACTCTGGGGTTTGTACCGGTTATCATCTATCCCGACCCGCATTCCAGATGTTCGTTCAGATGGCTGGATAATCACAATTTGGTCCTGTTCATGAAATTCAAACAAGTAGGATTCGCCTGATGTTTGTCCAATGAACGTTTTCCAGTTCACATCTAATTTGACTTTCGGTGCTTTGCCCGTCCAAGCGACAATGGCGTCAGGATCTACACGGCAAGGTGCTTTTAAAATCAGCGGGTTTCCATTTGTTTTGATGGCAACCTGCGCCCCGTGACCTTGATACGAGAGCTTTGAAGTAAACAGCCCTTTCTGTGATAAAATCCCAACGCCTACTGGTGTCACGCCATAGTGACATTCTTCAGTAAAGGCAAGTAAATCTTCACTTTCCACGCTAACATGTTGCCAAGGACCGTTCGGCTCAAGATTGATGACGGTCACATGCTCGCTAGAATCAGCCAAGTAGCAAGTGCCTTGTCCACTCACTTCCATCATCTCAAGGTTTTCACCTGTTAATTTTCTGCTAATATGATTAAATACTTGGCTGACCATATTACCTTTATTCGTCCCAAGTAATCGTTTACGGTATTGAAATGTACCTTGATCGGCAATCATCGCGCCTTTTTTGGCAAAAAAGATCCCGCTGCCTTCTGCTTGTAAGGTCAATTCTTCGATCGTGTTGAAATGAAATCCCATTTGTGCCAGCTCCTTTTCTTTGTCAAGATGTGAATCCGTAGATGCGGCATAGGTCGTTTAAATCAAGGGTCGTACCTTGTCCGGTAGCGGTGATTTTCCATTCGTTCTCAACTCTCGTTAGTTCAGCACAAATGATGGATGTACAAAATGAATAATCCTCTGTTAACTGAAAGGTACAAATCTCCTGTTGTGTGATTTGATCTGCAAGGCGCAAGTAGGCATTGGTCACCTGTCCAAAATGATGTGCCCGCTCGTGTGCATCATGTATCGTGGCTGTTACGACGATTTTCTGAATATCGGGTGAGACTCTGCTCAGTTGCATAATGATGATCTCATTATCCCGATGGCCTCCGCCGACCTGATGATCACCTAGATGGCGAACAGCTCCATCTAAGCTTTGCTGCTGATGATAATAGATCAGGTGTTTTGGAGACAGAAGCTTGTCCTCTTCATTTAAGAGAAACACTTGCGTATCTAAATCAATTGGCTGACCAGATAAGTCCCAGCCAAGTCCGATATGAATTTGATCTACATTTGGATTGTCTTTTGTTAAATCTAACTTTTGTCCTTTCATGAGGTGTTTCTTCACTGCCTCAAGAGAAGCGTCTTCTTTCTCATGTGGCCTCATTGGCCATGCTTTGTTATTTTCTTGTTTTGATCCATTTGTGATGCTCATGTTGGTTTCCTCCTCGTCTGTGTAGGACAAACACTTATTGATTTACGTCATCATGGGCAAAAGGTTTCATGATTAAAATGGGATGAGGATGGAGATGATAAAAAGGTTTTAGCAAGAATACTTATTTTACATACAGACGAGATAGAAGCACTTGTTTGTTTCACTTTTCATAAAAATTCTTCAGAGAAATGTGATCTGTGGTATGATGTTTTACAAGAAGCAAGGACAGGATATGAGGGATTTCACATGCATGTATTTAAAGACTATTATCATAATACGGTCAAGCTCTCTTTTGAAGAGCAGCCTTTTTCAAGTCATCCTAAGCATGTTTGGGCTATTTGCCGCTATCAAGGAAAATGGCTACTTACAGAACATGAGGATCGAGGCTACGAGTTTCCAGGAGGGAAAGTAGAGCCAAATGAAGAAGCAGATCAAGCCGCTATACGAGAGATTCACGAAGAGACGGGTGCTGTTGTTCGTGAATTAACGTATATTGGTCAATATCAGGTGCTGGGCAGAGAGAAAGTCATTGTCAAAAATATTTATTTCGCCGATATTGAAAGGCTCGTCAAGCAGGACACGTATTTTGAAACGAAAGGACCCGTTCTTTTCGCAGACTTACCAAGATCCATCGCAAAAAATAAAAATTTCAGTTTTATTATGAAAGATGATGTGTTAAGGCAAAGTATGGCTTATTTAGAAAAGAACGGTTTAATTCGTTAAAAAAGCGTAGGGAAATGACCCTGCGCTTTTTATTTTTGCAGAAAACGGCGTTCCAGCCATTCAACAAGCTGATACATGATGGTGGCGAAGACGGCGATAATGAAAAGACTTAAGAACACGAGTGTAAAGTTGAAGACTTGAAAGCCATAGATGATCATATAGCCGAGTCCTTTTGAGGAAACAAGGAATTCTCCCACAATGACCCCAACCCAAGAAAGACCAACATTGACCTTAATGGCAGAGATCATCGTTGGAATACTTGCTGGTAAAATGACCTCACGGAAGACCGTTCTTTTTTTCGCGCCAAAGGTTTTCATGACTTTTAAATAATTCTCATCGACTTCTTGAAAGGCTGTATAAATGACGATGGTGGTAATGATCACACTGATAATGGCACCCATCGCGACAATGCTGATCATGCCTGGTCCAAGGGCAACAATTAAAATGGGGGCGAGAGCGACTTTCGGCATCGCATTTAAAATAACCAAATAAGGATCAAGTACATTTGCAAGACGGGTGGACCACCATAAGGCGGCGGCTAATAAAATGCCGCAAAAAGTACCAAGTAGAAAGCCGAGCACTGTTTCAAATAGCGTAATGCTCATATGATTAATTAATGAACCATCTGATAATTTTTGTACAAACAATTGGCAGACGGCAGATGGTGAACTGAAAATGAGCGGGTCAATCAGTCTGAAATGGCTCGCAAGCTCCCAAAGTGAAAAGAAACTGGCGAAAATGATCAACTGGTAGACTCGTGTCATGCGTTTTTCCATTCGAACTTTTTTTCGATAGGCTTCATGTAAAAGATCACTGTGTTTCAACTGTCTTCAGCTCCTTCCAAATCGTTTGAAAGAGCTCTTGGAAACTTGCTGTCTGTCTCGCTTCAAAAGGAGAGAGCGTCCTCAGATCATCGGGAACGGTAAACATTCGCTGGATAGAGCCGGGATGCTTTGAGAATAAGAAAATGCGATCACTCATCGCAATGGCTTCGCCGATGTCATGCGTGACAAGAACAGCCGTTTTTTGGTAGTTTTTTAATGTGTGAAAGACGAGGTCTTCTAATGTCAGTTTCGTCTGGTAATCTAGTGCTGAAAATGGCTCATCTAGCAGAAGCAGGCCGGGATCAACTGCAAGCGTTCGGGCGAGAGCCGCACGCTGCCTCATCCCGCCTGACAGCTCCTTCGGGTATTTTTCTTCGACATCATTGAGTCCAAGCTTTGGCAGTAAGCTAAGGGCAGCTGAGGTGGCTTCATGTGAATCTTGTTTTGCAATTTTTAACCCGAGAATGACATTTTCCTTGATCGTTTTCCATGGGAACAAATAATCTTGCTGGAGCATATAACCGATTTGATGCTCCTGTTGATTCGGTTCTTTTCCTTCGATTAAAATTCGACCTTCAGAGGGTGGCGTAATGCCTGCGATGATGGAAAGCAAGGTTGTTTTCCCGCAGCCGCTAGGACCAATAAATGAGATGAATTCACCTTGAGTGATCTCCATATTGATGTGCTGTATGGCCGTTGTTTTTTCTTTTAAAGAGAAGTACGTGTGGGTCACATGGTCAATTTGAAGGAAAGACATGTGCTACCTCCTGTTCTATTTGTGATCTGTGACCTTCTTGGCAATGGATGAATCGACAAGTTGTTTGTACGGGATAAATTCCGGTAGTTCACCACTTGCCTTCATGATTTCCTGTAATTTGTTCCATTCCTCTTCATTTAGAAGGGGATCTGTTGCATAGGAGTTCTGCTGTTTGTAGCGTTTGATAGCTGTTGATAAGACATCAAGGTCTGTATCAGGAAATTGAGATTGGATTGTCTTGGCAATCTCCTCTGGGCTCTTTGCTTTGACCCATTTTTGCGCTTTGTAAATGGCACGGGTAAAGGCTTCAGCTGTCTCTTTGTTTTCTTCTAAGTAACTCTTCTTTGCCATAAAGGTGGTATAAGGCACCTTGCCGGAAGCCTCACCAAAGGAGGCGGTAATGTACCCTTTGCCTTCTTTTTCAATTAAGGAAGCTGTCGGTTCGAATAACTGCACAAAATCGCCAGTTCCAGAGGAAAAAGCACCTGAAATGTTGGCAAAATCAATATTTTGAATCATGCGAAGATCTTGTTTCAAATCAATGCCTTCTTTTTTCAGGACATATTCACCGACCATTTGCGGCATGCCGCCTTTCCGTTGTCCGAGAAAGTCTTTTCCTTTCAATTGATCCCAAGAAAATTGATTGATTTTTTCCCTTGAAACAAGAAATGTACCGTCTGTTTGTGTCAGCTGTGCAAAGTTCATGACAGAGTCTTTCGTGTCTTGTGCTTCCACATAAATAGAAGATTCAGATCCGGTCAGAGCGATATCAGCGCCGCCAGATAAGAGAGCTGTCATTGTTTTATCGCCGCCCCAAGTGGTTTTTAATTCAACCTCTAAGCCTTCATCTTTGAAAAATCCTTCGGATAGGGCGACATAAAGCGGTGCATAAAAGACCGAATGGGTCACCTCGGCTACTTGTACGGTCTGCTCTTGGTCTTTTTTACAGGCGACAAATGGAATAAAGAGCAGGACAACGAATATGAATGCCAGTCTGACTTTAATGGAACGATTCAAGAGTAATTCGCCTCCTTTGTTCTAGATCACTAATTAAAGTATGTCAAAAGGGATTTTTGGTGAGTGCCTAGATGAAATAAGAAGCGCATTGTTTATTTATAGAACGTGTCTTTTTTTCTATACTAGAAGCATGAATGCTTTCTTGAATTTGGCAGAAATAAAGGAGCGGTTTCGTGTATAGATTGAGTTGGGTATTTGTTGGTTGGTATGTAGTAGGTCTTATTTTAATGGTCTTTTTTGAAGTGCCGGCATGGCTTCAGTTTGCGAATGGTATCTTTCTTGTGCTTTATGCCTGCTGCGTCATTGAGATTGGCCGAAATATTTACGGGGCATGGAGCTTTGTGATCGTAAGAGCAGCCATTGTGGGTGTGTTGACGTTTACAGTTGAATGGGTGGGGATCACAACTGATTTTCCATTTGGGGCCTATGATTATTATCCGACACTTGGATTTCTTGTGGCGGGAGTGCCTTTGACGATCGCTTTTGCATGGGTTGGTGTGTTTTTAAATAGTCTTTTTTTATCAAGACAACAATCGAAGTGGAAACGAGCCGTCGAAACGGGTATATGGATTGTACTGCTTGATCTCATATTAGATCCGGTAGCGGCTGAACGAAAGTTTTGGGTGTGGTATGACGGCGGAGGTTTCTTTGGTATCCCTTTTGAGAATTTTGTCAGCTGGGGTATCATTGGAGCAGGACTTTCATTTCTGTTCCCGCTCGTATCAATTGATCAGCAGGCATTGCGCTGGAATGGGCGTATTTATCAGGCCATGGTGTTCTTCTTTGGTCTTTTAGCATTAAAGGGCGGGCTGGATGTCATTTTTTATTTAGCACTGATCATTGTCATCTTGTGTGAAGGAAGGGTTCGATTTGAAAGAAAGCGACAAAAACCGATCGTTTAGACGACTCTTTTATTTTTATCTTGAACGATATTTACTGAACAAACATTTTCGCTGTGTCATGATGAAAGGTACGGTTGACCCAAAGGAGAAGCATCCTGTTCTTTATCTTGCTAATCACAGTTCATGGTGGGATGGACTGATCATTTTTCTTTTAATAGAACAAATGTCTGAGCTGGATCATGCCATGATGATGGAAGAGAAGCAGTTGAAGCAATATGCTTTTTTTCAAAAACTTGGTGCATTTCCAGTTCATAAAGAGAAGCTGAAAAGTGTCAAGCAGGCATTAATGACCGCAAAGGAGAAGATGGAGGCTGGCGGGGCTGTGTGGCTCTTCCCGCAGGGGAAAATTATGCACCAAGACATAAGGCCGCTTGAACTGGAAGGCGGAGCTTCTTTTTTAGTCAGGCAATTTGAGCAGGTCGTCATCAAACCTGTGACGCTGCATTATACATTTAATCAATTTCAAAAACCGACGGTATCGGTTGAATTTGGAGAAGATGTCCTAGTAGCTGGCCGATCACTTCGGAGTAAGGAAGTAACAAGTTTACTCGGAGACCTGCTTGAAACACAGTTAAACGCACATCAAGCACAGGTTATTGCTGATCCAGATTTTTCAACAAACGAACATTTTAGGCAGGTGACAAGGACAAGCCGGTCAACTAGTGATGCGTTTGATTCCTTTAAAAAGTGGGTGAAAACATGGCGATCTTCTTAATTGTCATCAGTGTTTTGCTGCTCTGCCAATTGATGTTTACGATTTGGAATATGAAGCAATTTCCTGTACTCAAGCCGGCATCTCTTTCACCTGATGAACCCATTTCATTATCGGTTCTCATTCCAGCGAGAAATGAAGAAAAACGGCTGGAAGCCTGCCTTCAGTCGATTGTTGATCAGCGTCTCCATCCGAAAGAGTTGATCGTGCTGGATGATCACTCGACAGATCAGACGAGAATGATTGCAGAGGGCTTCGCAGAGACATATCCATGGATTCGCGTGCAGTCAGGTCAAGTATTGAAGCGTGGCTGGCTTGGAAAATCATATGCTTGTTCCCAGCTTGCTGAGGCAGCATCTTCTGATTGGCTGTTATTTTTAGATGCAGATGTCCGCTTAAAACAAGGAGCTATTGAAGCGGTGTACAAGCAGTTATGCATACAAAAAACGGGCATGCTTTCAGGTTTCCCAGAGCAAAAAACGGGAACGCCTTTTGAGCATCTTGTCGTTCCTATGATGATGTTTACGATTGGCTGTCATCTGCCAGTGAAGTGGGTCAGAACATCTCAACATCCTGCTTTTGCCGCAGCACATGGCGGCTTTATTGCCATTGAAAAGAACTGTTATCACGAAATAGGTGGTCATGAAGCGATCAAGGATTCTCTTGTGGATGATATGGCTTTGGCTAAACGAGTGAAAGCGAAGGGCTTTCCGTTCACACTGGCAAGTATTCATTCTTTTGTCTACATGAGAATGTATGAGAGTGGACAGGAAGTATGGGAAGGATATCGGAAAAATTTGTTCCCGGGAGTGAATCGAAACATTGCTTTGTTAAGCAGTGTCTTTTGTTTATACTCCGTCCTTTATGTAGTTCCTGTTATTTGCTTTATGATCGCACTAATTCATTTTGATGTGGTCAATCTCTGTTTAGCCCTTCTTTGCTACGGGCTGGGTGTATCCATTAAAGCGGTCATTGATATCGAAAATGGAAGAACGTCTACGATGGCCTTTTTATTGCCTGTCAGTATCATGAGCCTGATTGCCATTGGTTTTGCTTCTATGAAAATTGGGCTGAAAAAAGAAGGCTATGAATGGAAAGGAAGAAGGTACGAATGAAAAAAGTGATCATTATTGGCGGCGGACTTGGCGGGTTATCGGCTGCGATTCGCTTACAGTCACGCGGTTTCCAGGTCACCATTTTAGAAAAAGAAGCTTCTTTAGGCGGGAAATTACAACGCCATCAAGCGTCTGGCTACTCTTTTGATTTAGGACCGAGTACCATTACAATGAAGGCGTATTTTGAGGAAGTATTTACCTCCTGTCATAGACGAATGGAGGATTATGTGACGTTTTATCCGATATTCCCCCTTACTAAAAATGTTTTTTCAGATGGACATACGGTCGAGTTTACGCCAGATATTGAGCAAATGGAATCACAAATTGCAGTTTTTAGTCCAGAGGATGCACAGCAATACCGGGCATTTTTACAGGAATCGAAGAAGCTTTTTCAAATGGCAGAGGATCAGTTTTTAAATCGTTTATTATTGACCTGGAAGGATAAAGCGGATGTCAAGCTAATGAAAGCCCTTCTTGCTGTCAAACCTTTTACATCTGTTCAGCGTTTGCTACGTCAATATTTTCGTCATCCTCATACATTGGCGATGTTTGGCCGGTATGCGACTTACATTGGCTCTTCTCCATACGAGGCACCTGCTATTTTTAATATGATGGCTTATTTAGAAGGAGAAAAAGGCATTTATGGTATTAAGGGCGGTACGCATCGTTTAGTTGAGGCATTTGAGACACTGGCAAAGGAATTGGGTGTCCGAATTCATCTCAATGAACCAGTCAAAAAGATTCATGTAAAGAATAAGCGAATCCAAGGAGTTGAAACAGATCACCAGTTATATGAGGCAGATCAAGTCATTGCGGGGGCAGATGCACTGACTGTTTATCGCCAATTAATTGATGAAGAAGACCGCCCGAGCTTTGGAAATCAAAAACTGGCAAACATTGAGCCATCGTTATCAGGTTTTGTTCTTTTGTTGGGCGTCCCTAAAGTCTATGAACAACTGTCTCATCACAACGTGTTTTTTCCAGAGAATTATGAACAAGAATTCAAGGATATTTTTCAGAAAAAACAGCTTCCTCATGATCCGACGCTTTACATCTGTTATTCAGGTCATTCAGAGCCAGCTTTAAGCGGAGGGCCAGGAAGAAGTAACTTGTTTGTATTAGCCAATGCGCCATATGTGACAAAAGAGCAAAATTGGGACATGCTAAAGGAGACATATGGCCAGCATATGAAAACAAAACTAAAGGAAAAGGGTCTCTTTGATCTTGACCAGCTTGTAGAATTTGAAGCGGTACAAACCCCGCTTGATTTGCAGCAAAAAACGGGAGCGTATCATGGGGCCATTTATGGCATGTCGTCAAACTCGTTCAAGCAGGCATTTTTTCGCATCAATAATCAATCAAAGGATATTGAAGGACTTTGGTTTGTTGGGGGCACAAGTCATCCAGGCGGCGGCACTCCGATGGTGACAAAATCAGGACAGCTCGTCGCAGAGGCCATTATCAAGCATTTGACGTAACACCGAATGAAAAGGAGAGAATTCAAGTGATTGTGGAAAAGAGAAGGTTCCCGTCGCCACATCCGCATATTCACTTATATACAGTGACATATGAGGCCGATGGACTTCGGATGAAGGGGCTGCTCGCTGAACCGGCAGGAGAAGGTCTCTATGACGGTTTTTTATATTTACGGGGCGGCATTAAAAATGTGGGAATGGTTAGACCTGGCCGAATTGTGCAATTTGCTGCGCAAGGGTTTGTCGTCTTTGCGCCCTTCTACCGAGGGAATCAAGGAGGCGAAGGGAACGAGGATTTTGCCGGAGAAGACCGGAAAGATGCATTTGCTGCATTTCAGCTGTTGAAACATCATCAAAAGGTGAAGCAGGAGCGCATTCATATCTTTGGTTTTTCCCGCGGCGGAATTATGGGCATATGGACCGCTGTTGAAATGAAGCATGAGGCCGCTTCCTTTGTGACATGGGGAGGCGTAAGTGATATGAAGCTCACCTATGAAGAACGTGTGGATATGAGAAGAATGATGAAGCGTGTGATAGGAGGTCCTCCGCATAAGGTACCAGAAGCATATGAGGCTAGAACGCCTTTGAATCATGTGCACCAAATTGAAGCACCTGTCCTAATCATTCATGGGGAGCTGGATGAGAATGTATCCATTGAGCATGCGTATTTATTAGAAGATGCACTGCGTCAGCATGGCAAGTCTGTGGAAACATGGTATTTTCACGGATATCATCATTATTTCCCGCCACAGCATAACCGGGAGATTGTCAGACGGCTGACGACATGGATGCACAGCCGAAAAGGCGGAAATGTGGTAAAATAAACGGTAGAAAGAAATATAGAAAGTAGGGGGATTTTCATTATGGGAATGCCTGTTGAATTTAATACAATGATTGTCACAAAAGGAAAAGAGACAAGAATTGAAGAAAATGTGTTTGAGCTCATGAAGGAAGGGTACCGCATTTATCCATTAAATATTCCGCTTGAGGTGCGTAAAACGAAAGACGGAGAAAAAACGGGAACAGCACATGTTGAAAAGCTGGAGCTCACAGACAATATCACGAAGGTGACGTACCGTCTTGTGTCATTACATTCAACGAACTAAAAAAGCTGAGGGATTCATTCCCTCAGCTTTTTCCTTTTGATTAGACGAGTGGTCCGCCTTTTGCTTCAATATCACTTGCTGCATGGCTGAATTTTTTGAAGTTCTTTTTAAATTCATTTGCAAGGAAGTTTGCTTTTTCTTTGTAAGCCTCTTGATCGTCCCATGTTTTAGCAGGCTGAAGCACTTCATCTGGCACTCCTGGAATATGAAGCGGGATGTGTAATCCGAAGATGTCGTCAGTGATCATTTCAGCGTTGTCAAGATCGCCTTCGATCGCTGCCTGCACCATTGCTCTTGTATGAGCAAGATTCATTCGTTTGCCCGTACCGTAGCCGCCGCCAGTCCAGCCTGTATTCACAAGGAATACTTTTGCGCCGTGCTCATCGATTTTTTTACCAAGCATTTCAGCATAGACATGAGCAGGAAGTGGCAAGAATGGTGAACCAAAGCAAGTAGAGAACGTTGTTTCTGGTGACGTCACACCACGCTCAGTTCCCGCTAATTTACTTGTGTAACCGCTCAAGAAGTGGTACATCGCCTGTTCTTTCGTTAAACGGCTGATTGGAGGTAAAACGCCGAATGCATCAGCTGTTAAAAAGACGATGGCAGATGGGTGACCTGCAATACTTGGTTTCACGATGTTATCAATCATTTCGATTGGGTAAGCCGCACGTGTATTTTCAGTAAAGAATGTGTCATCATAATCTGCTTCACGTGTTTCTTCATCAAGTACTACATTTTCAAGCACTGATCCGAAGCTGATGGCTTTGTAAATTTGTGGTTCTTTTTCTTCACTTAAGTTCACACATTTTGCATAGCATCCGCCTTCAATATTGAAGACACCTGTGTTAGACCAACCGTGCTCATCGTCTCCAATCAGCTTGCGGCTTGCACTTGCAGAAAGCGTCGTTTTTCCAGTACCTGAAAGGCCGAAAAATAAAGCAACATCGCCTTCTTGACCGACGTTAGCAGAGCAGTGCATTGATAAAATATCTTGTTCAGGAAGCAGGTAGTTCATAACAGAGAAAATGGATTTTTTCATCTCACCTGCATATTCTGTTCCACCGATCAGAATCGTCCGTTTTTCAAAAGAAACGATAATAAACGTTTCAGAGTTTGTGCCATCTGTTTCAGGATCTGCTTTAAAGTGAGGTGCAGATAAGATGGTGAAAGGTTTTTCGTTTGATGATGGTGTTGATCCATCAGGTCTGATGAATAGTTGCTTTGCAAAGAGATTGTGCCAAGCGAATTCATTTACAACTGTAATTGGCATACGGTATTTTTCGTCAGCACCGGCAAAACCATCAAAGACAAATAGTTCATCACGTTCTTTTAAGTATGACACAACCTTTGTATATAAACGATCAAATGCCTCTTTCGAGATCGGCTGATTCACTTGACCCCAATCAATTTTATGTTCAGAGTTTTCTTCTTTTACGATGAATTTATCTTTAGGCGAACGTCCAGTGTAGGCACCCGTTGTTGCGCGGACAGCACCAGTTGAAGTTAAAACGCCTTCATTACGTGCCAAAATCTTTTCAACAAGTTTCGGAACAGATAAATTTTGGTGCGTATTTTCTAATGAGAGCAATGACTGCAAATCTTCTTTTAAATCCACTGAGTTCATAAAAAAACCCTTCCTTTACCGTTGAATTTGTTTGTTTTGATTAGTATAACACATTGATAATAATAGTCTATACTATTTAAACATTT
Source organism: Bacillus sp. FSL W8-1141 (assembly GCF_038593205.1). NCBI lineage: Bacteria > Bacillati > Bacillota > Bacilli > Caryophanales > Bacillaceae > Bacillus > Bacillus sp. FSL W8-1141. The sequence continues at coordinate 2,798,881 of NZ_CP151973.1, read as the reverse complement.
TTGTGTGTGTTTTTTCATTTCTGCTATGAAAATATGCTTTTTGGTGATGCTAATGATGAGGTGAAAAAAAGGGGAGATAATTCCTATGAACCATTGACATGACGCAAGGGTTTAAGATAAGATATCTTATTGAACGGATACTCTTATCCCGAGTTGGTGGAGGGACAGGCCCGATGAAGCCCAGCAACCGGTTTCTTATGAAAAAGGCATGAACATGCTGAGAAACCAAGGTGCTAACCTGATGCAAGGTACAAGAACACCTTGAGCGATAAGAGTGAAAGGCATGCGATCTCAGACCCTTTCCTCGCAATGAAGGAAATGGTTTTTTTATTTTTGGGATATCATATGAACAAATTGCCAATAACATCTCTAATATAAACATGTTGAAATATAAGAGGGAACGAGTTCCGTATCATATTGGAGGCCTCATCTTGGGATGATGTGGTCTTGTACAGGAGGAAATAGCCATTATGAGTCAAAATCGTCGTTTATTTACTTCAGAATCAGTGACCGAAGGACATCCAGATAAAATCTGTGATCAAATTTCAGACAGCATTTTGGATGAAATTTTAAAGAAAGATCCAAATGCACGTGTTGCCTGTGAAACTTCTGTAACAACCGGTCTCGTATTAGTAAGCGGTGAGATTACAACGTCTACTTATGTCGACATTCCAAAGACGGTGCGTGACACGATTAAGGAAATTGGCTACACACGTGCGAAATATGGTTTTGATGCGGAAACATGTGCGGTTCTTACATCAATTGATGAACAGTCTGCTGATATTGCGCAAGGTGTAGACAAAGCGCTTGAAGCACGTGAAGGAACAATGACTGAAGAAGAAATTGATGCGATCGGTGCAGGTGACCAAGGTTTGATGTTTGGTTTTGCAAACAACGAAACTGAAGAGCTTATGCCACTGCCGATTTCTCTTGCACATAAATTATCTCGCCGTTTAACAGAAGTACGCAAGAATGAAACACTTGCATACCTTCGTCCAGACGGAAAAACTCAAGTAACAGTTGAATATGATGAACAAAACAAACCAGTTCGTATTGATACGGTGGTTATTTCTACACAGCATGCACCAGAAGTGACGCTTGAACAAATTCAAAGCGACTTAAAAGAGCATGTCATCCGCCCTGTCGTTCCAAGTGAACTGATCGATGAAGAAACAAAATACTTCATCAACCCAACAGGCCGCTTTGTTATCGGTGGACCTCAAGGGGATGCTGGTTTAACTGGACGTAAAATCATCGTTGATACTTATGGCGGGTATGCTCGTCACGGTGGCGGTGCTTTCTCTGGTAAGGATGCAACGAAGGTTGACCGTTCTGCAGCATATGCGGCTCGCTATGTAGCGAAAAACATCGTAGCAGCTGGTCTTGCAGATTCATGTGAAGTACAGCTTGCTTATGCAATTGGTGTTGCACAGCCTGTCTCCATTTCAATTGATACATTTGGAACAGGAAAAGCCTCTGAAGAGAAATTAATTGAAGTGGTACGTGCAAACTTTGATCTTCGTCCAGCTGGCATTATTAAAATGCTTGACTTACGTCGTCCGATCTATAAACAAACCGCTGCATACGGACACTTTGGCCGTCATGACTTGGATCTTCCATGGGAAAAAACGGATAAAGCCGACACGCTTCGCAAGGAAGCATTAGGAGAATAACAACATACAAAACCGCTTATTTTAAGCGGTTTTCCTTTTGATTAAAAAAAATTCTACAAAAAGCGTAAAAATGTGAAACAAAATTGGACAAAATACTGTCTAATTATAGGTCTACTTTTAAGAAATAACATAACGTGGAGGCAATAATATGTGTGGGTTTGTTGGTGTATTTAATCACCGTCCATTGTCCGAAACTACTGAGCAGGAAGAGTTAATTAAGCAAATGAATCGTCTCATCGTTCATCGAGGTCCGGATGATGAGGGGTACTTTCATGATGAGCATGTAGGATTTGGATTTAGACGTTTAAGTATTATAGATGTTGAACACGGAAAGCAGCCGCTTTCTTATGAAGATGAAAAATATTGGATTATTTTCAACGGAGAAATTTATAACTATGTGGAGCTGAAAGAAGAGCTTGTGAAAAAAGGCTATACGTTCAGCACAGATTCTGATACGGAAGTCCTTCTTGCCACATATCGCCACTATAAAGAAGAAGCGGCATCGAAGCTTCGCGGGATGTTTGCATTTTTAATTTGGGATAAAGAAGCGCAGTTATTATATGGCGCAAGAGATCCTTTCGGCATTAAACCGCTCTATTTTACACAATTGGATGACCAAGTGTACTTTGCTTCTGAACGCAAAAGCTTAATGGCTGTGAATGAGAACATTTTATTTGATGAGACTGCTTTGCAGCAGTACATGTCTTTTCAGTTCGTTCCTGAGCCAAATACACTTGATCAAAAAGTGCACAAAGTCGAGCCAGGTCATCAGTTTACACTGCGTCCAGGCCAAGACATTGCATTTAAGACTTACTGGAAAGTTCAATTCAAACCTGAACAAACACAAGAGCAGAAATTAGTAGAAGAAGTACGTGATGCTATCTATGATTCTGTAAAAGTCCACATGAGAAGTGATGTGCCTGTTGGTTCATTCCTATCAGGCGGGATCGATTCTTCTTTCATCGTGTCGGTCGCAAAGGAATTTCACCCTGAACTGAAGACATTCTCTGTTGGTTTCCAGCAGGATGGATTCAGTGAGGTAGATGTAGCAAAAGAAACAGCTGATAAGCTGGGATTGCAAAACTTTAGTGCTGTGATTTCTCCTGAGGAATATATGAATGAGCTTCCAAAGATCGTCTGGCATTTAGATGATCCTTTGGCTGATCCAGCGGCGATTCCATTGTATTTCGTGGCAAAAGAAGCGAAAAAACAAGTCACAGTTGTTCTTTCAGGTGAGGGAGCAGACGAGCTGTTCGGTGGATATAATATTTACCGTGAGCCGCTATCTCTAAAGCCTTTTGAATCTGTACCATCCATGCTGAAAAAGCTTCTTCTTCGTCTGGCTCGTTTAATGCCAGAAGGAATGAAAGGGAAAAGCTTTATCGTTCGCGGCTGTACGCCATTAGAGGAACGTTATATCGGCAATGCGAAAATCTTTGAAGAGCCAGTGAAGAAAAACCTCTTAAAGCAGTATGATCCGAACATCACGTATCGTGACGTGACGAAAACATACTTCGAGGAAAGTGCAGGCTACAGCGATATTAACAAAATGCAATATGTTGATATCCATACGTGGATGCGCGGGGATATCCTGCTGAAAGCAGATAAGATGACAATGGCGAATTCTCTTGAGCTTCGTGTTCCATTCCTTGATAAGGTCGTATTTGAAGCAGCTTCTAAAATTCCAGAAGAGTTGAAAACGAAAGACGGCACAACGAAATATTTATTGCGTAAAGCAGCAGAAGGCATTGTGCCGGACCATGTGTTAAACCGTAAAAAACTAGGTTTCCCTGTTCCAATTCGTCATTGGCTGAAAAATGAGATGAACGCTTGGGCGAAAGATATCATTAAAAACAGTCAGACAGATGAATACATTAACAAGGCATATGTTCTTGATTTATTAAATGATCATTGTGCTGGAAAAGCAGATCATAGCCGTAAGATTTGGACTGTCCTGATCTTTATGATCTGGCATAGCATCTATGTAGAGCGCAGCATTGATCCAGAGCAGTTGAATCACCAGCCGAAAGAAGTTATTTTTAGCTAATGAAAAAGGTTTTCAGCTTTGTGCTGAAAACCTTTTTTGTCATGATAGAAAGTAGTGGAAAAGGGTAAAATAACAAGCGGTACACAGTTATTGCTTAATATCCTGAAAAAAACATGATAAAGTGAAGATACATGTATGATGTTAACGCGATAAAAGGGAACGATAGTATTGTCCTTTTTCTACATATTCTCTGCGGATACGATCCATGTCTTGGATATCTTCATCTGTTAACTGGCGAACGACTTTGGCTGGACGGCCAAAAGCGAGTGAACCTTTTGGGATGACTTTTCCTTGCGGGACAAGGCTACCTGCACCAATAAAGGCTCCTTCGCCAATTTCCGCACCATCGAGAATGATGGAACCCATGCCAATGAGGGCATTTTTTCGAATGATAGAGCTATGTAATGTGACTTGGTGTCCAATGGTAGCACCATCTTCAATAAGAAGTGTTTTTCCAGGACTTTGATGCAGACAGGATAAGTCTTGAATGTTGACGTTTTTTCCAATTCTCACAGGAGCTACATCGCCTCTAATGACCGTTTGGAACCAAACGCTTGAATATTCTCCAATTGTGACATCACCTGTAATGGTGGCGTTTTCTGCAATAAAGACCGATTCATGAATCTCAGGTGTAAACTGATGATATGGATAAATCACTTTTTCGACTTCCTTTCTTAATACAACATTTGTGAGGTGTTTACTTTGTGGACTTGGCATGCTGAAAGACCGGTTGGTACAATTGTCATTGTACATGGTGCTAGTGAATATCATGGCCGATATAAATGGCTGATCGAAATGTGGCGAAATGCAGGCTATCACGTCGTCATGGGTGACCTGCCTGGGCAAGGGACATCGACACGTGCGAGAGGCCACATTCGTTCTTTTCAAGAATACATTGATACAGTGGATGAATGGATTGAACATGCGAAGTCGTTCAGACTTCCGACATTTTTACTTGGACATAGTATGGGGGGACTGATTTCGATTGAATGGTTCAAGCAGTATACCCATACGAAGATTGATGGCCTTATTTTATCATCACCTTGTTTAGGTCTGCAATTTAAACCGAAGAAGCTGATGGATTTTGCGTCAAAAGGGCTAAATGTGCTGGCGCCGTCTTTTAAAGTCGAATCTGGGCTGTCGATCGAACTTGCTACACGGAATCAAGATGTGATAGAGGCAGATTCCAATGATTCGCTTTATGTGACGAAGGTGTCGGTTCGCTGGTATCGAGAACTGGTGAAAAATATCGATGCGGCGATGCAGCCAACGAATGTCTTTCGGTCGATTCCACTCCTGCTCATGCAGGCAGGCGATGACAAGATTGTAGATAAAACAAGAGTGATGAAATGGTTCAATGGCATTGAATCAACCAATAAATCATACCGTGAATGGGAAGGGCTTTATCATGAAATTTTTAATGAGCCCGAGCGAGAAGATGTGTTTAAGGCGGCAAGAGCCTTTACTGATCAATATATTTGATTGTGAGCTTAAGTTGGGGGTGGATTGATTTGTCAGTACCAGAACGTCCTTTTGCACTGATGACGAAGGTGTATAAAGATATTTTTCCGCTAGTTCATCAGGAGCTAAAAAAGTGGCGGGCGCATGCAGAAATGATTGAAAATGAAGAACTGAGAACGCAGGCACTAGCGAGCATATCCAGTAAAACCTTTCACTGTGAAGGCGGGGGAATTTTATCTCTTCTTGCAGGTGAAGCGAAGGAAACGTGTATTGAATTCATTGTGGCGTACCAAACGATTAGCGATTACTTAGATAACTTGTGTGACCGCAGTACATCACTTGATCCAAAGGATTTTCATATGCTGCATCAAGCGATGAGAGATGCACTCGATATTCATGCGGAGCTTAAGCCGTATTATCAATTCCGTGATGATCAAGAGGATCATGGGTACTTGCATGCGCTAGTCAGGACGTGCCAAGATGTGCTGTCACGTCTAGCGCATTATCCGATCATTCAGCCCTATTTACATACGCTGTGTGATTATTATAGTGATTTACAAGTACATAAGCATGTGGTTCCTCATGAGCGTGAACCTCGATTAGAGTCATGGTTCCGCCAGTATGAAAAGGATTTACCAAAGATGGAGTGGTATGAGTTTTCCGCATGTGCAGGATCAACGCTGGGTATTTTCTGTCTTGTGGCTTATGCACTGCAGCCTGATTTTACAGAGAAGCAGGCGAAGCAAATTTACGAAAGTTATTTCCCTTATATCCAAGGTCTGCACATCTTACTGGACTATTTAATCGACCAAGAAGAGGACAGGTTGGAAGGCGATTTGAATTTTTGCTCGTACTACAACTCTCATCATGAGATGATGGATAGACTACAGCATTTTATTGAAAAAGCGGATGAACAGCTGAAAGGCATTCCACACGAGAATTTTCACAAACTAATCAATAGAGGGTTACTTGCGGTCTATTTGTCTGATGAAAAAGTGACAGCTCAAAAAGAGATGAACAAGCTGGCAAAGCGGTTGATCAAATCAAGCGGGAAAACATCGTTCTTTTTCTATATCAATGGCAGAGCCTATCGAACCTATCAGAAAATGCCTTGGATGAAATCTTCTTAACGTATAAAATAAGCTCATCAGCTTGTAGAAAATGTTTTTCTACAAGCTTTTTTGTTTTGAACTGTTTTGCTTTGGGCCATGTACAGTTCTTTTATGATTACAATCCTCTTATTTGCTACCGATATTATTCTTAGTGTGCGAAAAGTAGGAGAAAAGTATGAATCAAGCGAATCGTATCTCCTTCTTATGGCGTATATTTGTTGGAAATTTTAAAAAAGGGGAAGGTCGAATATGTCGTTTTTTAAAAAGTTTGCAGCAAGTGTAGGAATCGGTGCAGCAAAAGTGGATACAATTTTGGAGAAAGATGCGTATGAACCGGGAGAAGAAGTAAAGGGAACAGTCCATGTGAAGGGCGGAAAAGTGCCTCAAGATATTCGCTATATTGATTTAAAGTTGAATACATGGTACACCATCGTAAAAGATGATGAAGAGCAGCGAAAATACACAACGATCCATTCTGTCCGAGTGACTGAATCATTCACGATTCAGCCAGGGGAAGCTCATCAGTTTACTTTCTCTTTTTACCTTCCTCTTGATACACCAATGACTGTAGGTAAAGTAGAGGTGGCTGTTGTGACAGACCTTGATATTCAAGGTGGTATTGATAAATCTGATCATGACCGCATTTTTGTAAGCGCGCACCCGTGGGTGAATCGTGTGCTTGAAGCTGTTGGAAACTTAGGCTTTCACCTTCATGAAGCAGACTGCGAAGAAGCACCTTATTTCAGGCGCCGCCTTCCCTTTGTTCAAGAGTTTGAGTTCATACCGACTTCCGATTATTATCGTCAAATGCTTGATGAGTTAGAGGTGATTTTCTTCATTGATGAAGAGGGGCTAGATCTCATTTTTGAAGTTGACCGCAGAGCAAGAGGGCTGCGTGGCTGGCTGGAAGAAATGTATAATGACGGAGAACAGCTTGTACGTGTCCGCTTTACTCGATCAGAGCTTGCAGATGCAGAAGAGCTAGAAGTAGTGCTTGAAGAAATCATTGACCAATACGCTTATTAAATAATAAAACTCAAATCCATTAAGAGGATTTGAGTTTTTTTTCGATGGCTACCACAAAGGGCGGGTCGTTTTGAATATTCATGTATTGATAAGATATCACCTGTACTTCTTCGTGATGGAGTGTTTTGCAATAATCAAGGAGGATGTCCTTCTCTTTTTTTCCTTCAGGGTGCCCGTGGTAAATCACAAGAACGATCAGACCTCCAGGCTTTAACCAATCAATGAGCTGTTTGATCGCTTCAATGGTCGTATGGGCCTGAGTCGTGACGGTTTTATCGCCTCCTGGTAAGTACCCAAGATTGAACACTGCACCAGATATGTGACCATAAGCATCCGCTGGCAGATGCTCAGCAAGTTGTTCATGTCCGTCATGGATCAGGTGAACGTTTGGATAGTGCTTACCAAGTCTTTTGCTTGTTTGCTCAATGGCTTCCTTCTGTACATCGAATGCGAAAACTTGTCCATCTCTCCCGACAAGGTCAGCTAAATAGCGTGTATCATGGCCATTTCCCATCGTTGCATCAATGACAATATCGCCTTTTTGACAAGCACGTTCTAACAGCTCTTTACTAAAAGGGAGCATCCGTTTTAAAATCATTTTGCCGCTTCTTCCAATCTGACGAAGCGTTTACCTTGGTAGCTGTTACGTCTTTCAAGCTCAGCATTAATGGCATTGAGCACTTCCCATTTATTCACACTCCACATTGGACCTACCATTAATTCAATGGGACCATCGCCTGTAATACGATGAATAATCATTTCTGGGGGCAGGATCTCCAGCTGATCACAGACAAGCTGGACATATTCCTCTTGGCTGAGAAACTCTAGTTTGCCTTTCTCATATTGCTTTACCATCGGTGTTCCTTTTAACAGGTGAAGTAGATGAATTTTAATTCCTTGCACATCTAAATCAGCGACAGCTTTTGCTGTTTCCATCATCATATCTGGGTTTTCAAGAGGAAGACCGTTGATGATATGTGAACAGACTCGAATGCCATGTTTTCGCAGTTTTTCTACACCTTTTACGTAGCATTCATAATCATGGGCACGGTTGATGAGCATCGCTGTCCGCTCATGCACAGTTTGTAGACCAAGTTCAACCCATAAATACGTCCGTTCGTTTAACTCAGCTAAATATTCCACGACGTCATCTGGCAGGCAATCAGGTCTTGTGGCAATCGATAAACCAACCACTCCATCCAGATTCATGACGGTTTCGTATTTTTCTTTTAAAACAGGAAGCGGCGCATGTGTGTTTGTGTAAGCTTGGAAATACGCCATGTATTTTCCATCTTTCCATTTTGTATGCATCCGGTCCTTGATTTCATTAAATTGAGTGATGAGATCATCCGCCCGGTTCCCTGCAAAATCACCAGATCCTGCTGCGCTGCAAAATGTGCAGCCTCCATGTGCGACAGTACCATCACGGTTTGGACAATCAAAGCCGCCGTCTAATGCGACTTTAAATACTTTATGACCAAAGTGCTCACGCAAATGATAATTCCATGTGTGATAACGTTTTTCGCTGTTTGAATATAAAAAAGGGTTATGCTGATCCAAGTCAGTAACCTCCTTGCATAATAATAGGCATCCTTAAAGTTTAACAAAAATCACGAAAGAGGACAATTGAATCTGTCCAACATTTTCTTTAGTGAAAAAGCTTTACGTGGGCAAAATAGGCGAGAGCAATGATGAAATGGAGGGATGGCTAGATGGCAACTAGAAAATCAATCGATGAATTTGTCCAAAAAAGCACTGAGACTCTTGAGTTTGCAAGCGAACAGTTTGATTTGAGCTCTCGCCAAGAACATTATAACGTAGAAGAATTTTCAAAAGCGCAGCTCATGCTTGAGGATGCGGTGAATGAATTAGAAAAGTTAAAAGATGTCGCCAATGATCAGCAAAGAGAACGTTTAGACAGAACGCGTGTACAAATTCAAAGTCTGCAAAACCAAATGATTTTAGGTATTTCATACGAGAACGAATGATGAACAGATCCTTCTTTTAAGGGTCTGTTTTTATTTTTTGGCTGTTTTCGCAAAGTTGTTTTTGGATAAATAGGTTTTTATTCTGTTAAAGTATGTTATATATAGAAATTGCAAATATCTTCAAGGGGGTAGAAGAAATGTTGGAGACTCTTCCTGATTGGTTTTGGGCATTATATTACTTGTTTTTCTTAGCAACATTAGGAACCGCAATATTCAGTGTTGTGAAAAATAAACATAGGGGATTGTCCATTCTAACCATTGTATTTACTGTTACAATTCCGATTATTAGCCTGATAAATAGCATTGGTAGAGTAGAAGGAATGAATGAATTTGAACACTTATTTAGTCAATTGCGACAGGGTGCAGTTTGGTCTATCTTTACAGTTATAGGCTATATATTTTTATTAGTATGGTGGGTGCTAATCCTGTTCAAAAGCAAGTCCAAAAACAAAGTAATAGTATCTAATTAAAACATTGTAGAGACCTCAATATTCGGGGTCTTTTATTATGCACTTTTTCAGGCGATTATGAAAGTTATTAACGTGTTGAACACCCTAAACCAGAAGCAAACCTGGCTTCCGAAAGCTTTTAAGTAGCTTCGTCATTTTATCTGGTTCGTCTGCCTATTTTTTTCTAGAGTCTCTTGACTTTTCAATTAAGTGTCTATATTGTATTAAGTGTACTACATCAACTAATACACTACAGACACTTAAACGTGAAGAAAGGTGTTTAACCATGAAAAAAGAAAAAAAACCAATCAATTTAAAGTGGATGGTGCTGGCTGTTGCGTTAGCATGTACATTTTTTTTCGTTCTCGTTTTCATTGGTTTTGAAGTTCAAAAAGATTTTATTCCAAATTCGGTCCCTTTAATGCAAGGACATGATCAAGCGATAGGACTGCAAAAGCATGAATGAGAAAAGAGGGAGCCATCATGATTCAAATAGATCCAAGAAGCGCTGCACCAATATATGAACAAATCATTGAGCAGTTAAAAATTTTGTGCTTAAAAGGCGTGATGAAACCAGGTGACAAACTGCCCTCTGTGAGAGAGCTTGCCACCATTATTATTGCGAATCCAAACACCGTCAGCAAAGCGTATAAAGAGCTTGAACGGGAAGGAATTATTGAAACATTAAGAGGCCGTGGAACGTATGTGACAGAAGGTGCACAGTTAAAGCTGAATGAAGGGAAGGTGTTAGAGATGAAGGAGCAATTAAGGCAACTCATTATTGAAGCTCATTATGCCGGTATTGATATTCATCAACTCAAAGAGTGGCTGGAGGAGATCAGCTCAAGTCTAAAAGGAGGAAAACAAGTTGATTGAGGTCAGAAATGTATCAAAGAAATTAAATGGACGCGAAGTACTCAGCAACGTTTCCTTCAAGATAGGCGAAGGAGAGATCTTTGGTCTGCTTGGCCGGAATGGCTCTGGTAAAACAACACTTCTTCGCTTGATTCAGCAAATCCTTCTTCCAGATGAAGGAGAGATTTATTTTAAAGATGTACTCGTAAAAGACCACCCGTTAGTGAAGCAAAATATTGTGTATATGCCAGTCGTAAATCCCTACTTTGACCGGTACAATTATGGACAGCTTGTGAAGCTGTTAAAACAACTGTATCCAAAGTTTGACGTGACATATGCCAATGAGCTTGTGAACCGGTATGAGATTCCGGAAAAAGTGAAATACCGTGAATTGTCGACAGGTCTAAAGAAACAGCTATCCCTCATTTTAAGTTTTGCCATCAAACCAGCAGTCATTTTGTTAGATGAGCCGACAGACGGGATTGATGCAGTCACAAGAAATGACGTTCTTCAGCTGATGATTGACGAGGTGGCAGAACGACAAACAACGATTTTAATTACATCTCACCGTTTAGAGGATATTGAGCGTATGTGTAACCGAATCGGGTTTTTGGAAGGAAATCAGCTCACAAGTGTTATGGATTTAGACGAATTAAAGAATGACTACGTTAAAATCCAGATGGCATTTGAAGAGGATATGAACTTAAGTATTAGAAAAAAAGGCGTTGCCATCTTAGATCAAGCGGGTGTGTTCTATACAGCACTTGTACTCAAAACAGATGAAGAAGCAAAAGAGTATTTGAAATCGCTTGAACCAAAAGTCTGGCATGAACTGCCTGTAAATTTAGAAGAAGTATTCATTGCGAAGTTTGGAGGGAAACGCAGATGGTAAAGCGGCAATTGTTATATAAGGAATGGAAGCAGTCTGAGCTGACATTCATTTTAGTGATGCTTGTTGCGGTATTTGCGACGCCATTATCCTTTTTAATGGAATACTCATCCTTTCAAGATTGTTTAGAAAACCGAGAATGTCTAATGGATACAACAACATTCACTTATATTTTTAAGACGGACGCATTTCTCTCACTTTCATGGGTCATGGGAATATTTTTTGCTGTGATTCAGCTAGGATTTGAAAGAAATAAAGGGCAGATGGACTTTACCGTATCCTTGCCGTTTAGTAGAAGTTCCATCTTTCACACAAAGTTTTTCTTAGGTGCTGGAATTATTGCAAGTGTTCATGCTGTTTCATACCTTCTCATTTATTTATTAAAATTAGGTCTTGGGCCAATAGAGACACCTGGATTCAACAGTCATTATTTCTCTGCGTTGTTGTCAGCCTTGATGATCTATAGTTTGTTTTTTGCAGCAGGTGCTTTAACAGGGAGTGCTATTTCTCAAGCAATCGTTGGATTTAGTACAGCTATTTTACCTTACTTAGTGATTGGTTTACCAATCCTTCATTTAGATTTTATCTTTAAAACAAGCGGGATGTGGCTGGATAAAATCTTTAATTTTTTGATCACGCCCATTTCCCCCATTACTTATATTACAGCTAACAGTTTTTATCAGGAATATCCGCTTTGGTTCAATGGTGAAGAATACATCGTTCCAATTGTCATGATGTTGCTATTTTACCTTATAGGCTTGTTTAGCTTTATTAAACATCCAATTGAACGAAATGGCCGATTCTTCCTTTATTCAATAATGGATCGCCCAATTCAAATTATGGTGATCGTGTTTGGCGTCTTAGGGTTTGGCTGGGTTGGTTTCTCTTCAGATTCATTAATTGGATATTTTGTTGGCATGTGCATCGGTGGAGCTGTAGGCGCACTGACGAGTTATTTCTTAATCTATCGAAAAAGATAAACAGAGAGCAGGGGAGTAGAGATGATTCAAATTCAATCGTTAGATCATGTGTTTAAAATTGGGAAAAAGGGCAGGGAGAACGAGATTCCTGTGCTCAAAGACATTGACTTGTCTATTAAAAGAGGCGAAATTGCATGTATCGTCGGACGAAGCGGTTCGGGGAAATCAACTTTACTGAATTTAATATCGGGATATATTACGCCAACAAGCGGACAAATTATGGTTGATGGCACCAATGTGACCGGCTTTAATGAGAAAGAATGGGCAGACTTTCGGTTAGATCATTTTGGCTTTATCTTTCAAAGCTTTCAATTGATCGGGAGTTTAACAACATATGAGAACGTTGAACTTCCGCTCACTTTAAAAGGTGTGAAGCCGTCTGAGCGAAAAGTGAAAGTAAAGGAAATGCTGAAACGAGTTGGTCTTGAACATCACGCAGGGCATTATCCTAATGAACTGTCAGGTGGACAGCAGCAGCGTGTGAGTATTGCAAGAGCCTTGATCCTTAATCCGTCTATTATTTTAGCAGATGAACCAACAGGCAGTCTGGATTCAGAAACTGAAGGCGAAATTCTAGCCTTTATCCAGCAGCTTAATCGTGAAAAAGGAATTACATTTGTCATCATTACACATGACGATGAAGTCGCTTCAATCGCAGACACAACGTTCCAGCTTCATGATGGTGTATTAAAGAAAGGGGATCAGTCCATTGAAATTTAGAGATCAGGTCAAATTCATCAGAAGAAATATGAAGAAAAATAGATTGCGTGTGTTTATGACCATACTTGCAACGACAATGGCATGCTCTTTCTTAATCGTTCTAGCGTCAGTTGGTTTTGGTCTGCAAAAATCGGCTCAAGATGAAATCATGAAACAACAAATTATCACAGAAATTAAAGTGTTAGGCAAAGAAAAAGGTGACGTCAAGGTTGACGATTTAAAGAAATATGATCATGCGAAATCTGTCGTTGCGAGAACGTCAATCATTCCATCGGTTCACGTCGAGCTCGATAATCGCTCAAGTGATACGCAGGCTGTACTGACAGATATGAAAGAAGAAAAAGAGGCAGGCCTTGAACTAGACCGTGGAAAAGTCCCAACATCGGCGAATGAAATTGTAGTTGGGTATCAAATGGCAGAACAACTTTGGACGGAAAAAGAACGAAAAGACTATGAAAAAGAAATGAATCAGACATCAAATGGTGAAGATACACCGGAAGAGCCAAAAGGCTATACGAAGGAAATTTTAAACAAAGTCATTCAAATCAAGGTGCCAAAACTGAATGAAGAAAATGAAGTGGTGAAAGAAAAGACGTTCGATTTCCGTGTCGTCGGTGTATTGAAGAAACCGAATTTGGAGTGGCAGCAGGATCATAAAATTCTTATTCCGAATGCTTATCAAAAAGAATTTAGTCAAGTGCTCGATCTGTCTCCTGATGCAGGAAATGTCGAAAAAATGACGTCTGTCTATGCTGATAAGTTCGACAATGTCGGTACGCTCACAGATAAGCTGACAGATGACGGCTATCAAGTCATCTCTGTGACGAATCAGCTTGAAGGAATGGATATGTTCTTTACAGTCTTTAAAATTGGACTCATCTTTGTTGGATGTATTGCGGTAATTATTTCGGCGATCGGCATTTTCAATACGATGACAATGGCCGTAACAGAGCGGACACAAGAGATTGGGATCATGAAAGCCATCGGTGCGAATCCTTCCATTATTAAGCGAATGTTCCTCATGGAAAGTGCTTATATTGGGGTAATTGGATCGATCATCGGGATTATCATCTCGTACATCGTTAGTTTTGCAGTGAATTTAATCATTCCAGCAATTTTGTCTTCTATGTCTGAAGGGGGATCCAGTGATCAATTCTCGATCACCTTCTCCTATATTCCGCTAAGCCTTGTGGTCACAGCAACAGTGATTAGTGCAGGAGTCGCCATTATTTCTGGACTCAATCCAGCACGTAAGGCGACAAAAACGAATGTATTAACAGCATTAAGAAGAGAAATTTAAAGAAGAACCTCCTGTACCTATATTGGGCTGACAGGAGGTTTTTTTATCGTCAAAAGATGTCTATTGCTTTGGTGCCCGGTACCCTGCACGCTCAGCTTCTTCTACGGAGCAGAACATTTTGGTCACGTTTTTTGTCCGTGAGTAGTATCTGCTGCTCGGTGTGTGATATATGCCGTTGACACTTCCTTTAATATTACAGGCGGCAGATTCTTTTTTTGTTTCTTTTTGTGACTCATGACCGCCAGTATTCGACCCATCATCTTTAGGAGCAGATCGCTGGGCCGATGACGTGGTGTCTTTGTTTACTTTCTGGTGTTCTTTTTTGAGTGTTTCGTTTGTAGAGGTGAGCTTGTCTATTTTCTCTTCAAGCTCATGGATGGTTTTTTCTTGCTGTTTGACTGTCTTCTTTTCGGAGGTGATGGTTTCTAATTTCTTGGATAGCTTTTCTTTTTCTTTGGTCACGTCTTCTAAAGAGGCCGTCAGCGTTTCTTTGTCTTCCTTTAGACGAGAAATGTCAGATGCTAATTGTTTTTGCTCTTTCAGCAGCTGTTCAGAAGATGGATCTGCTTGTGCTTTCGGAGCACCTGTGCCGGCAAACGGTAATGACATAATAGAAAAAACAAGACCAATGGTCAAAAAAGAATAGAAGAGTTTTTTTGAAAAGATTTGTTGATTTTGGTGTTTAAGTAATAAGAAATTGACGGCATATCCTATGGCGAAACAAATACATAAAAGACCTATGATGAGTAACATCATCATCTGGCAGCCCCCCTATATCGCTATTTATACCTATCATACCTCATTTTTCCATTTTGGGGAGCGGTTCAATTAAAAAAACCCTGTTTAAACAGGGTTTTCAGCTAATGGCAATCCTTTGATTGCTTCTTTTACTGTTAAATAAGTGATCGTATTCTGGAAGTCTGTATCTAAGTCTTTCATTTTCATCGCAAGCTGTGGTTTGATCCCAGTGATGATGAGTTCAGTTCCAGTTAAGTTCAGCAGGTGATGCAGTTTGAAAATTCGCGCTGCAACGGAATCATCGACATCAATTAAACCAGAAAGATCGACAATTAAATAATCATCCTTTGAATCTTCTAATATACAAGTTAACTTCGCGACGATAGCATCAAAGCGTTCTTCTGATAATTTTCCGATGAGTGGAAGAGCGGAAACACCATTTTTGATTGGGACAATTGGCGTCGACAGAGAGGTGACTTCCTGTAAGGAATCTTCTAGGAGTTGTTCATATTCTTTCTGCTTTGTAATGTCCTTTTGAAAGCCAATAAAAAATGTTTTGTCATCTTGTTCAATGTATAGAGGGTCTATATTGAGTTCATTCCAAAAAAAAGTACCGTCTTTTTTATAATTTTTGAGCTGTGTGGTAATAGGTGTTTTGTTTTGAATTCCGTGACGTATTAAGGCAAGTTGCTCTTGATTTGTGTCTTTTCCTTGGAGGAATCGACAATTACGTCCAAGAATCTCATCTGGTTTATATCCAGTCATTTGTGTAAAGCCATGATTCACATAAACGATAGGGTTATCCTCTAAAGAAGGGTCTGTAATGACAACACCAATCCGCGCATGATCCAGCGCTTTTTTTATGAGTTCAAGCTGTTTTTGCAAGCCGAAGATGTTCGAGCTGACCATATTACCCTCCTTTGCTGCTGCTATCAGACATTTAAGATGGTTTTTTTTAAAACCAAATGAATTCTTTTTAAACGTAACATAACATATGTTCTGTTTCAATGATTGCAATCGCTTTGTTAAATTTGTCATCATAGTTTGTCCTCCATTAGAATAGAGTAAGTAAGGAGACTTTTCATTAGAAAAAGAAGGGATCATTTGAGGATAATTCATAAAATGACAAAAATAGTTAATATGGATTAGGTGAAAATGATTCCAATGCATCAAGATTGTTTTTGGGTCATTCACATATAATGGAAGAAACAAGCTTTTTTTCTTCGTTAGAGAGAATAGACCTTTTACATGGATTATGACGGAACAGCAGAATGGCATTACAGGGGGCTGGACAGCCTGAAGTCGCTTTACTATTCTAAGGGCTTTAGGAAGGTGATGAAAATGCTGCAACAAGTCATTATTGCTTGCGCCATTGGAGGGGTCATGGGCATTCTCGGTCACGTAAAGAAAAAAGGCAGGCTAGAGAAGCCCAGAATGACAAAGAAGTTTATTTATCTAGGGTTTATTGAAGATTGGCTCGTTGGGATGATTGCTGCTACACTGCTTGTCTTATCCTCAAATCCCGAATCTAGTCTGCACTTGATCATCTTATCCATTATTTCAGGTTACGGAGGAGAAGCAGTTCTGCGAAGCTTCGATTTTGTGAGAGAAGAACGTTCACAGGATGCAGGCTCCAACCGTCATAACCGATCTCCACACGAATAATATCCTCACTTTACCCTAGTCTAGGGTACATTCCCATTGTATACAAACCTGCTTGCACTTATGATCATAATTCTATAAAATACTACTTAGATGACGGTTACGATAAGAACAGTGAAGAGGAGTAGTAGGAAAGCAGTATTTGTCTTTAGAGAATTGACGGCTGGTGAAAGTCAATCAAATCTGCTTCTGAACTCGCCTCAGAGTTGCAGTTGCGTTAAAGCTTCTGTCGCATGTCTGCGTTAAAGATATTAAGTGAGCGTATGAACAGTTCATGACGCTAACAAGGGTGGTACCGCGGGAACCAAAAAATCTCTCGTCCCTTTCCAGGGATGAGGGTTTTTTGTTGATTTTAGAAAAATCTGAATTCTTGCAGTGGTCATCTGAGCAGATAAAGCCGTACATATTAAAGGAGGTTTTCACATTGAGTTTTCAGCATCGGGAAATTGAAAAAAAGTGGCAGGATTATTGGCTGACACATAAAACATTCGCCACATCTGACTCGGAAGATAAACCAAAGTTTTATGCGCTAGATATGTTTCCTTATCCATCAGGAGCAGGGCTTCATGTAGGGCATCCTGAAGGATACACAGCAACGGATATTTTATCACGTATGAAACGTATGCAGGGCTACGATGTTCTTCATCCAATGGGATGGGACGCATTTGGTCTTCCAGCGGAACAATATGCGCTGGATACAGGAAATGATCCAGCTGAATTTACAGAAGAGAACATTAATAATTTCCGCCGTCAAATTCAATCATTGGGCTTCTCGTATGATTGGGATCGAGAAATTAACACGACAGATCCGAATTATTATAAATGGACCCAGTGGATTTTCTTGAAATTGTACGAAAAAGGATTGGCGTATATTGATGAAGTACCTGTAAACTGGTGCCCAGCACTTGGTACAGTCCTTGCAAATGAAGAAGTCATTGATGGGAAAAGTGAGCGCGGAGGGCATCCTGTTGAAAGACGTCCAATGAAGCAATGGATGCTAAAAATTACAGCATATGCGGACAGGCTGTTAGAAGATTTAGAAGACATTGATTGGCCTGAAAGCATCAAAGATATGCAGCGCAACTGGATTGGTCGTTCTGAAGGTGCACATGTTCACTTCGAAGTAGAAGGACATGACGAACAGTTTACGGTGTTTACAACACGTCCTGATACACTATTTGGTGCAACATATGCCGTTCTTGCACCAGAGCATGCACTAGTTGAAAAAATTACAACAGCTGCTCAAAAAGAAGCAGTTGAAGCATATATCAAAGAAATTCAGTCTAAGAGTGACTTAGAGCGAACAGATCTTGCTAAAACGAAAACGGGCATTTTCACAGGTGCTTATGCCATCAATCCATTGAATGGGGCAAAGATGCCGATCTGGATTGCAGATTATGTGTTAGCCACATATGGCACTGGAGCGATCATGGCAGTTCCTGCTCATGATGAGCGTGATTATGAATTCGCCAAAACATTCGATCTTCCAATCAAAGAGGTTGTCGAAGGTGGAGACATTGACAAAGAAGCTTACACAGGTGATGGAAAGCACATCAACTCTGATTTCTTAAACGGCTTAGGGAAAGAAGAAGCAATTGAAAAAGCGATTGCATGGCTGGAAGAACATCAAAAAGGTGAAAAGAAAGTCACTTATCGTTTAAGAGACTGGCTGTTCAGCCGTCAGCGTTACTGGGGAGAGCCAATTCCAATTATTCATTGGGAGGACGGAACATCTTCAGCTGTTTCAGAAGAAGAGCTTCCACTGATTTTGCCTAAGACGACTGAGATTAAGCCAAGCGGAACAGGTGAATCACCTTTAGCGAATATTAAAGATTGGGTAGAGGTCGTCGATCCAGTGACAGGTAAAAAAGGACGCCGTGAAACCAATACGATGCCACAATGGGCAGGTAGCTGCTGGTACTTCTTACGTTATATTGATCCACATAACACAGAAGAACTTGCATCGCCTGAAAAGCTGAAGAAATGGCTTCCGGTTGATGTGTATATTGGTGGAGCAGAACATGCTGTGCTTCATCTGCTATATGCACGATTCTGGCATAAATTCTTGTATGATATTGGTGTTGTTCCAACAAAAGAACCGTTCATGAAATTGTTCAACCAAGGAATGATTCTTGGTGAAAATAATGAAAAAATGAGTAAATCAAAAGGGAATGTTGTCAACCCAGATGATATCGTAGAATCTCATGGTGCAGATACATTAAGACTGTATGAAATGTTCATGGGACCTTTAGATGCATCGATTGCTTGGTCTGAAACAGGTCTTGATGGTGCTCGTCGTTTCCTAGATCGTGTATGGCGTCTGTTTACAAATGAAGATGGCTCCATCAGTGATAAAGTGACAGAGCAATCTGGCGGCGCATTAGAGCGCAGCTACCATGAAACCGTCATGAAGGTAACGGATCATTATGAAGGCTTACGTTTCAATACTGGGATTTCACAATTAATGGTGTTCATCAACGATGCATACAAGGCTGACACACTGCCGAAAGAATATGCAGAAGGATTTGTGAAACTTCTTTCTCCGATTGCACCGCATGTAGCGGAAGAGCTTTGGAATAAACTTGGTCATGAAGGGTCTATTTCTTATGAAGCATGGCCGCAATATGATGAGTCAAAACTTGTCGATGATGAAGTGGAAATTGTCGTACAGATAAATGGAAAAGTGAAAGCAAAATTAACGGTCCCTGCTGATGCAACAAAAGAGCAGCTAGAAGAGCTTGCGAAAAATGATGCACGGATAAAAGAACAGCTTGAAGGGAAAACAATCCGTAAAGTGATTGCAGTTCCTGGAAAACTTGTCAATATTGTCGCGAACTAATGAACGCACCCATCGGTATCAGCCGATGGGTGTTGTTTATTTCCCGGGACATAATTTTGTCGAAAACAAGGTAATTCCTCCATCAATCTCGTATTTAACAAGTTGATCAAGAAAATGAGGAGTGACGTCAATGGAAAAGGAAAGCAAACGTGAACAACTGCTCAGTTTATTAGGGGAAATGCCGGAGCGCCATCGTGTGGAGGCGTATACGTTAAAGATTGAGGAACGTGAATCGTACTTAGTAGAAACACTCATTCTCTCTATTCATGGGGTGGAGGAAGTTCCGGCTTATTTTGTGAAGCCGAAAGATACAGTGAAAAAAAGGCCTGTTGTCTTGTTTCAGCATTCTCATGGTGGGAATTATGTGGATGGGAAAGAAGAGTTATTGAAGGGGGCTCATTATTTGCAAGCGCCTTCATACGCAAAAGAATTCACTTCAAAGGGCTATAGTGTGTTGGCGATTGATCATGCGGGATTTGGTGAAAGAAGGGGAAGAACAGAAAGTGAAATTTTCAAAGAAATGCTGTTAACAGGAAAAGTGATGTGGGGCATGATGCTGTATGAGAGCATGTGTGCAATTGATTATTTGCTGTCCCGCTCTGATGTGCTTCCAGAGCGTTTAGCTGTTTTTGGGATGTCAATGGGCGGCCTTCTTTCATGGTGGACGGCAGCACTTGATGAGAGGGTCAGTGTGTGTGTGGATCTTTGCGCACAGGTTGATCATCACACATTGATTGAAACAAATCATTTAGATAGACACGGTTTTTACTATTATGTACCGAGCTTAGCTAAGCACTTTACAGCAGCTGACATCCAAGAAATGATTTTCCCAAGACCGCATTTAAGCTTAGTTGGAAAGCATGATCAGCTTACACCTGCTGAAGGTGTTGGACGAATTCAACAGACATTAAGTCAAGCCTATCAAGCTGCTTCCTTAAAGGAACGTTATCAGCTTGTAGGTTTACATGCAGGTCATTTTGAAACGGCTGCTATGCGCCACGAGGCTACACGTTTTTTGAAAAAGTGGCTGTAATCAATAGACGGCATGGACATACTACTCCGATAGAAGATGAAGGAGGAAACAGATGAAAAAAATCACCATGATTGGCGGATGTGGTGTCATCGGACGTTTATTAACTAAAGAGCTCTCTTCGGAGTATGACCTGACCATCATTGATCAAACAAGATGTGTAGAAGAAGTCATTTTTGCAAATGCGGCAATTGAAGAGGAGTTGTTTCAAGCCATTCCAAGAGATACAGATGTGATCATTCATCTTTTAAACATAGGCATGACGCATGATGTGATGAATGAAAAGGAGTTTACAAAAATGAATGATGTGTTTTGGATAAGCACGTATAATATGTTTCGTTCAGCGGCCCGGTTAAGCATTCCAAAAGTCATTTTTGCAAGCAGTAACCATGTGACAGATCGCTATGAAAAAGATGGTCACTCCTTACTAGGGCGAGAAATTACGACTGATGATGTACCAGCAACGAAAAATGTGTATGGCATTTTAAAATTTGCTTCCGAACAGCTTGGACGTTTGTTTCACGATCAAACAGGTATGTCTGTCATCAATTTGAGAATTGGAACCGTCGTGACAGATGAGATGGAAGGATTGCACACTAAAAAAAGAACGAAACGAACGCTTCTTTCACATGAAGACCTTTTCGGCATGATCAAGGCTGCCATCGAAACGGACGTTCCATTCGGGACTTATTATGCTGTATCAGAAAACGAAGGAAAACCTTGGTCTACTGAGAAAACGAAGCAGGAGTTAGGCTACAGGCCAGATGTCAATACGGCAGAAATTTTGAAAGAAAACGATCAGGCATAGGGCATAATCATGACATTAGCTCATGATCTTTTTCTTTTCATTGATGAGGCTAAAAGCACGAATGGCATGATCATCTCTGTGGTCTGTCATGATGATTATAGACGCTTTCTTCCCCCGTTTGTTACATTTTAATCACGATATCGTCAAAGGCTGCAGCTTATGTTCAGACGAAATGATAACGCTTACAAAGAAAGGGCGTGATGAACATAGATCGTTCTATTAAAGGCCGATTGTTCAATGTATTTAATTACTCTTTTCTACTCATGTTCGCATTAATATGTGTGCTCCCGTTCATCCATGTCATTGCCGCCTCTTTTGCGACAGTAGAAGAGGTCATCTCAAAGAAGTTTATTTTGTTTCCAACGACGTTTTCTCTAGAGGCCTATCGCTATATCTTTTCTACAGATATTGTGTATCGCAGCCTGATTGTATCCATTCTTGTGACATTCGTTGGAACAGCGGTCAGCATGTTTTTATCCTCACTCATGGCGTATGGGCTGTCTCGTCAGGAGCTAAAGGGCCGAAGAACCCTCATGTTTCTCGTTGTCTTTACGATGCTGTTTAGCGGAGGGATGATTCCGACGTTTATCGTCGTGAAAACACTTGGGCTGCTTGATACTTACTGGTCACTCATTCTGCCAGTGGCCATCAATGCATTCAATTTGATCATTTTGAAAAACTTCTTTCAAAACATACCGGCTAGCCTTGAAGAATCAGCGAAGATGGACGGCTGTAACGATTTAGGGATCTTCTTTAAAATCGTGCTGCCACTTTCTTTGCCAGCTATTGCGACGATTTCACTTTTTTATGCCGTGACGTATTGGAATACGTACATGACAGCCATTTTATATTTAAACGATTCGGTGAAATGGCCAATTCAGGTCCTGTTAAGACAAATCGTCATTGTATCAAGCGGTATGCAGGGAGATATGTCAGATATGGGCTCATCAACACCGCCGCCAGACCAAACCATTAAAATGGCGGTCATCGTCGTGGCGACCATTCCCGTTCTGCTTGTCTATCCATTTATTCAAAAGCATTTCAACAAAGGGGCATTACTAGGTTCTGTAAAGGGTTAAAAAGATGGAATAACGGAGGGATCTTATGGGGAGAAAGAAATTATGGCTGATTGCCTTTGTTTTGTTATTTGCCGCAAGTGGTATTCTGTCAGCTTGTTCAAGTAAAGGGACAAGCTCATCAGATGAAAAGGTTGATTTAGACAAAAAGGTGAAGCTGACATGGATGGCGATTTTATATCATCAGCAGCCGCCGAAAGAGTCAGTGTTAAAAGAGATTGAGAAGCTCACAAATACAGAGCTTGATATTACGTGGGTGCCTGATGCGGTGAAAGAAGACCGTTTAAATTCAGCACTTGCCGCAGGGAACCTCCCGCAAATTGTGACGATTCAAGACATTAAGAATTCATCTGCTATCAATGCGTTCAGATCAGGCATGTTCTGGGAAATCGGTCCATACTTAAAGGATTATCCAAATTTAAGTAAGATGAACGAACTGATTAATAAAAATGCCTCTATCGATGGGAAGCTTTATGGCATTTATAGAGAGAGACCACTTTCAAGACAAGGGATTGTCATTCGAAAGGATTGGCTTGAAAATTTAAATTTGGATACACCAAAAACGCTGGATGACCTTTATGAAGTAGCCAAGGCATTTACTGAAAAAGATCCGAACAAAAATGGCAAGGACGATACAATTGGTTTTACAGACCGTAACGATTTGATTTACGGTGCATTTAAAACGCTAGGTTCTTATGAAGGAATGCCAACAGATTGGAAAGAAGAAAACGGCAAATTTACGCCAGACTTTATGACGGATGAGTATATGAATACAATGAAATATATGAAAAAACTGCGTGACAATGGCTATATAAACAAAGACTTCCCAGTCACAAGCAAAACGCAGCAGCAAGAATTGTTCTCACAAGGAAAAGCGGGTATCTATGTTGGAAATATGGTAGATGCAGTGAACTTAAGAGATGATGCAACAGATAAGAACATGGAAGTGGATATTATCAACCGAATCAAAGGCCCAGATGGCAAAGAACGTGTATGGGCATCAGGCGGCCATAATGGCATCTTCGCCTTCCCTAAAACAAGCGTCAAATCAGAAGCAGAGTTAAAGAGAATTTTGGCTTTCTTTGACCGCATTGCAGAAGAAGACGTATATGGTCTCATGACGTATGGGATTGATGGAAAGCATTATAACAAACAAGATGGAAATACATTTGTGAGGGAAGAAAGCCAAGTGAAAAGCTGGCAGACAGATGTACAGCCGCTTGTCAGCCTCGTAGGGATTGATAAACGTTACTTGAAAAATAAAGGCGATGCAGTTCGTACAAAATATGAAGAGCTAGAAGAAGACAATAAAAACATCATTGTCGCTAACCCTGCTGAAAGCCTGTATTCAGAAACGGCATCAGAGCGAGGAAATGAATTGAAGAAAATCATCGATGATGCAACCTATAAGTTCATTCTTGGTGATATCAACGAAGAACAATTTAAGAAAGATGTAGAGAAGTGGAAATCAAATGGTGGAAATAAAATCATAGAAGAATATGAAGCTTCCTTTAAAAAATCAAAATGATGAACATGAAGACCCCCGCTTAGTAAAAAGCGGGGGTGTTTTCATTAAAAGTCGAAGTTGTCGGGATCAGGACCAATTCGTTTATTTTCATTTAAAGCAGACAGGCGCTTCATATCCTCATCAGATAGGACAAAATCGAAAATGTCGGCATTTTCTTTTAAACGATGGGCTTTCGTTGATTTAGGAATCGTAATGACGCCTTTTTGCACATCCCAGCGCAAAATAATTTGAGCAGGTGTTTTGCTGTATGTGCCCGCAAGCTCTGTGATCAGCGGGTGTTTTAGCAGTTCCCCCTGCATAAGTGGTGACCAGGCTTCCATTTGGATACCATGTGTTTTCAAATACGTAAACAGCGTTTCCTGCGTGAGTTTTGGATGAAACTCGACTTGATTAATCGCTGGAATGATGTCCGCATCTTTCAATAATTCATCTAGATGATGCGGCTGGAAGTTACTTACACCGATGGCTCTAACTTTTCCTTCACGGTACAGCGTTTCAAGCGCGCGCCATGCTTCCTTGTATTTCCCTTCAACTGGCCAGTGAATTAAATACAGATCAAGGTAATCAAGCTGAAGTTTTTTCAGGCTGTCTTCGTATGCTTTTAGTGTCGCTTCATATCCTAAATCGGCATTCCACACTTTGGATGTCACAAAGATGTCTTCGCGGCGAAGGCCTGTTTCTGCTAGACCAAGTTGTATGCCTCGTCCAACACCTTCTTCATTGCCGTAAATAGAAGCTGTATCAATACTGCGATATCCTAATTGAATGGCTGTTTTAACAGCTTCAATTAATTCCGTTCCCTCTTCAACCTGAAAGACCCCAAGACCAAATCCTGGCATGCGGACGCCGTTGTTTAATGTTTTTGTACTTTGTAAATCGTTCATATGAAAGACTCCTTTAAATGGTTTGTTTGTATTCTTTTTGTTCGATTTGATGACTCACCATCGTGAGTATGGCCGCCATGAGCACCATGATGCCGCCAACCCAGCCGGTATGCACAAGCCCAAGGGTATCTGTCACGATACCGCCTAAAAATGAACCAATGGCGATACCTGCATTAAAGGCAGCGATATTCAGAGCGGAAGCAACATCGACAGCTCCAGGTGTATACCTTTCTGCAAAATCAACGACGGCAACTTGAAGGCCGGGTACATTCATGAAAGCAAACAGTCCCATCAGCATCACAGTTCCAATCCCGAGTGTCATAAATCCAGCAGTAAAGCTAAGGATAAACAAGATGAGACTTTGAATGATAAACATATAAATCAGTGCTTTCATTGGCTGTTTATTCGCTGCTTTTCCGCCAATGACATTCCCAGCGGCGATGGTCATCCCGTATAACAGCAGGATCAAGGCAACTGTTCCAGGCGCAAGACCTGTCACATGCTGCAAGAGAGGGGATAAATAGGTGAAGACGACAAAAGTTCCTCCATACCCTGTAGCAGTAATGACAAATAAAAGCAAAATTCTTTTCGTCTTTAATAAGGCTGCTTGATCCTTAAACGTTGTTTTCACGCCCTGTTTCAATTGAGACGGAACAAGGAAATAGTTAGAAATCAGTGCGATTAGGCCAATCATGACAATCACACCAAATGACGTCCGCCAGCCGAGCTCATGACCAAGAAACGTACCGAATGGCACACCGGTCACAGTAGCGACTGTTAAACCAGTGAACATAAAGGCAATAGCGCTTGCCCGCTTTTCTTTCACCACAAGGCTTGCGGCAATGGTCGAGCCAATCGACATAAATACGCCATGTGATAGGGCTGAAATCACTCGTCCGATTAACAGTACAGAAAAGGTCGGGGCAATCGTGGCGAGTGTATTTCCGATCAAAAAGACGAGCATAATGAGCAAAAGCAATGTCTTTTTGTTCATAGCGGAAGTCAGGGAGGTTAGAATTGGTGCGCCAAAGGTAACACCGAGCGCATATAAAGAAACGGTCCAGCCGGCCTGACTGACACTCACGCCAAAGTCCTCTGAGATCATCGGTAGGAGACCTACAGAGATAAATTCAGTTGTACCTATAGCAAATGCACTAATCGCTAGTGCGAGAAGGGCAAAGTGATTTTGTTTATTTTGCATAGTGATTCACATCCTTCTTTCATGACATTTTAATAGACGAAGACGATCGGCAAGAGTTATTATCTAACATAGATGACAGAAAAAAAAGTACGTACTTTTTTGTAATATAGGTACTAAAAAGTGCCTGTTCAGCATCAAAAGGAGTGAAGCGACGTTGGAAAAGAAGAAATATAATATCTCTGTGGAGGCAACGCTTGAAGTGATCGGCGGGAAATGGAAGTGTGTCATCTTATGTCATTTAACACATGGGAAAAAGCGGACGAGTGAACTGAAGCGCCTCATGCCAAATATCACGCAAAAAATGCTCACACAGCAGCTGAGAGAGCTTGAAAATGACGGTGTGATTAACCGCATTGTATATGAACAAGTGCCGCCTAAAGTGGAGTATGAATTAAGTGAATACGGACAGTCACTTGAGCGAATTTTGAATGCGTTATGTGATTGGGGGGCAGCCCATATTGAACGAGTGTATGGAGAGCCGCTTTCAGTGCTAGAAGACAGCATTCTAAATGAACAGTTTAAATAAAAAAGTCCCGCTTTTTGTGAGAGCGGGACTTTGCTTTATGTGCCTTTTTTCTGATCACGGTATTTCCCAGGTGTCGTGCCTTCCAGCTTTTTAAAGGAGCGGATGAAATTTTGCGGATTTTTATATTTTAGCTTTTCCGAAATTTCTTTCACCGACATATCCGTTTCCACCAACCAGTTTTTGGCGACATGATGTCTGTAAGACGAGAGATATTCACTAAAGGAGATATCCATTTCTTTTCTAAAAATACTGCTTAAATAATTTGGGTTGTAGTGTAGGCGTGTAGCGATTTCGTCCAATGTCAGATCTGAGTCAAATTCTTGATGAATGATATGAATGATTTTCTCTGAGATATTTTTATATTGAGAGTCTTCACGCGCGCCGAGCTGATCAATGATGGGTCGAATGATCTCATGTTTCAGCCACGCTTCTGTATCTTCAAACGTTTTAAACTCAAAGATCGTATCATAGAGCATTTTATTATCTTCGACTTCAAACAATTCAATGCCTAGCAAATGCATCAGCTCGATGAGATTGTTTAAAAAACGAGCGAGAGCAATCTGGTACTCATGTGGTCCAGCATTTTTAGAAAAAATGGATTGCAGAAGCACATGTAAATAGTGATCTGCCTTGCCTTGATCGCCTGCTTTAATGGCATCAAATAAATCATGCTGCAGCTGTTTTGGGAAATGAGTCTTAAACGTCTTTCCTTGCTGAATGTGCTCGTATAAAAGAATGGATTTTTTCTCTGCCTTGAGCCTATATTTTAAGGCTTCTTTTCCCTCAATATAAGCATGTTTGGCCATAGAGAGCTCTTTAAATGAGCGACTGATCCCAATGCTGATCGATAAGCCCAGCTCTTCCTCAATCCGCTGCTGAATTGTTTCGGCTAATTGATTTAAATATTCAGTAAATTCCTCTTCTGACTTCGATTGATTGAGAACAATCGTCGTTTGATGCTGATTGACAACGGTCGGCTGAAGGTGCTCCTCTAGCGGAATAATCTGCTCAATCAGTCCGTTTATCGCAAATAAAAGCAAGTCTGCATCCTTTTTTTCATACGGCGTTCCTTTTAGTGTATCGATTTGGGTCACAAGCATGGACAAATGGGACCAGTCACGAGGAAAGCCTAGACTTTGAAATCGGTTGTGAATCTCTTCTTCCGTCAGTTTGCCAAGCAGCAGCCGCACCATAAAGTATTGCTGTAAGTGGGTCACTTGCTGCTCAATCCGTTCCTCTAGATCATTGTTTTGATCTTTCATTTGTTTAATGCTCGATTCGATGAGCTCAAATTCATTTTGGAAAGGCTGTTTATGCAAAAACGACTCATTACGTGCAAAGGATTCGTATAATAAGCGAATCGGTTTATAAAAGTGTCTAGAGCCAAACCATGAAAATAATAATGAAAGCGCTAACAAAATAAAGCAAATAATAAAGGTGATCCACCCGATTGATTTCGTTTGCTGCTTTAGTTCTGGAATGGAGACAAAGGATAAGTATGTCCATTCGTTATAATCTGATTTTTGAAACGTAATTTGATAGTTTAGTTCATCGATTTTCATATCAAATTGTCCGGATCGTTCTTCAAGTGACAGGACATGTTTGACGAAATCTTGATTTTTTAACGAGTCACCAATTTGTTCTTTTCGATTATGTAGCAGTACTTTTCCGTTTGTATCAATGACAAACATACTATCAGATTGAGAGAAGTCAGGCATGTTGTCAGCAATCACGCAGCTTGGAATGCTGGCGACGGCGATCCCCTTCTTTTGGACACTGTTCATTGGAAGCTGCTTAATTAAATTCACATTGTATTTGCAAAAGGATGTCTTTCCTTCTTTTGTTGAGACAAGTGGATTATTTTCTTCAAGTGCCCAGCTGGAATGACTCGGAATATTGAGGTAAGAGGTTAACGCTTTCTCTTGATCTCCGTTTGAGACATGATAAAGACCAGAATTGTTCATATACCAATCTTCCATTTTACTAACAAGTGTAATATTGGAGAGATCGGTGTCGAAGGTTTGCAGGTAATTCAGTTCTTGCTGGACTTGATTATAAAGTTGGAATTGGTCTGGATTTAAAGGTTCTGCCAGTGTTTGAAGGAGAGGCGGCGAACTGACATAGTGAGTGAGAGAATGATCTACTGTCTTTAGAATATGCTCAATATTGGATTGCGTTTGTTTGACGCTGTCCAGCTTTTCATTTGAAATATTTTCGAGTGCAGTTTTTTGCGAATGCTGATAAGAAAAAATACCGACAATAATAACAGGAATTGTACTAAGCACGAAAAAAAACGTCACCAGCTTGTAATAAAATTTATACTGCTTTCTTTTCATAAAACCCCCCATTTCAAACGAAACAATCTTTTCCCCTTAGTTTATTAATCCAAAAATCTGGTAGGTTTGTCAATAATCATTTTCTGAGATTAGGATCATTTTCTTATGTTTTATGTAACGTTTTGAGTAGCTTCCCCTGAGTAAATATGATCTGATGATATGATTGTAGACGGATTTTTCATCCTTAAGATACAGTTAACACATGCATCAGCATGAGGGGAGGCTTTATCTGTGAAAACACAGGATGTCACTGCCAAGGGTGTGCCTGCGGCAGCTTTGAAAAAAGAAAAGAGAAAGCGCTTACTTAACCAATTACTTAGTCAAAAATTTCTGTATTTAATGATTTTGCCAGGGCTCCTTTATTTTCTTGTCTTTAAATATGTCCCTATGTGGGGGCTGATCATTGCCTTTCAAGATTACCAGCCGTTTCTCGGAATTCTTGGCAGTGAGTGGGTTGGCTTCAAACACTTTATTCGCTTATTTACAGAACCAACATTTTTCATCTTATTAAAAAATACGCTCATTTTATTTGCCATGAATGTCGTGATTTTCTTTCCGATTCCAATCTTATTAGCCCTTCTTTTAAACGAGGTCAGATTGGCACTGTTTAAGAAATTTGTTCAGACAATGATTTATATTCCTCACTTCATGTCATGGGTGATTGTCGTGTCCTTATCTTTTGTTTTGTTAACGGTAGATGGCGGGTTAATCAATGAATTGATTGCTTTCTTCGGAGGAGAAAAGATTAACTTCCTTCTTAGTCAAGAATGGTTTAGACCCATGTACATTTTGCAGGTAATCTGGAGAGAAGCGGGTTGGTCAACCATTATTTATCTTGCAGCGATTACAGCAGTAGATCCGCAGCTATATGAAGCAGCAAAAATGGATGGAGCCGGCAGACTCAGACAAATGTGGCACATCACCCTTCCTGCGATTAAAAGTGTCATTGTTGTACTGCTCATTTTAAAAATCGGTGATACATTAGAGCTTGGATTTGAGCATGTCTATTTATTACTCAATGCGACCAACAGGGAAGTTGCAGAGATTTTTGATACGTATGTGTATACAGCTGGTCTGAAGCAAGGACAATTCAGCTATAGTACCGCTGTTGGTTTATTTAAAGCAGCCGTTGGACTTATTTTGGTCATGATGGCGAACCGTTTAGCAAAGAAGTTTGGAGAAGAAGGGATTTATTAAAAGGGGAGATGAAGACCAATGACATTATCGATTGAAAAGGGATCACCGCTTGAGCATGCAGAGAAATTAGCACAAACAATAATGAAAGCGTATACACCGATTGAACTTCCGCCAGCTGGAAGGTGGCACTATCATCAAGGGGTTTTCCTTTGCGGAGTGATGAAGCTTTACGAAGCAACAGAAAACGAGGCGTACTTTGATTATGTGAAAAATTATGCTGACTCACTCATTGATGACCATGGGAATCTGTTATTCCGCAGAGACGAGCTTGATGCCATTCAAGCAGGGCTGATTTTATTCCCGCTGATTGAAAGAACGGGAGAGAAGCGGTATGTGAAGGCAGCAGAAAAGCTTCGGGGGCTTTACCGGACGCTGAATCGCACGTCTGAGGGCGGTTTCTGGCATAAAGACAATTATGCCTATCAAATGTGGCTAGATGGTCTTTATATGGGTGGGCCTTTTGCTTTAAAGTATGCCCAGTTGACAGGAGAATCGGAGCTGGTGGACATGGTCATCCATCAAGAGCATCTCATGAGAAAGCATACCAAAGATGAAAAAACGGGCCTTTACTATCACGCATGGGATGAACGGAAAGTGATGCCATGGGCTGATCAACAGACGGGCTGTTCCCCAGAATTTTGGGCAAGATCCTTTGGCTGGTATGTCCTTGCGTTAGCCGATATGATCGAAGATTTACCAGAAGGACATGAAGGACGAAAAGTGTGGAAGGACACACTGACAGATATGCTGGAAAGTGTAGCAAAATATCAGGACGACGAGACGGGTTTATGGCATCAAATCATTGATAAAGGAAGTCATAGCGACAATTGGCTTGAAAGCTCAGGGTCATGTCTATTCATATATGCGATGGCAAAAGCCATGAATGAAGGATATGTCAGTCTTCGATATGTTGATCATGTGGTCCAAGCGTATCAAGGATTGATTCAATATAAAACGGAGGAAAAAGACAACGGCGATTTTACGGTGAACGATATTTGTATTGGAACATCTGCGGGATTTTATGATTATTACGTTGGCAGAGAGCGGAGCACGAATGATTTGCATGGAGCAGGCGCTTTTATTATGGCGTTAACTGAACTAGAAAAGCTGTCTGTGTTTCAAAAGGTATGAGGCGGCATCAAAGGGCTGCGGCATGGCTCCTCAGCTTCATCGCTGCCTTTTATTTGTCCGCCTGTCAGGGGAAAACAGAGGGGATTGATGTCCTTATTTTTTCTGACATGTCAAAAGCAATGAAAGACCAATTAGTGGAGAAAGCTTTTCAACCAAATCAGGAGACATACGACGTTCACATCTTCCCTGCAATTCCTGAAAAACTTCTTGTTGAAATAACTGCAAAAGAGGGGGACGTGATGTTTGTCCCGGAAGAAATGTTTAGAACATATGATGATCCTGAAAGCTTTCAGCTGCTTGAAGAGATGCGGATAGATGGCGAAGGGGCAGGACCATATACGGTGGAAGATGCAAAGACGGGAAATACAGTCGATTATGCGGTCCAAATCAAGAAAGGAACGAAGCAGCTAAATGGCTATACCTTTCGATTACACCGAGATATGGTCGCCTTTATTCCTGTGTATGCGGAGAAATCTAAAGAAGCACTGTCTCTCATGAAGCAGCTTCGTGAAAACCAATAGAAAAAGGGGTGGGGGAATGTGAAAAGGGTCGCTGTTTGCGGGCTTAGTCACCGTGCCTTCAATATGTTTATCAAACCGCTCACCGAGGATTTCAACGAGCATTACAGGATTACAGGGCTCTTAGATGTAGATGAGAAGCGGTATACACTTTGTCAGGAGCGTTTTCCATCACTAAGCGGCGTCTCATTTTTTCATGAGGATGCATTTGGTCAGATGGTGAAGGAAGCAAGACCAGATATCGTCATTGTGGCGGGGCGAGATGATACACATGTCACATATATCCTGCAGGCACTGGATCATGATCTGGATGTCATAACGGAAAAGCCGATGGTCACAACAGCAAAAGACGCCAAACAGGTGATGGAAAAAGAGGCAGAAAGCAAAGGGAAGGTCACCGTCACCTTTAATTATCGCTACAATCCATTCCACCGAAAGATAAAAGAGCTCATTTTAGATGGAAAGATTGGAAGGGTTACGTCTGTTGAGTTAAGCTGGCTCATTGATACGTATCACGGAGCCAGTTATTTTAAAAGGTGGAACCGCTCGCGTCAATATTCAGGCGGTCTGTCTATTCATAAATCGACCCATCACTTTGACTTGGTCAACTGGTGGATTGATCAAAAGCCGAAGCAAGTATTTGCCTATGGCGCACTGAATTATTATGGGGATGAAAGTCCTTGGAATCCTTTGCAGGGTGAAGAGAATCGATATTGTGGAACCTGTCATGTAAGAGATACCTGTCATTATGAAGCAAGGTGGAATCCGCGGGTAGAGCGCACAAAGGTGGAGGATGACCATATTGAATCGGGTGAGCAGCAGTCAAAGCAATACTCAAATTATCGCCCGGATGCCTGTATTTTTGATCAAGAAATTGATATTGAGGATACGTATGTGGCATCAGTGGCTTATGATCAGGGGGCTTTGTTAAGTTATTCGATTCAATTTTCAGCGCCATATGAAGGCTACCGGCTTGCGATTAACGGGACGAAGGGACGGATTGAAACAAATGAGTTTCATGTACCATCTAGAATTCCTTTTCAATTTCCAGAACAGACGATTGATTACTACCCAATGTTTGGAGGAAAAGAAACGATTGAAGTTGTGAAGCAATCAGGAGGTCATGGAGGCGGAGATCCGCTATTATTAGCAGATTTATTTTTAGGAAAAGATCCGCTCATTTCTTATGACATTTCGGCAGGAGCAGAGGCGGGGGCTTATTCCATTGCACTTGGCGAAGGCATGTGGCGCTCAGTTGCAGAAAAACGTCCGATTGAAATAGAAGAATTGTTTCAAAAAGAGACGGTGTAACGAGAAAGAGAGGAGGGAAGAGAGATGGATCATGATGGATCAATGAGCAGAATGTTGCGCATGTGTGAGTGGGTGATGAGACTTGCCTATACGAATTTGTTATGGCTTTTGTTCACTTTACTTGGGCTTGGAATCCTTGGCTTCATGCCTGCAACAACAGCGTTATTTTCTGTGATGAGAAAGTGGATACAAGGGCACGAGCAAGTCAGCGTCTTTCAAACCTTTTGGAAAGTATACCGCGAAGAATTTGTACGCTCTAATGTCATTGGAGTGGTGCTGGTCATCATCGGGACAATTATTTATGTAGACCTTGCTTATATTTATCCAACGAGTTGGTTTTTACACGTGCTTCGCTTTGCGATCTATATCTTTGGTTTTCTGTTTATTGTCAGCTTGTTTTATATCTTTCCGCTGCTGGCTCATTATGATTGGAAAAAGCGTCTTTATTTGAAATTTTCCCTTCTGCTTGGCATCTCGTATTTGCAATATACGCTCTCTATGCTCGTTTTCTCGGCTGTTCTCTTTATCCTATTTGCTTATTTGCCAGGGATCGTGCCGTTTTTTAGCATCAGCATTCTCGCATATGGCCACATGTGGCTAGCCTATCAAGTATTTAAAAAGATAGAGTTTGAAAGCGAGCAGCCGGCAGTTGATGTGAAGAAACGATTCCCGTCTTTCCTTCAATCCAAGCGGGTGAATACGCAGTGATGTGTATGATTTGCTATAATGGTGTCACCGTGAATAAAAGGAGAGATGAGAGTCGTGTCAGTAAAAGAAATTTCAATAGAAGAATTAAAGCAAAAACTAGAGCAAGAAGAAGCCATTCAACTCGTCGATGTGCGTGAGGATGAAGAGGTAGCAGAAGGCATGATTCCAGAGGCAGTCCATATTCGAATGGGCGATATTCCTGAGAAGCTAGATGCGTTTGATAAGACGCAAGAGTATTATATTATTTGCCGTTCTGGTAAACGCAGTGAGAATGTCTGCTATTTCTTAGAAGACCAAGGCTATCAAGCAACCAATGTCGTTGGCGGCATGCTTGCATGGACAGGAGAAACAAAACCGAAGCTGTAAAAAGAAGTCCTTTCATCGACAAGATGGAAGGCTTTTTTTTGTTCATATGTCCGTCTCTATTTGCATAAAAATAGAGTAGCAAGAGAAGGGAGAGTGGCATATGTGCTGAAGGTAGCCGTATTTGATGAAGAGCACGAGAAAGATTTGCAAAGCGAAATCAATCTTTTTTTAAAAGGAATGGACGACGACCAAATTATTGACATCAAATACAATGTGGCGGTGATCTGTGAGCAAGGAGGAGAGCAGCTCTACTGTTTTTCAGCGCTCATTTTATATAAAAAATAAAAGGACCTGCTGAAAGGTCCTTTTACCATGATCAACTAGCATCAATATGCAAACGATGCTTTTTGCAGTGAACGCATTGAAAGAGATAGCCTTGCAAGTCTCCTCCGTTCACGAGCCATTGTTTCAGGTTCTCTTTTGTGAAATGTCCACCACTGCAAATCTCTTCAATATCCTCTGAGAGTTCTTCCTCTAAATGCTCAATTTCTTTCCATCCAACATACTGCACAATCGCGCAAAAATCCCCGCAATGGCTTAACCAATATTCCTGCTGCCATCCGCGGTAACCCGGCGTTCTGTAGATCAGTTCATCTATATATTCTTCATGATCGACGTCATCACAACTCACATCGTCTTGAAACATTCCATTATATGTTTGAGCAGCTGATCCATCTTTAATGCACCAAGGACAAATGCCAGAAACGTCTTCAATAGAATAAAAAGGACCATGATATACATAATCTCGTTCTTTCTCACAAACGGGGCATATCGTCTGCTCTTTTTTAATCACATGTAATGAAACTGGGTCTGGGTTGTACTTGAACGTAGGTAACGTCATATAAACCTCCATTATGTAGAAAAGTGATGATTCAACACTATTTTATCGGAATACGCGATGTCATGACAATCTTCAATTATTTCAACGAGAAAAAAAGCCGTTCGGATGAGGAACGACTTTTCTCTTGTGATGATTATGCTTTTTTTACTCTTGGACTTCTTGGTTTATTGTACTTATTTGCTTGTTTAATCGCTCTTCGTTCTTCATTTAGTGACTTGTACAGGGATACAATCATTAAAATGATGACAACAGAGAACGGCAAAGCAGCAAGTTTGGCTGTGTTTTGCAAGGCTTCAAGACCGCCTGAAAATAAGAGCACTGCCGCAACTGCTGACTGGATAATACCCCAGCTGATCTTTACACTATTCGCTGGATTTAATGATCCATAGGTTGTCTGCATGCCGAGAACGAATGTAGCTGAGTCTGCTGATGTGATAAAGAATACCGCAATTAAAATAAGAGCTAGAATCGATGTGATCATTGCCAGCGGATATTCATTTAGTACACCAAAAAGCATGGTTTCCGTAGAAAGGCCTGCAACATCGACAATATTCTTTTGCTGTAAGTCCATCGCAGAAACACCGAAAATAGAGAACCAAAGAAATACAAGGATAGATGGAGCAACTAACACACCAACTAAAAACTCTCGAATGGTTCGTCCACGTGATACACGTGCAATAAAGATCCCGACAAATGGTGCCCAAGAGATCCACCATGCCCAATAAAAGATCGTCCATCCGTTAATCCATTCTCTCTTTTCAGGGTCATTTGGAGATAAGCGAAAGCTCATTTGAACGATGTTGGATAAGTATTGTCCAATAGAGTCAGTAAATGAATTTAAAATATAAACTGTTGGACCTACCAAAAGTAAGAAAAACATCAGAACAGCTGCTAATACCATGTTGATATTACTTAAATATTTAATCCCTTTACCAATACCGCTAAGAGCAGATGCAAGGAAGAGCACCGTCACAATGATGATGATAATCAATTGTGTGCTAAAGGCATTTGGAATGTTAAATAGATAATCCAATCCGCCATTGATTTGTGCTGCGCCTAATCCTAAGCTCGTTGCAACACCAACAACTGTCGCAAACACAGCAATACAATCGATGGTTTTTCCGATCCATCCGTGCGTTTTATCTCCTAAAACTGGCTGCAGTGTTGCACTGATTAAGCCAGGCGCATCTTTTCTAAATTTAAAGTATGCAATGCAAAGCGCAACAATGGCATAGATCGCCCATGCATGAAGTCCCCAGTGGAAAAAAGTATAGCGAAGGGAATCACGGAAGGCTTGTGCAGTTTCAGTGTCACCCGTTGGTGATTGAATCGCATAATGACTGATCGGTTCAGCTGCTCCGTAAAAAACAAGCCCAATACCCATTCCAGCACTAAATAGCATGGCAAACCAAGAAAAAAGACCAAATTCAGGCTCTTCACCTGGCTTTCCTAACGTAATTTTTCCGATAGGGCTAAAGATAAAGAATAGACAAAAGCCGACTAGAAGCGATACGACTAATAAATAATACCAGCCAAAGTCATTTGTAATGTATGTTTGAATTTGATCTGTCACATTTTGCAGTGATTCTGGAGAAAAGGCTCCCCATAGAACGGCAATAAATGTGATAGCAATCACAATCCAAAATACACTTGATACGTTTTTCACACCATCTCACTCTCCTGTTGTTCTACACGTTTAAGCAGAGGATTTTGTTTAATATCCCCTGTCTCAACTATTTTCAAACAAAAAGAGGCGAGTTTCTCACTCGACCTCTATTTTACCGTAACATGTTTTGCTTCCATTTATCAACCATCGATATGTGAAGATGACTTTTCTTCAATTCGTTTGCGCAGACGGTAGACATATTCTTTTAAACAAACTGCGAAAATCGTAAACGCTAAAATAATGGCGATTTTTAACGGGGTAATGGACAGCTTCATAAAGAAAGCGGCTGTCAAACTAATGACAACTGCAAGGACAATCGGAAGTGCGCGTCTAATCATTGAAATCTCTCCTTTACTTCTAGTGCGGCATTCATGCCAGCTAACCTGCCTGTCACAAGTGCTGACGTAATATTGTAACCACCTGTGTAACCGTGAATATCTAAAATTTCTCCGCAGAAATAAAGACCGGCCATTTTTTTGGATGCCATTTTCTTCGGTTCAATTTCTTTGACAGAAACGCCGCCACCTGTAACAAAGGCTTTATCTAAAGAAAGCGTCCCATTTGCATGGACGATGAAATGTTTACAATCATGAGCAAAAGCGCGCAGTTTATCTTTAGCCAGACCAGAAAATGTCTCCTGCGGATCAATGCCATTTCGTTCTAAAAGGAACAATAAATAGCGCTCTTGCATCCAAGATTTCAGGACATTTTTAATGGCTTTTTTTGGTTCATCTTTTAGATCGCGATGAAGCTTTTGGAATAGCTCCTCGTCATTGAGCTTTGGGTATAAGTCAATTTGAAGACGGACGGCCTGTTGCTTTTTCAGTTCCTTCACAACAAATCCGCTGCATCTCAGAACGGCAGGACCTGATAAGCCAAAGTGTGTAAAGATCATATCCATGACATGAGTGACGACGGGTTTTCCTTTTTTATTTAAAACACTCACGGCCACACTTCTTAATGAAAGACCTTGAAGCACTTTGTCCTTAATAAAACGCTCGTCTGACGTGACGGGTACTTCGGTTGGGAAGAGCTCTGTAATGGTATGGCCAGCGGCTTCTGCCCATGCATAGCCATCGCCAGTAGAGCCTGTATGCGGCACACTTTTCCCGCCAACAGCAATGACAACGGCATGACTTGAAATTTTTTCATCATTATTTGTAACAATTCCAGCTGCTTGTCCGTCTTGATACAGAACGGTTTTAATCTTTTCATTCGTTCGAATGGTCACATTGAGCACGCGGAGCCTATCCAATAGGGCATCCACAACAGATTGTGCTTTGTTTGAGACAGGGAACATACGTCCATGGTCTTCTTCTTTTAGTTCAATACCTAGATTTTCAAAGAACGAAATAATATCCTCGTTATTGAACTCAGAAAATGCACTATATAGAAAACGGCCGTTTCCGGGAATATGCTTGATGATTTCTTCTACTGGAAGGCGATTGGTCACATTGCAGCGTCCACCGCCAGAAATGGCGAGCTTTCTGCCAAGTTTGTTTCCTTTGTCAATTAACAGAACCGATGCACCGTGTTCTGCCGATGCAATCGCGGCCATCAGTCCAGAAGGTCCACCGCCAATGACAATGACATCATAATGTTTCATGTTACATTCCTCTTTCTACTTTCAGTCATTTCTCTATTATAACGAAGATTGGGGAAGGCTGAAATATGAATTGATTGGTTTTGTGACTTCTGTATTGGATTTGTTACCTGTGCGATGAAATGATGTGTTAAAATAGTTAAGTTGAATATTCATTAGAAAAATGGTGGTTAAGCGCATGTCTAATAAACTGCTTCGTGGTACGTTGGTTTTAACGATAGGGACTTATCTCTCTCGTATTCTTGGTATGATTTACTTAATTCCATTTAGCGCAATGGTCGGAGCGACTGGTGGTGCGCTATTCCAATATGGATACAATCAGTATACGATCTTTTTAAGTATTGCTACGCTCGGTTTTCCAACAGCGGTATCGAAATTCGTTTCTAAATATAATGCAATCGGCGATTATGAGACAACAAGAAAAATGTTCAGGGCGGGTATGTCGGTCATGCTTGTCACCGGTATTATCGCCTTTTCTATTTTATATTTGACCGCACCGATCTTTGCCAAGATCCAGCTTGGAGGATCGAATGAAACGGGCGGTTTGACGGTCGATCAAGTGGTCTATGTAATTCGGATGGTCAGTTTGGGTCTATTGGTTGTACCCATTATGAGTCTTGTGCGAGGCTTTTTCCAAGGGCACTCGATGATGGGCCCGACAGCTGTTTCCCAAGTCATCGAACAACTTGTCAGAATCATCTTCCTATTAACAGCGACGTTTATCATTTTAAAAGTGCTTGACGGCGGTCTTGTTATTGCGGTTGGTTATGCCACATTTGCCGCACTCATTGGTGCGTTTGGCGGTCTATTTACGCTTTATTTATATTGGCTGAAGCGGAAAGATCGGCTTTTGGCAATGCAGCCGAATACAGGGGACTATTCTGGATTATCTTATAAGCAAATGTTTACAGAGCTGTTCAGTTATGCAGCACCCTATGTGTTTGTTGGGCTTGCCATTCCGATTTATTCTTATATTGATACAAATACAATTAACAGAGCGATGATTGCATCAGGACATCAGGATATTAGTACAGCGGTTCTGTCTATTGTGACGTTATATTTACCGAAGCTTGTCATGATTCCTGTGTCACTTGCAACTGCATTTGGTTTAACATTGATTCCTACCATAACGGAATCCTTTACAGCGCGAAATTACAAGCTGCTGAATCGACAAATTGATCAAACGATGCAGGTCATTTTATTCTTCGTTCTGCCTGCTTCATTTGGTATTTCGGCATTGGCTGGACCAGTTTATTGGTTTTTCTATCCGTCTGTGCATCCTGAGATTGGGACTTCTATTTTGTTTTGGTATGCACCTGTTGCGTTACTGTTTTCTTTATTCACCATTAACGCAGCGATTTTACAAGGGATTAACAAACAAAAATTTGCGATCGTCAGTCTTTTGTTAGGGATTATCATTAAAACGGTTCTCAATATCCCGCTGATTAGCTGGTTGCAAGGAAACGGTTCTGTGCTTGCAACGGCATTAGGTTACAGTGCCTCGATTTTGTATATGTTCATCATGATCAAGCGCCATGCAGGCTATTCGTTCCGCAGGATTTTCAAACGGTTTATTTTAATTGGTATTTTAACGGCAATCATGGCTGTAGTGGCTTATGTGACATGTCAGCTTGTGAGTCAAGTCATTTCATATGAAGGCGGAATCATACAAGCGGGTATTGTTATTTTGATTTCAATGATCACTGGCGGCGGTGTGTATATGTTCTTATCTTATAAAGTTGGATTGTTAGAGCGTGTACTTGGCAGCCGGATGCCATCATTTTTAAGAAAAAAGAGTTAAGAAGAGGTGGAGAAGCATGAGGCTTGATAAATTGCTGGCCAATACCGGCTTTGGTTCAAGGAAAGATGTAAAGAAGCTGGTCAAGGCCCGGGCTGTCACAGTGAATGGAGAAGTGGCGAAGCAGGTGAAAGATCATGTCGATCCAACAAATGATGAAGTGCTCGTGCATGGAGAGCGTGTAGAGTATAAAGAATTCATTTATCTCATGATGAACAAGCCAGACGGTGTCATTTCAGCAACGGAGGATCTGCGAGATGAGACGGTTGTTGATTTACTAGAGCCAGAGGATATTGCAAGGGAGCCATTCCCTGTGGGGAGACTGGATAAGGATACAGTCGGTCTCCTCCTCCTTACAAATGACGGCCAGCTTGCTCATCAATTGTTATCTCCGAAAAAGCATGTCCCGAAAACGTATGAAGTTCATCTAAAATACCCGCTTGGAGATCAAGACATCACTCGTCTTGAAGAGGGAGTTGTGATTTTAGACGACTACCGAACGAAGCCAGCGAAGGTTGAAGTAGATGCCAACCAAGAGGCAGATACACGAATCCGTTTAACGATTACTGAAGGGAAGTACCATCAAGTGAAGCTGATGGCACAAGCCGTGGGCAATGAAGTGATCTTTTTAAAACGGCTCTCGATGGGGGCTGTTTCATTAGACGAAGATTTGGCGCCAGGAGAATACCGTGAATTGACGGAGGAAGAGTTAGACAGTTTAATCAATCGTGATTAATATAGAGCAAATGAAAAGAAGACAAAGAGCTAAAATCAAGTTCATTTTAGCCCTTTGTCAGCAAAATGAAAAGAACCGGCATATCGCCGGTTCTTTTTGTTATATGGAAGTTCATTATTCGCTTATGATGATATTTTTACTTTTTTTCTCGTTGTTTCCCATTTGCCTCTGCTTGGACTATGAACAAGATCGTTATAGGCAAGCACGTTTAAGTCTCTTTGGATGGTTCTAGGTGTGATCCCGAATTCATCAACCAGCTCTTGCGTCGTCACAAGACCTTTCTCTTGAATGAACATATAAACTGATTTTATTCGAGTCATCATACGGTTTGTTGAAGGTTTCAAAAAACCACTCCCTATCAATAAGATCGGATGGACTTGACTAACCACAACTTACTACACTAAAACTGCGACATAAGGACATGCAACAATGGTAAATGTTCGTGTTTCTTAATGTTTTATTCTATTATACACGTTATTATGCATCTAGTTCCACCAAAAAGTCAACTTTACGTGTTTTTAAACTTGTCTTCATGAATGAAATTATGGTATATATCATGATTTGAATCCGGTTACAACCCAATAAACACAAGGCGTATAAAGAAAATTGCCACTTAAGAAAGATCAAAAAATAAACACAGAAAATTTACAAAATAAAAAATCATTCATACAAAAAAGACACATTCAAATGAGAAATGTGTCTTTTTATTTTGGTTATCCTTCTAAGAAAAAGAGCTGCACGAAAAATAAGACGGCAAAAATGAGCACAAGAATATGCACTTCTTTCCATTTTCCTTTTGCCAGCTTCACAAGTGGATATGAAATAAATCCTAGTGAAATTCCTGTAGAGATGCTAGATGTCAGCGGCATGGAAAGAATCACAAGAAAAGCAGGAAATGCTTCGTCAAGCTCATTCCAGCGAATACGTGACACTGAATTCATCATCAAACAGCCGACAATGATTAAGACAGGTGAAGTGATGGACGGCAAAGACGAAATGGCTTGAACGAGCGGACCAAAAAACAAAGCCACAATAAACAATGCAGCAACGGTTAAAGAGGTCAGTCCAGTTCTTCCGCCAGCAGCCACTCCTGATGAAGATTCAATGTAAGCTGTGGTTGGGCTTGTTCCAAACATTGAGCCAATTGTCGTTGCAGCAGAGTCAGCAAGTAAGGCTCTGCGTACTTTTGGGAGCTGACCATTTTTCATTAAACCTGCTTGTTCCGCAACCCCGATCATTGTTCCAGTTGTATCAAAAATCGTCACAAGTAAAAAGGAGAAGACAACAGCATACAAGTGATGGGAAAATACATCGCCAAACGCAGCGAATGGATTTGTAATCAGCATTCCTTCAGGCAGTGCTGGGGTATCCACTAGCACTTTAGGAAAATGAAGCTGACCTGTTGCAAGTGCAATTAACGTGGTTGCTAACATGCCGATAAACAGCGCTCCATTCACTTGAAGAACCATTAATATGACAGAAATCATTAAACCAACGAGTGTCAAAATGACAACAGGTGAGCTTAAATTGCCAAGCTTCACAAGATTTTGTGGATCAGCAGTGATGATTCCAGACTGTCTTAGCCCAATGAATGCAATAAATAATCCGATACCTGCTGTAATCCCGTACTTTAAATTATCTGGAATCGCCTCAATAAGTTGTTTTCTAAGGGATGTTAACGATAAAATAATAAAGAGTATTCCAGCAACAAATACCGCACTAAATGCTGTTTGATAGCTGAGACCTCCACCACCGACAACAGTGACGGTGAAATAGACATTCAGCCCCATACCTGGTGCAATGGCAATCGGATAGTTTGCAAAGAGTGCCATCCAGAGTGTACCGACAACAGCAGCGATAATGGTTGCAGTAAAGACTTGGTCAAAAGGAATGCCTGCATCTGAAAGGATTCCTGGATTGACGGCTACAATATATACCATCGTAAAGAATGTCGTCATACCAGCGAGTAATTCTTTCTTTATATTGGTTTGGTTCTCTTTTAACTGAAACATAAAATCCTCCATTTACGAACATTATTACAAAACACTTAATA
The DNA here is from genome assembly GCF_038593205.1 of Bacillus sp. FSL W8-1141. Classification (NCBI taxonomy): domain Bacteria; kingdom Bacillati; phylum Bacillota; class Bacilli; order Caryophanales; family Bacillaceae; genus Bacillus; species Bacillus sp. FSL W8-1141. The sequence continues at coordinate 2,755,825 of NZ_CP151973.1, read as the reverse complement.
TAATATTCGTTTTAAGGGTGGATTGCAACCTTTTTTCAAGGAGGAATGGAAAAATGAATTGGGAAGCAGAAGTCATACGAAAAAAAGACAATTTGATTCAGGATACACAATCTTTTTTACAAATTGAAAGTGTCTTGGATGAAGAAGGCGGCATAGCAGGAAAACCGTTCGGTGAAAAAGTGGATGAGGCTCTTCAGTATATGCTCAAAAAAGGGCAGGACGAGGGCTTCAAAGTGAAAAATGTTGATGGTTATGCTGGTCATATTGAATATGGAGAAGGCGAAGATATCGTCGGTGTGCTATGCCATGTGGATGTCGTGCCTGCGGGAGACGACTGGACAACCCCGCCATTTTCAGCGGACATAAGAGAAAATAAAATCTTTGCAAGAGGAGCCATTGATGATAAAGGGCCGACCATGGCGGCGTTTTACGCATTGAAAATGTTAAAAGATGCCGGTCTACCGCTGTCGAAAAAGATTCGAATCATCATTGGCACAGATGAAGAAAGCGATTGGAGATGCGTCGATCACTATTTCAAGCATGAGGCGATGCCGCAAATTGGGTTTGCGCCAGATGCTGATTTTCCAATTATTCATGCTGAAAAAGGGATCATAGATGCCATCGTATCCTTTACATACGAACAATCAGAAGAAAACAAGCGTTACATCCTTAAGCAATTCACATCAGGCATGCGTCTCAATATGGTCCCAGATGAGGCTCGCGCGATTGTGGCAGCAGCAAATGATCACGATGCTGAAGCATTAAAAACGGCTTTTGTAGCCTATCTTGCAGAAAATCAGCTAACCGGTGAGACAAACCATACAGCAGATGGACTGACATTCACATTAAAAGGTGTATCAGTTCATGCAATGGAGCCGGCGAATGGCACAAATGCGGGCATTCATATGGCGAATTTCTTATGTGCGCATGAATTAGATGAAAGAGGGCTCGCTTTTACATCACAAATAAATGCTTTATTTGATCAAGACACAAGAGGACAAAAACTCGGCATCGCTTGTAAAGATGATATTAGTGGTGACTTGACCTTGAATGTTGGCACAATCCGCTATTCGCAAAACGAAGAAGCGAAGCTTGGGCTGAATGTCCGCTATCCTGTAACAGCGGACGGTGAGGAAGTCAAAAAAGGGATTGAACGAATAAAAGGGGCAGCGATTGAGAAATTTGATGACAGTCCTCCTCATCACGTCTCAAAAGACCATCCACTTGTGAAAACATTACAGCGTGTCTACGAAGAACAAACAGGAGATCCTGCCCATCTTATTGCGATTGGGGGAGGAACGTATGCAAGGTCATTAGAAGCAGGCGTTGCCTTTGGCCCTCTATTCCCAGGAAGACCTGATTGTGCACATCAAAAGGATGAATATATCGAAATCGATGATTTACTACGAGCAACTGCGCTATATGCACAAGCCATGTATGAATTGGCGAAATAAAAAAGGAAAGAGAAGAGGGGTTTCACCGTGAAAAAAATGTTCTTATGCTCTTCATTCAAAGACAGCTATTCTCTCTTGTCTGACTTTGCAGGCGACACCTTAAAAGGAAAAAGTGTGACATTCATTCCGGCAGCCAGTGAAGTGGAAGAAGTCACGCACTATGTCGATGCAGCAAAAGAAGCCTTTCATCAATTAGAAATGCGTGTAGAGACTGTTCAGCTGACCGGGCAAACGGTTCAGGAAATCACACAGATCATTGGAAAGAATGATGTCATGTATGTATCTGGCGGCAATACCTTTTATTTGCTGCAAGAATTAAGAAAGCACGGGCTCGATCGTGTATTGAAAGAAGAGATCGGCAAAGGCAAGCTGTATATCGGAGAATCCGCGGGGAGTATTATCATGGCGCCAAGCATTGAATACATCTCACTGATGGATGATCAGGAGAAAGCGCTAGAATTATCTTCCTTTGAAGGATTCAATGAGATCAACAGCTATCCGGTACCGCATATAAACAATCCTTATTTAGGTGAAGCCGCGCAGCATATCATAGAGAAAGATCAAAATACGCTCTCTTTATGCCCGCTCACTGATGAACAAGTTTTACTTGTGACAGGCGAACAGACTGAGGTCAAGACGGTCTGAGTTGTTCCTTTCAGCGTGTAGACAAACCCTCGCATTCGGTGTCAGTCCTGCGCTTCGGTGCTCACGAATGTCAAATACGCTCCGCGCCAGTACTCGTCCTTCCTAGGGCTGCAAAGGTTTTTGAAAAGATGACAAAGGGCTAAAATCAAGTTCATTTTAGCCCTTTGTCAACAATCTGAAAGGAACAGGAGCATATGTCCTGTTCCTTTTTTAATCTTGAAACACATCACTTGATAAATAACGTTCACCCGTGTCTGCTGTCATACAAATGACAATGTGATCCTTTGGCATTTGCTTGGCTGCTTCAATGGCTGCATAGCATGCCGCGCCAGATGATGGACCGACTAAAATACCTTCAAGACGGGCGAGCTTTCGTGTGATGTCGTAAGCATCTTCATCACTCACTTGTACAATCTCATCATACACCTGTTCGTTTAAAATTTGTGGGATAAATCCTGGACTTGTGCCAACAAGTTTATGTTTACCAGGTTTCCCGCCTGATAAAACAGGAGACCCCTTTGGCTCTGCCACATGTATCGTCAATTCCGGGAATGCTTTTTTGAGTTCCTCTCCAGTGCCTGTAATGGTTCCGCCAGTTCCAGCAGTTGCGACAAAAGCGGCAAGCGGCTGCCCAATCTGTTGCACTGCATCAATAATTTCTACAGCCGTTGTCCCTCTATGAGCATCGGGGTTCGCACCATTGTCAAATTGCATGGGAATAAAGCTGTTAGGAATTTGAGCAGCTAATTCTTCTGCCTTGCGAATACAGCCTGGCATTTTTTCCTCCCCCGGGGTTAAGACGACCTGTGCGCCGTATGCCTTTAAAATATTGATTCTTTCTTGGGTCATCGTATCAGGCATGATCAGAATGGCTTTGTAGCCTCTTGCAGCAGCGTTCATCGCTAAGCCAATTCCTGTATTCCCGCTTGTTGGTTCAATAATCGTTGCCCCTTTTGTGAGCTTTCCTTGTTTTTCTGCCTCAAGGATCATATTGTAAGCAGCCCGATCTTTTACACTTCCGCTAGGATTAAATGATTCCAGTTTTAAATAAATAGCAGCGCCATGTTCTGGCTGAAGGCGCTGTAATTTTACAAGTGGTGTATGACCTATTAATTCAGCTATATTTTGTGCAACCTTCATCATGTGACACCCTTTCTTCTCATTCCGCATTACTTTAGTTATACTATCATCAATGGGGATTCGTAAAGTTTGTTAAAAAGGACAGGTGAAAATATGGCCGAAAGCCGTCATTATTTTATCGGGATTCCAATCCCTGAACAACTCGCGTATCAAATGAAAGCGGATATAGACAAGAGGAGCGGACTTTCCTTTCAAAAATGGACAGCACCCATTGATTATCATGTCACCCTTGTGTTTTTAGGTGCGATTCCAGAGGACCGTTTAAATAAGATTTCTGAGCTACTTGCACAGCTGTCTCCTGAGGTGTCTGCTTTCCCGCTGAAGCTGAATGAAGTAGGGATATTTGGCCAAAAGGAGCGGCCGAGAGTCTTTTTTGCAAAGCCTAGTGAAAGTAAGCCTTTGATGGATCTTAGAGAAAAAGTGAAAGCAGCCGTTTTGACAGCAGGTCATCCTGTCGAAAAGAGACCCTTTCATCCACATATGACGATTGCGCGCAAATGGAATAGGGAACAGTCCTATATAGAACAAGCACCCTTACGGAAAGAACCATATTCGATGGAGGTTTCTAGTATCGCTTTATTTGAAATCCGTCTAAAAGAAACCCCGCGTTATCACGCGATCAAACAATTTACACTACATAAATGATTCTAGAGGTTGGAGTGAGCAGCAGATGGCGCAAATTATTAAAATCCAAGATTATATATCACGATATGAACAAGACCCGCATCATTACATCAATCAGTTTATTCGGTTGAAAAAACAAAGATGGGACGAGTTAAAAAAGGCTTCCAAAGAGCAGGTGCAAAAACAGGCTGACCAAGCCATCGAGCAAGCACCTGAACAAGAGGAAGAAAAGAGAAAGAAATTCTCCTTAAAAAGAAAGCAAAAAGAAGCCGATATGAAAAAGGAACGGGACCTGAGTCTTTTTAACGAGCCAACAGATATAGAACAAGGTGTCTTTACAAACGTTCCTACCGATGAAAAGAAGCTGATTCACTTTTTTAAAGATCATCTTTACGATGTTCAGTTAAAATGGGCCAGCTCGACGATTTCTCATATTTCAACTGTCTCCCATCACATTCGCTATGATGAAAAGCTGCGGATGCTTGCAAGGCAGCTGCCAGATTCTTATTTTGTGATGTACAAGCCGGTGCTGCTCATTCAAAAAGCTGAGATGGAATTGTGTCCAGTGCTCATTACACCGCTTGAAGTCATCTGTTTATCTTTCTTAGAAGCAGAGCCAGACAGCGTATATATTGGATCGAAGGAACGTTTTTGGGAAAAGCGGGCGACGGGAAAAGCTGTTCAATCCGTTTTAAACCCTTGTGCAAGCCTTCTGCGCTCTGGAACTGTTGTGTCAAAAATTTTACAGCAAAGTGGTGTAGAGCTTCCTGTGAAAAAAATCCTCATCAGCCGCACCTCGTATATTGATTTGCCCGAAGTTCCATTCGGGATGGAGGTTGTCGATAAGAAGAAAGCGGAGGATTGGTTTGACAAGCAGCGGAAAAACACGGCGCCGACAAAGCACCAGCAATTCAAAGCGACAAAGGCATTGCTTGCTTATGGTGAATCAGACAGCAAAAGAAGGCAGGAATGGCTCGATTAAAGGCATATCAAGGTCACCAAAAAATGAGACCTGAGTGGAGCTAATATATGAATGAATGGTACTTTATCGTCAATCCAGCAGCAGGACAAGGAAAAGGACTCCGCACTTGGAGAAGCATAGAGAAAGAATTACAAAAGGTAGAGATCTCATACAGATCGTTTCTTACCCAGCATGAAGGACATGCCGAAGTTTTGGCGAGACAAATTAGCGCTATGCAAGACGACAGATTGAAACGGCTGATCGTCATTGGCGGTGACGGCACATTTCATGAAGTACTGAATGGTTTAAAAGAAATTGATCATGTGCAGCTAAGCTTTGTCCCAGCAGGTCATTGGAATGATGCTGCGAAGGGGCTGGGCATCCAGCGTCATGATGTGATCAAAGAAGTGAGAAAACAAAAGAGGATGCTGACGAAAACATTTTCTCTCGGTTCCTTTCAAGATCATGCAGAAAGTCCGCAATCTGTTCTTTTTCTCAATCATATTGGTGTTGGTTTTGATGCGCATGTCTTGAAGAGAACGGTCCATTTTAGAGGGAAAAAGTGGCTCAACCGACTCAAACTCGGGTTTATCATCTACCCGCTGTCCTTTCTACATTCGTTATGGTCTTTCAAACCGTTTGACCTTGCTCTTTTTATTGAAAATGAGAGAAAAGTTTTTCGCCAAGTGTGGTTTGTGATCGTATGTAATCACCCATATTATGGAGGCGGGCTGGAAGCAGCGCCGGAAGCAAGTGCGAGGCAATCAGGATTTCAAACAATCGTTGTCACGGATTTGAATCCATTAAAAGTCCTCTTATTTTTAAGTGCAATGGTTTTTAAAAAGCACCTTGTAATGGAGGGAGTCACCCTTTTTCAGCATGAAGAAGCCTACTTGGAGGCAGATGAAAAAATCCTATTTCACGCTGATGGAGAAGTGATTGGCGCCACTCCAGTGTTTGTTAAGGCTAGTGAGCGATCGTTAAAATTACGTGGCTAAGAAGCAGCCAGTGTGCGCACGAGCAAAAGAAACATGAAAAAAGACTTCCCTTTTCATAAGGTTCTTGTCCTGTTTTTCTAGTTTTGCTTGACGAGTATAAGAAGGTAGCGATAAAATCTATAGGACGGCTATTGTTTAGCATCTCATTCTCAATAGCTGTCCTTTTTGTTTTTATGATCATATAAATAAAAAATAAACAGCCAATTGATCTCAATCGGCTGAATTTTGTCGACTAAAAAAGCATGATTTAAAATATTTTAAGAAATGATGGGTTGAAAATTGATATGAACTGGTTGGGACAAATATTAGGTAGCGAATGGCACATCTCTCCTGCTGGAGGCGCTACGGGAGATGCGTACTTCGCAACACACAATGACCAAAAGCTATTTTTAAAACGCAATACGTCACCGTTTCTTGCGGTTTTGTCAGCTGAAGGCATTGTGCCGAAGCTTGTCTGGACAAAACGGATGGAAAATGGGGATGTCATTACTGCGCAGCACTGGCTGAGCGGCAGAGAGCTGAAGCCAAAGGACATGAATGACCGTCCTGTAGCGGAGCAGCTAAGAAAAATTCATACATCAAAAGAGCTGCTCGATATGCTGAAACGATTAGAAAAGCACTCGCTTGACCCGGCATCGATCTTGATGCATCTCAAGGCATCGATCTTAAAAGAGCAGATTGACTCACATGATATCACGCGCGCCATCCAGTATTTAGAGAAACATGTGGAGGCAGTTCATTTCGAGGATAAGGTCGTATGCCATTGTGACCTCAACCATAATAATTGGCTGCTGACAGATGAAAACCAGCTCTATTTAATTGATTGGGACGGGGCAATGATTGCGGATCCAGCGATTGATCTTGGACCGCTCTTATACCATTATGTTGAAGAAGAGAACTGGGAAAGCTGGCTCTCTATGTATGGTGCTCCGCTGACCGACAACTTGCGAAAACGCATGGCATGGTATGTGCTGGCTGAAACCGTCTCGTTTGTCGTTTGGCATAAAAGAAAAGGAAATGAAAAGGCGCAAAAAGAAGTGCAAGCCGAGCTACATGCACTCTTAAAACGGTTAAACATCCATTAAGACAGTGGAATGTTCTCGACCCAGTCAGATAGATGCGATTGATGCGCTTCGATATGTGCATCAATTGAACTGACAGAGGTACCTTTTTGGCTGTAATCATAAATATCTGTTAGTAGCTGACGAACGTCAGCATCCAAATCTTCTTTTGCCAGCATTAATTGAATCACGCGTCCCACCTGTTCATATTCTGCAACAGTCCCGCAGCAATCCAGCTGGTGATCAGTTAAAATATCTTTGATTAATTGAAGCTGATGTTGGCGGTTTAATCCCATACGTATGCTCCTTTCAGGGCGTGTCATTTATGTGGTTAAACTGTGCATTCAGCTTTGATTTTATACATGAAGCAGACCAGCCCAATTAGCAGCTGGTCTTTTTCATATGTGCGGATAAGATGCTGTCTTGCGGCTCTTTATGTTTCATGGTATCTTGATAAAATGTAAAGAAAATAGAGGTGTATCAAATTGAGAATGCGACATAAACCATGGGCGGATGATTACTTAGCTGAAAATGCTCATATTGCTTTAGCCAACCCTGAACAATACAAAGGGAAATGGCATGAGCTGTTTGGAAATGATCATCCAATCCATATCGAAGTCGGTACAGGAAAAGGGAGCTTTATTGCCGGAATGGGTAAGCTTCATCCTGAGTTGAACTATATCGGCATTGAATTATTTAAAAGTGTCATTGTGACGGCAGTCGATAAAATCAAAGAAACAGATGTAGAAAACGTAAAGCTTCTAAACATCAACGCAGAGACACTGACAGATGTCTTTGCGGAAAATGAGATTGACCGGGTGTATTTGAACTTCTCTGATCCGTGGCCAAAATCAAGGCATGAAAAACGTAGGTTGACGTTTAAAGCCTTTTTAAAGCGATATGAACAGATCCTCCGTCCAGGCGGTGAATTACATTTCAAAACCGATAACCGCGGACTATTTGAATATTCCTTGAAAAGTTTTTCGTCTTACGGACTCCTTTTAACATATGTGAGCCTTGATTTACATGAGGATGGTCTCGAAGGAAATGTCATGACAGAATATGAAGAGAAATTCTCTTCCATGGGACAACCGATCTATCGATCAGAAGTAAAATTCCCTGAATAACAAGCGAACAAAGCTGGCTGCAACGAACGATTGCGGTCAGCTTTTTTGATGAAAAGATTAGTACATGCGATTTTTCTTTGTATTTGCTACGATAGAAAAAGGAGGGATGACAGCAATGGAGACAATGAAAATAGGTGAAATGGAACTGTTCTGGTTAAATGGGGGAGATACACACATGGATGGCGGTGCCATGTTTGGCGTGGTGCCAAAGCCATTATGGTCAAAAAAATACCCTGTGAATGATCGAAATCAAATTGAATTACGGTGTGATCCAATGCTCATACGGTGGAACGGTCTTCATCTGTTAGTAGATTCCGGCATCGGGTCAGGGAAGCTGACAGAGAAACAAAAACGCAATTATGGTGTCACAGAGGAAACGAAAATAGAAGAATCACTTGCGGCTCTCGGTTTGCGCCCATCTGATATAGATTTCGTCTTAATGACTCATTTGCATTTTGATCATGCAAGCGGGCTGACAAAACGTGAAGGCGATGAGCTCGTGTCTGTTTTTCAGCAGGCAAAAATCATCACGTCCAAAATTGAATGGGACGAAATGAGAGCGCCGAACATCCGCTCAAGAAATACATATTGGAAAGAAAACTGGGAGCCTGTTGCCGATCAAGTCATGACATTTGAAGATAGCATCGAAGTAACAGAAGGCATTCGCCTGCATCATACAGGTGGACATAGCAATGGGCATAGCATCTTAACGCTCACAAGTCAGGGAGAAACAGCTATTCATTTAGCGGATATCATGCCGACACACGCTCATAAAAACCCGCTTTGGGTCTTGGCATACGATGATTATCCAATGACCTCGATCCCGGCGAAGCAAAAATGGCAGGCATTTGCCGAAGAAAACAATGCATGGTACTTGTTTTATCATGATGCCATCTACCGTGCTGTAAAGTGGAATGAAGACGGGGCAATGACCCATGAGGTCAAAAGAGAAACCGGAAGATAAAAGATCATCTGTATGTTTTTGCGCCTTTCACACAAAATAACGACAAAATGAACTTGTGAAAGGAAGAGTGCAGGTGAATCAATTTTATCGTGTACATGGTGATGTCATCGAGACACCGTTAAGAGGGATGGAAGTCATGTCTGTCCCTTATTTAAACAAAGGGGTCGCATTTACAAAGGAAGAGCGGGAAGAGCTTGGGTTAAAGGGATTTCTGCCGCCGAAGGTGTTAACACTAGAAGATCAAGCAAAGCGTGCATATGAACAGTTCAAAGCACAGCCAGACGCACTTGGGAAAAATGTCTATTTAACTGCGCTTCATGACAGAAATGAAGTGCTCTTTTATAAATTATTAAATGAGCATTTGGCAGAAATGCTGCCGATTGTTTACACACCGACCGTAGGAACAGCGATTCAGCGTTACAGCCACGAGTATAGAAAGCCAAGAGGAATTTATTTATCCATTGATGACCTAGAAGGAATGGAAGAAATTTTTGCATCTTACGGAGTGGATGAATCAATTGATCTCATTGTCGCAACAGATGCAGAAGGAATTTTAGGCATCGGTGACTGGGGTGTTGGTGGAATCGCGATTTCAGTCGGAAAACTGGCTGTTTATACAGCCGCAGCAGGTATTGATCCTAGCCGTGTACTGGCAGTGGTGCTTGATGCTGGAACCAACCAAGAAAGCCTTTTAAATGATCCGCTTTATGTGGGAAATCAGCACTCCCGCGTTCGAGGAGAGCGCTATGATCAATTTATTGATCAATATGTTGAGCTTGCCCGTGCGACTTTTCCAAATGCACTTCTTCACTGGGAAGACTTCGGTACAAAAAATGCGCGCGCCATTTTGGAAAAATATAAGGACCGTATTTGTACATTTAATGATGATATTCAAGGAACTGGAGCCGTTTCACTTGCTGCCGTTCTGGCTTGTGCAAAAGCATCGAAGGTTCCGCTGAAAGATCACCGAATCGTGATCTTTGGAGCAGGTACAGCAGGGATTGGTATAGCCGAGCAAATTCGTGATGCCATCGTGAGAGATGGTGTCAAAGAAGAGGAATCATATGATCATTTCTGGTGTATTGATAAAACGGGATTGCTCACAGATGATTCACCCGACATTCAGCCATTCCAAAAGCCGTATGCAAGACGTTCTGATGAAGTGAAGGATTATGCACGTAATGGTCCAAAGCATTCAATTGATTTGTTAGAGGTCGTGAAGCAGGCGAAACCTACGATCTTAATTGGTACCTCAACTGTAGGTGGGGCATTTACAGAGGAAATAGTGAAAGAAATGGCGTCACATGTAGAGCGGCCAGCGATTTTACCGATGTCAAACCCGACACCTCTTTCAGAGGCAAAGCCGGAAGATCTCATTGAGTGGACAAAAGGACGTGCGCTTGTCACAACGGGAAGCCCGTTTGATCCAGTTGAATATGGCGGTGTGACATATGAAATTGGGCAGGCAAATAATGCTCTTGTGTTTCCAGGGCTTGGTCTTGGAACGATTGTGTGTAAAGCCCGTCTCATGACAGACAGCATGTTTGTTGCGAGTGCTGAAGCGATTGCGAGCATGGTCAATGTCGGAAAACCGGGTGCTGCGATGCTTCCAAGTGTTGATCAGCTCAGAACGGTTTCAGCGACAGTGGCTGTCCGTGTGGCACAAGCAGCGATTGACGAAGGAATTGCGGAAGAAACCCCTGATGACCTCATTCAGGCTGTGCAAGACGCCATGTGGCACCCTGTATACAAAAAAATCAAAGCCATCTAAAAAAAGCTTCGCAAGGACTTGTCTTTGCGAAGCTTTCTTATTAAGCAACAGAATCAATGACATCAACGATCATGCCTGTTTTTGCATCAATCATGACTTCATACTGTTCCAGCTCGCCAAAGGCGGAGCGTGTAATGCCAGATTTGTACACATCAATCGTTTCACCATTTACGGTATACGGTTCTGGTACAGTATAAATCCAAGAGCCATCAATCGGGCCGCGCTGTTTAAAAGCGGATTTCACAATTTTTAACGCTTTTTCAGACGAGATATACGTCGGGAAAAAGACTTTCTTTGCAACAATTGCAGCGGCTACGCCAATACTCGCACCAATCAGAACATGTTTTAACTTCAACGTGCTGCACCTCCGTATTGCTGTTTTTTCCATTATACAAAACTTGTCCAGCGATGTTAAGAAATCCGAATACTTGAAAGCATATTCAAAATTTCTGGAGAGATACTTGGAAAACCGAAAGAATTCTTATAGTATAAAGTGAGTGTTATTTTTATAGGAATTTATATGGTCATTACATAGAAATGAGGGTAACTGTCAAATGAACGAAGAAACAATGTCGCTTTTCCGAAATTTAACAGAACTACAAGGGACTTCAGGTAATGAGCACCATGTGCGTGCTTTTATGAAAAAGGAACTTGAGAAATATTCCGATGAACTCATACAGGATCGTCTTGGTGGAGTGTTTGGTGTCCGCAAAGGCCCAGAGAACGCGCCGAAGATTATGGTGGCTGGTCATATGGATGAAGTCGGTTTTATGGTGTCATCCATTACGAAAAACGGAATGATTCGTTTTCAAACACTTGGTGCCTGGTGGAGTCAAGTGATGCTTGCGCAGCGTGTGGATGTTCATACGGATCACGGGCCAATTCCGGGCGTTATATCGAGCACACCTCCTCACCTTCTGACACCAGAACAAAAAAGCAAATCAGTAAAACCGTCAGATATGCTTATTGATATTGGTGCAGACAGTGAAGAAGAAGCGAAAGAGCTTGGCGTTCGCCCAGGGCAGCAAATCGTTCCTGCAACGGTCTTTACCCCAATGGCCAATCCGAAAAAGATTTTAGCCAAAGCTTGGGATAACCGCTATGGATGCGGACTTGCCATTGAATTATTAAAAGAATTAAAAGACGAAACCCTTTCATGTCAATTGTATTCAGGCGCCACCGTACAAGAGGAAGTAGGGCTCAGAGGGGCTGAGGTAGCTGCGAATATGATTCAGCCTGATCTGTTCTTTGCTCTAGATGCGAGTCCCGCAAATGATGTGACGGGAGACAAATCACAATTTGGCCAGCTTGGAAAAGGTGCACTTCTTCGTATTTATGATCGCACGATGATTACGCATCGAGGCATGAGAGAATTTGTTCTCGATACAGCCGAAACAAACAATATTCCATATCAATATTTCGTATCGCCAGGCGGTACGGATGCTGGACGTGTCCATATCTCAAATCAAGGTGTACCGTCTGCTGTTATTGGTGTATGTGCGCGTTACATTCATACAAGTCACTCTGTCTTGCATGTGGATGATTATGCAGCGGCAAAAGAATTAATTGTTCGTCTTGTGAAAAATTGTGATCAAAGCACGGTGGATTCGATTTATCAACAAGTGTAAACGATAAGAAAAAGGCTGCCTCTTTTAAGAGCACAGCCTTCAGCGTGTAGACAAACCCTCGCATTCTTTGTCAGTCCTGCGTGCCGGTGCTCACGAATGTCAAATTCGCTCCGCGCCGGTACTCGACCTTCCTAGGGCTGCAAAGGTTTTCTATCACGCTGAAAATAAGAAAAAGGGCTAAAATCAAGTTCATTTTAGCCCTTTTTCTTATTCTTGTTCAAACACGTATGACAACGCCTTAATTGCTTGATTCACTGTTTCGACAGTGATATTTGCTTTGTTTGATAGTTCCTTTAGGGGATGATGTAATTCTTTAGGACGAATCAAAATAAGGGGTTTTCCTTTGGCAATGGCAGAAGAAGCATCCATTGCCGTGTTCCACTGTTTATATTTCTCACCAAAGCGGGCGATGACGACGTCTGCCTTATTTAATAATAGTTCGGTGCGGAAATTGTTCAAATCAGAAGCCGCATCGTCTTTCAAGATGGCATTTGGCTGCCCGCCTAAAATATCTTCTCCGATGTTATCTGATCGGTCATGATTCTCCATTGGACCAACAAACGTCACTGGTAGTTTCAAAGACTGGCTTTTTTCCTTAATTTCATCGCGCCACTGGCTATGAATTTCTCCAGCTAAATAAACCGTTAATTGCATAACAATCTCCTCCTTGTGCACAAACTTAGTAAAGGTTTGCCCTGTTTCTTTTCATGTTACACAAGAAGTGCTTGATAAAGCAAAAAAAATATGATTATGATATTCATGGTAGAGACTATTTTTCATCGTAAGAAGACTACATATAATGGGAAGGACAGGCCTCCTCGTCTTTCCTATGAGAAAGCAGGAAGACGACGTTGATGACTTATTTAAAAAGAAAGGGTATTTCCCTTTCGCCAAAGGTCTATTTTATTGATGCACTCTCTTATATGGCTTTAGGTCTATTTGCTACATTAGTGGTAGGGCTGATTTTAAAAACAGCAGGCGGCCTGTTATCATTTCCTCTCATCGTGGAAATGGGAACGCTCGCAATGGGGCTGATGGGACCAGCAATTGGCGTAGCGGTTGCTTATCGCTTAAACGCTTCTCCTTTAATTATTTTCGCAAGTGTTGTTTCAGGTGCCGCCGGAGCAGAGCTTGGGGGACCTGCTGGAAGCTTCGTGGCTGCTCTTATTGGTGTGGAATTAGGCAAACTCATCAGTGGTGAGACAAGAATTGATATTATTTTAACGCCGCTTGTGACCATTATCACAGGTTTTCTCACCGCTGCTTTCATCGGCCCTGGGATTCAGGCGGTGATGACAGGGCTCGGCAGGCTGATCGTATGGGGGACTGACCAAAGTCCACTCATCATGGGCATGCTGGTTGCAACCATTGTTGGACTTGCTCTTAGCTCACCGATTTCAAGTGCTGCGCTTGCGCTGATGCTTGATTTAAGCGGTCTTGCTGCTGGTGCGGCGACGATTGGCTGCTGCGCGCAGATGGTCGGCTTTGCTGCTGCAGGATTTAGGGAAAATCGTTTTGGCGGTCTTGCTGCGGTAGGCATTGGAACATCAAAACTACAGCTGCCGAACATTGTGAAAAATCCGCTCATTCTCATTCCGCCGACGATTGCAGGACTGATTCTTGCGCCAATTGGTATCATTGGCTTTGGGATGGTCAATAATGCGGCAGGAGCGGGTATGGGAACGAGCGGACTTGTCGGCCAGCTCATGACACTCACAGTCATGGGATTTCATCCTTCCGTTTTCCTTGCAATTGCTCTCTTGCATATCGTTGGCCCGGCAGTGATTAGTTTGGTAGTATCAGAATGGATGAGAAAGAAAGGCTATATACAATTCGGAGATTTAAGTATACAAACTGGAGGAATCAAACATGAAAAAAATTGAATCAAACGAAGAATTACAAAAAGTGATTCAAGAAGACTTAACCGTATTACTATTTTCAGCTGACTGGTGCCCGGACTGCACATTTATTGAGCCGTTTTTGCCAGAGCTTGAAGCAAACTATCCAGAATTTGAATACTTCTATGTGGATAGAGATCAGTTCATCGACACTTGTGCAGAGTGGGAAATTTACGGAATTCCAAGCTTTTTAGTCTTTAAAAACGGACAAGAGATCAACCGTTTTGTCAGCAAAGATCGTAAGACAAAGGAAGAGATTGAAGCATTTTTAACAGATTCTCTTTCTAAATAACGAAAGGAGAGTCTTATCATGGCGAAAATGACATCAAGACAGCTTGCCAATCAATTGAAAAGCCGTCTGACGAGCGACAGCTGGACCCACCAGTTTGACAGGGAAAAAGATACGCTTCGTGTGGAAGATAAACATACAGGAAAGGGCATCACGCTTGAGCTCCCGCCGATTATTGCAAAGTGGGAAGTAAAGCCTGATGAAACACTGGATGAGATCGTTTATTATGTGAAAGAGGCGCTCAGCGCAATGAAAGGTGAAGCGCAGCACATCTCAGGCAAAGAAAAGCACATTTATCCGGTCATTCGTTCAACGTCCTTTCCAGAAACATCAAGTGATGAGATTCCGCTCGTTTTTGATGAGCATACAGCAGAGACAAGAATCTACTATGCACTTGACCTTGGAAGCACCTACAGATTAATTGACGAGAAGATGCTGCAAAAGGAAAACTGGACAAAAGAACGAATCAGAGAAACCGCAAGTTTTAACGTCCGTTCACTAAAGACTGTGGTGAAAATGGATGAAGTGGCGGGCAACCGTTTTTATTTCTTCCGTGCAAACGACGGGTACGATGCAAGCAGAATTTTAAATGAATCGATTTTACAAGAATATGCGCAAAAAGTAGAGGGGCAAATGGCCATTTCCGTTCCCCATCAAGATGTGTTCATCATTGCAGATGTACGCAATGAATCAGGCTATGATATTTTAGGGCAAATGTCGATGAGCTTCTTCGCCAGCGGCACGGTTCCGATTACGGCCTTGTCATTTTTATATGACGAAGGCAAGCTTGAACCGATCTTTATTCTTGCAAAAAGCAGACCAAAACAGCAGTAGAAGGGAATTTTGAAGAATGAACGTTTTTTATAATGCAGAAGGTGTCGGCGACACACTCCTTATTTCATTGAAAGATGTAACAAGAGAAGAAGTAGGTCATGAAACGTTTGGAGATGTCGTAAGAATCTTCAATCAAGACACAAAAGAAACAACAGGTTTTAATATTTTCAATGCATCTACTTACATGAAAATTGAAGAAAACGGATCTGTACCGCTTTCTGAAACGCTTGTTCAAGATATCAATGAAATTTTAAACCGCAACGGTGTCAGTGAAACATTAACAGTTGATCTATCACCTAAGTTTGTGGTCGGTTATGTGAAGGAAAAAGAAAAACATCCGAATGCAGATAAACTGAACATTTGCCAAGTAGATGTTGGCGATGAAACCTTACAAATCGTGTGCGGTGCACCAAACGTTGATCAAGGTCAATATGTTGTGGTTGCAAAGGTCGGTGCTGTGATGCCGAGCGGTTTGGTGATCAAAGATGCTGAACTAAGAGGTGTTCCTTCAAGCGGAATGATTTGTTCTGCAAAAGAATTAGATCTTCCGAATGCGCCTGCTGAAAAAGGAATCCTTGTTCTAGAAGGAAGCCGCCAAGCTGGCGAACCATTTGAAGCGTAACCTCCCATAAACGGGTACAAATGAGCGAAGAATGTGTTATACCAAAAGTCACTAAGTACGTACTTAGTGACTTTTTTTCATCTACAGACAGCATGAACAGCAAAGCGTAGCACTTTTCTCGCTTTTCTGCATGAAAAAGCAATGGTATACTAAAAATCGCCCAAGAAAACGTAAGGGGAGTTAAAGTGAGTGATAAATGATGAGTTGGTTAGATAAATTTTTTAGTGTATTTTTAGGAGAAGAAAAAAAAGAAGAAAAAGCTGAGAGGCCTGAAACAGGTCCGATTGCACCAAAGCAGCCAGCTGTTGAACAGCATAAAGAATATAAAAAAGTTGAAGATACGAAAGTGTATTATGAATATCCAAAAGGCAATTTCCGCTTTCCTCTCGTTCCAGATGAACCTGCACGTGAGGCAGCAAAGCAACAAGAAAGAAGGCGCACGCGGCCAAGTCAGCCAAAGGCAAAGCAGACGACCTATCAGCCAAAACAAACAGTGCAGCCTGATCTCAATAAAAAGCCTTTTAAACCAGAGCAAATTCCTTCACCCATCTATGGCTACCACCAGGATATGCGTCCTAAACATGCAGCAGCCAAAGAAGACACATCTTCTGTCAAAATGAAATCGTCAGAAGAAACGTCACAGCGTGTCACACTGTTATCAGAAGAAGCAGAGCGTGAACGGAATGTAAGACAGCAAATGAACATCCCGTCTATACGAAAAGAACAACGTATGGAAGACATGATGTCAGCCCAAACAGAAGAACAAGCAGAGAAGCAACCTGTCACGACGCCGCTTACTTTGCAAGAGGAACTCGCTTATCAAGATCACGTTCAATCAACGATGGAACGTTTATATGACGAGCCTTTCAGTGAGACAGAGGATCAAGATCAAGCTTTGTCACAGACCAAAGACGATCGAGAAGCATCCTTACATATGGAGCAAGCTGAAGCATCTAACGAGCCTCTAGAGATGGAGCAAGAACAGGCAGTCACCGTTGAACAAGAAGAGCCGATGATTCCGCTTGAAGATGATACTGAGAAAAAAGAGAGCTTTACATTTGAAACAGCTTTAAGCGCATCACCAGCACTCGACATGGAGATAGAAAGCCCAGTAGAAGAAACTGCGATGCTGGAAGAGAATGAAGTAGAGGCTGCGGAGGAAATAACAGAGGCTACATGGATAGAAGAAAGTCAAGCAGACGTGTCAGTGGCAGCATTTGAACAAGAAGAACCGGTGATCATACAAGATTCGCAAGATGATGATTCTCTGCCGGAAGAAAAATTAACAGATGATGAAGTCATGCCAGTTGAAGAAGCATCAGATGAATTTGCTGACTCTGGACAAGCAGAGATCGCCGGGGATATGGCAGAAGAGCTTGAGGGAACACCTGAAGAAACGCCTGAAATAAAACGTGAAGAACCAAAACCGTCTTCTCCACAGCCAAAGCGCTCAAGCGGTCAAACCTCCACCGTTCCTTTTAACGTCATGATGTTAAAAAGTGATCAGCGCGTGCAAGGACAGAAGAAAACGGCAGATGCACAAGGATATGTATTTCCGAGTTTAGCCCTTCTAGACGTTCCGCCAGCACAAAAAGAAGAGGACGGAACATGGGTGAAAGAACGGGCAGAACTGCTCAATGCCACACTGAAAAATTTCAATGTCAGAGCAAGTGTTGTTCATGTGACGCAAGGTCCTTCTGTTACAAGATTTGAAGTGCATCCTGAACCAGGCGTGAAAGTGAACAAAATTACAAACCTGTCAGATGATATCAAACTCAGTTTGTCTGCAAAAGATATTCGAATCGAAGCGCCGATTCCTGGGAAGAACACGATTGGAATCGAAGTGCCGAACCTTCACAGTAAAATGGTTTTCTTAAGAGAAATGATCAGAAGTAGTGCCTTCAGAGACAATCCATCTCCATTAACGGCGGCGCTCGGATTGGATATTTCCGGTCAGCCCGTTGTGGTTGATTTGCAAAAAATGCCGCACGGCTTAATTGCCGGAGCAACAGGTTCAGGAAAAAGTGTCTGTATTAATACCATTCTCGTAAGCCTGATGTTTAAAGCTTCACCTGATGAAGTGAAAATGCTGTTAATCGACCCTAAAATGGTCGAACTGGCGCCGTATAATCACATTCCGCATCTTGTGAGCCCAGTTATTACTGATGCCAAGACAGCAACAGCTGCTTTGAAATGGGTAGTAGATGAAATGGAAAGACGCTATGAACTGTTTGCACACTCTGGTGTGAGAGAAATCAAACGATTTAACGAACTGGTGAAAGAAAAACAAATGGGTGAAAAACTACCATATCTCGTCGTTGTCATTGATGAGTTGGCTGATTTAATGATGGTCGCACCAAATGAAGTCGAAGAAAGCATTTGCCGAATTGCCCAAAAAGCTAGAGCATGCGGGATTCACTTACTCATTGCGACGCAAAGACCTTCTGTTGATGTCATTACAGGCCTCATTAAAGCAAACATCCCAACAAGAATTGCTTTCTCTGTTTCAAGCCAAGTGGATTCAAGAACCATTATTGATATGGCAGGTGCTGAAAAGCTTCTCGGAAAAGGAGACATGCTGTTCTTAGAAAATGGCTCTGGCAAACCGACAAGGCTGCAAGGGAACTTTGTATCAGATCGAGAGATTGATGAAGTGGTAGCGCATGTGAGAAAACAGCGCAAGCCTGTGTTCCTATTTGAACAGGAAGAATTGATGCTCCAAGGCTCTGCCATTACAGACGAAGATGAATTGTTTATGGACGCATGCCGATTCGCCATCGAGCAAAATAGTGCAAGTACATCCAGTTTGCAAAGAAGATTTAGAATTGGCTACAATCGAGCAGCGAGATTGATTGATATGATGGAACGTGAAGGAATGATCTCTGGTGCAAAAGGCAGTAAGCCAAGAGAGGTCCTCATGACACTGAGTGATTTAGAACAATTGATCTAAACAAACCACTTCATTTTTTTGATAAACATGGTATGATAGCACATAGGTGCAATTTTTGAATTGGACGCTTTTCGCATGCCTGTCTGAACGCTTTTTAACGAAAATGAGCGAAAGCAGGTGTTAGAAATGGGAAAGTTGTCGGATACTAATCATAGTTAATATTGATTAGAATAGGAAGATCGGAAAAAAATCTTTATTTGGAGCTGCGATTTGTGATCAGCTAGAGACAAAAATCACAAGTTGCAAATTGAAATGAGCGTCATATACTGTAAGTCAGATAGACGTTTGTTGGAGGTACAATTATGACTGTTTATCATTTTGTTGGAATAAAAGGGACAGGTATGAGTCCACTGGCCCAAATTCTTCATGATACTGGGTATACTGTCCAAGGATCGGATATCGAAAAACATATCTTTACACAAAAAGCATTAGAAGAACGAAATATTAAAATTCTTCCATTTGACCCAGATAATATTCAGCCAGGGATGACGGTGATTGCAGGAAATGCATTCCCAGATACACACCCTGAGATTGAGCGTGCTCTTTCTGAAGGGATTCCTGTCATTCGTTATCATAAATTTCTTGGAGAATACATGGATTCATTCACAAACGTTGCAATTACTGGTGCTCATGGTAAAACATCGACAACAGGTCTGCTTGCACATGTGATGCAAGCGGCAAAACCAACTTCCTACTTAATCGGTGATGGATCTGGAATGGGGAAAGAAAACAGCGAGTATTTTGTATTTGAAGCGTGCGAATACCGCAGACATTTCCTCAGCTACCATCCAGACTATGCGATCATGACCAATATTGATTTTGATCACCCTGATTATTTCACGGATATTGATGACGTGTTTGATGCGTTTCAAAACATGGCACTTCAAGTGAAAAAAGCCATCATCGCTTGCGGTGATGATGAGCATCTGCTCAAGATCCAAGCAAAAGTACCTGTTGTGTACTACGGATTCAATGAAGAAAATGATTTCCAAGCACGAAATGTTGTGAAAAACACAGAAGGCACCACATTTGATGTATTTGTACGTAATACGTTTTATGATACCTTCTACATTCCTGCTTACGGAAACCACAATGTCCTTAACTCATTAGCGGTCATTGCATTATGCCACTATGAAGCCATTGATGTAGAGCTCATCAAAGGTGCTTTAACGACATTTGGCGGTGTGAAACGACGCTTTAATGAAAAAGTAGTCGGTGAACAAGTCTTAATTGACGACTATGCGCACCATCCGACTGAAATTGAAGTCACGATCGAAGCAGCTCGCCAAAAGTATCCAGACCGTGATATTGTGGCAGTCTTCCAGCCGCACACTTTCACTCGTACACAGCAATTTTTAAGTGAATTTGCGGACAGTCTGAAAAAAGCAGACTATGTATACCTCTGTGATATTTTCGGCTCAGCTCGTGAAAACATTGGGAAACTAAGCATTGAAGATTTGCGGGAAAAAATTCCGCAAGCCCAATTGATTGAAGAAGAAGAAACATCTGTGCTGAAAGCACATGAAAATGCGATCTTGGTCTTTATGGGAGCAGGAGATATTCAAAAGTATCTTCGTGCTTATGAGAAAGTCGCAGTATAATTGTCTGTCAAAAAGTGCCGATTCAATCGGCGCTTTTTTATTTTGAATAAAATGTGACAAAGGGGCTAAATGTGACAAGATGTGCCGCTTTTTTTCGTTCGCTGTGGACAGGAATTGGCGAATAAGTGTAGAATTATTATTCAATCGGTCATTCTAGGCGATGTTTGAATGATACAACGAGAGGGTATTGAATTGAATATGCCCGCAGCAAAGGAGGTATCAGATGATTATTATTCTCTATTTAAGCGTTGCACTCATCGCAATCGCTTTCCTCATTCTTGTCATCTACTTGTCCAAAACATTGAAATCCTTACAGCTGACATTAAAGAATGTCGCATCAACTTTAGAAGGTCTTGAAGGACAGATGCAAGGCATCACCACAGAGACAGCACAGTTGCTACATAAGACCAATCAGCTTGCTGAAGATATTCAAGACAAATCGGCAAAACTTAACACAGTTGTGGATGCGGTGCAGGGAATTGGTGGCTCGATCAACCAATTTAATACAAGCATAAAGCAGGCAGCTGGTGCGGTTTCTTCATCCGTTGAACGAAATCAAGAGAAAGTCACGGATGTGGTAAGCTGGAGTAACGCAGCACTTGAAATCTATAAAAAATGGAAACAGCGTAAACAACAATAAACAACCATTTTCGCATAGGAGGAATAATCATGAGCAAAGACGGAATCAATAGCAAAGACTTTTTGATCGGAACACTTATCGGTGGCATTATCGGTGCAACAACGGCATTATTTTTAGCACCAAAGTCAGGGAAAGAGCTTCGCGATGATTTGAACACCCAAGCGAATGCCCTAAAAGAAAAAACAGATCGTCTCACAACAGATGCAAAGGAAAAAGGCACTGAATATGTGACGATTGCGAAAGACAAAACATCTGAATTGTCTCAGCTCGTAGCAGAGCAGTCAAACCAGATTTTAGACAAAGTAAAAGACATAAAAGATCGTACAGCTGGAAAAGCTAAACAAGTAAAAAGCGAAGCAGAAGATGCTGCAGCAAATATTGCAAATGAAGCTTCAGATGTAGCAGATGAAGCAAAAGTAAGAGCACAAGAAGCAAAAGCAGACATTGAAGACGGCATCAAAGATGTCAAAGAAAAAGTAGAACAATCTACGAAAGGCTAACTCGCTGCTTAAGTTAGGAAGGAGCACATCATGTCTAAACAACTCATAGAAACAGAAGAACAGTTTGATCAACTAACGAATCAAGACGGAACCTTTGTCTTTTTTAAGCACAGTTTGACATGTCCAATCAGCCAAGCTGCTTTTCAAGAGTTTGAAGCGTTTGCGTCAGAACATGAGGATGTTCCTGCTTATTTCTTGCAAATTCAAAACACAAGAGAACTTTCATCCTATGTGACTGAAAAGTCAGGGATCAAGCACGAAAGCCCGCAGGCACTCATCTTTAGCGGTGGCAAAGTAAAGTGGCATGCTTCTCACTCAAGCATTACAAAAGAAGCGCTTGAACATAACATGTAGAAAAACGTCAGCGATTGCTGACGTTCAAGATTGTGGACAAAGGGCTAAAATGAATTTTATTTTAGCCCTTTGTCTTCTTTTCGGCGTGATAGAAAACCTTTGCAGTCTAGGAAGGACGAGCACTGGCACGGAGCGAATTTGTCATTCGTGAGTACCAGCGCGCAGGACTGACAAAGAATGCGAGGGTTTGTCTACCCGCTGAAACGTCAGCGATTGCTGACGTTTTTTTTATAAAAAAGGTTTACTTGCATCAAAAGTATGCTATAATCTTACACATAATACTTTATCGCTTAAAAGCGTTTGGGTAATAAAGAATTTTTTCGTGACAATTCCGAAATCTTTGTTTATAATAAACCCTATTATAAGAGATCAAAAATAAAAAGCGAGAGCGGGCAGAGGAAAGGATGACAAAAATGAGCAACAATGAATTGGAACAATTGAGACAGCAAGCAGATGAACTAAATCTTCAAATCTTAAAACTGATCAATGAAAGAGGAAACATTGTAAAAGAAATTGGAAAGGCTAAAGAAGCGCAAGGTGTCAACCGTTATGACCCTGTCAGAGAGCGCACAATGCTTAATCAAATTCTTGAAGAAAATGATGGCCCATTTGAAAATTCAACGATTCAACATATTTTCAAAGAAATTTTCAAAGCAGGTTTAGAGCTTCAAGAAGATGACCACAGCAAAGCACTTCTTGTTTCTCGTAAGAAAAAACCTGAAAATACAATTGTAAATATCAATGGAGAAGCGATCGGTGACGGAAAACAACGTTTCATCGTTGGGCCATGTGCCGTTGAAAGCTACGAGCAAGTTGCAGAAGTAGCGGCAGCAGCGAAACAGCAGGGACTAAAACTTCTTCGTGGTGGCGCATTTAAGCCTCGCACAAGTCCATACGACTTCCAAGGACTTGGCGTAGACGGTCTAAAAATTCTAAAACGTGTAGCAGATGAATACGGTCTTGCAGTTATTAGTGAAATCGTGAATCCTGCTCATATTGAAGAAGCGATTGAGCATATCGATGTCATCCAAATTGGAGCACGTAACATGCAGAACTTCGAGCTTTTAAAAGAAGCTGGATCAGTGAACAAACCAGTTCTTTTAAAACGCGGTTTAGCAGCAACAATTTCAGAATTCATCAATGCAGCTGAATACATCATCGCACAAGGAAATGACCAAATCATCCTTTGCGAGCGAGGCATCCGCACATACGAAACAGCCACAAGAAATACACTAGATATCTCGGCTGTGCCAATCTTGAAACAAGAGACACATTTACCAGTCTTTGTTGACGTGACACACTCAACAGGACGCAGAGATCTACTTCTTCCAACAGCTAAAGCAGCTCTTGCGATTGGAGCAGACGGTGTGATGGCAGAAGTGCATCCAGATCCATCTGTTGCCCTATCTGATTCAGCGCAGCAAATGGACATTCCACAATTCGAAAAATGGTTAGATGCGTTAAGACCACTTGTCAACATTCACGCGTAACCATAAATAGAAAAGCCGCCGGATGACAGCCCGGCGGTTTTTTCATGAAAAAATACGATCAAGATTGGCAATGAAAGGAAGAGAGCACATTGCAAGCTAAAAATACGCTTGTTCACAATGTTTTCATTTTTAAAATTCGATAGAATCTGCTAAGATCATTGTCATAGCTGACGTTCACGACGATTTTTGGTGAAATATGATTCAATTTACAGGTAACAAGCTCATTAAAGTTTGTTTAATTTAGTTATAAAAAGAAAGGGAACGTTTTCATATGAAGAAAAAACGTGTATAATTTCATAAAAGAATGTCATTTTGATGTAGATTGAAAAATTATGTGTCTCTTTTCATCGTTTTAATGACAAATAGGATATTATTTTCCTCGTATCTGACATGTCTCTATCCAATTGGTGAATGCTATAGATATGAAGTGTATTTGAAGGAGTGATTTATGTGAATAATGTTACAATATATGATGTAGCAAGAGAAGCAAACGTAAGTATGGCAACGGTATCACGCGTTGTTAATGGTAATCCAAACGTAAAACCAACAACAAGAAAAAAGGTGCTTGAAGCAATTGATCGTCTCGGCTACCGTCCAAACGCAGTCGCACGAGGCCTTGCAAGTAAAAAGACCACAACAGTTGGGGTCATCATCCCTGATATTTCAAGTATCTTCTATTCAGAGCTTGCACGAGGAATTGAAGATATTGCGACGATGTACAAGTACAACATTATTTTGAGCAACTCAGACCAAAATACTGATAAAGAACTTCATTTGTTAAACACAATGCTTGGCAAACAAGTAGATGGAATCGTTTTTATGGGCGGAAACATTACAGATGTGCATGTGGAAGAATTTAAGCGCTCTCCTGTACCCATTGTACTTGCAGCATCTGTTGAAGAGCAGGCACAAACACCATCAGTCAACATTAACTATGAACAAGCCATTTATGATTCAGTTCAGCTATTAGTTGAAAAAGGACATAAACGAATTGCGTTTGTATCTGGACCAATGTCAGAACCAATTAACTCTATGAGAAAGCTTGCTGGTTATAAGCGTGCGCTTGAAGAAGCTGGTATCGTGTTTGACGAAGCGCTTGTTGCTGAAGGAGACTACTCATATGACTCTGGTATTGAAGCGCTCGCTAATCTGCTTGATCAATCTGACAAGCCGACGGCTGTGATTGCAGCTACTGACGAAATGGCGCTAGGTGTCATTCATGGAGCGCAGGACAGAGGCGTATCAATTCCTGAAGATTTAGAAGTGATTGGTTTTGATAACACAAGACTATCCCTCATGGTTCGCCCTCAATTGACAACAGTTGTTCAGCCGACTTACGATATTGGCGCTGTTGCGATGAGACTTTTGACAAAGCTCATGAACAAAGAACAAGTAGAAGATCAAATTGTTGAATTGCCACATAGAATCGAAGAAAGACAATCGACGAAATAAAAAAGAAAGCAGGCTCACTTGATCAGTGGACGCCTGCTTTTTTTTATGCCTTTTTCTTTTCTCGTCGAACAGGCATGAGTGCTTTTTCTACCGTTTGTGCATTTTTTTCTGTAATTTCTGCTCTTCTTGGAATCGGTGGATATAAATCGTCAGGATCTAGCCATGTGGATGGAAGCGGAACAGGCGATTGTTTTTCCCATGCCCGAATCCATTCCTGAGGAAGTGCATCTGGTGGTGTAATGCCTTTCATCTCAAGCCAAATGCGGCTCCATGCTCTTGGGACGACACGCCAAATATCATAGCCGCCTCCGCCCACAGCGATCCATTTTCCATCACAATATTGATGCGCCAGCTCATGGGCAATTCTAGGAATTTCCTCATATATTTTCATGGTAGCAGATAAATGCGTCAAAGGGTCATAATAGTGGGCATCTGCTCCATTTTGCGTCAAAATGACATCTGGTTTAAAAAAAGCAGCAATCTCTGTCACTGCTGTTCGATAGGCTTCTAAAAATGATTCGTCTTCTGTAAATGCGTCAAGCGGGATATTATATGCATAGCCATAGCCTTTATCATGACCCCTTTCCTGTACTTGTCCAGTTCCAGGGAACAAATAGCGCCCTGTTTCATGAATGGAAACAGTACATACCTCTGGATCATCATAGAAGCTAAACTGTACACCATCGCCATGATGAGCATCTGTATCAATATATAAAATTCTAGCGCCATATGTCTTTTGAATATACTGAATGGCTACAGAGCTGTCATTATAAATACAAAAGCCAGAAGCACGCCCTTTAAATCCATGGTGAAGCCCGCCGCCAAGATTGAGCGCATGCTGCGAATGCCCAAGCATCACTTGATCAACCGCTGTTAATGTCCCGCCAACTAGGAGAGAAGCTGCCTCATGCATCCCTGCAAACATCGGGGTATCCTCAGTGCCAAGACCATAACGTTCCCCCTCTGCGGTGGACAGTTTTCCTTCACTTGCCCGCTGTACTGCTTGAATGTAGTCTGTTGTATGGACGAGCTTTAATTCCTCCAGCGTCGCCATACGAGGTGCGACAATCTCATCATCCGTTAATGCCTTCATTTTTTGAAGAAGATCATAAGTTAAGTAGACGCGAAGCTGATTGAAGGGATGATCTTGGTGAAACTGGTACGTTTGAAAAGATGGTGAAAAAACAAAGGTCGCTTCCTTCATTTGATCGTCTGCTCCATAGGCCAGAGCACTTTATAACCTTTTGCACGAATCAGCTTCATCACATGATCTGCATGCATCGTTTGAAGGCGGAAGACGAGTACTTTAGAGGCTTCATTGGCATGTGGGTACACGAGTACACTCAGCATTTGGATATGCTGTTCTTTTAAAATGGCCGTAATGTCTGCAAGACCCTCTGTCACTTGCGCTACTTCAACCTCTAAATGTGATCCAGGCTGATCTGCACCTGTTAGTCTTACAAATGTACGAAGTAAATCTGTTTTTGTGATGATCCCTACAAGCTTGCCACGTCTCACAACGGGAAGACAGCCAATTCCGTGTTCAAAAAAGACACTTGAAATCTCCTCAACGAAATCAAGCGGATGAGCGGTAATCGTCTCTAGCACCATGATGTCTTCAACCGGCCGCTGAATAAAAAGCTGCCTTTTCTCTGTTTCAAAAATACTTGGACTGGCATTTTTAATATCCCGATCTGTCACCATCCCAATGACAGATCCCTGCTCAGATACGATGGGAATATGCCGAATGTGATGTGCACTCATTTTTTGAATGGCCTCTTCAATCGTATCGGTTTTGCGCAGCGTGATCACATCACGCTCCATAATTTGTTCAATCATCATGTTTACCAATCCCCTTTGCCAAAAAAAAACGAATTGAACGTTAATACATAAAGCGCTGATGGAAGCGAAGACGATCGAAACGCTCGATCGAATCAGGACTCACATGTTTCCCAATTCTGGCCATTAAACAATTGGCTGGATGTGAGCTAATCTCTGGCTCGTCTGTTGCAAACCAGACAAGACCGCCTGCGTTCATCATTTTCTCCATCATTTTGCGGTACTCCCACACGTTTTTCTTTGTCCCCTTTAAATCCCAATGCCAGTAATATTCAGTTGTAATGATAATGTAATTCTCCATTTGCTCATCCATCATGCTCACATCCAGTAAATGCTTGCCAAGTGAGCAGCCTCTGAATGGAGGAGCGACTTCAATGGCACCGAGCTCAATTAAATTGTCCATGTTGCCTTCTGACCAGCGTTCAAGCGGATCAGGGTACAAATACGTGACATAGCCTACGACAAGCTCATCCACCCTAGCAATGATAATACGTCCTTCAGGAAGATCTGCTATTTCAACAAGTGCTTGTTTCTGTTCCTCAGGCGTGCGAAATGCCGTTAGTCCTTCATGAAACGTATAGTTCGCAAGCTCTGATGCAGGTACCGGTCCTTCAATCAGGATGGAACCTGTTTCTCGCTCAATGGTTTTTGAATAATAAGTTTTAGGATGCTCCACGTATCCACCGCCTCAAATTCTAGTGAGTCGTCTCTATTCTATCTTAAATCTTGCAATAATTAAAACGGTTTCATCAGAAGTTTTTTAAAAATTGAGAAAAAAAGTCATCTATACTATAATGGTCATTGTAAACGTATGCAAAGGGGGACTGTTTGATGAAAGTGGAAACGCTACCATCAGTAAAAGGGGACTATCATTTAAATGATTATGAGCAAGCATACAAAGAATTTTCATGGGAGGAAGCGAGAAAAAATTTCTCTTGGTATGAAACAGGAAAAGTAAATGCAGCTTATGAAGCGATTGACAGACATGCGGACTCGTTTCGTAAAAACAAGGTGGCGCTTCACTACAAAGATTCAGAGCGGGATGAAAAGTATACGTTCAGGGATATGAAAATCAAGACAAACAAAGCAGGAAATCTATTAAGAGAACAGGCACATGTGCAAAAAGGGGATCGCGTGTTTATCTTTATGCCAAGATCACCTGAGCTCTATTTTCTACTGCTGGGTGCTGTCAAAATTGGTGCGATCGTCGGTCCGTTATTTGAGGCATTTATGGAAGGTGCCGTCAAAGATCGTTTAGAAAATAGTGAGGCAAAAGTGATTGTGACAACGCCTGATCTGCTTGAGCGGATTCCGTTTGCAGAACTTCCAAAGCTTGAATCCGTCATCATTGTCGGCGGTGAAAAAGAGGATGCAGGTGGTGTGCGGACGATTCACTTTGAAGAAGCATTTGAACAGGCAGCGAAGGAACTTGAAATCGAGTGGATGGATGAAAAAGATGGATACCTGCTTCATTACACGTCAGGGTCCACTGGTACGCCAAAAGGTGTGCTCCATGTTCATGGCGCAATGGTGCAGCAAGGCCAGACGGGTAAATGGGTACTTGATTTGAAAGAAGAAGATGTCTACTGGTGCACAGCTGATCCAGGCTGGGTAACAGGGACGGTTTACGGTATTTTTTCTCCGTGGTTGAATGGAGCGACGAATGTCATTTTAGGCGGCAGGTTCAATCCTGATACGTGGTACGAAACCATCGAATCGCTTGGTGTGACCGTTTGGTACAGTGCACCGACAGCCTTCAGAATGCTGATGGGAGCCGGAGACGATCTCATTCAAAAATATGATCTCAGCTCACTCCGTCATGTGTTAAGTGTAGGAGAGCCACTTAATCCAGAAGTGATCCGCTGGGGAGACGCTGTATTTGGTAAACGAATTCATGACACTTGGTGGATGACAGAAACAGGTGCACAACTGATTTGTAACTATCCATGCATGGATATCAAACCAGGTTCGATGGGGAAACCAATTCCAGGCGTTGAAGCTGCGATTGTAGATAATGCCGGAAATGAACTTCCGCCATACCGGATGGGGAACCTTGCCATCAAAAAGGGCTGGCCATCTATGATGCATACGATCTGGAACAATCCTGAAAAATATGAATCTTACTTTATGCCGGGAGATTGGTATGTTTCAGGAGATTCAGCTTATATGGATGAAGATGGATACTTCTGGTTCCAGGGACGTGTCGACGATGTCATCATGACGTCAGGAGAGCGGGTCGGTCCATTTGAGGTAGAAAGTAAACTGGTGGAACATCCGGCCATTGCAGAGGCTGGTGTCATCGGAAAACCAGATCCTGTGCGCGGTGAAATTATTAAAGCATTTATAGCGCTTAGAAGCGGATACGAACCGACAGATGAGCTGAAAGAAGAGATTCGCACGTTTGTGAAAAAAGGACTCGCTGCACATGCAGCACCGAGAGAAATTGAGTTTAAAGACAAACTGCCAAAAACACGAAGCGGTAAAATTATGAGACGTGTGCTAAAAGCGTGGGAACTGAATTTACCTGCTGGCGATCTCTCGACAATGGAAGATTAATCGCTTCCGTCAGTTGACTTGATATCAAAAGTATGTTAAAAATGACTTTAGTTGAATATGAAAAGGTTTTGACTGAGATTCAGTAGAATCATCTTTCCCTGTCCAAGAGAGCTGACGGCTGGTGCGAGTCAGTACAAAGAGATATTCGAATTACCCTCACGAACCGCTTTTACGAAAAGGAGCATGCATGTTGCCTGATTAGTGAAAGAACGGATCTGTCCGTTATCAGTGTAAGTGAAAAGACGTGTTGTTTTGTCTTTTAAGCAGGGTGGTACCGCGATATATATCGTCCCTTCGTTCATTCGAAGGGGCGTTTTTTATGTTGAATTGTAAAAAAAGGAGATTTGGATATGAGTCAATTGATGGAAGAATTATCGTTCAGAGGATTAATTCAGCAGCAAACAGATGAAGAAGGTTTAACAAAATTATTAGCAGAAGAAAAAATCAAGCTATACTCCGGCTTTGATCCAACAGCTGACAGCTTGCACATTGGTCACTTACTGCCAATTTTAACATTGCGCAGATTCCAAGAAGCAGGCCATCATCCGATTGCACTTGTTGGCGGCGCAACTGGATTGATTGGTGACCCAAGTTTCAAAAAAGCAGAACGTTCACTAAACCCAGCAGAAATCGTCGAACAGTGGTCAGAGAAAATCAAAGGCCAGCTCTCTCAATTCCTTGATTTTGAAGCAGGTGACAACCCAGCTGTCATCGTCAATAACTATGACTGGATCAGTCAAATGAATGTGATCACGTTCCTTCGTGATATTGGAAAGAACTTCGGCGTCAACTTCATGCTCGCAAAAGATATCGTCAGCTCACGGATTGAGACAGGGATTTCGTACACAGAATTCAGCTACGTGATTCTGCAATCGTTAGACTTCTTGAACCTTTACAGAAATGAAAACTGTAAGCTGCAAATCGGCGGAAGTGACCAGTGGGGAAATATCACATCTGGACTTGAGTTGATCCGTAAGTCTGAAGCAGAAGGTGCAAAAGCATTCGGTCTCACAATGCCGCTTGTGACAAAAGCAGACGGCACGAAGTTTGGGAAAACAGAAGGCGGCGCCATTTGGTTAGATAAAGAAAAAACATCACCATATGAATTCTACCAATTCTGGATCAACACAGATGACCGTGATGTCGTGAAATACTTAAAATACTTTACGTTCCTATCAAAAGAAGAGATCGCATCGTATGAAGAAAAAGTGCAAACAGCTCCTGAAAAGCGTGAAGCACAGCGCCGTTTGGCAGAAGAAGTCACAACACTTGTGCATGGCCGTGAATCACTAGAACAGGCTGTCAACATCTCAAATGCGCTATTTAAAGGTGAGATTAAATCTCTTACAGCAGAAGAAGTGAAAGTAGGCTTTAAAGATGTGCCATCAATGGAGAAAGACAGTGCAGAAGAATTAACACTGGTTGATGTTCTTGTCGAATCAAAACTGTCTCCATCAAAACGCCAAGCACGTGAAGATATCACGAATGGCGCAGTTTCCATCAACGGAGAGAGACAAACCGACAAAGACTACGTCCTTTCAGCTGAAGATAGAATTGAAAACCAATTTACCGTCTTAAGAAGAGGGAAAAAGAAATATTTCCTTGTGACGTATAAATAAATCCTTATGAAACAGTAAGTATCATGAAAAGCACCTCAAATGTTCATATATATTGAGGTGCTTTTCTTTTTTATTCACAAGTAGGAATTAAACTTTTACAGAGCGGTTTTCTCTCATTTGTCTGTTTCTTATTCAAGGAGTGAATTTTCGTTTGTATAAGCATGTTCTACTTTACAAATTCGGGTTGTATAGGATTCATACCAATCTTTTTTTCCTTTTTTTTGAACACGCTGATGTGCTGTATGTGCTTTCCATTCTTTGATGGCTGCTAATGAATCCCAGTAAGAGACAGTGATTCCAACACCATGTTCATCTCGTACACTTTCTATTCCAAGAAACCCGTCTAGTTCTTTCGCTAATTCTTCCATTTTTTGAGCAGCTACGGCGTATTCTTTCTGCTCGACATTTGTTCGTTTTGATGTGAAAATCACCGCATAATAGGGTAGTGCAGGTGTTTGAGTAAACAGCATCTAGCAGAACCTCCTTTTGTCTATTCACATTATATATGAAAGATAGAGGGGCTCGTAGTCTTTTTGTTTTAATTTAAAAAAGTCCAAGGTGCTTTATGATTATTTATATTTCTGTAAAATCATCTCATAAACATTACCTTGTTCACTTTTCTGACATATTTTTCTTGTATAAAATAGAGTCGAATAAGATGAATAAGGGGGAATGAAAGTGATTCGATTTAAGAAAAAGAGTTTGCAAATTCTTGTTGCCTTTGCCTTAGTGCTAGGTTCAATAGCCTTCATCCAGCCGAAAGAGGCCAATGCGGCTGAGCATAATCCGGTTGTAATGGTACACGGCATGGGTGGTGCGTCTTATAACTTTGCTTCGATCAAACGATACTTGGTATCACAGGGATGGGATCAAAACCAACTTTTTGCAATCGATTTCATAGACAAAACAGGTAATAACCTGAACAATGGCCCGAGGCTCTCTAGATTCGTCAAAGATGTACTAGCCAAAACGGGCGCCAAAAAAGTAGATATTGTGGCTCATAGTATGGGCGGTGCGAACACGTTATACTATATTAAAAACCTAGACGGTGGAGATAAAATTGAAAACGTCGTCACACTTGGTGGAGCGAACGGACTCGTATCACTCAGAGCATTACCAGGCACCGATCCAAATCAAAAAATTCTTTACACATCCGTCTATAGCTCAGCCGATCTCATCGTCGTCAACAGCCTCTCTCGCTTAATTGGCGCAAGAAACGTCCTCATCCACGGCGTTGGACATATCGGTCTATTAACCTCAAGCCAAGTCAAAGGCTATGTGAAAGAAGGATTGAATAGCGGAGGACAGAATACGAATTAAAAAATCAAAAAGACAGCGATTTGTGCTGTCTTTTTTGATGTCATGGTTATATGGGAGCTGCTAGGTGTTGAAGAAGATTTTTAGGAGGATAAAAGATGACGCAAAAACTCAAATATGCTTTCTTAGGCTACTTTCTCTATTTCCCATGTTCATTTCTGATCATCTATATGATCTGGATGGCAATCGTCAAATCAGTGCAATGGGCAGAAGTCATATCTAATTGTACATCCATCATTGGTATCTATTACTTAATAGCCAGTGTGTGGTTTGTCTTTTTACTGCAAAAACAGACAAAACATCGTACATAGCCAAATAAAAACATGTACAAATCAACTGCCATTCCTTACACTACATATAATGAACGAGAATCTTCGGAGGTGGGTATTTGTGCAACAACATCAAAAGGCTTTGATTATGGTCGATGTACAGAAAGCATTCGAGCACGAAAAATGGGGAGAACGGAATAACCTAGATGCAGAGAAGAATATCAGTCGTCTATTGACGTTTTGGAGAGAAAAAGGATGGACAGTCATTCATATTCAGCATACATCGGATCAGCCGCACTCCTTATTTTATCCAGCAAATGAAGGGCACTCCTTCAAAGAGATCGCCAAACCGCTAGATGAAGAAACGGTCATACAAAAGAAAGTCAACAGCAGCTTTATAGGCACAAACTTAGAGGAACAACTAAGATCAAACGAGATCGACACTGTTGTGATTGCTGGACTCACAACACCGCAC
Organism: Bacillus sp. FSL W8-1141; assembly: GCF_038593205.1. Classification (NCBI taxonomy): domain Bacteria; kingdom Bacillati; phylum Bacillota; class Bacilli; order Caryophanales; family Bacillaceae; genus Bacillus; species Bacillus sp. FSL W8-1141. The sequence continues at coordinate 2,722,747 of NZ_CP151973.1, read as the reverse complement.
TGCGTATCTACAACAACAAGAATGAGTGGAAACCTAGGCTTTGATACATACCTCATGTCAGATGCAACAGCCGCCTTTGGTTTAACAGATCAAACCGGTACATACTATGATCCAGAAACGATCCATCGCCTTTCACTTGCAACACTGCATGACGAATTTGCGACTGTCCTGACAACTGAGCAGCTGATCACAAATTGGGCAAGCAAAAGCTCCTAGAATCATCTCTAGGAGCTTTTTGCTTGTTCATCCAGCGGCTGTTTTCGTTGTTCAATACTTGAGTAGATGAGATCAATTCCAATAAATAAGAAGCTGACAAAAAAAGATAAAATGAGTGTGCCGTGCTCCCAAATGGAGATATTTACTAGTTTTATGTAAAGGACATACTTAATCGAGAGGTGTAAAACGATCCAAGAACTGATCCACTCCAAAGCAAAAGTCAGCCATGAAGGGAATTTGAGTAAATAAGCCAGCCCTTTGCCTATGAAAAGAAGAAAAGGTGACCAAAAAACCACGATTCCACTCACCAGTAAAGAGAACGAGATGAAAGAAAAAAATGAATCATATGTGATGTAATCTCCAAAAAGATAGTTTATCCCTAAAGCGCCGATGCACAGCATGACACTTGGAACAGCGATCACGAGGCAGAGAGAAAAATAAAGCAGTAATATGAACGATATCGTAGCCAGTAGGTTTGGTGGTGCATCTATGACCTGCTTTTTTCTTAAAAGAGAATAGGCGAAAATAGACAAGAAAAAGAGAACGAAAATCATGACTATGGTAAAAAACATGGAATTCCTCCAGCTTAGTGCGTTAGAAAAAAATCTCTATCATCATTGTACCAATAGACAAACGGCAGCTAAATGATATTTTTTTCCTATAGTTGCATGTGGGAATGACAATCACGTAATGAAGCGTGAAGGTGGTTATGCTGCAAAGAAAGGTTTTTAAATATGGAAGATAACTTCCAATGTTTTCATGTATAATAGAGAGCGTACAAATGTACGGCGTACTCAAAGGTGGTCTTGGCTAAATCCCCTTGAAAGGGGGTGCAGCCTATGTCAACTTTTCAAGCGTTGTCCCTTATGTTTTTATTTGGGATGTTTATTCTTGCTTTGTTGACGTATATAGACAAAAAGAAATAGACCACCCTTTGAGCCTAGACAACTTGTAGGGTAGGTCCATTTATTGTGTACCTTCTAGCCAGCTCACTTTGAGCCAAGCATTTGTGCATTGCCGGGATGTGACAGCATCCTGGCTTCTTTTAATTTACGCTACATCTATTTGTATTATAACATAAAAAGGATTTTGTTAAACACTGTCATACATCCACTCTCATCTAGTTAGGTGTTAGAACATGATAGAATACAAACAAAAAACCCTAGAAATCCTTGAACAATCAAGGTCTCTAGGGTTTGTTTGATCACTCTCTGAGAGAGTCATGAAATTAACGAGAGTAGAACTCAACGATTAGTTGTTCGCTGATTTCAGGCGCTAATTCAGAACGCTCTGGAAGACGAGTGAAAGTTCCTTCAAGCTTTTCAGCATCGAAAGTAAGGTATTCAGGTACGAAGTTGTTCACTTCAACTGATTCTTTCACAACTGCAAGGTTTTGAGATTTCTCACGAAGAGCAATCGTTTGACCTGGTTTCACAGAGAAAGATGGGATGTCTACACGGCTTCCATCAACAAGGATGTGACCATGGTTTACTAGCTGACGAGCTTGGCGGCGCGTACGAGCAAGGCCAAGACGGTATACTAGGTTGTCAAGGCGAGTTTCAAGAAGGATCATGAAGTTTTCACCTTGTTTACCAGGAAGTTTAGCAGCTCTGTCAAATAGTGTACGGAATTGACGTTCGTTGACACCGTACATGTGACGAAGCTTTTGCTTCTCTTGTAATTGTAAACCGTATTCAGATAGTTTTTTGCGTTGTCCTGGACCATGTGGGCCTGGAGCGTAAGGGCGTTTTTCAAGTTCCTTACCTGTTCCGCTTAATGAAATGCCTAAACGGCGGGAAATCTTCCAACTTGGACCTGTATAGCGAGCCATAATGTGACTCCTCCTTATTGTTTTTATTTGTGAAAAATAAAAACCGTCTGTTCTTTGTCTTTTCCGTCATTATGTTTTCATGCATCCTCGCTCCAGCAGCAGGGAGTTACAAGATGCACCTCCATATAGAAGGAACAAAATGATACAAAAAAGCCGAACAAAAAGGCTGCCATATTTCACACAAACTCTATTATATGACGCCAGATAGGAGAAGTCAACCTATTTAAAGAGGAGAATGTCAAACACGGCCGGCTTTTACCGAGAAAGAAAACAAAATAAAAAAGCAGACACATTGTCTGCTTTTCACGCATCATGACGCATCAGTAGAGGCTGATAACGCATTTTGGAGAACCTCTGTAAATTGAACTAAGTACGTTTCATCCACTTCATTGAAACGATCTTTCACTGGACTGTCAATATCGAGTACCCCAATGATTTGTCCATTTACTTTAAGTGGGATCACAATTTCAGATTGCGATGCTGCATCACATGCAATATGACCAGGGAATGCATGGACATCAGCGATACGCTGTACATCACCTGTCGCAAATGCTGTACCGCAAACCCCTTTTCCAGAAGGAATGCGTACACATGCGGGAAGTCCGTTGAATGGACCAAGCACAAGTTCTCCGCCTTTTGCTAAATAAAATCCTGCCCAATTGACTTCAGGAAGCGAGTGATAAAGCAGCGCCGCAGCATTGGCTAGGTTGGCAATGAGATCAGGTTCACCATCCGTAATCGCTTCTACTTGCTTGATGAGTAATTGATAGTCTTTCGATGGATCACCAGACTGTTTTTCGACATGAAACATGAAAATCTCCTACTTTCTATCTCAAAAATACATAACTTGCGCTTCGCATGTGGGATTTGTCGAGCAATGATTAAAGGAACTTCCGCCTTCGCCTTGAAGTATGTACACATGAAGAGGGGTGAGCGGATGAAAACATCAACAACCGTGCAAACAAAAGACCGTATTATTGAAGCTGCCATCAGACTTTTTAACCAAAAAGGATTTTCTGGAACCTCTGTCCGTGAGATTGCGAAGGAAGCAAACGTCAACGTTGCCCATATATCTTATTACTTTCAAGGAAAAGGAGGGCTGCTCGAGCAACTCGTATCCGATTTTTATGAAGGCTATATTCAGATGATTGAATCGCACATCCAGCACATGGAAACCCGTCATGCAAAAGAATGTTTACTTCATGTGGTTTTTGATATTTTATCTTATCAGCATGAAAATCGTCAATTAACCCGTTTCGTTTATCGAGAGGTGACCATTGATTCAACGCTGATCAGGGAAATCATGTCCACCTATTTAACAAAGGAAAAATACTTGTTTCAGCTCATCATTGAAAAAGGAAAAAGCACCCATGTGATTTGTAAGCAGCTGTCACTCTCATCATTTATGATCCAGCTAAAATCACTTCTGATGATGCCATATTTACAGCCGCAATATTTAACAGAGGTGCTTTATATCAACCCAAACGAGCCTTACTTTTATCAAACGTACTATAAGGAACTGAGCCGGTCGCTTCATCATCTGTTAGAACCAAACGAACCCGCACTTGATCCTCACCTGAAACTCATGATGTCTTCAAATTGATCATACGCATACCCGAGATCTTCCGCTTGATGGGCATCAGACCCGAATATGAGCGGAATTTTTTTCTGTTTTGCAAGATCGATCATCCATTGATCTAAATAGATACTTCTGGCATATGTTTTACGAAGACCTGATGTATTAAAATCTAAGGACATGCCTTTTTTTGCCGTTTCTTCAAGACAAAGGGTGACCCTTTGACATAGTTCTGGCGACATTTCGTATGGAAAAAGCTGTTTGAATTTCTGGACAAGGGTGATATGACCGATTCTCTTTGGCTTATATGGACCTAAAGATGATAGAATAGAAGAATGAATTTGGTCATAGTAGCTTTGATAGACGTGTTCGGTGCTGCCATAGATGCTGATCAGCTGCTTGAAGGCGTGCTCATCAAAATCAAGACAAATATAATCATTGCCAGCAGGAAGAAAGTGAACAGATAAAATGCTATCGTCTAGTTCAGGGCCGTAGCAGTCTAAAAAGGCACTTGTTTCCTCTTCATACTCTTTGATATAGTCGACCTCAAGCCCAGTTTTTACTATTAACTGTCCTTTGTATTCCTGTTTCAGCTGATCCAGCTTCGTCAAATAGGCTTCAAGGTCTCGAAGCTTCATGGCGCTATCCTGCTCAGGCGTTGGATCTCGAAACGAAGGAGGCAACGGGGCATGCTCGGTAAAGGTGATGGAATCAAATCCCTTTTTCATTGCTTTTTCAATATAAGAATGAAAAGGATCAAGCGTACCGTGCGGGCAAAATGGCGTATGTAAATGTGCATCTTGTTTCAACATGTCGTCACCTCTTGTCGATATTTTGAAAAACGTCATGTTTATCAGCGAAAATAATGAAAAATCATGACCAAAAATGCTGGTTACATGGTATCATAATAACAATGAAAACGACAGCTTCCGCATACATAAAAACAGGTCACATCAATACATGTGATCAAATGATAGAAAGCCTGAATGACTTTCTTGAAAAAACATACATAAAACCGTGAATGGATCGTATTGGGAAAAATACAATCCTGCTTATAAAAAACAAATGCAAAGCGGACACGAAAGGGTTCTCAGGTCTACTCGGGACACTACCCTGACATCACTTAGATCACAACAAGGGGGCTCATTATGGAGTTTATCATCGGTTTAATTGTCATTTTGCTTGCTTTGTTTTCAGTCGGTTATTTCCTCAGAAAAAATATATATAAAGAGATTGACCGATTGGAAGCATGGAAAATTGAAATTTTAAACAGATCAATTGTAGAAGAAATTTCAAAAATCAAACATTTAAAAATGACCGGAGAAACAGAGCAGTTTTTTGAAAGATGGCGTGCAGAGTGGGACGATATCGTCACAGCCCATCTTCCAAAGGTAGAGGAGCTATTATATGATGCAGAGGAGTATTCTGATAAATATCGATTCTCCAAAGCGAAGCAAGTCCTTGCGCATATAGGAGATCTGCTCACCGCTGCTGATTCAAACATCGAAGACATTTTAAAAGAGATTGCAGACCTTGTCACAAGTGAAGAGCAAAACCGAAAAGACATCGAGAAGGTCAAAGAGCAATATCAAACGGTACGAAAAAATCTACTTGCTTACAGCCATTTATACGGCACCCTTTATGACAAAATGGAGCAGGACTTGGACGAGGCCTGGGAAGGGATTAAGCAGTATGAGGAAGAGACAGAAAACGGAAACTACATGACAGCAAGGAAAATTTTGCTTGAGCAAGACCGTAGACTCGATCAGCTGCAATTATATATCAATGATGTACCGAAGCTCATCGCAGACTGCAAACAAACGGTGCCAGGTCAGCTGACGAAGCTGAAAGACGGTTATAAAGAAATGACAGACAAAGGCTACAAGCTAGAGCACATCCAGATCACAAAAGAGCTGGAGAACTTGAATAAACAGCTGACCCGGGCGGAGAAACTGCTGATCGATGAACTCAATTTAGATGAAGCATCAAGCATTTTGCAAATGATTGATGATGCGATTCAGACGCTGTATGATCAGCTAGAAGCAGAAGTAGAAGCAGGTCAGGAAATCAAGAGCAAAATGCCTGAGCTGACCGAGGCATTTGAAAAACTTGAACAAGACCACACGCAGACTAAGGCAGAAACGGCTCTTGTGAAAGAAAGCTACAAGCTGACAGCAGGAGAACTGGATCAGCAGAAAGCCTTCGAAAAACGATTAGAAGAAATTGAAAAGCTCATGAAGCAAATACGAGAGAAGCTTGATCGTGACCATGTCGCATACACATTATTAATGGATGAAATCAATCAGCTTGCGACCTTTATTGAGGAAGCCAAAACGCTTCATGAAGCGTTTAAAGATCACCTTCAATCGTTACGAAAAGAAGAATTACAGGCAAGAGAAACATTGGCTGAACTTAAAACCATGCTGACAGATACAGTGCGCCAGCTGCACAAAAGCAACATTCCAGGTGTGCCTGCTGACATCAAAGAACGTGCTGAAAAAGCGCAGGAGATGATTCAGCAAGTGCAAGAGCAGCTAGAGAATTTGCCGCTGAATATGCTAGCAGTGAACCAGCAATTAAAAGAAGCCTCTGAAACAGTTAGACATGTCGTTGATGAAACACATGACATGCTTCGTAAAGTGGATCAAATTGAACGGATTATACAATACGGCAACCGGTTTAGAAGTCAAAACCATATTCTTTCAGAGCAATTAAAAGAGGCAGAACGAAGATTTTATGCCTATGATTATAACGATTCGTTTGATGTGGCAGCAGCTGCTGTCGAAAAAGCATCACCTGGAGCCGTTCAGAAGCTTTTAACTCAGCAAGAAAAAGAATATCAGCATCAATAAAAAAAGCTGAAGTCCATTTTGGGACTTCAGCTTTTTCCATGTTATGAAGCTTGCTTTTGGCGTTCTTCTGAAGCAGAAGAAGTGAATAGAGAGATAACAAATCCAATCACGATTCCGAGTATGGCAGGTACAATCCAGCCAATGCCAAGGTCATATAGCGGCAAGATCGTTTGAAAGAGATCTTTCACAGGACCAATCGGCAGTTTCGCCGCTGCTAAGCCGTCAAACAGACTGACGCAGCCAGTTAAAATCAAAGTAAGGACATACACAGGTCTTCTATGACCAAGCCATTTGTCAGCAAGTGATAAGACGATAATCACAATCGCTAACGGGTAAATCGCAGTTAACACAGGTACTGAAAAAGCGATAATATGAGCAAGTCCAAAATTTGAAATGATAAAACTGAATAATGTGACGAGTGTAACGACCATTTTATAAGAAAGTTTAGGTAATAAATTTGAGAAATACTCTCCGCACGATGTCACGAGACCGATACTTGTAGTTAAACAGGCAACCGTAATCGCCGCACCTAACACAATATTTCCTAAACTGCCAAAAAGAAATTGTGAAGACTGAGCCAAGATCTTACTGCCATCTCCAACAAAACCAATGGCGTGTGTACTTGAAGCACCTAAATAAGCAAGTGATAGATAAACAAATGTTAATCCGCAAGCTGCAATTAGGCCTGCTTTGATACAAGCGGATGTCAGTGCCTTTTTACTTGTCACGCCGCGTCCTTTAATAGCGTTGATGACAACAACTCCAAACACAATAGATGCAAGAGCGTCCATGGTTTTATAGCCTTCTAAAAACCCTTTGAAAAATGATCCATTGCTATAGGACACATCAGGTGTGCCAATGACGCCCATTGGTGTCAAAATGGCTTTGACGATAATAATCAAAATGATCGTAAATTTAATCGGTGTTAACACTTTCCCTACACGATCCACAATTTTCGTTGGATTTAGTGCAAGATAATACGTAATACCAAAAAAGGCCAGTGTAAATAAAAGAAGTGAGAGCCAAGCTGGTACACCAGCTAAAAAGGGTAGTGCACCAATTTCATATGAAACCGTTCCTGTACGAGGAATAGCGAAAAGTGGCCCGATAGATAAATATAAAATGACTGTAAACGCTGTTCCAAAAGCTGGGTGAGCTTTATCAGCTAATCCTTTCGCATCTCGACCTGTCAAAGCGATTGCAATAATCCCTAGAAGAGGTAAACCGACACCTGTTAATAAAAATCCGCCCATTGCTTTCCACACATTTTGCCCAGCATATTGCCCAAGCTCTGGTGGATAAATCATATTACCGGCGCCGAAGAATAGAGCAAACAGCATAAAACCTATGATAACCGTATCTTTCGTCGACAAAGTTGCCTTCATTGCATTTAAAGCCTCCATTATTATGTTGAAATATTCTGTTAATTAGTTGCTAGGTAACCGTTCATCATTAACAATCACTAATTATAAAGGATGTACGCCTGATGTCAACATGTGTTTTCGTACAAAAGTCATGAATTTTTCTATTTTAGTATATGAAGAACAATAAAAAAACATCCCCTTCTTCTTTGGAAGGGGATGTTTTGGCTTGTGATGATTATGAGGCAAGTTGCTTTGGTGGGCTGGTAAACATGGAAATAAGTACACCAATCAGAGCACCGATAATAGCTGGTATGATCCAGCCAATGCCTAAATCGTAAAACGGAACAATTGATTTCAAGATGCCAGGCAATCCGCCTAGATTCACTTTGGCAGCTAATAATCCATCAGTGATGGCAAAGAAACCAGTAAAGATAAGAGAAGTGATATAAATGACTCTTCTGCCGTTAATCCAGCGGTCAAGGAACGATAATAAAATAATGACAATGGCCAGTGGATAGATCGCTACGAGTACAGGCACCGACAGAGAAATGATTTGTGCCAGTCCGAGGTTTGCAACGAATGTGCTAAATAAAGAAACAATTAGAACGACAGTACGATAAGAAAGTGCTGGGAAGAGCTTTGAAAAGTATTCTCCACAAGATGAAATAAGTCCAACACTAGTCGTTAAACAAGCGAATAAAATGGCTGCGCCAAGAACAATGTTACCAGCAGAACCGAATAAAAAGTTGGCAGAAAGTGAAAGCAGTTTGCCGCCATCATTTGCTCCAACCATTCCCGTGGCATCGGGGCTTGAAGCACCCACATAAGCAAGTGAAATGTACACGAGTGCCAGTCCAACAGCTGCTACGATTCCTGCCTTAATACAAGCTGCTGCAAGAGATTTTCGCTCTGTGATGCCTCTGTCCTTAACAGCTGTCACCACGACGATTCCAAATACGATAGAAGCAAGTGCATCCATTGTTTTATAGCCTTCTAAAAATCCAGTGAAAAGCGGATTTGCCTCATATGTTTTATCTGGAGCACCGATCATTCCCATTGGCGTAGCAATGGCTTTAATGACAATAATAGCAATAACAGTTAATAAGATCGGTGTCAAAATTTTACCAATACGATCAACCAGCTTTGAAGGATTTAACGCAAGCAAGTATGAAATAGTGAAAAACACTACGGTAAAGATGAATAGTGGTACCCATGAAGTGGCTTGGGCACCTGAGAGAAATGGAGCTAATCCAATCTCATACGAAACCGTACCAGTTCGCGGAATGGCGAAAAATGGTCCAATGGATAAATACAGAATAACGGTAAAGATAGTCCCGAATTTAGGGTGTGCTTTATCGGCAAGACCTTTGGCGCCGGTACCTGTAAGGGCGACAGCAATAACCCCTAATAGTGGAAGACCTACGCCTGTAAGTAGGAATCCGCCGATGGCAAGCCATACGTTTTCACCAGCATATTGTCCAAGAACAGGCGGGAAAATCATATTTCCTGCACCAAAGAATAATGCAAAAAGCATTAGTCCAATAGCCAATGTCTCTTTTATACTTAAACTATTATTCAAAATAGTCCCTCCTCAATCAGTGTATTGTGTCAAATTTAAATATTCTGACAATTTAGGTGTTTATATGACAATTGCACTATGGATGATATAGTGAAAATAAAAAGTTGTCAACTGCCATTTTCAGAAAATTCTCTGTCTGACTTCATTATGGTAACATATAAATGCATTTATTTTTTAAGTTTTTTTGTAAGGAGTTTAAGATATGATTTATCTTGATAATAGTGCTACAACAAAGCCTTATCCAGAGGTTTTACAAGTACATCAGCAAGTGAGTGAGCGTTTTTTTGGGAATCCGTCTTCGCTGCATCAACTTGGAATTGATGCGAGCCGTCTATTAAGTGAAACGCGAAAACAAATCCTTCACTATACAGGTTTTACACAATATGAGATTATTTTTACTTCAGGTGCAACAGAAGCAAATAACATTGCCATCAAAGGGGCTGCTCTTGCCAAGATGAACCGAGGCAGACATATTGTCACAACAGCGATTGAGCATCCATCTGTCATCGAATCGTTTGAACAGCTGAAAACATTATTTGGCTTTGATATTTCCTATATTCAAGTAAATGAGCATGGCCGTGCAGATATGACGCATTTAAAAGAAGTGCTTCGCCCTGATACAGTGCTTGTCAGTCTCATGCATGTAAACAATGAAACAGGCGCGATTCAGCCGATAGAGGAAGCGGCCAGCATCATTCGGAAGTATGCCAAAGAGGCGATTTTTCATGTTGACGGCGTACAAGGAATTGGCAAGGTTCCGCTGCCTAAAGAGATGGATATTGATCTTTTAACGATGTCAGGCCACAAGATTCACGGCCTGAAGGGAACAGGTGCCCTCTTTTTAAAGAGAGAGATCGTACTTGCACCTTTTATCACAGGAGGAGAGCAAGAACTAGGCCTTCGCTCAGGGACTGAGAACCCTGCTGGAGCTGTCAGTTTAGCAAAAGCCATAAAGCAATCATTTGAATATTCAAACAAGCATCATGATGAGATGATCGCCTTAAAAACGGAGCTAGAGCAGCAGCTTGGAAAGATAGAAGGCGTCGTCATAAACACACCGCTGACGCATAGCGCACCGCACATTGTGAATTTTTCAGTGCCAGGTATTCAGATCGAAGTCCTTCTGCATATGCTCGAAAAAGAAGGCATTTACGTTTCGACAACGTCTGCTTGTTCTGCTAAGAAAAAGGAACCAAGCCGTGTCCTGCTCGCGATGGGAAAATCAGAAGAAGCAGCCAAAAGCAGCATGAGAATCAGTTTGACATATGGACAAGGACCAGAGCTAGCGCCGCAAATCATCACATCGATCGCACAAAGTGTGAAAAAATTAAAGGGAATGAGATAACAACATGAAGTATGACCATATTTTAGTCCGTTTTGGTGAGATTTCAACAAAAGGGAAAAATAGAAAGAAATTTATCGAAAAACTAAGACAGCATATCCGGTTTGTATTAAAAGACTTTGAAGCATTAAAGTATGCATCTGATAGAGACCGTATTACGATCATGCTAAACGGAGAAGACCCTGAACCGATTTCAGAACAGCTTAAAGGTGTATTTGGCATTCAAAGCTTTAGCCTGGCTGTAAAATGTGAGACAAATCTTGATGCCATCAAAGAAGCGGCACTCTCAGCGGTTCAGGAAGTGTATGAACAAGGAAATACATTTAAGGTCTCAACGAAACGCTCTTATAAACAATTTAAGCTTGATTCAAATGAAATGAACCGAGAAATTGGTGGACATGTTCTAAGGAATACAGACAACTTAACCGTTAATGTGAAACAGCCAGATGTTCACTTGCGAATTGAAATAAGAGAACATGCGACGTACATTACATTTAAAGATGTAAAAGGTGCAGGCGGACTGCCAGTTGGTTCAAGCGGAAGAGCGATGCTGATGCTCTCTGGCGGTTTTGACAGCCCAGTGGCCGGCTATCAGGCAATGAAACGAGGCATTCAAATTGAAGCGGTTCATTTCTTTAGCCCACCTTATACAAGTGAACGTGCCAAGCAAAAGGTCATTGATCTAGCGGAATGCTTAGCTGCCTATGGAGGCGAAGTCAAGCTTCACATCGTTCCTTTTACAAAAATCCAAGAGCTCATTCACAAACAAGTACCAGAAAACTATACGATGACTTCAACGAGAAGAATGATGCTCAAAATTGCAGATAAAATAAGAGCCAAGCGTGATGCGCTTGCCATTATTACAGGGGAAAGCCTTGGTCAAGTGGCAAGTCAGACACTTGAAAGCATGTATGCCATTAATCATGTCACAAACACACCGATCATTCGCCCGCTGATTGCCGTGGATAAGAATGACATTATCGAAGAAGCGAGACGAATTGGCACATATGAGACAAGCATTCAGCCATTTGAGGATTGCTGCACGATCTTTACGCCGCCATCTCCAAAAACAAAACCAAAGCTTGAAAAAGTAGAACGCTACGAAAGCTTTGCTGAATTCGAGCCAATGCTTGATGAGGCAGTGGAGCAGATCGAAACAATCGTTGTCACAAATGAAAAGAAAGCAGCTGACAAATTCGCTGATTTATTCTAAATAAAAAATTTCATAATAATTACCATAAAATCAATCGCATGAAGTCATGTGTTTCTACACATTCTATATTCACAAGGAGGTGAGAACACATGGCTCAACAAAACAGACAAAGCAGTTCTAATCAATTAGTCGTTCCAGGCGCTGCACAAGCGATCGACCAAATGAAGTACGAAATCGCTTCAGAATTTGGCGTAAACCTTGGACCAGAAACAACAGCTCGCGCTAACGGATCAGTTGGTGGAGAAATCACTAAGCGTCTTGTATCTTACGCTCAACAACATATGGGTGGCGGATCTTTCTAAGACACACAATTAAAAAGCTATGGCTTATGAGCGGGTTCATTCCCGCTCTTTTTTTTGTACATAAATTGTTAGAATATTTTTAAAAAAGAAGACGAAATGAAAAAATTATGGCATAATACTAGGAGTAGGTCCTAATTCAAGCATTTTTCAGTTATGAGTGTTAGAATAGGTAAATTGAAACATGATTCGTTTCATAGAAAGAGGCTAAAAGGAGCTGTACCATGAAAAGAGAAGACTTAATTGCACCAGAACAATATAACTTAGTCAGTGAGATTGAAGCGTTCAGTCATGACCAGGAGAAAATCGCCCTGCACTGGCAGGATGGAAATGGCCATGAAGCGCATGTGACATATGCAGCATTAGTGGAAGAGGCGAATAAAATTGGTCATGTTCTATTAAATGCAGGCTTTAAAAAAGGCGATAAAATCATTGTGATGGTGCCTCGTATGCTAGAGGCATACAGCATTTATTTAGCCATTTTAAAAACAGGAATGGTTGTGATTCCTTGTTCAGAAATGCTTCGCGCTAAAGATATAGATTACCGAATTGAACATGCAGAAGCAAAAGGAGCGATTGTTTACGCATCATTCATTCAATCGTTTGAAGGAACCAACCAGCCAAAAGATTTCAAAACATTCTCGATTGGTGAGAATGATCATGGCTGGACAAACATTGTTGCGCAAAAGGAAGAGCAGTCAAGCGAGTTGAAATTGGCAGACACAACACGTACAGACATGGCGTTTCTCTCTTATACATCAGGCACAACAGGTAACCCAAAAGGGGTTGTTCATACACACGGCTGGGCGTATGCACATTTACGTACTGCGGCCAAAGCATGGCTCTCCATTAATGAAGGGGATAAAGTATGGGCAACAGCAGGACCAGGCTGGCAAAAATGGGTGTGGAGTCCTCTCTTATCTGTTTTAGGAAGTGGAGCAGAAGGTTTTGTTTATGGAGGGAAATTTAATCCGAATACGTACTTAGAGCTGCTTCAAAAAAATGAAATCAATGTTCTATGCTGTACACCAACAGAATATCGATTTATGGCAAAAGTGGATGACCTCAGTCAGTACGAGCTACCAACATTGCATAGTGCTGTTTCTGCGGGAGAGCCGCTCAACCGTGAAGTCATCGATACGTTCAAAAAACATTTCGATATCGAAGTGCGAGATGGTTACGGGCAAACAGAAAGCACGCTGCTAGTCGGGGTGCTGAAAGGAATGGACATCAAGCCAGGTAGCATGGGCAAACCAACACCTGGAAATGAAGTAGAGATCATTGATGAGAATGGCCAGATCTGTGCTCCAGGAGAAATAGGTGACATTGCCGTTCATCTTGAAACACCGGCTTTATTCAAGGAATATTACAAAGATGCAGAGCGTACAAAGGCGCAGCGCCGCGGGGATTACTTTATTACCGGTGACCGAGCGAAAAAAGATGAAGACGGGTATTTTTGGTTTGAAAGCCGCAGGGATGACATCATTGTCAGCTCAGGTTATACAATTGGTCCATTTGAAGTCGAAGATGCACTGATTAAGCACCCAGCAGTGAAAGAATGTGCGGTTGTGGCAAGTCCAGATGAAATCAGAGGATCAATCGTGAAAGCATACGTCGTCCTGCGTGATGCATCTGCACAAAGCGATGAGCTGATTAAAGAACTGCAAACACACGTGAAAAATACAACAGCACCGTACAAATATCCAAGAGAAATCGAATTCATTGACGAGCTACCAAAAACTCCGTCAGCGAAAATTCGACGTGTCGAGCTGAGAGAAAGAGAGCTTGCACGAAAATCATCATAACAGTAGAAACAATAAGCGTCTGGATGGAAAATCATCCAGCGCTTTTTTTATTGGACAAATCAAATATGTAAAATTCGTTCATGATGTTTTATGTTAAAATGTGTAAGGATGACTTGAAAAGGAGAATGTTCTGAAAATGTCGATTGCGATAATTCATGGGATTGTGCTTGCCTTTGGCCTTATTTTACCTTTGGGCGCACAAAATGTATTTGTATTTCAGCAAGGAGCCCTTCAGCCGCGATTATATCGCGTACTGCCTGTGGTCATTACAGCTGCTCTCTGCGACACACTTTTAATTACTTTAGCTGTCATTGGGGTTTCGGTTGTTGTACTCACCATTCCTATCTTGCAAATGGGTCTTTTTATCATTGGATTTTTCTTTTTACTTTATATGGGATGGTCAGTTTGGAACACGAGCTCCGCAACAGGTAATCAAGAAAAGATGGACTTGATGCCTATGAGAAAACAAATCATATTTGCCTGTTCCGTTTCACTTTTAAATCCTCACGCGATTCTCGATACAATAGGAGTGATAGGAACGAACTCTCTTCAATATCATGGGGCGGAAAAGGTGGCATTTACCGCAGCCTGTATCATTGTCTCGTGGTTATGGTTTATGGGTCTTGCCCTTCTCGGGAAAATGTTAGGAAAGCTAGATACAAACGGCAAGTGGATGAACCGGATCAATAAAGCCTCTGCGGTCATGATCTGGCTAGTTGCATTATATATCGCCTATCAGCTTATTGGATAAAGGATACATAGAGCAAAAGAGACGTGATGTTGAACATGTCATTTGAAGAAGCGTTGGATGGAAAACATCCGGCGTTTTTTTGTTGTCTACTGTCTCGGGGCAAGCATCGGTTACACCCCGTTCATTTATCTCAGACATACTGACGATTCAATTACCTGGAGGAAATGATCAAAATAGAATGTATGCTACACTATAAAAAATGTATTTTATTGGATGTGGAGGTTTTCAAATGGCTCATAAAGAACAGCGTAAAGGGGCAGTGCTTGCTGTCTTTGATACATTGACGTTTGGTGTACCAGTCTTGTTGTGGAATTTATATAAGAATACGAATAAAACATTGAAGCTGATGATCCCGATTATTCCAATAGTAGGTTTCATCACGTATCTTTTAGCATCTCTTTACTAATGTGTTCAAAAATCATTTGCATGAGCGATACGCTCATGCTTTTTTCATTCGATCATTTTTTGAAGATGGTTTGATTTAATAGACGAAGAGCTTGTACGATATCATCCATTTGATTTTGGTCAGAGGAAGAAAGGCTGTCCATGAGCATGGATTCAATTTGTTGAAATGCTTTGTCCATACACGCACGGCCTTTTTTAGATAGCATAATGACATGTTTTCGCTTGTCATCTTTATCTTCTTGTCTATCAATGAATTGTTTTTCGTGAAGCTTTTTCAATTCTCTGCTGACATTCGGAAGAGACATGTGCTGACAATCGGCGATTTCACTAGGTGTTAGCGGCTCACTGACGGCTAACTGCTCCAGAATCAAATATTGTAGAGTGGTTAGATCAGATGGTTTGATCTTGCTCATCATAGCATGTTTTAGCTCAGAAAAAGTAGAAGCAAATGTGACAAACTCTTTGAAAAAATGTGGATTTTTCATCATTTTTCACCTCCTACGTACCATACCAAATTTGTTATCAAAAAACAATTATCATTTGACAACTAAAAAAGAGGGGTGTATGCTTTTTGTTATCAAATGATAACTAAAGGAGACAAGCCATGAATGTACTCATTATTTATACTCACCCCCATCACAATAGTTTAAATGGTGCTTTTTTTAAAGAAATCCTAAAGGGCAGTGAAGAAAATCCAAACGTTCAAGAAGTGAGAATCATAGATTTATACCAAGACAAATTTGATCCTGTACTTATTTTTAATGAAGAGAAAAAAAGACGTGATATGCATAAGGACCCTGAGATTCAAGAATATCAAGAGAAAATCAAATGGGCAGACAACATCGTGTTTGTTTATCCGATTTGGTGGGGGCGGCCGCCAGCCATGCTGCTTGGTTTTATTGATCGCATGTTTGCAGCGAATTTTGCTTACCGTCAAACAGGCGGGCTGCTTCCAGAAGGCTTGTTAAAAGGAAAGAGGGCTGTATGTGTATCGACAATGCAAGGACCGACCCACTACCCTTTCTTCTTTTTGCAAAATGCCCACAAGGTGTTAATGAGACGAGCTCTTTTACAATATGTCGGGATTAAACCGGTGAAGTTCTTTGAATTTGGCATGATGGAAAGTCCGAAAGGGAAGCATGACGTGAAATTAAAACGGATATACAACTATTTTCGGAATATCAGCTCATAAAACCACATTCCTTGAGTCACTTTTCTTCTAATTTGAACCTGTTATGTCTTAAAATGACAGAGAGAGTGAGTGACTCATTCTCTTTATTTGAAAAGGGGGATATGGATGAAGAAAACATTGTTTAAAGATGCGGCTCTTATCACACTTGATCCATCTTTAGGTTTTCTGGAGAAGGGAGATCTATTAATTGAAGGGGCACATATTTTAGAAGTCGGACCTTCGATTGAAGTAAGCGGTGCTGATGTTGTTGATGCGTCTGACATGGTCATCATGCCAGGGCTTGTGGATACCCATCGTCATGTGTGGCAGTCTGTCATACGGGGAATCGGAACAGATTGGTCTTTGCAAACGTATTTGAGCAAAATTTATTATGGCAACTATGGGGCGATGAGACGTCCATCAGATGATCGAATTGCTAATTATTTAGGCGCATTAGAGGCATTAGATGCAGGAGTGACCACGTTTTTCGACTGGACGATGATCAATTCTATGGATCATACAGAAGAACTCATTGGAGGTTTAAAAGATGCGGGTATTCGAGCGGTCTTTGGTTTTGGTACCTCTGGAGATGCAGCGTATTGGGACAGAGAGAGTACGCTCACGAATATGGAAGACGCAGCCCGCGTGAAACAAAAACATTTTCAATCATCGGATCAGCTGTTGACGATGGGACTTGCCATTCGTGGACCTGAATTTTCTTCATGGGAGACGACCGTCTTTGAAATTGAAACAGCGAGATCACTAGATGCATTATGCAGTATGCACATTGGCTTTGGAAATTGGGGAGCGGCGGATCGATCGATTGAGCGGCTTCATCAAGCAGGGCTGCTCGGGCCTGATTTGAATATGGTGCATATCAATGCAATTGATGCAGATCAAATGAAGATGTTAGCTGACAGCGGAAGCTCCATCTCTATTACACCTGAGATTGAAATGATGATGGGACACGGATATCCTGTCACAGGGCTCGCCATTGAAAATGGTGTTCTGCCAACGCTTGGTGTAGATGTGGTGACAGCGACAGGCGGAGATTTATTTACTCAAATGAAATTCGGACTACAGGCGGAACGAGCGATTCAAAATCAATCTTTATTGATGGAAGGGACGATGCCAGGGCCTGAACTTGGATTGTCTGCACAGCAAATGCTTGAAGCAGCCACAATAAACGGGGCTCGTGCCTTGAAGCTGGATGACAAAATCGGCTCACTCACACCTGGAAAAGAAGCTGATTTTATCTTGATCGATCGGACAAGCATGAATCTTCTTCCGATGACAGATCCAGCTGGAGCAGTTGTGCAAACGGCACACCCTTCAAATGTTGACTCTGTCTATGTGGCTGGAAAAGCAGTGAAACAAAATGGGAAGCTAGTTGGAGTGAACTTAGAAGAGATCAAACAAAAAGCTTATGCGGCAAGAGATCATATTTTATCGCATCAGTTTGAATCAACAAAATGACGTGCAATATCCCCATAGGCCACTGCCTATGGGGAATACTTTACAACGATTCTTTAATGACTTTTTTATAATATTGGACAGATAGGAATCCGAAGACTGAGTATAAAACGGTATAAATCGCCATGACAATCAGCATAGGTGTCCACAGTTCGCTGCCAAATAAAAACCAGCCAGATTGTACAGCAAAGTAGCTGTGCAAGAGCCCGACGAGAAGCGGAATGCCAAAGTTGAAAAGCTGTTTGAGCCGAATGCCTTTTAAGAGATCTGTCTCCGTAAAACCAAGCTTACGCAGAATCGTGTATGAGCTTTGTTCCTCTTCGCTCTCATTCATCTGTTTGAAGTATAAAATACAGCCTGATGTCACAAGGAAGCTGAGGCCTAAAAATCCGACTACAAACATCATCAGTCCGATGGTTTGTTTTTGCTGCTGAGTGGTAGCAAATCTAGACATACTTTCATCACTCAATTTCACAGACATAAAGACGTCATTGGCTTGTTCAACTTTTCCTTCATCTTTTATATTGATCGCAATATATTGGTTATTCTCACGCTGCAGCTTAGGGTCTTTGTTTTGATCAAGCTGCTCAAAGACGTTTTGACTGACGACAGCAACAGGTAGGCCGCCAGAAGTGAACTGGTAAGAGATTAAATGATCCTTTTTCATATCAATTACTTTTAAATCAATTGGTTTTTTTATTAAAAGTTTCACATCACCAGAGCTTTTAATCGGCATGAATTTTTTCAATAAATCATTGTAGCCACTTAACATGACTTCGTTGTTCTCTACATGAATATTTGGTACGTTTTTCTCGCTGATCACAGGTAGTGTTAAGACTCCTGGAGCTTTATTCACACTGCTTAACTTCGTATCGATGATTTGATTTGCATCAAAATCGGCTTGAATGACCTCGAACTGCTTTTTCTCATAGGCAATATGCTGATCAGAAAGTGCGCGAGTGAATGTGCCAGCATCTTTCTCTGATCCCATGACAAAATGTGCTGGAATTTGCTGTTCAGCTGTTTTTTCTGCTGAGTAGTAGGAAATATAGCTGAGTGATAACAAACCGATGGCAAGTGCAGATACGGTAGTAATAATCGTTAACAGCAATGCATTTGATTTTAAACGGAACATGATCGACGATAAAGACAAGACTTCATGAATGGCAAGGTAGCCATTTTTTCTTTTTCGTACGATATTGGCAATAAATGAAACAGAGCCTTTATAGAAAAGGAAAGTACCAATAATGACAGAACCTAAAATATAGATCATGGCTAAAGATAACGAAAACATCGATGTGTATGAGCCATTAAAAAGCTGAGAAGAAATGTAATAGCCTGAGCTGATAAAGGCAATGCCTAGAACCCCGATGATGATTTCAAAGACAGAGATTTTTTTAATACGCTGCTCTGTAGAAGAGGTTGTTCTAAACAAAGCTAAGATCGTTTGCTTCTGAATAAAACGTCTATTTCTTAGCATGATGACAACATAAATCAAGAGAAACACGATGATTGTTTGCAAAAGAGCCGTGCCAGAAAAATGAAGATTGGCAATTGCATGAACACCTGTGACTTTAAATAGAACCATCAGCATCAGCTTTGAACCGATAAATCCGGCCAATATTCCAATAGCCATCGAAATCATATAGAGGATAAAATTTTCTGCATGGAGCAGCTTGGAAATTTTTTGTTTCGTCATTCCAATGAGCTGCAAGAGACCGATTTCTTTTCCTCTACGTTTGATGAAAATGCTATTTGCATATAAAAGGAAGATGCCGACGATGGCGATCAGCAGAATAGAAGCGGCTTTAATGGATGCACCGCCTTTAATAGACCCTTTCACATCATCAAGTGCTGGTGAATACTGCAAGGTGACAAAGGAAAAATAGAGCGCCACACTAAATACAAGTGCAAACACGTATAAATAGTAATTTTTTAAGTTTTTCTTCAGATTGCGGAAGACGAGCTGATTAATGTTCATGCTTCACACCGCCTAAAACACCTTGCGTTTTCATAATATCCTCGAAAAACATCTTTCTCTCTAATGCGCCTTTATTCAATTGTGTATAGATCTGTCCATCTTTGATAAAAATCACTCGTCTTGAATAACTGGCTGCAACAGGGTCATGCGTCACCATGACAATGGTTGCTTTGCGCTTGTGATTGAATTCTTGCAGCTTGTTCAGTAAGTCAGACGCAGATTTGGAATCAAGTGCTCCGGTTGGTTCATCAGCAAAAATAAGGCTTGGTTCATGAATAAAGGCACGTACCGCAGATGTCCGTTGCTTTTGTCCACCAGACAGTTCATTTGGATATTTGTCTCTTAGTTCATAAATCCCCATATCCTCTGCAAGCTGTTGAAAGCGTTCAAAAGCTTCTTTTTTAGGCGTTTTGGAGATGGATAATGGCAAGAGGATGTTCTCTTTAACCGTGAGTGTATCAAGTAAGTTATAATCCTGAAAAACAAAGCCAAGCTGTTTCTTTCTAAATTCAGCGAGCTGCTGATCTTTCATTTGCGTCATTTCTGCATCTGCGATCCGAATCGATCCGCT
The DNA here is from genome assembly GCF_038593205.1 of Bacillus sp. FSL W8-1141. Lineage (NCBI taxonomy): Bacteria > Bacillati > Bacillota > Bacilli > Caryophanales > Bacillaceae > Bacillus > Bacillus sp. FSL W8-1141. Next base: position 2,702,318 of record NZ_CP151973.1, on the reverse strand, counting down.
GGACACATGATCAATCGATGACAATACGTTCAAAAGGGTCGTTTTCCCCGAGCCTGATGGCCCCATGATGCTGACAAATTCTCCAGCTTCTATCGTCAAATCAATGCCTTTCAGCACCTCTTGTTTATTGAATTTATTTCCATAGCTTTTATATAATTTACGAGCTTCTAAAATGTTCATCTGTCGAACCCCTTTTTTATTTAATTGATATCTCTAGTATAAAAAGAAGCCGATCAGACTTCCTGCGATTTGGCGAACAAAACAGACGTGCATGTGACATTGTTGTCACATGCTTGTTTTATATGTCAAAGCCTTATGTAGAATTCAGATGGATATTCAATTATTTTATCTGTTTTTCGCTATGATGTATCAAATTTCTTGTTTTTTTCTGATGAACCTTTACAGAGTATGTGATTTCATGTAAGATATGCATATCAAATATATGCATAGTAAATCTATGTATTAGAGGTGACGATGGATGAAAGTGAGTAAAGAGCTTCTAAAGGGGAGTACTGCTACCCTTATTTTAAGCTTGTTAAGTGAAAAACCAATGTATGGATATGAAATGATTAAGCAATTGGAGTCGAAATCCGAAGGAATTTTTAGCTTTAAAGAGGGGACGATATATCCTATTTTGCACACTTTGGAGGGGAAAGGATTCATTGTGTCTTACTGGGGCGAAGGGAATGGCAATCGAAAAAGAAAGTATTACAAGATTAATGAACAGGGCAAAGCGTTTATGAAAGAAAAGAAGGAAGAATGGAATGTCTTCAAAGATGCAGTAGATGGCGTTTTGAATGGGGAGAAAGTCGTATGGGACTAGAGAAAAAATTTGAACAATATATCAAAAATGTGTGTAAACGAATCAAAAATAAAGACGTACATGCAAGTATAAAGCTTGAGCTTCGTGATCATTTATACACACTGAAAGAGGAAGCGGTCAGTGCGGGCATGTCAGAAGAAGAGGCGATAGATCAAGCGCTCAATCAAATTGGAGATGCAGCCATACTCGGAATGCAGCTCCATGAAACACACAAAACTCAAGTGGACTTTAAAACGATACTTCTTGTATTAGCTACTTGTTCATTTGGGCTGTTTGTGATGTATTATTTTCAGTTTCATTCTCATTTACTTCATTTTCAAGACACGAATATCTTTTATAAAAGTCTCATTTACTATGTATTTGGTCTTGCGTTGATGTTTGGGCTGTTTGCTTTTGATTATCGGCGCTTTTTACCCTATTCTTGGCATTTATATATAGGAACGATTGGAATGCTGATTCTTACAATGATGATTGGGACAAGAGTGAACGGTATTCTTTTTTTAAGCTTAAATAATGGATCGATCAATCTGACTGAAATTTTTCCATTTCTGATGATTATTTCGTTAGCGGGCATTTACCAATCTTGGAACTGGAAGAATGGTTTTAAGTCTTGGTTAGGGTTAGCGATTGTCACTTTACCCATTATTTTATTACATATAGTCGGATCTCTTTCTGCAACCATCACCTTTATGGTCATATGCATAACGATGATGTATGTATCTCATGCAAGAATGAGACAGCTTATTCCATTCACAGCAGCAGGTATTGTCTATCTCATTGTTCAATTATTTTCTCTTTATCAAGCTGATATGTCCCACTTTTACCAATACTCACTTCATGAATTTAGCTCAAATGGTTTTCAAATAAATCCGTACGCATTGTATGATGTTCACACTGATTGGATGTTGACGTATATCATTTATTCATTCGGATGGTTTGCAGGATTGGCCGTTTTTATTTTGTTTGTGACTTTGATTTATAGAGTAGTTCATACAGCGAAACGAGTTCAATCTGCTTATGGCAAAATATTAATGATTGGTTTGGCAACCACATTTGCAGCAAAATTTATCTTAAGTATTTTCACAAACTTTGGATTATTGCCTATATCAGGAGTTTCCATGCCTTTTATGAGCTATGGGGGATCTCATATTCTTCTAGAAATGATGTCAGTCGGGCTGCTAATGAGTATTTATAGAAGGAAACAGCTAGGAGAAATGTGTCGTGAAGTAGCGTGATATGGCTGTATAAAATAACCCAATCTCTTCAATGCATCGTTGGATGAAGAGATTGGGTTTCTTGAACTGCATGTTCACATGCTTGCAATATGCACAAAATCATTCTTTTTCGGAAAGATAAAGGTGAAAGTTGTCCCTTGATCTAATGTGGAGTTGACCTCGATTGTGATATGAAGAGCGTCAGCTCCCTTTTTTGTTAAATAGAGCCCCATGCCTGTGGAGGCCGTGTCATTGTGATGTCTTGTGGAGGTAAAGCCTTTTTCAAAAATACGGGACACGTCTCTTGGGTCAATTCCTCTGCCTTGATCTGTGATGGTGAGCACCACTTGTTCGTTCATTTGTTTGCTTTCGATGATAATGTCAGATGATTGGCTGTACTTGACGGCGTTTGTTAGCACTTGTCTGATCATAAAGGATAACCATTTTGTATCACTTAATACGTCTCGCTCTTCTAATAAAAGGTCAAAGCCAATTCCTTTTTGCATACACCACGATTGGAGCGCTTTGATTTCTTTCGTTAGCATGTTTTGGAGATCCAGTTTTTCAATAAATAAATCATTTTCTATATGTTGGATCCTGCTTTGATGCAGCTGTGCATCAAGGAGTAAATGTATTCTAAGCCATTCATATGTCATATTTGATTTGAGCGGCTGTTCTGTTATGCGGTCAATCATTAAGTGCATCGCCGTGAGCGGCGTTTTCACCTCATGTATCCATGAGAGTAGTTCATCTTTTTCTTCTTCCAGTGCAGTCTTTTGCTTAGCCGTCATCTGGCGGTATCGGTCAATTTGCTCTGACGCTGCCTCCTGTACAATTTGTTCAAAGGGGGAAGAGGGTTTGAGACGTATTTGATGGTCTATGTTTTCATCCCATTCTTTCAGTTGCATGTAATAAGCAGTTTCTTTCCGATAACGAAAAAAAAGAAAAACAATGAAGAGTAATGTAGACAAAAGCACGATATAAAAAAGAGAAGCGAGTGGAATCGTTGTATCCAAATATGCAACAAAGAGAATGAGAAGCTGCAAACTAAGAAAGAACAAGATCCAGCTTCGTCGTTCTTTTAGAAATGCTTGCAGCATCATTGATCATCCTTTTCCTTTGCAAGATAACCTTGACCCACTTTTGTTTCAATGAAGGCGCCAAGGGAGATTTCGTCTAGTTTTTTTCTAAGGCGGTTGACGTTTACAGTGAGTGTATTGTCACTCACGAATCGTTCATCGTCCCATAAAGCTTGGATGAGAGATTCCCTTTTGACGATATGGTTTTTATGCTGAATTAATTCTTTGAGAATAAAAAACTCATTTTTTGTTAATTCAATCTCACCGTTTTCATTTGTCACTGTATTATTTTCGAGGTCAAGGGTAGCGCCGCACCAGACTTTTAAGTTGGTTGGTTCCGCATTATAATCATGGACTCGGCGAAGAACAGCACTTACTTTGGCGATGAGAACGTCAAAGTGAAAGGGCTTTTGTACAAAATCATCAGCTCCAAGCTGCATCGACATGACCATATCAGCAGGATGATCACGAGAGGAAAGAAAGATGATGGGCACATTAGAATGATGCCGAATCATCCGGCACCAATGAAAGCCATCGTACTTTGGCAGTTGAATATCAATAATGACTAAATCAGGCTGGATGGAAGTGAACTCCTGCATGACCTGTTGAAAATTGTTGATCCCATACACATCATAAGACCAGTTGACTAAACGTTCTTTGATTTCTTGGAAGAGGGTTGTATCATCCTCAATCAGCAAAATTTTAAACAAAACGAGCACCACACTTTTTGAATTACTTGTACATCATTGTAGCGGAAAACAGGCACTCCCGCTAGAAGCAGACAGCAAAAAAGCAAGGGAAGAGATCCCTTGCTTCGGTTTATTTACCTAAAAAGTGCTTTTTAAAGAATGATAATTGATATTCAAGTGTGAGTGGATCATTAAAGTAAAACTCTTCCGCATTTGCTTCATACACACGATGTTTTTTCACAGCAGGAATGGACTTATAGATTTCACTGTTTTGATAGGAATTGTCCATCTCGCTGTTTTTGCTAATGATCATATAGTCTCCGGCAAATTCAGGGATGACCTCTTGTGATACCGCATAATAACCAGCTTTTAATGCTTTTTCTTTTACTTTTTCAGGCATTTTTAGTTTCATTGCTTGGTAGAGGATTTCTGTTCCGCGACCCCACGCATCTCCAAAGACGTAAAGATCTTTTGTGCCGCTTTCAAAGACAGATACGGTTGCATCTTCACCAATTTTTGCTTTGATTTCTTTGCCAGCTTCAGCTGCACGCTGTTTGAAATCCTTGACCCATGCTTTTGCTTCTTTTTCTTTGTTTAAGACTTTTCCAATTTCAATATGCTGCTGAAGGTAATCGACTTTGTTATACGTGAATAAAACGGTAGGGGCGATTTTTTTCAGTTTTTCTACATTTTTTGCACCGCTTAAACCGATGATGACATCAGGCTTTAGCTTCATGATTTTTTCTACATTTTCATCGGATACTTCTTCCACATTTTTTAATTTCTTTTTGAAACGTGGATTCTTTTTTGACCAAGAGTCAACGCCCACAAGGTTCACACCAAGTGACAAGACATTTCCTGTATAAGAGGCGAGAACAACAACACGTTTTGGATTTGCTGGCAGCTTCACAGGTCCATTTTCAGATTGATATGTAATCGTGTCTGATGACGTTGATTGCTTTCCTTTATTTGAGGAAGAGTTGCTGCTATTGCCACATGCGCTCAACGCAAGTACGAAGATGAGCATCAGAGGGAACAATATTTTCTTCATGAATGTAAACTCCTTTGAAATCGGCACATCAGCCGTGTATTTGATTGTATGAGTGATAATGATAATTATTATCACTCAGATATCATACCATAGAAGTGAGGTTTGTTGTCAATGATATTTTAGCAGTGGATAGAGGAATTCTGATAAAAAGAAAAAAAGATCAAGGCAGTGTCTGACCTGATCTTTTTTCTTATTTAAACCAGCCTTTTTCTTTGGAACGAGTGATGGCTTCAATTCGGTTTTTGACTTCTAGTTTATCTAAAATAACGGATATGTAGTTTCGGACAGTGCCGCTTTTTATGCTGAGTTCCTTGGCGATTTCTTTTGTGTTTTTTCCGTCTGCGACGAGTTCTAGAACAGACTTTTCTCTTTCAGTTAAAGGATTTTCGTCGCTGTACAAGTCTTCCATTAATTCAGGGGCGTACACCTTTTTCCCTTTCATCACGCTGCGGATGGCACTTGCCAAATCTTCGCTTGGGCTGTCTTTTAACATGTAGCCGCTAACGCCAGCTTTCAGTGCTCTTTGAAAATAGCCAGAACGGGCAAAGGTTGTTAAAATGATGATCTTCACATCAGACTTTTTGAGTTCTTCAGCGGCGTCGAGCCCAGATTTCCCGGGCATTTCAATATCCATTAAACAAATATCGACCGGGTGTTTTTGAGCAAAATCAATCGCGTCCTGGCCGTTAGTGCCTTTTCCAACAACCGTCATATCGTCTTCTAAATCAAGAAGAGATCCAAGAGCACCGAGCAACATTTGCTGGTCCTCTGCGATAAAGATGTTAATCATTTTATTTCCTCCTTATCTTTCGCTGCTGAATCATTTGGAATACTCATGATCAGCTTCGTCCCGTCTTTTGTTTCAATGTGCAGGCGTCCATTTGCAAATTCCAATCTTTCTCTAATCCCTAAAAGGCCATGTCCCTTTGTTTGAGAGGATGGATCACCGCCTTTAAATGTGCCGTTATCCTCAACTGTAATGACAACTTCCTTTGACTTTTGATGAATGGTGATTTGACAGACAGTGGCATCGCTATGTTTGACGACATTCGTTACGGCTTCTTTAATGCACATGCTCACAATGTTTTCGTTCAGAAGAGAGATGTGTTTCGGCGCTTCCTTTTCATCATAAATCATGTCAATATCGGCGGCTTCAAGGATTTGCTTGATGTTCAATATTTCATCTTTGATCCGAATACCTTTCATGGAAGAAACAATTTTCCGCACTTCATTTAGAGACGTTCTAGCTGTCTGCTGAACACTCTTTAGTTCTGCACGAGCCTGTTCAGGATCTTTATACACGAGCTTACGGGCAAGGTCACTCTTTAAACCAATAAGAGAGAGTTTTTGTCCAAGTGTATCATGCAGGTCACGAGCAATGCGCTGTCTTTCTTCAAGTTTGACAAGATCGGCGATCCGTTCATTGGCATTTTCTAATTTCTCTTCAAGGCGTTCACGTTCTTTTCGGCTTCGAATGCTGAGAGGGAGGAGAATGGCGCTAATAAGTGTGATCACAACAAAAGGAATTTGTGTGAGAAACCATCCCTTTTTTAAAATCAAGCTAAAGTTCACTGCTACGGCGGCGCTCCCTAGATGAATATAGTATAAGATATAAAAAGGGACTTTTCTTTTAATGTGCCCATTGAAATAGGCGATGCAAAAAGCGAAATAAATATAGCTGTAGAGCATCACATAGCCTGTAGAAATCGCAATCAATAAAAGACCGAAGACATATAAAGACCATCCTTTTGCGACAAAGGCAAAACGATACACTCCGAAAAAAACCACGTTCAAAATAATACCAATGACAATACCTAAAGTCGTAGGCGTCTTTAAAATAAAATAGAAGGGCAGGATGAAAAAAATGGCCCATATATAGGGGGAAATCCCATGCAATTTTTGAATTTTAAACTGTTTTTTCATCCGTGTGCCACCTTTTCCGTTTTCGTTCTTTTCCTTACTTTATCAAATTTAACTTACGGTTGCATCCTGTAAATGGCAACAAGCTCCTTCTAGAGTAAGAAAGAGCTTGCACCAATTATGCATTTTTCTTCAGAATGTCTCCTTTAATGACAGGTGCGGGCATCTTCTTAGATTGCCGTGCTTCTTTAAAGGTAACGAATGCTTTCGTTTCTTCATCCCAAAGTCTAAATTTCATTGATTCGATACTTGTTTTTAAAGTGATGGTTGGAACATTTTGAAGCGGCTCACTATGATCATGTGCATGCTCCAAGTGATAATTCGGTACCCTCGGACTTAAATGATGAACATGGTGATAGCCGATATTGCCTGTTAACCATTGAAGAAGCTTTGGTAATTTGTAAAAAGAACTGCCTTCTACTGCCGCCTGCACATAATTCCAATGTTCATCTGCTTCAAAGTAAGAATCTTCAAATGTATGCTGCACATAAAACAGCCATACGCCGATTGATCCTGAGATCAGGAAGATTGGACCTTGGACAAGCAGGAACTCCTGCCAGCCAAAAAGAAGACACGTTGCAGCTGCTAGTGCAATGATGCTCACGTTTGTGAAATACGTGTTCCAGCGCTCTTTTTTACGAGCATTTTTGACGTTGAAACGGTTTTTTAAGAGAAATACAAAGATCGGTCCTAAAATAAACATCACAAAAGGATTACGGTAAAATCTGTAGCGAAACTTCGTCCAAGCTGATGCTTCTTGATATTCTTTAACTGTCAGGAGCCAAATGTCGCCAGTACCTCGTTTGTCTAGATTACTGCTTGTGGCATGGTGAATTGAATGATCTCTTTGCCATTGAAGATAAGGGAAAAGGGTGAGTACGCCCGTTACAAAACCGAACAGGTGATTCAGCGGCTTCTGTTTAAAAAAGGATTGATGGCAGCAGTCGTGAAAAATAATAAAGACACGTACTAAAAAACCAGCTGCAATCACCGCAAAGAAGAGGGTTAAAAGGTAGGAGATGTTCAGGCTATAATAGGCAAGAAACCAAAGCCCCAAAAATGGAATGAATGTATTAAAGAGTTGAATGATACTTTTTTTCGAATTAGCACCAGAGAATTGGCCAACTTGTTTTCTTAAAGTGGCTTGCTGCTGTGTGTTTGTTGAAGTCGTCATGAACGTTCAAGTCCTTTCCGTTTCTTTCTACTTCAAAGTATATAAGGAAAGGTGTCATGCTCATAGTAGCACCCATCATGTATTCAATATGACATTTGTCATGTTGGACGCAGGAAAGGCTGATGGTTCAAGGGTTGTAAGCTTATTTTATTTTAAATAAAAAAGTAAAGGCGCTTAGCCTTCACTTTTTATTGACGTGCTTCATGTACTTTTAACTGCTTGCCTTTAATGGTTGTGTGGCGCATGGCATTTAGCACAAGAGGGCCTTTGCCGTTTAAAATATCGACGTATGTTTTCGTATCTTGAATGGTAATAATCCCAATGTCATCAAAGGCAACGCCTTCTATTTTGGCAATGGTCCCAACGAAATCAACAGCCCGCAGCTTCTTTTTCTTCCCGCCGTTAAAATACAGCTTCATAATATCTTTCTCTATGTCGGCCTGCTTATTTTCCTTTTGAATCGGTGTTTCAATTTTTTCTTCAAAGCTTGCCACATGCTGTTCTGCTTCTTCTTTTGTAGGATAAGGCTGAATTTGAAAATGAATACCAGCTTCCTCTTTTAATTCTTCAATAAGCGGCTGCCCGTGCCTTGTCATAAACGCAATCGTTTTCCCGCTTTTACCCGCTCTGCCAGTTCTTCCGGTCCGATGAATATAGCGTTCTTTTTCATAAGGTAGGTCGTAATGAATGACATGTGTCATATCACTGACATCAATTCCTCGGGCTGCTATATCGGTTGCGATCAAATAACGGAATTCCCCGTTTTTGAATTCATCCATGACAGCAAAGCGGTCTTCCTGCCTCATCCCGCCATGAATCTTATCGCAAGGAACATCCCACTCATCCAGCTTCATCGTCAGCTCATTCACTCGCTCCTGCGTATTGCAAAAAATGATACAGCTATCTGGATTTTCAATGACAATCGTTCGTTGAAGTAATGAAAACTTGCCTTCTTCCTCGGTTTCAATCAAGGTGTGGGTGATATGCTGCTTCGTCGTTTCCTCCCGAGCAATCTCTATCACTTTTGGCGATTGTAAAAACTGCTCACTCAAATCCTTCATTTCATCAGACATCGTCGCTGAAAATAACATCGACATCCGCTTTGGCGGCAGATGCTGAATAATAGAAGAGACTTGATCAATAAATCCCATGTTCAGCATTTCGTCTGCTTCATCTAACACGAAAAATGACAGATTGTCTAAAGAAAGTGTCCCTTTTTCAAGGTGATCCAATATTCGTCCTGGCGTTCCGCACACAATGTGGTTCTTTTGTGCAAGCTCTATTTTTTGTGCTTGAAATGGAGCTTTTCCATAAATGGCGGCCGCTTTGATTCGTTTAAATCGTCCGAGGCTGGTCAGATCCTGTTTGACCTGCATGGCAAGTTCTCTTGTTGGGACGAGGATGAGGGCTTGAGGTTTATTCTCAGCCCAATCCACCATTTCACAAATTGGCAGACCGTAGGCTGCTGTTTTGCCACTGCCTGTCTGAGATTTGACAATGAGGTCCTGCTTTGAAAAAGCAACGGATAATGTCTCGTGCTGGACGGGTGTAGGTGTATGGAAATGAAGCGCTTCTAGCGCTTGTTTCAATTCATCGCTTAATGGATATTGATCAAAATGTTGTAATGGCATCGTGTTCTCCTTTTCGTACATGTATACTTGTGACATCATACCATATCTTTTCAAAGACACCATGACCTTGAATGAAAAAGCATCAAAAAAAGCCCCGTAAAGGAGCTTTCAGCGTGTAGACAAACCCTCGCATTCGGTGTCAGATTTGCGCTCCGGTACTCACGAATGTCAAATTCGCTCCGTTCCGGTGCTCACTCTTCCTAGACTTCAAAGGTTTTCTATCACGCTGAAAAGAAAACAAAAGCCCCTTAAAGGAGCTTTTTGATTAAAGGAATCTGCGTTTTACTTTTTCCCAATAGGAGTTATCTTTTAATTTGACCGTCTTGATCACTTTACCAGAAAGGCCAATATCAATTTGTTTGACATGTTTTGTACCTAGCGCTTCGTTATCAAGACCGATAATCGGATGGTCGTTACCGTCCTGAACAACCTTTAGTGTCAGCTTGCGGTCACTGCTTAAAATGAAAGGAGCTCCAAGTGTACGGTATGAGTTGTTGTTCAGCGATGCCAGCTCGGTTACTTGCATACACGGAAGCATCGGATCCACCACGGCGCCGTTGACCGATTTATTGTAGGCCGTTGAACCGGTTGGAGTGGAAATAATCATCCCGTCGCCTCTAAAGGTTTCAAAATGGAAATCATCTATATACACATCGATGACAAATGTTTTAATGATGCTAGAGCGGATCGACAGTTCGTTTAAGCAATGGAACTGGTTTGTACTGTCAACGCTTACATCGATGATCGGATATTTTCTCACTTCAATTTGTTCAGTGTTCATGGCATCAATCATTTTATCAAAATGTTCTAACGAAAAATCGCAGTATAGGTGCGAATTCTCTGTTTTTGATACCCCTACATACAAGCAGTCATCCCGGAAGTTCGTTTTGCGAACGGCTTGAAGAAATGTACCATCTCCACCAATTGAAGCAATGATATGGGCATCTTCTGCACGCTTTACGACGTGAAAGCCTTGATCGGTAGCGAGCTTCTCCAGAGAAGAAATGTGTCCATCCAATTCATGATCTTTTTTGTAAAAGAAAAATACATTGCGACGATTGTCTGTCATTGACGTTCTCCCCTTTGTTGTCAAAAATAGATTTCGAGTAATAAAGGGCTTACATAGAAAACCCTTGTTCACATTTTACACTTTTTTCATATGAAAGTAAAAATATTAGAAAGACGCTTCATTTTGATAGAGGCTTCCATTTGAGAAATGAGTCATTGTAAGTGATTAGACAACGCTGACTTTGAGCATAATTTAATAGCTCATTTTGGAAGAAAGAGAGGTCTGGGTGTTTCGTTGTGGAGATGAGCTGATCTATTAGATGTAGAAAGAGGATAAAATAACCAATTTTTCGTCATGATGAGCAAATGATAGAAGATGTAAAGTTGATCGTCATTTCACATCGGTGCTATCATATGTTGAAATGAAATGTAAAAAAACCACAGTTCCTGTGAAACATTTCATATGTGTATTCGTATGAACGAAGTGAGACAAAAAGGAGGAGAAAGAAATGAATGCGAAAAGATGGGTAGCCTTAATCATTGCACTTGGTGTTTTCGGCTTTTCGATTGTGATTAGTATCACGACGGCCTTGTATGAAAGCTTCAATGATAATAAGATGAGCTATCAATTCGGGGACGAAATCGAAGAAAAGGTACTAGAAGATGGCAGCGGTGCGAGTAAAATTGCTGTACTTGAGATTAATGGCACGATTCAAGATAACGGCGGTGCATCCAGCCTTCTAGGCGGGGAAGCGTATGATCATCGTGCGTTCTTAAAGGAATTAGATAAAGCAAAAGACGATGCGTCTGTGAAAGGTGTCTTGCTGCGCGTCAACTCTCCTGGCGGCGGTGTCTATGAAAGTGCTGAAATACATAAAAAATTAGAAGAAGTAAAGAAAGCGAAGAAGCCAATTTATGTTTCCATGGGTTCAATGGCGGCTTCTGGCGGCTATTATGTATCCACTCCAGCGAAAAAAATCTTTGCTTCACCTGAAACGTTAACAGGGTCTCTAGGGGTCATCATGCAAAGTTTGAATTATGCAAAGCTGGCAGATAATTTAGGCATCAAATATGAAACCATTAAAAGTGGAAAATTCAAAGACATCATGTCCCCAAATCGTGATATGACAAAAGATGAGCGAGACATCATGCAAAGCATGGTTGACAACTCTTATGAAGGCTTTGTGAAAGTCATCTCAGAAGGACGTGGCATGTCTAAGCAGGACGTCAAGAAAATTGCTGACGGCCGAATCTATGACGGAACACAGGCGAAATCGAACGGATTAGTGGATGAGCTTGGGTACTATGAAGATGCTCTAAAAGCAATGAAGAAAAATGAAAAAGGGTTAAAAGGAGCGACAGTGATCAGCTATTCTCAAAGCTTCGGCTGGAACTCTCTCTTCAATATGAGTGCAAGCAAGCTCTTTAAAAGCGAAATTGATTTTCTGAACTTAAAAGAAACACTGGCTGGCTCAAATGGGTCTAAACCGATGTATCTCTATTCAAAATAAAGGAGGGATCATAGATGGATTCTACATTCGATGAAGTAACGGAAAGTCGCAGCCAAGAGGGAGAATCAAGGCCGACTCTTGCGAAGCGCACTTCAATTGAAGCGCAGGCTTTTGCAGGTTTCTGGATTAGATTTTGGGCATTTATCCTAGATTGGCTCGTCGTATGGGGTGTTAACCATTTGACGGTTTCTCCAATCTTTAGTCTCTTTGGCTGGTCAAAAGGGGGAGGTTGGTTTTCCCCATTTTCCGTCACAACGACAATTGTCTTTCTGCTTTATTTTGCGATCATGACAAAGATTTTCCAACAAACACTTGGAAAGATGGTGTTTGGAATCAAAGTCGTCTCACTTCAGCCGGAGAAGAAGCTGCCATGGGATGTCATTTTCTTTAGAGAAATTGTGGGGCGATATATTAATACGCTTTTTGTTCTCTATGCTGTGGTTGGGTTCACGCCGAAAAAGCAAGGGGTTCATGACTACTTTGCAGATACGGTGGTTGTTCATGAACATTTATATGAAAAAACAGAAGCAAACGCATAATCAAAGAGAGTTTGGCCGGGTACCGGTCAAACTCTTTTTTTTGGTGATTGGGTATAAAATCCAGAAGGAGAGCCATAATCGTAGAGGAAGCATCATTTGTTATGGAGGAAGTGAGCACAGTGCTGTACGTTTGGATCGCAGCTTTTTTGTTCCTTGTGATCTTATTGATCTTTATGAAAGTGACCATTTCACTGGACTATTCACATGCAAATGACAATGACCATATTGCGGTGAAGATCATCACCTTATATGGAATCGTCAGACTGAAGAAAGACATTCCGATGGTGAAAGTGAATACGGAAGATCAAACGATTGATATTCGTGAAAAGAAAATGGCCAGCACCAAAACGCCTAATCAAGAAAAAGAAACCATGCATAAAAAAGTGGGAAAACGTGATGTAAAGGAAATCCTTCATCAAATGGAGCGTATTACAAAAGAAATTGTCGATCTAAACCGGATCATGCGAACGTTTTTCATTCATATAAAAATCGTCTCATTTCACTGGTCCACATGGATTGGTTTTCATGACGCAGCTTTAACAGGTGTAGCAGCCGGTGGTGTGTGGTCAGTCAAAGGAGCACTTCTTGCCTTTATGCAGGAGCACCTCACCTTTAAGCACAAACCCGTCTATGAAGTGATTCCCGCTTTTCAGCACAAAGTATCACAGACACACTTTGCATGTATAGCTTATTTTCGGATTGGACATGCTATGCTTGCAGCCATTCGATTACTTGTCCATTGGTTAAAAGGGAGAAAGGCGAGAAAGAATGCCTCTCTTCAAGCAACGAAGAATGAATCATCTGTTTAAGGAGGAACCCGAAAATGGCAGATCATCCAATCCAAGGTCTGATGAAGACAGCGATGGAAAACTTAAAAGAAATGATTGATGTGAACACGATCATCGGCGATCCAGTCGAAACCCCTGACGGCAGTGTCATTCTCACTGTGTCAAAGGTTGGTTTTGGATTTGCAGCCGGCGGCAGTGAATTCAACGGTAACCAAAAGAAAGAAAAACGGTCTGATGAACAAGAACGAAAAGAACCGAGACTCCCATTTGGAGGCGGAAGCGGTGGGGGAGTATCGATTACACCAATCGCCTTTTTAATTGTGGGAACAAATGGCGTACGAATGCTTCATTTGGATGAACACACACATCTGCTCGATAAAATATTGGATTCTGCTCCTCAAGCAATTGAACGTCTTCAGCACATGTTTAAGAAGGATGAACGGGAGCATCGTCACAAAGAACGAAAACTAGATGACATAGACCTTTAAAAAGTTAGCTGCCCTGCAGTTAACTTTTTTTTCAAAATGGACGATTAGGCTTTGCAGTTTTTTGCTTTCTCTACTATGATAGAACCATACATTTGATAAGGGAGGAATTGTTTTGGCATCGATCACATTTAAAGGGAGCCCAGTAACGCTTGTAGGAAATGAAGTGAAAGTAGGCGAGCAGGCTCCAGATTTCACGGTATTAACGAACTCACTAGGGGAAGTTTCACTTTCTGATTTAACAGGAAAAGTGACGATTATCTCAGTGATTCCTTCTATTGATACAGGTGTGTGTGACGCACAAACAAGACGTTTCAATGAAGAGGCAGCCGGTTTAGGTCCGGTCAATATCTATACCATTAGTGCAGACCTACCATTTGCACAAGCACGTTGGTGCGGAGCAAACGGAATTGAAAATGTCGAAACATTATCTGATCATAGAGATATGTCATTTGGTGAAGCGTTTGGTTTATATATGAAAGAATTGCGTTTATTGGCGCGTGCGGTCTTCGTATTAGACCCAAGCGGAAAAGTGGTTTACACTGAGTACGTAAGCGAAGCAACCAATCATCCAAATTATGAAAAAGCCATTGAGGCTGCGAAATCACTGTTATAAAAGCAGCATCGACAAGAGCTCCGGCTTCATACTGGGGCTCTTTTCAATGAGAACATATAGCTTTTAACAAAGCGAGGAGAGAAAAGCATTGCAGAAAGATCAAGTGAGTACGATTTTTGAGCTGCTCGATACAGCTTCAATTCGTTTAAAAAAGGAACAGAACATTTCCTATATTGAAGCATTGGCAGAAGCAGGAGAAGCCTTTTTCCAGGCAAATGATCGAAACGGTTTACTAAAAGATTTAATAGAGAAAGCAGATTTCGCCTCTTATGATCATGAGCAGATTCGTAAAGCGTTTCAGCTCGCCGTATTAAAAGGACAAAAGGATATTTCACATCCAAACCGGCAGATGACACCTGATACAATTGGTCTGTTTGTCAGCTATTTGGTCAATAAATTTTTAGAAGGACAAAAAGAGCTGGTTGTCTTTGATCCAGCAGCGGGAACAGGGAATTTACTGCTTGCGGTCCTCAACAATGTAACAGCAGAAACAACACGCGGTTTTGCCTCTGAAATTGATGACGTGCTCATTAAAATTGCGTGGGCACAAGCGAACTTAGAAGAAAAAGAAGTAGAGCTATTCCACCAGGACAGCCTTGAGCCGCTTCTTATCTCACCAGCAGATGTTGCTGTATGTAGTCTTCCTGTCGGGTTTTATCCAAATGATGAGCGCGCTAAAGACTATGAATTAAAGGCAAAAGAAGGTCATTCCTTTGCGCATTATTTATTCATTGAGCAAAGTCTGCGTTACACGAAAGAAGGCGGCTTCTTATTCTTCATCATTCCAAACGATTTGTTTGAAGGAAAAGAAAGCGTACAATTAAAGGATTTCATCAAAGAACATGCATATATGAATGCGTTAATTCAGCTGCCAGTCTCTATGTTCAAAGACAAAAAGCATGCCAAAAGCTTATTTGTGATGCAAAAGAAAAAAGAGGGGCTCGAAGCACCGAAACGTATGCTATTTGCCAATCTGCCATCTTTCTCACAGAAAGAAGCAATGGTTGGCGTCATGAGAAAATTAGACCAATGGTTTTTAGAAGAAAAAGAAACGAAAGAATAGCCAGAGTGATGTCTGGCTATTTTATTATTCAGAAAATAACGACTTATTGATGTAAGCGGTAACAGTTCGAAGGTGTACTTGAAATGCAAAGTTTTCAATGTTTAAATGAAAAAGTCAGATATTTTTCGGACTTATCGTTAAACTATAAAAGACCCGTTCAAACAGGTTGAATATAGCACCGAAAAAACGTGAAACCTTATATAACAACTGAGTAAAAGGAGCGACAGTAATGTCCAAAATTATTGCAATCAACGCAGGAAGCTCATCTCTTAAATTCCAATTGTTCGACATGCCAGAAGAAACCGTTTTAACAAAAGGTCTTGTTGAAAGAATCGGAATGGACAACAGTATCTTCACGATTTCTGTAGATGGAGAAAAGAAAACAGAAGTCACAGATATTCCAGATCATGCAGTAGCGGTTAAAATGCTGCTTGAAAAACTAATTGAATTTAACATCATCAAAGACTTTAATGAAATTGATGGCGTAGGACACCGCGTCGTTCACGGCGGAGAAAAATTCAGCGATTCTGTTGTTTTAACAGATGAAGTCATCAAAGACATTGATCAGCTTTCAGAGCTTGCACCACTTCACAACCCTGCAAACGTTGTAGGAATCAAAGCATTCAAACAAATTCTGCCTGACGTACCAGCGATTGCTGTGTTCGATACAGCGTTCCACCAAACAATGCCAGAGCAGTCTTACCTATACAGCCTTCCGTATGACTACTACAAAAACTTTGGTATTCGTAAATACGGATTCCACGGGACAAGCCATAAGTTCGTAACAGAGCGTGCAGCAGAGCTATTAGGCCGTCCTCTTGAAGAGCTTCGTTTGATTTCTTGCCACCTTGGAAATGGTGCAAGTATCGCAGCAGTTGAAGGCGGAAAATCAATCGATACGTCAATGGGCTTCACACCACTTGCGGGTGTTGCAATGGGAACACGTTCAGGTAACATTGACCCTGCCCTTATTCCATTTATTATGGAGAAAACAGGACATACAGCTGAAGAAGTACTTTCTACTTTGAATAAGAAGAGTGGTCTTTTAGGTGTGTCTGGTCTTTCAAGTGATCTTCGTGATATCGAAGAAGCGACAGAAGAAGGAAACGACCGTGCTGAAGTAGCACTAGATATTTTTGCAAGCCGTATTCATAAATACATCGGTTCTTATGCAGCGAGAATGAATGGTGTAGATGCCATCATCTTCACAGCTGGAATCGGTGAAAACAGCTCAGAAGTGAGAGCACGTGTACTTCGTGGTCTAGAATTCATGGGCGTATATTGGGATCCATCTCTTAACAACATGAGAGGCGAAGAAGCATTCATCAGCTACCCTCACTCTCCTGTAAAAGTCATCGTGATTCCAACGAACGAAGAAGTTATGATTGCAAGAGACGTTATGCGTTTAGCGTAATATCCTTTTGAAGCTCTTTTCCTCAGCGGAAAAGGGCTTTTTTCTATTGAAATCAGCATGCTATAATGTGAGGCAATATGAAAGGAGCGGTGTGAAGATATGAGCGTCGAAGAACATAAACGCGAAGCGAAAACGAGGCTTCATGTAAAAGTCATTACCGTCAGTGATACAAGGACAAAAGAAACAGATAAAAGCGGCCGTCTAATGATTGATTTGCTCAAAGAACAAGGGCACCTTATTCTTGCATACGATATTGTGAAAGATCACATTGGAGCGATTCAAGATGCCGTTTTAGAAGGAACAAGTGAAGCGAAGATTGATGCCGTCTTGTTAAACGGGGGAACTGGTATTGCAGCAAGGGACGTCACGATTGAATCCATTACACCTCTTTTCTCAAAAGAGCTGCCGGGCTTTGGAGAAATATTTCGCATGCTGAGCTATACAGAAGATATTGGATCAGCCGCTATCTTATCTAGAGCGACGGCAGGGGTGATTAACCAAAAAGCCGTTTTTGCCACACCAGGCTCTACCGGAGCAGTTCGGTTAGCCATGACCAAACTCATTATTCCAGAGCTTCCTCATGTCTTGCGAGAGCTTGAAAAAGATCAAAAATAGCCCAAAATGACTCTGCCAAGAAAATTTGGCAGAGTTTTTTTCATAAAGGGGTTGAAAAAACAATTTTTCCTTGTTACAGTGTATACATACTAAATGCATGTTTATAAATTAAAACTTATTTTTATGCAAAAAACATTCACAGAATCAAAACAAGCGAGAGGAGCTTTTCAAACATGTCACAAAATAAAAAAGTCGTATTAGCATATTCCGGAGGTCTTGATACCTCTGTTGCAGTTAAATGGTTACAGGAGCAAGGTTACGAAGTTGTTGCTTGCTGCCTGGACGTAGGTGAAGGAAAAGATTTAGCATTCGTTCAACAAAAAGCACTTCAAGTCGGAGCTGTTCAATCTTACATGATCGACGCAAAAGAAGAGTTTGCTGAAGAATTTGCACTTGCTGCACTGCAAGCCCACACGATGTATGAAGGAAAATACCCACTCGTGTCTGCACTATCTCGTCCGCTCATTGCCAAAAAGTTAGTGGAAGTCGCAGAGAAAGAAAATGCCGTAGCCGTTGCACACGGATGTACAGGTAAAGGAAACGACCAAGTTCGTTTTGAAGTATCAATCAAAGCATTGAATCCAGACCTAGAAGTTCTTGCACCAGTGCGTGAATGGAAATGGTCTCGTGATGAAGAAATCGACTATGCACAAAAGCACGGGATTCCAATTCCGATTAACTTAGACAGCCCATATTCAATTGACCAAAACCTTTGGGGCAGAAGTAACGAATGTGGTATTTTAGAAGATCCTTGGGCAGCGCCGCCAGAAGGTGCTTATGATCTGACAAATCCACTTGAAAAAACACCTGACACACCTGAAATCATTGAAATCACGTTTGAAAAAGGAAAACCAACAGCCATTGACGGAATCCAGTATTCATTATCTGATCTGATCCTTCATTTAAATGAAGTTGCTGGCCAGCATGGTGTAGGCAGAATCGATCATGTTGAAAACCGTCTTGTTGGAATCAAATCTCGTGAAGTGTATGAGTGCCCAGGTGCAGTTACATTGTTAAAAGCACACAAAGAACTTGAAGACTTAACGCTTGTCAAAGAAGTAGCACACTTTAAGCCAATCGTTGAACAAAAAATGGCCGAATTAATATACAACGGCTTATGGTTCTCACCACTTAAAGGAGCACTAGATGCATTCTTACAAGAAACGCAAAAGAACGTAACAGGTGTTGTACGTGTGAAACTATTTAAAGGCCATGCCATTGTAGAAGGACGTAAATCACCATATTCACTTTATGATGAAAATCTAGCAACTTACACAAAAGCAGATGAATTCGATCATGATGCAGCTGTAGGATTTATTAACCTTTGGGGTTTACCAACAAAAGTAAACAGCATCGTGAACAAAAAGGAGCAGGTTAAAGCATGAAAAAGCTTTGGGGAGGCCGATTTCAAAAAACACCAGAAAAATGGGTCGATGAGTTTGGTGCATCCATTCATTTCGACAAACAATTAGTCAAAGAAGATCTGACCGGCTCCCTTGCCCATGCAAGTATGCTGAATAAATGCGGTATCATCGGTGATGAGGAGGCCGCTGCAATCAAAGACGGACTGAATACGCTCATGAAAAAGGCAGAGGCGGATGAACTCGATTTCTCAGTAGATTATGAGGACATTCATTTAAACCTTGAAAAAATGCTCATTGATGAGATTGGTCCGCTTGGCGGCAAATTGCACACAGCGAGAAGCCGGAATGATCAGGTCGCAACCGATATGCATTTATATTTGAATAACCAAGTAGAGCATATCATTGAGCTGATCTCTTCTTTTCAAACAGTGCTTGTAGAAAAAGCTGAACAGCACGTTGAAACGATTTTTCCAGGATATACGCACTTACAGCGTGCACAGCCTATCTCCTTTGCTCACCATATGCTCGCCTACTTTTGGATGCTTGAGCGGGACAAAGCGCGTTTTCAAGATTCATTGAAGCGGATTAATGTGTCACCACTTGGATGCGGGGCGTTAGCAGGAACGACATTCCCAATTGATCGTGAATATACAGCAGAGCTTCTGGGCTTTGACCATATTTACGAGAACAGCCTTGATGGCGTGAGTGATCGTGATTTCATTTTAGAGTTCTTGTCTAATAGCAGTCTTGTGATGATGCACCTCTCACGTCTTTGTGAAGAAATCATTTTATGGTGCTCTCAAGAATTCAAATTCATTGAGCTTGATGACACGTACGCAACAGGTAGCAGCATGATGCCGCAAAAGAAAAACCCGGATATGGCTGAATTGATCCGCGGAAAAACAGGCAGAGTATATGGCAACCTGATGGGACTGCTCACGATTATGAAAGGCTTGCCGCTTACGTATAACAAAGACTTGCAAGAAGATAAAGAAGGCATGTTTGATACGGTGAAAACGATCGCTGGCAGCCTGCAAATCTTCACAGGTATGATTCAAACAATGACAGTGAACGAAGATGTCATGAAAAAAGCAACAAAAGAAGATTTCTCAAATGCGACCGAAGTGGCAGACTACCTTGCGAAAAAAGGTATGCCATTCCGTGAAGCACACGAAATCGTTGGGAAGCTTGTGTATACATGCATTCAAAAAGGCATCTATTTAAGTGACCTTCCATTTGAAACATTTACAGAAGCAAGCGGCCTTTTTGAACAAGATATTTACACTGTTCTTGATCCGTATGTTGCTGTTGAAAAAAGAACAAGTGCAGGTGGAACTGGATTCAAACAAATTCAGCTCGCTTTAGAAAAAGCAAAAGCCTGCCTAGCATAATTCGCCAAAACCATTCGTTTATACGGATGGTTTTTTTCATGGGAAAAAGGAGATTGATCTTCACTGGAGAAAATGAAAGCATACCAGTGTCAAGCTGAATAAGGAGTGACAACAGTTCATGAAGAAAACGCTTCAGGCTTTGTTTGATCAGCCTATCGTATCAGTGAAAACGTTAGGAGAACCATACGACGGCCGGGCTAATGATGTGTGGCTGATTTCCTTGCAAGATCAGACGGAATATGTAGTGAAATCTCCAAAAACTGCAAGAGAAGAAAGTGAATTTGTGTATGGCATCAACATGATATATGGAGTAGATGCCCGTACTGTACAGGAGCATCTTGATGAAATCAATGAAAAGCTGTCTCATACGAATTCCTTTCATATTCCGAAAGT
This sequence comes from Bacillus sp. FSL W8-1141, assembly GCF_038593205.1. Lineage (NCBI taxonomy): Bacteria > Bacillati > Bacillota > Bacilli > Caryophanales > Bacillaceae > Bacillus > Bacillus sp. FSL W8-1141. Next base: position 2,681,550 of record NZ_CP151973.1, on the reverse strand, counting down.
TGTTCGTAAAGTGAAGAAGGCGGGGAAACACTTTTATGTCATGGAAAAAGTAGAAGGAATCCCTTTAACATCTTTTGAGGGCCGTTCAGCACAATTCTATAGGGATTACGGGAGGAAACTAGCGCATCTTCATTCATATCAAACAAACTTTTTCGGTGCAGTATACGGTGGAGAAAAGAGACATTTGAGAGAATTCCATGCGCTGTTAAAAAAGGCAGTTTCCAAACTCATCAGCCACTTTTACGCTGATCAGCCTGAATATCAGAATTATGCAGAAAAGGTGCAGCAAAAGCTTGAAAAGCTAAGTCCTCCTGATGCAGCCAGTCTCATTTTAATTGATTTAGACCCATCGCAATATATTGAAGACGATGATCAAGTGACGAGTCTAATTGATACGGAATATGTCGTATTTGGACCAGCTGCGTTTGATTTGATTGCACTCGAATACCTTTTGACGAAAGAAGCTGCACAAGCGGTTCAATTAGGGTATGAAGAGATTTGCCCGCTTCCTCGCCAGCTTCATGAGGTGAGAGAATGCTATCGGTTTGTTTCGCTGCTTCTCGATATCCATGGTTCATGGGATATGAAAAAGTGGATGAATCACCCTATACGTTTTTCCCCTCACTGTTAAAGGGTTCAAAAGTGCGAAGGGAGCCGGTTTATAGTAAAGTAAAGATAACAAAAGAAACACATGAACTTGCAACCTTTGCTTTAGGAGGAGATTGTGTGCGACACGCATTAATAACAGCGGGTTCTAAAGGACTTGGCAGGAAAGTCACCGAGTCTTTACTGAATATGGGGTATTCTGTGACAGTGAATTATCGAAGTGATGATGAAGCTGTCCGGCAGATGAAAGAAGAACTGCAAGAATACGAAGAAAAGCTTCAATTTGTCCAAGGCGATGTAACAAACAAAGAAGATTTAAAAAACATGGTCGAGTTGGCAGCAGAGCGATTTGGGCGGATTGATGCCTTGATCAATAATGCTGGACCTTATATTTTTGAACGAAAAAAACTCGCGGATTACTCTGAAGACGAATGGTATCAAATGATGGAAGGCAACCTATCCGCAGTGTTCCATTTGTTCCGAATGGTGATCCCTATGATGAGAAAACAAGGCTTTGGCCGGATTATCACATATGGCTTCCAAGGAGCAGACCATGCGCCAGGCTGGATGCACAGATCAGCTTTCGGAGCGGCAAAAGTGGGTCTTGCGTCATTGACGAAAACCATTGCGATTGAAGAAGCAGAAAACGGCATCACCGCTAATATGGTGTGTCCAGGCAAAATCGTTGGAGACATGAAAGAATCAACGATAGAGGAAGCACGTCAGATAAAAGACGATGAAACACCGATTGGTCGGTCTGGGACAGGTGAGGATATCGGTCGTATCATTTCATTTCTATGTGATGACCGTTCAGACCTCATTACAGGAACCGTCATTGAAGCAACAGGTGGTCTTAATGTAATTCACAGGCACTAAGTTTTTCAGCTTTTTATAGAGGGAATAGACAAAATGAGATCAAATTCGAAAGGTGGATATATTTACATGAAAGCTACATATCATGGACATTCAGTCGTACACATTGAAACAAACGGATACCATATTTGGATTGATCCATTTTTAAATGGAAATAAGCATACAGAGATCAAACCGCAAGATGTGAAAGCAGATGTGATTTTGCTCACGCACGGGCATGGAGATCACGTCGGAGACACGATTGAAATCGCTAAAAACAATGACGCACTCGTGATTGCGCCATTCGAACTTGCCACTTATTTAGGCTGGCAAGGGGTGAAGACACACCCGCTTTCTATTGGCGGCGGCCGTGAATTTGAATTTGGTAAAGTCAAGCTGACGCAAGCGTTCCATGGCTCAGCGGTCATTGATGAAGAATCCAAAACGATTACGTATACAGGGATGCCATCCGGTATTTTATTTACTGCTGAAGGCAAAACAATTTATCATGCTGGAGACACGGCTCTCTTCTCGGATATGAAACTCATTGGGGAGCTGAATCATATTGAGCTCGCCTTCCTGCCAATAGGTGATAACTTCACAATGGGACCAGACGATGCAAGAATCGCAGCAGAGTGGCTTCGTGCGAAACAAGTCGTACCGATTCATTACAGTACATTCCCGCCGATTGAGCAAGATCCTCATGCGTTTGCAGACAGCTTGCATGGCGGCGTGGGTCACGTATTAAACAGCGGAGAATCCATCGATATTTAATCAAGATGCAGAAAAACCGGCACACAAATATTGGCTTCAGTGTGTAGATAAACCCACGCATCCGTTGTCAGGTCTGCGCGCCGGTGCTCACGAATGTCAAATTCGCTCCGCTCCTGAGCTAGACCTTCCTAGACTGCAAAGGTTTTCTATCACGCTAAAAAGAAGGCAAAGGGCTAAAATAGAGTACATTTTAGCCCTTTGCCAATAATCTAGGGGTAAGTCCGAGATAAGGTCCAAAAAGCGCCATGCAGATGCAAGAAAATGTAAATAAAAGTACATAAGCCCTTATTATGCTTTTAGCTTTCCGTATAAGCCCTCCTGTAATATGGCAATAAAGTTATTTAATTTTAAAGTCTCAAACATGCATAGCCCCGTTCTAAATTTAGGACGGGGTTAAAACTGTAGTTATTTAATTTTTGATGTAAGATACTTCACTACACTAAAAATTTAACAATAAAGTCGTTTGAAAATCTAAGTTTTATTCAACAATAGTACCCGATTGTTAAATTACGATGACTGGAGTTTTTAACTTATTATCATAAAACAGTTAATACCAAAAGTTTATCGCTACTTTTTATAATTAACATAAGTTTCTTTAAAAGAAATATTTACTCATGCCATTTTTAAAGATAGGCAGGGTCTTAGTCACTAGCTCTTCTGATGAAATAAGTCTTCCATCCTTATTCCATGTGTATGCAGCTCCGTAAATCCCCCAACTTAGCATAGTAGATAGGGTTGTTACCATTTGTTTATCCTCTAATTCGATGATGTTGTTAGTTCCTTTTAGCATAAGATCAGCTATTAGTTTCTGTAACTCCTCTTTAATTTTACTTTCGATAATAGTTCCTAAAGATTGATAACCTTTAGGACATAGGTCGCTAATCTCTTTATGGTGATCACACATGGCTAGAAAAATATTTGCAATGACTTTTTCATTGAATCCATCGTGATCATTGAGTCTTTTTTTCAATTTGTCTGTAAATGTATTGGTGATTGTAGAATGTAACAAATCAAATTTATCGTCAAAGTGCGCATAAAATGTAGCCCGGTTAATAGTAGCCTTTTCTGTGATATCACGTACCGTTATATGGTTGAAATCTTTTTCACTAGCTAACGAAAGAAAAGAGTCTACAATCAATTGTCTTGTACGAAGTATTCTCGGATCTTTTTTTTGCATAATCATTTTTTCTTCTCCTTTTAGGGTTCATCATCTTGTCTAAAAACGACAATACATTAGAAGTGTTGGGTAAACAACATGTTAGCCATTTTGGTGGTTGTTGATAGTTCTTTTTCATCTTATCATCAATTATACAACGTGTGTTGCTTAAATAACACATGTTTTTGTGGGAGGGTTTTATCAAGCTAATTATTGTGATCATTCAGAATCATACCCAAAAATTGAAAAGACAATTGGTTGTTAATAAATAAAATAGTACCTATCATAACACAAGGAGGCAGAAGACCATGAACATCACTATTTTTGGGGCAAGCGGTCACACAGGATTTACGGATGAAAATGTACCTGACCAATCGGGCAAATGCATCATCGTCACCGGGGCCAATACTGGAATTGGCTTCGAAGTATCGCAAGTGCTTGCAGCACGAGGTGCACGTGTGCTGCTGGCCTGCCGCAACCATGCGAAGGCGAAAGAAGCCATGGATCGGATTCGGAGGAAGACCCCGGGAGCGGACCTAGCTTTCCTGCCGCTCGACTTGGCGGATATGGAGAGTGTGCGGAGTGCAGCTGAATTGGCCGCCAAGGAACCACGCATCGATGTATTGATCAACAATGCCGGCGTGCAAGGTTCGAAACTGAGGCACACTGTGCAAGGCTTCGAGCTGACGTTCGGCGTCAATCACCTTGGTTGCTTTGCGTTCACCACGCTGTTGCTGCCCAAGCTCATGGAAACGTCTGGGGCGCGCATCGTCGTCACGAGTAGCGGCCAACACAAAGATGCGAAAATCGAGTGGGAAGACCTTAATGCAGAAAAGAGCTACAAATGGCTCCCGCGCTATGGCGCCAGTAAGCTCGCGAATATGCTCTTCGTCTTCGAGCTGGACCGGCGGTTGCGGGCGGCGGGATCACCAGTAACAGTCGTGGCTTGTCACCCGGGCCTTGTGGGAACGGACCTTGGACGCGATAACATGGCTGGCAAAGTAATGATGCCGTTGATCGGCCTGTTCTTTGCCAAACCGGCCATGGGTGCCTGGGGCGCGTTGCACGCAGCCACAGGGAAGATAAAGCCAGGCGGCTATTACGGGCCGTCAGGATTAGGCGAGTTGCGGGGACCTTCCCGTGAATGTTCCCGCTCAGAGGAGGCGAAAGATCCGAAGCTTGCCAAGCGACTGTGGGATGTATCCGTTGATATGACAGGGATCGACCCCGGCTTGCCTCCTGTAATTTGAAACTGTACTTTTGTTTATAACAAGAGAAAGGGTGTAGTGAACAAGATGTCTCCATTGGGGTATAATCCGGCATCAATCACCAAAAATGAAGAAGATGGAAGGAATAATTAAACAATCGAACCTAGATAGGACGGTTGTACGAATGAATAATCCTAATGTCAAACACAAAGGGCAATCTTATGATTATTCATTCGGCGATTGGTAGGCTAAACTGTCCGTCACTAGGGAAAATGTGGTGAAATTCATATATGCCGCTACTCAGCAAAGCCAATTGAACAGAAAAATGCCCATTGTCTATAATAATTAAATCAGCTTAAAAGGGAGCATTCAAAATGAAAATTGAGATATGGTCGGATTATGTTTGTCCTTTTTGTTATATTGGCAAACGTAAATTTGAAATAGGGTTAGAACAGTTTGAACATAAAGAAGAGGTAGAAGTCGTATTTCGTAGTTTTCAATTAGATCCATATGCGAAAAAAAATACAGGGATGGATATCCATCAAGTATTATCTTCAAAGCATGGTATCCCATATGAAAAAGCAAAAGCGTTAAATGATCACATGGTGCAACAAGCGAAAGCAGTTGGATTAGATTATCAAATGGATAAAATGATTCCTACAAATTCATATGATGCACATCGTCTTTCTTATTATGCAAAAGAGAAAGGTAAAATGAAGGAGTTCATAGAGCGTATTATGAAAGCTCACTTCACGGATTCACTAGACATCGGTGACCATGCAACACTTGTTCAACTTGCAAGTGAGATAGGTCTTGATGTCAACGAAACTTTGGATGTTTTAGTAAATGATAAATATAACGAGAATATTGCAGCTGATAAAGCCGAGGGATCAAATATCGGGATTCAAGGTGTGCCCTTTTTCGTAGTGAATGACAAATATGCCATCTCAGGAGCGCAACCTAGCCAAGTATTTTTAGAAACATTACAAAATGTTTGGCAAGAAGATTACGCGAAGGCTAAGGCTGAAGAGCATAAATTAGAGCCGTCGCTCGATGATTATTGTTCAGATGGAACATGTAAATTTTAATGACTTTTCAAAAAGGTTTTGATTTGTTTAGATGGAACTTTGTTTTGGGGAATAAGTTTTGGAACTAACATAGACCCGGATGACCTAAGTGTATTTAGTCCTTATCTTATGGAACGATTACGTCATTGATTTAGAAGAACTGCCTGAACCTTTAGATGGAAGGCTGGGATTAGGGTTTAAAACAGCTTAATGGAGGGCCTTTGTGTTCTTTTTTCATTTTTTTACATTTGTATGGCGCTTTTTGGACTTATCTCGGATTTCCCCCATCTAAAACCGGCACAAAAAAGCCGGTTTTTTTGTTTGCCTTTATTGTGCTTGAGTAAAAGACAAATTGCTATTAAAAGCCTCCTGCCTTTATAATGAAATATAGATGAAAACGCTGAAAACAAAAAGGGTGAACGGGATTGGCGACAAAGCATGAGCAAATTTTATCGTATATTGATTCATTGGATGTCGGAGAGAAAATTTCTGTCCGGCGTATAGCGAAAGAAATGAAAGTCAGTGAAGGCACGGCTTACCGGGCTATTAAGGATGCTGAAAATAAAGGGTTCGTGAGCACCATTGAACGAGTCGGTACCATTCGAATTGAACAGAAGAAAAAAGAAAATATTGAAAAGCTGACATATGCGGAAGTCGTCAATGTCATTGATGGTCAGGTACTTGGCGGACGAGCCGGCTTACATAAAACGTTAAATAAATTTGTCATCGGTGCAATGGAACTGGATGCGATGATGCGATACACAGCAGCAGGCAACCTGTTAATCGTCGGAAACCGAATCAATGCTCACCGGCAAGCATTAGAGGCGGGAGCGGCTGTGCTGGTCACGGGCGGATTCTCAACAGATGATGAAATTATTCAGCTCGCAGATGAGCTTGAGCTGCCCATTTTATCAACAAGCTACGATACATTTACCGTAGCGGCTCTCATTAACCGGGCCATTTATGACCAGTTGATTAAAAAAGAAATTGTGCTTGTGGAGGATATTTTAACGCCGATAGAACGGACCGTCTATTTATCGCCAGAAGACAAACTTGAGAAATGGTATGAAAAGAATTATGAAACCGGGCACGGCCGGTTCCCGGTAGCAGACGATCAAATGAAAATTCACGGCATTTTGACCTCAAAGGATATTGCGGGCCATGACCGTTCTACACCGATTGAAAAGGTGATGACAAAAAATCCGCTGACCGTTATTGGCAAAACATCTGTCGCTTCAGCTGCACAAATGATGGTGTGGGAAGGTATTGAGGTACTGCCAGTTGTAAATGATCATGCGAAGCTGATTGGGATGATTAGCCGTCAGGACGTGCTGAAGGCGCTGCAAATGATTCAAAAGCAGCCGCAGGTCGGTGAAAAGTTGGATGATGTCGTGTCACGAGGGTTTAAGGAGACTGAGACAGAAAAACCAAAAACAGATGCGGTGTACCAATATGAAGTCTCACCACAAATGACAAATCAACTCGGTAATATTTCGTATGGTGTGTTTACACAAATTTTAATCGAATCAGCCAACCGCTTCTTAAAGTCTCATAAAAAAGGCGAACTAATTGTAGAAAGTCTTTCTGTCTATTTCTTAAAACCAGTTCAAATGGAATCCACGATACAGATCAAACCGAATATTTTAGAAGTTGGGCGCAAGTTTGGAAAGCTGGAAGTGGAAGTTTACCATCAGTCAAATATTGTAGGCAAAGCGATGTTGATGGTGCAGCTGATGGAGAGAGGATAAAAGGTAAAAAAGGGCGGCATGAATGCGTCCTTTCAGCGTGTAAACAAACCCTTGAATTCTTTGTCAGTCCTGCGTGCTGGTGCTCACGAATGACAAATTCGCTCGGTAAAAGTAGCTGTCCTTCCTAGACTGCAAAGGTTTTCTAACACGCTGAAAAGAAGAGAAAGGGCTAAAATCAAGTTCATTTTAGCCCTTTCTCTATTATGCGTGGTCTTTTTCGCCTTCCTTTAAAAAGAGCGGAAGATAGTGCTTATAGGCTTTATATCCGGCCCATGTACTGCCGATACCAACTGCAACAAAAACAAACCCAATGACAAATGCGAGTGACGAGCGGTTTAAAAATAATTGATTCACACCGAAGAGCAGGACAAAGCAGCCAAGTGCCATACTTGATTTAGCAGACCAGAATTTCTTTTCGACCGGCCGGTTCGTACGGACATTCTTTGCTTTGTAGTATAAATAAAACATGGCAGAACAAATAATAAACACAATCAAAACAAGCATGTGCCAAGCCTCCATTGTAAGTGGTTACAACCCTATTTTAAACGTAAATAGGCTTGCTTACTAGAATAAATTGTCTATTCCTCACTTTTCTGTCTGGGTAGATTATGATTTAATAATAAAAAGAGTATCGCATAAGAAGGAGTATTTATGAAAAAAGAACTGATTAGAACCATATCATTATATGACACCATCATCATTCATAGACATGTAAGACCTGATCCAGACGCATATGGATCACAGTGCGGCCTTACGGAAATCTTGCGTGCCACCTATCCAGAAAAAAATATTTATGCAACAGGAACCCCTGAGCCATCTCTTTCATTTTTATATGAATTAGATGACGTGCCGGATGAAGTGTACAAAGGTGCCCTTGTCATTGTCTGTGACACTGCGAATCAAGCTAGAATTGATGATCAGCGCTATTCAATGGGCGATAAGCTGATGAAAATTGATCATCATCCGAATGAAGATCCGTATGGTGATTTGCTTTGGGTTGATACAGAAGCAAGCTCTGTCAGTGAAATGATTTATGAGCTGTATTTAGAGGGGAAAGAAGAAGGATATCAGCTGAATACAAAGGCGGCAGAACTCATTTATGCCGGCATTGTAGGAGACACAGGCCGTTTCCTTTTCCCAAACACAACGAAAAAGACACTCAAATATGCGGGTGAACTCATCGAATATCCGTTTTCATCATCAGACCTTTTCAATCAATTGTATGAGACAGATTTGAATGTCGTGAAATTAAATGGCTATATTTTTCAACATATCTCTTTATCAGAGAATGGCGTAGCTTCTGTTTTTATTAAACGTGACATTTTGGAGTCGTTCCAAACAACAGCGCAGCAAGCCTCACAGCTTGTTGGGACACTTGGAAATATTGCAGGGATTAAGGCATGGGTCTTTTTTGTGGAAGAGAACGATCAGATTCGTGTGAGATTCCGCTCAAAAGGCGTCGTCATTAACACCATTGCTAAAAAATATCATGGCGGAGGTCACCCGCTTGCAGCCGGTGCGTCCATATATGATTGGGCAGTTGCAGATGAGATTTTGCGTGATTTAGAAGAAGTATGTAAATCATCATCATCGTGAGAGAGGGGCTTCAAGTCCCCCTCTCTTTTTTTGAGCTTTGAGAAAAGGGTTACTTGGATACAGGGATAAACCAGCAGCCGATGTCAGTTGAATCTTCATAGGCTTGGAGATTTTGATGCTTTAATTCTTTTTTAATTAAATGGGCCATCATTTCTGTCTCAGCATAAGCACACATGCCGTCTTTAATCCGGCTTGCTTTGTCTCGTGCCATTTGACGATAGCTGTAAACCTCCATTGTTCTCACCTCTTTCTTATAATCATCTCGTTCTTCTTTTAGTGTATAAAAATAACAAGTGAAAAGCGATCATTGAGTGCAGAAATTCATAAAAATTCCACATCATCTATTATTCAGCAAAGGAAATACGCACTTCAAGCGAAAGTTTTGTATAGATGGTCAGTTCGGTGACTTTGGCGCGGTATGCCTTTTCTCTAATCGTATATTCTTTATTTTCCACGGTCCGTTTTAAGAGCTCTTTTGTTTTATACACACTTTCAATATCCTTTGTGATCACCTCTGAGATATCCTCTTTCACCTGATCTTCAAATTTCAAGGTATCTGGCTCCGGGATTTTGTACTGCTCACGGTTGACGAGGTGAACGTCTACGCTCTGAATAAGCAGACGCTGCTTATTGTCTTCATTTAATTTATGCAAATCTTCCCGATAGAGTGTGATTTGTTCTTTCAGACTGTCCATATGGTGCTGCTGGCTTCTGAGCAGTGTCACCTGCTTCTCCTGAAAGGTGCCATAAGTAAAGAGAAAAATCAGCCAGCTGATAATTGCGCCGAACATCATCCCAGCAAAAAAACGCTGCCAGCCTGGACGTTTATACAGCTCAGGCACCCTCATGATGATACATGCTCCTGAGTGAGCCACGTAATCAGGAGATATCCCGTTTGCGCACCGCCCATAGCAGAGATAATGAGCAAGATCTGCTTGAAAATATCACGTGTGTTCCCTTCGAAAATCCCTCTTTCAAAACTATAGACCGCATCAAAAGTTCCACCGATTGCCGCAACAAGTGCCCAAATTTTTAAGCGGTTGGCAAGACTTGAAATAATTGATAGCGGCGGCTGACCAGATAAATATGCACCTACCCCGCCTATAATGGCACCGCCCAAAATAACCCCTAGTGCGATAAAATAACAGCTAATAAAGTTTGGAATAAAGGCTTCCTTCACATCCATTTTTCCCACCTCACTCTATTCAATATATGGCGAATGCTGGACAAGTATGAACGAGCGGAAAAGAAAGAACATTTGTTTCTCACCGCATCGCGATTTATAATGAAAGAATGAATTTAGACGAAAGGAGTGGATTAAGCATGTCCTATGTTCATCTTCAGGTTCACAGTGGATACAGCTTGTTGAGCAGTGCAGCGAAGGTCAAGGAGCTCGTATTAAAGGCGAAAGAACTTGGCTATCAAGCGCTCGCTCTTACCGATGACCATGTGATGTATGGAACGGTTGAATTTTATAAGGAATGTAAAACACATGGCATCAAACCGATTATCGGTTTAACAGCTTCTGTCTTCATAGATGAACAAGAGACAGAGGCTTATCCTTTGATCCTCCTTGCCAAAAACAATGAAGGCTATCAAAACTTGATCAAAATTAGCAGTGTCTTGAAATCAAAGTCAAAAACCGGCCTGAAAGAGAAATGGCTGAAAGCCTATCATCATGGCCTTATTGCCATCACACCAGGCGTATCCGGCTATATTGAAACGCTGCTGCAACATGATCAGCTAGATGAAGCAAGGGATGCAGCCAGCCATTTAAAAGATCTTTTTGGTGAGGAACATGTGTATTTAGCCGTTCAGCCGTTTCAGCAGGACGAAGAGCTGTCTCATAAGCTCAGGGAACTCTCAAAAAGGGCGAACATCCCGCTTGTGGCAACAGGTGACGTCCACTATATCCATCAAGAGGACAAAACCGCATATACATGTTTAAAAGCCATTAAAGCAGGCCAGCAGTTATCAGAAATTGAGGAAGACCAAGGAGACAAGCATTTCAGATCGATCGAAGAAATGATGAAGTGGTATGGTGATGATCCAGAATTGCTGGCAAGAACGGTTGAGATTGCAAACCGCTGCGAGGTCGATTTAAATCTTGGCCAGACGAAACTGCCAACCTATCCGACGCCTGATCAATCAACAGCTGATCAATTTTTACGAAGAGTGTGCCAAGAAGGCATGAAACGAAGACAGATTGCTTCAAATGACACATATATCAAAAGGCTTGAGTATGAGCTGAGCATCATTCAAAAAATGAATTTCAGTGATTATTTCCTCATTGTGTGGGATTTTATGAAGTATGCTCATGATCATGGCATTGTCACAGGTCCTGGCAGGGGATCAGCAGCAGGCTCTTTAGTTGCGTATGTTCTATTTATTACAGATGTCGATCCGATCCGTCACGGGCTTTTATTTGAGCGTTTTTTAAATCCTGAACGAATCAGCATGCCAGATATAGATATCGATTTTCCTGACACGAGAAGAGATGAAATCATTTCATATGTAAAAGACAAATATGGGGATATGCATGTGGCGCAAATTGTCACGTTTGGAACACTTGCCGCAAAGGCAGCTTTAAGAGATGTCGGACGTGTGATGGGAATTGATTCAAAAGCAGCAGACCGCCTTGCAAAGCTCATCCCATCAAAGCCAGGGACGACACTGAAAGAAGCGGTGACAGTCTCCTCAGAATTAAAAACACTGCTCCAGCAATCTGAAGAGCTGCAAAGAGTGTTTCAAACCGCTTTAAAGGTAGAAGGATTACCAAGACATACGTCAACACATGCAGCCGGCGTTGTCCTAAGTGAGGAGCCGCTCACACAAGTCGTGCCTATTCAAGAAGGCCATGATGGAGTGTATTTGACGCAATATGCGATGAATTATTTAGAAGATCTCGGTCTTTTGAAAATGGATTTTTTAGGTTTGAGAAACTTAACATTAATTGAATCCATTAAAAACCAGATTGAAAGACAGGAAAACGTCCACATTAACTTTAGTGACATTTCATATGAAGATCAGAAAACGTTTGATTTGTTATCAGCGGGAGATACAACGGGGATTTTCCAGCTGGAGTCACAAGGTATGCGTCAGGTGCTGAGACGACTGAAACCTTCTAGTCTAGAAGATATCGTGGCTGTCAATGCCTTATACCGCCCGGGTCCGATGGAGAATATCCCGCTCTTTATCGACCGAAAGCATGGCAGAGTGAAAGTCTCCTACCCGCATCCAGATTTGTATGACATCTTAAAGGATACATATGGGGTCATCGTCTATCAGGAGCAAATCATGCTGATTGCAGCAAAGATGGCAGGCTTTCAGCTGGGCGAGGCCGATCTACTAAGAAGAGCCGTTTCAAAGAAGGATAAAAAGGTGCTTGATGAAGAGCGAAGCCATTTTGTTGAAGGATGCCTAAAAAAGGAGTATCCTGTTAACATTGCAAATGACGTTTATGACCTAATCGTCAAATTTGCAAACTATGGTTTTAATAGAAGCCATGCTGTTGCATATAGCATGATCGGCTTTCAGCTTGCTTATTTAAAAGCGCATTATCCGTTATATTTTATGTGCGGTCTTTTAACGAGTGTGATTGGAAATGAAGACAAAGTGGCTCAATATTTCTATGAGGCAAAGGAAAAAGGGATATCTGTGTTGAAGCCTTCTATTAATAAGAGCGAATTTCCATTCACGGTTGAAAAAGGGGAGATCCGCTACAGCTTAAGAGCGATTAAAAATGTCGGAGTGTCAGCTGTAAAGGATATATACAGAGCAAGACAGGAAAGGCCATTTGAAGATTTATTTGATTTTTGCGCAAGGGTATCAACAAAGAGTGTCAACCGAAAAACGATTGAAGCCCTCATTTTCTCAGGGGCAATGGATGAGCTTCATCCAAATCGTGCTTCGTTATTAGCATCGATAGATATTGCGTTAGACCATGTGTCATTTTTAACACCTGAGGATCAACTGGACTTTCTTGGGGATACAACGTTCTCCATTAAGCCAAAATATGCGGAGATAGACGAACTGCCGCTTGTTGATCTCCTGCAATTTGAAAAAGAGGCACTCGGGTTATATTTATCAAATCACCCTGTACAAGCGTATCGAGATCGCTTAAGAGAGAATGGTGCGATGGAAATCATCAGACTTTCTTCCTATATAAAGCGAAAGATCTCAATGGGTGGTCTTTTGACAAAGGTGAAATCGATTCGGACAAAAAACGGACAATCGATGGCATTTGTCACATTCGGGGATGAAACGGGAGAAATGGAAGGTGTCGTCTTTCCAGAGCAATTTAGAAAGCTGTCCCCCTTACTTGAGGAGGGCGCAATGCTTTATGTTGAAGGCAGAATAGATGTCAGAAATGAGAGCAGTCAAATCATCGTGCAAGAAGCTGTTCTACTGGAAGAGATGGGCTCTAAAAGAAAAGAATCTGTCTACATTCGAGTCAAAGAAGAGAACCATACGCAGGAGCTGCTAGAACAAGTGAAGCGAGTAATCTCCATGCACAGGGGAGAAGCAGATGTCTATTTGTATTATGAAAAGCAAAAAAAGACGATGAGACTTCCAGATGCATACAAAGTTCATGCAGATCATGCGGTCATTTTCCAGTTAAAAGAGCTGCTAGGTGAACAAAACGTTGTGATTAAATGATGACAAATCGTCTGAATATGTTTTACAATTTCACCTATTGTGTTATCATTTTAAAGATTCTGTGTATTTAAACTGCCAAGTATGTGCTTATCAACTTAGCAATTCATTAAATCATTTTCCACTTGAAGGAGTGTTCATCACATGTCATTAAGAGAAGAAGCATTACATATGCACAAAGAGAATCAAGGCAAACTCGAATCAAAATCAAAGGTACAAGTGAAAAATGCGAAAGACTTGAGCTTGGCTTACTCACCAGGTGTAGCGGAGCCATGTAAAGATATTTATGACGATACAAGCAAAGTGTATGATTATACAATGAAAGGCAATATGGTCGCTGTTGTCACAGACGGAAGTGCTGTATTAGGGCTTGGAAACATTGGGGCAGAAGCATCTCTTCCAGTAATGGAAGGAAAAGCTGTCTTATTCAAAAGCTTTGCAGGTGTTGATGCATTCCCAATCGCACTTGCAACAAACGATGTAGACAAAATCGTTGAAACAGTGAAGCTTCTTGAGCCGACGTTTGGCGGCGTGAACCTTGAAGATATTGCAGCACCAAACTGCTTTATCATTGAAGAGCGTTTGAAAAAAGAGACAAACATTCCTGTTTTCCACGATGATCAGCACGGGACAGCGATTGTAACAGTGGCAGGACTTGTGAATGCGCTGAAGCTGTCTGGAAAATCAATGTCTTCAATTAAAGTGGTTGCAAACGGCGCTGGAGCAGCAGGAATTGCGATTATCAAACTTCTTTATCATTTCGGTGTACGTGATATCATCATGTGTGATACAAAAGGCGCTATTTATGAAGGCCGTCCGAATGGTATGAATGCAGTGAAAAATGAAGTAGCTAAATTCACGAACCAAGATCGTAAAGAAGGTTCTTTAGAAGAAGTGATTGAAGGCGCAGATGTCTTTATCGGCGTTTCAGTAGCAGGCGCTTTAACAAAAGAAATGGTTGGAAAAATGGCAAAAGATCCTGTCATCTTCGCAATGGCGAATCCAAACCCAGAGATCATGCCAGAAGATGCACATGCAGCAGGTGCAAGTGTTGTAGGAACTGGCCGTTCTGACTTCCCGAACCAAGTGAACAACGTCCTTGCATTCCCTGGTATTTTCCGTGGAGCGCTTGATGTACGTGCGACACACATTAACGAAGAAATGAAAATTGCAGCTGTTGAAGCGATTGCTTCCCTTGTATCAGATGAAGAATTGTCAGCGGAATACGTTATCCCTGCACCATTTGATGCACGAGTAGCGCCAGCGGTAGCCAAAGCAGTGGCAAAAGCAGCAATGGAAACGGGCGTTTCAAGAATCAAAGTAGACCCAGAAGCTGTTGCAGAAAAAACAAGAAAATTAACGATTATCGGCGAGTAATCGAATTGGAAAAGTGTGCACGTTCTTTCTGAATTTGGAGGAAAAACGTGCACCATTTCCTCTCTTACACGAAATTTTTTTCATCCTAAATGAGATTTTTTTGTAGACGTTCACAATTCACATATACCAACTACTCAGCGCCCCAAACCTATACTCATTTCTCCTCAATTCCCCACTGAAAAAATTGAATGAAGGATGACAGCGTTTGACAAAAAAAGTACAATAGTTTCGGTACAGTTATGACATGTCCTATAATAGTGGATGTGCGTGTAAAGAAAAAACCCTTCAAAAAGGGAGGTAGTCATTTGTCAATCAAGAATATTTTCAGTAAAAAGAAAAAATATGCATCTGTACCCTCTGAACAGGCAAGTCAAGATGTGCCTGAAGGCATCATGACCAAATGTCCGCAATGTAAAAAAATAATGCTCACCAAAGAACTAGATAAAAATTTACGTGTTTGCATGAATTGCGGCAGACATTTGCAAATGAATGCAAAACAACGTATTGAAAGCCTTGTAGACGAAGGCACATTTGAAGAATTTAACGGTCACCTCATTTCTGAGAACCCGCTTGGTTTCCCAGGCTACGAAGAAAAGCTTCAGAAAGACAGAGAAAAAACATCTTTGAATGAAGCCATCGTAACAGGAAAAGGTGAAATTAAAGGTCAAAGTGCTGTCATTGCTGTCATGGATGCCACGTTCCGTATGGGCAGCATGGGCTCAGTTGTTGGTGAAAAGATTACATTAGCTATTGAGAAAGCAAAAGCGGACAAGGTGCCATTTATCATCTTCACTGCATCTGGAGGAGCAAGAATGCAAGAGGGGATTCTTAGTCTGATGCAGATGGCAAAAACAAGTTCAGCATTAAAGCTGTTCAGCGAGGATCAAGGTCTGATTATCTCTGTGATGACCAATCCGACAACTGGCGGTGTATCAGCTAGTTTCGCGTCTCTCGGTGATTACAACTTTGCAGAGCCTGGTGCATTAATTGGTTTTGCTGGTCGCAGAATCATTGAACAAACCATTCGTGAAGACCTACCTGAGGACTTCCAAACGGCTGAATTTTTAATGAAGCATGGTCAGCTAGATGCTGTGATTCACCGTGCAGAAATGAAAGAAACATTAGGCCAAATCTTAGCATTACACAGCACAGGAGGTGAACGAGAGTGGCTGGAGAACTAGAATTTGAAAAACCTGTCATTGAACTTCGAGCGAAAATTGATGAATTGAAAAAGTTCACACAAAACTCAGAGATGGATTTAAGTGCGGAAATTGAGCGCCTTGAAACGCGTCTGAGTAAGCTTGAAACAGACATTTATACAAATTTAAAGCCGTGGGACAGAGTACAAATTGCTCGTCATGCGATGCGCCCAACAACTCTCGATTACATTCAAGAGCTGTTTGATAACTTTTTCGAATGTCACGGTGACCGTTTTTATGGCGACGATGAAGCTATCGTTGGAGGAATTGCTACGTTTAAAGGACTTCCTGTCACAGTCATTGGTCATCAGCGCGGAAAAGACACAAAAGAAAACTTGCGCCGTAATTTCGGGATGCCGCATCCAGAAGGTTACCGTAAAGCATTGCGCTTGATGAAACAAGCAGATAAATTTAATCGTCCAATCATTTGCTTTATTGATACAAAAGGAGCTTATCCTGGTAAAGCAGCTGAAGAACGCGGGCAAAGTGAAGCAATTGCGAAAAACCTTTTCGAAATGGCAGGACTTCGTGTACCGGTTGTCTGTATTGTCATTGGAGAAGGCGGAAGTGGCGGAGCACTAGGCTTAGGCGTAGGAAACCACCTATTTATGCTAGAGAACTCAACATATTCAGTGATTTCACCTGAAGGTGCAGCAGCACTGCTCTGGAAGGACTCATCACTTGCGAAAAAAGCTGCAGAATCAATGAAAATTACCGCTCCAGACCTAAAAGAATTAGATATTATAGATGATGTTATTAAAGAAGTGCAAGGTGGAGCACACCGAGACGTGAAACAACAAGCAGCCTACATTGAAAAAACATTAAAACAGTCACTTACATCTTTGCTCAAACAATCGCCTGAAGAATTAGTCGAACAAAGATATCAAAAATACAAAGCAATCGGCAAAGTATCGATTGAAAATCAATATATTGGGGTAAACTAAATAAACGTACAGCCTTTTGGCTGGCGTTTATTTTTTTCGTCTTTTTTCATCAAAACGATCTGATGTAAGCGCTATTTGAAAATAATTTTCTTTTGTTTTCATAAAATTTGAAACGTCTGAAAACGTTGATTTAACAGGGTTTATAGCACTTGAATCAACTGTTTTTTGAACAAAGTGCTTTCATGACTTTCTTAACTTTTGTTTAAAAACATTTTATTTAATTGTATAATAAGTACGGTTTTAGAAATTCGTATTGAAAACATCCGGTTTTGCTCATGATTGTTTTCAAGCAGTGGAAATGGTATGTTTAATTCATATATGGTCTCTGAGGTGAAAAAGATGAAGCGTATAGGAGTTTTAACGAGCGGTGGGGATTCCCCAGGAATGAATGCAGCTGTGCGCGCAGTTGTAAGGAAAGCAATTTACCATAATGTAGAAGTTTACGGTATTTATAATGGATATTCAGGTCTAATTAACGGTAAAATTGAGAAACTCGAAATAGGTTCAGTAGGCGATATCATTCATCGTGGAGGAACAAAACTTTACACGGCAAGATGTCCTGAATTCAAGACAGTTGAAGGTCGTGAAAAAGGGATTGAGAACTTAAAAAAATTCGGTATTGAAGGACTTGTTGTCATCGGTGGAGATGGCTCATTCATGGGAGCGAAGAAATTAACAGAGCTCGGTTTTCCATGTGTAGGTGTCCCTGGCACGATTGACAATGACATTCCTGGTACTGATTTCACTATTGGCTTTGATACAGCACTAAATACAGTCATTGATGCCATTGATAAAATTCGTGATACAGCCACATCTCATGAACGTACATACGTAGTGGAAGTAATGGGAAGACATGCAGGGGATATTGCCCTGTGGTCAGGTCTTGCAGGCGGAGCTGAATCGATTTTGATTCCTGAAGCAGACTATGACATGGACGAAATTATTGCCAGATTGAGAAGAGGACATGAGCGCGGCAAGAAGCACAGTATCATCATTGTCGCAGAAGGCGTAGGCAGCGGTGTCGAATTTGGTAAGAGAATTGAAGAGGAGACAAGCCTTGAAACGCGTGTATCTGTCTTAGGACATATTCAACGTGGAGGTTCTCCAAGTGCGTTTGACCGAGTGCTCGCAAGTCGCCTAGGAGCGTATGCAGTAGAACTTCTTCTTGAAGGAAGAGGCGGACGCTGTGTAGGCATACAAAGCAACGAACTCGTTCATCACGATATTTTAGACATCTTAGATAAAAAGCATACAGTCGATCAAAATATGTACCGACTTTCACAAGAGCTCTCTATATAAAACGAGAAGACCTTAGGAGGAACAGTAATGAGAAAGACAAAAATCGTTTGTACAATCGGTCCAGCAAGTGAAAGCATTGAAAAGCTGACTGAATTGATTGAAGCAGGAATGAATGTAGCCAGACTAAACTTCTCTCATGGAGATTTTGAAGAGCATGGTGCACGTATTGAAAACATTCGCAAAGCAGGTAAAACTTTAGGCAAGGACATTGCGATCCTTCTTGATACAAAAGGTCCAGAGATCCGTACACGCACAGTTGAAAACGGCTCAATTGAGTTAGTTGCTGGTGCTGATCTTATCGTGAGTATGGAAGACATTGTGGGAAACACTGAAAAAATCAGTGTGACGTACGAAGATTTAATTCATGATGTAGAAGTGGGCTCAACCATCTTATTAGATGATGGTCTGATTGGTCTAGAAGTAAAAGAGTTAAATAAGGACCGAAAAGAAATCGTCACAAAAGTAATGAATACAGGCACACTGAAAAACAAAAAAGGTGTCAACGTACCAGGTGTGAGTGTGAACTTGCCGGGTATTACAGAAAAGGATGCCAATGATATTCTGTTTGGAATTGAACAAGGTGTCGATTTCATCGCAGCTTCTTTTGTAAGACGAGCTTCTGATGTTCTTGAAATTCGTGAGCTACTTGAAAAGAACAACGCAGCTGACATTCAAATCATTCCGAAGATTGAAAACCAAGAGGGCGTGGATAACATTGATGAAATCCTTGAGGTATCAGATGGACTAATGGTCGCGCGTGGAGATCTTGGTGTAGAGATTCCGGCAGAAGAAGTACCACTTGTTCAAAAAATGCTGATCAAAAAATGCAACCGTTTAGGCAAGCCTGTCATCACAGCAACTCAAATGCTGGATAGCATGCAGCGTAACCCGCGTCCAACACGTGCGGAAGCAAGTGACGTGGCAAATGCTATTTTTGACGGTACAGATGCGATCATGCTATCTGGTGAAACAGCAGCAGGAACATATCCAGTTGAAGCTGTGCAAACGATGCACAACATTGCCTCACGTTCAGAGGAAGCACTTAACTATAAAGCAATCCTTTCTCGCAGAAGCGAAGAAGTAGAGGTCAGCATTACAGATGCAATCGGTCAATCTGTTGCGCACACAGCTATGAAGCTTGATGTGGCAGCGATTGTGACACCTACTGAGAGTGGTCATACAGCAAGAATGATTTCAAAATATAGACCTAAAGCACCAATCGTTGCAGTCACAGCAAACGAATCAGTAGCAAGAAAGCTATCTCTCGTATTCGGTGTATTTGCGAAGAGTGGATCAAATACGTCATCTACTGATGAAATGCTAGAGAATGCAGTAGAAAAATCTATTGAATCTGGCTATGTAAGACATGGCGACTTGATTGTCATTACAGCTGGTGTGCCGGTTGGGGAAGCTGGTACAACGAACTTAATGAAAGTGTATGTTGTCGGTGACATCATTGCGAAGGGTCAAGGAATTGGCCGCAAATCTGCATTTGGACCGGTTGTTATTGCACAAAGCGGAAAAGAAGCAGAGGAAAAAATGTATGATGGTGCGATTCTTGTCGCAAACTGCACAGATCGTGATATGATGGGTGCTTTAGAAAAAGCGTCTGCCCTTATCACGGAAGAAGGCGGTCTAACAAGCCATGCAGCAGTCGTTGGGCTTAGTCTTGGCATTCCAGTCATTGTCGGTCTTGACAGTGCCACAACACTTCTAAAAGAAGGCGAAGAGATTACAGTAGATCCAGCACGCGGAGCGATCTACAAAGGCCGTGCAAGCGTCCTTTAAATCACACACGAGGGGAGTTATCTGACTCCTCTCTTTTTTTATGTTACACTAAAAAAAGTAAACAGCTTTCGATGAAAGAGACCCCATGAGGTGATATGGTTGAAAAAATATTTTCTACTATTATTGATTCTGTTCCCAGCAGTGGAAATTAGTTTATTTTTAATCTCAAGTAACATCATTGGTATTTTACCAACGATGCTATTCATTGTGCTAACAAGCGCACTAGGTGCTTACTTTGCAAGGAAACAAGGAATAGAAGCATTTCAGAAAGTGCAGCGAGATTTACAGTATGGCAAAATGCCAGGGGCCACCATTGTCGATGGCTTCTGCATTCTGATCGGTGGTTTGCTGCTGCTCATACCTGGATTCCTTTCTGATCTGATTGGGGCTGTGCTGCTCATTCCCATGACAAGAAAACGGATCAAACCGCTCTTTGAGCGCTGGCTTAGAAACATGTCCAATCGCAAACGCTATACGATTATACGCTAAAGAGACCTTCGCATCAGGTCTCTTTTACTTTTGCGCACCATACCGAATGTACTGATAAAGGTCTCTGAAAACCCCTGCATTACGAAACGCCTGCCAAACGACAAGAGAAGCGGGACCGAGTGCAAGTCCAAGAAAACCAAAGCATTTTAACCCGACAAACAGCGCCACAAGTGTTGCTAAAGGATTTAGACCGATTGATTTACTTAAGACTTTTGGCTCTGATATTTGTCTTTGAATGAGCACCACAATATACAAAATGCCCAGTCCAATGGCGAGTGAAAGATTTCCTGTCATGGCGGAGTAAATGATCCACGGAAGAAAAACCGTGCCACTCCCGATGTAAGGAAGTAAATCAACTAGACCAATACATAGAGCAATCACAATCGCATGCTCGACCTTTAAGATGAAAAGTCCAATCAGCACGATCCCAATGGTCATGGCAACAAGGAGAAGCTGGGCTTTCATAAAGCCAGAAATGGCTTTTTTGATTTCAGATAAAATGGCACGTGTATGAAGCATCCATTTGGCGGGAAAGATACGAGAACTATATTTTTTTAACGTAAACCAATCTTTTGTGATAAAAAAAGTCGCTAGTGCGGAAAATAAAAGCGTCGCTGCTGCATCAGGCAAAAGACCTAAAAAAGCTGGAATGAATTCAAGAGTTTTTGAAAGAAAAGTCCCGATTTTTGCCGCTGCTTCGTCACCAAGTGCTTGAATTTGTCCTAAAATCGATTCCTTTTGACCTGCTTGAAGTGTATTAAATTGAGCAGTCAAATCATGATATAAAGGCAAAATCTGATCTGTGAAAAAACGTTCCACGATCCCAATCAGTTGATCAAGATGACCTGGCAGGACCTTTGCTAAATAAGCACTTCCTGAAATGATTTCCGCCACTAAAAGTGTCATGAATCCAGCTGCTGCCACTAAAAAGAGTAATAACACAATGATGACAACAAAACCTCTTGGCATCCCGGTCATGTTTTCAATTTTGCATACGGCTGGATGAATCAAACACGACACGGCAAATGCAATCCAAAATGGATATAAAAACGGAAAAGACTGATATAAAAAAACAACCGCACAAACGGCGATGCTGAAAATCATCAAACTTCGCAAAAAAATGCCCACATAAGTGTGATTCACACAATCCCCTCCAAAAAACAAGCATGTCCGATACTTCATTTTATTCAAAAAGATTAGTAATATGAAAAGGTCGCAATAAAAAGAAAGAAAGGAGCGGCGTATGTTTACTCAAGCAAATTTGTTTTTGGTTCTTTTACTCGTTATTGCACTTATTGCAAAAAACAATTCGTTAATTTTAGCGGTCTCTGTGCTGATTGCCATTAAGCTGATTGGCCTGGATCAAAAAATATTCCCGGTTCTGCAATCAAAAGGTATCAATTGGGGTGTGACGGTCATCACGATCGCTGTGCTTGTACCGATCGCAACAGGGGACATTGGATTTAAACAGCTTGGAGAAGCGATGAAATCTTCCTATGCTTGGATAGCTCTTGGAGCGGGTATATTAGTAGCATTAATTGCAAAAAACGGCATTGTGCTACTCGAAAACGATCCGCATATCACAGCAGCACTTGTATTCGGTACGATTTTGGCAGTCAGCTTATTCAAAGGTGTGGCTGTTGGCCCGCTGATTGGTGCTGGAATTGCCTATTTAGCGATGCAAGCAGTGAAATTTTTCAGCGGTTAAAAAGAGAGTGGCTCATGCCACTTTCTTTTGATTTTTTTCTGGCGTGAGCTTTTGCAAAAAAACATAATTAAATATATTAAAAGAAGCAAAATCCCTTTATTCCATGCCCGAACCGGAAGGCTGGAAAAAAAAATATCAAAAAAAATTATAGTTAAACATTTAACAAATGTCTGATTATTGTTTATAATGGGAATAGGCTTAATTTTGAACTCATTGATCTAACACGAGATATGAGGCTAAAAGCGCTCTAACCGTATAGGTAAATGTAAGCATTTTCTTTTCTAAACCTGCCAGCCTATTTTGGTTGGATAGCGCTTTCAAAAAGCGAGAATTTTGCAACGAAGGGGAATCTTTTTAAAAAGGGGAGATTGAACATGACAGCAACAAGAGGTCTTGAAGGTATCGTGGCAACAACTTCATCCGTAAGCTCAATTATTGATGATACTCTTACTTATGTAGGGTACAATATCGATGATTTAACTGAAAATGCGACTTTCGAAGAAATTGTCTACCTGTTATGGCACTTAAAGCTGCCGAATGAGCAGGAGCTAAGCGAGTTAAAGCAGCAGCTCAATGAAAATGCTCATATTCCGCAAGAGATCATTGAGCACTTTAAATCTTATTCGCTGGATGGGGTTCATCCAATGTCTGCGATTCGTACAGCGGTATCCTTATTAGGTTTACTTGATGACGAATCAGAGATTATGGACAAAGAAGCGAATTACAGAAAAGCCATTCGCTTACAAGCGAAAATTTCTGGACTTGTCGCTGCATTCTCACGTATTCGAAAGGGACTTGAGCCTGTACAGCCAAAAGAAGAATACAGCTATGCTGCAAACTTCTTATATATGCTAAACGGCGAAGAGCCTTCACCAGTAGAAATTGAAGCGATTGATAAAGCGCTCATTCTACATGCGGATCACGAATTAAACGCATCGACATTTACAGCACGTGTATGTGTTGCTACACTATCAGATATCTACTCTGGTGTAACAGCGGCTATCGGCGCATTGAAAGGACCACTTCATGGCGGCGCGAATGAAGGCGTAATGAAGATGCTCTCAGAAATTGGCGAAGTTGAAAACGTAGATTCCTATATTCATGGTAAGCTAGAGAAGAAAGAGAAAATTATGGGCTTTGGCCACCGCGTTTACCGCCAGGGTGACCCGCGTGCAAAACATTTAAAAGAAATGAGCCAGCGCTTAACAAATCTCACGGGCGAGCCAAAATGGTATGAAATGTCTGTGCGCGCAGAGGAAATCGTGACATCAGAGAAAAATCTTCCGCCAAATGTTGATTTTTATTCTGCTTCTGTCTATCACAGTCTTGGGATTGATCATGACTTGTTTACACCAATTTTCGTGATCAGCCGATTCTCTGGATGGATTGCTCACATTTTAGAGCAATATGACAACAACCGTCTGATCCGTCCAAGAGCTGACTATATTGGACCTGATCTTCAAACGTTTGTTCCGATCAGTGAAAGAGACTAATGTTTATAGAATAGCGGAGGCTGATCCATCTAAACCAATCAGCCTCCATATCAACAAAAAACGAATCACGTGAAAAACTTCTTGGCTTGCAGACATCAAGCTTGGAAGTTTCAAATATTCACTACATAACCTGGGAGGTAATATCATTGTCACAAGGCGAAAAAATTACAGTTACTGGCGGCGTATTGAATGTACCAAATAATCCAATTATCCCGTTTATCGAAGGGGACGGAATCGGTCCTGACATTTGGAAAGCAGCATCAAGAGTTCTTGAAGCAGCTGTAGAAAAAGCATATAAAGGTGAAAAGCAAATCACTTGGAAAGAAGTATATGCAGGTGAAAAAGCTTACAATAAAACTGGCGAGTGGCTTCCAGAGCAAACACTTGAAGACATTCGTGAATATTTAATCGCGATCAAAGGACCACTGACAACACCAATTGGCGGAGGAATCCGTTCATTGAACGTGGCACTAAGACAAGAGCTTGATTTATTCACATGCTTACGTCCAGTTCGCTGGTTCAAAGGTGTACCATCTCCTGTGAAACGTCCAGAAGACACAGACATGGTCATCTTCCGTGAAAACACTGAAGATATCTATGCAGGAATCGAGTATGCAAAAGGATCAGACGAAGTGAAGAAGTTAATCGACTTCTTGAAAAACGAATTAGGTGTGAATAAAATCCGTTTCCCAGAAACATCAGGTATCGGAATCAAACCAGTTTCTGAAGAAGGAACATCTCGTCTTGTCAGAGCAGCGATCCAATATGCGATTGACCAAGGCCGTAAATCTGTGACGCTTGTTCACAAAGGAAACATCATGAAATTTACAGAAGGAGCCTTCAAAAACTGGGGCTACGAAGTGGCTGAAAAAGAGTTTGGCGACAAAGTCTTTACATGGGCACAATATGATCGTATTGTAGAACAAGATGGAAAAGATGCGGCAAACAAAGCGCAAAGTGAAGCAGAAGCTGCTGGCAAAATCATTGTCAAAGACAGCATTGCAGATATTTTCCTTCAACAAATTTTAACTCGTCCAGCTGAGTTCGATGTTGTCGCAACAATGAACTTAAACGGAGACTACATCTCTGATGCACTTGCAGCACAAGTTGGTGGAATTGGTATCGCACCTGGTGCAAATATCAACTACGAAACAGGACACGCTATTTTTGAAGCGACTCACGGAACAGCACCGAAATATGCTGGTCTTGATAAAGTGAATCCATCTTCTGTTCTTCTATCAGGCGTGCTTTTACTTGAGCACCTTGGATGGCAAGAAGCTGCTGATCTAGTGATTCAATCTGTTGAAAAAACAATTGCATCTAAAGTCGTCACGTACGATTTTGCTAGATTAATGGATGGTGCAACAGAAGTGAAATGTTCTGAGTTTGCTGACGAGCTCATCAAAAACTTGTCTTGATTCTTAAACTTTAAAGTTAAAGGGGAAAAAGGAAATGGCAAACAAGCGTAAAAAAGTATCTGTCATCGGAGCAGGCTTTACTGGAGCAACTACAGCATTTCTAACAGCTCAAAAAGAATTAGCGGATGTCGTATTAGTGGATATCCCTCAGCTTGAGAACCCGACAAAAGGGAAAGCACTTGACATGCTGGAAGCAAGTCCTGTTCAAGGCTTCGATGCGAATATTACAGGAACTTCTAACTACGAAGATACAGCCGGTTCTGATGTCGTGGTCATTACGGCAGGAATTGCAAGAAAGCCGGGAATGAGCCGTGACGACCTCGTGTCAACAAATGAAAAAATCATGCGCAGTGTGACACGTGAAATCGTTAAATATTCTCCAGAAGCGATCATTGTTGTGTTAACAAACCCTGTTGATGCAATGACATATGCAGTTTATAAAGAATCAGGATTACCAAAAGAAAAAGTCATCGGACAATCAGGAATTCTTGATACAGCACGTTTCCGTACGTTCGTTGCTCAAGAATTAAACCTATCTGTGAAAGATGTGACGGGCTTTGTTCTTGGTGGACATGGGGACGACATGGTTCCTCTTGTACGTTACTCTTACGCAGGCGGTATCCCGCTGGAAACATTAATTCCTAAAGAGCGAATTGATGCAATTGTTGAAAGAACAAGAAAAGGCGGCGGTGAAATCGTCAACCTATTAGGTAACGGTAGTGCGTATTATGCACCTGCTGCTTCACTCGTTGAAATGGTTGAGGCGATCTTAAAAGATCAACGTCGCGTCATGCCGACGATTGCATACCTTGAAGGTGAATATGGCTACGAAGGCATTTACCTTGGAGTTCCAACAATCGTAGGTGGAAACGGCCTTGAGCAGATCATCGAGCTTGAGCTGACAGAAGAAGAAAGAAGTCAGCTTGACCGTTCTGTTGAATCTGTAAAGAACGTCATGAAAGTATTGTCTTAATATGAATAAAAAAGAAGGCTTCTCGTATGAGGAGTCTTCTTTTTGTTTACAAAGCCAACCTTGTCGAAATTTTAAATTGTTCTCTTGTTAAGCTTTCGTTAAAATGAAAGAGAAAGCATGACTTCTCGCTTTTCACATAAGATACAAAAAACCGGATGCAGGGGAAATCACTAATTGGAGGCACAACATGAATAAAAAAATATTAGTTGTGGATGATGAAGAATCAATTGTAACACTTCTAAGCTATAACCTTGAAAGGGCGGGCTACGATGTCGTCACAGCAAGAGACGGAGAAGAAGCGCTTGAAAAAGCAGCAAGTGAACAGCCTGATCTGATTGTGCTTGATTTAATGCTGCCGAAAATGGACGGCATTGAAGTGTGCAAACAACTGAGAATTCAAAAAATGATGTTCCCTATTTTAATGCTGACAGCAAAGGACGATGAATTTGATAAGGTGCTCGGTCTTGAACTTGGAGCCGATGATTACATGACAAAACCTTTCAGTCCTAGAGAAGTGGGTGCTCGGGTAAAAGCCATTTTGAGAAGAGCACAGCAATCTCAGCCGGCTCCCGTGCAAGAAGAGAAGGAAGAGATCATTGCAGACCAAATCAAAATTGGAGACCTACGCATTTTACCTGAACATTACGAAGTTTATTTCCAAGAAGAACGTCTAGAGCTTACGCCAAAGGAATTTGAACTGCTTCTTTATTTGGCTAAGCATAAAGGCCGTGTCCTTACGCGTGATCTATTGTTAAGTGCGGTTTGGAATTATGACTTTGCAGGTGATACTCGTATTGTGGATGTGCATATCAGCCACTTGCGGGACAAAATTGAAAAGAACACGAAAAAACCAACATATATTAAAACCATTCGAGGCTTAGGCTACAAATTGGAGGAGCCAAAGCCAAATGAGTAAAGTGAGAACCCGCCTTTTTTCTGGGCTCATTTTTCTCCTGTTTATTGTGTTTGTTGCGCTTGGTCTTTTCTTGGATCATATGTTTCATATTTTCTATGAAACAAAATTAACCGAACGAATGGAAAAGGAATCGAGTTTTCTCCTTTCTTCTATGAATGTTGAAGATTTGAATGCGGAGCAAAACAAGAAGATTCTCAATCAAGCAAAGCAGCATCTCGATATGAATGCGTCGATTGTGGACGTGAAGGGGAATATCATACATACAACGGGTCAAGCAGAACAAAGGGCTGTCATTTTAAACACACTGAAAAGTGAGCAGCTCCAAACAAAAGGAACGTTCATTGAGGATGAGAAGGATGCGCTGTTTCATTATGCAGTCCCAATGATGAAACAAAACGAACCGGCGGGATATTTATTTCTTCATGCTTCATTCCAGCCTTTGAATGAGATTGATGGTCAGCTCTGGCTTGCATTAGCCTTTTGTCTTGGTTCGGCCATCATTATCATCGTCTTCTTTGGCTATCGCATGTCGATGAAGTATGTAAAGCCGATTGATTATGCCACAAAGGTGGCCAAACAGCTTGAACGAGGGAACTATGATACAAATAACTATGAAGAGCTGATCATTGAAACAAGTGAACTCAATACATCAATGAAGCGTCTGGCAGAAAGTCTTCAAGACATGACAAGCGCTGGCGAAATGCAGCGAGATCGTCTGCAAACAGTCATTGAAAACATTGGAGCGGGGATCATTTTGATTGATAAAATGGGCTATATCCACTTAGTCAATCGAACATTCCGCAAGCAATTCAAAGTGCAAAAACATATTTACATGCACAAGCTGTATCATGAAGCCTTTACCCATGAAGAGATTATTGAGTTAATAGACGAAATTTTCATGACAGAAACCAAGGTCCGAAAGTTTTTACGTCTCGCTGTTGACATCGAGCGCCGTTATTTCCAAGTCGATGGTGTTCCGA
Organism: Bacillus sp. FSL W8-1141; assembly: GCF_038593205.1. NCBI lineage: Bacteria > Bacillati > Bacillota > Bacilli > Caryophanales > Bacillaceae > Bacillus > Bacillus sp. FSL W8-1141. The sequence continues at coordinate 2,653,303 of NZ_CP151973.1, read as the reverse complement.
TCTTAAGTACAGACGATGAATGGAAAGGGATTGTTCTTGTCTTTCATGATGTGACAGAAACAAAGCAGCTAGAACAGATGCGAAAAGACTTTGTCGCTAACGTGTCACATGAATTAAAGACACCGATCACGTCAATTAAAGGCTTTTCTGAAACACTTCTGGATGGTGCCATTGACGATAAAGAAGCGCTGACACAATTTTTGTCCATCATCCTAAAAGAGAGTATTCGTTTAGAAACGCTCATCCAAGACTTACTTGATCTCTCGAAAATTGAACAGCAGCATTTTAAGCTGAATATTCAAGAAGCCAATGCGACAGAAATCATTCAAGAGATTGAAGTACTGCTAAAACAAAAGGCTGCTGAAAAAGGCATTGACCTACAAGTGCGTGTTCCGAAAGAGCCGGTCTATGTCATGGCAGATCCGTTGAGATTAAAACAAATTTTCCTCAACCTGATCAATAATGCCCTCACCTATACACCAGAGGGAGGAAGTGTCACGATCACAGCAAGACAGAGGAAAGACAGCTATGAATTTGATGTAGCAGATACAGGGATCGGTATGAAAAAGAGTGAGATTCCAAGAATATTCGAGAGATTTTATCGAATTGATAAAGATAGAAGTAGAAACTCAGGCGGTACAGGGCTTGGTCTTGCCATTGTCAAACACCTTGTCGAAGCACATGAAGGAACGATTTCTGTTCATAGCAAACAAGGCAAAGGGACGACGTTTACCGTGAGTTTAAAGTCAAAATAGAGAAGAATGGAAAGTGGCGTTAAAATTTACATGATCTTTACAATGAATTCATGTTTTGTTAATCAATCATTGGTAGGATGAATAGGAACCCCTTCATCCAAGGAGCCAATTTTGGAAGGACGAAAACACTTGTTGTTTTCGTCCCTTTTTTATGCAGGCTCGTCTATTTTCTTTTCAAAATAAACTTTGATAAAATGAACATACAATGTGCGAAAGAGACGGCTGAGCCGGCTCAGTCGATGGAGGATTAAAAGATGACAGATCAAAAGAAATTAGTACTTGTGGATGGAAACAGTCTCGCTTATCGAGCCTTTTTTGCTTTGCCGCTATTATCCAATGATAAAGGCGTACATACAAATGCCATTTATGGCTTTGCGATGATCTTAATGAAGATGCTGGAAGACGAGAAGCCGACTCATATGCTCGTAGCATTTGATGCGGGTAAAACCACCTTCCGTCACGAGACCTTTAAGGAATATAAAGGCGGAAGACAAAAAACTCCGCCAGAACTATCAGAACAAATGCCGTTCATCCGTGAGCTATTAGATGCTTATCAAGTGAAAAGGTACGAGCTTCCGCAATACGAGGCGGATGACATTATCGGCACACTGGCTGTAGAGGCAGAAAAGGACGGCTTTGAGGTCAAAATCTTCTCAGGAGATAAAGACTTAACGCAGCTTTCAACAGATCATACAACAGTAGCCATTACGAAAAAAGGTATCACAGAAGTAGAATATTACACTCCGGCCCATATTGAAGAGAAATATGGCCTCAGACCAGATCAAATCATCGACATGAAAGGGCTGATGGGAGACTCATCAGACAATATCCCTGGCGTGCCTGGTGTCGGTGAAAAAACAGCGATTAAATTACTAAAGCAGTTTGAAAGCCTTGAAAATCTGCTTGATCATATTGACGAAGTCAGCGGGAAAAAGCTAAAAGAAAAGCTTGAAGAATATAAAGAACAAGCGGTGATGAGTAAAAAGCTGGCGACGATTCTCGTAGAAGCACCAATAGATGTGTCAAGCAAAGAGCTCGCCTATGAAGGTCCTCACATGGAGCAGGTCATCTCGCTTTATAAAGAACTGGGCTTTCAAACGCTGCTAGAGCGTTTAGGAGAAGCGCCAGAATCAGATGAACCAGTAGAAATAGACGAACTAGACGTGAAGAAAATGACAGATGTCACGGAGGACATGCTGACAGATCACGCTGCACTTGTGGTAGAACAGCTAGGAGACAATTATCACGAAGCCGATTTGATAGGGTTTGCGATCCATAATGAGAACGGTGCATTTTTTATGACAAAAGAAGATGCTCTGCAATCTGAAGCGTTTAAACAATGGGTACAGGATGCAACGAAGAAGAAATGGGTCTTTGATTCCAAAAGAGCGGTTGTTGCCCTTAGATGGCATGATGTTGATCTAAAAGGTGTCGATAACGATGTCCTGCTCGCTTCCTATGTGGTCAATCCGCAGAAATCTTATGAGGACGTTGCAAGTGTGGCGAAGGAATATGGCCTGAACATAGCCCTTTCCGATGAAAAAGTTTACGGAAAAGGAGCGAAACAGGCGATTCCATCTGAAGAAGAGCTAAAAGACCATCTTGGAAGAAAAGCAGCAGCGATCTCTGCGCTGCATGATTTGACCCTTGAAGCGTTAGAAAAAAATGATCAGCATGAACTGTATGAAGATTTAGAGTTGCCACTTGCCCTCATCTTAGGTGAAATGGAATCTCTTGGGGTAAAAGTGGATGTTGAACGTCTTCAGAAAATGGGTGAAGAACTCACGAAGAAGCTGAAGGAATATGAAGAAACCATTCATCGGTTAGCAGGAGAAACATTTAACATCAATTCACCGAAGCAACTTGGTGTGATTTTATTTGAAAAATTAGGACTGCCGGTTATCAAAAAGACCAAAACAGGCTACTCTACGTCTGCGGATGTCCTTGAAAAGCTTGAAGATAAGCACGAAATTATTCGGTCCATTCTGCATTACCGTCAAATAGGAAAGCTGCAATCCACTTATGTGGAAGGCTTAATGAAAGTGACGCGCAAAGATACGCATAAAGTGCACACAAGATTTAATCAGGCACTTACACAAACAGGAAGACTAAGCTCAACAGACCCAAACCTTCAAAACATCCCGATTCGTTTAGAAGAAGGCCGAAAAATTCGTCAAGCGTTCGTTCCGTCAAAAGAAGGCTGGCTCATGTTTGCAGCTGACTATTCTCAAATTGAGCTGCGTGTACTCGCGCACATTTCTCAAGATGAGAACTTGATTGAAGCCTTTACGCAAGATATGGATATTCACACGAAAACAGCCATGGATGTGTTCCATGTCTCAGAAGAAGAAGTGACTTCCTCTATGAGAAGACAGGCCAAAGCTGTCAACTTCGGAATCGTATATGGAATTAGTGATTATGGACTGTCTCAAAACCTTGGGATTACAAGAAAAGAAGCAGCGGCCTTCATTGAACGTTATTTAACAAGCTTTAAAGGCGTGAAAACCTATATGGAGGACATCGTGCAGGAAGCAAAACAAAAAGGATATGTGACCACGCTTCTTAAACGCAGACGATATATCCCAGATATCACAAGCCGTAATTTTAATGTGAAAAGCTTTGCGGAAAGAACGGCAATGAACACACCGATTCAAGGCAGTGCTGCCGATATCATCAAAAAAGCGATGATTGATATGGCACGAAAGTTAAAAGAAGAGAATCTGCAGGCAAATCTGTTATTGCAAGTGCACGACGAACTGATTTTTGAAGCGCCAAAAGAAGAAATCGCCATATTAGAAAAAATCGTCCCTGAAGTCATGGAAAACGCACTTCAGCTCGATGTGCCGCTAAAAGTCGATTTCGCTTCAGGCCCATCTTGGTACGACGCAAAATAAAGAGAGAGAAAAAGGAGCGAGGAGCATGCCGGAATTACCAGAGGTTGAGACCGTCCGGCGCACTCTTCAACGGTTAGTCAAAGGAAAAACGATTGAAACGGTCGATATCAAATGGCCAAATATCATCAAACGTCCTGGGGAACCGGAAGAGTTCGCTAGAAGGATGGTAGGAGAAACCATTCAAACCATTGAAAGAAGAGGGAAGTTTCTACTCTTTCATTTAGACCACTATGTGATGGTCTCCCATTTAAGAATGGAAGGGAAATACCGTGTACATGAAACTGGTGAGCCTTATGATAAACATGTACACGTCGTCTTTACGTTCACAGACGGTACCGAACTTCGGTACCATGATGTCCGTAAATTTGGGACGATGCATCTATTTCAGCCAGGCGAAGAAGAAAAAGAACTTCCGCTATCACAGCTGGGGTATGAACCTTTTTCAGATTCATTTACACCAGACTATTTATGGGAGCAATTAAAGAAAACCTCCCGCGTAGTCAAAACGGCTTTACTTGATCAAAAAATCGTGGTTGGCCTCGGTAATATTTATGTAGATGAAGTGCTGTTTAAATCAGGTATTCATCCAGAAACAAAAGCGAATCAGCTAAGTCTTGCATCTTGCAAGGTGCTCCACAAACATATTATTGACACGCTTCAAGTGGCTGTTGATGCAGGAGGTAGCACCATTCGCTCCTACATCAATTCACAAGGTGATATTGGGACTTTTCAATTACAGCTTCTTGTATATGACCGGCGGGGAGAACCTTGCCAGACGTGCGGCAGTATCATAGAGAAAACAGTGGTGGGAGGGCGCGGCACCCATTTTTGTGTGACCTGCCAAAAACGCCCTTCATAAAGGTAAGCCGTCAGCATGCTTCCTTTTTGCCATGCATACGATAAAAAACATTCTTTTTTCAGCAAGGTGTAGACTGACACACAGCCCACCTGCTCTTCATATAGTGAAGAAGAGTCTAAGGACGCCTAGAGACTCTTGATCATCGTTGCATGAACAGAAAGGAAGAGTACAGGTATGATTTCGTTTTCGCTTCTGTTTTTAGCTATTGCCGTCAGCATTGACAGCTTTTCTGTAGGTTTTACGTATGGTCTTCGCAAGATGAGGATTCCATTTAAAGCCATCGTTATTATTGCTTGCTGTTCAGGAATTGTGTTGCTCATTTCCATGCTGATTGGCAGCCTGCTCACGACATTCCTCCCTGTCTCAGTGACAGATAAACTGGGTGGAGGCATTTTAATTGCCATCGGACTTTGGGTTCTGTATCAATTTTATAAACCAGCGAAAGAGCGTGATTTGCTCCTTCATGAAAAAACACTTCTCAATGTAGAAGTGCAGTCTCTTGGGCTTGTCATTCATATTTTACGAAAGCCTACAAGTGCAGATATTGACCGCTCTGGCACCATTAATGGAATGGAAGCGGTGCTTCTTGGAATTGCTTTATCCATCGATGCATTTGGTGCAGGGATTGGTGCAGCGATTCTTGGTTTTTCTCCAATTGTCATGAGCATCACGGTCGCTGTGATGAGTTCTCTTTTTGTATGCATCGGACTGCGTGCAGGTCATTATTTGGCCAATTGGCGCTGGATCGATAAACTCGCATGCTTACCAGGGCTGTTGCTCATTTTAATTGGGGTGTGGAAGCTGTAAAGGAGGAAACGAATTGACGCTCGTCATTGGATTAACAGGCGGGATTGCTAGCGGAAAAAGCACAGTCTCGCAGATGATAAAAGAGAAAGGCATTCGGGTGGTGGATGCTGATATCATTGCAAAAGAAGCGGTTTCTAAAGGATCGGCTGCCCTTCATCAAATCGTTCAAACTTTTGGTGAAGAGGTTCTTCTGCCAAATGGTGAACTGAACCGGCAGCAGCTTGGAGCGATCATTTTTTCTGATGAAGAGAAAAGAAAAAAGCTCAATGCCATCGTTCATCCTGAAGTCAGAAAGGAAATGCTCGAGCAGCGTGATGAAGGGGTGAGCAACAATGAAACATTCGTTGTGCTTGATATCCCGCTCCTATTCGAGAGCAAGCTGGAAGGTCTAGTCGACCGCATCATCGTTGTGTACACGACGCCTGAATTGCAGCTGTCGCGGCTCATGAATCGAAACGACCTGAGCGAGGAAGAAGCACTGAATCGCATTCACTCCCAGCAGCCTCTTGAGGAAAAATGCCAAAAAGCAGACCGCGTGATAGAAAACACAAAAGATCTTGCTTTTATTAGAAAGCAATTAGAGAACATATTAAACGAATGGGAACATACAGATAAGTAAGAGTACATACAGTACTCTTCTTTTTTTATGCTTTTTTCGTCAATTTCATTGCAAAGAACAGCCCTTTTTTGAAAATATACGTTTATATACTGGCAATTACATTCTAATGTGATATACTAATTTCATAAATAAATTTATTGAGTATAACACATAATAGAGGAGTGACCTGTTCATGAAGGTAAAAGCAGCGATCAATGGGTTTGGCAGAATTGGACGCATGGTCTTCAGAAAAGCAATGCTTGATGATCAAATTCAAATTGTAGCGGTGAACGCAAGCTATCCTGCCGAAACGCTAGCACATTTAATTAAATATGACACAAATCATGGACGTTACGAATGCGATGTGACAGCAGAAGATGACGCGTTGATTGTCAATGGCAAAAGAGTGCTTTTGCTCAATAATAGAGACCCGAAGCAGCTTCCATGGGGAGAGCTTGGGATTGATATCGTGATCGAAGCAACAGGGAAATTTAATTCAAAAGATCAAGCGATGGGCCATATAGATGCCGGAGCGAAAAAGGTCGTACTCACAGCTCCAGGTAAAAATGAAGACATTACAATTGTGATGGGTGTCAATGAGGATGATCTTGATCCTGAAAAGCATGTCATTATTTCAAATGCATCTTGTACAACAAACTGTTTAGCACCAGTTGTCAAGCTGTTAGATGATGAATTTGGCATCGACAACGGCTTAATGACAACGGTTCATGCTTATACAAATGATCAAAAAAATATCGACAACCCCCACAAGGATTTGCGCCGGGCAAGAGCATGTGCCCAGTCCATCATTCCAACGACGACGGGTGCCGCTAAAGCGCTTTCTTTAGTGCTGCCGCACATGAAAGGGAAATTACATGGACTTGCACTTCGCGTACCGGTTTCAAATGTGTCGATGGTTGATCTTGTGGTCGACTTGAAAAAAGATGTCACAGCAGAAGAGGTAAATGCTGCCTTTGCAACGGCTTCAAAAACATCTCTTGTTGGCATATTAGATTACACAGATGAACCACTTGTCTCCACAGACTTTAACACAAACCCTTATTCTGCTGTCGTTGATGGACTTACAACGATGGTGATGGAAGGCAGAAAAGTAAAAGTTCTTGCATGGTATGACAATGAATGGGGCTATTCTTGCAGAGTGGTTGATCTTGTAAAGTTTGTTGGTTCCCAGATGAAAGAGCTTTCAGCTGTTTGAAATGAAGAAGAATGAACGTCCCTTTTCAAGAAATGAGAGAAAATCCCACTAAAAACACAGCTTGCAAAATGGGTCTAAACAAAGTATACTATTTTTCGTGAACTTCTTGTTCGCAGACTCATTCGGGTATACTTAAAGGGTTAGGACCTCTTTGGACTAACTTTCCCCCGTGGTATATGTCCGGTCCGGCTGCTTAGAACTTCACTCTTTCATTCTTGTTTAAGGGGGGTCCATGATGGAAACAATCGGACGTCACGTTATCTCCGAGTTATGGGGATGCGACTGTGATAAACTGAACGACATGGATTTTATTGAAAAAACGTTTGTAAATGCAGCTTTGAAATCAGGAGCTGAAGTAAGAGAGGTTGCTTTTCACAAATTTGCACCTCAAGGAGTAAGTGGAGTTGTCATTATTTCTGAATCTCATCTGACAATTCACAGCTTTCCTGAACATGGTTATGCGAGCATAGATGTTTATACTTGCGGCGATCTAGATCCGAATATTGCAGCAGATCATATCGGAGATGAACTAGGTGCTGAAACAAGAGAAAACATCGAAATTCCTCGAGGCATGGGACCTGTACAAGTGAAACAGGCGCAAGCCAAAGCACTGTAAACATAAAAAAGATTGCAATGGGAGCTGGCCAAAAGCATTAAATGCCTTTGTGTTATGCTCCTTTTTATATTTGTTCCATACACGGGCATCCAGCATGATCCAACCTGTCTATACTTTTGTTCTAGGAAAACAAAGGTTTTTTTTATAAAATAAAGAAGAGGGTTTATGACAAAGGGGATATGTGTATGACTTTAGGACAAAAGCTCAAACGATTCATTTCAAATCATACAGAAACATCTGACCATCATCCAGTGTCAGAGCTGAAAAGCCATTACTACAAATCGACACAAACTCAAGTTTTCCAAGCGGTAGAAGCCGTTCTTTTAAGAAACGATTCCTATCAAGTGACATCTGTTTCAGCAGAACGAGGTGAAATCAGCGCAAACATACGAACGCCGAAAAAAGCTTTTCTCGTGGCGACTGTCATTTCAATTCGTCCTTTTGAAACAGCTGTCGATTTTAATGTGACAACAGAAACAGCACTGCCAACAGACTTTGGCTACAGTCAAAAGGCTGTTTTGTCCCTTTATAAAGAACTAGACAAACAACTTCCAAGAAGAGATCGGAGCTGATGAAATGAAATGTCCCACATGTCAGCACCTTGGCACAAGGGTGCTTGATTCAAGACCAGTAGATGAAGGGAAGTCCATCCGTCGGAGAAGAGAGTGTGAAAGCTGTCAATATCGCTTTACGACGTTTGAAAAATTAGAAGAATTGCCATTGATTGTGGTGAAAAAAGAAGGAATTCGAGAAGAATTCAGCCGGGAAAAGATGCTGAGAGGCCTCATTAAAGCGTGTGAAAAGCGTCCTGTCGCTTTAAAACAGCTCGAGGATGTCTGCTTTAACATCGAGAAGGAATTGCGTAACCAAGGCATGTCAGAGGTGAAAAGCGAGCTTGTAGGGGAAATGGTGATGGACGAGCTGGCGAAAATTGATGAAGTGTCTTACGTCAGGTTTGCCTCGGTATACCGTCAATTTAAAGATATCAATGTATTTATTGATGAATTAAAAGATTTATTAAAGAAAGAACGCTAAAAAAGAGCTGAAGATTCTTCATGCTCTTTTTCCTGCGTAAAGCGTAAAACGCGAAAAGAGTGTACAATGAAGACAACCGTATTAAGGGAGGATCAGCATATGACAGAGCATTGGAAGGAAGTGCTAGCCGTCGATCCGTATGTCGTCAAAAGCGCTTCATTGCTCGGTGACATCGATAGACAGCTTATAACTCTTTTATATCAGCCGCTTATTGGCATGTCCGCTTTCAGTTTATACATGACGCTGTGGGGAGAGCTGGAACAAAATCGAATGTGGGGGAAACCCGCACCTCACCGTCAGCTGATGGTGATGCTGCAAACGAATTTAAATGATATTTTTGAGGAGCGCTTAAAGCTTGAAGCGATCGGATTACTCCGCACATATGAACAGGAAACGGAAGAAGGCAGACTGTTTACATATGAGCTCGTGCCGCCGCTGAGACCGGATGAATTTTTCCAAGACGGTATGCTGAATGTCCTTTTGTATCATCGGGTAGAGAAAGCAAAATATATGCAGCTTCGTGATTATTTTTCTTATCCAGGAGTTCCTGCTGATGCAAAGAACATCTCCCGATCGTTTGAAGAAGTGTTTCACGTCTTGCAGCCAGGAGAGCGCAAGATGACAGAGGAAATCAATCAGGCGTCATCGCTTGACGAGGGCTACGAATATGTGACAGTTGGCTCAAGTCAGCCTGCACCGCTTTCAGATGAATCTTTTGATTTTGATCTATTGTTAGCAGGCATGTCGGATATGATGATTCCGAGAAAAGCTTTGACAAAGCAAGTGAAAGAGACAATTAAGAAGTTAGCGGTCGTCTATGGCATCACCCCGCTGCAAATGCAAAATATTGTCGCAGGTGCCTGTGGTTCAGATCAGATGATATCAACTGAGGATCTGCGAAAAGCAGCGAGAGACTGGTATCAAATTGAATACAGAGGTGAACAGCCGAAGCTGATTGATCAAAAACAGCCAAGGCATTTACGTCACAATGTCACGCAGAATTCAGGTGCAGATGCGCCTGATGCGAAATTGATTGAAAAGCTTGATCATATTTCGCCTAGAGAGCTTCTAAAAGATATGGCAGATGGCATTGAGCCGACGTATGCAGACTTAAGAATTGTTGAAGATATTATGCTTGAGCAGCAGCTAGAGCCTGGGGTCATGAATGTCCTGATCTACTATACACTGCTAAAAACCGATATGAAACTGTCCAAAACATATATGCAGAAAATCGCCGCCCACTGGGTGCGAAAGAAAATCAAAACAGTGGCAGCTGCTATGAAAATTGCCAAAGAAGAGAATAGGCAAATGACAGAATGGGCGCAGCAAAAAAATAAGCGTCAATCATATGGGTCAGGAAAAGTGATCCGCGAGGAGAAGCTGCCTGACTGGATGAAAGAAGCTGAAACGAAAGAACAGCCAAAAGAACAGACAGATAACTTGTCTACAGAGGACCTCGAACGAGAAAAAGAAAAATTGTTAGATCAGTTTAATAATATGAAAAAGTACAATGCACATTAATGTGAGGTGAGATGGAGATGAAACCGATCGGTCGTTCATTTGATCAGCTAAAAGGGCGGGTAGATTTTCGCGTGAGATACAATCAGATTAAAGAAAGTGTCCTAGCTGATGAAGATGTAAAAGCTTTTTTAAAGGAGCATCAAGAGGACATCCAAGAAGACATGATCAATCGCAGCTTGAATAGGCTCTTTGAATATGTACAACAATCAAAGGGCTGTTCTTACTGCTTAGAGGAAGAGAATGTAAATGTCATTTTAGACGGGTATCACCCGAAGCTTGTGATCAAAGGTCAGAGCATTGATATTGAATATTCCCCTTGTCCTGTCAAACTGCGACTTGATAGACAGAAAAAACAGCAAGAACTTATGAAAAGTATGTACATTCCACAGAATGTTCTTCAAGCGACGTTTGCTGATTTAAATGTGGTTGGAAGACAAGAAGTCATTCAAAAAGTAGGTCAATTCCTGCAAAGTTATGATGAAACAGGTAAGGGAAAAGGCCTCTATTTACATGGAAAGTTTGGGGTCGGAAAAACATTTATTCTGGCAGCGATTGCGCAGCAGCTAGCGGTAAAAGAGTATCCATCTCTCCTTGTATACGTGCCTGAATTTGTGAGAGAGTTAAAAAATTCGTTAGCTGATCATACACTCGAAGAGAAGCTGAATATGGTCAAATCAACACCAATTTTAATGCTTGATGATATTGGAGCAGAGTCGATGACAAGCTGGGTACGAGATGAACTTTTAGGAACAATCTTGCAATACCGCATGGCAGAGCAGCTGCCGACTTTTTTCTCTTCTAATTTCTCACCGAATGAGTTAAAGCATCACTTTACGTACTCACAGCGCGGGGAAAAAGAAGAGGTGAAGGCAGCTCGATTAATGGAACGTATTCTCTACCTAGCTGAACCAGTTCTGCTTGAAGGGGAAAATCGCCGTCATTTATAAAAAGATAGGTCACGTGAAGGGGAGCGGATGAAATGAATAAAAGAAAATGGCTGCTTTTCCTCGTGATTGGCGTCCTAGCTGCTGTGCTATGGTGGCTCAACAAACAGCATTTTCAACTGTCGCCGAAAGATGTGAAGAATTGGATTCTTCAATTTGGGATGCTAGCTCCCTTTGTCTTTCTTTTCTTATCACTTTTTCGTCCATTTGTGCTTGTCCCTCTCACCGTCTTTTCGCTAGCAGCAGGTTTGGCATTCGGCAGTGTCCTTGGGACCATTTATGCCTTAGCTGGTGCGACAGCAGGTGCAACAGGATCTTTCCTGCTTGCCTCAACCTTCCGTTCAAACAAGCAGGAAACCGAATCAAGCAATCGGAAGCTAAAAGCGGTGACGTCCCGTATTCAAGAGCATGGATTTCTTTATATCCTCTTATTACGCATTGCGCCCATTCACTTTGATTTTGTCAGTTATGCCGCAGCAGCTTCACGTGCGAATTATCGTGCATTTGCGGCGGCGACTTTTTTAGGGTTAATACCTGGTACTGTGGCGTTAAATGTCCTTGGATCAAGCTTTGTGAGCGGAAATTATGCCGCCTTAGCGATTGTTTGTTTGATTTATTTGATCTTTATCTCAGTGCCACTGATTTTAAAAAGAAAGATGCCTGATTTATTTTAGGCGTCTATTTTTTATGTTCCCCCCATATATATGTAACAGATGTCGTTAGGGGGGACAAACATGCTTGAAATAATCTTTGAAGATGAATATGATACCGCCGCTTTTTTACATCTTGCTGAACACTTGGACAGTCGGCATCACATTTCGATTCAACAAGGGAAAGACCGGCTTCTCATAGAAGCGAAGAAATCAGGAGAAGCCATAGAGCACATTGTGCGGACATTACTGATTCACTTTTTTTTGGAATGCAAAGAAAATGAACGCATGCGCAGCATCCTTGAAAACACATACTTATTTAAAGATCCAGAAGAGCAGCACCAAATTCTTTCAATCGCCCATAGCATCATGAAAGGGGATCTAGATGATATTCCTGGAATTCATCAAGACCCACCGAGGGAGGATCTGTTAAAAAAAGAGCTTGAGACGATTTCTTTACAGAAAGGTGTTTTTTCCATTGGTTCATTTATGACATTTAGGCTCTCAGCGTATGACAGAAGGCTGAAGAACTATGTTGAAGTATCCATTGAAGAATATAAAATGGAACAAGAATATCAAAACTTTATTCAATCCCTTCGAGACTATGTGATGTCAAGAGAACCTAAGCTTGAAAAAGTACATGTTGTGCATCAGGACCGCCTGATGATTTGGGAATTTCGGTACGCTTCTGAGCGTGATCAAAAACAATACATAGACAGACAGTTTGTAAGAGAGCATCCAATGTATATTGATTCGCAGTTGATTGCACCGCTTGTATCCATTGCGCCACAAAAGATTGACCTATTTACAGATGATACAGGTCACTCGATGGTGCAAACCATTCAAAATATTTTTCAAGAAAGAGTTGAGGTATTCCCTTCTCATTCGTTTCAGGAACAGCATGTTCAATTTGTTCCTAGTCATTTGGAAAAGAAAAGTGAAAAGCTTTCTTGATTTTCACGAAAAAACGTTTTATAATACGGTGTAACTTCATACAGAGACCGTATTGATAAGGACATGAACAAATGAACACCCGCTTAAAGAGAGGGAAGCCGTGGCTGAAAGCTTCCTAGCAGAGGACCATTTGCTTTACCACCTTTGAACATCAGCTGTGAACTGTTTAGTAATAGCTGACGGGAATTCCCGTTATTGAACCACAAGCCGTATTTGCTTTTGACAAAGCAAGCTGCAAATACGGGAAAAAGGGTGGAACCACGATTCCGTTTATTCAACCTCGTCCCTTTCCAGGGGGCGGGGTTTTTATATTGCCAAAAAAAGGAGTGACTAGAGATGTCAGAACAAATTCAACTTACATTTCCAGATGGAGCAGTCAAGGAGTTTGATAAAACAGCTACAACAGAAGACATCGCGGCATCAATTAGCCCAGGCCTAAAGAAAAAAGCGCTTGCCGGTAAATTGAACGGCAAAGAAATAGATCTGCGTACGCCGCTGTTAGAAAGTGGAACAATCGAGATCATCACAGATAAGAGTGAAGAAGCGCTCGATATTATGCGACACAGCACAGCGCATTTGCTTGCACAGGCAATCAAACGCATTTATGGAAAGGAGCATCACGTCCAGTTTGGTGTAGGCCCTGTCATCGAAAATGGCTTTTACTATGATGTCGATATCGATGTAGCGATTACACCTGAAGATTTACCAAAGATTGAAAAAGAAATGAAAAAAATCATTAACAGCAATTTGCCGATTGAGCGCATTGAAGTTTCAAGAGAAGAAGCGAAAGCACGCTTTGAAGCAATTGGTGATGAATTGAAGCTAGAGCTGTTAGAAGCAATCCCAGAAGGCGAAGCCGTCACAATTTATGAGCAAGGTGAATTCTTCGATCTATGCCGTGGTATTCACTTGCCGTCTACAGGGAAAATCAAAGAATTCAAGCTGTTAAGCCTTGCAGGTGCTTACTGGAGAGGCGACAGTAACAACCAAATGCTTCAGCGTATTTACGGAACAGCTTTCTTCAGCAAAGAGGAATTAAACGAGCATTTACGTCTGCTTGAAGAAGCAAAAGAGCGTGATCACCGTAAACTAGGCAAAGAATTGAAACTGTTTGCGAACTCTCAAAAGGTGGGCCAAGGTCTTCCGCTCTGGCTGCCAAAAGGGGCCACAATTCGCCGCGTCATTGAGCGTTATATTGTTGATAAAGAAGTACGCCTTGGTTATGAGCATGTGTATACACCCGTTCTTGCGAGTGTAGAATTGTATAAAACATCAGGCCACTGGGCGCATTATCAAGAAGACATGTTCCCTGTGATGGAAATGGACAATGAAGATCTTGTTCTCCGTCCAATGAACTGTCCGCACCATATGATGATTTATAAAAATGAACCGCATAGCTATCGTGAACTACCAATTCGGATTGCAGAGCTTGGTACAATGCACCGTTATGAAATGTCAGGTGCTTTATCCGGCCTTCAACGTGTTCGTGGGATGACATTAAACGATGCCCATATCTTTGTTCGTCCAGATCAAATCAAAGACGAATTCATTCGTACAGTTCGCCTAATTGAAGAAGTGTATCAAGACTTCGGCTTAAATGATTATACGTTCCGCTTATCTTACCGTGATCCAGAAGATACTGAGAAGTATTTTGACGATGATGCAATGTGGAATAAAGCACAGTCTATGCTGAAAGATGCAATGGACGAGCTTGGACATGACTACTATGAAGCAGAAGGCGAAGCGGCATTTTATGGTCCGAAGCTTGACGTCCAAGTAAAGACAGCTCTTGGAAAAGAAGAGACTTTGTCTACTGTACAGCTAGACTTCTTACTTCCAGAGCGTTTCGATCTCACATATATCGGAGAAGATGGAAAACACCATCGTCCAGTTGTCATTCATAGAGGAGTTGTGTCCACAATGGAACGCTTCGTTGCCTTCTTAATTGAAGAATACAAAGGAGCTCTTCCAACATGGCTGGCACCTGTACAATTCCAAGTCATCCCGGTTTCACCATCTGTCCATCTAGATTACGCGAAAAAAGTGCAAGAACGTTTGCAGCTTGAAGGACTGCGTGTAGAACTAGACAGTCGTGATGAAAAAATAGGATACAAAATTAGAGAAGCGCAAATGCAAAAGATCCCGTACATGCTAGTTGTCGGTGATCAAGAAGCAGAAAATGGCGCGGTCAATGTAAGAAAATATGGGGAACAAGATTCAGAAACAATGGACCTCGAAGCTTTTGTGAAACATGCAGTCGCAGAAGCAAAAAAATAATGAAGGCGAACGAAACAGTCAGTGATCTCATCTATTGAGGTTGCTGGCTTTTTTCTTATGGAAAAAAATTCTCCACTAGTGATCCATTTGCGCAAATGATACGTTTAGATAGTACGAAAGTATGGGTAAGTATGTACTATTAGAGAGAGGCAAATTGGGGGAATGAAAGCAATGATTCAAACAACAAATACTGTATCAACACAAGTATTGGAGCAATCAGCTGTGCTTCGTGCGCTAGAGCACTCACTGGCGATGATTGAATTTGATGTCACAGGTAAGGTCCTATGGGTCAATGATATTTTTGCAAAAGCCATGAAATATTCAAAGGAAGAAATGATTGGTTTAAAGCATAGACAGTTTTGTCCTCCGCATATTGCAGAAGACGCAAGTTATCAAATGTTTTGGAAGCGTTTGAAGAATGGTCAAGTGTTTCAGGAAAAGGTGCAGCGGATCACGAAGTACGGTGACACCTTATGGCTTGAAGCGACGTATACGCCAGTGCTCGATGAAGAGGGGAATGTAGTGGCTGTCGTGAAAGTGGCAACAGATATTACAGAGAGAGAAAACACAATGAAGCAGGTAGTAGAAGACCTAAAGGATATGTCTGCAAAATTAATGGAGCGAGCGGAAATCGGCATCCAGCATAGTCAAAGTGTAAATGCTTCTTTTGAACATATCGCGAGTGAAACTGATCAAAATATGAGTTTGCTAGAAGAGTTAACAGAGCAGGTGGAGTCGATCAGCTCAATTGCTACAACGATTAACAGTATCGCTTCCCAAACGCAGCTGCTCGCATTAAATGCGGCCATAGAAGCTGCGCATGCGGGTTCCTATGGAAATGGCTTTAGTGTCGTCGCGGCAGAAATCCGTAAGCTTGCGACAGATTCAAAGGAAGCGATCGTAAAGGTGGATCGTTATGTGAAGGCGATCCATTTAGAAGTTGAAAAGGTCAGCACCGGAACAAGCCGTGCAAAGACAAGCGTGTTTACAAACCGGGATCTTGTCAAGCAGGCAAGCGAGGAATTCATGAATGTAGGAGAAGCAGCACGCGGCTTAGATCGTCAAGCACAAAGTTTAGCAGCAATTGTATAGCCGAAAACGAAAATACACCCAATCTCGATCAGGAGAAGGGTGTTTTTCCTATGGTTTATTTTAAAATATCAAACAATTCGTGTAAGTCTTTAATTTCATAATCTGGTGTCACATCTGTTTCATTTTTCTTGCCATGACGATTGATCCAAACGGTTTGGATGCCAGCGCGAGAAGCGCCGAGAATATCTGTTTTTGGATTATCTCCTACCATGATGACATCATCTTTTGTGAGATTTAACAGCTGAAGGCAGTGCTCAAAGATGCCAGGATCAGGCTTTCCTTTTCCATAATCTCCAGAAATCACAATTTCATTAAAGTAAGGGGCAAGTTCCGGAACACCTGCAAGTTTTTCTTTTTGCAGACTAGGATCTCCATTTGTTAAAAGGAGTAATTCATAGGTGCCCTTCAGGCGCTCTAAAACAGGATACGTTTCTTCATAGACATACGGGCGTTTTCTGCGCTCTGCTGCAAAGAAATCTGCTAAGTATTGACCAAATGCTTCATCATCAATTCCTGCCTCTTTTAAGCCGTTCGTCCATGCGTTTTTGCGATACTCTGGTGCAAGGGCGTTCAGCTTTTGAAAGCCTTCGCTAATCGGCTCACTAAAATTAGACCACAGTCCTTCAAAAGGATTAATGCCAATCATAACAGTATAATCATATGTTTCATAAGAAGAGTACAGCTTTCTTGCTTCTTCACGCACGATCTGTTCAAACGATTCTGGATCAAGTCCATATTTCTTTTCCGCTTCCCTGCATGTTTCCTGAAAAGTGGTATGAATGCTTTTTTCATCCCAAAGCAAAGTATCATCTAAATCGAAAAATACGGCTTTCATGATCTTCTCCCTTGTTATGTATGTAGTTACCCTCAATTGCATGTGACAGGCTCATGTTCATTTTACAATAGAAGCAGAGGGCAATAAAGAAAAGATTTGAGAGATTTTTGAGCATTGACCGTGCATGATAGAATAGATAGACAGTAGATATCACATACATCAATTGAGGTGGCCGGTTTGCTTCATTTAATTATTATGATGATTGAGCGTGTAGGAATCATCGTTATTTTGGGATTTGTGCTTGCCCATGTCAAGGGCTTTCGCAATCTCTTACTACATAATCAAGGGTTTCGAAAAAAGGCAATCCTTGTCTTTATCTTTGCTTCTTTTAGTATCATCAGCAATTACACTGGAATTGAAATCCAGCAGCAGATTGTGATGAACCACGAATTTTCATATCACTTAGGCTCATCAAGTTCTATCGCCAATACGAGAATTATGGGGATCGAAATGGGCGGCTTAATAGGAGGGCCGTTTGTAGGGATTGGTGCTGGGCTTTTAGCTGGCATTCATCGCTATTCACTAGGAGGGAGCACCGCGCTTAGCTGTGCAATTTCTTCCATTTTAGCCGGTGTGATTGCAGGCTATGTCGGCAGGCGATTTAAGCGGAAGAATCGAATGGTCACACCGCGACAAGCAGCGATTTTTGGTGTAGCGATGGAATCTTTACAAATGGTCATTATCCTTCTGTTTGCGAAGCCATTTGCTGATGCTTGGGGCCTTGTGAGTATTATTGCTCTGCCGATGATCTTTGTGAATGGAATCGGGAGTTTTATCTTTTTATCTATTTTACAGTCAGTGATTCGTCAGGAAGAGCAGGCAAAAGCGATGCAGACGCATCGAGTATTTTCTATCGCAGATCAAACACTTCCTTATTTCCGGCAAGGGCTAAACGAACAATCATGTAAAAGTGTGGCAGAAATCATTCATCGTTTAACAGAAACAGATGCTGTCTCCTTAACAGATACAGAAAAGATTTTAGCACATGTCGGAGATGGAACTGATCATCATATTCCATCGAAAAGCCTGATTACAGGACTGTCTAAGCAAGTGTTGATAAGTGGGAAGATTATGAAGGCGCACTCAAAAGATGAAATCAATTGTTCAGTCGCCCACTGCCCGCTTGAAGCAGCCATAGTGCTTCCACTCACGTCTAATGGTCAAACAATTGGAACATTAAAAATGTATTTCAATTCTCCAGTCGGATTAAGCAGAGTAGAAGAAGAGCTTGCAGAAGGTTTGGCGATGCTCTTTTCCACACAGCTTGAGCTTGGGGAGGCTGAGACCCAAAGCCGTCTGCTGAAAGATGCAGAGATCAAGGCGCTTCAGGCCCAGGTGAATCCGCACTTTTTATTTAACTCCATTAACACCATCTCCGTTTTGTGTAGAACGAATGTAGAGATGGCAAGGAAGTTGCTACTACAGCTGAGTATTTATTTTCGATCGAATTTACAAGGTGCTCGCCAGCTGCTTATTCCAATGCATAAAGAAATTCAGCATGTGGAGGCTTATTTATCACTGGAGCAAGCGAGATTTCCAAATAAATATCTAGTGACCTTTCAAATTGAAAAAGAGCTGGAACAGGTCATGATCCCTCCCTTTGTGCTTCAAGTGCTTGTTGAAAATGCAGTGAGACATGCTTTTCCTAAACATCAAACAAATTGTGAAGTCATCGTATCCGCTTTGATAAAAGATGGGCATGTCTATATGAAAGTCACAGATAATGGCCAGGGGATTGAAGACGACAAGATGGCTCAATTATTAAAATCGCCAGTTGAATCAAAAGAAGGAACAGGTACAGCACTTTATAATTTAGACCAGCGGCTAAGAGGAATTTTTGGCCGGCCAGCTGCTTTATCCATTCATAGCGGCAATGGTACTGACATCTCATTTCGCATTCCAATGGATTATGTAAAAAAGGATGATTCTCGTTGATAAAGGTATTGATTGTAGATGATGAAGTTTTAGCAAGAGACGAATTAAAATATTTGTTACAAAGAACAAAAGAGAATGTTCAAATAGAGGAAGCGGAAAATATAGAATCTGCTTTTGACCGGATGGTCGATCATAAGCCCGATTTGCTCTTTTTAGATATCGATTTATCAGGCGAGAATGGGTTTGATATTGCCAAAAGACTCAACCGAATGTCTGATCCGCCGGCGATTGTATTTGCTACAGCATTTGATCAATATGCGCTGAAGGCGTTTGAGGTGAGTGCACTAGATTACTTAACAAAACCTTTTGATGAAGAGCGGCTGTTGCAAACGATGCAAAAGTTTAAGAAGTGGAAAGCTATTGAGACGCAGGAACCGTCTCTTTCAGAAGACAAATTTTCTCACAACCAAAAATTAGCGATCTCTGTCGATGAGTCTATTGTGATCTTGCAGGTTGACGAGATTATGTATGTAGGGCTTAGTGAAGGAAAAAAGGTTGTGAAAACAAGAGATCATATGTATGAGGTGACAGAACCGCTTGTGGTCATTGAAAAGAAATTACCTGAGGCTTATTTTATGAGAGTTCACCGAAGCTATATCGTCAACACGTCTCATATGAAAGAAGTGCAGCCTTGGTTTAATTCAACGTATAATCTTCATATGACAGACGGGTCTATCGTCCCTGTCAGCCGAACATATGCGAAAGAACTAAAGAAGTCGCTCCTATTAGAATAGGGCGGCTTTTTTCATTTGCATTTCAATCCTCATTTTCTGCATTTCAGTCAGGATATTAGGTGAGTTTTATTGTAAACGCTTCATTTGTTTGTTTCATGCCATATACTGAGGGCAGTCGAAGAAAGAGGTGAAAGGGCATGAGTGCCACAAAAGTATATGGATTTCTATCTCAAGCATTTATCTTTGCAACGGTAATGTTCGTTTCTAATCTCATTTCAATGTATTTACCGATTCCGATGCCAGCATCTGTTATTGGTTTGGTTCTATTATTTATTTTATTAACAACAAAGATTGTGAAACTAGAGCAAGTAGAGCAATTAGGTAGCTCATTGACAGGTCTTATTAGTTTTCTATTTGTTCCTTCTGGTATCTCAGTCATTCAATCATTAGGTGTCATGCAAGAAGTAGGGGTACAGGTAGTGGGTGTGATTATCATTGCAACCATTATGTTACTTGCCGCCACTGGGCTGTTCTCTCAGCTTCTGATGCAGTTATCAGAAAGACCACAGCGTCAAAAGACAAAGGAGAGCAAATCCACTCCTTCTCATTCAAATAAACCAGCTTCAACTACGCATTAAAGGAGAGGTGTAAGATGGGTACAAGTACTATGAGTCCTTATTTTGGCATTGTCGTCTCATTAGTGGCCTTTGGAATTGGCACATTTTTATTTAAAAAGTCTAAAGGTTTCTTCTTATTCACCCCGCTATTTGTTGCCATGGTGTTAGGCATTTTGTTTTTGAAAATTGGCGGTTTTTCCTATGCAGATTATAATGAAGGCGGTAAGGTTATCAAGTTTTTCTTAGAGCCTGCGACCATCGCGTTTGCGATTCCTCTTTATAAACAGCGAGCTTTGCTGAAAAAATATTGGTGGCAAATTTTATCCGCTATTTTTGTCGGCTCACTTTGTTCTATTACAATTGTTTATGTAGTAGCAAAAGGGATTCATCTTGATGCTGCTGTTATGAAAAGCATGCTCCCACAAGCAGCGACGACAGCGATTGCTTTGCCAATTGCAAAAGATATTGGCGGAATTGCAGATATTACAGCCTTTGCAGTCATTTTTAATGCGGTGATTGTCTATGCGCTAGGTGCCTTCTTCTTAAAATTGTTTCGGATTAAAAACCCAGTGGCCAAAGGCCTTGCACTTGGTACATCTGGACATGCGCTTGGCGTTTCTGTTGGGATTGAGATGGGGGAAGTGGAAGCGGCAATGGCGAGTATCGCTGTGGTGGTAGTAGGGGTTGTCACCGTAATTGTCATCCCAATCTTCTTGCAATTGATTCTTTAATCGCAGCATTGTTTGAAAAAGGCTTGCTCAAATCGTTTCGTCATGCTAAAATGAAAAAGTTGTTTCAAGAGTTCGGTTACTTGACGGACAAATGAAAATTGTGTAGAATAGTTAACGAATTGAATAGATATCACAAGCAGAAGCACCCGCTTCTCACCTGATTGACACATGTTTGTAGTTGACAGGTTGACCGTACATTTATTTTTTCATGCAAATGTTCGCAGTGTGGGTGTTTTATATGCCCACACTTTTTGTTTGCCTGTAAAACATACAACGAAATGGTCAAAATGAATTGTGAACTCAATTCAAAATCTCATGGAGGTGGCTCACTATTAGCAAAGATCAATTAGTTAATGAAGGTATTCGTGCGCGTGAAGTTCGTTTGATCGGACAAAATGGCGATCAGCTGGGGATTAAAACCCGCCAGGAAGCTCTGGAAATTGCTACGAAAGCCAATCTTGACCTTGTGTTAGTTGCTGCAAATGCAAAACCACCTGTTTGCCGAATCATGGACTACGGTAAGTTCCGATTCGAACAACAGAAGAAGGAAAAAGAGGCACGTAAGAATCAAAAAATCATTAGCTTAAAAGAAGTTCGGTTGAGCCCGACAATCGATGAACATGATTTTAACACGAAGCTCCGTAATGCAATCAAATTCCTTGAAAAGGGAGATAAAGTGAAAGCTTCTATCCGCTTTAAAGGCCGTGCGATTACGCATAAAGAAATCGGACAGCGCGTGTTAGACCGTTTCTCTGAAGCTTGCGCTGAAGTAGCAACAGTAGAAACAAAACCTAAGATGGACGGACGCAGCATGTTCCTCATGCTTGCACCAAAAGTCGAAAAGTAAAAGTAACAGAGGGAGGAAACATCCAATGCCAAAAATGAAAACTCACCGCGGATCTGCTAAACGTTTCAAAAAAACAGGTTCTGGTAAACTTAAACGTTCTCATGCGTACACAAGTCACTTGTTCGCTAACAAATCTACAAAGCAAAAACGTAAATTGCGTAAGAGCGCAATCGTAAGTGCTGGAGATTTCAAACGTATCAAACAACAACTTGCAAACATCAAGTAATCTGGAATAGGAAACATAGGAGGGAATTACAATGCCAAGAGTAAAAGGCGGAACTGTGTCGCGTCAGCGTCGTAAAAAGGTTCTTAAATTAGCAAAAGGTTATTTCGGTTCAAAACATAGATTATATAAAGTAGCAAACCAACAGGTGATGAAATCTGGAAACTACGCTTTCCGTGACCGTCGTCAGAAAAAACGTGACTTCCGTAAACTATGGATCACTCGTATCAATGCTGCAGCTCGTATGAACGGTCTTTCTTACAGCCGTTTAATGCATGGCTTAAAGCTTTCTGGTATCGAAGTAAACCGCAAAATGCTTGCTGATCTTGCTGTGAATGACCTAAACGCATTCAACCAGCTTGCTGATGCTGCAAAAGCACAACTAGACAAGTAAGTCATATAAAAGATCATTCCGCCAAGGAGTGATCTTTTTTTCTCATCATGTGAGGTGAAATCAATGAATATCGCTCTGATCGTGCTGCTCATCTTGGTCAATGTCTATGGGTTTTGTCTCATGGGAGAGGATAAACGCCGGGCGAAAGCACACAAATGGAGAATATCAGAAGCGCACTTATGGAGTGCTGCAGTACTTTTTGGTGCTGCTGGGTCATTTCTTGGCATGCAGTATTTCCGTCATAAAACAAAGCATCCTGCCTTTCAAATGGGTATGCCTGCTTTAATTGTTGTCCAATTGGTGATATTGGTCTATCTCAATCTCATCTGAAAAGGGAGCAGACGCCGTTAAGTCGGCGTGTCTGCTCCCTTTTTTTGTTTGATTTTTTTGATGGGCTGATCCCAATCAATTTTTGTTTGAGGATACCGTTCAATGATGTTTTCCTCAAGTTTTTCAAAGTCTTCTAATGTGAATTCATTTAGCTTCTCAGGTGACTCCGTCCAAACGTAAATGGAGTGGACAAACAGAGGATGATCCTTAGAAGGAACATGCTTCTCCCCTTCAAACAAGACACCTTTATAGACGAAATTAAAATTTTTACGGGCATTTTGCTGTTCGTCCATAAAATAAAAGCCTTCTTTTAATTGTGCTTGTTTCAGCTTTCTTCTCGGGTTTGAGAAGAATTTTACCGCCATGTAGAATATATAGACAAGCAATGCAACAAGAGCAAGTCTAATGAGGATGACAAACATGACAGGATGCACCTCCAATACCGTTATCTGATGTACTACGAATGAGAAAGACAAAAGGTTTCAACTTTTTTTAAAAAAATATTTCGATTAACGAAAAAATATTCATAAAAAGATCGTATTGAACGAAAGAGGTTTTGTATAATAAGAATGCACCATGAAGAAAAAGGAGGATACACAGAATGACAAAACTAGATCAAACATTAACTATGCTGAAAGACCTAACGGATGCAAAAGGGATTCCAGGAAATGAACGTGATGTAAAAAAAGTCATGCAGTCATACATAGAAACATATGCGGATGAAGTCTCTACAGACCGCCTTGGCAGCTTAATTGCTAAGAAGGAAGGAAATGCAAATGGGCCTAAAGTGATGCTTGCTGGTCACTTAGATGAAGTAGGATTCATGGTGACAAAAATCGATGACAAAGGCTATATTCGTTTTCAAACGGTCGGTGGCTGGTGGTCACAAGTTATGTTGGCGCAGCGTGTCACCATTGTGACGAAAAAAGGAGACATTACAGGTGTGATTGGTTCTAAACCGCCACATGTCTTATCACCAGAAGCACGAAAGAAATCAATCGAAATCACAGATATGTTCATTGATATTGGGGCTTCGAGCAAAGAACAGGCAATGGAATGGGGCGTCCTCCCTGGAGATCAAATCGTACCTTACTTTGAGTTTACGGTAATGAATGACGAAAAAATGCTTCTTGCAAAAGCCTGGGACAACCGTATCGGCTGTGCAGTAGCGATTGATGTCATGAAGAATTTAAAGGATACTCAGCATGAAAATATTGCATACAGTGTAGCAACTGTCCAAGAGGAAGTTGGCTTACGCGGAGCTAAAACAGCTGCAGCTACAATCCAGCCTGATATTGGATTTGCTATTGATGTTGGAGTAGCAGGTGATACACCAGGTATTACTGAAAAAGAAGCAACAAGCAAACTTGGCAAAGGACCAACGATTGTTGTATTCGACGCTTCCATGGTTTCTCATAAAGGGCTTCGCGATTTTGTTGTCCAAACTGCAGATGAATTAAACATTCCTTATCAATATGATTCCATGCCAGGTGGAGGAACAGATGCTGGAGGTATTCACTTAACAGGTCATGGCGTTCCATCACTATCCATCGGGATTCCAAGCAGATATATTCATACCCATGCAGCCATGATTCATCGAGATGATTATGAAAATGCGGTGAAGCTTTTAACAGAAGTCATCAAAAGACTTGATCAAAAAACGGTCGAACAAATTACGTACGGTTCTTAATGATGAAACCTTTCCTCAGTATGGGGAAAGGTTTTTTAATTGCGTTGAATTTCCCAGGAAATGAACTTTGGAATGTAAGTTGTGTCAAAAGAACTGTTTTCAGTAAATGAAGTGATATTTTTCTAGTGAGGAAGGCACATGTGATCTATCTTGTATTTATGTAAGATGAAATCAATAAAAAGGACAGAGCCAATTGAGGCTCTGTCAAAAGAGAGTTTATGGAAGTAGGTGAAGCTTATTTTAGATTAAATCAATTATTCCTATTTGTCAACTAGGTTTTAAAAGAAAGAAAAATCAATCAATTTATGTTATATTTGTAACAAATTGTTTATACAAAGGGGATGGTTAAATGAATGCGGTTTCAATTGTGATAGGATCGATGTGTATTTTAGCGATTGCCTATCGCCTCTATGGCACGTTTATGATGTTGAAGGTATTAAAGGTCACAGATGATCATCCTACACCGGCTCATGCACTCGAGGATGGGAAAGATTATGTGCCAACAAACAAATGGGTCACATTTGGGCATCACTTTGCTGCAATTGCCGCTGCTGGTCCATTAGTTGGTCCGATTTTAGCCGCACAATTTGGGTATTTACCTGGTCTCCTTTGGCTCTTAATTGGAGCGGTGATTGGCGGAGCTGTTCATGATCTTGTGGTCTTGTTTGCTTCGATGCGAAAAAAGGGGAAATCACTATCCGAGGTAGCGAAAGAGGAGCTTGGTCCTGTGGCAGGATTTTGCACAGGGCTCGCCATGTTATTTATTATTACAATTACAATGGCAGGACTGTCCATGGTTGTGCTTCATGCTTTAGAACGAAATCCTTGGGGAACCTTTGCAGTTGGTATTACCATTCCAATAGCGATGGGAGTCGGCCTTTATTATAAAAAGACTGGCAATTTAAAGCTGGCGACATCTGCGGGATTCATATTACTGATGTTGGGGGTATTCCTTGGGCCGAATATTCAAGGAACAGCACTTGGAGATTTGTTAACACTTGATACAAAAACGCTTGCTCTTGCTCTGCCAATCTATGCCTTTTTTGCTGCGGCCCTGCCGGTTTGGTTGCTTTTGGCACCAAGAGACTATTTAAGCAGTTTTATGAAAATTGGTGTTTTCATCGCGCTGATTGCGGGAATCTTTGTGGTTAATCCAACCATCCAATTTCCGGCGTTTACGGAGTTTGTAAATGGAGGAGGGCCTGTCTTAGCTGGACCTGTATGGCCTTTTATTTCAATTACCATTGCTTGTGGCGCGATTTCTGGTTTTCATGCATTTGTTGGCTCAGGCACAACGCCAAAAATGCTAGATCGTTGGAGTGATATGAAGCCGGTGGCGTTTGGCGCGATGCTCGTAGAATGTTTAGTGGGAATCATGGCGTTAATTGCCGCTACTGCGCTTCATCCGGGAGATTATTTTGCAATTAATAGTACACCTGAAGTGTTCCGTACGCTTGGTATGAGTGTCGAGAATCTTCCTCAACTAAGCAAAGAAATCGGTCTTGACTTAGAAGGAAGAACAGGTGGAGCTGTTACATTAGCTGTAGGGATGGCGTACATCTTTACGGGTATTCCGTTCTTTAGTCATTTGGCCTCTTATTTCTTCCAATTCGTGATTATGTTTGAAGCCGTCTTTATTTTAACGGCGATTGACGCAGGAACCCGTGTCGCGCGATATTTGATCCAGGACTTCTTTGGAGAAGCATATAAACCGCTGAAACGAAATGACTGGTTACCAGGTTCAGTCTTTGCAAGTGCACTTGCTTGTTTTATGTGGGGATACTTGCTTTACTCTGGAGACATTGGGTCCATTTGGGCACTCTTTGGCGTGTCAAACCAATTAATGGCCTCGGTCGGATTAATCATTGGGGCGACGGTTGTATTAAAAATTGCGGATAAAAGACGGTATATGTTGACTTGTTTAATTCCACTTGCTTACTTATATGTGACGGTGAATTATGCGGGTTATTGGATGGTTGCGAATGTCTATCTCAATCCTGAAGCATCTGGCTACAGTGTACTGAATGCCGTGCTTTCGATGATTATGCTGATTTTAGGTTTTGTCATTATCGTGTTCGCTATTAAAAAGTGGATCGAGATTTGGCGCGATCCAGCTCTTCGAATGGAGACGCCAATCACTGGCTAAATGAACAAAGCCGGCTTGCTCAGAGATAAGCAAACCGGCTTCTTGTTATTGCTGATGCTCAGGCTTTAAGCCCTGCTCTAATGTTTCAAGAATTTCATTTTTTTCATCTTCTGATGCCTCTTGCCATAACACCTCAAACAAAACGCCAAGCCCTGGCAGCATTTTTTCCTCGCCACTTTGAATCGCATCTAAAATCGTATGCTCAAGCTGCTCTTGATTATGGCCAGTAATGTTTTGAATCACTGCGCCTCTTAAATTAAAATCCATTGCCCACACTCCTTTTTTGATGGTGATAGCCCTATTCTGTCTCAAAGACAGGTTTATTATGTAGTGTGCTTGAGATATAATAAATTCATGATATTTAAAGGAGTTAAAGTCGCTTGAAATATATAGAATCAGCTAAAAACGCACACATTAAACAATGGAAAAAGCTCCATACAAAAAAAGAACGAACGAAAACAGGGCTGTTCCTTGTTGAAGGAAAACACTTAGTAGAAGAAGCATTAAAAAGCGGGGTTGTGAAAGAGTTGATGGTCGCAACGCCTGATATGCTCCCTGCTGACATCGAGCCTGACATTGAGTTGTATGAATTAAGTGAAGAGGCTTTTACTGCGATGACGGAAACGGAAACACCTCAGCAAATCGCAGCGGTTTGTACAATTCCTGTATTTGAGGAGAAAAAGTATGAACGAATGCTTCTGTTAGATGCAGTGCAGGATCCGGGGAATTTAGGCACACTTATTCGGACAGCAGATGCAGCGGGTCTTGATGCTGTGGTCCTAGGGGATGGAACCGTTGATGCGTTTAACGGAAAAACGCTCCGCTCAGCACAAGGGTCTCATTTTCACCTGCCTATCTTAAAACAAACACTACAACAGACAATTCCAGCATTAAAGGCGCAAGGTATACCCGTATATGGGAGTGCTTTAAAAGATGCGAAAGAGTATAGACACATAGCATCAGAAGGTCCATTTGCGTTAATTATGGGCAACGAGGGAGCAGGTATTGATCCAGAGATTCTTCAAATGACAGATCAAAATTTATATGTTCCGATGTACGGACAAGCGGAATCATTAAATGTGGCTGTGGCAGCAGCAGTTCTTGTCTATCATTTGCGCGGATAGTGTTGCATCACGTCCTATTTTTCACTATAATGAAACTAATATTTTAAAAACCATGATAGAGGAAGATTGTTTCACGGAGCGTCCTATTAGGGAGAATGCATCGTAGACTGAAAGTGCATTTAAGGAATGCTGAAACAGGAATTCACCTCTGGAGTTGTCACCGGGACCGCAGGTTTTGCGTAAAGGTGGACCGGATTCGTTTGATTCCGTTATGTCAATGAAGCTTATTCGCACATATATTTGTGCTTAACAAGGGTGGTACCGCGACCACAACTCGTCCCTTCTTTTTTGGAGGGGCGGGTTTTTTTATTGTCTTCAAACAATCAAACACCCGTTTATTCAGACGGT
Organism: Bacillus sp. FSL W8-1141; assembly: GCF_038593205.1. Lineage (NCBI taxonomy): Bacteria > Bacillati > Bacillota > Bacilli > Caryophanales > Bacillaceae > Bacillus > Bacillus sp. FSL W8-1141. Next base: position 2,625,191 of record NZ_CP151973.1, on the reverse strand, counting down.
TTTGTATATTAAAAGGAGGATAACACTCATGCAAGAAACGTTAAAACAGCTTGAAACAGAAGCGATAGCGAAGGTAGAAGCAGCCAGCTCGCTCAAAGAAGTCAATGATATTCGTGTTCAATATTTAGGGAAAAAAGGTCCGATTACAGAAGTGCTGCGCGGAATGGGCAAGCTTTCCGCTGAAGAAAGACCAAAAATGGGCGCACTTGCAAATGAAGTGAGAGAGCAGATTGCTGGTGCCATTGCTGAAAAAAATGAGCAGCTAGAAGCAGAAGAAGTGAAAAAGAAACTGGCTTCTCAAACCATTGATGTCACATTACCAGCAAGTCCGATCAAAATCGGGGCAAGACATCCATTAACGATTGTCGTAGAAGATATTGAAGATTTATTTATCGGCATGGGCTATACCGTTGAAGAGGGCCCAGAGGTAGAAACAGATTACTATAACTTTGAAGCGCTCAATCTTCCAAAAGAACATCCGGCACGTGATATGCAGGACAGCTTCTATATTACTGAAGACACACTCATGAGAACGCAAACATCACCCGTTCAAGCACGTACACTTGAGAAATATAAAGGCCAAGGCCCTGTGAAAATCATCTGCCCTGGTAAGGTATATAGACGTGACAGCGATGATGCCACTCACTCCCATCAATTCATGCAAATTGAAGGACTTGTGGTCGATCACAATATTAGCATGAGTGACCTCAAAGGGACGCTTGAGACAGTCGCAAGAAAAATGTTTGGTGAAGATCGTGAAATTAGACTGCGCCCAAGCTTTTTCCCATTCACAGAACCTTCCGTTGAAGTTGATGTGTCATGCTTTAAATGCGGCGGGAAAGGCTGTTCTGTATGTAAAGGAACAGGCTGGATTGAAATTTTAGGTGCAGGAATGGTACACCCGAATGTATTGAAAATGAGCGGATTTGATCCAGATAGTTATCAAGGCTTTGCTTTTGGAATGGGTGTTGAACGAATTGCGATGTTGAAATACGGCATAGATGACATTCGTCATTTCTACACAAATGATATTAGATTCACGAAGCAATTTAAGCAGGACTAAGAGGAGGAAATCAACATGTTTGTTTCATATAAATGGTTAGAGGACTATGTCGATTTAGAAGGCATTCAGCCGGATGAATTAGCAGAGAAAATCACAAGAAGCGGAATTGAAGTGGAAGCCGTTGAGTATAAAGGCGAAGGCATCAAAGGTGTTGTCGTTGGACACGTCATTGAACGTGAACAGCATCCGAATGCGGATAAATTAAACAAATGTCTTGTTGATATCGGCGAAGACGCACCGGTGCAAATTATATGCGGGGCTCCAAATGTGGATAAAGGACAGCACGTGGCTGTCGCAACGGTTGGTGCAGTTCTTCCTGGAAACTTTAAAATTAAAAAAGCAAAACTGCGCGGTGAAGAGTCTCATGGCATGATTTGTTCTCTGCAAGAATTAGGCGTAGAGAGCAAGCTCGTACCAAAAGAATATGCAGAAGGTATCTTTGTTTTCCCGAATGACGTGAAACCAGGAGATGATGCCCTTCAAGCGCTTCAATTAGATGACGCGGTACTTGAACTTGGCTTAACACCAAACCGTGCCGATGCCCTTAATATGCTAGGAGTGGCTTATGAGGTTGCCGCCATTTTAGGGAGAGACATCAAGCTTCCTGATACAGCGCATGACACTTCTTCTGAAAAAGCAGCAGACTATATTTCTGTTAAAATTGAGGATCAAGAAGCGAATCCACTTTATGCAGCGAAGATCATTAAAAGTGTAAAGATTGGACCAGCACCGCTTTGGATGCAAACAAGATTGATGAATGCAGGTATCCGCCCAATTAACAACGTCGTGGATATTACGAATTTTGTCTTACTTGAATACGGTCAACCTCTACATGCCTTTGATTATGACCGGTTTGGTTCAAAGCAGGTGGTCGTACGTAAAGCGGCTGAAAATGAAATGATTCAAACTCTGGATGAACAAGAACGTACATTGTCTTCGAAGCATCTTGTCATTACAAATGGCACAAAAGCGCATGCTGTTGCAGGTGTCATGGGCGGTTTTGAATCAGAGGTGCGTGATGAGACGACAACGATTCTTTTAGAAGCGGCATATTTCAACGGTCAAACCGTCCGTCAAGCATCTAGAGACTTAGGGCTTCGCAGTGAATCAAGCACACGATTTGAAAAAGGGCTCGATCCGCAGCGGACGACATCAGCAGCCGAAAGAGCAGCGCAATTGATCAGCATCTATGCAGGCGGTGAAGTGCTAAGCGGTACAGTTGAGGAAAACCACCTTGAAACAAGTATGAATGTCATCCACGTATCAACTGAGCGTGTGAACAAGGTGCTTGGTATGAGCATTTCAAAAGAAGATATGATTCAGATTTTCAACAAACTAGGCTTTACTGTGGGTGAATCAAATGATGTGCTTGTCGTAACGGTTCCTTCCCGCAGAATGGATATTACGATTGAAGAGGACCTCATTGAAGAAGTCGCGAGATTATACGGATACGACAATATTCCATCTACACTGCCTGCGACAGCTGGTACCGTTGGCGGTCTCACGCCATACCAAGTGAAGCGCAGAAAGGTGAGACGTTTCTTAGAGGGCGCAGGGCTTTCTCAAGCGATTACGTATTCATTAACGAATCAGCATAAGTCCACAGTCTTTGCTTTAAATCCAGCTTATCAAACAAGACTTTCCCTGCCAATGAGTGAGGAACGAAGTGTGCTGAGACAAAGCCTTCTGCCAAACTTACTTGATTCTGTCGCATATAACTTAGCAAGACAAGCTGATTCTTTTGCCTTTTACGAAACAGGTTCTGTTTTCTTAGCGGAAACGGAAGGCGCAAAACCAGTAGAGAAAGAGCATGTGGCAGGTGCGTTAACAGGTCTTTGGCATAAAAATCTTTGGCAGGGCGAGAAAAAAGCTGTCGATTTTTATGTAGCGAAGGGTATTGCAGAAGGGCTGTTTGAAAAGCTTGGTGTATCAGAAGAGATCACGTATGTTCAAGCAGAGCGTGAGGGCCTTCACCCAGGACGTACAGCCGATGTTCATTTAAATGGAAAAGTGATTGGCTTTGTAGCTGCACTTCATCCAGTAGTGGAAAAAGAATTAGATTTAAAAGAAACGTATGTATTTGAATTTGATTTAACAGATGTGATGACGTCTGAAACAGAGGATATGAAATATACGGCTATTCCGAGATTCCCAGCAGTGACAAGAGACATCGCACTTGTCGTCGATCAGCATATTTCAAGCGGACAGCTGGAGCAAGTCATTTATGAAGCTGGCGGCCAATTGCTCACAGACCTTTCCGTCTTTGATGTGTATGAGGGTGAGCATATGGAAGAAGGCAAGAAATCTGTTGCATTCTCTCTGCAATATTTAAACCCAGAACAAACGTTGACCGAGGAAGAAGTCACGGCTGTTCATACAAACGTATTGAAAGCATTAGAAGATACGTATCAAGCCGTCTTGCGCGGATAATAAAAAGAGCTATCGCTTTATGGGCGATAGCTCTTTTTTGATTATAACCATTTTTTCGCTTTTTGGGTGTTGGCAAAATGAAGTTTTGTAAATTGGCGTAAAGCCTCTTCGCCGTGATGTTTCATCAGCTTTGCTGCCGCTTTGTCAACATGCGGACCGGCCCCTTTTGGAATGTCAAAGCCCGCTGCTTTTGATAATTTATCCATTTCAATTAAAAAAGCATACCTTGCAATAATAGAAGCTGCAGCAACCGATAAGTGGATGCCTTCTGCTTTCGTACTAAAATATGTACGCTCCCGAATGATCTTTTTCCCCGCAAGGTGCCTGAAATAAATGCCTGGTTCGGCAAATTGGTCAATGAGAATGGCTTCTGGTTTCTTGCCATCCAGTTTTTCTAGCACGGAGGTGATGACTTGGTTATGAAGCAGTGCCTTCATTTTCCCTTGGCTCATGCCCTTTTCCTGCATCGCATTGTATTTTTCATTCCGAAGCACGAGAAGGCTGAACGGGATGGTTTTGATCAAGTCTTTGGCAATGTTGATAATCTGCGGATCTTTTAGTCCTTTTGAGTCTTTCACCCCGAGCTCTTTCATGAGAGCAAGCTGACTGGAATCAACATAAGCCGCACAGACCGTAATGGGTCCAAAATAATCGCCAGTACCGACCTCATCTGAGCCAATAACCGACATGGAAGCAATGCCGGGTGGTGGGCTGTACTGTGTGATGGATGGTGTTTTTTTGCTTTTTGTTTCAGCTGTTTGTAAATGGTTGAACTGACTCGCTTCAGCTTCTGCCTTTTGTCCTTGGAACAGTACTTTTCCAGATTTGTAGGCTGTAATCGTACAGCCGGGAACCTTTGCTTGAAAAAGAGCGCCTGGCGGCAAAGTGTCAGTTAAATGCTGAGCGTACACGCTCTTCATTTTTTTCATGTCTTCTGATGTTGCTTTTAAGACGGATTGGGGCACAGTGGATAACTCCTTTTTACCTTGATATCATTGATTTCTAAAGTGTACCATAACAGGGAAGGGCTCGTCTTTCCATTCAATGTCTAAACATGTTATGATAGAGACTAGGATTCTCGTGGAATGGAGGAGAAACGTTGTCTGACGGCGGTAAAACGAAAACAACAGTTGAGATTTACGGACAGTCCTATACGATCATCGGCCAAGAAACGAAGATGCATATGCGACATGTTGCTTCAATTGTTGATGATAAAATGAGAGAAATCAATGAAAAAAATCCATACCTTGATATAAACAAATTAGCTGTACTGACAGCAGTCAATGTCGTCCACGACTACTTGAAATTAAAAGAGCAATACGAAAAACTAGAGCTTCATCTAAAAGAAAAGGAATGAAATTACCGTGATCGATATCATCATTTTGTTTTTGCTTCTTATGGGAACGCTTGTCGGTCTAAAACGCGGGTTTATTCTTCAATTTATTAAATTGATTAGCTTTGTTGTTTCTATTTTAGTGGCTTCTATGTTTTATCAGTCACTTGCACCACAGCTTACGTGGATTCCAGCACCTAATTTTAGCGGCGGTCAAGCGCAGCTCGCTTTCTTTAGTGGGAATCTAGAAACAGCTTATTATAATACCATTGCGTTTATCATTCTGTTTATCTTGACCAAAATCCTGCTCGCTATCATCGGCGGATTGCTCACAACCATTGCAAGTATCCCTGTGATTAAACAGGTCAACAAACTACTTGGCGCTGTTTTAGGATTTCTTGAAACCTATCTATTTGTGTTTATTCTATTGTTTGTGGCTGCATTACTTCCAGTCGATGCGCTTCAAGCCATGATGAGCAAATCAATGTTAGCAGATGTGATCGTAAATAGCACCCCTTACCTGTCCGGTCTTGTCAAAGGCCTCTGGTCGACGTATGGAGTTTAAGAACTTCTCCTTTCTTGGAGAAGTTTTTTCTCATTCCATGACAGAAAGTTGTAGGATGAAGGGAAAGTTTGTATATTTATATAGGAAGATGCCAAAGCGGCTGGAGGATGAGAGATGAATAAAAAAGATATTATCAAACTTCTTGAAACAATTGCAGTCTATATGGAGCTAAAAGGAGATAATCCTTTTAAAATTTCTGCCTTTCGTAAAGCAGCTGCGGCACTGGAACAAGATGACCGCAGTCTTTCTCAAATAGATGACCTATTAGCATTACCCGGCATTGGAAAAGGAACCTTTGCTGTGATCACAGAGTATATCGAAAAAGGACAGTCTGAAACACTCGAACAATTAAAAAAAGAAGTGCCTGAAGGACTTGTCCCGCTCTTAAAATTGCAAGGACTCGGTGGGAAGAAGATTGCTAAGCTCTACCAAGAGCTTGGTGTTCACGATGCACAGTCTTTAAAAGAAGCATGTGAAGCGGAAAAAGTACAAACGCTTGCTGGGTTTGGCAAAAAAACAGAAGAAAAGATTCTTGCCGCTCTTGAGGAGGCAGGAAAGCAGCCAGAACGACTGCCAATTGGTTTTGCATTAGATGTGGCAGAACGAATTGATCATGCGCTGGAACAGATGGAGGGAATCATCCGCTTTTCAAGAGCGGGTAGTTTAAGACGTGCGCGTGAAACGGTCAAAGATTTAGATTACATCATTGCGACTGATAATCCTGAACAAGTGAGAGAACAACTTGTTGCTCTTGATGATGTCAAAGATGTCATTGCGAGCGGTGATACGAAGGTATCGGTCATGCTTGCACTTGATTTTGAAATCAGTGTAGATTTCCGGCTTGTGACAACAGACCAATTTGCAACAACACTGCACCATTTCACTGGCTCAAAAGATCATAACATTCGTATGCGCCAGCTTGCGAAGGAGCGCGGTGAGCGTATTAGTGAATATGGGGTTGAAACGATCGAAACTGGGGATGTGAAAACATTTGAAGACGAAAGCGCTTTTTATGCACATTTCCAACTTCCGCTCATTCCGCCAGAAATTCGTGAAACCGGAGCAGAGATTGATACGTATAAAGAAAGTATGCAATTTGTAGACCGAAAAGATATCAAAGGCGATCTTCATATGCACTCGACATGGAGTGATGGCGCTTTTTCTATTCGCGAAATGGCAGAGGCATGTATCGCAAAAGGCTATGAATACATGGCGATCACAGACCACTCACAATATTTAAAAGTAGCAAACGGTTTAACAAAAGAACGTTTGCGTTTGCAAGCAAAAGAAATTGACAAGCTGAATCAAGAATTCGAGCATTTTCACATTTTCAAAGGGGTCGAAATGGATATTCTGCCGGATGGATCGTTAGATTATGATGATGACTTTCTAGCAGACATGGATTTTGTCATTGCGTCTATTCATTCTAGCTTCTCTCAGCCGGAGGAAGTCATTATGGAGCGCCTAGAAAATGCCTTGAATAATCAGCATGTGGATTTAATTGCTCATCCAACTGGCCGTTTGATCGGTAGACGAGACGGCTATGCCTTAAATATTGATCAGCTCATAGAGCTTGCGAAAAAAACGGGCACTGCACTGGAACTCAACAGCAACCCGTCAAGACTTGATTTAAAAACAGAGCATTTAATGAAAGCAAACGAAGCGGGTGTGAACATCATGATCAACACAGATGCACACAACATCGCCATGCTCGATCATATGGACGTCGGTGTCACAGCTGCAAGAAAGGGCTGGACACCAAAAGCAAATGTCGTGAATACATTTTCACTCAATGAGATGAAAAAGTTTTTAACGCGTGACAGGTAGTCGTTAGGAGGCTGGACCATGCTGCAACAAAAAGTGTTAGCATCATTAGAATTTCATAAAGTAAAAGAAAAAGTCATGTCCTATACTGCTTCGACTTTAGGGAAAGAAAAAGCGCAGGACTTAATACCACTCACAGATATCGAGAGCATTCAGCATCTGCTAGAAGAGGTAGCAGAAGCACAAGATGTGATTCGTTTAAAAGGATCTGCGCCGTTTGGCGGGTTAACGGATATTAGACGAGGCGTCAAACGAGCAGAAATAGGCAGTATATTAAGCCCTTCTGAGCTGATGGAAATTGCGGCGCTGTTATATACCACAAAAAACATGAAGCACTTTCTCGCCTCTATGTATGAGGACGGAGTAGAGATACCCCGTCTTCATACATATGCAGAATCGCTGATTTTACTGCCAGACGTGAGAAAAGAAATAGAAAGCTGTATTGGTGATAATGGAGAAGTGCTTGATCACGCAACGCCAGCCCTCCGCACCATACGAACGCAGTTACGATCACTAGAATCAAAAGTACGAGATAAATTAGAATCAATGATTCGTTCACAATCTGCCTCGAAAATGCTGTCAGACACCATTGTGACGATTCGTAATGATCGGTTTGTCATTCCCGTAAAACAAGAGTACCGCTCGAATTATGGAGGGATTGTTCACGATCAATCTTCTTCAGGCGCAACTCTTTTTACTGAGCCGCAAGTGGTCGTAGATTTAAATAACACCTTGCAGCAAACTCGCCTAAAAGAAAAGCAAGAGATTGAAAAGATTTTGCAAATGCTGACAGCGAGTGTGTCAGAGCACATTGATGAATTGCTTCATAATGTGAATGAACTTCAGACATTAGATTTTATTTTCGCCAAAGCCAAATATGCAAAAGCAGAAAAAGCCACAAAACCTACTGTGAATAACCAAGGGGAGATTTATTTAAAACGGGCAAGACATCCCCTATTGCCCCGAGATCAGGTTGTGGCAAATGATATTGAGCTGGGCAAAGATTTTTCTACGATCGTCATCACAGGTCCAAATACAGGCGGTAAGACCGTCACTTTAAAAACACTCGGACTTCTTACGCTGATGACGCAGGCAGGTCTTCATATTCCAGTCGAAGAAGGATCAGAAGTGGCTGTATTCGATCAAGTCTTTGCTGATATTGGAGACGAGCAGTCTATTGAACAGAGCTTGAGTACATTCTCATCTCATATGGTCAATATTGTGGATATCTTAAAGCATTTGACGTCTAATTCACTCGTGTTATTTGATGAATTAGGTGCGGGGACAGATCCTGCTGAAGGTGCAGCACTTGCGATGAGCATCTTAGATGAAGTTCATCAAACAAATGCGCGCGTCATCGCAACGACTCACTATCCTGAGCTGAAGGCATACGGATATAACCGAGAAGGCGTCACAAATGCGAGTGTAGAGTTTGATATTGAAACCTTATCCCCTACATATCGCTTGCTCATCGGGGTGCCGGGACGAAGTAATGCATTTGAAATTTCCAAGCGTCTAGGACTGCCTCATCATTTAATTGACCGTGCAAAAGCAGATATGCACGCAGAACATAATGAAGTCGATCAGATGATTGCTTCATTAGAAGACAGCAAAAAACAAGCAGAAGAAGAACTGCATGAGACGGAATTCTATAGAAAAGAAGCAGAGAAGCTCCATAAAGAACTGCAAAAACAAATCCTTGAATGGAATGAACAAAAGGACAAACTGCTTGAAGAAGCCGAACAAAAAGCGGCAGAAAAAATTGAACAAGCAACAAAAGAAGCAGAAGAGATTATTCAAGAGCTTCGGTCCATTAAAAGTGAGCATCGTTCATTCAAAGAACATGAACTCATTGATGCGAGAAAGCGTCTTGAAGAAACTGTCCCTGAGTTTGACCGTAAGAAAAAACCAGAGCCGGTGAAAAAAGCAGCAAGACAGCTAAAGCCAGGCGATGAAGTCAAAGTGCTGACGTTTGGCCAAAAAGGAACGCTCATCGAACAAACGGGTAACAAAGAATGGAGTGTCCAAATGGGCATTCTAAAAATGAAAGTAAAAGAAAAAGATATGGAATTTATCAAATCAGCACCGGAATTTAAACAAGAGAAAGCCATCACGGCGGTCAAAGGAAAAGACTATCATGTATCACTTGAGCTTGATTTAAGAGGAGAGCGTTATGAGAATGCCTTAAGCAGAGTCGAGAAATACTTAGATGATGCCGTCTTAGCTGGCTATCCGCGTGTGTCGATCATTCACGGTAAAGGCACTGGCGCCTTGAGAAAAGGGGTCCAGGAATTATTAAAACAGCACCGTAGTGTAAAAAATGCTCGTTTTGGAGAACAAGGCGAGGGAGGATCAGGCGTCACCATCGTCGAATTAAAGTAAAAAGGAGAAAACGCATGAAAGCCTTTTGGGAAAATGAACTTGTGGAAATTGCCGCCTATTACAGCGTGGCCGTCCTATGTCTTGTCTTATTTCTTACCATATTTGAACTCGTGACCTCCTATAAAAACTGGGAAGAGATTCAGCGGGGGAACTTAGCTGTTGCTATGGCAACCGGCGGGAAGATTTTTGGGATTGCCAATGTCTTTCAGCATTCCATCGCCCAGCACAACTCGCTTCTTCAAATGGTCGGATGGGGCGTATACGGCTTTGTGATGCTGCTCGTCAGCTATTTCATTTTTGAATTTTTAACACCACGATTTAAAGTAGACAAAGAGATTGAGAATGATAATAGAGCGGTCGGGTTTATTTCACTCATTATTTCTGTTGGGCTGTCTTATGTAGTAGCAGCCGGCATTTAAGGAGACGACATGGAAAAACTAGCCAAAATATTAATTGTAGTTGCCTGCACTTTTGCGGTTATTGGTGCCGTTTACATGTTCCTGTAAAATGAAGAATACATTCTAGAAAGCTGTCAGGGAAAACCTTGACAGCTTTTCACTCATCAAAGGCGGCGAATCAGAATGAATCAAATCTTGCAAAAAGACGAACTCATAAAGCGCATTGACAGTTGTCTCAAAAAGACATCTCTTCCCCAAGACATATATGAACCGTATATTGCACGTCCTTTTCAAACGACTGGTTTTTTTGATGATTTGAGCCCCTATATTGAAATTGATCCAGCCGGCTATATTCTTATTCAATATGAACGAGGGATTAAAGTGCTTCATAAAAGAACAAAAGAGGCGGATGAAGTCGTTTATTGGATTTTAGAAGACACCATCTTTCTAACTGTGTATCTAGACATGATGAGACAATATCAAGTGGACAACATCCACACACATTTACCTAATGACCCTAGTATCCATAAACAGATTGTGGAGAGAGTCCATGAGTCATTTCGTGCGATCGGTGGATTATACGAAAAGTGGCATCATGAAGGGAAAAGAGCCTCTATAGAAACACCGGCGAAAAAATGAAGATGTGTCATGGAACGAGCTCGATTTGAAAAAAGCAAACAGCCATAAGGAAAAGTTTGCTATAATAAAATAGTACGAAAGTTCAGGAAGGAGGGTTTTTATGCAGTCAGATAAACGTTGGCTTCTGCATTACCCGAATCAAATTCCCCACGAACTCACCATCCCAAATGAAACGTTGCAATCTTACTTATTCAGCTCCGCAGAGGCAGCACCTGAGCATACAGCCATTCATTTTTTAGGAAAAAACATCACCTACCAGCAGTTACAAGAAGATGCACTGAAATTAGCCAGTCATTTGATTGACATCGGTGTCAAAAAAGGCGACAGAGTAGCGATTATGCTGCCAAACTGCCCGCAATCGGTGATTTCTTATTATGCGGTTTTAATAGCAGGCGGCATTGTCGTTCAAACCAATCCGCTTTATACGGAGAAAGAACTGGAATATCAAATGGAGGACAGCGGCTCTAAGGTGCTGATCACTCTCGATCTACTGTATCCAAAGGCCTATAAAATGAAAGCGCTGACAAGTATGGAACATTTGATCATCACAAAATTACAAGATTACTTGCCATTTCCGAAAAACATATTGTTTCCGATTGTCCAGCGAAGGAAAAACAACATGGTCATCCAAGTGGAGAAGAGTGAGACCATTCATCATTTCTCACAGATCATGAAAGAATCGTCAGGAGAACGGATTCCGCAAATATCCTTTCAACCGAAAGAGGATGTCGCAGTTTTGCAATATACAGGCGGAACGACCGGTTTACCAAAAGGGGTCATGCTCACACACGAAAATATAGTAGCCAATACAGAAATGTGTGCATCCTGGATGTATAAAACGAACCGCGGAAAAGAACGGATTCTTGGGATCATTCCGTTCTTTCATGTATACGGCATGACGACCGTGCTAAACCTTGCAGTCAAAGAAGGCCATCAAATGATTCTTCTTCCGCGTTTTGATGCAGCGGATGCCTTGAAGACCATTGAAAAACAGAAACCGACGCTGTTCCCAGGAGCACCAACGATGTATATTGCCCTGCTTCATCATCCGAATATTGAAAAGTATGACCTATCATCCATCACCGCATGCTTAAGCGGATCGGCCGCTCTTCCTGTTGAAGTCAAACAGAGTTTTGAAAAACTAACAGGAGGAAGGCTGGTGGAAGGGTATGGACTTTCAGAAACTTCTCCTGTCACTCATGCCAATTTCTTATGGGGAGCGAACAAAATAGGAAGTATCGGGTGCCCTTGGCCGAATACAGATGCCGGTATTTATTGTGAAGAAACGGGTGGACTCAAAGCGCCATATGAGCACGGAGAGATTATCGTCAAAGGTCCTCAAATCATGAAAGGATACTGGAATCAGCCGGAGGAGACAGCGGCAGTGTTAAGAGACGGCTGGTTTTTCACAGGAGACATTGGGTATATGGATGAGGATGGTTTTTTCTATATCGTAGACCGGAAAAAGGATGTCATCATCGCGAGCGGCTATAATATTTACCCAAGAGAGGTTGAAGAAGCCCTTTATGAGCATGAGCTTGTACAAGAAGTGGTTGTGGCGGGTATTCCAGATCCGTATAGAGGGGAAACAGTAAAAGCCTTTGTTGTCCCGAAAAAGGATGCCTATGTAACAGAGGATGAACTGGATCGTTTTGTTAGAACAAGAATTGCCTCATTTAAAGTGCCGCGTGTCTACGAATTTAAGGAATCACTGCCTAAAACGGCTGTAGGGAAAATCTTGCGCAGAGTGTTAATTGAAGAAGAAAAAAGAAAGCAATCATCTTCAACAGAAGAACCAGTCGATCGATGAGAGAATGAACCAGCATCATCCGGTCAAGCGGCCGGATGATTTGAATTGTACGTGTCTGCTCTGGTATGCTAAAGGTTGAAAAGAAAGAAGAACATCACTTGACAAATCACTCGTTTCTTTTTAACATAAAGTTATGAATGAATGCTCATTCAATTTAGAAAGGGACGAAGCACATTGAAGCAGAAAAGACCGAAGTACATGCAAATTATTGATGCAGCCGTTGTGGTGATTGCAGAGAACGGCTACCATCAATCACAAGTTTCAAAGATTGCCAAACAAGCAGGGGTAGCAGACGGAACCATTTATCTCTATTTCAAAAACAAAGAGGACATTTTGATCTCGTTGTTCAAAGAAAAAATGGGACAATTCATCGAACGGATGGAAACAGATATTCAAAAGAAACCGTCTGCCAAAGAAAAGCTTCTTCTCCTCATTCGAGAACACTTTCGCTTGCTATCTCAAGACCATCATTTGGCCCTTGTGACACAGCTTGAACTCAGGCAGTCAAACCTTGAACTGCGCCAAAAAATCAATGAGGTGCTGAAAGGGTATTTAAATATGCTAGACTCCATTTTAGCCGAAGGAAAGAAGACAGGAGAATTTAGACAAAATCTAGATGTCCGCTTAGCGAGACAAATGGTATTTGGGACGATTGACGAAACCGCTACAACATGGGTCATGAATGATCAAAAGTATGACCTGCCTGCACTCGCAGAAAGTGTACATGATCTTCTCTTAAACGGAATACATCAATCTTAAAGACAATTGAAAAAGGATGATTGACATGGAAAAAATACTTAGCTTACACCAAGACGAACAGACAGCACTCATCACGATTCAACACCCACCTGCAAATGCCTTATCTTCTCAGCTTCTCACTGAACTCAATGACATGTTTGATCAGCTTGAACAAAACAGTGAAGTGAGAGCTATTGTCATTCATGGAGAAGGTAGATTTTTCTCAGCAGGTGCTGATATTAAAGAATTTACGACCTTGCAGGAAGAGTCTGATTATGCCAGCCTTGCAGACAGAGGACAGCAAGTGTTTGAACGAATTGAACAATGTCCAAAGCCGGTGATTGCTTCCATTCACGGGGCAGCATTAGGCGGCGGGCTTGAGTTGGCGATGTCGTGTGATATTCGAATCGCAACAAAAGATGCAAAGCTGGGACTGCCGGAATTAAATCTCGGTATTATCCCAGGATTCGGCGGAACGCAGCGCCTGCCTCGCTATGTTGGATCAGCTAAAGCACTTGAAATGATGGGGACAGCTGAGCCGATTACAGGAGAAGAAGCATTTGCTTGCGGACTTGTTTCAAAACTTGCGGAAACAGAAGAAGAAGCGCTGGAATCAGCCAAAACATTGGCTGCGAAATTTGCAGCGAAAAGCCCTAAAACGCTTGAGTATGTGCTTGAGTTATTGAATGCGACAAAAGTGTACTCATATGATGGCGGAATGAAGCTGGAAGCCAAAAAGTTTGCTGAGGTGTTCCAGTCGAATGATGCCAAAGAAGGCATCCAAGCTTTTATCGAAAAGCGCAAACCGAATTTTAAAGGGGAATAAGGGATTAGTACGACACAAGGGGGAGAAATGAATGAATATTTTTGTTTTAATGAAGCGTACGTTTGACACGGAAGAGAAAATCTCTATTCAGTCTGGTGCTATTCAAGAAGATGGGGCAGAGTTCATTATTAATCCTTATGATGAGTACGCAATTGAAGAAGCGATTCAGCTTCGGGATGAGCACGGGGGAGAAGTAACGGTCGTGACAGTTGGCAATGAAGATGCGGAGAAGCAGCTTAGAACAGCACTTGCAATGGGCTGCGATCAAGCCGTTTTATTAAATGTTGAAGATGATTTGGAGGAGTGGGATCAGTTTTCCGCTTCTACGATTCTATATCACTATTTCAAAGATAAAGAAGCTTCCTTAATTTTAGCAGGGAATGTAGCGATTGACGGCGGGTCTGGACAGGTGGCCCCGCGTCTTGCTGAATTACTCGGCTTTCCATATGTCACAACCATTACAAGTATTCAAATCGACGGCGACACTGCTTCAATTGAGCGAGATGCAGAGGGGGATGTGGAAGTGATTTCTGCCGAGCTCCCGCTAGTGGTCACCGCGCAGCAAGGTCTCAATGAGCCTCGTTATCCATCGTTACCAGGCATCATGAAGGCAAAGAAAAAGCCTTTAGAAGAATTAGAATTAGACGATCTAGATCTAGATCTAGATGAAGACGATGTGCCATATAAAATCAAAACCATTGAACGTTTTTTACCGGAGAAAAAAGAGGGTGGCAAGGTGCTGAGCGGCGAGCTTCAGGATCAGGTCAAGGAACTGACAGACCTGCTAAGAAATGAAGCAAAAGTCATCTAAACATCCACTTTACGATATCACGAGAACAAGGGGGAGCTTAAAGGATGAGTAAAAAAGTTGTTGTACTTGGAGAAAGTCGTGACGGTAAATTAAGAAATGTGACTTTTGAAGCGATTGCTGCCGCTCACGAGGTGGCTGATGGCGGTGAAGTGATTGGCGTTTTAATAGGGGATCACGTCAAAGACCAAGCGGATGAACTGCTTTATTATGGAGCGGATCATGTGATGATCGTTGAGCACCCGCATCTTTCTTATTATACGTCTGATGGTTTTGCGCAGGCGCTTCAAGCAATATTAGATCAAGTCAATCCTGATGCAGTGCTGTTCGGTCATACATCGATCGGAAAAGACTTGTCACCAAAAATAGCTGCACGCCTGCAAACAGGCTTAATTTCAGATGCAATAGATGTAAGCGTTACCGGTGAACATCTTGTTTTCACTAGACCGATTTATTCAGGAAAAGCTTTTGAAAAAGTCATTTCAACAGATCGTCTGCTTTTGGCTACTATCCGTCCAAACAACGTGGCACCGCTGGAGCGTGATGCGTCACGCAGCGGAGAAGTGACGCCAGTTTCTGTCGATATTCAAAATCTAAGAACGATCGTGAAGGAAGTCATTAAAAAAACATCAGAAGGTGTAGATTTATCTGAAGCGAAGGTCATTGTCGCAGGAGGCAGGGGGGTCAAGAGCAAAGAAGGCTTTGAACCGCTGAAAGAACTTGCCCAAACGCTTGGCGCAGCAGTCGGTGCCTCGCGTGGTGCATGTGACGCTGACTACTGCGATTATGCCCTGCAAATTGGTCAAACCGGTAAAGTGGTCACACCTGACCTTTACATTGCCTGCGGGATTTCAGGAGCTATTCAGCATTTAGCCGGTATGTCCAACAGTAAAGTCATTGTTGCGATCAACAAAGACCCAGAAGCTGAAATCTTCAAAATTGCCGATTACGGAATTGTCGGTGACTTATTCGAAGTCGTTCCGCTTTTAAATGAAGAGTTAAAAAAGATGAATATCCATTCTTAACGCTCATACACTCAGAATGCCTAGGTATTCTGGGTTTTTTTGTATGTCATCACGAAACAAAGGAGCGGTTTACAAGTGAATGGGACAGTAAAAGTGAATGAAGTGATTGGACGCATTTCTAAACACATCTATGGACACTTTCAAGAGCATTTAGGAAGAGGAATTTATGACGGCATTTGGGTAGGGAAAGAATCATCGATTGACCATATTGAGGGGATTCGTACCGATGTACTAAAGGCACTTCAAGCCTTACATATCCCGGTGCTGAGGTGGCCGGGCGGCTGTTTTGCAGACGAGTATCATTGGGCAAACGGCGTCGGTGATCTGAGTGAACGAAAGCCGATGGTGAATACTCATTGGGGTGGCACCGTTGAATCAAATGCGTTTGGTACACATGAATTTATGAGACTGTGTGAATTACTTGAATGTGAGCCTTATATTTGTGGAAACGTTGGAAGCGGCTCTGTTCAAGAATTAGCAGAATGGATTGAATATATCACATTTCCTAAAGGGACACCTATGTCGGATTGGCGGATTCAAAATGGAAAACAAGAACCGTGGGAGCTGACGTATGTTGGTGTAGGCAATGAAAGCTGGGGATGTGGTGGAAATATGACGCCAGAGTATTATGCAGACTTATATAAACGCTACCAAACGTATGTGAGAGAGTTTGCTGGTCAGCGCATTTACAAAATCGCATGTGGTGCGAATTCAAATGATGTGAATTGGACAAAAGTGTTAATGGAGCTTGCAGCGCCATGGATGGATGGGCTCAGTTTGCATTACTATACGGTCCCAGGAACATGGGAGAAGAAAGGGTCAGCGACTGATTTTGATGAGGATGAGTGGTTTACAACGCTGAAAAAGGCGTCTGAAATGGAGCGGCTTGTTGTAGATCACGGAGAGATCATGGATCGTTATGACCCAGACAAGCGAATCGGGATGATTATTGATGAATGGGGGACATGGTATGATCCAGAACCGGGGACAAATCCAGGGTTTTTGTATCAGCAAAACACATTAAGAGATGCTCTAGTCTGTGCCTTGCATTTTCATATTTTTCATCGCCATTGCCAGCGGATTCATATGGCGAATATTGCCCAGACCGTCAATGTGCTGCAAGCGATGGTGTTAACGCAGGACGAAAAGATGCTCCTGACACCTACCTATCACGTATTTCATATGTTTCAAGTGCATCAAGAAGAAGAAGCGCTTGAAGTAGAATTGAATGTCCCTTCATATGAACGCCGGGGTGAAAAAATCCCTCAAGTCAGTGTGTCAGCCTCGCGGTCATCTGACAAGATGCATATTAGTTTATGTCATGTGAATCCCCATGAAAAAGCAGACGTATCTCTAGCGATAGAGGGAATCGATGCAAAAACGAAGGTCACTGGCCGTGTGCTGACTGCTGATCGGATGAATGCGCACAACACGTTCGATGATCCTCATTCCGTTCAGCCTGCGGACTTTCGGCAATTTGCTGTTAAGCACGGCGAGCTGACTATTGATCTGCCGCCTATGTCGGTTGTAATGTTGACCGTCGATCTGGCTTGATCGCATATTTCAATGTTTGATGAGAAGAATGTTGGGGCATCATACATTGTAAATGAAGCGGAAAGGGAGTCATGTCATATGCTTAGAACCATTCTGATGATCATCGGTGCGATTGTTGTTATTGGTGCGATCATACGGTTTGTTTTTTAATTCATTTCATAAAAAATGATTCGTAAGCATTTCATTCGCAAGTCACATTGGTAGATGCTATACTAAAAAGCATAATTTACATTGGAGGAATGAATAATGGCAATCGTAAAAGCTACTGACGCAACATTTTCACAAGAAACTGCAGAAGGTGTTGTTCTTGCAGACTTTTGGGCACCTTGGTGCGGACCTTGTAAAATGATTGCTCCAGTTCTTGAAGAACTTGATCAAGAAATGGGCGATAAAATGAAAATTGTAAAAATTGATGTGGATGATAACCAAGAAACTGCTGGTAAATACGGCGTTATGAGTATCCCAACACTTCTTGTTTTAAAAGACGGTGAAGTCGTCGAAACGTCTGTTGGTTTCAAACCAAAAGAAGCATTAGCTGAGCTTGTAAACAAACATCTATAAACCGATCGATGCCCGCGTGGCATGATCTCAAAAGCGGTTCTCGTATAGTCGAGAGCCGCTTTTCTTTCATCGTGGTATAAAACAAATGTTCGTGATACACTAGAAGGAGTGAAAGAGGAAAACAAGGACGGATGAAAATATGAACAAATTGATCAAAGAAAAGCTGTCAGTCTTACCTGATCAACCAGGCTGTTACTTAATGAAAGATAGACAAAATACGATCATTTATGTGGGAAAGGCAAAGGTATTAAAAAATAGGGTCCGCTCTTATTTTACAGGATCTCATGATGCCAAAACGCAGCGGCTTGTCAGTGAAATCGAAGACTTTGAATACATTGTCACCTCTTCAAATATTGAGGCACTTATTTTAGAGCTGAATTTAATCAAAAAATATGACCCGAAATACAATGTCATGCTCAAGGATGACAAAACGTATCCTTTTATTAAAATTACGAATGAACGTCATCCTAAGCTGATTGTCACCCGCAATGTGAAAAAGGATAAAGGGAAATACTTCGGTCCATATCCAAATGTACAAGCAGCAAGAGAAACGAAAAAGCTGCTCGACCGTTTATATCCACTTAGAAAATGTGCGACACTCCCTGACCGAGTCTGTCTTTATTATCATCTTGGACAATGTCTTGCTCCGTGTGTGTATGACATTTCTGAAGAAACGAATAAACAGCTCGTCGACGAAATCACAAGATTTCTAAACGGAGGACATCAGCAAATCAAGAAAGAATTAACAGAGAAGATGCAAGAAGCGGCCGAACAATTAGAGTTTGAGCGGGCAAAAGAACTGAGAGATCAAATCGCATATATTGACTCAACGATGGAAAAGCAAAAGATGACGATGAGTGACTTATCTGATCGTGATGTGTTTGCCTATGCTTATGATAAGGGCTGGATGTGTGTCCAAGTCTTCTTCATCAGACAGGGGAAATTAATCGAACGTGATGTCAGCCTATTTCCGATGTATCAAGACCCTGAGGAAGAATTTCTCACGTTTATGGGGCAGTTTTATGAAAAAAACAACCACTTTCTGCCGAAAGAAATTTTGGTGCCGGACAGCGTCGATCAAGAGATGATTGAGCAATTGCTTGAAACGAATGTTCATCAGCCGAAAAAAGGAAAGAAGAAGGATTTGCTTTTACTCGCCCACCAAAACGCCAAAATCGCTCTCAAAGAAAAGTTCTCGCTTATAGAGCGTGATGAAGAACGGACAATTGGTGCAGTGGAGCAGCTTGGCGATGCACTCAATATTTATATGCCATACCGGATTGAGGCGTTTGATAACTCCAATATCCAAGGAGCAGACCCCGTATCCGCTATGGTTGTCTTCCAAGACGGGAAGCCGTATAAAAAAGAGTACCGAAAATACAAAATTAAAACCGTTGAGGGGCCCGATGATTATGCTTCCATGCGTGAAGTCATTAGAAGGCGGTATACCCGGGTGTTAAAGGATGAACTGCCGCTTCCTGACTTGATTTTAATCGACGGAGGAAAAGGACAAATCAACGCAGCCATAGATGTGCTCGAAAATGAATTAAATCTGTCTGTTCCTGTGGCAGGTCTAGTGAAAGATGAAAAACACAGGACATCGAATCTTATGATGGGTGATACGCTTGAAATTGTTGCGCTCGAACGGAATAGTCAGGCCTTTTATTTATTGCAGCGTATTCAAGATGAAGTGCACCGATTTGCGATTAGTTTTCACCGGCAGCTGCGCGGGAAGAATGCATTCCAGTCTATTCTAGACGATGTCCCAGGTATCGGGGAAAAGCGCAAAAAGCAGTTACTTAAACATTTTGGCTCTGTGAAAAAGATGAAAGAAGCCTCTATCCAGGATTTTCAGGACGCTGGTATTCCGAAACAAACGGCTGAACTTTTAATGGAGGCATTAAAAAAATAGATTGTACTTTTTCCAAAAGTCTGTTAAGATGTGACTAATTTAATAAATGAACGTGTTGTTTGTTGAAGATAGAGGTGCGAACTTCAAGAGTAAGCCTTCAGAGATCGAGGGGATCTAGGAAGAGGGCTGAAAGGGGAGCGTCGCCGAAGTGAATAAAATCCACTCATTTTATTCGCTGGCTGTACATTGAAGAAATGTAGGGCTGTCAAGAATTCATTTCTTGGAGGGCTATCTCATTGTTTGCATCGTTGATGATGATTTTAAAGCAATGGGAGATTTGTTCTCTCATTGCTTTTTTATTTGCAGTGAACAGAGCAGTCTCCGCAGCCTCTTCTCTCACACGTGATCTTTTGAAAAAGGGTGGTAGACATGGGACTAATTGTACAAAAATTTGGTGGAACATCTGTTGGATCGACAGAAAAAATTCGCAATGTCGCAGAGAGAGTCATCGCTGAACGCGAGGCAGGAAATGATGTGGTCGTGGTTGTGTCTGCGATGGGCAAATCAACGGATGTTCTAGTAGACCTAGCGAAAGAACTCACAGATGATCCAAGCAAAAGAGAAATGGATATGCTACTGACAACTGGTGAGCAGGTGACCATTTCATTATTAGCGATGGCGCTCCAAGCAAAAGGTTATGATGCCATTTCCTTTACAGGCTGGCAAGCTGGGGTGAAAACAGAGAAGGTGCACGGAAATGCAAGAATCGTGGACATCGATGAAGCAAGAATCCAAGAAGAACTGAGTACGGGAAAAGTCGTCGTTGTAGCAGGTTTCCAAGGAATTGCGGATGATCTACATATTACAACACTTGGGCGTGGTGGATCAGATACGACAGCAGTGGCACTAGCTGCGGCACTCAAAGCGGACAAATGTGATATTTATACGGACGTACCAGGTGTGTTTACAACAGATCCTCGTTATGTACCGTCTGCGCGAAAACTTGCAGGAATTTCATACGATGAAATGCTTGAGTTAGCCAATTTAGGAGCAGGTGTGCTGCATCCGAGAGCGGTCGAATTTGCGAAAAATTATCAAATCCCACTAGAAGTCCGTTCTAGTATTGAAAATGAATCGGGTACGTTAATTGAGGAGGAATCATCCATGGAACAAAATTTAGTTGTAAGAGGCATTGCATTTGAAGATCAGATGACACGCGTGACGGTATGCGGCCTTTCAAGCGGTTTAACAACGCTATCGACTATTTTTACGACACTTGCAAAGCAAAATATCAATGTCGATATCATCATTCAGTCTGTCACAAGCACCAATCAGACCTCCATCTCTTTCTCTGTGAAAACGGATGATTTGTCTAAAACAGTTGAAGTATTAGAAGAATACAAAGGTGCGCTTGGTTATGAGCAGATTGAGACAGAAAGCAAATTAGCCAAAGTATCCATCGTGGGTTCTGGTATGGTTTCAAACCCAGGCGTTGCGGCTGAAATGTTCGCTGTGTTAGCTCAAAAAGACATTCAAGTGAAAATGGTCAGTACGTCTGAGATCAAAGTCTCAACAGTCGTTGATCGTGAAGATATGGTGAAAGCGGTAGAAGCCCTTCATGATGCGTTTGAATTATCAAAGGTGAGCGCCGCTGCTCATTCTTAAACAACAAAAGAGGTGTACCCATTGTAGCGGGTACACCTCTTTTTTATTGTGCTGTTGGAATGGCAACCCAGTGATCTTTTGATATTTCTACTAACTCTGCATTCTGTAAATGATAAGGATCTTCGTCCATCTGTTCTGCCGAAACGAACCTTTCCTTCTTTGCTTCCACTTTAGGATCAGGTATAGGGATAGCTGAAAGTAACGATTTTGTGTAGGGGTGCTGCGGATTGTTGTAAAGCTCCTCACTTTCGGCTAATTCAACAATTTTACCAGCATACATCACAGCCACTCGGTCACTAATATGTTTCACCATCGACAAATCGTGTGCAATGAATAAATAAGTCAACCCAAGCTTTTTCTGAAGATCCTCTAATAAGCGTACGATTTGCGCTTGGATAGAAACATCAAGTGCAGACAGAGGTTCATCACATACAATCAATTGTGGTTCGACGGCAAGCGCCCTTGCGATTCCAATTCTCTGGCGCTGTCCTCCGGAGAATTCATGAGGGTACCGATCGGCATGTGACGGCTTGAGGCCAACCATCTCAAGCAGTGCTTCCACCCTTTTTCTTCTTTCGGTGTTGTTTGTGCTTAACCTGTGGAGATCAAGCGCCTGTCCGATAATATCCAGCACTTTAAAGCGAGGATTTAGAGATGAATAAGGGTCTTGAAAAATCATCTGCATATGCCGCCGCATCGTTTTCATTTCTTTTTTCGACAGACGGTGGACTGGAATGCCTTGAAATAAGATATCTCCATCTGTTGGTTCGTTTAAGCGCAGGATCGCTCGACCAGTGGTTGATTTCCCTGAACCTGATTCGCCAACAAGCCCCAGTGTCTCTCCGCGTTTAATCAAAAAATCAATCTGATCAACCGCTTTTAGCACATGCCCTTTACCGATTTGAAAGTGCTGAGATAATGATTTAACTTTCAGTAAAGGCGGATGATGTTTGATATGTATGGCATCAAAATCTTTCTTGTTTTTTTTCTTTTCATGTAAACGAGGCAAAGAATTGAGAAGCTGTTTTGTATATTCATGCTGAGGGTTTTCAAACAATTCTTCTGTTGTATTGGATTCGACAATTTTTCCTTCTTTCATCACAACCACTCGATCACACATTCCGGCAACAACGCCTAGGTCGTGTGTGATGAAAATAATCGATGTCCCAAATCGTTCTTGAATATCCTTCATCACATGTAAAATTTGGGCTTGTATCGTCACATCGAGTGCAGTTGTTGGTTCATCTGCGATAAGCAAGGCTGGCTGAGAGGCTAAAGCGATGGCAATGACGATCCGTTGACGCATACCGCCAGAAAATTCATGCGGATATTGCTGATAGCGCTCCTTACTATGCTGAATTCCTACAAGTTTCATCAGGTCAATGGCCTGTCGTTTGGCTTCTTCTTTTGAAAGCTTCTTGCGTTTGATCAAGCTTTCAGCGATTTGGGGGCCGATCCGTATCGTTGGATTGAGAGACGTCATAGGGTCTTGAAAAATCATGCCAATATCCCGCCCTCTTACAGCCTGCATTTCTTTTTCTGTTTTTGTTGTGAGTTCTTCCCCCTGAAAGGTGATGCTTCCTGATTTTAAAAAAGAAGGAGGTGATGGAAGGAGTTGTAAAATACTCCGGGCTGTTACGCTTTTCCCGCTTCCTGATTCCCCGACAATACCAAGTGTTTCTCCTTTGTTTACTTCAAAGCTAATGCCACGGACAGCTTCTAATTCGCCATCTCGTGTGTGAAAAGATATATGTAAATCCTTCACTGTTAGAAGAGGTGCTAAATCCTTCAATTTTTTCCACCACCTGTATGATATGGATATTGACTTTCAAATGAAGCTAGCATAAACTTTACTATACAGATCGGAATAATGCAATTAACTTTTTGGAACGAACATTCATGTGAAAGGGGGAACGATGGGTTGTCGAGAATGGTAGCTGTAAAACATGATGAGATTGGCGGCGTATCTCATCCATCCTGGGTTAGTCGAATATTTCAAGACATTCAATCGCGCCGCGCATATCAATTAGTGCTGTGGATTGTTGGTTTACCCGTGCATTTGTTTGTGTTTTTTTATTATTTACATAAGAGTAAACAAGATACATATATTCATGTATTAGAAGAAGTGAAGGCTCGTTTAGATGTTTCCGGTGTTAAAGAGAAAATGAGAGCGGATATTCAGCAGCAAGTGTTGAGGAAAAAAGAATTCTTCCATGAAAAAATAGATCCACATGAGATCGACAGCCTCACTCACCAGTGGACAGAAGAAGCCTTTCAAAAAACAGTGAAATTGAAGGTTGAGGAAGAGCTGAAAAAACAAGGTCAGTCGAAAGTCACGTTTCACACGGTTTTTGCTTCACTATTATCTAACCGGCTTTTTCTTATGGTGACATTGATTCCAGGCTTACCAATGTACATTCTGCTTTTTTTATACCGGCATGCATTCTTGAAATATGTTGTTGAACGGCTGCTTATGAGTGTATTGGTGATTATCGGTGTAGTCATTCTTGTCTTTACCATTCTCTATTTCTCTCCATTTGATCCAGCAGTAAATATTCTTGGAGAATCCGCAACAAAGGAGCAAATCGCAGCTTTTAATCACCTATATGGTCTAGATCAACCATATATCCAACAGCTTTGGAATGCTTTAAAAGGACTTTTCACATTTGATCTAGGAAAATCGTTTACCGGAAATGAAGAAGTGGCAACAAGCATAGCGAGTAAATTTCCTATCACGCTCACATTAGCTGTTTGGTCACTCGTCATGGCGATTGTGATTGCCATTCCAATAGGGGTTATTTCTGCAACAAGACCGTATTCATTTTTTGATTATTCGTTCATGTTTATCGCATTACTTGGGTTGTCTATTCCAAATTTTTGGCAAGGACTCATTTTCATTTTGAACTTTTCGATTAAATGGAAATGGCTTCCCGCCACGTATTCCCCAGAAAATTGGTTATCGTTACTCATGCCAGTCATTGTCCTTGGTACGGGGTTAACTGCCTCGATTGCTCGGATGACCAGGTCATCTATGCTCGAAGTTATTCATGAAGATTACATGATTACAGCAAAAGCAAAGGGGCTAAGTCAGCAGTATATTCTATGGCGACATGGAATTGGCAATGCCATGATTCCGATTATTACCGTCATTGGACTGCTTTTCGGCGGCATGCTTGGAGGAGCGGCTGTTACAGAAAAGGTATTCAACATTAGTGGGATTGGAAGCTATATTGTTGATAAGCAGTTTATTCCTGATATTCCGAGTATTTTGGGAGGGGTTGTATATGTGGCGATTACCATCTCCGTCGTGAATGTCATCATTGATATTTTATATGCATTTTTTGATCCTCGTATTAGATCAAAGATGAAACAATATTGAAGTAGGTGTAGGAATGTCAGCAACGATGAAGTCGATTCATTCTCATGAGCAGCATCACGTGAAAAAGAGGTCTATCGAGTATATTGGCGCAAAATTCACATCTGTTGCATCAATTGTCATGACCATTCTTTTCTTTATAAATAGCGTTGATATTGCGAATCAAACCGTGAAGCCACTGATGTTCAGTGTATCTTTTATTTACCTTTTCTTTTCGCTTATTCAAGTCAGTATTACATGGAAAATGAAGAATGATCTAGAAAAGACAGGTGTAATTCAAACCTTCACGAGGCGTCTAGGTTATGTGCAGCTGTTGAGTCTTTTGGCCGGTCATCTCATCATCACCGTTTTTGCCTTTAGTCTCATAAAAGAAAGAAAATCTCTGGCATATATATTTGCTTTTTACATGCTGATCAATCATATCGTGATCATGGCTTTGTCCGCTCTTAATTTATTCAAACCCTATGTAACGGATTCCTTTCCACTTGCTATGCTGATTCTGCTTGTCATCGGTCTCTTTTATACGGCAGTATTTGTGTTTGTCATCAAGCAGGAGGATAGAAAGGTATCACCGGTAGCAGGAACATATTTTGCTATTGCCCTTGTGTTTTCATCTGTGATGGGCAACGTATTTGCTCTTCTTCTTGCGATACAGCTTGCGGTGAAAACAGGACATATCAAAAAATATCGTTTTGAAAAATGGCGTTCCATCTGGGAGAAAATAACGAGAAACCAAGCAGCGATGCTAGGACTGTTGTTCATTGTTTTTGTTTTTTCTCTGTCAATGTGGAGTGTGTTTACCTTCGATTATGACTTGGCGGTTGAAAATCAATATGGTGCTATTTTGCAAACACCAAGTCTTGCTTATCCACTTGGAACTGATCAATTTGGCCGTGATGTATTTTCGCAAATTGTCTTTGGGGCAAGAATTTCCTTACTCGTTGGCTGCATTTCAACCCTTATTCCAGCTGTCATTGGAGGTTTTTTGGGGGCGATTGCAGGATACTACACGCCAAAAATAGATCATGTCATTATGCGGCTGCTGGATGTTCTTTATGCCATCCCTGGCATATTGCTGGCGATCGCGATCATTGCAGCATTTGGAGCCAATATTGTGAACTTGATCATTGCTCTTAGTGTAGGAGCGATTCCGACCTATGCCAGAACAATGCGTGCCAATGTCATGATGATTTCTAATCTCGAATATGTTCACTCAGCCCGTGCATTAGGTGCTAGTGATTGGTCTATTATTTTTAAAGAAATTGTCCCTAATGCACTCGCGCCGATGATTGTGAAAGCCACTTTGACAATTGGGTCGGCAGTGATTGCGACAAGTAGTTTGAGTTACTTGGGCCTTGGCGTTGAACCTCATATTCCGGAATGGGGAAATATATTAAAAGCGGGGAGTACCTATCTAGAATCTCATGCCTATCTAGCAATTTTTCCAGGGCTCGCCATTATCATGCTTGTCTTATCATTTAACTTTTTAGGTGACGCATTACGGGATGCGTTAGATCCAAAATTAGATGAAATGTAAAAACACAAGGGGGAAATATTATGAAAAAAAGTGTATTACCATTGCTCATCATATTGCTTCTCGTATTAGCAGGCTGTGTCAATACGAAGTCAAGTGTAGGAAATGAAGAAGGTAGTCAAGCGTCGAAAGAAACCATTGAATTACTTGGAATGAGTAGCAGTGAAGATGACCTGAATATTGTTCGAGATCAATTGGTCAAGAGTGGATTTAAAGTAAAACTCAATATTCAGCCTGATTATGGCAGCTATACAGCTCAAAAGGATGCCGGGAATTATGACATTGTTCTTTCGAGTTGGACGACTGTGACGGGGAACCCTGATTATGCGGTTCGTGGCCTGTTTAAAACCGGTGCTGATAACAGCATCATGTCAGATAAACAAATCGATCAATTGATTGACAAAGCAGCAACAGAAACGCCTGTCGAATACATTCAAACGTATCAAGAATTAGAAAAGCGTCTCGTCTTTGATAAGGCCTATATTGCGCCGCTTTACAATTCATTGAAAGCTCAAGGTGTGAACAAAGGTGTGATCAATGAGAAGACCGTTCGTCTAGCTAAATCTCGGGCAGTTGCATGGGAATCAATTGATTTTAACGATTCATCCAAAAGAAATAAAGATCCGCTCATCACGCAGCAGGCACTGGCTTCCCTTACATCGCTTGATCCGATCAAAGGCAATGATGGATCAATTAATACACTGAATACAAATATGTATGTAAGACTTGTGAATTTGACAGATGATGATAAAGTCACATCAAAAGGTTCACTTTCTTGGAATCATGCCGCAGCAAAAGATAAAACACATTATTACTTCTTATTAAGAGACGATATCCGTTTTGCAAAGGTGGAGAATAAAAAAGCGATGGATTCGGGTGAACGCGTAGGTGCAGATGATGTGGTTTTTTCGCTGAACAGAGCGAAGGATAAAAACGCAGTACCAGACCATCGTACATACTCATTGCATGAGCATATTCAAAGCGCAGAGGTTGTTACCGATCTATCTGAACTGAAAGCAACATCTGGTAATGGCGGTACGATCAAAGAAGAATTAGAAAAAGATGTGCAACAGAAGGTGCAAAAGCTCGTGAAAGATAAAGAAGATGCAGACAATCAAGCAGGTGCGTATCAAGTGGTCAAGATCACGACAACAGAGCCATTCCCGCAAGTATTAAATTATTTAGCCCATCAATCAGCAGGAATTGTTTCTAAGAAACAGATAGAGCGTGTAAACACATATGATATGGATGCCTTTGATCCAGCAAAGGATATCCCATATGGTGATCAGCGTACAATCACGGAAGGAAAAATGTATAACAATCAATTGTTTGCGAGTGGTCCATACATTTTATCGTATAAAAACGATTATGAAGCCGTTTTTTATAAAAACCCTGCATATATGAAAGGCACAGAGAACGAGCCAAACATTTCTCAAGTCACCGTTCGATTTATTGAAAATCCTGATAGTGCACTGTCTGCACTTCGAAATGGTGAAATTCATATTTTTAATGGTATTCCTGAAACAAAATATGATGTGGTCGAGAAAGACAGCAAGCTCGCCTTGCAAAAAAATCAGAGCAATGCGGTTGCTTATCTATTATTTAACACATCTAAACGCGAAGTGGCAAAAAGTGAAGAATTACGAAAAGCCATCCTTTACTCAATCAATCAAGAGGAATTCGTCAACTTCTATCAAGGTCATAAAAACAAGGCTTCATCCACAGTCAGTCCGCTTGTCGAAACAAAAAATGAGTTAAAGCCAGACGCAGAAAAGGTGAAGGGATACTTAACGACATATCAAAAAAGTAAAAAATGAACAAGGAGCATCTACTCCGAATGGGGGTAGATGTTTTTCTGATGAAAGGAAATCCAGCTTCTGTGTGTATGCTATGATAGAAGGGTATATAAAAAAGGCGTGACACGAAGTCCTCGCCTTTCATAAGCAGTGTTAGCTAGGGTCTCTTAAATCCCATTTAACGGTTAAAATGACTTTATCAGCACGCTTTTTTACTTGTTCATAGGATTCAGCCACGTGCTCATTGAGAAGCTGAATCTGTTCAGCGATAAAACCTGCTTCCATTTGAAAGCATGGCTCCTTTTGATAGCTGAGTCGATTCGATACAAGTGGACCTTCGAGCTCAAACTCAATTTCCTGTTTTTTAGAATGGACCATCGTGAGAGTTCCCCATCCGGCATCATGGAAAAATTCGGGGATCTTTTCCCATGACTCTTGAGGAAATTTACGAGCAAGCAGTTTACCCGCAAAATACATCATAGATGAATGATCCTGACCAAGAATGTCAGGCAGCAGAACTTCGCGTATCAGCTCGTAGGCAAATCCATTGACTTCAATTTCTTTTAGCTGTTCTAAGTTAGATTCGAATTTATTCATTGTATGGCTCCCCTCTTTCAACAATTTATTATAGCTTATGTGGGCATATGATGACAGAGTTTTCCCTGAAGTCTAAGAAATTCTTATTGTAGTAAAACGAATTTTGATTTAAAACTTTTAAATTTCGGAAAATTTTAATTTATGTACGCGGTTTCTTGACGCTTTTTTGACATAGGAGTAAAATGAAATTGTCAATAAATTTGAATAAAGTGCTTACAATTGAAAGAAGCGGGGGTAAGACAATTTTCAAGCAATTGCACTTTTTTTACTAGGGGGTAAAGTAATGTCGGGGAACAAAGAATTTTTTTATCGGAGATTGCATTCTTTGCTTGGCGTCATTCCGGTCGGTCTATTTTTAGTACAGCACTTAGTGATTAACCACTTTGCGACGAATGGACCAGAGGCGTTTAACAAAGCTGCACACTTTATGGAACAGCTTCCATTCAGATATGCACTTGAGCTGTTCGTGATTTTCTTACCACTGATCTATCATGCTGTTTATGGGGTGTACATAGCCTTTACGGCACAAAACAACACGTCTCGCTTCAGTTACTTAAGAAACTGGTTGTTCAGACTGCAACGGATTACAGGTATCATCACATTGATTTTTGTCACTTGGCACGTATGGGAAACACGCATACAAGCGCAGCTTGGAGCTGAAGTAAACTATGACATGATGGCGAATATTTTAAGCTCTCCATTTATGCTAGGTTTCTATATTGTCGGCGTTTTATCTACTATTTTCCACTTTGCTAATGGCTTGTGGTCATTTGCTGTCAGCTGGGGAATTACAGTTTCACCACGCTCACAAAGAATCTCCACATATGTGACATTAGGTATATTTATAGCGCTTTCATATGTAGGGCTAAGAGCAATTTTCGCTTTTGTTTAAGAGGAAATAGATTAGTAGAAGAGGGAGAGGGGCTACAATGAGTAATTCTAGCATCATCGTTGTCGGAGGCGGCTTAGCTGGTCTCATGGCAACTATCAAAGCAGCAGAAGCGGGAACAGCTGTTAAACTATTTTCAATCGTACCTGTGAAACGTTCGCATTCTGTTTGTGCACAGGGCGGAATTAACGGAGCGGTCAATACAAAAGGTGAAGGAGATTCACCTTATGAGCATTTTGATGACACGGTATATGGCGGAGACTTTTTAGCTAACCAGCCGCCAGTAAAGGCAATGTGTGAAGCAGCGCCGTCCATTATCCACTTACTTGATCGTATGGGTGTAATGTTTAACAGAACACCAGAAGGATTACTGGACTTCCGCCGTTTCGGGGGAACACAGCACCACCGTACAGCATTTGCTGGTGCGACAACAGGTCAGCAGTTATTATACGCACTAGATGAGCAGGTTCGCCGCTATGAAGTAGCGGGGCTTGTGACGAAATATGAAGGCTGGGAATTCCTTGGCGCTGTCTTAGATGACGAGGAAGTATGCCGAGGCATTGTCGCACAGAACTTGACGACAATGGAAATCGAATCCTTCCGTTCAGATGCTGTCATCATGGCAACTGGCGGTCCTGGCATCGTATTTGGTAAATCAACGAACTCTATGATTAATACCGGATCAGCTGCATCGATCGTTTATCAGCAAGGTGCTCATTATGCTAATGGAGAATTCATTCAAATTCACCCAACAGCGATCCCAGGAGATGACAAGCTGCGTCTCATGAGTGAATCAGCTCGTGGTGAAGGTGGACGTGTTTGGACATATAAAGACGGAAAACCTTGGTACTTCCTTGAAGAAAAGTACCCAGCATACGGGAACCTTGTACCGCGTGACATTGCAACGCGTGAAATTTTCGACGTATGTGTTGAGCAAAAGCTTGGGATCAACGGAGAGAACATGGTATACCTTGATCTTTCTCACAAAGATCCGAAAGAGCTAGATATTAAGCTTGGCGGAATCATTGAAATCTATGAGAAATTCATGGGTGATGACCCGCGTAAGCTTCCGATGAAAATTTTCCCGGCTGTTCATTATTCAATGGGCGGATTATGGGTTGATTATGATCAAATGACGAATATCAAGGGCTTGTTTGCTGCCGGAGAATGTGATTACTCTATGCACGGCGGAAACAGACTTGGTGCAAACTCATTGCTTTCTGCGATTTACGGCGGAATGGTTGCTGGACCAAATGCTGTGAAATACATTAGCGGTCTTGAAAAGTCTGCAGAAGATTTATCATCTGCAACATTCGACAGTGCCGTGAAGAAAGAGCAGGAGAAATGGGACAACATCCTTAGCATGGATGGCACAGAAAATGCATATGTGCTTCATAAAGAGCTTGGAGAATGGATGACGGATAACGTTACAGTGGTTCGTTACAACGAGAAGCTCTTAAAAACAGACCAGAAGATCGAAGAACTAATGGAGCGCTATAAGCATATTAACATCAACGATACAGCTTCATGGAGCAACCAAGGCGCTGCCTTCACGCGTCAGCTTGACAACATGCTTCAGCTGGCACGCGTGATTACGATTGGGGCTTACAACCGGAATGAAAGCCGAGGCGCACACTATAAACCGGAATTCCCAGAAAGAAACGATGAAGAATTCCTAAAAACAACGATGGCTACGTTCAAAGGGAAAAACCAAAAACCTGCATTCCACTATGAGGACGTCGATGTATCGTTAATTGCACCTCGTAAACGAGATTACTCGAAGAAAAAGGTGGAGAAATAAGATGAGTGAAAAAAACACGATTCAATTTATTATCACACGTCAAGATACAGCAGATGGCAAGCCTTATGATGAGGAATTCGAAATCCCTTACCGTCCGAATATGAACGTCATTTCTGCACTCATGGAAATCAGACGTAACCCGGTCAATAAAAAAGGTGAAAAAACAACGGCGATCAACTGGGACATGAACTGTCTTGAAGAAGTATGTGGCGCTTGTTCCATGGTCATTAATGGAAAGCCTCGCCAGTCATGTACAGCACTGATTGATCAGTTAGATCAGCCGATCCGTCTTCAGCCGATGAAAACTTTCCCGGTTGTGAGAGACTTGCAGGTTGATCGAAGCCGTATGTTCAATTCATTGAAAAAAGTCAAAGCATGGGTGCCAATCGATGGCACATATGATCTTGGACCTGGACCAAGAATGCCTGAGAAAAAGCGTCAATGGGCGTATGAGCTTTCAAAGTGTATGACATGTGGTGTCTGCCTTGAAGCTTGTCCAAACGTAAATGATAAGTCTTCCTTTATGGGCCCTGCACCGCTTTCACAAGTTCGTCTATTTAACGCACATCCGACAGGTGCAATGAATAAGTCTGACCGCTTAGAAGAAATTATGGGTGACGGTGGTCTTGCAAACTGCGGGAACTCTCAAAACTGTGTGCAGGCTTGTCCGAAAGGAATCCCGCTCACAACATCAATTGCAGCACTTAACCGAGATACAACTTTACAAGCTTTCCGTAACTTCTTCGGAAGCGATCACGCAGAATAACATCACATTCAGTCCTCCTTGCCAATCATGATGAGTGTTTACAAGAGGCTGGATGCAAAACATAACAAACGCCTCTTCCAATACGGGAGAGGCGTTTTGTTTGCGAATAAGGAGTGGATCAAATGAGGCTGCCGTCATATATTGAAGAGCCGTTTGAAGAGTGGAGGGCATCGTTTCGTTTTTATGTGGAAACAACCGTCCGTTTTTCAGAAACGGATATGTTTGGTCACATGAACAATGTCACCCCGTTTGTGTATTTTGAAGAGGCACGGATTGCCTTCTTTCAAAAAACGGGAATTGTAGATAAACGAATGAAGCGAGCGAGAGAGACGATTACGGTCGTGGCAAACCTTCAATGTGATTACATTAAGCAAGTGGAAATCGGTGAGAGGCTGCGTGTGTATGTAAAGCCAGAAAAGGTTGGATCAAGCTCTCTCATCCTTCATTATTTAGGAGAAAATGAACAGCAAGAACCGTGTTTTACAGGCTCAGTCACGATGGTGCAAATAAGTAAAGACACCGGTGCCCCTGTACCGTTTACAGAAGAGGAAAAAGAGACTTTTCAGGCCCAGCGACATTAAAGAATCACGGGTGAATGCTTCATTTTGTTATAATAAAAGAATCATAATGAAGAAGAAACAAAAGGAGATCACATGAAGATTTTTCAATACGACACCATTGATAGTACAAATAATGAAGCGAAAAGGCTTATTCAGCAAGGAGAAACCCCTTCATTTGCTGTATATGCCCGGCAGCAGACAGCGGGAAGAGGCAGGCTTGGCAGACCGTGGGAAACGCCTACAGGGAATGTGGCTGTCACGATGACAGTAAAACCGCCAGTAGATATCTCCACCCTATCAACGATTGCCCCGCTGACTGCACTCGCCATTTATGATGTACTCAAACCACTCATGAGAGCAGAGGATCAACTGGCAATCAAATGGCCAAATGATCTATTGATTAATGAAGCGAAAGTATCTGGCACATTAATTGAAGCAGACCGCAGCGCCATTTACATCGGTGTGGGCATCAATGTAGAGACAAAGCCCGAGCACGTTCCGTATAAAACCGTTTGCCTATCAGAACTGACTGAGGTGAAAGCGGACCAGCTAGTGAAAGATTTGGCAGCGGCCTTTGAAAAATACCATGCACGCTGGCAAATGGAAGGATTTGAAGCCCTCATAGCCCTCTATAACAAACGATTATATCGGCTGAATCAACCGCTTCGTATTTCATTAGATCGTGAAAAGCAAACATGGCAGGAAGGGATTTGCTGTGGTGTGAACCGTTATGGTCATATTCAGTTAAAAGATGATCAAGGACATATAAAAGCCCATTCAGCAGGAGATATTGATGCACCGCCCAAGTAGACAATTTCTTGTTCGATGAGTGTGTAGACAAACCGTTGCATTCGGTGTTAGAACGGAGTTGCTTTAAGATCTTCAAACTGAAAAAAAGACAAAGAGCTAAAATCAGTTCATTTTAGCTCTTTGTC
Source organism: Bacillus sp. FSL W8-1141 (assembly GCF_038593205.1). Classification (NCBI taxonomy): domain Bacteria; kingdom Bacillati; phylum Bacillota; class Bacilli; order Caryophanales; family Bacillaceae; genus Bacillus; species Bacillus sp. FSL W8-1141. The sequence continues at coordinate 2,591,464 of NZ_CP151973.1, read as the reverse complement.
GACATGATGACGTCTCATTTATGCTTCTCTTTTTATTTGAGGTTGAACCATGTAGTCTTTTTTTGTAAAGACCACTCCATCTAGGATTTCTCTTGCGGTTCGAATGACTTTCACTCTGTTTTGTGAGATATCAATTTCAGTTTGCATAATACCAGCAGGATGACCAATTCGAAGTGTATCATCTTGACCTTGAAAAAGCTGTGCCGGAAGCGTTTGATCCATGAAACAGCTGGCTGACACACAGACAGATCCGGTAATGGCAAGTGCTTGGTGCGGTCTTTGCATCGATAACATCCGAACGATGATGTCCATATCTGCTGCTCTTCTCAATATTCCATTTGTATCTACATAATCAGCAGGCTCGCTGATGATCGCAAGCTTTGGAACAGCTGGAGACTGTAATGTGGCCAGTTCTTTTGGTGCAAAGTGGCACATTTCAGCAGCGATGGAACGAATCTCTTCTAAATCATCCAGCAATTCGTCTGTAAACTCCTCAGGCAATTCAGTTCCTTTTAATTGAATATCTTTGGCACGGACAAAGGCGATTGGATTTGCAATGTCAACGATTGAGATCGGAATCTCTCCAAACTTTGTCTGGATCGTATCCATTTTGTTTCCAGTCGGAAAGGTTTTACCTGTGACAGCGCCTTCAGGTTTCTCAAAGGATAAATAAATGGGAGAACCTGTTCCTTTCACTCCTGGAATTTCTGCCTGTCCTTCAAATTTTACTTCTCCGTTCTCGACTTCTACCTCTGCCACAATGATTTTATTCGTGTTGGTATTCAGAATACGTACTGTTGTGACAGGCTCAACTGCTTGGACAAGTCCTTTAATGATGGCATACGGCCCAACTGCTGATGAGATATTCCCACAGTTTCCTTTAAAGTCGACAAATCTTTCATTGATGCTGACTTGTGCAAACGTATAGTTCACATCCACATCTGGACGAGTGGCTTTGTCGATAATGGCCACCTTGCTTGTTAAAGAATTGCCGCCCCCGATTCCATCAACCTGTAGCCGGTCAGGGCTGCCCATAATGTCTAATAGAAATGCTTCGAGCTCATCGTGTTCATATGGTGCATCATTGGCTTGAATGAAGACCCCTTTGCTTGTACCGCCTCGCATGATTGTGATTGGAACTTTTCTCATTGCTCTCACCCTCAATTGTTTAGTTACTATTTATCTAATCAAAATGGTAAAGTATAATAAGAAATAAGTTAAATACATTATTTTAAGATAAACTGATAAAATATTTTTATAACAAGGTCAAAAGGAGGGCACACAATGGATGAGAAAGACTGGCGGTTTTTAAAGGTGTTATATGAAGAGAAGAACATCACAAAAGCGGCAGAAAAATTATTTGTCTCGCAGCCTGCCTTAAGTTATCGATTGAAACAGCTTGAAGAGGAATTTGACATGAAGCTTTTCTTTAAAAGAAAACGAGGCATTGAATTTACATCAGAGGGCGAATACTTGGCTAAATACGCAAATGACATGCTCAAGCAGCTCCAGCAAACGAAAGATGGCATGCTCAATATGCAAAAAAAGGTCAAAGGAACGATCCGACTAGGGGTGTCGAGTAACTTTGCTCAATATAAACTGCCGGAAATTTTAAGAGAGTTTTCTAAGCAGTATCCACATGTTCAATTTATGGTGAACACAGGATGGAGCACAAAAGTCATGGATTTATTAGGGACATCAAGTGTACATTTAGGGATTTTAAGAGGAGATTACGACTGGAATGGAGAGCGATTTTTGCTTGATAAAGAACGCCTTTGTATCATTTCAAAATCAGAAATACAGCTAAAGGACCTACCAAAACTGCCGCTCATTGACTATCACACGGATAGTTCATTAAAACGATTGATTAACAGATGGTGGCAGGAGACGTTCACGATGCCTCCGCTTGTGACAATGGAGACAGACAGGCAAGATACATCAAAAGAGATGGTGAAGCATGGTTTAGGTTATGCCATTGTCCCGGAAATTTGCCTCAGACCAAGTGATGAGCTATTTGTAAAAGGTCTTTCGTATAAAGATGGACAGCCTGTTTTAAGAGATACATGGCTCATGTACCAGCCAGATTCCCTTCATTTGTCTGTTGTGAAAGCATTCATTGAGTTTTTAAGAAGTCAGCAAGGCTAATTATAAAAAAAATTTATTGAATAGACGAAAAAATCGATATTTTCATTATAAAAAAAGCTATTATATCCTTGAAATAGAAAGCGCTAACATTTCGGGCCGCAAGTGCAAAAGGGGCGCTTGTGGATCGTGTAAAGAAGAGGATGGAGGGATATGAAGTGCTAGCTATTTTAGGGATCTTGATGGTCGTGACTTTTACATTTCTTATTATGACAAAACGTATGCATCCGGTGGTGGCTCTCACCGTTGTGCCAATCATCTTTGCATTAATCGGTGGATTTTACAGCGGATTAGGGGACATGATGCTTGATGGACTCAAGACCGTTGCACCATCTGCTGCTTTATTGTTATTTGCCATCTTATTTTTCGGTGTCATGCTGGATGCTGGATTGTTTGACCCATTGATCAAACTGATTTTACGTCTTGTGAAAGGCGATCCGGTCAAAATTGCTTTTGGGGTAGCGATTTTGTCTATGCTTGTTGCATTAGATGGTGATGGGACCACAACGTACATGATTACCGTATCAGCTATGCTTCCACTTTTCTTAAGAATTGGGATGAACCCACTGATTTTAGGGACGATTTCATTATTATCACTAGGCATTATGAGTGGAATGACGCCTTGGGGCGGTCCAGCTACTCGTGCGATTGCTGCACTTGGTTTAGATGCAGCGGAATTCTTCATTCCATTACTCCCGACGATGATAGGGGGCGGTCTTTTTATCCTTTTTACAGCGTATGTTCTTGGAAAAAAAGAACGGAAGCGCATTGGGGTAGCCGAGATTCAGTATAAAGAAGAGGTCTCGATCTCTCCTGAATTGGCGGCATCAATTGAAGATGGCGTAGCTGATATGAAGAGACCAAACTTGATTTGGGTCAACTTCTTCCTGACGATTGCTGTCATGGTCACACTTGTATTGGATATCGTACCGATTCCTGTACTCTTTCTCATTGGCTTTGTCATTGCGCTTATGATCAACTATCCAAAAGTTGAAGATCAGCGTGAGCGGATTTTATCGCATGCAGGAAATGCCTTAACGGTCATTACCCTTGTGTTTGCAGCAGGAATTTTCACAGGCATTTTTTCGGGAACAAAAATGGTGGAGTCCATTGCTAACTTGGTCATTTACATGATTCCAGATTCATACAGCTCATTTTTTCCACTCATTGTCGCTTTGACGAGTATGCCATTTACATTTGTTCTTTCAAATGATGCTTATTATTTCGGGGTGCTGCCAATCTTAGCTGAAGCCGGCGCAGCTTACGGAATTGATCCAGTGGAAATTGCGCGCGCCTCTATTATCGGACAGCCTGTCCATTTACTGAGTCCGCTTGTCGCTTCCACATTACTGCTTGTGAGTATGCTGAATAAAGATATTGGTGATTTGCAAAAGTACGCACTGCTATGGACCGTACTCACAGCCCTGTTTACAACACTTATTGCTCTTTTAACAGGAGCCATTTCGATATTTTAAAAGCTTGTTTGATAAAGGACGATGTCTCTATAGGGGACTCGTCCTTTTTTGTGCGGTTTGAAGGGGAGGAAATTGGACGCTGATCTGCGGGAATTCTCGATTTTAACGTCACCTACCTCAAGTACCCGGCATATGATATCTCGACTATACAGAATCCCATTCTATAGAGACTAGAGCTCTCACCTTAGCAAGGAGGGTTACAATACTTGAAGGAGAAAGAGTTTCAATCCAAGCCGCTATTAACCAAAAGAGAAAGAGAAGTATTCGAATTGCTCGTCCAAGATAAAACAACAAAAGAAATTGCAAGCGAGCTTTTTATTAGCGAAAAGACTGTTCGAAATCATATTTCGAATGCTAAGCAAACCTTTTACAAACGAAAACAACATTTAACAAAATTGCACCAAAAGTCATATGTAAACCTATACCACAAATGGATTATAATACAATCATTAGTTCGCCAATTCTTATTAAAAATTCATATTTATTCGACAATTTATGACAGCTTTTTCGACTTTAGTGTGCTAAATTGATTTTGAAAGGTGATCATATGAGTGTAATTGCAAAAAAAGAAATAGGGGAAATTCTCAAAGACAGTTTAATTTCATCTGAAATGACTCAGTTAGATATCGCAAAAAAAATTGGCATTACTAAGGGCTACATGAGCAAATTCTTATCCGGAAAAGAGATTGCTTTCTGGATGGTGATAGAGGCTGTTAATTGCATACTTCCAGAGAAAGAAAAAGAGTTGATGGGAGATTACTGCAAAAGCGGTATTGATAAAAAATATTTGTTTTGTGCTTTGGAGTATTGTTATACACAGAAAATGTTTGATGTTATGAGATACTTGATTGTAGAATACTCAGCGGTTACACCGGAACCTTGTTCACTTTACAAATGGATTCTAAATTATAGAGGAAACTTTGACATGCAACATATCAGTAAGTTACGTAATAATAATTTTAAATCCATGGAGGCAAAAGCATTATTATTAATCCTTGAAACCTACGGTTACTATAATTTAGGGAAATACGATATGGCCCACTTTTATATTAGTAAAGCAGGATCATACATTACCAAAATCAAAGATCCATTTCTTAGGAAAAGCTTCAGTGCAAGAATAGATGAGGTATTAGCTAATGTATATTTAAAGCAAGAAAACAATGTTGAACTTGCAAGACTCGCAGCTAAATCACTTCTTGAAAATAAAGTTAGTGAAAGCCATGAGATAACCGCTAACCATTTGTTGGCACTCTCTTATTTCTTAACATCTTATGAAAAATCGATTGCGTATTACAACATATTTTTAAATCTCATGGAGCAGCATCCAGAAAGAGTAGATGAGATTATTCAAAATAAAGAGGAAATTGCAATTCTTCAGTATTATTGGAAAGCTAGTATAGATTCAAGATATAACGTTTCTGATTTTACCAGTAAATTAAAGAATCACAGTGTATTATCTGATTATTATAGTGATGAGCGTCTTAAACCATATGCGTACTTATTCGATGGAATTAAAGAAGCTAGAGCAGATAAAATTCTTTTATCACTTCACTATTTCTCAGAAAAACGTGAGTATTTCAGAGCTAACATTCCTAAATTAGAGTTGCAAAAATTGGAACTAGACTATAAACTCTAATAGTCAGGAGGTGAATGCATGAAAAAATTTACTAAAGTGCTGATTTTAGCCAGTGTAATTCTGTTTGTATCAGGGTATCAAACCACTATGTCAGCAAAAGAAACTGTTTATCAAACTAAAGATGTAAAAGTAGGCATGTAAAAAAGACGCTACCAGAAATGGTAACGTCTTTCGTGTTTTAAAGAGAAGTTTCCTGTTTTGCAAAATCTTAAAAACAGGAAACTCTTTCAAAAAGATAAAAAATACAATATAATGGGAATATATGTTCTTGTTTAGGGGGATATTATGTCAATTATTTATGAGGAATTACTTAAAAAGGTATCAAAACCAACAAAAAAAGAAGAACCATCTCATTCTTCTTCTACGGAAGCACTTCCTAAAAACTTCGCTTTAGATTCTCGATAATTTTCAAGTGCATTAAGCATAAATTCTCTTTCATCTTTTGTTATTTTATTACCATGTTTATCTATAATATCTGCCTTCTCAATGAGATCTAGGCTTAACTTTCTGGAGAAAACGAGTTCTTTTTCTTCATCACTCATTGTTTTAAGTTCTTCTTTATTTGTTACGAAATAAGAAAGATCAACGTTAAAATATTTTGCAATTGTATTTAAATTTTCAAATGACGGCTTTTTTATTTTTCCAGCTTCTAATTTCGATAAATAACTATGAGTAACCCCTATTTCTTCTGATATTTGAGCGAGTGTTAAACTCCTGCTTTTTCTTAAATCGGCTAGATTTTGCCCTATGACTTTATTAATATCATCCATAAACAGCAATCACCTTTCTGTAGTGCTTCTTATACATACTATTATAACATGTTTTTTCCTCTGGGAAAAAAATTAGAAAAACAACTTTACAATGCGTTAGGCAGGATGTTATATTTGTTTTGTAAGTTCCTGTAGGAACATTATGAGGTGGTGTTTAAGTTTGGATTTTAAGATTATTTTCGGTAACAAAATAAAGCAAATTCGTTCAGAAAAGAAAATGTCCATTACTGAATTTGCTGAATTAACGGGATTTACAAGCTCCTATATCTCTAAAATAGAGAATTATAAAATTAACCCGACTATTAAGAGTGTTCTACAATTCTGTAATAAGTTGAATTTAAGTATTGGTTATTTTTTTTAATCACAAAGTTCCTACAGGAACATTTATTATGAGGAGGTACGGAACATTATGAAATTCGATATTGAATGAGTTTATACAAAAAACACCAATATTTTTGGTGGGTAGTCCTATCCTCCGCATTGCATATTATGTTTCGAGGTGATTTTATGGCACAAAGAAAGAAAAAGAAAAAAAGCAATCTGTTTGTCGGAGAAATTTTCTTTGGAACAGAAGACAGAGAAAAGCTTTTTACCGAGGCTGTCGCACCTTACTACACTCCAGTAAAAAAAGAGAAAAACAAAAAAAATAAAGAGGCTTGAAACTTCTGTTTCACCTTTTTTTGAAGGACAAGCTCAAGCTGAAAAGGTAATTAAGAAAAAAATAGGAGGATCAACCGATGGGGGAAGTCAAATGGGTGAAATTAAGTACCCAGATGTTCGACGATGAGAAAATTAAACTCATTGAACAAATGCCTGAATCTGACACTCTGTTGATTATATGGGTTAAATTACTTGCTCAAGCAGGAAAAACTAACGCTTCTGGTTTTATTTATCTAAGTGAAAACGTGCCTTATACAGACGAAATGTTAGCACACATCTTTGGAAGGCCATTGGGAATTGTTCGCATGGCATTAGATACATTTAGAAAATTCGGAATGATTGAAATTAATGATCAGAATTTTATCAGTATATGTAATTGGGAAAAGCATCAAAATCTAGATGCGCTCGAAAAGATTAGGGAACAGAATCGATTGAGAAAGCAAAAACAACGAAAAAAACTAAGTCTTGCAGAACCAAAAAATAACATGTCACGTGACGTCACGATCAACGTCACGGCAAGTCACGCAACAGATATAGATAAAGAATTAGATATAGATAAAGAATTAAAAGATATATTGTCGGGCAACCCGACTGTTAATCCTGAAACTCAAGAATCTGAAATTCCATTCAAGCTGATTGTTGATCTTTTGAACAAAGTAACAGGGAAGTCTTTCAGACATACATCTGCTGCTACACAAAGATTAATCAAAGCACGTTGGAATGACGGATTCAGATTTGAAGACTTTAAAACAGTGATCCTGACAAAAACTAATCAATGGCTTAAAGACGACAAAATGAATAAGTACTTGCAGCCAACGACTTTGTTTGGAACTAAATTTGAAGGATATCTGAATGAAGGTGCGGGGGTGATAAAACGTGCAGAGCATCAAATCAGTGGCAGCGGGAGCCTTAAACGCAAGAATGACCTTCCATTCTGAATACTGCAATAAACACACGTTCACTCGTGGAAATGAAGATGTTGTAAAGCCTGTTCGTATGATGATCCTCAACGGAAAGGTTGTTTGTCCACGATGTGAACTGGATGCGGATGAAAAGAAGCTCCAAAAAGATTTAGAAAGTCAGATTGAACTTAGTCAGCGTGCCAAGAATTTCAACACGCTTGAAAAGCGTAGTATCTTCCGAGATAGAACCATTGCTAAAGCGACGTTTGATAATTACAAAGTGACCGAGCCTGAGGAAACGGCAAACAAACGCCTCATGATGGAGCTTGTCGGTTATTTGAAACAAGGAAAAGTGTTTAATATTTTTCTGCAGGGTCATCCAGGAGTGGGGAAGAGTCATCTAGCCTATGCCGCACTTAAAGCTCTCAATGTGCCGCCTGATCCAGACAACCCTGAGGATATGGGCAAATCATGCTTGTTTATAAACCTTGCGGATGCTGCTTTTGCCATCCAAGACTCTTTCCACAACAAAGAAAGTAAATTCACACAAGGTTATGTAACAGGTCTTATAGGTGATGTGGATTATCTGGTGATTGATGACGTAGGGGCTGAGACGGGATCTGAACATTCAAAGAGTGAAGCCACCAACTTTATACACAAGATACTTTATGCAGTCACATCAGCTAGACAGGATAAAGCAACGATTTACACATCCAATTTAACTGGGGACAAATTAAAACAAATGTACGACACCAAACTTGTATCACGCATGACGAAAAGGTCTAAGTACATTTTGTTTAGAGATACTTTTGATAAGCGAGACGAAGAATTGCCGTTCTAAGGGAGTTTAAAACATGAGCAAAATCACATCTGAGAAGGTTGATAGTTTAATAGATCAGCTGGAAATAAGTCTGAACGAATATAAAAAACATAAGGAGGCGCGCTGAATATGAAAAAAGGCGGTAGAAAGCCAACACGCTCAGAAAGAAAAATCCTAGTAGTAAATGGTTTGAACCCTCGTTACCGGCATGTTGAAAAGAATCTGGCAGCATCCATGCACATTGTGCATAAAGAGGTTGGGCGAAGAAAGGAAATTGCAAAGTGAACGCTACTAGAATCATATTAGAAGATTTCAATTTTGAATGGACGATTGTTGGCCTCAAACGATTTTTGGATTACTGGTACGAAGGCAGGTCTTTGAGTGAAATGGCCGAGCTGTTTCGCAGGCCAGAAGAAGAAGTGTTAATTCTGATGATTGATTTTAGCAAAAGAGGAAAGATCAAGGAGCGTCCGAACGGTGTCCGCGCAAACGAGCCTATATATATCAAAAAATGCACAATGAGCTACAAAAAAAGAGATTTACGCAAGCTGTTTGAACAACAACCGGTTTACTACGCTTGCCCGCAAAACGATTTTATATGGTGTGAAAGGGACATCGTAGCTTTTCGGAAGATGTGGAAGGACCATGAACCGGTCAGACACATAGCGAACCGTTTAGCACGCAAGGTTGATGACATCCTGTTGCTGATACTTGATCAAGCAGAGTTGGGAAAGATCGAACCACGTAAAGGTGGAGTTTTTGGAAAGGAAGACAAGCAGCATGAAGAAAAAGAGCATCTTGTTGCCATTTGAGAAAGCGACAACACGGCAATTGGAAGTGATTGCGCGGTATGAAGATTGTCCAAAATGGATCAAGACAGCAGCCGTGCGCCACCTCAAAAAGAGGGGAGGCATCAAGTGATGACCAGTGACGATAGAGAGTTAATGATCGAGTGGTTGAGTCTCGCAAACGTTGGTCGCGATTATTGCGAGAATTTATCAGACGAAGAACTAGAAAGAATCTATAATCTCAACGTTCCGCAGCGTGACGAGTAAAAGGAGGTGAGCATATTGGAAACTGTAGTGAATCCATACAAAGCAGGTCCAGTTAAATCGTGGGTTATGTCAGAGGGTGAACTAGAAGCATATAGGCAGCAGCACCCGCCAAAACCATATAAAAAGAGACTCAAACGTAAAGACTGGCGTTGGCAGCGCACAGATCAATCCGTCGAGTCTCAGCGGTAAGAATTCACATCAGTTCAATGTGAGTAATTAAGCTTAGGAACCTTAATTATATCACATTGGAGTGAAGATTGTGAATAGACCGCAGACTATCTCATTAACAAAAAACGAGCCTTTCACAACATTGGTTGAACAAGGCAAGGTACAAGTGATCGTGCTGGACGGGATCAACAACACAGCGCATTACATAGAGGCTCCCGAACACGGTCACACAATCATTGAGACGATTAAAGGGAGTTTTGACCGAGTTAGATTTGATTTCAGTTATAAAACTAAACGATAGCAGGGGTTTATCCCCTGCGGGGGAGGAAATACCATGAATTTACCAAAACATGTCGAGCTTTCACAGGCTGTCAAAGCCTGTGAAAATCAAGCGATGACGATTGATGATGCAGCTACTCATCTAGGCGTGCCGAAATTTTTCGTACCAGTGCTTGCTGATTATTGCCCAGACTTGGTCATAGAGGGCAATGTCGTCATGGCGAAAAGGGAATCAAACGGGCCTGTAATACTAACGGTGCTTGGGTTCATGGCAATTATCGTGATCGCTGGGTTGATGCAATGAACCAGCTCAATTTATTCCGTGAAATCATTGTAGACAACTTTGCAGGTGGCGGGGGAGCAAGCACAGGCATCGAGCTTGCCACAGGGTTATCAGTTGATATAGCCATCAATCACGATCCGGCTGCTATTGCAATGCATAAAACGAATCATCCTGAAACAGAACATTATTGTGAATCCGTATGGGATGTTGAACCGAAAGAAGCTGTTAAAGGTCGAAAAGTCGGTCTAGCATGGTTTTCCCCTGACTGTAAGCATTTTTCTAAAGCAAAAGGCGGTAAACCAAAGGATAAAAACATTCGTGGTCTAGCATGGATTGCAGTTAAATGGGCCATTGCTGTAAAACCAAGAGTCATCATGCTGGAAAACGTAGAAGAGTTTCAGACATGGTGTCCGTTAGATGATGCAGGGTACCCAATCAAAGAGAAAAAAGGCGAAACCTTTAAATCATTTGTAAAATCACTTGAGGCGTTAGGGTATGAAGTTCAATTCAAAGAATTAAAAGCCTGCGATTATGGCGCACCGACAACCAGGAAACGCTTTTTCATGATAGCCCGCTGTGATTCTAAACCCATTGTTTGGCCGAAGCCAACACATGGCGATCCAAACAGTCTATCTGTTCAAGTCGGAAAGCTGAAACCGTGGAGAACAGCTGGTGAAATTATTGATTGGAGCATAGGAACACCATCCATCTTCAATCGGAAAAAGCCACTTGCGGATAATACTTTAAGACGAATTGCACGGGGCATCCAACGCTTTGTGGTTAATAATCCAAACCCATTTATTGTTCGTATCGGTCAAACTGGATTCGCTGGTGATAGGCTGCAATACGAATTAACTAAGCCGTTAACAACTATCACAACTAAACAGGAGCATTGTTTAGTTTCACCAACACTCATGGTAAACACAACAGGTGGTCATCATGCATTAGTAACTCCATTTCTTGCTACTTACTATACTGAAACCACAGAAAACGGTGTCAGGGGCCAAACGCTAGGCGAACCAATTGCAACAATACCAACTTCAAATAGATTCGGCTTGGTCAAAGCATTTTTAACAAAATATTACGGTTCAGATGTCGGCCAGAAGATAAACGAGCCATTACACACCATAACAACTAAAGATAGATTCGGGTTAGTCACCGTAAAAGGAGAAGAATATCAAATAGTGGATATCGGTATGAGGATGTTACAACCACATGAATTATTCGCCGCACAAGGTTTTCCAACTAATTATGTAATTGATCGTGATTGTGACGGCAATGTTTATCCGAAAACAAAACAGGTTGCTAGATGTGGTAATGCTGTACCGCCACCATTCGCAGAGCAGCTGGTGAGGGCTAACCTCCCTGAGATGTGTGTACCTGAGCATATGAACAAATATTATAGCAAAGCAAACTAACAGCTGGAAGGAGGTGCCGCATGGACCTGAATCAAATCATTCAAGGTGATTGTATAAAAGTTGTTCAGTCGCTGCCATCGGATACAATTCAAACCGTGATCACCAGCCCGCCTTATTGGGGATTAAGAGACTACGGAATGACAGAGCAAATCGGTTTAGAAGAAACCGTTCAAGAATACATTCAAAAGATTGTTTCTTTATTCAGAGAGATTAAGAGAGTTTTAAAGGATGATGGCACTGTCTGGCTGAATCTAGGTGACGCTTATGCGGGAAGCGGCCGTGGAAGAATTGCGAACGGCCGTACTCATCCAGGTATTAACCATATGCAATCTGTCGGACAAACTAGCGGCGTTATAAATCTATCGAACAAAATAGCGGGATTAAAACCAAAAGATTTAATAGGTTTGCCGTGGCGGGTGGCTTTCGCTCTCCAAGAAGATGGCTGGTACCTGAGAAAAGACATTGTTTGGAACAAACCAAATGCCATGCCGGAGAGTGTAAGGGATAGACCGACAAGCTCACATGAGTATATTTTTCTTCTCTCAAAATCACAAAAATATTATTACGATCATGAAGCGATTAAAGAAGAAGCTGCTTATAAACCGTTTCCGGATCCACCAAGAGGATCACGAGGCGCATTCGGAATAGAACAACAAGGAAGAAGAGAAGGCAAGCCCCGTGGTTCATTCAAAGGGAAGTATGGTGACTTAGCATTCAGAGCTATCAGAAATAAGCGGAATAAACGCTCTGTTTGGACAGTTGCAACCAAGCCAACTAAAGACGCTCACTTTGCAACATATCCAGTGGAATTGATAGAGCCGTGTGTATTAGCTGGCTGCCCTGTTGATGGCATTGTATTGGATCCATTCATGGGATCAGGAACAACAGGTATAGCTGCACTCAAGCATAGTAGAAATTTTATCGGAATTGAATTGAATCCTGAATATATAAAGATCGCAAACAAACGCTTAAACGGCGTGCAAATTGAACTGTTGCACCATCTATAATCAGCCTAGCGGCTTAGGAGGAAACGGAAAATGCCAAAACCTGAACAGATGAAAAGAATATATGATATAAACTCGCTGATTAATCTCATAGCAAGCATTGATCATAGAACATTTTATTGCGAATCAAAAAATTCGGTCGCCTGCTTTATATTTGGAAAACGAGGAAAAGTATTCTTCGTAGACGATTACACAGGGGAATGGATCTATCCATATGAATTAGGGCATGGTCCAGCAAAAGGATTCTCACATGGAGGTAACATGTGGCAGCTGGTCAACAGCTTTCGTGAATTCATCATCACTGGTCGATATGGCGATCTCAGAGATTACAAAGAAATGTGGGCATATAGCGAAGAGGGTTGCAAAAAAATAAGAGAAAAAGCAAAGGAAATCGGATTTATTGAAACGGTTGATTATCCATACAGTTTCAGAGAATGGCAGAAAGCCACGGAAAAGAACGCCGTCAATCATAAGCGGCAGCAGGAGCGGTACTGAATGACGAGCGTAAAAACTGAATTAAATAGACTCATAGAGATCACTGAGAAAGTATCACCTAAAGCATTTATTAATCACAATAATGAGTTGATCTTAGTTCCAACCAAAAATATTTATTTTAGATTAGAGGATGTCAAAACAGACCTTGATTTAAAATGTAAGGTTTTAGCTTGGTTATCTCGACCAAGTTGCAAAGGAGTAGGTCACTACTGGCAAAAGAGAGTGCTTCAAATATTCAACGAATTTTTAGGGACTAACTTCTCTAAACAAGAAATGGACAAGGTTTATACTCACTTGGGAAATGATGTTAATAGAGAATTGAGCATTAGTTTCATTGAATCAGGTTATGACCTGACGGTATTACCAATTGAGCAACAGTTATTGGAGGGCGCACAATGAAACTCAACAATAAACAACAGCGGCAAATCATAGAACGAATGAACGACTTCGGAGAAAGAGGCGTGAAATCGGATGGAGCGGATAAAGAAGCTGTCGCCGGAATGGCTACTCTTATTTGGATGCTACAGGTCTTAAACGTTGATATGGAAACACTAAAGGAGGAAGCATGATGAACGAAAACAACCCGATTATCTATTCAGTCATAGAGAAATTGCATAAACAACAGGAAAAAGGCCTGAAAAAGTACGGGGTTGAGGTTGAAACCTCTTCCTACGACTTAAAAGGATGGTTAGAACACGCTCAGCAAGAAGCAATTGATTTTACAACATATTTAGAAGCGGCCATTCAGTTGCTAGAAGAACAGGTTAAAAGCGAAGACGAGGAAATGAAGTTTTATGAGGTGCATGATCCATATTACGCATTGATCAAAGCAAAAACCAAAGAGAATGCTATGACAATCTATACTGATGTTGTCGCCGATGATGAAGAGGGAGAACTTGCAGAGAACATCAAAGAAGTAACAGGACTATATGCAGCAGCGAAATTCAGCCGCATTCCTGGAGAAGATAAAGAATTTATACCATTTGAAGAAGTCCTTGAGGATTTAACCAACGACGGAGAAATGATGCTGGCTGTAGACGGTAGCTTGATATGAGGAAGGGGAACTTTATGAAAAAACTACTAATCACACTAACTATTATTATTGCGGCGGTGCTTTATGCGCCGTCTGCTGCGGCAGTAACGAGCGGATATAAAACAATTGGAGGGCATACAGTAAGCGTATCAACTGACGCCAATTCATACACGCCGAGAGCTAAATCAATCGACGTGACAGCACGTAAAACGGGTTCTGAAACGGTCTATTATCGTTTCACTCTTCAAAAAAAGGTGAGCGGTACTTGGAAGGATCAGCGGTTTAGTCTAGTGGGATCATTTAAAAGCGCCACGCCAGCAAAAGAGTTTTACACAGTAAATCACACTGCTGGCACGCACCGTATCAAAATGACCATATACAAGAACAGCAATTGGACAGGCGTTAAGGGGAACATTTATACGCCGTCATTCGAGGTGAGGAAATGACAAATAAAATCGTATGTCCTCATTGCAAGAGCGCTGATGGCTTTTACACGAGAGAGAGAATAACTGGCTCAGCTCACATCTACTACAACGCTTCCGGCGATCTCGAAGAAGAACAAGGCGCTATGTATGACGGCCTGTCGCACCACGGAGGAACAAAAGCCTATTGCAAGCAGTGCTATAAACCGATCGGGAAAACAAAGGATCTGGCATCCGGAAATCATGAGGAAGAAACAAGATGGAGGTAGCGAAATGAATTACGAAGAAGAAATCCGAAATTCAACTGAAACAGCCAAAGAACTAGCAGACAAGATGTGCCTTCTTAGAAAATCGGTTCTATTAACGACCGCAAAGGCTGAGACCGCTTTAATCACAATAGGTGAGCGGATAGACCGCACTTTAAAAACAAAACGAGGAGAATAAACATGAATATTGATCCAAGACAAGCCTTTAGGGCTTTCATGAAATACCAACTAGAAAACGGCGAGGGACTAACTGAATTAGGACTAAACGAAGAAGACATTGAGAAGTTTATATATGGTGTAGAAGACGACATGCTTTTCCACTCTAAGTTAGATGATTTTCTGAAAGAGTACATTGAAGATTTTGGAGAGAATTACGGAATCGACATTCCATTAGAAGATTAAATAAGTCCAAGACGGAGAGCCTGCGGACACTGATCAACACCTTTTAAGGGTGCTGGTTGGTGTCCGTTTTTTATTTGTCGGAAAGGAGCGGCACCATGAAAAAAGATAAGCCCAAAAAGAACACGCAGAAGCTCACTGACAGAGATTTAAGAGAGTTGATGGGGCAAAACATGCAGCGTTTAAAAAGAGCCAAAGGTGGGGCAATGCGCAGAAAATAAAGGGGGAATTATCTTGAATCAAACAATTTTAGACATTCCGCAGATCGATGAGGAAAAAACTAGAGCAAAGATGGAAAGAATACTAGAAAAGTATAAAATGTTAAGGCTTCAAACGCCAGAAGACTTTCTTCCGAAGATCACAACAACATACACCATTACGCCGCCTAGCTTTTCCAATCAGTTTCATTCATCGACCGAGGATGCAGCACTTAAAAAAATGGATTGGGAGATTGAACGGGAAAAATACATGAAGCGAATTGAAAGGGGCATTAATCGTCTTACGCAAAAAGAGCGTCGCATCTTGGTAATGCTCTATATGCAGGATGAAGAAATGTATGATTACGAGATTTACGCTGAAATGGGTCTCAGCCAAAGGAATTATTATCGTGTTAAAAACAAAGCATATTATAGACTGGCATTCGCGCTTAGAGAAGAAGTATATAAGCAGGTGGATAAATCATGAATTTTGTTCAGCCAATAAGGGACCTTGATCAGATCCATTATATCAAGAAGTATTTAGGTGAGAGAAACAAACGAAACCTGCTGCTTTTTGTGGCCGGAATTAATTTAGGCTTGCGTATATCCGATCTGCTGGAATTGAGGGTGAAGGATGTAAGGAAGCAATATGTATCGCTAAGAGAACAAAAAACAGGTAAAGAAAAAAGAATCAAAATAAACAAAACTCTTCGAAAAGCGATAGATCAATATATCAAGGACAAAGATGATCAAGAATACCTTTTTAAAAGTAGAGAAGGACTCAACAAACCAATCAGCCGCAGCAGTGCATATAACATTATGAGAGAGGCAGCGGACTATGTCGGGCTTGATAGTATAGGTACTCATACGCTCAGAAAAACATTCGGCTACTGGAATTATAAAAAACATAAAGACGTTGCCTTATTACAAGAAATATTCAACCATTCAAGTCCTGACATTACATTGAGATACATCGGAATTACACAAGACGCTATGGACAAAGCAATGGACGATTTCGGTTTATAAGACTCACCTGTTCAAATGGGAGGTGGGTCTTTTTTTGCGTTCTTCTTCTTCAATTAACCATAATGAGAAAATGTCCAACTCATTTTAAGGGAATAGCTGAAAAGCAAGAGGGGCAAGGGATACAGCGATTTATCCAGTTGGACAGACTATTAGATATGGTGAATTGGTGGATAATGTGGATAAAGTGATATAATGGAAGAAGAAGGACCGGAAAAAATAGAGAGGGGGGAAAATATGAAAAATGAAGTATTCAATCATGAGAATATTGGAGACATGAGGGATTTTGTACAAAGTTATATACAAGACAAAGAATTTGTTATTCCTGATTATCCAACCCATGCACATGCAGAGTCATTGGGGATAGATATATATATGAAATCAACATGGAGATTTCATAATGTTGGGAGTCTATTTACTTTGTTCTTTGGCACACGGGAAGACATTGAAGATCAAATTAATATGAAAATAGAAGAATTGAAAAGACTTCGTGTGACATAAGATCCATTTAAATGAGCGGCTTCTGTTGTGGAGGTCGCTTTTTTGTCGGAGAATAAAGCAGATGAAGAAGGGATGATTACGATAAAAAGAGACATGGATTTAATTCGTAAAATATTACTTTATTTAGAAGAAGATACAAACCCTTTACAGTGGCGAATTATTGAGGTTGATGGGAAAACTCTTGAAGAAGTTAGTTACCAAGTGAAGTTGCTGTCTCAGGCAGGCCTAATAGAAGGAAAAGACGCTCAAAGAGAGCCTACTTATTTCCGCTGGTACGCAAGAAGCTTGACTCATAAAGGTCATGATTTCTTAGATAGTTTGAGGAATGAAACTGTATATGCAAAATTAAAAGAGAAATTTGGTGAACAAATAAGTGCTATTCCTCTTATGGTGCTTTCTAGTGTAGGCGCAGATATGACTAAGGAATGGGTGAAACAAAAATTAGGATTAAAATGAACTTTCTATCTATTTTTTAGCATTGTAAAAATGGCACACTTTTGGCACGATCTTGGCAAAGCATTTTGTCTGAGAGCGGTTATGATGGTATTAGGTGATAAATTGAGAGCGGCTTCCATTGCGGAGGTCGCTTTTTTATATGGAGGTGTCGGTTGTGGCTGAACTTACTGTAATGTCTATGGAGCGATTTCTACAAGAGATAGAAGAATCTTTTTCTCAAGAAACGAACCATATTAAAACTGTTAAACGAGTTCCTTATGTCGTTGTACATGCTGAAATTAAACACAAGGGCAACAGGATTAAATCAGAGTATACATTCTATGATGCTGAGGATATGTCTTTCAAAGATGCGCAAGAACGTATAGTGAAGATGCAGCAAGACATCGTTTCTTGAACTACAACAATAATTAAGACTGAAAAGCACCTGCCTGTGTGATAGGTGCTTTTTTATATGGAGGAAGAGCATTGGAACTCTTAATCTTAAAAGGCTGTTCAAAACAACGTACAAGTACTTTCATAGTAGGAACAAACACTTGTCAGGCAAGAACGCTATGGCAAGATTTGAAAAAGAAATTCCCACAATATAAATATCCGCAATTTGTTTCAAGGAACCCAGCAATGCTAGACGGGGTAAATCCTAGCGAAACAGTTTTAATTTTACTGCCGGGCTATTATCGAAATCCAATAATCAACTGCTATGAATTTCAATGGTTAAAGGAGAATGCCATTGAAGTAGTTCATATCAATGAGGAGAAAGTTAAATGAATGATGTTTTGTGCGAGAAATGCCAAACATATTATGCTGTGGAAGTGAGAGAGATAAAAGAAGCGAAAGGAATTGTAATTCAATTCTTCTCCTGTCCCTATTGTGGAAACTCGAATGTTGTTTCTGCTACAAATAAAGTAATCCGTCAGAAATTACGAGAATTGAGAAAGGCCCGCAGTTTTTATGAACAAGCAACGACACATAGAAGCGCACAACGACGTTTTGAAAAGTATACGCAGCTACATGAAAGTGTCAAACGTCTTATGCTTCCTCTAATTGATGAAGCGAAACAGAGATTGAATAATTCATAGCATCCTTCGGGGTGCTTTTTATTTTGGGGAGGGACACAACGTGGACAACTCACTCAGGGAACTAATCATTAACACAGCAATTGGACACGCAATAAGGACAGACCAATTGTATAACGGTCTTAAAGCCCTTAATAAAAGGGGATGCATATGGGCGGATGGGGAGATCATCAGGGGGTTAGGGATGCTTGGGTCTTATGGTGTGAGGGATAGGCAAGCTATAGATAGTCTCCTACATGTCAGCCAGACTCTGTCCTATGAAGCAGCTCGATCCTATCTAGCATCATATCAAAGGGAGTACAGGGAGTTTTATGCCGTACAGAAAGTAGGGCATCTTCATGCCTTTGTTTTGTTTGCAATGATAGATCAGAGTGAAGCTGGTGAATCCAATGCCACCTAAACCATTGAGAGAGTGTAAGGTGCGAGGGTGCAGAGATTTAACAAGGGATGGTTATTGTTCTGCTCATGCTGATGGTAAGAAGCAGGAAGCGAAGTATTACAACAAACATGTTCGAGATAAACAATCAACAAGTTTTTATAAATCAAGAGAATGGAAACAGACAAGACAACTTGTTCTAATGCGAGACAATTACCTTTGTCAAAGCTGCTTGAAACAAGATCGTGTTGTCCCTGCTGTCATGGTTCATCACATAGTGGAGCTAAAACAGGATTGGAACAAACGATTAGATTTAAATAACCTCGAAAGCATGTGTAATAGCTGTCACAACAAGGTTCATGGCAAGCGAGGGTCATAGTACCCCCCGGCATTAAATCCCTAGAAAACGGCTTCGTGAAGATCGGTGAGCCGTCGTCTGCAAACAAACACCGCTTTTCAAAGTTTCCGAAAAACAGAAAACCCCCACGGCGAAAATGCCGAGAGGGCTTGGTACGACTGGTTTTGTTGTTAATTCCATCGTATCACGGTTGGTGAAAAAAACAAGCGAAAAATGCAACTTTTTTGATGTGAAATGAGGTGAGAACATGCCGAGGCCTGCAAAATCCGCGACGCTTCAATTGATACAGGGCAACCCAAATAAAAAGAATACGGAAGAGCTGGCCGCCCGGGCTGAGCACGAGAAGAAAATGAAAATGCGATCCGATAATATAAAACCGCCAACGTGGTTGGATAAAGTCGCCAAGAAAGAATTTAAACGGATCGCTGAGTTATTAAAAGAAGTGGACATCATTACGGAGGCAGATATCAGCATGTTGGCCGCCTATTGTAATGCCTATTCTCAATATATTTCTATTACTAAGGTGATAGAGGAAGATGGAATCATGATAAATAAAGAAATCATAGGCAGAGATAATTTTGGTCAGCCGATATATGATGCTGGAGAAGAACACCCATTATTGAAAAGACAAAAGAACTTCTTTGATCAAATGAAGTCAGCTGCAAATGATTTTGGTCTTACTCCATCAGCCCGTGCAAAACTAGCGATCACTAAAACACAGGAGATCAGAGAAAAGACGGAAGCGGAAAAGGAGTTTAATGTATGACAATTAAACAATTTATGATTGGTTATTCCCGTGATGTTATATCAGGGGAAATTTTGGCGTGTCAAAAACACCAATGGGCCTGTGAACGTTTTTTAAAAGATATTGAAAGAGAAGGAACAGCAGATTTCCCTTATTTCTTTGATGACGAGAAGGCAAGACGATTCCTATTCTGGATGACACAATTTAAACATACAAAAGGTCCATTGCAAGGAGAAAATATTGTTCCTGAACCGATTCAGATTTTTATTTTCGGTAATATTTACGGTTGGGTACATAAAGATACGGGATACAGGAGATTCAAAAAAGCTTACTGGCAAGTCGGCCGTAAAAATGCTAAGACACAAAGCCTTGCTTGTGTGGGGTCGTTTGAGGCATTCGCTAATGACGAATACATGTCTGAGGTCTATATAGGTGCAACAAAAGCAGAGCAAGCCAAGATATGCTGGAATGAAATTAAAGCTCAAATCAGCAAGTGTGAGCTGCTTAATGTACCTGAAAAAAAATACCGGGTCGCCTATGGACAAATAGAACACCTTAAAACGTTGTCAAAAATTGAGGCGTTATCAAAAGATGCAGGGAAAACAGGTGATGGTTTTAACCCTCAATGCGGCATTATAGATGAATATCATGCTCATAAAACATCTGAAATATATGATGTTCTTGCATCAGGGATGGCAACAAGAACACAACCACTCATGATGATTATTACGACAGCTGGATTTGAATTAAATAATCCTGCGTATAGAGTAGAGTACCAATATGTTTCTAAAATTGTCGATCCAAACAATGTAGAAACAAACGATCAATATTTTGTCATGATTAATGAACTTGATCCAGGTGATGACATCAAAGATGAACGAAATTGGATTAAAGCAAATCCGATTGTTGCTGCTAATGAACATGGCTTGAATTTCTTGCGCGGAGAGTTAGAGGTGGCCCTTGCAGTTCCAGAAAAAATGCGTAATTTCTTAACCAAAAACATGAACATCTGGGTTAATATGCGTGATGGTGGATATATGGACATGCAAGCGTGGTCTGATTGCGGGAAACATGAGAGTCTTCCTGATCTTTATGGTAAAGAGTGTTATGTAGGCATCGACTTGTCAAAACGAATTGACTTAACTGCTGCAAGTTTTGAATTCCAACTTGAAAACGGTATGTATTATGTGACATCACATGGATTTATGCCCGAAGACACATTTCATGAGCGAATGAAAACAGATCGTGTTCCTTATGATCTGTGGGTCAAGAAAGGTTGGCTCACGCTTACTGATGGTGCTGTCGTTGATTACGACTATATACGTGCTTATATCAAACGACTTGAGGAAGAAAAAGGGTGGAAAATTAAAGAGATTGGTTATGATCCATATAATGCTACGCAGTTTGCGCAGCAGATGGAAGCGGATGGTTACGTTATGATCGAAATTAGGCAAGGAGTGCAAACCTTGTCTGAGCCGACAAAAGATTTCCGAGAGAAAGTCAAAGCCCGAAAGATTATTCATGATAATAATGACCTTCTGACTTGGGCGATGGGGAATGCCGTCACGAAGATTGACGCGCAGGAGAATATCATGCTTGATAAATCAAAATCGTCACAACGTATTGATCCAGCAGCTGCACTTATAAATGCTCATGTGAGAGCCAGTCAAGTAAATCAGCATTTTGACTTAAATGAATATATCCAGTCTGGCCAATTTAGTTTTTAGAAGGAGGGCTGTTGAATGAAAGAGTGGTCAAAATACTTAGAGGATGTTTTCCTTATACTTGGAATGGTTTTAATTGCAATTGCATGTTTTAGAATATCAGTAAACACCGGGCTTTTTGTCTCAGGTGTTTTTTTCGTTTCCACTGCTTTTTTAATTAGCAGAATCACCCTGAATCAAAATAAAGAAGATGAAATAGACAGGGGTGAATGAATTTGTTATTACGAGGACGACCGAAGATTGAAAATCGTGTAGCGGAAGAAGATAGCGGGTCTCTATTGAGTCCTGCTAAGTGGTTTCGAAACATATTTGCTGGTGTTGAAACATCATCAGGGGAGCATGTATCTTCTGAGAATGCGATTTTACACCCAGATGTGTACGCTTGCGTGAAAGTGCTTGCCGAAGATGCAGCCAAACTCCCTATAAAATTATTTCAGAGCAAAGAAGGAAGCGTAAAGACTATCCAAAACGACATTAGCAGGATGATTTTGCATAAGGTAAACCCGTATATGACCAGTTTTACGTGGAAAGCTCTTGTCATGTTGAGAATGGCAACGTGGGGAAACAGCTACAATCGTCTTGTCTATAATCGTGATGGGGATGTAGAAGCTATTTATCCACTAAATCCAGAATCAACAAATACAAATATTGACCCGGATACTGGGAAGGTTTGGTACTCAACTACGATCAATGGAAAGTATGTAGAACTGCACTATCATGAAGTCCTGCATTTCAAAAACCTATCTTTAGATGGCATCGTAGGTCAAACGCCTATATCAGTTATTCGAGATAATATCGGATCAAATAGGGCAGCCACAAAATTTAATGCTAAGTTTTACAAAAATGGCGGGGCACCGTTTGGTGTAATCAAAACACCGACTTTGTTGAATAGAGAGAGTAAGAAGGTTCTTAGAGAAGATTGGGAAGAAGTCAATTCAGGTCAATCCATTGCGGTACTTGATGCGGGTCTTGATTATTCACAAGTAACAATGCCTATGAAAGATGCTCAATTCATTGAATCTATGAAATGGAATCGTCAGCAAATAGCCTCCATCTATAAAGTGCCACCACATAAAATTGGAGAATTAGATCGGGCAACCTTTTCGAATATTGAACAGCAGTCTTTGGATTACGTGAAAACAACCCTGCAGCCTATCGTGACAAATATTGAACAAGAATTGAACGATAAAATTCTTACTCCTGCTCAATTAAAAGAAGGCTTTTATTTTAAATTCAATTTAGAAACAGAATTACGTGGAGACAGTAAAACAAGAGCTGAATTTTACGAAGTCATGCAGCGTGTCGGGGCATTCACTATTAATAAAATCCTAGAAAAAGAGGATATGACAGGTATTGGCGAAATCGGTGATGAGCATTTTGGTAATTTGAATCTAGTTCCCCTTTCAATCATGAAAGAATATCAGTTAAGCAGGGTGAGTAAGAGGAATCTGAAAGGGGGTGACGGAGATGAAGAAAAACAAGAAGTATTGGAACATGAAGCCACTGAATGATGTTTCTGCAGAAATAACTTTGTATGGTTCCATTACTGGAGAAGGTTGGTTTAGTGAAAGTTCTTCTAAAGCATTTCAAGCAGATTTGAAAGATTTGGGCGAAGTCGCCGAAATTGACCTTTATATTAATTCACCGGGTGGTGATGTATTTGAGGGACAAGCCATTCACTCGATGCTGCAGCGGCATAAAGCGAAGATAAATGTTTATGTTGATGCACTAGCAGGAAGCATAGCTTCTGTCATTGCAATGGCTGGCGACACTATTACGATGCCGAGTAATTCAATGATGATGATCCATAACCCTTACATGGGTATGATCGGTAATGCTACGGAATTTAGAAAAGCTGCAGAAGACTTGGACAAAATCACTGACAGCATTGTTTCAACCTATTTGGCAAAGGCAGGAGAGAAACTAGAAGAATCGACCTTGCGTGACCTTTTAGATAATGAAACATGGTTAACAGCTGATGAGGCGTTGCAATATGGGTTAGCTGATGCAGTCACCGAGGAGAAGAATGTTGCAGCTCAGATAGATGAGAACATTGTTTCTCAGTTCAAAAACATACCTGCTAAAATCGTTGCAAAACTAACCAAAGAACCTGAAAGAAATCAAGAGAACATCATCAGCTTGAGACAACAACAGAATGCCATACATGCAGCACTCCTAGAAATCTAGGGGTGCTTTTTTATGGGAAATTTGAGGAGGAAACCATTTTGGGAAAATCAAAAACACAGAATAAGTTGCTGCGTCTGCCTATCCAATTCTTCGCTAAGGAAGGTATGACAGTAAAAGAAAGAGAACTACGCCAAGCTTTAGCAGAAAAACGCGATAAGATCATGGCCCTAAATGATGAGGGCAAGGTTGATGAAGCGAAAACAATGCTTGCTGAGGCGCAGGTTTTGAAAGAACAAATTCAAAACTACGAAGAGATGCGAAATATGTACGTTGGGTACGGTGATGAGGAGCATCTTGATGATCAGGGTGTTAAATCGCAAGTTGTTTCAAACGATGTCAGCGGTAAACAAGTATTAAATCATACAGAATTGTTTGCAGATGCCATTCTAAAAGGAAGAGCGCCTGCACCACTGGCTGCAATGAAAGAGTCTGTGGATGAAGATGGAGGCTTAATTGTTCCAGAAGACATCACGACGAAAATCACTGAAAAACGACGTCAGTTTGATTCTTTAGCAAATCTAGTAGATATTATTCCAGTTAGTACGAACAAAGGTGCTAGAACTTACGAAAAGTATGCTGATATGACACCTTTAGTTGATGTAGACGAATTAGAAGATATTGATGAATTAGAAAATCCTAAATTTGAGCGAATTAAATATGTCATCAAGGATCGTGCGGGTATTTTAGTTCTTTCAAATGATTTATTGAGTGATACAAGAGAAGCACTCATGGAGTTCTTAGTCAATTGGTTAGGAAAAAAATCAGCTGTTACTAGAAATGTGAATATATTAAAAGTGTTAGAAACACTTAAAAAACAATCTATTTCTTCCACTGATGACATTAAAGATATTACTAACGTTACTCTTGATCCAGCTATTGAAGAAACAACTATCTTCGTAACAAATCAATCAGGATTTAACTATCTTGATAAATTAAAAGACAAAAACGGAAATTATCTTTTACAACCAGATCCAACGAACAAAACCAAGAAATTACTGTTTGAAAAAACTGTTCATAAAATCTCAAACAAATTCCTTCCGAATGGCGGAACTAAGAGTAACCCGAAATATCCATTAATTATCGGTGATTTGAAAGAAGCAATTAAGCTCTTTGATCGACAACAGTATTCGATTAAATCTACTGATGTAGGTGGGAAAGCCTTCTATCGAAACTCAACAGATGTAAGAGTTATTCAAAGGGATGATGTCGCGTTAGCAGACGAGGAAGCAATTGTTTTTGCAGAATTTACTGGAATTGAAGTCATTGAGCCGCCTGAAAAAGATGAAGACAAAGCTGTAGACGCTGGAAAATAAACAAAAAATGAAAGGAATGGATTAATCATGGCTAAAGATTTTTTGAATGAAAGTAATGGAGTATTAACATCTGCAGAGGCGGACGCTGATGGAAAACCTATCACGCCTGTTTATCTGAAAGGAAACAGTGAAGAAAATCCTCTTATTGTTAAGGGATTAAAAGGTGATACCGGTGAACAAGGTCCAAAAGGAGAAAAAGGCGATCCGGGAGAGCAGGGGCCGAAAGGAGATAAGGGTGACGCTGCAGTATTAGAGTCTGGCTCTGTTAAAAATGAACATCTAGGTGATGGTTCAGTTAATTCTCGGACAATCGGTAAAGGTAGTGTCAAATGGGACAATATCAATTCAGAAGTACAGAAAATGATCACTGACCTTCAAGAAAAAGTCGAAGCAATAGAAAACCCAAAATCTGAATAAAGGTGATGCCGGATGACTGAGGCAGAGCAAAAAGAGCTTGAAAAAGCGAAAAAATACCTCCGCATTGATGGTGATGCGGAGGATGATTTGATTTTACATTTCATCGCTGCAGCAAAGGAGTACATCACGAATGCAACGGGTTTAAAATTCCCTAACAATTTAGCGCAAGCAGAGTTGGCGGTCATGTCATTTACAACTCACTGGTATGAGAATAGGCAAATATCCGGCACGACATCAAATCTTGACGGGGTGCTCACAACAATGGTCAATCAACTCAAATACTTGGTTGTGGACGGTGAAAAAGATGCTGAATGACATGAGACATCGCATTCAGTTTCAACAGAAAAAAGAAAAGAAACGTTTGCCTGTGGACGGTGACAATGGCTGGGAAACCGTGGTTGAGTGCTGGGCCAAAGCAGAGGGGTTAAATGGCGCTGAATATTATGCTGCAGCTGCTATCCAAAAAGAACATACAATCAAGTTCACCATTCGCCACCGGGAAGACATTGACGAACATATGAGACTCTTATTCAAAGGGAAAACTTACGAAATTGAGTCTATATTACCGAATCATTCAAGGCTTCATTTCCTCACAGTTAGGGCAAAGGCGGTGAAGTGATGTTTAATTTACAAATCGATGGCTTAGAGGAATTAGAAAATGCCATTGGAAACATGCAAAGAAAAGTGAGCAAAATGCATAAAGAAGCTCTCACAGCTGGAGCAACAGTCATAAAAGATGAACTGCACCCAAACACACCGAGATCAGACAAGGCCCAAAAACACATGCAGGATGATCTTGATATTACCCGGCTTCGCACTGATGGTGACGGAGTGAAATATGTGGCTGTTGGCTGGCCGAAATCCAAGTCACGTAAGGACACGCAGTGGAGAATTCATTTCCCTGAATTCGGTACCTTACATCAGCCGGCGCAAAAATTTTTTGCGAGAACTGTCGATGCGAAATGGGATGAAGCTATACGAAGAGTAGCAGACAAATACCGACAGGCGCTGAGTAAATTATGATCAATCAAAACTTAATAAGGCGTGCAGATACTTGCAAGAATGCCATTTTTGAAGCGTTGGAGAATGATCCAGCGCTTTTGTTTTTAATAGACAAAGATGACATCTATGAGCTTGCGGTGCCAGAGGGTACAAAGTCTAGTCCACCATATGTCGTGCTGCAAGAAATCAACTACAAACCAATTAAATGGGCTGATAACAGACCCATACAAGATAGCGCAACCTATCAAATAGATGTTTATCACAATGCCGATGCACAAACCATCATGGCTGCAATTGGTGATGTGATGGAACGTTTAGATTTTGCGCCCACTATACCCATCAATGACTTTTTAGAGAAAGAAAGATTGATAAGAAAAGGGTATCGTTTTGAAAAAAATATAATACTAGGAGGCTAACTATGACTGAGTACAGTTCAGTAACTGGTCTAAAAAACGCTCGTTTTGCACCTCTGCAAAAACAAGGTAAATTCTATGTTCCAACCGAGGTTTTAAAATACGAATATGCAATGAATATGAAAGTGGAAACTGAAACATCAACTGAAAAGCAGTATGCAGATGACAAACTGGTTGATTTGGTTGTTTCTACAGGTTCTACAAAACTTGAAATTGAAATGCGGGATCTTCCTATGGAAATTCTTGCGAAGCTGTTAGGCATCGAGCAGGATGAAAACGGTTTGTACTTATTCAAAAAGAACATTATTCCACCGTGGGTTGCAATGACGTTTGAGGGACCGAAAGCAAACGGGAAGTCTCGTCATGTCGGTTTAGTAAAAGGGCGCTTTTCTTTACCGGGTGATGAGTGGAAAACGAAAGAAGAAAAAACAGATTTCCAAACAGTTAAATTGTCAGCGGAATTTGTAGATCGTGAGCAGGATGACGTTTTCAAGGTTGTAACTGATGAAGATGCTGAAAACTTTAATCTTGATGCTTTTTACAAATCAGTTTTTGGTGATGCATACAAAGATGGCAAAACAGAAAACAGCAGCAGCGTTGATATTGGAAAAGGTGCTTAAGAGGGCTGAAAAGCTCTCTTTTTTAATTGGAAAATAAAAAATAAGGGGGAGTCACTATGACTCAAAAACAAATTTCTATCTCTATTTGGTTCGAAGAAGAAAAAAAGCACAAAACGTTTATTGCGCCACGAACAAACGCAAAAACTCTCTATGAGGCTTTTGATTTAGATGAAAAAGCAGCAGCAGCGGAGAATGCAAAAGAGATTGTTAAAAGCATGAATGAACGAATCAAATTCATTGTACGTGTATTTCAGAATCAATTTACTTACGATCAGTTTCTAGAAGGCTTTCAATCTTTTGAAATTGCGGATGCAGTAAGAAAAATCATGATGGAAATCATGGGATTTAAAGTGGCGGAAACGCAGGAAGAAAAAGATTTTTTGCCCGACATGAAGGCGTAGATGAGCCATTAAAAAATGGCAAAGATCAATTAAATAAAATCTATACCACTTTACTTGAGCAAGGTTGGAAGATGCATGAAATTGATCAAATGGATATTTTTCATTTCTTAGAATTGAACGCTGAATCTAGCACTAGCAAAACAAAAGAAGTAACGATTGATCAAATATTCTAAGTCTTGAAATCCACGTCAGGGAAGCGGGGTGGTACATAAATGACTCAAGCAATTGGCAATATGGTCGCCAAAGTCAATCTGGATGATTCGGGTTTTAATAGAGGTATAACAGGGCTTCAAAGGCAATTGAGATTGACCAACTCTGAAATGAAGGCATCTGCGGCCATTTATAAAAATACTGGTGATAAGTCAAAGCAATTACAATCACAAGTAGAGGGACTTAACAACAAATATCGTCTTCAAGGGCGAATTGTTCAAGAACACCGAAAACGATATGAACAGCTTGTCAGGGAAAAGGGCCGTGATGCGCGAGAAACACAAATACATGCCCGAAAACTGAATGACTCCATCGCTGTTCATCAAAAGCTAGAAAAAGAATTACGAGATGTATCTAAAGAATTTGAGCATTTGCAAAGCACCAGCAATAAAGCAGCTGGTGTTTTTTCTGTTTTTAAGAAGAACGCTGGGGAAGTATCAGAAGAGTTGCAATCTGTCTACTCTGCTGCGGGAATGGCAGGGAAGGCATTAACAGGTATCGGTGTAGCAGGCACCGTCGCAATAGGTGGAGCTGTTAAAGTGGCCGCAGACTTTGAAAAGGCGATGAGCAGGGTCGGTGCTGTAGCAAATGCATCGAATGACGAGATGGGCCGTCTCACAGAAACTGCACGTCATTTAGGAGCTACTACACAATTTACCGACGGACAAGTTGCCGAAGGAATGCAGTACCTTGCAATGGCTGGTTATAAGACAAATAACATTATCGGCGCCATGCCGGGCTTGCTTGCTACTGCGGCAGCAGGGCAAACAGATTTAGGTGTAACAGCAGATATTGTATCTGACATCCTCACAGAGTTTCATATTGCTGCAGAAGATACAAACCGGGTAGCAGATGCAATGACCTACACGTTCACCAATTCAAACGCCACACTCCAACAGATTGGACAGACAATGAAATACGCTGGCCCTGCGGCAAAAACTGCAGGTGTCAGCATGGAAGAGTTAGCGGCCGCAACGGGTATCATGGCGAACAGTGGAATCAAGGCAGATATGGCAGGTACCGCATTACGATCCACACTAACAAGGCTTGCGGCACCTCCAAAGCCAGCTGGTAACGCAATTCACGAGCTTGGTCTTAGTATCACGGATGCAAATGGCCGCATGAAACCTTTATCAAACATCATAGATCAGATTAATGAAAAGACGAAAAACTATACGGAAACCGAAAAAATCCGTATCGCAAAGCAATTGGCTGGTCAGCATGCTTTATCTGGTTTTATCACTCTGCTTCATGCGGGCGGTGATAAGATCGACAAATTCACCAAACAGATAGAAAACAGTGGCGGTGTCGCTGAAAAAGTGGCAAAAGGTCAAATGGACAACCTTGCTGGGTCAATGGAATACCTCAAATCCGCAGCAAATAATGCTGTCATTTCATTAGGAAATCAATTTATTCCAGTGATTCGATCCACAACAGATGTGTTAACAAAAGTTGTGAATTGGTTTGATCACCTGCCTCCTTCTGTTATGCAAACAATTGCCGTGACTGGCGCAGCTGTCACAGCTTTCAGTCTTTTAGGTGGGGCTTCTTTATTGTTATTGAGTGCCATTCCTAGAATGGCCGAAGGATGGAGAGTGCTTAGAACTGCTGGCACGTATCTGACAGGCACTGTCAGAGGATCATCAGCAAGTCTAGGAGTATATACGACACAAGTTACTGCAGCGGGTGTGGCTTCGCGAACTGCAGCAACTGGTATCAATACAGCTGCAGCATCAACGGCCGTTATGTCCACTCGTATGGGACGTTTACAACAAAACACTGGTCTAGCGACTACACGCATGGGCCGTCTAAATCAAACGGCCACAAGAACATCAAGGACAATGCGTGGTCTTGGCGGTGCGTCTCGAATTGCTGGCGGCGGTTTAATGATGTTTGGTGGGCCAATGGGTATGGTTGGCGGTCTTGCGCTCTCTTTTCTTCCTGAGATATTCAAATTCGGTAAAGGTATAGTCATGGCGGGGGTAAACGCAGTAAAAGGTGCAGGAGGATTTGTGAAACTTGCAAAGGGTGGTTTTGGCCTGTTTAACATCCTCAAAAAAGGCGCAGGTGTTGTGAGTTTATTTAGAGGCGGCTTATCGTTGCTTGGTGGTCCAGTTGGATTGTTGATAACAGGAGTTACGCTTCTAGGCGAAGCAGGGTTTAAATACTATGACAACTTGCAAAAACGAGTCTTGCCAGCAACTATAGACTTTGGTGATAAAGTATCTGAATCCACTTCTAAAGCTGTAAATGCTTATTCGGATATGGAGACAAAAGCCAATGCTAAATTAAATAGCCTTTATCTCAATCAAACTAAGATAACGGATAATATAGCTGACAACATGAATAAGCGATTTTCAAAAATGGCTGACACCATAAAAAAAGGCTATCAAGATAGTGCTGACAAGTCTCTAGACGTTTTAGGAGATTTCTATTCAAAGAATAATTCACTTAAAAAGAAAGATGAGGAAAACATCCTTAATAAAATCAAAACAGGCAACGAAAAGAAGCAGAAGCAAATAGAAAAGTACGAGAGCCGAGTCAAAAAAATATATGACAAAGCAGCAAAAGAACATCGATCGCTCACCCAAAAAGAATGGGATGAAGTCAAGGGCATTACTCAAAAGATGAGTAAAGAAGTTGAAACGGCTCTGACAAAGAGCAAAGATGAGCAAACACTCATTTCTAAAAAGCTAAAAGAAGAATCGTCTACTTTGTCTGCGAAGCAAGCTGCCGCAACGGTGAAAAATAGTAAATCCGCAAAAGACAAAGTCGTTAGTAATGCTGAAAAACAATACAAAGCAGTTGTGAAAGCTGCAGATGACCAGTATTACGTCAAAGGTACTATTACCAAAAAGGAACATGATGCGACAGTTAAAGCTGCAAAAGATCAAAAAGATAAAACAATAGATCAGGCTGAAAAAAGTCATAAAGGTGTAGTAAAAGAAGCGAAAAAACAAGCAGATGGACATATCGAGCAAGTTAATTGGGAGACTGGCGAAGTGCTAGGTGGCTGGAATACATTCCTTGTTGACTTAGCTGGTGTCGTTAATACGATTACTGGCGGTATCAATAAAGTCCTCGAATTCATGAACATGAAGACAATTCCTGAGTGGAAACCAAGTGGACACAATGGGAAGAAAAAGGCCATGAATGTTGCACCCGGTAAGGCATATGCAAAAGGCACTGACTACCATCCGGGCGGTCGTGCATTGGTCGGTGAGGAAGGATATGAGCTTGCTCACACTCCTGGCATCGGAACATACATGGTCGGTGTTGGCGGTCCTCAAATTTGGGATTTACCTCGTGGAACATCGGTTTTGCCACATGACCAGACTAAAAAAATCACTTCGCAGGGTTTGCCGGGTTATGCTGGCGGTGTTGGTGATTTCTTTAAAAAGGGTGCAAAAAAAGCTGGTGCAGTAGTCGGCAAGGTGAAAGATTTCGGATCTGATATCTTTGACCTTGTGATGGCTGGCCCAAAGAAAATTATCAGCAATATATTTGGCGGTCTAATTCCTTTTAAAACTGGTAAAGGAATAGATGGTCTTGGAACAGGTATCTTAAAGACAATTCAAAAAGGCGCTTTAGGATTTTTAACAAAATCATTAGGTGATTTTGGAGGGGACGGAGGATCATTCAAAGGTGTAGGTGGTAGTGCTGCGGTCAAAAAGTGGGTTGCGCAGGCTATCAGCATCACTGGAATTTCTCCATCCTATGCAAAAGCATTAGAAACCATTGCTATGAAGGAATCAAGTGGAAACCCGACCTTAGTTAACCGATGGGATAGCAACGCCAGAGCTGGTCATCCATCACAAGGGCTTATGCAATTCATACCAAGCACATTTGCTGCTTATAAAAAGCCCGGATATGGAAACATCAAACATCCAGTTCATCAAATTGTTGCTGCAATTAACTATCTTAACAAGCGTTATGGCGGTATCTATAACCATCCGGGATTAAAGTCTATGGCGCGCGGTGGCCCTTACATCGGTTATGCATCTGGTGGTGTGATTGACAATCATCAGATCGCTCAATTAGGGGAAAATGGCTGGCGAGAATATGCTATCACGACTGAGCCTAAGTATCGTAAACGCTCTTTACAGTTATACTCTAACCTCGGTAAAGAGCTTGGAGTGCCTAGTTTTGGAGATGGTATGATCTCCACGGCTTTACAGATGCTTGATCGCATTAGTAACAAAGCAGACAAGTCTCAGAGCAGGCAGCAAGATGGATCTGATATGAGACAGATGATCGAGAATCAAAACAAGCAAATTGGTCTTATGGCTCAACAAATAGACCTGCTGTCTCAAGGGTTAATGATGATGCAAAAAGGCTTTGAACAATTAATTTCAAAAGATAGCAACAACTATATGGACGGTCGAAAGCTTGATCAAACGACAGGTGAACGTTTTAGAAAAGAAGCATTTATGAGTGGGGTGAGGTAATGGAGTTATATATTGATTTTAACAATGGATTGGGTGAGCAAAGTCTAAATGACTTGCTTCCTCATTTCCATCCGTTAAGCCTGACACCTGCCTCACCAATCGTAGAATTTGAGACGGTGTCATTACAACGAATTAACGGTATTGTATTGCCACAACATCCGCGGGATGTGAAGTACAAAGAAAGACAGATTCAGCTTGAAATATATATGAACTCAATCATTGCTGAAAATTTCTACAGCTATAGAAGTGAACTATATGCTTTATTAGTTAAACCGTTCCCATACTACATCTCATGTGACCTGCTTCCGAACAGAAGATTTTTAGTGACGTGTGAGGGGAATTTCACTACTCCGAAGGAAAAAGAAAAGAACCATGTTGTTTTTAGCGTTGAATTCACCGATGTTTTGGGTGCTGCTGAATCAAAATACACTTCATTGAATCCGCAGGTGTTTGACGGTGAGTTATGGAGTCCGGGGATGAACATTGGAATGCGAGACGAACCACAATATTCATTCAAAAATAAGGATAGATTTAGCGTTTTTAACATAGGCCATTTTGCAATTAACCCTTTGAGACATGACTACCAAGTCTCTTTAAGGGCAAAAGGTAAAAATGTCACTATCATTAATCGAACGACAGGCGAGAAATTAAAAATTGAAGGTGAACTAAAAAAATCTCAAAAGGTGTCCTTTATAAAACAATATACTGTTGTCGGCAAGAAACGCCTCAAGACATCTGGTAGACTTCCATCACTTGATATCGGCAGAAATGACTTTGAAATTCAAAACGCAAGTGACATTGAAATTGTGTTTGACACAAGGTTCTATTATGCATAAGGAGGGATGACATGGCTGCGGTTGACTTTATCAAGAAATTAGCACCGGGAGCGAAAAAGGTCCAAAAAAAATACAAGGTGCTTGCAAGCCTAGTCATCGCTCAAGGCTGTCTTGAGAGTGGTTTCGGATCAAGCGATCTATCTAAACAGGCCTATAACCTTTTTGGAATTAAAGGGACTTATAACGGCAAATACGTGTTGATGTGGACTAAAGAGCAGGATAAACAAGGGAACGAAACCAGAGTACAAGCACCATTTAGAAAGTACCCGTCTTTTGCCGAAAGTCTTGAAGATTTGGGGAGTCTTTACACTAGGCTCAGTCGGTATAAGGCAGTGTTTGGAGAAAAAGACTATCAAAAGGCTACTGCTGCTGTTGCAAAAGGTGGTTACGCCACTGACATCAACTATGCAATGAAATTAAACAGCATAATCTTCACTTACAAACTCACACAATATGATAATGATGATGGTCTACCAGAGGAACCGAGTGAACCAGAAACACCGACTGGCCCTGATTACCCAAGCAGGGAATACGATGGGGTAGACATACCACTCAATCAAAATTTGCCGTCTGATGTGGATTTTCCACAGCTGCATGTTTCAAGCAAGGATGGAAAGGATGTCATAGAGATCACTGGTGTGTCTGTGGACTTCACAGCCGATCCAACAGGTAAAAAAACGTTCAGTTTTACACTGCCGCGCACGCAGGAAAATGCCGCAGAGTTTGAGCTGTTGGTTGTGGACAACATTTTATATCTTGATGAAAAGAAATATAATCATCAGAAATACTACATTACAAATGTGAGTCTACATCAAGAAAATGGGATGCTTACAAAAACGGTTACTGCTGCACATATCTTCTCAGTCCTGTTGATTAATAACAGAATCGAAAAAACAGTTTCTAAGAAATTAAGCGTTAAAGAGGCGCTTGATATTGCACTTAAAGGTACTGATTTTAAATACGTTATCCACGCAAAAGATGGAGAAATTCCAGCTGCGGAGCAGGAGAACTTCGGTGAGAAGAATTCCACAGAGCTTATGGATGAAATCATCGAAGATTATGACATAGAGTTAGACGTGGATAATTACAAAATCCATGTTTACAAAAAGATGGGCCAAGAAATAGACTTTGTGCTTGATAGTCGCTATAACATGCCGGGGATCACAATCACAACAGATTCCCAGAATTGTACCACTCGTGCATGGGGATATGGCGCACAAAAAGAAACAGAGTCCGTCTCTCAATCAAAGGATGACAAAACAACAGAAGATGAAAAAGAGGCAACAAAAGATGAAGAGAAAGAACCTGAGTATGTATTTGAACCAGTTCTTTATATTCATCCTGATGAAGACAAATTTCTCATTGAAGGTAAACCGCGCTGGGCGGAGCCGATTAAAGATGAGAGATATAAAAAATCCAGCAGCATCATTTCAGCATTAAAAAAGCATGTAAATCCATATCCTGAAATGACAGTAGAGGTTGAGTTTCAGAAAATATATGAGCCAAAACTTCTTGAAATTGAGCAGGATTTTTGGTTAGGTGACACGATCCATGTTATTGCCGACACTGCAGACGGAATAACCTTCGAGGACGATTTGAGAGTTGTATCAATACAACATAACCCTCTCAATCCGTATAGCAGCCCAACGATAACGTTTGCGAACTTCCGCAAGGACATACAAAGGATAACAGTGGATCAAGTAAAACAAGTGAAGAACTTACAACGATATATAAATGACATGCTCAAGACGCTTAGATAGGGTCTTTTAATTTTGCCAAAAAGGAGAGTGAGAAAATGGTAAGGCTGAGAAAAAACTATGATACTACTCGAAACTCAAGATATGCTCATCAATTAGGCGAAGATATGCAGAAGATCGAGGACAGCTTAAATGAAAACGCTGCTGATTTAACGAGACATAAAGAGAGTGATAATGCTCATCTTTCAAGTCAAATCAAACATGGTTTATTTACTGTCGCTAATCAGTTAGACAATCTATGGTCGCGAGTAGTTAATTTGGTACTAAATCATGATGGTGATGATGTAAAAGAGGTAGTAGACACCCGTGTTGCCCTTGACGCAAGCATTCACAAAACTGTAAAAGACAGATTAGATTATGACTTTGGTTTGATCATAAGTCGCTTAGATCGGCAGCCTGACATAAACGTATTAGACTTGGGCGCTGATCCAACTGGCAAATATGAATCTGCATTTGCCATTCAAGCAGCGTTAGACCGAGCAAAAAAAGGTAAAAGTGTCAGAGTGATCGTGCCGCCGGGTGCTTACCGTCTAGGAGCGACGTTAGTCAATTGGGGTAATACTTGGTTTGATGCTAAGGGTGCCTATTTGCTAAATTATCACGGCAAGACGATGATGACTAATGGTGACGGAACAGTTGATTACTTTGGTTATGAGGGAAACGGAAATATGTATTTTGACGGTGGCACGTGGGAATGTAGGGGCGCCGAATTTACAACAAAAAACAACTGCTTTTCTTTCGGACATGCTAAGAACATTTATATTAGAAATTCTGCTTTTAAGGATGTCAGCGGTTATCATGCGATAGAATTTAACGCTTGTCAAAACTTTAAAGTGTTAGATTCAGATTTTTATGGATTCGTAGACCATGACGGCTCAAGATATTTCTCCGAGGCAATTCAGGTAGACCTTGCACAAAGAAAAGAAGTATTCGGCGCTTTTGGCGCTTATGACTTCACGACTTGCAAAGACGGACTAATTCAAGGCTGTAACTTTGGCAAATCTAACACACCAGGTACGCAAGCGTGGCCGAGAGGTGTCGGTTCTCATTCTTCCACCATAGGCTACTGGCATGAAAACATAAGAGTTAAAGATTGCTTATTTGAGGATATGGAAGGTTGGGCCATTCGCGGCTACAACTGGAATGTCACTGACATTAAAGATAACACCATGCGAAACTGTAGATTTGGTATAACAGTCAGCGCCATTGATCCAGCAAATAAACACCATACGTTGAACAACAAATTTGAGCAAATGTCACGTTCACAGTCCTTTAGACATGTTCACGTCTCAGGTAACACGATATTAGACACAAGGGAAAACGAAGCGATTTATATTCGTGGTATTAACGACGAATCAGGATTTGTGAGAAATGTTAATATCCAAAACAACATTATTGATGGTGTTGGTGGTACAAACGAAGCTGGCATCAGATTGGATGCCATCAGAAATGGCATTGTATCGGGTAATCAGATTTCGAACACATCAGGAGATGGGGTTCTGATGAATGATTGCGTAGGAATGACGGTATCAGGCACTAATCAAATTAGTTTTATCGGTCGGGATGGTATTGCAGCTTTCGGTGATTCTTCTGATTTAAGTATTACATCAAATATCGTAAGAAGACCTAAGCGATACGGCATTGAAATATCAGGCGTGCTTTTTGGTGAAGTTTCAGATAACACTGTTACAGGAGCCGGACATGGTGAACATGGAAAGTATGAAGCCATTAGAATTGCAAACGGAGCAAGAGATATACTTCTTGCAGATAACAAGTGTCGATCTATATCAACATTAACGAAATTAGCAAGAGCGGGGATTTACATTACTTCCTCTGTTAAAGGAATTGTTAGACATGGAAACTACTGCAAGGGTGACTGGACAATCAGCGGCATCGTAGACAATTCTAAAAATCCAAAAACGGATGCAAAGGACGTGGCGTAGTGTATTTGATCATGGATAAATATAGGTTAGAAGTGGCTTCGGCTTTTGTGTCGGGGGAGGATGTCACTGCTTATGACTTTGAAGGAAACCGAGTAATCCAGCTTGAGGGAGTCAACTTTGACAACGTGTATTTATTAGACGGGGACGGCCAAAGAGTTGAATTTTCACAAATCGCGACAGTAAGTCAGAGTGAAATAGAAGAAATGCGAAACCTTATTAAAACTCTGAATGATAAGGTTCTGCAGCTAGAAAAGGAGGGTAGGCAATGA
This sequence comes from Bacillus sp. FSL W8-1141, assembly GCF_038593205.1. Lineage (NCBI taxonomy): Bacteria > Bacillati > Bacillota > Bacilli > Caryophanales > Bacillaceae > Bacillus > Bacillus sp. FSL W8-1141. The sequence goes on along the minus strand of NZ_CP151973.1, from coordinate 2,553,968 downwards.
CCAATAAAATATACAAAAATGGTTCGCTATCCTTTGTCATAGATGCTTACAATCAAAGCGTCTATGATTCTAAAATCATTTTTTCAACTCAAGATGTAGGCACAGCTAGATTAATATTCAAGCTGCGTAAAGATGGTATGCCTCTCCCCTTATCAGCTGTAGAGGGTAAGTTAGTATTGTTATTCTCCAATGGGTCAAAGCACATTAGAAACATCTTGGTGTCTGACAAAGTGGAAGGGATAGCCGAATACATTTTAAACGATGAAGAGATTAAGCTATATGGAAATGTACAAGCCTCCTTAAATCTTTTCTACAGCAATGGTCAATCCCTTTCTGTACATGAGTTTACATTTTCAATAAAAAAGAACTTAATAGATGAAAATATTGTTCCAGCTGCAGAATATTACATCGACCATTTTGACTCGTTGAAATTAAAAATAGAGCAAAAATCAGCGGAGCTTGAAGCAGAAATAAAAAAGCGCACCGATGTAATGCAGGGAAACATTGACGAGACTACAAAAGACCTGCAGGTTCAGCTAGACAGGATGAAAGAAAAACTTGACGATCTTGATTCTTTGGAAACAAAAAAAGGTGCTCAAGATAAAGCTGACACAGCTCTGAAAACTGCAATTACTGCAGCTAAAGAAAAGGCGAACCAAGCATTATCTGATGCACAGAAGTACACTGACGATTTATCTAAAAAAGCCCAGATGTATAAATTGACGACAGATTCAGGATATAGACAAGCAGTGCCAAATACAATCGGAGGCACTAATTTGTTAGAGTTACCACCCGGTTTCTATTATGGAGCAGGCCAGTATTTCACCAATCTACCAACTACAAATGATACATCTTGGTTTAACGTTGATGTATTTACAACAGGTATTAGGAAAAACTTTCATGTCAGCCGGAGCGCTGATAATACACATTGGGTCGGAACAATTCATACAGACGGGACGTTTCGGGGATGGAAAAGAATACTAACAGTAGAAGATGTGGCAAACAGCACTTATGTTGATACCTATGATCAAGATAATTCATCCGTTTCCGCTGCTGAAAATGTAGCGACAAAGCTTGTTTTTGGGGCAACACGAGCAGATGATTTATCAGAGTATAATCGGACTCGTGCTGAAATCACACTGAAAAATAGTGGTCTTTATTTGATCAGGCTTTATATAACTAGCACAAACATTACAGTTGGATCGGATAATATTTTATCGTGCTATGTGAATGGAACAGAATTTCAACGTTTTGGAAACTGGAATCCAGCAACATCATCAAGTACATGCGTGCTTTATTTATTACAAAAATTTAAAGCTGGCGATAAGGTAACTTTTTATATAACGCCAAGAGGGACCAACAAAACAGTATCAATAAATACATCATACGTTACCATGTCTCGGTTGAGATAGGAGGCAAAGGGATGAATAAGGCACTAGCGATCAAATATCTGTACCCTTATGCAGAGTTAGGTAGAGATTATTCAGTACGGGATGACGGAGAAGGGCAGTTTATAGACAAATGGTCTTTAGACGATCCTATGCCTTCGGACGAAGTATTGGAAGCCGCGTGGAATGAGTATCTATCCGAGAGTAATGAAAAGCCGTTATCAAATGTTGAAAAACAATTACTGGTTCTAGGAGAGCAATTGGCGCTAGAAAAAATAGCACGTCAACAGTCGGATAGAATGAATACAACGTTGGGGCAAAAACTTGCAGAAATGCAATTAGAAATCCTTAAATTAAAGGGAGGGTTTACAGATGAATCTTAATTTTTGGGTTTTAGCCTTATTTTATAAATGGACTTCAACTGCAATGGTTAAACAGGCAATGTCCTTTGATGACTGTACTATTAAAGATTTAGAAGACGGCATTCAACAGGGGTATGTTACGCCGGAACAATATGAAGAGATCACAGGATTGAGGTTCGATAAGCCTGCTGTCTCAGTGGATTTAGGAACAACAGCATCTTAACAGGTGCTTTTTATTTTGCCTTCTTAAAGGAGGTGATTAACGAAATGGAGGAAACGATAGTGTTTATTAACTTTGAAACTTTAGATTTAGCGAAGACTTATTTATTTGGCGGAGTGAAATTTTTGGACTTGCTCTTGCTGCTAAGTGTTATTGACGTTTTGACGGGTATTATCAAAGCTTGGAAGATCGGTAAGCTGCGAAGCCGCACAGCATGGTTCGGTTACGTTCGTAAAATGCTTAGTTTTGTTGTCGTGATTGTTGCTAACATCATTGATCAGATCATGGGATTAAACGGAGTGCTAACCTTTGGTACAGTGCTTTTTTATATCGCAAACGAAGGGCTTTCCATCGTGGAAAACCTTGCACAGATCGGCGTGAAAATCCCAACTTCTATCACAGATCGTCTTCATGTGATCGAGTCTGACAGCCAAAAAGAAAATGAGAAAAAGAAAGCTGCTGAGTAATCGGCGGCTTTTTTCTATATAAAAACAAATTAAGGAGTAGATAAGAATGGCAATCAAAGTGAAAAAGAAAATGGTTCCATCCAGCAGATACGGTTTAAAATGTCCTAACAAAATGAACGCAGAATACATCACAATCCACAATACAGCGAATGACGCAGCAGCTGAAAATGAAATTAACTATATGATCAATAACACAAGTTCGACGAGTTACCATTTTGCAGTGGACGATGAAGAGGTGATTCAAGCTATTCCGTTAGATCGCAATGCGTGGCATTCAGGTGATGGCACAAATGGTACTGGTAACCGCAAGTCCATTGCAATTGAAATTTGTTATAGCGAGTCTGGAGGTGCTAGATACAAGGCTGCGGAAAAGCTGGCCATTCAATTTGTGGCGCAGTTACTTAAAGAACGTGGTTGGGGTGTTGATCGAGTACGCAAGCATCAAGACTGGAATGGGAAGTATTGTCCGCACCGTATCCTTAGTGAAGGTAGGTGGAACTCATTTAAAGCGGCCATTGAAAAAGAGTTAAAGGCGCTTGGTGGAAAAACTTCATCTTCCGAGCCTAAGAAAACAACCTCAGCAACAACACCTAAGAAAAAAGCATCTAAGAAGGTGTACAAGCTCCCAACAGGCATCTTTAAGGTAAAAGCACCTTTGATGAAAGGGGACGCTGTAAGGAGAATCCAAGAAGCACTAGCAGCACTCTATTTCTATCCTGATAAAGGAGCGATCAACAATGGAATCGATGGGTACTACGGACCCAAGACTGCGAATGCAGTGTCTCGATTTCAAATGATGCATGGGTTAACCCCAGACGGCATCTATGGTCCGAAGACTAAAGCAAAACTCGAAGCACTCTTGAAGTAAACAGAGAAGCCCTTCCGTATTGGAGGGGCTTTTTTATTTGCACAATATTATTCATCTTTTGAAATCCGTGAATCTAGAATTCCTTTACTCTTGCTTTAGCTGCTTTCATTGCTTCGTCTTTTGAAGCAAATCCTTTCCGAACGATCTTTTTTCTTTTCCCTGTTTCTCTATCCAGTGATTCAATGACATACGAAAAAGTGTTGTCTGCACACGGTTTAACACTAATCATGTTTCCCCTCCTGTTTCCGTCATATATTAATTTCATTTTACTAAAAGTTCCATATAAATCAACTGAACATGCATATTAATTTAATTAAATCTAACAGCACAATTAATTTGAGTCTATTCAGGTGTTATAAAACTATATTACCAGCCTACTTGTTACAAACGGTTATTTGTAACTATGGAAATTACTGTATATTTTAAGTTATGCTTGATAGGATTAAAAAGGGGAGGGTTTGATTTGAATAAAAAATGGATAAAAAGAACATCTTTGTCCATTGTAGCTGCGCTCGGTATCTCCTGTACGCTCGGAGAGTTTGCAGATGCAAAAGCTAATCAGACACAATATGTACAACATGAAACAGCAGAATCTTTTACCAAGAACGATCCTGAATTATATCAAGACGCTTTAGACCTCGGCCTAACTGACAGCGATATTTTTACACTTGATAGTCTTTTGGACAGGACAGACAAAGCCACAGTACATAATGCGTTTGTTGTAGTGATGAGTATAATCACAGGCATAGCTGCGGTTATTGGTACCGGTTACGGTGCAGGTCGCTATATTGCAAAACAACTGTACAAACGTAAACAGCTTTCAAAGGCATATTATAAAAAACATAGATGGAAATTCAGAGCCGCTTTGGTGCCGGTCATCGGCATTCCTGGAACGTTTGGCTTTGATGACTACTACATGGACATATGATTATGTTTGAATATATTTTGATTTTACTTATAGTTGCAACTTTGTTACTAACCGTCGTAGAGGTTTCAAAACTCAAGAAAGAAAATAAATCCATCAAAAATGAAATTGAGGATTTAAAGAAAAACATTAACAAATGATGTTTTCAGCCGTCCACCTGGGCGGCTATTTTCTTTTATTTAAACCGCCATTCTTGCTTCTCTTTATCCCATTCAAGTTCATTTCTTGATATAAGGTTCTTAACCGCCTTACGGATTGCTGGCTCATCCTTACCCGTTTTCCGTTTAAGTTCATCCATCGAGGGATTCTTGCGAAACCGACTCATATTGTAGATTATTCGATAAAGCTTCCTTTCAAGATCTGTCATAGTGTACCCTCCTACAATGAGAATGTACGTTCGATTATAAATGTAAATAAAAAACCCTTCAAGTCGAAGGGTCATTTTAAAGAAGATACTTTTTCAGTGATTATCATATGTTCTCCTGAACGTTCGTATGAGAATTTAGCTAATGTTTCCTCTTCATCTATATAAGGAACTTTCCAAAATACAGCGATTTGGTTAATCGTGTTATTGTCAGTTCCAATTTTTGAAGCTAAATCATCACTGAACATTTCCACCATGTTATAAGAAGTTTGAGCAGAATTTTTAAAATCAAACGACAGGTAAACAAGAGCGATTAGTTTGTTATCTTGGTCAGTACTCATATCTTGATTAATTTCGATCTTTTCAATTGAGGCAGACTTGTAATTATCCTCTACAATAGATTCAATTTCATATTCCGCCTCACTTTTCAAAGTAGACAGTTCTTCATCCTTCTTATTAGTAACTTCTGCAGCATTGTCTTTCTTACTTTTTTGTTTAACTTTTGAGGAGTTCTTAATTTTAAAATTAATTTCTGCAGTAGCTACGCGATCATTATCACCGCTAACATTAGAACCCGCAAGATTAGCTCCATCTTTTCCAAAAATCTCTCTAACATGGTCAGGTTGAAGATTTTCGGGTGACGTTTCTACATAAGCAATATACTTCCCTCCTTCAAACTCCTCGCCTTCTTCATTAGAAAATTCATAATCAAACATTCCACCTTCTTGAACATTTACATCAGTAGAGAAGTCATAATAATAGGTTGAACATTTCGGACATTTTAGATCAATTGATAATGCTGTATCTTTAGGTAAATTGCTTTTTCCGCTAATGAAAATTTTTTTATTGCCTTTAATTTTTTTATTCAAGGTGATCTTTACGTTTAATTTTTCTTTATTTTCCATGATTTCTTCTTTTTTAGTATAGTTACTGGTGGATGTATTTTCTGCTTTGCCACAAGCAGTTAAGAATAAGGTACATAAAATCATAAAAAGAAAAGTTTTAATAAGATTCAATACAGACCCTCCAAAACAAATATTTTCCAAATAATTCTACCATATTATTGAATTGGAAAGAGGGGAAATAATGTTTTTTCGAATTAAGAATATTACGGAATTGAAGGTCGGGATGTTATAATTTAGTAAGAACAATTCACAATTGGGGTGTGTTATATGCCTTTCCAAAAAGAATCAGTTGACGAAATCATTAAATATGACGATTACCCTTATAAGGTATATACAAGGGTTTCGACAGACCGTGACGAGCAAATAAGTTCTAAGGAAAACCAAATTGATGTTTGTCGATATTGGATCGAGCAACACAATTACGAATGGGATGACCGTTCTGTTTTGTTAGATGATGGTATCAGCGGAACCGTCCTTGAAGATAGGGCAGCAATGAAATACATTTTTTCATTGGCGGAAAAGAAAGAAATAAAAATGGTGATTTTTAAGTCCATCACACGTCTTGCCCGTGATTTAAAAGATGCGTTATACATCAGAGAGATTCTAGTGTCTAATGGGGTTCGTGTCGTTACACTCGAAGAAGATTATGACTCCCTTTACGAGAGTAAGGCGTCAATGAAATTTGAAATGTCTGCTCTGTTTGCTGAGCAGTTACCTAAGTCTATGTCAGTAAATATAAGTGGTGTACTTGCAGCAAAAGCACGCCGTGGGGAGCACTCTGGGCGTGTACCATATGGATATACGAAAGATGGTAAACACCTTGTAATTAACGAAAGTGAAGCTCAAGTAATTAGGATGATTTTCCACCTTTATAACAACGAGGGGCTAGGTCAGAAAAGAGTTACATATGCATTGCAAGAAAAGTGCAAAATTGGTGAAATACCTCCTCCTAGAACAACAAGAAATTGGCAGCTTACAACAGTTCAAACCATATTAAAAAACCCAATTTATTGTGGCGTGCACATTGCTAATAGACATACCACGATCAAAGTTGATGGTAGAAAAAAATTTATAAGAAATCCACCTGAAAAATGGAACATTTATGAAGACTTTTGCCCGCCGATTGTCTCAAGAGAAGAGTGGGAGAAAGCAAATAATAAACCAACAGTTAATAAAAAAACTAAATTCACACCGTGGAATGAGCTTAGACAGTTGCTTATTTGCGGGAAATGCGGATCTAATATGGTCATTATTCAAACCAGCAGAGCTAAAAAGAACGGAGAGAAAACATATTGGAAATATGTTAAATGCAGTAATTACAGGAGATCTGGTCCCGAAGGCTGTGTGAACCATGTTCCCATCACTTATGAAGAGGTCCGAGATTTAGTTATTGAAAATCTCATTGAATTCTCTAGGGATATATCACATGACTACAAAAAAAATGCATTTGAGCAAAAAGAAAAACAAATAAAGTCTATAAAAGCAGAGTTGAAATCTCTAGAAGCGAAAAATAAAAGGTTGCTTGAACTTTATTTAGAAGATCAAATGATTACCAAATCAGAATTTCAAATGAAGAGAAATGACATTCAAGCTAAAATTGTTAAGTTTGAACAGAGTTTATTTTCCTTACAGCAGGTTCATGATGAGAAAAGTTCAATGATGGAAATGCAGGCGGTTCTACGAGAGCTTGAAGACAAAGAGAACGATTTGAAGCATGTGTTTGATAAGCTTATTGATCATATTGTTATCCATCCAAACGGGAAAATGAATTTTCATTATAGATTTAAATGATCCTGTAAGTTATACTCGTTTGTAAAAGGTATGCATAACAAATGCCATGCAAAAGCTAGGAGTTAAAGGTCGTTCACAGGCCGTAGTCGAGCTTCTGCGTATGGGTGAGCTAGAGCTCTAACGTCAGCCGGTTTTCCTTCCGCACCAGGGAGGAGCCGGTTATTTCTATATCGTTTCCATGAGTCTCTTCTTGCAATTTCTTTGAAAAACGAGGAAAATAGGAATGTACGTTTTAATCAAAGTGAGATGCTATAGTGAGGTATCAATGAAATGGAAACGAATGAGTCAGGCCATGTTGCAGAAATTGAAAAATCATTGCGCCATATTGCTGCAATCATTAAGCAAAAAGGTAGAGAAATTCTGAATCAATATACGATTACTCCTCCTCAATTTGTAGGGCTCCAGTGGCTTTATGAATTCGGAGATATGACAATAGGTGAGCTATCACAAAAGATGTATTTGGCTTGCAGCACGACAACCGATTTAATTGATCGAATGGAAAAAAGTGAACTTGTTGAACGGGTGAAAGATCCGTCTGACCGCCGCGTGGTTCGCATTCATTTATTGCCTGAAGGTGAGCGGATCATTCAAGAAGTGATTGTCAAACGCCAAGAATACGTCAGCGAACTTCTAGGGGCTTTCTCAGAAGAAGAAGCCATCGTTTTCAACCAATCTTTAACGAAACTACAGCAGCAAATGAAAAGAAAATGAGGCGATTTTGTTGGATCAACCCATCGGCGTGATTGATTCCGGCGTAGGCGGTTTAACCGTTGCGAAGGAAATCATGAGACAACTGCCAAAAGAAAAAATTATTTATGTAGGCGACACAAAACGATGTCCATACGGCCCTCGAGCAGAAGAAGAGGTTCTTCAGTATACATGGGAAATGACGCACTACCTATTAAGACATCACCATATTAAAATGCTGGTCATTGCGTGTAACACTGCGACGGCGATAGCACTTGATGAAATTAAAGCAACACTTGATATCCCGGTCATTGGCGTGATCCAGCCCGGAGCTCGCACAGCGATCAAGGTCACAAACAATCAGCATATTGGCGTCATCGGCACAGCCAATACGATCAAAAGTGAAGCCTATAAAGAAGCACTGCTTTCTTTAAAAGCAGGACTAACTGTTCAAAGCCTGGCATGTCCAATGCTTGTGCCGTTTGTGGAAAGCGGTACGTTTTTAGATCATACAGCAGATGAAGTCGTAAAAGCTTCTCTTGAACCGATGAAAGAAACAGGCATTGATACGCTTATTCTTGGCTGCACACACTACCCGATTTTAAAAGAACCGATTCAGCGCTTTATGGGCAGTGGCGTCAACATCATTTCTTCAGGAGATGAGACAGCGAGAGAAGCGAGCACAATTCTTTCATATAAAGGGCTGTTAAATGATTCGAAGGAAGAGCCTGTTCATACTTTTTATACAACAGGGCAGCAGCAAAACTTTCAAAACATCGCTCAAGACTGGTTCGGCTACCTGCCAGGAAAGGTCGAAACGGTTTCGCTTGAACACGTATATCAGCAATAACCTACTTCTCATGGAAGTGGGTTATTTTTTTATGAAAAGGGTCTAATCCTCTGAGGGAGCTCGTATACATACTAGTACAAACCACTAGAGGAGGGTGAAGTATGCTGAAAAAAGGAACTACAGCAGCTGTTACGTGTATTGCGTCAGCCATGCTTTTATCAGGATGCGGATTGTTTCAAACAGACCAAGCGAAAACAGAGATTGATCCACCACAAAATGTCACATTTGTGAAAGAAAATAAAGAAGAGAAACAAACAGCGAAAGAAGGAAAAGAAGAGAAGCAAGCAGATACCGTCATGAGAGAATTATATTTAATTGATAAAAATGGATATGTTGTGTCTCAATCCATTCCGCTACCGAAAAACGAAGGAAGTGCGAAACAAACACTTGAATACCTCGTAGACGGGGGACCGATTTCTAACCTGATGCCAAATGGATTCAGAGCCGTGCTGCCGGCGGACACGAGCGTATCTGTCGATATTAAAGATGGCACTGCGGTTGTGGATTTCTCAAATGAATTCAAAAACTATAAAAAAGAAGACGAACAGCGCATTTTGCAATCAGTCACTTGGACATTAACGCAGTTTGACTCAGTAGCCAAAGTCAAATTAAAGATGAATGGCCATGAATTAAAAGAGATGCCTGTGAATGGGACGCCGATTTCAGATGATTTAAGTAGAGAGGACGGCATTAATATTCAGCACGAGGCTGCGGCTGATATGACATCGACAAAGCCTGTGACCGTCTACTATTTAGCTGAATCTGACAAACAGACGTACTATGTCCCGGTGACCAAAAGAGCACCAAAAGACGATGATGATCCAATTACAGCAGCCATTGATGAGCTCGTCTCTGGGCCAAGCAAAACAAGCCAATTGCTGACAGACTTTGATCAAGATGTGAAGCTCAATGATGTCCCGAAAGTAAAAGACGGTCATGTGACACTAGATTTCAATGAATCCATTTTTGGCAGTGCAGATGAAAAGAAAAAAGTCATTTCACAAAAAGTTCTTGATAGCATTGTGCTGACATTAACAGAGCTGCCAGATGTGAAAAGCGTGTCTGTGAAGGTAAACGGAAAGGCAGAGCTTGTGAACGAAAAAGGAACAGAACTCACAAAGCCAGTTTCAAGACCAGAACAAGTGAATACAGGTAGTTTTTAACGTCACACATTGATATAATGGAGAAAAAGAGGCATGCACATTCGCTGCCTCTTTTTTATTCCAAGCGATTAGAACGGATCGAGGTTGTCAAAGTTAATAGGAGAACCCCGCTGACACCCGCGCGGAATGTATATTGTAACGGAGGTAAAACATGAGATTAGATGAAAGACAATACGACGAATTAAGAAAAATTGAAATACAGGCAGGCTACATCACGCATCCAGAAGGCTCTGTCTTAATCTCAGCGGGAAATACGAAGGTGATTTGTAACGCATCGATCGAGGACCGCGTACCTCCTTTTTTAAGAGGAGAAGGAAAAGGCTGGATTACAGCAGAATATAGCATGCTTCCTAGAGCAACGGCTCAAAGAACGATAAGAGAATCATCTAAAGGAAAAGTCACAGGACGTACAATGGAGATCCAGCGTTTAATTGGACGAGCTCTGCGCGCAGTCGTTGACTTAGAAAAGCTTGGTGAGCGCACCATTTGGATTGATTGTGATGTCATTCAAGCAGACGGCGGAACACGCACAGCATCTATTACAGGTGCATTTGTGGCCATGACACTAGCGATTCAAAAGCTTCAATCAGCAGGCGTTTTGAAAGAAAATCCGATCACTGATTATTTAGCCGCAATATCCGTCGGAATTGATTCTAAACAGGGACTTCTGTTAGATTTAAATTATGAAGAAGATTCTTCAGCTGAAGTGGATATGAATGTCATCATGACAGGCGCTGGACGCTTTGTTGAACTTCAAGGTACTGGCGAAGAAGCGACATTCTCAAGAGAACAACTAAACGGACTGCTTGATTTAGCCGAAAAAGGCATCAAAGAATTAATTGAAAAGCAAAAAGCAGTGACAGGAGAAGTTATCGAATAAAGAGAAGGGTTTGATCAGGATGAAAACTGCCATCATCGCAACGCACAATGCGGGCAAAGCGAAAGAATTCAAAGCCATTCTTGAGCCAAAAGGATTCACGGTCAAAACACTAGCGGACATCGGATTTACGGAAGAGATTGAAGAAACAGGACATACCTTTGAAGAAAATGCGATCATCAAAGCCGAGGCCATTCAAGCCAAAGCAGGTGAAATGGTGATTGCAGACGACTCGGGTCTGTCGATTGATTACCTTGGCGGAAAGCCTGGCGTCTATTCAGCGAGGTACGCGGGCGAGCATAAAGACGATGCCGAGAACGTGGAAAAGGTGCTGAATGAGCTGCAAGGCATCGAAAAAGAAGACCGCACTGCTAGATTCAGATGTGCCCTGGCTGTCAGTATACCGGGGAAAGAGACCAAAACGGTAGAAGGATCAGTAGAAGGCTTTATCGCAGAAGAACCGATTGGCGAAAACGGCTTCGGATACGACCCAATTTTCATCGTCAAAGACAAAGACCAGACGATGGCCGAGTTATCACCAGAGGAAAAAAACAAGATCAGCCATCGAGCGGTCGCGCTTCAAAAGCTTTCATCACTGCTAGACGCAAATGAATAAGGGGGAATGAAGCCATGAAGATACTCATCATTAGTGACAGTCATGGACTCACAGACGAACTTCAAACCATTGCCAAGAGGCATGCGGCTGAAGTAGACATGATGATTCACTGCGGAGATTCAGAACTCGAAACGAACCACCCAGCACTCGAAGGATACAAAGTCGTCAAAGGAAATTGTGACTTTATGGGCGATTTTGAAGAAGAACTCCTGCTCCCACTGGATGGAGGCGGAAAACTATTTCTCACTCACGGACATCTGCATGGCATCAAACAATCCTTGCTTCAAGTCTACTACCGTGCAGAAGAGCTAGGCGCAGACATTATCTGCTTTGGCCACTCGCACATCCCAGGCAGTGAATTGCTAAGAGGAAAACTCCTCATTAACCCAGGCAGCGTGCACCTGCCAAGAGTGCGCAAAGAGCGCAGCTATGCTATACTGACACTAGATGGAATCGAAGCAAACGTACAGTTTTTCACGGACGAAGGTCACGTCATACAAGACCTCGAAAACACTGTCACATTGGAAGGTATTTCATAAGGGTGCAGCATTTGCCCCTTATGAAAAAACTTTCGAAAAACCGTTGACTTTAAAGAACAATAGTAATATAATAAATCTTGTCGCTGAGGTAATTCGCCAAAGCACACTACATAACAACATGTCCCAGTAGCTCAGCAGGATAGAGCAACGGCCTTCTAAGCCGTCGGTCGGGAGTTCGAATCTCTCCTGGGACGTATTTATTTAAAACCGTTAAAAAGCCAGAAACATTGATAAAACAATGTTTCTGGCTTTTTGTTTTTTCCTATTGTTTAACAAAGATGGCCTTACCTTTAGCGATCTTTTATGACTCCAGTAACTGATGCATTGGAAGGAGCATGAGTTTCTACGTTTACATAGATAGAATATTTAACACCTTTATCAAGCCAAACGTCGGTACTTTCAGATTTATTGCCTTTTGATCCTCCAACATAAAATCTTTGTACTGAGTTAGATGCTGAAGCATTTTTTCTAACTTCACATAAAGCATCTATATTATCTTTAGACGTACTTCCAGAATAAGTACATGTGAATTTCATATACTTACCATTTCCGGTGAATTCAATTTCTTTTGCGGCATTGTCAGATTTTTTTGCTGATAAACTAACAAGAGTTGCTGCTTGAGTTGAAGCTACAAACGGTATTGAGAAAAAAAGAATTGCTGTTAAAGCTGCGACAAGTATTTTTTTCATAAGATAACCCACTCTCTTTATTATTTGGTACAATAACTATTATTTGACATATTTTTAGTTTATCCTTCCATATTTAAAAATAAAAAGAGGAATTTAATTGGATATTAATGAAATATATATGATAAGATTCCGAGTTTTTTTATTGATCGATTAATTGGGGGAAGAGATTTTAAGTAATTGTATTTATGAAATGATATTATTTTAATTTCTTATAAATAAAAATCAAAACAGGAATAAAAGACAAAAAATAGAGAAATAACAAAGAAAGTACATAATCCCAAACACCCAGAAAAACAATGAAATGAATGATCACTTGTACAATATCAACCCAACAAACCTATTATACGAAACGGGTGAGACATCTAGCAGCTCAGAAGGTGATCAACTATTTTCAAAACAGTTAGTCTATATTGAGGTCACAAGCGGTCATATCGTTGCCTGTGATCCTTTTGTTTCAGAGGGAGATCAATCTTTTTCTAAGAAGGTTTATCCGGGAAAATATCCTATTCTACTTATGGTTAAGCGGTTAGAAAGCGGAGACGAACGCGTAGCCTATGCAATGATCAAGTTTACAAACGAGCAAGCAATAGAGTGGGAGCTTGCTACAAGAGCGGGGCAGGAACTCAAACATTTGAAAGAAGACGAGTTTTACGGTTACGGTGTAAATACGGGTATGGGCTGTTTCATGGATGCTGAGGCTGCATTAGATTTACAAGCTTATAAGGATAAGCGCTATAAAGAGGACAATGATTTTAATTTTTATGAGGAATTTGCAGAAGCGCTTGAGCAAAACTACAAGCACACATGGGACTGGCTTGTCACCCGTTTTCATGACAAGGTGGACATTGCCATGTTTACAACAGGCTTCGATGATGGGATGTATTCAAGCTTTTGGGGGCTGGATGAAAACGGGGATCCTGCTTGTCTTGTGACGGATTTTCTTATAGTGGACTGATGAGAAACCCATGAAACTATGGGTTTTTTTATTTGTTTCTGAATATCGTGTCTTTATAGAAATCGTGAAGGAGATAAAGTTGAAATAAATAAAAGTTGAACGGAAGAAAAATAGATAAATATACAACGATTAGTGAATCGGTATTAGATAATAAAGTGTTAAATTATTAAAAATATAACAAAAGTATGAAGAAAGTCATAAAAAAACCGATAAATGTTGAGTACACAATTTTAAGGAGTGATTTTCTTGAAAAGATTAGGATTAATATTCTTCCTATTAATCTCGTCATTAATTTATCCGTTACATTCAGTAAAAGCAGACACAGTAGAATGGAAAGAACAAGCAGATTTGCCAGAGGCACGTGTTGGTGCTAGTAGTGGAGTAGTTGACGGCAAGATATATATCATAGGTGGTCAGGGGCCAACTCAACGACAAGGTGCAGATCAAACTTTTGTTTATGATCCTGAGAAAAATGAATGGTCAAGTAAAACATCAATGCCAACTCCTAGATATGGGGCTGCTACGGCAATTTTAAATGACCAAATATATGTCATAGGTGGAATGTCTACAGATGGAGTAGTAAAGACAGTAGAAGTTTATAATACTAAAAATGATTCGTGGGAAAAGCTTGAAGATATTCCACTGGAAACAAAAGTTTCACCATATAGAATATATGCGAGCAGTGTAAAAGGGAAAATCTTAGTTGTCGCAAAAGAAGGTAACTATCAAATGAAAACATACAGCTATGACCCGGATACGAAAAAATGGGAAAAGAAAAGTTCTTTAGATTATAATGTGACTGCCGGAACGTTGAATGAGATAGATGGTAAGTTATATTTATCTGGGGGAACAGAGGGTTTAAATAAAATGATCGGTGAATACGATCCTGACACAGATACGTGGATTAAAAAGCAAGGTGGTTGGTCAGCGGGGTATTATGCGACAGCTGTTTACAATAATAAAGTTTTACTTACAGGTGGAACTGCTAGATTATCGGTACATGATGTAATGCTAGGGACCAGGTATAGCGTTCAAACACCTAAAACCTTTTATAGAAAGGGACACTCCGCTGCTATTGTCAATGATAATCTTTATATCATTGGGGGAGAAGAAAACACAAATGGTGATATGCCTCGTGCAAGAGAAAAATTTAAATCTGTCATATCACTTTCTCTAAAAGACGCATTACCTCAAGAAAACAACACCGAAACCCCAGGCGACAAAGACCCAGAACCAACAACACCACCAAAAGACGATGCAACAGATGAAGACGGCGATGCTCTACTTATCATCACAATGGTCAATGGCTTACAAAAAGAGTATGACCTTTCAATGAAAGAAGTCACCGCCTTTCTATCCTGGTACAAAAAACGTGATGCCGGCGAAGGTCCTGGGTTTTATGAAATTGACGAGCATGACAACAACAAAGGTCCTTTTGAAAGTAAAAAGGACTATGTGGTATTCAACAACATTCTCATGTTCGAGGTCAATAAATATAAGAAGTAATTGATATCAAAGCCATCTAGTCAAACTAGGTGGCTTTTGCGTTTGTTCGACAGTTTTCACCAATTTTAAGGCAAATTTAAGCTTCCATTTCATTTCAATTACATTAAATCTTTGTTACAATAAGACAGCTTTGCCCGAAGACACGTTCATACTTTGGACATCTTTTTTTCATCAATTCTTAAAATTTTTATGTTTTGATATGAAACTCTTTTGATGATCCATGCGTCTTTATAAGTGTCAAAAGAAAAGAGGTTATCAATATGCTATTCAAAAAGCTATCAGAAAATAAGTCTGTAAAATGGATAGGATATACAAGCTTTTACTTACTTATTTTGCTATTATTGTTCTTTATTTACGGATTCCATACAGCAAATACGGGATCATTCATTTACAACGATTTTTAATTGGAGATTAAACTATGAAACTATTACACACGATTCATGAATACCAACAAACGAAACCGACACAGCCAGCATTTGTTTCTCAACATGCTTCGATCACATATGATGAGCTTTGGCGTCTATCAGACCAAATGGCTGGTGCGATTGATACAGTCGCAACTGACAGTGCACCTGTCATTGTATACGGTCATATGGAGCCAGAGATGCTGATTTCTTTCTTAGGCACTGTGAAATCAGGCAGACCCTATATTCCGGTCGACATTTCAATACCTGCTGAACGTATCGTCTCAATTATTGAAAGCTCAAAAGCGAGTCTATTGATTTGTGCAAATGAGCAGAATGTATTAGATGTAGAAGAACACATTGAAGTAAAGAGTGCGGCATCGCTGTTATCGCTTGAAAAAGAAGCACCGCCATCCACGCAGTGGGTTCAACAAGATGATGTTTTCTACATTATTTATACGTCTGGCAGTACCGGAAAACCGAAAGGCGTTCAGGTAACAGCCAGCAATTTAGAAAGCTTTACAGGATGGATGTGCAGCGACTTCCCAATCGGCGAGGGGTGCACGTTCTTAAATCAAGCGCCGTTTTCTTTTGACTTATCAGTGATGGATCTCTATCCAGCGCTTCAATCAGGCGGCACGCTTTACTGTTTAGTGAAAGATCTTGTGAATAAGCCAAAGGATATGTTTGCAGCGCTTGGTCAATCTGACGTTGAAGTGTGGACATCAACACCTTCCTTTGTGCAAATGTGCTTAATGGATCCTTCCTTTACAGGGGAGCTTTTACCAGAGTTGAAAGTTTTCTTGTTCTGCGGAGAGGCACTTCCTGTCTCTGTAGCAAGTGCGCTTCTTGAGCGTTTTCCTAAGGCGCAGGTCTTTAATACGTATGGTCCGACTGAAGCAACTGTTGCGATCACATCGATTGAAGTCACCCAGGCCATTCTTGATCAGCACGATTCTTTACCAGTGGGTTATGCCAAACCGGATACAGATATCGTCATATTAGATGAAGAAGGCAAGACACTCCCTGATGGGGAAAAAGGGGAAATTGTCATCGTTGGGCCAAGCGTCACGAGAGGCTACTTAGGTGAACAAGCCTTAACGGATAAAGTGTTCTTTGAATACGAAGGACGCCCTGCTTACCGCACCGGTGACGCAGGTGTGGCGCAGGATGGTTTGATTACGTGCCACGGTCGTCTGGACTATCAAATTAAGCTACATGGATACCGGATGGAGCTTGAAGAAATTGAATATCATGTGAGCGAGACAACGTATGTCAATGCTTGTGTGATTGTGCCATTCCAGCCAAACGGGCATGTGGAGTACTTAATTGCAGCAATTGTCCCAACTGAGCATTCCTTTGAAAAAGAATATCAGCTGACAAGTGCGATTAAGAAAGAAATGGCGGATTCACTTCCTGCGTACATGATTCCAAGAAAGTTTGTCTACCTTGAGCAGCTGTACATGACGCCAAACGGGAAGGTTGACCGTAAAAGAATCGCGAAAGAGGTTCTTCTATGATTCCGTTTAGTTCATTCTTTTTCTTCATTCTAATTGGTATTCTTCTTTTGCCGACGATGATTCTTGGTCTTCGCGGCAAAAGAATGCAGGGCTACAACATGTTTGCAACGGTTGTGGCACTCGCGCTTATTTTCTCAAAGGATGCACATGGCGCATTGCTGCTGTTCTTGTTTACAGTGTGGCAAGTCTTGATCATCCGCCTATACCTTGCGTACCGGCTGAAGGCGAACCGTGCGTCTGTCTTCTATATGGCAGTGGTGGCATCGATTTTGCCGCTTGTACTATCAAAGATTTTACCGTTCTTTTTAACTCATCAGCCGCATCAACCGCCGCCAATGAACTGGCTGAGCTTTTTGGGGATCTCGTACTTAACATTTAAAGGTGTTCAGTTAATTATCGAGACGAGAGACGGCTTGATTAAAAAGAAAATTCCGATTCACCGTTTGGTCTATTTCATCGTCTTTTTCCCGACGATTTCATCAGGTCCGATCGATCGTTATCGCCGGTTTGAAAAGGATATGGATACACCGCCTGAAAAAGAAGCGTACAGTGACCTTCTATATGCAGGGATTCATAAAATTTTTATTGGGTTCTTATATAAGTTCATTATTGGTTATCTCATTCACACATATATTCTCATGAATATTCATCACATTAGTAGCAGTCACTTTGTTCAACAGTTAACGTATATGTATGCGTACAGTATGTATTTGTTCTTTGACTTTGCTGGATATACAGCATTTGCTGTAGGTGTGAGTTATATCATGGGTATTAAATCACCAGAAAACTTTAATAAACCGTTTATCAGCCGTAATATTAAAGACTTCTGGAATCGCTGGCACATGTCGCTATCCTTCTGGTTCAGAGATTATGTGTTTATGAGATTTGTGTTCTTTATGACAAAGAAGAAGTGGATCAAGAACCGAATGGCTGTATCAAATATTGGGTACTTTGTCCTCTTTCTATTGATGGGTGCTTGGCATGGTCTCGCCCTTCAATACATTATTTACGGACTATACCATGCAGTTGTGATGTCCGGTTACAATTTATTTGAGAAGTGGAATAAAAAGCACAAGTGGTGGCCGGATAATAAGGTCACAATGGTTGTGTCGATCATTATTACATTCCATGTGATTTGTTTCGGATTTTATATTTTTTCAGGAAAACCATTTCATCATTAATGATTAAGGGAGTAGAAAATTATGGAATTTAAAAATCAAGTATACGGTATTATTGCAGAGGTTTGTCAGGACGACGTTGTGAAAGAAAATCCAGAGATTGCAATTTTTGACGAAGGTCTTCTAGATTCATTTGGTACAGTAGAACTACTTATGGCAATTGAAAGTCAACTTGGAATTACTGTTCCGATTACAGAGTTTGATCGTGATGTGTGGGATACACCGAATCACATTGCTGAGCAGCTGGCAGAGATGAAGTAATGAAAAAGCGTTTTTTTGGGCCGCTTATTTTAGCGGCTGTTCTATTCATTGGTGTTCTTCTTGTACCAAATGCATGGCTCTCACATCTGATCCCAAAAGACAAATTACAAAAGTCAGCCACAGAATTAGATCCAGGGATGTTCCAAGGGCTTTATTTACAAGATGAAATGCTAAAAGATCCAACTTATTTGCCGATCTATGGATCTTCTGAACTATCACGTTTTGATCCATATCACCCTTCGAATTTCTTTCATGAAAATCCTCAAGGGTTTACACCTTATCTTGTTGGAAAAGGTGGATCGCAATCATTAATTCATGCCATGAACTTTGCAGCGCATATGGATGAATTAAAAGGGAAAAAGCTTGTGTTTATCGTGTCCCCGCAGTGGTTTGTCAAAGGGGGATCAGACGAGAATCACTTTGCTCCTAACTATTCAGCGCTTCAGGCGCTTGATCTTGCTTATAATAAAGAAATTGATCCAGCTGTGAAAAAAAAGCTCATCAAAAGGATCATGAAGTTTAAGGCAGTAAAGAACGACATGGTCATCACAGAGCTTTTTAAAGCAGAGCTTTCTGGGAACAAATTCGCTTATGGCGCGATTTCTCCTATTGCAAAAATGTATTATGGCATGCTTCAAAAGAAAGACATGTACTATACGATCGGGTCTGGGCATGAGCGCAAGCATCGTCCGTCTCCTTCAGTGAAAGGGAAAACATGGACTGAGCTTGAAAAAGAAGCGAGCGTCTTAGGATCTGAAAAAGCAGGGGACAACCCGTTTTATATTGATCAGAGACTGTTTGATCGTAAGCTGAAGCCGATCATGAAAAAGATGAAGGATTCTCGTCGTGACAATTCTTATGCAGCATCACCTGAATATAAAGATTTCCAGATCATGCTGGATATTTTAAAACAGGCAGGGGCGAAGCCTTTATTCGTGACGATTCCCGTCAACGGAAAATGGTATGATTACACTGGTTTTCCGAAAGAGGGACGTACAGATTATTATCAAAAAATCAATCGTCAAATTCGAGATAATGGGTATGAAGTCGCAGATTTGACTTCGCATGAGTATGACCCATATTTCTTTAAGGACACGATTCATGTGTCGTATAAAGGATGGGTATACATCGATAAGGCGATCGAAAAGTTTTACAAAGAGCAGTAGATTGCAGCAGCTTTCTGCTGCTTTTTGTTTGTCGAATGAGTGGATTTCTTGTATAACTAAGGTGGAAGGGCTATGCTGAATATGGAGGCGATACGATGAATCGTTCTGAGAAAAAAGAACTATTAAAGCGTTCAAAGAAGCATTTTAATGATCATGCCTTTTGGGAAAAGTTAAAAAAGACGGCACAAAAAGCTGGAGTTTCTCTTGTCTATGCTGTGTTATTACTTTATTATACATTGCAAAAACCCGCAGTACCGGTTAAAGCAAAGACCCTCATCATTGGGGCGCTAGGGTACTTTATCCTTCCGATTGACCTGATCCCTGATACATTGGTGGGGATCGGCTACACAGATGATCTAGGCGCCATCACATTTGCTCTGCTTCAAGTCGCAATGTACATTGATGACGATGTCAAAGGAAAAGCAAAAGACAGGCTGGGAAAATGGTTCGGTGAAAAAAGCGATACGTCTTTCATTGATCAAAAGCTTGAAGATGGCGGTATGCCGTCTGCTTAAAGAAAAGCCTCCTAAACGGGGGCTTCAGCGTGTAGACAAACCCTCGCATTCTTTGTCAGTCCTGCGCTCCGGTGCTTGTTCTTCCTAGACTTCAAGGGTTTTCAACTACGCTGAAAAAAAGACAAAGGGCTAAAATAAAGTTCATTTTAGCCCTTTGTCAACAATCTATAGCCTCCTAAACGGAGGTTTTTTTCATTATCCTAAAAATTTCACGCAAACCGGATGCGGAACGGTGATGTCTGATTGTAAGACAGTGAGTCGACCGGTTTCTTTGTCACGTTTGTATAACACAAGATTACTAGATTCTTGGTTTGAGCCGACGAGAAATTCTTCTGTTGGATCAAGGACAAAGTCTCTAGGCCAATTTCCTTCAGATGAAGCAATTTCAACGAGGCTTAGTTTGCCGTCATGATCTGCTTTGAAAATGGCAATGCTGTCATGTCCACGATTTCCTGCATACACAAAGTGACCGTCAGAAGACACATGAATGGCGCTGCCTTGATTATTCTCTGTGAAGTCATTAGGAATGGTTGCGATCGTTTGGATCTCTTCGAAATGACCATCTTCAAAGTAACGAAGTACAATGACCTCTGAGCTGAGCTCTGTCATCACATAGGCCACAGGCTTCGTTGGGTGGAATGTAATATGACGAGGGCCGCTGCCTGGTTTTGTTTCAAATGTATGGGCAAGCTCAAGTTTGCCGTTTTCTTTCTTATACGTATAAATTCCGTCTGTGCCAAGGTCAATAGCTACTGCAAATTGTTCATCAGGTGTCAAACCCATAAAGTGAGTGTGCGGTTTTTCTTGACGGTCTTCGTTTGGTCCAGTACCTTCATGCTGCGCCTGTGATAGCGTGCGGATCACTGAGCCATTTTCAGCATCGATTTCATACATCTCTGCTGTTCCTTTATGATAGTTTGCTGTAAACGCCGTTTTCGTTTGGCTGTCCACGCTGACGTGACAAGGAGAAGCCCCATCGGCAAGCTCTTGGTTGATGAAACGAAGTGCGCCGGTGTCGGCATCAATTTGATACGCAGCAAGACCGCCTTGTGCTCCTTCTTTCACAACAGCATACACAAACTTTTGAGAATCTGAGACAGTTAAATATGTAGGATTTTCAAGTTCTGCAGCCACTTCTACTTGTTCAATCTGCTGCTTGTCCGTATTTAAAGTAAAAGAATAGATTCCTTTGCTGTCTCCTTTTGTATACGTTCCGATATAACCTCTGATGTTAGCCATGTATTGCCCTCCTTCTATTAGATGCTCTCATTCTATCACAAATTCATAGGAAAACGCTTTAGAAAGGCATGCTGAAGGAAAAAACAAACGCAATGAAATCTCACAATATTCTTCAAAAACCGTGTAAAAAAATATCACAAAAGCTTGTTCAAAAGAAAACCGTTCATGTAGAGTAAATAAATTGAAGAAAAAATACAAAAAATTTTAAGTTTTTTCATTCCTTGTCTAGCAAAGGTGTAAGCGTATACATTTTATTTTGATTAGTCTAAATTGTCTAATAATTTTAAAAATGCTGTTGACACTGTATGGAAAGCGGCGTAAGATGGGTTCAACAAAAGCAAACAGACACGCAGAGTAAGCGTGAGACACTTCAATATAAAGTGTCTGAAAATTCAACTACTTTTTGTTTGAAAGAGAGGGTGCTCACTGAAGATGGAAGACCAAAAGGAACAGTGGATCTTTTTAAACGATGAACTCGTGAAAAAAGAGGATGCGAAAATTTCAGTTTATGATCATGGCTTCTTATATGGTGACGGTGTGTTCGAAGGAATACGTGTTTATAACGGAAATATCTTTCGAATGAAAGAACATTTAGACCGCCTGTATGATTCCGCTAGATCCATTATGCTGAACATTCCATATTCACTTGAGGAGCTCACTGAAAAAATGATTCATACAGTTGAAAGGAACGGCCTAAAAGATGCCTATATCCGCCTTGTTGTCTCAAGAGGAGCCGGTGATCTTGGCTTAGATCCAAACAACTGTGGGAGAGCCAATACAGTGATCATTGTAGAGCCGCTGGCCATCTTTCCAAAGCACCTATATGAAACAGGTATTGATATTGTGACAGTACCAACGAGGCGAAATCGTCCTGACGTACTAAGTCCAAAAGTGAAATCATTAAACTATTTGAATAACATCCTTGTCCGAATCGAAGCCCATATGGCCGGTGTGAGTGAAGCGCTGATGCTGAACGATCAAGGGTACGTGGCAGAAGGTTCTGCAGACAATGTGTTTATTTATAAAAAAGGTAAGCTCTATACACCGCCAGGTTATATCGGCGCTCTTGAAGGCATCACAAGAAATGCCATCATGGAAATCGCAGAAGACTTAGGCTACGAAGTGAAAGAAGAACCTTTCACAAGACATGATGTGTATACAGCTGAAGAAGTCTTCCTGACAGGAACCGCTGCCGAAGTCATCGCTGTTGTAAAAGTTGACGGCCGTATCATTGGCGAAGGAAAACCAGGGTTCCACACAAACAAACTTCTTGAACAATTCCGCAAGCGAGTCGTTGAAGAAGGAGAAAAAGTAGTCTTTACCGATGAAAACATTCACGCAAGCTAAATAGATATCGATAAACGTTGAAGAGGACTAGTAGCTTTAGAGTCAGTATCTACAGAGAGCCGGTGCTAGCTGGAAACCGGTGTTACTTTCTAAAGTGAACTCACCTCTGAGTGTCTGCTTGAAATGATAGTAGGGCAGACCGAGTGACATTGCATCACTCGTTACCAAAATGGATGAAAGATGTCCATGAGACGGCAGCATGATTTGCCGTGAACAAGGGTGGTACCGCGAAAAACAAAGCTTTTTCGCCCCTTTGACCTAGTGAAAAGTAGTGTCATTGTGGGGTGAGAAGGCTTTTTTATATGGTCTCATATCTCTATCTTGAATGGAAAAGGGTGAAAGGACTTGACTGAAGCAAGACAAAGAGGAGGAAATCAAATGGGGACAAATGTACAAATGGAGACGGAAAAATCAAATGCACCACAAACGATGAACGGTGCACTCATGTTAATTGAAGCACTCAAAAGAGAAAAAGTAGAAGTCATTTTTGGTTATCCTGGCGGAGCTGTTTTACCGATCTACGATAAAATTTACGATTCTGGTTTATTTCATGTCCTGCCAAGACATGAGCAAGGAGCGATTCACGCAGCGGAGGGATACGCAAGAGTATCTGGTAAACCAGGCGTTGTTATTGCCACATCAGGACCGGGGGCAACAAACCTAGTCACAGGAATTGCGGATGCGATGATTGATTCACTACCTATGGTTATCTTCACTGGACAGGTGGCAACCTCAGTCATTGGATCAGATGCTTTCCAAGAAGCAGATGTACTTGGTATCACAATGCCAATCACAAAACACAGCTATCAAGTGAGACGTCCAGAAGAGTTACCGGGTGTCATTAAAGAGGCATTTCACATCGCAACAACCGGCAGACCTGGTCCAGTCTTGATTGATATTCCAAAAGATGTCGCTGGCATTGAAGGGACATTTGAATACGATCAGCCAATCGACTTGCCAGGTTATCAGCCGAAAATTGAGCCGAATTATTTGCAAATTCGCAAGTTAGTAGAAGCTGTAAGCAGAGCAAAGAAACCAGTTATTCTAGCAGGAGCTGGCGTTCTTCACGGCAAAGCGTCGGAAGAATTAAGGCAATATGTAGAGCAGCAACAAATCCCTGTCGCTCATACATTGCTTGGGCTTGGTGGATTCCCAGCAAAGCATCCTCTTTTCCTAGGAATGGCGGGTATGCACGGCACATATGCAGCGAACATGGCACTACATCAATGTGACTTACTCATTTCAATCGGAGCGAGATTTGATGACAGGGTAACCGGCAACCTCAATCATTTTGCAAAGCATGCGAAGGTTGCTCATATTGACATCGACCCAGCGGAAATTGGTAAAAACATTCACACCCATATCCCAGTTGTTGGTGACAGTAAGCTAGTGCTTCAAGAACTGATCAAGCAGGACGGGAAAAAAGGTGAATCAGACGAGTGGAAGAGCCAGCTAAATCAGTGGAAGGAAGAATATCCACTCTGGTATGTCGAAAACGAAGCTGAAGGCTTTAAGCCTCAAAAGCTGATCGAATACATTCATCAATTTACAAAAGGTGAAGCCATTGTGGCAACTGATGTCGGACAGCACCAAATGTGGGCTGCGCAGTTCTATCCATTCGAAAATGCCGATAAATGGGTGACATCTGGTGGGCTTGGCACAATGGGATTTGGTTTACCGGCAGCGATTGGCGCGCAGCTAGCTGATCAAGAGGCAACGGTTGTGGCGATTTTAGGAGACGGAGGTTTCCAAATGACCCTGCAAGAACTTGCCGTTATCCGTGAGCTGAACCTTCCAGTGAAAGTGATTGTTCTCAATAATCACAGTCTTGGAATGGTAAGACAATGGCAAGAAATTTTTTACGAAGAACGCTACTCACATTCTAAATTTTCAGAGCAGCCAGACTTCGTGAAATTATCTGAAGCTTATGGCATTAAAGGGATCAGAATCTCATCAGACGAAGAGGCGCAAGAAAAGCTAGAAGAAGCATTAACGTCTAGAGAGCCTGTTTTCATCGATGTCAATGTAGCGAGAGATGAGAAAGTATTCCCGATGGTAGCACCGGGGAAAGGACTTCATGAGATGGTGGGGGTGAAACCTTGAAAAGAATTATTGTGTTGACTGTATTAAATCGATCAGGCGTACTGAACAGAATCACAGGCCTTTTTACCAAAAGACACTACAATATTGAAAGCATTACGGTCGGCCATTCTGAGATTCAAGATGTATCACGCATCACGTTCGTCGTCCATGTAGACCAGGAGAAAGACATCGAACAGCTGACAAAACAGCTGAACAAACAAATCGATGTCCTCAAAGTAACGGATATTACAAACCAATCAATCGTTCAGCGAGAGCTGGCTTTGATAAAAGTCGTATCTGCACCAGCATCTAGAATGGAGATCACGGGGGTCATTGAACCTTTTAGGGCTTCTATTGTAGATGTGAGCAGAGAAAGTGTCGTCATTCAGGTGACAGGTGAGTCTTCAAAAATTGAAGCACTCATTGAATTACTTAAGCCATACGGCATTAAAGAAGTCGCCAGAACTGGCACCACGGCCTTTGCGAGAGATAATCAGCAAAAGCCGCAAACAAATAAAACAATTTCAATTGTCTAAACAAAAGGAGAGAGTCAAATGGTAAAAGTATATTATAACGGTGATATTCAAGAAAACGTATTAAACGGTCAAAAGGTAGCTATCATTGGTTACGGATCACAAGGTCATGCACATGCATTGAACTTAAAAGAGAGCGGCGTAGATGTCATTGTCGGCGTAAGAAAAGGCGGATCTTATACAAAAGCACAAGAAGACGGTCATCAAGTATTCACAGTAAAAGAAGCAGCAGCACAAGCAGATGTCGTCATGGTATTACTTCCAGATGAGCAGCAAAAGAAAGTATATGATGAAGAAATCAAAGATCAATTAGAAGCAGGGAATTCACTTGTATTCGCACACGGATTCAACGTTCACTTCCATCAAATTGTTCCTCCAAGTGACGTAGATGTGTATCTTGTGGCTCCAAAAGGTCCAGGACATCTTGTAAGAAGAACATATGAGCAAGGCGCTGGTGTACCTGCACTATTTGCTATCTATCAAGATGTATCAGGTCAAGCGAAAGACAAAGCACTTGCTTATGCAAAAGCAATCGGCGGAGCAAGAGCGGGCGTTCTTGAAACAACATTTAAAGAAGAAACAGAAACGGATCTATTCGGTGAGCAGGCAGTTCTTTGTGGAGGTCTTACTTCATTAGTAAAAGCAGGTTTTGAAACATTAACAGAAGCTGGTTATCAGCCGGAGCTTGCATACTTCGAGTGTCTGCATGAACTGAAATTGATCGTTGACCTTATGTATGAAGAAGGATTAGAAGGTATGAGATATTCCATCTCTGATACAGCGCAGTGGGGTGACTTCGTATCAGGACCACGCGTTGTGGATGCAAAAGTAAAAGAATCAATGAAAGCAGTCTTGACTGACATCCAAAACGGAACATTCGCGAAAGAATGGATTGTTGAAAACCAAGTGAATCGTCCACGTTTCAATGCGATCAATGCAAATGAAAATGAGCACCAAATTGAAATCGTCGGCAGAAAGCTTCGTGAAATGATGCCTTTCGTTAAACAAGGAAAGAAAAAGGAAGCGGTGAGCGTCGGTGCGAAAAATTAATTTTTTTGACACAACACTTCGAGATGGAGAGCAATCACCAGGAGTGAACTTAAATGCACAAGAAAAGCTAATCATTGCAAAGCAGCTTGAGCGCCTTGGGGTTAATATCATTGAAGCGGGTTTTCCCGCTTCATCCCGAGGGGATTTCTTAGGCGTACAAGAAATTGCAAGAACGATTAAGAACTGTTCAGTTGCAGGACTTGCACGATGTGTGAAAGGTGACATTGATGCTGCATGGGACGCATTAAAAGATGGAGCTCAACCAAGAATACACGTCTTTATTGCGACTTCTGACATTCACCTCAAGCATAAGCTAAAGAAAACACGTGAAGAAGTGGTTGAACAAGCTGTTTCAATGGTGAAATATGCGAAAGAGCGCTTCCCGGTTGTTCAGTGGTCAGCAGAAGATGCATGCCGGACAGATCTTTCTTTCCTAGCAGAAATTGTAGAAAAAGTGATCGACGCAGGCGCAAGTGTTATTAACTTGCCTGACACTGTTGGATACCTAGCACCAAAAGAGTACGGAAATATCTTTAAATATATGAAAGAACACGTTCCAAATATCGATCAAGTCATCTTGTCAGCACACTGTCATGATGATTTAGGAATGGCTGTAGCGAACTCACTTGCTGCCATTGAAAATGGAGCAGATCAAATTGAAACAGCTGTCAACGGTATTGGAGAGCGCGCAGGAAATGCTGCTTTAGAAGAAATTGCAGTTGCCCTTCATATTCGCAAAGACTTTTACCAAGTCGAATCAACCATTCAGTTGAATGAAATTAAGCGCACAAGTGATGTAGTGAGCAAATACTCAGGTATGATTGTACCGCGTAATAAAGCAGTCGTTGGAAACAATGCATTTGCCCATGAATCAGGTATTCACCAAGATGGATTCCTCAAAGAAAAAACAACCTATGAAATTATCTCTCCAGAGCTTGTAGGCGTCACAACAGATGTGCTTGTCCTTGGTAAACACTCCGGAAGACACGCGTTTAAAGACCGCTTAAAAACACTCGGCTTTAAATTGACTGAAGAAGAAATCAATAAGTTCTTCGAAACGTTTAAGAACTTAACAGAGAAGAAGAAAGAAATCACAGATGATGATTTAATCTCTATTATATTAGAAGAAAAAGTAGCAGACCGTAAAATCGGCTATGAATTTGAAAGTCTTCAAGTTCATTATGGGACAGAGCAAATGCCGACAGCAACAGTCTCTCTTAAAAATCAAGAAACGCAGGAAGTCATTCAAGAAGCAGCTACAGGTGCAGGCAGTGTAGAAGCTGTGTACAACACGCTTGAGCGCTGTATGGAGGAAAGAATTCATTTGCTAGATTATCGTATTCAATCCAATGGAAAAGGCAGAGACGCACTAGCGGAAGTATATGTCACTGTTTCAATAGAAGGAAAAGAAACAGCAGGACGCGGTGTAGCGCAAGATGTGCTGGAAGCATCGGCTAAAGCTTACGTCAATGCAGTGAATAGACATTTAATCTTTAAATCAAACCTAATAGAAATTGAGAAACATCACGCCATCTCATAAGAAAGGAGGAAGGGACTCATGAAAAAGAAAATTGCACTTTTGCCCGGCGATGGAATCGGACCGGAAGTCGTCACATCAGCCGTCGCTGTCCTGAAAGAGACAGCGGCTCAATTTCAACACGAATTTGAATTTGAAACAGCTCTCATTGGCGGTATAGCGATAGATGAAAAAAACAATCCGCTCCCTAAAGAAACAGTAGAAGTGTGCAAAAGCGCAGATGCGATTTTATTAGGAGCCGTTGGCGGACCGAAGTGGGATCAAAACCCACCAGAACTTCGCCCAGAAAAAGGCTTGCTCTCCATTCGCAAACAGCTGGACTTATTTGCGAACATCCGCCCTGTCAAAGTATTTGATAGCTTGAGTGAGGCTTCACCGTTAAAACAAGATCACATTAGCGGAGTAGATTTCGTCATCGTTCGTGAATTAACTGGAGGCCTCTACTTTGGCGAACCAAGTGAGCGCTACACGGATGATGAAGGAAAAGAAGCTGCGGTTGATACACTTCTTTATACAAAGGAAGAGATTGTTCGTGTATTAAAAGAAGCGTTCGACATGGCGTTAACGAGACGGAAAAAAGTAACGTCTGTGGATAAAGCAAATGTTCTCGCTTCGAGTAAACTATGGCGGGATGCGGTAGAAGAAGTTGCATCCCAATATCCAGATGTCGCATATGAGCACATGCTCGTCGATAATGCCGCGATGCAGCTTATTTATAAGCCCGCTCAATTTGATGTCATCGTGACAGAGAATATGTTTGGTGACATTTTAAGTGACGAAGCATCTATGATTACTGGCTCACTCGGCATGCTGCCATCTGCTAGTTTATCAAGCACCGGCCTTCATTTATATGAGCCGATTCATGGTTCAGCACCCGATATTGCGGGGCAAAATGTCGCAAACCCTCTGGCTACTATATTGTCAGCAGCCAGCTTGCTTAGAACATCCTTTGCTTTAGAAGACGAAGCTGCTGCAATTGAAGCAGCTGTGGAAGCGGTTCTTGCCTCTGGCAAACGAACAAAGGACCTAGTATCAAAAGAGGGAACGTATGAAACGACTGATGATATCACGAAAGCCGTTGTAGATGCACTCAAACAACGAACGAAAACCATTGTATAAATAGAAATCTTGTTGAATTAGGTAGAGGGAGGAAAAAGGGTTATGCCTCGAACAATCATCGAAAAAATATGGGATCAGCATGTTGTCAAAAATGGCGAGGGAAAACCAGACCTTTTATATATTGATCTGCACTTGGTGCATGAGGTGACGTCACCTCAAGCATTTGAAGGATTAAGACAAAAAGGGCGCAAGGTGCGAAGACCACAAAACACATTTGCGACGATGGATCATAACATTCCGACTGTGAATCGATTTGTGATCAAAGATGAGATTGCGAAGAAGCAAGTCAGTGCTCTAGAGCGCAACTGTGCTGAATTCGGGGTCCGTCTAGCTGACCTTCACAGTGTAGACCAAGGAATTGTTCATGTCGTTGGACCAGAGCTTGGTTTAACACTTCCGGGGAAAACAATCGTGTGTGGAGATAGTCATACATCTACTCATGGCGCATTTGGTGCACTTGCCTTTGGGATTGGCACAAGTGAGGTTGAGCATGTGCTTTCCACACAAACACTTTGGCAGCAGCGTCCGAAGACACTAGAAATTAGAGTAGACGGAACGCTTCAAAAAGGGGTAACAGCCAAAGATGTCATTTTAGCAGTCATTGGCGCACATGGCGTGAAGTTCGGTTCAGGTTATGTCATTGAATACACTGGGGAAGTATTCAGAAACATGTCAATGGATGAGCGGATGACCGTTTGTAATATGTCAATTGAAGCAGGCGCAAGAGCAGGATTGATCGCACCTGATGAAGTGACCTTTGAATATTGCCGCGGACGCAAATACGCACCGCAGGGTGAAGATTTCGAAGCAGCGATAAAAGAATGGAAAGAACTAAGAACAGATCCGGGTGCGACCTATGATAAAACCATTGTTTTAGATGGAAATCATATTTCACCAATGGTCACATGGGGAATTAACCCAGGAATGGTGCTCCCTGTGGATGCAGCAATTCCAGGACCTGAAGATTTTGCACAAGAAGATGACCAAAAAGAAGCAAAACGTGCTTATGAATACATGGGGGTTCACCCGCATCAGCGTATTGAAGATATTACGATTGAGCATGTGTTTATTGGCTCATGTACGAACTCAAGAATGACTGATTTACGCCAAGCCGCTTCTATGATTGAAGGACAAAAAGTAGCTGATCATGTCAGAGCGATTGTGGTTCCTGGCTCACAAAGTGTCAAACTGCAAGCAGAAGAAGAAGGTCTTCATGAAATTTTCCTAGAAGCAGGATTTGAATGGAGAGAATCTGGCTGTAGTATGTGCCTCAGTATGAATAACGATGTGGTGCCAGAAGGTGAACGCTGTGCATCTACATCAAACCGTAACTTTGAGGGACGTCAAGGGAAGGGTGCAAGAACGCATCTTGTCAGCCCGGCAATGGCTGCAATGGCTGCCATACATGGCCGATTTGTCGATGTCAGGAAGTTTAATCAAGAGAAAACAGTCGTGTAAGGAGTTGTGTCATAGATGGAGCCTTTAGTCACTCATAAAGGAAAAGCCGCTGTGCTTAACCGTATAAATGTAGATACAGATCAAATCATTCCGAAACAGTTTTTGAAAAGAATCGAACGAACAGGATATGGCCGATTTGCCTTTTTTGACTGGCGATATTTAGCAGATGGCAGTCCAAATCCAGATTTTGAACTCAATCAGCCGATTTATGAAGGAGCCTCTATTTTGATCGCAGGCGAAAACTTTGGCTGCGGGTCATCAAGGGAACATGCGCCTTGGGCACTTGATGATTATGGTTTCAAAATTGTCATTGCCCCATCTTTCGCCGATATTTTTCATCAAAACTGTTTTAAAAACGGGATGCTTCCAATCCGCCTTGATTATGATGTGTGGAAAACGTTTGCTGCATCATATGAAAACAAAGGATATGAAATGACAGTTGATCTGGAAAAACAACAGATTCAAGACCATGAAGGGAATGTTACTCCTTTCGATGTAGATCCACACTGGAGAGAAATGCTCCTGAATGGCTATGATGAGATTTCATTAACATTGTTACTAGAAGATGAGATTCAAGCATTTGAAGAAAAACGTAGCAGCTGGCTGCGTGCATAAACAACGAGAAGCCGTCCCCGTGGTGTGACGGCTTCTTTTTTGCATGAAAACCTCTCGTTACTTGTGTTTACTAACCTTCGTTGGTAAACTGATAAAAAATATGCGCCCGAAAGGAACGTAAGCATGAAACATGACAAGAAGAAAGATAATGTCATTTTGTTTCCTGGTCTGAAAGAAAGACTGATTGAAAAAGGAATGGCAGCATTAAAAGATAAACAGTATCAAGAGGCGCTTCACTTATTTTCAGAAGCGAAATCGTATGATGACGATGAAGAATCCGATATTCATCTCGGTATGGCGATTTGTTTTCTAGAGCTTGGTGAGCTGCAGGATGCAAAGCGAGTCTGTGAAAAGATGCTACATGAAGGATATGGACACTATTTCACTGTGCTTCAAGTATATATGACCATCTTAATTCAGCTGAAAGAGTACGAGGAAGTCAAACAAACAATTGAGGCTGTCCTTGAAGAAAATCACCTTCCAGCAGAAAGCGCGGAGCATTTTTATAAGCTGCTTGAATTTAGCAGAAAGATGATTGAATCACCAGAAGAGATTTTAGACGAAGACGAGGAAGGCAGCGGAGAAATCAATATAGATGAAATGCTCGAGCGGCCAGAAGAGCAGGTGCAGTTCATCCATTCGCTGAAAGACCGAAACATCACGCCGCATATGGGTCTATTAAATACGATCCTACAAAAGCCTGATGGCAACCCTTTGGTCAAATCATTGATCCTGCAACTTCTGTCAGATCATGATGTGGCAAAGCCGGTTCATGTGACGAAGTTCGGTGATTCTTTAACGCTTGTTCCTTCTGAGGCTGTCAAGCCAGAGCAAATGCCACTGCTTCAGCAAGTCCTTCGAAAGCTCGATGACACACTCGGCAATGAGAACCCAACCCTTTACCAAGGAGTTGAAGAGTTATGGCGCCGGCACTTATTTGTGCTATATCCATTTCTTCCTAAATATACGGATCCGAGTCTTTGGGCTGCGGCACTTCATAAAGTCGGCTATGAAATGCATGGAATCGAGATTGACCTCGAAGAATTGCATTTATTGTATGATTTTAACGAACGAGAGCTGAGAGAAGCTTGTACAATGCTGAAAGATATTGAAGAAATTTCTTATTTGTAATTTGTCGATTTAGTTGAAAGACGGACTTGTTATGTTATAATATAATGGTTGTATTTGTGCATATATCGTGCGGTTGTAAGATTCCAACGGTTGAAAGACGTTATGTATAATCAAGTCAAATGTTGTATACATAAGACCGCTTCTTTAGCGGAGTGCGTGGTTTTTGATTGGACGAAGTCTTTATGATGCTTTAGAATGTAACAACGCACAATCTGAATAGATTTTTGGAGGGAAACACACATGTCAGTAAAATGGGAAAAACAAGAAGGTAACGAAGGTGTCTTAACAGTAGAAGTTGACGCTGAAACATTTAACAAAGCACTTGATGATGCATTTAAGAAAGTAGTTAAGCAAGTATCAATCCCTGGATTCCGTAAAGGGAAAGTACCACGTGGTCTTTTCGAGCAGCGTTTTGGAGTAGAATCTCTTTATCAAGATGCACTAGATATTCTTCTTCCAGTTGAATATCCGAAAGCAATCGACGAAGCTGGTATCGAGCCGGTTGACCGCCCTGAAATCGATGTTGAGAAAATCGAAAAAGGCGAAAGCTTAATCTTCACTGCAAAAGTAACAGTGAAGCCAGAAGTAAAACTTGGTGACTACAAAGGTCTTAAAGTAGAAAAAGACGACACGTCTGTATCTGATGAAGATGTCCAAGAAGAGTTAAAAGCTATGCAAAACCGTCAAGCTGAGCTTGTTGTCAAAGAAGAAGGCGCAATCGAAAACGGCGATACAGTTGTTCTTGATTTCGAAGGATTCGTTGATGGAGAAGCATTCGAAGGCGGAAAAGCTGAGAACTACTCTCTTGAAGTAGGTTCTGGTTCATTCATCCCTGGTTTCGAAGAGCAATTGGTTGGTCTTGAAGCAGGTGCAGAAAAAGACGTTGAAGTGACATTCCCAGAAGAATATCATGCTGAAGACCTTGCAGGTAAACCAGCTGTATTCAAAGTGAAAATTCATGAAATTAAAGCAAAAGAACTTCCAGCACTTGACGATGAGTTCGCTAAAGATGTTGATGAAGAAGTTGAAACGATTGCTGAATTAACTGAAAAAACGAAGAAACGTCTTGAAGAAGCAAAAGAAAACGAAGCAGAAGGCAAACTTCGTGAAGAGTTAGTAGCAAAAGCTTCTGAAAATGCGGAAGTTGACGTTCCTCAAGCGATGGTTGACACTGAGTTAGACCGCATGATGAAAGAATTCGAACAACGTCTTCAAATGCAAGGGATGAACCTTGAGCTTTACTTCCAGTTCTCTGGACAAGATGAAGATGCGCTAAAAGAGCAAATGAAAGAAGATGCTGCTAAACGCGTAAAATCTAATCTTACTCTTGAAGCAATTGCTGCTGCAGAAGACCTACAAGTGTCTGATGAAGAAGTGGAAGAAGAACTTTCAAAAATGGCTGAAGCATACAACATGCCAGTTGAAAATATCAAACAAGCGATCGGTTCTACTGAAGCAATGAAAGAAGATTTAAAAGTTCGTAAAGCAATTGATTTTCTTGTAGAAAACCGTTAATATGGTGCATAATAATAAAACAGGGCGCGAGTGACTCGTGCCTTGTTTTGTACAATTTTTGACTTATCATCGCTTCTTTTGGAAACGATAGTGTAAGTCGCATCTTTCTGTCATACATATCTCAATGTGCAGTGTTACAAACACATCATTACCGTCTTTTAGGAAAGTATGGTAAAATGCATACATACTGGACCCAGAAGGGTAGCTGACTGTTAGCTACAGGCAAGTGAAGAAGAATAAGGGGTGAAAGAATGTTTAAATTCAACGAGGAAAAAGGTCAATTAAAATGCTCGTTTTGCGGAAAAACGCAAGATCAAGTGCGTAAACTGGTCGCAGGACCTGGCGTATATATATGTGATGAATGTATCGAGCTTTGCACGGAAATAGTTGAAGAAGAGCTCGGTACTGAGGAAGAAGTTGAATTCAAGGATGTTCCGAAACCTCATGAAATCCGGGAGATTCTTGATGAATATGTCATCGGACAAGAGAATGCGAAGAAATCCTTAGCTGTAGCGGTTTATAACCATTACAAGCGGATTAATTCCAACAGTAAGATTGATGATGTTGAGCTTTCGAAAAGTAACATTTCTATGATTGGACCTACAGGAAGCGGTAAAACATTACTTGCTCAAACACTTGCACGTATTTTAAATGTTCCATTTGCGATTGCAGATGCGACGTCTTTAACAGAAGCAGGTTACGTTGGGGAAGACGTAGAGAATATTTTACTAAAGCTGATCCAAGCAGCAGATTATGATGTAGAAAAAGCTGAAAAAGGCATTATCTACATCGATGAGATCGATAAAGTAGCAAGAAAATCAGAAAACCCTTCTATCACCCGTGATGTATCTGGGGAAGGTGTACAGCAAGCCCTTTTGAAAATTCTTGAAGGAACAGTCGCTAGTGTACCGCCTCAAGGTGGACGTAAACATCCTCATCAAGAATTCATTCAAATTGATACAACAAATATCCTCTTCATTTGTGGTGGAGCCTTTGACGGCATTGAGCAAATCATCAAACGCCGCCTAGGTCAAAAAGTCATTGGATTCGGTGCGGAAAATAAAATTGAAGATCTTGAAAAAGAAGTCCTTCTATCAAAAGTTCTGCCAGAAGACTTGCTTCGCTTCGGTTTAATCCCAGAATTCATCGGTCGTCTTCCGGTTATTGCAAGCCTAGAGCCGTTAGATGAAAAAGCACTTGTAGAAATCTTGACGAAGCCTAAAAATGCGCTCGTTAAGCAATATACAAAAATGCTTGAGCTTGATGATGTTGAGCTTGAGTTTGAAGAAGATGCTCTTAGCGAAATTGCGAAAAAAGCAATTGAGCGTAAAACAGGAGCTCGTGGTCTTCGCTCCATCATTGAAGGCATCATGCTTGATGTGATGTTTGATCTTCCATCTCGTGATGATATTGAGAAATGTGTCATTACTGGTGAAACGGTTGCTGATGGTGAGCCGCCACGTCTTGTCTTAAAAGACGGTACAGTCGTGAATAAAGATACAAAAACATCAGCATAAGCCCATTTGAATGACTCCTGAATCTTTTGATTCAGGAGTTTTTTATTTATCGTGGAAGTTGTGTTTATTCCGTCCAGCTCTAGGAAATACTAGCAGACAGAAACCAATACATAACGATAGATGAAGGAGGGAGCACCGATTGAGCTGGACAGGAATCGTATTATTCATACAACTGTTCTTTGGTATCGTCATCGGGTTGTACTTTTGGAACTTACTGAAAAATCAGCGCACACAAAAGGTGACGATCGATAAAGAATCAAAGAAAGAAATGGAAGCACTCAGAAAAATGCGATCCATTAAACTGAGTGAACCTTTATCAGAGAGAGTCCGGCCAAAGGGGTTTCAAGATATTGTAGGGCAGGAAGACGGTATACGTGCACTGAAAGCTGCCCTGTGTGGACCGAATCCGCAACATGTTATTGTCTACGGGCCGCCTGGTGTTGGAAAAACAGCTGCTGCCCGTCTAGTGATGGAAGAAGCGAAGCGTCACGCTGATTCACCATTTAAAAAAGATGCAGTATTTGTTGAGCTTGATGCCACAACGGCAAGATTTGATGAACGAGGCATCGCAGACCCCTTGATTGGTTCCGTACATGATCCCATTTATCAAGGAGCAGGGGCCATGGGACAGGCCGGCATTCCGCAGCCGAAACAAGGAGCGGTCACACATGCTCATGGTGGCGTTCTCTTTATCGATGAAATTGGAGAACTGCATCCGATTCAAATGAACAAAATGCTCAAAGTGCTAGAAGATCGAAAAGTGTTTTTAGATAGTGCTTATTACAGTGAAGAAAATACGCAGATCCCGAATCACATCCATGATATTTTTCAAAATGGGTTGCCCGCTGATTTTCGACTGATTGGCGCCACGACAAGAACACCGGACGAAATTCCGCCGGCTATTCGATCAAGATGTTTGGAGATTTTCTTCAAGGATTTGGATCAGCATGAGCTGAAAATTGTTGCAGCTAAAGCAGTCGAGAAAATACAGAAGGAATTAAGTGACGAAGGACTGAACCTGTTAACATCCTATGTGAAAAATGGACGTGAAGCGGTCAACATGGTACAGATCGCCGCAGGTATGGCTGTCACTGAAAACCGAAAAGATATTACGATCGCCGATGTAGAATGGGTCATTCATTCAAGCCAGCTGACACCAAGATATGAACAAAAAGTACCGGAAAAGCCAAAGGTAGGAGTAGTAAATGGTCTTGCCGTGTATGGACCGAATAGCGGGGCTCTGCTTGAAATTGAAGTGAACATTTGTAAAGCGCTTGAAAAAGGCAGTATCAATATTACTGGTATTGCGGAAGAAGAAAGCATCGGCAATCAGTCGAAATCAATCAGACGGAAAAGTATGGCGAAGGGCTCAGTTGAAAATGTCTTAACCTTGCTTCGAAACTTAGGCATACGAACAAATGAATATGATATCCACATTAATTTTCCGGCTGGTGCCCCGATTGATGGGCCGTCTGCTGGAATTGCGATGGCCACAGCCATTTTCTCAGCCATTCATCAAATTCCGATTGATCATTTAACGGCGATGACCGGTGAGATTGGATTACAAGGTCAGGTGAAGCCGATCGGCGGTGTCATACCAAAAATCAAGGCAGCCAAACAAGCGGGTGTCAAAACAGTGATCATCCCTTATGACAATCAGCAGTCGATCTTAAAAGAGATTGAAGGGGTTACGATTGTGCCTGTGAAGCATTTCCAAGAAGTGCTGGATCAGTGTTTGGTCAATCCGCCAGATGAGAAGAAAGATGGACTAGAAGAAGAAATGAAAAGGAAATCTGTTTAATCCCCATCTCATATGGGGATTTTTTAGTGAAATAGATCTTTTTTTCTTTTTCAAGATAAAAAGAAAGGGTATACTACGGTAAGATCATCATTTCTCAAGTCTTTTACATTGTACAAGACTGAAACAGGTATATTATAATGATTCATACTAGTGACGGAGGTGTCTATCAACATGGCAGATGAAATCAAAAAGAATGTTCCGCTCCTTCCACTGCGAGGCTTGCTTGTTTATCCAACATTGGTCTTGCATTTGGACGTTGGGCGCGAAAAGTCTGTTCAAGCATTAGAACAGGCGATGATGAACGATCATATGATTTTTCTAGCAACACAGCGGGAAATTTCAATAGATGAACCAGGTGAAGAGGAAATTTTCAAAGTCGGCACCTACACAAAAATTAAACAAATGCTGAAGCTGCCAAATGGAACGATCCGTGTGCTCGTCGAAGGCTTAAATCGAGCGCAGATCGAATCCTACATGGAGCTAGAAGACTATACGTCAGTCGATATTAAAGAGTTGACAGAAGAAGAATTAAAGGACGCAGAAGCAGAAGCACTCATGCGCACTTTGTTAGATCACTTTGATCAGTACATAAAAATTTCAAAAAAAATCTCAGCTGAAACATATGCAACGGTGACGGATATTGAAGAACCTGGAAGAATGGCGGATATCGTCGCTTCCCACCTTCCTTTGAAATTAAAAGACAAGCAAGAAGTGCTGGAAACAGTCGATGTCAAAAAACGGTTGAATCGGGTCATCAGTCTCATTCACAATGAAAAAGAAGTGCTAGAGATTGAAAAGAAAATTGGCCAGCGTGTCAAACGTTCAATGGAGCGAACGCAAAAAGAATATTATTTGCGCGAACAAATGAAAGCTATTCAAAAAGAGCTTGGAGACAAAGAGGGGAAAACAGGCGAAGTCAGTACGCTTATGACTAAAATTGAAGAGTCCGGTATGCCAGATTCTGTTCGTGAAACGGCTTTAAAAGAACTGAACCGTTATGAAAAAATCCCTTCAAGCTCTGCTGAGAGTTCTGTCATTCGCAATTATATTGATTGGCTGATCAATCTGCCGTGGGGCACTTATACAGAAGATCGTCTAGATTTAAAGCTTGCAAGCGAAATTTTAGATGACGAGCACCACGGGCTTGAAAAAGTAAAAGAGCGGGTACTCGAATATCTTGCTGTTCAGAAACTGACAAATTCATTAAAGGGACCGATTCTTTGCTTAGCAGGACCTCCTGGGGTAGGGAAGACGTCACTTGCTAAATCCATTGCCAAATCACTCGATCGAAAGTTTATCCGTATCTCTCTTGGCGGTGTACGTGATGAATCTGAGATCCGTGGTCATCGAAGAACTTATGTAGGTGCGATGCCGGGCCGTATCATTCGCGGGATGAGCAAGGCGGGCACGATGAATCCGGTCTTTCTTTTAGATGAAATTGATAAAATGTCTTCTGACTTTAGAGGAGATCCGTCTTCTGCGATGCTTGAAGTGTTAGATCCAGAGCAAAATCATAACTTTAGCGATCATTATATTGAAGAGACATTTGATTTGTCTCAAGTCTTATTTATCGCAACTGCCAACAATTTAGCAACCATTCCAGGTCCACTTCGTGATAGAATGGAGATTATCACGATTGCAGGGTATACGGAAGTTGAAAAAGCAGAAATTGTGAAAGATCACCTTCTGCCGAAGCAGCTAAAGGAGCACGGATTAAAGAAAGGGAACTTGCAGCTTCGTGAAGCAGCGATTTACGATATGATTCGCTATTACACGAGAGAAGCAGGAGTCCGCGGATTAGAGCGTCAGCTTGCGGCGATTTGTCGAAAAGCGGCAAGAGCAATTGTGGCTGAAGACCGCAAACGCATCACAGTGACGGAAAAGAACTTATCTGAATTCCTCGGAAAAAGACTTTACCGTTATGGTCAGGCGGAAACGACAGATCAGGTCGGCGTTGTCACAGGGCTTGCATATACCACAGTTGGCGGAGACACTTTGTCCATCGAGGTCTCACTCTCACCGGGTAAAGGCAAGCTTTTGCTAACAGGTAAGCTCGGTGATGTCATGAGAGAATCTGCGCAGGCGGCATTCAGTTATATTCGTTCAAAAGCAGATGAACTGAACATTGATCCTCAATTTAATGAAAAGCACGATATTCATATCCATGTTCCAGAGGGTGCGGTTCCAAAGGACGGGCCATCAGCTGGTATTACCATTGCGACGGCTCTTGTATCAGCACTCACAGGACGTCCTGTTTCAAAAGAGGTTGGCATGACAGGAGAAATTACGTTAAGAGGAAGAGTGCTTCCGATTGGCGGATTAAAAGAAAAAGCATTAGGCGCACATCGTGCAGGACTGAAAACGATTATTCTTCCAAAGGACAATGAGAAGGATATTGATGATATTCCTGAAAGTGTGAGAGAAGGATTAACTTTTATTCCGGTTTCACATTTAGATGAGGTGCTTGAGAAAGCGTTAGTAGGAGAGGGAAGATGAAAGTAACAAAATCAGATATCGTCATTAGTGCGGTGAAACCAGAGCAGTACCCGAGCGGGGGACTGCCTGAGATCGCACTTGCTGGACGGTCAAATGTTGGAAAGTCCTCGTTCATTAACTCATTGATTAATCGGAAAAATTTAGCGCGTACGTCTTCTAAACCAGGAAAGACCCAGACACTTAATTTTTACATTATTAATGATATGCTCCATTTTGTGGACGTCCCAGGTTATGGCTTTGCAAAAGTATCAAAAACAGAGCGCGAAGCATGGGGGAGAATGATCGAAACGTATATTACAATGCGTGAAGAGTTAAAAGCAGTCGTCCAAATTGTGGATCTGCGTCATAAACCATCCGCAGATGATGTGAACATGTATGAATTCCTTAAATATTATGGAGTTCCTGTGATCATTATTGCGACAAAGGCCGATAAAATTCCAAAAGGCAAATGGGAAAAGCATGCGAAAGTCGTCAAACAGACACTCGACATCGACCCATCAGATGAATTAATCCTTTTCTCTTCTGAAACAAAAAAGGGAAAAGATGAAGCATGGAATGCGATCCTTGCGAAGATTAACAGTTAAAAGAAAGGCATCTGCACATAGCAGATGCCTCAGCGTGAAGACAAACCCTCGCATTCGTTGTCAGTCCTGCGTGCTGGTGCTCACGAATGACATATTCGCTCCGCGCCAGTACTCGTCCTTCCTAGACTGCAAAGGTTTTCTATCACGCTGAAAAGAAGACAAATGGCTAAAATCAAGTTCATTTTAGCCATTTATCAACATTCTAAGGCATCTGCACAAAGCAGATGCCTTTTTATTGTATAAGTTATTTCCTTTTTAAAAATAATAAGAGGAGACTGACGGCAATCAATACATATGGCCAGTACAATTCAAAACCGGAAGTAGGGATCGAAAGTGTGCTAAGTTGCTTCGTAATTTGTTGAAAGAAATAAAGGAATAGACCGAGTGCAATGAGAACAACACTTTCTATTCGATATTCCTTTTTCTGTGATGATTTCATCAAAAGTGCGAGGCCGACGATGAACACAATCATCGTAAATGTATCTGGCCAGTGTTCTAATGTCGGCTGAAGGATAAAGTGTAGCGCAAGGCCTGTCATGAGCATACCGATAAACACATGAGAGGTTTCCTGCTCCTTCTTTCCTTGATATAAGAAAGCAAGGCCAAAAAGCAGTACAAGTGTATACCATTTCTCCTGATCTTTCCAAATGTCAAATTGATCTCCTGAGAGAATGGCATATAGTGCTACAGCCAGCAAAGTGAGCGGCAGCAAAATAGATTTCTTCTTCAAAGATGTCACCTTCTTATAAGCAGATCATTTGTCCGCACGCGCCAAATCTGGTAAATTGCTTGAAGTGATGATATGGCATTCGATGTCGAACATTTTTCTACTATATCACAACATTTTTGAAATCTGTTCACAATTTTTATCCAGTTAAAAATGAATATATGTTATAATCATTATAAATAATAAATTCTATATTGTAATTATTATAAATTAGACAGGGCGTTGGGGGTGCAAGCTGAAGTTATGCATATTCTTGTTGTGGGTTTAGATTATAAAACAGCCCCTGTTGAGATACGGGAACAGCTGAGCTTTGAACCGAGCGAGCTCGGAACAGCGATGTCCAAGCTTAAAGAAGAAAAAAGCATTCTAGAGAATATCGTCATCTCAACATGTAATCGAACAGAGATCTACGCAGTTGTAGATCAGCTTCATACTGGTCGGTTTTATATAAAAAGATTTTTAGCAGATTGGTTCGGTTTAGAAAAAGAAGATGTCTCTCCATATTTGAAGTTTTATGAAAATGATGGAGCGGTTGAGCATTTATTCCGGGTTGCCTGTGGACTTGATTCTATGGTTATTGGTGAAACACAAATACTCGGTCAAGTGCGCTCAAGCTTTAAAGTCGCTCAAGAGGAGAAGACCATTGGTACCGTTTTCAATTATTTGTTTAAGCAGGCGGTAACAGTTGCGAAGCGCTCTCATGCGGAAACAGATATTGCGTCTAATGCTGTATCTGTCAGCTATGCGGCAGTGGAACTTGCCAAAAAAATCTTTGGACGTCTTTCTGATAAACATGTCCTTATTCTTGGTGCGGGTAAAATGGGCGAGCTGGCGGCTCAAAACCTTCAAGGTCAAGGGATTGGCCAGGTAACAGTCATCAATCGAACGTTTGAAAAGGCCAAAGAACTGGCCGGCCGCTTTTCAGGAGAGCCTAAGAGCTTGAATCAATTAGAAAAAACTTTATCTGAAGCGGATATTTTAATTAGCTCTACTGGGGCTAAACAATTTGTGATTACAAAAGAAATGGTCGAAAAAGCGAACAAACAGAGAAAAGGCAGACCTCTATTCATGGTGGATATTGCAGTACCACGTGATTTAGATCCAGCTATTTCTGAAGTAGAAGGTGCTTTTTTGTATGACATTGATGACCTTGAGGGCATTGTGGCAGCTAACCTGAAAGAGCGCCGTGCAGTAGCTGAAGAGGTGGAGCTTCTCATCGAAGCTGAAATTGTGGAATTTAAGCAATGGCTTAATACGCTCGGAGTGGTTCCTGTGATTTCTGCTTTAAGAGAAAAAGCACTCTCGATTCAAGCGGATACGATGCAAAGCATCGAACGAAAGCTTCCAAACCTCACAAATCGTGAAATGAAGCTGTTAAATAAACATACGAAAAGCATCATCAATCAAATGCTGAAAGATCCTATCTTAAAGGCCAAAGAAATTGCCGGGGAGCCGAATGCAGAGGAAAAACTTTTACTCTTTAAAGAAATCTTTGATTTACAGGTTGAAGATGAAGAGCAAAAGGCAGAGCCAATGCAGGTGGAGCAAGGGGCGTTTCAGCTGTTTAAAACAAATATGGCACAAGGCCTTGCTACAGTTGCCAGTGAGTGATTAGGCGATGATGGAATCCATTGTAGCGAGACTAGGTGAAGCGACGACCTTGATCTATGCACTCAGTGTCTTGTTCTATTTCATAGATTTTCTTCAACACAACCGGAAGGCTGGAAAAATGGCTTTCTGGTTGCTTTCTATTGTCTGGCTGCTGCAAACAGTCTCCATGTTTTATATTATGATGGAAACAGACCGATTCCCTGTGTTGAATGTAGCAGAGGGGTTATATTTTTATACGTGGGTGCTTGTGACATTGTCACTTGTTTTGACAAAAGTATTACGTGTTGAATTTATTGTCTTTTTTACAAATGTGATTGGTTTTTCCATGATGGCGATTCACACCTTTACACCATCTGATCTTCATTCTGCCGAACTGACTGGAAAACTGACGAGTGAGCTGCTCGTCATTCATATTACGATGGCCATTTTATCATACGGCGCTTTTTCACTTTCATTTGCTTTTTCACTACTCTACCTATTTCAATATCGTTTGCTGAAAAAGAAAAAATGGGGAAAATGGCTTTTGAGAATTGAAGACTTATCAAAGCTTGATCATATGGCGTATGTCTTAAATATTATTGGCGTGCCGATGCTCTTGCTTAGTTTAATTCTTGGCATTATATGGGCATATATTTCGTATGATACGTTGTACTGGACAGATGCAAAGGTGCTCGGTTCGTTTATTATGCTGTTTTTATACGGCTTTTACTTATACATTAGACTGGTGAGAAATATGCAGGGCAAAATCGTGGCGCGATGGAATGTCGCTTCATTTCTTGTGCTGATGATCAATTATTTTCTGCTTGGTAGCTTATCAACCTTTCATTGGTTTCAATAATGATGAGTCTTAAGGGCATTGTCGGGAGGAAGACGTAATGCGTACAATTAAAGTAGGTTCTAGACGAAGCAAACTTGCGATTACACAAACAAAATGGGTCATTCAAAAGT
Organism: Bacillus sp. FSL W8-1141; assembly: GCF_038593205.1. Lineage (NCBI taxonomy): Bacteria > Bacillati > Bacillota > Bacilli > Caryophanales > Bacillaceae > Bacillus > Bacillus sp. FSL W8-1141. Next base: position 2,510,442 of record NZ_CP151973.1, on the reverse strand, counting down.
TGTCTGAACTAAACCCTTCTTATTCTTTTGAAATTAAAGAGATTGTGACAAAGGGTGATCAAATTTTAGATGTGACCTTATCAAAGGTTGGCGGAAAAGGTCTGTTTGTTAAAGAGATTGAACAGGCAATGCTGAACCATGACATTGATATGGCGGTACACAGCATGAAAGATATGCCGGCCTCTCTTCCGGAAGGTTTAGTCATCGGCTGTATTCCTGAGCGTGAAGATGTGCGGGATGCATTGATTTCAAAGGATCATCTCCGTCTTCATGAACTGCCAAAGGGAGCGGTTGTGGGAACGAGCAGCTTACGGCGCAGTGCCCAGCTTCTTCAGGAGAGACCAGATCTTGAGATTAAATGGATCCGTGGAAACATTGATACGAGACTCGAAAAACTGAAAAATGAAGAATATGATGCGATTATTCTAGCGGCTGCCGGATTGTCTAGAATGGGCTGGAGTCAAGAAGTCGTGTCAGAATTTTTATCTCCTGATACTTGCCTTCCTGCTGTAGGGCAGGGCGCATTGTCGATAGAATGCCGGGGAGATGACGAAGAGCTATTGCAGCTGTTAGCTCAATTCACAAATGAGTATACAAAGAAAACGGTCCTTGCTGAAAGAGCCTTCCTTCAACAAATGGATGGAAGCTGTCAAGTGCCGATCGCTGGTTACGCAACGATGAATGAGCGTGATGAAATTGAATTGACAGGTCTTGTGGCATCTGCGGATGGGCATACGATTATTCGAGAAACCGTAACAGGTACTGATCCTGAGGCAATCGGAACAGCATGTGCGAAGCAGATGGCTGATAAGGGAGCAAAGGATTTGATCGACAAGGTGAAAAAGGATCTGTCTTCCCAATGACGATAGCCAAATCGCTTTACGGACAGACGGTGCTTGTCACTCGAAATGAACGTCAAGCGGGTGCGTTTCAGCAGAAAATTGAAGCGCTGAACGGCCATGCTGTTTTAACCTCTCTTATCAGGTTTGAGCCAACGCTGACAAAAGAAAAAGCGAAGGCATTTTTAGAAGATTTAGAAGCAAGCCATTGGCTTGTGTTTACGAGTGTAAATGGTGCGTCTTTTTTTCTCAGTTATATAGAGAAGCATCAATTACATCAAAGCTTATCCCACTTGAAAGTGGCGGCCGTAGGTGAAAAAACATCTGCCTATCTGATGCAGCACGGCTTAAAAGTGGATGTGGTTCCAGAACGTTTTATAGCAGAAGAACTGGCAGATGCTTTAATTGAACATGTACACCCAGAAGAATGTGTCTTTGTAGCAAAAGGTCACCTGTCACGAGATGTGGTGAAGAATACCCTCGTTCCGCTTGGCATTGACGTAAAAGAGTGGATTATATATGAAACAGTGAAGGATGAGGACGGAATTATCGCACTCAAGTCGGCAATGATGGAGCAATCATTTGATTTTATTACATTTACAAGCTCCTCCACTGTTCATTCTTTTATGCACGCCATGGAGGCTGATATCGATAGATTAGCTGCATCAGACACATGTTTTGTGAGCATCGGTCCTCTTACACAAGAGGCACTGCTTCAATACGGGATTTCTTCTGAAACCCCAGATACTTATACGATAGACGGGATGCTTGATTTGATGTGCCGTTTATCTGAAAGGAAGTTGAACCAATGATGAAATTTAACAGACACCGCAGATTGCGTACAAGCGCAGGAATGAGAGAATTGGTGAGAGAAACATTTTTAAGACCCTCTGATTTCATTTATCCCATCTTTTTTGTAGAGGGAGAGAATGTCCGGAAAGAAGTCCCTTCAATGCCGGGTGTCTATCACATTTCAGTTGATCTTGTGAAAGAAGAAGTCCAAGAGCTTGTTGACCTTGGGATTAAATCTATCATTGTTTTTGGGGTACCAGACCATAAAGACCATGTAGGCAGTGAAGCTTATCACGATCATGGGATTGTTCAAAGAGCAACGCTTGAAATCAAAAAGCATTTCCCTGAGCTTGTGGTCATTGCTGATACTTGCTTATGCCAATATACAGATCACGGACATTGCGGAATCGTTGAAGATGGAGAAATTTTAAATGATGAATCTCTTCAGCTCTTAGCGAAAACCGCTGTCAGTCAGGCTCGTGCAGGTGCAGATATCATTGCTCCATCAAACATGATGGATGGCTTTGTTATCGCAATTCGTGAGGCGCTTGATGAGGCCGGCTTTGTTCATGTGCCTGTGATGTCATATGCTGTGAAATATGCAAGTGCTTTTTACGGTCCGTTTCGTGATGCGGCGCATAGCACACCGCAGTTTGGAGATCGTAAAACGTATCAAATGGACCCTGCAAACCGCTTAGAAGCACTGAGAGAAGCGCAGTCTGATGTAGAAGAAGGCGCTGACTTCCTGATCGTGAAGCCGTCACTTTCATACTTAGATATCATGCGTGATGTGAAAAATGAATTTACACTTCCTGTTGTTGCGTACAATGTGAGCGGAGAGTATGCAATGGTGAAAGCAGCAGCTCAAAATGGCTGGATTTCTGAAAAAGAGCTTGTTCTTGAAATGCTGACTAGCATGAAACGTGCAGGCGCAGAATTAATCATTACGTATCATGCAAAAGATGCAGCGAAATGGCTCTCAGAATAAAGAACGGATAGACAGGAGGACATTGAAATGGGACGTAGCTATGAAAAGTCAAAGCAAGCATTTAAAGAAGCGCAGCAGTTAATGCCGGGTGGTGTGAACAGCCCTGTGCGCGCATTTAAATCAGTCAATACAGACCCGATTTTTATGGAACGAGGCAAAGGCGCAAAAATATACGATATTGACGGAAATGAATATATTGATTACGTCTTATCGTGGGGACCGCTTATTTTAGGTCATACGAATGACCGTGTGGTTGAAAGTATTCAGCGAGTAGCTGAACATGGTACAAGCTTCGGTGCTTCTACTTTAGTTGAAAATGAATTAGCTAAGCTTGTATCAGAACGAGTTCCTTCTATTGAGGTCATTCGTATGGTCAGCTCTGGAACAGAGGCGACGATGAGTGCGCTTCGTCTAGCACGTGGTTTTACAGGCAGAAACAAAATTGTGAAATTTGAAGGCTGTTATCATGGCCACGGTGATTCTTTGCTCATTAAAGCTGGTTCGGGTGTGGCAACGCTTGGACTTCCGGATAGCCCTGGTGTCCCTGAAGGTACAGCAAGCAATACGATCACCGTTCCATACAATGATTTAGAAAGCATCAAAGTCGCTTTTCAAGAATTTGGAGACGACATTGCAGGTGTCATTGTAGAACCAGTTGCAGGAAATATGGGGGTTGTCCCTCCGCAAGAAGGTTTCTTGCAAGGATTGAGAGACATCACTGAGCAATATGGCTCTTTACTCATTTTTGATGAGGTCATGACAGGCTTCCGTGTGGATTATCATTGTGCACAAGGCTATTTTGGCATTACGCCTGATCTGACATGTCTTGGTAAAGTCATCGGAGGTGGCCTGCCAGTTGGTGCTTACGGCGGTAGAGCGGACATTATGAGACAAATTGCGCCAAGCGGCCCGATTTATCAAGCAGGAACGTTATCCGGTAACCCGCTTGCGATGACAGCAGGTCTTGAAACATTAAAACAGCTGACACCTGAGTCTTATGAAGAGTTTAGACGCAAAGGAGATCGTTTGGAAGAAGGCATTTCAAAAGCGGCGAAAGCACATGGGATTCCATTAACATTTAACCGTGCCGGTTCCATGATCGGATTCTTCTTTACAAACGAACAAGTCGTCAATTACGATACAGCGAAAACAGCTGACCTCGCTTTATTCGCTGAATTCTACAAGGAAATGGCTGATCACGGCATCTTCCTTCCACCTTCACAATTCGAAGGGCTGTTCCTCTCAACTGCTCATACGGATGAAGACATCGAGTATACAATTGAGACAGTTGAAAAGGTATTTCAAAAATTAGCTCAGTAACCAAAAGCCGATATGGAGACATATCGGCTTAGATCGTTGACAAAGGGTTAAAATGAACTTTATTTTAGCCCTTTGTCTTCTTTTCAGCGTGAAAGAAAACCTTTCAGTCTAGGAAGGACGAGTACTGGAGCGGAGCGAATTTGACATTCGTGAGCACCAGCGCGCAGGACTGACACCGAATGCGAGGGTTTGTCTACACGCTGAGCCGATATGGAGACATATCGGCTTTTTGCTTTGCATAAAACCAATCATATTTTCACCGCCTTCTTCATACACCTGTATTGACATCTAATTTTATTTTGAAGGATTAGATGAAAGGAGGACACCGACTTGTCTCAAAATAATCGTTTACAGTTTTCGGTAGAAGAGTCCATTTATTTCAAAAACGGACAGGAAGTCAGTGAGCTACTGTCAATTTCTCTCGATCCTGACATTCTCGTTCAAGAAGTGAATGATTATGTTTCCATTAGAGGTTCACTCGAGCTAACAGGAGAATACAACATAAATCAAGAGGAGCTAATGGGTGAATCCAGTTCCTATGCATCATACAGGCAGGCTGATGAGGTGAAGGTAAGAGAGGACGGAACGGCGGAGCTGCTGCATCAATTTCCGGTGGATATCACGATCCCCAAGAACAAAATTAGTCATTTAAATGATGTATTTGTGTTTATTGATGCATTTGATTACCAGCTGACAGAAAGTCGTTTGCTCACGATTCAGGCTGATTTGGCCATTGAAGGTCTGTTAGATGAAGGAACGCCTGAACCGCTTGTAGAAGGGCCATATGAATTTGTCCATCGTGCTGAAGAGGAATATGGCGATGTCACCTATGAATATCAGGCGCAGCCTGAATATGAAGAGCAAGAAATGTTGCCACGTGAAGAGCATGAAGAAAATGCAGAACAACAGGCCGCTTTGCAACATGAAGCGCGAACTGAACAAGAAGAGGATGAAATAGACATCGAGACGGTGATGGTGGAAGAAGCAGAAGAAGAAGAGGAAAATGAGGAAGAAGAAGCCGTGGCGCTTGGGTATCGTTCCTTCCCAGAAGCTCAAGTACAAGAGCCGCCATTCTTTGACCCGCCTAAGCTTTTAGAAGAAGAAGAGCGGGATGAGACGTTCTTTGAGGTGGAAGTGAGGAAAGACCCTGAAGCAGAGAGCAAGGAAGAAGAAGAGCCGCCAGCTTATCCAGCCTTTGAATCACCTACTTATCAGATGGAACAGACGCAGGAAGAGCGGGATGACAGCTATCAGTTCGAACGATTATATGAACGTGAAGCACCAAAGGTGTATGAATCAGCTCAAGAAGCTGAGGAGTTTGAACATGACCAGAGAGAAGCGTCTGGCAGTGAGAATTCTCTTTATTTAACGAAGCTGTTCGCTAAGCAGGAGGAGGAAGATTTTTCTCGCATGAAAATATGTATAGTTCAGCAAGAAGATACGGTCGATCGTATTTGTGAGCGATATCAGTTGAATGTGCAGCAGCTCCTTCGAACGAATTCATTGTCGGTGGATGCAGAGCTTGAAGAAGGGCAGATTCTTTATATTCCTGAATATCAAAAAAGCAACGCATAGTATGAGATGATGGACCGAGAAAATGTGGTGAGAGAACGTGGATGAAATCCAATCTGTCCTATACGAATACGGGCTTGAGGCTGAATATATCGAACCTGTCAGTCCAGCTGTCGTTAGAGTGTATACAAAGCAGGGCGTATTTGCACTAAAGCGGGTAAAGCCCCATCGACACATGCAGTTTACAGAGCAAATGCTTGAACTAGAATCAAAAGGCTATCGCTCGTTTGTGCCGATTTATCGCACGAAGAGCGGTTCCTTTTTCTCTAATCATCGAGAAAGCCAGTACACGTATTATCTCATGCCATGGCTGACCAATGAAAAGAGAGAAGAGCAGGACGATAAACATGAATATTTATTTCAAGAGATTGCAAGACTTCATAAACGAACAGAAGTTATGATGGACATTAATGAGCAGGAAATAGAGGCTCACTACACCCAAATGAAAAGCAAATGGGAAACAGAGAAAGACATGTATGAACGATTTATCGAGCGGGCAGAACAAACATGGTATATGTCGCCATTTGAGCTGGCTGCTGCTATGTATTTTTCAGAAGCGATGTCTGCAAGTGAATTTGCACTTGAACGTTTAGAGGATTGGCATGAGGAAATGAAAGACCAAGAGACGACACGTATTGTGTTAAACCATGGGCAATTGTCAATCCATCACTTTTTGTACAATGATGTAGGTACAGGACATTTCACCAATTTTGAGCGGTCCAAAAAGGCTGCCCCCATTTATGACCTTTTGACTTTTTACTATCGCACATTCAAAACCTACCCTACTCCTTGTCCTGAATGCACATCTTTGTTTTATACGTATCAAAAGGGAAATAAACTTCGTGAGGAAGAGATTCATTTGTTCTTGAGCTACCTCGCTTATCCGCAAGGTTTGTTTGATACGGTGAAAGCCTATGAAGCAGGCGGACAGGATGAGATGGAAAGTTGTCAAGAGCTGTTAAGGGCGTATTGGCAAATGAAAAATTCTGAGCCGACCGTCATGAAAATACACGAAATTGAGCAGGCTAGACGCCTTGAAGAAGAACAAAATGCCTCGTCATCAGAAGAGTGACGAGGTTGTTTGCTGTTGCGCTATGAAATGTCTAACGAGGGACCTATACATAAGAGTGAGCCTGCAGCTTTCAGCTCTCTTAAAACCAATCAAGGTGAAAGGCACAGGCGAGAAATATAAGAATTCCTAAGATGAGGACGTCAAATGTTGTGGGAAAAATGATCGTGCGAAAGCCTTGAAATATGGCAATCGGGAGAACGACTTGGGAGGCAACTGCCCGAATTTGTCTAAGCCATGGGGGGAGTGTGTAAGGATTGATCTTTTTCAAAATAAAACGCCCTCCTTCTTTATTTTGTTATTATCATATGGGCAAAGAGGCAAAGGGTGCCTGCCCAATTTGTATAAAGAAGAAGAAAAGCGGAAAAGATGATTGACGAAAACAAAAGGCATTTAGTAATATTAATAAAAGATGAGTATAAGCTGATGAACGTGATATATCGTAAGCGTGGATCAGGAAGAGTACGAGCAAGCCCCTAAAGAGAGGGAAACCAATAGCTGAAAGGTTTTCTAGGATGCACTTGTTTGGAAGGTCGCCTGTGAGCTTAATTTCTTGAAACATGTAGTAGAGAAATTCGGGAGATCCCCGTTATCCTTTAGAGAGTACGGGACACGTCTAAGTGTTTCGTGAAAAAAGGTGGTACCGCGAAAAAGCTTTTTCGTCCTTTTATAAGGATGAAAAGGCTTTTTTTATGTTTCATCAGCCGAAAAAATGTGGAGGTAACACAAATGGGAACAAATAATCAAGAAATGCCAACAAAGTACGATCCAAATGCGATTGAAAAAGACCGCTATACGTACTGGCTTGAAGGGAAATTCTTCGAAGCACAAAATGACAAAACGAAAGATCCATATACAGTCGTCATTCCTCCACCAAACGTGACAGGAAAATTACACTTAGGGCATGCTTGGGATTCAACTCTTCAAGACATCGTGACTCGTATGAAACGGATGCAGGGCTATGATGTTTTATGGCTACCAGGAATGGACCATGCGGGTATTGCAACACAAGCAAAGGTAGAGGCGAAGCTTCGCGAAGAAGGTGTGAGCCGCTATGATCTCGGACGTGAAAAATTTGTAGAAGAAACGTGGAAGTGGAAAGAAGAGTATGCCGATTTTATTCGTAGCCAGTGGGCGAAAATGGGTCTAGGTCTAGACTATTCGCGTGAGCGTTTCACATTAGATGAAGGCTTGAATAAAGCAGTCCGCCAAGTGTTTGTTCAATTGTATGAAAAAGGATTGATCTATCGCGGAGAATACATCATTAACTGGGACCCAGCAACAAAAACGGCCCTTTCTGATATTGAAGTCATCTACAAGGATGTGCAAGGTGCGTTTTATCACTTGAGATATCCGCTTGCAGATGGATCAGGTTCGATTGAAATTGCGACAACAAGACCTGAAACGATGCTGGGAGATACGGCAGTCGCTGTACATCCTGAAGATGAACGCTATCAGCATTTGATTGGGAAAACAGTTGTTTTACCAATTACAGGCCGAGAGATTCCAATCGTTGGGGATGACTATGTCGATATGGAATTTGGATCAGGAGCTGTAAAAATAACGCCGGCTCATGACCCGAATGACTTCGAGCTTGGAAACCGTCATAACCTAGAGCGCATTCTTGTGATGAATGAAGATGGCACAATGAATGGAAACGCACTTCAATACAAAGGAATGGACCGCTTCGAATGTCGTAAACAGCTTGTGAAAGATCTTCAAGAAGAAGGCATTTTGTTCAAAATTGAGGACCACATGCATTCAGTTGGTCACAGTGAGCGCAGTGGCGCTGTAGTGGAGCCATATTTATCAACACAATGGTTTGTGAAAATGCAGCCGCTCGCAGATGAAGCCATCAATCTGCAAAAAGGTGATGAGCAAGTTCAATTTGTTCCAGACCGATTTGAAAAGACGTATTTACACTGGATGGAAAACATTCGTGACTGGTGTATTTCTCGTCAACTATGGTGGGGACACCGCATCCCGGCTTGGTATCATAAAGAAACGAAGGAAGTATACGTGGGACTTGATGCGCCAGAAGATATTGAAAACTGGGAGCAAGATAACGATGTACTTGATACATGGTTTAGTTCAGCGCTTTGGCCTTTCTCTACAATGGGCTGGCCAGATGCAGAAAGTGAAGACTTCAAGCGCTACTACCCAACCAATCTGCTTGTAACAGGCTATGACATCATCTTCTTCTGGGTATCTCGTATGATCTTCCAAGGTCTTGAATTCACAGGAGAAAAACCGTTCAAAGATGTCCTCATTCACGGTCTTATCCGCGATGAACAAGGGCGTAAAATGAGTAAGTCACTTGGCAACGGAATTGATCCAATGGAGGTCATCGACAAGTACGGTGCGGATTCATTGAGATATTTCTTAGCGACTGGAAGCTCTCCAGGTCAAGATTTACGTTTTAGCTTTGAAAAGGTTGAATCCACTTGGAACTTTGCAAACAAAATTTGGAACGCATCCCGTTTTGCTCTCATGAATATGGATGGTTTAACGTACGATGAGCTTGATTTGACAGGAGAAAAATCAGTTGCTGATCAATGGATTTTAACACGCTTAAATGAAACAATTGAAAGTGTCACACAGCTTGCTGACAAGTATGAATTCGGTGAAGTGGGCAGACATTTATACAACTTCATTTGGGATGATTTCTGTGATTGGTATATTGAAATGGCGAAACTTCCGCTTTATGGAGAAGATGAAGCAGCGAAGAAAACGACTCGTTCGATCCTTGCGTATGTATTAGATCAAACGATGAGACTTCTACATCCGTTTATGCCGTTCTTAACAGAAGAAATCTGGCAGCATCTACCTCATGAAGGTGAGTCCATTACTGTAGCGGCATGGCCTGAAGTGAAGCCGGAGCTTTCCAACGAACAAGCTTCTGCTGATATGAAGCTGCTTGTTGAGCTGATTCGTTCTGTTCGTAACATTCGCAGTGAAGTGAACACGCCAATGAGCAAACAAGTTGAGCTTTACATTAAAGCATCTACGTCTGATGTTCAGGAACGTTTAGAGAAAAATCGTTCATATATTGAGCGCTTCACGAACCCAAGTGTTCTTGAAATTGGCACAGATGTCCCAGCTAGTGATAAAGCGATGACGGCTGTTATTTCTGGAGCAGAACTCATTCTGCCGCTTGAAGGCTTAATCAACTTAGATGAAGAAATTGCTCGTCTGCAAAAAGAGCTTGATAAACTGACAAAAGAAGTGGAACGAGTTCAGAAAAAGCTTGGCAATGAAGGCTTTATGAAAAAAGCGCCTGAAAGTGTCGTAGAAGAAGAGCGTGCGAAAGAACGTGATTATGTCGCAAAACGCGAAGCTGTTCAAAAGCGTATTGAAGAGCTGAAAGCATAAGAGTGAAAAGACGGCTCCTAATGAATTGGAGTCGTCTTTTTTGAAAATTTCGTATGAAATGAGAGATGACATTGTTTACAACCTATCATGAAGCCATTGAATGGATTCATAGCAGACTCGCTTTCGGTGTCAAACCGGGACTTGAACGAATGAAATGGCTGATGGACAGACTAGACCATCCTGAACAAAAAATAAAAGCGGTGCATGTAGCTGGAACAAATGGAAAAGGATCAACGATTGCATTTACTCGATCCATTTTACAGTCAGCGGGCTATTCAGTTGGAACCTTCACCTCGCCATTTATTTTAACGTTCAATGAACGAATTAGTGTTAATGGGGAGCCGATTTTTGACGAAGAGTGGCTGAGTTTGGTGAACGAAATCAAGCCTTTAGTTGATGAATTAGATGATACAGAGCTTGGTGCAGCAACAGAGTTTGAGATCATTACAGCATGTGCGTTTGCTTATTTTGCCCATGTGCACCAAGTAGACTTTGTCCTCTTGGAAACAGGACTTGGCGGAAGACTTGATTCTACAAATGTGGCAGCGCCCATCTTAACAGCAATTACGTCGATTGGTCACGATCATATGGCCATTTTAGGCGACACACTTGATCAGATTGCAGCAGAAAAAGCTGGCATTATTAAAGCTGGGATTCCGATAATCACGGCCGTTCATCAAGCGGAAGCTCTTACTGTGATTCAACACAAAGCCGAAGAAAAGAATGCGCCGTTTATCTCGTTACAGTATACTTGTACCTTTAAGGACCAGCAGCCGACGGAAACAGGTGAACGCTTCACATTCACTACCCCAAAAAGGGAGTACTCGCAGCTAGAGACAGGGTTAATCGGAACGCATCAAATGCAGAACGCCTCCCTTGCCATTCTACTGATCGAATGGCTGGAGCAAGAAGGATATATCCATGTGCTAAATGAGCAAGTGTATGAAGGAATTCGGCAGGCGGTGTGGGCTGGAAGATTTGAAAAGATCCAAGATCAGCCTCTTGTTTATTTAGATGGTGCTCATAACGAAGAAGGAATGGACCGTTTAATCGAAACTGTACAAGCTCATTTTTCTAGTAAACAGGTTCATGTATGTTTTAGTGCGTTAAAAGATAAACCTTACAAACAAATGATCGAAAAGCTTGAAAGGATTAGTTCATCCATTCATTTTGTTTCCTTTGACTTTCCAAGAGCTGAGTCAGCGGAAAAGCTTTATGCTTGCAGTCATTTAGAAGCAAAATCGTTTGATGAAGACCCTCGTGCAGTGCTTGACTTCATTCAGAAAAAAAGAGATGACCCTTCAGCAATGATTCTGGTGACAGGTTCCCTTTATTTTATCTCAGATGTACGAAGTCGTATTTTACAGTAAGGAAAAGACGCAAATTGCTTCTATGCAATGTGCGTCTTTTTTCTTTTGATATGTAGGAGAGGGGGAAAATCACTTTTTCGCAAGGTGATCAAAGGTGAATCGCTATGGTACAATCCGGTCTATTCTATTTCCGGAAGGAGTCACCTAATTTGATTGATTTTTTTATGTTTTTCACAGGCATGGTCATGGGGTCATTTTTTCATCTAGTTGGTGAGAGGCTTCCAATGAAGCGATCTATTCTTTTTCCTCGTTCACACTGCGGAGCTTGTAAAGAGCCGCTTTCTTTTCACGACATGCTCCCGCTTTTTTCTTATATTGTATTGAAAGGGTCATGTAAGCATTGTGGAACCCGGCTCTCTTTGCTTTATCCAATGGTTGAGCTGTTGACAGGCGGCCTTTTTTTACTCGTTTATAGACATGCTGGTTTCTCTTTTGAGGGCCTTTTTCTTGTGAGTCTATGTAGTTTATTCGTGATTGCTGTCGTGAGCGATCTTTTTTATATGAGAGTACCCAACGAGCTCTTTCTCTTCTTTTTTCCTCTTTTCGTCATATACCGCACGCTAGAACCACTTTTTATTTGGTGGGAAGGAGCGGCATCTCTTCTTATTTGTCTTCTTTTGTTTTATAGTTTAGAACATTTCAAGCCAAATAGTATGGGGGGAGCAGATGTCAAACTATTAGGTGTGCTTGCATTTTGCTTCGGATTTAAGCCGTTTCTGATCATTCTTTTTCTTTCGTCTGTCACGGGAATGGTTTACGCAAAGGTGTTTTCTTACAAGGCAAATGAACCCTTTCCTTTTGTTCCTGCCATCGCTTGTTCTTTCTGGTTTTATCTTTTTTGTGGTGATCTGTTAAACCCAATTGGTGATTTTTTTGGATGAGAAAATTGGCGAACACTTTTTGAACCTGCCGACAAAAGTCTTGTTCTTTTTTTTATTGGCTATGTTAAAGTGTGAAACAGAAAGAAGGACGGGTTACATTCGCGCTATTTCATTGGACAGAAAGGTCTTTCTTACAAACAATGTCAGAAAGCGGGGAATGACAGTGAAAAAAAGGCAGGCAAAAAAACAAGGGTTAAAGGTCAATATTAATGGCAAGGAAGAAATGCTCCATGAAGAAGAGCATCAGCCTCAAAAACAGCAAGAGGATCAAGTGACGTTTTCGAACTGGGAGGAAAAGAGGCAGTCGGAACAGGAGACAGCCGCTTCCGAGGAAGAACCGTCTAAACCGAAAGAAGAAGATTTTCAATGGGACGATGCAGCGGATCACATTTATCATTCGGATCCAAAGGTCGTCACACCTTATCAAAAGAAAAAAGGTTCTTTTGAACAGAAGTTCAGTAAAAACCGCGGTCCCTTCAAACGAGTGATGACAACGATTGTGTTTGCAGTCGTTCTAGGGACAGGCCTCGGTGTATTTGCACTAAGTTTAAGTAAAGATGGATCTGCCAATCCATCAGGAGGCGATCATATCAGCGTCTCAGCATCTGGAAGCGGGCCGTCGGCGAAAGCTGGGGGAGATGCACCACCGGCTGATCTTGCAGATACGTCAAAGGACAATGAAGGTGAAAAAAGTGCAGCAGGTCATTTTTCAACCTTTGTGGTGCAGGCTGGAAAGTTTTCTTCTGAAAAAGGAGCAGATGACTTAGTTGACAGTTTAAAAGAGGCAGGATATGCAGGTAAAAAGGTATCAATGGATGATGGATATTATGTTATTGCCGGACTTGCCACAGAACAAGGCATGACAAGTGCCGTTGGGAAAAAATTGATCGATCAGCATTTTGAAGCATGGGGAGGAAAAGAGCTCTCATTTCAAGTGCCGGATGAGCTGACAGGTTTAATAGAGAAGGCATCTGTCTTATCCTCTAAGGTGATTGCAGGAGAAAATGTGGATCAAAAAGAAGTCACTCAGTTGATTTCTGAGCTTGAAAATGCCAAAACAACCGACGCACCAGCTAAAAGCAGTTTGCTGAAAGCTGTACAGCTTTTAAATGACCCATCTGCTGAAAATGGCTGGAAATCTCAGCAAGCTCTATTGGATCAACTAAATACGTAAAATCATGTTTTTAACAGCCAAACTAGTCAAAAAATGACTAGTTTTTTTCTTTTGCTTCCAACATAATGATGTAGGAACATGAAAATGACATTTTCGTTAATTGTCGGTAAGATGTTCATTTGATAGGATGAATGGGTATCTTACTTCTTAGGCTAAACCCTGAAAGGATGAACAAACATGAACCAGTTAATACTCGCATCTCAATCACCTAGAAGAAAAGAATTGCTTGATTTAGCAGGGTTTTCTTATGACATTCAAGCAAGTGATTTAAAAGAAGAAATAAATCGAAACCTTTCTCCTGCTGAGAACGTCCAATGGTTGGCAGAACAAAAAGCAAATGATATTCAAAAAATACATCCCAAAGCTGTGATCATTGGTGCAGATACAATTGTTGCAATTGATGGCAAATGTCTTGGAAAGCCAAAAGACAAGGAAGATGCAGCCTCAATGCTTCAATTATTGTCAGGTAAGACACATCAAGTCTTGACTGGTGTCACGATTCAATCAGAGAATAGAAAAGAAACATTTTATGAACAGACAGACGTGACATTTTGGCCGCTTACACAAGATGAAATAGACCGCTATATTGAAACCGGTGAGCCTCTTGATAAAGCTGGAAGCTACGGCATTCAAGGAAAAGGTGCCCTGTTTGTACAAAAAATAGACGGTGATTATTTTTCCGTTGTAGGACTCCCTATTGCTAAAACAGTCAGAGTGCTTGAAACATTTGGTATCACCCCTTTTTGATGACGGGAAGGAATCAAAAAAGGAGTGTAGATCTTGAATCATTTCCCTATGCTGCTGAAGCATTTTCCTCATGATGAAAAGCCGCGCGAACGATTTGTCAAATATGGCCCAAGCAGCTTATCAAACCATGAACTTGTCGCGATTCTTTTGAGAACAGGCACAAAAAAGGAATCAGTTCTTCAAGTGTCCGCAAGACTTTTGCAAACATTTGGTGGTCTTCGTTCTGTGAAGGAAGCTTCGATTGAAGAACTGTCAAAGATTCGAGGAGTTGGAAAAGCGAAGGCGATCTCTCTTTTAGCTGCTTTAGAACTCGGCACTAGATTACACCATCAAACGACGGACAATCGTTATGTGATCCGCACGCCGGAAGATGGTGCGAATTTTGTGATGGAAGATATGAGATTTTTGACGCAGGAGAATTTCGTTTGTCTTTATCTCAATACCAAAAATCAAGTTCTTCATAAACATACTGTGTTTATCGGAAGTCTAAATTCGTCGATTGTTCACCCGCGTGAAATTTTTAAAGAGGCCTTTAAACGTTCGGCCGCTTCATTTATATGTGTGCACAACCATCCATCTGGAGATCCGACGCCCAGCAGGGAAGATATTGAAGTCACACAGCGACTTTTTGAATGTGGAAAGCTGATTGGAATACAGCTGCTTGATCATCTAGTGATCGGTGATCAAAAATTTGTGAGTTTGAAGGAAAAAGGGTATTTGTAACACTTTTTTTTTCAATGTTTTACGATATAATAGAGTTTATGAGTTTTTCCCTAAAGGGAATTTTGGTTTAAGAAAGGAAGATACATACATATGTTTGGAATTGGTACAAAAGACCTTGGAATAGATCTTGGAACAGCGAATACGCTTGTTTTTATTAAAGGAAAAGGCATTGTTGTGAGAGAACCTTCGGTCGTAGCTTTGGAAACTGATACGAAGTCTATAGTGGCGGTTGGAAATGACGCTAGAAACATGATCGGTCGTACACCTGGTAATGTTGTGGCACTGCGCCCAATGAAAGACGGAGTCATTGCAGACTACGAGACGACAGCAACAATGATGAAATATTACATTAATCAAGCATTAAAAGGTAAAGGGCTTTTTGCTCGTAAACCGTACGTGATGGTGTGTGTACCATCTGGTATTACAGCAGTAGAAGAGCGTGCAGTCATTGATGCAACAAGACAAGCTGGTGCTCGTGACGCATACCCTATTGAAGAGCCATTTGCTGCGGCAATCGGTGCTAACCTTCCTGTATGGGAGCCAACTGGAAGCATGGTTGTAGATATTGGCGGTGGTACAACAGAAGTAGCCATTATTTCACTTGGCGGTATTGTGACATCTCAATCGATCCGTGTTGCAGGAGACGAGATGGATGATGCGATCAGCAGCTACATTCGTAAAACGTATAATCTTATGATTGGTGATCGCACGTCAGAAGCGATTAAAATGGAAATCGGTTCTGCGCAGCCTGACGTACATGATGAGATGGACATTCGCGGCCGTGACCTTTTAACAGGTCTGCCAAAAACGATCTCTATTACGGCAGAAGAAATTGCAAAAGCGCTTCGCGATACGGTGGAAACAATTGTCGATGCGGTCAAAATGACACTTGAAAAAACGCCACCTGAGCTGGCAGCAGATATTATGGACCGTGGA
This sequence comes from Bacillus sp. FSL W8-1141, assembly GCF_038593205.1. Taxonomy (NCBI): domain Bacteria; kingdom Bacillati; phylum Bacillota; class Bacilli; order Caryophanales; family Bacillaceae; genus Bacillus; species Bacillus sp. FSL W8-1141. The sequence continues at coordinate 2,494,659 of NZ_CP151973.1, read as the reverse complement.
ATCGTTTTAACAGGCGGTGGTGCATTGCTGCGTAATCTTGACAAAGTCATTAGTGATGAAACAAAAATGCCGGTCATTATTGCTGAAGATCCGCTTGACTGTGTGGCGATCGGAACAGGGAAAGCACTAGAACATATTCACTTGTTCAAAGGAAAATCTAAAGATAATCGATAATTGGGCGTAAATAAAGAGGTGTAAGACATGCCGCAGTTTTTTATGAATAAAAGATTAATGTTGCTCCTTGTCTGTGTCATCGTACTGGTGGCCATGATTGGTTTTTCAGTGAAAAGCGGCAGAGGTGCTTCATGGCCGGAAAAATTAGTGGGGGATACGACAGGCTTTTTTCAAGGTGTCTTTCATAAACCATCACAATTTATTGCCGGTATTTATGGGAACGTACAAGATTTAAAGAACACATATGATGAAAACGAGCGTCTTCGAAAAAAACTTGATGGACAAACCCAATATGAGGCGAAACTTCAAGAACTAGAAGATGAGAACAAAAAGCTTCGCAAGCAGCTCGGATATGTGAACTCTATTCGTGACTACACGCCCATTCTTTCAACAGTCATTGCGAGAAACCCGTCCCTTTGGGATAGTTTTGTCATGATTGATAAAGGGAAAAAACAAGGCGTTGAAAAAGATATGGCGGTCACCAATGAGAGTGGTGCGTTAATTGGGAAAATTGAAAGTGATAAGCTCAACAATTTTACGTCGACTGTAAGGTTGCTAAGCTCTACAGATCAAAATAATAGAATTTCAACGAAAATTTTTGCGAAAAAGGGCAAAGAAGAACTCAATGGAATTATTAACGGTTATGACAGCAAGAAAAAAATGCTGACAATGAACATTTTAAAATCCGATGCTGATGGGGATGTCAAAAAAGGAGATCTTGTTGAAACATCTGGAGCAGGGGGCGTATTCCCGCAGGGCTTGACCATTGGAAAGGTAAGCGAAATTGAGCCGGACCATTACGGACTGACAAAAATTATTTATGTAGAACCAGCTGCTGAACTCAATAATTTAGACCGCGTGATTGTTGTGAATCGCAGCACAAGTACGGCAGATGCATCTCAATTAACGAAGGAGGAAGGCTCGTGAAACGTGTCCTTCTTGCTTTCGTCATGTTGTTTATTTTCGTATTTGACAGTATTTTTGTCGATTTAGTGAAGCTCCCATTTGTTTCAGATAATCAAATTTTAGCACCTCATTTCATCTTACTCGCACTTGTATTTATGACAGCTTTTGTGAATCAAAAATATGGTGTGATTTATGGATTTATCTTTGGACTTTTATATGATATTTCGTATACAGGTATTCTTGGTGTTCATATGTTTGGCTTTGGTGCGCTCTGCTATTTGTTAGCAAAAGCCTTCAAAGTCCTCCAAACGAATATGTTAGTCGTTGTCTTTCTATCGATGATTGCTGTTGCAGTGATGGAGTTTTATGTGTACGGCGTTCAAGCGACGATTCAACCAGGTATTATGCCTTTTAATACGTATGTCATCGAACGCTTTATTCCAACGATTCTTTTAAATACTGCTGCGTCTCTCATACTTGTTGTGCCGCTTAGGCTCTTTTTCATCAATGTGAAACAAGGACTGATCGACGAATAAAAGCAGGAGTTTGTCCAATTACGGCGAAATGAGTATGTTGTTGAGGTGAGCATCTTGAAAACTCAAAAACAGCAGTATGTGACAATAAAAGGTACAAAAAACGGATTAACATTACAGTTAAATGATGACTGTTCGTTTGAAGACCTTCTTTCTGGCTTGCGAGAGGTTCTTTTACTTGAGCAATATACAGATGGAAGAGAAGGACATAAAGTCAATGTGCATATTAAACTTGGTTTTCGATATTTAACAGAGGATCAAGAGGCGCGTTTAACTGAAGCGGTGTCTGAAAATGAACATCTCGTCATTCACTCTATTGAAAGTGACGTCATGTCAACTGAAGAGGCGAGACGTTTAAAAGCAGAGGCTGAGATTACTTCTGTAGCAAAAATTGTACGCTCTGGACAGGTGCTTTATGTCGAAGGGGATCTTTTATTAATAGGAGATGTCAACCCTGGCGGAACCATTCGTGCAGGGGGGAATATTTTTGTGCTTGGTGCGTTGAAAGGTGTAGCGCATGCTGGATGTAATGGAAACAAGCAAGCTGTGATTGCAGCATCTCATATGATTCCAACCCAGCTTCGCATCGCACAGGTGTTTAACCGTGCACCGGATCAAAAAGAAGATGGAAATGAAATGGAATGTGCTTATTTAGATATAGATGGCAATATGATCATTGAACGCCTGCAGCAATTGGCTCATATAAGACCTAATCTGACAAGGCTTGAGGGAGGAATGTGAAATTGGGCGAGGCTATTGTGATTACCTCAGGAAAAGGCGGCGTTGGCAAAACAACAACATCTGCAAACTTAGGCACAGCACTAGCAATTCAAGGAAAAAAAGTGTGTCTAGTTGATACCGACATCGGCCTTCGGAATTTAGATGTCGTGATGGGGCTTGAGAACCGCATTATTTATGATCTAGTCGATGTAGTAGAAGGAAGATGCAAGATTCACCAAGCGCTTGTGAAGGATAAGCGGTTCGAGGATCTTTTGTATCTTTTACCTGCTGCTCAAACAAGCGATAAAACGGCGGTAGAGCCGGAGCAGATCAAAGAATTAATTCAATCATTGAAACAAGACTTTGATTATGTTGTCATTGATTGCCCTGCTGGAATTGAGCAAGGCTTTAAAAATGCTGTATCAGGTGCTGACAAAGCGATTGTGGTCACGACACCTGAAATCTCAGCTGTGAGAGATGCAGACCGAATTATCGGCTTGCTGGAACAAGAGGATATTGAACCGCCTCGTTTGATTGTGAACCGCATTCGTACTCACATGGCGAAAAATGGCGATTCGATGGATGTGGATGAAGTTGTCCATCATTTATCAATTGATCTTCTCGGCATTGTAGCCGATGATGATGATGTCATTAAGGCTTCAAACAATGGTGAACCGATTGTCATGGATGCTAAAAATAAAGTTTCCATTGCGTATCGCAATATTGCTCGCCGCGTACTAGGTGAATCTGTTCCTCTTCAATCCTTTGAAGAAGAAAACAAAGGGATGTTTGCAAAGCTGAAAGCATTTTTCGGTGTAAGAGCATAATGATTCACGTGAGATGAGACCGATTCGATGAGAATCGGTCTTTTTGTTGCATATCATATGAGGTCGCCACATAAAATGTACAAACTGTTTGTATGTAAAGGGTGATCTTATGAAAAGAGTGGACGAGTATCGAAAGAAAATAGCGCAGCGCCGCAAAATGAAGCAGCCAGCTGCTGCCCCTAAGAAGGCAGCTTTCAAGAAGAAAGATGATATTCCGCCATGGGTCATGTTAACAGAAGAAGAAAAGCATTCTGGCTCGGCTTCCTACGAGTCAACGTCTCATCAGCCGAAAAAATTTCGCCATCCGTTATTTCATTCAAATACATTTGTGCTTAAATGTTTACTTTCTGCCTCTCTTGTACTGATTGCCGCTATTTCATTTAAAGGGCAGGCGGGGCCTTTTCAGCAGCTGAAGCCGATGATCAGTCAAACCTTTGAACAAGATTTTCAATTTGCCGCCGCCAACCGGTGGTTTGAGAAAACTGTCGGAAACCCACTTGCCTTTTTAACCGATAAAAAAGAAGGACAAAAGGATGTACAAGCCAATCAAGAGCTGGCTGTCCCTGCCTCTGGAAAAGTGCAGGAATCCTTTACGCAAAATGGTGCCGGAGTGAAAGTTGAAACATCTGCTGAAGCCATCGATAGTATGAAAGAAGGCTATGTCGTAGAAGTGAAAAAGAAAAGTGATACGGGGCTCACAGTCGTGGTGCAGCATGCAGATAACAGCTACAGCTGGTACGGCCAACTAAAAGAAGCTGATGTGGCTTTATACGATTTTGTCGATAAAGGGGAAAAAATTGGTCAAATTGCGCTTGATAAACAAGGCAAGGGGACATATTACTTCGCCATTAAGCAAAATGAACAGTTTATTGATCCCATTCAGGTGATGACCTTTGAATAGATGGCTGCTCATGCTGACAAAGGTCCATGTTCACCCGCTCCTTTGGATAGTCATGGCATTTGCCATGCTATCAGGTCAAATTAAGCCGTTGCTTTGTCTGCTCATCATCGTCTGTGTCCATGAGCTTGGACATGCAGCGGCTGCTTGTTATTATCACTGGCGGATTCGGCGGATTTTTTTACTGCCATTTGGCGGGGCGGTAGAAGTAGAAGAGCATGGGAACCGTCCGCTAAAAGAAGAGCTGGCGGTCATTTTATGCGGACCGCTTCAGCATGTCCCGCTCCAGCTCGTCGCCTGGCTTCTCATGGAAGCCTCACTTATCTCATATGACGTCTTTACGATGTTTACTTTTTATAATGTAGCGATTTTTCTAGTGAACCTTTTGCCCATTTGGCCACTTGATGGCGGGAAATTATTCTTTTTGCTCTTATCTGTTTTTTACCCTTTCCAACAGGCACATGCCCTTGCAATAAAAGGCTCTCTCATTTTTTTCGGTCTTTTGACAGCAGGGTTACTCTGTTTTGCTCCGCTGCAATTCAACGGCTGGATCCTGCTCACTTTTTTAGCCTACTCGCTTGTGATGGAGCACCGGCAGCGGCATTATATCAGGGTGCGTTTTTTACTAGAACGTTATTACGGTAAAAAAGAGCAAAAGGTAGAGAAACTCATTCCGCTGAGAGCCAGTGCTGAGGAGAAAATATATGAAGTGATGGCGCGATTCCAAAGGGGCTGTAAGCATCCCATTATTATCGAACGGAATGGTGTGAAAATGAGCCAGCTCGATGAAAATGAATTGCTCCATGCTTATTTTTCAGATCGAAGAACCACCTCTTCCATGGAAGATCTTCTTTTGCCGTACTAATGGTGAAAATACATTGACATTCAGCGTCTAATTTGATATATTTTTTAATGTTATGGATATGTAGCACCCGTGCTACAACCGCGCGGAGCAGGTGTAAAGTGCCTATTGGCCCCCTGTATTCGGCGAGTCTGAGTTTATTAGGAGGTGCAGAGATGTACGCAATTATCGAAACTGGTGGTAAACAAGTAAAAGTTGAAGAAGGTCAAACTGTTTATGTTGAAAAACTAGCTGCTGAAGCAGGTGAAACAGTTACTTTCGAAAACGTATTGTTTGTCGGCGGAGACACTGTCAAAGTGGGTAACCCTTCAGTTGCTGGAGCAACAGTAACGGCTAAAGTTGAAAAACAAGGTCGCGGTAAGAAAATTACTGTGTTCAAGTACAAACCGAAGAAAAACAACCACAAGAAACAAGGTCATCGTCAACCTTACACTAAAGTTGTTATCGAAAAAATCAACGCTTAAGGCGTGTGAGTGATATGATCAAAGCAACCATTACTCGGTCGCCGGCAGATGAAAGCATTACGTCTTTTCAGATGACTGGACATGCCGAGTTTGCTGAAAAAGGTCAGGATCTCGTTTGTGCAGGTGTATCTGCTGTTGTTTTCGGATCAGTCAATTCAATTATTGCACTGACAGGAATGGATCCACTGCTTGATATTGGAGATGAAGGCGGGTATTTCTCTTTTGAACTGCCAGCTGATACAGATCCAGTCACCTTTGAAAAAGCCCAGTTGCTTTTAGAAGGCATGGTCGTTTCCTTAGAAACAATTGAACGAGATTATCACGATTATGTGAGAATATCTACAAAAAAATAGGAGGTGAACTTCATGCTTAGATTAGATCTTCAATTTTTCGCATCTAAAAAAGGGGTAGGTTCTACAAAGAACGGACGTGACTCTGAGTCTAAACGTTTAGGCGCTAAACGTGCTGATGGTCAATTCGTAACTGGTGGTTCTATCCTTTATCGTCAACGTGGAACGAAAATCTATCCAGGTGAAAACGTTGGACGCGGAGGCGACGACACTCTTTTCGCTAAAATCGACGGAACAGTTAAATTCGAACGTTTCGGTCGTGACCGTAAAAAAGTGAGCGTATATCCTGCGGCACAATAATTGCTAAAAACTCCGGTCATTGACTGGAGTTTTTTTCACTATTCAGGGAGCTTTTGCGCTTTTTACAAGTAGTACCGAAGATGATAAAAGAAGATGCACTCCATAAATATCAAAGAATGTTTGCTGACTTTGCCTCATTTTCTCCTATACGATCAGAAAAAACAACCTTTCCTCACATAACTAGTGTTTTTCTAAGCTGTCTTCTCTGTTATAATTCAGGGAGACATATTGATGATAAGACTCCTAAAAGAGAGACCAAACGATTGGGAGTGCGATAATGGAAGAGATACCAAGTAAACAAAACGAAAAATTAACTCACGTTGCATTAACGAATGAATTGATCCATCTGCTTAGTCGTTCAAGACACGACTGGATGAATAAATTGCAGTTAATCAAAGGCAACTTGACATTAGAAAAATATGACCGAGTGTTCGAAATAATAGAAGAAATGGTCATTGAAGCACAGCATGAATCCAAACTCTCAAATTTAAAAATTCCCCAATTGGCCTATTACTTTCTAACCTTTAATTGGGAGTCGCATTTTATCACCCTAGAATATGAAGTGCTTGGTGAAACCCGAGACTTATCAGCATATGAATCGCAGCTGCTAACGGTATCACGGGAGTTGTTTTCGATATTCGATCAATCAGTTTGCCAAAAAACTGAAAATCATTTAACGGTCACTTTCCAAACGGATCATGAAGAGAATGATGTGATCTTATATTTTGATTTCAAAGGAAAATTAACAAGTTTGGATGCGTTAAATGCGTTTCATGACGCAAACTATCCATGTATGAGTATAACGCAATTTCATGTGACGAATCACGAGTCCATGATTGAGCTTTGTTTGAGGCAAGAACGAGATATGTGATGCAGAGAAACGGAGGAAGTTATGTTTGTAGATCAGGTTAAAGTGTATGTTAAAGGCGGTGACGGCGGAAACGGTATGGTGGCGTTCCGTCGTGAAAAATATGTGCCAAAAGGCGGGCCAGCAGGCGGCGATGGCGGAAATGGTGCAGATGTAGTATTTGAAGTAGACGAAGGACTCAGAACGTTAATGGACTTTCGTTATAAGCGTCATTTCAAGGCGGACCGCGGTGAGCATGGAATGAGTAAAAACCAGCATGGCCGAAATGCGGAAGAAATGATTGTTAAAGTTCCGCCGGGTACAGTGGTGACAGATGCCGAGACGGAACAAGTACTAGCTGACTTGACAGAGCATGGACAGCGGGCTGTGATTGCCAAAGGTGGACGTGGTGGACGTGGAAATTCACGCTTCGCAACACCAGCAAACCCTGCACCACAGCTGTCTGAAAACGGTGAGCCAGGTAAAGAACGTGACGTCATCTTAGAATTAAAAGTACTTGCAGATGTTGGACTTGTTGGTTTCCCAAGTGTCGGGAAGTCAACGCTGCTTTCGATTGTCTCTTCTGCGAAACCAAAAATTGCGGATTATCATTTTACAACGCTTGTGCCAAACCTCGGAGTTGTTGAAACAGACGATAACCGAAGCTTTGTCATGGCGGATCTGCCAGGACTGATCGAAGGAGCGCACGAAGGTGTTGGCTTAGGTCATCAATTTTTACGCCACATTGAACGTACACGTGTCATTGTCCATGTCATTGATATGTCTGGACTTGAAGGGCGTGACCCATACGAAGATTACGTGACGATCAATGAAGAGCTTGAGCAATACAATATGAGATTGACAGAGCGTCCGCAAATCATTGTAGCGAACAAAATGGACATGCCGGATGCAGCTGACAATCTAGCGGCATTTAAAGAAAAATTAACAGATGACTATAAAGTGTTCCCAATTAGTGCGATCACAAGAGAAGGGCTTCGTGAGCTCTTATTTGAAATCGCCAATCAGCTTGAAACAACACCGGAATTCCCGCTCTACAATGAAGAAGAGCTCTCTGATAACCGTGTGATGTACAAGTTTGATGAAGGAGAAGCAGCATTTGAGATCTCAAGAGATCCTGATGGTACGTTTGTCTTAACTGGTAAAGCACTTGAGCGACTGTTTAAGATGACAGATTTCTCAAGAGACGAGTCAGTGAAACGATTCTCTAGACAGCTGCGCGGAATGGGCGTTGATGATGCCCTGCGTGAACGTGGTGCAAAAGATGGAGACATCATTCGTCTGCTTGAATTTGAATTTGAATTTATCGATTGATCAAAAGGAGGGTCCAGTTCATGGGCTCTCCCGTTTTTAAAAGGGGAGAAAACAGGTGAAAGAAGAAACGTTCTATTTAGTAAGAGAGGATGTACTTCCGGATGCGATGCGAAAAACGCTTGAAGTCAAAAAGCTTCTCGATCGCAAAAAAGCGGATTCAGTTGCTGATGCTGTTCAAAAAGCGGATTTAAGCCGCAGTGCTTTTTATAAATATCGAGATGCTGTTTTTCCATTTTATACTATGGTCAAAGAGCAGATCATCACATTGTTTTTCCACCTGGAGGATCGGTCTGGGGCTCTGTCTAGGCTGCTGCAAATTGTGGCTGACTCTGGCTGTAATGTGTTATCCATTCACCAAACGATTCCGCTGCAAGGAAGAGCGAATGTTACCCTGTCGATCAGTACGGCCGGCATGGCAGATGATATCAATACAGTCATGAATCAATTAAGAAAACTTGAATTTGTCGAAAAAGTTGAAATTCTAGGTTCTGGGGCGTAAAAGGAGAGATCATAGCAGATGAAGCAATTAACGGTAGGTTACTTTGGACCAGAGGCCACATTTACTCATTTGGCTGTCTGTTCTTGTTTTCCAAAAGAAGCAGAGCAACGGGCTTATGCAACCATTCCGCAATGTATGGATGCCGTGTCAAAGGGAGAAGTAGATTTGGCGGTCGTTCCACTTGAAAATGCACTCGAAGGATCTGTGAACTTAACGATTGATTATTTAATTCATGAGGACGCTTTGTCCATTGTGGGCGAAATGACAGCACCGATTCGTCAGCACCTGCTTGTCCATCCATCGAGAGCGGAGAGCTGGGAGACATTAGATGTGATTCAGTCACATCCGCACGCCATTGCGCAGTGTCATCAATTTTTGAAGAGGCAGTTCCCTGATATTCCGCATCGGCCAGTGGAATCAACAGGCTATGCAGCAAAATACATCAGTGAGCATCCAGATGAAGCTGTTGGTGCGATTGCGAATGAAATCGCCGCAAAAACGTACGGATTGACGATTGCGAAAAAAGACATTCATGATTATCCGCACAATCATACACGCTTTGTTATTTTACATAAAGAGGCGAAGGCATCGTTCCCAATGAATTCTGGTTTTTCTTCAAAGCCAAAAACAACCATTGTTGTCAGCCTGCCAAAGGATGATCAGTCTGGTGCATTGCACCGCGTGTTATCAGCTTTTTCATGGCGGAATCTCAATTTGTCCAAAATTGAATCGCGTCCGACAAAAACAGGCCTTGGACACTATTTATTTATCATTGATATCGAAAAAGAGATGGATGATGTACTTGTCCCTGGCGCCATTCAAGAATTAGAAGCGATTGGCTGTGAAGTGAAACTACTCGGCAGCTATCAAACATATGAATTAACGAATGAAAAATAGTGTCCTGCAGGGGACACTATTTTTTTAGTCTTTAATGAGAAATCCAGCGTCATCAAGCGCTTGAATGGCTTGGTCAAGCTGCTTTTGGCTGTAGGAAGTAAGGGTATGTAAGTGTACGCCGTCTGTCAGCTCTGATAAGTAGGAGGCGCCTGTATTAGAAATATGATGAACGAAGTCAGCCACTTGTTTGCGCGTACTCACTCGAATAGAGGCCGTTAGCTCCCCGTAGACAGGGTGCTCAATCATCACGTCTTTCACCGTTACACCGTAGTCTACAATCAGTGTGAGCTCCTCTTCTGTACGATGAGGATCGTGCTTGCAAGCGATAATCTGTTCAATTTCAGTTTCCGGTGTATGCTGCGCCATATACACATAGCCTTGGCTTGTGGCAATAATGGGTTCGTTTTTTGCTTTGAGTAATGAAATATCTTGTACAATGACTTGTCGTGAGACAGCGGCTTTTTTGGCTAAAAAACTTCCAGTGAGTGGTGTATCTGTCTCTTTCAGCCACTTTAAAATGGCGTTTCTTCTTTCTTCGCCAATGAGTTTTCTCTCTTGTTCCACGTTTTATGCTCCTTTCTTCTCCTTTTGCAAGCGCTCAAATGTATGCAAAAGCTGATCGATGTCATCCTTTGATGATCCTCGTCCAAATGATAGTCGAATGAATTGAAGGGCATCACGATCTGATACATGTAATGCCTTTACAGCAGGGGAAGGGTGATGATAACCAGAAGCGCATGCACTTCCAGTAGATATACAAATTCCCTGCCGGTTACAAGCTAACATTACATATTGTCCTTCAAACCCTTCAAAAAAACAACCAATAATATGAGGCAGCGTGCGGCGCTGGTCATTTTCTTGCAGCATGCGGACAGGCAGCTGCCTTTTTTTTAGCTGCTGAAGAAAATAATCACGAAGCTGAATATCTAGCTGTTGCTGTTGATCTATTTTCAGCATGATTTGCTCGCTCGCGGCCACAAAAGCACCAATGCAAGGTACGTTCACTGTCCCTGGGCGTAGACCATTTTCCTGTACAGTATGTTGATATATAGGCTTCCAAGGGACATGAGTTCCCATATAGACAGCACCGGCGCCCTTAGGTGCATACACTTTATGACTCGAAATGGAGAGGGCATCAACCCCAAGTTCTTTAATCGACACATGCATTTTTCCGAATGTCTGCACTGCATCTGTATGAAAAAGAATATCTCTTTCTTTTAAGAGCGTCGCTAATTCAGCTAATGGCTGAATAATCCCAGTTTCTGAGTTGGCATGCTGGATGGATACTAGTCCGGTTTCAGGCAATAGAGCCTGTTTGAGAATCTCTTTTGTGATAATTCCTTCTTGATTCGGTTCTATGACCGTCACCTTCACACCGAGACGCTCCAAGGCATTGACCGCATGATGAACGGAAGGGTGCTCTACTGATGTGGTAATGACATGCTGTTTATGTGGAGGCAGCCCATTTATGATCGATTGAATCGCAAGGATATTGGTTTCAGTTCCGCCACTTGTAAAGTAAATGCCATCAGGTTCGCCCTCTAGAATCGCTGCAAGTGATTGTCTGCTGTAAGCCAAGATTTCATTTGCTCTTCCTCCTGCATCATGCAGGCTGCTCGCATTTCCGTAACATTCTTTGCTCAACTGCTGAAATACATGCAGTGATTCCTCAGAAACAGGTGTAGAAGCTGCATAATCTAAATAAATCAAATCCATCCATCTCCTGTGTGAAAATTTTTTCTTGTATTTATTGTAGTGTTGTGTAATGATATGTGTCAAGACAGGTGTAAATGACAGGAGGGGCGATTGTGTCATCTATCAAAAAAGTCATTGTGGTGGGGTCGGGCATTGCGGCTCTTTCCTTTGTGAATACGATCTCAGAGAACTGCCAAGTCATCATGATGACAAAAAAACAATTTTCCTCTAGTAATTCCATGCTCGCACAAGGGGGAATCGCTGCAGCCTTTTCCGCACATGATTCTGTCGATCAGCATGTGCAAGACACTTTAGCTGCGGGGTGTGGTCACAATGATGACAAAACTGTACAGGAGATCGTCCGTCATGGAAAAGATCTTGTAAAGAAGCTCGTAGAAGAGGGCTGCCCATTTGATCGAGATGAAACGGGAATCCCGCAGTTAGGTAAAGAGGGAGCCCATACGACCCATCGTATTCTGCATGCAGGGGGAGATCAAACGGGAAAAACCCTCGTGCAGTTTTTGAAAGGGAAGCTCGGCTCACACATTCATGTATACGAAAACCATCATGTCATGGATCTATTGGTTCATGAAGGGATATGTACCGGTGTTGTGTGGAAAGACGAAAAAGGTCATGTACATACAATGACCGCAGATGCAGTTGTATTATCCACTGGCGGCTGTGGATCCTTATATGAGACAAACACAAATGATCCGTCTGTGACAGGAGACGGTCTGATGATGGCCTATCGCGCAGGGGCACAGCTAGTAGATCTCGAATTTGTGCAATTCCATCCGACCCTTTTGACCACTTCAGGTAAAGCGATCGGTCTCGTATCAGAGGCAGTCAGGGGAGAGGGCGCCTATTTAGAAGATGAATCAGGCAGGCGGATCATGAAAGGAATCCACCCGCAGAGCGATTTAGCGCCTAGAGATGTGGTGGCAAGGACCATTTTCCATGAGCAGCAACTCGGTCATTCCATTTATCTGAACATCCGTGATATTCCGCATTTTTCTGCACGTTTTCCTGCGATTGCTTCGATGTGTCAGCGTGCGGGAGTTGATATGGCAAGCGGAAGGCTGCCAGTTTCACCTGGTATGCACTTTTTAATGGGTGGAATTAAGGTGAATGAACATGGAGAAACAACAGTTCCATCACTTTTTGCCATTGGTGAAGCAGCTTGTACAGGTTTACACGGCGCCAATCGACTGGCAAGTAATTCGCTCTTAGAAGGTCTCGTTTTAGGAAACAACGCAGCACGGTATATTGAGCGGTTGCAAGCCTGGCAAGATAAAAACCTTGCTCCTTCCATTCAAGAAGTATGGTCTGTCCCAACGGTGTCACTGGCTCAGCTCAGAAAATGGATGACGGCATATGCCGCAATTGTGAGAGATGAGAAAGGCTTACAGACTTTGCTCAATCATTTAGAACAAGTCTCTTTTCAGCAAATCAATGTGAAGAATATCACAAATGAACAGATCGAAATAACTAATCAATGGGCTTTAGCCATATGCCTTGTCAAATCTGCATTACTCCGAACAGAAAGCAGGGGCGGTCATTATCGCACAGATTATCCTAATCGGCATGATGCTTCGTGGCGAGCAAAACAGATTGTACATGAACAGGGCCATATTTATATCGTAAAAAATGAAAGGATTGGTGCCAAATGGAACGTTTACAGTTAAAGCAAATGCTCACTCATTTTTTAAAAGAAGATATTGGGTTTGGAGATGTATCCGCTGATGCCATCTTTGGAGACAAGAAAGGAACAGCTTACATCATGGCGAAACAATCAGGCGTATTGGCCGGGACGCAAGTCATTGATATGGGATACAAACTGCTGAATGAACAAGTTCAAACTGAGCTGTTTTTCCAGGAAGGTGATTGGATTCATGAAGGGGCTGTACTGGCACAAATAACAGGCCCCGTCAACGACTTGCTGAAAGGGGAGCGGGTGGTGTTGAATATCCTGCAAAGAATGACAGGGATTGCTACACTAACGCATGAAGCAGTAGAGCGATTAGCTGATCCATCTATTACGATTTGTGATACGAGAAAGACGACACCCGGTTTGCGCATGCTGGAGAAGTACGCAGTAAAAGTCGGAGGCGGAAAGAATCATCGTTTCGGCTTATCCGATGGGGTGATGATTAAAGATAATCATATTGCGGCTTGTGGTTCTATCAGGGAAGCTGTGGAGAAAGCTAGAGCATATGCCGGTCATATGGTGAAAATTGAAGTGGAAATTGAATCAGAAGCACAGCTGATGGAAGCCATTGATGCCAAAGCAGATGTCATCATGTTTGACAACTGCTCTCCAGACGAAGTGAAGCGCTTTAAACAAATGACCCCTGAAACCATATTGACAGAGGCATCTGGCGGTATCACGTTGGAGAATGTGGCTAACTACCGGGGGACAGGTGTAGACCTTATTTCACTTGGATTTCTCACACATTCTGCTCCATCATTCGATTTTAGTATGAATATGGAATTCAGCCATAAAGGGGGAACGACTCATGTCCATGCTTGATGTGTTAGCAGCGCAGCATACAGCCATGATGCCAGATGAATATAAACAGCGCTCTTATGATGAAATGAAAGAGAGAGTATTAGAGATTAAACGCGCCTTTGGATCAAAGCTTTTTATACCGGGTCATCATTATCAAAAAGATGAAGTCATCCAATTTGCTGATGTGACAGGTGATTCATTGCAGCTTGCACAAATTGCTGCTGACAATCACGAAGCAGAATACATTGTATTTTGCGGGGTTCATTTTATGGCAGAAACGGCCGATATGCTATCAAAAAAGAATCAGCACGTCTTTTTGCCAGATATGAGAGCAGGTTGTTCAATGGCAGATATGGCGAATATGAAACAAACAGACAGGGCGTGGGATAAGCTCACTGAGCTGTTTGGAGATACGATCCTTCCGCTGACTTATGTAAACTCAACGGCTGATATTAAAGCATTTGTCGGCAAACATGGCGGATCGACTGTCACATCTTCAAACGCTAAAAAAGTATTGGAGTGGGCGCTGACCCAAAAAGAGCGGATTCTTTTTCTTCCTGATCAGCATTTAGGGCGTAACACGGCCTATGATTTAGGGATTCCGCTAGAGGAAATGGCTGTCTGGGATCAAATAGAAGAAAAGCTCATCACCGACCAACCGCTTCATCGAATCAAAATGATTTTATGGAAAGGTCATTGCTCTGTTCATGAGAAATTTACCATTGAGAATATTGAACAAACGAGAAAACGAGACCGTGACATACAAATTCTTGTTCATCCAGAGTGTACACATGAAGTTGTAAAGGCTTCTGATCTAGCTGGTTCAACGAAATTTATTATTGATACGATCAAGCAGGCACCAGCAGGAAGCAAGTGGGCCATTGGAACAGAAATGAATTTAGTGAAACGCATCATTGACCAGCACCCTGACAAACAAATCGAATCCCTCAATCCAGATATGTGTCCATGTTTGACAATGAACCGTATTGATCTGCCTCATCTACTATGGTCACTTGAAAGCATTGAAAAAGGGGAGCCGGTCGGTTTGATTCAAGTGAATGAAGAGACGACAAAAGAGGCATTGCTCGCTTTAAATAAGATGCTCACCATTAAATAATGAAGTGTCCCCTCCTATCAGAAAACAAGTTTTTATCATATCGGCTTGTAAATAGGCATAAATTTATGTTGAAACATATTGTACTTCTGACATAACCGCTACGTTCACGTTTTGCATAGGAGGGGAAAACGTTGAAAATTCATATTGTGCAAAAAGGAGACTCCCTTTGGAAAATTTCAAAGAAGTACGGAGTCGACTTTCAAGAATTGAAAAAATTAAATTCGCAGCTCAGTAATCCAGATTTGATCATGCCAGGAATGAAAATCAAAATTCCATCTAGTGGTGTTCCTGTGAAAACCGATCATCACAAAGCAAAAGAAATGCCAAAAGCAAAAGAACACCCGTATGTAAAAGAAAAGCCAAAGGATGTCGTGCAAGTTCAAGATACGAAGCCGAAGGAAAAGCCGAATGAACCGGTACCTTATGTGCCACCAGTACCAAAGATTGAACAGCCAGTTTTTCCACAAGTTGATGTAAACTATTATCAGACGAATCTCTACCAGCCATTCACGCCTCCTCCCAAAAAAGAACATCATGAGAAAAAAGATCACGTTCATGAAAAGAAAGATCATGTTCATGAGAAAAAGGATCATAAAGATCACAAGGACCATTTTCATCATGAAAATAAGGATCATTTCAAAGATGAAGTGGCAAAGGGATATGATCCATTCATTCATATCCCACATCAAAAAGAGGAGGGAAAAGATATGGAACATAGTAATTACCCAAACCTTCCTAATTTCCCGCAAATGCCGAATGTTGGAGGGGCAGCAGTAGGGGGCATGGCTGAAAATAAAGAGCATCACCACCATCATCAAGAGTCATATGATCCTTATTATGGTTATGGTCATTACATGCCAGCAATGTATCCATATCCGCAGCAAATGGTACTCGCTTCTCCTATTTTACCGGGATCAGGCCTTTGTTATCCGGTACAGCCGTATTATCACCATCACATGATGCCGTATCCTTACCCGGCGGCTCAGCCTTATTATCCTGCGTATCAAGCACCGGCTTATTACGGTGAACATCATGAGCATCATGCAAACGATGGGCATCACTGGCACCACCATATGCATCCAAATGCAGGCGCAAATGCAAATGCAAATGCAAATGCCAATCAAGGCTTTTATCCAAACGCTCCAAATGAAGCATATGGCAAGGAAGACTGCGGATGCGATGATGGCATGAAGCATCATCAACCATGGCCTGGACATTATCCAACCCCTGTTCCATATGGTCAAATGGGTGCTTATCCAGCACAGCCTTATATGCAGCAGCCTTATCAAAACCCATCTGTCTTTGCAAGACCAGAAGAAGACGAAGAAGATTAATGACACAAGGGACGATCTCAATCGTTCCTTTTTTTGTTTATAACTGACAGCTTGTTTTTGTCCTCAACTGTACATGCTAAAACAGAGCCTGTTTTGCGCTCATGAGATTCAATTTGTACAGGGGGTTTTTCGTTTGAGACAAAAATGGCAAAAAACAATCGCCTTAGTGCTTCTACCTATTGGATTAACGGCATGTGGTACAAATAACAATGCGGGTGTAGATACACGTCATAATCAATCAGGTCAGCCAGTTGGATACCACTCCAATCAACAGGCAACAGACAACAACCAAGATCATCAAGGACCGGTTTCTGAGCTTATGGAGGGAATGAACGGAAGAAATACAACGAATGTTGATTATCGTTCACGCCCTACACAGGATCAAGTGAGGATGCCGCTTACTGGTGGAGATGGACGCTACAGTCATGGAGATATGAACTATCATAACCAAATGTCGTTCTCTGGCTACGATAAACAAGAGAACATCCAGCGTTCAAGAAAAATCGCCAACCGTGTGAACAAAATGAACCATGTGACAGACTCACAAGTCATGGTGACGGATGAAAATGTGTATATTGCTCTTAAAACAGATGGGCGCTTGACATCAGAGGGTGTATCACAAGTAGAAGAAGCAGCGACTCGTTATGCAGATGGTAGAGCTGTCCAAGTCATTAAAGACGAAGGCGCATTTACACGCTTCAGAGATATGAGAAAAACGCAATTTGAAACAGGTCAAACAGGCATGACCCGATAAGCTGGAATAAAAAAGGCTAAAGTTCATGACGAACTTTAGCCTTTCTTTAAAAATAAACTTTGATCCCGATATAAAATTCATAAAAGAAATAACAGCCAAATCCAAGTAATAAAATACCGGCAATAATGGATGTCCACTTAATCATGGTTCGGTTCATCACTTTTCTTGTTAGGGAAACAATCGTGAGAAGACCGATGTCATGAAGAAGAATCCCTGCCAAAATACCCGCAGCAGCCAATATAAATTCAGATGAATTTGTATTTTTATAAGCATCTGCCAGTACAGCACCAAACACAGATACCCAGAACACAAGGTTTCCAGGGGATACCGCGACGAGCAGCCCATTTCGGTATGTTTTAGCGAATGATTTATTCACTTTTTCTCCTGCTAAATGGATGTCTTGATCCGCATTTTTAATCGAATCGTAGGCAAGAATCATTAAAAAGATGGCACCGATCAGCCATAGCGGAATTTGGATAAAGGGCAAAGATAAAAATTGAGCAAATCCAGCATATAAAGCCAAGATGAGCAATATATCGATGGTCATACCACCAGCGCCTACAGTTAATCCATGAAAGAATCCGTTTTTTAATCCCTGCTTTGTCATTTCAACCGTGATCGCTCCAACAGGTAGAGCAATTGAGAATCCAACGACGATAAATGTAAGAAATGTTTGCAATCGACTAGAACTTCCTTTGAATCATGTTTGTATAAAAATTCTCCGTTTAGATTAATTATACATATTAGGAGAAAAGGATCAATGATTATTTCTAATTTAATCGAAATGAGAGAGATAGATCGTGTATAGAAAGATGTATATCGTGAAGATCGTGTATTCATTGTAGGGGAAAGGAACTATTTTCCTGAAACTTCTTTTTTTCATTTCTCAGCTATGCTACACTGTTGTGGAAATCAATATAAGTGACTAGGGGTGCCCGGAAATGCGGGCTGAGAGAGAAGACAAGCTTCTTAACCCTTTGGACCTGATCTGGCTCGTACCAGCGTGGGGAAGTTGAAGATGATACATGTGCCATATGAATGGCATACATGTTTTTTTCTGACGACGAAACCAGGTTCTTTACATAGAATCTGGTTTTTTGCTGGTGCTGATTCCATCCTGACCGGTCACACGAAAAGAAGGAGAGAACAGCAAATGAATGAAAAGACAAATGTTCCATCAGCGCAATCTTTATTATCAAATTTTGAAGGCAGTCGAAAGGTATATGAACAAGGTTCAAGACCTGACATTTTGGTGCCAAAAAGAGAAATCGTGCTCACAAATACAGTGACACAAGCAGGTGATATCCAAAATGAACCGATTCGTGTGTACGATACAAGTGGACCGTATACAGATGAGGAGGCTCATATTGATGTCACAAAGGGATTAAAGCGTCTGAGAGCAAAATGGATTAAAGAAAGAGAAGATACTGAAAGCTATGAAGGGCGTCAAGTAAAGCCAGAAGATAATGGATATCGCTTGAATGGGAAAGAATCCTTTCAAGCTGCCCATACAGATTTTCATCATGTGCCGCTCCGCGGGAAACAAGGTGCTTGTGTGACGCAAATGCATTATGCAAAAAAGGGGATCATTACGCCTGAAATGGAGTTTATCGCTTTGAGAGAACAGCTAAGTCCTGAGTTTGTTAGAGAGGAAGTGGCTAGTGGAAGAGCGGTCATTCCAGCGAAT
Source organism: Bacillus sp. FSL W8-1141 (assembly GCF_038593205.1). Classification (NCBI taxonomy): domain Bacteria; kingdom Bacillati; phylum Bacillota; class Bacilli; order Caryophanales; family Bacillaceae; genus Bacillus; species Bacillus sp. FSL W8-1141. Next base: position 2,475,954 of record NZ_CP151973.1, on the reverse strand, counting down.
ATTAACCATCCTGAAAGTGAGCCGATGATCATCGGGAAGAATTTTCACGTGAAAATTAATGCGAATATTGGCAATTCAGCTGTGACGTCGTCCATTGAAGAAGAGGTGGAGAAGATGACATGGGCAATTAGATGGGGGGCAGATACGATGATGGACCTGTCTACAGGAAAGGATATTCATACAACGAGAGAATGGATTATCCGCAATTGCCCAGTCCCAGTAGGAACTGTCCCGATTTATCAGGCACTTGAAAAAGTGAATGGAATCGCAGAAAATTTGACGTGGGAAGTATACCGAGACACATTAATTGAACAGGCAGAGCAAGGGGTTGACTACTTCACCATTCATGCGGGCGTCCTGTTAAGGTATATTCCGCTCACAGTCGACCGGGTCACAGGAATTGTTTCAAGAGGCGGAGCCATTATGGCAAGATGGTGTCTCGCTCATCATCAAGAGAACTTTCTGTATACCCATTTTGAAGAAATTTGTGAAATCATGAAAACGTATGACATTGCCTTTTCGCTTGGGGACGGGCTCAGACCGGGATCCATTGCGGACGCAAATGACGAAGCGCAGTTTGCAGAGCTGGAAACGTTAGGGGAATTGACAGAGATCGCTTGGAAACATGATGTACAGGTCATGATTGAAGGACCTGGTCATGTTCCAATGGATAAAATCAAAGAGAATGTCGATAAGCAGATGGAGATATGCAAAGAGGCACCTTTTTATACGTTAGGTCCTCTAACAACAGATATTGCACCGGGATATGATCATATTACATCCGCGATCGGTGCGGCGATGATTGGCTGGTACGGAACCGCCATGCTGTGCTATGTGACACCAAAAGAGCATTTAGGTCTGCCGAACAAAGAAGATGTAAGAGAAGGCGTCATCGCCTATAAAATTGCCGCACATGCAGCTGATGTAGCAAAAGGACATCCTGCTGCTCAAAAGCGTGATGATGCCTTATCAAAAGCGAGATTTGAATTCAGATGGCGGGATCAATTTCATCTGTCTCTTGACCCAGAACGAGCGCTGGCATTCCATGATGAAACATTGCCTGCTGAAGGTGCTAAAACCGCTCATTTTTGTTCCATGTGTGGACCAAAGTTTTGCAGTATGAAAATTTCCCATGATATCCGCAACCAATCAGAAGAAGTGAAAAGAGAGATGGAGAAGAAGGCAAAAGAGTTTATCAATCAAGGTAGCCAAATCTATCAATCCTAAAAAAAACCTCGCACTCCTCTAGTGCGGGGTTTTATAAAACGGCTGAAATGGCTTTTCTTACGAGGTGCAAAAATGCTCTTACTGCAATCGCCATCGTTTCAATACTTGGGATGAGGGCATCTGTTAAATGAAACAGGACTGTTTGTCTCTCTGGAGATGTTCGTTTTTTCTTTTGTTTCATAAAGGCAGCCTCCTTTTCATTCAATATACATCTTTTGAACAGTATATAGATAGATATGTTGTGCGAATTTAAACAAAATTTAAACTTCTTGTGTTTAGAAGGAAAGAAGCAGGGGAAACGGATTGAATAGAGAATGAATGAAAAGAGCTGACCGATTCGGTTAGTGAACAAGACAGAGTGGAAGGTGATCTTATGATGAAAGTATTTAAGGTAACATTTCATATGAACAATGGGGAAGTGCTCGATTTCGAGCTGAAACGTCCAGCTACCTATGATGTGTATAAAAAAATTGAGGAAGCCAATCATTGGTTTAAGCTGAATAATGAAATCATTAACCTATTAAATGTGAATAGTATCCATGTAGAAACAGAATAAAACAGAAAGCCGCTCAAAGAGAGCGGCTTTCAGCGTGTAGACAAACCCTCGCATTCTTTGTCAGTCCTGCGTGCCGGTGCTCACGAATGTCAAATTCGCTCCGCGCCGGTACTCGTCCTTCCTAGAATTCAAAGGTTTTCGATCACGCTGAAAAGAAGACAAAGGGCTAAAATAAAGTTCATTTTAGCCCTTTGTCAACAATCTGAAAGCCGCTCAAAGAGAGCGGCTTTCATTATGCAGTAAAATCATTTCGGTTGTTCAGCTGACCTCGAGACAGCCAGTTTTTCTTATACAAATAGGCAATCACTTCAAGCCACAGACGCGGCGCTTTTTTAGGGAAAAAAGGTTTTTGATAATAGGCGTATGCAGCTTTTAAATCATCCCATTGATGACATGTTTTCGTTTGCGTGAAGCGGGCGACGTCAATCACCCTGACGCGGCCATCCTTTGTTAAAATTAAATTTCGCAGATGAATATCAGAAGGATTTAAACCTTTCGCGCGTGCTTCTTCCAATGCATCATCTACTTGTTCAATCATTTGTTTTTTGATCGGAATTCCTTTTGTCAGGCATTCATAGAAAGTATAACCTTTAATATATTCCATTAAAATATACTGATCCCCAGACTCATAAATCTCAGGATAATAGGAGGTGCCGGAAAGTTTTTCATAAATTGCAGCCTCTTTGCGGGCGATGTTTCGATAAGAAGGAAAAAAGACTTTTAACGCCATTTTCTTGCCGTCTTTTTTGTATGAAAATACATAGGCACTTCTTCCTTTGCCGCACAGCTCAAGCTCAGCCGGTTTAAAGACGAGCTTATTAAAACGCTTTTCTTCTTGATACTGAATCGATTCGGCTAATCTTTTGACATCTGACATTGACTTCACCTTCTTTGGTTTCAGTTTATGCGGCTGAAAAACGAATGATGAAAAAACCATGTAATTCGGTAGAGCAATGGATTGTATAAAACATAACATTTACGCACGAAGGATACAACGAAAGACTCTCAATATGTGTCAAGACATCGATTTGGTTAATGTGTAGCAAAATGGGTCAAACTACATATGTCATGCATCGATCTTATGTTCTAAAGAGGTGTAAATAGTGAAAGTGAAAATAAAGTATTTCGTTACAGGACTTATCATGACAAGTGTACTCTTTTTCGCTGTTGATATGGAAGCAGCAGAACACTTGCAAAAAGAGTCAAAAACCATCAACGTTCAGCTTGAAAAGGTCTATCTAGACGGCGATGTAAGTATTGAAAGACAGCGGGCATCATTAGAAGACAAAGACACATTTTGGGCCCAGTATAAGGGCTGGACATTGGTAGAACAGCGAGAGGATTTTGCCCTTTTTAGAAAACAAATTGACGATATATCACCTTTGAGTAAAGCAAATGGATATATCGGATTATCAGAAGACGGCGTGATTTCTACGTTTCATGGAAGGCCTGACGGGTGGGCGGAGCCTATTCATCTCTTTTTTCAAATTGATACGTCCCGCTTGGAAAGTCATGTAGAGCAGCAGCTTGCACAAGGCATTCCGTTTCGAACAAAAGATGAATTTGAGCATGTGCTTGAAGTCATGAAACCTTACCGAAATGAACAATCGTTTTAATCGTATGACAGCTTGCTGGTGTGAAGACCGCAAGCTCTTTTTCATGGGTTGACTATGAAAAAAGGCTGAGCGAACGTATGTTAACTTTTATTACGGTTTTCTCTTCGATTTATGTTACAATGGAGAACAGTCAAAGAGGTGAAAACGGTGATAGAGTTTGTAAAAGGGACCATTGATTATGTGTGCCCGCAATATGTTGTCATTGAAAACGGCGGAGTGGGATATCAAGTCTATACCCCAAATCCGTTTATCTATCGAGTAACAAAACAAGAAACGATTTATACGTATCATTACATAAAGGAAGACGCTTTTTCGTTATATGGATTCCAAACACGAGAAGAAAAAGCGTTGTTCACAAAACTGTTAAATGTCACAGGGATTGGACCGAAGGGTGCGCTTGCGATTCTTGCTTCCGGTGACCCTGGCGCTGTCATTTCAGCGATCGAACGAGAGGATGAAGCTTTCCTCATTAAATTCCCGGGTGTTGGCAAAAAAACAGCACGTCAGATCATTCTAGATCTGAAAGGGAAGCTCGCAGATGTGGTGCCTGAAATGATAGGAAACTTATTTAACCACGAGGATCATATTCAGGTTGAAACACAGCAAAGCGCTTTAGATGAAGCGGTTGAAGCCTTAAGTGTCCTTGGGTATGGTGATCGTGAAATCAAAAAGGTTCTTCCTTTATTAAAAGAAGAGAAGAATCTTACAACCGATCAATATGTGAAAAAAGCTTTACAAAAAATGTTGAAATAGGGTGATGTCTCATGGATGAACGGCTCGTCTCAACTGAAGCAGACAACCATGAATCAGCCATTGAGCAAAGTCTGCGTCCACAGACGCTTAGTCAATATATTGGCCAGCAGAAAGTAAAGGATAATCTCAGCGTATTTATTGAAGCTGCCCGAATGAGGCAGGAAACACTGGATCACGTCCTTTTATATGGACCGCCGGGACTTGGGAAAACAACGCTTGCGTCGATCATTGCCAATGAAATGAATGTTCAGCTGCGTACAACGTCTGGACCGGCGATTGAACGCCCTGGCGATTTGGCGGCGATCTTAACATCTCTTGAACCTGGCGATGTTCTGTTTATTGATGAAATTCATCGCTTGCAGCGTTCAATAGAGGAAGTGCTATATCCAGCGATGGAGGACTTTTGTCTAGATATCGTGATTGGAAAAGGAGATACAGCACGCTCTGTGCGGCTTGATTTACCGCCATTTACGCTTGTAGGTGCTACAACCCGTGTTGGGCTTTTAACAGCGCCGCTTCGTGATAGGTTTGGGGTTCATGCAAGATTGGAATACTATGAGCAAAGAGATTTGGCTCACATTGTAGCAAGAACAGCCGAGCTGTTTGAGATTGGGATCGACATTCGTTCAGCTGAAGAGATTGCAAGAAGATCTAGAGGCACACCGAGGGTCGCCAATCGTTTGCTCAGAAGAGTAAGAGATTTTGCGCAGGTGCTCGGAAATCATGCGATCACACAAGACATTGCAGAAGATGCTCTTGAGCGTCTGCAAGTTGACAGACTCGGACTTGATCATATCGATCATAAGCTGCTTTTAAGTATGATTGAAAAATTTAGAGGCGGTCCTGTTGGACTTGATACGATCTCAGCGACAATTGGAGAAGAATCACATACGATTGAAGATGTGTACGAACCGTATTTACTGCAAATTGGTTTTCTGCAAAGAACACCAAGAGGGCGGGTCGTCACAAGAGAAGCGTATGAACATTTTCATATGGAGGTTCCGATTCGTGACTGAATTCCCTAAAATGTTGATGATTTTAGGTGGTGTCCTTTTTGCCGCAGGTTTAGTGTTTCAATTGGTTGGGAAACTTCCAGGCGATATTTTCGTGAAAAAAGGGAACGTAACGTTCTTTTTTCCTGTGATTACATGCATTGTCATTAGCATCGTCCTAACCATTTTACTCAATGTCTTCGGACGGATGAAATAACGTTAACTAGTTAACTACAGAATAGGTGAAGGAAATGAAGTTAGAACTATTTGATTTTGATTTACCAGAAAGATTGATTGCACAAGTGCCGCTTGAAAAACGAGATGCATCAAGACTGATGGTCTTACATAAACAAACAGGTGACATCACACATGATACATTCTCGCAAATCACAGATTACTTTCAAAAGGGTGATTGTCTCGTTTTAAACAATACACGTGTATTGCCTGCACGTCTGTTTGGAACGAAAGAGGATACGGGTGCTAAAGTGGAGCTGCTTCTTTTGAAACAAGAAGAAGGAGACAAATGGGAAACACTCGTGAAACCAGCAAAACGTGTGAAAAACGGAACAGTCATTACATTTGGTGATGGACGATTAAAAGCGGTATGTACAGAAGAACTGGAACATGGCGGAAGAAAAGTTGAGTTTCAGTATACAGGCATTTTTTATGAAGTACTTGAATCTTTAGGTGAAATGCCGCTGCCTCCGTACATTAAAGAGCAACTTGACGATCGTGAGCGTTATCAAACCGTTTATTCCAAAGAGGTTGGTTCGGCTGCTGCGCCTACTGCTGGTCTTCACTTTACGAATGAACTGCTGGATGCACTGAAAGCAAAAGGAGTGCATATTGCGTTTATTACGCTCCATGTAGGGCTTGGCACATTTCGACCGGTCAGTGCTGAACGCATTGAAGAACATGAAATGCACGCAGAGTTTTACGAAATGAATGAAGAAACGGCAGAAGAGCTTAATCGCGTGCGCAAAGAAGGCGGGCGGATTATTTCAGTCGGAACAACTTCGACAAGAACGCTTGAAACCATTGCAAGTGCTTATGATGGTGAATTCAAAGCGTCAAGCGGCTGGACGTCGATTTTTATTTATCCAGGCTATACATTTAAGGCAATTGATGGCATGATCACGAATTTCCACTTGCCAAAATCGTCTTTAATTATGCTTGTCAGTGCATTAGCTGGACGAGAACACGTCCTAAAAGCGTACAATGAGGCTGTAAAAGAGGAATACCGATTCTTCAGTTTTGGCGATGCCATGCTGATTCAATAACATCATACAACAAAGACAGGAGGGCTCATTTTTGTCGCAATTACCGATACGTTATGAGTTCATTAAATCATGCAAACAAACAGGTGCACGTCTTGGGCGCGTTCATACACCGCACGGCTCCTTTGAAACACCTGTATTTATGCCAGTTGGTACACTGGCTACAGTGAAAACAATGGCGCCTGAAGAGTTAAAAGCGATGGAAGCAGGCATCATTTTAAGCAATACGTATCATCTATGGCTGCGCCCGGGGCATGACATTGTCAAAGAAGCAGGCGGCCTGCACAAATTTATGAACTGGGATCGAGCGATTCTCACTGATTCAGGCGGTTTCCAAGTGTTTTCTTTAAGTGAATTTAGAAAAATTGAAGAAGAAGGCGTTCACTTCCGTAATCACTTAAATGGAGATAAGTTGTTCCTTTCTCCTGAAAAAGCGATGGAGATTCAAAATGCGCTCGGCTCAGATATTATGATGGCATTTGACGAATGTCCTCCGTACCCAGCAGAGTACGATTATATGAAACGTTCTGTAGAGCGGACAAGCAGATGGGCAGAGCGCTGCTTAACAGCGCACCAGCGTCCAGAGGATCAAGGGCTGTTTGGCATTGTGCAGGGCGGAGAATACGAAGAGCTTCGTAAACAAAGTGCAAAAGATCTTGTTTCACTTGATTTCCCAGGATACGCCATTGGAGGTTTATCTGTTGGTGAACCTAAAGACGTGATGAACCGAGTGCTGGAGTTCACAACGCCATTTTTACCGGATGACAAGCCAAGGTACTTAATGGGTGTCGGCTCACCAGATTCATTAATTGACGGCGCGATTCGCGGTGTCGATATGTTTGACTGTGTACTGCCAACGCGAATTGCAAGAAATGGTACGCTCATGACAAGTGAAGGACGCCTTGTTGTGAAAAATGCTAAATATGAGCGTGATTTCAGACCAATCGATGAAAACTGTGACTGCTACACATGTAAAAATTACACACGCGCTTATATTAGACATTTGATCCGTACAAATGAGACGTTCGGAATTCGATTAACAACTTATCATAATCTTCATTTTCTGTTAAAATTAATGGAGCAAGTGAGAGAAGCTATCCGTGAGGATCGTTTAGGTGATTTTAGAGAAGAGTTTTTTGAGCGTTATGGCTTTAACAAACCGAATGCGAAAAACTTTTAACGCATAAACGAAAAGCTTTACAATGCTTTAGAAAGGGGTGAGATAGAATGGATGGTGGTATGGGTTCAATCATTATGATTGTTGTCATGTTTGCTGTGCTTTACTTCTTGTTAATCCGTCCACAGCAAAAGCAACAAAAAGCTGTGCGTCAGATGCAGCAATCTTTATCAAAAGGCGATAAAATCGTCACAATCGGTGGTTTACACGGTGAAATCGACTACATTGATGAATCAAAAGTGGTCATCAAAACAAGCGAAAACAACCGTTTAACTTTCGACCGACGTGCTATTAGAGAATTAGCTGACAAAGGTTAATCCTCCAATACATAGCGATAAAAAAAGAGCGATATCATTCGCTCTTTTTTTATTTGCCCCGAAGATTAACGCCAATCATTCCCCCTAGCATACAAATTCCCAAAAAGGCTGCATGATAGATGAATTGTTCTGGTGAAAAGGTTTCTCCAAACCCTAAATATTGAAATAAAAAAACAGTGAGTGAAAAGATAAAAGAGGTCATGGCGCCAATGAGCCAGCCCCGTTCCTTTGCTTTCCCTCCAGAAATCATTCCTCCTAGAAAAAGTGCCGCAAAGGACAAGATCATGATCATCCATTTAAACGATGATTCCTGCATACTTGTGAAGGTAAGCATCAGTGATACAAGTAAGCTTGTGACAATCATCACGACAAAAATAGCAATTAAGCCAGATAAAATGCCTTTTCCTATTTGTTTCGTTTCCTGCATGTGATTCGTCTCCTCTCCAATTGACCGAAGCTTGTCTTTTACTAAAATGTATTCACGGAGAAGAAAAAATAGACATGTTTCTCGTGATAAAAACCCAGGCTTTCTTTTCTACATAAATAAAGTGTTTTGACACAAGCTATGGTGGAGAAGGAGGGTTTACATCATATGCAGGACATCTTAATTATCTCCATGAGAACGATCATTTTATATTTTCTCATTTGGTTTATCTTTCGTTTAATGGGCAAAAGGGAGATTGGGGAACTGAGTATTTTAGATCTTGTTATTTTTATGATGATCGCTGAAATTGCGGTGCTCGCCATAGAAGAAGTAGAGGATCACATGTTACATACAGTATGGCCGATCCTGCTGTTAACCTTCATTCAAATCACCCTTGCCTATTTGTCATTAAAATTTCAAGGTGTCCGGCGTTTTCTCGACGGTAAGCCGGCCCTGCTCATCATCAACGGAAAAATAGACGAGGGTGCGATGAGAAAACAGCGATACAATTTTGATGATTTGCTGATTCAATTAAGAGAAAATAACATCGATAGTATCCAGGATGTCTCATATGCCATCTTAGAGCCTTCAGGAAAGCTCGCCGTTGTTGAAAAAGAAAACAAGCGCAAACATGCAGCGCTTGAGCTCCCGCTTATTGCAGACGGTGTGGTTCAGCATGATCATCTCAAGCAGATCAACCATGATGAACAGTGGCTGATAAAGGAGCTTGCCAAAAGAGGCTATCATGATATCGAGCAAATCTCTTACTGTAGCTTTAATCAGAAGAATTTTTATATTGATTTGAAAGATGAAATTATAAAGAAAAGATGAGCTACAGCAGCTTCCCAATAAACGGGATGCGGCGCAGCTCTTCTCGTTTCACTAGCCCAAGACAGATTAATAGAATGACATACAGCACGCACGTCAAAAAGATCATCATGACAAGCTCTAAAGGTGCGGAAAAGAGTCCGCTCGCTTGATGTTTCATCCATAAGCTGACTGCCCCAGTGCCGATGATCACAAGGACGCAAAGTCCATATTCTTTTAATGGTAAATGAATAGGCAGCACTTTACCGACAGTTGCCGCATGGAGCAACGTGACAAGAACGATGCCAATGAGGATCGCAAGCGCTGCGCCCATAATGCCAAAGCTTGGCTGTGAAGCAAGAACAAAGATCATGCCTGTTTTCACAACAGCTCCTATCAAACTGTTGGTCATCGCTGCCCCCGCTAAATTTAATGCTTGCAGGACGGCCTGCAGCGGCCCTTGAAAGTAATAGAGCAAAAAGAAGGGCGCCATGAATTTTACATAGACAGCGGCATGAGATGAACCATACATGAAGAGGGTTAAATTTTCTGCATACACGAAAAGGATAATACATGAAATGCCCCCGCTTAATAAACAAAGGCGCATCGCCTGCTTGAGCCGGTATTCGACCGTTTTGCGTTTGTTCTGTTCCATCCCTTCACTAATCGCTGGAACTAGTGCGGTGGAGAGAGAATACGTGATAAAACTAGGAAGTGTCAAAAGGGTGAGCGCAAGTCCCGTCAATTCTCCATACTGCCTTGTTGCTTCCACAGCTGCATAACCGGCAATCGCAAGGCTTTGCGCGACTACAATCGGTTCTAAAAACCAAGAGATATTGCCGATGAAACGGCTGCCTGTCGTTGGCAGGGCAATACTCATGAGCTGCTTAAACGTATCCTTCCCATCATGAATTGCCTTGAAAAAACGTTTTCGGATACGGATGGTCTTTTTATAACGAAAGGCAATCAGTAAGTAAGCAAGTGAAATCATTTCCCCGATGACAGATGAAATCATAGCGCCTGCTGCTGCGTATTCAATTCCATAAGGCAGGAACGCTGTTGTACATACTGCCACGAGTGAAATTCTTGCGACCTGTTCTAGTACTTGCGACATCGCAAGCGGGCTCATTTGTTGTCTTCCTTGGAAATAGCCCCTTAACACACTAGAGATCGCAATAATGGGTACGACGGGTGTAATGGCAAGCAGAGGATAGACCGTTCTAGGATCTGTCAGCATATTTTCCGCCATAATAGGGGCAAACCATAAAAAGAGCGGCGTGAAAATCAGGCTGAGTGTTCCTGTTATTGCAAGGGACATCACTAGAATGCGTTTTGTTTTCTGTTTGTCACCACGGGCTTCTGCTTCTGCGACTAGCTTACTAATAGCAACAGGAAGTCCGAATTGTGTCAGCGTCACGGCGAGAAAAAAGGTAGGCGCTGCCATCATATAAAGCCCTACGCCTTCTTCGCCAATGAACCTTGCAATCACAATTCGATTGACAAAACCCAATATTCTTGTAATAAAACCTGCTAAAATTAAAATAATCGTCCCTTTTAAAAACGTTTGCTTCGTCAAATCACAGATCACCTGCCTTCTCAAACGACATAGAATCATATACAATAAGATATGCGTGTATATCGTCCAAGCATGACAAGTCTCTCGATAAAAAACTGAAAAGGGGGAGCCTCACAATGACACAACATCCGGCTGCTATATACAAAGACCATCTAAAGCCTTTTCTGTTCAGTAAGCTTGAAGAATTCATCGTTTTGGGCTATAAAGATGTAGATTTAGAGGAATTATGGTCATACTTAGAGAATAAGAAGTGGAAGAAAAAACAAGAGTATCCGATTCATGAAATGGTTGCAGATATTTTATCTGTGAAAATTGGCGAATTTATGAACTATGCAACCGTTCAGTCGTTTAAAACGTCTGCTTTTTTGGACAGTGAAGATGGCAAGAATATGCTGGACGAACTGTTGAAATAAGCCATCTAAATGGATTCAGGTGTTTAAGGAGGAAATACATAATGAAAAAAGGGCGCATACTTGCGTTTTTCTTAGTGGTTCTGTTAATCGGAACTGGTGTGGGCTTATTAACGAAGCCCGTTGCGAAAGATATGACGCTAGGGCTGGACTTACAGGGTGGATTTGAGGTTCTGTATGATGTACACCCAGTGAAAAAAGAAGACAAGATCACAAATGGTGTTCTCGTCAGTACAGTAGAGGCTTTAAACCGAAGAGCCAACGTGCTTGGGGTCAGTGAGCCGAACATTTCGATTGAAGGAAACAACCGTATCCGCGTACAGCTTGCGGGTGTAAAAGATCAAAACAGAGCACGGGAGATTCTATCGACTGAAGCACAGCTTTCCTTCAGAGATACGAATGACAAAGAACTCCTAAACGGATCTGATCTTGTTGAAAATGGTGCAAAACAAACATTCAATCAAACGAATGAGCCGATCGTGACGGTCAAACTAAAGGATGCGAAAAAGTTTGGTGACGTGACAAAAAAAGTAGCAGCGATGGCACCAAACAATCAGCTTGTCATTTGGCTTGATTATCATAAGGGAGATTCCTTCAAAAAAGAAGTCTCTAAATCAAATCATAAGTATGTATCTGCGCCGAATGTAAACCAAGAAATTAACAGCAGTGACGTACAAATCGAAGGAAACTTTACGGTTCAAGAGGCAAAAGACCTTGCGAGCATTTTAAATGCCGGCGCATTGCCAGTAAAATTAACCGAAAAATATTCAACATCTGTGAGTGCACAGTTTGGTGAGCAAGCACTAAACGAAACAGTCTTCGCAGGAATTGTAGGAATAGCATTTATCTTCTTATTCATGCTGTTTTATTACCGATTACCAGGTCTTGTTGCTGTCATTACACTGTCAGCTTATATCTATATCACACTGCAAGTCTTTGACTGGATGGGGGCGGTCATGACACTGCCTGGAATCGCTGCATTGATTCTTGGGGTAGGGATGGCTGTCGATGCCAACATTATTACGTATGAGCGGATTAAAGAAGAGCTCAAGCTCGGTAAATCTGTCCGTTCTGCTTTCAGATCGGGTAACCGCAGATCGTTTGCCACGATCTTTGATGCAAACTTAACAAGTATTATTGCCGGCGGGGTTCTATTCTTCTTTGGAACAAGCTCTGTCAAAGGGTTTGCAACCATGCTTATCCTATCGATTTTGACAAGCTTTATCACGGCTGTCTTCCTATCAAGATTCCTTCTTGGCTTACTTGTAGAAAGCCGTTATCTCGATCGCAGAAAAGGCTGGTTTGGTGTTCGTCAGAAAGACATCATTGATATTCATGAAACAACTGAAAATACTGAACCGAAAACACCATTTGATAAATGGGATTTCGTCAGCAAACGTAAAGGCTTTATGATTTTCTCAGCAGCCATTACCATTGCTGGAATCATTGTGCTGTCAATCTTCAAGCTCAATGCAGGTATTGACTTTGCAAGCGGTACTAGAGTTGATATTCAAAGTGACCATAAACTGTCAACAGAACAGGTGGAGCAAGATTTTAAAAAGCTAGACCTTGAGACAGACAGTGTTGTGTTATCGGGGCAAAAAGAAAATCAAGCAGCAGCTCGATTTGTCGGTGTTCCGAATAAAGAAAAAATTGCTGAAGTGAAAGATTATTTCAAAGATAAATACGGAACGGAGCCTAACGTAAGTACAGTGTCTCCGACGGTCGGAAAAGAGCTTGCTCGTAACGCATTATACGCTGTCATCATTGCTTCGATCGGGATTATCTTATATGTATCCGTCCGATTTGAGTATAAAATGGCGATTGCAGCGATAATCTCTCTGCTTTACGATGCATTCTTTATCGTTGCCTTCTTTAGTATTACGCGCTTAGAGGTGGATGTCACCTTCATTGCAGCGATACTCACGGTCATTGGGTACTCAATCAATGACACGATTGTCACCTTCGACAGGGTGCGTGAGCAAATGAAGAAACGCAAACCGAAAACGATCGAAGATTTATCGTACATTGTGAATTTAAGTTTACAGCAAACCTTTACGCGTTCTGTGAACACTGTGCTTACCGTACTTGTAGTGGTGATTGCACTTCTCATTTTCGGTTCAGCATCTATTACAAACTTCTCCATCGCCTTACTTGTCGGCCTATTAACAGGGGTGTATTCATCCCTTTACATTGCGGCACAAATTTGGCTGATATGGAAAGGTCGTGAGCTGAAAAAGCCGGCTAAAATCGACACAGAACAAGATATTTAAACAAGAAAGACTGCCAGCATGGCAGTCTTTTTTTCATGCATCATACTTGTCATCGTCACAACAATAAGATGATATGTAAAAACATTTCGGGTTTCATTGATCTTGAAATGGTCTTTTGCTATAATGACATACGTTTAGATCAGTATAGAAAGCAAGTGTCCGTTTGGGGCATTTCGCTTTTATTCATTGGAGGGGCTGTTATGAAGGTTCGGGAAACTGAACTGCCAGGTATCGGTCACAAAGCCGAAATGATCACAAGAAATAATGAGAAGCTTGCCATTATCACACATGATGACGGCAGAAGAGAGATGTATCATTTTCAAGAAGATGATCACGAAGAATGTATTTCTGGTATCTTGCTTAGCGATGAAGAAGCAAGACAAATCTCGGCTATTTTAGGCGGCATGGTCTATAAACCAAAAGCGCTTGAGACAGTGGAGGTGGCCATTGATGAACTCATCATTGAATGGTTTAAGATTGAAAAGAACGCACCAGCTGTTAACCAGACGATCGGAGACCTGAGTGTGCGCCAAAACTATCAAGTGACAGTCATCGCCATTGTGAGAAAATCACATGAGAAAATTTTAAATCCAGGACCAGATACGGTGATTGAAGAAGGAGACACCCTTGTCATCTCTGGAGAAAGAAAAGAATTAAAGAGCCTCATTAAAGAAAAACTCAGCAGCTAAGCGCCCATGCTGATAGAAAACCTTCCGCCATGTTCTTTCTGTGTTTAAAAAGGACAAGAAAGAGGGAAGAATAAAAGAAAAAGCTTGGGGGATTTGTAGATGAATAAACAACAATGGACCATCATACTCGCATTTATTTTCGTATTAATTGTCTCAGTATTTGCTGTTATTAACGTGCGGCCTGTACAGGTAGACTACTTATTTGGAACGGCTGAATGGCCGCTGATCCTTGTCATTATCGGTTCTGTTCTGATGGGCGGACTCATTGTGGCTTTTGCGGGGATTTTCCAAATTGTGAAACTAAAACGTGAATTAAAAGCATTAAAAGCTGAACGTGCAGCCACTGTGACTGACCCTACTGCTTCTCCAAAAAAGGTAGACAAAGACGTTCAAAAGAAAACGAATGTCACACCTTTAAAAGAACAGCCAGCGTCTTTTGACCGGAAGGAAAAATAATCTTCCAGTACAATTTCATAAAATAAAAATTGAAACCCCTCAGTCCACTCTAGTATAATAGTGTGGTTGAGGGGTGAATTTATGTTATTATCCAAAATGCGTTGGGAATATGAACATCCTAGCGAAGAAAAAGTGAAATCACTCTCTGAAAATCTGAATATTTCAGCGCTGACTGCATCACTTCTTGTACAAAGAGGACTCGAAGAAGTAGAAGAAGCGAGGTCTTTTTTATTTGATCAAAAAGCCGAATTTCATGATCCATTCTTATTAAAAGGAATGAAAGAAGCAGTAGAGCGCATCAACAAAGCGATCGAAGAGCAGGAATCGATTGTGATCTTCGGAGATTATGATGCAGATGGTGTGACAAGTACTTCTGTACTTTTACATACACTTAAAGAACGATCTGCGAAGGTAGACTTTTATATTCCAGATCGATTTAAAGAAGGATATGGGCCAAACGAACAGGCTTTCCGATATATCAAAGAGCAAGGAGCATCGCTTGTCATCACCGTGGATACAGGGATCGCTGCTGTAAATGAAGCACGTATTGCAAAAGAAATAGGATTAGACCTGATCATCACAGATCACCATGAACCAAGCGAGGAACTGCCTGAGGCACTTGCGATTGTACATCCTAAGCAGCCAGGGTGTGAGTATCCGTTTAAAGAGCTGGCGGGTGTCGGTGTGGCGTTTAAAGTGGCACATGCACTCCTCGGTAAACTCCCAGTAGAATTATTAGATCTTGCTGCAATCGGTACAATTGCGGATCTTGTCCCGCTGCATGATGAAAATAGATGGATTGCCAAAAAAGGTCTGATGCAGCTTCGTCAATCTAGACGGCCTGGATTAAAAGCTTTATTAAAAGAAGCAGGCGCCACTCTTGAAGAAGCAAATGAGGAAACGGTCGGCTTTCAAATTGCGCCAAGGCTGAATGCTGTTGGACGAATTGAGCAGGCAGATCCGGCTGTTCATCTTCTCATGACTGAGGATATGGATGAAGCAGAAGAACTCGCTCGTTTTGTACAAGAATTGAACAAAGAACGGCAGAAAATTGTGAGTACGATCACGGAAGAAGCCATTCAAATGGTCGAAGAGACAGGTGCTGACCAGTCTGCTATCGTCGTAGCAAAAGCTGGCTGGAATCCAGGCGTTGTCGGCATTGTTGCCTCAAAATTGACGGATACATTTTCTCGTCCGGCGATTGTGCTTGGAATAGATGAAGAAACGCAGATGGCGAAAGGGTCAGCCCGAAGTATTCCTGGCTTTGATTTATTTTTCCATTTGAGCAAGTGCCGTGACATCCTGCCGCATTTCGGTGGACACCCGATGGCAGCAGGAATGACACTTCAAGCGGATGATGTTCCTTTACTTAGGGAAAGATTGAATCAATATGCAAATGAAACGTTGACTGAAGAAGATTTTATTCCAATTCAACGGGTCGATGCAGTATGTAAAGTGGACGAAATGACGGTGCAAGCCATTGAAGAAGTGGGACTGCTGTCCCCGTTTGGCATGCAGAATCCTAAGCCGTTCATTATGATTGAAGACGCCCAGCTTGAAGACATCCGAACGATCGGGGCAAATCAAAATCACATTAAAATGTCACTAAAAGACGAAGACAAGCTGCTCGACTGTGTCGGTTTTCACCAAGGCAAACTAAAAGAAGAACTTGTCCCAGGGAGTCAAATTTCTGTCGTTGGCGAGGTCTCGATTAATGAATGGAATAACCGAAAGAAACCTCAGCTCATGCTAAAAGACGCTAGAGTCGATGAATGGCAGCTGTTTGATTTACGCGGGAAAAAAGATTGGGAAAAGAAAGTATCAACACTTGATCCAGCAAAAACAATGGTCTTCTGTTTTGACGAAGAAACAAAAAAGCAATCGGAGCTGGTGGATATTCCGATTCACCTTATTGATGCAGAAAATGTATCCACGTTTGATGTGCAGGAAAAGTATGTGATCTTTGCCGATGTTCCTGCCGATGAACACTTGCTCAAGCTGCTTTTAGAAAATCAACAACCAGCAAGAATTTATACGGTGTTTCAGCGGAAAGAAGATCACTTTATGTCCTCATTCCCGAGCCGTGATCAATTCAAATGGTTTTATGGGTTCTTGTTCAAACGGGGAAGTTTTCCTATTAAAGAACAAGGCATGGAGCTTGCCAAACATAGAGGTTGGACAAAAGATACAATCATTTTTATGACAAAGGTGTTTTTTGAACTCGGTTTTGTTAAAATAGAGAATGGTGTGCTGTCAATAGTGCGTGATGCCCCTAAAAAAGATTTAACCGCATCATCGTCTTATACAGCAAAACAACGATTGATGGAACTCGATCAAACACTAACATATTCCTCAGCCAAAGAGCTGAAGGAATGGCTGAATAGCATGATGAGCGAAGTCTCACCTGTGCTTTGACGTACGAGGAGGAAAAGGAAAAGATGGATTTAAAACAATATGTGACAGTTGTACCTGACTACCCAAAGGAAGGTGTACAATTTAAAGATATTACAACGTTAATGGATAAAGGCGAAGTGTACCGTTATGCAACGGATCAAATCGTTGAATACGCGAAGGAAAGAGATATTGATCTCATTGTTGGACCTGAAGCGCGTGGATTCATTATTGGCTGCCCTGTAGCATACGCACTTGGTGTAGGTTTTGCCCCAGTTCGTAAAGAAGGAAAGCTTCCTCGTGAAGTCATCAAAGTCGATTACGGTTTGGAATACGGTAAAGATGTATTAACGATTCATAAAGATGCAATTCGTCCTGGTCAGCGTGTACTGATCACAGATGATTTGCTTGCGACAGGTGGAACGATTGAAGCATCCATCAAGCTGGTTGAGGAATTAGGCGGCGTTGTGGCAGGGATTGCATTTTTAATTGAGCTGACGTATCTTGATGGCAGAAAGAAGCTTGACGGTTACGACATCTTGACGTTAATGCAATACTAATGGAGTTTTACGAAAAAAGCACTCAGTAAGAAGGGTGCTTTTTTCCTATCAAAAATCTTTTAGCGGACTTCTTCTCTTTACATCTATCGAATTTTTCTTGATAATAAACTACAATACAGTTTTCATTTAAAAAGGTGATTCCATGGCGAACGAACAAGTTTTAACGGCGCAGCAGGTCATTGATAAGGCAAGAGAATACCTGTCCGCTGAACATATTCAATTTATAGAGCGTGCATACGAATATGCTGAAAATGCTCACAAGGAGCAATACCGGAAATCCGGTGAGCCCTATATTATCCATCCTATTCAAGTGGCGGGAATTCTTGTTGATCTTGAAATGGATCCTTCGACCATTGCTGGCGGCTTCTTGCATGATGTTGTCGAAGACACGGATGTGACATTAGAAGATTTAAAAGAGCATTTTAACGAAGAAGTAGCCATGCTTGTTGATGGTGTGACAAAGCTCGGAAAGATTAAATATAAATCACAAGAAGAACAACAGGCTGAAAACCATCGTAAAATGTTTGTTGCAATGGCGCAGGATATTCGCGTCATCTTAATTAAGCTGGCAGACCGTCTTCACAATATGAGAACACTCAAACACCTTCCGCAGGAAAAGCAGCGAAGAATTTCAAATGAAACCCTTGAAATCTTTGCACCGCTTGCGCACAGATTAGGGATTTCAAAGATTAAGTGGGAGCTTGAAGATACAGCCCTCCGCTATTTAAATCCGCAACAATACTACCGGATTGTGAATCTCATGAAGCGCAAACGAGCGGAACGTGAGGAATACTTGGACGAGGTTGTCAATGAAGTAAAAGACCGCGTGTCTGAGGTGAACATTAAGGCTGAATTCTCCGGCAGACCGAAACATATTTATAGTATTTATCGAAAAATGGTCATGCAAAATAAGCAATTTAATGAAATATATGATTTGCTGGCTGTACGTATTTTGGTTGACAGCATTAAAGACTGCTATGCGGTACTTGGTATTATCCATACATGCTGGAAGCCGATGCCAGGCAGATTTAAGGATTATATTGCGATGCCAAAGCCGAACATGTATCAGTCTCTTCATACAACGGTGATTGGTCCAAAAGGGGACCCGCTTGAAGTTCAGATTCGTACAGTGGAAATGCACGAAATTGCGGAATACGGAATTGCGGCACACTGGGCGTATAAAGAAGGCAAAGAGTCAGCAGAATCGACGGAAGAAGCCGTTTTCCAGAAGAAGCTGTCTTGGTTTAGAGAAATCCTTGAATTCCAAAATGAATCCACAGATGCGGAAGAATTTATGGAATCGTTAAAAATCGATCTCTTCTCTGATATGGTGTTTGTATTTACACCAAAAGGTGACGTCATCGAGCTGCCGTCTGGTTCCGTACCAATTGATTTCTCATACCGGATTCATTCGGAAATTGGGAATAAAACAATCGGAGCCAAAGTCAACGGTAAAATGGTCACACTTGATCATAAGCTAAAAACAGGTGACATTATTGAAATTCTGACTTCTAAGCATAGCTATGGACCGAGCCAGGATTGGGTCAAACTTGCCCAAACCTCCCAAGCGAAGCACAAGATCAGACAGTTTTTCAAGAAACAGCGCCGTGAAGAAAATGTCGAAAAAGGCCGAGAACTTGTGGAGAAAGAAATCAAAAACCTTGAGTTCGATGTCAAAGACATTTTGACCACTGAAAATCTGCAAAAAGTGGCCGATAAATTTAATTTCTCAAATGAAGAGGACATGTATGCAGCTGTCGGTTATAACGGAATTACGGCACTCCAAGTGGCGAATCGTTTAACGGAAAAAGAAAGAAAACAAAGAGATCAGGAAGAACAAGAGAAAACCGTTCAAGAAGTGTCTGTAGAGTCAAAACCATATCACGGGAAAAAACGAGAAGCTGGCGTGCGAGTGAAAGGCATTGATAACTTGCTTGTCCGTTTATCTAAGTGTTGTAATCCTGTTCCTGGTGATAGCATTGTTGGCTTTATTACAAAAGGCCGTGGCGTATCTGTTCACCGTGATGACTGTCCGAACGTGAAGACAGGAGAAGCGCAGGAACGGTTAATCCCGGTTGAGTGGGAGCATGAACAGCCTGCTCGAAACCGTAAAGAATACAATGTGGAAATCGAAATATTAGGATATGACAGACGCGGCTTACTTAATGAGGTGCTTCAAGCAGTCAACGAAACCAAAACGAACATCTCATCGGTTTCTGGTAAGTCTGATCGTAACAAAGTGGCGACGATCCATATGGCGATCTTTATCCAAAATATTAACCATTTGCACAAAGTGGTAGAACGCATTAAACAAATCAAAGACATTTACTCTGTTCGCCGATTCATGAATTAGAAAGGAAGTATATCGTCTATGAGGCTTGTTGTTCAGCGTGTGACGAGTGCATCTGTGAAAGTAGAAGAAGAGATCACAGGTGCCATCAATGAAGGCTATATGGTGCTCGTTGGGGTTACACATGAAGACACAGAAGAAGATGTGCATTACTTAGCTGAAAAGCTCGCACACTTGCGTATTTTTGAAGATGAAAACGGGAAAATGAATCATTCTTTGTTAGATGTAAAAGGAAGTGTACTGTCTGTATCTCAATTTACTCTTTATGGTGATACGAGAAAAGGCAGACGGCCGAACTTTATGAAAGCTGCCAAACCGGATGTGGCGAATTCACTTTACGAATGCTTCAATGAAACGCTTAGAGAAAAAGGCATCCATGTTGAAACTGGACGTTTTGGGGCGATGATGGACGTCTCATTGACCAATTCGGGGCCTGTCACCATGTTGATGGACAGCAAAGAATAGAAAGACATTAGACTGTAGATAAACTCTTGCTGAGAGTTTGTTTAGAGTCTTTTTCTTTTGCGATCAAACAAAAAAGAGGCGCAGCGGCCTCTTTTTTCTATCGGAAATATTGTTTTAATCCTTCTGTCATTCCTTCTGTCACTCGTTCTTGGTAAGAGGCGCTATAAATGATCGCTTCTTCTTGAGGATTGCTTAAATAGCCGAGTTCATATAAAAGGGAAGGGCGCTTGTTTTCTCTTAAAACAAAATAATCTCCAAATTTGACTCCTTTATCAGGGATCTGTGATCGTTTTGCGACTTCCGTATGAACGCTTGTCGCCAGACGTTGATCTTTGGATGCTTGATAATAATATGCGGTGCTCCCTCTGATACTTTGGTCCATAAAACTATCATAATGAAGACTAATAAATGCATCTGCATTTCGGTAATGTGAAGTGGCAACCCTCGATTGAAGGCTGATGAATGTATCATCACTTCTTGTTAAATAGACATTTGCTCCAGAAGCTCTTAACTTACCCGCCAGCAAATGAGCGGTTTTGATCGTGATATTCTTTTCAAATGCACCGTCTGCGCCGATCGTGCCGCTGTCTTTTCCGCCATGCCCAGGATCAAGAACAATTGTTTTGCCTTTTAAAGATCCAGTGCCAGACGATGAATCCTGCTGAGGTCTTGGTGCTTCGCTGCTATTTTTCTTTGTTTGAACGACCCAGCTCGCCACGTAGCCTGTTCCGCCGTTTGATAATGTCACCTCGTACCAGTCACCTTGCGTACGAACAATTTGATAAGCAGCTCCTTTTGTTGCTCTTTCTGCAATTCCAGCAGAGGTAGAAGCGCTTTTTCTAATATTCGTTCCATCATAAACGATGTACGCTTTCTGATGAGATGACGAAGAGGATGAATTCTTTTCAGGTGCTGCACTTGTTCCTTGGTTTGAGACAATATAATAACTTGCAACCCAGCCTTTAACGCCTTTTGCTTCGATTTCATACCAGCCATTTTGCTCCCGTAAAATGGTGACTTGAGTGTTGCGGGAAAGTGAAGCGGCCACTTGTGCGTTTGGTGCCGCCGATTTTCGAACATTCAAGCTTGATACGCCAACTGTGCCGGACTGTTTAGAACGAGCGGGCTCAGCTGAACTGGATGAAGAAGCGTTTTGTCCGCCAGAAATATAATCAGAGTGGACCCAGCCTTCCGCTTGTTTGTACGATATTTTTGTCCATTCGCCGCTTGTGTCCAGCTTTTTAGCGGAAGCGCCCTGCGGGAAAGTGCCAATGACTTGATAGGAAGTCCCTGGGCCTGTCCGAATGCGAAGGTCAGAGGCTGTTGACGTAATTGAACTGCTTCCTTGCGTACTTTGACCTTGCGTCTTTTGCTTAGCAGGCTTTTGTGCATCAGATGACTTGGTAATCAGCCATGAGACGACCCAGCCTTTTTGTCCGTTCGATAGACCGATCTGTACCCATTCTCCTTGTTCAGTGAGAATCGGGTAGCTTTCTCCTCGTTTCACAACTGCTGCGATCCCGTAGCTTAAACCAGGTCCGGTTCGCACATTGATTTCATCTGTTGCAACGACAGCTTGATCTGTTTGAGCCGTCGCATGTGTCATTGGCCAAGTGCTGGCAATGAGGACAAAACAGGTGAGCAGCAACATCATGTGATGGTGTGTTTTCAGATTCAAAACGGTGTTTTCCCCTCCCTTGTAAAACCGATGAATGTTAATTCGTTATGTAATGGATGAATTCCTTGCAGTTTCCCTAATAAAATTGAATCAATCTGTTTATACTAAATAAAAATGTGATAAAAGGATGTACAAACATGAGATTAAGCAGAAAATTAGGACGAGTGCAATATAATGGACATCGTGATATCGACCGCTGGCAGCACGACGAAATGGATCAACCAGGCTTCCTTGAAGAAACAGCATCTGAATACGGATGCACATCAAAAGAAGAGCTGGAAAAGAAAAAGAGACACGGCAAGGGTTGACAGAGTGGCAGCACCGACCTTATTATAATATAAATCAACACACTTGAAAATTTAAAATGTGGAACTGATGATAGAGAATAGTAGGGTAAATTGCGTGAGCAGAGAGGAATCGCCTAAGGCTGAAAGCGAATCCGCATGGCATTTATCACGAAAGAACACTCTGTAGGTTTCCTGCTGAACACTCAAAAAATGAGTCATTAGGCGGAGAACGTGAATCTGCGTTAAGGATTTGAGCGGGAACATGGCTAGATCATGTTCCAACTAGGGTGGCACCACGGGTATAACTCTCGTCCCTACTATACACATAGTAGAGGCGGGGGTTTTTTATATGTCCACATAAAAAATGAATGATGGTCGTAGGAGGACGAAAAATGAGTTTTAATATTCCAAGAGGCACACAGGATATTTTACCGGGAGAATCAGAACGCTGGCAGTATGTTGAACAAATTGCGAGAGATACATGTGCAGCCTTTCAATACAAAGAAATCCGCACACCGATTTTTGAGCATACGGAACTGTTTGCACGAGGAGTAGGCGAGTCAACAGATATCGTTCAAAAAGAGATGTACACATTTGAAGACAAAAAAGGACGTAGCATCACACTTCGCCCAGAAGGAACAGCTTCAACTGTCCGTTCTTATGTTGAAAATAAACTGTTTGCACAGCCTGCACAGCCTACAAAGCTGTACTACATTGGACCAATGTTCCGCTATGAGCGTCCACAAACGGGAAGATATCGTCAATTTTATCAATTCGGAATTGAAGCGATCGGTTCAAAAGATCCTGCCATTGATGCAGAGGTCATTTCATTAGCGATGAGTGTGTATGAGAAAGCAGGTCTTTCCAACTTAAAACTCGTTATTAACAGCCTTGGTGACAAAGAAAGCCGTGCAGATTACCGTCAAGCACTTGTCGAGCATTTTGAACCAAGAATTGATGAATTCTGTCACGACTGCCAAATTCGTTTACATCAAAATCCATTGCGTATTCTTGATTGTAAAAAGGACCGCGATCACGAACTGATGGCAACGGCACCATCCATTCAAGATTACTTAAATGAAGAATCACGGACTTATTTTGAAAAAGTAAAACAATACTTAACCGATCTAGGCATTGAATATGTCGTCGATCCGAACTTAGTGCGCGGTCTTGATTATTACAATCACACTGCCTTTGAGATCATGAGTAATGCAGAAGGCTTTGGCGCGATCACAACATTAGCCGGCGGCGGCCGTTATGATGGACTTGTTGAAGGAATTGGCGGTCCTGAATCACCAGGTATCGGCTTTGCGATGAGTATTGAACGTTTCCTATCAGCGATTGATGCAGAGAAGATCGAGCTTCCTGTTCAAGACGGCATTGATTTATATATTGCGGCATTAGGAGATCAAGCAAAAGATTATGCTGTTGGCTTATTGAATCGCCTAAGAAAAGAAGGCATTTCAAGTGAAATGGACTATACAGGGAAAAAGCTAAAAGCACAATTTAAAGCGGCAGACCGCTTGAAAGCCAAGTTTATTGCAGTTCTTGGTGAAGATGAGCTAGCGCAGCAAATTGTAAACGTAAAAGATACGACAACGGGTGAACAAATTGAAGTGAAGCTTGATGAGCTGATTCAAATGATGAAAGCCCACCAGAAAGCGTAAAGAAGGAGTGGAATGTTTGTGTTTGGTAGAACTTTTTATTGTGGAGAAGTAACAGAAGACCAAATCGGTCAAACCGTTGTATTAAAAGGATGGGTACAAAAACGTCGTGACCTTGGCGGATTAATCTTTATTGACCTGCGTGATCGTACAGGCATTGTGCAAGTTGTCTTTCATCCAGACCAATCAAAAGAGGCTCTTGAGACAGCAGAATCGATTCGGAATGAATATGTCCTTGATATTAAAGGGACAGTGGTCGCAAGAGAAGAAGCTACGATCAACCCAAATTTAAAAACAGGCAAAATTGAAATTCAAGTCGACACAGTCACTGTTTTAAATGAAGCCAAGACGCCTCCATTTGTGATTTCTGATCAAGCAGATGAGGTATCAGAAGATGTGCGCTTAAAATACCGCTACCTAGATCTTCGCCGTCCTGCGATGTTTGAAACGATGAAAATGCGACATGAAGTCACAAAAGCATTCCGCCATTTCTTAGATGATCACGGCTTTCTAGACATTGAAACACCAATTTTAACAAAAAGTACGCCAGAAGGTGCGCGTGACTATCTTGTGCCAAGCCGTGTACACGAAGGAGAATTCTATGCGCTGCCGCAGTCTCCGCAATTATTTAAGCAATTGCTCATGGTGTCTGGGATGGACCGCTACTATCAAATCGCTCGTTGCTTTAGAGATGAAGACTTGCGTGCTGACCGTCAGCCGGAATTTACACAAGTCGATATTGAAATGTCCTTTATGAGCCAAGAAGACATCATGACGCTTGCTGAAGAGATGATGGCAAAGGTGATGAAAGATGTCAAAGGCGTTGACCTGACATTGCCATTACCTCGTATGACGTACGATGAAGCGATGAATTCCTATGGTTCTGACAAGCCAGATACCCGATTTGACATGAAGCTTGTCAACATTTCAGACACGGTAAAAGACTCAGATTTCAAAGTCTTCAGCGGTGCTGTAAACAATGGCGGAGCTGTCAAAGCCATTAATGTCAAAGGGGCTGCAGCAAACTACTCAAGAAAAGACATCGATGCACTTGGTGCATTTGCAGCGAACTATGGTGCAAAAGGTCTTGCTTGGCTAAAAGCTGAAGGGACAGAGTTAAAAGGACCAATCGCTAAATTCTTTGATGAGTCAAAACAAGCAGAATTAAAAGAACAGCTTCAAGTTGAAGAGGGAGACCTTTTACTTTTTGTCGCTGACAAAACGTCTGTTGTCCATGATGCGCTTGGCGCACTTCGTTTGAAACTTGGCAAAGAGCTTAAACTCATCGATGAGTCTGTCTTCAATTTCTTATGGGTAGTCGACTGGCCGCTGCTTGAAAAAGATGAAGAAGAAGGCCGCTTCTATGCTGCTCATCATCCTTTCACAATGCCAGTTCGTGATGATCTTGAATTAATTGAAACAAGTCCAGAAGATATGAAAGCTCAAGCGTATGATCTTGTGCTGAACGGCTATGAGCTTGGCGGAGGTTCTATTCGTATTTTTGAAAAGGACATTCAAGAGAAAATGTTTGGTTTACTTGGCTTTTCTAAAGAAGAAGCGTACGATCAGTTCGGCTTCCTTCTTGATGCATTTGAGCATGGTGTGCCTCCGCACGGCGGAATTGCGCTTGGACTTGACCGCCTAGTGATGCTGCTTGCCGGCCGATCTAACCTAAGAGATACCATTGCGTTCCCGAAAACGGCAAGTGCAAGCTGTGTTCTCACAGATGCTCCTGGCACTGTAAGCGCAGCGCAGCTAGATGAACTGAGTTTGGCTATTAAAACAAAAGTAAAACAGTAAAATAGGCGCATGTTTATAGGCATGTAAACGCTTGAAAAAGGGACATGCCTATGATATGCTTTCATCAACCAATAAATAAAGTCCTGATACGTACGGTGGTTACCTAGTTTTGACCGAACATTTTTTTCTACGGGAGCTTGCCTTTCCTTTCTGCATAAATGCCTCTTCTGAGGACTTATAAAGTGAGGAAGAAAGCACCCACCTGCATGGTGCGGGGTTCAAAACGAAGGAAAAGCTGGCGGCGTGATCGGGACTTTTTTGTGTTTTTTTCTATTTGAGAAGGATGACGGAGAACGCTGAATATGATATGATTCTTTCGATTCATTTTAAATAAAGGTGGAGTGAGGCACTTGTTACATCAGTTTTCAAGAAACGAGCTTGCCATTGGCAAGGAAGGCTTAAATATATTAAAAAACAGTACAGTTGCAGTGCTTGGAGTAGGCGGCGTAGGTTCTTTTGCAGTAGAAGCTCTTGCTCGTTCAGGTGTTGGCCGTATTGTTCTTGTTGATAAAGATGATATTGATATTACAAATGTAAATAGGCAGCTGCCAGCTTTGCTATCAACGGTTGGTCAGCCTAAAGTTGACTTAATGCAGGCAAGAATTGCTGACATCAACCCAGAATGTGAAGTTGTTGCGCTCAAAATGTTCTATACAGAAGAAACATATGAACAATTCTTTGAGTATCCACTTGATTATGTCATTGATGCATCAGATACAATTCATTATAAAATTCATTTAATGAAAGAGTGCCTGAAACGCGATGTGAACATTATTTCGAGTATGGGTGCTGCAAATAAAACAGATCCGACACGCTTTAAAATTGATGACATCTCGAAAACACATACAGACCCAATTGCGAAAGTCGTCAGAACACGCCTGCGGAAGGAAGGCATTCGTAAGGGAATTGAAGTTATTTTCTCTGATGAAAGTCCGATTGTCATTCGTGAAGATGTGAGAAAAGAAGTTGGAAATGATGAAGCGAAAATTCGTAAGGCACAAATGCCGCCATCATCCAATGCATTTGTTCCATCTGTGGCTGGACTGATTATGGGTGGTCATGTCATTATGAAACTGTTAAAAGACATTCCGATTACACGTGTGAAAGATAAATAAACAGCCCGCCTGCTTAGAGCAGGGGGCTGTTTTTATTTTTGCCGTCTTAAATTTTCATACACTTGCTTTAGTGCACCTTCAAATTTTCCAGTTTGCTTTGGTTCATAATATTGTTTGTTTTTCAGCGGGTCAGGTAAATATTGCTGCTTCACCCAGCCATTTTCATAATCGTGCGGATATAAGTAATCGGCGCCCCTTCCAAGTGCTGCTGCTCCTTTATAGTGGGCATCTTTTAAATGAACGGGAACTTCACCAATTTTCCCCGTGCGAATATCATGCAGTGCCGCATCAATCGCTTGGTAAGCGGAGTTTGACTTTGGAGAAAGACACAGTTCAATCACGGCATTAGCGAGTGGAATTCGTGCTTCTGGAAAACCAACTCTCTCAGCTGTTTGAACAGCGCTTAACACACGTGGCCCTGCCTGCGGACTGGCTAGGCCAATATCTTCATAAGCCATCACAAGTAATCGTCTCGAAATGCTTTCAAGGTCTCCCGCTTCAATGAGTCTTGCAAGGTAATGCAGCGCAGCATCTGCATCAGATCCTCTAATGGATTTTTGAAAAGCCGAGAGGACATCATAATGGGCATCACCGTTTTTATCATGCGAGAAGCTCTTTTTTTGTAAACATTCTTCTGCTGCAGCTAGAGTGATCGTGATCTGTCCAGATTCATCCGCTTTTGTCGATAAGACGGCTAGTTCAAGCGCATTTAAAGCGGAACGCACATCTCCTCCGCATCCATTTGCAAAATGATTCATTGCCTCCTCATCAACTTTGACCGAATAACCGCCAAGCCCGCGATGTTCATCCTGTAAAGCTCGAGATAATGCAGCTTTAATTTGCTCTGTTTCCAGCGGCTTCAGCTCAAATATTTGTGTCCGGCTGCGGATGGCTGGGTTAATCGCATGATACGGATTAGCTGTTGTCGCGCCAATTAAAATGATCATGCCATTTTCTAAATACGGAAGAAGGAAATCCTGCTTCCCTTTATCGAGTCTGTGGACTTCGTCTAAAATCAGGATGACCTGACCACTCATTTTCGCTTCAGCGGCGACAGCTTCCATATCTTTTTTGTTATGAATCACCGCATTCAATGTACGGAAGGCAATGCTTGTACTGCCAGCAATTGCAGTTGCAATGGATGTTTTGCCGATTCCCGGCGGTCCGTATAAAATCATCGAGGACAAATGTTTTGCCTCGACCATTCGTCTAATAATTTGACCTTCCCCAACGAGATGCTCCTGCCCAATAATGTCTCCAATATGACTTGGGCGCATCCGATACGCTAAAGGTTTCATGATTATCTCTCCTAAAGCAATGTCTTGTTTGTATAGAGTACCGAAATTTCTTCAAATAGAAAAGGGATGCGTCCTCGTTTTGAGCTCAGAACCCGCAAATGAAAGTTGGCTAAAAGTATGATATAATTGCTTTTGGTCTATATAAGCGTATATGAAATCAGAAAAATAATTGATGACATAGAAATAGAAAACGCAGAGGTGTTTAACTTGAAAATTTCTACTAAAGGCAGATATGGTCTGACGATCATGATCGAATTAGCCAAAAAACATGGCGAAGGCCCTACATCATTAAAATCAATCGCTCAAAACAATGATTTGTCTGAGCATTATTTAGAGCAGCTTGTATCACCACTTCGCAATGCACGTCTTGTGAAAAGTATCCGCGGAGCGTATGGCGGCTATGTGCTTGCCCATGAGCCAAACGAGATTACAGCCGGTGATATTATTCGTGTATTAGAAGGACCTATTAGTCCTGTTGAAGTGATTGAAAACGAAGAACCAGCAAAGCGTGCACTTTGGATTCGTATTCGTGATGCAGTAAAAGACGTACTGGACAATACAACTCTTGAAGACTTGGCAAGCTATAAAGATGACGAGGATCAAGAGGCGTATATGTTCTATATTTAGATCAGAGGTGTACCGTAAATGGAACGTATCTATTTAGATCATGCAGCCACAACGCCTATGGATCAACGGATTGTGGACAAGATGATGCCTTACTTTACAGAGATATTTGGCAATCCCTCTAGTATTCATTCATATGGGCGCGAGGCAAGAAAGTGGCTCGATGAAGCAAGGGAAGTCATTGCAGGAGAATTACACTGTAAGCAGCAGGAGATCATCCTCACAAGCGGGGGAACAGAGGCAGACAACTTGGCCATTACAGGTGTGGCAATGGCAAGGCAGCATGAAGGAAAACATATCATCACAACAAAAACTGAGCATCATGCAGTGCTGCATACATGCGAACGCTTAGAGAATCTTGGTTTTGATGTGACGTATTTAGATGTGGATCACACTGGATTGATTCATCTTGATCAATTAAAACAAGCACTAAGAGACGATACAATTCTTGTGACTATCATGTACGGCAATAATGAAACGGGTGTGATTCAGCCAATTAAAGAAATTGGTCAACTTTTACACGAACACACTGCTTATTTTCATACAGACGCAGTACAGGCATTTGGGACAATATCAATTGATGTCACAGAACTTCATATCGACCTCTTATCTGCGTCCGGTCATAAACTAAATGGCCCGATGGGAACAGGCTTTTTATACGTGAATGAGCGTGTAAAACTTTCACCGCAGCTATTCGGAGGAGAACAAGAGAGAAAACGCCGTGCTGGTACTGAAAATGTGGCGGGAATCATTGGACTTGCAGAAGCAGTTCAATTAACAAAGCAAAATAGAAGAGAAAAAGCAGTGCATTATGGTAAGCTCAAAGAAGCGATGCTGCAAGTATTCGAAGAGGAATCACTCAATTTCTCTATCAATGGACATCCGAAAGAGACATTGCCGCATATTTTAAATGTCCACTTCCCGGGCGTTTCTATTGAATCGTTACTTGTGAACTTAGATATGGAAGGGATTGCTGTTTCGAGCGGGTCAGCATGTACGGCTGGATCTGTCCTTCCTTCGCACGTATTAAGCGCCATGTATGGTGAAGAAGCAAAAGAGCTGACATCCTCAGTCAGAATAAGCTTCGGTCTTGGAAATGAAGAGGAACATGTGAAGCAGGCGGCGCATAAGATAGCGGCTGTCGTGAAACGCCTAGCCAAATAAATGGCTCCCCTTTTGTTCGTGTGTGAAAAATGAAACAGCTAGGCACCTGAAGAACGAAACGCGCACGTTGTTTCATTGAAATTGGAGTTGATGAAGATGACAAAAAGACCTGAAGACACAAGAGTTGTGGTCGGTATGTCTGGAGGCGTCGATTCATCAGTTGCTGCGCTCATGCTAAAGGAGCAAGGCTATGATGTGATCGGCATATTTATGAAAAACTGGGATGACACAGATGAAAATGGTGTATGTACAGCAACGGAGGACTATGAGGATGTCATTCGTGTTTGTAACCAGATTGGAATCCCATATTATGCAGTGAATTTCGAGAAACAGTATTGGGACAAAGTGTTTCAATATTTTCTTGATGAATATAAAGCAGGCAGAACGCCGAATCCAGATGTCATGTGTAATAAAGAAATTAAGTTCAAAGCATTTCTTGAGCATGCATTGTCGCTTGGAGCGGATTATTTGGCAACAGGGCACTATGCCCGTGTCGACAGAACCGGCGATGAAGTGAAAATGCTAAGAGGTCTTGATACAAACAAAGACCAAACTTATTTCTTGAATCAGCTGACTCAAGAACAACTTGATAAAGTATTGTTCCCAATCGGCGATTTAGAGAAAAAAAGAGTGCGTGAATTAGCGAAAGAAGCAGAGCTCGCAACAGCAACGAAAAAAGATTCTACGGGCATCTGCTTTATTGGGGAAAGAAACTTTAAAACGTTCCTTAGCCAATATTTGCCTGCACAGCCCGGTGTGATGCAGACAATGGACGGAGAAGTAAAAGGTGAACATGATGGACTCATGTATTACACGATCGGTCAACGCCAAGGACTTGGCATTGGCGGAAGCGGTGATCCGTGGTTCGTTGTTGGGAAGGACTTAGAGAAAAATATCTTATTTGTTGAACAAGGCTTCCACAATCCGCTTTTATACTCTGAAAGTATTTCAGCTGTTAACATCAGCTGGACGCGTCCTCATATTGTCGGCGAAAACGGTGAACTCACATGCACAGCGAAATTCCGATACCGTCAAGAAGACCATCATGTAAAAGTCAAAATGACAGGTGAGCAGGAAGCAATGGTGATCTTTGATGAACCCGTTCGTGCTGTCACTCCAGGACAAGCTGTTGTTTTTTATGATGGCGAAGAATGTCTTGGCGGCGGGACCATTGACGATGTCTTTAAAGATGGCCAAAAGCTGTCGTATGTGTAACATGTGTTAAAAACCTCAACGTCGCTGTTGAGGTTTTTTAATGAAAGGATGAAGAGAGCGAATGAATCATAACGAAATCGGTATTGAAGCTTTAAATCAAGGGAACATCGAACAGGCAGCTGAAGCTTTTACGAAAGCCATTGAAGAAAGCCCAAAGGACCCGGTTCCATATATTAACTTTGCGAATTTACTTTCAAGTGTTCATGAATTTGAACGTGCTTTGAACTTCTTTCAAAAAGCCATTGAACTTGATCATACAGCAGCTGCAGCCTATTACGGAGCAGGAAATGTTTACACGATGAAAGAAGACTTTATGAAAGCGAAAGACTATTTTGAGCAAGCGCTACAAGCTGGAATGGAAAACAGTGATTTGTTTTATATGTTAGGGCAGACACTGATGAAATTAGAGCAGCCAAAGCTTGCGATGCCTTATCTTCAGCGTGCAGTTGAGCTAAACGAAGAAGATAACGAAGCAAGATTTCAATTTGGCATGTGCTTAGCGAATGAACATCTGCTGGAGGAAGCGGTCGCAGTCTTTACTGAAGTGATTACGCGAGATCCGCAGCATGCAGACGCTTTTTATAATGCGGGCGTTGCGTATGCGTATTTAGAGAAAAAGGACGAAGCGCTTGAAATGCTAGGAAAAGCCATTGACGTGCAGCCTGATCATATGCTTGCATTGCATGCGCAAAAGCTGATTCAAGAGGCAGAATAACCGGAAGGAGGGAAGACCTGTGCAGGAACATCCAGATCAAATGAAGCTTGAAGATGAACCGTTTTTAAAAGGGACGGTTCAAGCCGTTATTTTCCATAACGAAGGTAATTTATACTCGGTGTTAAAAGTAAAAGTCATTGAAACATCAGAGAATTTAGAGGAAAAGACAGCATCTGTCACAGGGTACTTCCCAGCGCTTCATGAGGAGGAAACCTACACCTTCTATGGCAAGGTCACAAGTCATCCGAAGTTTGGCGAGCAGTTTCAAGCCACTCATTTTCAAAAGGAAGTCCCTACAACAAAGCAAGGCATCATTCATTATCTCTCTAGTGACTTGTTTGAAGGGATTGGGAAAAAGACGGCGGAAGAAATCGTCGGCAAGCTTGGCAATCAGACGCTTCATCAAATTATGCGTGATCCGTCTGTGTTGTATGATGTCCCTCGCCTGTCAAAAAAGAAGGCCGATAAGCTGGCTGCCGCACTTCAAGAGCATCAAGGGCTTGAGCAAATCATGATCAGCCTGAATCAATATGGTTTTGGTCCTCAGCTTAGCATGAAGATTTACCAAGTTTACGAGAGTGAAACGTTGCAGAAAATTGAAGAAAACCCTTATCAGCTCGTCAAAGACGTCGAGGGGATTGGCTTTATTAAAGCAGATGAACTCGGCGCTAGAACAGGGATATCTGGAAATGATCCAGACCGCATTCGTGCAGCCCTTTTGTATACCGTTGAGACAGCAAGCCTGCAGGACGGTCATACGTACATACAAACGAAAGATCTGATCGTCGAAACCCGTAAACTGCTGAATCAAACCGGCAATGACTACAAAGTGACTGAAATGGACGTTGCCAATCAGATCATTGCACTTGGTGAAGGGAAAGAAATGATTATTGAAGATGAGCGCTGTTATCATCCGTCGCTCTTTTATGCGGAGCAAAGTGTGGCAAAACGCATTCAAAAAATTGTCGCTCAAACGGAATATGCAGATCAATTTCCTGAATCAGAATTTCTGCTTGCACTCGGTGAACTGGAGGAACGGCTTGGTGTCCAGTATGCACCAACCCAAAAAGAAGCCATTCAAAAGGCACTCATGTCTCCAATGCTGCTTTTAACAGGCGGACCGGGTACAGGGAAAACGACGGTCATTAAAGGGATTGTCGAGCTTTACAGCGATCTTCACGGCGTATCTCTTGACCCGGGTGATTATAAAAAAGATGAAGCATTTCCGTTCGTGCTTGCCGCACCAACTGGACGTGCTGCGAAACGAATGACAGAATCCACTGGACTTCCTGCTGTGACCATTCACCGGTTGCTAGGCTGGAATGGATCAGAAGGCTTCTCACATGATGAAGACCAGCCGATTGAAGGGAAGCTTGTCATCATTGATGAATCGAGTATGCTGGATATTTGGCTGGCGAACCATTTGTTTAAGGCGATCCCAGATCATATTCAAGTCATTATGGTTGGAGACGAACATCAACTTCCATCTGTCGGACCTGGTCAAGTGTTAAGAGACCTGCTTGCGTCACAAGCTATACCGGCAGTGACACTAACTGATATTTACCGGCAGGCAGACGGTTCAACAATTGTTGAGCTTGCGCATGATATGAAAAATGGTGTATTGCCAAAGGATATTACTGCGCGCTCGAAGGATCGATCCTTTATTCAATGCTCTAGTGACCAAATGAAAGAAGTCATCGAGAAAGTGGTCAGCAATGCTGCTCAAAAGGGTTATTCAGCAAAGGACATTCAAGTGCTTGCCCCGATGTATAAAGGAAAAGCAGGCATTAATGAACTGAATAAAATGCTCCAGCAAATTTTGAATCCTAAAAAGCCAAAAGGAAGAGAGATTCCATTTGGTGATGTCGTCTACCGGACAGGCGATAAGGTACTTCAGCTTGTCAATCAGCCCGAGAATAACATTTTTAATGGAGATATTGGCGAAATTGTCTCGATCTTTTATGCGAAAGAAAACACGGAAAAAGAAGATATGGCGGTCATCTCCTTTGATGGAAACGAAATCACGTTTACGAAAAAAGATTTTCATCAATTTACACACGCTTATTGTTGCTCGATTCATAAATCTCAGGGCAGTGAATTCCCAATCGTGGTGCTGCCAGTCGTGAGAAGTTATTATCGAATGCTTCGAAGAAATTTGCTTTACACGGCCATTACACGAAGTAAAAAGTTTTTAATTTTGTGCGGCGAGGAATCAGCATTAGAGTGGGGCGTGAAAAATAATGAAGACTCCCTCAGACAAACGTCTTTAACCATGCGTCTTACTGAAACGGAAAAAATCATGGACGCTGAGCTAGCAGCCCTCCAAAAAGAACTTCCTTTCAGTGTACACGATGCCAATATTGGCATGGAGGGAATCACTCCGTTTGATTTTATGCAAGAGTAAATGGCTTCCTTCATGGAAGCCATTTCTTCGTATGAGTCATAGAGGAAACGCACACGATAAGACTGTTCCGAAAAGGTGGTTGATCACATTTTGAGAACATGTCGAGAGCTTGAAGGACTGACGATCTATACAGACGAGCTGTCTCATTCACTTGGGGCGATCAAAGATATTTGCTTTTTAGCCGGCGGCAGCTGCGGGGGATATGTTTTAGATGGGAAAAAGAAAGACTGTGCTTTCATTCCATTCTCAGCTGGCGACAAACTGACAGACAAAGGTCTATATGTGAGCTGCCAGAAGGGCATCGAGATAGATACCTCCGCCCCATCCTTCTTCTTTTCGAAATTAAAAAAGAAAATGATCCATACGCCAGATGGTGAAACATTAGGTGTTTTGGAAGATGTATACTTTTGTACAAATTCGGGCACAATCGTAGCATATGAACTCTCGGACGGCTTCTTTACAGAGCTATCAGGGATTCGAAAGCAGCTGCATGCTGCCGGAACCTTGATGGATGTTCAAAAGGAAGCACTTGTTCTAAACCGAACGTAAAGAGGTGCTGAGTATGCTCATTTGCCCAAATTGCAAATGTAAAGACATCGGAAAAATTGGGGTCAATCAATATTATTGCTGGGGCTGTTTTATTGAATTGACACTGTCAAAAGGCAAAATATCTACTCACCAAGTGGAGGAAGACGGTACACTAAGCAGTTTAGACGACCTGTTTAGTGACGATGAACGTTCAATTCAACTATAAGTGTTAAGGGGGAATTTCGAATGGGCAAAATGACTTCTTCACTATTAACGCTTGGTGCAGGTGCACTCGCATATCACTTTGCAAGTCGATATGATATGCCATCTAAGCGGGATATGAAAAAGATGAGAAAACGAGTTATGCGAATGCTTTAAACAAAAAGGGACATCCACCATGAGTGGATGTCCTTTTTTTATGCCTGCCTGTACTCTAATCTCCGTGCAAGTATAGACAAGCTGAAGTTCACAACAAAATACATCATGGCCGCCAAGAGGAAAATAGGAAGTAAATAAGATTGGCTTTGACCATTTAAAATCTGCGCGTGATGCAATAACTCTGGAAGGGCAATCACAACGGCAAGCGATGTATCTTTTAAAAGAGAAATAAATTGACTGACAATCGGCGGGACCATTCGGCGTAACGCCTGTGGCATGATAATCATTTTTAATGTTTGAATATAGGTTAAACCAGAGGATCTGGCCGCTTCGATTTGTCCTTTATCAATTGATTTTAATCCACTGCGAATGATTTCTGACAGCATGGCGGATTCAAACACGGTTAAAGCCGCAATGGCAGAGGCTGTAATGCTCAGCTTAATACCGATTTCAGGTAGGGCGAAATACGTAAAAAAGATGATCAGCAAAAGCGGCAGGTTCCGAACGGTTTCCACAATGACCGCAAGCACCTTTGATAAAATAGGGATTTGTGCGAACCTCAATGTGCCAACGACTAATCCGATGATAAAGCTTAAAATGATGGAGATAAAAGCCACTTTTAAGGTGACAGCAAATCCTTCAAGTAAAAAGGCGAGATGATCGGGCTGGTAGGCACCTATAAAATCCATTGTGTTTCCTCCTTTCTAGTGGCTTCGTGCTAATCTTTTTTCTAAATAACCAACGCCTAGACTAAGCGGAATGGTCAATAGAAGATAGAACATGGCAACAAAGATGTATACATCAAATGTCACAAACGTTCTCGAAGCGATAAGGTCTCCTTGGTACATCAGATCAAACCCTGCAATGACACCTAAAATAGACGAGTTTTTCACAAGGTTGATAAATTGATTCCCAAGTGGTGGAATGACAATTTTGATTGCCTGCGGCAGAATAATATATCGCATCGTTCCGCTATATGACAGACCAGAAGCTCTAGCTGCTTCCATTTGTCCAAGCGGTACAGCTTGTATACCTGCACGAATGGCTTCAGCGATAAAAGCAGACGTATAAATGGAGAGGGCAATGGTTCCTGCTGTAAAGCCATCTGCCACAATGCCAAGTACCGGTAAACCAAAAAAGAACACAAAGGTGATCAATAATAACGGAATATTGCGAATAAATTCCACGTAAGCCGTCCCTAACCAGTTGAGCGGCCTTAGTGGCGCAATTCTCATAATGGCAATGAGTGTACCGATGAAAAAGCTTCCAATCAACGCAATGACACTTGCACCAATCGTATATTTAAACCCTTCTAAATAAAGATGGAAGTTCTCAGTTAAAATGGAAAACCGCAGCAATCAGTTCACTTCCTTCCTAATCAACAGAGGAGCCGGCAAGCGGCTCTCCTGAGGGTGTTGAGATTGATCGAGTCAATTGATTATTCTTTGATCCATTTTTTATGAATCTTGTCATACTCTCCATTATCTTTTAATGCCTTTAACGCTTTATTAATGGCTTCTGTCAATTTTTCATCGCCTTTTTTCACAGCGATGCCATAAGGCTCATCGGTAAATGTTCCGCCAACGACTTCATAATTTGAATCTTCGTCTGCCATGCCAAATAAAATTGCATTATCAGTTGTCAGAACTTGCCCTTGATTTGATTTTAAGGCTGTAAAGGCTTCTTGGTAATTTTCAAATTCTAAAACGGATGCTTCTGGTGCTTTTTCGCGAATGTTTTGAGAAGAAGTGGACCCTTTCACTGCAAGCACCTTCGTACCTTTTTTAAGATCATCAATCGATTGAATGTCGCTGCCTTTTTTCACAAGCAGTGATTGTCCTGCTTCAAAGTAAACATCTGAGAAATTGACCTCTTTTTTACGCTCTTCTGTGATCGTCATTGTGGCAACAATGGCATGAATATCTCCTTTTTGCAGTAAAGGAATTCTTGTTTTAGATGTCACTTCTTTGAATTCTGCTTTTCCTTCATCACCGAGCATTTCTTTAGTGATCGCTTTTGCGATATCAATATCAAACCCTTCAATATCCCCGCTACTAGGATTTTTTAGACCGAATAAACGAGTATCGTTTTTCACACCGAAAACGATTTTTTTGTCTTTCTTAATGGCTTCTAATGAGCTGCCTTGTTTTGCATCGGTTGAGCCTTTCTCGGCAGATCCGCAAGCAGCGAGAGCGATCATACAGCAAGTCATCAACAGTAATAGGCCAAAGCGTTTCATTTTTTTCATCAAATTCATTCCCCCTAGTGATTTAAAATACGGCTTAAAAAGAGCTGAGCGCGTTTCTCGCGCGGTTTTTCATAAAAGGCAGCTGGTGTAGATTCTTCAAGAATTCTTCCTTCATCAATAAACACAATACGGTCTGCGACTTCACGGGCAAACCCCATCTCGTGCGTGACAACGACCATTGTCATCCCTTCCCTTGCCAGCTGTTTCATCACATCTAGCACCTCACCGATCATCTCTGGATCAAGAGCTGATGTTGGTTCATCGAAAAGCATGACCTCAGGTTTCATTGCAAGTCCCCTTGCGATTGCCACACGCTGCTGCTGTCCTCCTGAGAGTCTAGAAGGGTAGGTGTCTGCTTTTTCAGGAATGCCAACTTTATTTAAATAAAATTCAGCTGTTTCCTTTGCTTCTTCTTTGCTCACTTTTTTAACCTTCATCGGTGCAAGCATAATGTTTTCAAGCACCGTCTTATGCGGATAAAGATGGAAGTGCTGAAACACCATCCCGATATTTTGCCTGATGAGATTGATGTTGGTTTTCGGATGCTGAACAGACACTTGATTGACAAGGACTTTTCCTTCATCAATGCTTTCAAGACGATTGATACATCTGAGCATCGTGCTTTTTCCAGACCCTGAAGGACCGATGATCACAACAACCTCACCTTTTTGAATATGTAGGTTAATGTCCTTAAGTACATGGAACTGGCCGTAATGCTTGTTGACTTCTTCGAATGTGATCATGAAGAACCTCCTCTTCTAATGATTGAGCTAAAGCGGATTCTAGCATAAATGAGGCAAAAATAAGAAAATAATGGAATGTTTTCTAACGAGATTTTACAGCAAACAGTGACTTTGGATGGAGCCGTATGTTTCATGTGTATTCATTTTTAACAAAGTTAGGACAAATTTTATTTACATGGATAATTGCAGAAGTTGGTTAAACAATAAGAAGAGAGGTGAAAAAGGTGAAGAAACGTCCGATCGAGTTTCTAATATATGCTGCAGGTGTACTGCTTGTCCTTGCGTCTTTACTCATTTTGGTTCAGCTCGACGAGTTATGGATGCCTATTTTTTTATTGCTCAAAGCGGTTTTGATCCCGCTTCTTATCGCTATTTTTATTTCTTATCTTCTTTATCCCATTGTTGAAAGACTACATAAGCGAGGTTTGCCAAGGACGGTCAGTCTCTTATTGATATATGTGCTGTTTTTTGGCGGCATTGGTTTGGCTGTGTATAAAGGGGCACCGGTTTTAATCGCTCAGTTAAATGAATTGTCGGAGCAAATTCCCATGCTTGCCGAAACGTATAATGGTGCTTTATCACATGTTCATCGTCATACAAGCCACTGGCCTGATGGACTACATGAACGGCTGGATCGTTTTATTGTCCAATCTGAGACGTATGCCGCAAATGGGGCAGAGCGGATGATTCTTAGCTGTAAAGTACTGCTTGATTACGCCTTAGTTGCTGCACTTATTCCTTTTCTTGTCTTTTATATGGTGAAAGATATGAACACGATGAAGCGGGCAGCATGGTATTTAACCCCGCCAAGCTTCCGAAAAAGGGGACATGCCTTTGTGAAAGCAGTGGATGACTCACTTGGGGATTATATTAGAGGGCAATTGCTTGTCTGTTCTTTAATTGGAGGAGCTGCTGCCATTGTTCTTTGGCTGTTCCATATTCCATATCCGCTTGTACTAGGTATGTTAATCGGTGCAACGAATGTCATTCCGTATTTTGGCCCGATTATTGGAGCGATCCCAGCTGTCTTTATCGCTTTTACCATCTCAGTGAAGTCAGTGATCATTGTGCTAATTACAGTAGCCGTGCTTCAATTTTTAGAAAGCAATGTACTGAGTCCGATCATTGTCGGGAGAAGCCTGCATATGCATCCTGTCGTAATCATGCTGGTGTTACTCGCTGGAGGTGAGCTGTTTGGCTTGATTGGAATGATTTTAGCCGTGCCGTCCGCAGCCATTATGAGGGTCATTATTGTGCAATATATTCACATGAGACGAAGCGTTCATTGACAAGACGAGCCGAGTTGTCTATAATAATTTCGATTCATACATATTGAATTCAATGACGGACCCGAGTACGTTAAAAAGCTGTTGCAGAGAGAGGCTTTGTTTGCTGAGAAAAGCCTTATCAGACCTTTAACGGAAGCTAGTCCCGAGTGCAGATAAACACTGCCGCTCTCTTCCGGCGTTATCGGATGTGAAGGTGATAGACGCATATGTCTATAATCAGGGTGGTACCGCGAGAGCATCTCGTCCCTGTGTAAGTAGTTTTTTGCTTGCATAGGGCGGGATGTTTTTTCGTTTGTGTGAAGATTGAGGAATAAAAAAGGGAGGATTTATGATGAAAACTTTAACTTCAGCTCAAGTACGTCAAATGTTTTTAGATTTTTTTAAAGAAAAAGGACATGCTGTCGAACCGAGTGCGTCCCTCGTACCGCATGACGATCCAACACTTTTATGGATTAACAGCGGGGTGGCAACATTAAAGAAATACTTCGATGGCCGCGTCGTGCCTGAGAATCCACGTATTTGCAACGCACAAAAATCAATTCGTACAAATGACATTGAAAATGTAGGGAAAACAGCACGCCATCATACGTTTTTTGAAATGCTGGGCAACTTCTCTATTGGAGACTATTTCAAAGAAGAGGCAATCGAATGGGCTTGGGAATTCCTCACAAGTGACGAGTGGATTGGCTTTGATCCGAATCTGTTATCTGTAACGGTACATCCAGAGGATGAAGAAGCGTATGTTCTTTGGAGAGATAAA
This sequence comes from Bacillus sp. FSL W8-1141, assembly GCF_038593205.1. Taxonomy (NCBI): domain Bacteria; kingdom Bacillati; phylum Bacillota; class Bacilli; order Caryophanales; family Bacillaceae; genus Bacillus; species Bacillus sp. FSL W8-1141. The sequence goes on along the minus strand of NZ_CP151973.1, from coordinate 2,435,728 downwards.
ATTGGTGTCCCTGAGGAACGAATTATTCGTCTAGAGGGCAACTTCTGGGATATTGGCGAGGGGCCAAGTGGTCCGAATACAGAAATTTTCTATGATCGCGGCGAAGCATATGGCAACGACATGAACGACCCTGAATTATATCCAGGCGGAGAAAATGAACGTTATCTAGAAGTATGGAATCTTGTTTTTTCTGAATTTAACCATAATCCAGATGGTACATACACACCGCTTCCGAAGAAAAACATTGATACAGGAATGGGTCTTGAGCGTATGGTCTCTGTGATTCAAAACGTACCGACGAACTTTGATACAGACCTGTTCATGCCGATTATTCGTGCAGTAGAAACGATTTCTGGAGAAAGCTATGGGGAGTCAAAAGAAAAAGACACAGCATTTAAAGTCATTGCTGACCATATTCGTACTGTTGCCTTTGCCGTCAGTGACGGAGCACTTCCTTCTAATGAAGGCCGAGGTTATGTGTTAAGACGTTTGCTGCGCCGTGCTGTGCGTTATGCAAAAACGATCCATATCCACCGTCCATTTATGTATGACCTAGTTCCAGTTGTTGCGGAGATCATGAAGGATTTCTATCCAGATGTTCAAGCAAAAGAAGAATTTATTGCAAAAGTGATCAAAAATGAAGAAGAGCGTTTCCATGAGACACTGAATGAAGGGTTAGCCATTTTATCAGAAGTGATCAAAAAAGAACGTGACAATGGCAACTCACAAATTTCCGGTAAAGATGTGTTTAAGCTTTATGACACATATGGATTCCCGGTCGAACTTACAGAAGAATATGCAGAAGATGAGAACATGACAGTCGATCGTGAAGGCTTCCAGCTAGAAATGGAGAAGCAGCGTGAACGTGCAAGAAATGCCAGACAAGATGTAGGTAGTATGCAGGTTCAAGGCGGGGCTTTAGGCGATATTAAAGCAGAAAGTACGTTTGTGGGCTATGAAAATTTAACTGCAGATGCTCGTATTATCGAATTGCTTCAAAACGGTGAAATTGTCACAGAAGCTCACGAAGGGGAAACGGTGCAAATTTTATTAGATGAAACACCTTTCTATGCGGAAAGCGGCGGACAAGTGGCGGATAAAGGAACGTTAAAAAGTGCCGAAGCGATCATTGATATCAAAGATGTGAAAAAGGCGCCAAACGGCCAGCATGTCCACGAAGGAGTCGTCGTAAGTGGTACGGTTCAAAAAGGCATTGAAGTCACTGCGGAAGTCGAATCAGCGCTTCGAAAAGGCATTGTGAAAAATCACACAGCGACACATCTTTTGCACCAAGCGCTAAAAGATGTATTGGGCAGCCACGTTAACCAAGCGGGTTCACTTGTGAATGAAAACAGACTTCGCTTTGACTTTTCTCACTTTGGACAAGTAACAAAAGAAGAATTGTCACAAATTGAAAAAATCGTCAACGAAAAGATTTGGGAAGGCATTTCGGTTGCCATTGACCTGAAACCAATTGCTGAAGCAAAAGAAATGGGTGCAATGGCGCTGTTTGGCGAGAAGTATGGCGATATTGTCCGTGTGGTACAAGTGGGTGATTACAGCATCGAGTTATGCGGAGGCTGTCACGTTCAAAACACTGCGGAGATCGGATTGTTTAAAATTGCATCTGAATCGGGTATTGGTGCTGGAACACGCCGTATTGAGGCTGTAACAGGTAAAGGTGCTTATGAAGAATTAAATGATCAGCTTGCGATTTTAGAAAAGGCAGCTAATGAACTGAAATCAAATACAAAAGATGTGCCAAAACGCATCGCTTCCTTGCAGGCTGATTTAAAAGAAGTTCAAAGAGAAAACGAATCACTTCTTGCGAAATTAAGTCAAGCAGAAGCTGGCTCTATTTTAGAAAAAGTCATCGAAGTTGGCGGAGTGAACGTGTTAACTGAAAAAGTAAACGCCAAAGATATGAACCATTTAAGAACGATGGTTGATGACTTAAAAGCGAAATTAGGTTCAGCTGTCATCGTACTTGGTGCCGTTCAAAATGGAAAAGTCAACATTTCAGCTGGTGTGACAAAAGACGTCATTGAAAAAGGTCTTCATGCAGGAAAACTTGTGAAGCAGGCAGCTGAAATTTGCGGCGGAGGCGGAGGCGGACGCCCAGATATGGCACAAGCAGGCGGGAAACAGCCAGAAAAGCTTGAAGAAGCACTGGCAACTGTCGAAGAATCTGTCAAATCCGTTTTATAATCAGTCAATGTAGTGTAGAATAATGGTATTAGATGAGCGGTTAGAAAAAAGCTTGCTAGTAGAATGTTGGAAGAGAGGTGCAAGAAGCAGTGAGTTCATTTGATAAGACAATGAAGTTTAACTTCTCTGATGATTCAGCTGAAACCAATGTGAATGAAGTGCTCATAACAGTTTATGACGCACTCCAAGAAAAAGGATACAACCCGATCAATCAAATTGTCGGATACTTGCTGTCAGGCGACCCTGCTTATATTCCAAGACATCAGGATGCACGCAACCTAATTCGTAAACTAGAACGAGACGAATTAATTGAGGAATTGGTTAAATCGTACTTAGAGACACATAAAGAGGCGTAAAACATGAGAATTTTAGGCTTAGATTTAGGCACGAAAACCCTTGGTGTGGCAATCAGTGATGAAATGGGATGGACAGCTCAAGGGATTGAAACCATTAAAATTGATGAAGCAGGCGGAGACTTTGGTCTCAGCCGCCTGTCTGAGATCGTCTCGCAATATGGAACGGATAAAATTGTACTTGGTTTTCCAAAAAATATGAACGGTACGGTCGGTCCAAGAGGCGAGGCCAGCCAATCATTTGCGAAAGTGTTAGAAAACACGTACAATGTTCCTGTTGTGCTTTGGGACGAGCGTCTGTCAACGATGGCAGCAGAAAAAATGCTCATCTCTGCAGATGTGAGCAGACAAAAGCGTAAAAAAGTCATTGATAAAATGGCGGCTGTTATGATCCTTCAAGGGTACTTAGACAGCTTAAATTAAAATGAGGTGAATCAAATGGAACACGGAGAAAAGCAAATTACAATCGTTGATGATAATGGAAATGAGCAGCTTTGCGAAGTACTATTTACTTTTGAAAGCGACCATTTTAACAAATCATATGTTCTTTACTACCCAATTTCTGAACAAGATAACGAAGAAATTGAAATTCATGCATCAAGCTTCACACCAAACGAAGACGGTGAAGATGGCGAATTAGAGCCAATTGAAACGGATGAAGAGTGGGACATGATTGAAGAAACGTTAAATACGTTCTTAGATCAAGAAGACGAAGAAGAATAGAACGAATAAAAGGCCTGTGAAGCAGATGAGAGTTATCTGCATGATCACAGGCCTTTTATTATTTATGGAAGCTTTGAAGTGATGGTTAACTTTTGATTATTTCGTTGTGCATTTTGAAAGTTAAGTAAATAAAGACCATGATCAAATGTTAAATGAAAATGATTTTCTTTCTTTAGGGAACCAATTTTTTTGATGGAATCGTTCTTCTCTTTAAGTATCGTGTAACCACTCTTTTTAGGTTCATCTGTTTCGACGAAAAATCGATTATGATCATCAATCACGATTGATCCGATACCCGAGTCAGTGTTCTTAATTAGTTTAGATTGTTTTGTGTTTATGTCATAAAAGATTAATTGGCTTTTATTGATTGTTCCTTCCGAGTCAGTAAAAGCCTTCTCGTAAACAAATTGATGGTCGTTAATAAGTTGACCATTATTGATTAAACTTTGATTCAATGGAATTTTTTTAAGTGACTCAGTAGTAAGATTGTAAATGTATGCTTGCTGCTTTCCATTGTCTTTATTAAAAAAGAGAAGCTTATCATTGTGAACAGAGAGATGGGCGTTATTCATTGAGTCTAGTTTAAAGAGCTTTTTTGTCTGCTTTTTTTTGAGATCTTTCATATAAATATGAGTAGCATCCTTTTCTTCATCGTGAGATATCCACACTGCACGATGACCTGTTAATTCAAGAGTGTCACTTAATGTCTCCGAAGTGTTATTCATTTTAATCGACTCTATCTCTTGTGTGCTCAAATTCATGACGTAATAATTCATCTGTCCGCCTAATTCATCACTGTCAATCCAAACGACCCAGTCTTTATTAGCTTTTAAACCATGAATGGAAGAACGCTCGAAAGTTGTTGTAAATAGTATGTTGCTTTTCAGTGTCTTTCTATTAAATTCAACTACTTTATTTGCCATCTTTGAAGGACTATGGTCATCTACACTTAAAAATAAATGATCTCCAACGGCTGAAACAGAGTTTGTCACAAGATAGTTGAGCATAGTTGTATGACCAAATTCTTTGTCCTCAATTTTAAACTCTATTTTATGATCTTCTGAAACGGTCTTTTTTTGACTACACCCGCCTAGATATAAAAGAGTTACTGAACCAATTAGTATCATTAAAATATAAAAGATTTTACGCAAAATGTGTTTCCTCCAGTATGTACTTTCACTAAGATATAGGTATTAATGAAATATATCCTTATCAAGAAAATAATAGCATTTAGTTAAACAGGAAATAAATAGATCTACAGTTAATTTAAGTTTAATTTAAAGACATGATGTTAACGCCGACATTCAACTTCATTCTTTTTTACATCCATTATGTCAACTTTAAATTATTTTAAGTTGACATAATGGACTGTACCTTTTACTCTATTTTTAACAATGAATCGAGTGAGGGGTATGAAAATTGAAAATTCACGATATGATGCAAATGGCATTCATGACAGCAGTTATTGGGATGTTAGGATTGATTCCGCCTATTTTTCTTGCGTTTACACCTGTACCAATCACCTTACAAACCGCAGGTCTTTTGCTTGCTGGAGGGCTGTTAAAACCAAAGCAAGCCCTGATTAGTTTACTTCTGTTTCTTCTAATAGTGGCAGCAGGCGCACCTCTTTTATCTGGAGGGAGAGGCGGAATAGGGGTCTTTTTTGGGCCAAGCGGTGGTTTTTTACTTGCTTATCCAGTGGCTGCCTTTATGATCAGTCTGTGGCTGAACCGGCTGAAGAAAGTGACGGCCTTACGACTATTTTTAATCTATGCGGTATGCAGTATCGGGATATTATATATAGGCGGAATTCCCTTTCAAGCCATGATGATGCATATAAAGATCACGCAAGCAGCTCTGTTCAGCGTCATTTATTTACCGGGTGATCTGATCAAAGCAGGGATATGTGCCGTCTTCACGGTGAAAATCATTCAAGCGATGTCATATCGAAAAAGGGACTTACATAGAGGGAGGCGAGCAGTTTGATGAGAATAACGGAAAACTATGCAGCTCATGCAAAAGTGAAGCCAGATCAGATGGCGATCAGAGATGAAAAAGAGAAGATCACTTATGAAGAATGGCATGAGCGTGTGCAGTCATCTGCACAATGGTTAAAAGAAACGCCTCATCAGCAAAAAAGAGTCGCTTTTTTAGTATCAAATGGTGTTCCGTTTCTCCAACTATTTGCTGGTGCAGCTTCTGCAGGATGGACAGCGGTGCCTCTTGATCCGCGGTGGAGTGATAAGGAATGCGCGGAAAAGCTCTTATTAAGCGAGGCAGACCTTGTCATTGTGGAAGATCGATATATCAAAAGAATTGAAAAGTACAAGCTGGATATGCCAGTGCTCTCTTTATCTGAATGGAAAGAAAGAATCAGCCTCAGCATAAGAGTTCAATCGAACAAAAGTGATACGGAGGAAGATCCTGCTTTTTATATGGGATTTACTTCAGGATCAACGGGATCGCCCAAAGCCTTTATAAGACGCCAGCAGTCATGGATCCAGAGCTTTCAAATGACAACATCCGTCTTTGGGATCACACATAAAGATCATGTACTGATTCTGGGCACACTTTTATCCTCTCATTTTTTATACGGTGCGATCAGCACACTTTATTTCGGGGGCACCGTGACATTGTTAGAAAAATTTGTGCCAGAGAAAGCAAAGAACATCTTAGAAAGAGGAGACATCACGGTTATTTATACGGTTCCGACCATGACAGAAGCGTTACTGCAAATGGATGCTTTCGGAAAGAATCCGCTTCTTGTCCTGTCTTCTGGTGCAGATTGGGGAAACTCTTCAAAAAAACAGCTCGTCAACCGCTATCCTCACATCACATTTTTTGATTTTTATGGAACATCAGAATTGAGTTTTGTCTCCTATTTATCTTCAGATGATTTTTTGCAAAAGCCTACTTCTGTCGGAAAGCCTTTTCCTTCTATTCAGGTTGAAGTCAGGAGGGCAGATCAAACCGTTTGCAAGCCAAATGAAATAGGGAGAATTTATGTGAAAAGCCCAATGTCTTTTTCAGGCTATTTACAAGATGAAAAACCGCCCGAAGAGTGGCTGACCGTATATGACATGGGGTGGCTCGACGAAGATGGTTACTTGTATATGAGCGGCCGCGAGAATGGCATGATTGTCTATGGGGGACTGAATATTTTTCCAGAGGAAATTGAGCGTGTGCTGAATGAACAGCCAGAGGTGAATCGGTCAATCGTGATTGGACTTCCTGATCCTTATTGGGGCGAAATCCCTGTTGCCATTATTGAGAATGTACAGCAAACAAAAATCATTCGGCAAGCTGTAAAAGAAACATTAGCGGCATACAAAGTACCAAAAAAATGGCTCGTCACGGACAAAATGATCGAAACATCAGGAGGGAAAATCGCTCGTGCCAGTATGAAAAAGTGGGCGGAGGAACAATTATCATGCAAGCCGTGATCGTACAAGCGAAGCGGACGCCCTTCGGTGAGAAAAATGGAATGTTGAAGGATTACCGGCCAGAGCATCTAGCCGCGCCCTTGATCCAGCATTTTTCAAACGTGACCAAGCCAGATGACATCATTTTAGGCAATGTCGTCGGGGGTGGTGGCAACATTGCCCGTCTGTCCTCGTTAGAAGCAGGGCTTTCATTACATACTCCGGGTATGACCATTGATAGGCAGTGTGCTTCCGGTCTTGAAGCCATTAGAACAGCGTGCATCATGATTCAGTCGGGGGAGGGATCAATGTATATCGCTGGTGGAACGGAAAGCATTTCTCGGTCACCAATGAAAGAAAGGGCCCGCTTTTCTCCAGAGTGGATAGGGGACCCTCATATGGGGGAAGCGGCAGAGCTGACGGCGTCGAGATTTTCAGTTGCGAGACAAGAGCAAGATGACTATGCACTTTTAAGCTGGGAACGAAGTATAACCGCATTCAAGCAAGGAACGTATTCAGAAGAAATTGTTCCGATTGGCGGGATGAGTACAGATGAAGCGGCAGCTAAAATAAGACCGATTGCAAGCTTGATAAAGCGGGCAAAACCTGTCTTTTTACCAGGCAAAGGTACTGTGACTGTGACCAATAGCTGTAAAGAAGCAGATGGTGCAGCTGCCGTCGTTGTGATGGAAAGAGCGGAAGCGGAGGCAAAAGGCTTCAGCCCTATGCTGCGGTATATCGGGAGTGCCGTGACCGCTATGGACCCGCATTATCCTGCTGCTTCACCAATTGATGCAATCAAGAAACTTTTACATAAAGAACAGGTGAAGATAGAAGATGTTGCACTTTTTGAAATCAATGAAGCGTTTGCGCTCAAAGTAGTACTCATTGCCCGGACACTAGGTATTCCTTATGACCGTATCAATAAAAGAGGCGGTGCGCTTTGTCTTGGTCATCCATATAGCGCCTCGGGAGCTGCTATGATGGTGAGACTGTTTTACGAAGCCCGCGCCTTACCGAATGGAAGTTATGTCATGGCTGCAATTGGCAGTGGAGGCGGTGTCGGTTTAGCCACACTATGGCAAGTTCTGTCATGACATGCATGAGCAAGTAATTGCCGAACTCCGTCGAATCATGTACTATAAAAGCTAGATGTGAGGAGGGCCATGCATGTTTTCAGAACAAAAGAAACGACCATTTTTTAAACGAAAAATGGGGATCGTCCTGTTATCTGTACTTGCTGTGATCATCATTGCAGCATTATCAGGTTTTTTATATGTAAAATCAGCACTCGGGCCGGTCGATCAAAAAAGCAAACAAACCATTAATATTCATATTCCAAATGGGACATCTGTCAGTGGAATTGCGAGCATTTTAAAAGAAAATGAGCTGATTTCAAATGACACGATTTTCACTTACTATGCAAAGTACAAAAAAGCGTCAGGCTTTAAAGCGGGCTATTTTCATCTCAAACAAACAATGGATGCGGATCAGCTAATTCAAAAGCTGACATCTGGCGGGACAGACTACGCATTTCAGCTTGTGATACCTGAAGGGAAACAGTTGTCTGATATTGCAACTATTATCGCAAACCAGACGAATTTTTCAGCGAAGGAAGTTGAAGCGAAGCTGGATGATCCAGCCTTTATTAAAAAATTGATGAAAAAATACCCGAAAACGGTGACATCACAAGTGAACGGGAAACAGGTCAAGCATCCGTTAGAGGGATATTTATTCCCAGCGACGTATCCGTTTTATCGTGAGGATGAATCACTTGAAACCATCATTGACACGATGATTAAACAAACAGATCAATATGTGAAAACGTATGAAAAGGACATGAAAAAGAGAAAGATGTCTATCCATGATGTCCTAACGATGGCATCCCTGATAGAAATGGAAGCAACCGAAAAAACAGACCGGTCAAAAATCTCAAGTGTGTTTTATAACCGGTTGAAAAAGGACATGCCGCTTCAAACAGATCCAACCGTTCTTTATGCGCTTGGCGAGCATAAGTCCCGTGTTTATTACAAAGATTTAAAAGTGAAATCACCTTATAATACGTATACAAACAAAGGGCTGCCGCCTGGACCTATTGCCAATGCTGGAGAATCTTCTTGGAAAGCAGCACTCCATCCAGAGAAAACAGATTTTGTTTACTTCCTAGCAAAGAAAAATGGGGAAGTCGTCTTTACGAAAACGTTAAATGAGCACAACAAAGCAAAAGCGAAATACATCACAGGCAGCAACTAGCGCTCATGTGAAAGGAAAAAGACTGTAGACAATGGTGAAATTGCCTGCAGTTTTTTTCGTTGTTATATCCATTTTATAGGTTCGCAATTACCACATCTTTGTGGTAAAATATATCGGGTTGTTTTTACTTAGATGAACGAAAGATTGACGAGAAAGAGAGCTGCAGCAGGCAGGACTCTTCTTTTTCAGGTCATGAAGGAGCTAGACATATAATGACAATCGAAGATGATCAAATAAATGATTATATTGAAGATTTAATTGAGCCGAGTCCTGATGCCATCGCTCAATTAGAGGAGTATGCCAAAGAGCATCATGTGCCAATCATGGAAAAGGTGAGCATTGAACTGTTATTGCAGCTGCTTTCTTTGAAAAAACCGAAGAAGATTCTTGAGGTTGGGACAGCGATTGGCTATTCAGCGATTCGAATGGCAGAAGCTCTGCCAGATGCTGAAATCTATACGATTGAGCGAAATGCGAAACGTTATGAGGAAGCGACACGGAATATTGAAGAATTGCATTTCAAAGATAGAATTCACGTGTTTTTTGGCGATGCGATCGAATCAGCTAAAACGGTTCAGACGATGGCGCCCTATGATGTGATCTTCATTGATGCGGCAAAAGGTCAGTATCAACGCTTTTTTGAGCTGTTTGAACCGATGCTGTCCGATGACGGAATGATTATTACAGACAACGTATTATTTAAAGGCTTAGTTGCGACAAATTATGAAGAAGAAATTGAAGATAAACGAAAAAAACAATTAATAGGCAAAATTGATCGATACAATCAATGGCTGATGTCAAATCCTGACTACCAAACGTGTATCATTCCGGTTGGAGATGGGATCGCTATTAGTACAAAAAGAGGTGACCAATCATGAAAAAACCAGAATTGCTTGTGACGCCAAGCAAGGTGTCGGATGTACTGCCGCTCATTGAAGCGGGTGCTGACGCATTTTTAATAGGTGAACAAACATATGGAATCCGTCTTGCAGGTGAGTTTTCAAAAGAAGATGTGAAACAAACGGTTCAACTTGCACATGCACATCACAAAAAAGTATATGTCGCCATGAATGCGATTTTTCATAATGACCGTGTGGCACTGCTTGGAGATTATTTAACCTTTCTCGATGGGTTAAACGTGGATGGTGTCGTTTTTGGAGATCCGGCCGTGATCATGGCCGCAAAAGAAACAGGTGTCAACTTGAATCTGCACTGGAGTACAGAAACAACTGGGACAAACTATTACACTTGTAACTACTGGGGCAGAAAAGGCGCAACACGTGCTGTTCTTGCCAAAGAACTCAATATGGATAGCGTGATTGATATCAAAGAAAACGCCGAAGTGGAGATTGAAATTCAAGTCCACGGCATGACCTGTATGTTCCAATCCAAACGGACACTTGTTGGCAACTATTTTGAATATCAAGGCAAACAAATGGATGTGGAAGGCAGAAATATGGAAGAAGGTCTATTCCTTCACGACCAGGAGCGTCAAAACAAATATCCTATTTTTGAGGATGAAAATGGCACACACATTATGAGTCCAAATGATGTATGTATGATTGATGAATTAGAAGAATTTGTCGACGCAGGCATTGACTCATTTAAAATTGACGGAATTTTAAAGTCACTTTCTTATATGACAGAGGTGACATCCCTCTATCGAAAAGCCATTGATTTACTAGTGACTGATAAGGAAGCCTATGAAGATCAGAAAGATGAATGGGTGGAGCGTATTGAAGAGATCCAGCCTGTCAACCGTTCAATCGATACAGGGTTCTTCTTTAAAGAAACGGTTTATTAAGATAAAAGGAGGCAGAGGAAATGGCACTTTTAAAAGATGGAATTTCTGAAGTGATCGATGGAAAACGTGTCATTACAAAAAAACCAGAACTGCTAGCGCCAGCAGGAAACTTAGAAAAACTAAAAATTGCTGTGCATTATGGAGCAGACGCTGTTTTTATTGGCGGGAAAGAATTTGGACTTCGTTCAAATGCAGATAACTTTTCAATCGAAGAAATGGCAGAAGGTGTCGCATTTGCGAACAAATACGGTGCTCGTATTTATGTGACAACGAATATTTTCGCCCACAACGAAAACATGGACGGGTTGGAAGAATATCTTCAAGGGATTGAAGGAGCGGGTGTAGCGGGAATTATTGTCGCTGATCCACTCATCATTGAAACATGCAAACGAGTAGCTCCAAAGCTTGAAGTTCACTTGAGCACACAGCAGTCACTTTCAAATTGGAAAGCGGTGCAGTTTTGGAAGGAAGAGGGGCTTGAGCGTGTGGTCCTTGCACGTGAAACAAGCGCCCTAGAGATTAAAGAAATGAAAGAAAAAGTGGATATTGAAATCGAAACGTTCATTCACGGGGCCATGTGTATTGCTTATTCTGGCCGCTGCGTGCTCAGTAACCATATGACAGCGAGAGATTCAAACCGCGGGGGCTGCTGCCAATCTTGCCGCTGGGATTATGATCTTTATAAACTAGAAGGCTCTAAGGAAGCGCCTTTATTCAGTGAAGAAGACGCACCATTTGCGATGAGTCCAAAAGATTTAAAACTCATCGAATCCATACCGCAAATGATTGAAATGGGAATTGATAGCTTAAAGATCGAAGGACGAATGAAGTCCATTCATTATGTAGCAACAGTTGTCAGTGTCTATCGTAAAGTCATTGATGCTTACTGTGCGGATCCAGACAATTTCGTCATTCAACAAGAATGGCTCGATGAATTAGACAAATGTGCCAACCGTGACACGGCTCCTGCCTTTTTTGAAGGTGTACCAGGAACGGATGAACAAATGTTTGGCATTCACGGAAAGAAAACGACCTTTGATTTCGTCGGTCTTGTACTTCATTATGATGAACAAGAACAAATTGTCACATTACAGCAGCGTAATTTCTTTAAAGCTGGCGACGAAGTTGAATTTTTCGGTCCAGAAATCGAAAATTTCACATGCAAGATTGAGACAATTTGGGACGAAAAAGGGAACGAACTCGATGCCGCTCGTCATCCACTGCAAATTGTGAAATTTAAGCTTGATCAAAAAGTATACCCTAGCAACATGATGAGAAAGGGGAAATAACCGGCACATGGGGAAAAAACCAGTGGTGATTGGAATCGCTGGCGGCTCGGGTTCAGGTAAAACGAGCGTCACCAATTCCATTTACGAAAAATTTAAAGGACATTCAATCCTCATGCTTCAGCAAGATTTATATTATAAAAATCAAAGTCATATGCCATTTGAAGAGCGCCTGCTGACCAATTATGATCATCCGCTTGCTTTTGACAATGACCTGATGATTGAGCATGTAGAAGCGCTGCTAAAGTACGAGTCCATTGAAAAACCAATTTATGATTTTAAACTAAACACACGTTCAGAAGAGACGGTACATGTTGAGCCCAAAGATGTCATCATCGTTGAAGGAATCTTTGCTCTTGAAAATGAACGTCTAAGAAACTTAATGGATATTAAACTGTATGTGGATACAGATGCAGATCTTCGGATCATTCGCCGTATTTTACGTGATACGAAAGAAAGAGGCAGATCGATTGATTCCGTGATTGAACAATATGTATCTGTCGTCAGACCGATGCACAATCAATTCATTGAACCGTCAAAACGATACGCCGATATCATCATCCCAGAAGGCGGACAAAATCATGTGGCCATTGATCTCATGGTGACAAAAATTCAAACGATTCTTCAAAACCGCGGAGAGTAAATGGTGGAGAAGAACAAAGACCTTTACGACGTAAAGGTCTTTTCAACATCTTGCTCTTGTAGTCAATACTTTAGTAATGGCTAGTCCGAAATCATCGGTGAGCATTGTAAGAAGCAGTCCTCTGAATAAAAGATTTGATATGATAGGAAAACAATGCTGCGAAATGGAGACAGGAAAATCACGATGGGATGCTGAAAGTTTCAGTTATTCCTGCTTTGTAAAAGTATATTAAAAAAACGACAAACAAATCATCACAAATTTTCAAACAATTCTTGATCAAAATGCAATTTTGTAATAATATAGCATAGACATATCGTACACTGACCATATTATGTATTGGAAGATGGAGAATGGATAAGCTATTCTTCTACATATGATCGAAATGGCCGAACGAGGTACAGGAGCTTCCTGTGCCTTTCCACAGTATGTGCGATGAAGATAATACATCATCATGAGAACGTTGCTGTTCCTGCCTAATAAAAAGGCATAATAGTTGCATCTAAAAGGGACGCCATGTAAGATGGACTTTTACGAATATGGGACAGAAGGAATGAGGGCCGGAATATGTCCTCATTCTTGTATATTTCAGTCGTCACTCACATGCAGAAAGCTTGTATGATGAGGATTAATAGAAGGAGTGAATGATTCATGGCACAAGAGAAAGTATTTCCAATGACAGAAGAAGGAAAGCGCAAATTAGAAGAAGAGCTTGAATATTTGAAAACGGTTAAACGTAAAGAGGTTGTAGAGCGTATTAAAATTGCTAGAAGTTTTGGAGACCTCTCTGAAAACTCGGAATATGATTCTGCTAAAGAAGAGCAAGCGTTTGTAGAAGGTCGTATTACAACGCTTGATAATATGATTCGTAATGCCAAAATTATTGAAGATGAAGGTAACTCAAATATTGTTTCACTCGGTAAAACGGTGACATTCGTTGAGTTACCGGACGGTGAAGAAGAGTCTTATACGATTGTAGGAAGTGCAGAAGCTGATCCGTTTGAAGGCAAAATTTCAAACGATTCACCAATTGCAAAAAGCCTTTTAGGCAAACAAGTAGACGACAAAGTCACGGTTCAAACACCTGGCGGAGAAATGTTCGTCCAAATTGTAAAAATTTCATAATTACGTTTATACGATAAACACCTCGTCCACAATAGGGACGAGGTGTTTTTATGCTGAAAACAAGAAGAATCCAATGGACAGGTGTCATTATTTTTATCTTATTGCTCGGTCTCCTATTTAGACTAGCGGAAATTCAGTTGTTTTTCACAGAATCTTTTTCAAAGCTTGATATTAATTTGATCCAAGAAAGTGTCAGGCAGCGGACAGAAGAAGTAGTCATTTCAGACGGACGCGGCGAATTTTTAGATCGAAACGGCGAGGCACTTCTCACAAAAGAAGAGCCTGCGGTCATCATATTTCCTTTCCTGCAATATGACCTCCCTCACTTAAAGCAAACCGCTTCTATACTTGAGATGGAAGAAGATGAATTGAAGAGCCAGCTGACAGAAACGAAGAAACCACTCATTTTAAAAGATGATATCACGAAAAAAAAGCTAAAAGACATCAATGATATGAAATATTCAGGTGTTTACGGCGTATATATGAAAGAGAAGGACAAAAAAAGACTTGCCCTCCACACATTAGGTTTCACAAGCGAGAATCCAGAACTCTTGAGAAAACGTTATCCGGACAAAAAAGAGCTTTCAATCCGTACTGAGATCGGTACATTCGGTTTGGAAAGTACATTTGACGAATTTCTATTACCAGAGCAAGACACAAAATTGTTATATCATGTGGACGGAAGGGGAAACCCTTTGTTTGGGATGGACGTCAAATATACAGCAGAAGCTCATTCGTTTTATCCGCTGCAAGTGCAGACAACCATGGACGAAGACATGCAGAGGGAAATGGAGAATGTTCTCAAAGCACAAGGTGTTGAAAAAGGCGGAGCGGTTCTGCTCGACATCCAAAATAGCAGTGTGCTGGCGATGGCGAGTGTTCCAAATGTGACCAGCAAAAACCGGCATGAGGCAAGAAATTACATGCTGACCGCAATGGCTCCCGGTTCTGTATTTAAAACGGTCGTACTTGCCGCAGCGATTGAAAAAAACTTGAACCAGCCACAAACGATGTATGATTGTCGAAAGAATTTATATGGAGAGCCAGAAGGAAAGCAGGAAGTACTGAATCTGTCTGAAAGCTTTGCGCAAAGCTGTAATTATACATTTGCGACACTCGCTGAGCAGCTCATCCAAACAGATGATCAAATCCTTGAAAAGACAGCTTCAAAGCTTGGGCTTGTGGATCGAGCCGGCTGGGAAGGGGATGTATACCATAAGCAACAATTCAAACAGTTTGATCGTGAAGAAACAGGCAGTGTGTGGGGAGATAAAAGAGACAAGCATGTCAAAAAAGCCATTGCGCAAACGGCGATTGGTCAAAAAAATGTCAAAACAACCCCCTTACAAATTGCCAATATGATGGCAACGATTGCAAGGGGCGGAGAACGAAAAGAAGTGAGGATTGCAGATAAAGTGATGTATCAAAACGGAACAACGATGCTATCCTTTCAAAACAAACGACCTGATGGTGACAGTATTGACCGCTATACAGCTCAAACCTTGCAAAAGTACTTAAGGCAGGTGGTGACGTCTGACAAAGGAACAGGAAGAAGATTTCAAGACCTGCCGTTCCATATAGCAGGGAAATCAGGCACGGCCCAAACCGGCAGCAAAGATAAACAGGGGAATCCACTTTATCACAAGTGGTTTGCCGGATACTTTCCGGCAGAAAAACCAAAATACGCTCTCGTCGTTGTTCACCTTGATGAGGCAAGTGGCCGGGCTAAGACAAATGAAGCGTTTTATGATATTGTAAAAAAGGTCAATGAAATTGAAAAGAAACAGACATAGAACATCCCTTCATGTCATGTTAGAATAGTAACGACTTAGGGAACAGAGGCAAAGGAGTGCAGAGATTTTGAGTAGAAATTCTCGATTTGAACATCGTGATAAGCGCAGAAAGGCGAATATGGTGCTTAACATATTAATTGGTATCGTTGTGGTGCTTATTTTGGTTGTCGCATCGAGTTTGTTAATTTTTAATAGACCACCGAAAGATGTAGCCAACGAACCATCCAAAACAGCACCTGCATCGAGTGAAAATAAACAAAACTCAGAAGAAGATGTGAAAGATCAAAAGAAAGATACATCCGATGATGCGGATGCGAAAAAAGACGATTCATCTGACAAAAAAGACGATACAAAGAAAACAGATGATGAAGAAGAGCCAAACAAAGATGCGTTAAAAGATGCCACAGAAACAGATGGCGGTAAAACAAGTGACGTAGACAAAACATATGAAAACGATAACTGGGAGCCTGTAGGAACAGAGCAATCGGGATCACATACAGCAACCTATGATGCTAACTCAAAAGACTGGAAAGAAATGATCAAAGCCATGTCCTATGCGACAGGAATCTCAGAAGATCAAATGACTGTTATTTGGTTAGGAAATAACGGAGGACCTCAAGATGCAAAAGGAACCATCCGTGATAAATCAACAGGTGAACGCTACCGTGTAGAAATTACGTGGGTGGACGAAAAAGGCTGGAAACCTGTGAAGGTTGAAAAATTAAAATAAAAAAGATGCATACAAAAAGGCTAAAATGAACTTCATTTTAGCCTTTTTCTTCTTTTCAGCGTGATAGAAAACCTTTGCAGTCTAGGAAGGACTAGCACCGGCGCACAGACCTGACTGCCTACACGCTGATCTTTTTTTATGAGACATTCGCTTTAAAATGAACAACTGCTGTATACAAAATTTTATCATCAATGACAGCCGTTTGATGACTCACAGAATGAACAGTCAGCAAGATCGCCTGATTATGTTCAATTTGTTTTTGGATCTTTTGTTCAAGTTCTTTTAAAGACGTTGCTTCAAAAAATTCAATTTTGTCCTTTAAAAAATCCAGTTGAAAATCCATTTCATTCATCCCTCCATGCTCTAGATTCATCATAATCTCTCCCATTTAAAAGGGCAAATATTTTTCTACCCCACTCAGTATTTTTTAGTAGGAAAGAATCAGAAGATGTGGTAGGATAGGAACTGTTCGACGGAATAAAACATACTATACGGATAGGAATAAATAGATAAAGTGGAGGGAAAGAAAAATGGGACGTGAGTTTCTTTCTTTATTTGATCATTGGGCTGAATCTTATGATGACACTGTAAGTGGTCATGACGAGCAGTATAAAGAAGTGTTTCGCCGGTATCCGGCCATTCTAAAAGAGATTACTCGCCGTGCAGGTCAACATGTCATTGAGTTTGGAAGCGGCACAGGAAACCTAACGGCGGCACTGCTTCAAGCAGATAAGAAAGTGTTTGGCGTTGAACCTTCAGAGGCCATGAAGAAAGCGGCTCTTCAAAAAGGAATACCAAATGTATTTCATGACGGAGATTTTTTATCGTTTCCAGCCCCACCTTTTGAGCCTGATACGATCGTCAGTTCATATGCTTTCCATCATTTAACGGACGAAGAAAAAAAACAAGCCATCCACACCTATGGCAACATCCTTCCCTCAGGTGGTAAAATAGTCTTTGCTGATACAATGTTTCAAAATCAAGCAGCACATCAAGCTGCAACGAACAAAGCGAAAGCCGCTGGGTTCGATCAGCTTGCAGAGGATTTAGAAACGGAATATTATCCATCCATAGGTGTGTTAAAGCAAATCTTTGAAGAAGAAGGTTTTAGCACATCTTTTCATCAAATGAATGATTTTGTGTGGATCGTAGAAGCGAAGAAAAGGGAATGAAAGGATGTTTTTGATTTGAAAATCGCAGTGATAGGTGCAATGGAAGAAGAAGTGACGATTTTAAGAGACCAACTAAAGAATGCCACACAAGAAAACATCGCTGGGTGTGAATTTACAACAGGTGTTTATGAAGATAAAGAAGTGATTTTATTAAAATCAGGGATTGGAAAAGTGAATGCAGCGGTCAGCACAACACTTCTGCTTGACCGCTTTCAGCCAGATTATGTGATCAATACAGGATCAGCTGGCGGTTTCCATCACTCATTAAATGTAGGTGATATTGTCATCTCTACTGATGTTAGACATCATGATGTGGACGTGACGATCTTTAATTACGAATATGGACAAGTGCCAGGATTACCAGCTGCATTCATCGCAGATGATCAGCTTGTGAAGCTGGCAGAGGAATCTGCTTCAGAAATCGATCATATTCAAGTGGCAAAAGGAACGATTGCAACAGGAGATTCATTTATGGATGATCCTGGTCGTGTCGCGTTTGTGAGAGAGAAATTTCCAGAGCTGTATGCAGTGGAAATGGAGGCAGCAGCAGTTGCGCAAGTTTGCCATCTATTTGAAACGCCATTTGTGGTCGTTCGAGCGTTGTCAGATATTGCTGGGAAAGAATCCAATATCTCTTTTGATCAATTTCTAGAGCAAGCAGCGATTCACTCAACAGACCTTGTCCTGCGTATGATAAAGCAAACACAATAAAAGAAGGGGTTTCCCCCTTCTTTTCCATACAAAGGAAGGGATTTATATGGCTGTCATACATGATATTACGGAATTAATTGGCCACACACCGCTTTTAAAACTGTCAGGGATGGGTGTGCCGGCAGGTGTTGACGTTTATGCAAAACTTGAAATGATGAACCCAGGCGGAAGTATTAAGGATCGCTTAGGTGATATGCTGATTAAAGAAGCGCTGGCATCGGGCAAACTGCGCCCAGGCGGAACCATTATTGAAGCAACTGCAGGAAACACAGGCATCGGGCTTGCGCTAAGTGCAAGAAAACATCAATTGCATCCGATCTTCTGTGTACCAGAACATTTTAGTCAAGAGAAACAACAGCTCATGAAGGCGCTTGGTGCAGAGATTATTCATACACCAAGAAAAGATGGGATGAAGGGTGCGATTGATCGAGCCCTTGAACTAGAGGCAAGCCTTGACAATGCGTATTGTGTCTTACAATTTAAAAACCAAGTAAATCCATTGACTTACTATAAAACGCTCGGGCCAGAAATATGGTCCGACCTCCAGGGGAACATAGACGTGTTTGTAGCAGGAGCGGGCTCTGGCGGAACGTTTCAAGGCTGTGCTGCCTATTTAAAAGAGCAAAAAGAAGCGCTAAAAACAGTGATCGTGGAACCAGAAGGATCTATTTTAAATGGCGGAAAGCCGGGACCGCATAGAACGGAAGGAATTGGCCTTGAATTTATTCCAGATTATATGGAATCGACTTTATTTGACGAGATTTATACCGTCAGTGACGATGATGCTTTCCGAATGGTGAAAGAAGCAGCTGAAAAGGAAGGTGTTCTGATAGGAAGCTCGTCTGGAGCCGCTCTATTTGCCGCTTTAGAGGAAGCGAAAAAGGCATCACCTGGGACGGTGATCGTCACTATTTTTCCTGATAGCAGTGAACGTTATCTAAGTAAAGGTATTTATGAGGGAGGAAAATAAAATGAAGCCAAAAACAATGATGATTCATAGTGGAATCACTGGTGATGAAAAAACAGGAGCCGTGTCTGTTCCCATTTACCAAGTCAGCACCTATAAGCAGCCTAAAGCAGGCGAGCACACTGGATATGAATATTCCAGAACTGCGAATCCAACAAGAACAGCACTGGAAACAGTCATTCGTGATCTTGAAGGCGGGGCAAACGGCTATGCATTCGGTTCAGGGATGGCTGCAATTACAGCTGTGATGATGCTGTTTAACAGCGGAGATCATATCGTACTGACTGACGACGTGTACGGCGGAACCTATCGTGTGATGACAAAGGTGCTCAACCGGATTGGCATTAAAGCCACATTTGTAGACACAAGTGATCCTGAAGCGGTGAAAAAAGCAATTTTACCAGAAACAAAAGCCGTCTATATTGAATCACCAACCAATCCATTGCTGAAAATGACCGATCTACAAGCCATAAGCCGGATCACAAAAGAAGCTGGCATCTTGATGATTGTCGATAATACGTTTTTTACCCCATATTTTCAAAAGCCGATTTCATATGGGGCTGACATTGTCTTGCACAGTGCCACAAAATATTTAGGCGGCCATAGTGATGTGGTGGGCGGACTTGTCGTGACAGCTACTGAAGAGCTTGGTGAAGAACTGCACTTTGTTCAAAACTCTACAGGCGGTATTCTTGGACCGCAAGATGCGTGGCTTCTAATGCGAGGAATGAAAACGCTCGGGCTAAGAATGGAAGCACATCAACAAAACGCGCAGAAAATCGCTGAGTTTTTAGAACAGCATCCTGCGATTACACGTGTCTATTACCCAGGTTTAAGCGCTCACCCAGGTCATGAGCTTGCAAAAACTCAAGCAACAGGCTTTGGCGGTATGATTTCTTTTGATATTGGAAAAGAAGAAAATGTCGACGTGTTTTTAAGCCAATTGAAATTGTTTACAATCGCAGAAAGCCTAGGGGCGGTTGAAAGTTTAATCTCTGTTCCTGCTCGCATGACCCATGCATCTATTCCAAAAGAGCGCAGAGAAGAGCTTGGTATCACAGATGGTTTAATCCGTATTTCTGTCGGTATTGAGGATATTGATGACTTATTACATGATATTGAACAAGGGCTCGACGCAGTAACGAATGGATAGATTTACATGCCCCTCGCTTTCTCTCACTATGGTAAGCTATCAATAGACATTGATAACGGGAAGGTGAAACAAGTGAAGAAAAAGTGGGATGGTTTAGTGACAGATTACAAGCAATACGCTTTTATTTTGCTTGCTGTTAGCACCTTTTTATATATTGGTACGATTTTACCGAATCAGCACCTAGAAGCATTACCAAAAATGCTGATGCTGGCAGTTGATTGTGTTTTCCTATTGGCTGCTTTTCTTTGTGTGAAACGTGCGATCTTTTTTCAAAAGAAATTGCAAGAACTTGATGAAGATTAAGTCGAAAAGTCTCCTCATGTGTTGAGGAGACTTTTTTTAATTGCACTGGATAATCGGACAAGAATGTCTGTAGAAATTTAGTCAAACACACAAAAATCATCTAATTTACTAAAAACAGGTTTACAAAATGGTGCTTGCTGGATATACTTACAAAGTAATTAAAAACGTAAAGGAGGCTGAAGAATATGTTATTCGTATCTACTTGTGATCAATTCAACAACCAATTTCATCATGTCATCAGCCTGTGGAAGAGCTCGTGTCCTTCCTTTACCTTTTACGGTTCACGCTACAAAACTGTTTAAGTAAACGAGGATTTCACGTATCATCCATCGCAGGTTAGAAGACACTGTCTTTTGATCTGCATTTTTGTGTGCCCGCAGGTCAACTGATAAAGAAGATCTGCGGGCTATTTCGCGTGCTGCGAACTGAAGGGAGGTGAGCGTATATGACAATCCATTTATTTTTTATTACTTTGACGATCCAACGTAAATACAAGGACATTGAAACCGTTCTTTATGAACAACAAGTCGAAACGTTTTATGAAGAAATGAAGCAGAAACAACTAAAGTACATGAACTAAAAAGGACAATAAAAACATGAAAAGGAGGAGATTAACATGTTTATGATGCTTGCAATGCTTGATTGTTATACAAGGGAGAAGGACCAGGTTTAGACACGCTCCACATTGATCACCTGCACATATGATAACCGTAAAAGGAGATTGTGAGGTGATCAATGAATGTCGATGTCACCATATATGAGGTTTCCGTCAGTGGGGCACGGGTATGCGTCTATTCCGCATTCTTTAAAGCACGGATACGGCAATCCATACAGAATCCAAAGAGAGCAAGAAGAAATGCTCAGACGCTATATGTACAATTATCCAACCTATTGGTATTAAAGAAAAGGAGCAGGAAACGTTATCGTTTCCTGCTCCTTTTACATTAGCAAATCCAGCTTGCACCGATGATGATTAACAAAATGAACAGTACAACAAGCAATGCGAATCCGCCTGCAAAACCGCCACCGTAGCCACCGCAGTAGCCTCCAGAATAACCGCCAAAGCCCATAATCTAGCACCACCTTTATCTAATCAAGATACATTCATAAAATATGCAGCTCATGCAGAAAACGAAATCAATCTGAGCACAATTAATGAAAATGCCTATTTGTTTAAATATTTTTCATTACGTGCGAAACATTTTCAGAAAAGGTGCCGTCTAATAAAAGACAAAGAAATTAGGACTAGGTCTTAACTTTTGTTAGGCGAGAGCCGATATGAAAAGTAAGAAAATTCGTAAATAGTTTTATTTACTGGTGCAAAGCAGGTGTTGACATTGATTCAAAGCTGGATTGGAAAACAAATGAGGGAACCAAAGGGCTTGTTCTCAAAATGGGTTGCCCGCTATATGGAAAAAAATCATCATAATATCAATCAATGGACGATTCAACTCTTAAATATACAAGAAAACGACCGGATTTTAGAAATTGGTACTGGAAGAGGTATGACATTATCTAAAGTAGCGGAAAAACTTGATCGAGGGAAAGTATATGGAATCGATGCTTCGCGTCATATGGTAAAATACGCGAAAAGAAAACATAAGAGGCTTGTCGAGCAGGAAAAAGCCGTTATCACACTTGGAAAAGCTGAGCAATTACCTTTTGAAGACAGATCATTCAATAAATTGTTCACAGTGCAGACCATCTATTACTTGCCAGATATCGAACAAGTCATGAAAGAGGTATATCGTGTTCTTCAAGTGGATGGAGAAGTATTCTTATCTTTTCAAAAGCAGGAACTGATGAAGGAACAAAAACGCTCTCAGTCTCTTTCAACGTACAGTGAAGAAGACATCAGCTGTCTTTTTTCAGCGTATCACTTTAGAGACGTCTCTGTTTACCATTATGATACATACATCTGTATCAAAGCCTTAAAATGATGAAAATATTTCCCAGGTAATGAACAAGCACTCAAAAAAAGGCCTTCGCCAGAAGGGCCTTTTTTGCATGTGGGAATTGATCATTCATCAATAAAAAAGACTCTTCACAAGAAGAGTCTTTTGCATTCATTTCATATGTAGGGGCCAGCCAGGTGTGTAAGGAATGATAGTATATATAAGGAATTTGTTTGTCGATTAAGGATACCTGTCTGGCTTATTCCTTATATCGACAATGTTCTGCAAATGTTTAGCTTTTTTTTCAATATTTTCTTTTTTATTTGACTGAAAAATACATTTTTCTCTCCTAGATAGACATTTGTCACTTATTTTTTGAGTCAATGTGCGGTTAAAAGAAGGAAAAAGCCCGAGAAAGAGAGAATTTTGGAGAGACTTCATTTTTAAACAAAAAGGGAGGAATGAAAACATGTCGGGAAACAAAGGTGTCGTTTACAAAGGAGCAGGAAATGTAGCAGTTGAGGATATTGGATACCCTGATTTGGTTTTAAGGGATGGCCCTGGTGTACCTAAAGCCAATGTTGGACGTAAGTGTGAGCATGGCGTCATTTTAAAAGTAGTGACAACAAACATTTGCGGGAGCGACCAGCATATGGTAAGAGGGCGCACAACTGCGCCTGAAGGACTTGTCCTTGGTCATGAAATTACTGGTGAAGTCGTTGAAGTTGGACGAGATGTAGAGTTTATCCAAAAGGGTGATCTCGTATCAGTTCCGTTTAATATTGCCTGTGGTCGCTGCGTCATGTGTAAAGAACAAAAAACCCATGTGTGTTTAAATGTGAACCCCGATCGACCTGGCTCAGCTTATGGTTATGTAGATATGGGCGGATGGGTTGGCGGCCAATCAGAGTACGTCATGGTGCCATATGCTGATTTCCAGCTGCTTAAATTTCCGGACAAAGATCAGGCGATGGAGAAAATACTTGATTTGACGATGCTTTCCGATATTTTCCCGACAGGTTTTCATGGTGCGTATTCGGCTGGCGTAAAACCAGGCTCTACCGTCTATATTGCTGGTGCAGGGCCAGTAGGTCTTGCAGCAGCGCATTCCGCTCAGCTCCTTGGCGCTTCTGCTGTCATCGTCGGCGATCTCAATGAACAAAGGCTCGAACAGGCGAGAAGCTTTGGCTGCGAAACGATTAATTTACGAAAACATGATCGAATCGGTGAACAAATGACAAACATCCTTGGAGAGCCAGAAGTCGACTGTGCGGTCGATTGTGTCGGTTTTGAAGCTTCAGGTCATGGAGATCAAGGAGAAGCACCAGCCACCGTTTTAAATACAATTATGGATATTACCAAAGTTGGCGGTAAGCTTGGAATTCCAGGACTTTACGTCACAGAAGATCCAGGTGCTGTGGATGAAGATGCAAAAGTTGGATCTCTGAAAGTGCGAATTGGACTTGGCTGGGCCAAAGCCCATACCTTTGTGACAGGCCAAACCCCTGTCATGCAATATCACCGCAGCTTGATGAAATCTATTTTAAGCGGAAGGGCACAAATCGCCAAAGCCGTTAATGCGACCGTCATTTCTCTTGATCAAGCCCCTAAAGGATATAGCGATTTTGATTCGGGTGTGGCGAAGAAATTTGTGATTGACCCGCACGGGATGATTTCTCGATATAATGAATGTAAATAGTTGAAAAGAAAAGGCATTATGACTATGACAAGTCATAATGCCTTTTCTTTTCTAAAAATACGTATATTAAATATAGAAGTAAAAATAGCACAATTCATGATGTTCCCTATTTATCCTCGTTTTCTATTCTCCAGTAGTGTAATGCTAATTATATTTAATCTGATTAATCTAAATCTCCTCAAAACAACAATTTTGCTCAAGAATATAAAAAGAGTTTCTTATGGAAATAAGTATTTTAATCATTATTTTAAAATATTTTATTTTGAGTATATGTATAATTTGATCCATAAATCACGAGAAAAACTTGAAGAAAGAAGAAAAAAGAACGAAAAGATCTATTATACCTAAATATTAAATTATTAAATATAAAAAAACATTTAAGATAATTATAGGTTTTTTCTTCAAAAAAAATAATATTTTTACACAAAAATGGTTTAATTTATCTATTTTGAACCGATATGATAATTAGTAAATGGTTAATAAAGAATTAAATGGGATTAATGGAATAATAAAGTCTGTCATTCTGATAAAATTACTATTTCTAATGTGATTTTAATAGGAAATAATCATTATAGGTGTGATGTAGAGACATGAAATGGGTAACTTCTGAAATTGTTGTTCGCTATGTTGAATGTGACTCAATGGGGATTGTTCATCATTCCCATTATTTGAATTGGTTTGAGATCGGTAGAATTGAATTAGCTCACGTCGCAGGAGTGGATTTTCATAGACTGCATCAAGTGCTTACGTTACCAGTTATTGATTTAGAGTGTCGATATAAGCAGTCTGCCAAATTTGGAGATACGATATTAGTTGAAACAGCACTTGAATTATCGAATAAGCCGATGCTCATTTTTCATTATAAAGTACTGCGTAAAAGAGGGAAAGTTTTACTTGTGCAAGGAAAAACTCAACATGTATTTCTCGACAAAGATATAGGTTTGTTGTTGAAAATACCTAAAGATATTGATAATAAAATAAAAACTTTTTTAAGGAGTTGAAAAATGGATACTGCATTTATTTTTCCGGGGCAAGGGTCACAATATATTGGCATGATGAAAGACTTCTATGTAAGATATCCACATATTTTTAATCAGCTTTTTGAAGAAGCTGCTGATCAATTACATATTGATTTCAAGAAGATTTGCTTTAATGGAAGCGAACAGGAATTGACTTCTACAGATATTGCTCAACCAGCTATATTATTACATAGTGTAGGCATTCAGCGACTTTTAGAATTGGAGGGAATTAGTCCAGACATAACCACAGGACATAGTGTCGGACAATTTTCAGCACTAGTTACTGCAAAAGCTCTCACATTTTCAGAAGCTGTTCAATTAGTGCATAAAAGAGGCGTTTTTATGAAAAATACGAAAGAAAGAGGGAAAATGTTAGCGATCGTTAGTTCGCAAAGTGAAATTTTGCAAGAAATACTTATTGATACTAAGAAGCTAGGAGTAGATATTGCGGCTATCAATTCACCACTTCAAGCGGTAATATCTGGACTGGAAGGAAAAATTAATGAAATTTACAAGGTACTTGAATTCAAAAAAGGTGTAAAAGCTAATTTTCTAAAAGTCAGTCATGCTTTTCATTCAAATTTAATGGCCGAAGCACAGATAAATTTTAGCGATTATGTTAAAAAATTCCGGTTTAATACACCGATAATTCCGATTATTCTTAATAATACTTCTTTGCCTAGTACTGAAGTAGAAGAGATTAGGAAAGATCTAATCAAACAGTGTACAGACACCGTATTTTGGAGTGCAACAGTTGAACAATTAATATCATTACATCTAAAAAATATCATAGAAGTAGGTCCAAAAAAAACGTTGACAGGTTTAGCAAGGTCCTTTCAAATGAAGCCTAAGTTTTTACCGACTGATTCATTTATGGCATATAAAAAAATCGTGAAAAAAAGGAAAGAGGGGACGTTTTAATGTTTGCAGAAAAGGTGGCTGTCATTACAGGTGCTTCTGGTGGGATAGGAAAGGCAATTACAGAATCATTAGCTCGAGAGAAGGCTACTGTTATTTTAACATATAAAAATAACAAAGAAAGTGCAGAAAACATTAGACACGCGATTATTGAAAGTGGAGGCAAAGCATCTATTTATCAGGCGGATGTAAGTGAGGAGCAAGATGTTAAAAGATTGTTTTCAGCCATCAAAAAAGAGTTTGGGAAAATAGATATTCTAATAAACAACAGTGGTATTACAAAAGATGGTTTTCTCCCAATTATGAGTAGCAAAAAGTTTGATGAGGTAATCCAAGTAAATTTGAAGGGTACTTATTTATGTTGTCGAGAAGCTGTGAAGCAAATGATTTTAAAGAAACAAGGAACGATCATTAATATAGCTTCTACGAGTGGTATCTCAGGTGCTATTGGACAGACAAATTATTCTGCTTCTAAAGGGGGGATTATCGCATTTACAAAAAGTTTAGCACTAGAAGTCGCACAATATAATATTCGAGCAAATGTTGTTGCGCCAGGATTTATTGAAACCCAAATGACCAAAAAAATGGATCAAAAAACTCTTAATAAGATGCTAGAACTTATACCGCTTAAACGTCTAGGAAGACCGGAAGAAGTCGCAAATCTTGTGACATTTTTGGCTTCGCAATTATCTGAATATATCACTGGAAAAGTTTTCACAATAGATGGTGGTCTTATAAACGGATAAAATTTAAATAAAGGGATGATTAGTTTGCTTAATTATGTAGAGACAAAAGAAAAAGCAAAAAACAGAAGAGAGCTTACAGATAAAATAAAAGAATTACTTGTTGAAAAATTAGATTTAGAAATAGATCCTTCCATTATTACAGATGACCAGCCCATATTTGGCAGAGGTTTAGGACTAGACTCCATTGATGCACTAGAATTATTTGTGGTTATTGAAGATGAGTTTGGGGTGACAGTTTTCGATGATAATATAGAAGTTTTTAGCTCGGTGAACAAGTTAGCCGATTATATTGAAGAAAATATGGAGAGTGAAAAAGCTTGAATCGAATATTAGATGTGAATGAAATTAAAAAATTATTACCGCATCGCTGGCCTTTTCTCATGCTCGATAAGGTCGTTGAATTAACCCCAGGCATAAAAGGCGTAGGGATAAAAAATGTTACAATCTCTGAACCATATTTTGAGGGGCATTTCCCAAACGAGTCAATCATGCCAGGCGTATTGATTGTCGAAGCAATGGCTCAAGCTACAGCAGTTGTATATTGTACTGGCATTTTAAAATATTCCGAAGAGGCCTTGAATGAGGTGGCAGCTTCAATCGAATTAAATGCTACTACTGATATTTCACATCGTGTTGGCTACCTTGTTGGCATTAAGGATTTAAAATTTCTAAAACCCGTTGTACCAGGTGACCAATTAAGATTGAAGGTTCATATAGAACGTACATATCAAGTGATGTCAAAGGTGAGAGTAGAGGCTTACGTAGATAAGACATGTGTGGCAAAGGGCGTATTAACTGTATCACAAAAGCCAGAGACACTTAATCCTACAAAGGGATAAATTATGAATAAAAATAAAAAATTCCATATTCGTGAATGTACTGTACATGATGCTAGAGAATTAGCTGATTTTTATAATAGGTTAAAATATGGCCCTGTCAATCATGGGTACTTGTTAAATGAAAAAAATATGAAACAAATGATAGAAGAAGTGGATATTATTTTATATTTGTGTGTTGTATATGAACAGCAAATCATCGGAACAATGCTATTTTCGAAAATGAGTGGACAAAGATCTGCATCTGAAAACAGCGTTTGGGGAAGTAAATTTGTGATAGCTGATGGTTTTCGCAATGGTCCTTTACCAGCATTGTTTTTCTCAACATCCATACAAATGCTAGTGGAAAAAGGATTTGAAACAATTGAAGTGGAGGTGGATCCTAATAATGTAAATGCTCTACCTCTATACAAAAGAGTTGGCTTTATTCGATCCCGTTCTAATCAAGTAGACTACGACGGATATTTATGTCTTAGAAGCTATCTTCCCTATATTATTTCATATTTAAAAGATAGTTATAAAGTGAAGAAATTGGATCAAAGTATCATGGAAAAAGGCTGGAAAGGGCTTGAGGTATCAAAAAATTTACGTTCCTCGAATATTGATACTATTCAGTTGAATGGAATGGAAGCAGCTGAGTATCGAATGAACTTTGGAGAAGAAGTTATTAGTTGTTGGGTGGATGTGTTAAGTAATAAGGTTGCAAAATTTGAAGATAAAAGATTTATGTTTCAACAGTATATAAGAGAAGGACAGCATGTAATCGTAGGACAGCGAGTAACCCTAGTATACGAATTTGAAAATAAATTAACCCAAACCATTTTAGTTCATTTGAAAGCTCAATTTCAAGAAAGAAATAAGCTTCTATTTCAAAAAAAACGCTTTCTTGTGAAACAGGGAGAGAAAATTCATATTGAAATACCAGTTGTTGTTGGGAATTATTCGAAAAATGGATTACAAACAAACATAAAATTTGGTCCTTGTTCTTTTGATTTTGAATACGGAATATATTTGAAAGATCGTTTGGAATTAAAAATGCATGATGATGTTTTAGTGGAAACAGAATTATATAAAAATTCTATTCTGTTGGTTAAAAATAATCAACAGGATACGACTAGTGTCAAAATTGACTCTGTGAATAAAACAGGTAAGGAAGAAAGTAAGATAGTTAATATTGCACCAAACGCGACTGAAAGTTTAACATTACCCCTTCCTACATATAAAAAAGGGAACTATAAAGTTAAAGTGACAGCTAAAAATAATCAGCAACTCTTATTAAAGGAAACTCATCACATACATGTGATAGATCAATTTGGATTTATATGTAAAGATAATGCGGATTTTATCATTTTAGAGAATATAGATCTGCAATTAATAATTGATAAGCATTCTGGAACGCTCAAATGCTTTCATAAACTTTTAAACAGAGATGTATTGATTGAAGCGTGGCCTGATATTAATACTCCTTATAAGAATGGTTTGAGAGAGCACAAGAAAAAAGACATAGACGTATTTGTTACTAAGAGAAATGAGATTTATCTTGCTGAAAAAAAACAAGATAAAATCACACTTATTAGAAAAATCACCTTAAAAAGTGAAGATGTTATTAAGGTTGATGATTATCTTTTAGAATCAGGAACTATCAAATTAAACCCTTGGTGTTTAATGCAGGGGAGTACTATGTATATTCCATTAAAAGAGGGCATTTTAAAAGAAAAACAAATTGAAGAATCTTTTCCTTTTCTGATACATGACTATGAATTTAAGAAAGATATGGATTTACCAACTAATCCGATAAGCTACTCTATGCCCTGGTCTGTTTTTGAAACGAAGGAAATATCCATTGGATTTATGTGGGAAGGCCATGTAAAAAGTATTAATTATGGATTGAGTTGGATGCCTTCATTGTCTTTTGAACAAAAAAGAGAATTTAGTCAATTTAAGAAGAAACTCTCCATTTTCCCTTTATTATTTAAAAAAATGTGGATAAAGAAAATAGATCATATTTTACGACCTACAAGTACTCATTATTTTCGACTAAGCACAAAGGGAATCAATCATATTTTACAGAAGTATCGAGCACTTTATAATTCTAATGATACGTCATTCTCAATAGTTGAATCGGTCGATATGCAGATGCATACTACGATTGTTCAAAGAGGAAAAGACGTAAATCTAAAGCTGAGTTTAAAAAACATTCTTCTCTCGCCAAAACTTGGAACACTGACCCTTTCTATACCATCTATTGATTATCAAGAAGTCAGACAGATCGACCTAGCAGGGGGACAAACATTGTTACTTACGTTTCCGGCATCGATAAATGGAGAAAAAAGTATCATTTGTGGAGAAATAGTATTTGAGCAAATTACTTCTCAATTTGTTAAGAAAAAGCGATTTAGTCTTGTTGTTTATAATGAAGAAAATTTGATGAAGCAATCAATTCAGCAAAAAAGAGATATAGAGATATATAAATTTTGTAATGAAGAAATTCAAGTAGAAATTGTGCCTGCATTTCAGGCTTCAATTACAAGCTTAAGAATGAAAGAGAGTAAATTATTGAAATCAAACTTCCCAAATTTAAGGAGTTGGGGGCAGCATTTTTTAGTACCATTAGGTATCTTTCCACATTTGATTGAAGGACCGATGACGCTAAACCGTGGACTGATTTTTGATGATGGTTCACATCGTAAATTTGAGCACCGTCCATTAAGCATACAAGATCATCGAGGTGTTACTTGGAAGGGAGTTGAATGTGAATCTACAGACTTTCAAGTGCAATATTTGATATGTTCAGGAAGTCCCTTATTAAAAGTGAAAGGTGAACTCTCCTCCAATTATATAAATAATGAGCAACTCGCCTTCCATTCAGTATGGAATGTGTCGAGCGGAAAAAGCTACATTCATTATACTGAAGATTTTCAACAAAGAAGCTACAAAATAACAGGGAAAAAAGGGAAGACATATCTGAACACTTCCAATATTATATTAGAAATCAAACAGGGATGTTATGTAACTATATGGTCAGAAAATAAAGACTGCAAAATTACTTTATATGAATGGGGAGAAAAGCAAATCGAAATTATCCTCTTACTATCTAGACATGTATTAAAAGATGGATTTATGGTAGCTTTTAGCAATTGTTTGGAAGACTCAAAAAAATATTTGATCAGTCAGGAGCTATAGTATGAGTGTTTTATTCATTGCCCCAAGTCAATTTAGTATTGGTGAACTTCATAATGCAGTAACTTTAGCTAAACAATTGGAAGAAGGGGGAATCAAAACTTTTTTCTTAACAAGTCAAAACCATATCGATTATGTGATAAATGCAAAGATGGAAGCAAAAGCTTTACCAAGAAAAACACTACAATTTCATATCGTGCAAGAGACAGCAGAAACTATAAAAGCTAAAGCAATCATTATTGCAGACTATCATAATTTAGATATAGAGTCGCCCTTAATAGATTTG
This sequence comes from Bacillus sp. FSL W8-1141, assembly GCF_038593205.1. Classification (NCBI taxonomy): domain Bacteria; kingdom Bacillati; phylum Bacillota; class Bacilli; order Caryophanales; family Bacillaceae; genus Bacillus; species Bacillus sp. FSL W8-1141. The sequence continues at coordinate 2,404,506 of NZ_CP151973.1, read as the reverse complement.
GATAAAATATTAGAGCTCAATATCCCAGTTGCAACTATTGACTCTCTTAGCTTTGGACCAAATGAAAAAATATTAAATAATCAATTGTTTGCACATTCTTCTAAAAAGAAGGCTGCACAGAAGCAACAAAATATTGTGAGAAGTATTCCAAATCAAATGAAAATCATTAGGACGTGTCCAGTTAATAATCCTAACCTGAGAGACGAACGAATTTTCCCTGTTTCATTATATCCAAAAGACTTAAAAATCAATAAACAAGTTAGGGAAAAAACAAGAAAAAAGTACCAATGCCTATTTAATGAAGATAAGTTAATTATGCTTTCTAAATCTGCTTGGGCAAATTTATTAGTGAAAATGAAACTGATGGAGACAGGCAGTCATATGAAAAGTACTTATAATTATGAATTCTTCATTCAAGAGTTATTGACAGAGTATTTATCATTAAAAGCAATCAAGTCCAAGATTGTGATTGTAGGGGTGTCACCAGATAACAATTTTATTCCTATTAATCTCAATGAGAAGGTTACTTTTATTCCATTACCTTTTTTAGATTTAGAGGATTATGACGATTTGTTACTATCATGCGATTTGTTCGTCACAGATAATATTACCTCAGCTACTATGGCAAAATCATTGGTTGGATCTGTGCCAGTTCTTAGTTTAATTAATACAAAAGTCTTTCTTGATGAACAGAAACGGCCTGTTTTACCATCTACTTGGGAACAACCAAATCTTTTGAAAATTATGGATAAATGGTTGAAGGTTTTGCCTGATGGAATTTATCCATTTATCACATTTCCTAATGGCTGGATAAATGAATTGAAAGATTTATTTGATAAAAATCCTATATTAGAAGTCTTAGAAACAGTAGAGATTTTTGATATTAAAGAGGCGGGTTTAAAAATACACAATTTACTTTATTGTGAAAAGACAAAACATGAGTTTACTGAAAAACAAGAAGTATACGTAAATTTAATTAAAAATACACCAAATGCAAAAGATATGCTGTATTTCATTCAAAAATAATTAGTAAAGAAGGTTACATTATGAAAAGAATATATAAGGAATATCAAGCTTTAAGAGAATCTGTTGCTGTATTTGAATTAAATGAAGTGGGTGTATTTAAGATAAGTGGAGAAGATCATGAGGAATTTGTAAATAGTTTAGTAACTGTCGACTTAGAATTTATGGATAGTGAAAGAACAATTTTTACACTAATTTTAGATAAAAACGCGAACATTGTTGATGTTCTTACTATTTATAAACAAGAGGATTATATGTTAATTGAAACATCCCCATTTAAACGTGACACTGTACTTCGCCATATTGAGAACCATTTAGAAGGTCCCATACAACTAGAGGACATTTCAACATCAACAGCTGTTTTGGCGTTTGAAGGTCCTTATGCTTGGAAAGTGGGACAAGAATTGATCGACATAGATATATCTTCCTTGCCTTTCCAGACGTTCTTTGAAACAAAGTGGAGTGACAAGCACATTATTTTTGCTAGAACGGGTGTAACAGGAGAATATGGCTATAAAGTCATTGCTTTTGACGCGTCATCGACAAAATTTCAGTTGGAGGATTTTATTCTCTCACTTGAATTTGGTGATATCCGACCATTAAAAGTTGATATGGAAGTCGTTGAACTAGCAATGCTAGAAGTTAGACAGCCTAATACAAAGCGAGATATAAATGGGTTAAATGTATTTGAAGCTAGTTTAGAATGGATGGTTCATTTTGACAAAGAGGAATTTTTAGGGAAAGAAATGCTTTTAGCATTAAAAAAGGAAAAAGTAAGTAGACGCCTAGTTGGTTTTCATTTAACCTCAGACCATCAACTATCTACAAATGGAAAAATCATTGTTGAAGGCAAACTGATTGGTGAAGTGTTCCAATTAATTCGAAATCCAGTAACGAACAAGTATACAGGCTTAGCGCTGTTAGAAGATGATTTTGCTGTCTCTGGACTAGAACTACAATTAAATTGCGATGGGTTAGATGAGAACTTAACTATACACACAATCTCGTCACCATATATAGCACCAAAATCTTGGGCTATCAAGATGATATGAGGTACACAATGAGATATAAAAAGCATCAAGTTGTTATTACTGGAATGGGGATTATAAGCGCAAATGGTATAGGTTTAGAGGAGTTCTGGAACAACACCGCTAACGGGATAAGCGGCATAAAAAAAATTGAATCAATAGATACTTCAGATTTGATGTCTCAATTTGGTGGGGAAGTAAAAAATTTCAGCCCAGAGCGTTATTTGAGCGAAAGTGAAATGAGTTCAATGGACCGTGCAGGTCAATTTGCAGTTATCGCAGCAAAAGAAGCAGCATTGACTGCTAGCTTCGAAATTCATGAGGTTGATCCTTATCGAGTTGGTGTGACTCTAGGTACCTCACTCGGTGGTATACTAAGTGGTGAAAAATTTCATGATCAATGGATCAAGAAAGGATTAGATCAAGCAAACTCTTCGCTTATCTATCAATATCCAATCCATGTTCCAGCAGATCATGTGTCAACATATTTAAAAGTAAAAGGACCCAAAACTGTCATATCTAATGCATGTGCAGCCGGAACAAATGCAATTGGCCATGCGACTGATATGATTAGATCTGGAAAAGCAGATATGATGTTTGCAGGAGGAGTAGACCCGTTAACTAAGTTGTCATTAAGTGGATTTAACTCGCTTCAAGCGCTAAGTGTCGGGCATTGTTCTCCTTATAGTAAAAGTAACGGTATTAACATTGGAGAAGGCGCAGCATTTTTAGTTTTAGAAAGTTTAGAACATGCTCAAAAAAGAGACGCTCGAATATATGCTGAAATTTTAGATTATGCAATGTCTGCTGATTGTTATCATCAAACAGCGCCTGATCCAGCAGGATTAGGTGCTACAAGGTCAATGAAAAGTTGTTTAGAGCAGTCTGAGTTACAAGGTGAGGATTTGTCATATATCAATGGGCATGGTACTGGTACCCCTGCTAATGATCTATCAGAACCAAAGGCGATCAAAGCTATTATTAAGGAAAGCGATATACCAGTGTCATCAACTAAATCAATGGTAGGTCATATGTTGGGCGCAGCTGGTGCCACAGAGGCGGTAACGAGTATACTTGCATTGAAAAATGGTGTCATTCCACCAACGATTAATTTTAAAGAAGAAGAAAGACAGTATAATCTAGATTTTGTACCTAATATACCTCAAAAAGCACAATTAGATGTTATTTTATCTAATTCATTTGCTTTTGGAGGAAATAATGTCAGCATCACTTTTGGGAAACATCATTCGGAAAAAAAGAAAAAGAAAAAAGAAAGTGATAAAAGAGTTGTTTTAACAGGTGTTGGGGCTATTGCAGGTAATGCCTCAAATTATGAAGAAATTAAACGCTTGTTACTTAGTGGAATGGATGGATTCTCAACGAACGGAAAGTTTAATTTTGAAAAATATGGATATAAAAAAGCTGCACTTTTACCTGATATCGAATATAAAAAATTTATTAACCCGAAATTGCTGCGGAAAATGGACCCCATTAGTAAACAAGCGAATGTAGCTGTGAAAATGGCTTTAGATTCTGCAAAACTGAAAATAACAAATAATAATACTGAAAAAGTTGGTCTTTTATTTGCTACAGGTACAGGTCCTATTGATACTGTTGAATCGTTTAATAGAGTTGTCATTGAACAAGGTGCTCAAAAGGCAAATGCTAGACTTTTTCCAAACACTGTGATGAATGCTGCTGCGGGGAATATCGGCTTAAACTTTAAACTAAAAGGCCCTACCTCAACTATCTGCGCTGGGGGTGTTTCAGCAATAAATGCTTTAAATTATGCAACGAATTTAATTCAGCAAAATCTTTGTACACAAGTCATTGTCGTATCTTCTGACGAATTTAATGAACCTATGATGGCAGGAATGTCCAAAATAAATGGATATTTAACTGATGATGAAGCAAGGCCATTTGATCAAAATAGAAGTGGAAATATATTAGGAGAAGGCAGCGTTGCATTTGTAATAGAGTCGCTAGATCATGCAAAAAAAAGAGACGCTGAAATCATTGGCGAAGTGAAAGGTTTTGGAATGACTTCTGACAATTTCGGAATTGGTAAAGTTGATCCGAAAGGGACATCGTGGAAGCAAGCGATGCTAAGTGCAATTGAAGATGCAGGTTTAAATAAGAATCATGTTAATTATATTTCTTCGTCAGCTAGTGGGCATAAAATATTTGATGCAGCTGAAGCTAATGCTATGCGTAGATTGTTTTCTATAAAAAGTCCACTAATTGGAACGACGAAAGATACATTTGGAGAAACACATGGAACGGCTGGATTTATAGGAATTATTGATGCGTTACTTGCATTAAAAGGTCATTACACCGGTATACGTCTTTTAAAAGAGGGAATCTTTGAGGGGAAATTAAATTACTTAAAGGAACCCTTACACACTAGTTCGGCTTCACATGTTCTAGTGAATTCTTTTTCATATGGAGGTAATTACCAATCTGTTGTGATAAGTAAATATGAAGAATAGCATGTTTTCGTCTGGTTCAATTTAATAATGAAGGAGATCAAACATGAAAGGAATTATTTTAGCGGGAGGCAGTGGTACAAGACTGTATCCATTAACAAAAATTATTTCAAAGCAACTTCTTCCTATTTACGACAAGCCTATGATTTACTATCCGCTTTCAGTTTTAATGATGGCGGGTATTAGAGACATTTTATTTATATCAAGTCCACATGACATTTCAAAATTTGAGCAATTATTTGGAGATGGTTCTCAATTTGGTCTTCATTTCGAATACAAGGTGCAGCAGAAACCGTTAGGAATAGCAGAAGCTTTAATAATTGGTGAAGAATTTATAGGAAAAGACCAAGTAACAATGATACTCGGTGATAATATTTTTTATGGTCACCAATTAATAGAGAAAATAAAGACAAGTCATAAATACAAAAAGGGGGCCACGATATTTGCATATAAAGTTAGTGACCCAGCAAGATTTGGGGTTGTTAACTTTGATGCAAATCACCGTGTTCTATCAATTGAGGAAAAACCAAAAAAACCTCAGTCAAGTTATGCCATTACGGGATTATATATTTTTGATCATCAGTCGGTTTGTTTTGCGAAACAGTTAAAACCATCTAGACGTGGAGAATTGGAAATAACAGATATTCATAATCAATATTTAGCTATAAACCAATTGAACTTACAATTACTTGGAAGAGGGCATGTATGGCTAGATGCAGGAACACATAGTTCGCTTCTAGAGGCTTCTCAGTTTATTGAAACGATTGAAACAAGACAAAATTTGAAAATCGCTTGCTTGGAAGAAATTGCTTATAATAAGAATTACATCTCAAAAAACGAACTGGAAAAAATGACTAATGAATATTCGAACAATTCTTATAAAGAGTACTTACAGAGCTTAATAGAGGAATATTAAAATTTATCAAAGAGGGTTAAGAGGGTTATTTATGCAGATATATAAGACCGAATTGGAAAGTGTTTTTGTGATTGAGACAGATATTTATCATGATGCAAGAGGATACTTTTCTGAAACATATAATCAACGAGATTTTAATGATGCTGGTATAAATGTAACTTTTAAGCAAGATAATCATTCATTTTCTAAAGATGCAGGGGTAATAAGGGGGCTTCATTTTCAAGAGCCTCCTTTTGCTCAATCTAAATTAGTAAGAGTGATTTCGGGTGCAATTTACGATGTCATCGTTGATATTCGACCTAAATCACTTACTTTTGGTAAATGGATTTCTGTCATATTGACTGCAGAAAATAAGAAGCAGGTATTTGTACCAAAAGGTTTTGCACACGGTTTTTGTACGTTAACAAGTGATACAAATGTTATTTACAAAACAGATGCATACTATTCAAAAAAACACGATTGTGGAATAAGATGGAATGATCCATATCTAGATATTCCATGGCCAGTTAAAGAACCAATTCTTTCAAAAAAAGATGAAAGGCTCCCTATCTTCAAACATTCAAGTATTGTAGGAGGGGATTTTAAATGAACTTACTGATTACTGGAGGGGCAGGTTTTATTGGGAGTCATTTTCTAAAATATATGTTAAAAAAATATCCCTTTTATAATTTTGTTAACTTAGATAAATTAACCTATTCTGGAAATGAAAGAAATTTGATAAAATTAAATGATTTAAAAAATTATTCCTTTATACAGGGCGATATCACTGATAGAAAAATAGTTACTGATATAATAAGGGAAAATGATATACAAGTTATTGTTAATTTTGCTGCTGAAACACATGTGGATAGAAGTATTATTAATTCTTCTCCATTTATACAAACAAATATAGTAGGTACTCACCAATTACTTGAAGTTTGTTGTAAATTTAATGGGATTAAATTTATTCAAATATCAACTGATGAGGTATATGGATCTTTATCTAATGGTATGTTCACGGAATATTCCAACTTATCCCCTAACAATCCCTATTCAGCTAGTAAAGCAGGGGCAGATATGTTAGTAAAATCTTATTATCACACATTCGGTCTCAATGTGAATATTACAAGGTGTACTAATAATTATGGACCTAATCAATACCCAGAAAAGTTAGTTCCATTTTCAATCAAAAGAATTTTGGAAGGAAAGAAGGTTGAATTGTACGGAGATGGTTTAAATATTAGGGATTGGATATATGTTGAGGATCATTGTTCTGCTATTGATAAAGTAATACATCAAGGAGTACCTGGGGAAATTTACAATATTGGAGCAAACAATGAAAAAAGTAATATGGATATCGTAAAAACAATTTTAGACATTTTAGAAGAGCCCATTGATAAGATCGAATTCATCCCAGATCGACTAGGGCATGATAGACGCTATGCCTTAGATAATTCAAAAATACAAAATGAACTTCAATGGGCTCCATCTTATTCCTTCTATGATTCTTTGAAAAAGACTGTGATGTGGTATGCGAATAATTACAATTAAGATTAACTGAAAATTAAATAAAAATTAAGAAAGGTATGACAATGAGAATTCTTTTAATAGGATCAGATGGATCCTTAGGTAGTGAGTTTCTTAGACAATTAAAATTAAACAAACTATATACTGTATATCCTTTTAATAAAAAAAAACTTGATATCACTTTAAAAGAAGAAATAGTTAAGGTCTTTAATAAGGTGAAGCCACAAATTGTTATCAACTGCGCAGCGTATACAGATGTTGAAAAAGCTGAGGTTGAACCAGCAAAAGCAATTCTTGTTAATGGGACATCTACAAAGTATCTTGCTGAAGCCACTGATAAAATAGGCGCAATTTTTGTACACTTTAGTACAGATTATGTTTTCAATGGAAAGCAAAACATTCCATATACTGAAAAAATTAAACCCAACCCCCTTAATGTTTATGGAGAATCTAAAAGGTTAGGAGAAAAATATATAGAGGAATCAACAACACGTTATTTTATAATTCGTACTTCTTGGCTTTTTGGAAGGGGCGAAAAAAAAAATTTTGTAGATAAGATACTGGATTTTTCTGAAGTTCAAAAAGATATTCCTGTAATTACAGATCAAATTGGATCCCCTACATATACAGTGGACCTTGCTTCCGCTACACTGGACCTCATATTAACAAATCATTTTGGGATATATCATATTGTTAATAAAGGTATAGCTTCGAGATATACTTTTGCACAAGAAATACTGAGGCATTCAAAAAGCAGCGTATCACAAATTTCAAAAGTTGATTCAAAATCATACCCAAATTCTGCCGAAAGACCAAAGTTTTCTGCACTGGATAGTCTGCTGTTTTCGAATGTAATCGGTTATGAATTACCTAATTGGCGTGTTAGGCTTTTGCAATACCTAAAAGAAAGAAGGAGTGGTGAGACATTTGTTAGAAGTCAATCAAGTAGTAAAAAACTATGGCGATAAACAAATATTAAAAGAAATAAGTTTCAAAGTTGAAAAAGGAGATTCATTTGGCTTTTTAGGGCCAAATGGAGCAGGTAAATCTACTTTAATTAGTATTATCACAGGGCTCTACCAACCAACAGATGGTCGTGTATTAATCGAAGGGTATGATATGAATGGGCAACAAAAAAAAGCACAACAAATGATTGGAATTGTTCCACAAGAAATTGCATTATACCTCAATATGACAGCAAAAGAAAATTTAACCTTTTGGGGTAGAATGTATGGATTGAAAGGAAAATTATTAAAAAAAAGAGTGGGAGAAACTCTTCAATTAATTGGACTTGAAGAGCGTGCAAATGATAAAGTCAAGTTTTTCTCTGGTGGGATGAAAAGAAGGGTCAATATTGGTTGTGCTATTTTACATAAACCAAAAATTTTAATTATGGATGAACCAACAGTTGGAATAGATCCTCAATCGAGAAATCATATTTTAGAAACTGTCAAAAGGTTAAATCAAGATGGAATGACTATTGTTTATACGAGTCACTATATGGAAGAGGTTGAATACTTATGTGACAAAATTGGAATCATTGATCAAGGATCTCTTGTTGCACTAGGGACAATTGCTGAGCTAAGTAAGCTTGTTGAAGAACAAAGAGAAGTAATTTTAACGATTAAGAATAATAAATCAGATATTGAAAAAGTGAGTAAGTATATTCGAGAAAGCTACCCTTCAAAAGATTTTAATGTCGAGGGTCAAAAATTTATAATAGTAGATCAAAAACCACAAGAATTTATTAGTAAGTTAATTCAAATATTAACAGATATGAAAGTGGAAATTATTTCAGCAGAAGTTGTAGAACCAAATTTAGAAAATGTTTTCTTGTATTTAACAGGTAAGAAATTACGAGACTAGATCGAATAGAGGTGAGTATATGAGTATTTGGGTTGTACTGAAAGATCTATTATTGTTTTTTAGGGATAAGAAAAGCTTTTTTACACTTTTTTTTATGCCTATCATATTAATTGCTATATTAGGCGCAGCATTTGGAGACAACATGAAGAAAGATAGCGAAATTAGGATCAATTCATTTCGAGTAGGAATAACAGATCAAGATAAGTCCGCTACAAGTAAAATGTTTCTTTCAACATTGTCTAAGAGTGAACTCAGTGACATATTTGAAGTGAAGGTCACCTCGAAAAATCAGCTAGAGAAAGATTTAAATAGTAGAGACATTACAATGGGTATAATCATCAAGCCGAATTTTGAAAAAAGCATATTAAATCACGATCATGTGCAATTGAATATTTTGAAAGGACCTAATTCAAGCTTACAGGAAATGGTCCTAGAAAATGTGGTTTTGCAATTCTTTCAAAATTATCATATGAATCGTATTCTGGTGCCGTTGAATCAAGGTAAAGAAGTGGAGATCGTGTCTGATCAACTGAAAAAAGAACTAGTGAACGAAAGGAACATTCATATCAACAGCCAGCCGATTACATCCTTCCAATACTACGCAGGCGGGATGGGTGTGCTTTTTTTATTAATGACTGTTGTTTTCTTGGTTGGCAGTATGATAGAGGAAAAAGAAGAAGAAGTCTATAAAAGACTACTAGTATCAAAGTTAAGCAATACTAGTTATATCATTGGAAAGTTATTGGGCATTTTTTTAATGAGTATGATTCAACTTGCGGTCATTATTTTATTTACTAGTTTTGTCTTTAAGGTGAATTGGGGAGAGCCTTTTACTGTTGTTATGATCGGATTTAGTTTTATATTAAATGCTGCAGGTTTAGGGGTGCTGATTGGTTCTTTTATCAATAGAGAAAAAACGTTTAACAGTGTGGGGATTTTAGGAACTCAAGTGTTAGCTGCTTTAGGTGGGAGTATGGTGCCCTTATACTTATTCCCACAATGGGTGATGAATATCAGCTATTTTTTACCTAATTCTCTTGCACTTCAAATGTTTTTGAAAAGTATGGCAGGTGCTGATTTTAGTGAAATTCAAAGTGGATTATTACTTAGCTGTGGGATGGGACTAGCTTTCTTCATCATTGCTTTATTAAGAATGTCTTTTGAAAGGAAGCATCGCTATGCATAAAATATTAGCCATTATCACGTTAAAGTTAAAAGAAACATTAAAGTCTCCATTGGCTCTCATTTTTTTATTTGTTATGCCAATCATATTTAGTTTTATCTTTGGCAGCACGGCATCAGATACAAAGAAACCCACAGTTGCTTTTGTTCAAAATCCTCAACAAGACGAACTCAATCAGGAAATATTAAAAATGCTCAAAAAGAACACGACATTTCTTTGGATAAAGGCGTCTGAAATTGAAGCGGAAGAATTAGTATCTGATGAAAAGGTAATTGCGTCGGTTAAAGTCTCTGATCAATTAGAGTCCCATTTAAAAGAAAATAAAGAGATTTTTGATGTGACAGTTTATAAGAAAACTGAGGAATATGCAGTCTTATCTCCCTATTTAAAAGAGGCAGCAGCGATCATTTATCAGATCAATTACGGTGTGAAAGATCAGAGAAGTGCTTCTCTCACCACTGCATTGAATAAGTTAAATGAATCTGGCACCATTTCGTTGGTTGAAAAAAAACAAGATGGTCAAGCAAACCAGCAACCAAATTTAATACCGCTTGGCTTTACCATTATGTTTATGATGTTTGCGATTTCAAGCTCTTTGTCCTCTATACATTTGGAGTATAAAAATTATACATGGCAAAGATTGCTTTCGAGTCCAATCCATAAAATATATGTACTTCTGGGCTATTTAATGGCATATTTCCTTCTTGGATGGCTACAATTAGGTGTTCTTTTGACCATCTTATCTATTTTCTTTAATGTCTACTTAGGCAACCTATTTCTTATTTTATTGTTCGGATCATTTGTTATAGGCCTTGTCGTAAGTTTAGGATTTATGATAGCTACTTTATCTCAAACGAAAAAACAAGCTGAAATCTTTAGTGCAATTGTCATTGTAGGATCGTGCATGCTGGGTGGTATTTATTGGCCTCTAGATATCGTTCCAGACATTATGAAGAAGATTTCTTTGACTATACCGCAAACATGGATGATGTCTGGTTTTGGTGAGATCATGAGCGGCAATGTTAATCTTTCTATCTTATTATTAGATGCGACGGTTTTAATTGCTTTTACGGTGATCTTTATGATCATTGGTTTGAAGAGTATCAGATCCTATTAATCCTTTGTTCTTCTAAAAAGCCCTCTATAGCTATGTAGAGGGCTTTTTGTATACACGTGATTTACTTTAAATGATTGGATAACTCGTTAATATTTACTGGTGAAAGAAATTGAAGGCTGCCCAAATAAATATTTCACATTACCCATTGAGAAGGATATATTCCTCTGTTAAATCAACAAACGCCTTCAAAGCAGGAGACATCCATTTATTTTTATGCCAGAATAGTTGGATTTTCGTTGTGAGACAGGGCCCCATCCAATTGATTTTAATCATATGGCCTTCTGTTATTTCTCTTTTTATAGAAATTTCGGGAAGTACAGCAATTCCTAGACCAGCCATTACACATTTTTTTATGGCTTCTACATCTGCTAGTTCTAGTTTACTTCTCGGTTTTGCTCCTGCCTGTGTCAAAGAGTGTTCGAAGGCGTAACGATAATCGCAGTCTTCAGTTAACAACAATCTTTGCTCGTCTAAATCGATAGGATATACTTTTTGTTTTTTGCTCAATGGATTTGTTGGACAGCATACAATGGCCATCGGTTCATCTTTTAATTCTTTTACAATTAAATGTGAGGATACGACAGGATTCATCGATAATAGGGCGACATCAATTTGTCCTTCCAGTAATAGATTTAAAACATCCTTTTCAGCTATTCCGGGACGGAAAATCAGTTCTACTTTAGGATACGTTGTTTGAAAGTCCGTTAAAATATGAGGAAGTCGATAGGTACATTGTGTTTCAGATGCACATATTCTCAAAATGCCGCTTGGCTCACTCATTCCGCCAACAGCCTCTAATGCTTCTCCTGTTAAACCTAAAATCTTATCCGTATAATCTTGAAACTTCATGCCAACTTCTGTTAAAATTACCCTTTTTCCAAGCCTTTCAAAAAGAGGGGTTCCTAACTCTTCTTCTAATGCAGCGATATTCGCCGTGATACTAGATTGAGCATAGCCAAGTATTTGTGCTGTTTTTGTAAAGTTTAATACTTTTGATGCTGTTTGGAACATCATCAGTTGCTTTATTTCCAACGTCAATCCCTCCTAAATCGGATGAGCCGATTGATGCAATCAGAAAACTTCTATAGATAGATCATAACATTTTTACTATGATAAAAGTAGGCGCTTTCATTATTTAGAATGTTCAGATTTTATAGGGGGGATGGCTTTGTTTGAAACGATTGTCAATTCAATAAATGACTTTTTATGGACATATATTTTAGTCGTTATGTTAATAGGGATTGGAATCTACTTTACGGTGAGAATGAAGTTTATGCAAATTGTCTTACTAAAAGAGATCTTCCGTTCTATTTTTGAAAAAGCCCCAAAAATAAAAGGGAGTCAAGACATTTCTTCAATGCAAGCTTTCTTTATCGGAGCAGCGACGAGGATTGGAACTGGAAATATGGCAGGTGTTGCTATTGCCATCACAGTTGGTGGTCCTGGAGCTATTTTCTGGATGTGGTTTGCAGCAGTTTTAGGGGGAGCTTCTGCATTTGTCGAAAGCACACTCGCTCAAATATATAAAGTGAGAACAAGTGATGGTTTTAAAGGGGGGCCAGGCTATTATATACAAAAGCAATTTGGACTGAAATGGCCAAGTAGGATCTTTGCCTTTTCTGTTATTCTTAGTTTTGGCTTAATTTTTAATGCAGTACAAACGAACACCATCACAAATGCCTTTCGATATTCATTTGGTATCAGTCCAATTGGCATGGGGGTATTCGTAACCATTCTTACGGCTCTCATCATTTTTGGTGGTGTAAAGAGAATTGCCCGCTTTACCCAAATCATTGTGCCAATCATGTCCTCGTTTTATATTATCTTAGCACTTTATGTGATTGTCACAAATATCGCTGATGTACCCGCAGCATTAGCAAGTATTATGAAAAGTGCGTTTGGATTAGAGCAAATGGTTGGAGGCGGAATCGGCGCTGCAATAATGAACGGTGTCAAACGTGGTTTATTTTCCAATGAAGCAGGAATGGGAAGTGCGCCAAATGCAGCTGCTGCTGCCCATGTTTCACACCCAGTAAAACAAGGGTTTGTTCAATTATTAGGTGTATTTTTTGATACATTAGTTGTTTGTAGTTGTACAGCATTTATTATTATGCTATCAACAGTAGAAACAGCAGGTGATTTGTCAGGTATTGAAATTACTCAAGCTGCAATGGCGCAGCATTTCGGTTCTTGGGCTAGTATTTTCTTAGCATTTGCGATCTTTACTTTTGCATTTAGCTCCATTGTAGGTGGCTACTATTACGGTGAAGCCAATATCGGTTTTATTCATCACAGTGTAACCGCGCTATTCGTGTATCGAATCACTGTTTTAATGATGATCATGTTTGGTGCTCTCGCCAACTTACAAATCGTTTGGACGTTAGCGGACTTGTCGATGGCGATTATGGCAATTGTTAACTTGGTTGCCATTGCGATTTTAGGCAAATTTGCTTTTGCGGCTCTAAATGATTACATGGGACAAAGAAAGGTAGGAAAGAACCCTGTTTTTTACGCTTCTACCATTCCAGGTTTAAAAGGAATAGAATGGTGGGGAGCAGAAAAACAAGCAATTAAATCAACCAATGAAGGGGTAGAAAATCAATGATAAATTTTGAATATGATTGTCATACGAAAATGATCATGGGGACTGGAAAATCTAAAGATATTGCCTCTATTGTAGAGGACATTGTTTTGCCTAGTGCTACAATTATGATTGTGACTGACCCTGGTGTAAAAAGCGCAGGATTGGTGACGCCTATTGAAGCGTATTTGCAAGAAGCTGGTTATTCCGTTGTCGTCTTTGATCAAGTATCTCCAAACCCTAGAGATCATGAATGTCTAACGGGTGCAGAGCTCTTTAGAAAAGTACAAGCATCAGCGGTTATTGCGATTGGCGGAGGCAGCCCAATGGATACGGCAAAAGCCATTGCTTTATTAGGTCCAAATGGCGGTAATCCTGAAGAGTATATAGCAGGGAAGAAGGCGTATACAAATGTATCACCCTTAATTTGTATTCCAACCACGGCTGGAACTGGCTCTGAGGTGACCCGTTCATCTGTGATTACGTTAGCTGCTTCACATAAAAAAATCACCTTAAAACATGCCTTGCTTCGACCAACTATTGCGATTTTGGATCCTGTTCTTACTTCTACGGTGCCAAAAAGTATAACAGCGGCAACAGGTGTTGATGCACTGGTCCATGCGATTGAAGGCTATACATGTAAAGAAACAAACCCTATTTCTAAGGCGATGGGGGCAAGCGCAATGAAAACCATTGTGACCTATTTACCGAAGGCGTATGAAGACGGGTCTGATTTAGAAGCAAGATACAAAATGCAGGAAGGCAGTTTACTCGCTGGCTTATGCTTCGGTTCCGCTGATGTAGCAGCCGTGCATTGTTTAGCGGAAGCGCTCGGCAGTCTTTATGATACGCCTCATGGTATCGCAAATGCTGTGTTTTTACCTTATGTCATACAATTTAATGCAGCTGAAAACAAATCATTGCACATAGAGCTTGCAAACATCATGGGCTTTGCAGATAAAACGGATGCAGATGATGTGGCGATTCAAAAATTAATGGATGGTATGTATACATTCACAAAGAATTTAGGTATTCCATCACTAAAAGAATTATCTTATGTAAAAGTAGAAGATTTCGAAAAAATGGCTGAACTAGCAGAACAAAACAACTCTACAAAAAGCAATGTTCGTGCCGTTACGAAAGCGGACTACTTAGATATACTAAAGGCTGCTTTTTAATTATAGTCATACAGAAAAAGAGCCGACTAGAATGACTGAATGATAAACACAAACTTTCCCAGACTTTACACAAGAAGCAAACGACTATGTCGTTAATATGGAGAATTACAAATATACCACCCTCCTAATGTATGATTTAGGTGGTGGTTTTTCTATGTCCCATTTGACTAGGTATCGTGTATACATGAGTGGTATGATAGACGACAACATCTCATGAGAGAAAGGATAGGATAAACGATGAATTTTCACAATAAAACAGTCGTTATCACTGGCGCAGCCAATGGAATTGGTGAATCGATCGCGTATGGCTATGCGAAAGAAGGGGCGCGTGTTGTGCTTGCGGATATTGACGAAGAGAAGGGCAAGCGCTTGGAAGATCAGCTGAAAAAGAAGTCCTTTGAGGCTTTTTTTAAAAAAACGGATGTGAAACAAGAGAAGGATATTCAAGACATCATGTCGGCTGCTGTGGCTCGTTATCAAACGATCGATATTCTCATCAATAATGCAGGGGTTATGTGTACAAAATCGCCTTATGAGCTAACGGTTGATGAGTTTGATCATGTGCTGCATACAAACCTACGAGGTGCTTTTTTATGTGCAAGGGAAGCGGCACGTTATATCAAAGAGAATCGAAACGGCGGTACCATTGTGAATATTTCATCTACCCGTGCGACCATGTCAGAGCCTCATACAGAAGCGTATGCTGCATCAAAAGGCGGGATATCAGCACTTACTCATGCGCTGGCTGCTTCTTTTAGTCAGGATCACATAACAGTAAACAGCATTTCCCCTGGGTGGATTGAAACGAAGGATGAGAAAAATTTGCGAGAAATTGACCATCAGCAGCACCTTTCCAATCGAGTAGGAACGCCAAAGGATATTGTCAAAGCTTGTTTTTATTTAACAGATGAAGACAATCAATTTGTGACAGGAACCGATTTGGTTGTTGATGGCGGCATGACTAGAAAAATGATTTATGCGGATTAACATGAAAAAACATTGACGCCTTGACGGAGGCGCAGTACAATATAGAACAATTCAGCTGAAGATCGTCATGAAAAAAGATAAAGCGCAAATAGAGAAGAGTATGTAATGGCTGCCTCACACAGAGAACTCCGTGAAGCTGAGAAGGAGCTGGGAAGCGTTACAGAACCAAGCCTCTTAGCTCTGCACCGGATTCATTGTGATGGTGATGCAGCGGCATTCTCCCGTTATAGAGAAGGGTTAGCGATAACCTGTTAAGGTTCATCTGGTAACAGGTGAATGAACTGAGGTGGCAACGCCGAGTCAATCCCGTCCTCAAGACAGAAATGTCTTGGGGGCGGGATTTTTTTATGACAAAAAGGAGGGCACCACGATGAAAAAACATTGGCGGGATATGAGCATGTTACTTGGAGCGATTGGTATTGCGAACATAGGAGAATGGATTTATATGATTGCTCTCCATCTGCTGATTTTTCAGGAAACGGGCTCCGTTCTTGCTGTAACAGCCGTCTATATGTTAAGACCTGTCTCGGCTCTTTTAACAAATAGCTGGTCTGGTAGTTTAATAGATAGACTGAATCAGCGGAATGTCATGATCAGTCTAGATCTATGCCGGGCCATTCTGATTGCTTGTTTACCCTTTGCCTTATTTTCAGGCCACTTATTGATCGTATATGTGATGCTATTTCTCATTCATATGGCACAAGCCATGTTTCATCCAGCTTCGATGGTGTATATGACAGCACTAATCCCGGCGGATAAACGAAAACGGTTTAATGCCATTCGATCTTTGCTTCAGTCTGGTGGATTTTTACTCGGACCCGCCGTAGCAGGGTTGCTTTTTCTCATTGGTACACCAGTCCTTTCAATTTATGTAAATGCAATCTGCCTTTTGATATCTGCTGTTTTGACGATGTGTTTACCGACTTTGTCAAAAGCAGCCGGGGCACAAAAAGGCTTTTCTCTCTCAGTATTAAAGGAAGATGCAAAACTTGTATTTCGTTTCAGTCTCACATCCCGGCAAGTGATGGCCGTGTATTTATTATTTAGTGCCGCCATCACGGTGCTGCCGACTGCGATTGACTCACTTGAAGCAGCTTTTGCAAAGGAAGTGCTGATGTTGACCAATACCGAATATGGGTTTCTTGTCAGTGTAGCTGGAGCAGGGATTATCGCAGGGGCATGTCTCAATACGGTCATTGTCGAAAGGCTGCCTATTTCAGTGATGCTTGGTGCGGGAAGTTTGTTTGTGGCTTTTGGATACTTGATCTATGCTTTTTCAAGCACATTGACTGTCGCAGCAGTTGGTTTTTTTGTTCTCGCTTTCTTTTTAGCATTTGCAAACACCGGTTTTATGACTTTTTATCAAACGAATATCCCGGTAGAGGTTATGGGGAGAGTGGCAAGTTTTTATGCGTTATGTGAAGCTGTTCTGACGATGATGATGACAGGAATATGCGGCGCATTGGCGCATGTTTTATCGATACGTACTTCTGTCATGATTGGCTGCCTATGTATGTTTCTTATTTGTCTGTTGCTATGTTTTGTCATTTTTCGTCCATTGACTGTCAAAAAAATAGTGCATCTTACTTAGAAAATTAAAAAAATTATGTTATCATTATTTAAGTAAGTTAATTAAATTGATGAGAAAAGGAGTCTTACAAATGAAAGCACTACGCTGGCACGATCAAAAGGACATTCGACTAGAGGAAATTGACGAACCAACAGTTGCTCCAGGAAAAGTGAAACTGAAAGTAAAATGGTGCGGCATTTGTGGTAGTGATTTACATGAATATTTAGGCGGACCGATCTTCATTCCTGTGAATGAACCTCATCCACTTACAAAAGAAAAAGCACCCATTACACTGGGACACGAGTTCTCTGGTGAAATTGTAGAAGTTGGAGAAGGCGTGAGTAATTACAAAGTAGGCGATCGAGTGGTTGTTGAACCTATTTTTGCAACTCACGGGCACCAAGGTGCTTACAACTTAGATGAAAACATGGGCTTCTTAGGACTTGCTGGTGGCGGTGGAGGGTTCTCTGAATATGTATCTGTCGATGAAGAATTACTTCATTTGTTACCAGACGAAATTTCATATGAGCAAGGTGCACTTGTTGAACCTTCTGCAGTTGCTTTATATGCGGTTCGTTCTAGTAAAGTGCAAGCTGGGGATACAGCAGCTGTGTTTGGCTGTGGACCAATCGGTTTACTTGTCATTGAAGCATTAAAAGCAGCTGGTGCTACTGACATTTATGCAGTGGAATTATCAAAAGAGCGCCAAGAAAAAGCAAAAGAACTTGGAGCGATCATTGTAGATCCTTCTCAGTATGAAGATGTTGTTCAAGAAATCGCACGCCGTACAAATGGTGGAGTCGATGTTTCTTTTGAAGTGACAGGTGTACCTATTGTATTGAAGCAAGCAATCCAATCAACTAGAATTTCAGGTGAAACAGTCATTGTAAGCATTTGGGAAAAAGGCGCAGAAATTATGCCGAATGACATTGTCATTAAAGAACGTACAGTCAAAGGAATCATCGGCTACAGAGATGTTTTCCCATCTGTATTAAACTTAATGAGAAAAGGCTATTTCTCTGCAGATACACTCGTCACGAAGAAAATCAAGCTGGACGATGTGATCGAAGATGGCTTCCATGCATTAATCAATGAAAAAGATCAAGTGAAAATTTTAGTCAGTGCTGAATAAGTAGGACGATAAAGAGAATGGCAGATGCCGTTCTCTTTTTTTAACGTCCAAGAGATTTTCCGTACACGCTGACTCGTTTCTCTAACAAAGCAAAAGCGAGTTCAAAGAAAATACTAAGCATCCAATAGATCAAAGCAGAGACAAGATACGTTTCTAAAAATTTGTAGCCGTCATTTGCAATGATGCGAGAGATTCCCATGATTTCCAGTACACCAATTGTAAACGAAAGGGATGTGGCTTTTAACAGCTGAATGAGCTGATTCCCTAGGTTTGGCAGGGCAACCACAAACGCTTGCGGTAAAATAATGCGCATCATCGCCTGTCTGGTGGTCATGCCAACGATTTTCG
This sequence comes from Bacillus sp. FSL W8-1141, assembly GCF_038593205.1. Taxonomy (NCBI): domain Bacteria; kingdom Bacillati; phylum Bacillota; class Bacilli; order Caryophanales; family Bacillaceae; genus Bacillus; species Bacillus sp. FSL W8-1141. Next base: position 2,385,585 of record NZ_CP151973.1, on the reverse strand, counting down.
CCGCTTCAAGCTGCCCTCTGTCTACCGCAAGGAGTGCGCTGCGGACCACTTCTGTTAAATGTGCGGCTGAATGCAGGCTGAAGGTGATAAGGGCAACGGTAAGCGGGGAGACCATATCCGGGTGAAAGGTCAACCCAAAAGTGCTATTCATTTTGGTCAGAACAAATGGAATGCCATAAAAGAAAGCAAACAACTGAACAATGAGAGGTGTTCCTCTAAAAAATGAGACATAGAGCGTGACCAGCTGGCGGAGCACAGGGATACGAAAGAGGCGAATGAAAGCAAAAACAGATCCAATCAAAAGGCTCACAGCCATAGAAACAAGTGCAATCAATAAGGTAAAGGGAACGCCTTTTAGAATATGTGGTATTTGGTCAATCGCAAATGATATATCAATGGTTTGCATCAAATCGCCTCCTTAGCGTGACAGGCTGGTGCGGCCTTTCACAAATTTTCTTTCCAGTAGCATCGTGATCAGTTCAATACTGATGCAAATCAGCCAATACACAATTGCAATGATGACGTACACTTCAAACATCCCTATCCCGTAGTTATTACCTAGGATGATTTTGACCTGTCCCATCATATCAATGAGTCCGATTGTAAATGCAATGGCGGTATCTTTCACGAGATCAATGGTGTAATTTCCGAGGTTCGGAAGTGCAATGAGAAAGGCTTGCGGAATAATGATCCTCATTAATGCCTGCGAATCTGTCATCCCAACAATGTAAGCTGCTTCAAGCTGATCTTTCCCAACAGAGGAATATGCACTGCGAAAGACTTCAGATAAATAAGCGCCCGTATGTAACGAGAATGTGATCATCACAAATAACACACGATCCCAATGATTGATTTGGATTCCGGCCATGAGTAAAAGCTGAGGCAGGCCAAAATAAATCAGAAATAACTGAACAATGAGCGGCGTACTTCGTGTAAATGACAAATAAATGACCGCCAATTGTTTCAGCACTGGAATTTGTTTGATTCGAATGCAAGCAAACAGCAATCCGATGATGATGGCAAAAAACAATGACACCACAATCATCAGAAATGTGAGTGGCAGGCGATCAACCACCTGTAAAAAGATTCTTAGCCAATCTCCAGCTGTAAACGTCATGGCGTTTCCTTCCTTTCTTCATATTGATAGCCTTGCTCTGATATATAGTCAATATCTTGAAAGAAATCAACGCCAAACCATTTCTTCGCAAGGTCAGGTAATGTTCCGTCTTCTATCATCTCTTGTGTCACTCGGTCCAATTGTGATGCTAGTTTCTTTTGACTAGGCTGTAAGACAAGATAAATAGGTTCCTTTGAGACAATGCCGCCCACTTTGACTTTCAGGTGAAGATGTTTTTGAATCGTATCAAAGGTCGAAATATTCATAAAAGCCGCATCGGACCGTCCACTTTCGACTCGTTTTAAATTGAGTTCGTTTGAAGGGCTTTCAATGGTCGTGAGCGGAATTTTCGGATCATTTTCTTCATTATATTGATTTAATATGGAACGAAGGCCGCCGCTAGGACTGACGGGAGCGAGCTTTTTTGATGTCATATCGTCTAGAGATTCAATATCTTGCTCTGATTCATTCACAATTAAACCTGTCATCGAATAGCCGTATGGAACCTTAGGATAAAGAAAGCGTTTTTCACGTTCAGGATTACTAAAAAACCAATTAGCCGCCATTTCAAATTTCCCAGCGCCGATCCCAATTAAATTGGATTCTTCCTCGCCAAAGATATAATCAAAATGAATGTGTGGCAAACGTTTCTCGACTTCATTTAAATAATCGATGTTATAGCCAATCGGCTCGTTGCGGTCATTTGTGGCTAAAAAAGGCGGATTGACTTCTGCGCTTAGTGCGACTTTGACAATTTGTCTGCCATCATCTGTTGTCGTTTTCACACTGCTGCAGCCAATGAGAGAGAGGAGAAACAGAAGGATACTAGCGGCAGTGAATAAAGTCTTGCGCTTCATCTGTCTTCCTCCAATCCTTGCCACATCCCGCGATGAATTCTTGATAAAAATTGTTTCGTCCGTTCATGCTGAGGCTTCATCAGGACGTCTTCTGGTGAGCCTTTTTCAACGATTTCCCCATCTGCCATAAAGATCACTGTATCCGCTACATCCTTTGCAAACGAGATTTCATGCGTCACAATGACCATCGTCATTCCTTGGCTCGCAATATCTTTCATCATTTCAAGGATTTCTCCGACCATCTCTGGGTCTAGTGCAGACGTTGGTTCATCAAACAAAAGCACCGCAGGATTCATGGCAAGAGCACGGGCAATCCCAATCCGCTGCTGTTGACCGCCGGATAATTCACTTGGAAACGCATCTTTTTTATGAAGCAGCCCAATTCGCGTTAACAATTGCTCTCCGATTTTTTCCGCCTCTTTTTTAGACATGTTTTGAGACACAATCAATCCTTCTGTGATGTTTTCAAGTGCTCGTTTATTTTGAAACAAGTGATAATGCTGAAACACCATAGACGATTGCTGTCTGAGTTTTAGAAGATCTTTTTTTCGAAATTGTTCAAATTGAATCGTGGCTTCTCCAACTGTCAGCGTTCCTTTGTCTGGGATATCAAGGCTGTTTAAACTGCGGAGAAGGGTTGTTTTTCCTGATCCGCTCGGTCCAATAATGGCGACCACTTCACCTTCTTGTACGGTGAAATCAATTCCTTTTAACACATGAGTTGACCCATAGGATTTATGTAGATTAGTAGCAGAAATCATAAAAGCATCACGTTCCTTTGACATATGTACTTAATATTGATAAAATTTAACACATTAAATCCTATAAGTAAAGTGTGTTTTAATAATACCTATTGGATAAATCGGATATGATAGATTGCGAGAAACAGAGGAGTTGGATACGTTTTGTCTAAAGCATTATTTGTCGATACAGATTTTCAAAAAAATTGGCTAGATCAACTAGAATCCCTTCGTGAAACGATCGAACAATCTGCAAAAGAACATGATGAGGGTGCCTATTTTCCTAAACAGAATATCAAATCATTAGTAGAACTGGGCTATACAACGTTGTCTCTGCCTGTTGAGTACGGGGGCGGGGGTCAATCTGTAAAGGATATGGTCCTTTTTCAAGAAACACTAGGAAGTATGGATGGAGCAACTGCCTTATCGATCGGCTGGCACCAAGGAGTTGTTGGTGAAATTTATGAAAAGAAACTATGGAATGAGAAGCAGCTGCAATTTTTTGCTGAAGAAATCAAAAATGGGGCTCTTGTGAACCGGGCTGTCAGTGAAGCGCAGACAGGTAGTCCAACAAGAGGAGGCAAACCTGGAACAACTGCAACGAGATCAGGAGATCAATGGGTGATCAGCGGCAGGAAAACATTCACAACGATGTCACCAGCACTCACATATTTTCTCGTCGGTGTATGGATCGAAGAAAAAGAAGCGATGGGCTTCTTCTTAATTCACCGTGATACAAAAGGTGTTTCTATAGAAGAAACGTGGGATGTTGTTGGCATGAGAGGAACAGAGAGCCATGATTTAATTCTAGATCATGTGGAAGTTCCAGATGACATGTTGGTTGAAGTGCAAAAAGGACCTCGGGGCGGTACGTTAAACCCTTGGATCGCACATATTCCTTCCTGTTATTTAGGGATTGCACAAGCGGCAAGAGACTATGCTGTTCAGTATGCCATCACCCATTCACCGAACAGTATTAGCGGAACGATTAGCGAACTGCCAAATGTCCAAACACTGATTGGCGAAATTGATTTACTACTAAAGCAAGCACGCCATGTCATCTATTCAACGACAACATTGTATGAGCAGCCAGAGAAAAGAGAGCTGTTAATCAATGAATTCGGTGCTGTGAAGCATACAGTCGTCAATGATAGTCTGCAAGTGGTCGATAAAGCCATGCGTTTAGTCGGTGCAAAAAGCTTAAGCCTTAGCTGCCCGCTTCAACGTTACTATCGAGACATTCGTGCTGGCCTTCATAACCCGCCAATGGACGATATGACGATTTCGAAAATTGCAAAGCAAGCGATTGAAGAGAAAAAATTGAACGTACAATAAACAGAAAGCCGGATAAAACCGGCTTTTTTTATTGAAAAAGAGGACGAGCGGCTCTTATTTCTGATCAGTCAGCATGCTACAATCGATTGCAATCATGAGCAAAGAGGGTGATTGTTTGCAAAAAAAGAAGATGAAATGGCTGATTGCTGGCGTGATGCTTGCAGCACTTTGTATGAGCAAGCCTGCATCAAGTGAAGGAACATCTCCAAAATGGTCCGTCGATGAATTCATGAAAGAGCGGGAAGGCACATTTGTGATTCAAGAAGTAAAAGAAAAATCACCATGGGTGTATAACAAAAAAAGAGCGAACAAGCGCTTTGCACCACAATCAACGTTTAAAATTGCAAATGCCTTAATCGGACTTCAAACTGGCGCAGTTAAAGATGAATACGACATCAAATATTGGGACGGAGTAAAAAGAGAGATTGATAACTGGAATAAGGACCATACACTGGGCTCTGGTATGAGAGATTCAGTCGTCTGGTATTATCAAGCCATGGCACGTGACATCGGGGAAGAACGCATGGGCCATTGGATAAAAGCCATTCATTATGGGAATCAAGACATATCTGGCGGAATTGATCAGTTTTGGCTAAGCAGTACGTTGCGCATTTCTCCAGTAGAACAAGTCCATTTCCTTAAACAGCTATATGAAGAAAGTCTCCCATTTGACCTATCTGTTATGAGAACCGTCAAACGAATGATGATACAAGAAGAAGAGAAACACACCACGCTATACGGAAAAACAGGCTCCGGATCAGGCATCGGCTGGTACGCAGGCTTCATTAAACATGAAAACAAAACCTACATCTTCACCACAAATATAGAAGGCACCGGAATAGAAGCAAAAGAAATTACCTATCGTATTTTGAAAAAATATCATTTGGTAGAAGCATCCGTTTAGGATGCTTTTTTTATGAGTGAATTTGGGGATATATTGATAAAAAGATGATACTTGGTTTAGTTTGAAAGAATGATATATTTTTAGAAAAATATTGAAACGATATCTTAAATATATTATGATATATGACGTATTGTTACAAATGTTACAAATATATGATAAGGAGATTAATATGAATCTAAAAAGAAAAGTAAATTGGAAAAGAAATATTGCAGCGCTTCTAGCCTTTGTGATGCTTATATCAATGTTACCTTCTGACATTTTTGCAGAAGAACATGTAGAAAATACAAAATCAAGTCATAACAGCATGCCAGAAACAGACGATTCAAAAACCCTTGAAATAGCAGGGATTGATGAAGCTGAAATTGGAAAAGACGGAGAAGTTCTTTCGGAAAGAACAGCCAATAGCAAACTTTTCTATGAAGGAGAGGGAGTATTTACGCAAGAAGTATATCCTGACCCCATTCATATAAAAGAGTCACCAGATGCTGAGTGGGAGGACATCTCTCCAGAGTTAAAAGCAACTTCGAAAAAAGAAATAGAAACGGAAAATGCAAGGTTAGATTCAACCTTTCAAAAACAAATGAAGCAAGGGCTCTATGCTACATTCGAACACAAGAAGCATCAAATTGAATTTTCAATTTTAAAAGCTTCAGGAACAAACAAATCAGAAATTCGTTCCAAAGATACCTCTGCACAATTTAAAGAGAACACCAACGAACTTACATACGAAGAGGTATTTCCACATATTGATTTACGATCATTTACTTTTAATGAAAATATCAAAGAAGATATTGTACTCAAACGATATGATGGCTACAATTCTTTTATTTTTAAAATAAAGACAGATCTAACTGGAGAAATTGAGGAAGATGGTTCTATTAGATTTTTTGATCAGAAAAAACAGACCATTTTTCAAGTTCCAAAACCGTTTATGACCGATTCAAATCTAGATGAAAAGTCAGGCGAAGTGGCTCGATCAGAAGATGTGAGCTTTGAATTGCAAAAAGAAGATGATGGCTATTTACTTCGTGTAACTGCTGATGAGAAATGGCTCAAGGATCCTGAACGAGTTTATCCTGTGTCTATCGATCCATCGACTTCTTTATCTGTTTCATCAGACACATTCATTATGAGTGCATACCCAACAACAAACTATTCAATATCTACGCAAAAATGGGATGCTAATCTGAAAAGTTATGTCCTGAAAACCGGCTATTATGATAAAACAACTGGTACAAACTACGCGTTCATGAAGTTTAATTCATTCAAACCGATTCAAAATATGAATGTAACAAAAGCGACGCTCAAAACGTATGTTGCTCATTCATATTACGGGACGAAAGCAACTGGTCTTTGGCTTGATACAGTGAATGCCAACTATGATCATACAAAGCTAACATGGAACAATAAACCAAGTTCTAAAAACATCGGTAAGGCCAACGTATATAAAGGACAATGGGCGAGTTATGATGTGACATCGACCATCAAAGCTTGGAATAGCGGAACAGCTAACTACGGCTTTAAATTACATGCTAATGGAAATGGACAAGACCATTGGAAAAAAATAATCTCATCAACAAACTCAACCAAAAAACCAGTCATTGAAGTCACGTATACCATTCCACAAGCAAATGCACCAACTGTAAAAGGTTTTAGTAATGGAAATGGGACAGGTTACTTAAACTTAAGTTGGAAAAAGGTGTCTGGCGCAAAAGGTTACAAAGTGTGGCTATACAACGGAAAAGAATATGAAGCCATTTCAGTTGGGAATGTGGCATCATGGAGTACAAAAGGAAAGAATATTTGGCCGACAGCAAGTGAGATTGCAGCTAAGAAATATAAACTTCATTTAGATGGAAAAGGGGGGACAGAATTAGCAGTTGATCCTTCCCCGGTTTACAAAAACTCAGGTGGTAATTATGCGACAAGCAAAAATTATTGGGTAGCTGTAAGTGCGATTTTTGACCAAGGTGAAGGCGCAATGTCAGCAAAAGTAAAACCTGTCGTGCCGAATGTGGCTAGAGCGAAAGCACCTAGTACAAAAGGATTCAATAATAATAACGCAACAGGTTACTTTGATCTTTCTTGGACTTCAGTTTCCGGTGCGACCGGTTATAAAATACAAATGTTTAATGGGAAAAGCTATGAGACATTGGATCTTGGGAATCAAACATCATGGTCAACAAAAGGAAAAAAAGTATGGCCAACAGCTGCTGAGATTAAAGCAGGTAAATTTGCATTGCACCTCCAAGATGGAAAAGGGGCTGAGCTTCCAATTCATCCTGGTGCGACTTATAAAAATGCTGGAGGAGATGCGGCTCAAAAACATTATTCCTTCAGAGTGATTGCCTACAATAAAGATGGAGAAGCTATTGCTTCACCGCCATCTGGACCTACTTTACCTGATCTATCTAGACCGAAAGCTTTATCTGGATATGCTTATACGAATACGAAAGAGAGCCAAACAGGTTATATCAATTTACATTGGGACAAAGTAAAAAATGCAAAAGGATATAAAATTAACATCTATAATGGTAAGGCATATCAATCATTTGATGTTGGTGATGTCGATCATTGGACAACACAAAATAAGAATATTTGGCCGACTCCTACTGAAGTTAAAAGTGGGAAATATGTGCTTCATACAGATGGTAAAGGCGGGGAATTAGCGCTAGACCCATCACCAGTTTATGAAAATGCGAATGGAAATTATAAAGGACGCAAGAACTACTCCTTTACCCTTTCCGCCTACGATGCAAATGGAGAAACCATTCCGACACCAGCCTTTAACCCGACATTCCATGAAGGTGCCGAATTCCTTGGGACAGAGGATTACTGGTCGATTATTGATATACCAGACGGCCAGCTGAATGGTGCAACTGGTAATGTGATTGTCAGTGAAGAAGAAATGTCGATTGATGGAAGAGGACCAGGACTTGGAATTGGTCGAACTTACAACAGTTTAGATGCAGCTGACCACTTGTTTGGACAAGGGTGGTACGCAGATGTAGAAACTAGTATCACGCCAACAAAAGAAGGTGCCATCTATCTTGATGAGGATGCTACAACTCATATTTTTACAAAAAAAGCAGATGGTACGTATCAACCACCAACAGGTATTTTCCTTGAATTAACGGAATCAAAAGATGAATACATGTTAAAAACGAAGGATCAAACCTTTGCACACTTTAGTAAAAATGGTGGGAAAATCACCAAGATTGTAGATGGACATAAAAATACAACGACATACAAATATAACGAAAACAATCAGCTCACTTCAATGGAAGATGCATCTGGCCGAAAAATAACAATGGAATATGATGAAGATGGTCATATCACCTCGGTTCAAGGACCAAAATGGAAAAAACTTTCATTTGAGTATGATGCAGGCTTACTAGTGAAAGTCATTGATTTAGATGGAACGAGCATCTTGTATGAATACGACAAAGAAGGCAGATTGATTAAACAATTCTCTCAAAACAGCACAGAAGATCAGCCTGTTTTTACAGAATACCAATATGAAAATCACCGTTTAGTTAAGGCGATCAATGCAAAAAAAGAAACTTTTGAGTATGCATATGATATGTCTAAAAAGACACTCATGCTGACGCAGCCAAACGGCCGGAAAATACAGTATACGTATAATGAAGCAGCTAATCCAATTCAAGTTGTAGATGATACGGAAGGGCTTAAAATTACTACTAAAACGAAATATGAAGGCAACCAAATCGTAGAAGAAACTGATCCCAATGATGTAGAAAAAGGAAAAGCTACAGAAAGCTATTCGTATGACAAAAATGGCAACGTCATTCAAGCTAAGGATGCTTACGGGACAGAAACCTACGAGTATAACAAAAACAATGATGTTACTAAAGTGAAAGATACAGAAGGAGATATTACAGATATCGCCTACGATGGATTAGATGCTGTATCTGAAACGGATCAAAGTGGAAATATGTCTTCAGCAAGTATTTATGACTCGTACGGGAATTTGGTACAAACGAGTAAAGAACTTGCTGCAGGTGCGAGTATATTGAAAAATGGCAGTTTTGAAGATACGCTAACTGGCTGGAAGCTTACAGCATCTAAGGATGACGGGAAATTAGCGCAAACAGCTGGGAAAAGTGGTCCGTTATCTGGCGGCAGAGTATTAGAGGTCAGTTCACAGTCGACAACTGAAGGAACTGAACTTGGCTATTCTTCTGCTACTCAAGAAGTGACACTAGAGCCAAATACGACGTATACACTTAGTGGGAAAATAAAGACAGAGCTAACAAAAGCAAGAGCATTTTTTAACATCGATTTAAGAGATACAAACAACAAACGAATTCAATGGATCAGCAACGGTTACAGCACATTATCAGGCAAAAACGATTGGACAAAACGCCAAGTCACGTTTACGACGCCATCTCATGCAGGCAAAGCTGTGATTTATATGGAAGTGGATCATCGAGATAAGGCTGGAAAAGGAAAAGCCTGGTTCGATGAGATTCAGCTAGAAAAAGGCGAAGTTTCATCAAGTTATAATCCTGTCAAAAATAATTCCTTTACGGATAAAACAACAAGCTGGAGCGGAACAGGTGGTTCATTAGATAATGAAGAAGGCTTTAACGATGACGTTTCGTTAAAAATGACAAGAACCTCTTCAACTCAAGCAAATGCCATCTATAAACAATCTGTACCGATTGAACAAAGTGCGAATGATCAATCTGTATATGTCACATTGACTGGGATGTCTAAGGCTGAAAATGTCAAAGCCTCAAATGAAAATGATTACTCACTTCAAGCGTTCGTTACGTATACAGATGGCACAACAGGAACATTTAATGCGAAATTCCCAACCGGTACACAGGAATGGAACCGAGCAGCGGTTGTCATACCAAAAACAAAACCATTGAAAAAAGTCGACGTACAGATCGTTTTCCAAAAAAGTGCGACGGGAACGGCTTGGTTTGATGATATCCGACTAGTAGAAGGTAGTCTTTTAACGAAAACCACTTACGACGAAAAAGGGAACTATGCAGTTAAAGAAGAGGACGAGCTTGGTTACTCATCTCAATCTGCCTACGATGAAACAGGCAAAAAACTTTCTGAAACAGATGCGAAAGGCGAAAAAACAACATTTGAATATGACCAGGCTGATCAGCTGAAGAAAATCACTTTATCTAACGGGACATCCATTGTGAGAACGTATGATAAAGAGGGCAATGAACAGTCGAAAACCATTCGTGCAGAGTCAGATCAGACGTATCAATTCGAATACGACCTAATGGGCAAATTGACAAAAACCATTGATCCATTAGGGAATGTGTTGAAAAGTGAATATGATGCGAATAGCAACTTAATCAAAACAATTTCTGCAAATGGACATGAAGTGTCTCTCACGTATGATGGAACAGACCGAGTGAAATCCAAGTCATACAATGGGACAGAAAAATATAACTTTAGCTATGATAAAAACGGAAACGAAACAACGGTTGTTAACAAAGAACAAAACACAACCAAAAACAGAACGTTCGACCAACAAAACCGCATCACAAAGTTAACAGAGCGTGGCAGCAGCCAAACTTGGACGTATCCAGCCAATTCAGATAAACTGAAATCCTTTGAATGGACACACGGAAATCAAAAAGGAACGAACCAATTCAGTTACAATAAGCTTGATCAAATGACGCAGATGAAGGATTCGAGTTCTACGTATTCGTTTGATTATGATGAAAATGGAAATGTTCAGTCCTTTATTACAGGTAACGGCAGTGGTGCTAGCTTTGCTTATGATGAGCGCAATTTAATTAATGATTTGCACATTGGAACAAGCCAAGGGGTAACGATCTTAAACGAAGCTTACGAATATGATCAAAATGGAAACAGAATAACGGTTGATCAAGGAAGCAACGGGAAGATTCGTTATGAATATGGAAAATTAGATCAATTGATCAAAGAAACTTATCCAGATGGCACGGTCATTGGGTACACATATGACGGGTTTGGAAACAGAAAAACCGTCACGACTGAAAAAAATGGCACTAAAAAAACAATCAACGCATCATTCAACATCATGAACCAACTGACAAAGGTAAATGATGAGACTTTAACTTATGACAAAAATGGCAACCGAACGTCTGACGGGCAATTCCTTTATAAATGGGATGCAGAAGATAACATAACGGCCATCACGAAAAAAGGGGAAGACAAGCCATTTGTCACTTACAAATATGATGAGCGTGGATATAGAATTCAAAAAACAGTGAATGGAAAAGTCACCAATTATTTTTATGACGGTGATAGTCTGAATGTTTTATACGAAACAGATGGAGACAACGAAGTCACAAAAACATACACATACGGTGAGAGTGGACAACTCCTTGCATTCACGCAAAATGGAAACAAATATTTCTATCACTACAATGCACACGGTGATGTCATAGCCATCACAAATAGTGCAGGAAAAATCGTTGCTGAGTACGAATACGATACATGGGGCGTTCCAACAAAAGTAAAAGAAAATGAAGAAGTAAAAGGAAACCCATATCGCTATGCTGGTTACCGCTTCGACGAAGAAACAGGACTTTACTATCTAATCGCCCGCTACTATGAACCAAAAAATGGCGTATTCCTATCACTTGACCCAGACCCAGGAAGCGATGGAGATGCACTAGATCAAAACGGATATACCTATGGAAACAACAACCCAGTCATGAATGTTGACCCGGATGGTCATTGGGTATGGTTTGTTGTCAATGCAGGATTTGCTGTATATGATGGATACAAAGCTTATAAATCGGGTAAAGGCTGGAAAGGTACAGCAGTTGCAGCAGCATCAGGATTTTTGGGTGGTGGAAAGTTAAAGGGAGCGAAAAAGGTATTTAGTGCTGGGAAGAAGTCTTATAAACTTTCAAGGAAGAAAGTTAAAGCAAAAAGAACATATTCTAGTTATAGAAATGTAAAAAAGAAAACAGCTATAGTTAATAACAGGGCTACTAATGTAACAAAAAGGAATTTTGAGAAAAATCTTAGAAGGCAAGGATGGAAAAAGTCAATAAGTAAAGATAGGCAAGTAATCATTATGAGTAAAAAAGGATCAAGATATACACTGAGAAATAAGTCAAGAGATTATGATGGCCCTTCTGCTGATTACATTCCAAAAGGAGCCAAGCGTCCTTCTCTTAAAATAAGATTAAAGAAGTAGGTGTTCTTTATTGGTTAACAGTAAAGCTTTATTTATTAATTCAGATAATGAATTCAAGAAATATAAAGTTATGATTGAAAAAGCTTTTTATACAAAAAAACATTTGCCTCATCAAGTATTTCGAGAGAATTTTAATTATTTTTTGTTTCAAGAGTTTGATTGGGCATTGAGTGATGAGGTTTTAACAACAATAAAAAAGCTATCAGTTTTAACACAAGATAAGGACTTTTTAACGGCGGTCCTTAAGCCAGATCCAGTAGAATATTATTTGAAGGAATTTGGTTATTATAATTGGCTAAGAACAAGTGTTGAAATTTCTGGTGAGGATTATGTAAATGCACTTTGGACTAGCCCAGAAGATTCTATAGCTGATGATATTTTCACTAACTCAAATATCGTTGTTTGGTTATCTCATTCTTTGGATTGGGCAATTTGGGGAGATAGGGATTTGGAAATTTGTATTTTAGCCACAAAATCTAAAAAATATTCTATGCAAAATTTATTATCAGAAGATGGTTGGAAACCTCTGAATAGTAATTTGAAAGAGTGGTTAGCGCTACTATTTAGTGATGGAAAAAAATTTGACGAGTTTTGGGGAGAGTTAGCCAGTAATTATTCCTGAATTAGCTTTTGATTAATATACAAATTTGGGAAATCTAAGAAAAGTAACTGTTTTTCATTTGACAATTTGTTGAGAAACTTTTTTGAAGCAACCATTGTTAGCTGTCAAGGAAACTTGGCAGCTTTTCTTATTATCTAATTGGAAATATTTTAAGCGGTATCACTTATTATGTTTTGGTTTTTATATGAAAAAATCCAGAAACAAATCCCTGATTTCAAAATCAATCATCTAAAGCAAATCAATGAATTTCACTACTTTAAAGAGTATAATGAACATAACGACTTGATCTATTGTATTGACGTGCACAACCCATTTGAATCTGTGATTCAAGCCGACATACATCTAAAATTCACCAATCTACCTTCTGTTTAAATCAAAGGTTTGTACTTAACAGACGATTCTAGTTTTTATTGGACATTCAGTCTTCCCCATCCCAACACAGAAAGGTGCAATGACATTGAATCGAATCATGAAATGGCTCTTATTTGCGGCGGTCATCGCTGGCTTATTGGTATGCGCATTCTTTGTGTTCCGTTTCAACCAGCCTAAGCCGACGACAAACATCCATTATGCAGACACACAAAACAAACAACAAACACTCGATATGTATATGCCAAAGGGAAAAGAAGAAGACAAAAAGAAGAAGCATCCAGTCATGATCTATCTCCATGGCGGCGGCTGGTCGGGCGGCGATAAGAATAGAGTCGCTTCAAAAGCTGATTATTTTACGGGTCAAGGATATGTGTTTGTTTCAATGAATTATAGGCTTCATCCTGATGCCAACTTCGAGCAGATGGCAGATGATACGGCAAGTGCTATTAAATGGGTGAAGGATCATGCAGATGAATATCAAATCGATTCGTCAAAAATCAATGTCATGGGTCACTCAGCGGGCGGTCATTTGACGGCATTGGTTGCTACAGATTCGACTTACTTAAAACGTGTGGGGCTGTCGCCAAAAACGATCAATTCTATCGTGATTTTAGATGGGCCGTTAAACATCAATCAATTTATACAAGCCATTCCATCGTATAAAAAAGTGTTTGGCAAACAGGAGAAGAACTGGACAAAGGCATCACCTGTCACTTATATGAATCAAACGAATGTACCGCCTGTTTATTTGGTCACAGGCTGGGAAAATCCTGAAGTGTACCGATTTGCAGAAAAACTGAATCATGATCAAGGCTCTCGGTTTGTGTTTCGGGTTCATTCGCTGAGCCACAGTGATTTAAATAAATGGTTTGGATCTGACAGAGCGCCAAAAGAAGCGCAAGAGATGACAAAGGCTGTGATGGCTTTCGTCAAAAAACAAAATCAATAACAAAGACTGTATGCTAGGGCAATCCATTTTGCCGAAGTATATGATAAAGTGGTTTGAAATTAAAGGAGTGTATGTTGTTGTCATCACGTATGGAAAATAAAGTGTTCAATTGCGAAAAAGAGCTGACGCTGAATATTATCGGCGGGAAGTGGAAAATGTTGATCTTATGGCACCTTGGCAGAGAAGGGACAAAACGGTTTGGTGAGTTAAAGTCGTTAATGCCTGGAATTACGCAAAGAATGCTTGTCAATCAGCTAAGAGAATTAGAGGAAGATCACATTGTGCACCGGGAGGTTTATCCTGTCGTTCCGCCAAAGGTTGAGTATTCTCTCACAGAACTCGGAGAAAGCTTAATGCCAATTTTAGAGGCGATGTATGATTGGGGCAAACAATATCTCGACAGCAATTTTTTAAAGGACGATAAATAGAAATACCTACAAATAGATACTGAACGAGAGACAGTATCTCAGATTGTTGACAAAGGGCTAAAATGAATTGATTTTAGCCCTTTGTTTTCCTTTCAGCGTGATAGAAAACCTTTGCAGCCCTAGGAAGGACGAGTACTGGTGCGGAGCGAATTTCACATTCGTGAGCACCAGCACGCAGGACTGACACCGAATATGAGGGTTTGTCTACACGCTGAGATACTGGTCGAAAGACAGTATCTTTTTTGTGCCCATATGCGAAAAAGTATAGTATGTAAAAAAAAAGTGCGTACTAGGATTGCGCCATTCCTGTTGTTATACTCGTTTCATGCAAGAAAGATTCAAGATGCATCATCCGCGGAGCTCTTGAAGATGACATGATGAAACAGGAGTGAATGTAGATGAAATTACAATTAGCGTTAGATTTAGTGAATATACCAGAAGCGATCGAGCTGATCAAAGAAGTAGAAGCGTCTATTGATGTGGTGGAAATTGGGACACCTGTTGTGATCAACGAAGGACTTCGTGCTGTAAAAGAAGTTAAACAGGCGTTTCCGAATTTACGTGTGCTGGCGGATCTCAAAATTATGGATGCTGCCGGTTATGAAGTGCAGCAGGCATCCGAGGCTGGAGCGGATATTGTGACCATTCTTGCGGCGGCAGAAGATATGTCCATTCAAGGAGCGGTGAAGGAAGCAAAAGCAAGAGGGAAACAAATTTTAGTCGATATGATTGGTATCAAAGATATCGCCGGCCGTGCGAAAGAGCTTGATGAGCTTGGGGTAGATTATATTTGTGTGCACACAGGCTATGACCTGCAAGCGGTTGGTCAAAACTCATTTGCTGATCTCATGACCATTAAACAAGTGGTCAAACAGGCGAAAACAGCGATTGCAGGCGGTATTAAGCTTGATACATTGCCTGAAGTCGTCAAATTAAACCCTGATTTGATTATTGTCGGCGGCGGTATTGCGAGCCAAGACAATAAAGCAGAAGTGGCTGCGCAAATGAAGCAGTTGATTGCACAATCATGAAAACAAGTGACTATGTGAGAGCGATTCTAAGCGAGCTTTCTGAGCACTCGCCCGCGATTCAAGACGAACAAGCAGAGCAGCTTGTCAAAAGCATTTTAGCGGCTCGAAAGGTCTTCGTCGCAGGGGCTGGCAGGTCTGGTTTGATGGGGAAATCGTTTGCGATGAGACTCACGCATATTGGTGTCGAAGCTTATGTGATCGGTGAAACGAATACGCCTGCTTTTACATCTGAGGATTTATTGATTGTAGGGAGCGGTTCTGGCCGAACAGAGACGCTGCTTGTGCTCGCGAAAAAGGCAAGGGCGATTGGCGGAAGCGTGGCGTCGTTCACGCTTTCAGCTGAGTCACCTATAGCTGATCTATCGGATGAAGTCATCTTACTGTCAGGTGCGCCAAAGGATCAACATGAAGGAAACCATCATACGATTCAGCCGATGGGCTCATTATTTGAGCAAACTTTGCTTCTTATGTACGATGCGGTCATCTTGAGATTGATGGAAATGAAAGAGCTCGACACCCATAAAATGTACGGTCACCATGCGAATTTAGAATAGCCGTGATGAAAACCTTTCCTTTTTTGAAGGAAAGGTTTTTTTAATACATGGTACTTAAAAAGAAGGATCACTTGACATAAAGGATAAGATGTAACTATAATAGTTACATCTTGAAAGAAAAAACGTAAGCAACGGAAGGAAGATGAAGATGAAAGTGCAAATTTGGTCAGATATCGCCTGTCCTTTTTGTTATATAGGAAAAAAACAGTTGGAAACAGCGCTTGAGCAATTCCCTCATAAAGAACAGGTAGAAGTAGAGTTTAAAAGCTTTGAGCTTGATCCGAATGCACCTGTTGCAGTGGATTATGATGTGCATGATATGCTTGTCAAAAAATATGGCATGAGCCGTAGCCGGGCCATCGCAATGAATGAACAGGTGAAACAGGCGGGCAAGGAGAAAGGAATCGATTTTCAATTCGATCCACTCGTTTTGACAAACACCTTTGATGCCCACCAGCTCGCACAATATGCTGGAAAAATGGGAAAAGGCGATCTTGTCATGGGAGAGCTGTTTCAAGCGTATTTTACAGATGGAAAGCATGTTGGTGATCGTCAAACCCTTTTAGATATCGCAGAAAAAGCAGGTCTTGATCAGAACGAAGTACAAAAGGTTCTAGACGGGCAAGAATTTGCAGACGATGTACGAGAAGATGAAAAAGAAGCAAGACAGCTCGGGATTTCTGCTGTGCCTTTTTTCTTGATCAATGATCAATATTCGGTTGCTGGTGCACAGCCAGCAGATACGTTCCTTCGTGCACTTGAAACGGCTTGGACAGAAGAGGCAGCGCAAACGGAGAAAGCGGCTGATGCTTCATTTGAAGAAGCATGTGCAGATGGCGTATGTGCAGTACCTTCACCTAAAGAAGAAGTATAATCGGCATTTTCCCTATCTTTGATAAAAGATAGGGATTTTTGTTGATTAATAATTAACACACCTTTATACTTAAGTTATCTTAATTGTGAAGGTGATGACAGTGACATCCAAAACAACGATGATCCAAGAATTAAACCAAATTGAAGCGCGCATCCATCAAAAGCTCCGATTGGAGTTTGAAGAGTTATTTGTAGATGAGTTAACTGATAAGCAGCATATTGTCCTGGATTTCATAGAGCGAAAAGGGGGGAGCTCACCTATTCAAATTGCTCAGCAACTAGGCATCACCCAAAGTGCTGTGAGCCAGTTGTTAAACACGCTTGAAAAAAAAGAATGGGTTCGCCGCAGCATCAACCCGCAAAATCGTCGGGAATTGCACGTTGAACTTTCTGAAAAGGCAAAGACGTACTTGGAGAATATGAGAAAGATAGAACTTGCGATCATTGAAAAATACTATTCAAAATTAAGCCTCGAAGAGATCAACACATTGACATCCATTTATACAAAGCTTGATCAATTGATTGTAGATCAAAATGAAGGGGAAGGATGATGATCCATTGATGATGCTCAAACAAGAAGTACAGCGAATTGCCTCTTCTTATACGGAAAAAAAGAAACAGGCACTGCTTGTGATCGGACTGATTCATCAAGGAGAAAGACACGTTTTTCATTTCGGAGATCACCCCATACAGCAGCGCGTGCAGCCTGAGGAGGTCATTTTTGAAATCGGCTCTATTTCAAAAGTCTTTACGACAAGTATATTGGCAAGCATGATTCAAAAAGGGCAGATGAAGCTAGACGATTCCATTTCACTGTATTGTCCCGAAATAAGAAAGAATCACCCCATCCAATTGGAACAGCTGGCAACCCATACGTCTGGACTTCCTTCACATCGTTTTCTCAGAGATTTACAACTAAGGTTCCTTCCAAAAGTGAGAAGAGATATGTACTGTCAATACTCCCTTGATGAATTAATGAAACTGTTACACTCGAAAAAATGGAATGAGCGAAAAGAATACCCATCTCGTTACTCCAATGTAGGGATGGGACTCCTCGGGTTGATCATGGGATGGTCTCTTCACAAAACATATGAAGAGCTGCTGACTGAATATATCGTGGATGAGCTGAAACTATCGAACACCTTGATTACGATCAAGGAGGATGTCAAAGAGAAGATGATCCTCGGTCATCAAGAGAATGGAAAAGAGGTTCCTCCGCTTCAGATGCATGACTATCAAGGGGCTGGTGCGATTCGTTCGACGATCACTGATTTGCTTTCATTTCTCTCTGCACATATGAGTGCAGACGTCGCTTCTCCATGGAAAATGACCCACGAGCCAAAGGTAAAGATAGGGAAAAACATGTCAATGGGACTTGGGTGGGTCATAGATGATACGGGATTGATTTGCCATAATGGTGCAACTTCTGGTTTCTCCAGCTTCATGGGTTTCCGCCCGCATTCAAAAACAGGAGTGGTCGTCTTGTCTAACTATCGCAATCGTATCACGCAAGATTCTCCCGACCGAATTGCCTATGACGTGATGAATATGCTTGAACAAGAGCCTAAAGCCAAATGAGCCTCCTATGAAGAGGGCTCATTTTTTCTTGCGTTCAGCGCTTTAATCGTTTCACCAGGAACGAGTTCAGGCTCATAAAATGTTTGATCAGGGAGATTCTTTTTCCCTTGTACTTTTTTAATCATCCAGTCTGCCGCATCTCGTCCCATTTGCTCTTGAGGGTGTGTCAGCGTTGTCAGTTTCACATGGGCATTTTTTTGGGCAATATACGAGTTATCCTGTCCAATAATGGAAAGATCATCTGGAATAGATAAACCCATTTCACTACATACATTTGCTACTTCTAACCCGACTTCATCGTTATAGCAAACAAGGGCGGTCAGCTCATGCTGGTGCGCTTGTAAAAAGGTTTTGATATGATCCCCCAAATACTGCTTCGATTCTGTATCGAAAAAAAGGACATGCTCTGGCAGGAAATTGAGCTTGGCTTCACCAAGTGCCTGAATATAGCCCTTCATTCGATATTTCCCTTGTAAATCATCTGTTTTTGAAATCAGTCCAATGTGCTGATGTCCAGAGGTGATCAGCTCCTTTGTCGCTAAATAGCTGGACTTTACATCATCCAAACAAAGGAAGGGAACCTCTAACTGCTCATAGTAGGCATTGATCATTATAAGCGGGACATCCTGCTCTTTAAAAGATAGGTAGTACGAAATGTTTGGATTATATAAATTGCTTTTTGTCGGTTCGACAATTAATCCATCCACACCGAAGGACAGCATCATTTCAAGCGCTTTTTTCTCCTGTTCCACATCGTTATTTGTACTCGCCAGTAACAAAGAATAGTTCTCTTCATTTAATCGGCTTTCGATGCCCCGAATGATCGACGGGAAAATGTAATCGGATATGTATGTGGTGATGACGCCAATCGTTTTCATATGAGCATGTCCAGCAGGTTTTGTTTGATATTGATTGGTGACAAATGTGCCCGAGCCTTTTTCGCTTCGTAAAAAACCTTCACTCGATAATTCTAAGATGGCTTTTCGCACCGTATGCCGGCTTACTTGATACATCTCTTGTAAGCTTGATTCGGTTGGAATACGCTCCCCGATTCGGTAATCCCCTGTCAGTATTTTGCTTTTTATATCATCCATAATGACCTGGTACTTCTTTTTCATCGTTTCACTTCTTTCACAGTTGATCCTCTACTTGGATTGAGAAGAACTTGTATGGACATATTTTAACATGGTTGCTTAATCAAAAACAGGCGCTTGCAGTGTCTACCGTCTAATCCTTAGAGAATATGAAAGTTTTTGTCTGATTATGTATGCACAACTATATTTATTATTGACATATGTACGTACAAATATTATATTGTTTTTGTGCACAAGTAAAGATGGATCAAACGAAATAGATATTTGAAACCGCTATCATCATGGGGGTGAACAAAATGAATCGTGAAGAGACGGCCAAAGCCATTAGAGAAGGCAGGACATCTTTGGGTATTGAATTTGGTTCGACACGAATTAAAGCCATTTTAATAGATGAAGAGTTTCAGCCAATTGCGCAAGGTGCATTTGAATGGGAAAGTTCTCTTCAAGAAGGAATATGGACGTACAACTTAATTGAGATCATTACAGGTCTTCAAGTGGCGTACCGTCAGATGAAAGAACAGGCTGCACAATTGTATGGGGTGACGATTCAAACCATTGGCTCCATCGGGATATCTGCGATGATGCATGGCTACGTCGCCTGTCATCATACAGGAGAGCTCCTCGTCCCGTTTCGAACGTGGCGGAATGGAACAACGACCGAGGCGAGTCAAAAGCTAACAGATGTATTCCAATTTCATATTCCGGAAAGATGGAGTATCGCTCACTTATACCAAGCGATACTAGGAGAGGAAAAACATCTGTCCCGGTTAGAGTATGTGACCACTTTGTCCGGCTACATTCACTGGCTGTTAACAGGGAAGCAGGCCATCGGAATTGGCGATGCGTCGGGAATGTTCCCCATTGATGAAAAAACGAAGGATTACAACGAAGTGATGCTTCATCAATTTGAAGCATTGATTGCAGAAAAAGGCTACCCGTGGAAGCTTCGTCATCTTTTGCCGCGCATCTATTTAGCAGGCGAAGAAGCTGGTGTGCTAACAGCAGCTGGAGCATCGATTTTAGACCAAGGCAAACAGTTGCAGCCAGGTATCCCTTTTTGCCCGCCAGAGGGTGATGCAGGAACAGGAATGGTCGCAACAAACAGTGTGGAAAAGAGAACTGGGAATATTTCAGTTGGGACATCTGTATTTGCCATGATTGTGTTAGAACATCATCTAAAAGGTGTGTACCCAGAAGTGGATCTTGTCACGACACCAGATGGCCTGCCAGTCGCGATGGTTCATGCCAACAATTGTACAAGTGACCTCAACGCTTGGATGAATCTATTCAGAGAAGCGTTTGAAGCAATGGGTCAGCCAGTTGAAACAGAAAGATTGTACGAAACTCTATTAAATCAAGCTTTAGAAGCAGATCATGATGGGGGCGGGCTTTTAAGCTATGGCTATTATTCTGGTGAAAATATTACGAGACTAAAAGAAGGAAGACCCCTTTTTGTTAGATCTCCTCAAAGCCGGTTTACCCTTGCTAATTTCATTCGGACGCATCTCTTCTCTGCATTTGGCGCAATGAAAATCGGGATGGATCGGTTAAAAGCACATGAACAAGTCAAGATTGATCGCTTACTAGGACATGGCGGTTTATTTAAAACACCGATAGTTGGGCAAAAAATGGTCGCTGCTGCACTCGGGACACCTGTATCCGTCGTATCAACGGCGGGAGAAGGCGGTGCGTTTGGGATGGCGGTCCTTGCTTCATATATGATCAATCACCAGCAGCAAACACTGAGCCATTTTCTCAAGCATCAAGTATTTGCCCATACATTAGAAGAGCTTATTGATCCTGATCCACTGGATGTTAAAGGTTTTGAGGAATTTATAAAGCGCTATCAAGAAGGACTCCCGATAGAAAAAGCGGCAGTAGAACATTTGACGCCACAGAAAGGAGCGGCACCTGTATGTTAGAGCGGTTAAAAGAAGAAGTGTTTCAAGCAAATCTAGATCTACCAAAGTACGGACTTGTGAAATTTACATGGGGCAATGTCAGTGCGTGCGATCGTGACAGTGGACTGTTTGTCATTAAGCCAAGCGGCATAGCGTATGACAAATTATCAGCAAAAGACATGGTCGTGGTCGATTTTGACGGTCAAGTGGTCGAGGGAGAATTCAATCCTTCTTCCGATACTGCCACACATGCTGTTCTTTACAAACACTTTGAGGAAATTGGCGGCATTTCACATAGCCATTCAATGTGGGCAACGGTATGGGCGCAAGCTGGACTTGATTTACCAGCAATGGGCACAACACATGCAGATACATTTTACGGACCTGTTCCGTGCGCTCGATTTCTCACAGAAGAAGAGGTGAATCGCGGGTATGAGGTGGAAACAGGACACCTGATCATTGAAACGTTTGAGAAAAGACAGATAGATGTCATGGCGGTTCCTGGTATTTTGCTACAAGGTCATGGTCCCTTTACGTGGGGAAAAGATGCAAAAAGTGCGGTAACGAACAGTGTCATTTTAGATGAAGTAGCGAAAATGAACCTGTTTGCAAAGCAATTGAACGAATATGCGGAGCCTCTTCCGCAGGTGATTTTAGATAAACATTATTTAAGAAAACATGGAACACATGCGTATTACGGACAAAAACCTTCAAGATAAAGAAAAGAGGGATTTCTATGTTAACAAGTCAGAAGAAAGAATGTTGGTTTGTCGTCGGGTCACAGCACTTATATGGGGACGAGGCACTGAAGCAAGTGAAGGCAGATGCGCAAAAGATAACAGATGCCTTAAATGAGAGCGGTTTGCTGCCTTATCCAATTATTCTGCAGGAACTGGCGGTTAGTGCGGATCAAATCACAGAGCTGATGAAAGAGGTCAACTATCGTGATGAGGTCATCGGTGTGATGACTTGGATGCATACGTTTTCTCCAGCGAAAATGTGGATACGTGGTACGTCTCTTTTGCAAAAGCCTCTTTTGCATCTCGTCACGCAATACTATGAAAACATTCCGTGGGACACGATTGATATGGACTATATGAATCTCCATCAATCGGCACATGGAGACAGAGAGTACGGCTATATCAATGCACGTTTAAATAAGCAAAATCAAATCGTTGCAGGTCATTGGTCGAAGCGGGAGGTGAAGCAGCAAATCGCTGATTGGATGGACGTTGCGGCTGCCTATCATGAGAGCTTCCACATTAAAGTGGCTCGGTTTGGTGACAATATGCGCCACGTTGCGGTGACAGAAGGAGATAAAATTGAAGCGCAGATCCAGCTGGGATGGATCGTTGATTACTTTGGAATTGGCGATCTTGTGAACTATGTAAATGCTGTGGAAGAAGCAGAAGTTGATGCTCTGTTTGCTGAGTACTTAACGTTATATGACGTGGATTATGGGAGCTATTCGGCGGAAGAATGGGAACAAAGTGTGAAAGTGCAGGCACGATATGAAATTGCCATCAAACGTTTTTTAGATGAAGGCGGCTACAATGCCTTTACGACAAACTTTGAAGATTTACATGGCATGAAGCAGCTTCCGGGTTTAGCCGTTCAGCGCCTCATGGCAAAGGGGTATGGCTTTGCAGGTGAAGGGGATTGGAAAACCGCCGCACTGGATCGTTTATTAAAGGTGATGAGCCATCATCAATCGACTGGTTTTATGGAAGATTACACATATGAAATGACTGCTGGTCAGGAAGCAGTGTTGCAATCTCATATGCTAGAAGTAGATCCTGCGCTTGCACATACAAAACCTGTCATTGTCGTGTCTCCGCTAGGCATTGGAAACCGGGAAGACCCAGCACGTCTTGTGTTTGATGGAAAAGCAGGCGAGGGCGTTGTTGTCTCCATTGCTGATTTTGGAACACATTTCAAATGGCTGATTCAAGAAGTGGAAGCCTTTGAGCCGCAGGAAGCAGCACCACATTTACCGGTGGCACGAGTCCTCTGGAAAATCAAACCGAACTTTCAAGATGGCGTCAAAGCATGGATTAAGCACGGCGGAGGTCATCATACAGTCGTATCTCTCAATTTAACGGTTGATCAAATTGTTCATTTTGCAAAGCTTGTGAATGCAGAATATGTGGTTTTATAAAGAAGGGTGAAATGCATTCTACTGTGAACGGTAGAATGGCAGGGAGAAATGAAAGCGGTTTATTAAGTGAGGGGGGCATCCACTTGGAGAAAAAAGTATCAAGTAAATTTATCTTCTTTTTCGGGTCCTTTGCAGGTATCTTATTTGGATATGATATTGGTATTATCGCAGGGGCAGAAGGGCACATTCAGGAAGAATTTCAGCTCAGCCCGTTATGGCTTGGCATCGTCGTTTCTTCATTAATGGGCGGGGCGATCATTGGTTCCATTTTAAGCGGTCTGATGGGGGATAAGTTTGGCCGCAGAAAGCTCATTTTGGTGTCATCGATTATCTTTTTTGTCGGTGCGCTTGGCTCAGCCATTGCACCAGAAGAAATCTCATTAACCATTGCCCGGATTTTCTTAGGAACAGCTGTAGGGACAGCCTCATCGCTCGTGCCTGCTTACATGTCTGAAATCGCTCCAGCTAAAATTCGCGGGAAATTGTCCGGCCTGAATCAGCTGATGATTGTGAGTGGATTATTGCTTAGCTATATCGTCGCATTTGTGTTTGAACCAATTCCAGACAGCTGGCGCTGGATGCTGGGAAGTGCTGCTTTATTTGCGATCGTGCTTTATATTGGCATGCTGAAACTTCCTGAATCTCCAAGATATTTAATTAAACACGGAATGGCTCATAAGGCACGTGAAGTATTAGGATCACTTCGTTCATCACGTGAAGAGATTGAAGCAGAAATGCAAGAAATTTTAGAAGTGGCAAAAGAAGAACGCTCAGGCATTCGTGAATTATTTCAAAAGAAATTCCGAATGGCTCTCTTTATTGGGGTGGGAATGGCGACACTCCAGCAAATACAGGGGGCGAACTCCATTGTGTATTATGCAACGAGTATCGCAAGAAATGTAGGTCTTGCTCCGCAAGTTGCCGCAGGTTTTACCGTCATTGTTGGTGTCATATTTGTTGTGACGACCGTGATCTTTTTACAATTCGTCGACCGGTTTGACCGCCGAACGATTCTCACAGTTGGGGGAACGGGGATGGCCCTGTCTTTCTTTGCACCAGCGGCATTAGGTGCGCTCGGAGTGAGTGAAGGCATATTAAACTGGGTCACATTGATTTCACTTTGCTGCTTTATTTTGTGCTATGCCTTCTCATGGGCACCGATCACATGGATTATCATTGGTGAAATTTTCCCGCTTTCTGTCAGGGGTATTGGAGCGGGCATTTCCTCTGCCTTTAACTGGACGGGATCATTAGCAGTTGGCCTTGTGTTCCCTATCTTGGCTGACCAATTCAGCTTTGGCGTCATTTTCTCCTCATTTGGTGTCATCTGCTTAATTGGCCTGTTGTTCACGCGCTTTGTATTAGTTGAAACAAAAGGAAGAAGCTTAGAACAAATCGAAACCGATATGGCTGC
This sequence comes from Bacillus sp. FSL W8-1141, assembly GCF_038593205.1. Classification (NCBI taxonomy): domain Bacteria; kingdom Bacillati; phylum Bacillota; class Bacilli; order Caryophanales; family Bacillaceae; genus Bacillus; species Bacillus sp. FSL W8-1141. The sequence goes on along the minus strand of NZ_CP151973.1, from coordinate 2,360,469 downwards.
ACGTGTCTAAAGGAAACCATCTATCCTGTGTGGATAGATGGTTTCAGCGTGTAGACAAACCCTCGCATTCGGTGTCAGTCCTGCGTGCCAGTGCTCACGAATGTCAAATTCGCTCCGCGCCGGTACTCGTCCTTCCTAGAATTCAAAGGTTTTCTATCACGCTGAAAAGAAGACAAAGGGCTAAAATCAAGTTCATTTTAGCCCTTTGTCAACAATCTGAACCATCTATCCTGTGCGGATAGATGGCTTTTTTAATCAAGTATTTGTTTCAGTTCATCTGGCAGTAAATCCATTAATTGATCAGATGAGGATACGTCCAGTACTTCAAGAAGCGCATAATATTTCGCATAAATTTCACTCAGCTGATCAGGATGATTTGCTTCATATCGATTCAAATGCAATTGCGTCAGTTCAAGTGCAATGTCCAGTTTGTTTCGTTCGATGGTTTGTGTTGTGTTGATCAAATCGTTCACCTCTAATTTTAAAGTTATTGAAAAATGTTATGGTGCAGTTCCGCAGCTGACCTTATATTCATGGTCTTCTATCTTTTTTGAATAACAGACGGAAGGTGTCATTCCTGTCTCGCTTTTCCAAGCCTGCCAATACACATCATACAGCTGACCATATTGAGGGTCTACATCGTCCTTTTTTTGCAAAATAGCAAAATAGCTTTGGTAAGGGTAGCCTTCTTGATAAATGGCATGCCGTATCGCTCCTCTTTCAGTCGCATTTGTAAAAACCATAGGCGACAGCAAGGGAAGGGTGATAACTACGACGAGCAGGATGAAAAATGAAAAAAGTTTATGTCTTGTCTTCATCAATGAATGTCCTTTCCTTCACAAGAGATCATTTGTATAATATGTTAAAATTGTCCTATTGCAAAGAAAGAGACTACTAGATCACAAGCGGATTTTTTCAAAAATAGACAAGCATCTAATCACTAATCGTGCCTCTGACATACGATAGAGTGTAAGTGAAAGACAACTTGAAGGGGTGTTGAGAATGAGCCGGAATCGATTAGACAATTTTTTCTTTGGGCCTCGCAGAGGGAATCATGGAGAAGTTGAAACGGTTGTATCCCCTACACGTCAAATTGTCAACACGACAACAAATGAACAAACGATCAGAAAGATTCATCCAACTCATATCACAAACGTCAATAAAAACATTAAAAGAATTGAAAACTACTACCCTGTGACGCAATCTACTCGAAATGAGTATATTGTGGAAGAATATGACTGTGGTAGTGATATCAAGAACCCTTGCTGCCGCCCGGTCAAACGCTGTAAGTGGTAGTTTATTGGTAAAAAGAAGTGAGGCATCCTGTGATGGGATGCCTTTTTATTTTTGTATAAAAATTTTGATCAAAAGCGCCTTTCAAGATAAAATTGGAAGTATCAATTCATTCTGATGGAGGCGATTTTCTGAATATTCGATTGTTAACACCAGAAGATGCTCAAGAATATGCGAACTTGAGATTAGAAGCACTCCGATTAAATCCAGAGAGTTTTGCTATGAGTTACGAGGAAGAGAAGCTAGATACGAAGAATAAATATAAGGCTCGTTTTGCCTCTACACAATCTATGTGGACATTCGGTGCCTTTCATCAAGGTCAGCTGGTCGGCTCGGTTACACTCATACAAGAAACCTTGCAGAAATTAAAGCACCGTGCCAATGTGGCAGCAATGTATGTAACGGCTAATGGACGCGGAAAAGGAATAGGGAAGGCACTCCTGACAAAAGTACTTTCTTTTGCACGCGAAAAAAAAGACATCGAACAAATATATTTAACAGTGGTCACAACAAATGACCCAGCCAAACATCTTTACAAGTCTGTTGGATTTAAGTCGTATGCGGTAGAGGAAAAAGCACTAAAAATAAATGGTGCTTATGTAGATGAGGAAAAAATGGTGCTATGTTTATCATCGTTTGGAGGGGATATAAATGAGCCAGCCAGTCATGCGCATCACATTGGCAGCCGGACCAAATAGTGAGCTGGAATCCTTTGCGCTTCGTGCAGCACTTGAAAACTTTGGAGCAAAAGTCGATATGCATTGGATAGGCAGACCGAATGACCTGATTGATGTATTATCCGGGAGGAATAGAGGCGAGACGGATTTCATTCTTTTATCCTTTCACGGAGAAGAAGGAGCGTTTCTCATGCCGGAGTTAGGAGAAGATGTATACGAAGAGGGTGAGCCGAGAGGTGCTGCTTTTGATGCAGATGACATAAAGCGGTATGCTTCGTTAAATGGAGTCCACATTATATGTACAGGCTGTACACTAGGCGAAAAAAAGGTGGCAGAAGCTTTTTTAGAAACAGGGGCGATATCCTATACAGCGCCCGATGACTACATTGATGGAAATGCGTCATTTATTTTTGTTCTCACCATGCTGTATGAGCTGGTGAACAACTCAAAGACAGTCAGAGCAGCTTTTGACCAGGCACGCTCTATTGATGAAGAAACTAAGTTATTCCAACTGTATATGCAAAAATAAGGGCTGAGCGATCAAGCCCTTTTTATATGTCTCTCGTAAAATATGTCGAAAATGTGACAAATGTGTTTTTTGCAAACTAAAAAGGGGCTGCGAAAAGTCTATCCTACAAACACACGTCATCCAGACAGGACGGCATCACGAGAGGAGAATCATTGTGCCAACGAAAGGGAAGATCAGCCTCGTCCTATGTGGACTTGCGATCGTCATCGGTATCGCTGCGTTTTATCATAACCAGCAAGCAAGCGGGACAGAGAGAAAAAAAGTAGAACAAGATGCGAGCTACAAACAAGTTGAAATTGTCACACTTGTGAATGACGGGAAATTCATGAGATATGCTGTCAACTATCCGCTGTTTCATCAAGAAAAACTAGATCAGGAGATCAAAAGATTTGCAGAGACAGCGTTAGAAAAGTTTAAAACATCATTTAGTCAAGCGAGTGATGTCAATGAAGAAAAACGATACGAATTAAACATTGATTATGAGATCATTCATTATGCCAAGCAAACAGTCGCAATCAAATTCAATACATATGAAGTGAAGGGCGGAAAGCAAGGCGTCAATCAAACGAAGGTGATGAACTTTGATTTCAAGAAACAGACATTTTTATCAATCAACGATATCTTTCTATCAAAGAAGGACAATCTTCAAAAATTATCTCATATGACTTTTGAGGAATTAAAAAAAGATCGAACGCTAGCTGAAAATCAGCCGCTGCTCAAACAGGGAACGTCTCCTGCGGCGAAGAACTATCAGTATTTTGCCATCAAGGATCGCTATATCGAATTCTACTTTCCAAGAGGACAAATCGCTCCAAATCATCAAGGGCCTCAAGTGTTAGCGATTAAGAAAACACTGCTGAAAGGAATATTAAAACCTGAATATATGAAGAAAGAAATGAACAAAAACGAGAAAAAAGAACCGATTCCAACAAGAAAGATTGTGAAACTGCCGAAAACATCCACATTTCATCCGAATCAAAAAGCCATTGCACTCACATTTGATGATGGGCCCAATCCATCAACGACCTCAAAAATTTTAACAGCATTAAAAGAGAACAAAGGACATGCCACATTTTTTGTATTAGGCAGCAGGGTTCAGTATTATCCCGATATGTTAAGTGAAATCAGAAAGGGTGGAAATGAAATTGGAAACCATTCCTATAACCACCCTTTGCTCACAAGACTCCCTTTAAAACAAGCCATCAAACAAGTAGAAGACACGCAGCAAATCATTGAAAAAGCGAGCGGGTTCACACCGACTCATTTTAGACCGCCATATGGCGGGACAAACGGGCAAATCAACGAAGCTCTTCACATGAAAGTTACTCTTTGGGATGTGGATCCTGAAGACTGGAAATATCGAAACAGCCAATACGTCGCGAACTACATTCTAACTCATGCATCTAGCGGTGAAACGGTCTTAATGCACGACATCTATGACACCTCAGCCAACGCAGCCGTCACGATTATCAAAGAACTCACTAAACAGGGATATCAATTATTGACGGTGTCTGAGCTTGAGCAGTGGAAGGAAGCGCGTGAGAAGAGAAGTGAGTCGAATAGGTAATACCCCTTTTGGTGTGAATCTTAGCGGATTCGCATCTTTTTTTAGGCAGGTCATGAAAATAAAGGGAAAATCTGTTATGGTGAATATGAAGGGGGACTTCAAGTGGTATTGATAAGATTTATAAGTCTCGTTATGCTGACAGTGGTTGGTTTGGCTTTTGTCATAAACAATGTACCTAGTTTGATGCTGCCCATCTATATACTTTCAATGATCGGGCTTATGTTCTGTCTCGGTCACATTGCGCTCCATTATCTACAGCGGATCAGATATTTGTTATACGATGAGAAACAATTGAAAGAGAATCAAATAAACAAACCTCCCGCTAAATGAAGGAGGTTTTTTACTTGTCTGTTTTTCAATGATTTTCTCGTTTGACTCCTTGAATTGTCTCAAAAGAGAGACGATGTTCCTCGTAAATCTGATTTGGACAATCAGCAAGAGCATAATGATCCACGAGCTAAGCCCTCCAATCTTTCGTAACAAGGATACAGTATAATGAGAAAAGATTGATATGAACAGCTCGTTTTATATTTTCGACAATGGGTGAGGAGGATTCAGTTGAAGAGAGTAGACGTGGTGTCAGCTTTGATTTATGACATGGATGAACATATTCTTATGGTGAAAAATGTAAAAGGATATTGGGAACTTCCCGGTGGTGCAGTGGAAAAAGGAGAACATCTGCAGCAAGCTGTGATCCGTGAGGTGAGAGAAGAAACAGGATATGTGATCAAAGTAAATGAACTTCATTCTGTTAGAGAAATACTTTTTCAAGATAACATGCATCACGCACTTATTTTTACGTTTTTTGCGGAAATCATTGGGGGAGAGATGAACATTTTAGATCCTGATCATGATATTGAAGAAGTAAAATGGGTAAGCACCCAAGATGCTGAAAAATTAAATCCACAGTTATTCAGCATGCTAAAATTAAATAAACAGACGCGTGCATTTTACACATTTGAAGGAAAGAGAACAAGGGATCAATAAATGAATAAGGAGAGAATGGAATGTTTTTGTATTATGGACCAACCGGTGCTCCAGTGGAAAATCCAGGAGAAGAATGGATGAAAGAAATCTTCTTCCATAAGGGTGAAGACTATTGGAAACAAGGGAATGGAGAATCTTCTATTGAAGTGGATGAAGATTGGGAAACGGAAAGTCTTGTTTTCTTTTATCATGAACCTTATGGCTTTTTTCTCATGAGATATCCAGATTTTTTGGTTCCTTTTAAAAAAGTAGAGAAGATAGAAACGATCAAGCATGTCGTTGCAGGCGCACCATTGTATGTACCTTCATGCAGCTACGTCGATCGACATCAAGCTTATGAAATCGTTCAACATTTTCTAAAAACAAAATCGGTACCTGATAGTGTTGAATGGGTGGAGTTGAGGACGATTGATTTTCAGCAAGATCTATAAATTCTTACGAGGAACGAGAAGGAGAATAAAATGTGTCGTATAGATGATACCATGCATGTACATGTTGGCTATTACGAACATGGTCTTGATGTTGAAGGGGTGTTTTTTAAGAGTTTAGAAACAGGAAAGTGGCAATTATTCTTTGACCATACATGGTATGGGATCACGCTTTTAAAGCATTATGAAAAATATGAAGATTTAGGGCTGTTGATTGGCGAGTATTCTATTGAAGATGACAAAATTGAAGGTGAAGGAAATCAGCTGTTTGAGCGTTTTTTAAAAGAAAACGGGGTAGTGAGATAAATACAGAATGTGAAACATCACTCAATGAAAATGACGAGTGATGTTTTTTTATGTTGGATACTGATTTTATAAAATTTTGCTCTATGTAATATAAAGAGCATCTAATACAAATTCACATTGATTGTTTAAAAATTCAAAAAATAGATAGACAAATGCTTGCAAGAATTGTATAGTGTTCTCATAAATTACTTGTCATACAAGTGAACAAGTAACTAAGGATATAAGATTGGATTTCAAATAATAAAATGAGGTGATCCAGTGAAAGATGTAAGTTTGGCGAATTTAAAAGCAAAAGCGATTGAACTTAGACAAACGGCGATTACGATGATTTATGAAGCGCAATCGGGGCATCCTGGCGGCTCTTTATCAGCTGCTGATATCATCACGGCCCTTTATTTCAAAGAGATGAATATCGATCCCCAAAATCCTAACTGGGAAGATCGTGATCGTTTTGTTTTATCGAAAGGCCATGTTGCACCTATTCAATATGCTGCCTTAGCGCTAAAAGGTTATGTCCCTTTTGAAAACGTATACAAATTGAGACAGTACGGTTCACCGTTCCAAGGTCATCCTGATATGAAGAAATGCCCTGGAATTGATATTTCAACAGGTTCATTAGGCCAAGGACTTTCTTGTGGGGTTGGTATGGCGCTTGCGGGTAAACGGGATGAAAAAGATTATCGGGTATTTGCGATGGTAGGCGATGGCGAATGTCAAGAAGGACAAATTTGGGAAGCGGTTCAAACCGCAGTCAAATATCGTCTTGATAATTTAATTGTTTTTGTTGACAATAACCGTCTGCAAATTGATGGTTTCTGCGAGGAAATCATGCCGCTGCAAGACATAGAAATGAAGTTTGAAGTATTCGGGTTTGAAACAAAGCGAATTGACGGACATTCGATGGAAGAGATAGTCGAAACATTGAATCAAGTGAAAAACATGAAAAATGGAAAGCCGAAATGTATTGTAGCAGACACGATTAAAGGCAAAGGCGTTTCCTACATGGAAAATATCTGCTCATGGCACGGTGTTGCGCCAAATGAGAAAGAGTATGAACAAGCATTAGAAGAATTAGCAGGAGGTTTGAGATCATGAGCCAAACTGAAAAAGCGGTCATTAAGAAAAAAGCGACACGTGAAGCCTTCGGTGATGAAATTGTTAAGTTAGGAAAAGAGAATCAACATATTTACGTGATTGATATTGATATCGGCAAATCATGCAAAACAGGAGAATTCATTAAGCAGCTTCCCAATCAGCATGTGAACGTTGGAATTGCCGAACAAAATGGTGCCGGGCTGGCAGCTGGTCTTGCGACAACTGGAAAAATTCCATTTGTAAGCACTTACGCAGTTTTTGGCTCGCTGCGCATGGCAGAGCAAATCCGCCAAGAAATATGCTATCCGAATTTGAATGTAAAGATTGCCTGCTCGCACGGAGGATTGACACCGGGAAATGACGGTGGAAGTCATCAAGCGATAGAAGATATGGGCGTTTTAAGAACATTTCCCAACATGACGGTCATCATGGGCTCTGATTACTATTCGACGAGAAAATTGATCAAAGAGGCAGCGAATACGTATGGCCCCATGTATTTGCGCTTTACCCGAGATGCTGTGCCGATGATTTATGATGAACATGAGGAGTTTGTGATTGGAAAAGCCAAAAAATTAAGGTCTGGCAAAGATATTGCGATCATTGCAAATGGTGATACAGTATATCTTGCTTTGGAAGCGGTTAAAAAATTAGAAGAACAAGGGATTGAAGCATCACTTTTAGATATGCATACGATCAAACCTCTAGATCGAGAGGCGGTTGTGGAGTGTCTTGATATTGGACGTATGATCACTGTAGAGGATCATAACATTTTGAACGGATTAGGCAGTGCTGTATGTGAAGTAGCAGCAGAAGAAGGTCGAGGAAAAGTCAAACGGATCGGAGTGCAAGACCGTTTTGGAGAATCTGCACCTTACGAAAAACTTTTAGAAATAAATGGAATAACAATCGAAAACATCATAAATACAGCAAAAGACATGCTGAACAATCACATTTGAAAGTAGGTTATTTACAATGTTTACATTAAACAATCAAGTAGCTATTGTAACAGGGAGCGGTTCTGAAAAAGGAATTGGCCGAACAATCGCTCTAACACTTGCTAAACAGGGTGCTGCTGTCGTGGTAGCAGATATCAATGAAGAAGGGATTCGCTTCACAGTAGAAGCCATTCAAAAAGCCGGAGGAAAAGCGTTAGGCGTAGTAGTAAATGTAACAAATAAGGAATCAATTGATCAAATGGTGGCTGTAACGCTTGAGGCGTTTGGCCGCATTGACATATTGGTGAATAATGCAGGTATTTCTCAAAAAGTAACCGTTCAGAACATGACACTTGAAGATATGACAAGAGTATTTAATGTAAATATGTTTGGTTTGTTCTTGTGTACACAAGCCGTGCTAGAACCAATGATCAAGCAGCAATATGGGCGTATTATCAACCTGTCTTCTGTATCGGCTAAAAGGGGAGGAGGCGTATTTGGAGGAGCACATTACTCAGCTTCCAAAGCAGCAGTATTAGGTTTTTCTAAAAACCTTGCCCGTGAAGTAGGGAAAGATGGTATCACAGTGAATTGTGTGGCACCAGGCCTTGTGAATACGGATATTTGGAAGTCACTTCCTATCGATGAAGCCGAAAAAGTAATTGATAATATACCACTTGGCCGACCAGGTGAAACGAAAGAAATCGCAGCCGCCATTACATTTTTGGCTACTAAAGAAGCATCCTACATTACAGGAGAAGAAATCGATATCAATGGTGGTTCACATATGGACTAGTAGAAAGAAATGGAGCAGGCACATGAACATGCCTGACTCTATTTTAAATAAAAAGGAAGTAGAGTCACAGTCAAAATGATTGATGAAATGATATTTTGTAAGCGCTTAATAAAAATATGTCATGCCATTTAGACATCTTCACGCAGTTGGACAAAGCAACTTGAAGGGGGAATCATGTTGAATCAACAAGCATTAGAAAAGTCGACGACTCGTAAAGTTACACTTCGCCTTATCCCATTTTTATCCTTATGTTTTGTTATCGCTATTTTAGATCGTGTGAATATTGGATTTGCTGCTCTTCAAATGAATGAAGATTTGGGATTTTCAAATGCTGTATTTGGACTTGGGGCTGGAATATTCTTTTTAGGGTATTTTTTATTAGAAGTTCCGGGAAGTGCCATTATGGCAAAGATCGGTGCGAGTAAATGGATCAGCCGAATTATGGTGACATGGGCAATTATTGCGATTTTAATGGCTTTTGTCCAAGAACCATGGCAGTTTTATACAGCACGTTTCTTATTGGGTGCAGCAGAAGCTAGTTTTTATCCATGTATGGTGTTTTATTTGAGCGGTTTTTATCAAACCAAACATCATGCCAAAGCCATTGCTGGATTTATGCTGGCGATTCCGGGAGCGAATGCCCTAGGTGCACCACTTTCTACATTTCTATTAGGTGTTGATTGGCTGGATATGTCTGGATGGCAGTGGCTGTTTATTTTAGAAGCGATTCCAGCACTCATTCTTGGAGTAATTGCATTCTTTTATTTGGATGACAAACTTGAAGATGTAAAATGGCTGAATCAAGATGAAAAAGAGTGGCTGATTCATGTCACAACAAAAGAAAAGCTTGAAAAAGAACAGGTCAAGCGATATACATTTACTCAAGCTTTAAAAGATCGAGATGTACTCATTTTATCGGCAGGCTATTTCTGCTGGATGGTTGGGTTTTACGGCATCAATATGTTTTTGCCGACAATCTCTAAAGGATTATCTGACACCATTTCCTTAAGTACGCAGGGAATGGGCTGGCTGTTAGGTTTCATGTATACCGTCGCTATCATTGTAATGGTGCTGGTCGGGAATCATTCTGACAAGAAAAACGAGAGGCGATGGCATGTATCTGCCTGCTTAACTGTCAGTGCGATGGCCATGATCATTAGCAGTTATATAGCAAATTCCAGTGTGATCTTATCCTTTGTGTTCTTAACCATTGCCTTGTGCGGAGCCTTTGGTGCTTATTCTCCATTTTGGGCCATTCCCCCTTCTTTTCTAACAGGAGCAGCCGCCGGTGGAGCGATCGCACTAATCAACAGTATTGGCAATCTTGGCGGTTTCTTTGGGCCATATATAGTCGGATACATTAAGGATGTCACAGGTTCTTTTCACATCAGTATGATTTTTTTAGGTATTAGTATGATACTGGCTTCTTTTATTATTGTGTTTTTAGTTAAACAGTCAGGAAAAGCACTAGTTGTAAAAGCAAGTACAGAAAAATCCAGTATAGAAAAGTCTATTTAAACGAGGGTCATAAAAAAAACTATGATGGAAGTAGTAAGGGGAAATATTGTGGTGATTTAGCTGTCAGGAGAAGTTCTGAAAGAAAACGAGACAATACATGAGGATAAAACGATTGGAGCTGAAATTTTCATGGAAAAAGAGACAAATGTACCACAAAATACGATCGTTTGCCGGGAATGTGGAGAAATCATTGACATCGCTTACGGCTCTGAAGGGGTTAAAGTCTTATACGGAATATGCGAAGGGTGCCGAGCATCGGAAAATAAATGAATTTAAAAAGACAAAGACGCATAACAGCAAGGCTTCTACTTGTTGTATGCGTCTTATTTGGAAGTGGAAGATCCTAGCTTTTCCAATATCGATCATATAGGTTTTGCATGTGGGCAGTCATACGTTTCACAGCTTCTGCTGCGTTCCGTTCTTCGAGTGCTTCTATAATCAGTTTATGCTCCTGAAAGTTGACCTCACGATAGTCAGAACGGGTAACGGTTCGATCACGTATAAACCTCCACATTTCCTGCTGCTTCATAGCATTCGTAATGGAAGACATAAAGGTAATGAATAAATCATTATGTGACGCTTTTGCAATTCCCATATGTAGCTGCTCGTCAGTTGCCGGGACGTATACACCTGAATGTGTTTCTTCTTCCATTTTTTTAATGGTTTGTTTCAGTTCTAAAATATCTTCGTCAGTCGCTCTCAAAGCAGCAAAATGAATAATTAAAGGCTCGATATGCATTCTAGCTTCCACGATATCCTCAGGTGATGCCGATGTCATAGAGATGGACCCTTCATTGTGTATGGTCGTACTCTTAACGAAAACACCTTCTCCTTGACGTGAATAAATAATACCATTCATTTCTAGTGCACTGAGGGCTTGTCTAACAGGTGCGCGGCTGACACCAAATTGTTCGCATAATTCCCTTTCTGAAGGAAGTTTATCTCCTATTTGAAAAGAGCCTAACTGTATTTCAGAAAGGATCTGATTATAAATTTGTATGTATAATTTTTTATTGGAAACAGGATTGAATGTAATAGAAATCACCCCTCTTTATTTGTCATACAAGTATATTAATTATATACTTTTCAGATTTGAAGGGCAAAAAAATATACTGAAACCATTTTTAAAATTAAAAGATAATTCATAAATGGTAAGAGCCTAAACAAATAAAAACAGACCTTATAAGGCCTGTTCTGTTGCAAAATGTTTTCTATTAAAATTCCCTGCTCATTTCGCCTTCTCTTTCTTTAACTTCAAACCGGACCGGTCATGTAGAGCTGAATGGTATCAGTCACATCTTCATTTTCAGATGTTAAGAAGGCAATTAATGAAATTTCGTTGCCTTCTTTATCCTGACCGATGGGGTCATGCAGAGAGACGTCTTTTTTTGTTTTTTTAAGTGCGCGTAAATGCATGAGGATTTCATTATTAAAGTCAAAAGGGGGGTGCAGAATTTAAAAATCGAATTTCACTTTTGCCCCATCATGCAATAATTCAGGTTCGTCATTTAGAAATACATCTCCTAAGTGAAGTGTGATTGAGCTCAAATCTGAAACATCATCTACAAGTAAAGGAACTACAACCATACCTTCATTTTCGACTTTACCATAAAAAGAACCAACACCTTTATCCGTATACAAATTAGACTCATTGACTTCAATTTGTTTTTTTGTATTAGTGGTAATAACTTTAACACCAGAAAACAAAACATCTTTATCGGAAGTGTTTTCAGTCGTGTAAGTGATTTGTATTCTATGATATTTATCTTTTTCATATTGATTATCAGAAAGAAGCTCTTTATCGTCTTCACCTAAATTACTGTATTCAAAAACTTTAATATCTTGTATTTTCATCTTAATAGGACTTAAATCTATTTCTTTTTGTTTGTTGTTTATCTTTTTTAAAGTCAGTGTTGACCCATTTTTATCTTTCTTCCACTCCCCAATCTTTGATAAGCGTCCTGACGTTGGTTTATTCTCTTTTTGTGCTGATTCTTTTGAAGCCTCTTTGCTCGTTTCTTCTTTTTTTGCTGGATCAGTTGAACTGTTAGTGTTACCGCAAGCAGTTAGAACTGCCATAAAGCATAAGAATAAAATTAGTTTAGCTTTTTTCATTAGTCTGCACCCTTCTATATACACATTTTAGTAATACAGGAAACATTATAATATAAAAAATATTAAATTGATGATTTTCGACAAAATAAGACAAAATAATTCATGACTTATAGCATGGGTTTAAAGTCACGAAACATTCGGTGGTGAATTCGTATGTAACATTAAAAAGTGCTGATATTTCATTTGTGAAATTATTATAAGTCTGAATAGCTATTATTTTTCTAAACATAAAAGTTGAAATACAAAACTTATATGCAAACCGTTTGTCCTTCATTTTCCACAATTCTCTAAACAGTGGGGTGTAATCAGTTGATTTCCTTCATGTCTAAGTGCATGACCCAAAATTCATCACCAAAATCTTGCCATTGTTCTTGAGGGCTAAGGCGGCAGCTATTATCAAAAGAAATGCAGCGAGACAGTAGCTTAGTGCCGAAATAAAAAACAGACCTAATAAGGTCTGTTTTTGTTAGAAGTTAGGGGAAGTTCATTTTCACTTCCCCTTCTCCCGTTTCCGCTTCTCCTTCTCTGCCCGGTAAAACTCATGAAACATCTTCATCAGCGCTCGCTTCTCAATCCGGGACACATAGCTCCGCGATATTCCGAGCTCCTTGGCTATTTCCCGCTGCGTTTTCTCTTTCTTTAAGTCCAAACCGAACCGGCCGACGATGACTTCTTTTTCCCGGCCGTCGAGAATGTCGATATATTCTTTTACTTTTTCAAGCTCCATGTTGAGCTGAATGGTATCAATCACGTCCTCATTTTCTGATTTTAAGACGTCAATTAATGAAATTTCGTTGCCTTCTTTATCCTGACCGATGGGGTCATGCAGAGAGACGTCTTTTTTTGTTTTTTTGAGTGCGCGTAAATGCATGAGGATTTCGTTCTCAATACACCGCGCCGCATATGTTGCCAGCTTTGTTCCTTTTCCAGAGGAATAGCTTTCGATGGCTTTAATGAGTCCGATCGTCCCGATGGAGATGAGGTCTTCAGCGTCTTCCCCGGTATTTTCAAATTTCTTGACAATATGGGCGACGAGCCGAAGGTTATGTTCAATCAGCATGTTTCTTGCGTGTTCATCGCCCTCTGCCATAAGGGCTAAGTATTTTTTCTCATCATCTCCCGAAAGGGGTTGTGGAAAGGCATTGTTTTTGACATAGGACACTAAAAACACCAATTCTTTGACCATCAATCCCATCGCTGTAAATACTCCTGTCACGATTTTCACCTCCACCATGTTTAGGCCGCTGCCTATATCCTCAAATGTATGTGAAGGAAGGATTGTCTGTGTCTGTACGATGAAAAAATCATCTTATTTGAAAGAAACGTGCTTCTGTGCGTATGTTTGTGCTGCCCCTCTCATATGTTTGCGGTTTCTTTGCGGTGCTTGGCGGTCTAGAAGCGTGCTAAAATATGTAATATTAGACCGAAAAGGAAGGGGTTTTTTCGGAACATGGGGAAGGTTCTTTCTTCACATGTCGGTATGAAAATTAATGAATGGTATCGAATGATACGGCAGTTCAGTGTTCCAGATGCGGAAATCTTGAAAGCGGAAGTAGAAGCGGAAATTGAACGTATGGAAGAGGACCAGCATTTACTGATTTATTATCAGCTCATGTGTTTTCGGCACCAAATTATGCTCGACTATATACACCCTTCAAAATATCAACCTTTCTCAGTATCTAACCTTGTCGATAAAATCGAAAATTCCAATCATGAGTTATCTGATATGCTGCATTATTACCATGCATTTTTTCGTGGCATGCATGAGTTTAGTCAAAAAGAATATTTGGAGGCCGTCAAATATTATCGCATGGCAGAAAAACAGCTGTCTATGGTATTTGATGATATTGAGCAGGCCGAGTTTCATTTTAAAGTAGCAGAAGCCTACTATATAATGAAACAAACGCATGTCTCCATGCACCATATTTTAAAAGCGCTTGAAATATACGATCAGCATGATGCATATTCCATTCGCATTATTCAGTGCCTCTTTGTCATCTCGGGAAATTATCAAGATTTAAAACGTAAAGATCGAGCACTGCCTCACTTGAAAAAGGCGAAACAACTCGCATCCGAAATTGACCACCCGCGCATTTATAGCTCAGCACTCTATAATTTAGGGAAATGTTACGGGGAGTTAGGTTATCGAGAAGAAGCAGAACGATATTTAACCGAATCGGCTGACCTCGCCAAAAAAGAGCTGCTTCCCACGCTGCCTCATACACTTTATACACTGGCCAAGCTGCTTTTTAGACAAAATGAGAAGACCGAAGCAAGGCGCATATTAGAGGATGGGAAATTGGCCGCAAAGAAGCATGAAGACCAGCTGTTCTGTCATATGTTTGAGTATCTGGATGCTTTATATGTTCAGGAAATCAATGAAGAACAACTGCAAAAAACCATTGATTATTTGGAAAAACTTAGCCTATACTCTTATATAGAGGATATCTCACTAGAAATTGCGACAGCCTTAGAAACCTCTCAACAATACCAGAAGTCCAACCAGTATTATCAAAAATTGTTATGGGCTCAAAATCAAATCCAAGAAGGAGAGTGTCTGTATGAATTCTAAGCAACGTTCGACAGTTGAAGAGAGAAACCAAACGTGAGACAAAAAGCGGGCCTGATGGGCCGGCTTTTTTTATGTGAAAAAGAAGCGTAGACGATCACGAAACTTGAATGAATTCATCAGAAAGCGGGCAATTTAATGTGTAATGATGTTCTGTGGAGGCGGTCTGATGAAAGGGTTGCATATCTTGTTATGTATATTGCTAATATGCGCTTTTGTTCCTGGTAACATAGAGGCGCGTACATTAAAAAGAATCGACCTAGAAAAAACAGGACGAGCCTTTTGGGACATGAGAGAGGAACGGAAAAAGATTGCGTTAACCTTTGATGATGGGCCTCATCCGGTATACACAAATCAAATACTAGACGTACTGAGAGAGCATGAAGTGAATGCCAGCTTTTTTGTCATCGGAAGCCGTATTCATGCATATCCCCTGCTCGCAGAGCGGATTGTGAGCGAAGGAAATGAGCTTGGCAATCACACGATGAACCATACGTATTTTGATCTTTTGTCATCGAAAGAAATCAAGCAAGAATTAAAAGAATCAGCGGCTCATATCGCTTCTCTCCAGCCTGGTGGACCCTTATTATTTCGTCCCCCGGGCGGGCGCTTGACGATGAAGTCATTCCGCATTCTTTCAAAGCAAGGATACGATGTCGTGATGTGGTCCTTTACGCAAGATCCGAAGGACTGGTCTAGGCCAGGTGCACACAAAATTGCCAGCCGTATTATTGAGAATATTCAGGGCGGTGATATCATCCTTTTACATGATGGCGGAGGAAATCGTAAGCAGACAGTAGAAGCGCTGAAACAAGTCGTACCTGAACTAAAGAAAAGGGGCTATGAGTTTGTGAAAGTGAGCGAACTGGTGCACCATAACAGAGATTATCTGCCGGTTCAATTACAATGAGAAACAGTCATTCATTGAAACCAAAAGTCTTGTCGTTTACTATATGAAGAGGGCTTTTGGAGGTGAATGTTGTGAAGAAATTTGTTTTCCTTTTCATCCTGTTATGTGTTGCTGCTGGGTGCTCAAAACCAGTGCAGGAAAGCGTGATTGCATTTGGTGACAGTAACACAAGAGGATCGAACTGGGATTTTCGAGATTATCCCACATCTGAAAAATGGGTGAATCTCATGAAAAACGTCGAGCGTGGCCAAATCAAGGTACAGAATGCCGGGATTGGCGGGCAGACAACAGAAGATGCGAAGCTTCGCTTTGAGCAGGATATTTTAAAACAAAAACCAACTTACGTCCTCATCATGTTCGGTACAAATGATGCGGCGATTCTAGACGGGAAACATCCCCGTGTGACCAAAAAACGATTTAAAGAAAACTTATCCTACTTCATTTCTGAAAGTAGGAAAGAGGGAATTACCCCGATCCTCATGACGTGCGTGCCTGTGGTGGAAGGAGGCAAAAAGGGCTTGTATTATTATTCTAGATATAAGTCATCTTATTTTGCTGAGAGAGGCGGGGCGAGAGCTTGGCAAAACTCATATAATGACATCACAAGACAAGTAGCTGAAAAACAGCAAGTGCCGCTTGTCGACAATTGGAAAGCGTTCATCCGAGAAGCGGGTGAAGATAGTGACAACGCCTTGATTCAGTCTGGCCTCATTGACCCTTCTGGCAATCATATGACACCAAAAGGGGCAAGAATCATTTATAACGAAATCAAAGAGCGTGATGTCATTAAACATTTTTAAATGCAGGCCATCTGCCTAAACAAGACGATCCATCCAGCATAGTCTAACAGTATATCTTCTTAGAAGGAGGTAACTGATATGTGGGGATGTCCTTATCCTTACCCTGCGTGTTCGCCTTATCCAGCTCAAGGAGCAGGAATCGGTTACGCTTTTCTTGTTGTGTTCCTTGTCGTCATTTTGGTCGTAGGTGGAGGGTTATGGTTTTGGAATGAACAGCCTTGCAAATAAGACACCTCTTCTTTGATCAGAAGGGGTGTTTTTTACGGAAAATAGTAGTAAGCCTATAGCGCAAGTGATATAATATCAGTCACCTGAGTTTAAAAAAGGAGAGTGCTCGGGAGGCATGGTTCCTGGATATATGGAATTAAGAGGAAACAGAGAGCATATGCCCGAGCGAACGTCTTTTCATTTCTGTCTCAATTAATTCAATGAAGTCGCGATTTAAGTTCATTTCATTTGCTTTATAATACGATTCTATAAGTAAATCATCTGACAGCTTTTTCATACTAGAAACCCATATGATGGGAAAAACACCTCCCCTGAAAAAGTTGGCATAAAACTTGAGGAAAAGACATATCATCATAGGTTGATCGAATGTCTTTGAAGTATCTTTAATCTACCATGAATGGGAAACAAGAACAATCGTTCTGTTATCCACATGGTTAAGTGGATAACTTGTGGGTAGAGTGTTTATAATTGAATGAAAGCGTGATGAAATATAGGTGGATAATGTGTGTAAAATTATCCACACCTGTTGAAGGTCCTCATCATATGTCGAAAACTTTTTCATTGTATTCGATAGACAGACAAATTGTGATTTGATTCGACACAATCGCTGAAAAACCAATGGAAGAAAGGGTGCAAATTGTGCTAAAGAAGTATTTCTTACCGGATGAATTTGTGAAAAGTATTTTCCACATTTCGCCGCAAAAACTAAAAGAACGAAATGTAAAAGGAATTATTACGGATTTAGATAACACACTAGTAGAATGGGATCGTCCAAGTGCGACCCCGCGTTTAATTGAATGGTTTCAAGAGATGAAAGATCACGGGATACAGGTGACGATTGTATCGAACAATAATGAAAAAAGGGTCAAGCTTTTTTCTGAGCCTGTTCATATCCCGTTTATTTATAAAGCGAGAAAACCGATGGGAAGAGCCTTTAATAAGGCCGTCGCTGATATGCAATTGAAGAAAGAAGATGTGGTTGTCATTGGCGATCAGCTTATGACAGATGTGCTTGGCGGAAACAGGCATGGCTTCCATACCATTTTGGTTGTACCTGTTGCGGCATCGGACGGATTTTTCACGAAGTTTAACAGGCAGATTGAACGCAGAATTTTAGGAGCCTTAAAGCGTAAGGGCCACATTCAGTGGGAGGAAGAGTAATAATGGAAAAGGTTGTTTGTATTGGCTGCGGTGTAGCCATTCAGACGGAAGATAAAGATCAATTAGGATATGCGCCGGCAGCATCTCTATTGAAAGAAGATGTGATCTGTCAGCGCTGTTTTAGGTTAAAGAACTACAATGAAATTCAGGATGTGTCTTTAACAGAAGACGACTTTTTAAATATTTTACACAGCATTGGCGAGACTGATTCTCTGATCGTCAAGGTCGTTGATATTTTTGACTTTAACGGAAGCTGGATTAATGGACTGAGCCGTATTGTTGGTGGTAATCCCATTTTACTTGTCGGCAACAAGGTAGATATTTTACCGAAATCCGTGAAAAAAGACCGTCTTGTTCAATGGATGAAGCGGGAAGCAAAAGAAAATGGGCTCAATCCGATTGATGTGTTTTTAATCAGTGCGAGCAGAGGACAAGGTGTGCCTGAGGTTATGGAGGCCATTGATCATTACCGTGAGGGCAGAAATGTCTATGTTGTCGGCTGTACAAATGTTGGAAAATCAACATTTATTAACCGCATTATCAAAGAGGTGTCTGGAGAAGAGAATGTGATCACCACATCCCAATACCCAGGGACAACACTTGATGCGATTGAGATCCCGCTTGATGACGGGTCTGCTTTATTCGATACACCGGGGATCATCAACCGCCATCAAATGGCGCACTATGTCGGCAAAAATGACTTAAAGATTTTAACGCCGAAAAAAGAATTGAAACCGAGAACGTTCCAGTTAAATGAAGCTCAAACGCTTTACTTTGGCGGACTGGCTCGATTTGATTATGTAAAAGGCGGCAGAACATCCTTTGTTTGCTACATGCCTAATGAACTCAACATTCACAGGACAAAGATGGAGAATGCAGATGACTTATATGAAAAGCATGCAGGTGAACTGCTTTCACCGCCATCAAAAGAGGGAATGGAAGATTTCCCGCCGCTCGTTCCGCACACTTTCACCATCGATCAGCCAAAAATGGACATTGTCTTTTCAGGATTAGGCTGGGTGACGGCGAATGATGCTGGGAAACAAATCAAAGTGTATGCGCCAAAAGGCGTGCACGTGTTTATGAGACGTTCGTTAATTTAAATGTTCAGAGGGGGAGAGACCTTGAAACCTTTATACGGAGTAATCGGTAACCCTGTTGGCCATTCAATGTCTCCAGATATTCATAATGCAGCATTAAAGGATGCTGGAATTGATGGACATTATCATGGCTTTCAAGTAGAAGAAAACGACCTGAAAGATGCCATTAACGGTATGAAAGCCTTAGGAATCAGCGGCTTTAACGTCACTGTTCCGCACAAGGTAGACATCATGCAGTACCTTGACAAAATTGATGTGACAGCTGAACGCCTGCGTGCCGTCAATACGGTTCGCCTCGAAAATGGTCAGCTCGTTGGGTACAATACAGATGGAGAGGGTTTTCTTCATTCATTGCTTGAAGCGTTGGATCAGCCGTTATCAGAGCTGTCATTTCTCCTGCTTGGTGCTGGTGGAGCAGCAAGAGCGATTTACACGACGATTGCTGAGTATGCA
This sequence comes from Bacillus sp. FSL W8-1141, assembly GCF_038593205.1. Classification (NCBI taxonomy): domain Bacteria; kingdom Bacillati; phylum Bacillota; class Bacilli; order Caryophanales; family Bacillaceae; genus Bacillus; species Bacillus sp. FSL W8-1141. The sequence continues at coordinate 2,341,002 of NZ_CP151973.1, read as the reverse complement.
CCGAAACAATTTGATATCGCCAACCGCACCATTGAAAAAGCTGAGGCTTTAATTGAAAGTGCCGATGGGAAAATCACATCTCGTGCCATTGCATTAAATACAGCAGAAGAGGGGCTTGGGGAATATGATGTCATCATCCATACGACCTCAATTGGTATGTATCCGAATGTTGAAGAAACCCCAATTTCTTTAGCGAACGCAAAAAAAACAGCGGTCGTTTGTGATATTGTGTATAATCCAATAGAAACAAAGCTGCTAAGCGAAGCAGCCGGGTTAGGTTTGAAAACAGTCGATGGCGTCGGCATGTTTGTTGGTCAGGCGGTAAGAGCCTTTGAACTGTGGACTGGCATTACACCTGACGCCCGAAAAATGAAGTCAATTGTCATAGAGAAATTAGGAGGAACACCATGTTAAAAGGTAAGCAAAAACGTTTTTTACGTGCGCAAGCACATCATTTATCACCTATTTTTCAAGTTGGAAAAGGCGGGGTAAATGACAATATGGTCAAGCAAATTTCCGAGGCGCTTGAAGCAAGAGAACTTTTGAAAGTTAGCGTATTGCAAAACTGCGACGAGGACAAAACAGAGGTTGCAAAAGCACTTGTAAAAGGTGCAAAAGCTGAACTCGTTCAAACGATCGGAAATGTGATTGTCCTTTATAAGGAATCAAAGGAAAATAAACAAATTAAGCTGCCGTAAAGGTGGATATGATATGAAAAAAATAGGATTGTTCGGCGGTACGTTTGATCCCCCGCATAATGGGCATTTGCTGATGGCAAGTGAGGTGCGTTTCCAAGTAGGGCTTGATGAAATTTGGTTTATCCCAAATCACCAGCCCCCTCATAAAACGGGCCGAAAACGAGCAGAGAGTCATCACCGCGTAAAAATGGTGGAAAAAGCGATTCAGACAAATCCTCATTTTCGAGTTGAGCTTATTGAAATGGAGCGGGAGGGCCCATCTTATACAGTAGATACGGTTGAGCTGTTAAAGAAGCGCCATCCTGAAGATGAGTTCTTTTTTATGATTGGAGCGGACATGGTCGAGTATTTGCCGAAATGGCATAGAATCGATGATTTGCTTCAGATGATCACCTTTATTGGGATGAAAAGATCAGGTTATGAAGGAAGTACGGCGTATCCTCTTTTGTTTGCAGATGTTCCGGCTTTTGATGTATCATCGACATTGATTAGGCAGCGAATGAAGCAGGGGCAACCTGTTGATTATTTGATTCCGAAAGCGGTTGAGTGTTATATAAAGGAGCATCATTTATATGAATCGTGAAGAAGCTTTAAACTGTGTCAAACAGCAGTTAACAGAGCATAGATATACACATACAATTGGGGTAATGGAGACGGCCATTTCATTAGCTGAACGTTTTGGTGCAGATGTGAAAAAAGCAGAGGTCGCGGCTATTTTCCACGATTATGCTAAATTTAGACCGAAAGAAGAAATGAAGGGCATCATCCAGCAAGAACAGATGAACCCTCTATTGCTTAAATATTCATCTGAGCTTTGGCATGCCCCAGTTGGTGCCTATTTGGTCAAAAAAGAAGTTGGAATTGACGACCAAGATATTTTAACAGCCATTGAATTCCATACATCCGGCAGACCGAACATGACATTGCTTGAAAAAGTGATTTATGTCGCCGACTATATAGAGCCAGGACGCCATTTTCCTGGTGTAGAGGAAGTAAGAGAGTTAGCAGAGCAGGATTTGGACCTTGCCTTGATTCAATCTTTAAAAAACACCGTCAGCTTTTTAATGAAAAAGAATCAGCCAGTTTTCCCAGATACACTTGCTACTTATAACTCACTTGTGCAAAAGAACAACTAAGGAGGAATTTTGATGGATGCATCATCAATTTTAAACATCGCAGCAGGAGCGTGCGATGATAAACGGGCAGAGGACATTATTGCCCTGAATATGCAAGGGATCTCACTTGTTGCAGATTATTTTCTCATTTGTCACGGGAATTCTGACAAACAAGTACAGGCCATTGCAAGAGAAGTGAAACACCTTGCAGAAGAAGGCGGCATCGAAGTTAAAAAGATGGAGGGCTTTGACGAAGCAAGATGGGTCTTGATTGATTTAGGAGATGTCATTGCTCATGTGTTCCACAAAGAGGAAAGAGGATACTATAACTTAGAGAAGCTTTGGGGAGATGCGCCGAGAGAAACACTTTCGCTTGGCATTAACTCATGATCTATCAAGGGTTTGCAGGTGTGTATGATGAGCTCATGACACATGCCCCTTATGATGAATGGGTTCAGTGGATACAGCGGTATATCAGGCCGAATAGTGCGATTATCGATGTAGGTTGTGGAACTGGAGAGATCTCTCTTCGGTTAGCTGCAAAAGGTCACATGGTCACAGGAATTGACCTAAGTGAAGAGATGCTGGCATTTGCGCAGCAAAAAGCACAGGCTCATAAGCAGTCTATTCAATTTTTACATCAAGATATGAGAGAGCTTGAGGGGTTTGAACAAACTTTTCAAGCAGCGGTTATTTGCTGTGATTCTTTGAATTATCTAAAAAACGAAAATGACGTCAAAAAAACCTTTAAAAACATGTTTCAGCTTTTAGAGACAGGTGGGGTTTTACTGTTTGATGTTCATACCCCTTATAAAATGGAAGAGGTATTTCCTGGCTCTACTTATGCCGATCAAGATGAAGAAATCAGCTACATTTGGCAGAGTGATAAAGGGGATGACCCATATTCGGTTATTCATGATTTAAGCTTTTTTGTAAAAGACGGAGACGTGTATGAGCGTTATGATGAAACGCACGAACAACGTACATTTCCTTTTGAAACTTATGCAGCGTTCCTTGAGTCCGCTGGCTTTGAACAGATTGAAGTGACCGCTGATTTTACAAATGAAGCACCTCAGGAATGTGCAGAAAGATATTTTATTTCAGCGAAGAAACCAAAAACCATCGTTTAATGGACGATGGTTTTTTTAAAACCCTTTTTTCGCTTGTTGCGAACATGTTTAATTTCTGAGATCATCAGTAAACACACTCGGTGGGTATTGATGCGCAACCGCTTCTACATCCTCATCGAACTTGTCATGAGTGTTCTGAAAAAGCTGATGGAACATATCTTGAACACCTGCTTCAAGTGCTTTAATGCCCTCGCCGGTGACGCCGCCTTTTACACACACCTTCTCTTGCAGTGTAGGCAGGGTATACACCCTTTTTTCAATCAAACGGCCAAGTCCTACAAGCATATCTTCTGATAAGGTGGTGGCTTCTTCTTTTGAAATATCCGTTTCTTCAACAGCGGCTTCAATCATTTTCTGAACAAGAAAGCTAATAAAGGCAGGACCGCAGCTGACAATATCTGAGGCTGCCCGTGTGATTGAATGATGAATTTCTATTGGTGTTGAAATGCGGGAAGCGAGTTGTCTGAGCGCTGCTTTTGTCGTGACATTGCATGATGAACCAAATGTTAAAAGTGATGCGCCTGATAATGCGCGGTTGGTGATGCTTGGGATCAGTCTGGCTGTTTGACAAGGAACAATGTCTTGAAGCTGTTCAGGATGAACCGGACTTGTAATGATGACAATGGTTTGCTGTTCTTTTAAAAGTGGGCTCAGCTCTTTTAAAAGCGGATAAATATCAAGTGGTTTGACACAAACAAAGATGAAATCTTTATCTGTTACAGCTCCTGAAAGCTGTTTCGTCACTTCGACCTCTGGGTGATTCTTTTTTATATTGAACGCTTTTTCGATGGTCCGATTTGTAATGGTGATGGATGAGGGATTGACTGCTTTTGATTCAATAAATGCCTCAGTAAGTATGGTACCCATGTTTCCTGTACCGATTAACCCTATATTCAAACGTTCTCCCTCCTTAGACGCATAGGATCTGTTATCTTCTAAACAGTATGTGAAGCAGCGTGAAAATATGATTGAAAGAAGCGTGAACAAGTGAAGCAGCTCAATTCGTTGAAAAAATACCGTCTTTATCTGATAGCGGGAATCATCATCCTTATCATCATCTGTTTCTGCTTTTTAGTAGGAAAAGAGAAAGGCAGCGCCGAGCCAAGTGTATTGAAAGAACAACATGAAACGCGGGTCACATTAGAAGAAAAACAAGAGAGTGCAGAAAAAGAGCCAACATCCATCGTAGTAGAGGTCAAAGGAGCTGTACGGAAGCCGGGCGTTTATGCATTTATGGCTGAGGACAGAGTTGAAGAAGCGATTAAAAGAGCAGGTGGTTTTACGAGCAAGGCAGATACAGTTGACATCAATCAAGCAGCAAAATTAGAGGACAGTATGATGATTTATGTACGAAAGAAGGGGGAAGGTGACAAGCAGGGACAAACAGCAGCGGTTGATACGCCGCCCGGAAATGAACAGAGTCAAGGGGTGAATGTCAATCAAGCTGATGCAGCGGAATTGCAGACCATTAACGGAATAGGCCCAGCCAAAGCGGAAGCCATCATTGCGTATAGAGAAGAACATGGAGAATTTCAGCAAATTGAAGATTTGCGGAATATTTCGGGTTTTGGAGAGAAGACCATTGAACGGCTGAAAAATCAACTGACGGTTAAGTAGAATTGACGGTATAGAAGAAAGGCATGTACACTTAATACCATACATCATTCTGGAGGGATCAGCTCGTGGAGAGAATTTCATGGAATCAATATTTTATGGCTCAAAGCCATTTGCTTGCTTTGCGAAGCACCTGTGAGCGGCTAGCTGTTGGGGCAACGATCGTAAGAGACAAGCGCATCATTGCAGGTGGATATAATGGATCCATTGCCGGCGACGTACATTGTGCAGATGTAGGATGCTATGTGATAGATCATCACTGCGTTCGTACAATCCATGCGGAGATGAACGCTATTTTACAATGTGCCAAATTTGGTGCACCAACGGCTGATGCTGAAATATATGTGACGCATTTTCCTTGCTTGCAGTGCTGTAAAGCGATTATTCAAGCAGGTATTCGAACAGTGTATTATGCGAAGGATTATAAAAATCATCCATATGCTGTTGATTTATTTGAACAGGCCGGAGTTCAAACAGAACAGGTTGAACTAGATGAGATGATTATTGACTTAAAAAACCAAGAAAAATTAGCCTTTGTTGCGGATTTAATAGGCAAACTAAGTGAATCAGGACGTAGCGAAACAGAAATTCGCCAAATGCATGAAAAGGCGAATCAATTATTTACTTCCTATGTTTAAGTATTTGCCGTTCGGGGCGATTTCAGCAGCTGTTGGGATTGCTCTGGCCGCATATCATCTTCATCTGTATTTTCTCCTTTTTCTTCTTGTATGTCTTCTTTTCAGTCTGCTGAAAAAAACACCCCAGCTCTTTCTAATGGTCAGTTTGTGTGGAATGATCTATATGATCATTTTTATGGTGCATCAGTCTTTTGAAACGGATCATCCTGTACAAGAAAAAGCATTTTCTGATTCGGTTGTGATTGAAACGATTCCGAAAATAGATGGCAATCGCTTTTCAGCGACTGTTTCATCAGAGAATCGTCGACTAGCGGCATTTTATACGATTCAAACGGAGCGTGAAAAAGAAGCGCTAAAAGATGTTGGGCCAGGTATGAGCTGTCATATGACAGGTGAGATGCGATTGCCCAAACATGCAACCATACCGAATGGCTTTCAATATGATCAATTTCTAAAAATAAAAGGCATTGATGCTATTTTCTTAACGCAGTCTATGAAAAGCTGCACGAAACATGACAGCCCTTCACATTATCTTTCATCTATTAGGCAGAAGGGGTTGAAATTTCTAGAAGATCACGTTCCGAAGAGTTCTGTTGGGATTGTGCAGGCACTTATTTTTGGCGATCGTGATTTAATAGACCCTGATACATTAAGAGATTATCAAATGCTTGGCATCATTCATTTATTAGCCATTTCAGGACTTCATGTTCAAACATTGCTGGCTTGTCTATTTTGGTGTCTACTCCGCGCTGGCGTGACAAGAGAGACAGCGCGTATTCTTTTATTATCCTTTTTGCCGGTTTATGCTTGTTTAACAGGTGCTGCACCGTCTGTGTTAAGAGCCTGTCTCATGGCTGGAATTTATTTAGTCATCACAAGCCTGCCAAAAGAAATGAAACAGCCTTCTGCGGTCGTGTTAAGTGCAGCGTTCTTGCTTTTATTAGCCATTCAACCACTTTATATATTTGATGTCGGTTTTCAACTGTCATTTGTGGTGACCTTATTTATTTTGCTATCCACTAGTATTTTATCAAAAGCAAAAAGTTCGGTGATGCAGTTATTCCTCATTTCCTTGATTGCACAGCTTGCTTCGCTTCCTGTTCTTTTATATTATTTTCAGCAATTTTCCTTGCTGAGTGTTCCTTTAAATATGATGTTTGTTCCTTTTTATACAATGGTTGTCATGCCTCTGTCCTTATTCTTTTTTCTTTTATCTATCATTTATCTTCCGCTTGGACAAACACTGTTTCAACTGCTTGATTGGGTGATCCAGTTTAGTCATCAATTGTCAGCACATATGGCTGCTTACGATAGTCTTACTCTCATTTTTATGAAATCGACATGGTGGCATGTGCTCCTAGAGGTTTCCTCCATTGTTTTTCTATTCATTGTGATGGAATGTAAAACTTCTATCAAATCTTATCTTGTGCCGATTTTGATTCTCGTTTGTGTGCTGGCTGTACACTATTTCACGCCGAATTTTCTTCAAAAAGGAGAGGTCACGATGTTAGATGTAGGACAAGGGGATAGTTTGTTTATTCAGTTACCTTATCGAACCGGGCATATATTAGTCGATACAGGAGGCAGACTTTCTTTTGAAGAAGAGCCATGGAAAAAAAGACGTAAAGTATCTACAATTGGGGATCAAACGCTTATTCCATTTCTGCATTCTAAAGGCATAGCAAAACTTGATGTCCTCATCCTTACCCATGCAGATCAAGATCATATGGGAGAAGCGATGCGGTTAATAAAGCGAAATAAAGTCAAACGCGTTGCAATCCCAAAAGGCTTTGCTCGAAATCCAGAGGATGCACAGCTTTTAAAGGAAGCGGTTGATCAAAGGATTCCTGTAGATGAGTTGGAAAGAGGGGATCAACTGAGAATTGGAGGACAAAAATTTGACGTTCTGCATCCCGCACGTGACCAGGTGACGAGTAAAAATAATGATTCACTGGTCCTCACCTTTACGCTTGGTGGCAAGCGTTTTATGCTGACTGGGGATCTTGAACAAGAAGGGGAACGAGACATCATTCAAGCTTACCCCAAGCTACGAGCGGATGTCTTGAAGGTTGGGCATCACGGGAGTAAAGGATCAACAAGTGAAGAATGGCTTCAGCATTTGAACCCGTCATATGCACTGATTTCAGCAGGTGAACGAAATCGGTATCACCATCCTCATCAAGAAGTTTTGAAAAAATTAAATGAGCATCAAACAAAGGTGTATCGTACAGATATCGATGGAAGTGTGACCTATGAATTTCTTGAAGAGGATGGAACATTTTACGCTCATCCTCCATATGATATCTTACAAAATCAATAAAAAAACTGCCAAAACGGCAGTCATCTTGCATTCATGTAGTTAAGATCCAACGAGGTGTATCACTGTTGCCAAAATAAACATTGAGGCGAAAAATCCGAATGTGACGATAAAACCAACAGCTGAGTCGGTCACATCATTCCGCTTGCTTTGAACATTCTTTTCAAATTCATTCATTTTCATCCCTCCTGGCTATTTTTAGTATACTTGAACTCATTTGGAATTGCTAGAAGGTAAAGTAACCGTTTTCCATTTTCATGATCATTTTGTGAATATCGTCTGACTGTAAGCTGACCCGGGAGCTTACGTGAGACGTTTACTATAAATGAGGAGGCGGCACTTTCAGCTTCCTCTTTACTAATGTCTCTACACGCTTTAGGATAGAGGAGGAAGTGAAAGAGAGGGATTTAAGCGAATGGTCTTTGAAGTATGGAACAATTTAAAAAAAGGGGATATCCATCCCGTTTATTGCTTATATGGAAAAGAAACGTATTTACTTCAAGAGACAGCTGCAAAATTGAGACAAGCTGTCGTCGACGAAGAAACAAAGGATTTTAATTACTCTGTCTTCGATATGGAAGAGGTGCCGCTTGAGCAGGCTGTGACGGACGCAGAAACATTTCCGTTTATGGGAGAGCGGCGTCTCGTTGTGATCAAGAACCCTTATTTCCTCACTGCAGAAAAGAAAAAAGAAAAGATCGAGCATCAGCTTTCTGTGTTAGAAGCTTATTTAGAAAAGCCAGCACCCTACACGATTCTCGTGTTATTAGCACCATATGAAAAACTGGACGAACGTAAGAAAATCACCAAATTGTTAAAAAAGAAAGCGGCTGTGGTTGAGGCGAAAGAGTTAAATCCGAAAGAAACAACAGATTTCACCATCACGCTGGTGAAAACAGAAGGAAAAACAATCTCGGCTGAAGCGGCAGAACAGCTTGTCATGTTATGTGGCGGGAGCCTGTCCTCACTTTTTCAAGAGGTTCGAAAGCTAAGTACATATATTGGGCAGCGAGAGGAAATTGAGCTGGCGGATGTCAATCAGCTCGTTGCACGAAGTTTGGAGCAGAATATTTTCGAACTGATTAACCAAATTGTGAACAGGCGCCGGTCTGAAGCGATGCAAATGTTTTATGATCTCCTAAAGCAAAATGAGGAGCCCATTAAAATATTGGCACTCATTTCAAATCAATTTCGGTTGATATTGCAGACAAAGTACTTTGCTCAACAGGGATACGGGCAAAAACAAATTGCGTCAAACTTGAAAGTCCACCCATTTCGGGTCAAACTCGCGATGGATCAGGCAAGACTGTTTTCAGAAGAAGAGCTAAAGTACATCGTCAAAGAGCTCTCCACGATTGATTATGAAATGAAAACGGGTAAAAAGGACAAGCAGCTATTATTAGAATTGTTCCTGCTTCGGTTATTAGGGGCTTGAACATAAAAAAACGACCTTCTCAAAAGAGGGTCGTTTTTGTTTAGATGTATAATTGCCAGTCTGTCCTTATGGCTGAGCCGTTCAGGACGGACGTACAGTTAAACAGGTGCCTCATCACTGAGGCGTTGCAAACATTATGCAGAAAGTCCGTTTACTTGTTTCGCAAGTCTTGATTTGTAACGCGCAGCTGCGTTTTTGTGTACAAGACCAGTTTTAACGGCTTTGTCAATGCGTTTTGCAGCAGAAGAAAGAGCAGCTTTTGCTTGCTCAGCATCGTTGTTAGCTACAGAAACTTCAACTTGTTTAATCGCAGTACGCATCGCAGACTTGATTGTTGCGTTGTGTGCACGGCGTTCGTTATTCGTTTTTGTACGTTTGATCGCTGATTTAATATTTGGCATGTGTTTCACCTCCTAAGATACAACCTAAACACAATTGTCTTAAGGTTAAATCTTCACAATAGAACAAATTGTATTCTATCAAACACACCTTTAGAATGCAATATAAATGTAAAGTATTTTTCATTGATGAAGCGCTCGAATGTTTCTTGAAAGAGATGGAAAGACTACTGTTAATTACTTGATGGAAGGAGCCTTTTCATGAAGAAACAGAAACTCGATTTAAGCGCTTATCAAATCCGGACCGATTTGGCCGTTGAAACAAAAGAGATACTAGAACAAGAGAACGATCCGAATGTGGTCAAAAAGGACGGTATTCAAGGAATTGTTGAGAAGGAGAAGGAAGAGCACGGCATCCGCATCCGCACTGTGGAGATTACGACAGAAGGAGAAGAGTTGATCGGAAAAAAGGCAGGGACATACTTGACGCTTGAGGCGCAAGGAATTCGGGAGAAAGACTCTGAGATGCAAGAAAAAGTGGTTGAAGTTTTTGCCCATCATTTTGCTCAGTTTTTAAAAGATCACGGGATTCAGGCAGATGCGAGCTGTCTTGTCGTAGGACTCGGAAACTGGAATGTCACGCCGGATGCTTTAGGGCCGCTCACAGTTGAAAATTTGCTGGTGACACGCCACTTATTTGAATTACAGCCTGAGAATGTGCAGGAAGGCTATCGCCCGGTGTCTTCACTATCGCCTGGAGTCATGGGGCTGACTGGTATAGAAACAAGTGACATTATACAAGGTGTCATTGAACGATCTAAACCAGATTTTGTGATCGCCATCGATGCACTAGCTGCACGCGCAGTAGAACGGGTGAATACGACGATTCAAATTTCTGATACAGGTATACATCCAGGATCGGGTGTCGGAAATAAACGAAAAGAATTAAGCAAAGAGACCTTGGGGATTCCAGTCATTGCCATTGGTGTACCGACAGTGGTCGATGCAGTGACGATCGCAAGTGACACGATTGATTACGTGTTAAAGCATTTTGGTAGAGAACTGAAAGATGATAGACCTTCCCGATCTTTAGTACCAGCGGGTCTGACATTTGGGAAGAAAAAAGTGCTGAATGAAGAAGATTTGCCAGATGATGAAACGCGTCAATCCTTTTTAGGAATCGTCGGAACGCTTCCTGAAGAAGAAAAAAGACAGTTGATCCATGAAGTGCTTGCACCGCTTGGACAAAATCTAATGGTCACACCGAAGGAAGTGGATACATTCATTGATGACATGGCGAACGTACTCGCCAATGGGTTAAATACAGCACTTCATCAAAAAATCTCTCAAGACAACATGGGTTCCTATAATCATTAATCAGTTCTACTTTCTCTAGCTCGCTCATAGTGTAATTACTAGAAAGCGTGCTGGAGGGAGTAAATCATGAAAAAAAGACCTCGCCGTCCTCGACAGTTGGTCGTTGCGATTAATGGAACAAAAGTAGTGAAAAGTATTTTTTTGTTTATTGTCTCTCTGGTGGTTGTGTTTGTCATGTCAGGGGCTTTGACGTCTTTAAAACCTGAGCTTAGGCCTCAAGCATCATTATATGGTGTGGCAGATGAGCTGTCAGGGGCATTCTTTGCAACTCTAATGGGGATGGAAAATCAATATTTTGCCTCAGCAGTCCCTGAAGATCAAAAAGGATTTCATTTCTCCGGGCTGTCACTCAAACTTGCCACAAGTATCAATTTAGAAGACCCCCGCAGTTTTCTAGGAAGAGAGCTGCCAGGCTTTGAACATTTTGATACAAAAATCATCCTAGCAGGTGAAGGTACAGACTATACGAATATGCCAATGGAATCGCCGCCTCCAAGTGAAGTCATCAAAGATGAAAAAGAAGCAAATCTAGCTGAGCTGGACAAGCTTGATGAAGATGAACCGAAAACGCCTGCAAAAGAGCCGGACCAGTCGACAGGAAAACGAAAAGCTGTGTACATTTATCACACACATAATACGGAATCATATTTACCATTTTTAAAAGGGGAAACAAACCCAAACAATGCGCGCCACTCAAAAGTGAACGTCACCCTTGTCGGGGAGATGTTTGGTAAAGCGCTCGATCAGCAAGGAATCGGCAACACAGTGGATAAAACAGAAATTGAAAAAAGACTGCTGAAAAAAGGGTTGAAGTACCCGCAATCGTATAATGAATCCAGATTGGTTGTAAAAGAAGCTCTCGCTAAAAATGATGACTTAGATTACTTAATCGATATTCACCGGGATTCAAGAAGAAAGAAAGATACGACAGTAGAAATCAAAGGCAAGAAATATGCGAGAATCGCGTTTGTTGTAGGGAAGAAGAATCAAAGCTATGAGAAAAACTTAAAGCTGGCGACAGAGTTCCACCATTTGATGGAGAAAAAATATAAAGGCCTTAGTGTCGGTGTGTTTGCCAAAGGAGAAATTGGTGATAATGGAATCTATAATCAAGATTTATCTGACAAAGCCCTCCTATTAGAATTTGGCGGTGTGGATAATAATATGGAAGAACTGAAAAACGCATCCAATGCAGCAGCTGATGTGTTCAGTGAAATTTTCTGGGACGCAGAAAAGGTAGACGGCAAAGCAAAGGATGAGAAAAAACGGTCTTAAGGTGGTGGAGGACATGGGCTCATTTATTGGAAAAACCATTATTTTATCGCTCGTATTGCTATTCGGTGTCTTTTTAGGAATGCAGCAAGCCAATAATGGCATGCTGCAAATGAAAGGGTATCATGATCCGCAATTAAAAGGGGCCTTCACTGTCCAAACGAATGATGATCAAGAAAAAGAAGCTTCTATCCTCGGAACAGCTGTCACACAAAAAGACTTAGCAGAAAAGCAAAAGCAGCTAGAAGAAATGGAGAGCTTTAATGCCTTCTCTAAGGCCGGAAAAGCATTATCAGATGGTATGACGCATGCAGCCCGTACACTTTATGATTGGGTGAATGGTAAATAAACTGTTGTAAGCATCATGTTGGATGTTATTTCATAAGATATCACACCTTTTCATGAAAGCCGCTAACCGATGAGCGGCTTTTCTTGATTTCGATTGAATCTTTACAGCCCTATTGATATAATCTAACCTAGCGCAACCCGCGTTTTATAGTAGGAGTGATAGATTGTGACAGATAAAGAAAAACGATTAGAACGGCAATCAAGAATTCGAAATTTCTCCATTATCGCCCATATTGACCATGGGAAATCCACATTGGCTGACCGTATTTTGGAAAAAACAGCGGCGATTACGCAACGAGAAATGAAAGAACAATTACTTGATTCCATGGACTTAGAGCGTGAACGCGGCATTACGATCAAATTAAACTCTGTCCAGCTGAAATATCAGGCGAAGGATGGAGAAGAATATATAATGCACCTGATTGATACACCAGGGCATGTCGACTTCACCTATGAGGTATCTCGAAGCCTAGCTGCCTGTGAAGGTGCAATTCTTGTGGTGGATGCAGCACAAGGCATTGAAGCACAGACACTTGCGAACGTTTATTTAGCTCTTGATAACAACTTAGAAATCCTGCCGATCATTAACAAAATTGATCTGCCGAGTGCAGAACCTGAACGTGTAAGACAAGAAATTGAAGATGTCATCGGGTTGGATGCATCTGAAGCTGTTCTTACCTCTGCTAAGGCGGGCATCGGGATCGAGGATATTTTAGAACAAATCGTCGAAAAGGTGCCGGCACCAGCTGGAGATCCAGAAGCACCACTTCAAGCCCTCATTTTTGATTCTCTCTACGATGCGTATCGTGGCGTCATTGCTTACATACGAATTGTCGAAGGAACCGTTAAACCGGGTCAAAAAATCAAGATGATGGCGACAGGCAAAGAATTTGAAGTGCTTGAAGTCGGCGTATTTACACCGAAAGCAATGCCAACAGACGAACTCACTGTTGGAGATGTTGGCTATTTAACAGCTGCTATTAAAAATGTTGGCGATACACGTGTAGGGGATACGATCACAAGTGCGGTAAACCCTGCGAAAGAAGCTCTACCTGGATATAGAAAGCTGAACCCAATGGTGTACTGCGGCCTTTATCCAATTGACACAGCGAAATATAACGACTTGCGTGAAGCGTTAGAAAAGCTTGAATTAAACGATTCTTCACTTCAATATGAGGCAGAGACATCCCAAGCACTGGGCTTCGGTTTCCGCTGCGGCTTCCTTGGCATGCTTCATATGGAAATCATCCAAGAACGGATTGAACGTGAATTTAAAATCGACCTTATTACGACAGCGCCAAGTGTTATTTACGATGTGTATATGACAGACGGAGAAAAAATCGTCGTAGATAACCCGTCCAATTTGCCTGATCCGCAAAAGATTGAGCGAATTGAAGAGCCATACGTGAAGGCAACAATGATGGTGCCAAATGATTATGTTGGTTCTGTGATGGAGCTTTGCCAAGGAAAGCGCGGCAATTTCATTGATATGCAATATCTTGATGCAAACCGCGTGAGCATTGTGTACGAAATTCCTCTGGCAGAGATCGTATACGAATTCTTTGATCAATTAAAGTCCAATACAAAAGGGTATGCATCCTTTGATTACGAGCTGATCGGCTATCGCCCATCCACTCTAGTGAAAATGGATATCATGCTTAATGGCGAAAAAATCGATGCACTTTCCTTTATTGTTCACCGCGATTATGCATATGAACGCGGAAAGATCATTGTAGAAAAGCTGAAAGAACTGATTCCGCGCCAGCACTTTGAAGTACCAGTTCAGGCAGCGATCGGTCAAAAGATTGTTGCTCGGTCTACCATTAAAGCAATGCGCAAGAACGTACTAGCGAAGTGTTATGGTGGAGATATTTCCCGGAAAAGAAAGCTTCTTGAGAAGCAAAAAGAAGGGAAAAAGCGCATGAAGCAAGTGGGTTCTGTAGAAGTCCCACAAGAAGCATTTATGGCCGTGCTGAAAATGGACGACAGCACACCGAAAAAATAACATCCTCAAGGCAACCTGCTTTACAATGCTCGCCTTGACGTTTATAGTCGAAAACAAACGAAGAGGCCGCAGCGATAAACTGCGGCTCTTTACCTGTAAAGAAGGTGTCAACAAATGAAAGCAGCATACATTCACATTCCATTTTGTGAGCACATTTGTCACTATTGTGATTTTAATAAATTTTTCATTAAAACCCAGCCGGTCGATGAATACTTAGTCGCTCTTGAAAAAGAAATGCAGCACACGATCGATCAAAAAGGGGAGCAAGAACTAAAGACGATCTTTATTGGCGGAGGAACCCCGACATCACTGACAACCAGCCAGTTAGATCAGCTTATGGACAGCATTCACCGCGTATTAAAACCAACCAAAAACTTAATCGAGTTTGCAGTAGAAGCAAACCCAGACGAACTATCGCTTGAGAAATTGAATGTCTTAAAATCAGCAGGCGTTAATCGGCTGAGCTTTGGTGTTCAAACATTTGAAGATGACCTGCTCAAAAAAATCGGACGGGTTCATCAAAAGAAAGATGTTCTCACATCTTTCGAGCGAGCAAGAGCAGTTGGGTTTGACAACATTAGTCTTGATCTTATGTTTGGTTTGCCTCATCAAGAGAAGCATCATGTCATGCATTCACTAGAGACCGCTTTTTCATTAGGTGCAGAACATTATTCGGTTTATTCGCTGATTGTCGAGCCAAAGACGGTCTTTTACAATTTGATGCAAAAAGGGAAACTGCATTTACCACCGCAAGAACGTGAGGCTGAAATGTATGAGCTCGTCATGGATGAAATGGAGCGGCACGGACTCAAACAATATGAGATTAGCAATTACGCCAAACCAGGTTTTGAAAGCCAGCATAACCTTACCTATTGGAGCAACGAAGATTACTTTGGTTTTGGCGCAGGAGCGCACGGGTATGTAGATGGCGTCCGCAATGTGAACGCTGGACCAGTGAAGCATTACTTAGAGCTCATTGAACAAACAGGGTTTCCATATAAGGAAACGCATCAGGTGACAAAAGCAGAACAGATCGAAGAAGAAATGTTCTTAGGTTTGCGGAAAATTGAAGGCGTGAAAAGTGCTCACTTTCAAGCGAAATTTGGAGCATCACCAGAAGCACTCTTTCCCGCCGTTCTTGAAGAATTAGCAGAAAAAGGTCTCATTGAACAGGATGGGATTGGCATTCGTTTAACAAGAAAAGGAAAATTGTTAGGGAATGAAGTATTTCAAGCGTTTCTCGGTGAGTTATAATTGACATTTTAATTTGAGTTTGGTAATTTTGTTTATACAATTAGCACTCGTTGAAAGAGAGTGCTAACAGGGGTGATGATGATGTTAACAAATCGTCAGCTTTTGATTCTACAAGTCATTATTAATGACTTTATTCGTTCGGCGCAGCCAGTTGGATCAAGGACTCTTTCCAAAAAAGAAGACATTACATTCAGCTCTGCGACGATTAGAAACGAAATGGCTGATTTGGAGGAACTCGGTTTTATTGAAAAGACCCATTCTTCATCAGGAAGAATTCCTTCCGAAAAAGGATATCGTTATTATGTAGATCATTTGCTCTCTCCGCGAAAACTGTCATCTAAAGAGCTTGTGCTCATCCAGTCAGTATTTCAGGAGAAAATTTTTGAGCTGGAAAAAACAGTTCAAAAATCGGCGGAAATTTTATCAGATCTCACAAACTACACATCGATTGTCCTTGGTCCAAAGCTAAGTGAAAATCGATTGAAGCAAATTCAGCTTGTCCCTGTCCAGCCTAATAAAGCAGTAGCGATTATGATTACAGACAGCGGGCATGTTGAAAACAAAACCATTACCTTCTCTGAGCATCTTGATGTCTCCGATATTGAGAAGCTGATGAATATTTTAAACAGCCGCTTAGCCGGAGTCCCGATGGATCAGCTGAAGGACAGGATGTATAAAGAAGTAGTGATGCTCCTTCGCACGCATTTAAAAGACTATGATCATATTTTAGATGCGCTTGGTAACACATTCACTTCAACACAAAATGAATCAAAACTTTTCTTTGGCGGGAAGATTAATATGTTGAACCAGCCAGAGTTTCATGACATTGACCGCATTCGTTCACTCATGATGCTGATTGAACAAAAGAATGATGTCATGCAGCTGTTTCATCCAAATCAGCAAGGAATCACCATTAAAATCGGTTCAGAAAACAATTTGGAAGCAATGGAGAACTGCAGTTTAATCACAGCAACTTATGCGATTGATCAAAAATCACTCGGCTCCATCGCTGTCATTGGTCCAACCCGTATGGATTACGGGCGAGTCGTTAGTCTTTTGCATCATGTATCAAAAGACTTGTCAAACGCACTTTCCAATTTGTATGATGAGTAGGGTGATAAAAGGTGGGGGCACAGCCCCTTCGTATAATTGAATCTTTTGAGGGAGGTGAACACAATGTCAGAAGAAAAACAGACACCTGAGCAAGCAGCAGAGGTTGAAGCACAAGAAGAAGCAGTTCAAGCAGAAACTGAGGAAGTAAATCACGATGAACAGTCTGCCTTCCAAGAGAAGATTGATGAATTGCAGCAGCTTCTAGATGAAAAAGAAAACAAAATTCTGCGTGTTCAAGCAGATTTTGAAAACTATAAACGCCGTGCTCGAACTGAAGTGGAGACCGTGCAAAAATATCGTTCTCAACATGTTGTCAGCGACCTTCTCCCAGCTCTCGACAACTTTGAAAGAGCGCTTGGAATCGATCCAGACAATGAGCAGACGAAAAGTTTGTTAGAAGGTATGCAAATGGTTTACCGCCAGCTGGTAGAAGCGTTGAAAAATGAAGGCGTTGAACCAATTGAAGCTGTCGGCAAAGAGTTCGATCCAAACCTTCATCAAGCCGTCATGCAAGTTGAAGATGAAAACTACGATTCAAACATCGTTGTAGAAGAATTGCAAAAGGGCTATAAACTCAAAGACCGAGTTATTCGTCCATCAATGGTAAAAGTAAATCAATAACTACATAATGGGAGGTCATCGAATATGAGTAAAATCATTGGTATTGACTTAGGAACAACAAACTCATGCGTTGCAGTACTCGAAGGCGGCGAGCCAAAAGTTATTGCAAACGCTGAAGGAGCACGTACAACACCATCTGTTGTCGCTTTTAAAAATGGAGAGCGCCAAGTAGGTGAAGTAGCAAAACGTCAATCAATTACAAACCCAAACACCATCATGTCTGTTAAAAGACATATGGGTACAGATTATAAAGTAGAAGTTGAGGGCAAGAACTACACGCCGCAGGAAATCTCTGCAATCATCCTTCAACATCTTAAATCTTACGCTGAAGCTTATCTTGGCGAAGAAGTAACAAAAGCGGTTATTACAGTTCCTGCTTACTTCAACGATGCAGAGCGCCAAGCAACAAAAGATGCTGGTAAAATTGCTGGTCTTGAAGTAGAACGTATCATCAACGAACCAACAGCAGCTGCACTTGCTTATGGTTTAGATAAAACAGATGAAGATCAAACGATCCTTGTATATGACCTTGGTGGCGGTACATTTGACGTATCAGTCCTTGAGCTTGGAGACGGCGTCTTTGAAGTACGCTCAACTGCTGGGGACAACCGTCTAGGTGGAGACGATTTTGACCAAGTCATCATCGATCATCTAGTGGCTGAGTTCAAAAAAGAAAACGGCATTGATCTTTCTAAAGATAAAATGGCGCTTCAGCGTTTAAAAGATGCTGCTGAAAAAGCGAAAAAAGATCTTTCTGGTGTATCTTCTACACAAATCTCACTGCCATTTATCACAGCTGGAGATGCAGGTCCTCTTCACCTAGAATTAACGCTAACGCGTGCTAAATTCGAAGAGCTTTCTGCAGACCTTGTAGAGCGTACAATGACACCTGTACGTCAATCACTGAAAGATGCTGGTCTATCTGCTAGCGAGATTGATAAAGTTATCCTTGTTGGTGGATCAACTCGTATTCCTGCAGTACAAGAAGCAATCAAAAAAGAAACAGGTAAAGAGCCTCATAAAGGCGTAAACCCTGATGAAGTGGTTGCACTTGGTGCGGCAATTCAAGGTGGAGTTATCACAGGAGATGTCAAAGACGTTGTTCTTCTTGACGTCACACCACTTTCTTTAGGAATTGAAACAATGGGCGGCGTATTCACAAAGCTGATTGAACGTAATACAACAATTCCAACAAGTAAATCTCAAGTATTCTCAACGGCTGCTGACAACCAAACTGCTGTAGACATTCACGTCTTACAAGGTGAGCGTCCAATGGCAGCAGACAACAAAACATTAGGTCGTTTCCAATTGACTGACATTCCACCAGCACCACGCGGCGTACCACAAATCGAAGTATCTTTTGATATCGATAAAAACGGTATCGTAAACGTACGTGCGAAAGATATGGGTACTGGAAAAGAACAAAACATCACAATCAAATCTTCTTCAGGTCTTTCTGATGATGAGATTGAAAAAATGGTCAAAGAAGCAGAAGAAAATGCTGAAGCAGATGCAAAGAAAAAAGAAGAAATCGAAGTGCGCAATGAAGCAGATCAATTAGTGTTTACAACAGAAAAAACATTAAAAGATCTTGAAGGCAAAATCGATGAAGAGCAAGTGAAAAAAGCGAATGAAGCAAAAGATGCGCTAAAAGCTGCGATCGAAAAAGGCGAGCTTGAAGACATCAAAGCGAAAAAAGATGAGCTACAAACAATCGTTCAAGAATTAACGACAAAGCTCTATGAAGAAGCTGCAAAACAAGCACAAGCTCAGCAAGAAGGCGCTGAAGGTGCTCAAAAAGCAGATGACAATGTAGTGGATGCAGAATACGAAGAAGTAAACGACGATCAAGAGAAAAAATAATCACCTTTACTTTTGAAAAAGACTGCTGAAACGTACTCGTCAGAAAGTCAAAGTCAGGATCTCTTGGCTTTGACTTTTTTCTTTTCAACGATGAAAAGGAATTGAAAAAGATCAATTTAAAATGATACAATCGTATTTATGTGAGAAAATCGGGAGTGTGAAGAGATGAGTAAGCGTGATTACTATGAAGTGCTTGGCGTGAGTAAGAGCGCCTCAAAGGACGAAATCAAAAAGGCATACCGCAAGCTTTCAAAAAAGTATCACCCTGATATTAATAAAGAAGCTGGCTCAGATGAGAAATTCAAAGAAGTAAAAGAAGCCTATGAAACCCTTTCTGACGATCAAAAACGTTCACATTATGACCAGTTCGGTCACACTGATCCAAACCAAGGATTTGGTGGCGGCGGATTTGGCGGTGGAGGAGACTTTGGCGGCTTCGGCGGCTTTGATGACATCTTCTCTAGTATTTTTGGCGGCGGAGCCAGAAGAAGAGATCCAAATGCACCGCGTCAAGGAGCGGACCTACAATATACAATGACCCTTTCATTTGAAGAAGCGGCATTTGGGAAAGAAGCAACGATCGAGATTCCCCGCGAGGAATCATGTGAAACGTGTCATGGATCAGGTGCAAAACCTGGAACACAGGCGAAGACATGCTCACATTGCGGCGGATCAGGTCAACTAAATGTCGAGCAATCCACGCCATTTGGTAAAGTAGTCAACCGCAGAGTATGTAACTACTGTAGCGGAACTGGTAAACAAATTGAACATAAGTGTTCAACATGTGGTGGATCTGGTAAAGTGCGTAAGCGTAAGAAAATCAATGTGACGATCCCAGCAGGTGTGGACGATGGTCAGCAGCTTAGAGTATCTGGTCAAGGTGAACCAGGTGTAAATGGAGGACCTCCAGGCGATCTATTTGTTGTTTTCCATGTGAGGGCGCATGAATTCTTCGAACGAGATGGAGATGACATCTACTGCGAAATGCCGCTTACCTTTGCGCAGGCTGCACTAGGTGATGAAATTGAAGTGCCGACATTACATGGGAAAGTCAAATTAAAAGTTCCTGCGGGCACACAAACGGGTACGAAGTTTAGACTCAAAGGAAAAGGTGTAAAAAATGTACGCGGTTATGGTCAAGGCGATCAGCATATCGTTGTACGCGTCGTAACACCGACGAATTTAACTGAAAATCAAAAAGATATCATTAGAAAATTTGCTGAAGTGAGCGGAAATAAACCGGACGAACAAGAAATGAGCTTTTTCGATAAGGTGAAACGCGCATTTAAAGGCGAGTAAGACGGATAAGGAGTTGGTAGTATTGAAGTGGTCAGAAATTAGCGTCCATACAACAAATGAAGCGGTGGAACCGATCACCAATATTTTGCATGAAGCAGGTGCAAGTGGTGTCGTGATTGAGGACCCGCTTGATTTAGTCAAGGAACGTGAAAATGTATACGGTGAGATCTACCAGCTCGATCCGAATGATTATCCTGAGGAAGGGGTCATCGTCAAAGCCTACCTTCCGATGAATAGCTTTTTGATGGAAACGGTAGATGAGATCAAAGAAGCCATCAATAATCTTCTTCTATACGATATTGACCTTGGACGAAATACACTGTCAATTTGTGAAGTAAACGAAGAAGAATGGGCGACTGCATGGAAGAAATACTATCATCCTGTGAAAATCTCTGAGAAATTTACCATCGTCCCAACATGGGAAGAGTACACACCCGTTCATTCTGATGAATTGATCATCGAAATGGACCCTGGAATGGCATTTGGAACCGGTACACATCCAACAACGGTTCTTTGCATTCAGGCGCTTGAGCGCTATGTGAAGGAAAACGACACGGTGATTGACGTTGGAACAGGATCTGGCATTTTAAGTGTTGCCGCTGCAATGCTCGGTGCAAAAGACATTCATGCATTTGATCTCGACACCGTTGCAGTGGAAAGTGCAAAGCAGAACATCGAATTAAATGGTGTGAGCGAGCAAGTAACGGTAAAACAAAATAATTTACTTGATGGGATTTCAGGTGAACGCGATGTGATTGTGGCCAACATCCTTGCAGAGGTTATCATGCGCTTTACAGATCAAGCGTATGATCTATTGAAGAAAGACGGTTACTTTATTACATCAGGCATTATCGGACAAAAGAAATTACAAGTCAAAACTGCTTTAGAAGAAGCCGGTTTTGAGATTGTTGAAGTGCTGTCAATGGAAGATTGGGTCAGCATCATAGCGAAAAAATAAAGCGAGTAGGTGTCAGGACACGTATGCAACGATATTTTATCGACCTCACAAAAGAAGAAGTGACGGAAAAGGGAAACATCGTCATAAAGGGTGAAGATGTTCATCACCTTGCAAACGTCATGCGGATGAAAGCAGGGGAGGACATCCTTTGCTTAACGACAGACGGCTTTGAAGCGCTCAGTAAAATTGATACAATAACAAAGGAAGAAGTGATTTGTCACTTGGAAGGCTGGACGAATCAGAATCGAGAACTTCCGATCAAGGTGACGATTGCAAGCGGTCTGCCAAAAGGGGATAAGCTTGAATGGATTATCCAAAAAGGCACCGAGCTTGGTGCAAGTGCTTTTATTCCGTTTCAAGCGACTCGTTCGATTACAAAACTTGACCAAAAAAAGTCATTAAAAAAACGAGATCGCTGGGAAA
The DNA here is from genome assembly GCF_038593205.1 of Bacillus sp. FSL W8-1141. NCBI lineage: Bacteria > Bacillati > Bacillota > Bacilli > Caryophanales > Bacillaceae > Bacillus > Bacillus sp. FSL W8-1141. The sequence goes on along the minus strand of NZ_CP151973.1, from coordinate 2,319,184 downwards.
AAATTGCGAAAGAAGCTGCCGAGCAGTCTTACCGGAATATCATTCCGCGCGTTTATCCAGTATCAACATTTAAAGAGCTGATTCAACTGGCCGGTGAATTCGATAAATGTGTCGTTGCATACGAAGAATCATCGAAAGAAGGCGAGCAAAGCCGGTTTCAAACGGTGCTCCAACAGATGAAGGGCGGACAAACCTTATTAGTGGTTTTTGGTCCAGAAGGCGGTTTAGCAGAAAAGGAGATTGAAGAACTTGAAGCGCATGGTGCAGTCATTTGCGGGCTTGGACCACGCATTTTAAGAACAGAAACAGCTCCTCTTTATGCGCTTTCTGCTATATCTTATCAAACAGAGTTATTAAGAGGTGAATCATGATGGGAACAGTAGCGTTCCATACACTTGGCTGTAAGGTCAATCACTACGAAACAGAAGCCATCTGGCAGCTGTTTAAAGAAGCTGGCTATGAAAGAAAAGATTATGAATCAAAAGCAGACGTATATGTCATTAATACATGTACCGTCACCAATACAGGCGATAAAAAAAGCCGCCAAGTCATTAGAAGAGCCATTCGTCATAATCCTGATGGTGTCATTTGTGTAACAGGCTGTTACGCACAAACGTCTCCGGCAGAAATCATGGCGATTCCTGGTGTTGATATTGTGGTTGGCACACAAGACAGGCATAAACTGCTTGGTTATATTGAAGAATACAGAAGAGAAAGACAGCCGATCAACGGAGTTGGCAATATCATGAAAGCACGGGTCTTTGAAGAACTAGATGTTCCTGCGTTTACTGACAGAACACGTGCTTCATTAAAAATCCAAGAAGGCTGTAACAATTTCTGTACATTCTGCATTATCCCTTGGGCTCGCGGATTACTGCGTTCTCGCGATCCAGAAGAAGTCATCAATCAAGCGCAGCAGCTTGTCGATGCTGGCTACAAAGAAATTGTATTAACAGGTATTCATACAGGTGGATACGGTGAAGATTTAAAGGATTATAACTTTGCTAAGCTTCTGAAAGAATTAGATGAACGTGTGGCGGGATTAAAACGAATCCGCATTTCATCCATTGAAGCAAGTCAAATTACAGACGAAGTGATTGAAGTGCTCGATCAGTCAGATAAAATTGTGAGACACTTGCACATTCCGCTTCAATCTGGCTCTAATACTGTACTGAAAAGAATGCGCCGTAAATACACAATGGAATTCTTTGCAGAGCGTTTAACGAAGCTCAAAAAAGCATTGCCAGGTCTTGCTGTCACTTCAGATGTGATCGTTGGATTCCCAGGAGAAACAGAAGAAGAATTTATGGAGACATACAATTTTGTCAAAGACCATCAATTCTCTGAGCTCCATGTGTTCCCTTACAGCAAACGGACAGGTACGCCTGCTGCAAGAATGGAAGATCAAGTAGATGAGAATGTGAAAAACGAACGCGTTCACCGCCTCATTGCTCTTTCTGATCAGCTTGCGAAAGAATATGCATCGGCATATGAAGGCGACGTCTTAGAGATTATTCCAGAAGAATCCTTCAAAGAACAAGACGGAACGCACAATCTGTATGTAGGATATACTGATAACTACATGAAGGTCGTATTTGAAGGAACAGAGGACATGATCGGCCGTTTGGTAAAAGTGAAGATTACAAAAGTAGGTTATCCTTATAACGAAGGACAGTTCGTCCGTATAAGTGATGACGTGCAGACGGATCAAGTGAGAATGACCTCATAATGAATGAAAAACCGGTAGCCATTAGGCAAGCCGGTTTCTTTTATGTTGACCGATTTGGAAGAAGGAACAAAATCAAGGCGTGAAAAGGGCGGATGAACGGGAAAAAGAGGAGAGAACTTGCAACATTAAACAGCAGACTAAAGTGCGCAATCTGCTGGGCAGGAGAGCTTGCTAAAAGTGCAACAAACTCTGTGATAAAGGTGAGAAAAGGAAGACATAAAAGTACACCTAGAACATTAAACACGACGTGTGCATACGCGGTTTGGCGGGCTGCATAACCGCCAGAGATAGCAGCCATCACGGCAGTAATACATGTTCCGATATTGGACCCTAAAACAAAGCTGATGCCTTCTTTTAGGGCGACAGTCCCTTCATTCATAAATCCCATCAAAATACCGATACATACAGAACTTGAATGAACAATGGCCGTGAACACTGTACCAGAGAGAAGAGCTGTCCAATCGGAATGCTGCATCATTTCAAGGAAACGCAGTGTCTCTGGCTGACTAGTCATCATACCTGCAATTTTTGAAAAACCTTGAATACAAAAAAAGATCATGCCAAGCCCAAATAAACTTTTTCCTGCATATCGAAAAGACTTCCTGCCCAAAATGATACATAAAAGACCAGCTGCAATCAGAACCCACATAAACACGTCCATCTTAATAGCAATAAATTCTGTCGTAAATGTTGAGCCGATATTCGTTCCAAGAATCATGGGTATGGATTTTTTAAACGTGAGAATGCCTGTACTCACAAAGCCGATAACGATAACCATAAACGCCGAACTGCTTTGAAGAACCCCTGTAAACACAATACTGACCAAGAATGCTTTGACTGGATGATCTGTAAAGAGAAGAAGTGATTTCTCAATACGAGACGACGTGAGTGCCATTAATCCTTTCCTAAGCAAACCCATTGCCCATAAAAAAATGAAAATAAGTGCACAAAAATAAATGATCGCCATCATAGAAAAGTCCTCCTCTTACCAATGAATATATGGACTTGTCTACCTGCTCATGACGAAAATATATTTCCAAATCACTTAGTTGACCTCAACCTAGGCTTATATTATAATGTCTAGGTACATGTTTTGCATATGTATATCTTTTTTTAATGCAGTCGATTGGTGTATTCGGAGGGAGGGAAAGAGAATGTCAAAAACGGTCGTTAGAAAAAACGAATCGCTTGAAGATGCTCTTCGTCGCTTTAAACGCAGTGTATCCAAAACTGGAACATTGCAAGAAGCAAGAAAGCGTGAATTTTATGAAAAGCCTAGCGTAAAGCGTAAGAAAAAGTCTGAAGCTGCTAGAAAACGTAAATTCTAAAGAGGGTGGATTTTATGAGTCTTCTTGAGCAATTAAATTCTGATATGAAGCTTTTTATGAAAAACCGAGAGAAAGACAAGCTTATTGTCATTCGTATGGTAAAGGCTTCACTGCAAAATGAAGCAATAAAGCTTAAGAAAGACAGTTTGACCGGAGATGAGGAACTAACCGTCCTTTCCCGCGAGATTAAGCAACGTAAAGACTCCCTCCATGAATTTTCGAAAGCTAATCGCTTAGATTTAGTAGATAAAGTTCAAAAAGAGATTGACATTTTAGACGTTTATTTACCTGAACAGCTTTCTGAAGAAGAACTGCAGGCGGTTGTGAAAGAAACAATCGCCGAAACCGGTGCTTCATCGAAAGCTGATATGGGTAAAGTGATGAGCGCTATTATGCCAAAAGTAAAAGGTAAAGCTGATGGGGCTGTGATTAACAGACTTGTCAGCGAGCAACTGTCTCAATAAAAAAGTATCCTTCTCATGTTAGAAGGGTACTTTTTTTATGCCTCCATAAACTTGTCATATAAAAATGAAACCTATGATACATTTGTAACGTATGTAAAGGAACGGTAAAATGAAAGAAAGAGAGGGGGGATCACCAAATAGATGAAAAAAATGAAAATTTCTATTGCTCTCTTCAGTTGTTTTATAATATGCTTGTTATTAGGGGTTCAATTGACCGCGAAATCAGCAGATCAGAAAGTTCATGTTATCCCAATTGAAGATACAGTAGAAAAAGGACTTTCTAAATTCATTGAACGATCATTTGAGCAGGCAAAGTCGGAACGGGCGAAGCACATCATTCTCGACATCAATACACCAGGTGGTGCAGTCGATGCGGCGCTTGAAATAGCCGATACCATTCGTGCATCCGACATCCCAGTGACAGCGTTTGTGAATCATAGAGCGCTTTCAGCCGGGGCATTCATTGCCCTAAATGCCGATCAAATTTATATGACCCCAAACGGAAAGATGGGGGCTGCTGCGATCATTGACGGTGAAGGCAACGCTGCCGATCAAAAATCTGAATCTCTATGGCTTGCTGAAATGAGTGACGCTGCTGAAAAGCAGGGGCGTGATCCAAAATATGCTCTTGCGATGGCAGATGTAGATATAGACGCAAAAGAAGCTGGTGCACCAAAAGGAGAACTGCTGACCTTTAACACAGATCGGGCGCTTCAGTTCGGTTATGCGGAAGGAGAAGCGAAAAATATGGATGACTTGCTTCAGAAACTGAACTTAGCAGGTGCCTCTGTTCAATACGATGAAGTGAGCTTTGCTGAAAAGGTTGCGCGTTTTCTCACGCATCCGATCGTCATTCCTATCCTTTTATCCATCGCGAGCTTAGGGTTAATTGTTGAATTATATTCTCCGGGCTTTGGGGTCCCAGGCACCATGGGAGTCACAGCGCTTCTTCTATTCTTTTATGGTCATCTCGTGGCAGGTTTTGCAGGATATGAGACATTGTTCCTGTTTTTGGCAGGGATTGTGTTGATCATTCTGGAATTATTTTTGCCAGGGGGAATCGTGGGTGTCATTGGACTAATCTGTGTCGTTGTCAGCTTATTTTTAGCAGCTGGAAGCTTTACAGAAATGGCGATTTCCATCTTGATTGCCACTGCTGTTTCAATCATAGCAGTTATTTTATTGACAAAGGTGTTGGGGAAACGTATGAAATTTTTTAAAAAGTTCATTTTAACCGATTCAACCAATAAAGAAAGTGGTTATGTCTCAAATGAAACAAGAGATGATCTTGTAGGACAAATCGCAGTGACAGCAACAGCACTTCGTCCATCTGGTACGATTGTATTCGGAGACGAGCGCATTGATGTTGTGTCAGAAGGTGCTTTTATCGATAAGGATGAACAAGTAAAAATTGTGAAAGCGGAAGGCTCACGCATTGTCGTGAGGAAAGTATAGATATACTGATTTTATAGGAGGAATAAAATGGATCCATCTACTTTACTATTATTTGTGATTATCGCAGCAGGTTTGATCGTTCTATCGATCTTCTTCACCTTTGTACCGGTGATGCTGTGGATTTCTGCCCTAGCGGCTGGCGTAAGAGTGAGCATTTTTACACTTGTAGGAATGAGGCTTCGCCGAGTGATTCCAAACCGAGTGGTCAACCCGCTCATCAAAGCGCATAAAGCAGGTCTTGATGCGACGATTAACCAATTAGAAAGCCACTATCTTGCAGGTGGTAACGTAGACCGCGTGATCAACGCACTGATCGCAGCTCAGCGTGCGAATATCGAATTGAACTTTGCTCGCTGTGCGGCAATCGACCTAGCAGGCCGTGACGTACTTGAAGCTGTCCAAATGAGTGTAAACCCTAAAGTCATTGAAACACCATTTATCTCAGGTGTTGCAATGGACGGGATTGAAGTAAAAGCAAAAGCACGTATTACAGTTCGTGCAAACATTGACAGGCTTGTCGGTGGTGCAGGGGAAGAAACGATCATTGCTCGTGTAGGTGAAGGGATTGTTTCGACAATCGGTTCATCAGATAATCATAAAAAGGTTCTTGAAAATCCTGATATGATTTCTCAAACCGTTCTTGGTAAAGGATTAGATTCAGGTACAGCATTTGAAATTCTCTCGATTGATATCGCAGATGTTGATATCGGTAAGAACATCGGGGCAATCCTGCAGACAGACCAAGCAGAAGCCGACAAAAACATTGCACAGGCGAAAGCAGAAGAACGCCGCGCGATGGCTGTTGCACAAGAACAAGAAATGCGTGCGAGAGTTGAAGAAATGCGCGCGAAAGTAGTAGAAGCAGAGGCTGAAGTACCACTTGCAATGGCCGAAGCACTACGTGAAGGTAATATCGGTGTCATGGACTACATGAACATTAAGAATATCGATGCTGATACGGATATGAGAGATTCATTTGGCAAAATGACAAAAGGTCCATCTGATAATGAAAACAAATAAGCATCCTCTCACGCTTTAAGGAGGGAGCCCATTGGACATTCTATTTGAAAATCCGTTACTAATAGCGATTATCATCGGTATTATCTCTGCGGTCTTTGGGAAAATCGGTAAACAAGAGGAGAACGAACAAAAGAACCAGCAAAACAAACCGGCTCCTCAGCGTAAACCAGTGCCGCAAAAGCAAACAAAACAAACAAGTCCAGATCCGGTCGTAACGGACCAGCTTGACGATTTTGGCGATGTACATGATCATGGCGGGATGAAGAAACAAGGTTCACAATCCTTACAGGATCGTTATACCGCTACACTTGCCGAAATGGAAGAAAGAAAAAGCGAGCTGAATAAAGAGTTTCAATCGCTTGAAAGAGAACTTACAAGGCCAAAAGCAGCATCTGCTGGAATGAAGCCAAAAATGATTGAGAAACTCAACCAAGATACGGTCGTTCAAGGGATGATCCTTGGTGAAGTATTTGGAGAGCCTCGTGCGAAAAAGCCGCATCGAACGATGAAACGACCATATAAAAGATAAAGAAGTAAGTCCCCTCATCCTTAAGGGGGCTTTTTTGTTGCGTAATGGAGACTTTTCTTAGTCAAAATGATGAAACGGCTGTTTTACGGGATTCATTAGCATGATATGAACCGCTGAGGAATAGGATGATATAGAGGCTTTCTCATCAGTCTCACCATCTTTCAGTTTGATCTCATACACATGAGGTGGGAAGGGGTTCTTATTGAATGGGCAAAAGAAAAAATCGACTTAAAGCATGGCTGACAAGAACACTTGAAATCCCTCCGGACGTGATGATGGATCTTCCCCGTATTACGATGGTTGGCAGACTCCATATTTACATAGAGAACCATAAAGGGCTTTTACTTTTCAGTGATCAAGAGGTAAGGCTGATGCTCAAGCAAGGACAGTGCATTATTTCAGGAAAAGACTTTGTGATTAAAACGATTTTGCCAGAAGAGATCTTATTAGAGGGGAAAATCGATGAGGTCCGTTATATTGATTCTTAACTGACGGAGGGGAGAAACGTGAAGAACAAATGGTTTGCCTATTTTATTGGCAGAGTGGAAGTAGAGATAAGAGGAAGCGGTATTGAGCGGCTGATCAATGAGTGCACGAGACAGGGGATCACAATTTTTCAAGTGAGCCGCCGTCAAGACAGCGTGCGCTTATTTATTCGCCTCTCAGATGTACATGCCTTTAGAAAAGTGCGCAGACATCATGAGGTGAAATGTTCATTTCATCAAAAGAAAGGGTTCCCGTTTCTTCTTCTATGGTCGAGAAGAAATATTGGATTTACCCTCGGGATGGCTTTTTTCCTAGTGACGATATTGGCTCTTTCAAATATGGTGTGGAAAATTGAGATTAAAGGTGCGAATCCAGAAACAGAACACCAAATGAGAAAGCATCTGGACGAAATAGGGGTACAAAAAGGGCGTTTTCAGTTTCTCATGGGGACCCCTGAAAAAATACAAAAGTCATTGACGACCAATATTCAGAGCATTACATGGGTCGGAGTTGAACTGAACGGAACGACGTTTCAAATGAAAGTGGTCGAAAAAAATGAACCTGAAAAGGAGAAATATACGAGTCCTCAGCACATCGTTGCCAAGAAAAAGGCGGTCATCACGAGAATGTATGTAGAAAAGGGGGAACCGCTTGCCCAGGTCGATGAGCATGTGAAAAAAGGGCAGATGCTCGTCTCAGGTTTAATTGGGAGTGAAGATCAGAAAAAAACGGTCGGAGCCAAAGCGAAAATCTATGGTGAAACATGGTACCGATCTGAAGTTTCTGTCCCTCTCCGAACATCTTTTGATGTCTTTACGGGTAAAATGAAGACAAAGCACAAGCTCTCCTTATTTGGAGGCTCCATCCCATTTTGGGGATTTTCCTTTAAAAAAGATGATTTTCAGCAGCCGAAAACAGAAACAGAAGTTCACCCGCTTCATTTCTTAAATATTGAGCTGCCCTTCTCCTATGAAAAGGAAATCACACGAGAAAGTGAAAAAATAAATCGAGAATACACAAATAAAGAAGCGGTTCAAGCAGGGATTAAAATGGGTAAAAAAGAATTAGAAGAAAAGCTAGGTCAAACAGGTGAGGTGAAAAGTGAAAAAGTTTTGCACGAGACAACAGGGAATGGTAAAGTTAAGTTAATCATCCTTTACCAAGTAATAGAAGATATTGTTCAACCAACACCTATTGTTCAGGGAGACTAGAGAATGACAGAACATTTACTTGAGATTCAACAAAAATTGGATAGCCCAAACGAAGCCATTGCTTTATTTGGCAATCAAGATGCTTATCTGAAACTGATGGAAAACGAGCTGAATGTCTCCATTATCACACGTGGAGAGAAAGTGTATGTTTCTGGTCAGGAAGCATCAAGAGATACTGTGAGCCGTTTGATTACATCTCTCTTACATCTCATTCGTAAAGGAATTGAGATTTCTGAACGGGATGTCGTCTATGCCATTAAAATGGCGCAAAAAGACAAGCTCAATTATTTTGAAAATATGTATGAAGATGAAATTACGAAAAATGCCAAAGGAAAGTCGATCAGAGTCAAAACGATCGGCCAGCGTGAATATGCTGCGGCAATGAAAAAAGATGATCTGGTCTTTGGGATTGGACCTGCTGGTACAGGTAAAACGTATTTGGCAGTGGTCAACGCCGTACATGCCCTGAAAAATGGACATGTCAAACGGATTATCCTGACAAGGCCAGCTGTTGAAGCAGGGGAAAGTCTTGGCTTTTTGCCAGGAGATTTAAAAGAAAAAGTCGATCCTTATTTAAGACCGCTATATGATGCTCTGCACGATGTGCTTGGCAGTGATCATACGGAACGTTTAATTGAGCGCGGAGTGATTGAAATTGCCCCTCTTGCCTATATGAGAGGGCGGACGCTTGATGATGCATTTGTGATTTTAGATGAAGCGCAGAATACAACGCCAGCTCAAATGAAAATGTTTTTGACGAGACTAGGCTTTGGTTCTAAAATGGTCATTACAGGAGATATTACACAAATTGACCTGCCTAAAGGTATGCAGTCAGGTCTTGCGGCTGCAAAGGACATGCTTGCTGAGATCAAGGGTATCTCATTCATTGAATTAGATCAGACAGATGTGGTCAGACACCCGCTTGTGGCGAAGATCATTGGAGCATACGAAAAGCAAAAATGAACTGAGTGACCCGATCGCCTTAATCGGGTCATTTTGTTTCGATCGTGGTTTAAAGTAAAAAAGGAGGTACTTTCCTTGAGAAAGAATCAGAAAGGCAGTAAGCGAAAAAGACTGCTGTCTAAAAAAGAACCTCAAAAAATGGAGCGCTCACGCTATTTAAACGTACTGCTATACGCTGGTTTAGCAGCCATTCTGTTTGTGGTGCTCTTCTTCCATGTAAAGCCTGAATCGCTCGACCTAGATTTGTTTTCAGTGAGCGAGCAGACCATCTATTCTCCGTCTACCGTTGATGATCAAGAAGCAACAGAAGAAAAGAAACAAGAAGCAACGGATCAAGTAGAAGACCAATATACACTCAAAAAAGCGTATTCTGATAATCGTGTTGACCTCATTTCATCCCTCTTTGAAGCCATTAAAGAAGAGAAGAAAGCAGCAGCTGATGATAAAGAGAACCCGCCAACAGATCAAGAGATGGTGAAGCGTGTAAAAGAAAAACTCACAACGGATATGCAGGAAGCTGTTTCGGATCAATCGATTAAAGCACTGCTCCAAGCAAGTGACGAAAACCTTTCTTTTACAAAGGATTCCATCATCACAGTGGTCAATTCTCTCATGGGTAAAGAAATCACAGCTTCTAAGCTGCAAGATGAAAAGAAACAAGTGAAAGCAGAGCTTGAAAACAATTCGATTCCATCAAAATATTTAAATGCAGCGAAAGAAATTGGTGAATTTGCGATTATTCCAAACTATGTATTTGACCCGGTCGCAACAGAGAAGAAAAGACAAGAAGCAGCTGATAATATCCAGCCGGTTCAAATCAAGCAAGGGCAAATTTTAGTGGAAGAAGGAGAGCTCATTGACCGCGAAGTTTATCGCAAATTAGAACTGACCGGCCTTTTAAACAGCTCCAATTTGTTTAAGCCTGTAAGCGGTCTTATCATCTTAATCGGTCTCTTCTTAGCGGCGATTGTCCACTCACTGGAATCGAGGAAAAAGTCGCTCGTCCATAAGAATAAATCATTACTGCTGTACTCGCTCATTTTCACCATCATTTTAATCATCATGGAAGTATTCAGTCTCTTCCAGGAAACGAAGTATACGACCATAGGCTATGTCGTGCCTGTTGCACTTGGTACGATGCTGATTAAGCTGCTGATCAATGAGCGGCTGGCAATCTTCTCCGGCCTTGTATTTGCCCTTTGCGGCAGTATGATGTTTAATCAAGGAGTAACAGGTGTCTTTAACTATGTCATCTGTGCTTATTATCTAATAAGCGGGATGGCAGGAATTTTATTTTTGAGAAAACACAATGCAAGATCGAAAATTTTGCAGGCGGGGCTTTGGGTAGCTTTGGTGAATGTACTTGTCGTGCTGTCCATTACGCTGATTCAAAATTCTTCTCCATCAGGGCTTGAAATAGGTGTGAACCTCATCATGGCGATTGTGTCAGGGTTTGCATCGGCTATTCTGGTTATTGGGTTAATGCCAGTCTTTGAGAGCATGTTTGGCATTCTTTCGACCATGAAGCTTATTGAATTATCGAACCCGAATCATCCGCTACTGAAAAAGATCTTAACAGAGACGCCAGGTACATATCATCATAGTGTCATGGTGGCGAATTTAGCGGATGCTGCATGTGAAGCAGTCGGTGCAAATGGATTGTTAGCGAGGGTTGGAGCTTATTATCATGACATTGGAAAAACGAAAAGACCCCAATACTTTATTGAAAACCAAATGAACATTGATAATCCGCACGACAAGCTTTCTCCTCAGCTGAGCAAGAATATTATTATTGCCCATACGACAGATGGTGCTGAAATGCTGAGAGAAAAGAAGTTTCCAGAGGAACTTGTGGACATTGCAGAACAGCATCACGGAAAGTCCCTGCTGAAGTTCTTTTACTATAAGGCAAAAGAACGGGATGATCAGGTGACAGAAGAAGAATTTCGTTATCCTGGTCCAAAACCGCAATCGAAAGAAGCGGCCATTATTTCTGTAGCTGACAGCGTGGAAGCGGCGGTTCGTTCGATGCATAATCCAAACCCTGAGCGGATTGAAAAGCTTGTGAAGGGCATTATTTCAGATAAGATGCAGGATGGACAATTTAGTGAATGTGATCTGACATTTAAAGAATTAAATATTATTAGCCAAACAATTTGTACAACATTAAAGGGGATTTTCCATTCTCGGATTGAATATCCAGATGCCCCGAAGCAGAAGGTGAAGTAAATGACATTGTTAATCGATTTAATAGATGAAACAGGACAAGTATCGAAAGAGCAGCTTGAAGAAGTGGAAAAACTTCTTCAATTTGCTGCGGATGCTCTTGAAGTAAAAGATCAAGCAGAAGTATCAGTATCGATCGTTTCAAATGAAGAAATTCATCAAATTAATAAAGAATACCGAGGAAAAGATGCACCAACAGATGTAATTTCATTTGCCCTTGAGGAAGAAGGCGAAGGGGAAATTGAAATCATTGGAGCTGATGACATTCCGCCTGTACTTGGTGACATTATCATTAGTGTTGATCGTACGAAAGAGCAAGCAGAGGAATATGGACATTCCTTTATGAGAGAGCTAGGATTTTTAACGATTCATGGTTTTCTTCATTTGCTTGGTTATGATCATATGACAGAAGAAGATGAAAAAGAAATGTTCGCCAAACAGACAAAAATCTTGGATGATTATGGCCTTTCGAGATCATCGTAAGAAGCGAACGCCGCTTGTCCGTTTTTTTCGGAGTTTTTATTATGCATTTAGAGGAATATGGCGAACTTTCTTGAATGAACGGAATTTTCGGTTTCACACAGTCGCAGCCATCATCGTGGTGATTTGCGGCTTTTGGTTTCACATTCATCCGGTTGAATGGATGATCATTCTGCTTTTATGCGGCGGGATGTTTGCGTTAGAACTTGTGAATACAGCGATTGAACATACAGTAGATCTTTTCACAGAAGAGAAGCATCCTCTTGCTGAGAGAGCGAAGGACGCGGCAGCAGGCGCTGTTTGCGTTTACGCCGCCATTTCGGTTATGATTGGGTTGATGATCTTCTTACCGAAGATCATGCAATAGAACAATATTACTATTTATTAACATTTTTAGAAATGGGCGTGAAAATGTCACGTGAATTATGTAAAATATAAATGTGACAGTGGTACCATTTCTTCTGAAAGTGGGAACTAGAATGAACAAACAAGAGTTGATTTCAGAAGCAGTCAAAGCAAGAGATTTTGCATATGTACCCTATTCTAAATTCAAAGTCGGTGCAGCATTATTATCGCATGACGGAAAAGTGTATGGCGGCTGCAATATTGAAAATGCAGCATATGGTATGTGTAATTGTGCGGAAAGAACAGCACTTTTTAAAGCTTACTCAGAGGGCATCACATCTTTTCAAATGCTTGCAGTAGTGGCTGATACAGATCGACCTGTTTCACCATGCGGCGCATGCAGACAGGTCATTTCAGAGCTATGTGCACCTGATATGCCAGTGATTCTAACGAACTTAAAAGGACATATATACGAAACGACAGTAAACGAACTATTGCCAGGCGCATTTTCACCGGAGGATTTAAATGACTAACGAAAGCTTCAAATCAGGATTTGTATCAATTATTGGAAGACCAAATGTAGGGAAATCGACCTTTCTTAATCGTGTGATTGGACAAAAGATTGCGATTATGAGTGATAAGCCCCAAACGACTCGAAACAAAGTGCAAGGTGTTCTGACAACGAACACGTCACAAACGATTTTTATCGATACACCAGGAATTCATAAACCGAAGCACAAACTTGGCGATTTTATGATGAGGGTGGCTCAAAATACACTCAAGGAAGTCGACCTGATCCTGTTTATGATCAACGCACAGGAAGGCTATGGAAAAGGTGATGAATTCATCATTGAACGACTAAAGCAAACATCGACACCGGTGTTCCTTGTCGTCAATAAAATTGACCAAATTCATCCGGATGAACTGTTCCTTTTAATTGATGAATACCGCACACGTTACCCATTTAAGGAAATTGTGCCAATTTCAGCACTTGAAGGCAACAACATTGATACGCTTCTTCAGCAAATTGAAGGTTATCTTCCAGAAGGCCCTCAATTTTATCCGGCAGATCAAGTAACAGATCACCCAGAGCGATTTATTATTTCTGAATTAATTCGTGAAAAAGTGCTGCATTTAACGAGAGAAGAGATCCCTCACAGTATTGCGGTTGCGATTGAATCGATCAAGCCAGATGAAAACGGCAAGATTCATGTTGCAGCGACCATCGTCGTAGAACGTGATTCACAAAAAGGGATTGTGATTGGTAAGCGCGGCAGCTTATTAAAAGAAGTGGGACAAAAAGCGCGCAGAGACATTGAAGCACTTTTAGGCTCAAAGGTGTATTTAGAGCTTTGGGTAAAAGTGCAGAAGGACTGGCGTAATAAATCCACACATCTTCGTGATTTCGGATTTAGAGAAGACGAATATTAAAAACCGATACAGTTGTTAGTAGATCTGACAATGGTGCGGTTCGATTAGTAAAAATTGTTTATCATGAAATGGAGGTAGCCTGGTCAAGATAAAGTTAATATGTTGGATGTAGCGTTGCTGCTTCTAATAAAGAAAGGTGGGGTTTTTATGTTGAATTTTACATGGAACGTATTTTCACAAACAGGAAGCGTTGACACGTATCTGCTTTTCAAAGAGTTAGAAAAGGAGAACCTGGAAAGACCCGATGTACTTGAAGAAGAAATAGCACGACTTGATTTTCCAATCTTATAATTCTTGACCCCCTCCAACGCTCGGAGTGTAGACAAATGCTCATTAAAAGTGAAGGAATCGTCCTTAGAACAACAGATTATGGCGAAACAAACAAAATTGTCACGCTGCTCACTAGAGAACATGGGAAAATTGGTGTGATGGCAAGGGGCGCTAAGAAATCGAACAGCCGCCTGTCAGCCATAAGCCAGCCGTTTTTATACGGAACCTTCCTGATCCAATCATCAACAGGACTTGGAACGCTCCAGCAAGGTGAAATGATGGAAAGCATGCGAACCATTCGGGAAGATTTATTTCTGACCGCATATGCCGCATATATGACAGAATTACTTGATAAAGGAACAGAAGAAAAGAAGCCAAACCCTTACTTGTTTGAACTTCTTCTTCAATCTTTACGCCATCTCAATGAAGGCACAGATGCTGATATTATTTTATTTATCGTAGAGGTTAAAATGCTGTCAGTGATGGGGTTGAAGCCTGAACTGGACCAATGTGTACACTGCGGTCAAAAAGAAGGGCAGTTCCATTTCTCAATTAGAGATAACGGATTCATCTGTAAGCAATGCTTTTCTAAAGATCCATATAAACTGCCCTTATCCCCAGCAGCAGCAAGACTGCTCCGTTTGTTTCATTATTTTGATTTATCAAGGCTTGGTCAGGTTGACGTGAAACCACAAACGAAACAAGAAATTCGTCAAGTGCTCGATCATTATTATGAAGAGTATTCAGGTCTTTATTTAAAATCAAAAAAATTCATGAATCAAATGGAATCCATGAAAAAGCTAATGGACGGTGAAAACAAAAGTTGACATCTCTCGTGACTTTTTGTAAGATCATCTAAGATCAAATATGTTGCATTGACAGAAAGAAGTACTTACGTATCAGCCATAAAAGCGACCTTAGGGCGGTGTGAGCTAAGGATGGACACGTAACGAAAGGCATTCTTGAGCAACGTAAAACAAAGCGGCTGGGTGCTACGACACCAGCAAATAGGGTGGAACCGCGGGAAAAACTCTCGTCCCTATGTTTGCAAGGAACCTTGTGAGCATAGAGACGGGAGTTTTTGTGTTTTGCAAAAAGGTTCTAGGCCCCACCGCCATACATAGCGGATGGTGTAAAAAAGATGGAGGTGCGATCATTGAATATTCAAGACATGATTTTGACACTGCAAAAGCATTGGTCAAATGAAGGCTGCGTATTAATGCAGGCATATGACACAGAAAAAGGTGCTGGAACGATGAGTCCATACACGTTCCTCAGAAGCATTGGGCCAGAGCCATGGAAGGTAGCCTATGTAGAACCTTCAAGACGCCCGGCTGACGGTAGATATGGAGAAAACCCAAACAGATTGTATCAACATCATCAATTTCAAGTGATCATTAAGCCATCACCTGACAATATTCAAGAACTGTATCTAGAATCATTGAAGGCGCTTGGCATTGACCCGCTGAAACATGATATTCGTTTTGTGGAAGACAACTGGGAGAACCCATCTCTTGGCTGCGCAGGACTTGGCTGGGAAGTTTGGCTTGATGGAATGGAAATTACGCAATTTACGTATTTCCAGCAAGTCGGCGGTTTAGAATGTAAGCCAGTTTCTGTTGAAATCACATACGGAATTGAGCGTCTTGCTTCTTACATCCAGGACAAAGAAAATGTATTTGACCTTGAATGGACAGATGGCTTTACTGTAAGAGATTTATTCTTAATGGCTGAATACGAGCATTCTGTGTATACGTTTGAAACATCTAATACGGATATGCTGTTCGATTTATTTACAACATATGAAAAAGAAGCACATAGCCAAATGGACAAAGGGCTTGTTCACCCAGCATATGATTATGTACTCAAATGTTCTCACACATTTAACCTGCTTGATGCCAAAGGCGCGATTTCTGTGACTGAGCGAACAGGCTATATCGGAAGAGTACGTCAGTTAGCGAGAAAAGTAGCCAAAACATATTACGAAGAACGAGAAAAACTAGGATTCCCTATGCTAAAAGAGGAGGCGGCTTCTCATGAATAAACAAGATGTATTACTTGAAATCGGCTTAGAAGAGATGCCGGCTCGTTTCATGCCAGAAAGCACAAAGCAGCTAGGTGACAAAGTAAAAGCTTGGTTCGTAGCGCAAAATATTTCATTCGAAGACGTTGCTTTATTTAATTCACCAAGACGTCTAGCTGTACTCGTCAAAGGTGTTGCAGAAAAACAAGAGGACATCAAAGAAGAAGCAAAAGGACCGGCTAAAAAGATTGCTCAAGATGCTGAAGGCAATTGGACAAAAGCTGCCGAAGGTTTTGCCCGCGGACAAGGCGCTTCAACTGATGATCTGTATTTCAAAGACATCAAAGGTGTGGATTATGTCCATGTCCAAAAGTTTCAAGAAGGTAAGCAAGTCAAAGACCTTCTTCCAGCATTGGGGGACATTGCCGCTTCATTGAGTTTTCCAAAGAACATGAGATGGGGAAGCGAGGATTTACGCTATATCCGTCCAATTAAATGGATTGTTTGCTTATTTGGTCAAGAGATCATTCCTGTCGAAATTGCAGGAGTGAAAAGCGGACGGGAGACTAGAGGACATCGTTTCCTAGGGACGACAGCCAGCATTGACACACCAGCTTCTTATGAGCAAACATTAAGAGATCAATTTGTCATTGTTGATTCAGATAAAAGAAAACAATTAATTACTGAGCAATTACATGCCCTTTCTTCCGAAAAAGGCTGGGTCATTCCAGTTGATCCTGAGCTTCTAGAAGAAGTGAACGATCTCGTTGAATATCCAACCGTTCTATTTGGTTCTTTTGAAGAAGAATTTCTTGCGCTGCCAGAAGAAGTGCTTGTCACGACAATGAAAGAGCATCAGCGTTATTTCCCAGTGAAAAATGAACAAGGGGAATTACTGCCGCATTTTATTACGGTCAGAAACGGGAACAGTGAGGCACTTGAAAATGTGGCAAGAGGGAACGAAAAGGTCCTTCGTGCACGTTTATCAGATGCGGCATTTTTCTATAAAGAAGACGAAAAACTCGTCATTGAAGACAACATTCAAAAGCTTGATAAAGTCGTATTCCATGAGAAACTTGGCACGATTGGCGACAAGCTGAAAAGAGTAACAGACATTGCCGTCCGCCTTGCTAGTCATGTGGGTGCAGATGAAGAAACGTCTAAACGCGCTGCAAGAGCAGCTAGTATCTCTAAATTTGACCTTGTGACTCAGATGGTCTATGAATTCCCAGAACTGCAAGGAATCATGGGTGAAAAATATGCTAGAGCACTTGGCGAGCATGAAGAAGTGGCAAAGAGTATCAACGAGCACTATATGCCGCGTTTTGCCGGTGACGATGCGCCGTCAACACTTATTGGGGCGATTGTTGCAGTGGCGGATAAGTTAGATTCTATTTGTTCATTCTTCTCAATTGATGTCATTCCAACGGGCTCTCAAGATCCTTATGGATTAAGAAGACAAGCGAGCGGTATCGTTCAAATCCTGCTCGACCGCCAATGGAATCTTTCATTTAAAGAGCTTTTAGCACTAGCTCAAGTAGATGCAAAACATGAAGCGGCTCTCATTGAATTTTTAACACACCGTTTGAAATATGTTCTCCAAGCAGAACATATCCGTCATGACGTGGTGGAAGCAGTCCTTGATGTTGAAAATATTGAACCATATGCGGTTGTGAAAAAAGCGGCTGTTCTTGAAGAGAGCGTGAAACAGGAGAGTTTCAAAGAAACGGCTGAGGCACTAGGCCGCGTCATTTCAATCAGTAAAAAAGGGGAAGACGCACAGATTCAGCCTGAACTGTTTGAAAATGAACACGAACAAAAGCTATTTGAAGCGTATCAGCAAGCGGAAAAAGCCGTCAGCGAGTATATGGCAAAAGGTCAGTACCAATCAGCACTTGAAGCGTTAGATACGTTAAAAGCACCAATTGTTCATTATTTCGACCATACCATGGTTCATGCCGATGATGAAAAACTGAAACAAAATCGTTTGGCACAAATGGTCAAACTTGCAAAAGTCATTCAATCATTTGCGAATATGAACAATTTAATTGTAAAATAAATACCTAAGAACGGTTGCCTTTTTCGAAGGGCAATCGTTTTTTACTCATTTAATTCACGGTTTTTGAGTGGATTTTTGTTTCATTCGGACGAAGATGCGCTATAATATGATGAGTTATGAAATTGATATACATAAAGTAAGGATTCGCTCTCTCTATTTAAAGGTGGTGAGTACAATCGAGTTAAATAAACGGCAAGAGCAGATTTTACAGATTGTCAAAGAGAATGGTCCGATCACTGGAGAGCATATCGCCGATCGGCTGAACTTAACAAGGGCTACCCTCAGACCGGATTTAGCCATTTTAACGATGTCTGGCTTTTTAGAAGCAAGACCAAGGGTCGGCTACTTTTTTACAGGCAAAACAGGCACGCAGCTTCTGGCAGATAAGCTGAAAAAACTTCAAGTGAAAGATTTTCAGTCCATTCCGGTCGTGATACACGAGAATGTTTCGGTTTATGATGCGATTTGTACGATGTTTTTAGAGGATGTGGGCACATTATTCGTTGTGGACGATCACTCTATTTTAACAGGCGTGTTATCAAGAAAAGACCTCCTTCGAGCAAGTATTGGGAAACAAGAGCTTCCATCTATACCTGTCCATATTATTATGACAAGAATGCCGAACATTACCGTTTGCCGCAAAGAAGATTTTATTATGGATGTGGCCAAGCACTTGATTGAAAAGCAAATAGATGCACTTCCTGTTATAAAAGATACGGATAAAGGCTTTGAAGTGGTCGGCAGAATTACGAAAACAAACATGACGAAAATACTTGTTAGCTTATCAGAGAACGAAATTATCTAATTACAGAAGACTGCGAGGGGATGTTATGAGTAATCGCGTAATTTTTGTTGTATCAGATTCAGTAGGAGAAACGGCAGAGCTCGTGGTCAAAGCGGCACTTAGCCAATTTGATGGCGGCTCATCCGACCATTCAAATATTAGAAGAATCCCATATGTAGAGGATGTCGGTACGATTAAAGAAGTGATTTCATTGGCGAAAGCAGATAATGGGATCGTTTGCTTTACTCTTGTTGTGCCAGAAATGCGCCAATTCTTAATAGAAGAAGCAGAAGCGAATGGCGTCGTGTACTATGACATTATCGGTCCACTTATTGATAAAATGGAGACGGCATATGGAAATGAAGCGAAACATGAGCCAGGTCGTGTACGTCAATTAGATGAGGACTATTTTAAAAAGGTAGAAGCCATTGAGTTCGCTGTGAAATATGATGATGGCCGGGACCCAAGAGGTATTCTAAAGGCTGATATTGTGCTGATTGGTGTATCGCGTACGTCTAAGACACCACTTTCTCAGTACTTAGCACATAAACGCTTGAAGGTAGCAAACGTTCCGATTGTTCCTGAAGTTGATCCGCCAGAGGAGTTATTCTCAGTTGATCCAAAAAAATGCATCGGTCTGAAAATTAGTCCAGACAAACTAAATCATATCCGTAAAGAACGTTTAAAATCACTCGGTTTAAATGACCGTGCCATTTATGCGAATATCGAGCGGATTAAAGAGGAACTAGAATATTTCGAAAAAGTGGTTGACCGAATTAACTGTCAAGTTGTGGATGTATCGAATAAAGCAGTTGAGGAGACAGCAAATGTCATTCATCAAATGCTGACCAAAAGAGGTTCCGAATAAACTCAGGATGCTCCTCCTGGGTTTTTCCTATGGTGGGAAACGGGTAAACAAAAACAATGGCATATTTGCTGCATTTGTATTATAATAAAAAATTGTGATAAAATGATTGATTTTAGGTTTAAGTTAAGTCAAGAACGAATAAACTAATATTGGCAGAAGTCAAGTGATTCTGAACATAACTTTTCGACAAAATGAGTTTTACTGTTGATTGCTTTATGGGGGAAAAGTATGGTCTTTTTGCTTCTCTAAAGCAGGAATAAGGTGGAGGGATGGAGAATTAGTCACCTGAATGAACGTAAAAAAGAAAGGACGATTTATGTCGATGCAGATGCTTGTCCTGTAAAAGACGAAATCCTTTCTGTCGCATCTCAATTTCAAGTACCTGTGACTTTCATTGCTTCATATGAGCATTTTCAAACCAAACGATCACCACTTGAAGATTGGCGGTTTGTTGATACGCATAAGGAAGCAGCAGATTTAGTCATTGCGAACTTAGCTGT
Organism: Bacillus sp. FSL W8-1141; assembly: GCF_038593205.1. Lineage (NCBI taxonomy): Bacteria > Bacillati > Bacillota > Bacilli > Caryophanales > Bacillaceae > Bacillus > Bacillus sp. FSL W8-1141. The sequence goes on along the minus strand of NZ_CP151973.1, from coordinate 2,299,013 downwards.
CAAGCACGATATTGTTGTCACCCAGGATATTGGTCTGGCCTCCTTACTGCTTCCAAGACAAGTCATTGTTCTGTCTGAAAGAGGACGAATGTACACAAACGAAACAATTGATTTTGATTTGGAACGCAGGCATGTTTCCAGTAAACAGCGAAGAAAAGGTGTATACGGAAAAGGTCCCAAAAAGCTTTTAGAAGAGGATAAAAAGCGATTTATTGCCCAACTACAAAAAATCCTGTCGAATCATGAAGGATTTTTGAATTAAAAGGCGAATAATGTACGACGGAGTGTTATTAGGATGAGCAAACGTATACCAGATGAACTTTTGGAGCAAATCCAAAAAAACGCAGACATTGTCGAAGTGATTGGAGAATACGTACAGCTTAGAAAACAAGGTCGGAATTACTTCGGTCTTTGTCCATTCCATGGTGAAAATACTCCTTCATTCTCTGTTTCAGCAGATAAGCAAATCTTCCATTGTTTTGGCTGTGGTGCAGGAGGCAATGTATTTTCGTTCCTCAGACAAATGGAAGGCTACTCATTTATTGAAGCCGTTTCACATGTTGCTGATAAGTACCATATTGATTTGCCGGATCATGTAGCGAATGCGCAGATCAGTTCCTCACAGCAAGAGGATACAGCAGATCATAAAATGATTGAGGCGCATGAGCTTCTTAAGAAATTTTACCACCATTTGCTGGTAAATACAAAGGAAGGTCAAAACGCACTCGATTATTTAAGGTCCAGGGGCTTTACGGATGAAACAATTGCCAAGTTTGAGATCGGGTATGCTCTCGACTCGTGGGATTTTGTGACCAAGTTTTTAGAAAAACGAGGGTTTGATCCTGCGATGATGGAGAAGGCTGGTCTTTTGATTCAACGAGAAAACGGCACAGGTTTTTTTGACCGCTTTAGAGATCGTGTCATGTTTCCAATTCATGATCATCACGGGACGGTCGTCGCTTTTTCTGGAAGATCACTTGGTGATCAGCAGCCAAAGTATATGAATAGTCCTGAAACACCACTTTTTCATAAAAGTAAGCTGCTTTATCACTTTCATGACGCGCGTATGCATATTAGAAAACGCGAACGTGCAGTCCTTTTCGAAGGATTTGCTGACGTCATCTCGGCTGTCACAAGTGGTGTTGGCGAAAGTGTTGCAACAATGGGTACGTCTTTAACAGAAGAGCACGTAAAGCTTCTTAGGCGGAACGTTGAAGAGATCATTTTATGTTATGACTCTGACACGGCCGGGTATGAAGCGACCATGAAAGCATCAGATTTGCTTGGAAAAAGAGGATGTAAAGTTCGCGTTGCCATGATACCAGATGGACTTGATCCAGATGATTACATTCGTAAATATGGCGGCGAGAAATTTAGGAATGACATCATAGATGCAAGTGTGACATTAATGACATTTAAGATGAACTTTTTCCGAAGAGGAAAGAATTTGTCTGACGAAGGAGACCGCCTGACATACATGAAGCAGGTTCTCCGAGAAATTAGCCGATTAAACGGTTCCTTGGAACAAGAGATTTACATGAAGCAGCTGGCTGGGGAGTTCTCCATTTCACTTGACTCATTAAAGGAGCAATTGGAGCTTTTTGAAAAGCAGCAGCGACAAGAGGCCAAGAGCTCGCAAGAAGAAAATGGACTTGAAAAGCGGCGTGCACATCTGTCAACACAGGTAAGACGAAAACGTCTAAGGCCGGCATATGAAAACGCAGAGCGAATGCTCCTTGCACATATGTTGAAAAATGATGACGTGATCCGAAAAGTGCTTGATAGGATAGGGTTTGAATTTAATATAGATTCGCACAGAGCGCTGGCAACATACATTTATGCATTGTATGAAGAAGGCAAGGAGCCGACCCCGCAGCATCTGATGAACCGTATAGAAGATGATGTGATTAATCAGCTCCTGACGGATATATTCATGATTCAAGTTGGAGACGAACTAAGTGAAGCTGAATTAAGTGATTATGTAAAAAAAGTGTTGAATCATCGGAATTTGTCAATGATAAAGGAAAAAGAACTAGAACGTGCAGAGGCGGAGAGGCAAAAAGATTTCTTCAAAGCGGCAACACTTGCAAAAGAAATTATTCAGTTGAACCGTTCGCTGAAGTAATACGTCTACTATTTATGACAAGACTTACGGCTGGCAATGAATCCTTTAATGGGAGGAGCATAAGACCGCAAGCATCTTGCCTTCATCATTATTTATTTTTATTCCTATTTGCTCATTCTGTTTGATAGAGAGAGAAAGGCAGAGCAGAAGCAAATCGCAAGTTACTTTAGAATTCGTTGCAAGCTTTGGAAGGAGGGATCCATAATGGCTGATAAACAAGCCCACGAAACTGAAACTGAATTAACCTTTGAACAGGTGAGAGATAAGCTCACTGAAACGGGTAAAAAACGGGGCGTTTTAACATACGAAGAAATTGCAGAGCGTATGTCTAGCTTTGAAATTGAATCAGACCAGATGGATGAATACTATGAATACTTAGGCGAACAGGGTGTAGAACTCATCAGTGAAAATGAAGAGACTGAAGACCCAAATGTTCAGCAGCTGGCTAAGGCAGAAGAGGAATTTGACCTGAATGATTTAAGCGTACCACCAGGTGTCAAAATTAATGATCCTGTTCGTATGTACTTAAAAGAGATCGGGCGCGTCAATTTGCTATCTGCTAAAGAAGAGATTACGTATGCTCAAAAGATTGAAGAAGGCGATGAGGAATCAAAAAGAAGATTAGCGGAAGCTAACCTTCGTCTCGTTGTCAGCATTGCGAAACGTTATGTTGGTCGTGGTATGCTGTTCCTTGACTTGATTCAAGAAGGAAACATGGGGCTCATGAAGGCGGTTGAGAAGTTTGATTACCGCAAAGGATACAAATTCTCAACGTATGCGACTTGGTGGATTAGACAGGCGATCACACGTGCGATTGCCGATCAGGCGAGAACAATCCGGATCCCGGTTCATATGGTGGAAACCATTAATAAATTAATCCGTGTTCAAAGACAGCTTCTACAAGATCTAGGTAGAGAACCAACGCCAGAGGAAATTGCGGAAGACATGGATTTAACACCAGAGAAAGTAAGAGAAATTCTTAAAATTGCGCAAGAGCCAGTATCTTTAGAAACACCTATTGGTGAGGAAGATGACTCGCATCTTGGTGATTTTATCGAAGACCAAGAGGCGACTTCTCCATCAGACCATGCTGCCTATGAGCTCTTAAAAGAGCAGCTTGAAGATGTATTAGATACGCTAACGGACCGTGAAGAAAATGTGCTGAGACTGCGTTTCGGACTAGATGACGGAAGAACACGCACATTAGAAGAGGTAGGAAAGGTGTTTGGCGTAACAAGAGAGCGTATTCGCCAAATTGAAGCGAAAGCTCTTCGCAAATTAAGACACCCAAGCAGAAGTAAACGATTAAAAGACTTCTTAGAATAGAAACCGGACGGATCTTGAGAGAGATCCGTTCTTTCTTCATCAAAATGAAAACGCTTTTTTGATCTGATTATATTTTACTGAATAACAAATGAATTTGCAACGTTCTTAGAGAAAAGATGTATAAAAAATACATCTAAATGTGCTGAAGGCTTCTTTTCTCATTTTGAATCATTTTTGTCTAATCTGTGAACTTGACCAAAGTTTTGTATCATAATTCGTTTACTTTTTGTAAAATTAAAGTAGAATTAGAATTGTTTGCATAGTCTCAAAGGGGTTTTTCACAAAGGGGAGGATGAAAGAAATGAAACGGAATCCACTTATACCATTCTTATTGATTGCCATTTTAGGTATTGGACTCACTTTTTTCTTATCAATGAAGGGGCTGAAAGATGAAGACAAAATTGCCTCTGGGGGCAAAGAGCAAAAGCAAGAAGAGACCGCAAATGCAACGCCGGAAGAATTGTATAAGCAGAACTGTATTAGCTGTCATGGGGAAAACTACGAAGGTGGCGCTGGTCCTGCATTAAAAGGTGTTGGCGACAAGCTTGAAGTAGCAGACATCAAGAAGAAAATTCAAGAAGGCGGAAATGGGATGCCGGGCGGGTTAATTCCGAATGAAAAGCTCGATGAAATGTCAGAATGGGTATCCAAAATTAAATAATAAAGCGCAAAAAGCTCTTTTTCATCAGAAGAGCTTTTTTCATTTGAAAACGACTTTTAAAAAGTCCATAATTTATATAAGATAGACAAGTATGAACATTAAAGAAAAGTAGTGATATGGATGAATGAAATGAATTTGTCAAAACGATTAAAAAGAGTCGCAGACTTTTTACCAAAAGAGGCGGTCTTTGCTGATATCGGCTCAGATCATGCCTATTTGCCATGTTATGCGATATTACATCATAAAGCATTGAAAGCCATTGCTGGTGAAATTACTGATGGACCGCTTCAATCTGCGAAGCAGCAAGTACATAGGCTTGAATTAGATGAGCAGATTTCAGTCAGAAAAGGCAATGGCCTTGAAGTGATTGAAAAAGGCGAGGTGAATGCTGTCACAATTGCAGGAATGGGCGGAGCACTCATTGCAAGCATTCTAAATGAAGGTAAACACAAGCTCACAGGGCAGGAGCGGCTTATTCTTCAGCCTAATATTCATGCCCACCATATTCGTTTATGGCTCTATCAAGAGGGGTATGAACTGATGGATGAAGTGATTTTAGAAGAGGATGGCAAAATATACGAAATCATCATTGCCGAAACTGGCGACAAAGATAAAGCCTATGAAGGCATGTCGATTGAAACAGGCATGCTCGTTGGTCCGGTTCTTGCCAAAGAGCAAAATGATGTCTTCCGGCGCAAATGGATGAATGAGCTTCAGCACATGGAGCATATAGAAAGCCAGATTCAACAAGCAGCGCCGACGGAAGAGAACAAAGAACGTCTGAAAGAGCTGAATGCGAAAATAAAAATTCTAAAGGAGGTTTTGACTGTTGGCTAAAACAGTGAACGGGCATGAAATCATCCAATTATTTGAGCAATTTTCACCAAAGGCATATGCGGTGGAAGGTGATAAAATCGGGCTCCAGATTGGAACGCTGAATAAAAAAGTGACCAATGTCATGATCACCTTAGATGTATTAGAAAATGTGGTAGATGAGGCAATTGAGCGGAAGGTGGATCTCATTATTGCCCACCATCCGCCAATTTTCCGTCCATTAAAACATGTGACGACAGATCAGCCGGCAGGACGGATCATTGAGAAATGCATCAAACATGATATTGCGGTGTATGTAGCACATACAAACCTGGATGTGGCTGATGGAGGAGTCAATGACTTGCTTGCAGAGGCTTTAGAGCTCGGGGAAACAAAAGTGCTAGTTCCAACATACGAAGATCCAATTAAGCAGCTAGCCTTGTATGTCCCAGTGGAATTTGAAGAGGCCATCAGGACGGCTTTAGGAAATGCGGGAGCTGGCCATATTGGCAACTACAGTCATTGCGCTTTTTCAAATGAAGGGACAGGCAGTTTTCTGCCATCAGAAGAAGCTGTGCCATTTATTGGTGAGACGGGTAAATTGGAATTTGTGAAAGAAGTACGAATCGAAACCATTTTCCCAGCAAGTATTGAAAAACAAGTGATTCGTGAAATGATCAAAGCACACCCTTATGAAGAAGTGGCTTACAGTGTACACACGACAGATCTTCCTCCTATTCAAAAAGGCCTTGGCCGTATTGGAGAATTAAAAGAACCTATGACACTTAAAGACTTCACTCAATTTGTGAAAACGAAGTTAGATGTGAATGGAGCGCGTTTTGTAGGAGATCAGGAAGCGGTCGTGAAAAAAGTAGCTGTGCTTGGAGGAGACGGAAATAAATATATCCATCAAGCGAAAAGAATGGGGGCAGATGTGTACGTGACTGGCGACCTTTATTTCCATGTCGCTCACGATGCCATGATGCTCGGACTGAATGTAGTGGACCCGGGTCATTACGCAGAAAAGATCATGAAAGAAGGCGTGAAGACAAAACTAGAATCGCTATGTACAGATAAAAAATATGATGTGCAGTTCTTTGTATCAGAATCAAACACAAACCCGTTTCAATTTGTGTAAGCAAAAACGTCAGAGCATAGCAGCTCTGACGTTTTTTTATTTCTTTGTTTTCACGCGAGGTAATATCTTAGAAAGAGGAACCGTCCGTTCAATTTTCCATGTCGATTCATCATCAGGTTCGTAGTTTTCTAAGAAACGAATGACTTCTTTTGTAATAGGTGTTGGTGTGGAAGCACCTGCAGTAACGGCAACTGTTTTTACCCCTTGGAGCCATTCAAGCTTTAACTCACTGAGATCACCAATTCGGTAAGCCTGCGTTCCTGCAATCTCCATTGACACTTGCGCCAGACGATTTGAGTTATTGCTTTTTGGATCGCCGACCACAATGGTCAGATCGGCTTGGCCTGCTTGCTGTGACACAGCTTCCTGACGTACCTGTGTCGCAAGGCAGATCTCTTGATGGTACTCGACGTGAGGATATTTTTCTTTAATGAGCTCCATCAGATCATGAACATCCCACTGAGACATTGTCGTCTGATTGGTGATGAGCAGTTTATCTGACGTTAAATCGAGCGCTTTAATATCAGCTTCTGTTTCGACAAGGTGCACTTTGTCAGGTGCAACACCGACGGCTCCTTCTGGCTCAGGGTGACCCTTTTTCCCGATATAAATAATGTCATATCCATCAGCTGTTTTTTCTGAAATGAGTTCATGTGTTTTCGTGACATCTGGACAGGTCGCATCAATGGCGACAAGGCCTTTTTCTTCTGCAATTTGACGGACTTCAGGAGATACGCCGTGAGCGGTGAAAATCACTGTGCCACTTTCAACCTGTTTTAAAATATCCAGACGGTTTGGTCCGTCCAGTGTGTATATTCCATCTTCTTCGAAGGCATCTGTGACATGTTTGTTGTGCACAATCATACCTAATATATAAATTGGGCGTGGCAAGTTTTTATCAAGTGCGGCATTTTTAGCAATGACCATTGCATCTACAACGCCATAGCAATAGCCACGCGGCGAAATTTTAATTACATTCATTTATTCGTCCTCCTGTAGGGAAGTGCTGCTAGAGAAGAACAATATAAAAAGCCGTGAAAAACGGCTTTTGATCATTCTCTTCCTTCATTATAGCCAAAGTAAGCGCATATATCAAAGATTGTTATACATGGGAAACACTTCGCCTTTAAAAGATCACTAGACATATAGTTTCGGAATGGAACTGCCCGATCTTTTTTTCGGTTTTGCTTCAGGAGCAGCTGATGTGTGTACAGTCCCTTTTTTGACAAGGATGTCCTCTGGTTCTTCTTCTTTTCCTTCTTCTATTTCATCATCAACTGGTTCGTGCGGAACGTCTGTTTCTGCAGTGATTTCTTTTGGTTCTTCGTCTGCATCATTCGTATTTGTTTCATCGTCATCCGCACTGCCAAGCTGGCTATAGAGTTTAATCATGGCAGGCAAATTTCTGACTAAAGGACCGTATTGCTGAATCATAGGCGTGAATTGCTGCGCCATTCCGAGTACTTTTTGAACATTTCCTAACATGCTTGAAAGGTTCGCAGGGTTTGCGAAGCTCTGGATTCCTTGTAATCCCGCACCACCTCCAGCGCCGGAGATCCCTGCTCCTCCAGCTCCAGGAAGAAATTTTGCCAGCATGCCCTTAATTCCGGCTCCGCCGCCTAGTGCACGGCTTTCGCCTCCAGGAATGCCACCCATCCCGCGTAGACCGCCGCCTTGTACAGACGGAGAGCGAGGCATCATTTGTTGAAATTGGTTGCCTTGCCCTTGAAAAGGCTGTTCGATCGGAGCCTGCTGTCTCCGTTGAAAAATCCCGGGCTGTCCGCCATTTCCAAGGTGCCGGCGTGAGGGGCGATGCGGCTGAAAATCGCCCATAGGCCTTTGCCCTAACATACTTGTACCTCCCTTACTGCATTCTCTTTCTCTTCATAGGTTATGCAGGGAAGTATCATTTGGTTTCCTGTGAGAAAAGCGGACATGGTTTTTTTGCGGAAAATCAGCTATAATGAGGAGATGAGCAAAAAGGCATTGCCTTAAGGAGTGAAAACATGAAAGAAACGAAATTTACGACATATGAATTAAAGTCTTTTATTATAGATGCTATTCATGAACTGGGCTTTTATGAGCCGACTGATATTCAAAAAAGAATCATACCTGCTGTTTTAAAAGGTGAAAGCGTGATTGGACAGTCTCAAACAGGGACAGGGAAAACCCATGCGTATTTATTGCCGCTTATTCATTCAATTGATCCAAGCAAAGAGCAAGTACAAGTGGTCATTACTGCACCAACACGAGAATTAGCGAATCAAATTTTTAAAGAAGCACAAACGATCTTAAAAAATACGCCTCCAGAAGAAGAAATCAAGGCAAAGCTTTACATTGGCGGAACGGACAAGCAGAAATCCATTCAAAAGCTAAAGAATCAGCCGCACTTAGTGGTCGGCACTCCTGGACGTATTGCTGATCTTATTCATGAGCAAGCGCTGAATGTGTACAAAGCGACATCTCTTGTCATTGATGAAGCAGACCTTATGCTGGATATGGGCTTTTTAGAAGATGTGGATCGTATTGGTTCACAAATGCCAGAACAGTTGCAAATGCTTGTGTTCTCAGCAACTATTCCAGAAAAATTAAAACCTTTCCTCAAAAAATATATGGATAATCCGAAATATGCACATGTTGAACCGAAACGCATTACGGCTGAAAACATTCAGCATATTTTAGTTCCATCTAAACAGCGTGATAAATTAAAATTACTTCATGAAATGGTGACGAATGTACAGCCTTATTTAGGGATCATCTTTGCCAACACGAAATCAACTGTTGATGAAATTGCCTCATTCCTACAGGAAAAAGGAATGAAAATTGGGGTACTTCATGGTGGTTTAACGCCTCGTGAACGTAAAAAAGTGATGAAACAAATTGAAGATTTGGAGTTCACCTATATTGTGGCATCTGATCTTGCTGCCCGTGGGATTGATATTAAGGGCGTCAGCCACGTGATTAACTATGAGCTCCCATCCGATCTTGATTTTTATGTTCATCGTGTGGGAAGAACGGCTCGCGCTGGTTCATCTGGCATTGCAATGACCATTTATGATCTCGCTGATGAGGATGCACTCGTTCAAATTGAAAAAATGGGTGTTGTGTTTGAAAACAAAACAATTGTTCATGGAGAATGGCGAGATGCAGATGATCGTTTGAAGCGTCAAAGACGTAAAAAAGCACCAAATGAAATTGAAGAAAAAGCAAAACGCCTTGTCAGAAAACCGAAAGCCGTCAAACCTGGATATAAAAAGAAAATGACACGTGAGATGGATAAGATCAAAAGACAAGAACGTAGAAAGTCAAAGCGTAACGGAAAGTAGGGGGACACATTGTTGAAGATTGGATCACATGTATCCATGAGCGGAAAACATATGCTACTTGCAGCGAGTGAGGAAGCTGCCTCTTATGGTTCAAATACTTTTATGATTTATACAGGTGCACCACAAAATACGCGCCGTAAAAAAATTGAAGATCTCAATATTGAAGCTGGACAAGCGCATATGAAAGAGCATGGTATGACAGATATCGTCGTTCATGCACCGTATATTATCAATATTGGGAACACAGTGAATCCAGCGACATTTGAGCTTGGAGTGGACTTCCTTCGCTCTGAGATAGAGCGTACAGAAGCGCTAGGTGCAAGACAAATTGTTCTTCATCCGGGTGCGCATGTTGGAGCAGGTGCAGATGCTGGAATTCAAAAAATCATTGAAGGTCTCAATGAAGTCATTGTGAAGGGGCAGGAGGTTCAAATTGCGCTGGAAACAATGGCGGGAAAAGGATCAGAGTGCGGAAGAAGCTTTGAAGAGCTTGCCCAAATTATTGACGGTGTGACACATAACGAAGCACTTTCTGTTTGCTTTGATACGTGTCACACGCACGATGCAGGTTATCCCATTGTGAGTGATTTTGATGGAGTTTTAGAAGAATTTGATCGAATTGTCGGGATCGACCGAATCAAAGTTCTTCATATTAATGATAGTAAAAATGTACAAGGCGCAAGAAAAGACCGACATGAAAATATCGGTTTTGGAGAAATTGGTTTTGATGCCCTGAGCTATATCGTTCATCATCCACAGCTTCAAGATGTGCCGAAGATTCTAGAAACGCCTTATGTAGGTGAAGATAAAAAGAACAAGAAACCACCTTATAAATTCGAAATTGCGATGCTGAAAGAAAAGCAATTTGATGAAGGTTTACTAGATAAGATTACGGGTCAATAAAAAGTGCATGCAATGTGATGAGGTGCCGCTAAATGCGGCCCTTTTTTGCCTAATTTGTGAATTGATTAAACAGATCATTGACGGTCTGTGCTGTCTGTTTAGACGTAATCGCTTCCACTTGCTTAAGCAGCCGGTTGCGCTCTGCATCATTAAAAATATTGACGTTTTTCCCATTCATGAGTTTGGCGACCTCTGCAGCCTGATTGGATGTTAAGCTGACCCCATACTGTTTTGCATACCTTAACAAGTCATTTGCTGTGATCTGATTCAGACGCTGCAACACAATTTTTTGAATTAAAATCAATTCCATTCCTCCCCTCTGTATCAATGTATGGGCGAAAACGGAAAATGTGCAAAAAATTTTATTTTACTCTGTGAAATGATAAAATAGTAAAGTGAATAAAATGTTCATTGAAAACTAAACATGTGTAGAAGGGAGAACGTATGGCAAATAGTAAACAGCATAAAAAGGAATCAGTGCCTCATTTTATTTTGAGAATTTTTCTGATTCTAGTAGGAGCTGCATGTGCAGCAGTCAGCATTGAATTATTTTTAGTGCCAAACAATATTATTGATGGAGGCATCATCGGTATTTCGCTTATTTTGGATTATCTTTTTACGGATAACCCATTCATTAATTTCGCGACGATTGTTGTCATTTTAAATATTCCATTTATGATATCAGGATACAAACATATTGGGAAAACCTTTTTGGTTTCCACTGTGATTGGGATTGTCAGCTTGGCCGTGATTGAATCTTCACTTCATCATGTAGAAGCATTTACGACGCAGCCGATTTTAGCTACTGTATTTGGAGGGCTGTTACTCGGGTTTGGCGTTGGGCTTGTGATACGGAATGGAGGCTCAATGGACGGAACGGAAATCTTAGGAATTCTTCTGACGAAAAAAATTCCTTTCTCCGTCGGTGAGTTTGTCATGATCGTCAATGTGTTCATTTTTATTTGGGCGGGCTTTGTCTTCGGACCGGAGCAAGCTATGTATTCTGTCATGACATATTATTTGGCAATGAAAACAATTGATGCTGTTATTCAAGGGCTTGATGAAACAAAAGCGGTCATTATCGTTTCGGATTATTATGATGAAATTTCAGATGCGATCCTTCATCGTCTCGGCAGGGGAACCACCAAGCTTAGAGGAAAAGGCGGTTATACCGATGAAGAAAAAGATGTCATTTACGCCGTCGTGACAAGACTTGAAATTACGAAGCTGAAATCTATCGTGTTTGAAATTGATGGTCAAGCCTTTATTACGATTATGGATACGCATGAAACAAAAGGCGGTAAATTCAAAACAGCCATTCATTAGCTTTTATTTTACTTTTTTATCTTTCTTTTATATAATGAAATGTATGTATGGACAAAGAAAATGGCTTTTGCCATTTTCTTTTTGTTGTATAAATCGTAATCATTCTTTTTATATTGGATTAAAGGTGGAAGATTTATGGCAAAGCCAATTATTGAAATGAAGGACATTTCGTATTCATATGGACAGCGAAATGTCATCGATCACATTCATTTAACAGTAGAGGAAGGAAACTTTCTAGCACTTGTTGGACCGAATGGATCTGGTAAAACAACCTTATTAAAATGCCTGCTTGGCTTGATTAAACCCCAGCAGGGAGAATTGAAGCTCTTTGGCACACCTGCTCAAAAATTTAAAGACTGGGATCAAATTGGATTTGTTTCTCAAAAGGCGAATAGCTTTAATACAGGTTTTCCTGCTTCTGTATACGAGGTCGTGGCAAGTGGTTTAACTGCGAAGATTGGTTTATTCAAACGCATGAGTAAGCAGGATAAGCTTCAAGTAGATGAGGCGATCCGCTCAGTTGGCATACAAGACTTAAAACATCAAAACATTGGTGAGCTTTCAGGCGGTCAGCAGCAGCGTACATTTATTGCCCGTGCACTCGTCAGTCAGCCGAAGCTGCTTATTTTAGATGAACCGACTGTAGGTGTAGACCAAAGAACAGTAGAGGGCTTTTATCAGCTGTTAGAAACATTGAACAAAGAAAAAGGAATGTCTTTAATTCTCGTTACACATGATGTAGGAACCGTTTCTGACAAAGTCACGCATGTGGCTTGTTTAAATCAGACACTTCATTTTCATGGAGATGCGGAAACGTTTGATTCGATGGATGATCAGGCGCTTTCTCAGTTTTACGGACATGACATTCAAGTGATTCATCACGATCATCACCATCATGGGGGACATGAATAATGCTATTTCCATTTTTTCATTATGAATTTTTACAAAATGCGTTTATCGCAGGTATGCTGATCGGCTTTATTGCGCCCTTACTTGGTGTATTTATTGTCGTGAGAAGGCTCTCTCTCATCGCAGATGCACTTAGTCATGTGTCACTTGCTGGGATAGCGGCGAGTTTATTCCTTGATAAAAAGTTTGGACTTTTGACAGGGGTTAGCCCGCTTTACTTAGGAATGGCTTTTTCTGTGGCTGGCTCATTGTTTATCGAACGTCTGCGCTCTGTGTATAAACATTATCAGGAGCTGGCGATTCCCATTATTTTATCAGGTGGTATTGGGATCTCTGTTATTTTCATTTCACTTGCAAATGGTTTTAATACAGATTTGTTCAGTTATTTGTTCGGAAGTGTCAGTGCGGTTTCAAGACTCGATCTTTGGATTATTGTTGGGATCTCACTTGTCGTTGTATTAGTCGTTGTGCTCTTGTATAAAGAATTGTTTTTGCTTTCTTTTGATGAAGAACATGCGAAGGCTTCTGGTATTTCAGCGAAGTGGATTCATTTTATTTTTATTTTAGTTGTTGCACTTGTCATCGCAGCATCGATGCGTATTGTCGGTACACTCCTAGTGTCCGCACTCATGACACTGCCTGTTGCGGCAAGTATTCGGATTGCCAAAGGATTTAAACAGGCGATTTTCCTTTCCATCTTATTTGGGGAATTGTCTGTTATGGTCGGCTTGATTTTAAGTTATTATCTTGATTTAGCGCCGGGTGGAACCATTGTGATGCTGTCTATTTTGATTTTAATCGGGTGTATTAGTATTGGGAAATTCAGAAGGGGGAATCATCATGAACGTACAAGAAGCGCTTGATTTATTAAAGGAAAAAGGCTATAAATATACAAGCAAACGTGAAGATATGCTTCAATTGTTTTCTGATTCTGATAAATACTTGACCGCTAAAAATGTATTAACAGCATTAAGTGAAGATTACCCAGGGCTTAGTTTTGATACGATTTATCGAAACCTGTCTTTATATGAAGATCTTGGGATATTAGAGACAACGGAATTATCAGGGGAGAAACTGTTCCGTTTTAAATGTTCGTTTTCCCATCATCATCACCACTTTATTTGTTTGACATGTGGTAAAACAAAGGAAATCGACGCTTGCCCTATGGACAAGCTTGATGCTGATCTAGAGGATTATCACATTAGCGGACATAAATTTGAAATTTACGGAACGTGTCCTTCTTGCGAACCGAAAGAAGTTCATTCGTGAAAGAAGCCAGCCGATGGGCTGGCTTTTTGTTTTGTGATCTTGAAAACGTTTTACAAAGGATAGCTGTTTCATTAAAATGAGAACAATAGATCATCTATTGAAACATAAATGAGTCTTTTGAAATAGGGGAGTGGTCAAAGGTGGCGTATTATGTTGTTTTCGATGTAGGCGGAACAAAAACAAAGCATGGGGTCATGGATCGAAATGGTGAGCTGATCACGAGCGGCGACTACGAAACAAACTGCCGACAACTTGAGCCGTTTTTAGAGGACATGGAGAACGTGGTGAAAGAGTATCAAAGGACTTGGGATATCAAAGGGATTGCGATGAGTCTTCCGGGTTTTGTTGACAGTCAAACGGGTTATACGGAATTTGCAGGAGCGATTATTGCTTTAAATGGCCAAAATGTCAAAACGCTTTTGGAAGAAAAAACATCACTTCGTGTAGAAGTAGAAAATGATGCGAACTGTGCAGCTCTGGCTGAAAAATTTAGTGGTCATGCGAAAGAGTGTGACAGCTTTATATGTATGACGCTTGGTACTGGTGTCGGCGGTGGTATTTTTGCTGGTGGCGAGCTTGTTCGCGGTGCCTCTTTTCGCGGCGGTGAATTTGGCATGATGCTGACAGAAACAGAAAATGGTCAGTTTACCACACTCAACAGCAGTGCTTCGACAGCTGGATTGATACGAAGTTACAAAGAGCAGCAGGGCATTCCACAAAGTCAGCAAATCGACGGTCAAGAAATCTTTGAAAAAGCCAAGCAAGATCCGGCCATTGAGAAGATGATCGATCAGTGGTACAAGCGAATCGCAATTGGCATTTACAATGTGGCAACAGTTCTCAATCCAGAGAAAATCCTCATTGGCGGAGGCGTGAGTGCAAGGCCCGATTTGATTCCAAACATTGAGAAACATTTACATACTTTGCATGCATGGAAAAACATACAGGTGACACTGGAAACGTGCTATTACTTCAATCAGGCAGGTATGATGGGTGCACTTTATCATTTTTTATTAAAAGAAGGACATCATCGTACAATCAAAAAGTCGATACATTAAACGGATCGGCTTCAGCGTGTAGACAAACCGTCGCATTCTTTGTCAGTCCTGCGTGCTGGTGCTCACGAATGTCAAATTCGCTCCGCGCCAGTACTCGTCCTTCCTAGGGCTGCAAAGGTTTTCTATCACGCTGAAACGAAGACAAAGGGCTAAAATAAATTTCATTTTAGCCCTTTGTCAACAATCTGAAGCCGATACATTAAAAACGTATCGGCTTTTGATCTGTTTTAGTAAGCAGTTTGCAGACGCTTTTCATACTGTTTGATCCATTGGGATGCTTCTTGCCAGTTATTAACGCGAATGATCCGTTCATCAATTGGCATTTGATTATACGGTGAGTTAAACAGAATCACTGGAATATCAGCTTCTTTTGCAATCATTGTGGCATTGCCATGGTGATCTTCAAAAAACACATCGATCTTATGTTTTTGAACAGCTTCCACCTTATGATGTCCGCCAACAAGCTCGATATCGTCGTAATGGACATGATTCTCCTCAAACCATTTGTAGGTGATGTCTGAGTGATGCTGCCTTCTGGCTGTGATATAAATCAATTGATGATGATGTTTCATTTGATTGAGGATTTCTTTTGCACCCTCGGCAGGCTTTGCCTGTTTATAAATAAGAGGCTCATACTCATTCATCCAGCCCCAAAATTCTTCATTTGAAATCTTTAAAAGCTTCGTCAAATCATATTCCGTCATATCATCTAGTGTGATGTCACATTGAAACGACTCATTTAAGTAGGGGACAAAGGTGTCCTGCGCCGTGACTGTGCCATCGATATCAATTCCTAAACGTAACATGCCCACACTCCTCATATTTATCCTCTTAAAGTGTAACATAATCAATTCACAATTCCAGCAAGTTTTAGCAAACATGAAACAGACATTTTTGCTCATACTAAAAAAGCTCCTTTCTATTAACCAAAAGGGGGAATTGATCATGGAAAGAGACGAAGATTTCAGAAGAAATGATCGTGAAATCGACACACACTTTAGTAATGATGATGGCTATTTAGAGGAAACAGCTGCTGAAATAGCAGAGCCATATCAAGCATCAAGAGATCGTGAAGACAGAAGAGAACGTGACCATGTAGGTGACGATTCAGGCAGTAAGGGGATAGGCTATACAGCACTCGCGATTGCGATTATCTCATTATTTGTCTTGCCGGTGCTATTAGGCGTAGCGGCAATCGTCGTTGGTTATATTGCAAGAAGAAAAGGAGCACATGCGCTTGGCGCGTGGTCAATCGGGATCGGAATCGTTTCCGTCATCCTCGGCATCTTTATCACCCCGTTCTTTTAACAGGACAGGAACAGAAAAACGCCTGACAGTGATGTCAGGCGTTCTTTGTTATGCGTTCGCTTGTTTTGCTTTTTCAGCTTCCATTTTTGCATAATGTTCTTCAGCGATTTTATCGATTTCTTTTTTCAGTTCTTCGACCATTGTTTCTTCTGGCACTTTCCGAACGATTTCACCTTTGCGGAATAAGAGGCCTTCACCTCTAGCGCCAGCGATGCCGATATCAGCTTCACGCGCTTCACCTGGACCGTTTACAGCACATCCGAGAACAGCTACTTTGATCGGTGCTTTAATTTTAGAAATATATTCTTCGACTTCATTTGCAATGCTAATGAGGTCAATTTCAATTCGTCCACAAGTTGGACATGAGATGAGTGTTGCTGCATTTGATGCAAGGCCAAATGATTTTAATAATTCACGTGCCACTTTGACCTCTTCGACCGGGTCAGCACTTAATGAAATACGGAGTGTGTTACCAATCCCCATATTCAAGATTGCGCCAAGACCAGCTGCACTTTTGACCGTACCTGCAAATAACGTACCTGATTCTGTAATCCCAAGATGAAGAGGATAATCAAAGGCTTTTGCTGCTTTTTCGTATGCCTCAATCGCAAGGTTTACATCAGATGCTTTCATACTGACAATGATGTCATGAAAGTCTAGGTCTTCTAAAATTTTAATGTGATGCAGTGCACTTTCAACCATACCATCTGCTGTTGGATAGCCGTATTTATCAAGAATCTTTTTCTCGAGCGAACCGGCGTTTACCCCAATACGAATTGGAATGCCTTTTTCTTTTGCAGCTTTCACAACAGCTTCGACTTTTTCTCGTCTTCCGATGTTTCCTGGGTTGATACGAATTTTGTCTGCACCTGCTTCAATCGCTTTCAGTGCAAGCTTGTAGTCAAAATGAATGTCGACAACAAGGGGGATGTTGATTTGTTTTTTTATGTCCGCAATCGCATTTGCTGCACGCTCATCTGGGCATGCGACACGCACGATTTGACAGCCAGCTTCTTCTAAACGTTTAATTTCAGCTACTGTCGCTTCGACATCATGTGTTTTGGTTGTCGCCATACTTTGAATGACGACTTCATTGTTTCCACCTATAGTTAAAGGTCCCACTTTGACGGGACGCGTTTTTGTACGATGTGTGACTTCACTCACTTGTCAATCGCTCCTTAGTGTACATGCAATTCGTTTGCAGTGTACGACGTGTTTTACATCTCATATTGTAACAGTCTCTTTGTATGAATGACAAGGAATTAACGTTTTATCTCTTATAGACCGGAAACTTGTATGTGCTGCCTGCCCGAATTTCGTTCGCTTTGACGCCTTGATTCAGTGCTTCAAAGTCTTCGATCACTTCATCTAATGGCTTACTTGTATGCACGATAGAGACGACGGTTTGTCCTTGTTTAACAGTGACAGTTTTATATGCCTGTTTTTCAGCTGTTTGAAAGGCGCTGGCGGGAACAGCAGGGCCTTCCTGAACGGGGATCGTTCCATTTTTTAAATCAAAAAAGATAATAAAGAGGACAAACAAACTGACTAGTAAAAAAATAATTCGCCGCATTTTACTCACCGCTTTTAAGAGTTTACTTCAGATTATGCATGTCCCTGAGTTGATAGAACAAAAAAGAGTGGAAAAGCTAGGAAGGGTGGTTCTAGTGAGTCCTAGTATGACTTGTAAGTGAAAAAAGTTTGGAAAAAGCAATCTTAAGCCCTTTCTTTATTATGATAAAATCAAAACAGGGGGAGAGTATATGAAGAAAATCAGTCAGCATATATATGTAAGAACACTAACAGAAAGTGATGCAGAAGCACTATTAACACTTGAACGAGAAAACCGCACTTATTTTCAGCAATTTACTCCTTTGGTTCAGGATGATTTTTTTACTGTACCTCGTCAAAAGGAACGGATTAACCGCAGTATGCAAAGGCGTGCAAAAGATGAAGCCTATATGCACGGTATTTTCTTAAATGAAACAGATGCATTAATTGGAACGATCTCACTCAATTCTGTTGAAAGAGGACCGATTCAAGGGGCTTTGCTTGGATATGTACTTGATGAAAAGCAAGGTGGGAAGGGGTATATGACAGAGGCGATTCGTTTGATTATCGATTATGCCTTTTATGAACTGTACCTTCACCGTATTGAGGCTGGCGTAAAACCATCTAACATTGGTTCCATTCGTGTGCTTGAGAAGACAGGGTTTGAAAATGAGGGACTTCATCGTAAAAAAGTAAAGATCAATGATAAGTGGGAGGATCACTATTTGTTTGCGATCATCCATCCAGATGAGTCATAGGGTCAAAACAAATAAAAAAGCTCCCCAAAATGAGGGAGCTTACAGAGTGTAGACAAACCCTCGCATTCTTTGTCAGTCTTGCGCGCTGGTACTCACGAATGACAAATTCGCTCCGCGCAAGTAGCTGTCCTTCCTAGACTGCAAAGGTTTTCTATCACGCTGAAAAGAAGACAAAGGGCTAAAATCAACAACATTTTAGCCCTTTGTCAACAATCTGAAAGCTCCTCAAAATGAGAGAGCTTATTTTTTTGCAGGTATTTCTTTAACGACAAGATATAAGAAAATAAAGTTAATCACCCAATTTAATAAAAATGAGTTCGCAACCGGCGTGTTTAATGCACTCATGATGGCGAAAAAGACGGTTGTTAATGTGAGTGAATAGGCAGAGAGCTTCCAAAGCATTTGAAAGGACAGCTCTTTTTGCTGCATTCGTTTAATAAATGTGCCAAGCATGGCTAGGAATGTTGCGCTGATGAACATGAGAGCAGCAGTAGATAGGTACAGCAGGACACAAATGACAGGGATAATGATCGCTTGATTCTGGTTTGTGACGCTGGCAAGTTCATCTTTTGTGAGTGTTCCGCCAAGCAGCTGGTATGGAATATCTGTCATTTGTCCGTCAATGGCAATCACTGCTTTTTCTTTCAATAACGCAATGGCTGTTTGTTTTGATTCAAGCTCACTTGATTTTATTTTGTCATTGGGATCAAAGATAATCGTGATGCCATTTTCTTCTTTTTCGATCGGCGTGCTTTGATCCGCTTGAAGCGTTCCTTTTTCAATGGAAAAGTCGGGTAAATCTTTTTTAATCACATGTTGAAATCCTGACATCGCATTTGAAATCTCTTGGCTCATATGATAGCCCTGGGGGACAGCTGCGATGATCGAAAGGATAAAGATGAATAAAATGGCCTTTCCAATCCCAGTAAAACGAGCTCTGGCAATATCTTTTGGTGAATAAATTCCTTTTAACAATAAACTAAATACGTTCAACCGATTCACTTCCTACATTCTTTTCTATTTCTCACATTGTATCAATGTCTATCCATCCAGTACAAGTACGGCCTTCATTACTGGTTAAGATAGAAGGAATGAGGCATAATGTATACAGCATATAAAAAGGAGGCGGCAGCGGATTGGACGTGCTGTATTGGATTTTGATCGGCTGTGCATTTATCATTGCGTTTGTGGGACTTGTCTATCCAATCATTCCTAGTGTGGTTTTTATGGTTCTTGGGTTTATTTTATATGGGCTCTTTTTTAGCTTTGAGAAATTGACGCTCACCTTTTGGCTCATTCAAGCCATGTTTACAGCTGTGTTATTTGCCGCGGATTATGTCTCCAATCTGATTGGGGTGAAACGCTTTGGCGGCAGCCGGGCGGCCATTTGGGGAAGTACCATTGGGCTTTTAGCCGGTCCTTTTGTGATTCCGATTGCTGGAATTATCATTGGTCCATTTATCGGCAGTGTCATCGCAGAGCTGCTCGTTCATCAAAAAGATCTGAAGACAAGTGTGAAAGTTGGGCTTGGCTCATTAATTGGTTTTGTGTCAGGCGTATTTGCAAAAGGGTTGATTCAAGCACTGATGCTGGGAATCTTTTTGTTTTATGTGCTTCGCTAAATGGAAAATCGGTGTTTAACACTCTTTCTGAAGGGTTAAATACAAAATAAACACTGAAATGTTTCAGATCATGAGCAATAACGTTGAAACAAGCCGTTTCTTTTGATACTCTTTGATTAGGGTGAATTGCTTGCTTACTAAGGAAGCATTTCAGTACATACATTTCTAAGGAGGAATTTAACCATGGCTTTTAAACTTCCAGAATTACCATATGCTTACGATGCATTAGAACCACATATTGACAAGGAAACAATGACGATTCACCACACAAAACACCATAACACTTATGTAACAAACTTAAACAAAGCAATCGAAGGTGTATCAGCTCTTGAAGATCAATCAATTGAAGAGCTAGTGGCTAACTTGAACTCTGTGCCTGAAAACATTCGTACAGCTGTACGTAACAATGGCGGAGGACATGCGAACCACTCATTATTCTGGACGCTTCTTTCACCAAACGGTGGCGGCGCACCAACTGGTGAACTTGCAGATGCGATCGAAAAAGAATTAGGCGGATTTGAAAAATTCAAATCTGATTTCGCTGCAGCAGCTGCAGGACGCTTTGGTTCTGGTTGGGCATGGCTTGTTGTGAACAATGGCAAACTTGAAATCACAAGCACACCAAACCAAGATTCTCCTTTAACTGAAGGAAAAACACCAATCCTAGGACTAGACGTTTGGGAGCATGCTTACTACCTAAACTACCAAAACCGTCGTCCTGATTACATTTCAGCATTCTGGAATGTTGTGAACTGGGATGAAGTGGCTCGCCTTTACAGCGAAGCTAAATAAATGATTTGATTTGAAAAGACCTGCTTCTCTCTGAGAGCGGGTCTTTTTATATTTTCCCTCCTTTTTTTACATATCTGCCTTTTGATGAGACAGACTATTGTGTAGAAAAGGAGAATGAATGATATGAGCAGATTAAAGAAAATGTTCGGGGATATGGATGTCACAAGAGATTTATTGCTCCTCCTCACGATTGGCGGATTATACGCACTTGCGATTGCGCTTTCGAATACGTTTGTGAACGTGTATTTATGGAAACAGTCTGGGCGATTTACAGACCTTGCGATTTATAACTTGGCGATAGTTGTCCTTCAGCCCATTACCTTTTTATTTGCTGGTCGGCTCGCTAAAAAAATAGATCGTGCATTTGTCCTTCGTTTCGGTGTCATCTTCTTAGCCGCTTTTTACTTAATTGTTCTCATGGCAGGAGAGCAAGCGGCAGCTCGGCTCGTGTTATTAGGCAGTGTGCTTGGAATCGGCTATGGTTTTTACTGGCTTGCCTTTAACGTGCTCACTTTTGAGATTACTGAACCTGAAACAAGGGATTTCTTTAATGGATTTTTAGGAGTGCTTACCTCTACAGCCGGTATGATCGGGCCGCTCATTGCAGGAATTGTGATTTCTCAATTAACGGATGATACTGGCTATACAGTGATTTTCACTTTATCGCTTTTTTTGTTTTCACTAGCGGTTGTGATGAGTTTTTTCCTCAAGAGGAGACAATCAAAAGGAAAATTTATCATTAAGCAAATTTGGAAAGAGCGCCATGCGGACGAGAATTGGCGTAAGATCACAACTGCTCACTTTTTTCAGGGGCTCCGTGAAGGCGTGTTTGTCTTTTTAATAAGTGTCTTTGTGTTTATTGCAACAAACAGTGAGCTTGCTTTAGGCACATTTGGTCTAGTCAATTCAGGTGTTGCCTTTTTTGCCTATTTCTTTGCTACCCGTTTGATTAAGAAAAAATGGCGCAAAAAAGCGATTATGTTTGGCGGGCTTATTTTATACGGCGCTTTATTTTTAATCGTCTTTCACTTGTCCTATGTATCACTGCTTATGTACGCAGTAGCCATTGCGATCG
This sequence comes from Bacillus sp. FSL W8-1141, assembly GCF_038593205.1. Taxonomy (NCBI): domain Bacteria; kingdom Bacillati; phylum Bacillota; class Bacilli; order Caryophanales; family Bacillaceae; genus Bacillus; species Bacillus sp. FSL W8-1141. Next base: position 2,277,053 of record NZ_CP151973.1, on the reverse strand, counting down.
GCTACCCGCTTCTGCTTGTTCCGTATGTCTCTTTAACTTACGATGTCATCGGTCATGCCAGATATGCAAGAAAAGCCCGAATTGAATATATTGTCGTCAGAGAACTATTTTTAAATGCAGGGCGTATTTGTTCGATTGTCTTTTTTCTTTTATCTGTCACCTTACTGGGCGATCGGCTTGGGATTCCTGCTTCACTTGTCGTACTCGGAGCGGGGCACACCCTTATTTATTATTTTGTAAAGGACATTCATTTAAAAGAGAAAACAGCTGATATAGAAGAGGCTGACGGTCAAAAGCCTGTTTCTCAAACGAACCTTATGAAGGGAGAAAGGTAAAATTTCTTACCAATGGAACATCAAATTTCTAGATAAATGATAGAAAAACCGCTAAAATGATGATGGCACCTTTTATACACAAAAAGGGGTGCCATTTCTTTCTTGATAGAAAAGGTGATGTGATGAGAAACAAGAAAAACAAAAAAGACGCGAAGGAAGGGCGCAAAACACTTCCGATCCGGCTGAATTTATTATTTTTAGCTGCGTTTATTATTTTTACCGGTGTTGTGGTCAGACTCGGTTTTGTGCAGATTGTGAATGGAGAAGATTATAAAAAGCAGGCAGAAAAACAAGAAGACGTAAATGTCAGCTCATCTGCTCCGCGCGGAAAAATTTATGATCGAAACTATAACACGATTGTCAGCAATAAAGCGCTAAATGCCATTACATATACGAGAACCTCGACGACTTCACAAGAAGAGCGGCTCAAAGTGGCAACAAAATTAGCAGATATGATTCATGTAAGTACGAAGAAAATCACAGATCGTGATAAAAAAGATTTCTGGATCTTAACCCATCCGAATGAAGCGAAAAAGCTTGTTCAAAAAGAAGCCGATTTAAAGGGTGACGAAAAGGTCTCTGATGATAAACTATACGAGCTCCAGCTGAAACGCATCACAGACAAGGAATTAAATCAACTGACGAAAAAAGATTTGCAAGTGCTTGCGATTAAAAGACAAATGGATGCAGGCTATGCACTTACGCCTCAATTCATTAAAAACGAAGATGTTAAACCAAGTGAAATTGCTTACGTCTCTGAGCATTTGGACGAGCTGCCAGGTGTAGATGTCACAACAGACTGGTCACGCAGCTATCCTTATAAAGGACTGCTCCGCAGTATGCTCGGCAGTGTGTCTTCAAGTGATGAAGGTCTTCCGTCGTCACTGCTTGAACATTATCTATCACTCGGCTACAGCCGAAATGATCGTGTAGGAAAAAGCTATCTTGAATATCAATATGAAGATGTCCTGCAAGGTCAAAAAGAAAAAGAACAAAGTACAACGGATAAAGAAGGCAATGTCACAAGCTCTAAAGTGTTAACAGAAGGAAAGAGCGGAAAAGACCTTGTGCTGACGATTGATATTCAGCTGCAAAAAGCGGTGGAAAAAATCATCGAAAAGAACTTGAAAAGTGCGAAGCAAAGAGGCGGCACAGAACTTCTTGATCGTGCGTTTGTTGTCATGATGGACCCGAGAAATGGGGAAGTGCTCTCGATTGCGGGTAAACAGATTACCAATAAGAATGGGACATACAAATTTGATGACTATGCACTAGGAACGATGACATCATCATATGCGATGGGATCAGCAGTAAAAGGGGCAACGGTACTGACAGGTTATAAAACAGGCGTCCTTCACATTGGAAGCACCCAATACGATGAACCGCTCTATATCGCTCAGTCACCGCCGAAAAAATCCTATCAAAATATGGGACTCATTAATGATTTAACCGCACTAGAACGTTCATCAAACGTGTATATGTTTAAAACAGCGATTGCAATTGGGAAAGGGGAATATCGTAAGAATCAGCCGCTCCCAATTGATACAAAGGCGTTTGATACGTTCCGTTACAATTTTAGTAAATTTGGTCTTGGAGTGGAGACAGGTATTGACCTGCCAAACGAAGCAACTGGCTATCGTGGAACGTCTACACAATCCGGTCTCTTACTTGACTATGCGATTGGACAATATGACACGTTTACACCGCTGCAAATGGCGCAATACGTTTCTACGATTGCCAATGGCGGCTATCGTTTACGTCCTCAGCTCGTAAAAGAAGTGAGAGAGCCAGATCCGCAAAGAGGCATTGGGGCTGTAACAGAGTCCGTCAAGCCGGATGTACTGAATAAGCTCGATATGACAAGTGATGAGATCAAACGCGTACAGCAAGGATTCAAGCTTGTGATGCAGAACCCAAGAGGGACAGCATATTCGAACTTTGGCAACAAAAAATACAATCCAGCTGGCAAAACAGGGACCGCTCAATCATTCTATGACGGCCCGATTAAAAGTAAACGCGGCACACCAACGTATAACACAACACTTGTTGCGTATGCGCCTGCTGATAATCCAGAAGTAGCGATTTCAGTTGTCGTGCCTTGGGTGTATCAAGATTACAACCAGCGCTATCCGATTACAAATGATATTGGTGAACAAGTATTAGACAAGTACTTTGAACTGAAATCAAAACAGGAAAGCAATGATACACAAGCGAAGAACAAAAACAAAATTGAAAATGAAGCAGAAACAAATAACTAGACCTTTTCTAGGTAAAAACGCTCACTTTTTGTGGGCGTTTTTTTATATTTTCTTCAAACTTTTCGATATAAATTGACAAAAATCATAAAAAACCCCGCAATTTCTCTACAAATCTTCGACATTTACAAAACCTTAACATTCCATTTAAACGAAATTAATAAAGAACCTTTAATGTATTACTCGTAGGACAAATTATTCAGGGGGTATTCTTGAAATGAAAAAGAACAAATTATGGCTGCTTACTTTCCTTACTATCGCATTGTTAGCATTCGTCACAGCATGCGGAAACAGCAGCTCAAGCGGAGATTCAAAAGACAGTAAAGGAAATGCTTCAAACAAAGATGAGGCATCAGGTTCCATTACCATCTCAGGATCATCTGCGATGCAGCCTTTAGTTCTTGCGGCAGCAGAAAAATTCATGGATAAACATCCAAAAGCCGATATTCAAGTACAAGCCGGCGGTTCAGGAACAGGACTTTCTCAAGTATCAGAAGGATCTGTACAAATTGGGAACTCAGATGTATTCGCAGAAGAGAAAGACGGAATCGACGCAAAAGCTTTAAAAGACCACAAAGTAGCAGTTGTTGGAATGGCGGCAGCTGTTAACCCTGAAGTTGGTGTCAAAGACATCACAAAGGACGAATTGAAAAAAATCTTCACTGGTAAAATCAAAAACTGGAAAGAGCTTGGCGGGAAAGACCAAAAAATCACACTTGTGAACAGACCAGACTCATCAGGAACTCGTGCAACATTTGTGAAATATGCACTTGACGGCGCGACACCTGCAGAAGGAATCACAGAGGATTCTTCAAACACAGTGAAAAAATTGATTGCAGAAACACCAGGTGCGATTGGGTACCTAGCATTCTCTTATTTAACAGATGACAAAATTACATCGCTTAGCATTGATGGTGTGAAACCAGAAGAAAGCAATGTAGAAAGCGGTAAATATACAATTTGGGCATACGAGCACTCTTATACAAAAGGTGAGCCAGAAGGTTTAGCAAAACAATTTTTAGATTACTTGATGAGTGACGAAGTACAAAAAGAAATCGTTAAAGACCAAGGCTACATCTCAGTCTCTAATATGAAAGTAGAAAGAGACGCAACAGGCAAACAAACAGATAAGTAAAAGGTCTTGAATTGATGATGAAGGAAAAGTGGAGCTTTTCACTTTTCCTTTTATGACATTCATAGGAGTGTAGAAAAAGATGAAACAGATAGAACATACAGAAGCGAGCGATCGACTGATCAGCTCGAAAAAAAATAGGCAAATGGATGAAGTAAGAGGAAGTATTTTGGTGAAATTTTGCGCATTCTTAATGATTGCTGTATCAATTGCCATCACAATCTTCCTTGGCATTAAGGGTTTACAATCTTTCATCGTAAATGGTGTAAGCCCAATTGAGTTCTTAACCAGTATCAATTGGAACCCTACAGCAGAAAATCCGCAATACGGCGCATTTCCATTTATCTTTGGATCAATCGCTGTCACGCTTCTATCAGCACTCATAGCAGCACCGCTAGGCATCGCAGGAGCGATCTTTATGACAGAAATTGCACCTGCATGGGGACGGAAAATTCTCCAGCCAGTGATTGAACTGCTTGTAGGGATTCCATCCGTTGTTTACGGATTCATAGGTCTTACAGTATTGGTGCCGTTTATTGGACATTTTAAGTCAAGCGGTTCAGGGCACAGTGTTTTAGCAGGAACGATTGTCCTTTCTATTATGATTTTGCCGACTGTTACATCCATTGCAACTGACGCAATGGCTTCACTTCCAAAAAGTTTACGTGAGGGATCGTATGCATTAGGCGCAACAAGATGGCAAACGATCAGACGTGTTCTTGTACCTGCAGCGCTTCCGACATTAATGACAGCAGTCGTGCTTGGAATGGCAAGAGCATTTGGAGAAGCCCTTGCCGTTCAGATGGTCATTGGAAACACGCGTAATCTACCAGAAAGTATTATGGACACAGCTGGTACATTAACAACCATTATTACGTTAAACATGGGACATACAACGTATGGAAGTGTTGAAAACAATACACTTTGGTCAATGGGACTTGTCCTTCTAGTTGTATCATTTATGTTCATACTCATTATCAGATACTTGTCATCTAGGAGGAAGATTTAATGAATAGCAAAATGACCGATCGTTTTGCCACAATCGTTTTTGGATTATGTGCCGCCATTATCACGGCGATACTTGTTGGCTTGTTTTCTTATATCATCTTCAACGGTGCCAAAGAATTAAATTTTGACTTTTTGACTACCCGCTCAAGTGCGATTGGCTCTGGTGGCGGTATTAGGGATCAGCTGTTTAACTCGTTTTACATTCTATTTATTACGATGCTGTTTACCGTGCCTCTTGGCGTGGGCGGCGGGGTGTACATGGCAGAATATGCACCTCAAAACAAAGTAACCGATTTTATTCGTACATGTATTGAAGTGTTATCCTCTCTGCCATCGATCGTCATCGGTATGTTTGGTTTGCTGATGTTTGTTAATTTAACAGGATGGGGCTATACGATTATCGGAGGAGCCCTTGCGCTGACTGTCTTTAACCTGCCAGTGATGGTCAGGGTGACAGAAGATGCACTTCGATCTGTACCGAAGGATCAAAAGGAAGCATCGCTTGCGCTCGGTGTGACAAAGTGGCATACAGTGAAGACGGTTCTGATCCCAGGTGCGATTCCATCCATTATAACTGGAGCAATTTTAGCATCGGGAAGAGTTTTCGGTGAGGCGGCTGCTCTTCTTTTCACAGCAGGTCTTTCAACACCGCGTCTTGATTTTACAAACTGGAGTCCTTTCTCCGATACGTCACCACTCAATATTTTTAGACCGGCAGAAACATTAGCCGTTCATATATGGAACGTCAATACACAGGGGATTATTCCAGATGCAGAGGCCATTGCAAATGGTGCATCAGCCGTACTTGTGCTCTCTGTATTAGTATTCAACTTAGCAGCTAGATGGCTTGGTTCATTTATTCATAAGAAGCTTACGTCAAAATAAATAGTGAGAGGTGTGAAGGGGATATGGTTCAAATGCTAGCAGAAAAAAAAGAGATTGCAGCAAAAAAGGCTCCACTTCAAGCGGAACAGATTCTACAGGTGCAGGATTTAAGTATTTATTATGGTGAAAAAAGAGCAGTCAATCAAATTTCATTTGAAATTGAAAAAAATGCAATTACTGCATTAATCGGCCCATCAGGGTGCGGAAAATCGACTTTTTTACGCAGCATTAACCGCATGAACGACCTAATTCCAGGTGCACGAAGTGAAGGGGCGATCATGTACGAAGGGTTAAATATTTTGGATGACCGTATTAATGTGGTGAATTTAAGAAGAGAAATCGGGATGGTCTTCCAAAAGCCAAATCCATTTCCTAAATCTATCTACAACAACATTACGCATGCGCTAAAATATGCGGGTGAAAAAAGGAAATCAGTGCTTGATGATGCCGTAGAAGAAAGCTTAACAAAGGCAGCGCTATGGGATGAGGTCAAAGATCGCTTGCACCGCTCTGCTTTATCATTATCAGGCGGCCAGCAGCAGCGCCTCTGTATTGCACGTACCCTTGCGATGAAACCTAGCGTGCTTTTATTAGATGAACCGGCTTCTGCCTTAGACCCGATCTCAAATGCAAAAATTGAAGAACTATTATCGGAATTAAAACATGATTATTCGATTGTCATTGTCACACACAATATGCAGCAAGCGTTACGTGTATCTGATCATACAGCCTTTTTCCTGAACGGTGATCTAGTGGAATACGATGCGACTGAACGTATCTTTACACGTCCTGCGCAGCAAAAAACAGAAGACTATATTAATGGTCGATTCGGATAAGGCGGGTGGATTTTGATGAATGCAGTAGCAACTGAAACAGCCAAAAAAGAAGTGTTTCGTGTGAATGATATGAACCTTTGGTACGGACAGCATCACGCACTGAAGCATATTGATTTAGACATTAAAGAGCATGAGGTCACAGCGATTATCGGTCCGTCCGGCTGCGGAAAGTCAACATTTATAAAGACCTTAAATCTCATGGTCAAAACAGTGCCAGGTGTGAAAATCACCGGGGATATGATGTATAACGGTGACAATATTTTAAAAGGCCGTGTCGATCTAGTGGAACTGCGTAAAAACGTCGGGATGGTCTTTCAAAAAGGAAACCCATTCCCTCAATCTATCTTTGATAATGTCGTCTACGGGCCAAGAATTCACGGGGTGAAGAGCAAGCAGCAATTGAAAGAAATCGCTGAAAAAGCGCTTCGTGATGTTGCCCTTTGGGATGAAGTGAAAGATCGATTAAATGCGCCTGCATTAGGTCTTTCCGGCGGTCAGCAGCAGCGTCTTTGTATCGCAAGAGCCATTGCCACAAGCCCGGATATTCTATTAATGGATGAACCAACATCTGCGCTTGATCCTGTTTCAACATTAAAGATTGAAGAATTAATCATGAAACTGAAAGAGAAATATACGATTGCCATTGTGACGCATAATATGCAGCAAGCGGCAAGGGTATCAGACCGAACAGCGTTCTTTTTGATGGGCGAGCTTGTTGAGGTCAATGATACGAATGTGATGTTCTCAGAGCCAAATGATCAAAGAACAAATGATTATATATCAGGACGATTTGGATAATCAAAAACCCCCTGGAGGTCAATGCCGCCAGGGGGTTTTTGATGTTATTTTGTTAAGGCTTTGACAATTTGTTTAAATGTCATACCTGTTTTTAAATTGAATTTGCCGGCACGAATTTCTTTATGGTAGCCTGCGTCTATCACGTAATCATTAAAATCTTTAGACGAGTTGATGATTCCGTCCTTTTCAAGCATGTCTGAAACATCACTTGTGCTCATACCGTTTTTAATCACGAATTTAACCGTTTTGCCTTTTGGTTTGTCCGTTGTTTGTTTATCGTTCTGAGAATCGCCGTCTTCATTTGCTTTCAGCGCTTTTTCTTTATAATCAAGAAGTTGTTGATATGTTTCACGGCTGACGGAGACTTCTTTTTTAGAGTCTAAGTAATTTTTCACGTCAGTGTCTGTCACTTTCGCTGCGAGGGTTTCTTTTGTTGTAGAATCAGCTGCCGCTTCATCTTTTCCAGTAAGGAAAAAGACGATCGCCAGAACACCAGTTGCAAGAATCATACCTGCTGCAAACGTTTGGATGCTTTTTTTCGTCATACAAGCACCCTCTCGTTGTCTTTAATGATCATGTTCACATCTTCTACAGATACATGCTCAGCGCGCGCAATCGCCTCAGGAGACATGCCATTTTGATGCTTTGAAATGATTTGTCTTGCAATAGATGGATCAATTTCTGAATGCTTGCGGACAACGATGTTTGTTTCAAGCAATTCTTCTTCAAGAACCTTCATTTTCTTTTTCAGTTTATAGATTTCTTGCATTGCAGATAGTTGAAGTGTTTCAAGTTCCTGTTCGACTTCTTTAATCGGCTCTCTTTGAAAATATGAGAATGCGATCAGTACAATACTGACAACAAGCAATCCGATAATTGCAATTTCCATGTTTCATCACCTTTTATTCATATTTTAATGCTGAAAGCCAAAAAAGGCTCTCATGATTGTTTCAGACAGTTTTCGACCCTTCTTTTTTATACCATAAAAAAGCTAGTTTCAAAAGGAATTGCTGAAAAAATCACCTTTTTTTCATCATTTTTCTTTTTATAGGGAAACCAAGTATGAAAACCTTGCCCGCTGTTAAAATAAAAGAAGACGGATCAGATGAAAAAAAGCTGTGGAACAAAGAGGGGGTTCTCATGTATACAGTACGACAAAGAACGTGTTTTTATAGGGGAGAAGGCGATTTTTCATCACATGACCAGACAATATGGATCAGGATGCAGGTGGAATGCATTGAAAAATGAAATTGGTGAAAAAACATTCTAGCATTCCTTAGCTAGAAGTGGTATTATAGTTAGGTCTGAATGTGAATTGATTTTAGTTTGGAGGGAAAAACATGCGCGTAAATATTACTCTAGCTTGCACTGAATGCGGTGAGCGTAACTATATTACTAAAAAGAATAAGCGAAACAATCCAGATCGCGTTGAATTCAAAAAGTATTGCTCACGTGATAAAAAACAAACTTTACATCGTGAAACAAAGTAAGCAGCAGGGAATTTTCCTGCTGTTTTTTTATGATGGGAGATGAACCTGTATGAAAAAGGAGCTCCGCCTTCAAACATTAGCCATGCTTGATCAGATAAGCGCTGATGAGTTCAATCGCCACGCTTCTCTACTTCATGAACACGTGTTGCAGCTGTCAGAATGGAAACAGGCGAAAACGATTGCTTTGACTATGTCTAGGGGAAAAGAAATACCGACAATGCCTCTGATTGAAAAAGCGTGGGAAGAAGGAAAAACAGTTTGTATTCCCACCTGTTTTCCGAAAACAAAAGAGATGGTGTTTTATGAATATACACCTGAAACAAAGATGACATCCAGCTACTTTGGGCTATTGGAGCCAGACCCTCTTGAGTCTACAGCTGTACATAAAGAAGCCATTGATTTGATCATTGTCCCTGGGGTGTGCTTCGATCAACGTGGTTACCGGATTGGGTTTGGTGGGGGCTATTATGATCGCTACTTAGCGGACTACCACGGGGGAACCATTGCCCTTTGTTTGTCTTTACAGCAGACGAGGCATATTCCGGCTGAAGCGCACGACATACCGGTGTCTATGATTGTCAGTGAAAAAGGTACGTTATATCAAAAGTGAAAGCCCGCTCATTGTCCAAAAACGGGCTTTTTGTGTTGAGATCGTTTCATTAGCTCATGGCATTTTAGCTAGCAGGAGGCATATATTGAAAAAATTTCGAGGAAAGAAAAGATACTTCCGTAATTTGTGGGAGGAAGTGAATACTTTTGACTTACAACTCGAACATGATTCATGGGTTTATTTTTGGCATACACACCTTGATTTTTTTGGAGTCGGAAAAATAAGAAGAGAGCATATCAAAGCGTTCAAAGATTTAATCGCCCTTCATCAATTTGACGTTTCTTATGATCAATCAGAGTGTGAAGAGGTCTATTATATTCAATCAAAAGAACAAGGGATTAGAGTGTGAAAGTAGATCGCATGGTAAGAGATAAAAATGATGGTTTATGCATAAACAAATCCTATTTAAGCCACGATACGAACATAGGAGGGAATATGATGAATAAAATGATTTGGAGCATTGTGTTCACACTGTTTGCATTCGTTCTTGTGCAAAATCGTTATCGGCTCATGAATTTGATCTTAGGGCAAAACCAAGTGCGTCACTTTTTTATTAAATGGCTGATGAAAATCCCATATTTTCGGACGAAATTTATTCGCCAAGCATTCTAATCCCGCAAAAGCCGGGATTTTTTTGTTGAGAAATGCGTATAAGAGTAATTCTTGCTATAATAATGTAAAAAATGGAGCGCGAATGAATGAATGTTATAGATAGTCTATTTTGGCGAGTGATTGATGAACTCAGACAAAAAGGATACGAGATGATTCAAAGTCCGTACCCAGAAGATGAAATCTTTTTTGAAGCACCACGAAACTCAGGATATGATCTCATCCGTCTCTATAGAAGAGATGTGAATTTTAGACAGGAGATCGTTCGAGATATGGAAGAGCAGGCCTTTCGGATGAATCAGTTGAGAGAAGCCATGCGTAAACGTTCTCTTCATCTCCTGCAGCTACAATTTACAGCTGATCATCCAGTAGATGATTGGGAAGACATAAACGGTCAACCGCAAAAACAACAAAAGGTGATGGTGACACCTGTTTTACTGAATGAAGAAACCCTTCAAAACGATGGACACGAGCTGCAAAAATGGCTGAATACATCACTCTCGATTGATGTAGAAGAGGCGAAGGCAGATACAGCCGAAGATGTAATGCAGCTTAAAATGAACGTGCTTCAGGCATTTCAAGATCAGGAAAAGCAACGTGAACAAGAACGGGCCGTTTTTCAAAATGGCAGACCGATTTTTACCTACTTGTTAATCGCAGTTCAAGTGGTGATGTTTCTTTTACTTGAATTATCTGGTGGAAGTACCAATACAGCCACTTTAACAGCATTCGGTGCGAAAAATAATGTGCTGATTTTAGAGGGTGAATGGTGGCGTTTTGTGACACCTATGTTTTTACACATTGGTTTGACGCATTTACTCTTTAATACATTTGCTCTTTGGTCCGTTGGAGCGGCTGTTGAGAGAATTTATGGTTCGGGAAGATTTTTGCTGATTTATTTAGTTTCCGGCATCTTTGGCTCCATAGCGAGCTTTGTGTTTAATACAGCCATCGCAGCAGGAGCATCAGGTGCGATCTTTGGCTGTTTAGGCGCATTGCTATATTTAGCGATCTCTAACCGGAAGCTCTTCTTTCGTACAATGGGGACAAATATTATCGTGATTATCCTCATCAATTTAGGGATAGGTTTCACTGTATCAGGGATTGATAATGCAGGGCATCTTGGGGGGCTCGCTGGGGGATTTTTAGCCGCTTTAGCGGTCCGTCTTCCTAAACAGTTTCAGCCTGTCAAAATGCTTCTTGCTAGTTTTCTTCTCCTCCTTATTGGCGGCTTTGGATTGTATACAGGGTTTCATTCAGACGATCAAAAAGAAGCGGCGGCAACTAGCGAGGCAGCGAGTTTATTTGATGAAAAGAACTATAGCGAAGCAAGTCAGCGTCTAGAGGAATATGTAAAGCAAAAGGATGCCTCAGCTGAAGCACTTCATATATATGCGCTTTCCGAAGCGCAGCTTGGACATCTTGACAAGGCCATTGAGTATTTGCAAAAGTCGCTTGAAAAAGATCCAAATGAGCCGAATAAATTGTATCACTTATCGTTGTTGTATGTAGAAAAAGGCGAGACAGCGGAAGCAGACGACTTCATCGAAAAAGCATTAAAACAAGATCCGCAAAATGACCAATTTTTAAAGTTGAAACAATATATTGAAAACACTCAAACACGTTGAATGACTTGACTGAAAGCGTATTTATGAATACGCTTATCCTATCTGTTGATTTAGAGAAATGGTGAAAATAATGAAAACGTTATATGATGTACAGCAGCTGCTCATGAGATTTGGAAATTACGTGTATTTCGGAGATCGTGAAGTGGAATTAGAATTTATGGCAGATGAATTGAAGGAAATGTACACATCGGGCATCATCGATCGAACTGAATGGTCAAACGCAATGACCATCCTTCAAATGGAACTAGCCAAATTAAATCGAAAAACAATGTGAAGGTGGAGGACATATGACAGGGGATTGGTTTGTAGGAGTTGATCTTGGCGGTACGACAATTAAGCTTGCGTTTATTAATCTTTATGGTGAAATTCAGCATAAGTGGGAGATTCCTACGGATAAATCTGGGCAGACAATTACAGTCGACATTGCCAAGTCAATTGACCATAAACTAGTTGAGATCAGCATGCCGAAATCAGACCTAATTGGGATCGGTATGGGGGCACCTGGACCAGTGGATAAAGTATCCGGAATTGTCTATAAAACAACGAATCTGGGCTGGACAAACTATCCCTTGAAAGACCATTTAGAGGCAGAGACAGGACTTCCATCTGTCATCGAAAATGATGCGAACATTGCTGCACTCGGTGAAATGTGGAAGGGTGCAGGTGATGGCGCCAAAAACATCCTGATGGTTACACTGGGCACAGGGGTTGGCGGCGGTATTATTGTCAATGGAGAAGTGGTTCAAGGCGAAACAGGTGCTGGTGGAGAAATTGGTCATATTTGTGCCGTTCCATTTCAAGGAGCACCATGTAACTGCGGGAGAACAGGCTGTATTGAAACCATTGCGTCTGCCACAGGTATCGTCCGAATCGCAAAAGATACATTACAAACAAAGAGCCATACATCATCACTTGGCTCACTTACTTCGCTGTCTGCAAAGGATGTATTTGAGGCAGCAGAAAACGGAGACGAACTTGGGATGCATGTCGTAGATGAAGTAACAACCCATCTTGGTCTTGTCCTTGCGAATCTAGCCAGTGCCTTAAACCCAACAAAAATCGTCATTGGCGGCGGTGTATCTAAAGCGGGCGAGCTTCTTCGCAGTAAAGTAGAGCGTGTCGTCAAACATCATGCCTTCCCGCCATGTGCTGAGGATGTTGAAGTGGTGATTGCCTCACTAGGAAACGATGCAGGCGTGATCGGCGGTGCATGGATGGCAAAAAACAAGTGGCTGTCTTGAACAAAAATGTCATAATGATGTCATTTTTATTAAAATCAGCGATAGATAGGCATGAAATTGAATGTTTAGCATATTCATAAGTTTGTCATGGGGAAAAAGACATTGATTTTCCAGCATAGACAGGATAAGATATACTTTAGTTATTTTTGAAGAAGCACCAATAATTGGGGATGTCCCTAACCTGAGTGCGTTTTTAGCATAAGGAGGTTACAATGCGAAAGAAAAGATTAAAGGCGATTTCATTTTTACTGATTGCGACTTTGTTAATGTGGGTGAAAACCTATGTTATCTATAAATCTAGTTTTAATATCAAAATTGAAAATTTCATGCAGGAATTTATCCTGTTTATTAATCCGCTTAGCTTTCTTTTGTTTATCTTCGGTATCGGTTTATTCTTTAAAGAAAAAAATCGCAATCGATATATCATCGTGACGAGTTTTGTTCTGACATTTATTTTGTTAGCTAACATTGTATTTTATCGATTCTACAGTGATTTTCTAACCATCCCCGTCCTATTTCAAACAAACAATATGGGTGACCTCGGGTCAAGTATTACCTCTTTAATTGAACCAGTTGATTTTCTGATGTTTGTTGATATCATCATTTTAATTTGGCTCTATAAAAAACAGCCTTCCTTTAGAACAGATGTAACGATTTCACGTAAGGGACGTGCAGCTTATTATTTATTTGTGGCAGCCACTTTCTTTTTTAACCTTGGTTTGGCTGAAACAGAAAGACCAGAGCTGTTAACTCGTTCATTTGACCGTGAGATGCTAGTGAAAAACATCAGCTTATATAACTTCCATATTTATGATGGGGTTCTGCAATCGAAGCAATCCGCTCAGCGAGCACTTGCCGACAGCAATAGCTTAACTGAAATTGAAAACTATGTAAGCGCAAATCAAACAGACCGTAATGAAAAGACGTTTGGTCAAGCAAAAGGACGAAATGTCATTCTAGTATCGCTTGAGTCTACTCAGAGCTTTGTGATCAATGAAAAATTGAATGGGAAAGAGATCACGCCGTTCTTAAACAAATTGATCAAGAAAAGCTACAATTTCAGTAATTTCTATCATCAAACGGGTCAAGGGAAAACATCCGACTCCGAGTTTATTGTTGATAATTCACTCTATCCACTTGGAAGAGGAGCTGTATTTTTCACAAATCCAAGCAACGAGTTCAAAGCCGCACCTGAGTTGTTAAAAGAGGAAGGCTATCATTCTTCTGTTATTCATGCGAATAACAAAAGTTTCTGGAACCGTGACCTGATCTATGACAGCTTTGGCTACGACAAATTTTTTGATATTAAATCATTCGATGTAAATGAAGAAAATTCAGTTGGCTGGGGACTGAAAGATGGTCCGTTTTTTGAGCAGTCAGTAGATTTAATGAAAACGATCCCGCAACCGTTCTATACGAGATTGATTACATTAACGAACCATTTTCCATTTGACTTAGATGAAGAAGATAAGCTCATTGATGAATATGACTCAAAGAGCAAAACGTTGAACAAATACTTCCCTACAGTGCGTTATCAAGATGAGGCACTAAAGCTTTTCTTTAAAAAAATGAAGGAAGCAGGGTTATACGACAACTCCATTTTTGTGTTATATGGTGATCACTACGGGATTTCTGAAAACCATAACGAAGCAATGGGACAATTCTTAAACAAAGACATTACACCTTTTGAAGAAGTTCAGCTTCAAAAAGTACCATTTGTTGTACACATTCCTGGTATCACGGATAAACATCCAAAAGAGATTGATACAGTTGGCGGGCAAGTAGATATCCGTCCAACAGTCATGAACCTTCTAGGAATCGATACAAGCAAGCAAATTCAATTTGGTCATGACCTATTATCAAAAGATACAAATGACTTCACAGTGCTTCGAGATGGAAGTTTTATTACGAAGGACAGTGTTTTTACAGCTGGTGTGTGCTACAACAAAGAAACGGGTGAGCCGAGAGAAGATGAGTCTGTTTGTCAGTCTTATGAAGAAAAGGCAAAACAAGAGCTTCAATTCTCTGATCAAATTATCTATGGAGATCTTCTTAGATTTTATGACCGAAACAACTCGGACCATTCACCATCTAAAAAAGAAGGTGACACTGAGCTAAAAAAGGCGTCTTAATTTAAAAGAAAACCTCTGCTATTTACATGCAGAGGTTTTCTTTTTTTACTTACTGGTTCATATAGTGTAAGAGGAGGGATGTAAATGAAAAAGTCGTTTGGCACAATTGAATGGCATCTGGATGAGGCAAGGAAGGAGGATGTGGCAAAGCAGCTTGGTATAGGAAAAGAAGCTTTCCGTTTGTCCAATCAGTCAAATACGGAGCACCTCCTTTTACCGGGGTATAGACTTCCAGAAGGGACCCATTCATTTCAATCGGTAGGTGAGGTGCAAAGCTTCATTGCGCCTTACCGGCTCCAGCAATCAGATGATTGGATCAGCGGCACATTTGAATATGATAGCGCTCACTTAGAACGAGAGCTTCAATATTTGAAAGCTGTTTTTCCTTTTCTTCAGATGAGTGTGATTGGTCAATCAGTGCTTGATACGCCCATTTATGAAATCCGTACGGAGCCTGTACAACATTTACATTCCATACATGTTAATGCCTCTTTTCATGCAAATGAATGGATCACGACCTCTGTTTTATTAAAATGGCTTAAATCACTTTGTTTAGCGGCCTCGGACCCAGTGCAAGCAAGACATCATGAAGCGGTTCGTATATTGCAGACCACTGCTTTGTCTATTGTCCCGATGGTAAATCCAGACGGTGTTGATTTGGTTCGCAATGGTCCAGAATCTTTAGGGTTGTGCCGTGAGGAGTTCGCGCCGCTAAATGGTGGATTTTCCGATTATCGAGAATGGAAGGCGAATATTCGAGGAATTGATTTAAACAATCAATTTCCTGCTTATTGGGAAATCGAATATTATCGTAATAAGCCGAAGGCACCGTCTTATAGGGATTTCCCAGGGCATCAGCCGTTAACAGAACCAGAAGCGAAAGCAATGGCACATCTCGCCTTACGAAAACGCTTTGACCGGTTAATTGCCCTTCATACACAAGGAGAAGAGATATACTGGGGTTTTCTTGGCCACGAACCGGCCATTTCAAAAGAGACGGTCGAACGGTTAGAACGGGTGAGCGGTTACAAAGCGATTCAATATCTTGATAGCTATGCAGGTTATCGAGATTGGTTTATTTATCAATGTAAAAGTGAGGGCTATACGGTGGAACTTGGGCGAGGAAAGAACCCGCTTTCTATGAGTCAATTTGATTCGATCTATGAAAAAACAAAGCGGTTATTGTGGGAAGCATGTAAGTATTAAAAGCACCTAATCGGTGCTTTCAGCGTGTAGACAAACCCTCGCATTCTTTAGTCCTGCGTGCCGGTGCTCACGAATGTGAAATTCACTCCGCGTCAGTACTCGTCCTTCCTAGGGCTGCAAAGGTTTTCTATCACGCTGAAAAGAAGACAAAGGGCTAAAATCAAGTTCATTTTCGCCCTTTGTCAACAATCTTTTAATACGTTCAAACCAATCAATTTCTTATGGTCAATAAAAACCGTGCTGATGTGATTGACGAGAGCATTCCTGTAAGCTATTGTGAAAGAGTGGATGTAAAAAAAAGGATATGAATTAGGGAGATGTCGATGATTGAATGCTCAAAGCCTGTGGAAACGGAATTTTACTTATCTATTTGTTTCTAAAATGTGTAAAATTACTGCTGATAGTTTATCTTTTAACTCCATTTTGTGGCTTTTAGTGCTAGGGGGAAAAGGAGCAATTGGAACAGCATTTTTTATTGCCGTTAGTTTTGTCCCTCAAGCCATTATTGGGCCGTTTATTACCCCAATGATGAAGCCGCATCAATTGAAATTTTGGATGTGCTTTGCTGATTTAACTCGGGCGGCGATTATACTTGTGATTGTGGTGAGTTACTTTTATGATTTTTCTCCTTTGGCACTCATCATTGGCGGTATGTTGCTGCATTCAGCGACTGGTGGTTCCTATGAACCAGCTTCGGTGTCCATTATTCCAAAGCTTGTGCATGAAGATGTGATACAAAAGGCGAATGCAACCATTCAATCAGCCAGTCATGTGGTCAGGCTTGTGACTGTGACGATTTGTGGTGTCATGATTGCATTTGTAGGGGTAGGATATACAATGCTTGTGATTATTCCTCTTTACCTCATGTCCGCTTTGCTGGTTTTGCTGATTACATATAAAACGGAAGCGATCATGGATAAAGGTAAAAAAGGATTATCATACGGAAAACGATTAATAAGAGGATTTTCACTTGTGAAAAGTCATCATATTTTGTTTCCATTAGCCATTTTTTGTGTCTGCTCCAATTTTGCTGCGGCACCGTGGGAGGCATTGTCGGTTATTTATTTAACAGAAGATTTACATAGTGGACCAGTAGTATATTCATTCATCAAAGTGACCACGGCATTGGGTGCATTTTTGATGGGATTCGTTTTAACAAAGGTGAAAGTGAATCGATACGGTCTGTTGTTTATCGGGGCAGGGATCGTTGATGGAATTGCATTTTTCATTACAGGGATGAATGCCTTATTACCACTTGTGTTTATATCTGCATTTGCCTTAGGTGCAGCCATCAGTGCAGTCAATGTACCTGAACATACGATGATTCAATTGTCAGTAAAAGCGGAGGATCAGCCGCAAGTGTATGCGATTATTAACATGATCTCGTATTTAATGATACCGTTAGGCGCTCTCATTGGTGGTTATATGGCGACGTTATTCGGTTCAGGTTATGTCATTGCAGCAGGAGGACTGATAGAGGCTATTTCAGGTATATGCTTGCTCCTTTTCACAAATATTGGGAAGGTAGAGAGAGCAGATTTGACGATAGAACGGGACAAACCAAGCTTACACGCCACATGATCATGGCATTTTTGAATCACGATGGGTTACAATGAGAACGAGAAAGAAATAGGATGTCATTGAAAGGAGCAAGAACCATGGCAATAGCAGATGTCACCATCATTCCAATAGGCACTGAGACACCAAGCGTGAGTGCATATGTAGCAGACGTACAAAGATTGTTAGAGGGCTTTCAACAAGAAGGGAAAATCAAATATCAGCTAACACCAATGAATACTTTAATTGAAGGGGAGCTATCCGTTTTATTTGAGGTCATTCAGCGTATTCATGAAGCTCCGTTTGAAAAGGGTTTACACCGAGTAGCAACCAATATCCGCATAGATGATAGAAGAGATCAAACGACCACCCTTTCAAGCAAATTAGAAAGCGTGAATAAACATTTGAATCAATAGAAAAAGCCTGCTTATTGCAGGCTTTTAATGTGCAGTTGGATAACCGCTATAGATGATGGTCATGACGGTAAACCATCCAAAAACCAAAAACGTGGCGCCAGCGAAAGCAATGGCCAGTACGTTCACTTTTTTGAGTGAGCGATAGATGCCGAGAGCGGCTAAAATCGTGACTAGACCAAAAATAATGACGAGCATCATATGAAAGTCCCCCTTTGTCATCAATCCCCTTGATTTCCTTTCTTTTCATTTTAACCGTTTTCATAAAGCTTGTCGAGTACATTCAAGTTGACGATTGTTTGAATTTTTATTGAATAGCCTTCATAATAAAAAAGAATGAAAAAAGTAGTAGGTGATGAAAATGAATTGGAGAAGAATGCCGCTAGGCTATGTGCAAGCGAACGCATATATTTGGAAAAATGAACAGGGAGAATGTTTAATTTTTGATCCAGGCGGCGAAGCGCAAAAGCTAATTTCTTATCTGAAAGAAAAACAGCTGAAACCACTTGCTGTCTTATTGACACATGCCCATTTTGATCATATTGGTGCAGCAGATGAGGTGCGTCAAGAATGGGGAATTCCGCTTTATGTCCATGAAAAGGAAAAAGAATGGCTGACAAATGCTCAGTTAAACGGTTCAGCTCGACTAATTGGTAACGGAATTACGGTCAAAGAAGCTGAACAATTGATTACGTCAGAAGGACCTCTTCAAATTGGATCGTTTACATTAGAAATGTTCCACACACCAGGTCATTCACCTGGCAGTGTGTCTTACTATTCAGCGGAAGAGGGATTTGTGATTTCTGGTGATACTCTATTCCAAGGTGGTATCGGGAGAACTGATTTAACGGGCGGTAATCAAGACGTGTTGCTTCAATCGATACATGACAAATTGTTGACATTGCCAGAATCAACTCTTGTGTTAAGTGGACATGGCGAGGAAACAACTGTGCTTACAGAACAGGAGCAAAATCCGTTTATCAATGGGTTTTCTTTATAATAGCACGCACGAAAAAAGCATCTCTTTCAAAAGAGATGCTTTTTTCTATTAATGTCCGGTACCGGGAACCATGATGAAAATCGAATAATATGTAAATCCGGCAAAGAAAATCGTCAAGTACGCTCCGAAAATGTAAATATACATTCTTTCGGATAAATTCAAGTAGGATAAAAATACAAAAAGAACGGTTTGACCGAAGAACAGCAAGGATGCATCTTTCATATGTCCTAAATAGAACATGACAGCAAAAATACCCGTCCAAAACCCAAGAACGCGGAACATGCGATTCATTTCTTTCCCTCCCCTTAAAAAACCCCTTTGATTCATATTATAGCTGATGATCACTTGTTATGTAAACATTTACATTTTTGACAACGTGTGAACATTCATTCTTTCGTTAGAAAAAATTTTTTTGAAAAAGTGATGAAAAAGTGTTTATGCCTAAATGCATGAGGGTACTTAGTCCATAAGAGAAAAGGTTAACGACCTAAGGAGGAAGACTAATGAGTGACATTACTTTTTATTCATACCCAAGCTGCACGTCTTGCCGCAAAACAAAACATTGGTTAAAGGCGAATCAAATTGATTTTAAAGAGCGTCACCTTTTCAGAGAAACGCCAACACTAGACGAATTGAAAAAAATCCTGTCCTTAACAACAGAAGGAATGGATGAAATTTTAGCTACTCGAAGCCAAGCTTTTAAAAGCTTAAATTTAAATATTAATGATCTAAAAGTAAATGAGGTACTTCAGCTTCTCATTGAAAAACCAAAGCTGCTCCGGAGACCTATTATCATTGATGGAAATAAATTAGTGGTCGGCTATAATCCAGGGGAACTCATGAAAATTTCAAAAAAGAAAGCGATTCATCAATCGGTTTCCTAATCAAAAACGAAGATCAGCTGAATGATGTTTCAGCCGTCTTCGTTTTTGTGCTGAACTGGGCTAGCTGGGTTCGAACCAACGATCACGGAGTCAAAGTCCATTGCCTTACCACTTGGCTATAGCCCAATATGAAACGTGTAATGCTATTGTTCACCATCTGCGGTCATTTATACATAAAAAGTTGGTTGTCACTAGTTGTAAGTGAAAAAGGAGCGAACGACAGAAATGAAAAATGAAAAATCTGAGCAATTATATGAATTTATTCTTAAAGAAGCCCCTGTCATGACCGAAGAATGGCTGAAAACAAGAACAGAAGAAGGCTCATTATATTCCAAACATGCTTCAGAGGAGACAGAAAAGAAGCTGAAAGAACAAAACACAGCATTTATTCAAACGATTGCAGCAACGTTAGTCACGCTATCAGATAAAGTAGAAGACCATCTAAAAAAGTGGTCAGTTGATATTGCCCGCGATCGAGCTGTTCATGAAGTACCTTTATATGAAATCATCGGACAATTTAAGGTGTTCCGCCACATTTTTTGTTCCAGAATTGAGACCTTTACACAACAAACGGAGCTTGAAGTGACACTCAAAGATGTGTGCGATTGGAATCAGCATTTTCACGCCACATTTGATGACATGATTGCACGTTTATCAGAAGAGTATGACCGCGTGACAATCAATCAGCTTAATGCACAAAGAGAAATGATTCAAGAGCTTAGTGCGCCTGTTATTCCAGTTTCAAAAGAGATCGGTATTTTGCCGCTGATTGGTGAAATTGATACGTACCGGGCGAAAATCATTTTGGAATCAGTACTAGAACAGGCATCTAGACTGCGTCTAACCCATTTATTTATTGATATATCTGGCGTTCCCGTTGTTGATACGATGGTTGCATATCAGCTGTTTAAAGTGGTTGATAGTGCGAAGTTGCTAGGAATTGAGACGATTATATCAGGTATTCGTCCAGAAATCGCTCAAACTGTAGTGAAACTCGGCATTGATTTCTCAAAAGTAAATACTGAACACAGCCTTGCAAAAGCTTTAGAAAAAAGAGGCTTTCGTATCTTTGAAGAGCAGCAGCAAGAAGCAACGTGAACCAAAAAATGTTACTAGTAAAAGTAACAGGTTCGTTCACAAGGAGAAACAATATAATGAGCATATGAATGAGATGACCAATTCGCATACAGATTTGGTCTCTTTTTTTATCCATAAATCAGACACGAAAGGATATTCTTTATCTTCAAATCAGTAATCTATTAAGGAGGAATAAATTTGGAGACACCTCCTTGTAACCGATCATCCATAATAAAAGAACCAAATGAAATGATCATCAAAAAAGAGGTGCCAATAGCACTTCTTTTTTTTTCTCCTCTGAATGGAACCCGCTGTTGTAAAAGTCAAATTTTTTGATATGTCCTTCTGTTATTTATAGATGAAATACACCTCTAATTGAATATTTTCAACCCTTTTCAGTCATGAAAATCATGAAATGCGTTTTTGTCAGGCACGTTCCGCCATCATACAATATGGTCACTGAAAGGAGTGAATCACTTGTATGGTATTGAATATTTGGGGCAAGAGCTGCTAGAAGAGGCGTGCCGCATGAGAACATCTGATGTGCATATTGTTCCGAGAGAAAAGGAAGCTTCAGTCTCTTTTCGTGTAGACGCTGACCTCATTCAGCAGCGGATCATTGACAAAAAGAGCGGAGAGCGGCTCATTGCTCATTTCAAATTTTTATCTTCTATGGATATTGGTGAAAGAAGGAGACCACAAAATGGATCATTGGCTGTGATGTTAAGACGCGGTCAAGTGTTTGTTCGGCTCTCTACACTACCAACTGTAAATGATGAAAGTCTAGTGATTCGGATTTTACCGCAGGATCATGTGCCGAAAACAAAGTATTTGTCACTGTTCCCGAAAGCTTCAACGAGATTATTATCGTTTCTGAATCATTCGCATGGGCTCATTTTATTTACAGGACCAACAAATTCAGGGAAAACGACAACACTTTATTCATTGATTCAGTTTGCCAAAAAACATTTTAATCGGAATATTATTACCCTTGAAGATCCTGTGGAAACAAGAAATGAAGAAGTGTTGCAGGTTCAAGTAAATGAAAAAGCTGGTATCACGTATGCGGCAGGTTTACGCGCTATTTTAAGACATGATCCAGATATGATTGTGCTTGGAGAAATAAGAGATGCGGAAACAGCCAGAACAGCTATTAGAGCAGCTTTGACAGGTCATTTAGTCATGAGCACATTGCACGCAAAGAATGCAAAAGGAGCTCTTTATCGAATGCTCGAATTTGGTGTGACGGTGAATGAACTCGAACAAACAATGGTTGCTATTGCTGCTCAGCGGTTAATCGAACTCGCATGTCCATTTTGCGGCGAAACGTGTGAGCTTTATTGCAAACTAAATCGGCCAGTCAGACGAACAAATGTATTTGAATTGCTTTACGGAAAGGAGCTTGGTGAGTGTATCAAAGAGGCAAAAGGAGAATACGCTCATTCGTCATACGAAACACTGCAAAGATTAATTCGGAAAGGAGTGGCACTCGGCTATTTATCAAAAAGCACATATCATCGCTGGGTTTATGAAGAAGCGAACCTCTAAACCCTGGTCTAAAAAAGAACAAGCTGAATTCTTATCGAAACTGGCTCAATTGATTCAAGCTGGATATACATTGGTTGAGGCATTAACGATGGTGAATATTCAGTTATCAAAAAAACAGCAACAGCGATTAACGCCAGGCATTCAGTGGCTGCTTGAAGGGGAGCCTTTTTACGTTGTACTTGAGCGACTTCATTTTCAGCGGGAAGCCGTCGCTATTCTTTGTTTTTCAGAGAAACATGGCAGCCTAGCGCGAGCTCTTGAACAAAGCGCCCGATTTCTAGAGAAAAAAATCATGCAGGTAGACACATTCAAGCGTATGTTACGATATCCGATTTTTCTTATGTTTACGGTTTTTGTTGTGCTCATCATTGTTCAGCAAATGATCGTCCCTCAATTTTCTTTATTATATTCATCTATGAATACAAGCATGACATGGCTGATTCAAGGGATGTTTGGCCTCTTCCAATTCCTACACGCTTTGCTGCTTATGATCGGTTGTATATGCATCTGTCTTTTTGGATATTATGAGCTCTTTTTTAAGAAAAAATCGACCCTTGAGAAACTGAAAGTCATCAGCAGGCTGCCGGTGGTATTTAAAGGGGTGCAGCTGATGCATACGTATCTTTTTTCCCTTCAGCTAAGCGGACTTCTTCAAGCTGGATTATCGATTTACGAAAGTTTGCAAGCTTTTAAACAGCAGACCTATTTACCCTTCCTTCAAGAAATGTCTGAACAAATGATAGGGGAGTTAAGAAAAGGTGAGAGTATGGAACATCAAATAAGCCGGTCTCCTTTTTTCGAAAGGCATTTTGCGGCTGTCATTAAGCATGGGGAAGCAAGTGGGATGCTAGCAAGAGAGATGTACACATATAGTCAATTTCTTTTAGAGAATGCAGAATTAAAAATTGAAAAATGGGTTTCATGGCTGCAGCCTGTCATCTATGGCTTAACAGCATTTCTTATACTCATTGTGTATTTATCTATTCTTTTACCAATGTATCAACTAATGGAACAAGTGTGAAAAGGAGGACTAAGGCATGAATGATAAAGGATTTACACTGTTAGAAATGTTAATTGTCATGCTTGTGATCTCCATTCTTTTATTGATCACCATTCCAAATATCACTCGGCATCATCAAAGCATTCAAGCAAAGGGCTGTGAAGGGCTGAAATCAATGGTGAGTACACAGGTAATGGCATATGAATTAGAGCATGACGGCAAGACGCCATCTTTAGCTGAATTAGAAAAAGAAGGCTATGTCAAAAAAGGATTAACTTGTCCGAATGGAAAGGCAATTTTCATTCAAAACGGGGATGTGAAAAATGAATAAATCGCTTTTCCAGGAGAAAGGATTTACACTCATTGAGCAGCTCTTGATCGTCATGATTTTCTCTATCTTATTTTCGATAATAGGTGGAAAAGTGCCCAATATATTAGAAAGTGCTGAAGCAAAAAAGCAAGTGAACTTGCTAAAACAAGATCTTCAATTGGCATCTTATACTGCATTTATTAAAAAAACACGAGTAACTGTTGAGTTTCACCCGCCCAATGTATCTTATCAAGTCATCGAACAGAATAGTGAGCAGATCATTGCTTCTAATCCACACAAAAAAGGCACCATCAAGCAATCCACATTTCAACAAGGCCTTCACTTTAATAAAAACGGACATCCAAATAGCGGCGGTTCTCTCATTGTTCAATTTGGCAGTCAAATATATAAACTCACGATTTACTTAGGGAGCGGGCGGATTCATGTTCAGCAACAATAAAGGATTTAGTACGTTTGAGATGCTCTTTTCTTGCCACCTCTTTCTATTTGCTGCTCTTGTGCTCGTGCCATCCTTTGAAAAACTGACAATTGGGAAAGAAGAATTAAGGGCTAAACTGGAAGCTTATCAAATCTTACATGAGTATATGAATAAAGCTTTTATAGAAGGTCAAAATGAATCAAGTACAAAGAAACGAGGCGAGATCACATATGAATTCATTTGGGGTCAGGAGAAGGGATGTGTTTCATACAAAGTACAAAAAAAGAAGACGATTTGCTTTCGACATTTGGAGCGATGAACAAGGCTTTACACTCGCTCAAGCAATATGGCAATTGCAGCTATTTTTGCTGCTTTCTTTTGGCTGCATGCTGCTTTTATCAATTGCTGAAAAAGCTCATCCGTTTGCAGAAATCAACAAATTTTCGCAAATGGAGTGGAAACAAACGGCCCTGCAATTAGAGGAGGAGCTAAATTGTGCTGTCGCTGTAAGAGCGGTGAAAAATGGAACAGCACTGGAGTATATTTCAAATCAAGGGCGAGTGGTGACGATTGAGCCGTATCAAGAGATGCTTCGTAAACGAACGGATCAGGCAGGTCATCTCCCTTTATTACAAAAGGTGAAACAATTCCATGTAAGAACAAAAGAGCAAACCACCACTCTCCAAGTCACAGATGTATTTGGTCAAGTACATGAAGCTGTTTTTTTCACTTACAAAGGAGTGATTCCTAAAACGTGAAAAGAGAAGACGGGTTTATTTATCCCCACGTACTTGCTGTCATTCTTTTGTTTTTATTGATTCTAGGATCGATGACCATTGGGTTTCAAAAAGAGTTGAAAAGTGCAGAGCTCACGATTTCTTTTTACCAAAAACAACAGTTATTTCGAATGGGTCTAAATGAAGCCGCAAACAAATTAAATCGTATTTGTGATCAGCCATTGAGCCCAATTGTCACAGAAGAAGGTCGAGTGACGTTGAAGCGAATTGGGTGCGATGACAGAAAAAAGCTAGTCCGGCTCTTGGTTAATATCGAGACAAAGGGTGGTGTAACTGACGAGCGGGAACTAGAGCTGAATAAAGAGACAGGAGAAATCAATCAATGGATCAACACTTATTAGCGAGTGTATAAAACGATCCTCTTCTTGGTAACACTTTAAGGAAGAAGAGGTGAGTGTTCGATGAAGACAAATGATTATGTAAAATATATGACGCAGGAAATCATTAAATATATGAATACACCACGTGACGAACGGAAAGAACATAAACAGGAAAAAATGGAGACAAAACCACCATTTTCTCAGCGTTTATTCGGTGTTCTGCCTTTTGGCTTCTCAATGATGCTAAAAAAACGTCAACGTCATCGACGAAAGTAAAAAGCCGCCAGCAGGCGGTTTTTTTCATGCCATTTTAGCTGTATTCTTCCACAACAATGACTTTATTGACCTTGTTCGAGTAAGGGTTATAGGAAATGGTGACATATACCCCAAATTCTTTGGCCTGATCTTTCAACATAATATGATATTGCTTCACGGATTCTTTCTCCCGGTGCCGATCCCACACTTTTTGTTTGAATAAAACATGTGCTAACGGATACCGTTTTTTTGCTTCTTTGACTGCCCTTGTTTCCCATTGATCTGCGGCAGCAGTGATTCCTTTTGCATCAGCTAGATGGGCGCTTTGTATCAAGGGGCTTAACAGTAAACTGAGCATGATCATGATTCTTCCATATTTCAACTAACATCACCTCACCAATTATTATCCTGACCAAATCCTGCACTTTTATGTAAATTTTTAAGAAGTACAAATGTCACAGAAAAAAATATTGAATATGGCGAAAGAATGAGAAAATGGAAGAATTTTCTCGGTAATGTTCTTGTTTAAGAACAAAATGGACTAATTTGACGTTTTGGATTTTATAGGTAATTCCTTATACTGAGTGTAATCGTTCTTTTTAAAGAACAATTGTTCAAGGAGTTGAAAGATTCAATGAAACAGCCGCTCTTTGTACTATTTTGTGCTATTTGTTTGATTTTCACTTCTTTTTTTATTACGTCTACTAACGCTTCTTTTAACGATGTCGAGCATTCGAACTTTGTCATGAAAACATGTGAAAATTTCGAAGAGACAGATCAGCATTGCCAGCCAAAGAAATGGGATAGAAGTCATTTGAAACTGATCGATCAAACGATCATTGAGGGGACAGTCTGTGCGCCTCAAAAGCTGAGCATGTCACTAAAAAATATTGGACAACCCATCGCGCACTCTGAATGGAAGTGGGAACTACATAAAGTAGAGAGTGTTCAGATGCCATTACAAGATGGCCATGTTATTGAAAAAGGTGCTATACAGTCCCTCTCATCAGAAGAAACGACGACTGTCACGGCAGTTAAAGCAAAAACAAATGGAATCTATGTGTTTAAAATCTATTATCCTAAAGGGTTTGGTGGTTCTGAAAAGCCATTCTTTACGTCTCAACATATGCAGCTTTCGAATTGTCAAGAAAAGGCGTCCTAAATAGGGTTTGCCTGCTGAATGAAACATGATATGTAAAGGGGAGAAAGGTATGAAAAAGTGGATGAAAATGTCTGGGAGTATTCTTTACGCGCTGGTCTTCACGATGATGATTGTGTGTATTATTGTCGTGTTGTCATCAAGGACAACAGGCGGAGATCCTCAGATCTTTGGTTATGAGTTCAAGCAAGTATTATCTGGATCAATGGAACCGGAATTTTCGACTGGTTCATTGATTATTGTGAAACATGTCACCTCACCTGAAACACTCAAAAAAGGGGATATTATTACGTTTCAAACGAAGCAAGACCAATCCTTTGTGACTCACCGCATTGTTGGGGTGAAAGGAAAAGGAGTAAATAAAGCCTTTGAGACAAAAGGAGACCACAATATGTATCAAGACGGCACGCTCGTCAAAGCGAATCAAGTGACTGCGCAGTATACGGGCGTGAACATTCCTTATGCAGGAAAGCTTCTTTCGTATGCAGGAACTTCTGCTGGGACCGCTCTTTTGCTCATTATTCCAGGGGTGATGCTGCTTGTTTATTCAACCATTCATTTTGTTGGTGCTGCCAAACATCGAAGACATACGGCTGAGTTACACATGTCAGAGGAACAAGCATAAATTTTCGTTTGTAACCTAAATCAGGTTTCAATAAAACAATTTATTAGGGGGTTCAATCATGGCAATGAAAAAATCAATTCGTTTAGGTGTTTTATCGGGAGCGTTAGGTCTTGCTTTAATTGGCGGGGGAACGTGGGCTGCATTTAATGATGTTGAGACGGCAAACGCGGTCTACTCTACAGGAGAGCTGAATCTATCTGCAAAAGAGAATTCCGGCGCCATCAACCTTGCGAACATAAAACCCGGTGACCGTATAAAGAAGGAATTTAATTTTGAAAATAAAGGGTCTCTTGCAATTAATCAAGTGCTGATGAGTCTTGATTATAGCCAGTTTCAAGATGGAACATCAGCGAAAAATGGCGGGAAGAATACAGCTGAAGAATTCCTCAGCCAATTTCAGGTGAGTGTTCTAACGGTTGGAGCCGAAGGTGGGAATGGATACCCGAAAAATATTATTTTAGACCATGCAAACCTGCTTGACCTGCATCTATTAACGTCAAAGCAGGATCAGACCGCATTTGAAAAGCTTCGTCATGCCGTCGATGAGAAGTTTTTACATGAAAGTGGTAAAATTAATGTTGCCACCGTTGATGGATCAACAGCTCCAGAGTATGACGGCATTCCAAAGAATCCGTTTGATTACGATAAAATGGAAATGATCATTGAATTTGTCAATGACCAGACGAAGGATAAAGCGGGTAACTATATCCAAAATAAATACCAAGGCGATGCGATTCAAGTTGATCTTTCCTTCGAAGCGACTCAGTGGAATGGTTTAACGATCAATCCAAAAAAGCATACGGATGAAAAAGGCTACGTGAAAGAAAACGAAAAAGCACACAGCGAAGATAAAAAATAAAGTCAGTCTTTAGACTGATAACAAGATCTGCATAGCAATTGGAGGAGTATGCGCTAAAATATGCGCATTACTCCTCTTCTTGCTTTTTTTTCCAGATTTGATAATCTAAAAATTCACGAAATTGCTTTTTCGAAACCCCTGATGTCATTGCATCTCGAACTAGTTTTTCCCATTCACTATCTAATTGACCATCGTATTCGGTTTCATCATTTTCGTTTAACAGTGTATGAACCGAGACGTCCAGAACAGCGGAGACTTTTTCAAGAAATTGAATGGAGGGGTTTGTTTGCAAGTTTCTTTCTATTGAACTTAAATAAGACTTCGCTACCCCAGCCTTTTCGGCCAGTTCTGATAGTGAGTAGCCTTTTTCATTGCGGTATTGTTTAATACGCTGGCCAATCAATGTCATCACCTTCCTTTCGATATTATAGCACATTCAGAAAGGTTTGATAGAATGACTTCTTGCCATAGGGGGAGACTCAGAGGACTTTTCGCGTGATTTGAGAAAATGACGGACTTCTTCTACTGTTAGTCCTGCTTTGCGCGCTTCGCGTAATAATTGAACCCATTCACTGTCTAATAACTTCGTTTTCTTTTCCATACAAATACCCTCCTAAAATACTGAATCGTGTATTTCAGGCACTTAACGCATGAAATGGAAAAACACAGGTGATAAGACCTCATAGATTGCTTGCGTCATGTTTCCGCCCAATACAAACAGACAAACGTTGCTTTTGATTGATCGAAAATTTGATATCACATGAAAGGGAGGGAGACTCGCTAAGTCAGCCTCCTCTTTTTTGCTGTAAGTAAAAAAGTCCGCCATTTTCAATCGTAAGACTGATTTTTGGTTCGTATAAAGTTTTAAGTGCTTGTCTTTCTATTTCATATTCTACAGATGTGTCTGAAGTCCCTTCATAAAATTGGTTTAAAAGTTCCGAGTCTTCTTTCCACTTTTGAACAGCTCTTACCGCCCAATCATCCGGCTCTTCATTGGCATAACGTTCCATCAGGCTGTAAAGCCGTTTGACGCCGCTCTCTGGCTTAATCATCGTACTCATTGTGAAGCAATAATCAGGAATTTGAGACGATAGCTCACGCGCTTCCAGCTTCTCTTGAAATTGTTCGATGACTTCTCCACGTATTAGATGAAGTCCAAGAGACAGCAGTTTGTCTTTTTTACGGTCTGCCAGATAGGATATTTTGACATTGAGACCAAGCCACGGCTCCAGCGCGATCTGGCTGTTTGTGAGCGGTCTGACTTTTTCGTACAGCCGAATAAAACGGCCTTGCTGTTTCACAACCTCGAATATTTGGAATAAACGAGGGGAGCCGAAGTGGACAAATTCTCCTTCGACCGAGTCATCAGCTTTTTTTTGATCAGTGATCAAAGTCAATTGCCGCGGCTCAGGTACGCCTCCTGTTTTTTCGAGCCAATGCCAATAAAAAGGACGGTTCATGATCAATTTATCCATTTCGATTGTCAGCTGTACGGTCATGTGTCCTGCACTTTCTTCAAGTATGTCGCATTGATTTGCCTGAAAGAAACGGAGAAGAAATGTGTGAATCTCGCGCTGCTCCATTGGTCAACTCTCCTTTATGAACCTTGCTGTCTTTCTTCTAAAAGCGGTGTTTGTGCTTCTGTTAAATAGGAAGCAAATTGGGTTAATTTCTTTTTCATGTCTACGTCAGACTCGTGCTGGAAGAGAATTTGATGCAATTCTGTTTCAGCATCTTGGATATCAATTCGGGTTAAAATATCATCTAGATCACCAATGACGTTTTCAAACAGCTGAATTTTTTCATATAAAAGTTTTAAAATATGTTCTTCGACTGTCCCGCTAGTTGCCATATTGTAAATGTGGACATCCCGCTCTTGACCGAGCCGGTGAATACGTCCAATTCTTTGTTCCAAGCGCATTGGGTTCCACGGAAGGTCGTAGTTGATGATTTGGTTGCAAAACTGAAGGTTGATCCCTTCGCCGCCTGCTTCTGTCGCAATGAGCACTTGCGCCCGCTCTCTAAATAAATCTTTCATCCAGTCTTTTTTACTCCGTTTAAACCCGCCTCGAAAAGGAACCGAACTGATGCCGTTTTGCTGGAGAAACCATTGTAAATAAATTTGTGTCGCACGGTATTCAGTGAAGATAATGACTTTTTCATTTAATTGTTGAATGAGTTTAACGACTTCAAGTGCTTTAGAATTTTGTTCTACCTGGTTGATTTTCTCCATGATGTGCATCATCGCAGAAGCACCTAGAATGTGTTTTTCCTCTTCTTGCATTTTTTTAATGGTCATATAGACGGCCTCACGACTCGAACAGCATTCTCGTTCTAAGGTCATAATTGAAAACATGTGCTTCGTATAGGAAGGGTTTTCTTTTAACTTACAAATTTCATCATATAGTGCTTGTTCTGTCGGGGAGAAATCAATAGAAATCGTCTTTACATGCCGCTTTGACCATTCGATGCCAGTGTCTTGTCTCCGGTTCCGAATCATGACTTTATTGACTAACTGTTTTAGCCGGTCATGGTCCTCAAGTTGAAGGTCTTTTTTGGCAAAGAGGTCTTTAAACTGTGTTTCATTACCTAAATGGCCTGGCTTCAACAGAGAAACGAGATTAAAAATTTCTCCTATCCGATTTTGGATAGGTGTGGCTGTGAGCAGAAGGCAGAACTTTTTATTCAAATTTCTCACAAACTCATAGTTTTTCGTTTTGTTGTTTTTCAGTTTGTGTGCTTCATCAATAATGACCATATCGTAGGAGATGGATAAGATCGTATCTCGATGTGGCTGTCTTTTGGCTGTATCAATTGAGGAAACCACAACATCGCACTGCTCCCACACATAGCTCTTCTTTTGCTCGACAGCATCTATGTAAAATTTCGTCCGCAGTTCTTGTACCCATTGGGACACAAGGGATGCGGGTACGAGAATGAGAATCTTCTTGGCAAGTCCGCGAATCATGTATTCTTTGATAATCAGTCCTGCTTCAACGGTTTTTCCAAGACCCACTTCATCTGCTAAAATGGCTTTCCCATTCATCTCTTCTACGACTCTTCTAGCGACTTCGAGCTGGTGTTTTAAAGGAGTAAATGCAGGCAGGTGCGCAGGTGCTTGCAGTCCTTCAAATGAATCAATGGCTGTCACTTTTTGTACTTGTGCTGCTAAACGGTACATATCCCAATTCGCCCAGGGACCGTCTGCTGTAAGCCGCTTTTGAAATTCACTTGCCCATTTTTGATCAAATATCGTTTGAATATTCAATGTGACCGCCTGCCTTTCTGGTAGAGTGATGATAAAATCGTTCTGTTTTTAAACGCTTCATTTTTTCATAGCGATTTAAAAGATGTTATATATCAATAAAAGCGAACGATAATGAATGATTATTTTAAAAATGTTAATGATTTTTCTGTTGCTCTTCATCCATTTCTAATGGTAGGATGTTGGTAAGTGATCTAGAGAATAAGTCACCCATTTTGATAGTATGTCCAATAAAGGTGAAGAATATGAGCGGATGATGGTATGGGGAGAGACCTAGCGGTTATTTTGCACTGACAGGCGCCGAAGGAGCAAGCTGAATTGGTTCAGTGAATCTCTCAGGCAAAAGTACTCTTACCGGACGCAACTCTGGAGAGTGTTTGCGCAGCGATTTTTAGCAAACCACCAAAGGGGAAAACGCACAATGATGTTGTGCTGTAAACTTTCAGGTGCAAGGACAGAGACTTCTTTTTGATAAAAGGGAGCGCTCTGTCCTTTTTTGCTGTGATTTTTTTCTGAAAATTCAGCTTGTGATGTGCACTGTAAGAAAAAAGGGGGAAACGATTGATGTTGAAACGAACACCGCTTTTTCATGCGTATGAAACGTTTGGCGCAAAAACCATTGACTTCGGGGGCTGGGAATTACCTGTCCAATTTTCTTCCATTAAAGAAGAACATGAAGCTGTTCGAACAAAAGCAGGGCTGTTTGACGTGTCTCACATGGGTGAGGTGGAAGTCACAGGTCAGGGAGCCCTTCCTTTTTTACAAAGGTTATTAACCAATGATCTGTCAAAGCTGACAGACGGTAAGGCATTATATACAGCCATGTGTTATGAAGATGGCGGAACGGTGGATGATCTGCTTGTCTACCAAAAAGAAAAGAACAACTATTTACTTGTGATCAATGCTTCAAATATTGAGAAAGATGTGGATTGGCTGCTGAAACATCAAGGTGAGGAAGACGTTTTCATTAAAAATGTCTCTGATCAAACCGCCTTGTTAGCCCTTCAAGGACCTCTTGCTGCTGACATCATCAAAGATGTTGCGGATGAAGAGGTAACATCACTGAAGCCATTTACGTTTTTATCAAAAGCGATAATTGCGCAAAAAGAGGTGCTTGTCTCAAGAACCGGTTACACAGGAGAAGATGGCTTTGAAATCTACTGCCAGTCAGAAGATGCTGTTCACCTTTGGACCGCTTTATTAGAAGCCGGACAGCCGAAAGGACTGATCCCATGTGGACTCGGTGCACGTGACACTTTAAGATTTGAAGCAAGACTCCCGCTTTATGGCCAAGAGCTCACGAAGGATATTTCTCCTTTAGAAGGCGGCATTGGTTTTGCTGTAAAAACGGATAAAGAAGCAGATTTTATCGGAAAAGATGCACTTAAAAAACAAAAAGAAGAAGGACCGAAGCGAAAGCTTGTCGGGATTGAAATGATAGATAAGGGGATTCCGCGGACAGACTATCCGGTCTTCTCAGGAGATAAGCAGATTGGTGTAGTCACAACCGGTACACAATCTCCAACATTAAAGAAAAATATTGGGCTTGCCTTGATTGAAACATCAGAGGCACAGCTTGGGACAGAAGTGGAAGTGCAAGTTCGTAAAAAACGTCTAAAAGCCAAAATCGTCGCTACACCATTTTATAAAAGAGCCAAATAACGAGGAGGAATAGAGGATGAAGCACAGGTATTTGCCGCAAACAGAGCAAGATCAAAAAGAAATGCTGGATGTCATCGGTGTTCAGTCAATTGATGAGCTTTTCTCAGATATCCCAGAGAAAGTCAGATTCAAAGGTGCGTACAACATCAAAGAAGCCGCATCTGAAACAGAGCTAGTGCGGGAATTGTCTCGTCTTGCTGCAAAAAATAAAGATACAGTGGCCTATGCCTCGTTTTTAGGTGCTGGTGTGTATGATCATTACCAGCCTGTGATTGTCGATCATGTGATTTCACGTTCTGAATTTTATACAGCGTACACACCTTATCAGCCTGAAATTTCTCAAGGTGAATTGCAGGCAATTTTTGAATTCCAAACAATGATTGCTGAGCTGACTGGCATGGATCTTGCCAATTCCTCGATGTATGATGGCGGAACGGCATTAGCTGAAGCGGCGATGCTGGCAGCAGGACATACAAAAAAGAAAAAGATTGTGGTCTCTGAGACGGTTCATCCTGAATCAAGAGCGGTGCTGAAAACATATGCGAAAGGACAGCATATTGAAGTCATCGAGGTACCTGCGCGAAAAGGTCAGACCGATCTAGCCGCATTAGAAGAAGCCGTCTGCGACGAAACAGCAGCGGTCCTTGTACAATACCCAAACTTCTTCGGTGTTGTTGAACCATTAAAAGACATTGAACCGATTGCGCATAAAGGGAAAAGTTTATTCATCGTCTCAAGTAACCCGCTTGCACTTGGTTTACTGACACCACCAGGAAAGCTTGGGGCAGATATTGTCGTTGGTGATGCGCAGCCATTTGGCATTCCAGCTGCATTTGGCGGACCTCATTGTGGATATTTCGCTGTGACGAAAAAATTAATGCGGAAAGTGCCGGGGCGTTTAGTCGGGCAAACAGAAGACGAGAACGGTGTGCGAGGATTTGTGCTGACCCTTCAAGCGCGAGAGCAGCATATCCGAAGAGACAAAGCGACTTCAAATATTTGTTCAAACCAAGCATTAAATGCGTTAGCCGCTTCTGTTGCGATGACGGCGCTTGGGAAAACAGGTATCAAAGACATTGCCTATCAAAACGTACAAAAAGCCCATTATGCCAAGACGCAGGCAGAAAAACATGGGTTACAGGCTGAAATAGAGGGCGCTCATTTTAATGAATTTGTGTTGAAACTGAATGAACCTGTGAAAGAAGCGAATGAGCGATTGCTTAAAAAAGGAATCATCGGCGGATATGACTTGGGACGGGATTATCCAGAGCTTCAGCAGCATATGCTCGTCGCTGTGACAGAACTAAGAACAAAAGAAGAAATTGATACGTTCATCAAGGAATTGGGGGATCGTCATGAATAAACAAGATCAGCCGCTTATTTTTGAATTATCCAAAGAAGGAAGAATTGGTTACAGCCTGCCTGATTTAGACGTACCTGAGGAGAAGCTCCCAGATTTATTTGATGAAGCGTATATCCGCCATGAAGATGCGGAGCTGCCAGAGGTTTCTGAACTGGATATTATGCGTCACTACACAGCATTATCTAGGCGTAATCACGGGGTCGATTCTGGCTTTTATCCTCTAGGCTCTTGTACGATGAAATATAATCCAAAGATTAACGAAAAGGTGGCACGTCTTGCAGGTTTCTCGAACGTGCATCCACTTCAAGAGGCAGACACTGTGCAAGGTGCATTAGAGTTACTTTATGATTTAGGTGACCATTTAGAAGAAATTACAGGAATGGACGCCGTGACATTACAGCCTGCGGCAGGAGCACATGGCGAATGGACGGGGCTCATGATGATTCGTGCATACCATGAAGCAAGAGGAGATCTTAAACGAACAAAAGTCATCGTGCCTGATTCTGCTCATGGAACAAATCCCGCATCTGCAACAGTAGCAGGATTTGAAACGATTACGGTGGCATCTAATGAACATGGGCTTGTCGATTTAGACGACCTGCGCCGTGTTGTCAATGAAGAAACAGCGGCTCTCATGCTCACAAATCCAAATACACTCGGCCTTTTTGAAGAAAATATTTTAGAAATGGCTGAAATCGTCCACGGAGCAGGCGGGAAGCTTTATTATGATGGAGCGAACTTAAATGCTGTATTAAGCAGAGCAAGACCGGGGGATATGGGATTTGATGTGGTTCACTTAAATCTTCATAAAACCTTTACAGGTCCACACGGAGGAGGAGGCCCTGGTTCAGGTCCAGTTGGCGTGAAAAAGGATTTGATTCCATATTTGCCAAAGCCAGTGCTTGTGAAGAAAGAAGGTCGTTATTTCTTTGATTACGATCGTCCAGAATCTATCGGCCGTGTGAAACCGTTCTATGGGAACTTTGGTATCAATGTCAGAGCGTATGCGTATATCCGCTCTATGGGACCAGACGGCTTAAAGGCTGTAACGGATCATGCGGTGTTGAATGCAAACTATATGATGCGCCGCTTATGTGCTCATTATGATTTGCCATTTGACCGCCACTGTAAGCATGAATTTGTCCTTTCAGGTAAACGTCAAAAGAAACTAGGTGTGCGGACACTTGATATTGCCAAACGATTACTTGATTTTGGCTATCATCCGCCAACGATTTACTTCCCGCTAAATGTAGAGGAATGTATCATGATTGAACCAACTGAAACAGAATCAAAAGAAACCCTTGATGCATTTATTGAAGCGATGATTCAAATTGCAAAAGAAGCGGAAGAGAACCCAGAAATCGTACAGGAAGCACCACATACAACCGTTGTGAAACGAATGGATGAAACAAAGGCTGCACGGAATCCAGTGCTGGTTTTTGAAAGAAAATAAAAAGACTCATGGGGGCATTAGCTCCCAGAGTCTTTTTTGTTAGTTCTTTGTTTTAATGCGGCCGCCCCATTTTTTAAAGCCGCCCTTTAAATTATAAATCTCACGACAGCCATTTTTACGTAACGTTTGAGCAGCTTTTCCGCTTCTTAAATTATTTTGGCAATAGAGATAAACAGGCTTGTCAGGGCGTATTTCATTTTTGCGCTGCTTTAATTGTGAAAGGGGAATGTTTCTTGCGCCTAAAATATGTCCACCTTCAAACTCATTTGGTTCTCTCACATCAATGAGTTGGGCTTTGCGGTAACCTTTGATAAATTCTGCTTCCGTCAGCGTTTTCATTATGCGCTGCTGATAAATGTAACTGCCGATGGAATAAAGAACGAAAAGTCCACAAAGTGAGAGGACGATATAGTTGAATATTGGCAATACGACTCGACTCCTTCTTGAGCATCAGCACAGTCACCTGTCTGATGGTACGTTTTAGACAAATACTATTATAGTAAAGCAAAAGAAACTTGTCATCATAAATGGTAAGAATTATTTTCAATTCCTTCCCTATTTGATAGACTGATGAAGAGAGAAAATCGGTGGTCACCACCATTATCTAACATTGACTACGTAAAAGAGAAGGGATTTTATATGCAAAAAGAGAAATGGTGTTTCATTGATACAGGAAACCAAGACCCAGCCTTTAACATGGCCATGGACGAAGCCTTGCTTTATTGGCATAGCGAGAAGCTGATCCCGCCTGTGATCCGTTTTTATGGTTGGAATCCAGCGACATTATCTGTTGGATATTTTCAACATGTTGAAAAAGAAATCAACATGGAAGCGGTTGAGCGCTATGGTCTTGGATTTGTTCGCAGGCCTACAGGAGGTCGCGGTGTTCTTCATGATCAGGAATTGACCTACAGTGTGATCGTGTCAGAAGAGCACCCAGAGATGCCAGCGACGGTGACAGAGGCATACCGCGTCATTTCAGAAGGGATTTTAGAGGGCTTTAAAGAACTGGGACTCGATGCGTATTTTGCCATTCCTCGTACAGAAAAAGAAAAAGAAAGCTTAAAAAATCCAAGATCGTCTGTATGTTTTGATGCGCCTTCATGGTACGAGCTTGTTGTAGAAGGCAGAAAAGTAGCAGGCAGTGCGCAAACAAGACAAAAAGGTGTGATCCTCCAGCATGGCTCGATCTTAATTGATCTTGATGAGGACAAATTGTTTGATTTATTTCTGTATCCAAACGACCGGGTGAGAGAGCGGATGCAGCGCAGCTTTAAAAACAAAGCGGTGGCGATCAATGAAATTTCAGATCGAACATGTACGATAGACGATGCGCGTGTTGCATTTAAACGAGGGTTTGAAAAAGGATTAAATATCGAGCTTGTGCCTTATGAGCTGACAGATGAAGAGTTGGCATTTGTTCATCACCTCGCCAAAACGAAATACGCCACAGATGATTGGAATTACAAGCGTTAAGACGAAGGACTCTTCTTGTTTTTTAATGGGCGATGGTGTAGAATTGTTATGATTATTAAGTAAAGGTGCATTTTGGAGGGGTTTTATGACTACACCTAGTATGGAAGATTATATTGAACAAATTTATATGCTGATAGAAGAAAAAGGATATGCAAGAGTATCTGATATTGCAGAAGCCCTCGCTGTCCATCCCTCCTCTGTAACAAAAATGGTTCAGAAGCTAGATAAAGATGAATACCTCATTTATGAGAAATATCGTGGTCTAATTTTAACCCCGAAAGGCAAAAAAATTGGAAAACGTCTCGTATACAGACATGAACTGCTAGAGCAATTTTTAAGAATCATTGGTGTAGATGAAGAGAAAATTTATGATGATGTAGAAGGTATTGAGCATCATCTCAGCTGGAACAGCATTGACCGCATCGGCGACCTCGTCCAATTCTTTGAAGAAAACGATGAGCGATCCGTTCAGCTGAAAGCGATTCAAAAGAAAAACGAACAAACAAATCAAGAATCTTAAGAAAAAGGACACCTGGCGAAGGGTGTCCTTTTTGAATATAGTTCTAATGAAAGGCAAATGCTCCTACACTATTAATAGTGTGACAGAAAAGGGGGCTCCTTGATGAAGATAGATGGTGTGTTCTCAGGTGGAGGCATTAAGGGTGCAGCACTTGCAGGCGCCTATGAAGCGCTTGAAGCAAGAGGATTTCAATTTGTCCGTCTCGCTGGAACAAGTGCGGGAGCAATCATTGCTTCACTCATCGCAGCGGGTTTTACGAGTCAGGAGATTCGGGAGCTGTTAGACGAAATGGATGAGCATCAATTGCTTGACCGAAGGTGTCAATTCATCCCGTTTAAAATGCTCAGGTGGGTGTCTATTTATTGGCGTCTTGGCCTTTACAAAGGTGACCGTCTAGAAAAATGGCTGACAGACGTGTTAAAACGAAAAGGCGTCACCGTATTCGGTGATCTGAAAAAAGATACGCTCAAAATCGTCGCTTCTGATTTAACAAATGGCAAAATCCTTGTCCTTCCAGATGACCTTCCTTCCTATGGGTTAAATCCAGAACGGTTTTCTGTCGCCAGAGCCATTCGGATGAGCTGCAGTCTGCCGTATTTTTTTGAACCCGTCAAACTAAGGTCTTCAAAAGGAATTTGTACCATAGTGGATGGCGGCGTGCTCAGCAACTTTCCGATTTGGCTTTTTGCTGAAGAGAAAAAAAGACCGTTTGTCGGTGTCACATTAACCCCAAACGAAAAAGAACGCCCTCAACATTCCATCCGCAATGCGTTTGAACTGTTTGGCGCTCTATTTGAAACGATGCGTGGTGCTCATGACGAAAGACATATTGCCACAAAACACGAACGTCATATTATTTTTATCCCTGTAGAACACGTCATTGCCACTGATTTTCATCTCATGACAGAAAAGAAAAAGGCGCTCGTCGATCTAGGCAGACAGAAGGCCGAGCAATTTTTAAAGAGCTGGACATTTTAAAATAAGGCGCGATTTTTCTTTTTGTTTTTCTTGCCTTCAATGACTGTCAAATGTGTTTGGCTTTTCTTTTTGAGAAGGACGGGCTTAGACTTGTGGTCAGTCGGCACGCTTCGCAAATGAGTGACCCGGTTTTTCATCTGGCTTTTCGTTTTTGGTTTAGGCTGCTGGTAGCGACGTTTTGATTGTTTGACTGCTTTACGATAAAGATTTCCTTCTGTTCCAGTTCTTCGATTCATCAGCCATCTAAATAGGAAAAACATAACCGCTCCAATGATCACAACTGATAGCAGCATTGTAAAGAGTCTGCTTGGATTCGTTGTGAGTAAATACACAAATCCCAAAACACCTAAAGCGAAAATAATGGTAAAAGCAGGATGTACTCGGCGATTCATAACTGTCCACCTCCGAAAGAATTTACCGGATTTATAAACTAGATCACTTGATGAGCAGAATCTGATGCTTGTTTCGCAGATGCTTCCTCTAAACGAAGAAGTTCATTAAAACTTGCAATGGCTACCTCGACTTGATCATCAGAGGGTTCTTTTGTTGTGAGCAATTGCAGCCAAAGGCCAGGATAGCCAAGCACTTTAAGCACTGGCACGTCACGGAGTTTGTTTGTGAGCTGAAGCACTTCAAATGAAATGCCCAGAACAACCGGAATAAGCGCCAAGCGATTCAGAACTCTCACCCATAAAGGATCTGTCGGTACGAGTAAATAGACGAACATGCCGACAATGACAGTGAATAAAATAAAGCTGCTGCCGCATCGATAATGCAGGCGAGATTGGCTTTGGACATTTTCCACTGTGATGTCAAGATTCTGTTCATAGCAGTTTATGACTTTATGTTCTGCCCCATGATATTGAAATACCCTTTTAATTAAAGGGGTCATGGAAATAAAGTAAATATAGCCTAATAACAGGATCAATTTAAAGAATGTTTCCACTGCAATTTGTGCGAAGTTTCCAGAAAACACCGGACGCACAAGTTCGGCTAAAAAGACAGGCACTAAAGTAAAGACAAATTTACTAAAAAGAAGAGAGAGAACTCCGATCACAGCAATGCCAAAGATCATTGATAATTTCGAGCTTTTTTGTTCTTTTTCAAGAGAATGATCTTCAGAAGGATCTAAGTCATAGCGCTCGCTGGAGAAGTTTAAGTGCTTACTGCCGTTTGCGCTTGCTTCAACAAGTGCAGCAACACCCCTGACAAAAGGGATTTTCTTAAGAAAGGCGGTTCGTTTATTGGAGGTCCGGGGAAGCTTTAAAAACTCAATGGTCTGATCCTTACGCCGGATCGCTGTCACATAGTTCTTTTTACCTCCGAACATCACACCTTCCACAACTGCCTGCCCTCCATATGCTGGAGGTTTTGTTTGATTGGACATATTTCATCAACCTGCCTGTTTCCTGTAATTTACATGCATTTCCTTATACCTTTATTGTACAGGAAAAGAGGGGAAATCACTAGCTCACAGGTCGATTATCTACTAGAATTCTATCTACCTCTTTTTAGCCAGTATACCCTGTTATAAAAATTTTACACTCTCGCACGGAAATCCTTTTTTTTCATGACATTTTGGACATACTACTTGCTGGAGGTGTTCATATGAAACGTGATGAAAAGAAAAACCAAGAAGAAAAAAATCAATCAGTACAAACGTCTTCAATGGTGGCAAGGGCAGCAGCCACAGGTTTTGTCGGCGGAGTTTTTTGGGGCTTTATCGGATTTCTGACCCATATGTTTCATTTTTCAGAGGTGAGTCCAAATATGCTGCTGCAGCCATTTGTGCTTGGTGAATGGAAAAAAGGCGGACTTGGTACATTTATGAGTATTGTTCTTTTAGGGATTTTATCTATTGGGGCAGCCTTTATTTATTATGGACTGCTCAAACGGATCAAAGGTTTTTGGATGGGACTGATTTATGGAGGGATTTTGTGGCTGCTTGTTTTTTATGTATTTAATCCTATATTCCCCGATGTGAAGCAAGTGCAAGATTTGCAGCAAAGCACCATTGTGACGACATTTTGCCTATATATTTTATATGGCATGTTTGTCGGATACAGTATTTCATTTGAATACAATGAATTAACGAGTCAGAAGCTTGCAAGGGCACTCGGGAAAAAGACAGAATAAAGTGTAAATCCACCATTCATATGATAAAATTATTTTTGGAAACGAAAGGTTTCTAAGGAAAAAGAAACAGACATCGATATAGAGTGAATTAGGGTGAAGGAGTGGTCATATGCCTCATTTTCTAGTGCTGAATGGGCCCAACTTAAATAGGCTCGGCAAGAGAGAGCCAGGAGTTTATGGAAGTAAAACACTAACAGATTTAGAAACGGATTTGTTTCAGTTTGCAGAAAGAGCAAATATTCAATTGACGTTCTTTCAATCGAATCACGAAGGAGATTTGGTTGATGCGCTTCATGAAGCAGAAGATCAGTACGATGGCGTCGTGTTTAACCCGGGTGCTTTTACCCACTATAGCTATGCACTGAGAGATGCCATTGCAAGTATTACGTTACCTGTCATCGAAGTACATATCACAAATGTTCATAAGAGAGAGGAATTCCGCCATCATTCGGTTCTTGCTCCAGTATGCCAAGGTCAAATCGTTGGACTTGGTTTAGAAGGATATAAATTGGCGATTCGTTATTTAGTCAGTGAAGGGGGAGCAGTATCATGAAACTTGAAAAACTAAGAAAACTTTTAGCCGAATTAGACATAGATGGTTTAGTGATTACGAGCAGCTTTAATTTACATTATATGACGAGTTTTACTGGATCAGCCGGTCTTGCCATCGTTTCAAAGGATCGTGCCGCCTTTATTACGGATTTTCGTTACACGGAGCAAGCCAAGGATCAAGTAAAGGGCTATGACATCATTGAACATAAAGGAAACATTGTGGAAACTGCTGTCCAAACGGCAAACGAATTTGGGGTGAAACGTCTTGGTTTTGAACAAAACCATATGACATTTGCCACCTACCAGCAGTACTCGGGGAAAGCAAGCGGTATCGAGCTTGTTCCAGTCTCAGAATCAGTTGAAAAGTTGCGCTTGATTAAGTCTAATGAAGAGATTAAGATATTAGAGGAAGCTGCGAAGATTGCAGATCATGCCTTTGATCATATTCTCACGTACATCAAGCCGGGCCTGACAGAAATTGCGGTCATGAACGAGCTTGAATTTTTCATGAGAAAAGAAGGGGCAGAAGGATCTTCATTCGATATGATTGTTGCCTCTGGCGTTCGTTCAAGCCTGCCACACGGGAGAGCGAGCGAAAAGGTGATTGAATCTGGCGACTTGGTGACACTGGATTTCGGTGCCTATTATAAAGGCTATTGCTCAGACATGACAAGAACCATTGCTGTAGGAACACCAAGCGACAAATTAAAGGAAATTTATCATATCGTATTAGAAGCAGAAAACGCTGGTGTGGATAAAATCAAGCCAGGCTTAACAGGAAAAGAAGCTGATCGCATCACACGAGACATCATTGAAAAGTATGGCTACGGTCAATACTTCGGGCATTCGACTGGACATGGTCTTGGTATGGAAGTACATGAAGCACCTGGCCTTTCCTCACGCTCAGATGTCGTGTTAGAAGAGGGAATGGTTGTGACAGTTGAACCAGGCATTTACTTGCCAGATGTCGGCGGCGTGAGAATTGAGGATGATATTGTCCTGACAGCTGACGGCAATAAACGATTGACCCACTCACCGAAAGAACTTATCATATTATGATGGTGAAATGTAGGAGGATGACAAAATGATTTCAGTAAACGATTTTCGTACAGGCCTGACAATTGAAGTGGACGGCGGTATTTGGCGTGTAGTGGATTTCCAACACGTAAAACCAGGAAAAGGCGCAGCGTTTGTCCGTTCGAAACTTCGTAACCTACGTACAGGTGCGATTCAAGAGAAAACATTCCGTGCAGGTGAAAAAGTAGCGAAAGCTCAAATTGAAACAAAAACAATGCAATATTTATATGCAAATGGCGATCAGCATGTATTCATGGATACAAGCTCATACGAACAACTTGAACTAAGCGAAGCGCAAATCAAAGATGAGCTGAAATATTTGCTTGAAAATATGTCTGTTCAAATCGTCATGTACGGTGATGAAACACTTGGAGTAGAACTTCCAAACACTGTAGAACTAGAAGTAGTAGAAACAGAGCCTGGTATTAAAGGTGATACGACATCAGGTGGATCAAAACCTGCAAAAACAGAAACTGGTTTAATCGTGAACGTTCCTTTCTTTGTGAACCAAGGTGATAAACTAGTGATCAATACATCTGACGGTTCATACGTTTCAAGAGCGTAATGAACGGAGAGAGACTGTAAACCTCGTGTTTACAGTCTTTTTTTATTTGAAAAATAGGACGCCTCGTTATGACACCCCTTACTCTATTCTCTCATCCATCTCTCTTCCTTTTGAAAAACAAGACTACTTCTAGCTAGTGAAGCATATAGTGTAAAAAAAGCTGGAGGTTCTATATGAAACAATTTCTCCCGGGTATACACCCATCAGTCGCTGCCATGGCAGGGATGAGGTTTTTATCTGCCGCGATTGAACTGACGGCCGCCATCCTCATTTTAGTGACAAATGATGTGCGTAAAGCGGTTGTCATCAATAGTATATTAGCGATCATCGGGCCGCTCATTTTTATTATTACGATGACGATTGGAATCTACCAAATTGCAGGGCAGTTATCCTATGCGAAGCTTGTGTTTATTTTCATTGGTGTCGTATTTATTCTTGTTGGAATTTATAAGTGAAATGGCTTGGCATAATTAACGGCATGCATCATACATTTTAGAGAAGAAAAAAAGGAGGGGAATTCGTTGCGGAGTTTGTTGGATA
The DNA here is from genome assembly GCF_038593205.1 of Bacillus sp. FSL W8-1141. NCBI lineage: Bacteria > Bacillati > Bacillota > Bacilli > Caryophanales > Bacillaceae > Bacillus > Bacillus sp. FSL W8-1141. The sequence goes on along the minus strand of NZ_CP151973.1, from coordinate 2,233,058 downwards.
TTCTCCCGCACTCAATTGGACAAGAACTCAGCATGTTAAAAGAAGCAGAGTGGGCGCAAATAGAAGAAATCCGCATTCGCACCGATCGCCCAATTGAGCTGATGCAAGGAGGAAAACCCCGCTTTCTTTCCTATTATACAACAGGTGAAGATGCGGCTCAGTTATTAGGCAGGCTCAGTAATTACAGTATGTACACACTTGAGGAAGAGTTAAAACAGGGCTATATCACCATATCTGGCGGACATCGGGTTGGGCTTGCTGGAAAGGTCATCGTCGAAAATGGATTCGTCAAAGGTTTAAGAGATATTTCTTCATTTAATATTCGCATCGCAAAAGAGAAGATCGGAATTGCTCTGCCGTTTCTCCCTTATTTATATGAAAAACATTGGTGTAACACACTGATTATAGGTCCGCCGCAAACCGGGAAAACGACATTGCTGCGTGATCTAGCACGTCTTGTCAGTACAGGAACAACAGCCATTTCTCCTAGAAAAACAGGGATTGTAGATGAACGCTCTGAAATCGCAGGTTGTATAAGAGGAGTGCCGCAGCATTCTTTTGGGCACCGGATTGATGTACTTGATGCGTGCCCAAAGGCTGAAGGATTAATGATGATGATCAGATCCATGAGCCCAGAAGTCATCATTGTCGATGAAATCGGAAAAAGTGAAGATGTACAGGCACTGTTAGAAGCAATCCATGCGGGAGTCACCATTATCGTCTCAGCTCATGGGTATTCTCTTGAAGACTTATCTAAACGGCCATCATTTGAACCGTTATGGCAGCTTCGTGTGTTTGATCGATATGTGGAATTAAATAGAGAAAAAGGGCCTGGCACGATCGGACGGATATTTGACCAAGAGGGACAAGAGCTGAAGCGGAGGCGGGGAGTGGACGTATGTTAAAGCTTATTGGTGCTATTTTCATTGTTGCGGCTACGACATGGGGAGGATTCGAGTTTGCAAAGCGGTACAGTGATCGGCCAAAGCAAATCCGCCAGCTCCGGTTTGCACTCCAATCTCTTGAAGCTGAAATTATGTATGGTCAAACACCTTTAGCTAGAGCCGCTGACCAAATTGCGTCCCAAGTAGGACCGCCTGTGAATCGGCTATTTGAACAATTTGCAGAAAAACTCAACGTCGGAACCTTTTCTGCGAGGCATGCATGGAATGAAAGTCTAGAGGATGTATGGAAAAAAACCGTATTAAAAAAAGGCGAATATGAGGCGCTGAAGCACTTTGGAGAAACCCTTGGTCAGCATGATGTGACGGCTCAGCAAAAATATATCAAGCTAGCTTTAGGCCATTTGGAATCAGAGGAGAAAGAAGCTGAAGTTGCCCAAGCGAAAAATGAAAAAATGGTGAGAAGTCTTGGTTTTCTAAGTGGGTTACTACTGATTCTGTTATTGATGTGAGAGGAAGGGAGTCGAGAGCATGGGCGTTGATGTAAACGTCATTTTCCAAATTGCGGGAGTGGGTATCGTCGTGGCTTTTCTCCATACGATTTTAGATCAAATGGGGAAAAAAGAGTACGCACAGTGGGTCACACTGCTTGGATTTATCTACATTTTATTTATGGTTGCTACCATTGTGGATGATTTGTTTAAGAAGATTAAAGCCGTATTTCTATTTCAAGGATAGGGGAGGGCTTACAAATCGAAATTATTCAAATTGTTGGACTTGGTTTAATCGCTACTTTTCTAGCATTAATCGTCAAAGAACAAAAGCCAACCTTTGCCTTTATGCTTGTTGTGTTTACTGGGTGTGTCATTTTCCTTTATTTAATCGATCAAATCTATGCCATTATCTCCATGATTGAAAAAATTGCAGCAAGTGCAGGCGTCAATATGAAATACGTTGAAACCATTTTGAAAATCATTGGCATTGCCTATATTGCAGAATTTGGTGCCCAGCTCACAAAGGATGCTGGACAAGGCGCCATCGCTTCAAAAATAGAGCTTGGCGGCAAGATTCTTATTTTGGTCATGGCGGTACCGATTTTAACGGTCATCATTGAGACGATCCTAGGTATGATCCCGTCCATGACTTGATGGAAAAGAGGTGATGATGATGAAACGGGTGACAGCTGTGCTGGGGTTTATGATGTTCTTTTGGATGATCGTTCCGTATGCAGGTGCAGAAGAAAGTGTGCCTTTATCAAGTGAAGAACCGGTCGCAGAAGAAGTTGCGGGTGGACAGGCTGATGCCTTAGAGCTTCATTCTATCAGTGACTTTTGGGAAACGATATTGGACGAGTATGGCGGCTTTCTGCCTGAAAGCCAAAAAGGTACTGTGAAGGAAATGATCGATGGCGATAAAGAGCTGTCTCCCCAAACGTGGCTGAAGGCTTTTGTTCATTATCTGTTTCATGAGCTGATTGCCAATGGAAAGCTCTTAGGCACACTTATATTACTTACCATCTTTTGTTCGCTTTTGCAGCTTTTGCAAAATGCGTTTGAACAAAGCACTGTTAGTAAAGTTGCATACGCTCTTGTTTATATGGTGCTTATCATTATTGCATTAAACAGTTTTCATGTTGCGATCTCTTATGCAACAGAAGCCATTCAAACGATGACTAGTTTTATTCTTGCTCTTATTCCTCTTTTATTAGCACTTATTGCCTCATCAGGCGGGCTTGTCTCAGCCGGATTCTTTCATCCTGTGATTTTGTTTTTAATGAACACGAGCGGTGTTTTTATTCAATATGTCGTTCTTCCGCTCATCTTTTTATCAGCGATCTTGAGCATAGTCAGTACATTGACCGAACAATACAAAGTGACCCAGCTTGCCCAGCTGTTAAGAAATGTCGCCATTGGCGGGCTCGCTGTTTTTTTAACTGTATTCCTCGGCGTCATTTCTGTACAGGGGGCATCTGCTGCTATCACTGATGGAATCGCTCTTCGCACAGCCAAGTTTATTACCGGAAATTTCATCCCTGTCCTTGGCAGAATGTTTACAGATGCGACAGATACCGTTATCAGCGCCTCTGTGCTGCTGAAAAATACGGTTGGCCTTGTAGGCGTCGCCATTTTGATTTCAATTGCGGCTTTCCCAGCGATTAAAGTGCTGTCGCTCGCTCTGATTTATAAACTGGCCGCTGCGATTCTTCAGCCTTTAGGGGGCGGGCCAATTATTAGCTGCCTTGATGTCATTTCAAAAAGTGTTCTTTATATATTTGCTGCATTAGCTGTTGTATCGCTTATGTTCTTTTTAAGCATTACCGTTATCATCACAGCTGGCAACCTCACCATGATGATGAAGTAAGGAGGGGACACCATTTGAGTTTTCTCACAGAATGGATCACAAGTATTATCCTATTTATTTTATTTGCGATTGTGATTGATCTTTTGCTTCCCAATTCAAGCATGCAGAAGTATGCAAAAATGGTCGTCAGCTTATTGTTAATTGTCGTGATGCTCAATCCGATCTTTGCGTTATTCCGGGCAGATCCGGACCAAATTTTCTCAGAAATCATGAAAGGGAAGGACCAAGCGCAATCAGAAGAAATAAAAAATCAGATGAATTTAGAAAAAAAAGAAATACAAGCTTCACAGCGTGCATATATTTTAAAGCAAATGGCTGTCCAACTAGAAAAAAGCGCAAAGGAGCCACTGGAGAAGGAGAGCTATGAAATGAAACACGTAGAAGTGTTGGCAGATGAGGAGCACCTTGATCAGAATATGGAGGCAGATCAATTTCGCATCAAAGCAGTCCTTGTCCCGCTCACAGGTGATGCTGTAGAAACGGTGGCAAAGGTCGACATTGATCTCTCCAGGCAAAAGGAGGAAAGCGCCGAGACGTCAGCAAAAGAGATGGCGAGGGTGAAAGAGACGCTTGCAGATGTTTGGAATACACGGCCTGAACACATTGCGCTCAACATTGAGGGAGGTGACGCAGCAGATCATGAATAACAAGGACTGGAGACAAAAACTGAAATCAATGTTCCAAGCACCTGAAAAAGGTGAAGGGAAACCAAAATTAACGAAGCACCATTACTTACTACTTGTCTTCATCATCGGCGTGTCATTCATGTTAGTCAGTCAAATTCTGTCACCGCCATCAAGCAAACAAGAGGCTGCTGTTCCTGCGTCTAAAAAAACATCCTCAGAAGAGCAGGCGGTGTTCAAACCATCCTCTTCAGGTAAGTCAAACAACTCGATAGAGGATGTTGAACAAGAATACGAAAATCAGCTGAAAGAAATTTTAGAAACGATCATTGGTGTTGAGGATGTATCCATCGTGGTAAATGTAGACGCAACTTCTTTAAAAGTGTTTGAAAAAAACAAATCCAATAAAAGCACTACGACCGAGGAAACAGACAAAGAAGGCGGCGTGCGAAGTGTCACGGATCAAACAAAAGAAGAAGAGATTGTCATTATTAAAAATGGAAATGAAGAAACACCTGTTGTTGTCCAAACGAAAAAGCCAGACATTCGAGGTGTCCTCGTTGTTGCTCAAGGAGTAGACAACGTTCAAATAAAGAAAACCATCATTGAAGCGGTTACACGAGTGCTTGATGTACCGAGCCATAGAGTGGCTGTTGCCCCTAAAAAAATCAAGGAGGATTCGGAATGATGTTAAAAAAACAAACGGTTTGGCTATTAACGATGCTAAGTTTAGTTGTCGTATTAAGTGTGTACTATATCATGTCCCCACAAGGTGAGAATGCTGTGACAGTAGAAGATACAAAATCAAAAGGAATGGAAGAGAAAAAGACTGAGCCAGAAAAAGGGACTGATAAAGGAACCGAAAAGAACGCAGAAGAGAAATCAACTGACAAAGAAACCAATGCGAAACAAGAAGATGTTGAAACAAGTGGAGAAGAAGGAAAGGCTGTATCAGAGCAGACCGACGATGAACTTTTCACAACCTACAGACTTGAACTGGAAGATAAGCGCAGCAAGCAGCGTGAAGAGTATAACGAAATCGTGTCTAGCGATGATGCAACAGCGCAAGAAAAAAGTGAAGCTTATGATCAAATGACAGCGCTTAGTGAGGCAGAAGGAACAGAGCGTCAGCTGGAGACATTAATCAAAACAAAAGGATATAAAGATGCGCTCGTCAGTGCAGAAGGAGATAAAGTGAACATCACGGTTCGTTCTGATAAAAAATCAAAGTCCCAAGCAGCAGATATTATTGATTTGGTCACAAAAGAAATGAGAGGGCTTGATAACGTAGCCGTCACTTTTGAGCCATCGAATCAATAAAAAATGCACAAGCGCCCTTTTCTGAAAAGGGCGTTTTTTCATGCGGGTTGACGCCCTTTTTCAGGTGCTTGCGCGAGGTGTCTCATCACATTAATAGTTGAATTCAACGAAATCCTCCTGTAAGATGGTTATAGTATGTACTTTTAGTACTAGCCTATAAAAAAAGATAAATCCATACATAGGGGTGCAAATCCATGTTAAAAATTGAAGAGATTCATGAACTAATTAAATTAATTGACGAATCAACAATTGATGAATTTACGTACGAAAATGAAGGCGCAAAAATCAAGTTAAAGAAAAATAAAGAAGTCGTTCAGCAAGTTGCGGCACAAGCACCAGTGGCTCCTGTCCAAGCAGCTCCAGCTCAACAAGCTCCTAAAGCACAAGCTCCAGCTCAGACCGAAGCCCCTGCACAAGAGGGAGCCGCGTCTGAAAACCTGCATAAAATCACATCCCCAATGGTTGGCACATTTTACGCTTCTTCTTCACCAGAAGCAGATCCATATGTGACAACAGGTTCTAAAGTGAAGGAAAACTCAGTTGTATGTATCGTTGAAGCGATGAAACTGTTTAATGAAATCGAAGCAGAAGTAAAAGGCGAAATCGTCGAAGTATTAGCTGAAAACGGTCAGCTTGTAGAATTCGGACAACCCCTCTTTCTAGTGAAAGCAGAGTAAGGAGTACGATCATGATTAAAAAGCTATTAATTGCAAACAGAGGAGAAATCGCAGTTAGAATCATCCGTGCTTGTAAAGAGCTTGGAATTGAAACAGTTGCGGTATTTTCTGAAGCGGATCGTGATGCGCTGCATGTTCAAATGGCTGATGAAGCATATTGCATCGGACCGACTGCTTCAAAAGATAGTTATTTAAATGTGACAAATATTGTCAGTGTGGCAAAACTAACAGGTACAGATGCCATCCATCCAGGATATGGTTTCCTTGCTGAAAATGCAGACTTTGCAGAGCTTTGCGAGGAATGTAATGTCATCTTTGTTGGACCAACTGCGTCAGCAATTTCCAAAATGGGAACGAAAGATGTGGCAAGAGAAACAATGAAGCAAGCTGGAGTTCCAATTGTCCCTGGTTCTCAAGGAATTGTAAAAGATCTTGATGATGCTGTTTCAACAGCAGCTAGTATTGGGTATCCTGTCATTATTAAAGCAACTGCAGGCGGCGGTGGTAAAGGTATCCGTGTGGCTCGCACAGAAGAAGAGCTCATTAACGGTGTCACCATCACGCAGCAGGAAGCAGCACAAAACTTCGGGAACCCAGGTGTCTATTTGGAGAAATTCATTGAAGACTTTAGACACGTTGAAATTCAAGTCCTTGCTGATCAGCATGGGAATACCATTCACTTAGGTGAACGTGATTGTTCTATCCAAAGAAGAATGCAAAAGCTTCTGGAAGAAACGCCATCACCTGCACTAAATGCAGATATTCGTGAGCAAATGGGTGAAGCTGCCGTAAAAGCAGCCGAAGCTGTTGAATACACAGGTGCCGGAACGGTTGAATTCATTTACGATTATAATGAAGAGAAGTTTTACTTCATGGAAATGAATACACGTATCCAAGTAGAGCATCCTGTAACGGAAATGGTCACTGGTGTTGATTTGATCAAAGAACAGATCAAAGTAGCTTCAGGTGAAAAGCTTTCCCTTACGCAAGAGGATGTCGTATACGAAGGCTGGGCGATTGAATGTCGTATTAACGCAGAGAACCCTGAGAAAAATTTCATGCCTTCTGCTGGTGAAATTAAAATGTACCTTCCGCCAGGCGGTTTAGGAGTACGTATTGATTCTGCCGCTTACCCTGGTTATGTGATTCCGCCATATTACGATAGTATGATTGCGAAAGTGATCACATATGGTAAAACGAGAGAAGAAGCAATTGCAAGAATGAAACGTGCGCTTCAAGAATTCGTCATTGAAGGAGTCTACACAACGATTCCATTCCACCTCAGATTACTAGAGCACGAAACATTTGTGAGCGGTAATTTTAATACGAAGTTTTTAGAAACGTATCAAATTATGAAATAATAACAGCTTTCGGAGGTGAATGATCGTGTCAGAAAACAATTTGCTTGAAATGAACCTTGATGAAGATCAATTGGGAAAAGTGCAAATTGCGCCAGAAGTGATTGAAGTCATTGCTGGGATCGCTGCATCAGAGGTCGAAGGAATTGCGGAAATGCGCGGCAACTTCGCTGCTGATGTGGCAGAACGCTTTGGGAAGAAAAATCACCGTAAAGGTGTGAAAGTAGATGTCTCTGATGAAGGCATCACAATTGATGTGTATTGTGTGGTTGAATTTGGCCTATCCATTCCAAAGGTATCCACTGCTGTTCAAGAAAATATCCGTCAAACCCTATTAAACATGACGGCCTTAACGATTAATGAAATCAACATTCATGTCGTTGGCATTCAATTTGATACAAAAACAGCTGAAGCTGAAGTTGATCAAGAAATGTAAAAAGGGTTGAAGTGAAACCAAGGAGGCATTGCCTCTTTGGTTTTTTAAAGCCCATTTTTGGGAAAATTCCGCATGATGATTACGTCACGCATGGAGTGATTCGTTTTTCGTCACAGCTCGCATGGATCTTGGTGCGACTACGGTCAAAATATGTTATGATCTCTGTATGGCTTAACGACAAGCGGATAAAGTGGTTAAAGGAGTAAATAATGAAAAGAAGAACTGCAAGAGAAAAGGCGCTACAAACATTATTTCAAATTGATGTCAGCAATATTGATCCGAAAGAGGCCATTACACATGCGCTGGATGAACAAGAATCAGATCCTTTTTTCGAGGAACTGGTTTTCGGTGTGCTCGAACAAAAGGACAAGCTCGATGACATGATTTCACAGCATCTTGTGAATTGGAAACTTGATCGTATTGCGAACGTAGACAGAGCCATTTTAAGGCTGTCTGTGTACGAAATGGTATATCAAGAAGATATCCCGGTGAGTGTTTCAATGAATGAAGCCATTGAACTGGCTAAATTGTTCGGTGACGATAAGGCGCCGAAATTTGTAAATGGTGTACTTTCAAACATTAAAAACGACCTAAAGCAGCAATAGGAGGATTCGACATGACAGCAACAATCATCGATGGGAAAGAAACAGCAAAAGAAAAGCGTGAACAATTAGCAAAAGAAGTAGAAGAGCTAAAACAAAAAGGAGTCACACCTGGTCTTGCCGTTATTCTAATCGGTGATGATCCGGCTTCACTTTCTTACGTACGCGGGAAGAAAAAAGCAGCAGAAGCCATGGGCATGCATTTCCAGCTTGATCATTTAGATGCTTCTTTAACAGAAGAGGAATTGCTAAAGATGATTGATCAGTACAATGCGAATGATCAATTCCACGGAATTCTTGTTCAGCTTCCACTGCCAAAACATATTTCTGAAAAAGCCGTCATTGAACGAATTTCACCAGAGAAAGACGTAGATGGTTTTCATCCGCTGAATATCGGGAAAATGCTACTTGGGGAAGACACATTCCTCCCTTGCACACCAGCAGGTATTGTTGAATTATTGAACAAAACAGGTGTGGATCTCTCTGGCAAAGAAGTGGTCGTTGTAGGACGAAGCAATATCGTCGGCAAACCAGTTGGACAATTGCTATTAAACGAAAATGCAACCGTCACCTACTGTCATTCAAGAACGGCGAACATTTCAGAACATACGTTAAAAGCGGACATTTTAGTTGTTGCCGTCGGTCGAGCAAACTTTATTAAAGCTGACCAAATTAAAGAAGGCGCTATTGTCATTGATGTAGGAGTCAATCGTCTAGAAACAGGGAAACTTGTAGGGGACGTTGACTTTGAAGCAGCAAAAGAAAAAGCTTCTTACATCACACCAGTCCCTGGCGGAGTGGGTCCAATGACAATTACGATGCTTGCACACAATACGGTTAAATCAGCAAAACGTACATTATCATAAGCTTGATCCATTCATCCACCTGCGTGCTGCCGGTGGATGAATGTGCGTTTTTGAAGAGGAGGAATACGTCATGAGTGAAAAAGCCTTTGTGACGGTCACAGCCCTTACAAAATACATAAAAAGAAAATTTGATGTTGACCCTCATTTAGAAGATATTTGGATCAAAGGTGAGTTATCAAATGTGAAGATTCATTCAAGAGGTCATGTTTATTTCACCTTAAAGGACGAAAATGCACGTATGCAAGCTGTTATGTTCCAGCGCTCCGCGTCCAAGCTACCTTTTTCACCAAAGAGCGGAATGAAAGTGTTCGTACGTGGCGGAATTCAAGTCTACGAACCGAGCGGAAGCTATCAATTATATGCAAAAGAAATGCAGCCTGATGGTGTTGGTGCTCTTCATCTTGCCTATGAAGAGCTGAAGAAGAAACTAGCAAGTGAAGGCTTATTTGATGAGCGCTATAAAAAAACAATTCCTGAATATCCAGAGGTTGTTGGTGTCATTACATCCCCAACAGGAGCAGCTGTTCGAGATGTCATTACCACGATCAATCGGCGCTATCAGCAGGCCAAGATCATTGTGCTTCCGGCATTAGTCCAAGGAGAAAATGCTCCGCGTTCGATTGTGGAACGGATTAAAGAAGCCAATGAAAAACAACTTTGTGATGTCTTGATTGTCGGGAGAGGCGGAGGATCGATTGAAGAACTTTGGGCCTTTAATGAAGAAGCAGTCGCAAGAGCGATCTTCGCATCAGACATTCCAATCATTTCTGCAGTTGGGCACGAAACAGACTTTACCATTAGTGATTTCACTGCAGACATGAGAGCACCCACACCAACAGGAGCAGCAGAACTAGCTGTTCCAAGCACCGCTGATTTAATTGAACGAATCAAATCAATCGACATTCGGTTAACAAGAGCAGTAAAAAATCGAACGTCACAAGCAAAAGACCGTCTTGTGGCACTTCAATCCTCTTATGCTTTCCGATTTCCAAAACGATTACAAGAGCAAAAAGAGCAGCAATTCGATATGATATTTGATCGTTTTCAAAAACAGCTGACAAGACAAATGGAACAAAAACGCAGTCAACTTGACCGCCAAACATATAGACTGAAGCCGCTTCATCCAAAAGAGCAGCTGCTTCAGGCGAAAAAACGTCACGCCAATGAAACAGAACAGCTCGTTCGGAGCATGAATGTGCAAATGAAAACAATTCATTCGCAGTTCCAATCGGTTCTTGGTAAACTAAATGCATTAAACCCGCTTCAAGTCATGGAAAGAGGCTATAGTTTAGCTTATAAAGAAGATGAGCTCATTAAAAGTGTGAATCAAGTAGAAACGAAGGATCAACTGACGATTACAATGAAGGATGGACGTCTGATTTGTGAGGTTATTGAGAAGGAGGGCAATTATCATGACAGAATCAAATAAACAAAAAGAAGAACAAATGACATTTGAAGAGGCCATGAAAGGACTTGAAGAGATTGTGGGAAAGCTCGAAGAAGGCGATGTACCGCTAGAACAAGCTATCCACTATTTCCAAGAGGGTATGACGCTCTCAAAACTTTGCCATGAAAAATTACAGCATGTTGAAAAGCAAATGGATTTCATTTTAAAAGAGGACGGTGAACTGGCTCCTTTTTCTGTGAAGGAGGCAGATGCTGGTGACAAGTAACTTAAACGAATTTTTAACAACACGAAAACATGCAATTGAAGACTATTTATTTACATATGTGCAGGAATTGTCTATTCCAGAAGAGCTGAAATCATCTATGCTTTATTCTCTGAAAGCTGGCGGAAAAAGACTGCGTCCTGTCCTTGTTCTTGCTCTTTTAAATGCGTATGGGAAAAAGGAAGAAGACGGTATACCAGTAGGTTGTGCAGTGGAAATGATTCATACGTATTCCTTGATACACGATGATCTTCCTTGTATGGACGATGATGATCTGCGCAGAGGAAAGCCGACCAACCATAAAGTATACGGCGAGGCAACAGCTGTTCTTGCAGGTGATGCGCTGCTCACTGAAAGCTTCCGTCTGATTACATCGCAATTATCTGACGATGTACCTGCTGATCAAAAGCTTCGAATCATCGATGAACTTGTTACATCAGCAGGTGCACTCGGAATGGTTGGCGGACAATTTGATGATATGGAAGCAGAACAGAAACAAATCCCTCTTTCTGAATTAGAATCGATTCATGCCCGCAAAACAGGAAAGCTACTCACCTTTAGTGTGGTTGCTGGTGCGATACTGGCAGGTGCATCTGATGATGAGATCGAAAAGCTGAGAGAATTCAGCTATCATATTGGCATTGCTTTTCAAATCCGTGATGATATTTTAGATCTTGAAGGCAGCGAAGAGAAAATAGGAAAGCGGATCGGCTCCGATACAGCAAATGAAAAGTCGACATATCCTTCTTTATTAACGCTTTCAGGAGCAAAAGAAAAGCTGGATGAACATATCACTCGTGCGAAAGAAATTGTCTCAAATCTTGAGTTGGAGCAAAACTTGCTGCATGATTTATGCGATCTGATTGCCTCACGAGATCACTAAAAACAGCCTAGATTTGAGGGTCCTCGAGCAATTGTGGTAAACTGTAAACAGTTTATCATGATGAGACAACTCTTATTCCTGAATTGGTTTTCATAGGAATAAGGCATTATATATGTAGATAGAAATTTTGTTGAAAGCGAGTTGATCCTGATTGGATCTTTTATCAATAAAAAATCCAACGTTTCTAAAAGGAATGTCAAATGCAGAATTAGAGGAGCTGAGTGCGGACATTCGCACGTTTTTAATTGAGTCGTTAGCGAACTCTGGTGGGCACATTGGTCCAAACCTTGGTGTCGTTGAACTTACTGTTGCACTTCACAAAGTATTTGACAGCCCGAAAGACAAATTTCTTTGGGATGTTGGACATCAGTCTTACGTTCACAAGCTGTTAACTGGAAGAGGCGCCGAGTTTGATACGCTTCGTCAATATAAAGGGCTCTGCGGTTTCCCCAAACGAAATGAAAGTGAACATGATGTTTGGGAGACTGGACACAGTTCAACCTCATTATCTGGTGCAATGGGAATGGCAGCAGCGCGTGACATTAAAGGAACAGATGAATACATTCTCCCGATTATCGGCGATGGTGCACTAACCGGCGGTATGGCGTTAGAAGCACTGAACCATATCGGGGATGAAAAAAAAGACATGATTGTGATCTTAAACGACAATGAAATGAGTATTGCGCCAAACGTTGGTGCGATCCATACAATGCTTGGCAGACTACGTACAGCTGGTAAATACCAATGGGTAAAGGACGAGCTTGAATACTTATTCAAGCGTATCCCAGCAGTAGGCGGGAAGCTTGCTGCAACAGCAGAACGTATCAAGGACAGTCTGAAATATTTGCTTGTCTCTGGTATGTTCTTTGAGGAAATGGGCTTTACTTACTTAGGACCAGTAGATGGACATTCCTATGAAGATTTGTTTGAAAATCTTGAATACGCAAAGAAAACAAAAGGCCCGGTTCTCCTTCATGTCATCACGAAAAAAGGAAAAGGCTATAAGCCGGCCGAATCTGATAAGATCGGCACATGGCACGGAACAGGCCCTTACAAAATCGACACAGGTGACTTTGTAAAACCGACAGCAGCTGCACCGTCATGGAGTGGTCTCGTCAGTGAAACCGTCAGAAAGCTTGCACGGGAAGATGAGCGGATTGTCGCGATTACACCTGCAATGCCTGTTGGCTCAAAGCTTGAAGGGTTTGCAAAAGAATTCCCTGAGCGAATGTTTGATGTTGGAATTGCAGAGCAGCACGCTGCAACAATGGCAGCCGGACTTGCTACACAGGACATGAAGCCATTTTTAGCGATTTATTCAACGTTCCTTCAAAGAGCCTATGATCAAGTGCTGCATGATATTTGCCGTCAAAATCTCAATGTGTTCATTGGAATTGACCGTGCAGGTCTTGTCGGTGCAGATGGAGAAACACATCAAGGTGTGTTTGACATTGCTTTCATGCGTCATATGCCGAATATGGTTCTCATGATGCCAAAGGATGAAAATGAAGGACAGCATATGGTCAACACAGCCATTCAATATGATGATGGTCCAATCGCCATGCGCTTCCCGCGTGGAAATGGACTAGGCGTCAAAATGGATGAACAGCTGAAAACCATCCCAATTGGTTCTTGGGAAGTTCTTCGTCCCGGGAAAGATGCTGTCATTTTAACATTCGGTACAACCATTAAAATGGCGCTGCAGGCAGCAGAAGAACTGCAAAAAGAAGGGAAATCAATCCGTGTTGTCAATGCACGTTTCATTAAGCCTCTTGATGAAGGCATGTTAAATGAGATACTGTCTGAAGGTTTGCCAATTTTAACAATAGAAGAAGCGGTGCTTCAGGGTGGATTTGGCAGCAGCGTTTTAGAATATATACACGATAAGAAAGCATCTCATATCAAAGTAGAACGTATGGGCATTCCAGATGAATTTATTGAGCATGGAAGTGTCGATGCGCTACTTGAGGAAATTGGACTGACGAAAACACAGGTTGCTGAAACATTGCGTGACCTGCTTCCCGCAGCACCAAGAAAAGGAATTGGATCATGACATCAAAGAAAGAACGACTTGACGTTTTATTAGTCGAACAAGGACTAATGGAAACGAGAGAGAAAGCAAAACGCGCCATTATGGCAGGGATCGTTTACTCAAATGAAAACCGTTTGGATAAGCCAGGAGAAAAAATCGCTCGTGATACCCCGCTGACTGTGAAGGGGAATCCGCTGAAATATGTCAGCCGAGGTGGGCTAAAGCTCGAAAAGGCACTTCAGGAATTTGATTTAACCGTTGAAGGAAAGCTTTTAATTGATATCGGCTCATCAACAGGGGGATTTACAGATTGCGCACTCCAAAATGGAGCAGTCAAATCCTATGCTGTGGATGTTGGTTACAATCAGCTTGCGTGGAAATTACGACAGGATGATCGGGTGATCGTCATGGAACGCACCAACTTCCGCCATTCTGTTCCGGCAGATTTCACCGAAGGATTACCAGAGGTTGCATCTATTGATGTATCATTTATCTCGCTCAAACTCATTCTTCCCGCACTAAAGCATATTCTTATCCCAGGCGGCGACTGTATTGCGCTAGTGAAGCCGCAGTTTGAAGCGGGCAGAGAGCTTGTTGGAAAAAAAGGCATTGTGCGAGAACCTTCTGTACATCTTGGTGTGCTAGAAGAAATGAATCAATTTGCTGCAAAAGAAGGCTATGATGTAAAGGATGTTTCGTTTTCACCGATTACAGGCGGAGATGGAAATATCGAATTTCTCCTCCACTTGGTCCTGCATCCCGATCAAGAAGAGAATACGGCACTTCCAGTATCTGAACTTGAAAAAGTCGTCAAAGAAGCCCATGCCGTATTGAAAGAAAAGAAAAACAGTCCTGAGCCGGCTGACACATGAATTATTGAAACAAAAGGAATAATAGCTCGCTATTATTCCTTTTAGATTGTTGACAAAGGGCTAAAATGAACTTGATTTTAGCCCTTTGTCTTCTTTTCAGCGTGATAGAAAACCTTTGCAGCCCTAGGAAGGACGAGTACTGGCGCACAGCGAATTTGGGATTCGTGAGCACCAGAGCGCAGGACTGACAAAGAATGCGAGGGTTTGTCTACATGCTGAACGGAATAATCGCTCGCTATTATTCCTTTTTACATGGTCAAAAGATCAGAATTGACCGTTTCTCACGTAATGCTTGTTTTTTGAAGTGTGCATCATATAACATAGAACGTAAAGACAAACTGAGATTCTAACGTCTAGGGGGGTCAAAATGAACAAAGGTCAAAGACATATTAAGATTAGAGAAATTATCGCAAGCCAAGAAATCGAAACACAAGACGAATTAGTCGATATTTTGAAAGCGGATGGATATAACATCACACAGGCGACCGTATCAAGAGATATCAAAGAACTGCATTTAGTCAAAGTGCCAACAAATAACGGAACATATAAATACAGCCTTCCTGCAGATCAGCGGTTTAACCCGCTATCGAAATTAAAGCGTTCCTTAATGGACGCATTTATTAAAATGGATGCTGCCAGTCATTTAATCGTTCTAAAAACAATGCCTGGGAACGCTCAAGCCATCGGTGCTTTAATGGATAATTTAGATTGGGAAGAAATTATGGGAACCATTTGTGGGGATGATACCATCTTAATCATTTGCCGCACGCCAGACGATACGGATACCGTTTCGTCCAAAATTTTAGAGCTTCTATAAAGAGATCAGGTTTACAAAAAGAGGTGTCAAATGAGTGTTAGCAGAACTAACCATTAAAAACTTTGCAATCATTGAGGAGTTAACGGTTTCGTTTGAAAAAGGACTCACAGTTCTAACAGGGGAAACAGGTGCCGGAAAATCAATCATGATTGACGCTGTCTCACTTCTCGTAGGGGGAAGAGGATCATCCGAATTTGTCCGTTATGGCGAAAAAAAAGCAGAGCTGGAAGGTCTTTTTCTTGTACCAGCAGATCATCCTGTATTTGCCCTTTGCGAGGAGCAAGGAATTGATGCATCTGATGAAATGATGATTCTTCGCCGTGATATCAATCAAAGCGGGAAAAGCATTTGCCGCATTAATGGTAAGCTTGTCACCATCTCGCTTTTAAGAGAAGTTGGCCGGCTTTTGCTTGATATACATGGCCAGCACGATAATCAGCTGTTAATGGAGGATGAAAATCATTTGCATTTGCTTGATCAATTTGGAGCAGAAGAAATTGCACCTGCTCTCTCGCAGTATCAAGAAGCGTATGATCAATATATGAAGACGGCGCAAAAACTCAAACAGCTGTCTGAAAATGAACAGGAAATGGTTCATCGGTTAGACTTATTGCAATTTCAGCTGGAAGAGATTGAAGCGGCACAATTAGAGCCTGGGGAAGATGAGAAGCTTCAAGAGGAACGTCATCAAATCAGCAATTTTGAAAAAATCTTTTCCTCGCTTCAAAACGCATATAATGCTCTGCGTAATGAGCAGGGAGGACTTGATTGGGTTGGAATGGCTTCAAGCGAGCTTGAGCAAGTTTCTGAGATCAACGACGATCTGAAAAAGCTCTCTGAGCAAGTGTCAAACTCCTATTATTTATTAGAAGATTCTACTTTTCAAATGCGCAGCATGCTTGACCAATTAGAATTTGACCCAGCCCGTCTTGATTTTATTGAGTCTAGGCTAAATGAGATGAAGCAGCTGAAGCGAAAGTACGGCACAACCGTTGAGGAAATTTTAGAATATGCGGCTAAGATTGAAGAGGAGATAGACCAAATCCAAAATCGGGACAGCCATTTGCAGACACTTAAAAACAAACTTGATGCGATAAGCCGGGATGCATTGCTTGAAGCGCTTAACGTGTCAGAGCTCCGTAAAAAATGGGCGAAAAAACTGGCGAAGCACATTCAAACTGAATTGAAGGATTTATATATGGAGAAGTCTTCTTTTGATACCGCTTTTACGATTCGATATGCACCTTTTGGCAGTACGGACTACCCGCTTTTAGATGGAAAACCCGTACAGCTTGGGAAAAATGGCATAGATCAAGCGCAATTTGTCATTTCTACAAATCCGGGTGAACCGATGAAATCTTTGTCAAAAGTAGCATCTGGAGGAGAAATTTCACGTGTCATGCTGGCAGTGAAAAGTATTTTCTCAGCGAAACAAGAAGTGACGTCCATTATATTTGATGAAGTGGATACGGGTGTTAGCGGCAGAGTCGCACAAGCCATTGCTGAAAAAATTTATAAAGTAGCAGCAGGCTCACAAGTACTCTGTATTACCCATCTGCCGCAAGTTGCAGCAATGGCTGATACACATCTTTTTATTTCAAAACGCGCTAAAGCTGGTAGAACAATGACGAACGTCAAACCACTCAGTGATGATGAAAAAGTGAGTGAAATTGGCCGAATGATTGCTGGTGTAGAAGTCACTGAGCTCACAAAACAGCATGCAAAAGAATTACTGCACCAAGCAAATGATGTCAAAACGACAGGGTAGCTGAAACAACAGCTGCCTTTTTTATATTGTCTCATATTCGCCGTATATACGCATGAAATCGTCTTTTTCTTTTATCAATTTATCCAATCATTTTCTAAAGGTGTCGGTTATAAATCCTCGCTAAGAAGGCAAAAGTAAAGATGTAGCCAAAACATTAATGTTCTGGTGTGGGTAAGGAGCGAGGAGAGTGAAAAATGAATGCCCGAAAAGATGAGAAAAGCCATTGGTGTGATTCTCCTTGTTTCTTTAATAAGTACAGGGTTTATGAGCATAGTGAAGGAATATATCAGCATTCCAACAACTGTCGCAGTATTTGAACACGAGAAGCATTCGATTGATACGTCCATTGAAGCGTCAGCCAATGCTTCTTCACCAGCCTTTAGTCTTTCAGAGAAAAAGAATCAACTTGAAGTAACGGGACAAAAGGCGGGAAAAGCCGAAATTGTTTATGATTTTAAAGGATTTCCTATTAAGAAAACAAAAGTCGATGTTCTTCCCGAATTAAAAGTCATTCCTGGAGGACAATCCATTGGCGTCAAACTCCATTCTGTCGGAGTTCTCGTTGTCGGTTTTCATCAAATCACAACAGCAGACGGCAAAAAATCACCAGGTGAAGCTGCAGGCATTCAATCAGGGGATATGATCATTGAGATCAATGGTCAGAAAATGGAGAAGATGAATGACCTCACCCCATTTATTCAGAAAGCCGGAAAAACGGGGGAAACCCTTCATTTACTCATAAAAAGAGACCATAAAACCTTTCAAACGACATTAACACCCGCGAAAGATGCAAGTGAAGGTACTTATCGAATCGGTCTTTATATTCGTGATTCCGCAGCAGGAATCGGGACGATGACCTTCTTTGAACCATCTTCTAAAAAATATGGCGCCCTTGGGCATGTGATTTCTGACATGGATACAAAAAAACCAATCGTGGTCGACAATGGTGAAATTGTCAGATCAACTGTCACATCCATTGAAAAAGGGACAGGAGGCAACCCTGGAGAAAAATTGGCCAGGTTTTCTTCCGAAAGAAAAACGATAGGTGATATTTCACGTAACAGTCCATTCGGTATATTTGGTACGTTAACCGAAAAACTTGAAAATCATGTAGCAGACAAACCACTTCCCGTCGCATTATCAAATGAAGTAAAAGAAGGTCCAGCCGAAATATTAACGGTTGTGGACCATGATAAAGTAGAGAAATTTGATATTAAAATCGTCAGCACAACACCGCAAAAATTCCCGGCAACAAAAGGAATGGTGCTTAAAGTAACAGATGAACGCTTATTAAGCAAAACGGGCGGGATTGTTCAAGGAATGAGCGGAAGTCCGATCATCCAAAATGGCAAAGTCATTGGAGCGGTCACTCACGTGTTCGTCAATGACCCGACAAGCGGATACGGCGTACACATTGAATGGATGCTGTCAGAAGCAGGAATTGATCTTTATCAAAAAAACAAAAAAGCAAGCTGATGAAAAACTGCCGCGAATCTTCCGGCAGTTTTTTTCTACCCTTTCTTTCTCTTCCATCATGTTATAAAATAAGGAAAAAGAGATTTTTCGACAAAATGGAAAACAGTGTGTTGTCAAATTGCAATAATCGTCGATTCATTAAGAAAAACGTAGAAAAAGCTAGATAATGCTCTATTATTCGGAAAATTAAACTTTTTTAAAGGGGATAGCATGGTTTTGTCGAATTGAACACTCAGAAGAGAAATGCAAAAGACTAAGGAATCGACATTGGGGAGGAAAGAACGTGGAGAAAATTAAAGTGTGTGTAGCTGATGACAATCGAGAACTTGTTGGCCTTTTGACAGAGTATATTGAGGGACAGGAAGATATGGAAGTACTTGGCGTGGCGTATAATGGTCAGGAATGTCTGACATTATTTAAAGATAAAGAGCCCGACGTTCTCCTCTTAGATATTATCATGCCTCATTTAGACGGTCTTGCTGTACTGGAACGCCTCCGTGAAAACAAAGAAATGACCAAACAGCCAAGTGTCATTATGCTGACGGCTTTCGGACAAGAAGACGTAACGAAAAAAGCAGTCGATTTGGGTGCATCCTATTTCATTTTGAAACCATTCGATATGGAAAACCTCGTAGGTCATATTCGTCAAGTCAGTGGAAACGGCACACAAGTCAGCCATCGATCTTCATCTATCCAAAACAGTGTCCTTCGCAGCAAACCTGAACCGAAACGTAAGAACTTAGATGCGAGCATTACGACGATTATTCATGAGATTGGCGTGCCAGCTCATATTAAAGGCTATTTATACTTAAGAGAAGCCATTTCGATGGTGTACAATGATATTGAACTACTCGGCAGTATTACAAAAGTATTGTACCCAGACATTGCAAAGAAATTTAACACGACAGCCAGCAGGGTAGAACGAGCGATTCGTCATGCCATTGAAGTGGCTTGGAGCAGAGGGAATATTGACTCCATTTCGTCACTCTTTGGCTACACAGTCAGCATGTCAAAAGCCAAACCGACCAATTCCGAATTTATTGCCATGGTGGCTGATCGTCTGCGTTTAGAGCATAGAGCAAGCTAAGTCACCTTCCATAAAAAAACGTTTCTTCAATGAGGCGTTTTTTTATTTTCGTAAAATATTGCTAAAAAATGGTTATGTTGATAAAATCATCTTTAATGTTTAAATTGGACAAACGGGTCGCTTTATTTTCAGAATAAAATGAAAAATAAAGCATGAAAGAAATGAATAGGACATAAAATAGTGGTAATCAGCTACGCTAATCAATTGGCTTATAGAAGAAGAAAACGCTCATTCGTAAGAAAAAGGATGAGAGGAAAAGGTCTTATGTAATTAGTAAATAAAGTAAATGAGATCGAAAGTTCTATTTCTATTGACCTGATTGGTTGGCGTTTTAAAGTCACTGGCTTCTTAGAGATTGTGCCATTTGAACTGAATATTCCCATTGTCGAATTTAATAATTTTCACATTCTTTTACTATGCTATAATAATGAAAAGAAGAGGGTGAGGTTATGGGAAAGCTGAAAATCCACTCTGCTGAGGTTGCGAACGAAATTAGCAAGTGGACGAGGGTCATTTCTCAGAATGACCTAGAAAAATCTGCTGTCTATAAAGAGAAAATTCAGAATTTGCTAAAAAATACAGATGAGGATCGAGAAGTTCTTCTTTATTATCAGCTAGTCGACGGCAGACATGAAATGTTACTTGGAAATATTGAAAAAGCCAATCAGATTATGAAAAGTGTCGGAACGCTGGATGAAAAAGCAGATGACATTATTAATTTTTATTTTTACTTTTATAAAGGCCAATATGCTGCCTATGTCAAAAAATATGATGAGGCGATTAGTTTTTATAAGATTGCTGAGCAGCGGCTAAAACGTGTGAATGAAGATCTTGAAGTAGGAACTTTTCATCATAAAGTCGCTTCCATTTATTACGAACTGAAGCAAAATTTCATTTCCATTAATCATATTAAAAAAGCCATTGATACGTTTAAAGCGCATGAGGAATATACCGCACAGGCGATTGACAGCTTAATTTTACATGCGAGCAACTGTATTGATTTACTACAGTTTGATGAAGCTGAGGAAAAGTACCAAGAGGCACTTGAGAAAAGTAAGCGCATTAACAATGAAGTGCTGATTGGGAAGTGCTATCACAATTTAGCGGTTCTTTATTACGCAAAACCTGATTATGAAAAAAGTGCGCAATACGCCAAAAAAGGGATGAGCATTCAAATTCATCGCGACAATAGCCATTATTTCATCCAATCTTTATATGTTCTCGCAAATGCCTTAGTTCATTTAGGAGATCATGAGGCGAAAGAATATATTAAAGAGGGGATTCAATATAGCTGTGATATCCAAAATAATGAATATATAGTAAAATTTGAAATTTTGGATTTGATGTGCGAAAATAGTGGAGCAGCAGACGTATTCTCTGAAAAATTAGACTACATAGAAAAAAATAGATTATATGTGGAGCTTGAGGATTTGTCTGAACAAATATCGAAATACTTCAAGGAACGAAATGATTATCAAAATGCCATTCGTTTTCTTGAAAAGAAATTCGATGCACAAATACTTCAAAAGAAAGTGGAGGTTATCTTATGAAAAAGTTGTTGTTAGGTGTAACAATCGTTACAGCAGTCGCAGTTGTTTCTTCCCTTTTTGCTCTTGACGCAGAGACGACAGAGCAAGCCATCAGAGCGATTACGTGATCGAATTTACCTGTCAACCTCTTCTCTCTTATTAGAAGAGGTTTTTTTATGTGCTCAAACTGGAAAAACGAAAAAAGACACGTCATAATATAGGTAATCATCATATTTAGAGGTGGCATATGACGAAAATTTTTGCACATAGAGGCTTTAAAGGAAACTATCCAGAGAACACCATGATTGCCTTTGAGCACGCACTCCATTCTGGAGCGGATGGGATTGAGCTTGATGTTCAGCTCACCAAGGACGGCAGACTAGCTGTCATTCACGATGAAAAGCTGAACCGAACGACCAATATGAAAGGGTTAGTGAAAGACTATACATATGAAGAGTTAAAAAGAGGAGATGCCAGTCATTCTTTCTATGATGAAACGGGTGCGGTCTCCATTCCTCTTTTAGAAGAAGTATTAGAGCTAGTGACGCAGAGATCATCCTTTATGATCAACATTGAATTAAAAAACTCTATTTATCGATATCCAGGGATTGAAGAAAAAGTAAAAGAGCAAATTGAGCACTTTCAAATAGAGGATCGAGTACTTGTCTCATCATTTCATCACGGCAGCTTAGCTCTTTTTCACAAGCTGATGCCTCACATTGAACTGGCGGTCCTCACGATGGATGTGATTCATCAACCGGACATGTATTTAAAAACAATCCCAGCTAAGGGCTACCATCCGAATATAAAGGGCGCTGGGGTGACAAAAGAAGTAGTAGCCGCTCTCCATGCGGACCAACAAGTGATTAGACCGTTTACTGTAAACAGTGAGAAGCAAATAAAAAATATGTTGAGATTGGGTGTTGATGGAATCTTTACTGATTTTCCTGATCGAGCCGTCAAAATAAGAGAAGAAATGAAATAAAGACCCGCTATCAACAGCGGGTCTTTTTCATGATTACCTTTGCTTAAAACGAGTTGTTACTTTATTTCGTTTACGGTCCCTATATAAAATAAATCCTGCAACAACATAAAGACCTCCCCCTAAAAATAACAACCCTGCAATTCCTTGCAGCCATAAATATGGAAATGGTGCAATGATGATGCCGAAAACAGTGTCACGCAGCAGCTTAATGCCAAGTGCTGCAAAGGCTCCAGGTATTAAAATAATCACTAATGCCAGTATTCTCCCCATCAAATGTCCCCTTAAACGTCATTTACTTCCATTGTCTAATTCAAAAAATATTTTGTCAAGAAAGGAAAACGTGGTAATATAGGTGTTGTGCAATTTTTTGCAACGGAAAAATATGGTGTGCAAAATTTTTCATATAAAGGGGTAACGGGATGCAGAGAGTCTTGATTGTCGGTGCAGGACAAGGTGGATCAGCACTGCTTGAAACATTGCTGAAAACAAATACGGTTCAAATCATTGCGATCGCCGACCTTGATCTCGAGGCACCGGGGATGGATGAAGCGAAAAAGAATGGAATTGAGACGACGACGGATTGGAAAGAATACATAAAAGATGACATTGATATCATCATTGAAACCACAGGCAGTTCTGCTGTACTGAAAGAATTAATTGAACAAAAACCAGAGCATGCTGTGATTGTGCCAAGCTCGATGGCATACGTCATTTCAGAATTAATGGCAGAGAAACAACAGCTCATTCAAATATTGAAGGAACAAACCTATAAACATGACCGCATTTTTAATGCAACGAACGATGGCATGATTTTTATTAATATGGATGAAGAAGTGGTACTGTTTAATCGATCGGCTGCCAAAATGGTGGGGTGTTCGCAAAAGGATGCGATTGGCCGTCACATTCGAGAAGTGATTCCGAACACGAAACTTCCCGATATACTAAGGTCAAGGGAGCCGGAATTTAACCAAAAGCAATTTTTGAATCAGCAAATTCAAATTGTGACCACCCGTCTGCCGATTATTGATGACGCGGGGAGAATGTTAGGTGCTTTATCCATCTTTAAAGACATTACAGATGCGGTGGAGCTTGCGGAAGAAGTAACAAACCTCAAAGAAGTAAGAACGATGCTTGAGGCCATTATTCAATCATCAGATGAAGCCATATCGGTTGTCGATGAGCAGGGGAAAGGTATTTTGATCAACCGTGCTTATACGAAAATGACCGGTTTAACGGATAAAGAGGTCGTGGGTAAACCAGCAGGAGCTGATATTTCCGAAGGGGAAAGCATGCACTTAAAGGTGCTTGAAACAAGAAGACCAGTTCGAGGCGTCAGAATGAAGGTTGGTCCAAATAAAAAAGATGTCATCGTCAATGTAGCACCTGTTATTGTTGACGGCATTCTAAAAGGCAGTGTCGGGGTCATTCACGATGTATCCGAAATTCAATCATTGACGAATGAATTAAATAAAGCAAGACAGCTCATCCGAACACTTGAAGCAAAGTACACATTTGAAGACATTATTGGAGAAAGTGAACAAATGCTTGTCGCACTTGAGCAGGCAAAGCTGGGCGCAAAAACGCCGGCAACCATTTTACTCCGCGGAGAATCAGGTACTGGGAAAGAGCTGTTTGCGCATGCCATTCACAATGAAAGTGATCGCAAGTACAACCGCTTTGTCCGTGTCAACTGTGCTGCCTTATCAGAAACTCTTTTAGAGTCAGAACTGTTTGGCTACGAGGAAGGAGCGTTTTCTGGTGCAAGGCGTGGCGGGAAAAAAGGGCTGTTTGAAGAAGCCAATCACGGCAGTATCTTTTTAGATGAAATCGGTGAAATGACGCCAAGTACCCAAGCGAAATTGCTGCGTGTCATGCAGGAAAAAGAAATTGTTCGGGTAGGCGGAACGAAAGCGATACCGGTTGATGTGCGTGTGATCACAGCGACAAATGTCAATATTGAAAAGGCGATGGCAGAAGGAAAGTTCAGAGAGGATTTATATTATCGAATGAACAGATACCCGATATCGATCCCACCGCTCAGACAGCGTCTCGAAGATATTGAATCATTAAGTAAACGCCTCATCCAGAAGATCAATTTAGACTATGGGCGAAACGTCAGCGGCTTAACAGATCGTGCGCTTAATAGACTTCGATCATATAGCTGGCCAGGCAACGTGAGAGAGCTTGAAAATGTGCTTGGACGAGCGATGATCTTTTTGAATCCGCAAGAAGAATGGATCGATGAAGCGCATATCGCCTTCATGGAGTCAGACGAGCATGAGGAAAAAGAGCAGCAGGAACTGGCTGTTAGTCAATTTGAGGGGGAGACGCTCTCGGATGCTGTAGAAGCATTTGAAGCGCAGTTGATCAAACAAACCCTTGAAAAACATCAATTCAATCGCACAAAAACAGCGAAAACGTTAGGGATCAGCATTCGAAATCTTTACTATAAAATGGATAAGTATCAGCTTGCAAAAGATAGCATGCAGTAACATGCACGTAACCTGCAAGAAATTGCATAATTTCTTTGCAAAAAGGCTTATTTTTCACACATTTCAAGCTGGCACGGAACTTGCATATAAAAAGAGGAACCGAGCACAAGGAAAGGTGGGCAAGTATGAAGCTTGACGATCTGATTATCAAAGCCTCGCAGCTGCAGAATAAAACAGCGGCTGTGGCTCATGCAGAAGACGAAGAAGTGCTTCATGCCATCAAAATGGCAATCGAACGAAAAGTCGCTCGCTTCCTGCTGGTTGGAAACAAACGCAACCTAAAGGAGCTAGTCAAACAGCATGAGATTAATGAAGACTGGATAGATATTATTCATTCAGATTCACCCGAAGAATCTGCCAAAATTGCCGTTCAGGCAGTAAGTGAAAATCATGCAGATATTCTCATGAAGGGGCATGTCCCGACAGCCGTACTGTTAAAAGCTGTCCTAAATAAAGAATATGGGCTTCGGACAGCGAGTGTCCTTTCACATGTTGCTGCCTTCGAAGTACCGGGCTTTGACCGTTTTATCTATGTGACGGACTCTGCGATGAACATTGCGCCTGATTTAAATATGCTGAAAGAAATTACGGTGAATTCCGTTCAAGTCGCACAAGCTGTCGGAAATGATATGCCCAAAGTGGCGGTATTATCAGCGGTAGAAGTCGTAAACCCAGCGATGGATTCGACGCTCACAGCTGCAAGCCTTGCGCAAATGAATCGAAGAGGTCAAATTTCTGGCTGTCTGATTGATGGGCCGCTTGCTTTAGATAATGCCATTTCTCAAACGGCAGCTTCTCATAAAAATATTACGAGTGATGTGGCTGGTCATGCAGATATTTTGCTTGTGCCAACCATTGAAGCAGGCAACATTCTTTATAAATCTCTCATCTACTTTGCTCATGCAAAAGTGGGAGCTGTGGTGGCAGGAGCGAAAGCACCGATTGCTTTAACAAGCCGGTCTGATTCAGCTGAAAGCAAGCTCTATTCAATTGCACTTGCCATCTGTACATCTAATTAAGCGAAAGTATTAGGAGGAATAGAAAATGGAACTTTTTAAATATATGGAACGATACGATTATGAACAGCTTGTATTTTGTCAGGATGAACAGTCTGGTTTAAAAGCCATCATTGCCATTCATGATACAACACTTGGGCCGGCACTCGGCGGAACAAGAATGTGGACATATGAAAATGAAGAAGCAGCTATCGAAGATGCCTTGCGTCTTGCAAGAGGTATGACTTATAAAAATGCGGCGGCAGGGCTTAACCTTGGCGGCGGTAAAACGGTCATCATTGGTGATCCGAGAAAAGAAAAAAATGAAGAAATGTTCCGTGCTTTTGGCCGTTACATTCAAGGATTAAATGGCCGTTATATCACCGCTGAAGATGTCGGTACAACGGTAGAAGATATGGATCTTATCCATGAAGAAACAGACTTTGTCACAGGCATCTCTCCTGCATTTGGTTCTTCAGGAAATCCATCTCCAGTGACTGCTTACGGTGTATATAAAGGGATGAAAGCAGCTGCAAAAGCAGCATTCGGTACAGATTCATTAGAAGGAAAAACAATTGCCGTTCAAGGTGTTGGAAACGTGGCTTACAACCTATGTAAACACCTGCATGAAGAAGGCGCACAGCTCATCGTCACTGATATCAACAAAGACTCAGTTCAGCGAGCTGTAGAAGACTTCGGTGCAAAAGCGGTAGACCCTGATGATATTTATGATCAAGAATGTGATATTTACGCACCATGTGCACTCGGTGCAACCATTAACGATGTGACAATTCCTAAATTAAAGGCAAAAGTCATCGCAGGTGCAGCGAATAACCAGCTGAGAGAAACACATCATGGAGATCTTATTCATGAAATGGGCATTGTGTACGCACCGGATTATGTGATCAATGCAGGCGGTGTGATTAACGTTGCAGATGAGCTTTATGGCTATAATGCAGATCGTGCAATGAAAAAAGTAGAAGGCATTTACCAAAACATTGAGCGAGTGATTGAAATCTCTAACCGTGATGCCATTCCCACTTATAAAGCGGCAGACCGATTGGCTGAAGAGCGAATTGAAAGAATGCGCAAATCAAGAAGCCAATTCCTGCAAAATGGTCAACATATTTTAAGTCGTCGCTAAATGGATGAATGAGTTGAAACGGAGGTTTTGTTTTTGCTGACAAAAGAATGGCGTATTCTCACTATTAATCCTGGCTCTACTTCAACAAAAATCGGTGTGTTTCATAATGAACGATCTATTTTTGAAACGACATTAAGACATACAGATGAGGAAATCAAGCAGTTTCCTCATATCATTGATCAATTTTCATTCCGTAAAGAAACCATTTTGAAAACACTGCATGAACAGGGGATGAACATCTCAAAGTTTGATGCAGTTTGCGCACGCGGTGGTCTTCTTCGTCCGATTGAAGGTGGCACATATGAAGTAAATGAGCAAATGGTTGAAGATCTAAAAGAAGGGTATGCTGGCCAGCACGCCTCTAATCTAGGCGGAATTATTGCCCGAGAAATTGCACTTGGCCTTAACATCCCAGCTTTTATTGTTGATCCCGTAGTCGTAGATGAACTACAGCCGATTGCTCGTATTTCAGGACTGCCAACAATTGAGCGGAAAAGCATTTTTCATGCCTTAAATCAAAAAGCAGTCGCAAGAAAAACGGCTGCTTCGTTTGGAAAGCGTTACGAAGATTTGAACATGATCATTACCCATATGGGCGGCGGAATTACGATTGGTGTACATCAAAAAGGAAAAGTCATTGATGTGAATAACGGTCTTCATGGCGAGGGTCCTTTCAGCCCAGAGCGGGCAGGTACTCTTCCAACAGGTGACCTTGTTAATTTATGCTTTTCTGGTGAATATTCGCAAGAGGAAATGCTCAAACGTATTATTGGCGAAGGCGGACTTGCGGGCTATCTTGGTACGACAGATGCAGTAAAAGTAGAGCGCATGATTGAAGCAGGCGATGAGCGTGCGGCGCTTATTTATGAAGCGATGTGCTATCAAATTGCCAAAGAAATCGGTGCGGCTAGTGCGGTTTTAAAAGGAGCTGTTGACGTCATTGTGTTAACAGGTGGCCTTGCGTACAGCAAACAAATTACGTCAAGCATTAGAGGATACATTGACTGGATTTCAGATGTTGTTGTGTACCCAGGTGAAAATGAATTGCAATCCTTAGCAGAAGGGGCGCTTCGCATTTTAAAAGAAGAAGAATCACCAAAAGAATACCCAAATGATCAAAAGGCGGAGAAAGGAGTGACAAGTCATGGCAACTGAATATGACCTCGTCATTCTTGGTGGAGGCACAGGCGGCTATGTAGCGGCCATTCGTGCCTCTCAACTTGGATTGAAAACAGCAGTCGTAGAAAAATCAAAGCTCGGTGGAACATGTCTTCATAAAGGCTGTATCCCATCTAAAGCGCTTCTTAGAAGTGCAGAAGTCTATCAAACGGTCAAACGTGCCGCTGATTTTGGCGTTGAAGCAAGCGGAATTGCCTTACAATTTGCCAACGTACAAAAAAGAAAAACAGAGATTGTCGACAAATTAGCAGGCGGCGTCAAACACTTAATGAAACAAGGGAAAATTGATGTATACGAAGGAATAGGCCGTATCCTAGGCCCTTCGATCTTTTCGCCAATGCCAGGCACCATCTCGGTAGAAATGGCGAATGGTGATGAAAATGAAATGCTGATTCCAAAGCAGGTCATCATTGCGACTGGGTCAAGACCGCGCGTCCTGCCCGGACTTGAAGCGGATGGAACACACATCCTTACATCAGACGAAGCACTTGAACTGCAAGAACTTCCTCAGTCCATGCTGATTGTCGGCGGAGGCGTGATTGGGATCGAATGGGCTTCCATGCTTAACGATTTTGGCGTTAAAGTCACAGTGATCGAATTTGCAGATCGCATTTTACCAACAGAGGATCAAGATATTTCTAAAGAAATGGAAAAGCTTTTAACGAAAAAGGGCATCACCTTAGTGACAAATGCGAAGGTTCTGCCAGATACTGCCGAAAAGCACGAGAATCTCGTCAAGATCCAAGTGGAACAAGGTGGAGACATTCAGTCGTTTGAAGCAGAGAAACTGCTTCTCTCAGTTGGCCGAGTGCCAAACGTGGAAGGCATAGGACTTGAAAACACGGACATCCAGACAGAAAAGCAAGGCATTGTCGTGAATGAGCATTATCAAACGAAAGAGTCGCATATTTACGCAATAGGTGATGTCATTGGCGGTCTTCAGCTGGCACATGTCGCATCACATGAAGGCATGATTGCAGTGGAACATATGGCTGGTCAAGATCCAAAGCCACTTGATGAAACGCTCGTGTCTAAATGTGTGTACTCTCACCCAGAAACCGCTAGTGTTGGACTGACTGAACAGGCGGCAAAAGAGCAAGGCTACGAAGTCAAGATTGGGAAGTTTCCCTTCATGGCCATCGGAAAAGCGCTTGTATTTGGAGAGTCTGATGGATTTGTCAAAATCATTGCTGACCAAAAGACAGATGATATCTTAGGGATTCATATGATTGGTCCTCATGTAACAGATATGATATCTGAAGCTGGATTAGCCAAAGTACTAGATGCAACTCCGTGGGAAGTGGGACAGACGATCCACCCGCACCCAACCTTGTCAGAAGCAATTGGCGAGGCAGCACTGGCTGTTGACGGAAAGGCGATCCATTTTTAATCAAGGAGGGAAACATGATGAGTAACATGCGTCATCAGGAATTAGGATTATCAGATGAACAAGCGATTGACATATATAGAACCATGCTTTTAGCAAGAAAAATTGATGAACGGATGTGGCTTTTAAACCGTTCTGGAAAAATTCCATTCGTCATCTCTTGTCAAGGACAGGAAGCGCAGCAAGTCGGTGCCGCTTTTGCCCTCAATAGGGAAGAGGATTACGTTTTACCTTATTACCGTGATATGGGGGTTGTCCTTGCATTCGGGATGACGGCGAAAGATTTAATGATGTCTGGTTTTGCGAAAAAAGACGATCCAAGCTCAGGCGGGAGACAGATGCCAGGTCATTTTGGGCAAAGATCAAACCGAATTGTGACTGGATCATCACCTGTGACAACACAGGTTCCTCATGCGGTTGGAATCGCACTTGCTGGGCGTCTAGAGCAAAAGAATTTTGTTAGCTTTGTCACGTTCGGTGAAGGCTCTTCAAACCAAGGGGACTTCCACGAAGGCGCCAACTTTGCTGCGGTGCATAAGCTGCCTGTTATTTTCATGTGTGAAAACAATAAGTATGCGATTTCTGTCCCGTATGACAAACAAGTGGCATGTGAGCGTATTTCAGATCGTGCAATAGGGTACGGAATGCCTGGAGTGACGGTTGATGGAAATGATCCGCTTGAAGTGTATGCAGCGGTCAAAGAAGCGAGAGACCGTGCGGCAAGAGGCGAAGGCCCAACATTGATCGAAACCATTTCTTACCGGTTAACTGCGCATTCCAGCGATGACGATGATTCTAGCTATCGAGAAAAGGAAGAAGTGCTCGAAGCAAGAAAGAAAGATCCGCTCATTCAATATGAAACGTACTTAATCGAAGGAAATGTCATGACTTCTGAAATGAAAGAAGAGATGACAAAAGAAATCATGCAAATCGTAAACGAAGCCACTGATGAAGCGGAAAACGCAGCTTATGCCGATGCAGAAAGCGCACTTCGTTACGTGTATGCGGAGTAAGGGGGAAGAAAAATGCCTGTTATGTCATATATAGACGCTATCACATTAGCGATGAAAGAAGAAATGGAGCGAGATCCGAAAGTGTTTGTGCTCGGAGAGGATGTCGGGAAAAAAGGCGGCGTATTTAAAGCAACAGCGGGTCTTTACGAGCAATTTGGAGAAGCGCGCGTCATGGATACACCTCTTGCCGAATCAGCGATTGCAGGTGTAGGTATTGGGGCTGCTATGTATGGAATGCGTCCGATCGCGGAGATGCAATTTGCGGATTTTATTATGCCAGCCATCAACCAAATTATTTCAGAGGCTGCAAAAATTAGATATCGTTCCAATAATGATTGGAGCTGCCCAATGGTCATTCGTGCTCCTTACGGGGGCGGCGTACACGGGGCGCTTTATCATTCGCAATCGGTCGAAGCCATTTTTGCCAATCAGCCAGGCTTAAAGATTGTGATGCCTTCTACACCCTATGATGTCAAAGGGTTGTTAAAAGCCGCAGTGCGTGATCCAGATCCTGTATTGTTCTTTGAACACAAACGTGCATACCGTCTCATTAAAGGAGAAGTGCCTGAAGAGGATTATACGCTCCCTATTGGAAAAGCGGATGTGAAACGAGAAGGCGATGACATTACGGTCATTACATATGGCCTTTGTGTTCATTTTGCCCTCCAAGCAGCAGAGCGCCTTGCGAAGGACGGAATTTCTGCTCATATTCTCGATTTACGTACAGTGTACCCGCTGGATCAAGAAGCGATTATTGAAGCGGCATCAAAAACAGGGAAAGTACTCTTGTTAACAGAAGACACAAAAGAAGGAAGCATCATGAGTGAAGTGGCGGCCATCATTTCAGAGCACTGCTTGTTTGATTTAGATGCGCCAATTAGACGTCTAGCAGGACCTGATATCCCTGCAATGCCTTATGCACCGACAATGGAGAAATTCTTCATGGTTAATCCGGATAAGGTAGAAGCTGAAATGAGAGAACTAGCGGCGTTTTAAGAAAGAGGAGGGTTTCAAAGTGGCAACTGAACAAATGAAAATGCCTCAGCTTGGTGAAAGTGTAACAGAAGGAACCATTAGCAAATGGCTCGTTTCACCTGGCGATCATGTGAATAAATACGATCCGATTGCGGAAGTCATGACAGATAAAGTAAATGCAGAGGTTCCATCATCCTTTACAGGAACAATCACTAAACTAGCGGCTGCAGAAGGTGATACACTTCAAGTAGGAGAAGTGTTTTGTGAAATTGAAGTAGAAGGCAGTGCGCAGCAGAGTGCGAAAGAAGAAGAGGCACCTCTGCAAAGTGAAGCACCAAAAGCTGACGAAACAAACCCGGATCAGAGTCAAAAGAAACGATACTCTCCGGCAGTCCTGCGTTTAGCAGATGAGCACGGAATTGATTTAACGGCTGTTCAAGGAACGGGAGCTGGCGGCAGAATCACAAGAAAAGATTTGCTGAAGCTTATCGAGAGTGGAGGCGTAAAAGAAACGGCAGCACCTGTGAGTGAAGGTACGGGTCAAACAGAACCTGCGCAACCGTCACAAGCAAAAGCGGCTCCTTCCATCTCTTCAATGCCTGGCGATGTAGAGCTACCCGTCACGCCGATTAGACAGGCGATTGCCGCAAACATGCTAAGAAGCAAGCATGAAATTCCACATGCCTGGACGATGATGGAAGTGGATGTGACAAACCTTGTGACAAGAAGAAATCAGCTAAAAGATCAATTCAAAGCAAAAGAAGGCTTTAATTTGACGTTTTTTGCGTTCTTTGTCAAAGCAGTGGCTCAGGCCTTAAAGGAATTCCCTGAAATGAACAGCATGTGGGCTGGTGATAAAATTGTTCAAAAGAAAGCGATCAATGTCTCCATTGCTGTTGCGACAGATGATGCTCTTTTTGTCCCAGTGATTAAAGATGCGGATGAGAAAACGATTAAGGGAATCGCCAAAGAAATTCATGAACTTGCTTCCAAGGTCAGACAAGGCAAACTGAAGCAAAGTGACATGGAAGGCGGTACTTTTACTGTGAACAACACAGGTTCATTTGGTTCGGTTCAATCAATGGGGATTATTAACTATCCGCAAGCAGCCATTTTACAAGTAGAATCTATTGTAAAGCGCCCGATGATTGTAAATGGTATGATTGCCGCAAGAGATATGGTGAATCTTTGTCTTTCATTAGATCATAGAGTACTCGATGGTCTTGTATGCGGTAGATTCCTGCAAAGAATCAAACAAATTCTTGAAGGCATTGACGAAGAGACGTCCGTCTATTAAGCTCATTTATATGTCCCCTTCTCACAATGAGAGGGGGATTTCCATATCAATCAGAAAGGAGCGATGAGATGTCTGGACTAGATTTTTTTGCTTTTCTTACGATCGGTCTGATGTTTATCACAGCCATTGCGTTCGCTTTTCTTCGGTATATTTCCAAATCACGCAATCATCCTGAACGCTTACTGCTCATCATATCGATCGTTTCAATCATTCAAATCGCCTATTGCTTGTTGATGATAGGAGGATTTAAAGGAGTCGCCAATAGTTTATTAGGCATTTCCCTTCTGATAGGTACACTGCTAGGGTATGCACTTGAATATTTATACAGACGTTATATCAAAAAAACGCCCGCATCGAAATGATGCAGGCGTTTTCTTTATTCTGCTGGAACAATAAAGGTCAAATGCTGTTTTAATACTTCAAGGGAAGAAGGAGCGGTCATGTATACTTCACCATCTGTATCTGCATCCATTTCCTCTTTAGTATGAATATGAATGCGGGATGCTTGTATAAGAGACAGGTCACCTTTAAAATCCTCTAGCTCTTCGCGGTTCATTGAAAAAATCTCTTTTAAAGCAGAGAAACTCGTATTTCTGCAAATTAAAATTTCGGCTTTTCCATCATCAATTGAAGCATTTGGCAGATCTAATTTATTTGTACCGATAAAGTGCCCATTCATGACAAGGACAATCACAGCTTCTTCTTCCCAGTTTTCCTCTTCAGTTTCAATGCGTACGTAGAAAGGTTCTGTCTGCTGAAGGGTTCGAAGAGCGCTCGTGAAGTAGCTGATTTTTCCGAGGACAGCTTTTTCTTTATCATTAATATTGTTTGAGGTATCTGCGATGAGACCAATCCCCCAAAAATTTAAAAGGTATCGATCCTCTGCTTTGATTAAATCGACCTTTTTTTCAGTGCCATCTATCACCATTTGAGCGGCCTTTGGCATCTGCTGAGGGATGCCCAGCGTTCTAGAAAAGTCATTGCACGTCCCGCCAGGTAAGATCGCTACAGTCGGCCTTTTTTCTAAACCGCCAATTCCATTCATACATTCATGGACGGTTCCGTCTCCGCCTAGTATAATCAGCAATTCAATCGACTCATCCATTTCACGGCAGAAATGATAGGCATCATTCGGCTGTTTTGTAGGCTTAAGGATGAGTTCATCAATATGTAAAGAAAGAAGAGGCACTGTTTGACCTAGTGTTTTTTCCATGTTTTTTTGTCCAGCATTTCCGTTATAAATGAGTATCGCTTTTTTGAATTGTGCCATCACGCAGTTCTCCCTTTCATCACTTTACTATCACTTTTCCCCAATTCCACAGGTCATAAACGACGTTTGAAAAAAGTGAAGGGGGCGAAACAAGACATTTGCCCGCCGGCGTTTTCCTTGATATGATGTAGTTAAAATGGTTTGGTACGTAGAAGGAGTGGACGGTTATGAATATTGATTTTAATTTATTTATGAATGATATTGTGAAACAAGCACGAGAAGAGATTAAACAGGCAGGTTATACGGAACTGACAACAGCTGAAGAAGTCGATGAAGCGCTGACGAAAAAAGGAACGACACTTGTCATGGTGAATTCAGTGTGCGGCTGTGCAGGCGGTATTGCTAGACCAGCGGCTGGTTATTCTGTTCATTACGATAAGCGTCCAGACCAATTGCTCACAGTGTTTGCTGGACAGGACAAAGAAGCAACCGCAAGAGCACGTGAATACTTTGAAGGCTTCCCGCCATCTTCACCATCATTTGCTCTATTAAAAGACGGGAAAATCATGAAAATGGTCGAACGTCACGAAATCGAAGGACATGAACCGATGGAAGTGGTGTCAAAACTTCAAGCCGCTTTCGATGAGTATTGCGAAGAAGTGTAACATGTACTTTTGAATGAATCATTTAGAGGCAGTCCGGTCTTTTGATCGGTCTGTTTTTTTGTTTTATATGACATACGAATCAAAATAATTTTAGCAAAATACTATTGCATATCAAAAAGAAAGTGTTTAAAATACATTATAGTGAATAAATATTCAAATCTACTCATGATTTTAAATACTAGGAGGCATTATCATATGAAAAAGTGGTTATTATTACTTATGACAGCTGGTCTTGCAGCTGCATTAGCAGCATGCGGAACTTCTTCTAATAATTCAAACGCATCAGGAGACGACAAAACACTCATTATGGCGACTTCAGCAGATTATCCGCCATTTGAATCAAAAGACGGTGATAAAATTATCGGTTTTGATGTCGACCTTGCTACAGCTCTAGCGAAAAAGAACGGCTATAAGCTAGAAATTCAAGATATGGACTTTGCAAGCCTCGTGTCAGCTCTTAAAACAAATAAAGCTGATATTGTGCTTGCAGGCATGACGCCTACTGAAAAGCGTAAAAAACAAGTTGATTTCTCAGATGTTTACTACAACGCTGAAAACTTGGTTGTATCAAAAAAATCTAGCGGTATAAAAACAGAGAAAGATTTAAAAGACAAAACGGTTGGCGTTCAATTAGGTTCTATCCAGCAAGATGAAGCAAACGGATTGCAAAAGAAATATAACTTAACGGTTGAAGATCGTAATAAAATCTCTGATATCATTCAAGAAATTAAAGCAGGCCGTTTTGATGCAGCCATTATTGAAGATAAAGTAGCAGCTGGCTACTTGAAAAAGGAAAAAGATTTCCAAGCATTTGGATTGAATAGCTCAAACGAAGGTTCAGCCATTGCATTCAAAAAAAATAGCGACTTAACAGCGAAATTCAATAAATCATTAAAAGAAATGAAGGATAATGGCGAACTTGATAAACTCATTAAAAAATGGTTTGCTGATGAAAAGTAAGTCAGGAAAAGGATCAGCGTCATTCATGAAAATCAAGTAGAAAGCGCTGAAAAGTTCAACATGTGTTGAACTTTTTTCCTGTTTATTCTTTGATTTTATCTGTAGGAAAAAAGGAGAATATCATGATGGATTTTAAAGATGTAATACCTCAGATGCCCTTTATTTTAGAAGGTCTTAAAGTAACGCTTTCTATTGTTGTGGTATCACTGTTCCTTGGTTTTATTTTAGGGATCTTATTAACGCTCTGTAAAATTAGTGTATTTAAGCCGCTTATCTGGCTTGCCGATTTTTATACGTCAATCTTCCGAGGCACACCGCTTGTGCTTCAGCTTTTGATTATTTATTTTGGTCTTCCGCAGCTGCTCGGCTTTCAAATTGATCAATACTGGGCAGCTGTAGCCGCCTTTTCACTAAACTCGGCGGCGTACGTTTCTGAGATCATTCGTGCGGGAATCAATGCCATTGATAAAGGGCAAAAAGAAGCGGCCGTTGCTTTAGGTATCCCGTATGCTAAAATGATGAAGGACTTATTGCTTCCGCAAGCATTCAAAAATATTTCCCCAGCACTAGTGAACGAAACGATTACACTGACAAAAGAATCAGCGATTGTCACAGTCATTGGACTGGGCGATGTCATGAGACGAGCCTATCAAGCAGGTGCCGTCACCTATAACTATCTTGAACCGCTTATTTTTGCGGGTCTCATCTATTATGTCATCGTGCTTATTCTTACCTTCGTCGGCAAATCGGTGGAAAGGAAGTTAAAATCAAATGATTAAAATAGAGAAACTCACAAAATCTTTCGGTAAAAATGAAGTGTTGAAAGGGATTGATACCACGATTAAAGAAGGCGAAGTGGTAGCTGTCATCGGGCCGTCTGGTTCAGGAAAATCAACATTTCTTCGCTGTATTAACTTACTTGAAAAACCGACTTCTGGAGTGATTACGATTCAGGGGACGGAAATTACCAATCCAAAAACAAATGCACTAAAAGTGCGCGAGAATATTGGTATGGTGTTTCAACATTTTCACTTATTCCCGCACAAAACAGTGCTAGAAAATATTACGTATGCGCCAATGAATGTGAAGAACCAATCGAAGGAAGACAGCATCAAGCAGGCAGAGGATCTTTTAAAAAAGGTCGGACTTTTAGAGAAAAAAGATGATTATCCGAACCGGCTGTCAGGTGGTCAAAAGCAGCGTGTCGCCATTGCACGTGCCCTTGCGATGACACCAGACATCATGCTTTTTGACGAGCCGACGTCTGCTCTTGATCCAGAAATGGTAAAGGAAGTATTAGAGGTCATGAAAGAGCTCGCTCAATCTGGGATGACGCTGATGATCGTCACACATGAAATGGGCTTTGCAAAAGAAGTAGCAGACCGTGTGATCTTTATGGATGATGGGAAAATTGTAGAGGATGCAAATCCTGTAGAATTCTTTGAATCTCCGTCTTCACAGCGTGCTCAAGATTTCTTACAAAAAATATTATAATGAAAAAAACGAGGAGGAGACTTAACATCTCCTTCTTTTTTTGATTATAATGGGGAAAGTAAAAAAAGTTCATCATTTCACAAAAGTAGACAGAAAAGAGTGAATCACATCATGTTTAAAATCGGCTACCGAACGCTGAAAACAGCATTAGGAACAGCTCTAGCCATTTATATTGCACAAATGCTCGGTCTGCAAAACTATTCAGCTGCCGGCATTATTACGATCCTTTGTATTCAGGTGACGAAAAAAAGGTCACTCCTCGCATCTGGGGCCCGCTTTGCCGCATGCAGTCTTGCCATCTTATTTTCTTATTTGTTTTTTGATCTAATTGGTTATCATCCTTTCGTCATTGGACTGATGCTGCTCGTCTTTATTCCAACAACGGTCTTACTTCGGATTAAAGAAGGGATTGTCACAAGTTCAGTGATTATCCTTCATTTGTATATGTCTGGAGGCATTACGCTTCATCTCATCTGGAATGAGCTTTTACTCATCACCATTGGTGTAGGGGTCGCACTCATTATGAACCTGTATATGCCTAGCGTTGATAAAAAGCTGAAACAATACAGTGAACAAATTGAAGCGAATTTTGCGAAAATCTTTGAAGAAATCGAGCAATATTTAATGACCGGAAAACAAGACTGGACAGGAAAAGAAATTCCAGAGACGCATCAATTGATTAAAGAAGCGAAAGCTCTTGCATACCGTGATGTTGAAAATCATGTCTTAAGACATGAAAATCTCTATTATCATTATTTCAACATGAGACAAAAGCAATTTGAAATCATTGAGCGGGTGCTTCCGAAAATTACGTCCATATCTGTTACAACGGAGCATGGGCAAATCATTGCAGAATATATTAGAGATTTACGAGAACATATTCACCCAGGGAACACGGCGCATAAGTTCTTAAGACGCCTGATTGATATGAAAGAAGAGTTTGATGCACTGCCGCTTCCGCAAACACGTGAAGAATTTGAAGCTAGAGCCGCACTCTTTCATTTCCTCGGGGAAATGGAACAATATTTGGTGTTGAAAAGTTATTTTAAAGGGATGAAAGAATAAAGACGCATGAGTTCCTCCTTCATTGGTCAATCTAATGAAAAAGGAGGAGCCTATGCGTCTTTTATTTTATACTGTGCTGACCATGTCCCTTTCACCCATCTGGCCGCTCGGGCAAAACCCGCTTCCAGGAGATCCGTATGTCATTATTAATAAACAAACGAACGAGCTTGCGTATATTGATCATGGGAAAATTCAAAAAGTCTACCCGGCTTCTACTGGCAAAACAGCTGATTTAACGCCAGAAGGTGAATTTACGATTATGATCAAAGCGAAAGATCCTTATTACAGAAGAAAAAATATTGAAGGCGGCGCGAAGAATAACCCACTCGGCCGAAGGTGGATTGGATTTGATGCGCGAGGAACCGACGGGAGAACCTATGGCATTCATGGAACAAGTGATGAGACATCGATAGGGAAATTTATTACGGCAGGCTGTGTACGTCTTCATAATCAAGATGTAGAACGGCTATTTGATCAGCTTCCAGTTGGTACAAAGGTATGGATCACGACATCAAGCGATGCATTTGAAAAGCTGGCCAAAGACAAACAGGCCATTCGTTAAAAAACGAATCACCTGCTTGTCTCCTTTTTTATCAACACTTTATAAAAAGGCTGCCGCTCCTGCTAAAAGTGAAGAAATTAACAGTAAGCTAATCATGAGCAATACCATAAATTTCATGAATTTCTGAGACATATCGCACCCCTATAATCAAATGTTTTTGCGACGAGCGCACCTTTCTTTATTCTAGCTCGTTTTTACGCAGGCGACAAGTGATGTACAAAGGAAGTGAACGGATGAATCAAATCGATCATATAGCCATTGCCGTTTTTTCTATTCAAAAAACAGCACGTACGTTCTCTAGGCTGTTTAACTGGGAATTTTCAGACATAGAAGTACTTCCGAATCAAGGGGTCAAGGTATCTTTTGCTTCCCTAGGTGATCTGCACATTGAGTTGATTGAACCGATGTCAAATCACAGCACATTACATACCTTTTTAATAAAAAGAGGAGAGGGGCTTCATCATATTGCATTAAAGTCAGGTGACATTCAGGCTGATCTCAGTCAACTTGACGAGCTCGGTGTACAGCTCATTCAAAAAGGCGCACAAAATGGTGCGAACGGAAAGCGCATTGCGTTTATTTCACCAAAAGAAACGTCAGGTGTGCTAATTGAATTGTGTGAGCCTTTGAAAGGAGAGAAACAGGAAGATGCATGAATCGTTCAATGACTTGTCTGAATGGCGCGAGAAAGCTTTAAGGGGAGGCGGTGAAAAACGAGCAGCGGCTCACCGAAACAAAGGAAAGCTGACTGTTCGTCAGCGGCTTCATGAACTTCTTGATGAAGGCAGCTTTATGGAAATCCAGTCATTTGCTAAAGGCTCCCGCTCAGAACATTTAGGGGATGGCGTTGTCACTGGGACGGGACTGATTCATGGGAGACAAGTAGGCGTTTATGCACAAGATGCGACCGTGTACGGGGGTTCGCTAGGGGACATGCATGCGAAAAAAATAGCGGCTTTAATGGATTTGGCTGCTAAAAATCAAATGCCTGTTATCGGTCTAAAAGACTCAGGTGGTGCGAGAATTCAAGAGGGTGTGGTATCATTAGAGGGATACGGTCAGATTTTTAAACGGAATGTGCTGTACTCTGGTCAAATTCCGCAAATATCCGTTATTTTAGGCTCCTGTGCGGGAGGTGCAGTATATTCACCTGCATTGACGGATTTTGTATTCATGACGGAGCAAACAGCTCATATGTTTTTAACTGGTCCGAAAGTGATAGAAAAAGCAACAGGAGAGACGGTCTGTCCTGACCGACTTGGAGGTGCAGCGGTTCAGCATCAAACAAGCGGGAATGTGCACTATACAGGGAAAGATGAGAGAGACGTGTTAAAAGCAGTTCGAACGCTTTTAACGTACATACCAACGAAACGACGGCCTGTCATTCATCGTAAGGTGCAAAAGCATGATGCGAGCGATCTTGGGAACATCTTGCCAAAGGAGCCATCACGTACTTATGATGTCAAACAAGTGGTGACAGCGATCACCGACCACGGCTCATTTTTTGAAACGCAGCGTTGTTTCTCCAAAAATATCGTCACAGGTTTTGCCAGATTACAAGGGTCTTCCATTGGTCTTGTAGCCAATCAGCCTAAGGTGCTGGCAGGAAGCCTTGACCTCAATGCTGCTGATAAAGCGGCTCGGTTTATTCGATTTTGCGATGCATTTCATATTCCCATTTTAACCCTTGTGGACGTTCCTGGTTTTTTGCCAGGTGAGAAAGCTGAGCATGCAGGCATTATCCGCCACGGCGCAAAGCTTCTGTATGCGTACGCTGAGGCGACCGTTCCAAAGATCACTGTGATTTTGCGAAAGGCATTTGGCGGTGCATACGTTGCGATGAATAGTAAGGGCTTAGGTGCTGACTTTGTGTATGCATGGCCAGAGGCAGAAATTGATGTCATGGGAAAATCGTTTGCAGACGAAATTGTTCATCCTGCCTTGCGTGAGGTGGACAATGAACCTAGTGTCATGAAGGCAGCACAATTAGGATTAATCGACGATATTTTAATGCCAGATGAAACGAGAGAGCGGCTCATTCGCTCATTTGACCTGCTTCGCAGTAAGGAAGAAGATAGACCGTTAAAAAAGCATGGAAACATGCCGCTATAAGAGGAGGAACATCATCATGATCAATGAGAAACGCTTATTAGACGAATTTTTAGAACTTGTTCAAATCGATTCAGAAACGAAACATGAAGAAAAAATTGTTGAAGTCCTAAAAGAGAAATTTACTGGTTTAGGGCTTAATGTAGTTGAAGATGATTCAAAAGAGACAACCGGCCACGGAGCAGGCAATCTTATTTGCACACTTGAAGGGAATCAAGAGGCAGATACGATTTATTTTACTTCTCATATGGATACAGTTGTACCAGGTAATGGTGTTAAGCCAGTCATTGAAGACGGCTATGTCAAGACAGATGGCACAACCATTCTTGGTGCTGACGATAAAACAGGGCTTGCCGCGATGTTTGAAGCGATCCGTGTCCTAAAAGAGAAAAATGTACCGCATGGCAAGATTGAATTTGTCATTACAGCTGGTGAAGAATCAGGACTTGTAGGAGCAAAAGCGTTAGATCCGAAACTGATGACAGCAAAATATGGTTATGCCCTTGATTCAGATGGCAAGGTCGGTACCATTATCGTGGCTGCGCCAACACAGGCGAAAGTACGTGCAACCATTTACGGAAAAACAGCTCACGCAGGTGTGGCACCTGAAAAAGGCGTCTCTGCGATTACGATTGCATCAAAAGCGATCGCGAGCATGCCGCTTGGCCGTATTGATGAAGAAACAACGGCGAATATCGGCCGCTTTGAAGGCGGAACACAAACGAATATTGTCTGTGATCAAGTGGATATTTTGGCAGAGGCACGTTCTTTAGAACCGGCAAAAATGGAAGCGCAAGTAGCGAAAATGAAAGAAGCCTTTGAAAAAACCGCTAAAGAAATGGGTGGAAGTGCCGATGTACAAATTGACATCATGTATCCAGGCTTTAAATTCTCACACGGCGATCAAGTCGTTGAAGTGGCGAAAAAAGCGGCTGCGAAAATTGGCCGTCCTTCAGAACTACAGACAAGCGGGGGAGGCAGTGATGCAAACGTCATTGCTGGAAACGGCATCCCGACCGTCAACCTAGCTGTTGGATATGAAGATATTCATACGAAAAATGAGAAAATGCCGATTGAAGAATTAGTCAAGACAGCTGAAATGGTTCTCGCCATTATCGAAGAAACGACAAATCCATCGTAAAGGCAGGAGACTCTGTGAGCACGCAAAAGATCATTATTTTCCAGGTGGGACAAGAGGATTTTGGTATCAGCGTAGAACATATACGCTCAATTGAGAAGGTCCCTTATTTACAAGAAGTATCGAACCTTCCAAAAGAGATTAAAGGACTCATGTCGTTAAGAGGAGAGGTCATTCCAGTCAGTGACACAGGTGTCATGCTGCACGGAAAACCTCTGGATGTAACCGAACAGTCTAAGGTTCTACTATTTGAATTAAACGATCAAATGATTGGCTGCCTTGTTTCTGATGCAAAAGATATCATTGATATCGAGCTAAGTGAGATCAAGCCATTTCATATGAACACAAAAGCATCTGAATATTTCTTCGGCGTCGTTGAGAGAGAGAACAAGATGATTTTACAAGTGGACCCTAATAAGTTTCTAGGGAAAATTGAGGATCTTGATCAATTGCCTGAGCGATTGAAAGAGGAATTAGCATAAACAAAGGCCCCTTATCCATGGATAAGGGGTCATTTTGCGTGCCGGAGCTCACGCATCTTTTATTTGATGCGCTCTACAGAAGACAAATAAAGCCCCCTTATCATGTTCGGGTAAGGGGGCTATCATTTATTCAGCTGCTGGGTTAATTGAATCATTTGCCGCAGCTTTTGTTTTTGATTTTTGGTACATCACATTTAAAATAATCGTTTGAATGGTGAGTAAAAGTCCACTTGTCATCCAATATAAAGGAAGAGCAGCGGGAGCATTAATTGATAGAAACAGCATCATGACTGGGAAAATCATGCCCATGATTTTTGCTTGTTTCAGTGCGGCTTCTGTTTGGGTGCCTGATTGCTTTGCGAATTTTTGTGTGACGTAAAATTGCAAGAAATACATGGCCCCTGCAAAGATCGCCACTAAAAGATCAGTTTGTCCTAAGTTAAACCATAAGAACGAATGCGTCGCAATCTCAGGTGTTGAGCGGATTGCCGAGTAAAAGCCAAGAACAATTGGGATTTGAATCAGCATCGGCAGACAGCCCATTGCCAGCGGGTTCACATTGTTGTCTTTATATACTTTCATCATTTCCATTTGCAGTTCTTTTTGTTTTTCAGGTTCTTTTGTTTTTTTCAATTTGCTTTGTATTTGGTCAATCTGAGGCTTAACGAGTGCCATTTTCTCTTGCATCACTCTCTGCTTTTTAAATTGGTTTGCAAAAAGC
Organism: Bacillus sp. FSL W8-1141; assembly: GCF_038593205.1. Classification (NCBI taxonomy): domain Bacteria; kingdom Bacillati; phylum Bacillota; class Bacilli; order Caryophanales; family Bacillaceae; genus Bacillus; species Bacillus sp. FSL W8-1141. Next base: position 2,189,906 of record NZ_CP151973.1, on the reverse strand, counting down.
GGGAAAATAAGCAGTCGGACAATCAATGTTACGAACATAATAGATAAACCGTAGTCATCATGGAAAAAGTTCGCAAGCCAGATAATCAACTCAGAAAAAGGCTGAACAAAATAATGATGGAAAAACCCATCAGAGCTTGTATTTGTTTGCGCACTTGCAGCAAATGCAGGTGACGCTACCATCATAAAAAATAAAGTCGTACAAATAGTCAATAAACGTTTCAATTCATTTCCTCCTCAATAATAAAATCTAATAAGAGAGAGGAAGCGAATGGTCTTCATCATCATTTGATGATCTTTTCATTCGAATGACTTTACTAATCCAAGTTGTAATGCGATCATATATGATAAACAGAAAGTCTGTTCGATTCAAACAAGATGCATCCAACTCTTCTAAACGATGTCCTCCGAGGTGCTCGTTCATTCGGCAGTCTTTTAATAAGAAGGCAATACCGATGGCGGTCAGCGCTGGAAGAATAATCGTAAAGAATTCAACAAGGAAAAAGACTTCATTGAATGTATCAATAATCATGATTATCACATCCATTTCATTACTCACAGTGTACTATACACCATATGAAATGTCTAATGGAACAAACAGGTGAAATTACGGTGAAGTGAAGGAAAGTAGATCACCTAAGGAGGCAAGCAAATGGCTGATTCTCAAAAGAAGGGGCGAATCATTTTTCATATTGATATGAATAGTTTTTATGCATCGGTAGAAATGGCGTATGATCCTTCTTTGAGAGGGAAACCTTTAGCCATTAGCGGAAATGCAAAAGAGCGCAAAGGGATTGTTGTGACCTGCAGCTACGAGGCAAGAGCACTCGGGGTGAAGCCGCCGATGCCACTCTGGGAAGCGAAGCGGCTATGTCCGGGACTGATTGTGCGTACACCCAACTTCGACCGGTACCGCAGCTCCTCACAAGAAATGTTTACCATATTAAGAGAATATAGTGACTTAGTTGAACCCGTTTCAATTGACGAAGGCTATATTGATTTAACCGATACACCTTATGCTGAGCATGCCGTGAAAACCGCTCATGATATTCAAACGAGGCTAGTAGAAGAGCTCATGCTTCCTTCGAGTATTGGCATTGCACCAAATAAATTTCTAGCGAAGATGGCGTCTAATTGGAAAAAGCCAATGGGCATTACCATTTTGCGTAAACGAGATGTCCCGACAATGCTCTGGCCGCTCCCTGCAGGTGACATGCATGGGGTTGGACAGAAAACGGCAGATAAGCTGAAAACCATCGGAATTCATACAATTGAAGATTTAGCGAAAGCGAATGAATATGCGCTGAAAGAGTTATTAGGCATCAATGGACCGAGGTTAAAGCAAAAGGCAAACGGAGAGCATGACGGCATTGTCGATCCAGAAAGAATATACGAATTTAAATCTGTCGGCAATTCTTCCACTCTTCCTCACGATTCTGATGATACAGATGAACTCGTCTCATTAATAGAGAAACTGTCGCAATCGGTGAGTGCCAGATTACGAAGAAAAGAAGTGATGGCAAACCGGCTGCTCATTATGATTCGGTATGCAAGCTGGAAAAATATCACACGGAGCGTCACACTCACGAATCCTACTGATCGAAAGGAAGATCTATTTGAGGCGGCAAAGCAGCTATTCCTAAAGCATTGGAATGACCAGCCAGTAAGACTTTTAGGCGTGACGGGGACCGATCTTGTGGAACGAAAATCAGCCGTCAAGCAGCTTGATTTATTCTCTTATACAGAAGATGCAAAAGACGAACCGCTCCAATCTCTTTTAGACGGACTGAAAGAAAAATACGGTAAACCACTCATTCAAAGAGGAGTGACCATTAAGGAAAAAGAGAGCAAAACAAGTGGTACAAGTTTTAATAAAGACTTTTTTCAGGACGAAAGAGGAAATGACTAGCCTGAAAACTTGATAAAAGAGGTGATGTTGTGGTAATTTCAAAGGGTACATCATTTCAGCAGTAATCAATATAGTGTGTTAGAAGGGACGTCAGAATTATGTCAAAACAACAAATCGGTGTCGTTGGACTAGCCGTTATGGGGAAAAACCTTGCCCTAAATATTGAAAGCCGCGGTTTCTCCGTGTCCGTTTATAACAGATCTAGCAGCAAAACAGAAGAGTTTCTTCAAGAATCACAAGGGAAAAACGTTGTAGGCACATACAGCATTGAAGAATTTGTTCAATCGCTTGAAACGCCGCGTAAAATTCTTTTAATGGTAAAAGCAGGCGCAGCAACAGATGCAACCATTCAATCATTACTTCCTCACCTAGAGAAAGGTGACATTTTAATTGATGGTGGAAATACATATTACAAGGATACACAAAGACGTAACCAAGAGCTTGCGGAAAGTGGTATTCACTTCATTGGTACAGGTGTTTCTGGCGGTGAAGAAGGCGCACTTAAAGGTCCTTCTATCATGCCTGGCGGTCAAAAAGAAGCGCACGAGCTAGTGAAACCAATTTTAGAAGCCATCTCTGCGAAAGTAGATGGTGAGCCTTGTACAACGTATATCGGTCCAGATGGAGCAGGACATTATGTCAAAATGGTTCATAACGGTATCGAGTACGGAGACATGCAATTGATCTCTGAATCATACTTTATCTTGAAGCATGTCGCTGGTTTATCAGCAGGGGAGCTTCATGAAGTATTCTCAGAGTGGAATAAAGGAGAACTTGACAGCTACTTAATCGAAATCACAGCTGACATTTTCACAAAAGTGGACGAAGAAACGAACCAGCCGCTAGTAGATGTCATCTTAGATAAAGCTGGCCAAAAAGGAACTGGAAAATGGACAAGCCAAAGCTCACTTGATTTAGGTGTCCCGCTTCCAATCATTACGGAGTCTGTTTTCGCTCGTTTTATTTCTGCGATGAAAGATGAGCGTGTGGAAGCAAGTCAATTAATTCAAGGGCCTGAGCCAACTCAATCAGCTGAAGATAAACAAGCATTAATCGAAGCTGTTAGAAAAGCTCTCTTCATGAGTAAAATCTGCTCATATGCACAAGGTTTTGCGCAAATGAAAGCAGCGTCTGATGAGTATAACTGGGATTTGAAATACGGTGAAATTGCGATGATCTTCCGTGGTGGATGTATCATTCGTGCAGCCTTCCTGCAGCAAATCAAAGAAGCATATGACCGTAACCCTGAATTGAAAAACCTATTGCTTGATCCTTACTTCAAGGATATCGTAGAAAGCTATCAATCATCACTTCGTAAAGTGATTTCACTTGCAGTAGAACAAGGTGTTCCTGTTCCTTCATTCTCAAGTGCACTAGCTTACTTTGATAGCTATCGTACAGCTGTCCTTCCAGCTAACTTAATTCAAGCACAGCGTGACTACTTCGGCGCACATACGTATGAGCGCACAGATAAAGAAGGCGTCTTCCATACTGAATGGATGAAATAAGTATAAAACCTCAAAAGACCTTACCTTGGTAAGGTCTTAGATTGTTGACAAAGGGCTAAAATGAACTTGATTTTAGCCCTTTGACTTCTTTTTAGCGTGATAGAAAACCTTTGCAGGCTAGGAAGGCCGAGTACTGGAGCGGAGCGAATTTGACATTCGTGAGCACCAGCACGCAGGACTGACACCGAATGCGAGGGTTTGTCTACACGCTGTGACCTTACCTTTGGTAAGGTCTTTTTTGTGTTTACATCTATTCGGCTAAAAATCCGAAAAAGAGGGATGCTAAGTAAAAAAGAACAGAAAGTAGGGATAGAAGTGGGCATTTTATATGCACTTCTCCCAGCGATATTTTGGGGAAGTATTGTTCTCATCAGTGTCAAACTTGGCGGGAACGCCTATCAGCAAACACTCGGCATTACCCTCGGCGCTTTTTTGTTTTCAATCGGCGCCTATTTGATCAAAATGCCGGAACTGACACCGCTTATTTTTGCGGTTTCCGTTATCTCTGGGATCTTTTGGAGTATTGGGCAAATGAATCAGCTATCAAGTGTCGCCTTTCTAGGGGTGTCAAAGGCTGTTCCTTTATCAACGGGTATGCAGCTTGTGAGCACGACATTATTTGGTGTCATCGTTTTCAAAGAATGGCAGACCATGACGGTCATACTTATTGGTTCTTGTGCCATTTTATTTATTATTGCTGGCGTTGTCATGACATCCCTCGGTCAAAGAAAGAGTGGCGGGAACGAAGGCGGCAATTTTAAAAAGGGAATCATCATTTTGCTCATCTCAACCGTAGGCTACGTCGGATATGTCGTCATTTTAAGATGGTTTCATATAGATGGCTGGTCTGCGCTCGTTCCGCAATCTGTCGGCATGCTGCTTTCATCGTTAGCGATTAGTCTAAAGCAAGACCCGTTTAGCAAATATACGTTCAGAAATATCATTGCTGGTCTTGTGTGGTCGACAGGAAATCTAGGACTTCTTTTGGCGATTCCACTCATTGGCGTAGCAGTAAGTTTTTCCATGTCTCAAACAGGAATTGTCATCTCGACTTTAGGCGGTATTTATTTATTAAAAGAGAAAGCATCTAAAACAAGCTTTGTCATTGCAGGCTGCTTGATGATTATCGCAGGCGGTGTGCTGCTAGGTTTTACAAAATAGGAGGTTTAAGCGAATGTATCCAGATTTGGAAGGGAAAACAGTTCTCATCACAGGAGCAGGTACAGGGATAGGTCAGGCGATGGCGCGCCGGTTTGGACAAGAAAAAGCCAATGTAGTGATCAATTATTTCTCAGATAAAGAAAACCCGGACGACACGATTGCTGAGATTCAAAAAAGTGGCGGACAGGCTGTCAAAATTCAAGGGGATGTATCAAAAGAAGAGGATATGAAGGCGATGATTGATCAAGCTGTCAATACATATGGCAGTCTTGATGTCATGATCAATAATGCAGGAATTGAAAATGAAGTTCCTTCAACTGAAATGACGCTAGATAACTGGAACAAAGTGATGTCCACCAATTTAACAGGTATGTTTTTAGGATGCCGTGATGCATTAAAGTATATGACAGAACACGGGATCGAGGGGTCGATTATTAATATGTCGTCGGTCCATCAGCAAATTCCGTGGCCTCATTTTGTCCATTATGCAGCAAGTAAAGGAGGCGCCAAGCTTTTGACGGAAACGCTGGCACTAGAATATGCGCCTAAAAAAATTCGTGTAAACAGCATTGCACCAGGCGCAATTGATACCCCGATCAATGCCGAAAAATTTGATGATCCAGCATTGAAAAAGGGAGTCATTGAGCTGATACCGATTGGTTATATCGGAAAACCGGAAGAAGTGGCAGCATGTGCTGTCTGGCTTGCATCAAAAGAGGCGAGCTATGTGACAGGGTTGACGTTATATGTAGACGGCGGTATGACCAAGTACCCTGGATTCCAAGCAGGAAAAGGATAATCGTGATGATCACGGGCTGGGCTCAGAGGATAACACAACACCAAATTATGATCTAGTATGTGCATGTGAAGACTAGTGAAAAGCGTGTGTATAAACATTCACACGCTTTTATCCGTTTATACGCCCTATTCAAATATGCTCGTTTCTTTTACAGGCTTTACACAAATTTTGATTGCAAAGATATGAATAGATTCGAAAAGTAGCAGCAAAAGACGTTTACCTATCCATCAAATTGAGTGGGAATAGCATCTGTTTCCATCTCGGGGCAGTTACTTCTCATGATTTATGGGTTTTTGAATGAGCTAAGTCATTAGCACTTATTTTAACAAAGTTCTCAAAGACTGTCTTCTGAAGAAGAAGCTACTTTATGGTTCATTCGGAGAGTATTTTTTAAAAGAAAAGGGGTCTCGTTCATATCTGGATGAGATCTCTTTTGTTCTGAAAGCTTGATGTGAGTATTGATACGGTCATTTTTAAAATAAAATACATACATATAAAATTAAATGTCTAGACATTTAAAAATAAAAATATATAATATTAACTGGAAGCGCTTTTATTACAACAATGGGGTGAGAGAAATGAAACGTATTTTATTAGCATGCAGTTCAGGTATGTCTACGAGTTTACTAGTCACAAAGATGAAGGCACATGCTGAGTCTATAGGGGAAGAAGCAGAGATTTGGGCAGTCGGACAAGACCAAGCGAAAAAAGAAATGGCACATGCCGATGTTGTATTAATTGGACCGCAAATGAGCTTTTTAAAAGGGGATCTTCAAAAAGAAGCTCAAAAATATGGGATTGAAGTAGAGGTCATCGATATGCAGGCGTATGGGCTAGCAGATGGACAAAAAGCGTATGAACAAGCGGTTTCATTGATGGGGGAATCTTAAAGGATGGAAAAGAAAACGCTCGAAGGACTCACGGAAGAACAAATCAGTTTTCAATTGATCTTACACAGCGGAAATGCACGAAGCAAATTGCTTCAATCTCTTAAACAATTTAGAGAAGGTCATGAAACAGTAGCATCTGACCTTCTCAAAGAAGCGGAAGATGATTTGCGGAATGCACATGATATCCATTTTCAAATGGTACAGCAAGAGGCAAGCGGAGAAACGATTTCATTCTCCTTGCTGCTCATGCATGCCGAAGATCATTTCATGTCAACGATGACAATAAAAGAGCTTGTGGGAGAGCTCTTACCGATATTGCAATCACTGAAACAATAAAGGGTGTAAACAAGGGGGGAAACCAATGTTTGATAAAATAAGTGCGATTTTGGTTCCGATTGCTGGGAGATTGAACAACAATCGCTATCTAGGGGTATTAAGGGATGCCTTTATGCTTGCGTTCCCATTAACAATTTTTGGTTCCATCATGGTCGTATTAATGAATTTGCCATTTTTAGATAAGATCATGAGTCAAACAGCACTGGAAGGTGTTCAGTCTGCACTGAATATTGCACCTAGTGCGACCATCAGCATTATGAGTGTGTTTGTTGTATTTGGGATTGGCTACTATTTATCGAAAAGCTATGATGTGGAAGCTGTCTTTGGCGGTGTGATCGCTTTAGCCTCTTTCCTGCTCCTTACGCCATTTTTACTAGAACAAGAGGGCGGTGCATCCATTGCAGACGTCATCCCAGTCGATCGTTTAGGCGCAAAGGGAATGTTCCTTGGAATGATCACAGGCTTTTTGTCAGCTGAAATTTATCGCTATTTTGTCCAAAAGAAATTTGTCATCAATATGCCGCAAGGGGTTCCGCCAGCTGTTTCTAAGTCTTTTGCTGCACTTATCCCGGCTACTTTGACACTTACAACTTTTTTACTGATCAATATCATCATTACACAAGGGTTCAAAACCAACATGCATGACTTGATTTACAATGCGATTCAGGCGCCGCTTGTCGGACTTGGAAGCGGTATCATTCCGACCTTGATCGCTATTTTCTTTATACAAATTCTTTGGTTCTTTGGGCTCCACGGCCAAATTATTATCAACTCTGTCATGGACCCGATTTGGAATACATTGTCCATTCAAAATCTAGAAAGCTACACAAAAACAGGTGAGGTTCCGAACATCATCAGCAAGCAGTTTATCGAAATCTATACAGTGGGTATGGGTGGAACCGGTATGACGCTAGCTGTTGTGTTTACGATTTTAATCTTTCTTAAAAGTAAGCAATTGAAACAAGTAGCAAAGCTCGGCTTAGGACCAGGTTTATTTAACGTCAATGAACCCATTATCTTCGGTTTACCGATTGTGATGAATCCGCTTATTCTCATTCCGTGGATTTTGGCGCCAATGGTGATTACTTGTATTTCTTATTTTGCGATGGCCACAGGTATTGTGCCGCCTCCGACAGGCGTGAATATTCCTTGGACAGTCCCGATCTTTATTAGCGGAGTCATGGCAACAAATTCATTAGCGGGCGGTCTGCTTCAGCTGTTTAATTTAATGATTGTGTTTGTCATTTGGTTCCCGTTCCTAAAATTTATTGATCGTATGAATGTGAAAAATGAAAAAATAGTCACGACAGAAAAAACGAAACAAACAAACATCAAAGGTGAAGGAGACTCAATACATGTCGATGGAAACTAACAGTCAATCATATACATTTCCAGAAGGTTTCTGGTGGGGATCTTCTGCCTCTGCTACGCAAACAGAAGGCAGTTATCCAGGAGATGGAAAGGGACCGAACATTTGGGATCACTGGTTTGAAAAAGAGCCGAATCGTTTTTTTCAGGGCGTCGGTCCAGGTGTCACCTCGCAATTTTATCGTAAATACAAAGAGGATATCCGCCTCATGAAGGAGATTGGGCACAACTCGTTTCGTCTATCTATTTCATGGTCACGCCTTTTACCTGAGGGAAAAGGGGCTGTTAATGAAGAAGCTGTGGCTTTTTACAATGATGTGATCAATGAACTGATAGCGAATGACATTGAACCGTTTGTGAACTTGTATCATTTTGATATGCCAATGGCGTTGCAGGAGACGGGAGGATGGGTAAACAGGCAGGTCGTAGACGATTATGTCAGCTATGCGACATTGTGTTTTCAGCTATTTGGCGACCGGGTGAAAAAATGGTTTACCCATAATGAGCCGATTGTCCCTGTAGAGGGTGGATATATGTATAGCTTCCATTATCCGAACGAAGTTGATTTCCAAAAGGCAGTGCAAGTTGGATTTCATGAGATTTTATCAAATGCTAAGGCCATTGCGGCTTATAAAGAGATGAAGCAGGATGGGAAAATAGGCATTATCCTGAACCTTACTCCTTCGTATCCGCGAAGCCAGAATCCGCGGGATGTCGAAGCAGCTGAGATGGCTGACGCCTTCTTTAACCGGTCCTTCCTAGATCCAGCAGTGAAAGGACATTTCCCTGAAAAGCTGGTGGACGTGTTAAAGAAAGAAGGATTGATGCCGGCTATGGAGGAAGGAGACCTTGAACTCATTCAAGAGAACACGATCGACCTTCTCGGCATCAACTATTATCAGCCAAGAAGAGTGAAAGCAAAGGAACATATGCCTCACCCTGATGCACCATTTATGCCAGATCATTATTTCGATTCTTTTGAAATGCCGGGCAGAAAAATGAATGTGTACCGCGGCTGGGAAATCTATGAAAAGGGTATTTACGATATATTGAAAAAAGTCCAGACAGACTATGGGAATATTGAATGCTTTATTTCTGAAAATGGAATGGGTGTTGAAGGAGAAGAGCGGTTTCAGGATGAAGAAGGAATGATTCATGACGATTACCGCATTGATTTTATTTCTGAGCATCTTAAATGGGTGCATCAAGCCATTCAAGAAGGAAGTCATGTAAAAGGCTATCATCTGTGGACGTTTATGGATAATTGGTCATGGTCGAATGCCTATAAAAATCGCTATGGATTTGTCTCAGTGGACCTTGAGGAAGACGGGAAACGTACCATCAAAAAAAGTGGCTATTGGTTTCAATCGGTTTCAGAGAATAATGGTTTCTAATCAAGATACTTGCTCTTTCCTTGAAAAGGGCAAGTATTTTTCTTATGTAAAGATGAAAGGGGTGAAATGAAAGTGGCTCGAACCTTTTAAGCGCACTAGGCTTAGTGTAGAATGAGAGGAAGGCTAGAAAGCGCTATAATAGGATATGAAAAAACAAGTCAGTTGGTGGTGTGAGATGACAAAGTACGAACTCATTTCAGAAGAAATTAGAAAAAGAATAGGAACAGCATATTATCCAGAAGATCAACCCATTCCAGATGAAAACTCGCTTGCCGCTGAATTTAAATGCAGCAGAATGACGATGAAGCGTGCGCTCGATCTTTTAGTGGCGGAAGGTCTGCTCTTTAGAAAAAGAGGTCATGGCACATTTATTGTGAAGGCAGCACTAAATCAAGGTGCGATCAACGTATCAGGTCATGAAAATAAAGGGTTCACGAAAGTGATGGCAGATAAAAACGTGACGAGCCAAATCATTCGCTTTGATGTGCATTTTCCAAGTGAAGAGGTGGCAGCTCATTTATCCATTGACTCAAGCACACCTGTCTATGACATTATTCGGCTCCGTTTGGTAGAAGAAGAGCCATATGTATTAGAAAAAACCTTTATGCCTGTCAATGTCATTAAAGGAATAGATGAAGAGGTTTTATTGGGTTCCATCTATAGCTACATTACAAACACACTGCAATTAAAAGTAGCAGGAGCGCACAAAAAAATTAGAGCGGCTAAATCAGATCAGCTTGATCAGCAATATTTAGGCTGTGACCCTACGGATCCGGTGCTAGAAGTGGAGCAGGTGGCTTATTTAAACACAGGCCGTCCGTTTGAATATTCCTTTAGCCATCATCGCTATGATAAATTTGATTTTTCAACGGTTGAAATTACGAAAACACGACTTTAAAAAAAGAGCAGAACCCCCTCAATCGGGAGACTGCTCTTTTTTTGTTGATTTTATATATTCCACCAGTGATATCCATCTTTTTCAAGAAGCTGATCTGCTTCTTTTGGTCCCATAGAACCAGCAGGATAATTTGGTTTTAACGTTTTGGTTTCAGCCCATTTTTCTGAAATTGGATCAACAAAGTTCCAAGACAGTGCTACTTCATCCCAGTGGGCAAAGTTTGTTGCGTCACCTAGCAAACAGTCATGAATTAGCTTTTCATACGCTTCTGGTGTATTCATGATGTCGTTGTAATTTGTTTGATAGTCAAGCTTAATTGGTTTAGCATACGTTCCGCCATCAAGCTTGCGAGCATTCAGGTGAAGGGTGATACCTTCGTCTGGCTGAATGTGAATCACAAGTAAGTTTGGATGCATGGAATTCCCGTTTCCGTAGTACAGGTTCATCGGAATGTCTTTAAATTGCACCACGATTTGAGTGGATTTCTTTTCTAGACGTTTTCCTGTACGAATGTAAAATGGTACCCCGGCCCATCTGAAGTTATCGATGAGAAGTTTCCCTGCAACAAATGTTTCTGTGTTGGAGTTTGGGTCCACATTATGCTCTTCAAGATAGGAAGGAACCATATTGCCATCAATCGTTCCTGCATCATACTGTCCGCGGACAAAGAATTGATCCACTTCATCTTTCGAGAATGGACGAAGCGCACGCAATGCTTTCCGTTTTTCGCTACGGATTTCCTCTGTATTGAGCTTAATCGGTGGCTCCATGGCTAGTAGTGCAACCATTTGAAGCATATGGTTTTGTACCATATCTCTCAGTGCACCAGAACTCTCGTAATATCTCGCACGGTCTTCGACACCTAATGATTCACTCGATGTGATTTGAATGTTTGAAATATAGCGGTTTGTCCAAAGCGGTTCAAAGATCGCATTCGCAAAACGAATTACCTCAATGTTTTGCACCATCTGTTTACCAAGATAGTGGTCAATACGATAAATTTGATCCTCTGTAAATGCATCTCGGATCTCTTCATTTAATGTTTTGGCACTAGGCAGGTCATGACCAAACGGTTTTTCAATGACAAGTCGAGACCATCCAGTCGTTTCTGATACGCCTTCACTTTTTAAAAACTTCGCAATGGTTCCGAAGAATTCTGGTGCCATCGCTAAATAGAACATCCGGTTATTCGGGATACTGTATGTATCTTCAAGACCAGAAAGAAGCGTGTTCAGTGCTTGATAGGAAGCAGGGCTTGAGACATCAAAATCATGGTAATAGAAATGAGAAATAAATTCCTCTGCTTTTGCTTCTGCATCATCAGAAGAGACCGACTCTTTTACCACAGCTCTTAGGTCTTCATGAGACCAAGGACGACGTCCAACACCTACAACGGCGAATTGATCTCCAAGCTTTCCGCTATGATAAAGTCTATGTATAGAAGGGTAGAGCTTGCGTTTTGCAAGGTCTCCTGTTGCGCCAAAAATGACAATGACTGCTTTTGGATAGTTAGTTTCTGTATTCACGAAAAGTACCTCACTTTATTCGTAGCATTGTTGTAAAAACCGAGAATGTATGTACATTTTCTTTATTTTAAAGGTTCATTGTTCGTAAAGCAAACATTTGATTCGACTTTTTCTGCCCGAGTTTGACTTTTTTCAAAAATTCCGCTGAATTCACATTTATCCTGTCTTCATGTATTCTATATGAATGAAGAGATTGTATACCGGCTGTAGGAGGAAATCGTAATGGAACTGCTCTTTTTAGGAACAGGTGCAGGCATTCCTGCAAAAACAAGAAACGTCACTTGCACTGCGCTGAAGCTTTTAGAAGAGAGAAAAGCCGTGTGGCTTTTTGATTGCGGAGAAGCGACGCAGCATCAAATATTACATACAACGATTAAACCAAGAAAAATTGAGAAGATCTTTATCACGCATATGCACGGTGATCATGTATATGGTCTCCCGGGTCTGCTTGGCAGCAGGTCCTTTCAAGGCGGAGAGGATGAATTGACGATATATGGTCCAAGCGGCATTAAAGCTTTTGTAAACGCGGCACTTTCAGCGACACAAACGCATTTGACTTATCCGCTGCATATCATAGAAATAGAGGAAGGGATCGTTTTTGAAGATGAGACCTTTCAAGTAGAAGCAAGACGAGTGTCTCATGGGATCCCAGCTTACGGTTATCGGGTCGTGGAAAAAGATGTACCTGGTGCACTAAAAGCCGAAGACCTAAAAAAAATCGGTGTAAAACCTGGACCTTTGTATCAGAAGTTGAAAAATGGGGAAACCGTTACACTCGAAGATGGAAGAATGATTGATGGAACCGATTATTTGGAACCCCCTAAAAAAGGGAGAATCGTTGCATTTTCAGGAGATACCCGTTTGTGCGAGAATATAACAAGGCTTGCCAAGAATGCGGATGTGTTAGTCCATGAAGCAACATTTGGGAAAGAAGATGCAGAACTAGCCTATAATTATTATCACAGTACGACAGAACAGGCAGCAAAAACAGCGCAGGAAGCAGGCGCAAAAAGACTGATTTTGACCCATATTAGTGCACGGTACCAAGGGGAAGAGTCACTGAAACAATTACTCAAAGAAGCCCGCGATATATTCCCGCTGACTGAAGCTGCACATGATTTCTTTTCTTTTCCTATTGACCGTACCCTGTAAAAATTGGATGAATCGTCAAAAAAAGTTGTGTGATTTTTTTGATATTTATGATGACGCTCTTTTTCAGGTAGTGGTAAAATGGTGAAGAAAAAACAAATGACGAATTACACTATGAAGAATACGGGAGGCACAATCAAAGATGAGCGGTTTTACAGCGTTAAGTGAAGCAGAATTAAATGACCTATATGCAGCACGACAAAAAGAATATGAAACGTACAAAAGTAAAAACTTACACTTAGACATGTCTAGAGGGAAACCTTCACCAAAACAGCTCGATTTATCTATGGGCATGCTCGATGTCGTGACATCAAAGGATGCAATGACAGCTGAGGATGGTACAGATGTGCGAAACTATGGCGGCTTGACAGGCCTTCCTGAAACAAAGAAATTTTTTGCAAGTGTGCTCAATCTGAAGCCAGAACAAATCATCATTGGCGGTAATTCTAGTCTGAATATGATGCATGACACAATTGCACGTGCTATGACTCACGGCGTATATGGCAGCAAAACACCTTGGGGAGAGCTTCCAAAGGTAAAATTCCTTGCACCAAGCCCAGGATATGATCGTCATTTTGCCATTTGTGAGCATTTTAACATAGAGATGATTACGGTAGATATGAAGTCGGATGGACCTGACATGGATCAGGTGGAAAAATTGGTTGCAGAAGATGAAGCCATCAAAGGGATTTGGTGTGTACCGAAATATAGTAACCCTGACGGCATTACGTATTCAGATGAGGTTGTTGACCGTCTTGCTTCTATGCAGACAAAAGCAGACGACTTCCGTATTTTTTGGGATGATGCCTATGCAGTCCACCATCTAACAGATACGCCTGATACGTTAAAAGATATTTTTCAAGCAGTAGACAAAGCAGGACATGCAAACCGTGTGTTTATGTTCGCCTCTACTTCTAAAATTACGTTCCCAGGCTCAGGTGTTGCACTAATGGCATCTAGTCAGGACAACGTCAGCTTTATTCAAAAACAGCTATCAGTTCAAACCATTGGGCCAGATAAAATCAATCAATTAAGACACCTTCGTTTCTTCAAGAATCCAGAAGGATTGAAGGAACATATGAAAAAGCATGCAGCGATTATTAAGCCGAAATTTGACCTCGTTCTTTCGATCCTTGATGAAAAGCTTGGTGGAACAGGCATCGCTGAGTGGCACAAACCAAATGGCGGATATTTTATTAGCTTAAATACACTCGATCATTGTGCAAAAGCTGTTGTGCAAAAAGCGAAAGAAGCCGGTGTGACACTAACAGGTGCAGGGGCGACATATCCTTATGGAAACGATCCGCTTGATCGTAACATCCGTATTGCGCCAACGTTCCCAACACTTGAAGAACTAGAGCAGGCGATTGACATCTTTACGTTATGTGTTCAGCTTGTCAGCATTGAAAAGTTGCTGTCTGAGAAAAGTCAATCAGCACCAACGGTATAATGAAAAAACTCCTTGACTGATGTCCGGTCAAGGAGTTTTTGTTTTTAGTTAGCTGTTTGATAATAAGAGACAGGCTGTTTTGCTGCACACCACACATCATAAATCGCAAGCTGCACAATATGTGGTTCATCGTGATGAATATAGTGCGAGCTGTTCTGCGCCTGAATCCATCCGCTTTGGGATGACAATGTGAGCATTCGTTTATGAAGCCTGAGCCAAGCTTCATGTGCTGGATGAAACAAGCGGCTTTTGCCTGATGAAATGACAAGAAGGGGCATCATCCCATAATGCGTTTGCTCCTCTTTGATCGTACGCAGCATTTGCTCAAAGTCCTCATGTGTACATTCTGCTGTGAACTGCGCCATATATGAAGTGCGTTCTTCCTTTGATAAGAGCGGCAGAATGACCTGCTCTTGCTCCTCACTTGCTGGGTCTAGAAGGACCATACCGATAACATCTTCTTTTCTGCGGCTTGCCCATAAGCGGCTGACAAGAGAGCCAAATGAGTGCGCCACAATGAGAAATGGCGGCTGAATATTGGCTTGATGTAAGAGTGTATCTAAATCATCCGCAAGATCATGCAAAGTTCTTCCTTCTTTGCTTTCACTGCTTTTTCCATTACCTAAACGGTCATATAAGAAAACACCAAGCTCTGGGTCAATATCACGAGCGATATTCGCCCACGTATCGCCTGAAATTCCATATCCTGCTTCAAAAATAATGGTGGCTTGCTTTTTTCCTTGACGATGCCTTGTATAAAAGTGATGTCCATCTATATGATACGTTCTTTCAATCAATGCCGAGTTCATTCTTCCATCTCCTCTAAGTGGTTCTTTAGCTAAAAGACGGCACAAAAGGCAAAGATGTTTCTCTTAAAAACAAAAAAGATGCCTATTTCAAAAAATAGACACCTTTTTGCTTAAAGATGTTACCAAGCGCGATCGTATTGGCGCGGGCTTTCGATGGATGTACGAAGCTCTTTAGCGGCTGTTTTTGGGAAATACGGATCCCGTAAAAATTCTCTGCCGATAAAGATCAAGTCAGCACGCTGATTTTGTAAAATTTCTTCGGCCTGTACACCAGATGTGATCATACCAACAGCGGCTGTTTGGATGCCGGCACCTTCTCTTATTTTCTCAGCAAAGGTGACTTGGTAGCCGGGGAATGTTTTAATACTGGCTTGCACCACAGCGCCTGAGCTCACATCAATTAGATCGACTCCTTGCTCTTTCAGCCATGCGGCAATGCCAATATAATCTGCAATATCTAGTCCCTTTGTTGTGTAATCAGAAGCGGATACACGGACAAATAATGGTCCATCCCACACTTCATTGACTGCATCAACAACTTCTCTCAAGAAGCGATAACGATTTTCTGGTGAACCGCCATATTCATCTGTCCGGTGATTGGCAAGCGGTGAGAGAAATTCGTTAATCAAATAGCCATGCGCACCATGAATCTCAATGATGTCAAATCCAGCTTTCTTGGCGCGGACAGCGGCATCTTGAAACGCCTGAACGGTGTCTTTTATTTGATCGATAGACATCTCAAGAGGTGTTTTAGATTGCTCGTCAAATGGAATGCTGGATGGAGCAAGAATGTCACCATCTAGCTCAGCCTTGCGTCCTGCATGGGCTAGCTGGATGGCCGTTTTTGTTCCGTACGCTTTGATTTGTTCGTTTAATGAGGCAAACCCTTCAATGTGCTCATCACTCCAAATTCCGAGGTCCTGATCACTAATTCTTCCCTCAGGTGAAACAGCACTTGCCTCGACCATAATTAATCCGGCCTGACCTTGCGCACGGGAAATATAATGTGCAAAGTGGAAAGGCTGTAATTTTCCATCACGGTCATAGGATGAATACATACACATCGGGGACATGACGATGCGGTTTTTGAGTGTGACACCTTTTAATGTCCAAGGTGAAAAAAGCTTTGTTTCCAATTACCTTCGCCTCCTCATAGAATGGTATAGCCGATTATAACAGTCATTCAAACATTCGTCATAAAAGGTGCTCAAACCATATAGCTTTTGAACATGATTTTGTATAATGAAAGATATGGACATCAAAGGGGGATAAACGGATGAAATGGCAAACGGAAAGTGAACTAAAGGAGCTACTCACAGCTCTGATGCAGTATGAAAGCATATCTGGTACAACGGGAGAAGTCGCATTAGCGGAATATTTATATTACTTGCTGAGGGAGCGGCCATATTTTGAGCAGCATCCTGATCACTTGGCTTTGCATCCAATGAAAGATGGCCGGTATTTTTTAACGGCACTTGTCAAACGAAGTACGCTGCCACGTACTGTTTTACTCCTGAGCCATTTTGATGTCGTCGATACAGAGGATTACGGAGAATTTCAAAATATGGCGTGTAAGCCCGAAGAGTTAATGGCGTCCTTTTCTCAAAAAAGTGCACTTCTTCCAAAAAGGGCAAGAGAGGATTTAGCTTCAGGTGACTGGCTGTTTGGACGAGGGTCCATGGATATGAAAGCAGGCCTGACTGTCCAGCTTTCCATGCTGGAAAGAGCGATGGCGGGGAGGTTTGAAGGAAATATTCTGCTCGTCACAGTGCCAGATGAAGAAGTGAATTCACAGGGGATGCTGGAGGCTGTTCCGAAACTAAAGGAACTCAAGGAGACGTATGACCTTGAGTATACCGCGTGTTTAAACAGTGAGCCGATGTTTGAAAAGTATCCCGGGGATGCGCACCAATACATCTATACAGGTAGTATAGGGAAGGTACTTGCGGGATTTTTCTGCAAAGGAATTGAAACACATGTAGGTGAGCCCTTCTCAGGATTAAATGCAAATTTTATGGTATCTGAATTAAACAGGCTGTTAGAACTAAATAGTGATTATTGTGAGGAAGTAGATGGTGAAGTGACACCGCCTCCGACCAATTTGATGCAAAAGGATTTGAAAGAAGCTTACTCTGTTCAAACGCCTCACACGGCTGTTTCTTTATTTAATGTGCTGATGATGAACCGCTCTAGTGAAGAGCTTCACGGGCTCCTCTATGAAACTGCGAAACAAGCAGCAGCCCAAATCGAAGCCAATCTCAAACAGAAAACCGCTGCATTTCAACGCTTTAAACATTTTACACCCATCGATACAAACATCACGGTGTTAACGTATCATGAGCTGTACGAAAAAGCTGCTGAACGATCCGGCAAGCAGGAGGTCGAGCGAATTGTCAACTACGCCTTTGCCAACCGGGGTGAGCTTGGGGATCGTGATTTTTCAACCAAAATTGTATCAGAACTGACGACCCTTTGTAAGGAAGATGGAGCACTGATTGTGTTGTTTTATAGTCCGCCATTTTACCCATCTGTTTCTTCAACAAACGATCTGCATATTCAAACGACCTTAAAGAAGATTCAAAGAGAAGCAAAAGAGATCTATGGAATCGAAGTAGAAGAAGTCAAATATTTTCCTGGTTTATCTGATTTAAGCTACTTACAGCTTGAAAATCAAGATATAGCCGATTATACAGCCAACATGCCGCTATACCAAAAAGGCTACTCGTTACCACAAGGAGAAAAAGAAGCTCTTAACGTTCCTGTCATCAACGTTGGTCCATTAGGAAAGGATGCGCACAAATGGACAGAACGGCTGCATGTCCCATTCTCTTTTGGCGTTTTGCCATCGCTCTTACAATCAACAATTCATGCTTTACTAGAAAAGAATTAAGTGAAAGCTCTATCGTCATGATAGGGCTTTTCTTTTTGATTTTAATCACCTTCTGTCTAAAGAAATAGAGTATGATATAGAATGATACTTACATATATTTGAAGGGGGATTGTGAGAGTGAAAACAGGAGTACTAACAAAAACAGAGATCATGACATCACTTCAAGAGAGTTTGCGTAAGCTTGAGGAGTTATTATGGACATGTGATGAGGCTACATTAGATGAATCTTTTGGGGAAGGCAAGTGGTCGATTAAACAAATTGTTGGACATTTGTATGATACAGAAGAAGTCTGGTCAGAGCGGATAGAGCAGGCAATATCAAATGAGCACACGCTTTTCGCATCATATGATCCAGAGATATATGTGAAGGGAAGAGCTTATGAAACGTATACAGCACAAGAGGTCAGTGCATTGATCGAGCGCTTAAAAGAGAGCAGAAACAAAACACTACAACTATTAGAAAAGGATACATGGGATTTTTCTGGCCTCCATCCTGAAGAAGGGGTGATGACAGTCCAAATATTAGCTGAAACCATTGCTTTACATGAAATTCATCACCTCGATCAAATCAAAGCCATTATGTCCATGAGAGCATCGAGTGATAGATGAAAAGCACCTGTCATCAAGGCAGGTGCTTTGCTCTCTTACTTATACGTACTCGCTGAAAACATGTCGTTTAATTCTGCTGCACGTTTCGTCGCTGTTTTCACACAATCGACAATCGCTTCTTCAAATTGATAGGAAGCAAGGGTATTCAGTCCTGCTTCTGTCGTTCCACCTTCGCTCGTAATTTCTTTGCGCAATTCAGCAGGTTCCTTACCGCTATCCTGAAGCATATTTGCAGCGCCTGCAATCATTTGACAAATGAGCAATTTCGCTGTCTCTTGGTCCATCCCAAGTTCCGATGCACCTCGCTCCATTCCTTCAATCAAATGATAAATAAAGGCAGGACCGCTGCCTGCAATGGCTGTGACCGCATTCAGCTGTGATTCATCTAAAACCGTCACATGACCGATCGTTTCAAACAGCTGAACTGCTTTTTCCTTTTGCGCCTCTGTGACTTCATCACTGACAGCAATGCCAGTAGCTGATTGTTGTATGGCTGCTGATGTATTTGGCATCGCACGAACCACCGCCGTTTTTGCGCCAGCATAATGCTGAATGGTTTCAATAGAAATGCCCGCTAAAATAGAAATAATCAGCTGTCCATTTAAATGGGGCCTTACTTCAGAAATGCCACTTTCCGCATCTTTGGGTTTTAAAGCAAACACCAGCATATCGGCTTCTTCATAAATAAAGGAACGAGCGAAATCTGTTTTGACTCCATAACGTGCATTTAATTCTTCTAATCGTTTTTCATTTGTTTTATTTGTGACAATGATATCTTCATTTGACATAATGCCGCTCTTTAAAAGACCTTTAATCATAGACTCGGCCATTGAGCCTGCACCAATAAATCCAATTTTACTCATAAGCTGCTCCTCCTTGTAGAAAATAAAAAAACCTCTCGTCTGCAAAGGACGAAAGGTTTTTCGCGGTACCACCCTCAATTAGCATGCAATGTTGCATACTCAGCTCTAGTCCCTTAACGCGGGAAACGTTTAGGTTTGCCTAACAGCTCAAAGGGCAGGTTCAGCAAATAAGAGGATGGTGAAGTCTTACAGCCGGCGGACCTCACTCTCTTGCATCGTTATTTTGCTTACTAATCCTTGTCATCGCGCATCTTATATTTGTTGTTCATTATGCAACGATGGACAAGTTTGTGTCAATAGGGAGAGATAAAAAAATTGACCATCTAAACCGCATGACAGTCTGCCCTTTGCAAGATACAATGAATAAAGAAGAGTGAGTTCAGATGATCTATGAGTCAAAAATCAGGAGATGACGTATAAAAGTGAAAGAAGAAATGATTCAATTATCCATCCCCACACCGTTTGCGGTGGGGGATGTCCATGCATATGTATTAAAAGGCGATGCCGTGACCTTAGTCGATTGCGGACCGATGACACAAGAGGCGCAGCATGCCTTTGTCACGCAATTAAAGGAACATCATTTATCAATAGATGATATTGATCAAGTGGTTTTGACACATCATCATGCAGATCATGTCGGTCTTTTAGATCTGATGAAACCTCATGTCCGTGTCATCGGACACGAGTTAAATGAGCCCTATATTAGTCAGGATGAAGCGTTTAAACAGCGTCAAATCCATTTTATGAATGATTTTTTTCAGCAGTTAGGTGTGCCGCTTCGTCAAGGTGAGTGTGAAAGAATTGTGAGGCAGTCTTATACATATTCATGTACGGTACATGTCGATGACGTCATAAAAGAAGGCGATCGTTTGAAGGGACATGAGCACTTCCAAGTGCTGGAGACACCGGGACATGCACAATCTCATCTTTCTTTTTTAGATGAAACAACAGGGAATTTCATCGGCGGTGATCTGCTGCTTACGACCATTTCTTCCAATCCGTTAATGGAAGCGCCAATGAAAGGAACAGAACGTCAAAAATCGCTGCTTCAATATAAAGCATCACTCGAGCGTTTATTGCATTTGCCCATTCAGACGATTTATCCAGGGCATGGCCAGCTCATTACCTCTCATCACGAATTGATCGAAGAAAGATTTAAAAAACAGGAAAAACGGGCAAATACGATGTATCAGCTGCTTCAACGAAAGGAAATGACCGCCTTTCATCTTTGTCGCACCCTATTTCCGGGCCTGTATGAAGAAGCATTATTTCTGACAATGTCTGAGACAGTCGGACAGCTTGATGTGCTTTTAGCGGCTGGACATATTGAAGAAGTGCAAAAAGACGGAATCCTCTACTATCGAGCAAATGAAGGAGTGAAATAAATGGGGCGACTAACAGGAAAGAGAATATGGATTACAGGTGCTTCAGGCGGTATTGGTGAAAAGATGGCGTACTTGGCAGCAGCCGAAGGAGCAGAAATCATTGTGTCGGCAAGACGAATTGAAAAGCTCACAGGTGTAAAAGAAAAGATTATAAGTGCTGGCGGCGTATGTCACATCGTTCAGCTTGATGTCAGTCAGCTTGAGGACATTGATCAAGCCTATCAACAAGTGGGTGCTGTTGATATTTTGGTGAACAATGCCGGCTTTGGTGTGTTCGATCTCGTCGAAGACGCATCCATTGAGGAAATGGTGTCGATGTTTGAGGTCAATGTCTTTGGTTTAATTGCCTGCACAAAAAAGGTCCTTCCTGAGATGAAACAAAGAGGGAAGGGACATATTATCAATATAGCGTCACAGGCAGGCAAAATTGCCACCCCTAAATCCGCCATCTATTCCGCATCAAAGCATGCGGTTCTCGGATTTTCAAACAGCCTCAGAATGGAGCTGGCAGACAGCGGGATTCATGTCACAACCGTCAATCCAGGACCGATTGCCACAGACTTCTTTACCATTGCAGATCGCAGTGGTGAATATGTGAAAAATGTTGATTTTATGATGCTCAGTGCTGACAAGGTAGCAGGGAAGGTCGTATCCGCCATGATGACAAAAAAAAGAGAGATTAATTTACCAGGATGGATGAATGCTGGCAGTAAATTGTATCAATTATTCCCGTTTTTATTTGAAAAAGCAGCACGTAAAGCGATGATGAAAAAATAACAAAAAAAGAAACCGGTCACAGGCTGGTTTCTTTTTTTGTTTGATGGGGCTTGATATTGGTGACGCCAAAGACATTGCCATCAACATCTTCGAAGCTAAAACCGCCTAAGTCTGGGTCAGCTAATATTTGAATATCCGATACGGTCACTTCATGCTCGCTTAAATACTGGTGAAAGTTTTTTAAATCCTTCACAAATAGATCAATCATACTATGCCGAACTCCTGTAAAAGAGTTCATAAAGTAGATTCGTTTCTCGTGTTTTGTTTTGACGAGATAAAAAGAAGGCCCCTCGCCATGAGTAAAAGTGAGCATGGCGGCTTCTTCTGATTGATGTAGAACGATCATCTCTAAAATCTGTTCATACCAAGAGACAGCCCGGGGGATATCAGTCACAGGAATTTCAATAGTAGCAATTTGTTGAATGGTCAATGGCTTCACTCCTTTTTCTATATTCGTCTTGCCGCTTGCTGAAGTGGATCCCATACACTGTTAAAAGGAGGGGCATAGCTAATATCTAAATCTTCAAGGTCTGTCACAGTCAGCCCTTGATAAAGAGCAGTTGCCATGACATCAATTCGTTTATCAACACCTTCTTTACCGATGATTTGTGCGCCAAGCAAGGTGTGATCATCGCTTCTGTAAATCAGTTTCACTTTCATTTTCTCTGCATCTGGGTAATATCCAGCGTGGTCAGTGCTGTCGATGGTGATGGTGGAGAAAGGAAGGCCCGCGTCTTTTGCTTCTTTCTCTGACAAACCTGTTCGTCCTGCTGTCACGTCCATAAATTTCATCACCGCTGTGCCGGTTACGCCTTGAAACGCACGGTTTGTTCCTGTCATATGAAAACCTGCGATTCTTCCTTGTTTATTTGCTGTCGTGCCGAGCGGAATATAGTCCAGTTCCTTTTTGATACGGTGGTAGGTCGCTGCGCAGTCACCCGCCGCATAGATATCTTGTACATTCGTCTGCATGTATTCATTCACAACAACTGCACCATTTTGAAGTCGCTGAATTCCTGTGCTGTCTAAAAAGGATGTTTGCGGAGTGACGCCAACGGCAATGATGACCATATCTGTTTCAATGGTCTGTTTGTCTGTTTGAACAGCTGTTACATGTGTTTTGCCCTTTAACTTTTGCACTGTTTCACCAAGTACTACTTGAATGCTTTGATTGTCCGCTTCTTCTTTCAGATATTTTGCCATATCGGGATCAAAGCCTGGGCCAAGTGTTGCACCCCGCTGAATGATATGAACGTCTTTGCCTAGCCCTTTTAAATTTTCTGCCATTTCTAAGCCGATATATCCTCCGCCGATGATCGTGATATGTGTGACGTCTTTTTTTAGATTGTCTAAAATAGACAGCGCATGCGGGATTGTTTTTAATACGTGGACACCTTCTAATGAATGACTGTCTAGATCAAGTGTGACGGGGTTTGCTCCTGTCGCAATTAACAGACGGTCATACGTTTCTGTAAAGGGCTCTTTTGTTTTAGAATGAATACCCGATACTGTTTTTTGCTCCGGGTCAATTGAGGTCACTTCGTGTAAGCATCTGGCATCAATTCCGTATTTGTCACGAAAAGTTTCAGCGCTACGTGCGATGAGTTTTCTGTGATGATCAATGAGACCGCCGATCAAGTAGGGGAGTCCGCACTGTCCATATGAGAAAATCTCTCCTTTTTCAAAAGCTACAATTTGCGCGTCTGGATCCTCTCTATATATTTGCATAGCGCAGCTCATTCCTGCTGCATCTCCGCCAATCATCACATATTTCATTTGGTGTGCTCCCTTCTATCTATCAAACTGAATACTCTTATTTACCCTCATTTTCCTTTATTTAATGCTTTTTTTTCGCAAAAGAAGCAAACTTTCGTTGAAAAATAAAGACAGCGCCTTCATTTTAAGCTACAATCGGATTATCGTCTTTTTGGTTATGAGTTTAGTTTAGATTGGTGGGAAAGACTTTGGGTGACGAACGACTAGATTTTAATACACTATATACACGCCATACGAGAGAGGCATGGGCCGCTCTTGGAGAATATATGCCGGTATCTGTTTCAGAAGAAGAAGTGAGAGCACTTCAAGGATTAAACGACTACTTATCGCTAGAAGAAGTGCGAGATATTTACATACCGCTTATTCGGTTTCTGACATTACATGTCTTTGCAGAAAAACAAAAAAATCAGCATGTCAATGCTTTTTTAAACTACCCGCATCATGCGAAAATCCCTTTTTTAATTGGGATTGCAGGAAGTGTGGCCGTCGGAAAAAGCACGACAGCACGTATTATTGAAACACTTTTATCAAGGCTTGGAGATGGGCTGAAGGTGAGTCTCGTAACAACGGACGGCTTTTTGTATCCTCAAAAAGAGTTAAAAGATCGGGGGCTGATGGAAAAGAAAGGCTTCCCGGAAAGCTATGATGTTAAAGCGCTACTTTCGTTTTTAAATGAATTAAAATCAGGGAAACAAACTGTGCATGCACCTGTATATTCACATCTGACCTATGACCGTCTTGAAGGGGTATATGAAACAGTAGAAGATGCAGATATTGTCATCATTGAAGGGATCAATGTGTTGCAATCACCGGCACTGGATGATCTGAAGGATGAGCCGCGCGTGTTTGTATCAGATTACTTCGATTTTTCGATTTATGTAGATGCCGCTGAGACGCAAATTCAATGCTGGTATAAAGAACGGTTCCGTTTGCTGCGGGAAACAGCCTTCCAAGACCCTGAATCTTTCTTTCATCAATACAAAGATTTGACGGATGAAGAAGCAGATCAGATGGCAAGCACGATTTGGAATACAGTGAACCGGCCAAATTTATATGAAAATATTTTGCCGACAAAATATAGAGCCGATTTGATTTTAAAAAAAGGCGATCAGCATAAGGTGGAAGAGATCGCCATCCGCAGGGTATAAAGAAAACCGCTCAAATTGAGAGCGGTTTTTTTTAATGACCTCCACTTACTTTCACAGCCACGGCAGCCGCTGTTCGTTTTTTTAGGCGATAGTATCCGATAAGTAAAAACGGAACGCCTGCAGCGGTGACAATCGCCAAGACTGAAAAAATAGAAAGGGGATGGGCTGCGCCAAATAAGTCAATACACAATCCTCCGACAAACGGTCCGACGACGCTGCCGAGCTGAGAAAACCCCATTGCGCCGAAGTATGATCCTTTCACTTCAGGTTTTGCAATATTGTCTACAAACAGATCCATCATCGCAAAGAGCAGCACTTCACCAATCGTAAACACGACAATGATAAAAGCAAGCGTGCCGAGACTTTGTGAAAAAGCAATGGCAAACAAACTGCCTGCTAGAAGCACGTTCCCAGTCGTTAACGACAAAATCGTTGAATAGCGCTTAGCGATCATAATCAGCGGGTACTGAACGACAATGACAACCACTGCGTTTAAGGATAAAAGATACCCAAACAGTTTAGGGCCATCCTCAATCATAGGGGATGCCGATAAATATTGAGGCAGTGTTGAGCTTAGGTGTGAATAGCCAAATGAACATAAAGTAACGCCAATGAGGATGATGCTAAAGACCGTATCTTTCTGAATAATGGAAAGAGCTTTTTTGACGCCGATTTGTTTGGTGCTTTCTGGAGCAGCCACTGGGTGCTTTTGAAATTGCCATGCCAGCGTTAACCCGTACAACAAGTAAATGAGGGCAGCGACGAGAAATGGAAAAGTCGTTTTTGATGACCCGAGATATAAGCCAAGCAGTGGGCCGAAAATGACACCAATGTTAATGGCCGTATACCGTAAGTTAAAGACAAACAACCGAATGCTCGATGGGGTGACATCGGATAAGAGTGCTTTAGACGTTGGTTCAAACAGCGCCCGGCACAGTCCATTTAAAGCATTCATAAAAAAGAAGACCCAAATGGCATCTGCAAACGCGAAGCCAACAAAGACAAGTGTCCAGCCAAAGATGGATAAAAGCATGACCTTTTTTCTGCCGATTCGGTCGGAAACATAGCCGCCGTAAAAACTCGCAACAATCCCAATAAGAGAGCTGACGGCAATGATCAATCCAGCTGAAGAGGCTGAGGCGCCTTTGACTTGTGTCAAATAAACGGCTAAAAAGGGAATGCTCATGGATGTCGCCATTCGGCCAAATATCGTGCCGATGATGATCGTCCAACTAAGTGGATGTAAAGTGCGTAAGTTATTTTTCATGCTGTGTCTCCCCTGAGTTTGTAAGATGTTCCAATCATACATGAAAAATTGTGCAAATTAAATACACAATTTGATGGAGGAGTCATCCGTCAAATGACAGAGAAGCTTGAACCGTTCCGTTCATTCGAAGAGCATATGCCTCGTTTTCAAGGTTTTAAGCCTTGATGGGTCATAATTTTTTCGGAAAAACGAAGCGTGTTTTTCAATGATCATGTTTTCGTTTTGCGAAAATCAATTGAGATCGATGGCAATAATTTGATGTAAGGAAAGGTTTAGAACATCTTCGTCATTCACGATTTTCATTTGGCGTGTTTCATAATGAATGGCTTTCACCCAGCCCCAAAACTGTGCTTTCATGCCTGATGAGACATATGTCACGCAAATCGCTTGATCCTCGGTAATCGACTGTGTGATCAAAACATTCATTTCCTCTAGTTGATCGGAGCTGAGCGGTAGAGGTGTATATTCTTTTTTCTTTCGTTTTTGAGCAAGTAGTTGCTCTCGGTGCTCTGGTAGCATCATTCGGCTTGATTCCCACATGATGTTGTATCCAGGTGTTAATTTATTGGGATTCATGCTTGTTCGCCTCCGTTATTTGTAATGCCCGCCAATTTTTTCGGCGCGGTGATATGCCTGCCCAGCGCTTGTCAGTGACGAAGCATGTAATAATGCCGCAGGTCCATATTTCAGATGGATTTCATCAAATACTTTGCTGAGTTGATCTTTCTTCAAATGATGATCAAATAAAGTCAGCTGATAGTGGCTGTCAGGCTGCAGCTGTGAGAGGGTAATGCCTACACTGCGAATGGGCTGGCCATCCCAGTGCTGCTGGCATAGCTGAATCGCTGCCTCTGCAATATCTGAGCCATACTGTGTCGGTGAATGAAGCTTCATTTGTCGATGAAAGCCTGTTGGATGTGAAAAATCAGCCCCTCTTACACCAACAGACACCGTTTGACCGAGATAATGCTTAAAACGTGCCCGCCTAGCGACTTCCTCACTCAATTCAAGAAGAGCGACTTTGATCTCCTCAAAAGATGCGTAATCACGGGGAAGGGTCATATGATGCCCAACGGCTTTTTGCTGATCATGTGTGTGAATAGTGACTGGGGAGGGATCGTGTCCTAAAGCTGTTCGCTGCAGAAGCTCCCCATTGATTCCCCAGCGTTTTTTTAATCGGTCTAACGGATAAGTAGCAAGTGTGCCAATAGTACTGATGCCCATTCGTTTCAAATGATGCTCCATTCGTTTGCCGACGCCAAATAATTTTCCAATTGGAAGCGGCCATAAATCAGCAGCAACCCGGTCGGCACTCAGTTCATAGATGCCGGATGTGTTTTTTTTGGCAAAATGGTCACAGGCCATTTTAGCGAGCACTTTATTAGGGCCGATGCCCACACGTGCGTAAATGCCAGTCTGGTTCATAATCGTTGTTTGTATATGTTGAGCGATCTCATGTGGAGAGCCGAATAGTGTAAGACTGCCTGTAATATCAAGAAACTGTTCATCAATGGAATATGGCTCGACAAGGTCTGTGTATTGTTCAAGCAGTTCTGTAATCATGACAGAGACATCGAGATAGCGCTGCATACGTGGACGTACAACCACTGCTTCAGGACATTTCTCCTGTGCTTCCCATAACCTTGATGCATTTTGTACGCCACGTTTCTTCGCGAGAGGGCAGGCTGCCAGGACGACTCCGCTTCTTCGTTCTGGATCTCCAGAGACAATGAGCGGTACATTCTCCAAATGTGGCGCCTCCACCTTCTCGACTGATGCATAAAATGACTGCATATCCACAAGCAGAATGGCTCGTTCATTCATTGTACTTCACCTCTTAGAACGTATGTTCTGTATCTATTGTAAACAATATGAGGTGAAATTCATACTGGTAAATCATTCAAAAGCTGTCCATACAAAAAAGACGAAGTGGTGAACACTTCGTCTCGTCTGCTGCAACGATTGTTAGGCATGTGCCATGTTGTGGAATGTTTGGAGCGGTTCAGAACGCAGACGATAAGCCATCAGCTTTTTCTTTGGCTTATGTGTAAACTGCCGAACCACATCCACATGGTCATCATAATGGAACAGATAAAGGGTGACATCATGTTTCCCATGCTTTGTTTGCATAGTAAGCGGCGCTGGCCCTTCATTCGGATGAAGAAAGCGTTCTTCATCACCAGGGTAAATATAATAGCGTTCAATAAAGATCGCATCATTAAAATGTTGAATGATTTCAGATGCTCGCTGCTCATCAAGCGAACGACCTTGAAAAGTAATATTTGTTTGCTCACTTGTTAATTTAGCATGTACGGCGTAGCGGCTAAAAAGGCGCTCAACAACACCAGAAGGCAAAGAGGTGACAAGCAGCTTTAAAAGACTAAACACAACAAGCGAAATAACAACCCAAACCAATCTCATCATCTCCAATAAACATTTGTACCATTTCCTATATGAACCATCTTAACATAACAAATGAATGAAACTTTCGCACAAAAAGTGAACTTTTTGAAATAAGTGTGAAGATTTAAAAGGAGATGACGGCTGAAAGACGAAGAACCAACAAATGAACATGAAAAAAGACGTGCATACTGTCTTTACAACCATTTGATCAGACAGTAGACTATTGAAACAATCGCATTTTTGAGAAAAAACGAATCAAAGGAAAGCCAAAATGGAAAAAGGGGCGAGGCCATCATGATACGTCAAGTGAAACCGTCAGATTTTTACGCAGTCACATCCGTCATTCAAAGCTGGTGGGGAGGCAGAGATTTGCGTGCAAAATTGCCAAAGCTCTTTTTTGAACATTTCCAGCAAACAAGTTTTGTTGTCGTTGAAAAGGGAGAGCTGATCGGCTTTTTGGTTGGTTTTTTATCGCAATCTCATTCGGATGAAGCCTATATTCACTTTGTTGGCGTCCACCCAGATCACCGTAAATTAAAGATAGGTAAAATCCTCTATCAAGCTTTTTATGAAGCGGCTGAAAAGGAAGGAAGAACAACAATTAAAGCTGTCACAGCTCCTATCAATAAAGTCTCCATTGCTTACCATACAAAACTCGGGTTTCAGATAGAAAAGGGAGATAAAACAGTAGATGGCATCTCAGTCTTTTCAGATTACGATGGCATTCATGAAGACCGTGTGTTATTTGTGAAGAAGCTGGAGGCAATGAAATGATTGTTCATTTAGATCACACAATAATTGATGTAGCAAAGCAGATTTTACATATTCAACTAGCTGCATACCAACAAGAAGCTGAACAAATTGGCTATGCTGATCTTCCGCCATTAAAAGAGACCATTCAAGATGTCATGAAAGCAAAAGAGCAATTTATTGGTTTTCAGCAACATGATCTCTTATTAGGTGTAGTCTCTTATGAAGAGCTGAAAGATTGTCTGATCATAAGTCGATTGGCTGTGCATCCAAAAGCGCTAAAGCAGGGTATTGGAACAAGACTTATGTCCACAATCATAGAGAAGAATGTTCCGATAGAACTGACCACAGGGCAGGAAAACACCCCTGCAAAAAGGCTATATGAAAAATTAGGGTTTTTTGAAACAAATGTCATTCATGTGGCAAAAGAGCTCACCCTATCAAAAATGAAATGGACACCGCGACGCAGGGTTGAGGTTGTCGAATTCAAAAAAGAATGGCATGAAGAATTCCGTCAAGAAAAGCAGCGACTCAAGCAAATCATTCAAAAGAGCTGGATAGAAGGCTACCATATAGGCAGCACGTCAGTTACAGGACTTGTTGCCAAACCAATTATAGATATATTAATAGAAGTAAGCGATATAGAAGAGATCGATAGAAAAAAAGAGAGATTTGAACACCTTGGATACGAAGCGCTCGGTGAAAATGGTATAAAAGGGAGACGCTTTTTTCAAAAGGGTGGCTTGAATCGTACGCATCATGTCCATGTGTATGAAAGAAATCATCCTGATGTGAAAAGACATTTATTGTTTCGAGATTACTTAAGAGTCCACCCAGAACGAGCTGAAGCGTATGCGTCTGTCAAGGAACAATTAGCAAAGCAGTATCCGGAAGATATACAAAGCTATATGGCGGGAAAGAATGAAATCATAAAAGAAATAGAAAATGAGGCATATCGCTGGGATAAAGAAGGAAGAGAGGAAGCTCTTAAATAAGCTGCCTCTTCATCTCGTTAATTAGGAAACTGAACATTGCCTTTTACAATATAGGCCTGTGAAGCAGCAGTAGATGGAAGAGCGGGTAATTGATCCTTTACTATGACCCCGCGAATATCTGTGATTCGAACAGGAAGAGATGTAGACCCCATATGAAAGCCAAGGAAATGGTTGTAGTCTGTCTTTTCCATGTTCACCCATTGTCCATCTTTGTAATATTCCATTTTCATAACCGGATATTTATGATTGCGCACTTGAATCGCAGCCCACCACTCACTGCTACCTTCTTTTATTCTGTAAGCTACATTTCCGCTAATCGGTGCTTTTATAATTTTCCAACTAATTGGGATTTTCCCATCTTCCATATTGCCAATTTTGGCAAAGGCATTAGGAGAAAGATCAAGAGCTCCTTTTGCTCCTTCTGGATATTTATCGGTTACATACACAACGGTCTTTCCTTTTGGCCCCGTTACTTCAAGGTAAGCCCCTGCAAGTGCCGCATTTACCCCTTTATAGTTATAGTCATGGGGATTTAAAGCTGTAATTTCCATGTCAGAGGGAATAGGATCTAATAAAGCGGCGCCCCCTGAGTAACCAGATCCCGTATAAGTCGCATAGCTTTCTCGTACTTCATCAAGGATAGATGCCGCTTTCATGTTGGGCATAGTGAAACTCAACATCAATATCAGCGCCCCGATAAAGCAGAGAGATAATCTTTTTTTCACGATCTAAAACCTCCTGTTTCTTCTTTTAAAATTGATAGCGTCATCAGTATAATTCTAAAAAACAGGATGCAGAAAGAGCCAATAGATAGATATAATCCTAGTGAGAAGAGCGTGTATTTCAAAGAGTATGACTTTCGGATTTAGTCGTGTGTCATGTTTTATGGTGTTTTATGTGTTACAATGTAAGCATCAATTTAAAAAGGATGTTCGCCATGTATATTCACATCACAGAACTGGCTAAAACGTATATAGAAAAACAGCAAACAGGAAACGGAACGAAGGAAGTACTGCTTCGCTACGATTCAGAAGGTTGTGGCTGTGCAGTGAGTGGCGTACCGATGCTTTGGTTAACAAGTGAAAGAACAGGTGAATGGGAACCACTTAAAAATAGCCAACATTTAAAACTATATATACACACAGCACAAAAGGTGTTTTTTGACGAGGAAATGACGATTGATTTTAATGAAAAAGCCAATACACTTATGTTGAAAAGTCCTCAACAAATACTCAGCCCGAGAATGGGTATACTTGTAAAGTAAGGTGGAAACGTAGTGGATCAAAAGCTGAAAGTGATACAAAATACGGCACAAAATAAAACGTGGGTGTCGTTTTTAAATAATAATCATCCATATAGCCTTTTGCACTGGTCAATCGGTGGAATGGATTCAGTAAAAAAGGACGTCTGGCTTCTCCAAGATGAAGTCACATTTGAAAC
This sequence comes from Bacillus sp. FSL W8-1141, assembly GCF_038593205.1. Classification (NCBI taxonomy): domain Bacteria; kingdom Bacillati; phylum Bacillota; class Bacilli; order Caryophanales; family Bacillaceae; genus Bacillus; species Bacillus sp. FSL W8-1141. The sequence continues at coordinate 2,158,407 of NZ_CP151973.1, read as the reverse complement.
GGAAGAATTTCCAACGCTTGAATTAGCAGTCAGTTGGATAAAAGAGAATATGGAACACGTAACAGATGTGTTATAAGCCCTTTGCTGAAGAGGGCTTTTTTTGTGCCATCATCATCTCATCAAACAGGAGAACTGTCTAATTTGAAAAATGAGATTTTTCAACGATAAAAAGTCATTTTTAACAAACATTTAGACAAAATGAGAAAAATAGAAAGAGAAAAATAGAGACTGTAAATGCCGAAAAATCGGCAATGAAAGCGGTTATTGCGGGATACCGAAAACTTTACGAAAAACGACATTTCATATTTCTTCCATTCGAGGAAATATGATAGAATACAACATGTATCGTACATGAGGAGGGAGGTGCTAAGGTGAATTGAAGCTCAAGCTGTCATCGCCTCAGGTTGGAATCAAAATAAACGAATGGTATAGGCAGATTTGCGGATTTCATGTCATGAAAGCAGAGAAGCTAAAGGCCGAGATCGAGCAGGAAATCCTTGAGATGGAGCAAGATCAGAACTTGCTGCTTTTTTACCAGCTGATGGATTTTCGACATAAGGTCATGCTTGAATATTTTGAACCGGCAAAAAAAGCCTCGAATGATGAGGAGATTAAGAAGCTTCTAGAAACAATTGAACATTCGCAGACCAAATTAACAGATATGCTTGAATACTATGTTCATTTTTTTACAGGAATGTTTGAATTTGAACAGAGAAACTATTTGAGCGCCATTGCTTATTACCGTTCCGCAGAAAAAAAGCTCAATCTCATATCAGATGATATAGAAAGAGCAGAATTTTATTTTAAATTAGCAGAAATATACTACCACATGAAACAAACCCACTTTTCGATGCACTATGCTTTGCAAGCGTTAGATACGTACTCTGCCTACAGAACGTACACGCTGAGAATCATCCACTGTGAATTTGTCATCGGTGCAAACTATGATGATTTGAAATGCTATGAACATGCATTGCCCTACTTTAAAAATGCTCTAAAGCGAGCACGCTTAATTGGAAACCCTCGAGTCATAGGTTCGGCCCTTTTCAACTTAGGTAACTGCTATTACCAAATGAACGATCTTGCTACAGCAAGTCGCTATCTCAAAGACTCTCTTGAAGTGTTTGAAAAGGAGAATTTAACCCATCTGAATCGCTCTCTAGACCCACTATTTATGCTGACCCAAATCCTGTTTAAACAAAAACAAATAGAAGAGTCGTTAACCCTCTATCAACAAGGTATTATGAAAGCCTGTGAATTAGAAGATGAAATTTACATCTGCAAGTTTCAGTTTTTAAAAGCATTATACGTTGATGCAGAAATAAAAATCATAGACGATACATTAGATTTGTTGGAGGACAAGCGTTTATACCCAGATATTGAGGAACTGGCACTTGATGCGGCTCATTATTATAATGAGCTTGGATTATTTGAAGTTTCTACCCGGTATTACGAAAGGAAAATTCAAGCCATATCAAAAATTCAAAATGGAGGTCATTTATATGAAAATGAGTTTGATAGTTCTTTTATTGGCAGCAACTGCAGGGTTATCGGTCATGAGTCAGCAGCAATCGGAAGAGAGCCATATGGAGCTGGCGGGCAGACACCATACAACAGTGGTGACTATCGTATAAGTTAGCAAAAAGAGGAGACGAACGGCTGTTCATTCTCCTCTTTCATTTTGATTGAAGTGAAATGCTTCCAAAAATGCTTCGACCTCTTGTTCATAGACTTCCTTATTGTCACTATAAGACATCGCATGCGCACCATGTGGCGCAATAAATAGCCGTTTATCACCTTTTTTGCGTGCGTATAACTGCTCGCTTTGCTCACAAGGGATATAGTCATCATGGAGGCTATGAATAAAAAGGATAGGTTCTTTCACCTGATCGATTACATCAAGTGGAGAAACTTGCCGAATGCTGTATCCGTCCCGCCATTTCAACACTTGATCACTTAGTGGAAGAATCCACTGTCCTGAAAGACGAAAATCTGTTTTTAATCGATACAGAAGCTGATCCTCAAAGGAAGCAAAAGGACAATCAGCGATGTAAAAATTGGCGTTTGCATCTGGTTTTGCAGCATATAATAAAGTTGTGACTGCGCCCATCGATTCTCCGTGTATCCCAATGATTGCTTTTTCCCCAAGCCTTTTTCTCAGCCACTTGACGACTTGAGCCAAATCTTCTTTTTCATAATATCCATAGCTCGTTGTTTTTCCGCCGCTCATCCCATGTCTTCTATGATCATAAAGCAGCACATTCCATCCAAGCTTTTGGAATAATTTCATATACTTCACGGAATTGATCAAACTGACTGTAACCCCGTGACAAAGAACGATGGTGCGTGTTGTATGAGGGATCGGTACAAAATAGCCATGAAGATCATAACCAAATGTTGAAGGAATACAAACTTTCTCTTTTTGCAGCTGTTGAAACTCCTCGTGATGATAGTGCCCTTCATCTGATTCTCGTTTGATGAGCTCTTCATCCGTTAATTTTCGTATATACATCATTTTATTGGTAAAAAAAATGCCGATTGCAGCGAGTGGAAATAATACCAAGGCGAGTATAGCGAGCCATTTCTTCTTCAAGCTGATTCTTCCTTTCCGAAGGGTTTCTATGAAGATCATACCACATGTTGGGAGTTTGGCGTGACTCTTGCTGAGCAAATAAAACGGATGATACACTAAAGCAAAAGGAGAGAGGCAAAGTGAAAAAGACCAATCAAGATCAAGCAAAGCTAAAGGACGGCATAAAGGATGATGTGAAACAGCAGCTCCTTCAAATGAAGCAGAATCTGGCCGCCGAGACAGAAAAAAGAGAAGAACAAAAACGACAAGACCTCCTTCGGCAACAGAAAGAAAAAGAAAAAAATAAAAGCTTCTCAGAGCTGCTAGATGAAAGTCATTTAGACTGGAGAAAGTATAAAAGTTAAAAAAGGGAGCTATGATGCTCCCTTTTTTATGTTATATCCTTGAGATGAATACATACTACATGAGCCTGAGAGAAAACACGTCTAACTCCCTCGTATCACTTCATTTCAGAATCGCACCAATAGGGTTGTACATTAAAACACAACATAAGTGGCAAGCTGTTCTTCCATTTGTCTTCTATTGATTCAAACGATGCGTCTCATACACAGACTGTTTTGTGAAATATGACAAAGCTTTTACTTCTTGGTCGCTTAATGAACGTGCATTTGCCGCTGCCACATTTTCTTTTAACTGTTTCACCGAGCTTGCGCCAAAAACAACAGAGCTGACTGCAGAATGCTTGAGCAAGTATTGAATGGACAGCTCTGTCAGTGATAGGTCATAAGCGACTTTCTTTAACGAAGGAATGATTTGCTGGAGCTCTTCAAATGAATATTCAAGATACCCGTTCTTTTGAATCGCCGCACTTGCTTGCGAAAGGGGTTTTTCAGTTAATAATCCTTTTGCTAAAGGACCTCTTGCCACGACACTAATGCTTTGTTCTTCAAGAAGAGAAAACCATTCTTCTGGGCGGCGGTCGAGTAAACTATATTGCATCATCACACTCACGATATTTGATTTTTTGGCGTATTCTTTTATGACATTCGGACGGATCGACGATATGCCGTAATAGCGAATGACACCTTCTTCAACCAATTCTTCAAATGCCTCGATGGTTTCGTCAATTGGATCGTCAATTGTGCCGCCATGCAATTGATATAAATCAATATAATCTGTTTGAAGTCGTTTCAGGCTTTGTTTCACAGCCTCTTTTATATATGCTTTTGAAGGATCCCAGTCCCAGCCAGGTTTGCCTTTTTCAAAGCGGTTGCCGCCTTTTGTGGCCAAAATCAAATCTTGGCGTCTGTTCTTAATGGCTTCCCCGACGATTTCCTCATTTGTTCCAAAATCATATAAATCAGCTGTATCCAAATAGTTAATCCCAAGATCAATGGCTTCATCTAATAAAGAGAGCGCTTTTTCTTTTTCAGTCCCAAGGGACATACATCCTAGTGCCGCCTCACTAACCAAGAGATCAGAGGTGCCAATTCGTCTTTTTTTCAATTCAATCACACTCCTATCCTTTCACATTAAGTGAAACAATTCTGGAATTCAAGCTAGGTGATTTCAAAAGGCGCATTGAAGCAGGCATCCGCATTTTGGCTTCTCCTAAAACATCTATGTTAAAATGAATGAAGTAAAAAGTGAAAGTAGAACGAGGAGCTGACAAAATTGAAGGACTTTGAAGAAAAAACATTATCGTCAAAAACATTATATAACGGAAAAATCATTGACTTGGTTCTTGAAGATGTAGAATTGCCGAACGGAAAACCAGGCAAACGCGAGATCATTAAACATCCAGGTGCAGTAGCAGTCATTGCACGTACAGACGAAAATAAAATCATTTTGGTCAAACAATACCGTAAAGCACTGGAGAGAGCCATCGTTGAGATTCCGGCTGGAAAACTAGAAAAAGGGGAAGAGCCGGCACATACAGCACTGAGAGAATTGGAAGAAGAGACAGGCTATACTACTCAGGCGCTCCAAAAACTGACCGCCTTTTATACATCACCAGGGTTTGCGGATGAAATTGTTCATATCTACCTTGCCGATCAGCTGGTCCCGCTTGAAGAGAAACGAGAGCTGGATGAGGATGAATTTGTCGAAGTGATGGAAGTTTCATTAGAAGAAGCGCTGCACCTCATCGAAAAACAGCATATTTATGATGCAAAAACAGCCTATGCCATTCAATACTTACAATTGCAAGAGGTACTTAAGTCTACAAAATGAGGGAATTCTTTGCAGATATCCATATTCATATTGGTCGAACAAGAACAGGCAGGGCTGTCAAAATTACAGGTGCAAGGTCACTGACCATTGACCAAATTCTCATTGAAGCGTCTCAAAGTAAAGGGATGGGGATGATTGGTGTCATTGATGCACAATCTCCCGAAGTACTAGAAGAACTGATAGAAGGTGTAGAGGAAGGCACGTACACTGAACTAACCGATGGCGGTTTATCATTTGGAAAGACCGTTTTGCTTTTAGGCAGTGAGCTAGAAATCAATGATGACCAATCAAAAGGTCCGATTCATGTGCTTGCCTTTATGCCCACGCTTCGTAAAATGTCTGAGTTTTCCGCATGGCTTTCTCTTCATATGAAAAATGTGCATTTGAGTTCACAGCGGTTATATGTGGATGGGAGAACGCTTCAGCATAAGGTGAAGGAACTAGGGGGATTATTTATTCCTGCCCATATTTTTACGCCGCATAAAAGTTTATACGGCAAAGGGGTCAATACGTCTTTAACCGAAGTATTCGATCCAGAACTCATTGATGCTGTTGAGCTTGGCCTTAGCTGTGATACGTCTATGGCCTCCCAGCTAAGTGAGCTAAACCGCTATCCTTTTTTAACAAATTCAGATGCCCATTCTTTAGGGAAAATTGCGCGGGAATATACTAAGATCCGAATGGATCATGCCTCCTTTGCTGAATTCGAGCTAGCGCTTCAAGGAAAAGATGGCAGAAACATCACTGGCAATTATGGGCTCGCTCCGCGGCTCGGAAAGTATTATCATACGACCTGTGAGAAATGCGGGGTAAGACCTGACAGTCAGGAGCAAGAAAAGTGCCAAGCATGCGGCCATACCCGAATGACAAAAGGGGTGAGTGAGCGGTTAAAGGAGCTTGCTGACCAAGAAAGTGACAAAGGAATAAGGCCTCCTTATGTTCACCAGCTTCCCCTTCAATTTATTCCGGGTGTTGGAGCCAAAACGTTAGAAAAGTTAAAAGCTGTCTTTCATACAGAGATGAATATTCTTCATCAAGCAACAGAACAAGAATTAAAAGCGGTCCTGCCTGAGAAAACAGCCGATTACATCATCAAAGCAAGAAGAGGTGAAGTTGGACTGATCGCTGGCGGAGGCGGGGTCTACGGTAAGGTGGATATCAATCATGAATCAACTTAAATGGACATGTCACACATTTGAACAACTGTCTAAAGAGGACCTTTACCTGATTTTAATGGAAAGAGTGAATGTGTTTGTTGTAGAACAAACATGTCCATATCCTGAAATTGATCATCGTGATCAAGAGGCGCTGCATGTAATCGCCAAAGAGAACGGCACGATTGTGGCTTATTGCCGCATTTTCCAAAGCGGGATCATGTACAAAGAGGCATCCATTGGACGTGTCCTTGTGACGAAGACCGGCCGGAAAAAAGGTTACGGGAAGATCCTGCTCGATCAGGCGATAAAAAAGCTCAGTGAATTAGGCGAAACAAAGATTAAAATCCAAGCACAGGCTTATTTGAAATCGTTCTACGAATCGTTTGGCTTCGAAGCTGTCTCAGATTGTTATGATGAGGATGGAATTCCGCATCTTGATATGGTGAGAATAGAAAGATAGGCGTGTCTACGTCTATCTCAGCGTGTAGACAAACCCTCGCATTCTTTGTCAGTCCTGCGCTCCGGTGCTCACGAATGTCAAATTCGCTCCGCGCCAGTGCTCGTTCTTCCTAGACTGCAAAGGTTTTCTATCACGCTGAAAGAAGACAAAAGGCTAAAATCAAGTACATTTTAGCCTTTTGTCAACAATTTGAGATAGACGTGTATACGTCTATCTTTTTTAGGTGCTTTCATGTATCATAACGACAACGAAAGGGGTTTTGCGAAATGGGAAAAAGCAAAGCAAAGAAAAAGAGAGAACACCTTCAAAGGCAGCACAGTCGAAATCCAGAACAATCGAGAGGAAATATACCGCATTTTAGTACACACGAAAGAAAGACAAAAACAAAGCAAGAAGCCTTGCAGCATATGATGAAAAAACATAAAGGTAGGAATGCTTATGATCGCTATGAACAGGATCATAAGCATTTTTATTTTGCTTTTTTGTGACAAGTAGATCAAATAATTGGAAAAATTTTAAAAAATAGGACAAACGGTCGTTTCTTTTTGTCTAAAAATGTAGTTAAATGACAAAAAGAAATGAAAGGGAGAGTGGGTATCGTGAAGGTCAAATCATTTGGAGCAGGGCTTTGTATGGCAAGTATGCTGCTGGCATCGATGACATTCGGCGCATCAGATGTATCTGCAAAGGATCAAGCAAAAAAAGAGTATATGATCGGTTTTTCTTCTTCCGTTCAAGACAAAACACAAAAACAGCTTGTTGAAAAAGCTGGCGGTCATGTGAAAGAATCAATAGATAAAATAGATATGATGAAAGTTTCGTTGAACGAAGCATCAAAAGAAAAACTACATCAAGCAAAAGAAGTTACTTTTATTGAGGAAGACCAAAAAGCAAAAACAAGCGGTCAAAGCGTCCCTTATGGTATCAAAAGCATTAAAGCACAAAAGGTACATAAACGAGGATATGCCGGACAGAATGTCAAAGTAGCTGTTCTTGACAGTGGAATCGACGGCAAGCATGAAGATTTACATGTAACTGGTGGTGTCAGCTTTGTTCCAACAGAGTCCGATCCGCTCGTTGACCCGCATGAACACGGAACCCACGTTGCAGGCACGATCGCAGCATTAGATAATAAGGTAGGCGTCGTTGGTGTGGCACCAAAAGCTTCGATCTATGCGGTGAAAGTGGCAGATGAAAATGGTGACGGCTACTATAGCTGGATCATTAAAGGCATTGAATGGGCGATTGAGAATGAGATGGATGTCATCAATATTAGTATGGGGGGAGCAAGTGAATCGGAGGCGCTGAAAGAAGCGGTCGATCGAGCATATGACAACGGGATTCTCATTGTCGCATCTGCAGGAAATGCTGGGAGCTACGGGTCACTTAATACGATAGATTACCCGGCCAAATACAGCTCTGTCATGGCAGTCGCATCTGTGGATCAACGAAAGCAAAGAGCCTTTGATTCCTCTGTTGGGGAAGAGGTGGAAGTATCAGCACCAGGTGTTTCAACATTAAGTACCATTCCTCATAACGAATATGGATATAAGAGTGGAACGTCTATGGCATCACCTCATGTAGCTGGTGCTGCGGCAGTCATTCTATCAAAACATCCGAATCTGACAAATGATGAATTGCGTGAAAGGCTGACAAAAACGGCCACAAAACTTGGCGAACCTTTTTATTATGGAGCTGGGCTTGTGAACGTACAAAAAGCTGCACGATAAAGGAAACGAGAAAGCAGTGTACAGTTGCTTTCTCGTTTTTCTTTTCATAAAACTGTCATGTTTCGTCTGCTCTCTCATAGAATCTAGTAACCTTTACTATTTGGGAGGAAGGCGCATGCGGAAAAAGTCTTGGAAAGAACATCTTCTTCAGCACGTGAAAGATCATTTATCAATTTATTTGTTTGTTTCTGTACTATTTTTAATGGGCGTCATTTTTGGAGCCATTATCGTCAATAGTATGACAATGAGTCAGAAAGAGGATTTATTCTACTATTTAAATCAATTTTTTGGTCAACTGACGAATGAGAAAGCAGCAGAATCAAAAGAAATGTTTTTGCAAAGCTTTTTGCATCATATGAAATATTTGGGCCTCATGTGGATACTCGGAATTTCCATCATTGGCCTGCCGCTTATTTTTCTGATGATCTTTTTAAAAGGGATTGTAGTTGGGTTTACTGTCGGTTTTTTGGTCAATCAAATGGGGCTTAGCGGTTTTTTTCTATCTTTTGTCTCGGTGCTTCCTCAAAATATCTTGCTCATTCCTGCGTATTTAGTGATCGGAACTTGTGCGATTGCGTTCTCCATTCGTTTAATTGGTCAGCTTTTTATGAAAAAAACCATCAGTCAAGCGCCAATCCATTGGTTTGGCCGGTATGCTTCTGTTCTACTGATGATTTTAACCCTCGCTGCTCTTTCGTCCTTTTTTGAATCATACTTATCATTTATGCTGATGAAAAAGCTGGCAGGTGTTCTGTTTTGATGATTTTGTAATCGTTATTAAATAATAATCAATTTATTTATCAATTTAAAATGATTATAGTTGGCTCTCTGCACATCATTTGATATAATGATCAAGTAATGTGGCGTAGGAGGGAAAGTCAATGGAAAATCGGATTGATCGAATTAAGAAACAGCTTCATTCTTCCAGCTATAAGCTCACGCCACAGCGTGAAGCAACAGTAAGAGTACTGCTTGAGAATGAAGAAGACCATTTAAGTGCAGAAGATGTATACCTCCTCGTAAAAGAGAAGTCTCCTGAAATTGGTCTTGCTACTGTTTATCGGACGTTAGAATTGCTTACTGAACTGAAAGTTGTTGATAAAATTAACTTTGGAGACGGCGTTTCGCGATATGATCTTCGCAAAGAAGGAGCCGCTCACTTCCATCACCATCTTGTCTGTATGGAATGCGGAACAGTCGATGAGATAGAAGATGATTTATTAGAAGATGTTGAAGAAATTATTGAACGCGACTGGAAATTTAAAATTAAGGATCATAGATTGACATTCCACGGTATTTGCCACCGGTGTCATGATGATGAATCCGGCAAATAATCCGAATTGGAACCTTTTCATTCAAAATGAAAAGGTTTTTTGCATGTTCGCTGTATATTCCTTGTCCCACCTGGCATATGCTGAAGTAATGAGAACACGAGAAAGGACATGAAGAACATGCGAAAATGGCTCAAAACAACAGGTGAAGTAATGAAAGTATTTATCTTGTTCACTGGTTTTACCGTCCTGTTCTATTATGCTATGATATGGATAAATTCAGAATATGAAAGCTATCATCGTTATGATAAACCAGAAGGTGCAGCGATAAAAGTGATGGAAATGGATCAGCCGAAACAAGACAGGTGGCAGGATCGATTGATTTATTTTTATCAAAACGGGGAGTAGAAACCATTGAAGGATCAATTATCCGACTTTATTCATTTTATGACAGTAGAGAGAGGACTCTCTGAAAATACCATTGTCTCTTATAAAAGAGATTTACAGAACTATTTGTCTTTTTTAATGACGCATGAACAATTGACAGATGTAAAAGACGTCACACGCCTTCATATTATTCATTATTTAAAACAGTTAAAAGACGAGGGGAAATCGAGTAAAACGTCCGTCCGTCATCTATCATCGATACGCTCCTTTCATCAATTTTTGCTCCGTGAAAAAGTGACAACAGATGACCCGTCATGGAACATTGAATCACAAAAAACAGAGCGGAAATTACCGAAAGTTCTATCATTAGATGAGGTAGAAAAGCTGCTCGATACACCTAAGCAGCAAACACCATTTGACTACCGTGACAAAGCCATGCTCGAACTTTTATATGCAACAGGTATTCGCGTAAGTGAAATGCTTGATCTGACTCTTGCAGATGTGCATCTGACCATGGGGTTTATCCGCTGTTTTGGAAAAGGAAGAAAAGAGCGAATCGTGCCTATTGGTGAAGCTGCTGCAAGTGCGATTGAAGTGTATATAGAAAAAGGCAGAAACAAGCTGCTCAAAAAACAGCCGGCCGATGCTTTATTTCTGAATCATCACGGAAAAAAAATGTCGCGGCAGGGCTTTTGGAAGAACTTAAAGAAACGAGCCATAGAAGCAGGTATTCAAAAAGAACTGACGCCTCATACGCTCAGACATTCATTTGCGACACATTTGCTTGAAAACGGTGCGGATCTTAGAGCCGTACAGGAAATGCTCGGACATGCCGATATTTCTACTACACAAATTTACACACATGTCACAAAAACAAGATTAAAAGACGTGTATCACAAATTCCATCCAAGGGCATAAGTAAAGCATGGCACGGTGAACGTGTATCATGCTTTTTTATGTTTGGACCGTTTATGGTTGTCAATTGACTTGAAAACGGTTTATACTTGAGATGTCTGACCTCTCCAGTTGTGAAAGGTGAAAGGACAAGAATATTGAAGGAGGCGCTTTTTTATGCCTGATTATCAGTATAAACGTATTTTCCTCATTGTGATGGATTCAGTAGGGATCGGGGAAGCACCTGATGCTGCTGATTTTAATGATGTAGGTGCAGATACACTTGGACATATTGCTGAAAAAATGAACGGGCTTCATATGCCGAATATGGCGAAGCTTGGGCTAAGTCATATTAAAGAAATTAAAGGAATTCCAGCGGACGAAAAACCGCTTGCGTATTATGGGAAAATGCAAGAAGCATCCAACGGTAAAGACACAATGACAGGGCATTGGGAAATCATGGGTCTGTACATCGACACACCATTTAAAGTCTTTCCAGACGGCTTTCCAGATGAACTGTTAAATGAATTAAAAGAAAAAACAGGGCGCGACACCATTGGAAATAAACCAGCGTCTGGTACAGAAATTCTAGATGAGCTTGGCGAAGAGCACATGAAAACAGGCGATTTAATCGTTTATACTTCAGCAGATTCTGTGCTGCAAATTGCTGCACACGAAGAAGTTGTGCCATTAGACGAACTTTACCGCATTTGCGAAATCGCACGTGAACTGACTTTAGATGAAAAATATATGGTAGGGCGCATCATCGCTCGTCCATTTGTCGGAGAGCCGGGGGCATTTGTTAGAACACCAAATCGTCATGACTATGCATTAAAACCATTCGACCGTACCGTCATGAATGAATTGAAAGATGATGGACTTGATGTCATTGCGATCGGAAAAATCTCTGATATTTATGATGGTGAAGGAATCACCTCTTCACTCAGAACGAAATCCAACATGGATGGAATGGACAAGCTAGTGGAGACGCTGAAAACAGACTTTACTGGGCTGAGCTTCTTAAATCTTGTCGACTTTGATGCGCTTTATGGACATAGAAGAGATCCAGAAGGCTACGGTAAGGCACTAGAGGAATTTGACGCACGTCTACCTGAAGTGTTTGATCTATTAAAAGAGGATGATCTGCTTGTGATCACAGCAGATCACGGAAATGACCCGGTTCATCACGGAACAGATCATACAAGAGAATACGTTCCGCTTATTGCTTACAGCAAAAAGCATCAAGAAGCGAATGAGCTGCCAACAGCGAAAACATTTGCTGATCTTGGGGCAACGGTAGCAGATAATTTTAAATCAACGCTGCCAAAATACGGAACAAGCTTTTTATCTAAACTCAAATAGGGGGAAATCACGTGGGAGCACAGTTTTCAGAAGCGGCGGCATATATTAAACAAGCATCGACATATGTACCAACAGTTGGGTTGATTTTAGGTTCAGGTCTTGGCATTTTAGCCGATGAGATTGAAAATCCAATCAAATTGAAATATGAAGATATTCCTGGATTCCCTGTTTCAACAGTAGAAGGGCATGCAGGCCAGCTCGTCATTGGAACGCTGAAAGGCACGGTCGTTTGTGCCATGCAAGGACGTTTCCATTACTATGAAGGGTATGATATGAAGCAGGTGACATTTCCTGTCCGTGTGATGAAAGAAATCGGCATTGAAACATGTATTGTGACAAATGCAGCGGGCGGTGTGAATACGTCCTTCCATCCTGGCGATCTTATGTTGATTACAGATCATATCAATATGATGGGAACCAATCCGTTAATTGGACCAAACGACAGTCAAGGGGTTCGTTTCCCTGATATGTCTGCACCGTATGATAAAGATTTGTTGGCACTTGCAGAGAAAACGGCTAAACATTTAGGCATATCTGTGCAGCAAGGGGTTTATGCAGGAATGACAGGCCCTTCATATGAAACACCGGCAGAGGTTCGTTTCCTCAGAACGCTTGGCGCTGATGCAGTCGGTATGTCGACTGTGCCAGAAGTGATTGTGGCACGTCATGCAGGCATAAAAGTACTTGGTATTTCATGCATCTCTAATGCGGCTTCAGGTATTTTAGATCAGCCGCTTTCTCATGATGAAGTGATCGAAGTGACGGAAAAAGTGAAAGCAAGTTTCCTTGATTTAGTGAAAGAAGTTGTCAAACAACTCTCATAGATCGTGTGAAAAAGCCTTCTGTTCATAAACAGAGGGCTTTTTTTTATGGCAATCAAACGATCTCTGAATAAAACAGCCTTTATGAGGAAAAAATAGAAAGGATTACGATAATGGAGGTCTGCCACTTGAAACGTCATATATGTGCATTGTTTACTTTAATGATCCTTATCTCAATGGTTTCACCATCAGCGATGGCAAAAGAAAAGATTGAAAAGCCAGGAAAAAAACAAACATCAGAATTGGCGCATGAAGCCAAATCAGCGATTTTAATGGAACGTGACACGGGAAAAGTGCTTTACAACAAAAACAGTGATGAAAAACTTGCCCCTGCAAGTATGACCAAAATCATGACGATGCTTCTCATCATGGAAGCGATGGATCAAGGGAAATTAAAAATGACTGATAAAGTAAGAACGAGCGATCACGCAGCATCTATGGGAGGCTCACAAATTTTCCTTGAACCGGGAGAAGAAATGACGGTTAAAGACATGCTAAAAGGCATTGCGATTGCGTCAGGAAACGATGCTTCAGTTGCCATGGCAGAACATATTGCTGGATCTGAAGAACAGTTTGTTGAGCAAATGAACAAAAAGGCAAAAGAGCTTGGGCTCACCTCAACGGTCTTTCAAAATCCAACAGGGCTTCCTGAAAAAGATCATTACAGCACGGCTCATGATATGGCAAAAATGGCGAAAGAGCTGTTGAAATATGAAGAGATCACCAAGTTCACAGGTGTATACGAAGATTATCTTCGTCAGAACACGGATAAAAAATTCTGGCTTGTGAATACAAACCGTCTCATTAAATTTTATCCAGGTGTGGATGGGGTGAAAACAGGGTTTACAGGCGAGGCGAAATACTGTCTAACTGCATCCGCTAAAAAAGGGAACATGCGCGTGATTGCTGTTGTATTCGGCGCAAGTACACCAAAAGACAGAAATGCTCAAGTCGTCAAAATGCTGGATTACGCCTTTAGTCAATATACAACGCATCCTCTGTACAAGCGTGGTCAAGATGTAGCAGAGATCAAAGTGAGCAAAGGGAAAAAGAAAAAAATTCAGCTTGTCACGTCTGAACCGATTTCTCTTCTAACGAAAAAAGGCGAAAATGTCGATCAGATCAAAAAAGAAATTAAATTAACTCAAGATGTCACAGCCCCATTTTCAAAAGGAACGAAACTTGGCACCATCATCTTGAAAAAAGATGGAAAAGTGCTTCATGAAAGTCCTGTTGAAGCGAAAGAAGATATGGAAAAAGCCGGTGTTTGGACGTTCTTCAAACGGGCTATGGCCGAATTTGTTAAATGGAAGTAAAAGGTGAAAGACTGCTGCAACTGGCAGTCTTTTTTGCTATGAACGAAAAGAACATCTAAATGTGACGAATGATCACTAGTTTTGTCATGGTGAAGGATTTGCATGTGAAGAAAGAGAAACATTCTTTATCCGAAAATAGAGCAAGGAGGAAGAAAAGATGAGCCTTGGTATTGATTTTCAAATAAAAGAGAGCGTACTTTGCATTCGGTTGACAGGGGAGCTTGATCATCACTCCGCAGAGACATTGAGACAAAAGGTGACGAATTATTTGGAAACAGAGGACATTCGCCACATCGTGCTGAATTTAGCTGATTTATCGTTTATGGACAGCTCTGGGCTCGGAGTGATTTTAGGAAGATACAAAGAAATTAAACAACTTGGCGGTGAAATGGTCGTCTGTGCGATCTCGCCAGCGGTGAACCGTTTATTTGATATGTCCGGCTTGTTTAAAATTATTCGTATGGAGCCTTCAGAGCAAACTGCGCTGCAAACATTGGGGGTGGCATCATGACAAATGAAATGAATCTGACTTTTTCTGCTTTAAGTCAAAACGAATCCTTTGCGAGAGTAACGGTGGCAGCATTCATCGCTCAGCTCGATCCAACATTAGATGAGCTAACAGAAATCAAAACCGTTGTATCAGAGGCGGTCACGAACTCGATCATTCACGGGTATGACGGGAATCCAGACGGCAAGGTGCACATTAGCGTTACGCTGGATGACCATATTGTGTATCTGACGATTCGAGACGAAGGTATGGGCATTTCAGATCTTGAGGAAGCAAGGCAGCCGCTTTTTACGACGAAACCAGACTTAGAGCGCTCCGGGATGGGCTTTACGATCATGGAGAACTTTATGGATGATGTCATGGTGGACTCATCTCCAGAAATGGGCACAACGATCCGCTTAACAAAGCATCTATCAAAAAGCAAAGCGCTTTGTAATTAAGGAGCTGCTCATATGGATGTGGAGGTAAAAAAGCAAGCAAAAAAAGCACAGCTGTCTAATGATGAAGTGAAACAGCTCATCAAAAAAAGCCAAGACGGAGATCAACAAGCAAGAGACCTCCTCGTAGAAAAAAACATGCGTCTTGTTTGGTCCGTTGTTCAGCGCTTTTTAAATAGAGGATATGAACCAGATGATCTGTTCCAAATAGGCTGTATTGGCCTGCTGAAATCTGTTGATAAATTTGATTTGTCTTATGATGTGAAGTTTTCGACGTATGCCGTTCCAATGATCATTGGTGAAATTCAGCGTTTCATTCGTGATGATGGAACCGTCAAAGTCAGCAGGTCTTTAAAGGAACTTGGAAATAAAATCAGGCGGGCAAGGGACGAATTGTCTAAATCTCATGGCAGAATGCCGACTGTTCAGGAAATCGCTGAATATCTGGACATCACACCTGAGGATGTTGTCCTTGCTCAAGAAGCGGTCCGCTCACCATCATCTATTCATGAAACCGTGTATGAAAATGACGGCGATCCGATTACGTTGCTCGATCAAATTGCCGATCATTCAGAAGAAAGATGGTTTGATAAAATTGCGCTAAAAGAGGCGATTAAAGAATTAGAAGAGCGTGAGAAACTGATTGTCTATTTAAGGTATTATAAAGACCAAACACAATCAGAAGTAGCAGAAAGACTCGGAATTTCCCAAGTGCAAGTCTCACGGCTTGAAAAGAAAATTTTAAAACAAATTCAAATGCAAATGGATCAAAAGGACAGCTAGCCAATTCGGCTGGCTTTTTTTGTGTGGTAATTACCGGTAAATCAAGTTCTTTCAGTATGAGAACCATTTTTCACCACATACTATTTTTAACCCATCGTATAGGAAGTGACTTGGATGGACGGACAAATCTTTATTCGGCTGCGCCATCGGATTAAGACTGGTAATGATCAGCTTATTTATTTAGAGGATATCGCCCAAATCACTGGAGATGACAGTGCTGTGCAAAAGCTGAGCAAAATGCCGATATACCATGTCAGCAAAAAGGATCGTCACATCGTTGTGTTAGATATCATGCATGTGGTCAAAACGATCAAAAAAACATGGCCTGACATTGACATTCAAACAGTCGGAGGCTCAGAAGCCATTGTTGAAATAGACACAGGCAAACGCCAGCTGTCCCCCGTATTATTCGTGTTTGTATGGCTCCTCTTATTTGTCGGAGCGGCCCTTGCCATCATGAATTTCCATGAGGATGTTAGTATGCGACTTGTTCATATCCGCCTTTACGAGATGATTACTGGAAACACGGTTGAGCATCCGTATTTATTACAAATTCCATATAGCTTTGGACTCGGTTTTGGCATGATTTTATTTTTCAATCATGTGTTTAAAAAGCGTTTAAACGAAGAGCCAAGCCCGCTTGAAGTGGAAATGTTTAAATATCAGCTCGATCTTGATCATTATGTCGCACTCAATGAAAACAAAGAAACATTGAAAGATATCCATGATCGGTAAATGGCTTTTTGTGGTGCTTGTTGGGCTCGGCGGCGGTTTAACGGTAGGGGCAGGATTTGTGGCGTTTCTTACAGTGCTTGGTATTATCCCTCGATTAATGCAATTAACGAAAACGCAGCGTTTTATTCAAGGATATGAGGCTGCCGTGATAAGTGGAGCGGTCGTTGGCGGCTGGGCTACTTTAAGTCAAGTCCATTTGCATTTATCCAAATGGCTGGCGCTACCGATCGGTCTTTTATCTGGCATTTTTGTCGGCATGCTTGCTGCCGCACTCACTGAAGTGTTAAATGTACTTCCTATCTTAACGAAAAGAATTGGAATGGACGGCAAAATTGTGCTGCTGCTCATGGCCATCGTCTTAGGAAAGGTGTTTGGCTCGCTATTTCATTGGCTTATTTATATTTAAAAATGTGGAGGGAACAACACGTGTCAAGTTTAAAAGAGAACTATCCATCTAAAGTGAAAACGTATCAGCCGAAACCTCCTTATGTACTGAACTGCATCAAGGCTTTTCTTGTCGGCGGTTTGATTTGTGCGATAGGCGAGGGATTGCAAAATTTCTATATTACTTTTTTTGATTTTAATGAGAAGACAGCAGGGAATCCAACGGTGGCGACCCTTATTTTAATTTCTTCTATTTTAACTGGTATTGGTATTTACGATAAAATCGGCCAGTTTGCTGGAGCGGGATCAGCTGTCCCGGTGACAGGATTTGCAAACAGCATGACAAGTGCGGCTCTTGAGCATAAAAGTGAAGGGCTTGTGTTAGGTGTAGCGACCAACATGTTTAAACTGGCTGGGAACGTCATTGTGTTTGGTGTCGTCTCGGCATATGTCGTAGGGATTATTCGATACGTCTTGGAAAAGATGTTTTCGTAGGAGGAATAAAACGTGAAACTAACAGGTAAGCAATCTTGGGTATTTGAACACAAGCTTTATGTGAATGCGGAAGGAACAGCTGCAGGACCGAAAGAAAAAGAAGGCCCAATCGGTCATCTCATTGATAAAACCTATGATGAAATGCACTGTTATCAAAAGAACTGGGAAATGGCTGAAAGGCAGCTCATGGATGATGCCATATCAATGGCCTTATCAAAAGCGAATTTGCAAAAAAGTGATATTGACCTTTTGCTGGCAGGAGATTTACTGAACCAAAACGTGACAGCCAACTATGTGGCAAGAGAACTCAAAATCCCGTTTCTTTGTTTATTTGGTGCCTGCTCCACATCTATGGAATCAGTCGCCATTGCCTCAGCGTTAATAGATGGTGGGTTTGCCAATAGAGCACTTGCTGCGACAAGCAGTCACAATGCGACGGCAGAGCGGCAATTCCGTAATCCAACAGAATATGGCGGGCAAAAACCAGATACAGCCACAAGTACAGTGACAGGGAGCGGTGCTGTCGTCATCAGCCAAGAACCTTCCCAAATTCAAATTACAAGTGCCACTGTCGGACGGGTGATGGATCTTGGGATTACAGATCCATTCGATATGGGTTCGGCTATGGCGCCTGCAGCGGCAGACACAATCAAACAACATTTAGAAGACTTAGGAAGAACAGTAGATGATTATGATCTCATCCTAACAGGAGATCTATCTGGAATTGGATCGCCTATTTTAAAGGATCTTCTGAAAGAAGATGGCATTCAGCTTGGACGGAAGCATGATGATTGCGGATTAATCATATACACACCTGATCAAAATGTATTCGCTGGAGGCAGCGGCTGTGCCTGCTCAGCTGTCGTGACATTCAGTCACATCTTTCAAGAAATGAAAGCAGGGAATTTGCAAAGAGTATTGGTTGTAGCAACCGGGGCGCTTCTCAGCCCAATGATGGTTCAGCAAAAAGAGACCATTCCAACCATTGCGCACGGAGTTGTATTTGAGCGTGCAGGAGGAGAAAGCTAATGGATTATTTGATTGCTTTTGTTGCAGGCGGACTGATTTGCGTAATCGGCCAGCTTTTACTTGATGTACTGAAACTCACACCGGCACATGTCATGACGACCTTTGTTGTGGCGGGGACGATTTTAGACGGGTTTGGTATTTATGATAAATTTATTGAATTTGCAGGAGCGGGTGCTACCGTCCCTATCGTAAGCTTTGGTCATAGCTTGCTTCATGGGGCGATGCATCAGGCCGATGTCCACGGATTTATTGGAATCGGAATTGGGATTTTTGAGTTAACCTCTGCTGGAATATCAGCTGCGATTTTATTTTCATTTATCATTGCACTTATCTTTAAACCGAAAGGATAACCTAATATGGGGCAAAGACGCAAAGTCATTTTAGTGACAGACGGAGATATATATGCTGCCAAAACGATTGAGCTTGTCGCAAAGAAAGTCGGCGGAAGATGTATTTCCAGCTCAAAAGGGAATCCGAGCAAACGAACAGGACCAGAACTGGTCCAGATGATTTTAAAAACGCCGTATGACCCAGTGTTTGTCATGTTTGATGATTCTGGCCTAACAGGTGAAGGAACAGGGGAGACGGCTATGAAGCACGTAGCACGTCACCCTGAAATTGAAGTGATTGGTGCCATTGCAGTGGCATCTAAAACCCATCAAGCGGAATGGACAAAGGTACATGTCTCCATTGACCGGGAAGGTGAACTGACAGAATACGGTGTTGACAAACATGGACTTCCAGAAATGGAGCCACACAAAATGAGTGGAGATACAGTGTATTGTCTCGATTCACTACAGCTTCCGATTGTTGTCGGCATTGGAGATATTGGCAAGATGGGACGGAAAGATGATCTAAGCAAAGGGTCCCCCATCACAATGAAGGCAGTCGAATTAATTTTAGAAAGGAGCGGTTTCCATGAAGAAAGACAAGGTGCACGTGTACCGAGATCCGAAGAAAAATGAAGATTTTTTCAAAGACAATGTCGGGATGGGTCTCAGCTTTGACCTTGGCGTTCGGAAAATTTATGTCCATGATCAGGAAATCCAGCTTTACTATGTAAATGGATTATGTGATACACAATATGTGATCTATTTATTAAAAGAACTGATTGAAATCAATGACAACGAACCTGAATCAGATGATCTTGCACGTGTGGTAGAAAACCGTCTTGTCAATCAGCAAGTCTCAAAAGTTGAAACACTTGATGAAGCAGTGGATCAAGTGTTGTCTGGACTTGTGGCAGTCGTTGTCGAAGGTGAAAATTACGCATTTATTATTGACGTCAGGAGCTACCCTGGCAGAATGCCGGAGGAACCGGATACAGAAAAGGTTGTCAGAGGTGCAAGAGACGGCTTTGTTGAAAACATCATTGTGAACACAGCACTCATTCGCAGAAGAGTGCGGGATGAAAAACTGCGATACAAAATGCTTAAAGTAGGCGAGCGTTCTAAAGCAGACGTTTGTGTTTGTTATATTGAAGACATAGCTGACCCTGATCTTGTTGATATTATCGAAAAAGAAGTGTCTGGGATTAAAGTTGACGGACTGACGATGTCTGATAAAACAATAGAAGAATTTATCATTAAGCAAGGATATAATCCCTTCCCGCTTGTGCGATACACCGAGCGCCCAGATGTAGCCGCTAACCATATATTAGAAGGGCATGTCATCATCATTACGGATACATCTCCTAGTGTCATCATTACACCAACCACTATTTTTCATCACGTTCAACATGCTGAAGAATACCGCCAGGCGCCAGCAGTTGGGACTTTTTTAAGATGGGTGCGTTTTTTAGGCATCTTATGTTCTACTTTTCTTTTGCCGATCTGGTTTCTTTTTATTCTAGAACCGAATCTTCTGCCAGACAATCTAAGCTATATTGGATTTAACAAACCCTCCCATATCCCTGTTATTCTCCAAGTATTCCTTGCTGATTTTGGGGTGGAATTTTTACGAATGGCGGCCATCCATACGCCGACCGCCTTGTCGACTGCTATGGGTTTGATTGCAGCCGTCTTAATTGGACAAATTGCAATTGATGTCGGTTTATTTACACCAGAGGTCATATTATACGTCTCGCTAGCAGCCATCGGCACATTCACCACTCCAAGTTATGAACTGAGTGTCGCTAATAAAATCATCCGACTGATCATATTAGCACTAGTAGCGATCTTTAAGCTGAATGGATTAATCATCGGTTTTACGCTGTTACTTATTTATTTAACATCCATTCGTTCCTTACAGACGCCTTATATGTGGCCGTTCATTCCTTTTAATGGAAAGGCTTTGTGGCAAGTGCTCATTCGGACGTCTGTTCCTGGCTCAAAAGTAAGGCCAAGCATCGTTCACCCTCAGAACAGATCAAAAATTCCGCCAAATTCTTAACGCTCGTTGAAAGTGGCTGAAGATTGTGATATTGTATTTTTAACTTTGAGAAACGGCAAAAGGCAGCTTGTGCAGCTGTCTTTTTTCAGCCGAGGCGGAGAAAGAGGGAATGACATTGTATTTACACGGCACTTGCAGACAAAATGAACTCGGACATTTAGAAATTGGTGGTGTTGATGCCGTTTCTTTAGCTGAAACGTATGGGACACCACTTTATGTATATGATGTGGCTTTAATACGGGAGCGTGCAAAAAGCTTTCAGAAAGCATTTATTGAAGAAGAACTAAAGGCTCAGGTGGCATATGCGAGTAAGGCTTTTTCTTCTATTGCCATGTTCCAGCTGGCAAAAGAAGAAGGCTTATCACTTGATGTCGTTTCAGGCGGGGAGCTGCACACAGCCATTTGTGCCGGGTTTCCAGTAGAAAAAATTCATTTCCATGGTAACAACAAAAGCAGAGAAGAATTAAAGATGGCATTAGCGCATGGAATCGGCTGTATTGTTGTTGATAATTTCTATGAAATCAATCTCATTGAACAGCTTGGGCAAGAGCTGTCAAAACAGGTGAAAGTACTCCTCCGCATCACGCCGGGCGTTGAAGCACATACGCATGACTATATTACAACAGGTCAAGAAGATTCAAAATTCGGTTTTGATCTTCATAATGGACAAGCAGACGAAGCGGTCAAACAAGTACTTGAATCAGAAGTGATCGAGCTTTTAGGTGTCCACTGCCATATCGGCTCTCAAATCTTTGATACAGCTGGTTTTGTCCTTGCGGCAGATAAAATTTTCTTGAAGCTGGATGAATGGAGAGAATCATTTGGATTTATTTCCACAGTGTTGAACTTAGGCGGAGGCTTTGGCATCCGTTATACAGAAGAGGACGAACCACTTCCAGCAACTGAATACGTGGAGAAAATTATTCAAGCGGTGAAAGAAAATGTAGCCCGCTATGAGTTTAAGATGCCTGAAATTTGGATTGAGCCAGGCCGCTCACTTGTTGGAGATGCGGGAACCACTCTTTATACGATTGGTTCATCAAAACATGTACCTGGCATTCGCGATTATGTAGCCATTGACGGCGGAATGAGTGATAACATTCGACCTGCTTTATATCAAGCAAAATATGAAGCAGCAAGCGCCAATAAAATGAGTCAAACGCATGATCAAACTGTGTCCATTGCAGGAAAATGCTGTGAAAGTGGAGATATGCTCATTTGGGATATTGATCTGCCAGAGTTATCACAGGGAGACTTGTTAGCTGTCTTTTGTACAGGAGCTTATGGCTACAGCATGTCAAACAACTATAACCGCATCCCGCGCCCGGCTGTAGTATTTGTAGAAGATGGGGAAGCGCAGCTTGTCGTTGAGCGTGAGACATATGAGGACATTGTCAAATTGGATTTACCTTATCAATCAAAAGTGAAATCATCGACTTAAAAAAAGCTGCCTGATCATCAGGCAGCTTTTTCTATGACATTTATTTTCCACCAGTAAATACAGAGACGATCGCGTTCCAAATAGAGACAAAGAAATCCCAAATCTTCTGTAGAAGGTTTTTCCCTTCATCTGATTCTATGAATTTTGTAATCTTGTCTTTTGCTTTATCAATTTGAGATCCGACTTGTTTCCAATCGATATTGATATTTTTCATCTTATCAAAGAGAGAGACAAGTTGATCTTTTTGGTCTTGCGTTAGATTTAAGTTCAAATCAGAAGCGGCTTGATCTACTTTTTCTTCCACTTCTTTTGTTGTTTTAGGAACTCCATTTTTGGCAATGTCATCTTTGATTTTTGCAATCAGGGCAGAAGCATTGTCTTTTCCAATAGAGTCTCCCAGTTTAGATGTTGTTACAAGTTCTTCGTTTGCCACCTGTTTCACATCTTCGGGAATGGCTTTGTCGCTTGACACTTCATAGGCTTTTAATAGACCTGTCAGTGCTGCTGTACCAGATACTTCAAACGGCGCCGTCACGACAACCTTTGCATCTTTCACGCCTGCGGTCATTAAAGCATTTAAATACATCTCATCTGTAATGGTCTTAATGTTATGTGTATCCACGGTCAGACCCGCACCTGATTTTTCAATGGTGATGGATGAAGATGATAATGCTCTCGTCCCGATAGAAGAACGAGGGATATACTTTCCTAAATATTCGTGCTCTTCTTTATTGGTTACTTCAATTTTTGTCGCATTTTCAGGTGGATTCAACTCGTCAAGCACCTTCTGACGATCAGCCGGTGTTAAGTCTTGCCCGAGTGTGACGATGACATCGCCGACAGCTGCATCCGCTAAGCTGACTTTTGGCGCACCAATCAGTAAAAGGAGCGCTGCCATCATACCAAGCATTGTTTTTTTAAACATGTTGACCTCCTTCAAGTCGAAAGCGTTTCTCGATGGTGAGAAACTCATCTTTTGAGTACATGATTTGAATCGTACTCCATCATATAGACGTAACAAATCAGTCTGACGTTTCAATTTTCTTTTAAAGATGTTTGAAACCTCCAATATGATGAAGTGATTTGCTCAGTCTGTGATCATTTCCTTAGGAGAAAAGGATCAAGCTCTTTTATTTTATCAATGATGGCAAAAGAGGTAAATCACATTCGACAAGCAGGGGATGTTTAACATCACCGAAAATGTGCTATAATGAGCGTTGTTTAACCTGAAAGGAGAATGTGAAAAATGGCGAAAAAAGGATACATACAATTAACGAATGGAAAGAAAATTGAGTTTGAACTTTACCCAGAGGCTGCTCCAGGTACAGTAGCAAACTTTGAAAAATTAGCGAATGAAGGCTTCTACGATGGATTGAAATTCCACCGCGTGATCCCAGGGTTCGTAAGCCAAGGCGGCGATCCAAACGGTAATGGAACTGGAGGACCTGGTTACACAATTAAATGTGAAACAGAAGGAAACCCTCATCAGCACGAGAGAGGTTCATTATCAATGGCACACGCTGGTAAAGACACTGGCGGCAGCCAATTCTTTATCGTACATGACCCACAGCCGCACTTAAACGGTGTTCACACTGTTTTTGGCAAAGTAACATCTGGTATCGAAGCTGTTCTTGATATGGAACAAGGACAAGGCATGGAAAAAGTCGAAGTGATCGATGCTTAATCCAAAACACCGCTTAATTGCGGTGTTTTTTTATTTTACATCTGATGTTCCTGTGATCTGTGCCGTGAAGCGGTAGGTGATCATCCAATATAAAAGGGCTAAGGCGCTGATAGAGGCTCCAAATAAACATACCCCATTCCAGCCAGCGTTTGCGTATATGTTAGTTGATACAATAGAACCGAGCGCACTGCCGAGGGAATAAAAAATCATATAAGCAGCAGTCAGCCGGCTTCTCGCCTCAGGCCGGACCATGAAAATCATACTTTGATTGGTCACATGAACGGCCTGCACAGATAGGTCAAGAATGACTATACCAACGATTAATAAAATGAGGGAATATTCAGTGAAAAAGATAAAACACCATGAAAAGAGTAATAGGACAAGGGCGATGCATGTTGTTAACTGTCCTAAGCCTCGATCAGCAAGGCTTCCAGCTCGAGCGGCACCTAATGCTCCGGCAACTCCAGCAAGGCCAAATGCACCAATTGCCGTATGTGACAGATTGTATGGCGTAGTGCTGAGAGGCAGCACAAGTGAAGTCCACAGCGTGCCAAACACAACAAAGATCAGAAAACCCAGTACGCCACGAATACGTAGAATTCGTTCTTGTCTGAACAATATAAACATTGAAGCGAGCAAGTTCACATAGGATATGGAGGCTCTCTTGCTGTCAGCACGCGGAAGATACCGGTACAACACGCCAGTTATGATCAGCATCATCACGCCGGAAACGAGATAGACTGATCTCCAGCCGGCGAGATCGGTTAGTACACCAGCAAACGTTCGTGCGAGAAGAATACCAATCACAATTCCACTTTGAACCAAGCCCACTATGCGGCCACGTTCTTCAGGAGCGGCCCATGTCGCTGCGAATGCTACGAGTACCTGAGTGACTACAGCGAGCAGTCCCACCGCAGCTAGTCCTATGAACAGGACGGTGGCGGTAGGGGCGATACCGACTAGAATGAGAGATAACACGGATACTAGCATTTGAGCTACGATGAGCCGCCGTTGGTTGAACAGATCACCAAGTGGTACGATCAGTAGCAGTCCTAGCGCATAACAAAGCTGAGTAATCGTAATGACCATACCAACGGATGAATAGCTGATACCAAACTCGGATGCGAGGGAGTCTAATAATGGCTGCGCAAAGTATATGTTTGCAACTGCCATCCCTGAGGCTGTCGAAAACAGTAGAGCCATATTGCGAGTCATCGTTGATCGGGTGTTTATTTGTAAATGAGTCGTTTCCAGATCAGAATGTTCAACGGCAGTCATTTTTTCTTTTTTCATGCATGTCATCAGCTCCTTTTGTACTAAAAAGTATAATATACTGATTGGTATAAAATGATTCCTGTTAAGGATAACCAGAGAAACGTTTTAAAGTCAAGATGATGTAGTGAAGATCTTGAGAGGGGCAGTCGATTTGACAATGATACGTCAATAAAATAAAATGATAATGTACCGATGAGTAAAAAATCCTTATAAGAAATAGATGATTGATTTAGTGAAGAGATTTTTATGATAGAAATGAGGGTTGATAATGGTTCGACAACGGGAATTTGATGAGAAAAAAGCGTTGGATGAGGCCTTGTTGCTTTTTTGGGAGAAGGGGTACAGGGCGACTACATTAAGCGACTTAACTGCAAAAATGGGAATACAGCGGCCAAGCTTATACTCAGCGTTCGGTGATAAAGAGGAATTGTTTGAAGCGGCATTACGCAAATATACAACTCAGCATGCTGCCCACATTCGAACAAAACTTCAAAACAATCTATCTGCAAAGGAAGCATTTCATACATTATTTGCTGAATTAGTAGAAGAGGAATATGGACATGGGCCGAGTAAAGGGTGCTTCTGCATCAATACAATAGTCGAGCTTGCCCCCCACGAAGAGAAATTTGAAATTCTCACAAGAGAGCATCAGATGTATCTTTCGGTCATTTTTGAAGAAAAAATTGTACAAGGTATTCGCTCGGGTGAGCTCGAAAGCAGTCTGAATGCCAAAGCCTTAGCACAGGCGCTGGTTGTTTCTTTTATTGGACTTACAGTCCTCATGAAATCTCGCCCAGAGCGTTCGTTTGTAGATCATTCTGTAGCGACGATCCTATCCATATTGAAATAAATAGTCTATATAAAGAAAGCGTATTTTGATCAATTGATTAAAACACGCTTTTTCTTTTAGGGTGTTATGGACACGTTTTTGTGATATGATAAGAGAACAAACATTCGTATTTGTGAGTGTCACCATATGTAGCTCTAAAAATAAGTGAAAGTGCACATCTAAAAAGCGTGTGATCATGCTGTAAGAAAGCAGGAGATACTTTGAAACCATTAACAAAAGAAGAAAAAAATCAGATGATGATTGCCATTCAGCGTTACTTTGCTGAAGAACGAGAAGAGGAGATTGGTGAATTAGCAGCCATCAATATATTAGAATTTATCACAAAACATCTTGGAAGCTACTATTATAATCAAGGGGTTCGTGAGAGCCGAAATATCGCTGTTCAAAGATCTCAATTGTTAGAGGAAGATCTATTCGCATTAGAGAAAAGAATATAATCAAAAAGCTCGTCTTTCTTGTTCACCCTGCTAACAGATAAAGAGGAAAAAAGACCCCCTTAATAAAGAACGCATATTCGTATCATATGTAATGATGAAAAGGTGGAACTAAAAGTCCATTTGAATCGTTATATAAGTAACCATTAATGAAAATCAGCTTTTTTGGTTTTATTTCATCAAAAGAAGGAATAGAACATACAAATAGGCGAAGTGCAGATGATGGAGGTTCTAAATATGGGGAAAATCAAATTGAAAATCGCAATCTTATTTGTTTTACTGCTTTGTTTAGGCGCAGGTTATTTATACATGAATGGCATGAAAATTGAAGATGTGCCAACAGCCATTGGCGAAAGTTTAACGAATAATGATAAAGATTACACCATCTATGAATATACCATTACAAAAATTGATGGTGATGAGTATTACGGTCAAGCCAAAAATGGCACGAAAATCATTTTTAACGGAAAGAAATTTGAAGATGATGTGGCCGATCTGAAAAAAGGCGATCGTATTAAAGCATACTTTAGTAATGAAAAAAGAATAGACGGTCTTATAAAAGTAGTAAAAGTCGTCAATTAACAAGTCTCCTTTCCTATAGGGAGGCTTTTTTTATGAACAGGTGATAAATCTTGATTGTTGCATTTGACCACAAGGATCGCTATAATAGCCCCTAAGGACAGCTAAATATCGATTGTATCCTTCGGGGCAGGGTGAAAATCCCGACCGACGGTAATAAAGCAAATGCTTTACAGCCCGTGACCCGTTAATTTATTAACGGTTGATTCAGTGAGAAGCTGAAGCCGACAGTGAAAGTCTGGATGGGAGAAGGATAACGAGAGCTATGTATGAACAAAAAATATGTGTTGATCATAGTTTTATTTCTAATGCAAAAAAACCACAGCCCCGGAATTTTTCCGGGGCTTTCTGTATGTCAATATAGTCATCGCATGCAGTGTTTATTAGGTGATCCCTCATTTACCTTGTATGGACCATAAAAAGCGACGAAGGTGTTCAATCGATCACATGTCCCAAACATCGCTTTTTCATAAAGTGAGAAATACAAAAGAAAGAGAAAGGGAGGATCACATGTTTACGGGGATTATTGAAGAAGTGGGTACAGTCCAGTCATTAAGCAAAAGATCCGCAGATGCCATGGAAATTATCATCAAGTGCAGTCGTGTACTAGAAGATGTTCACCTAGGCGATAGTATCGCCATCAATGGCGTTTGTCTCACTGTCACAAGCTTCACAAAAGAACAGTTTGCGGCAGATGTGATGCCTGAGACGGTCAAAGCGACATCACTTGATCAGCTTGCGCCAGGTAGCCAAGTGAATTTAGAGCGAGCGATGTCATCAAATGGACGATTCGGCGGTCATTTTGTTTCAGGCCATGTTGATGGAACGGCTGTGATTACCCGTGTAGAAAAGAAGAGTAATGCCATTTACTATGATTTGAAAATGGACAAGACCCTCACAGATATGCTCACAAAAAAGGGATCGATCGCAATAGACGGCGTCAGCTTGACTATTTTCGATTTGCGAGATGCTCATGTGACAGTTTCTATCATTCCACATACGCTTGAAGGAACTATTTTCCCGACTAAATCTATGGGGGATGTAGTAAATATTGAATGTGACATGATCGGTAAATACATTTATCGCTTTTTAACAAAAGAGCAAAACGAAAAGCAGCCATCACGATTAACCCCATCATTTTTAAAAGAGCACGGATTCTAGGAGGCGATTGTATGTATCATTCAGTTGATGAGGCAGTAAATGCCCTGAAACGAGGAGAAATCATTATCGTAGTAGATGATGAAGACAGAGAAAATGAAGGAGACTTTGTGGCACTTGCTGAGCATGCAACGCCGGAAGTCATTAACTTCATGGCTTTACACGGAAGAGGTCTTATTTGCACACCAGTTCATGCCTCGATTGCGAAACACTTGGATCTGCATCCCATGGTCGAGCGAAATACGGATGCACATCATACAGCATTTACAGTGAGCATCGACCATACGTCAACGACAACTGGTATAAGTGCTTTTGAGCGCTCAACGACCATATTGGCCATGTTAAATAAAGAGTCAAAACCAGAAGATTTTGCCCGCCCAGGTCATGTTTTCCCTCTTATTGCGAAAGAGGGAGGCGTAGTAGAAAGATCAGGTCATACAGAAGCGGCCGTTGATCTTGCTAAACTTGCGGGTTCAGTGCCAGCGGGTGTCATATGTGAAATTATGAATGCAGATGGAACCATGGCCCGCGTACCCGAACTACAAAAAATTCAAAAAGAACACGATCTAAAGATGCTGACGATTGAAGCATTGCAGGCATATATAAACAAGCAAACAACGACAATGAAAACAAAATAAAAATCACAAAAAAGGATGATGAACATATGAATACAATACAAGGTAATGTAGTAGCAGAAGGATTAAAGTTTGGAATCGTCGTCGCTAGATTTAATGATTTTATTACAAGTAAATTGCTAGATGGGGCAGAAGATACATTGCTCAGACACGGAGCAAACGGTGACGATATTGATGTCGTGTGGGTGCCGGGGGCTTTTGAAATTCCGTATATGGCAAAAAAACTAGCAGAAACAAAAAAATATGATGCAGTCATTACACTTGGAACCGTGATTCGCGGGGCAACATCACATTACGATTATGTTTGTAATGAAGCGGCTAAAGGAATCGCACAAAGTGCCATCTCAACAGGGGTGCCGATTATCTTTGGTGTACTGACAACAGAATCTATTGAACAAGCCATTGAAAGAGCCGGTACAAAGGCTGGAAATAAAGGCAGTGAATCGGCTGCAGCTGCTATTGAAATGGCCAACCTAAATCGAACGTTTCGTTAATTTGATGAAAAAGAGTTTAAAAACAACCTAAAAGTGTTTATAATGTGTGATGAGCAAGTGATTCATAAGACATTTGCTGTAAAATAGGATAATTTTAATATTGAGGGGTATATATGTTAATTCGTTACAAGAGGTCTTTTGAAAAAATTGCCATGGGACTCCTGTCCTTTATGCCGGGTGAGAAAGACGTCAAACAGCTTCAGCAGACGATAAAGTCGTATGAAATGGATGAAGATCGGCAGCTGTTCCTTTGGAAAGATGGCGAGGATATCGTCGGTGCGATTGGTGTGCTGAAAACAGACGACCACGTACAAATCGAACATATTAGTGTCAATCCGTCCCATCGTGACCAAGGCATCGGCAAGGAAATGGTATTAGCCGTGGAAGAAGTATTCAAAACGAAAACACTCATTCCAAATGAATTAACGCAAGGCTTCTTTCATAAGTGTCACAATGAAACAAACTAAATATCACACATGTAAAAGCAGAGGTTATATGCCTCTGCTTTAGATTGTTGACAAAGGGCTAAAATGAACTTGATTTTAGCCCTTTGTCTTCCTTTTCAGCGTGATAGAAAACCTTTGCAGTCTAGGAAGGACGAGTACTGGAGCGGAGCGAATTCGATATTCGTGAGCACCGGCACGCATGACTGACACCGAATGCGAGGGTTTGTCTACACGCTGAAGCAGAGGTTATATGCCTCTGCTTTTTTTACGTTCCATCTGCTTTTCACGTTCAAGCAATACGTCCGTCCGATCACGCAGTCTATGCTTTTCAATTAAGAATGTATGGGATAAGTTGCTCTCCTGTCCGAAGGTTAAGCCTTCTTTTTGGGCCATCTCTTGGCATAAAGAAAGAAGCGTTTCATCTCGGATTGGCAGCATCACACTTTCGTAGGGCATGTCTTCATCGATTTTCTTTTTCAGTGTTCTCAGCAGTAAAAGAAATGCCTCTTCATCAAGACCTAATTCTGTTAGTACGTTCCGGTCCGAATCTAATATATGAAGGCTGTTTGAAATCAGCCGTTTTGCTCCTTTTCCATTTCCTCGTCTTTGATGATACAAAGCAACAGCAAGCTGAATGAGACCCACCCAGTACTTTTTGCGCTGATGAGGAGGATCTTCTTTCCAAAATTCTTCAAGAATTTCATGACACTCAAAATAATCTCTTGTCGTATGAAATTCATGTAAAAAAGCCACGTACGCTTTAGGATACACAGCGGTCATCTCCTTTTCCACTATCAGTCTAACATACCGAAAAGAAAAGAAGAAAGAGCGCCCCTTTATGAAAGGACGCTCTGTTTCTTTAATAAACCCAAGCCGCGCCAACGATGATCAGCAAGATGAACAGCACAACAATAAGCGCAAATCCTCCGCCGAAGTAATAACCATCTCCCATAATGTTACGGCCTCCTTTTTCATCAGTTCTGATTACAATGGTATTCTATGTATAAATGCCCTCATTGGTATGGGCGAATCCACTGTTTTTCTTTTTTTGCCTGCTGCCTCATGGTCGAAATTATATTGGACGAGAGCTTTATCGTGTCTTATACTAAAGGTTAGCCGATGAAAACGGTACTTAGAAGACAGTAGAAATGGTGAGAAAAGAATGCTGGAATATCAGGTGAAAATAGATTCGTTTGAGGGTCCTTTGGACTTGCTTTTACATTTAATTAACCGTTTGGAAATTGATATTTATGATATTCCCGTCGCTAAAATTACGGAGCAGTATTTATTATATGTCCACACGATGAGGGAGCTTGAACTGGATGTTGCAAGTGAGTATTTGGTGATGGCTGCAACTCTCCTCAGCATTAAAAGCAGAATGCTTCTTCCAAAACAAGAGGAAGAGCTGTTTGATGAAGACCTGATGGAAGAAGAAGAGGACCCTCGTGATGAGCTGATTGGCAAATTAATTGAATACCGCAAGTATAAAAATGCAGCGCAAGAACTGAAGGAACGTGAAGAAGAGCGGCAAAACGCCTTCACAAAACCACCAAGTGATTTAAGTGAATTTGCAAAAGAAGCAGAAGCGAAGGACACAAACTTACATGTCACGGTGTATGATATGTTAGGTGCGTTCCAAAAGGTATTGAACCGCAAAAAAATAACAAAACCAGCACCATCAAAGATTACAAGACAAGAAATCCCGATTGAAGACAAAATGAATGAGATTATGAATCATTTAAGAAAAACAAAAAAGCGAACCAATTTCATGACTTTGTTTCAACATGATCAAAAGGAACACCTTGTCGTGACGTTTCTTGCTGTTCTCGAATTGATGAAAAGCCATCAAATCATGCTGGAGCAGGAAGGAAACTTTGAAGATATTTATATCATAGGGAGTGAAACGATTCATGACGCTTGATATCGTGAATTGGAAAGCCATCTTAGAAGCGCTGCTATATGCAGCAGGTGACGAAGGCTTAACAAGAAAACAGCTCATGTCTGTTCTTGAAGTTGATGAGGCAGCGTTGCTTGATATTATGTCTGCCGTAAAGGAAGAATATCAAAAACAAGAACGAGGAATTGAGCTCATTGAATATGCAGATTCATATATGCTGCTGACGAAAAAAGAATACAGCGTATATTTAAAAAAATTAGTAGAGACACCATCGAAAGGGTTGTCACAGGCAGCGCTAGAAGTGCTCGCCATTGTCTCGTATAAACAACCGATAACACGCAGCGAAGTCGAGGAGATCAGAGGCGTTAAATCAGAACGAGTGCTGCATAGTTTAGTTGCCAAAGCACTGCTCTGTGAAGTAGGACGTGCCGATGGACCGGGACGAGCGATCCTTTATGGGACAACACCTACCTTTTTAGAGCAATTTGGTTTAAAAGCCTTAGATGAATTACCGCCACTTCCAGAGAATGTGGAAGCAGATGGGGTGCAAGAAGAGGCTGATCTCTTTTTTGAAAACTTCAATCAAACATTTGAAGAGATAAAATAGTTCAAAATAAGGAAAAATGTATGATAAAATATAAAAAAGATTTTAGGTCTAAAATCTTTATTTGAAAGATAAAATGGTGACAAAGCCATGAGGGGAAGGTAAACACGAAACAAATGGCACATATGAATGTAAAGGCTCAAGTTGATCAAGCAGGCGTTTTTTTATCAAAGGTTGCAGTTGAAGTGAATGATTTTCTGAACGAAGCTACCTTATCAAGCTTGAAACGATTAAACCCGGAAGCGGAAGCCTATTATTGTGACATATTAAGTACATTGCGGAAGCTTGCAGTTTATAGCGAGGATGCCGCGGCGGTTTGTAGGAAAATCAGGCAGCAGCAGACATTCCCGCAGCAAGCCGCACAGCAGACGCTTCATCGTATTTATCATCAATGTATTGAAGAATTTTTTACACCAAAAAAGGATACATGGTATGAAAATAGCCGTTCAGCCTACACAGGAAAAAGCTGCATTGTTTTCCATCATGAAGTATCGGCTGAGGTCAAACGTTTGTTTTCTTCATTAGAAAAAGATTTTTTAACGATGAGAGAAGAGCTGGAATATACAACATCTCATCAGCAAATGAAAATGGTATAAAGAAGACAAAGCAACTCTCACATGAGAGTTGCTTTTTTTTATGGACGAGGCATCATAACTTTTTCAGCCGCGCATACACTTGTACAAAACGGACAAGGACGTGAATGAACATGCCCTATTTAAAAATTGGAACAGCAGTCCTTCTTCTATTAACACTCTTACTGCCTTTTTCCTCACACGCTCAAGCAGACGTCTCATTATCGGTGAGTGCGAGAAGCGCCATTTTAATAGATGGACAGTCAGGCAGGGTCCTATTTGGAAAGGACGAGCACGAAAAAAGAAGAATCGCCAGTATCACAAAAATTATGACGGCTGTATTAGCCATTGAATCAGGAAAAATGAACGACATGGTCAAAGTGTCAAAACGTGCGATTCAAGCGGAAGGTTCTTCGATTTATTTAAAGGAAGGACAGAAGGTGAGTTTAGAAGACTTGACATACGGGCTCATGCTGCGCTCTGGAAATGATGCAGCTGTTGCCATTGCAGAACATGTTGGCGGCAGCTTAGAAGGGTTTATTTTTATGATGAACCAAAAGGCCTCTGAACTAGGCATGGAGAATACGAATTTTCAAAATCCGCATGGACTCGATGATCATAAAAACCATTATTCATCAGCTTATGATATGGCGATCTTAACGAAGTACGCCATGAAGCATCAGCAATATCAAAAAATTGCCGGTACCACCTTTTATAAAGCAAAAACAATCGAGGGTTATTGGAAAAATAAAAACAAGCTGCTCACGGGTTTGTATCAATATTCGACTGGAGGGAAGACAGGATATACAAAACTTGCAAAACGCACACTTGTCTCCACAGCTGCAAAAGGAGATGCTGCGCTCATTGCTGTGACGATTAATGCACCGGATGACTGGAAGGATCATATCTCAATGTTTGAGTATGCATTTGATCACTATAAAACGTATGTGCTTGCTGAAAAAGGCAGGCTCGCTTCGTTAAAAGGGACTTTTTACGAAAAAAAAGCGTTTATTAAGCGGGATGTGGACTATTTACTAAATGAAGATGAGAAAAAACTAGTGGAAATCGAAACGGAAATGCTGACGCCTGAAAAGAAATGGAAAAAAAACAAAGAAGCGATCCCAGATGTAGTAGGGAAAATGACGTTCTTACTGGATGGTCAGGTGATTGAGCAAGTCCCGATTTTTTATGAAAACAAACGCAACCGAATGCCCCAAAAAAGCTTTCAAGAAATGTTTAAGTCTGTCTTTCAGACATCGATAG
Organism: Bacillus sp. FSL W8-1141; assembly: GCF_038593205.1. Taxonomy (NCBI): domain Bacteria; kingdom Bacillati; phylum Bacillota; class Bacilli; order Caryophanales; family Bacillaceae; genus Bacillus; species Bacillus sp. FSL W8-1141. The sequence goes on along the minus strand of NZ_CP151973.1, from coordinate 2,124,150 downwards.
GCGGATCTTCATGGTCAATCTGATTTGGGTATTCCTCACGGTCATCGGTCTTGTCTATGCAATGTTTAACGGAACGATGCATGAAGTGAATGAAGCGGTCTTTAAAGGATCAAAAGAAGCGGTCACCATTTCAATTGGGTTGATTAGTGTTCTTGTATTCTGGCTAGGATTGATGAAGATCGCAGAAGAAGCGGGGTTGTTACATTTCTTTAGTAAATTATGCCGGCCCTTTATCTCAAAACTATTTCCTGAGATTCCTGCGAATCATCCAGCGATGGGGTATATTCTGTCCAATCTCATGGCAAATTTCTTTGGGCTTGGCAATGCTGCTACTCCACTTGGGATTAAGGCGATGGAGCAGATGAAAGCATTAAATGGCGGGAAAAATGAGGCGAGCCGGTCTATGATTACGTTTTTAGCAGTCAATACATCCTCTATCACACTTGTGCCAACGACTGTCATTGCCATTCGTATGACCTATGGCGCAGATCAGCCAACAGATATTGTAGGCCCAACCATTTTGGCGACACTTATTTCAGGTATCGGTGCGATTATGATTGATCGCTATTTCCACTATCGCAGAAGCAGGCGGGGGTGATCTTGTGGCATTTATTAACTGGCTGTCACTTGCTTTGATTCCACTGATCATCGCAGGAATATTGATTGCAGGGACGATTAAAAAAGTACCGACGTACGAAACATTTGTAGAAGGCGGGAAAGAAGGCATTCAAATTGCCTTTTCAATCATTCCATATTTAGTCGGTATGCTTGTCGCCATTACGATTTTCCGAGCATCAGGGGCACTTGACTTTGTCATGGAGTTATTAAAACCTGTGTTTACAGCGATTGGTGTTCCTACAGAAGTGGTGCCGCTTGCGTTAATACGCCCTATATCAGGAACAGCTGCGCTAGGTATGACATCAGACTTAATTGCGACTTATGGTCCAGACTCTTTTATCGGCAAGCTTGCCGCCGTTATGCAAGGGTCAACGGATACGACCCTTTATGTTTTAACCGTCTATTTTGGAGCAGTTGGTATTAAAAAAATGGGAGATGCACTGAAAGTGGGGCTGCTTGCAGACCTGATTGGGATCATTGCATCAATTATTATCGTCAGTTTGTTATTTAGCGGCGCCTAATCAGGTGCTTTTTTTATTTCGTGGATGGAAAACAGCTTTTTTGTCGAAATTAGACAGATGAAACGCTTATTTTTCCACGAATGCTTGTTTGTTTCAAGCCAAGCAAGTAAGATAGTACATGAGGTGAAAGACAAATGGAACGTTTACAGAAAGTAATTGCCCATGCCGGCGTCGCTTCTAGACGAAAGGCTGAAGAATTAATTAAAGAAGGACGAGTTACCGTTAATGGTGAAACAGTGACAGAGCTCGGAGTAAAGGTGGGCTCTTCAGATAAAATTGAAGTCAATGGCTTAAAACTTGAAAGAGAAGAACCGGTTTACTTTATGCTTTATAAACCGCGCGGTGTCATTTCAGCTGCCGAGGATGATAAAGGACGCAAAGTCGTGACAGACTTCTTTGATGATGTTCCGCAGCGTCTGTATCCAATCGGCCGGTTGGATTATGATACGAGCGGTTTAATTTTGATTACAAATGATGGCGAATTTGCCCATAAGCTCATGCATCCGAAATATCAAATTGATAAAACGTATGCAGCGAAACTAAAAGGCATCCCTTCAAAAGAATTGCTTAGAAAGTTAGAAAAAGGAATCATGTTAGACCATAAAAAAACAGCACCTGCCCGTGCCAAAATGCTCTCGATTGATAAACGAAAGCAAACATGTATTGTGCAATTAACCATTCATGAAGGCAGAAATAGACAGGTTCGTCGCATGTTTGAAGCAATCGGCCACGACGTTCTAAAACTAAAAAGAGAGCAATATGCTTTCCTTCATATTGAAGGCATGAGACCAGGAGATCGCAGAGAATTGACGCCGCATGAAGTGAAACGTCTGAGAGCGATTGCGGATCATGGGAAAAGCGCTTTTTAATTTTCACATAAACTTCAAAAAATGAAGAAGCATCAAAAGAAGGAGAATGCTATAATTTACCTGAATGTCTATGGGGAAGGGGTACTTCAGATGAAGAAAAGACGATTTTTCATACGGACGGGCATTCTCCTCGTGATGCTTGCTGCACTGTGTTATACGATGTATAACTCAGTATTTGCCAAACAGGATCAAATCAAAGAAGGATCTATTGCGCCGAACTTTGTCCTTCAATCGGTAGATGGGGAACGGATTGAATTAAAGGACTTAAAAGGCAAAGGCGTCTTTCTCAATTTTTGGGGTACATGGTGCGGTCCATGTAAGCAGGAATTCCCTTATATGGCAAATCAGTATGAAGTGTTCAAGGATCGCGGTGTCGAAATTGTTGCCGTAAATGTGGGGGAATCCAATATTGCTGTGAAGAACTTTATGGATGCTTATGGCGTGAATTTTCCTGTTGCCATGGACAAAGATCGTCAAGTGACAGAGGCATATGATATTACGCCACTGCCAACCACATTTTTAATTAATCCTGAAGGCAAAGTAATCAAAGTCATAAAGGGGACGATGACAGAACGTAATGTCTATGAATATATGAATTTGATTAAACCAAAGGGGTCATAGAATGAAAGAGGTAAAGTGCGAGTGTGGACATATTAATCCAATCGGTACTGTTCTATGTGAATCATGCGGGAATCCCATTTCAGTAAAAGAGAAAAATTCATCAAAACTGCTTGATATGAGATATGACGGCAGTGCAAGACGCTCGCAAACATACAACAAAACGATTGTTGATAAAGTATGGAACTTTTTTTCTTCCGTAAAAGTGGGTGTGTGGCTCATTGTCATCACACTGTTAGCTTCTTCGCTAGGAACTATTTTTCCGCAGGAGCGGTTTATTCCGCCAGGTGCATCAGCTTCCACTTATTATGAGGAGCAATATGGGTCGTTTGGCAAGTTATATTACATCCTTGGATTCCATGATCTTTATAATTCTTGGTGGTTTTTAGCCCTTGTCGCATCTATCGGAATTTCCCTTGTGATTTGCAGCCTTGATCGAGTGATTCCACTTTATCGCGCACTCAAAAATCAAGGGGTTGTCAAAAAAGAAGGTTTTATGAGAAGGCAGCGTCTTTTCAGCGAAACAAACCAAACATTAGATCAACATACATATGAAGGCATCGTTAGTAAAATGAAACAAAAGCGTTACCGCGTACGAGAAGAAGATGGACATATTTTAGCTGAAAAAGGCCGCTTTTCCCGCTGGGGACCTTACGTCAATCATATTGGATTAATTATATTTCTCATTGGATCCATGCTCCGATTTGTCCCAGGAATGTACGTGGATGAAACATTATGGGTAAGAGAAGGCGAAACGGCACCAATCCCAGGGACGGGAGGCCAATACTTCTTAAAGAATAATGCGTTTTCAATTGACCGCTATGAATCTGAAAAAGAAAAAGAAGTCTTTGAAAATGCTATTGAAAAGGCTGGCGATGGTCAAGTCGTCAAAAGTTATAAAACCGATGCCGTTTTATACAAACGTGAAGGGGAAGTTATTTTTGGTGAAAAGCCAAAGCTGAAGCAGGTAACAGAACACGATATTAAAGTGAATGAACCGCTTAAGTTTGACAATTTCTCATTATATCAAGTGGATTTTAAACAAAATGAACTCGATCAAATGGTCTTTCAGCTGATTCGAAAAGATACTGAGAAATCTTTCGGAACAGTGAAGATTAATCTGCTGGAGCCTAAGTCAGAATATGATCTTGGTAGCGGTTACAAAGTCAAGGTGATGAGTTATTTGCCTGATTTTTATTTTGACGAAGATGGCACACCTAGTACGAAAACGAGGAATCCGAATAATCCTGCGTTCGTATTTGAAATGATCTCTCCTGAAAAACCAAAAGGTGAAAAAAGTTTTGTCGCGATTCAAGAGACAGTAGAGGGTTCTGATAACAATCTTTATAAAATGAAATTTGACCGGGTTGAAACAAAAAACGTGACAGGTTTAACGGTTCGAAAAGACTTAACACTCTGGGTACTTATTGTTGGCGGAATGATCTTTATGATTGGTGTCGTACAAGGGATGTACTGGCAGCATAGAAGAATCTGGCTGTCGGTAAAGGATGGAAAAGTGTTTGTGGCAGGACATACAAACAAAAACTGGTTCGGCTTAAAGTCTGATCTCAAGGTGTTACTGCATGGCAGTGGCATCAAACAGCCAGTGGATCAAAAAGAACTGCCTGATACAACAAGTATCAGCAAAAGCAAGGGGGAAGGATTAGATGGCGGCAGTCAGTGAAAACCTGTTATTTGCAGCTTTTCTATTGTATTTAGCGGCAGTTCCTTTTTTTGGAGGGGCCATTAAAGGAAAAAAGAAAGAAGAGGGTCCGCGCAAAAACAAGGCGGCACTTATCGGCATAACGCTCACCATCATTGGTTTTTTGAGTCAATTTGGCTATTTTATTTCAAGGTGGATCGCATCTGGTCACGCACCAGTCAGTAATCTGTTTGAATTCACCACAGCCTTTGGCATGATGCTGGTGCTCGCATTTATTATTTTATATTTTGTCTATCAAGTGTCTGTGCTAGGTTTATTCACACTTCCAATCGCTTTATTAATCATTGCTTATGCAAGCATGTTTCCATCGGATATTTCACCGCTGATTCCTTCACTTCAAAGTAATTGGCTATATATTCACGTCACGACAGCAGCGCTTGGTCAAGCCATTTTGGCGATCAGTTTTGTGGCAGGTGTGATTTTTCTTTTGAAGCATGTCGATCAAACAAAACCGGGGAAGAAAACCTTTGGCTTAGAGCTGGTCATGTTTATGATAGTGGTCACCCTTGCATTTATCGCAGTCACGTCCATTTTTAGAATGACAGGGTATGAAGCGAAATTTAATTGGGTAGATAAAAATAAAGAAGAGAGCGTCATGGTCTATGAGCTTCCTGCCTTAGTAGGACCTCATAAAGGAGAACTTATCACAAAAGATCGTTTAGAGCCTGTAGTTGATCTGCCGCCTGTTTTTTCAGGTAGAAAGGTGAATACAGTGCTGTGGTCATTTGGCGTTGGGCTGATTATTTATGGACTGCTAAGATTGATCATTCGCAAACGACTAAGTGCGCTGCTTCAGCCGCTCGTAAGACAGGTGAATCTCGATTTAGTCGATGAAATTGGGTACAGGGCTGTTTCCATAGGATTCCCTGTATTTGCGTTAGGCGGTCTTATTTTTGCGATGATCTGGGCACAAATTGCATGGACGAGATTCTGGGGATGGGACCCGAAGGAAGTATGGGCTTTAATTACATTTTTATTTTACGCCGCCTATCTCCACCTTCGGTTATCACGAGGCTGGCATGGTGAAAAGTCCGCTTGGCTTGCTGTAATCGGATTTGCGATCATTATGTTTAACCTCATCTTTGTCAACCTAGTGATTGCGGGGCTTCATTCTTACGCGTAATCGCATGAAAAAGGCCAACTTTTATGATTCGATTCGGCTTTTTGTTAAAATGTATGTAACAACGGAGAAAGCAGGAGGATTGTCTAATGGAACACACAACTCAAACGAAAATATTAGTCGTCGATGATGAGGCAAGAATTCGTCGCCTTTTAAAAATGTATTTAGAACGGGAAAATTATGAAATTGATGAAGCGGAAAATGGGGATGAAGCCATTCAAAAAGGACTTCAAACCGATTATGACCTCATTTTGCTTGATTTAATGATGCCTGGGACAGATGGGATTGAAGTGTGTAATCAAATCCGAGATAAAAAAGCCACCCCAATTATTATGCTGACAGCAAAAGGTGAGGAAGCTAACCGTGTGCAAGGCTTTGAGGCAGGAACGGATGATTATATCGTCAAACCTTTCAGCCCGCGTGAAGTGGTTCTTCGTGTGAAAGCACTGCTAAGAAGATCGTCTCAAACGTCATACCTTAATACTGGAACAACCACAAAAGATGTTCTCGTGTTTTCTCATCTATCCATTGATCATGATGCACACCGGGTCACAGCAGATGGAAAAGAAGTCAGCCTCACGCCGAAAGAATACGAACTTTTGTATTTCTTGGCAAAAACGCCGGATAAGGTCTATGACAGGGAAAAGCTTCTCAAAGAAGTGTGGCAGTATGAATTCTTTGGGGATCTGAGAACAGTGGATACCCACGTCAAAAGGCTTCGCGAAAAACTGAATAAAGTGTCACCAGAAGCAGCGAAAAAAATCGTGACAGTATGGGGTGTCGGGTACAAATTTGAGGTCGGCGCTGAATGAAGCTGTGGAAAAGTGTCGTAGGAAAGCTATGGTTAACCATTCTTTTCCTCGTGCTCATTGTTTTATCGATTTTAACTGTGCTTCTTTTAGAGTTCATTGAGAATTACCATGTGGAAGAAGCAAAGTCTGATTTAACACAAATGGCCAACAAAGTAGCAGTCATTTTAGAAAGCCATGAGGATCAATCACTTGCAAGATCGATTACATCAGAACTAGCTGATAAATTGACAAGTATCGCGATTGTTCAAGAGGATGGACTAGAATGGTATTCGTCTGAAAAAGGCGGGAAGCTTCCTGCGATCACAAAAGAACAAATTGAAGCAGACAAAGATTTGAACAGGGCACTGACAGAACGAAAAAAAATCAGTAAACGAGCTGAATCTGATACAGGCAATCAGAAGGATGAGCGCATTGTAGTAGGTGTTCCTTACGAGGCGAACGGAAAGAAAGGGATGGTCTTTCTTTCTCAATCCCTCCTCGCAGTAGAGCAGACAACAAAACATACGACGCGTTATATCTTCCTCGCAGCCGGAATTGCGATTGTGCTCACCACGATTTTCGCTTTCTTCTTATCCACTCGTGTCACCTATCCTCTCAGAAAGATGAGAGAGGGAGCACAAGATTTGGCGAAAGGGAAATTTGATACAAAGATTCCTATTTTAACGCAAGATGAAATTGGGGAACTGGCGATCGCCTTTAATCAAATGGGTAAGCAGCTTAAATTTCATATAACCGCTTTAAATCAAGAAAAAGAACATTTGTCCAACATTCTCAGCAGTATGGCAGACGGTGTCATCACGATCAATATTGATGGAACGATCCTCATGACAAACCCTCCTGCAGAAAGATTCTTGCAGGCTTGGTATTACGAGCAAAATATGAAGATCAAAGATGGCGATGAACTGCCGCCAGAAGCGCGTGAATTGTTTCATACTGCCGTCAGTACGGAAAAAGAGCAAATGATCGAAGTCACGCTGCAAGGGCGTACTTGGGTTCTTCTCATGTCTCCGCTTTATAACCAGCAAGATGTCAGAGGGGCGGTAGCGGTACTTCGCGATATGACAGAAGAGAGAAGACTGGATAAGCTAAGAAAAGACTTCATTGCAAATGTCAGTCATGAACTCCGTACACCTATTGCTATGCTTCAGGGCTATAGTGAAGCGATTGTCGATGACATTGCCGGATCAGAAGAGGAAAAGAAAGAGATTGCCCAAATTATCTATGATGAATCACTTCGAATGGGTCGTCTTGTGAATGATCTTCTCGATCTCGCACGTATGGAAGCTGGTCATATTACACTGAATCTTGAATCAACTGATACAGAAGAGCTGACTGAAAAAATCTACCGTAAATTCCTTGGAATTGCGAAAGAAAAACAAATCAACCTGACGTATGAAATTCAAGTAGAAGAACCGTATTTTGTATTTGATCCAGATAAAATAGAACAGGTTTTTACAAATCTCATCGATAATGCCATTCGTCATACACCAGAAGGCGGAGAAGTTCACTTCTCAGTTCAATCGGTGGAAAATGGGCTCAAGATGGATGTGAAAGATTCGGGAAGCGGCATTCCTGAAGAGGATCTCCCGTTTATTTTTGAACGGTTCTATAAAGCAGATAAAGCAAGAACAAGAGGACGTTCCGGTACGGGGCTGGGCCTTGCGATTGTGAAGAACATCGTAGAAGCGCATCAAGGCTCCATTCATGCACATAGTAAAGCTGGAACAGGTACTCACTTCACTTTCTATATTCCGAAAAAAAAGCAGGAACTCGTCTAATCTTGACGAAGAATCTTGTTACATGAGAAACACTTCTTTTCGAAAGAAAATGAAGTGTTTTTTCTATTTTCATATTTTTAAGGAGAAGTTAAACAAAAAGCCCTTTCCAAATTGTCGATCTTGTAATATATTTGTCATAAAGTTGTAATGTAACGTTTTGTGAGAGTCACTCGACAAAAATAAGTGAACGGAGGGGTTTCCTATGCATGAAACCTTTCAAAAAATATATGATTCGTACCATCAAGATTTGTACCAATTTTTATTTTATATGGTAAAAGATAAAAATCAGGCAGAGGATCTCGTGCAGGAGGTTTACATTCGGGTACTTCACTCATATAAAACTTTTGAAGGAAGAAGCAGCGAGAAAACATGGCTGTTTTCAATTGCAAGGCATGTGGCAATTGACTGGTTTCGCAAACAGCAAACCATCAGACAACGGGTACTCGGCACGTTTGATTGGGATAAACAGGATGTAAAAGATCCAGACCTGCTCCCAGATGAATTGGCTGTACAGGATGAAAATATCAAAGAAATTTATGCCGCGCTTGATCATTGCACCATTGATCAACGAGCCGTCATCATTTTAAGGTTTATCCAAGGCTACTCAATCATGGAGACGGCCAAGGCGCTAAAGTTCTCGGAAAGCAAAGTCAAAACAACGCAGCACCGAGGCCTGAAAGTGCTCCGAAAACATATGGAGCTTTTGAAGGAGGAGCTAGTGAATGAAAACGAACAGGTCCAATTGGAGCGAAGAACGAATTAAAGTATTACTCAGTCAGCTTCCAAAGGTGGAGGACAACCGTTCATCTAAGCAGATTTACCAGCAAATGCTGATGGCAAGCGGGAAGAAAAAGAAAAGTGCCAGATGGATCGGTCCAGCGGTCGCAACCGTTGTGGTCTTATTTATGGCGTTTTTGATTTCTCCTCATTTATTTCAGCCGGCTGCTCAAGATATAAAGAAAGTGAAAATGGACTCGAGTGCTGAAAAAGGACAGGTGAATGCTACATTAGAGGCAGTAAAAAACACAAATGATCCTTCACATGTTGCTTACGCATCTGACAAAGAAAAGTATATGACGATTTCATACATAGATGAATCGACTTCTCAAGTTGTCCCAATCAGTATTCAAAAAGAAAATAAGCATGATGATGTGCAGGCGCTTCTTGATACATATGAAAAACTGGAGCTGCCTGAAATGACAAAACCTCTTCAAGCCTATATGGATATGGTGGATGTGAGTGAAAAAGGGGACACGCTGATTTTTCAGCTGAAAAATGATTTGTCTCTTGATACATTAAAAGAAGCCAATCGTTTTAAAGACATGGTCAAAGAAACGTTAAAATGGAGCCAATATAAACAAGTACAGGTCAAGTCTGTCAATGGCTCGCACCTTCAATTAGGGACGAATGGCCGTCTTGGTACCATTTCAATTAATAAACAAACAAAGCACGCTTACTACGTTTTAGAAAATAAGAGCGGGACATTTTTGGTGCCATCAAAAGATGATTATCCTTCTTATAAAGATGCGGTAGAGGCGATGAAGCGGACGAATGATGCAGGACTCGATCCACTCATTAAAGAAGAGCCTATTCAAAAGGTGACATCAAAAGGAAAACATGCAACCATCACGTTTGGAGCATCAGCACAATTAACGGACTCAATTGATCATATTTTACTTATTGAAGGACTGCTGCTCACAGCGAAAGATTTCGGTTTTACAGATGTCACGATACAAAATGCAGGAACAGATCAAGTAGGCCCATATGAATTAAAAGAACCGCTAGAGGTACCGGCACTGCCAAACCCAGTTGTTATCAAAGAACGCTAAAGGACGCAACTTATTGCGTTCTTTTTTCATGTATAGAAAAGAGCTTCCTTGAGGTATACTAAGCTGTCATGAAAAGAACTTCAAAGAAGGGAAGTCACTGATGAAAAGGTATTGCTACATATGTGCTAGCTGTTTCTTGTTCGTGACCTTATCACCGTTTGCCCGTGCAGAGAAAACAACCGAGTGGGTGGAACCAATAAAAGGTGAAGTCACTGATTTGTTTGGGACAAGAGGTGGTTCGCATAAGGGGTTAGACATTGCTGCACCGGAAGGAGAATCCATTTTGGCTGCTAGCGAAGGTGTGGTCACTCGTTCCTATGTATCTGCTACATATGGTGAAGTTGTATTTATTCGGCATCCAAATGGATATGAAACCGTCTATGCGCATTTAAATGCGCGTTTTGTGAAGAATGGTGACCATGTACAAACAGGACAGCCGATCGGCATCATAGGCAACACAGGCGCTTCTAGGGGCACTCATTTGCATTTTGAGGTGCACAGGGGTAATTGGTCAGTTAGTAAAGAAGATGCAGTAGATCCGCTCACAATCATTGCAAGAGATCGTTTCCAAGAGCCAGCCCTTCATGTAGATGGATATGAGAAACATACATATGTCATACAACAAGGGGACACGCTCTGGTCCATTGCTAAAGCACATCAAATGACCGTTGATCAATTGAAGAAAATCAATGCACTGACAACGCATCTCATACGTACAGGTGAACGTTTAATCGTTTCAACAAAATAAACCTCATGCTTTTGCATGAGGTTTACCATTTTTTATAGGTCAATCAGACGCACAGAAAGAATATCGCTTACTTCAGTTAACGTTTGGACAATTTCATCTTCAAGGTGCTTGTCAAAAGAAAGCATCATGATGGCTTCGCCGCCTTTTTCTTTACGGCCTACTTGCATTGTCGCAATGTTCACATCGTGGTCGCCTAAAATCTTTCCAACTTGACCGATCACACCAGGTGCGTCAGTATGCTGAATATAGACAAGGTGCCCATCTGGGTAAAAGTCAATATTGAAACCATTAATAGAAACGACACGTTCACCTAGATGCGGGATATACGTTGCTTTTAATGTAAAGGTGGAAAGGTCACCTTTGACTTCAATGGAAATGCTGTTCTCATAGCCAGATTCGCTTGAAGAAATTTTCTCGCTAAAGCTAATGCCGCGTTCTTTTGCCACCATACCTGCATTGACTTCATTTACAGTCGAATCGACACGCTCTTTCAAAAAGCCAGAAAGCAGACTTTTTGTAATAAATGATGTTTCGAGTTTTGCGATAGATCCTTCATATGAAATGCTGACTTCTTTTACAGGTTCTCTCATCGATTGAGAAACAAGACGTCCAAGTTTTCCCGCAAATTGATGATAAGGCTGGATTTTTTTGAACTCGTCTTTTGTCATCGCTGGTAGATTAATAGATGACATGACCGGGAGTCCTTTTGCAAATTGAAGAACTTCTTCAGAGACTTGTGCCGCCACATTTAATTGTGCTTCTTTTGTAGATGCACCAAGATGCGGAGTGGCAATGACGTTTGGATGATCCACAAGTGGATTCTCAGTAGGTGGTTCTACTTCAAATACATCGAGTGCAGCCCCTGCGACATGACCATTTTCAAGTGCTTCAAGAAGGTCTCGTTCGTCAATGATGCCGCCGCGTGCACAGTTCACTAGACGAACACCTTTTTTCGTTTTTGCGATTGTTTCTTTATTGAGAAGTCCTCTAGTTTCTTTTGTTAAAGGTGTATGTACCGTAATAATATCTGATACTTCAAGCACTTCATCAAGTGATTTTGCATTGACACCAATTTTTTCGGCACGTTCTTTTGTGAGGAAAGGGTCAAATACGTTGACCGTCATGCCAAATGCTCTTGCACGCTGGGCGATTTCACTTCCAATTCTGCCTAAGCCAACAATCCCAAGAGATTTTCCGTAAAGCTCAGCACCGACATATGCGCCTCTGTTCCATTCTTTTGATTTCACAGAAATATTGGCTTGAGGAATATGACGCATGAGAGATGAGATCATCGCAAACGTATGCTCTGCCGTTGAAATCGTATTCCCATTTGGCGCATTGATGACAATCACACCGTGTTTTGTCGCTTCATCAATGTCAATGTTGTCGACTCCCACACCGGCACGGCCAACAATTTTTAATGAAGTCATTTTTTCATAAAGTTCTTTTGTCACTTTTGTGGCACTTCTGACAAGTAAGGCATCAAACGTGTGTAATTCATCTTCTGCTTCTGTTACATTTTTTTGAACAATTTCAACAAAATCTGATTCTAATAGTGGTAAAAGACCATCATTGCTCATCTTATCTGAGACTAATACTCGAAACATCGTAAGATTTCCTCCTAAAATAAACGTCATAAATATCTGATAATTTACCATATTCCTTTTCACTGTGTCAATCAAATTAAAGCAGTAAAGCGAAAAAGAAAACACGAACATTTTTTAGTGTCTTGATCGAGAATGGACACCTTTAAACAAAAGATAACCAATTTTTACGCATTTGTCATTATAAATTTTAGGTTTTTTACGATTTCTTAAAACTGATGAATTTGCTCAGGATTTTTATCTGTACAAATGCTCATATATCATATATAATGATGTCGAATTGAATAATGATCAATCTTCGGGGCAGGGTGTAATTCCCTACCGGCGGTGATGAGGCATAGTCTCTAAGCCCGCGAGCCTTTTTTGGCAGGATTCGGTGTGATTCCGAAGCCGACAGTATAGTCTGGATGGGAGAAGATGGAGGTTCGTAAACGTTGAAAACATGTCTGTTTATACGTTTATTTGTGTAGCCTAAATTTCCCGCTCCTGTGTATGTATTCAGAGCGGTTTTTTTGTGGCTAAAATTGAACAATCCTCTTTTCGAAAGATTTGATCGAAAAGGAGAGAGAATATTGAATCAAAGTAAAGTAAAACGTTTAGTTGTCATCAGCATGCTTAGCAGTATCGCATTTGTATTAATGTTATTGAATTTCCCTTTCCCTGGGCTTCCTGGGTATTTAAAAATTGATTTTAGTGACATTCCTGCGATTATTGCGATTTTAATTTATGGGCCAGGTGCTGGGATTGCTGTTGAAGCTTTAAAGAATCTACTGCACTACCTCATTCATGGTAGCATGTCCGGTGTTCCTGTGGATCAAGTAGCGAATTTTACAGCAGGTGTACTATTCATCTTACCGGTGGCTTTTATTTTTAAAAAGATTAAATCAGCAAGAGGGTTAGCGTGGTCCATGATTCTCGGAACATTACTCATGACAGTCATGATGAGCATCTTAAACTATTTCTTGTTCCTACCTGCTTATACATGGTTTTTGAATGCACCCGTCCTGTCAGATCATGTGCTAAAGGCAACCATTACAGCAGGGATCTTGCCTTTTAACCTGATTAAAGGAATCATCATCACCATCGTTTTTAGTTTCATTTTTGTCAAAATGCGTCCATGGTTTGAAAATAAACGCCGACTTCAAAATAGTTAATATAAAAAAAGCCCCTTTTAAAGGGGCTTTTATCCTATTCATGCTTAAGTGGATCACCATCGAAAGTTTCGTCCGCAACTTTAATTGAGTCAGTTGGGCAACCTTCAAATGCATCAAGCATATCTTCTTCAAGTACTTCTGGAACTTCTACAGTCCCCTGATTGTCATCAAGCGTGACAAATGCAATGCCTTCATCATCATAATCATAAATGTCTGGAGCAGCTGCACCGCATGCGCCGCAAGCAATACATGTGTCTTTGTCTACAATTGTATATTTTGCCATGTTAAAAAAATACCTCCCAGATTGTTCGATGGAACAAATGGTTTAACCTTTTTAGTTTCACCGATAAAAAACCAATTTCCTCAAACCTTATTGTAATGATTTTAAATTCACATTTCAACTGTAAAGTGATTGAGAATGCTTATCACATAAGGGTTTGTTCATAACTTTCCCCCATTAATTGAGTTTAAACATTTCTTCTTCAATGAAATCTGTTAAAATAAAGGGAGAAAATATTCGAATTTTGTCAGGAAGACAGGTGCTTTGGTCAATGACGATTCATTACTTGGATGTCATGTTGATGGACAGCGTACATAAATTGAACGGCGAACGCTCCATTAGTGCTGTCTACCATCTTTTTAAAGGAAAAAAATCATCACAAACGATACAGGATGCAAGTTTGTTTCAGCTTTCTAGCTACTTCGGCTGCTATCCAGCTTTTACGAGGGATCAGCTGAATCGCTCTGTAAAAAGGCTGCTAGAGCAACACTTTATCAGAAAGACAGAGGATACATTCATTGCCACAGATGAAGGAATAAGTATGCTCAGGCAGTGTTTCACTGAAAAACCGATGCCAGTTTATTTTGATGGTGCCAAGTATCATGATAAAGCAAAGGTGTTATGGATGAGGCTGTCTTTACTTGTGCAGGTCCTTTCACATCATGCAGCGCGGTCACAACACTATGTGCCGATTCAAAGAGATATATCGGTTCAAAACTGGACGAAATCCTTCTTCTCGCAATATCACCAGAAGAAAAAGCTTTCTGAAGATATCCATCATGAGCTTGAAACACTTCTTGCTCATTTAACTGATCAAGAGGCACTGCTTTTTGTTTATTCATTGACTTCAAATGAAAGAATCGGACGGACGTACCAGCAAATGGCGGAATGGATGAAAGAAGATGTATGGTATGTTTACTTGCTTTTTTGGAATGTGCTCCATTATTTTATTCAATGTGCGCAAAAAGGTGAGGCACCGATCATCCAGCGAATGATAGATGATCTTCAATTCAAACGTGTGCTGACCACCTCTACCCATAAAACGCTTGAGCTTGTACAAAAAGGGTTCAGTATTGATCAAATTGCTCATATTCGTTCATTAAAAAAAGCGACAATTGAAGATCATATTGTGGAGCTCTCGATACATGAGCCGAGCTTCTCGATCGAACCATATGTCAGCAGTGAAGCTCAAAAGGCGATACATGAGGTAGCCGGTCAGCTCCAAACCAACAAGATGAAGCTGATCAAAGAAAGTCTCGAGCATTCATTTACTTATTTTCAAATACGATTGGCATTGACAAGGATGGTGAAAGCAAGTGGATAAGCTTCATCAGACGCTGATGCGATACTTTGGTTATGATGCCTTCAAAACAGGTCAGGAGGACATTATTCGAAGTGTACTTCAACAAAAAGATACGGTTGCCATGCTTCCTACTGGTGGCGGGAAGTCACTTTGTTATCAAATTCCGGGCTATTTGACAGACGGGTTAGTGCTGATCATTTCACCTCTTTTATCACTCATGGAAGATCAAGTGGAACGCATGAAAATGCGCGGTGAAAAGCGAGTGGCTGCGCTTAACAGTACACTGTCTTTTCAAGAAAGAAGACATATTATTCGGCATTTGCCATCATATAAATTTTTATTTGTCGCACCTGAGGCGCTTATGTCAGAGGTATTGTTAGAGCAGCTCAAAGCGATGCATGTGGGGCTATTCGTTGTAGATGAAGCCCACTGTATATCGGAATGGGGACATGATTTCCGCCCTGAATACTCCAAGCTTGGGGAATGGAGGGAAGCGCTCGGCAATCCTGTCGCCTTAGCACTAACGGCAACTGCGACGAAACAAACCTTAAAAGATACTGTGCAAACGTTGCGGCTAGAGCATCCAGATGTTCATATTCATTCAGTCAACCGGCCGAATATTGCACTATTAAAAGAGGCACATGAAACGAAAGAAGCAAAAGAGAAACGAGCACTGGAGCTTGTGGAAACCCTTCAAGGGCCTGGGCTGATTTATTGTCCGACCCGGCAAATGACAGAAGATATTTCACGTTTGGTGAAACAAAAAACGCATCAACGTGTAGAGTTTTATCATGGTGGAATGGAGTCAGGAGACCGCATGCTGATCCAGCAGCAATTTATCAGTGGTCAAATTGATCTCATTTGCTGTACAAGTGCTTTTGGAATGGGAATTGATAAAGCAAATATACGCTTTGTGATTCATATGAGTCCGCCTCAGTCAATTGAAGCATTTATGCAGGAAATTGGAAGAGCTGGACGGGACGGGAAAAATAGTGTGAGCGTTCTTTTATATACAGAAGAGGATGCGGATATTCAAAGTCATTTGATTCAAGCAGAAGGTTTTGATGATCCAGAAATTGATTTTTTCTTAGCTCGAGTATCACATATGCCGATAAATGATGAAAAGAAATTACGTGAACAATTGATGGAAGCAGGGCTTCAGGAGACGCGTGCGCGAATGCTCTCGCATTATTACAAGATGTACCAAACTGAACAGCCCCGTTTGCTCATGAAGAAGCTGAAAGAAAAGCTGCAGGATAGACAAACAGAAAAGCTAAAAAAAGTGTGGCAGTTTAAAGAGCATATCACTGGCCATCGCTGCTTTAGGCAATCTCTGTTATCATACTTTGATGAGCAGCTTGATCTAACGGAGGACGCTTCCTTTGGGAACTGCTGCTCTTCATGCGGACTTGACCTGTCTGATTACGAAAAAAAAGATCAACCATTGGAGCTGAATGAAATGAAACACTGGAAGACCGAGCTGGATCGTCTGTTTCACCTGACAAAAGAGGCGCAGCATTGATTGAACAACATCGCCGTATTATTGAAAAATTAACCGATCGACAAGTAGTAGAACAGTTGTATTTCACACAGCTGCTCATGCTGATTGTCTCTTTTTTACTAGGGATGTTTATGTTTGATCATTGGACTGATTTTACAGCCTTATGGCAGATCCGAGATATGCGTATCCTGACTTACGGAATTGGCGGCGCTTTGCTTGTGATTATTGTCGACGCTATTGTCATGAAGGTGTTTCCGGCTCATATGTATGATGATGGCGGATTAAATGAAAAAATGTTCAAAAACCGCAGCATCCTGCATATTGTTTGGTTAACGCTGCTCATTGCCTTTTCAGAAGAAATTTTATTTCGCGGGATCGTTCAGCAGCAATTTGGACTGGAGATTGCAAGCGTTGTGTTTGCACTTCTTCACTTTCGCTACTTGTCAAAAATACTCTTGTTTATCCTTGTGGTTTCTATTAGTATTTTTTTAGGACTTTTATACGAGTGGACAGGAAATTTATTCGTTCCTGTCATGACACACTTTGTCATTGACCTAGTCTTTGCATGTCAAATTCGTTTTAAATATTGGGGGAGGGATGAACATGGAAGAAATGTCGAGAATGAAGAGAAAAAAGCAGCAGCTGACAAACATCCATGATGATGTAGAGGAAAATCTTGAAGAAGAAAAAGTGCATCCTTCAGATGACTCTCACTTTCCTACACGAGAAGATTTTCATGAATATAAAAAGCAGCGAACCAAAAAGGTGCGTAATCCATTGTTTACGACACTGGCTATTATCTTTCCTATTATTGTCGTCACGGTTTTCTTCCTGTTGATTTATTACACATCAAAGGAAATTAACGATAACAACAATCAAGGTGTTTATATTGATAAAACATCGAGTGCTGACACAGATCCAGTCCCGTCAGCACTTGTTGACACAAAAAATGATTCAAGCGCTGACAAAGCGGATGCGTCTGATGATGAGAAGAAAAAGAAAGATGCTGATAAAGAAAAGCAGCGTTCAAAAGAAAAAGCAGAGCAAAAGAAAAAAGAACAAGCTGCTAAAGAGAAGGCTGAGCGTGAAAAGGCCGAAGCTGCAAAAAAGCGTGAGCAGCAACAGCTCGCTCTTCAAAAACAGCAGGAAGAGAAAAAGCGAAAAGAAGCAGAAGAGAAGAAGAAGAAGGAAGAAAAGCCTGTTCGTGTCGTGCAGCATACTGTTGGACCAGAGGAAAACTTGTATCGAATTTCCATGAAGTATTATCAAAACCGATCAGGGGAAGAGAAAATTCGAGCTTACAATCATTTAAAAGGAAATAGCGTGTACAGCGGACAAGTATTGAATATCCCATTAGAAAATTAATATTTGACATGAATGAATCGAAAAGCACATACATATGTAGAAAAAAGGGACAAGGGTGTATGTGATGACTTTGCACGCAATCAGCCGCTATATGGATCAGCCGACACAGAAAATGATTGAAACATTGATCAAAAGGAAACGCAAATACGAGGGATTTGCAAAACAATGCAAAAGGTGGCAATGGACAGCCCTTTTATCACTTGCGATTCTTCTGTTTTATTTTGTGATAACAGCTAATAGCGGGGGCTCCCTGCAGCCGGAAGCGATGATTGCCACATTGCTTGGCCATGAGGTGTTTCTGTTTTGGATCATGGCTGAAGTGTTTGCTTTTTACGCATCGTATTATTATAAGAAAAAAGAAGAAAAGGCTGAGGATGAATATCATAAGCTCAGATGTGAAATTATACAGAAAAGCACAGATTTATGGCCTCAATCAAATCAGTGGAAAGAGCGCGAGGCCGTTTTTCACTTCATGCAGACGCAATATGACATCAACCTCTATTATGAAAGTAAATAAATGAGCAAAAGACGTTTAAACAGTTGAAACGTCTTTTTTCATTCAAGCGTCCTATAAAAGAAAGCTGATACAAGGGAGTCATTCATAATGAAATATGCCATCGGATTTACTGCTGCCATAGCGGCTGTGACAACAGGTGTGTGTGTAACAGCGAAAATGGTGAAAACGGCAAAACAAAACAACATCAAAAAGCATTACTTTACAATAGAAGGACTTCAGTCAGATCGACCTGCAGTCATTTTCTTTATTTCTGATACCCATCGCCGTCTAATTAGTGATACTTTATTAGCGGAAGTGGAAGAGCAGCAGCCTGATGTCATTATGATCGGCGGGGACTTAGCTGAAAAGGGAGTCCCATATGCTAGAGTCGAAGAAAATGTGAAACGTTTAGCAAGGATTGCCCCGGTGTATTTTGTGTGGGGGAATAACGACCATGAGCTGCATCAGCAAAAACTCAAAGACATCCTCCATACCTATCAGGTGACGACATTGCAAAATGAGACGGCTGTGTGGAATTTTGAAGGACAGCCCATTAAAATAGGCGGAATTGATGATATCCGGCTTGAAAAAGCAGATTATGAAGCGATACGGCCGGAGTTTGTCAAAGAAGACGTGAATATCCTTTTATCACACAACCCAGATGTGCATCACTTGATGAGTGAAGAAGAGGGAATTGATCTCGTTTTGAGCGGTCATACCCATGGGGGTCAAATTCGCATTGGGAAATTTGGTCCGTATGAAAAAGGAAGAACAGGCCAAGTCAAAGGTGCTTTCTTTCTGATTAGTAATGGTTACGGAACAACAAAGATTCCGATGCGTCTTGGAGCAGAACCAGAAACCCATCTGATCTATTTAATGCCGCTAAAAACGCGCTAAGTTGATGCCCCATCAATATTTTCCATAAAAGTCACCGTAAGCATAGCTTCATGCTTGTCTTCCGTCTTGACACAGTGTAAACTGAATACAAAATTAAGAACCTATGACTCATCATCTCATATACTACAGTATGATGTGTGTTAGAAGAGGCAGGAGGGAACGTTATGCGGCTAGAGCGTCTGAATTATAATAAAATCAAAATTTTTCTCACACTAGATGATCTGACAGACCGAGGTCTTACGAAAGAAGACCTTTGGAAAGATTCGTTCAAAGTTCATCAGCTGTTTAAAGACATGATGAACGAAGCGAATCAGGAGCTCGGTTTTGAAGCGAATGGACCGATTGCTGTTGAAGTATTTTCTCTTCAGGCGCAGGGGATGGTCGTCATTGTGACAAAGAGTCAGCAGGAAGATGCTGATGATGAGTTTGATGAAGATTACATTGAGATGCAAGTCAAGCTCGACGAGAGCAAGCATGTGCTCTATCAATTTGCCTCGTTTGAAGATGTGATTCAACTGTCCCATAGTTTAAGTCGTATTGGACTTTTAGGGGGTACAGTTTACCATTATGAAGGTCAATATTTTCTCAGTCTAGATGATTTCGAAGAACTGTCTGCAGATACGGTCATTTCTATTTTAGCGGAGTTCGGTTCACCGACGACATTAACCATTCACCGGTTAAAAGAATACGGAAAAGTGATCATGCAGGAAGATGCAGTGAAAACGATTCAACTGTATTTTTAATCACTTTTTTCTATTATATTTAATACTGTTGTGATGAAACAACAGTATTTTTTTATATCCATTTTTATATTTATAAACGCTGATATTTTATTTTGATAAAAAACGCTTTTTACCTTTGCTTTACCAGTACGAAGGTGTATACTATTGCTTGAAAGGGAGCAGTAGATCATGAAAGATTTCTAGGGGGTTTATTTTAATGGCAGCCGATCAAAACGCCGCTCATAACGCAGAAGATAAGCTAGATGTTTTAAAGTCAACTCAAACCGTCATACATAAAGCGCTTGATAAATTGGGCTATCCGCAAGAAGTGTATGAATTGCTGAAGGAGCCAATTCGCCTATTAACGGTCAAAATTCCAGTACGTATGGATGATGGATCGGTGAAAATTTTCACTGGTTATCGTGCGCAGCATAATGATGCTGTCGGTCCAACAAAAGGCGGAATTCGATTCCACCCGAACGTTACTGAAAAAGAAGTAAAAGCGCTTTCAATTTGGATGAGTTTAAAATGTGGTATTGTGGATCTTCCTTATGGCGGAGGAAAAGGCGGTATTATCTGTGATCCAAGAGAAATGTCATTTAGGGAGCTTGAAAAACTAAGCCGCGGCTATGTACGCGCAATTAGTCAAATCGTTGGACCAACAAAAGATGTTCCAGCACCAGATGTGTTTACAAACTCTCAAATCATGGCATGGATGATGGATGAGTATTCTAGAATTGATGAATTTAACTCGCCAGGATTTATTACAGGAAAACCAATTGTTCTTGGAGGCTCACATGGACGTGATACTGCAACGGCAAAAGGTGTAACGATCTGTATCAAAGAAGCGGCGAAGAAAAAAGGAATTGACATCAATGGGGCTCGTGTTGTCGTTCAGGGATTCGGAAATGCAGGAAGTTACTTGGCTAAATTTATGTATGATGCCGGAGCGAAAATCGTAGGAATTTCAGATGCTTACGGCGGTTTGTATGATGAAGATGGTCTCGATATTGACTACTTGCTTGACCGACGTGACAGCTTTGGAACCGTCACTAAATTATTTAATGATACAATTACAAACCAAGAGCTGCTTGAGCTAGATTGTGATATCTTAGTACCTGCAGCCATTGAAAATCAAATTACAGAAGATAATGCGGCGAACATTAAAGCCAAAATTGTCGTAGAAGCAGCAAATGGACCAACGACATTGGAAGGGACAAAAATTCTTTCAGATCGTGGTGTACTGCTTGTTCCAGACGTACTTGCAAGTGCGGGTGGAGTGACTGTTTCTTACTTTGAATGGGTTCAGAATAACCAAGGGTTCTACTGGACAGAAGAAGAAGTAGAAACTCGTTTAGAAGATATGATGGTGAAATCATTTAATAATATTTATGAAATGGCGCAAAACCGCCGTATTGATATGCGACTAGCAGCATATATGGTCGGTGTACGTAAAATGGCTGAAGCTTCTCGATTCAGAGGCTGGATTTAAGCGACTTATTTGCATCGCGCCTTAAAATCTCCTATCCTTAAATAGGAGATTTTTTTATGGAATCATGCAAAGAATCAAACAGCCCAGCAATTGTTATTGCAGTGAAACGACAGGAGTGGAACAAATGAAACAAGAAAAAGCGATCATAATAGGAGGCGGCCCGTGCGGTCTATCAGCTGCCATTGCATTCAAGCAAATTGGGATTGATGCACTTGTGATTGAAAAGGGCAATGTGGTCAACAGTATTTATCATTACCCTACACACCAAACCTTCTTCAGTACAAGTGAAAAGCTTGAGATCGGTGACGTCGCTTTTATCACTGAAAATCGGAAACCCGTTCGTATTCAGGCGCTTTCCTATTACCGAGAGGTGGTCAGACGAAAAAGCCTTCGTGTGAATGCTTTTGAAAAGGTAAACGCTGTGACGAAAAAAGATGGCCGTTTTACGGTAAATACATCAAAAGACGACTATACATGTGAATATGTTGTGATTGCGACTGGCTACTATGATCATCCTAACTATATGAATGTAAAAGGGGAAGACCTTCCTCATGTGTATCATTATTTTAAAGAAGGACACCCCTACTTTGATAAAGATGTGACGGTGATCGGCGGGAAGAACTCTAGTGTTGATGCTGCCCTGGAACTTGTGAAATGCGGAAGCAGGGTGACGGTTTTATATAGAGGAACTGAATATTCATCCAGCATCAAACCTTGGATTTTACCAGAGTTTGAAGCGCTTGTTCGAAATGGCACCATTCGAATGGAGTTCGGTGCAGAGGTGAAGGAAATCACAGAACAGGATATTGTCTTTACAAACCAGCAGGGCCAAACGGATCGAGTGAAAAGTGATTATGTGTTTGCGATGACAGGTTATCATCCTGATCATTCATTTTTAGAAAAAATGGGTGTAACAATCGATCCAGAATCAGGCCGCCCAGCATTTGATGAACAAACAATGGAAACAAATGTAGAAGGTATTTTCATTGCAGGGGTCATTGCAGCTGGTAACAACGCCAACGAAATTTTCATTGAAAATGGAAGATTTCATGGCGGGTTAATTGCAGAAGAAATCAACAAAAGAATCAACGGGTAAAAAAAGAACTGGGTCCTTCTAAGGGATTCAGTTCTTTTTTATGTAAATTGGGATTATATAGAAGATTATTTTTGGGAAAATGGGCTCGAGTCATATAAAAAAGGGGTGATTCGTGGTACGATAATAAAGGATAATGTAGGGAAAGAGGTCTGATTATGATCGCAATCATTTCAGCAGGTTTAGCTCCCGGCATCGCACTTTTAAGTTATTTTTATTTGAAAGATCAATACGACAATGAGCCGGTTCATATGGTCATCAGATCTTTTATGCTAGGTGTCATACTTGTGTTTCCAACCATGTTTATTCAGTATGTCCTCCAAGAGGAAAATATCGCCACGAATCCTATCGTGATTTCATTTGTGACATCGGGTTTTTTAGAAGAATCATTAAAGTGGTTTATTTTAATGGTTAGTGTCTATGCGCACGTACAGTTTGATGAACACTATGACGGGATTGTCTATGGAACAAGTGTCTCACTTGGATTTGCGACACTTGAAAATATTTTGTACTTAGTGGGTCATGGGGTAGAGTACGCGTTTACACGTGCCTTGCTGCCTGTATCAAGCCACGCTTTATTTGGTGTGGTGATGGGATTTTATATAGGTAAAGCTCGCTTTTCTGATAAAAAAGAGCAGCGAAAATGGCTGATTCTCTCTTTAATACTTCCTATCCTTTTTCATGGCTTATATGATTTCATTCTTCTTGGCATGAAAAATTGGGGATATATTATGTTGCCGTTCATGATTTTTTTATGGTGGTTTGGTCTGCGGAAAGCCAAAAAAGCCCGTGCGGTGAAGATGGTACAAATTTAAATTGGAAAACGTCCTATACGTCTTTAGGGCGTTTTTTGTCTTTTCCATCCAATTCCCTCCTGTGATGAATGTATAAAAATAGGGATCGGAAGAAACATATATTCAAACATCAAAAGTACAGGAGGATCAAATATGGACAAAGCTCGTTTCATGAAACAAATCGTCCTTATCTTCTCAATTGTTCTGCTCGCGTCTTCATTGATGACAGCTGAAAAAAGTGAAGCTTTCACGAATCAAGTGATTCAGCGGGGAGCTACAGGAGAAGATGTCGTCGAGCTCCAGGCAAGGCTCCAATACAATGGTTTTTACAATGGAAAAATAGACGGGGTGTATGGCTGGGGAACTTACTGGGCCGTGCGCAATTTTCAAAGCCAGTTTGGTGTAAAGAAAGTCGATGGACTCGTAGGGGAAAAAACAAAAAGCCTAT
Source organism: Bacillus sp. FSL W8-1141 (assembly GCF_038593205.1). Classification (NCBI taxonomy): domain Bacteria; kingdom Bacillati; phylum Bacillota; class Bacilli; order Caryophanales; family Bacillaceae; genus Bacillus; species Bacillus sp. FSL W8-1141. The sequence continues at coordinate 2,100,365 of NZ_CP151973.1, read as the reverse complement.
TAGTTCAAAAGACGAAATACTATAAAGAGTTTGTGCAGCAGCAGCTTCAAAAAGGAAATCAGTTTACGCATTATGGCGGGAAACCTCTTGATCAGCAAACAAAGGCTCCTGCGCAAAGAAACACGCAAAAAAAGACAGCACAAGGTGCAAAAGAGAATCAAAAAAGTCAAAGCGGAGGAAACAGCTCGACTGGGAAGTCTGGAAAGCAGTCAGGAAATGGTCAAGCAAATCAAACGCCGAAACAAACAGCAGCCAACATGCCAGGTGGTTTTTCAAGCAATGACATTCAGCTTCTTTCACAAGCTGTTTATAGTGAAGCGAGAGGTGAACCTTATGAAGGACAGGTAGCGATCGCAGCCGTCATCTTAAACCGTTTAAACAACCCGACCTTTCCAAACACGATTGCTGGTGTCATTTTTGAACCGCTTGCGTTTACTGCTGTAGCAGATGGACAATTTTATATGGCGCCAAATGAAACCGCTAAAAAGGCAGTATTTGATGCCATTAATGGCTGGGACCCATCTGAAAGCGCCGTTTATTACTTTAATCCTGATACAGCAACAAGCCCATGGATTTGGGGAAGACCACAAATTAAACGAATCGGGAAACATATTTTCTGTGAATAAAAAGAGGTGTAAATAAATGATCAGAGGAATATTGATTGCTATTTTAGGAATTGCTGTCATCTCAACAGGATACTGGGGCTATAAAGAGCATCAAGAAAAAGATGCAGTACTGCTTCATGCAGAGAACAACTATCAAAGAGCCTTCCATGATTTAACGTATCAAGTCGATCAGCTGCACGATAAACTTGGCGCAACACTTGCGATGAATAGCCAAACATCTATATCTCCAGCACTGGCAGATGTATGGAGAATGTCATCAGAAGCGCATAACAATGTCAGTCAGCTTCCGCTCACATTGATGCCTTTTAACAAAACAGAAGAGTTTCTAGCGAATGTCGGTGACTTTAGCTACAAATCGTCACTTAAATCTTTATCAGATGAACCATTAAACAAAGATACACACAAAACCATTACCACTTTATATGATCAAGCGGCAGATATTCAAAACGAACTTAGACAAGTGCAGCATCTCGTACTCAACAAAAATTTAAAATGGATGGATGTTGAAATGGCACTTGCTGATGGAGATCGAAAAAACGACAACACCATCATTGACGGATTAAAAACCGTTGAAAGAAATGCTGATGCGTTTGCAGATGTTGATCTTGGCCCTACAAATGTGTCAACTGAATCAGAAACGCAAGGCTACAATCACTTAAAAGGGCAAAAGATTTCAAAAAAAGAAGCGATTCGTATCGCCCAGCAATTTGCGCCTGACCATAACAAAGATTTCAAGGTGAGAAAAAGTGGGAGTAAAACGAACCGTGATGTCTACAGCCTGTCAATGTCTGACCCAGACAACCGGGCAAACTTTTATTTAGACTTGACTGAAAAAGGCGGCCATCCTGTCTATCTTCTTCAGAACCGTGAAGTGAAAAAACAAAAAATCAGTTTAAATGATGCCTCAGAAAAAGCACTAAGTTTCTTAAAGAAGCATGGATTCGATACCGAATCATTTCATTTAGATGAGAGTGCGCAATTCGATAATATCGGCGTATTTACCTATGTACCTTTACAGAATAACGTATTGCTTTATCCAGATAGTATTCGAATGAAAGTCGCTTTAGATGATGGTGAGGTTGTGGGATTCTCAGCGAAAGACTATTTAATGAATCACAGAAAACGTGACATAAAAGCACCAAAGATTTCTCGAAAAGAAGCTGAAAAGACCTTAAATAAACATGTGAAGATCGAGGATACACATGTAGCTCTTGTTCAAAATGATATGTCAGAGGAAGTTCTCTGCTATGAGTTTTTAGGAACCATTAAAAACGACACGTACCGAATGTTCATTAATGCAGATACTGGAAAAGAAGAAAGAGTAGATAAACTAAAAAATGCAGAACCTATATATAAAGACCTATAGAAAAGGGAGCGAGGAAAAGGCGAATAAGCCTTTTCCTTTTGTTTTATACATGGTTTAATATAAGAGAGGATACGATTTCACAGATGAAAAGAGTGATGAGGAATGTTACAAATAGGGGATGCAATCACAATTGAGTATGTCAATGAGAACAAAGAAGTGAAAACCGCAAAATCGAAAGTTTTGGAAAATAATAACGATGATATTTGCATTAATTATCCAGCTGATAAAGAAACGGGGCGCACGATCTATTTAAATCAAGAAACAGAAATCACCGTCTTCTTTTTCGATGAAAATCAAATTCCATACAAATGTACAAGCAAAGTCATTGGGAAAAGAAAAGAAGATATCCCGATGATTGTCGTTTCGATTCCGCCAAAAGAAGAAATGATTCGGCTTCAGCGAAGAGAATATCTTCGAGTGGATACGATGGTGAAAGCGTCCATTACGCAAAATGGTGAAGAAACCTTCGACACATTTATTGTCAATATGAGTGCTGGCGGTGTAGCAATTGCTGTTCCAGAAGGTGTCTCACTAAAAGAATATGGCGAGGTCGTCACAGAGTTTGAACTTTCACTTAAAGAACCAGTGAAAATTAAAGCGATTGCAGAAATGAATCGTGTTTATCAAGATGAACAGACGGGGAAAACAAGAGCGATCATGGAATTTACTGAAATCACAAACGACCACCAGCAACACATCATGAAGTATTGCTTCCAGCAGCAGCTTCTAACACGTGTGAAAAAAGTATAAGAATAAAGGTTGTCAAAAGCTTCCATACTAGAGAGAAAGAATCTAGCGTTGGAGGCTTTTTGTATGAAAACAATGGAAAGATGGCTATTCAAAGCAGTGCTCATTCAGCTCATTCTGCTTTTGGCGGTTCAGGTCACCCTTCACTTGACGAAAGGAGAACTATTTTTGTCAAAAGTCGTACAATACGAGGGTGTGAATAACATGAGCATTGAAGATTGGATTGAGACATTTAAGCAAAAGGATTGATAGAAAATTCCCCCGTTTGAGCGGTGATCGTGTTACAATTCATAAGGGAGATTCAATCAAGGAGAGGTATTATGAAAAAGAAATTATCTATCGCAATTGACGGTCCTGCTGCAGCAGGAAAAAGCACTGTGGCAAAAATTGTCGCAGCGAAAAAATCATATATTTATATCGATACAGGTGCGATGTACCGCGCAATTACACTTGCAGCACTCAATCAAGGCGTAGACCTTGAAGACGAACAGGCACTTGATGCGTTATTGAAAAACACAGTCATTGAACTTGTGTCAACTGACGAAGGTCAAAAAGTACATTTAGACACGATCGATGTCACAGAAGACATCAGAACAGACCGCGTAAGCAATCAAGTCTCTGTTGTTGCAAAGCATAGAGCTGTCCGGGAAGAAATGGTCCGCAGGCAGCAAGAGCTGGGGAACCGAGGCGGTGTCGTCATGGATGGAAGAGACATTGGCACGCATGTTCTTCCAGATGCAGAAGTGAAAATTTTCTTGCTTGCGTCAGTAGAGGAAAGAGCAAAACGTCGTTTTGAAGAAAATCAGAAAAAAGGCTATGATGTCAATTACGATCAGCTGATCGAAGAGATTGCAAGACGTGACAAGCTTGATTCTGAGCGGGAGGTATCACCGCTGAAGAAAGCAGATGATGCCATTGAAATTGACACGACTTCCCTTTCTATTCAAGAGGTTGCAGGTAAAATTTTAGATGCAGCAGAGCGTGTAGAAAAACAGTAAGAAATTTTAGAAAACTTTTATAAGTTAGAGGTTTATCTCTTGACAAACAAGGTCTTTTATTAGAAGTTTATACTAATACTATTTTTATTGATCATTCAAGCAATTCTGTTGATTTGAATGTTTCTATAATACATATTCGGCTGGCAATCATCATGCTAAGGACACATATTCACCCAGTCGTTTTAACTAAGCTGTGTAGGTTTGGACCAAGGAGGTTATCGAAATGACAGAGGAAATGAATCAAATCGATGTTCAGGTACCAGAGGTTGGAGATGTAGTGAAAGGGATTGTTTCTAAAGTTGAGGACAAGCATGTCAATGTGGATATCGTCAATGTGAAACAACCTGGGATCATCCCAATCAGTGAATTATCAAGTCTTCACGTTGAAAAAGCATCAGATGTCGTGAAAGATGGCGACGAGTTAGAGCTTAAAGTAACAAAGGTCGAAGACGATGCTTTGATTTTATCGAAACGTGCTGTTGATGCAGACCGCGCTTGGGAAGACCTAGAGAAAAAGTTTGAAACAAAAGAAGTATTTGAAGCAGAAGTAAAAGACGTTGTCAAAGGTGGCCTAGTGGTCGACATTGGTGTTCGCGGATTTATTCCTGCGTCTCTTGTTGAGGCACACTATGTAGAAGACTTCACTGACTACAAAGGAAAAACACTCTCGCTTGTTGTGGTAGAGCTTGACCGCGAAAAAAACCGCGTGATTCTATCGCATCGTGCAGTCGTTGAGCAAGAACAATTAGACAAGAAGCAAGACTTCCTGCAAAAGCTTGCAGTAGGCAGTGTGATTGATGGAAAAGTGCAGCGCCTGACTGACTTTGGTGCATTTGTTGACATTGGCGGCATTGATGGATTAGTTCACATTTCTCAACTATCCCATGCGCATGTCGAAAAGCCATCTGACGTTGTTGAAGAAGGACAGGAAGTGAAAGTCAAAGTTCTTGCTGTTGACCGCGATAACGAACGTATCTCACTATCTATTAAAGAAACATTACCAGGACCTTGGAGCCAAATTGGCGAAAAGGTAAAACAAGGTGATGTTCTTGAAGGAACCGTTCAACGCCTTGTGAGCTTTGGAGCATTTGTTGAAATTCTGCCAGGTGTAGAAGGGCTTGTGCATATTTCCCAAATTTCACACAAACATATCGGTACTCCTCAAGAAGTCCTTGAAGAAGGGCAGACTGTGAAAGTGAAAGTGCTTGATGTCAATGAAGATGAAGAGCGCATTTCACTTAGCATTCGTGAATTAGAAGAGAATCCTGAAAAACAAATCGAAGAGGATTACCGTCAATATCAGGCGAAAGAAGAAAATACAAGCGGATTCCAGCTTGGTGACCTGATTGGTGATAAACTCAATAAACTAAAATAATTTGGTGATCAAAATTGACGCGAGCAGAAAGAAAGAAACAGCATATTGAGCATGCTTTGTCGACTGGCCAGCATGCAGCAACAGGTTTACAAGATGTTTCCTTCGTTCACGCCAGTTTACCAGATCTTGCGACATCACAAATTGATACACATACGACAATTGGCGGACTGACTTTCGGTTCGCCAATTTTTATCAATGCAATGACTGGTGGAGGCGGAGAATCGACCTATGAGATTAATCGCTCTTTATCTATCGCAGCGAAGGAAACCAATATTCCAGTAGCAGTCGGATCACAAATGGCTGCACTGAAAGATGCAGACGAACGTCGTACGTATGAAGTGGTTCGAAAGGTGAATCCAGATGGACTCGTTTTTGCCAATTTGGGCAGTGAGGCGACAATTCAGCAAGCACGGGATGCCGTTGACATGCTGGGGGCAAACATGCTCCAAATTCACTTAAACGTGATTCAAGAGATCGTCATGCCTGAAGGAGATCGTGATTTCAGAGGTGCTGTTGAGCGGATCTCAGCCATTACTGAATCAATTGAGGTGCCTGTTGTCGTCAAAGAAGTTGGATTTGGGATGAGTAAGGAAACAGCAAAGAAATTATTTGATGCTGGAGTTGCTGGTGTTGATGTAGGTGGATTTGGGGGAACGAATTTTTCTAAAATCGAGAACCTGCGCCGTCAAAAAGCACTTCGCTATTTTGACCAGTGGGGAATTCCAACTGCAGCGAGTCTGGCTGAAGTACATACAGCCTTTCCAGATCAAACCGTCCTAGCTTCTGGAGGCATTCAAGATGCTCTTGATGTGACAAAATCAATTGCTCTTGGTGCGTCTGCCGTTGGATTAGCCGGCTTTTTCTTAAAATCCCTGACGAGTGGAGGAGAAAAGGGCCTCATCTCTGATATCATTGATCTACAAGATGATGTGAAGATGTTGATGACAGTACTTGGCATGAAAACAATTGAGGAGCTAAGGCAAGCTCCGATTGTGCTTACAGGGGAAACAAGTCATTGGCTAAAAGAAAGAGGCGTGGATACTACGTACTATAGTTTAAGAAATAAGAAGACAAAGGACTAAATGAAATGTAGCCCTTTGTCTTCTTTTCAGCGTGAAAGAAAACTTTTTTTGTCTATGAAAGACAGCTGCTTTTTGCGGAGCGAATTTGACATTCGTGAGCACCAATGCGCAGGACTGACACTGAATGCGAGGGTTTGTCTGCACGCTGAGACATGTGGTAATCACATGTCTTTTTTTTATTGATTTCTTTTACGAGCGTCTTCCGGGCCTTCTAAAGTTGTTGCCCCTTTGTGATGAATGGATTGATCGCGATCAGATTCAACTCTTCTTGACGCCTTTAGGCGTTTTTCCTGTCTATCCTTACCCATCATACATCCCTCCTCAACTATTAGGGTGTCACCTCTTGTTTATTTCATGCAAATCCCGCACCTTCTCATACGTTTAAAAACTGGAGATTTTCCCATAATGTAATTGAGGTGATGAGGGTTGGAGGCATTGTACTATTATTGGTCAATATGGTTCGTTTGGATTATGGTGACATTTATCATGGAGAAAAGCACGTGGCGCAATGTGCTGGGCGTATGTGTTCTCATTCATATTATATGCAGTCATGTCATGGTTTCTATTTTAGACATTAGGATCAATGCAGGATTTTTGATGACCTTTTTATATGCTTGCATGTCATTCGTGATCTTTCGGCCTGCTCATCGAATCATGCGAATCATGCAATTAGGTTCCATGGTCAGTGCGTATGCCTTTTTTATGATTTTTGCATTATATGATCCAGTTTGGTTCACGATAATAAAGGTGGACTGGGTTGTATTTGCCTTGCTAATCTTGATGTGTTTAACATATGGGCATCAGTTAACGGAACGGATCACTTTATGGATGATGGCTATATGTCTGGGGGAAGCCCTTTATGCGCTTACGATTCATCGCCTCACATCTTCCATTGTCATAGGAGATCTCTCGTTTCTTTCCATGGCTGTTCAAGGAGCTGTCTTTCTATTAGGTGTAGGTCAGCTTGAAAAACTCTTGAACACCCGTTCATCTAGAAAACCAGTAAAAGGGGCTGCAAAATCAACATGACGGATTACACGTTTCCTGTGATTATTGGTGTCATCTTTGGGATGGCGGCTAGGCTTTATATGCTAAGAACTGATTATCGGCAATATCCCACATATATTCATGGACAAGTGATTCACATTGCGCTAGGTTTTATCGCATCAGGCCTTGGTGCTATTATTATGCCTGCACTGATCCAGGAAGAATTCACTGCAATTACCTTTCTGACGCTTGCAGCCACGCAATTTCGTGATGTGCGTAATATGGAAAGAAATACATTGACCCAAATGGATTCGTATGAGCTTGTCTCACGAGGCAGTACATATATCGAAGGCATTGCGATCGCCTTTGAAAGTAGAAATTATATTGCCATTCTTACTGCCCTTATTACAACGACCGCCTGTATTTTCTTTTCGCTCGTCGTTGGGACCGTGGTCGGTATTCTTTGTTTTTTCATGGCAAAACTATTAATGTCAGGGAGCCAATTAAAGGATATCGTGAATATTCAAAAAGGGGAACTTCGTTTTGACGGCGCAGGACTTTACGTAAATGATATTTACATTATGAATATCGGGCTGCCTGAAAAGCAAAAATTGATTTTAGAGCATGGAATGGGGTTCATCTTGACTCCGAAGAATTTTAACTCGGCCACAACCATCGCAAACCTTGGGCAGCGGCAAGCTATCTTATTTGATTTATCCAACGTGCTTGGTGTATACCGAGATTCTGGTGAACCATCGCTTTGTCCGCTCGCAAAACGTGATCTGAATAATGGCACACTTGGCGTATTCATTTTACCGCAATGGCAGCGTGAAGATTTGGCTGTCCGTGTATTAGAAGAGGTGCCTATTTTAGAAAATGCCATTAGAATGCCGACAGATTTCATTAAAAAGAAAGTGAGGTAATAGGGCATGGCGAACACCATTGAACAATTTATATTGGCTGTGGCGACAACAAATAAAGAGCGGGTCATTGGCGGAACAGCCGTTTTTTTCTGTGAAAATAAAGAAGAGCTCGACATGTATGCCATGAATTTAGAGGCCATTTTAGATGGAATTGCACACGGCATTGGAGAAGATCTTTACTTGATCGTCAAACATTTTTAAGTTATTCATTGTGGTCTGATTAAAAATTGATATAATATATAAGTTGAACCCTTCATGTTTGAAGGGTTTATTTCATAAAACTGAATGAAAATTATAAATCCCGGTTGAAACATGATGATGAACATATTGAATCGCGGCTGGATTGAAAGGAAGGGTACTATGGGTAAACCTGTCGTAGCCATTGTTGGAAGGCCCAACGTTGGAAAATCTACAATTTTTAATCGAATCGCAGGCGAAAGAATATCGATTGTAGAAGACACACCTGGTGTAACAAGAGATCGAATCTATAGCTCTGCTGAATGGTTAAATTATGACTTTAATTTAATAGATACTGGTGGAATTGATATTGGAGATGAGCCGTTTTTGGCGCAAATTCGCCATCAGGCTGAAATCGCAATGGATGAAGCGGATGTTATTATCTTTATGGTCAATGGAAGAGATGGCGTCACATCTGCGGATGAAGAAGTCGCAAAAATTTTATATCGCACGAAAAAACCTGTCGTACTTGCTGTCAATAAATTGGACAACCCTGAAATGAGAAGCGACGTGTATGACTTTTATGCACTTGGATTTGGCGAACCGTATCCGATTTCTGGAACACACGGACTCGGTCTAGGTGATCTGCTTGATGCTGTCGCAGAGCATTTCAAAAACTTACCAGATACACAGTATGATGAAGAAGTGGTCCAGTTCTGCTTAATCGGCCGCCCAAATGTAGGGAAATCCTCTTTGGTGAATGCGATGCTCGGTGAAGAACGTGTCATTGTCAGCAACATTGCTGGTACAACAAGAGACGCTGTAGATACAATGTTTACGTACAACCAACGTGACTTTGTCATTGTCGACACAGCCGGTATGAGAAAAAAAGGGAAAGTATATGAAACAACAGAGAAATACAGTGTACTCCGTGCGTTGAAAGCCATTGATCGATCGGATGTTGTCGCTGTTGTTCTTGATGGTGAAGAAGGCATTATTGAACAGGATAAACGTATTGCCGGCTACGCACACGAAGCGGGTAAAGCCGTTGTGATCATTGTGAACAAGTGGGATGCTGTTGAAAAAGACGAGCGTACAATGAAGGAATTTGAGCAAAACATTCGCGAGCATTTTCAATTCCTTGATTATGCACCTGTCTTATTCATGTCTGCTCTTACGAAAAAGAGAATTCACACGTTAATGCCAACAATTATTACCGCTAGTGAAAATCATGCGATGCGCGTTCAAACTAACATTCTAAACGATATTATCATGGATGCCGTAGCAATGAACCCAACGCCGACCCATAACGGACAGCGTCTGAAAATTTACTATGCAACACAAGTGGCGATCAAACCGCCGTCCTTTGTTGTGTTTGTAAATGATCCAGAACTTATGCACTTTTCTTATGAGCGTTTCCTAGAAAACCGAATTCGAGATGCATTTGGTTTTGAAGGAACACCAATTAAAATATTTGCGAGAGCGAGAAAATAAAAAGGGTGAGCAGGATGAAGAAAATTTCAGTACTTGGAGCAGGGAGCTGGGGAACAGCTCTTGCGCTTGTATTAGCTGATAATCATCATGATGTACACATGTGGGGACATAGACAAGAATTAATTGATCAAATCAACGAGAAACATGAAAATCATGATTACTTGCCTAATGTTGCATTGCCAGCGTCTATTCAAGCGACAACAGATATGAAACAGGCACTAGAAGGGACAGATGCGATTATTGTCGCTGTGCCAACAAAGGCTATTCGAGAAGTATTGAAACAGGCAAATGAGTTCATTACGTCAAAGGTGCCATTTGTTCATGTCAGTAAAGGAATTGAACCAGATACGCTTCTTAGAATTTCTCAAATGATTGAACAAGAAGTCCCAGAAGCGAAAAGGGAAGCAGTGGTTGTCCTGTCAGGACCAAGTCACGCTGAAGAAGTTGGCTTGCGTCATCCGACAACTGTGACTGTCTCGTCAGAAAATATTGAAGCAGCTCAATTTGTTCAAGATTTGTTCATGAACAATAATTTTAGAGTGTACACCAACCCTGATGTGATTGGGGTGGAAATTGGCGGGGCGCTGAAAAACATCATCGCTCTTGCGGCAGGGATCACAGATGGACTCGGATATGGCGATAATGCGAAAGCAGCGCTCATCACAAGGGGGCTTGCTGAAATCGCCCGCCTCGGCACAAAAATGGGAGGAAACCCTCTTACGTTCGCCGGATTAACAGGTGTTGGAGATTTGATTGTCACATGTACAAGTGTTCATTCGCGTAACTGGCGCTGCGGGAATTTACTCGGTAAAGGATATAAGCTCGAAGAAGTGCTTGAAAAAATGGGGATGGTTGTCGAAGGCGTCCGCACAACAAAAGGCGCTTATCAGCTCTCCAAAGAATACAAGGTCAGCATGCCGATTACAGAGGCTCTTTACGGCGTCCTATTTGAAGGGAAAAAGGTAGACGATGCTGTAGAATCCTTGATGGCACGTGTGAAAACACATGAGATGGAAGACCTTGTGAACATGTTCGAAAACCAAACAAAGTAATTGGAAGACTGAACTTAGGCGTGTAGAGGATGCAAGAAGGGGAAGACTTGCATAACATAACAATGAAGTTTGAATAGAGCTTTGCCTCTACAGAATGAGGAAAAATAGTCGACCTAATGACTGAAGCAGAGTCCCCCTCTTTGCTTCAGTTTTTTTATTCACTTTTTTCTGAATGATTGGAAAAATGATTGATATTTTACTTAATTTTGGTTTAGAATGAAATATAAACGCTTACAATTCGTTTATATTAAAGGGGGACAGGCACGATGAGTTTTGCTTTAATCAAGATGTGGTTTGCGCTTGGTTCAATGGGGCTCATGTTTTTAGCCGTTGTAACCATTTATTTGAGCAGGTTTAAGCTGAAGAGCCGATTTCTGAAAATAACAGTCTCAACTGTCGCGTACAGCTTAATGCTCATATCAGGTATCATTGTGTTTTTAGTTGTAGTTAGCGGGCCGGTCAATGAATAAAGAAAAAGGAAGAATGTGATGATCAAAGCAAAAATCAGTGTCATGCTGTTAACACTTATTTTACTTACGGGGTGCCTCTATCCAGAGAATCGCAAAGCTGAAAACCGCGTGCCATATAAAGAGCAGCTGCAAAGTGTGCAGACAGCGATTGAAGACTTTCAAAAAGCGACAAATGGCCTTTTACCGATTGAAACAAAAGAAGGCGACACACCGATTTATCAGAAGTATGTCATTGACTTTAAGCGTCTGTCACCAAGATATTTACATGATGTACCGTCGACATCTTTTGAAGGCGGGGGCGAATATATCTATGTCCTCACAGACGTCGAACAAAATCCAACGGTGAAACTGCTTGATGTCAAAATGACACAAACGATCAGTGAATTACGTCTAAGGATCAAAATATATCAAGATGAACATACATATCCGCCATATGGCAAAGTAGTATCCAAAGATTTATATACGTTAAATGAAAAAAAACTAGGGTTAAAAGCACCGCCTACAGTGACGAGCCCTGTCACGGGTGAATCACTTCCATTACTGATTTCCTCAAATGGCGAAATCTATGTTGACTATCGCAGTGATTTTGCCCAGATTTTGAAAAATACGAAACAAAAGCTGAAACCAGGTGAAAATATTCAAGATGTCTATTGGCAGGAAACCCCGTTTGTACCAGCGTTTTCTGTTCCATATACGATCAACAAAAAAGGTGAGCCGGCTTTTTTAGAAAAAAAGACGTCATAAACAAGAATGAACCTTTCTCCTCTGCATATAAATGAGGAGAAAGGTTTTTTTATGGCTAAACATACTCTCAAAACAAAAAAGGTGTCATATTCAAATAGGACAACGTCATACACATATATTGTCCTGACACCTTTCAAGCACCGTTTGATTGAAGTATAGAGTATTTTATTTGAAAACGAGGATAGCAAGTCCGGGAGGGGATCACTTGGAAAAAGTCGATATTTTCAAGGATATCGCTGAACGAACAGGAGGCGATATATATTTAGGAGTCGTTGGAGCTGTTCGTACAGGGAAATCTACGTTTATTAAAAAGTTTATGGAGCTCGTGGTGCTCCCGAATATCAATAATGAGGCAGACCGTGCAAGAGCACAGGATGAATTGCCGCAAAGCGCAGCAGGAAAAACCATTATGACCACAGAGCCAAAATTTGTGCCAAATCAAGCGGCATCCATTCACGTGAGTGATGGCCTGGATGTCAACATTAGGCTTGTCGATTGTGTAGGCTACACCGTGCCTGGTGCACGCGGGTATGAAGATGAAAATGGTCCGAGAATGATTAATACGCCGTGGTATGAAGAGCCAATCCCGTTTCATGAAGCAGCGGAAATTGGTACACGCAAGGTCATTCAAGAGCATTCAACCATTGGTGTTGTGATTACAACAGATGGATCAATTGGGGAAATCCCAAGACATGACTATATTGAATCAGAAGAACGTGTCATTGACGAACTCAAAGAAGTTGGAAAGCCGTTTATTATGGTGATCAACTCTGTGAGACCTTATCACCCTGAAACAGAAGCACTGCGGCAGGAACTTAGTCAAAAATATGATATTCCTGTACTCGCGATGAGTGTCGAAAGTATGAGAGAACAAGACGTCCTCAGTGTACTTCGTGAAGCATTATATGAATTCCCAGTGCTTGAGGTGAATGTGAACCTGCCAAGCTGGGTCATGGTACTAAAAGAAGATCATTGGCTAAGAGAGAGTTATCAGGATTCAGTGAAAGAAACCGTCAAGGATATTAAGAGATTAAGAGATGTTGACCGAGTGGTAGGTCAGTTCAGTGAATTCGATTTTATCGAAAGAGCGGGCTTAGCAGGCATTGAAATGGGTCAAGGGATCGCAGAAATTGATCTGTATGCGCCGGATGATCTATATGATCATATCCTAAAAGAAGTGGTTGGTGTGGAAATTAGGGGCAAAGATCACCTTCTTGAGCTCATGCAAGATTTTGCACATGCGAAAACGGAGTATGATCAAGTGTCTGACGCTTTAAAAATGGTGAAGCAGACTGGTTATGGAATTGCGGCACCAGCTTTGTCGGATATGAGTTTAGATGAGCCGGAAATCATTAGGCAAGGATCAAGATTCGGCGTCAGATTAAAAGCAGTCGCGCCATCTATTCATATGATTAAGGTAGATGTAGAAAGTGAGTTTGCACCGATTATCGGAACAGAAAAACAAAGTGAAGAGCTCGTCCGATACTTAATGCAAGACTTTGAAGATGATCCGCTTTCTATCTGGAATTCCGATATATTTGGACGCTCACTCAGCTCGCTTGTCAGAGAAGGCATTCAAGCAAAACTCTCGCTAATGCCGGAAAATGCAAGGTATAAACTAAAGGAAACGCTTGAACGAATTATTAACGAAGGATCAGGCGGTCTGATCGCGATTATTCTATAGGATGTGAGACCTCTCATTGATGGGGGTCTTTTTTTGTGTGCGGGTGAAGTCATAAAAAGACAATTGTATAAAGATTAGTCAGATTCAGGCTGAAATTAGGAATATTCGTTCGCAAAAGTGCCCTTAATCCTTGACGAATAAGGATTCTTCCCTTTAAAATGCTTGATATGGTATTTCATATGTGTTAATCTACTTACAGAAAATCTTCACTTTGTTGGACAAACATTCCTTCAAAGAGAAGTTTTCTAATGAAAAGCCATGTATGACGCTTTCTAGACGCTCTTTTTTTCAAAAAAAGTGTATAGAAAGAAGATGAATTGTGAAGAAATGATAACAATCTATTGAATGCATATTTTTGGGAGGAGGTGAAAGGCATGAACAAGACAGAACTTATTAACGCGGTTGCTGAAGCAAGCGAGTTATCTAAAAAAGACGCGACAAAAGCAGTTGATTCTGTTTTTGATACAATTTTAGATGCACTTAAAAATGGTGACAAAATCCAACTTATTGGTTTTGGTAACTTTGAAGTACGTGAGCGTTCAGCTCGTAAAGGACGTAACCCACAAACTGGTGCAGAGATCGAAATCCCTGCAAGCAAAGTACCTGCTTTCAAACCAGGTAAAGCACTTAAAGACGCGGTGGCAGGTAAATAATCGTTATGTGTAACGATCCTATTGAAGGAGTTATACATATCCAGTTTCACACTGGTCTAGAAAAGCCCCTTTGATAAGGGGCTTTTCCTTTTGAATCAAATGGTTTGTTTAGAACGCTCTCCTTTGCTTTTAGGATCTGAAGTGTGCTAGAATCTGAATGAAATGTAATCGCCTTTGGAGGATATAATATATGAGTGAAATAAATAAAGAATTAATCGAACACGCGGTACGCGATATATTAAAAGCAATCGGAGAAGATCCAGATCGTGAAGGACTTCTTGATACCCCAAAACGAGTAGCAAAAATGTATGAAGAAGTGTTCTCGGGATTAAATGAAGATCCAAAAGAACATTTTAAAACCATTTTTGGTGAAGATCATGAAGAACTTGTTCTTGTGAAAGATATTGCTTTTCATTCAATGTGTGAACACCATCTTGTGCCATTCTATGGCAAAGCCCATGTCGCTTATATTCCGCGCGGCGGAAAAGTAACGGGACTCAGCAAGCTGGCGAGAGCAGTAGAAGCCGTGGCAAAGCGCCCGCAGCTTCAGGAGCGCATTACATCAACGATTGCAGATAGTATGGTGGAAACTTTAAATCCACATGGTGTGATGATTGTCGTTGAAGCAGAGCATATGTGTATGACGATGCGCGGAGTGAAGAAGCCCGGCGCTAAAACAGTCACTTCAGCCGTACGCGGTACATTTGCAAATGATGCGGCAGCAAGAGCAGAAGTGCTTTCATTTATTAAAAACGACTAATCCATAGATGGAAGGTGAACAGATTGAGTGAAAATAAAGCATCTGATTTTGTGGTGATTAAAGCCATTGATAATGGTGTCAATGTGATCGGCTTAACTAGAGGTTCCGATACAAGATTTCACCATTCCGAAAAGCTCGATAAAGGTGAAGTCATTATCGCACAATTTACTGAGCACACATCAGCCATCAAAGTGCGGGGCGATGCTGTCATTCAAACAAGCTTCGGTGAAATTCAAAGCGAAGCAAAGAAATAACGCACGACTATGCACTTGATAGCATGAAAGTCAGGCCTGATATGGTATAATAAATCTCTATACAATGTAGAGAGCTACATATGAAACTGTAATTTTTGGGACAAGGGTGATATCTTTGCAAGACATCTACGGAATTTTATCTAATCTGAATATAAAATTAAACAAAAAGCTTTCTCATCCTTATTTGGCGAAGCATTTGCGTGCGCCGCTCATCGATGAAGATAAGCTCCTTCTTTTTCATGCAATGTTTGATGAAGCTCAAATCGATGCTGAGAAAAAAGAAAATTATATTTTAACGGCGATGCTTGTGCAAATTGCCCTTGATACCCATGACGAAGTCACAACTGCTGCAGCCATCAAACAAGACGAGTTCAAAAATCGTCAGTTGACCATCCTAGCAGGAGACTATTTCAGCGGTCTCTATTACTCTCTTCTCTCTGACATGAAAGATATTTACATGATCCGTACTCTCGCCACGGCGATCAAAGAGATTAATGAACATAAAATTAGACTATATGATCGATCCATTCAAGATGCAGCCCACTTTTATAAAAGTGTTGCTACAGTAGAATCTGCGCTATTCCAAAGAATTTCTGAGCACTTTCAATTGACGCATTGGAATGAAATTGCAAGTCGCTTCCTTGTTTATAAACGTTTTATGAAACAAGCAGAAGACGACAAACATTTAAAACTTTTTTTGAACGATAGCTATACGGACGCCTATACATGTTTTGACAACTTTGAGAGTGAAGGCTATGAAAAGGCCAAACGATCAATCAAGGAGCATCTAGTTTCATCTCCGATCGTTCAAAAAGAGCTATTAAATCGCTTGGATCATATGAAAAATGAACCTGCGTACCATCAGAAAGTGGAAGAAGGGTAAGTCATGCAGCAATCAAAAGAACAGCGAGTACACGGTGTATTTGAAAAAATTTATAAAAACTATGACCAAATGAACTCTGTCATTAGCTTTAAACAGCATAAAAAATGGCGCGATAAAACAATGAAGCTCATGAATGTTCAAAAAGGAGCCAAAGCACTAGATGTATGCTGCGGAACTGCCGATTGGACGATTGCGCTTGCAGACGCTGTTGGAGAAACAGGCGAGGTCAAAGGCCTTGACTTCAGTAAAAATATGCTGAGTGTTGGCGAAACGAAGGTGAAAACAGGCGGCTACAATCAAATTGAGCTGCTCCACGGCAATGCAATGGAGCTTCCTTTTGAGGACAACTCATTTGATTATGTCACAATCGGTTTTGGCCTTCGAAATGTCCCTGATTACTTAACAGTGCTAAAGGAAATGACACGAGTGGTAAAACCCGGTGGAATGGTTGTCTGCCTTGAAACATCACAGCCTGAGATGATTGGGTTTAAACAAGGGTATTATGTCTATTTCAAATACATCATGCCGCTCTTTGGCAAGCTGTTTGCCAAAAGCTATCAGGAGTATTCATGGCTTCAAGAATCAGCCAAAACGTTCCCTGGCATGAAAGAACTGGCGTCTCTTTTTGAAGAGGCCGGTCTGTCTGATGTCTCGTATCATCCATTTACAGGCGGTGTAGCAGCAACACATATCGGAAAGAAGCTTTGAATAAACGATATTTGGGTGAAAATAATGAAACTAAAAGCAATGATTTCTTTTCTAAATCATGATATCGATATAATTGAAAAAGAGCTTGAACAAACCGTTCGCTCTGATTATGCATTATTAAGTGAAGCCGGTCTTCATTTGCTGCAAGCGGGCGGAAAACGAATCCGCCCCGTTTTTGTTCTCCTTTCAGGCATGTTTGGTGACTATGATATTAATAAAATTAAATATGTAGCCGTAGCGCTTGAATTAATCCACATGGCATCACTTGTCCATGACGATGTCATTGATGATGCAGAACTGAGAAGAGGAAAACCGACGATTAAAGCAAAATGGGACAACAGAATTGCGATGTACACGGGGGATTACTTATTTGCAAGGTCACTCGAGTACATGACGAAAATCAATCACCCAATGGCACATGAAATTTTGTCAAAAATGGTCGTCGAGCTCTGTCTTGGGGAAATAGAACAAGTCAAAGATAAATACAACATGGACCAAAACCTTCGTACATATTTAAGAAGAATTAAACGAAAAACAGCCTTGCTTATTGCAGGTAGCTGCCAATTAGGTGCGATTGCAGCTGGAACAGATGAAAAAACACATAAAGCCCTTTACTGGTTTGGGTACTATGTTGGTATGTCGTACCAGATCATTGATGATGTCCTTGATTTTACAGCAACTGAAGAAGAATTAGGTAAACCTGTTGGTGGGGACCTTTTACAAGGAAATGTCACTCTTCCCGTTTTATATGCGCTTCAGAACCCGACGTTAGAAGGTCAGTTGAAGCTGATCAATAGTGAAACGACGGAAAAGCAGCTGAAACCTGTGATTGAACATCTCAAACAAACAGATGCGATCGACCGTTCCATTCGAGTGAGTGAAATGTATTTGAAAAAAGCATTTGAACAGCTCGATCAACTTCCGCGCGGGCGGGCTAAATCTTCATTAGCGTCGATTGCAAAATATATAGGTAAACGAAAATTCTGATCAACGTTTCGTTGATTGGTTTTTTTGTGAAATTTTTTGTCAAAAATTGATTATTATAAAAAAAAATGATACGATCACTTTGTAACAATGTAAGCCTATACATACATAACGACGGGGTGGAAAACGTATATGGACAAAACATTTCTTATGGTCAAACCTGATGGTGTGGAAAGACAATTAATCGGTGAAATTGTGTCAAGATTCGAAAAAAAGGGGCTTCAGCTTGTTGGAGCAAAGCTCATGAGCGTTCCAAAAGAAGTAGCAGAAACACATTACGGAGAGCATAAAGAAAAACCATTTTTCGGTGAATTGGTTGACTTTATTACGTCAGGACCTGTATTTGCGATGGTATGGCAAGGTGAACAAGTCGTAGACGTAACAAGGCAGATAATTGGAAAGACAAATCCGAAGGAAGCGCTTCCAGGAACAATAAGAGGCGACTATGGATTAACTGTTGGCAAAAACATTATCCATGGCTCAGACTCACCAGAAAGTGCCGAAAGAGAAATCAACCTTTTCTTTAAACAAGAAGAACTGACAAACTGGGATCAAACGATCTCAAGCTGGATTTATTAATGTTCAAGCCAAAGTGTTCATCAAATGATCACTTTGGCTTTTTTATATTGAGATTTCTATACGAATTTTCGCATGAGATGATACAAATTTATGATAAAAACAGCTATACTAGGACAAAGATAGATGAGACAGGAGAGGACATTGATGGATCAGTATCAAGTATTTGTTGGAAAATGGAAAAAACTAACTGGGGTAGATCTGAATTTATATAAAGAAGCACAAATGAAACGAAGATTAACATCTCTTTATGATAAAAAAGGATATAAAGATTTTGAGGCATTTGCGTCTGCTCTTGAAAAGGACAAAGCGCTATTAGATGAAACGATGGATCGAATGACGATCAATGTGTCAGAATTTTACCGAAACTATCAGCGCTGGGAAGTACTTGATCAAAAAATCCTGCCGCTGCTTTCAAAAAACAGCGGCACCCTAAAAATATGGAGTGCAGCTTGCTCAACTGGAGAAGAGCCGTATACACTCTCAATGTTGCTATCAAGCCATCCGCTTGTGAAGGACTTCCAAATTATTGCAACAGATATAGATGATAAAGTCCTGCAATCTGCGCAAAAAGGAAGATATCATGAACGATCTTTGCAAGAGGTGCCAGATCAAATCAAGCAAAAATATTTCACCAAAGAAGATTCTTCATTTTACACGGTGAAGGATGAGATTCGAAAGCACATTCAATTTAAGAAACACAACCTTTTAGCAGATCCATATGAAAAACAGCTGGATCTCATCGTGTGCAGAAATGTCCTCATCTACTTTACAGAAGAGGCGAAAGAAGAAATTTACTTAAAAATGAGCAGCAGTTTAAAGCAAAACGGCGTATTATTTGTTGGTTCTACAGAACAAATTTTTCACCCAGAAAAGTTTGGATTAACCTCTGCTGATACTTTCTTTTATCAAAAGAAGGGGTAGTAGCTGACTTTTTAGTAGGAAGTGTGTTATCATAGTTTTACTTAAAAGCGTTAATGCGATGAAGGGAGAATAAGTCATGAGGTACTTAACAGCAGGTGAATCACATGGTCCACAACTGACCACAATTATTGAAGGAGTTCCAGCGGGACTTTACATAGAGCAGGATGACATCAATTATGAACTGGCTAGAAGACAAAAAGGTCATGGCCGCGGAAGAAGAATGCAAATTGAAAAAGACCAAGCGAAAGTGTTAAGTGGTGTCCGCCACGGGAAAACATTAGGTTCTCCTATTGCACTTGTTGTTGAAAATAATGATTGGAAGCACTGGACAAAGGTCATGGGTGCAGAGCCGATTACTGAAGAAGAAGAGAGTGAAATGAAGCGTCAAATCTCTCGTCCAAGACCAGGGCATGCGGATTTAAATGGTGCGATTAAATATGGTCACCGTGATATGAGAAACGTATTAGAGCGCTCATCAGCACGCGAGACAACGGTTCGTGTAGCAGCAGGCGCAGTAGCGAAACAAATTTTGGCTCACCTTGGAATCAAAGTGGCTGGTCACGTCCTTGAAATTGGTGGAGTAAAAGCTTCCCATACCGCTTATGAATCTATTGAAGATTTGCAAAAAGTAACAGAAGAATCACCTGTTCGCTGCTATGACAGTGAAGCTGGTCAAAAAATGATGGATGCCATTGACGAAGCGAAGAAAAACGGCGATTCAATTGGTGGTATTGTCGAAGTCATCGTTGAAGGGATGCCAGTTGGGGTCGGCAGCTATGTGCACTATGACCGCAAACTGGATAGCAAGCTTGCAGGCGCAGTACTGAGTATCAACGCTTTTAAAGGGGTTGAATTCGGTATTGGCTTTGAGGCGGCTTCTAAAAATGGCAGTGAAGTTCATGATGAAATCATCTGGGATGAAGAAAAAGGCTATACGAGAAAAACAAACCGTTTAGGTGGTCTTGAAGGCGGAATGTCAACTGGCATGCCAATCGTCGTAAGAGGGGTTATGAAACCAATCCCAACCTTATACAAACCATTGCAAAGCGTGGATATTGAAACAAAAGAACCTTTCTCTGCAAGTATTGAGCGTTCTGACAGCTGTGCTGTTCCAGCCGCAAGTGTTGTAGCAGAAGCAGTCGTTGCATGGGAAATCGCCAATGCAGTGGTTGAGCAGTTTGGTCTTGATCAAATTGACCGCATTAAAGAAAATGTGGACAAAATGCGCCAGCTTCAGAGGGAGTTTTAATGAAAACACTGGAAGTGAAGACGTCTTCAGCCACTTATCCTGTATATATCGGTGATGGGATTAGACAAAATATCGTAGACTTGATTACTTCCACTGGGCGATCCTACACGAAGCTCTTTATCGTGACAGATTCAGCCGTCGATGCCCTTTATGGAGATGAAATGGTTCAATTACTTAAACAGAAATGGTCTGTACACAAAGTAGTGGTGCCAAACGGAGAGCAATCAAAATCTTTTGCGCAGTT
Source organism: Bacillus sp. FSL W8-1141 (assembly GCF_038593205.1). NCBI lineage: Bacteria > Bacillati > Bacillota > Bacilli > Caryophanales > Bacillaceae > Bacillus > Bacillus sp. FSL W8-1141. Next base: position 2,079,405 of record NZ_CP151973.1, on the reverse strand, counting down.
TGAGCAGATTCATACGAAAGCCATCCAATTTCAACTCGACCGCTCCTCATGCATCATTGCATTAGGCGGCGGGGTGATTGGAGACTTGGCTGGCTTTGCTGCTGCCACTTATATGAGAGGCATTGATTTTATTCAAGTGCCGACCACGCTGCTTGCACATGATAGTGCAGTCGGCGGAAAAACCGGAATCAATCATCCGCTCGGCAAAAATTTAATTGGTGCGTTTCATCAACCGGCTGCTGTCATTTATGATACAAGTATGCTAGAGACACTCTCACCAATAGAGCTGAGATCAGGCTTTGCAGAAGTGATAAAACATGCACTGATTTCAAGTGAAGTCTTTTTATCAGAACTGATGTCCATTCGTTCGTTGACAGAATTATCAAAGGATGAACTGGCACATATGCTTTATCAAGGGATTCAAGTGAAAGCATCCATTGTTGAAGAAGATGAAAAAGAACAAGGTGTGCGGGCATACTTGAATTTAGGTCATACACTAGGGCATGCCATTGAAGCGGAGTATGGATACGGTGCGATCACGCATGGAGATGCCATTGCAATTGGCATGCAGTTTGCTTTATATGTCAGTGAAAAAGAGCAAGGACTCAGCCTAGATCGTGAGAAACTTAAAGTGTGGATGAAAGAACTAGGGTTCCCAGTACAAGTCACACAAACGATTTCAACCAAAACATTTGTCGATCGCATGATTGGTGATAAGAAGGCAAGAGGCGGGAGTGTTCAGTTTGTTTTGCTAAAACAAGTTGGAGACGTCACCCTGCAATCTTTCACAAAAGATGAGCTGTATCACTGGCTCGAAGAATGGAAACGGGAGGAGGGCTGTCTATGATGTTTCGCGGGATACGCGGGGCTACAACTGTGACAGAAGATACAGAAACAGAAGTGTTAACCAAAACGAAGCAGCTGCTAGAAGCGATTATTTCAAAAAATCAAGTAGATCCAGAGCGTGTCGTGCAGATCTTGATTTCAGCTACACAAGATATTCACTCTGTTTTTCCAGCAAAAGCACTCAGGCAGTTTGAAGGATGGACCTATGTGCCTGTCACTTGTATGCAAGAGCTTGACATTGATGGAGGTCTAAAGAAGTGTATTCGCGTTTTAATGACCGTTCAGACAGATGTCAAGCAGGAAGACATCCAGCACGTATACTTGGAAGAGGCTGTCACGCTTCGGCCTGATTTACAGTTGACAAAAAACAAGGAATTATAATACGATATGAACAGCCGAAGTTTACACACAGGTGTGAACGGCATTGCAAGCTTAGAGAAGATGAGAATGAGACTAGGGTAGTTGAGATGAGTAGAGTTGAGCAGAGATACGATACTTCTATTTAATCATACTGCCTAAAAGAGCGAAGCCTCTTTTAGGCTTATTTCGTATACTCAAACAAATCCTCAAGATGTCCCCTCATTCTCCTTAAATCCATTTAAGGAGTGTGCTTATGAAATCCCAATCAAATCTTACCCAATTTTTAAGAGACAGTCAGTTTTACAAAACCATCCCGATTGTTGAAACCATTACAGTTGATACGCTCTCACCTATTCAAATTGTTGAGAAACTGAAACAGGATATTGTGTATTTGCTAGAAAGCAAAGACGAATCTTCTAGCTGGTCGAGATATTCCTTTATCGGATTACATCCTTTTTTAACATTACACGACGAGCAAGACCATTATATTGCTCGTGACGCTGCGGGAAAGTCAGTGATGCAAAAAGCGGAGCTGAAAGAGTTGCTTGACTGGATGAAAGAGCAATATCAAATCAAGACACCTGAAATTGATATCCCATTTACTGGCGGAGCAGTAGGGTACTTAAGTTACGACCTCATTCCCAACATTGAGCCGTCTGTCAAGCCGCATCCGAATGCATCAACAACAGATAATTGCACATTATTTGTTTGCCAAACAATGATCGCATTTGATCACGAAACAAACCAAGTTCATTTTATTCAGTACACGCAGCTGAACGGTCATGAAACAGAGGAAGAAAAAATTCTGGTTTATCGAGAAAATCAAAAGCAGCTTGAACTGATGATACAGCAGCTTCATACAAAAATTGATATGAAAGAACTGATTATCTCAGGGAATTTGAATGAACCCCCTTCGTTTGAACAGGTGACGTCTACCTATGAAAAAGCAAAATTTTTAAAGGATGTCGAAAAAATCAAGGAGTATATTCGAGCGGGTGATATCTTCCAGGGTGTACTTTCTCAGCGTTTTGACATTCCAGTGACAGTGAGCTCATTTGAATTATATCGTGTGCTTCGGATCGTCAATCCATCACCGTATATGTATTTTATGAAATTAAAAGATCGAGACTTAGTCGGAAGCTCGCCAGAACGATTAATCCATGCGAAAAACGGACACTTAGAAATCCATCCAATTGCTGGTACAAGAAAACGAGGAATGACAAAAGAAGAAGATGATGCACTAGCAAGAGAGTTACTCGATGATGAAAAAGAAAAAGCAGAACATTACATGCTGGTGGATCTGGCTCGAAATGATGTGGGACGTGTGGCAGAATACGGCAGTGTGTCTGTCCCAACTTTTACAAAAGTCGTGAATTTTTCGCACGTCATGCACATTATTTCTATTGTGACAGGGAAGCTGAAGCAGGATACACATCCAGTAGACGCACTTATGTCCGCTTTTCCAGCAGGCACATTGACAGGCGCCCCAAAAATTAGGGCGATGCAATTATTAAACGAAATGGAGCCTGAGCCAAGAGAGACGTATGGCGGCTGTATTGCCTATATTGGTTTCGACGGCAATATCGATTCCTGTATTACTATTCGCACAATGAGCGTCAAACATCAGACTGCTTCTATACAAGCAGGTGCCGGCATTGTCGCTGATTCCGTTCCAGAAAACGAATGGGAAGAGACATGTAATAAGGCAGGAGCACTTCTAAAAGCCATTCAGCTTGCTGAACATATTTTCTCAGAAAAGGAGAGTGTGCCAAATGAATCAACGACTATCAGCTCTTGTTAATGGAGGAAAACTATCAGAAAAAGAAGCGAATGGCCTGATGCATGATATGATGAGCGGCTCGTTAACAGATGCTGAAGTCGCTGCTAGTCTATCTATTTTAGCGCATCGAGGAGAAACCGCTGAAGAAATGACCGGCTTTGTGAAAGCCATGAGGCAGCATGCAGCACCAGTAGAAAGGTCACTTGATGTTGTTGATACGTGCGGGACAGGAGGCGACGGTTTATCAACATTTAATATATCAACAGCCGCTGCCATCGTTGCTTCGGCTGCTGGGGCGAAAATCGCCAAGCACGGAAATCGTTCTGTCTCCTCTAAAAGCGGGAGTGCTGACGTGCTAGAATGTCTTGGTATTCAAATTCAATCCACACCTGAAGAAACAAGGCGGCAAATACAGCAGAAAAACATGGGCTTTTTATTTGCACCGCTCTATCATTCTTCTATGAAACAAGTAGCCACCGTACGCAAGCAGCTCGGATTTCGGACGGTATTTAACTTATTAGGACCGCTTTGCCACCCGATGCAGGCCAAAAAGCAAATCATCGGTGTGTATGCAAAGGAAAAGGCAAAGCTCATGGCGAAAGCTCTTGCTCCTTTAGAGCCAGAACATGTCCTGTTTGTTTGCGGAGATGATGGGCTGGATGAATTAACCATTACAGCAAATTCATACATCATTGAACTCAAAAAAGGTGTCATGACAGAATATACGTTAAACCCAGAAGACTTCGGACTTGAAAAAGGGAATTTATCAGACATTCAGGTCCAATCACCAGAAGAAAGCGCCAAATTGATTCAGAATATATTGAATTATCAAGCGGGTGGAGCACCGCTTCATATTACAGCTCTTAATGCTGGGGCCGCATTATATGTGGCAGGAAAAGCAGAGAGTCTGATGGCAGGCACAATGAAAGCATTAGAAACGATCAAAAACGGATCAGCTAAAGAACAATTAGCCCGTCTAAAACAAAAAACGAAAGAGGAAGAGATCTATGCTTAATCAAATTATCGCCCGTAAAAAAGAACATGTGCAAACCTTGCAATTACCTGAGGAAGGACATTATGAAAGACAATCATTTAAAGAAGCCCTTATGAATCCTCACCGCTCGATCGGACTGATTGCTGAGGTGAAAAAAGCGTCTCCTTCCAAAGGCATCATTCAGCCTCATTTTGATCCTTTACAGACAGCAAAAGCATACGAAGCATCAAATGCAGATTGTTTATCTGTCTTAACGGATGAACCGTTTTTCCAAGGGAAAAACGAATATTTGTCTCTTATTAAAGAACACATCACACGTCCTATTTTAAGAAAAGATTTCATTATTGACTCTATACAAGTAGAAGAATCGAAACGGATAGGGGCAGATGCCATTTTATTAATTGGAGAGGTGCTTGAGCCGCAAAAGCTGTATGAGCTCTATACAGAAGCGAAAGAAAAAGGACTGGATGTCCTCGTTGAAGTACATGCAGCACATACACTAGAAAAGATTTTACACCTATTCACTCCTGAGATTATCGGTGTGAACAACCGGAATCTCAATACGTTTACAACAACTGTTGAACAAACAAAAGAGATCGCGCCACTTGTTCCAAAAGACGTATTACTAGTAAGTGAAAGCGGGATAAAGACATTTGATGATCTGACCTTTGTGAAACAGCACGGAGCAAATGCCGTTCTTGTTGGTGAATCTTTAATGAGGGAACAATCACAGGAGAAAGCCGTTCAGGCATTGTTCGGAGAATGAAGGAAAGTAAGCCTTACTTAAAATATTGCGGGGCTGTCTCACAAGAGGATGTCGCATGCATCTCGCAATCTCAAGCGGATGCCATCGGTTTTATTTTTGCGCCGAGTAAAAGACGAGTTGATCCAGATCAAGTGAAACACTGGCTGTCAAAAGTAAAATGCAAAAAAGAGATAGTGGGGGTATTTGTGAATGAAAAAACACCAAAAGTGTGCGAGATCACAAACAACCTCCCCTTAGATATTGTGCAGCTTCATGGCGATGAGACGCCAGAAGATGCAAGCGACATCAAACAACAAACGAAGGCGCTCGTTTGGAAAGTGTTCCATCACGAGCCCGATGTAAACGACACACTTGAACATATGACGGCATTTGCTCCAAGTGTCGACGGCTTTCTCATTGATGCGAAAGTAAAAGGCATGAGAGGCGGTTCTGGAACAGCTTTTGCATGGGAGGCGGTGCCTTCATATGTTCAGCATGCAAAACAACTGGGAAAAACTTGCGCCATTGCTGGCGGGATCACGCCAGACACAATAATAGATCTGCTTGCTTTTGGTCCAGACGCCATAGACCTTTCAAGCGGTATAGAAGAAAACGGAAAGAAAAGCAGTACAAAGATGAAAGTGCTCGAAGAAAGGATGTTGAACCATGTACGCATATCCAAATGAGATTGGCAGATATGGAGAATTTGGAGGGAAATTCGTTCCTGAAACGCTCATGCAGCCACTAGAAGAGATCGAACAAGCTTTTCGTGAATTAAAAGAAGACCCTGCTTTTCAAAAGGAATATATATCGCTTTTGAAAAACTATTCAGGCAGACCAACTGCACTCACATACGCTGATCAATTATCGGCATATCTCGGTGGTGCTAAAATCTATTTAAAAAGAGAAGATTTAAACCATACAGGCGCTCATAAAATCAACAATGCGCTTGGGCAGGCACTGCTAGCGAAAAAAATGGGGAAATCAAATATCATCGCCGAAACAGGAGCAGGTCAGCACGGTGTAGCTGCTGCAACAGTGGCCGCAAAATTCGGTTTATCCTGCACTGTATTTATGGGAAAAGAAGATGTGGAAAGACAATCACTCAATGTGTTCCGAATGAAACTGCTCGGCGCTGAAGTCATACCTGTCACAAGCGGGAACGGAACATTAAAGGATGCAACCAATGAAGCCATCCGCTATTGGGTCCAGCATTGCAGTGACCACTTTTATATGATCGGCTCAGTCGTTGGACCTCATCCGTATCCTCAAATCGTCAGTGAATTTCAGCGGATGATCGGAGATGAGGCAAAAGCGCAGATACTTGAAAAGGAAGGGCAGCTTCCTCATAAAGTCGTTGCCTGTGTTGGCGGAGGGAGCAATGCGATAGGAATGTACCGGGCGTTCTTAGATGAAGAGGTCGATATCATTGGTGTAGAAGCTGCTGGGAAAGGAATCGACACTCCGCTTCATGCAGCGACCATCACGAAAGGGACAAAAGGTGTCATACATGGATCTTTGACATACTTGATTCAAGACGAATTTGGTCAAATTATTGAGCCTTATTCGATTTCAGCTGGATTAGACTATCCGGGGATCGGACCAGAGCATGCGTATTTGCATGCGAGCGGCCGGGTTCAATATGTGAGTGCGACAGATCAAGAAGCACTAGATGCGTTAAAGCTGCTCACAGAAAAAGAAGGAATCCTGCCAGCGATCGAATCTGCACATGCTTTAGCTAAAGCGTTTGAAATGAGCCAGAACATGAGGGAAGACGACATTGTTCTTGTCTGCTTGTCAGGCAGAGGAGATAAGGACGTGCATACATTAATGAATGTGCTTGAAAGTGAGGGTGAAACAAAATGATCACATTTCAATTAGAGCAAGGTCAGAAATTATTTATTCCATTTATTACAGCGGGTGATCCATCAGAAGAGATCACCATTGATTTAGCCCTCGCGCTTCAAGCAGCAGGGGCACATGCGATTGAACTAGGTGTTCCGTATTCCGATCCGTTAGCGGACGGCCCCGTCATTCAAAGAGCTTCTAAAAGAGCACTTCATCATGGTATGAATATCGTAAAAGCGATAGAATTAGCAGGAAAGATGAAAAAAAACGGCGTAAAAATTCCTGTAATTCTATTTACGTATTATAATCCTGTGTTACAATTAGACACAGAATACTTTTTCGCTTTACTGCGCAAAAATCATATTTCGGGACTCTTAACACCCGACTTGCCTTTTGAAGAGAGCAGCGAGCTGCAGAAGAACTGTCAAGCACACGACATTTCATATATATCACTCGTTGCACCAACAAGCAAGGAACGATTAGAAAAAATTGTAGAGCAGGCAGAAGGTTTTGTGTATTGTGTTTCATCTCTCGGCGTCACAGGTGTTAGACAATCTTTCGACGCATCGATTACAGATTTTATTCAACAAGTGAAACAGTTGAGTCAAATACCAGTTGCTGTAGGTTTTGGTATTTCAACAAGAGAACAAGTAGACTCAATGAATAAAATGAGTGATGGTGTCGTTGTCGGCAGTGCGCTTGTCAAAAAAATTGAAGAGCTTCAAGAACAATTAGTAGCAAGTGATACACGCCAAGAGGCTTTAAGAGAATTTGAAACATATGCAAAAACATTTAGTCCCCTCTATTCATTCAAATGAGGTGAAACATTTTGCAAATCAAAGATCAATTAAAACAGCTAAAACCGTATCAACCTGGGAAACCAATTGAAGAGGTCAAAAAAGAATATCAATTAGACAAAATTGTGAAATTGGCTTCAAATGAAAACCCTTTTGGATGTTCTACACATGCAAGAGAGGCCATACAAGCTGAACTTGAACATTTAGCGATTTATCCAGACGGATACAGCGCAAGTTTAAGAACGGAACTGGCTGATTTTCTTCAAGTAAATGAAAAACAATTAATATTCGGGAATGGCTCAGATGAACTTGTGCAAATTATTGCTAGGGCATTCCTTGATCAACATACAAATACGGTGATCCCATCTCCGTCATTCCCTCAATACCGTCACAATGCAGTGATTGAGCATGCAGAGATTAGAGAAGTACCACTTCTAAATGGTGGAGCTCATGATCTAAAGGGAATGCTGGATGCGATGGATGACAACACAAAAGTCGTTTGGGTGTGTAACCCGAACAATCCGACAGGAAATCATTTGTCAGAATCTGAGCTCGTATCGTTTTTAGATCAAGTGCCTGCTCACGTGCTTGTCGTTCTAGATGAAGCATATTTTGAATATGTTCGCGCGGAAGACTTTCCGAACAGTTTATCTCTATTAAAAGCCTATCAAAATGTCATTGTACTGCGCACGTTCTCTAAAGCATATGGACTTGCGGCACTTCGAGTAGGTTATGGGGTTGCCTCAGAGGAGTTGATTACCGCCATTGAACCTGCGAGAGAGCCCTTTAATACAAGTCGTATCGCTCAGGCAGCTGCACGTGCAGCCATTAAAGATCAAGACTTCATTCAATCGTGCAGACAAAAAAATGAAGCAGGTCTTAAACAATATCAAGAATTTGCAGACCGTTTTGGATTGTTTATCTATCCATCTCAAACAAACTTTGTGCTGATTGATTTTAAAAGAGACGCAGATGAGCTGTTCAATGCACTTTTGAAAAAGGGCTATATCGTTCGATCTGGTCAAGCTCTCGGATTCCCAACTTCTTTACGTATTACTGTTGGAACAAAGGAGCAAAATGAAGAAATCCTAACTACACTTGCCGATTTATTACAAGGCATTCGTGCGTAGCATAACAATGAAGTCATATCCTGTTTATGGGATATGGCTTTCGTTGTAACTCATCCAATATACATATAAGCTATTGAAACAGCTTGTTTAATTTACGCGAAAAATCAGGTGATGAACATGAATGAAGCAAACGAAACCATATTAATCGCTGGGCTCGGTTTAATTGGTGGTTCTATTGCACTGTCGATTAAAAAAGAATTTCCACATAAAAAAATTGTAGGCTATGATGTCTCTAAAGAACAAATGATTGCTGCAACAAAACTAGGAATCATCGACGTGACTGCCGAGTCCTTGATGGAAGGCTTAAAAGCATCAGCAACGATTATTTTGGCAACGCCAGTACAACAAACCGTCAAAATGTTAAGTGATATTGCGGCATCTGGTATTGAAAGAGAGCTCACGATTACAGATGTAGGGAGCACAAAGCAAAAGGTCGTTCATTTTGCTGAAAAAACGTTGCCTGATCATTACCAATTTATTGGTGGGCATCCGATGGCAGGGTCTCATAAGTCAGGTGTTATTGCAGCGAAAGACTTTTTATTTGAAAATGCATTCTACATTTTAACGCCAGCAAAGGTAACAAGTCGTCAGGCTGTTGACCGTTTGAAGGATCTACTGAAGGGAACCAATGCTCATTTCATTGAAATGACACCCGAAGAACATGATGCTGTGACAAGTGTGATTAGTCACTTTCCACACATCGTCGCTGCCAGTCTTGTGCATCAAGCGCATCATTTTGAAGAAGAATTTCCTCTTGTAAAACGGTTTGCTGCTGGAGGCTTTCGAGATATTACCCGTATTGCATCAAGTAATCCTGCAATGTGGCGCGATATCCTTTTGCACAATAAAAACAAGATTTTAGACCGATTTCATGAATGGAAAAAAGAGATTGACCGCATTGAATCCTTTGTGCAACAAGAAGATGCTGAGGGGTTATTCTCTTATTTCCAAGAGGCCAAGGAATATCGCGACGGCCTGCCTCTGAGGAAAAAAGGAGCGATCCCTGCTTTTTATGATCTTTATGTCGATGTGCCGGATCATCCTGGTGTTATTTCGGAAATTACAGGATATCTAGCAAATGAAAACATCAGTATTACAAATATCCGTATTATTGAAACGCGAGAAGACATTAACGGGATTTTACGCATTAGTTTTCAAACAGATGACGATCGAAAGCGGGCAGAACTCTGTATAAAAAATAGAGCAAATTACGATACATTTTATGCTGATTGAGGTGAGGAACATGAAAATTCATAAAAGTGCTCCTATGAATGGAGAAATTCATATTCCAGGAGATAAATCCATTTCTCATAGATCTGTGATGTTTGGCGCTATTGCTGACGGGACTACAGTAGTAAAAAATTTTCTTCCTGGCGCTGATTGTTTAAGCACGATTGATTGTTTTAGAAAAATGGGTGTCGACATCGAACAAAAAGGTACAGATGTTGTCATTCATGGTAAGGGACTAAAAGGACTTAAAGAGCCGAGCGATATTCTCGATGTTGGTAACTCTGGCACGACCATTCGTTTAATGATGGGAATCTTGGCTGGCTGTGAGTTCCACAGTACGCTGATTGGAGACGAAAGTATTGCCAAAAGACCGATGAAACGGGTAACAGGTCCGCTAAGACAATTGGGAGCCAAGATCGATGGCAGAGCAAATGGCGAGTATACACCGCTTTCTATACGTGGGGGCAATTTAAAAGCTATCTCTTATGAGTCTCCAGTTGCCAGTGCCCAGATTAAGTCGGCTGTCCTTCTAGCTGGACTGCATGCAGAAGGAACAACGACGTTAACTGAACCGCATAAATCAAGAGACCATACCGAAAGAATGTTATCAATGTTTGGTGTCTCGCTACATGAAGATGCACAAAGTGTTTCAATTGAAGGTGGACAAACGTTAAAAGCAACAGATGTATTTGTCCCTGGAGATATTTCTTCCGCTGCATTTTTCTTAGTGGCTGGATCTATCGTTCCAAACAGCCGGATTGTATTGAGAAATGTCGGTTTGAACAAAACGAGAACTGGTATTATAGATGTGCTAAAACAAATGGGTGCAGACCTCGACATTCAAGAAGTGGATGCTAAAGGCGGAGAACCGTACGGTGATTTAACGATCTCTACCTCTTCATTAAAAGGGATCGACATTTCAGGTGATATGATCTCTAGACTGATCGACGAAATTCCTATTATTGCGCTCCTAGCTACTCAAGCAGAAGGAACAACGATCATTAAAGATGCTGCTGAATTAAAAGTGAAAGAAACCAATCGTATTGATACAGTCGTTTCAGAACTTAAAAAACTAGGTGCTCATATTGAAGCAACAGATGATGGAATGAAGATTCATGGTAAAACGAGCCTTAAAGGCGGCGCAGTCGTCTCAAGCTACGGAGATCATCGAATTGGTATGATGTTAGGAATTGCGGCATGTATAACAGAGCAAGCAATCGAGATTGAAGATACAGATGCAGTACGTGTATCTTACCCAAATTTCTTTGAACACATTGAATACTTAACGCAAACAGTCTGAGGATTTCCTCAGGCTTTTTCTTTCCTTTTGCATATTTGAAAGAACTATAGCATAGCTTGTCTCAAGGTGAAACCTTGAAAAAGAGCATTTTGCTGATTCAAAAACAATTTTTTAGCGTATTCGGTTTACAAATCATCAGTTTAGTAAAGTATTGATTGAAAAAGAGTCTTCAATACACAAAAATGGTTTCATGTTAAAAGAGCAACATATTTGCTGGATATGCAGCTGTCGATTATGATATGAAGTAACAACAGTTTAGGTTTTTGGAAACAGAAAGGAACGGTTTGATTTGAATAGTTCATTACAAGAAGCCATAAAATTAGTTGAGGCGGGTGAGACTGAAAAGGGACTCCAAACACTTGCTCAAGCAGAGAAGCATCTTCATGATGAAGAAAAAGCGCAGGCAGCTCAGTTATATTATGACTGGGGAGATATTGATAAAGCACGGAATCTCATTAGTGATTTACATGATTTATATCCAGAAGAAACAGGATTAACCTGTTTTTATGCAGAGCTGTTAATAGACTCTGATGAAGAAGAGAAGGCAATAGCAGTTCTTGAAACGATTCCTGAAGATGACGATGCGTATCCAGAGAGTTTATTGTTAATGGCAGATTTGTATCAAATGCAAGGACTATTTGAAGTTAGTGAACAAAAGCTTTTAAAAGCGAAAGAGTTACTACCTCATGAAGCCGTCATTGATTTTGCTTTAGGGGAATTGTATTTTTCTCAAGGTCTTTCAAAGAAAGCATCCGACTATTTCTACAAAGTGGCCGATCAACAAAATGAAATTGGTGGTGTCAATGTATATCAGCGGCTCGCTGAATCATTAAGCACAGCTGGAGAATTTGAAGATGCCCTTGAATGGTATGAAAAGGCTGTAAAGGATCAAGTGGATCCAAATACACTTTTTGGCTACGGATTTACAGCGATGAGGGCTGGCAGAACGAAAACGGCTATTCAGCAGCTCTCTGAACTAAAAGATATTGATCCTTCGTATTCGTCACTTTATATGCCTTTAGCCAAAAGCTATGAGGAAGAAGGACTATATCATGAAGCCTTAGAGATAGTAAAAGAAGGAATTAAAGTGGATGAGTATAACAAAGAGTTATATTTATATGGGGCAAAGATTGATTTGAAAAATGGCCATTCGGAAGATGCGAAAAAATTGCTTCAAGAAGCACTTGCTCTTGATCCAGGATATATTGAAGCGGTTCAAACGCTGCTTGCGATCTATTTAAATGAAGAGCTGTTTGATGAAATTCTGGATGTGATTAAAGAGGTTAAAAGCTTTGGGGAAGAAGATCCAAAATGGAATTGGTATGCTGCTTCTGCTTCTGTCGGACGAGAAGAATACGATGAAGCCGCTGAGTATTTCAAACTTGCTCTGCCTGATTTTGATGAGGAACGTGACTTTTTATATGAATATGCTTCGTTCCTTTTAGAAGAAGGCAGACAAAAAGAAGCTTTGCCGTTATTACGAAAAGTTCTTCAGAAAGATGGCACGAATGAAGAAATTGAAGAAACGATTTTAAGAATTGAAGACGAAATTTCCTTATAGTTTGCAGGAATGAAGAACTGGTTTGTTGAATAATTCATGTATAGCAATTTAATTTACGATAGAGGAGGGAATAACATGCAGACCCCTGTTTCTGTCAATGAAAAGAAGGAATTTATCCGGTGGTTCTTAAACCATTATCAATTAAAGCGAAGAGAGTGTGTTTGGATATTAAATTATTTAATGAGTCACGACTCTTTGATGGAAAAGGTTCATTTTGTAGAGCAAGCAGAATTTTGCCCAAGGGGAATTATTATGTCAACACACTGTGTGGATGAAGTTCCCTTTAGATTTTATAAAGAAAATATCATGACGACAGATGCAGAAAAATCATTTCATGATATTCGTTTGAATAAACAGCAAGATTTGTTTATTCAATTGAATTTCCGATCTGCATATCGTTCGCCGGAATATGCCGCTGTACTTGAAACAAATCCTCATATTCCTAAAGATCTTTATGAAAATGAAAAAGATAAAGATCTTGCTGAGAAAGTGCTAGAGCATTCTATCGCTACTTTCCAAAAAGAACGGCTGATGAAAGAAATCGATGAAGCGCTTGACCGTCATGATCAAGAAACATTTAATAAGTTAGCAAAAGAATTAAGCCTATTATCATAAACCAAGCCAATAAGCCTTGCCCTATACAGGCAGGGCTTATGTGATGAAAGAGGGGAACTAGATGAAGTTTCAGGCGGAGGACGCGGATCTCTTTTTACAATCTAAAGATTACATTGATACCGCTATCATTCCATTAGTTGGGATAAATGCAAGCCATATCAAACAAACCGTGTCTTTAGGTGAGTTTACAATGCTTGTGGCAGAGGATCTTGAAAGGCAACTGAAAGGCAGAGTGTTTCTTTTTCCTCCATATACATATTTAGAAGTAAATAATCGTAAGCAAGAAGACATACTTGCACTAAAACAATCATTGCAAGAACATTTTCAGCATGTTGTGTTTATCACATCTGATAACAAATGGAAAGAACAGCTAGAAGTGAGCGAATCGGCATTTATATTGCAGTCTGTTCCGCTTGAGCATTTAAAGGTCAATTTAAAGCAAAAAGTCATTCAAGACAGTGTAGAACAAATTTTGAACTTTTTGTTACAAAAATGGAACCCGTCATAAAAACCCTTACATTTGCATTGTACATAGCTTTTTAGGCTGTTGACCTTGTGAATAGATTGATATATTATGAGGGTGTCCTAGTTTTATGAAATTTTTTCTAATTCAGTTATAAAGTAGCTGACGACCTGAGGGGGGGAGAAAAAAATGAGCGAGAAGAGACATGGAGTGTCCAGGCGTCAATTTTTGAATTACACGTTGACCGGCGTGGGGGGATTTATGGCCGCTGGAATGCTCATGCCTATGGTTCGCTTTGCGCTTGACCCTGTGCTAAAAGGAACAGAGGATCAGGATATGGTTCAAGTTGTCAGTGTAGATGAACTGACAAAAGAACCGAAGCGCTTTGACTTTAAAATTGATCAAGTAGATGCATGGTATGAGTCAAAGGAATCTAGGTCTGCATGGGTGTACAAAGAAGGGGATGAAATTGTCGCTTTATCGCCAATCTGTAAACATTTAGGATGTACAGTGAACTGGAACAGTGATCCGAAAAATCCAAACAAATTTTTCTGCCCATGCCATTATGGGCTGTACGACAAGGATGGTACAAACGTACCCGGAACTCCACCGCTTGCTCCGCTTGACCATTATAAGCAGCAAGTGAAGGACGGATACCTCTATCTTGGAAAAGCTGTGCCGAAAGGGGAAGGGTAACGATGCTTAACAAGATTTACGATTGGGTAGATGAGCGGCTGGACATCACACCGATATGGAGAGACATTGCGGATCATGAAGTGCCTGAGCACGTCAATCCAGCACATCATTTCTCTGCTTTTGTGTATTGTTTTGGCGGTTTAACGTTTTTTGTGACGGTCATTCAAGTCCTTTCGGGCATGTTTTTAACGATGTATTATGTACCGGATATTAAAAACGCATGGGAATCTGTCTATTATTTGCAAAATGAAGTGGCATTTGGACAGATTGTAAGAGGGATGCACCACTGGGGTGCGAGTCTAGTCATTGTTATGATGTTTTTACATACGCTGAGGGTCTTTTTCCAAGGGGCGTATAAAAAGCCTAGAGAGCTAAACTGGATTGTCGGTGTGCTCATTTTCTTTGTGATGCTTGGACTTGGTTTTACAGGATATCTTTTACCGTGGGATATGAAGGCGCTATTTGCGACGAAGGTTGGTCTTCAAATTGCAGAGGCGACACCTTTCATTGGGAAAGAGATTAAAACGTTGCTTGCAGGTCATCCTGACATTGTAGGTGCACAAACGCTGACGAGATTTTTCGCTATCCATGTCTTTTTCTTGCCAGCGGCATTATTTGGGCTGATGGCTGCCCACTTTATTATGATTCGTAAGCAAGGAATTTCTGGACCGCTTTAAAATTTTGCGTTTGATGAATGTTCAATGAGGAGGGGATGACTTTGCATAGGGGAAAAGGGATGAAGTTTGTCGGAGATTCCAGAATACCGGCAGAAAGAAAACCTAACATACCTAAAGACTATTCCGAATATCCGGGAAAAACCGAAGCCTTTTGGCCGAACTTTCTTTTAAAGGAATGGCTTGTAGGTGCTGTTTTTTTAATTGGATTTCTTGTCCTAACTGTTGTTCATGCACCTCCGCTTGAGCGGATGGCTGATCCGACAGATACGGGCTATATTCCGCTGCCAGACTGGTATTTCCTATTTTTGTACCAGTTGTTAAAATATGAGTTTGCTGCAGGGAGCTATACAGTGGTTGGCGCAATGATTATGCCTGGAATTGCGTTTGGTGCTCTTTTACTCGCACCATTTCTTGATTCTGGTCCTGAACGCAGGCCATATCGAAGACCAATTGCAGTTGGAATGATGATTCTTGCAGTTGGTGCAGCAACCTATTTAACATGGGAGTCTGTTGCTACTCATGACTGGGAAGCAGCAGCGAAGCAAGGTGAAATCAAGAAAGAAGCAGAGATTGATACCTCAGCTGAAGAGTATAAAATCTATCAAGAGCAGACATGTATCTCCTGTCACGGAGATAATATGCAAGGCGGGGCAGCTGGACCGTCACTTGTTGACAATGGTTTAGCACCAGAGGAAATTGCGAAAATCGCTGTAGAAGGAAAAGGCAACATGCCCAAGGGCATTTTTAAAGGCAGCGATGAAGAACTTGAAAAGCTCTCGAAATATTTATCTGAGGTCAAATCTAAATAATTCAGTTGTTTAAATGCAAGTACAAGGATATACTCAAAAGGAGAAAAAAGCTGGCGCTGTCAGCTTTTTTCTGATTTTAACAGATCGTGAGTGAAGAGAAATATGAGATGGATTCAATATCTGCTAGCCACACGCTACATGCTTGTGCTCGTGCTCATTGTCAACTTTCTTGGCACTGCGTACGGCTATTACTGGTATATTCCGCAGCTCGTAGAGACGCCGGCTGTCTTTTTACCTTTTGTACCGGACAGTCCGACGGCAAGCTTTTTCTTTTTATTTGTATTACTAGCCTTTCTAATGAAACGCCATGCTCCTTATTTTGAAGCACTGGCCCTTGTCACCTTGATCAAATATGGATTATGGGCTGTTGGGATGAATCTTTTCGTGCTCGTTTCTGTTGATGATTTTCCGTGGGAAGGATATATGCTAATTGGTTCGCACTTTATGATGGCGGTACAGGCTGTGTTATTTGCGCCGTATTATCGTTTTCACATGCGTCATTTGGTTGTAGCAGGCATATGGATTTTACATAATGATGTGATTGATTATGTGTTTGGAATGATGCCGCGTTATTCTATGCTTTCTGCCTATTCAAATGAGATCGGCTACGTGACGTTTTGGTTAAGTATTGCCGTTCTTCTTGTTTCGTATTATCTTGTCATCTCGAAAAAATCGGTCAAGCTTGAACTCCCTTAACAATGTTGGTCTAACCTTGTCCTTTTCTTCATACGCTGTATGGAGAAAGGCTAGGAGGGACTTGCATGAAACGAAAGTCAATCGCGATGATTCTATTATTATTTCTCGTCTTGCATCCAGCTGCTGCAAAAGGAGAGGAAACAACAGCTGCTAAAGCGCTGCAAGAATTAACGGAACTATCAGATTCAATCTTTCAATTAACGAGACAAGCTAAATATGATGAGGCATTACAAGTCGCATTGTATGCTGAAAAGACATTTAAAGCTGAGAATTGGCGTGGAACTCTGACGAATACGCAGGTTCGGCAAATTACACTTGGCTATCAAGATATCATTAAAGGACTCCCGCAGGAAGACTTAAATGAGCGCGAAAAACTTCGGTATGCCTCTCAGTTTAGAATGCTTCTTGATGCGATACAATCAAATTCGGAACCTCTTTGGGGTTCGCTCGAGAAGCCGATTATGGGGTCTTTTCCGACATTAAAGAAAGAAGTAAAAGATCCAGAATCGACGACGTTCTATGAAACTTGGAATGAGCTGGTTTCATTGTATGATATGATTTATCCGAGTTTAACCATTGATATCTCGCCTGAAAAGCTGCAAACGATTAAGCAGCACATGGAAGTAATTGAACAAGGTGAATTTTTAAAAGCATCGAGTGGGACAAAGCTTGAGCGCCTCACGAAACTCGAAGAAGATTTATCAAGTGTGTTTGCGAACGTTGATCAAGATGAAGCGGATCCATCGCTTTTATGGGTCATCTTAACAACAGGAAGTATGATTCTAATCACTTTAACGTATGTTGGGTTTAGGAAATACCGTGCTGAAAAAGAAAAAAAGCAAAAGCGACAAGCCGATTATCCAAAGTCATAAAAAAAGAAGCACCGTTATCGGGCTTCTTTTTTTAGTGGGGATTGAGCGGCTTTTTATGTTCATCTAATGTGAAGCCTTCACCAAGTACGTCATGCACGTCACTCACTGATACAAAGGCATGAGGATCGACGGAAGTTACGACGCTCTTGAGGTGGACAAGCTCATTTTTTGGAACGACGCAGTAAAGGACGTTGCGTTCCTGTTTCGTATAGGAGCCGACACCCTTTAAAATGGTCACTCCGCGCTCCATTTCCTCTGTGATTTTCTTTTGAATGATGTCATCCTTTTCAGAAATAATCATCGCTCCTTTGGCAGCGTAAGCGCCTTCTTGCATGAAGTCGATGACTTTTGCAGCAACAAATACGGCAACAAGTGTATACATGGCTTCTTTGTAATTTAAATAGGTGAGAGAGATGGTAATGACGCATGCGTCGAAGATAAACATCGTTCTTCCCATTGCGACTTGATAATGTTTGTTGATCAGTCTTGCAATAATGTCCACGCCGCCTGTTGTCCCGCCGAATTTAAAGATGATTCCGAGGCCTGTTCCGATAAACACACCTGCAAAGAGTGCGGCTAAGGCTAAATCATGCTGAAGAGGCATATGTATTTGAAAGCGCTGAAAGATGGCTAGAAAGACAGAAAGACTGACGGTTCCGACAATTGTATATGTAAACATGGTTCTGCCAAGCATTTTCCAGCCGATAAAAAAGATCGGAATGTTTAACACAAGGTTTGAAATAGATGGGTCAATGTGAAATAGAAAATATAAAAGCAGTGTGATACCTGTAAATCCGCCTTCCGCCAAGTTGTTCTGCATATTAAAATGAACAAGGCCGAAAGAAAAAATCGCAGATCCTATTAAAATAAATACGATATTTTTAAGACGAATTTCTTTTAGCAAAAGATCACTCCTTTTTTTGCTTAGACAGCGATAATATTATATGGTATGGAAGAGAAACAAGCAAACTGAGTTTTAAACATTTGTCAAATATTTATGATTTCGCTAACATGTAAGAGATGGATAGGAGGATGAGCTTCATGACGAATGAAAAAACGCTGCGTCACGTGCAGCAAGAAGTCGATGATTACATAGGACAATTTAAAGAAGGCTATTTCAGCCCGCTTGCCATGATGGCCCGTCTGACAGAAGAATTAGGTGAGCTGGCAAGAGAGGTCAACCATTACTATGGAGAAAAGCCGAAAAAAACAACAGAAACAGAAAAAAGCATGGAAGAAGAAATTGGCGATGTGCTGTTTGTGTTAACATGCCTTGCCAATTCACTCAATATATCACTTGAAGAAGCCCATGATCGTGTGATGCATAAATTCAATACAAGAGACAAAGACCGCTGGACGAAAAAAGAAGGGAAGTAGAGAAGATGACGAATCAAACCATCAAAGTTGTAATCGCTGGAGCAAGAGGAAGAATGGGGATAGAGGCTGTCAAGCTGGCAGAAGAAACAAGCCACTTTGAACTAGTAGCAGCACTTGATCACACACATGAGGGGAAAAAGTTATCAGATGTGCTTCATACAACATCTGATGCGCCCATTTATACGGATATTGACGTGTGTCTTTCAGAAACAGCTCCGGATGTATTAATTGATTTGACGACCCCAGAAATCGGGAAAGTACATACAAAAAAAGCCCTTGAACATGGCGTACGTCCAGTCGTAGGCACAACAGGTTTTTCAGAAGACGACCTAAAAGAACTTCAGCAATTAACAGAAGAAAAAGGGATAGGCTGTATTATTGCGCCTAACTTTGCTGTTGGTGCTGTTTTAATGATGAAGTTTGCCAAAATGGCAGCAAATTATTTTCCTGATGTTGAAATCATTGAGCTTCATCATGATAAAAAATTGGACGCTCCGAGCGGTACAGGACTAAAAACGGCTGAAATGATTGCTGAAGTAAGAGAAAGCAAAAAGCAGGGGCACCCTGAAGAAAAAGAACTAATCGAAGGTGCTCGAGGAGCAGATTATGATGGCATCCGCCTTCACAGCGTAAGGCTTCCAGGCATGATTGCTCATCAAGAAGTGCTGTTTGGAATGGACGGGCAGACGCTCACGATCCGTCATGATTCTTATAACCGTGCATCCTTTATGTCAGGTGTGAAGCTTTCTGTTGAACAGGTGATGCATATTGATCAACTCGTTTATGGCTTAGAAAATATTATCGACTAATAAGGAGTGGATCCCTGATGAACATTGCTTTAATCGCTCACGATAAGAAAAAAAGTGACATGATTCAATTCGCCATTGCGTATCGAGATCTTTTGGCAGATCATACACTTTATGCAACAGGAACCACAGGTTTAAGAGTGAAAGAAGCGACTGGGCTGCCCATTCATCGTTTCCAATCAGGACCACTTGGAGGAGATCAGCAGATCGGTGCTATGATTGCTGATAATGCAATGGATCTTGTGCTCTTTTTTAGAGACCCTCTCACTGCACAGCCGCATGAACCGGATGTATCTGCACTCATCCGGCTTTGCGATGTGTATGCCATCCCATTAGCAACCAATATGGGGACTGCCGAAATTTTAGTCAGAAATTTAAATAAAGGTACGTTTGATTTTCGAGATGTAGCAAAAAACGGAGGAACGCATGAAACCACTTGATATCCTTGCATTCGGTGCCCATAGCGATGATGTAGAGATCGGTATGGGTGGAACGATTGCAAAATACGTAAAAAAAGGGGCACGTGTTGGGATTTGTGACTTGACTCAGGCTGAATTATCTTCAAATGGAACGGTTGAAAGCCGAAAAGAAGAGGCCAGAGCAGCCGCTGCCATTTTAGGCGTCACGACTCGAATCCAGCTCACGTTGCCAGATAGAGGACTTTATCTGAATGACGAAGCGATGAAAGAAATTGCAGGTGTCATCCGAACATACAAACCGAGACTTATTTTTGCCCCGCACCACCAAGATCGACATCCTGATCATGGTCATGCGGGTTCACTTGTAGAAGAGGCCGCTTTTTCTGCAGGTATACATAAATTTGAAGATTCATACAAGCAGCCAGCGCATAAAATAAGCCAGATGTATTATTACATGATTAATGGCCACCATCGTCCAGATTTTGTGATCGATATCTCAGACGAGATGAAGCAAAAAATTGATAGCTTACATGCGTATAAAAGCCAATTTGTCAAAACAGAGAGTTCAGTGGAGACACCGCTTGTAAATGGTTATATTGATTTTGTCAAAATGAGAGAGTCGATGTATGGAAGGGAAGTCAATAAACCTTTTGCAGAAGGGTTTCTGACAAAGAAGCCACTTTTGATGGACGATGACTTACTTGGGGGGTAATTATGAAAAAATTGAAGATCGGAATCACTTGTTATCCGAGTGTTGGCGGTTCGGGCATTATTGCCACAGAGCTTGGAAAACGTTTAGCTGAAAAAGGGCACGATGTTCATTTCATTACCTCAAGTATTCCGTTTAGACTCAATAAAGTGTATCCGAATATTTATTTTCATGAGGTGGATGTCACTCAATATGCTGTGTTTCAATATCCGCCTTATGACCTTGCACTGGCAAGTAAACTCGCAGAAGTGGCAAAACGAGAGAAGCTTGATATTATTCATGCGCATTATGCGGTCCCTCACGCTGTCTGTGCGTTCTTAGCCAAACAAATGACTGGACAGTCTGTCAAAGTCGTCACCACCCTTCACGGGACGGATATTACGGTTTTAGGCTATGATCCATCTTTAAAGGAAGTTATCCGGTTTGCGATCGAATCATCTGACCGCGTAACGGCTGTATCACATTCATTGGCTGCGCAGACATACGATCTGATTAAACCGAATAAAAAAATTGATACGATCCATAATTTCGTCGATGAGCGCGTATATTTGCGTGAAGATCACGAAGTGCTGAAGACGCATTATGGTCTTCTGCAGGATGAGAAGGTCGTCATCCATGTATCAAATTTCCGTAAAGTGAAGCGGGTGCATGACGTAATCCATGTGTTTAAACAGATTTCTGAACAGGTGAATGCAAAACTGCTACTGATTGGGGACGGACCTGAAAAATCGGTTGTTTGCGAGCTTGTGAAAAAGCTTGGATTAACGGACCGCGTGTTATTTTTAGGAAAGCAAGAGAAGGTGGAGGAGCTCTATTCGATTAGTGATTTGAAGCTGCTGCTTTCTGAGAAAGAGAGTTTTGGTCTTGTACTACTTGAAGCAATGGCATGCGGAGTACCTTGTATAGGAACAGACGTTGGAGGAATTCCAGAGGTGATTGCACATGGAGAGACAGGATTCCTTGTTCCGCTTGGTGATGTAGATGGAGCAGCAAAACATGCTATCTCTATTCTGAAAGACAATGCGCTCCATAAGCAAATATCGATGGCAGCCAAGTCTAGTGTTGAAGCCAATTTCTCTTCTGACAAAATTGTGAGAGAGTATGAAGAGCTTTACTTAGAATTGATCGAAGGTGATGTTGAAGATGAATGAACCATTCACACATGCGATCCCTATTTTACATACACTGCATGAACATGGGTATCAAGCTTATTTTGTCGGCGGTGCGGTGAGGGATGTCCTTTTAGGCAGGGAAATTGGGGATATCGATATTGCGACAGATGCCACACCTGATGTGGTGGAGTCTTTATTTGATAAAACAGTAGATGTCGGCAAAGAGCATGGCACTGTTATTGTGTTACTTGACGGGGTCAGCTATGAAGTCACTACGTTTCGGACTGAATCAGAATATGAAGACTTTCGACGGCCTAAAGAAGTGGCGTTTATTTCATCACTAAAAGAAGATCTTTTAAGAAGAGATTTAACGATCAATGCAGTGGCCATGGATATTCATGGTGACATCATTGACCATGTGGGCGGCAAGCGGGATATTAAGCGGAGACGAATTCAAACGGTTGGAGATCCTGCATGCCGCTTTCAAGAAGATGCGCTTCGGATGATGAGAGCGGTGCGGTTTTTAAGCCAGCTCGGGTTTGAGCTTTCTAAAGAGACGGAAGAAGCAATGAAAAAAGATAAACATCTGCTTGCTAACATATCTGTTGAACGCAAAAAAATCGAAATGGAAAAACTTTTAAAAGGCCGCTACTGTGAGCAAGCCATCAAGGTGCTCATCTCCACCAAATTGTATGAAGAATTGCCCGGCCTCAAGTATCAGCTGAATGAAACGTTCCAAGCTTTCCCGTATTATTTATTGGATGGGTTAGATGAGGTGTGGGGAGCCTTTATCCATTTACTTGGTCTAGATGAGGCGGAGGCGGTGTCCTTTTTAAAAGAATGGAAGTTATCAACGAAACTTTTAAAAGAAGCCGTTGCCATTAGCAAATATGTTGATTGTGACTGGGATGCGGAAAAAATGTTTGAAGCTGGTGAACATGTCCTGCTTTCTAGTATGAAAATCACGCAGCTCAAACATGAGCGCCGCATTTTCTTTGATGAGCTGGAGGCGGCGAAACGTTCATATGATGCGTTGCCGATTAAACAGCTTCAAGACCTTGCAGTGTCAGGAAAAGATTTGATGGCCTTTCGGCAAAAGCCAGCTGGTAAATGGATTGCAGAAGAGCTTGCTTCTGTGAAAAAAGCCGTTTTGCAAAACCAGCTTGAAAACCGAAAAGAAGCCATAGAGGAGTGGCTCATAGCGTGCGATCAGCGATTAGAAAACGATTAATTGAACTATTTACAGCATCTGAGCAAGATTTTGTCTCAAGCCAGCAAATATGTGATGAGCTTGGCTGCTCCCGAACGGCAGTATGGAAGCATATAGAGGATTTGCGAAAAGAGGGATATGAGGTCGAAGCGGTCAGAAGAAAAGGATACCGGCTGCTTCGTAAACCGGACAAAATTAGTGAAGACGAAATTCTGTTTGGTTTGGAAACAGAGCTGTTTGGCAGGCATATTTATTTTCAAGAAGAAGTCACCTCAACTCAGCTCATTGCCCATGACCTCGTCAATAAAGGAGCCCCGCACGGCTCGCTTGTTGTCAGTGATCATCAGACAAACGGAAAAGGCCGCCTTCAAAGAACGTGGCATTCACCAAATGGGACAGGCATTTGGATGAGTTTGATTCTCCGGCCGGAAATACCGCTGCACAAAGCGCCGCAAATGACGCTTTTAGCATCTGTCGCCATCGCTGAAGCCATAGCGCAGCAAACGGGTCTCAGTCCATCAATCAAATGGCCAAACGATATTTTGCTAAACGGAAAAAAGGTCGTTGGTATTTTGACTGAATTAAAAGCAGAAGCTGACCAAGTTCACGCAGTCATTATTGGTCCAGGCATTAACGTGAATCAGACGGCAAATGATTTTCCAGAAGAATTAAAGGATGTTGCAACGAGTTTGCAAATGGAGCTGGGTGAAAAGGTAGACAGAGCGGCATTGATTCAAACCATCATGTCCACCTTTGAAAAAAGGTATGATGAATATATGACTTATGGTTTTGCTCCGATCAAACAATTATGGGAATCGTATGCGATGACCATTGGAAAGCGTATCATCGCACGCACCGTCAATGGGCAATATGCTGGAACGGCGCTTGGGATTAATGATGAAGGCGTTCTTTTACTCGAAACGGAAGACGGAATCCAAAACATCTACTCCGCTGACATTGAGATCAAGTCAACTTAAGTGGAACACCCGGCACATTTTTGATATACTTCGTGTGGGCAGTATCTGAAAAAGAACTGTACCTGTTAGGAAGAAAAATTCGATAAATTTCTGCCTTGATCCTAAGGGACTTGGACAGAGGGATGATTCGTCTGCACATGAGAGATAAAAGCGTGTGAGATCAGACAAGCCATCTCCTCTCCAGAATGAGGAGGAACAAATGAAGACAAAGTTAGATTTTTTCAAAATGAAAGAACAAAACGAACCTATTGTGATGCTGACAGCATACGACTATCCAGCTGCAAAGCAAGCGGAAAAAGCGGAAGTCGACATGATCTTAGTTGGTGACTCACTTGGGATGGTTGTCCTTGGACTTGATTCCACAGTGCAAGTGACGATGGATGATATGATTCATCACACAAAAGCAGTCAAAAGAGGCGCAAAAGACACATTTGTTGTGACGGATATGCCATTTATGTCTTATCATTATTCATTAGAAGAAACGATGAAAAATGCAGCACGCATTATGCGAGAAAGCGGTGCTGATGCCTTAAAGCTTGAAGGTGGAGACGGAGTATTTGAATCCATCCAAGCACTTACAAGAGGCGGTATTCCTGTTGTAAGCCATTTAGGGCTCACCCCTCAATCAGTCGGTGTCCTTGGCGGCTATAAAGTGCAAGGAAAAGACAAAGAGAGTGCACAGAAATT
Organism: Bacillus sp. FSL W8-1141; assembly: GCF_038593205.1. Taxonomy (NCBI): domain Bacteria; kingdom Bacillati; phylum Bacillota; class Bacilli; order Caryophanales; family Bacillaceae; genus Bacillus; species Bacillus sp. FSL W8-1141. The sequence continues at coordinate 2,054,689 of NZ_CP151973.1, read as the reverse complement.
GATTGAAGATAGTCTGAAATGTGAGGAAGCAGGCGCCATCGCTCTTGTGTTAGAGTGTGTACCTGGTGAACTGACAAAACGGATTACTGACATGCTAAAGATTCCTGTGATCGGAATTGGGGCAGGGGCTGAAGCAGATGGACAAGTTCTTGTTTACCATGATGTGGTAGGGTACGGCGTGTCTAGAACACCTAAATTTGTGAAACAATACGCGCAAATCGATGCTGTATTAGAAGAAGCGCTCATACAATATACAAAAGAAGTAAAAGCACGCACATTCCCAGAGGATGCTCATACCTTTCATATGAAAGAAGAAGTCCTTGATGGTTTATATGGGGGGATCAAGGAATGAAGGTTGTCTCCCATATTCATGAACTAAAAGAAATGATCAAGCAGCATCAAAAGAAGCAGCATTCCATTGGATTTGTCCCTACAATGGGTTTCCTTCATGAAGGACATCTTACGCTTGCAAAAGAAGCAAGAGATCAAAATGACATCGTAGTGATGAGCATCTTTGTTAATCCATTGCAATTTGGACCGAATGAAGACTTTGAATCCTATCCAAGAGATATGAAAAGAGACCAGCGTCTTGCCGAAGAAACTGGAGTAGATATATTATTTACACCTGGTGTGAAGGAAATGTACAAAGATGAGCCATCGATTACGATGACTGTTCAAAAGCGTACAGACGTCTTATGCGGGAAGAAACGCCCAGGACACTTCGACGGCGTTGTCACGGTGCTGACAAAGCTGTTTCACCTTGTCGCACCAACCAATGTATACTTTGGTCTAAAGGATGCACAGCAAGTCGCTGTTATCGATGCAATGATCAAGGATTTCTTTTTTGATCTTCACCTTGTGTCTGTTCCTACTGTTCGAGAAGAAGACGGTTTAGCGAAAAGTTCAAGGAACGTGTATCTGTCTGAAACAGAAAGGCAAGAAGCACCTGCTTTATACCGGGCATTAAAAAAAGGACAGACAGCTGTAGAAAATGGTGAACATGATGTAAATCGTATTTATCAATTAGTGGAAGAAGAGATTCTTCAAACGAGTGGAGAAATCGATTATATTGACATTTACTCCTACCCAGAGCTTGAACCTCTTCAGCACTTAACGGGCCAAGTGATCATTGCCACTGCTGTGAAGTTCTCCCGGGCAAGACTAATTGATAATGTGATTTTCCATGTTCCTGAAAGCGGTGAAAAACATGTATAGAACTTTTATGACCTCGAAACTTCATAAAGCGACAGTGACTGAAGCAAACTTACACTATGTAGGCAGTATTACCATCGACGAAGATTTGCTTGATGCGGCAGGCATGATGGCAAATGAGAAAGTGCAAATTGTCAATAATCACAATGGTGCTAGACTTGAAACATATATCATCCCTGGAGAAAGAAAGAGCGGTGTCATTTGTTTAAATGGTGCGGCAGCAAGATTGGTTCAGCCAGGAGATGAAGTCATTATTATCGCTTATGGGATGTTGTCAGAGGAAGAAGCGCAATCGCACACACCTAAAGTGGTCGTGTTAAATAAACAAAATCAAATTGAACAAATGATTGGGCAAGAGCCTGCGAGAACGATTTTATAACGCACGCTCACATGGAAACAGAACAGTTTCATCATAAGGAAGCTGTTCTGTTTCAGCTATATTGCCCAGAGTGTGTTTCACTATGAGTGGAACGAGGAATTGAGGTGTCCATTTTATGACCGATCAAAGGTTTGTTGTCGTTGATATTGAAACCACCGGGAATTCACCAAAAAAAGGTGATAAAATCATTCAAATTGCTGCGGTGGTCATTGAAAATGGACAAATTGTCGAACGGTATTCAAAATATGTGAACCCAGGGAAAACGATTCCTGGATTTATTGAACAGCTGACAGGTATTAAGCAGCACATGGTTGATGACGCGGTGTTTTTTGAGGACATTGCCCAAGAGGTATATGATCTCATACAGGGCGCTTATTTTGTTGCGCACAATGTTCATTTTGATTTGAACTTTTTAAACGATGAACTAAAAGCATGCGGGAAAAATGAGCTGGATGTGCTAGCGATTGATACGGTTGAAATTTCTAGAATTCTTTATCCTGAGCTTGAAGGTTATAAGCTAACTGAATTAAGCGAAGAGCTCATGCTTCCACATGACCACCCGCACAGAGCGGATAGTGATGCGGAAGTTACTGCCATGTTATTTTTAACCTTATTACATCAATTAAGGAATACACCGCCAAATGTGTTAAAACAGCTGCGCAGATTATCCTCTTATCTTCTAAGTGATATAGGACTTTTAATTAAGCAGCTTGAAACCAATCACTCTAGTCAGGATGATTCGCTTGTAGAAGTAGGATCTTTTGCTGTGAAAGATGTGACCAATCCTATCACTGAATCGACATATGCAGTAGGCGCTGACGATGAGCAACTGTTTGAGGAGATAAAAGAGAAACTTCCTCAAACATTAGAAGGCTATGAAGTAAGAGAAGGCCAGCTCACGATGATGAACAAAGTAAGAGATGCGTTCCATGAAAGAGCTTATGCGTTAATTGAAGCGGCGCCAGGAATCGGGAAAACACTCGCTTATCTTATACCAGCTGCTTTAGAAGCAAAGAAATCAGGAAAACCTGTCATTATCAGTACATATTCAATTTTACTGCAGCAGCAAATGCTTCAGCGCGATGTTCCGCTACTCAAGCAATTGCTCCCATTTGAGCCAGCCGCCTGTGTGTTTAAAGGGCGGGCACATTATATTTGTTTAGATAAGTTTGAGCATGTGCTGCATGAGGAAGATGATAACTATGATGTTGTCTTAACAAAAGCACAAATTTTAATGTGGCTTCTTGTCACTGAAACAGGTGATTTGTCTGAACTGAATTTACCGTCAGGAGCTGCAAATATAAAAGACCGTATCTCTTGTGTGCACATGCCATTTACATCGAAAAAACGCCGTTTTAAAGAACATTGTTTTTATGAACGGGCTAAACGAAAGGCTCAAACCGCTGATTTAATTTTGACGAATCACCGTCTGCTTTTATCTCAAACAGAAGGAGCTTCTATCTTTCAGCATGCAGATGTCTATGTGATTGATGAGGCCCACCAATTTGAAAAAACAGCCAATGAAACGCTAGGTGACAGTGCGTCTTATATCCAGCTTCATGCGAAATTAACGCAGCTTGGCTCTTTGCATGGCGGGCTGCTTAAGAAATTGAAAAAGAGATTTCATGGGGCAGGTTTATCAACTGACACCTTTATTGAAATGGACGAGTATCTTCAGCAGCTTCAGATGGAAAGTGACGCATTTTTTAGTACCGTACATTCTTTTGTCAAAAGGACAAAACCAAAAGCGGACATCAATCGTCTCATTCATAGAGTCCGTCATCATTCAAAACATGCTCAGTGGGTCCGAATTAAAGAATCAGCGAGTAAGCTTTGTTCATTATTGATTGCTTGTGAGAAACTGTATGAGCAGCAAAAAAATGAGTTGCTTCACAAAAGTGATCAGTTCATAGAGCAGTTTGCATTTGAAGCAGAAGAATACGATCAAGTGATGTCATTTATGCAGACATTCTGCAGTACGCTGTACCGGTTTATCTTTGAACCAAACAATGATGAAACCGTTTGGATTGAGATTGATGCAAAGGGTGCTAAGAATGCTGTCTTTATGCACGCGCAGCCGCTAGATACAGGGGAGCTGCTAGCTGATCGGTTCTTTATGAACAAAAAAAGCGTTGTCCTCACATCAGGGACGCTTACCATCAATCAACGCTTTGATTATTGCTTGGAACGATTTGGACTGCAAGATTTTTACCCACACCTTGTCCAAATTGATTCACCTTTTGAACTTGAAAAACAGCTTAAGGTCGTTGTACCTGCTGACATGCCGCCGATCACAAACCGTGATGAACGCGAATATGTGAAGCAAGCTGCAAAATATATTAAGATCATGGAAAAGCAGGATCAAGCGAAAATATTGGTGTTATTTAATTCACATGAGATGTTAAAAGCAGTGTATGAAGAGCTGAAATCAGAAGGTATGCAATCGGCCTTGTTTGCTCAAGGTTTGACAGGCGGGAGTCCTGTAAAATTGACAAAAATGTTCAAATTGGCTAAGCAGGCCATCTTGCTAGGAACAGGGAGTTTCTGGGAAGGTGTGGATTTTCCTGGCTCAGAGCTAACGACCGTCATTATGGCAAGGCTTCCTTTCCGACCGCCCGATTCACCGCTCATTGAAGCAAAATGTGAAGCTGCAAAAAAACAGGGGAAGAATCCCTTTAAAGCCGTCGCTCTCCCGGAAGCTGTGTTAACGTTTAAGCAAGGAGCAGGCCGCTTGCTGCGCTCGGAAAAAGACATCGGAACATTGCTGATTTTAGACCGCCGAGTGAAAACCGCTTCGTATGGAAAACTATTTTTAGAATCACTTCATCATGCGCCAGTTCACGAGATGTCCAAAGAGTCGCTTGAGGCGTATATAGAAAAGCTTAACAACGAAAAGCCGCTGTCATAAGCGGCCTTTCACTGGTGTGGGTTTGGAGTTAATTTATCGTAACGGCTTTTTATGTTCCGTTGTAAAAATAGTATCGGTTCTCACATTGAAAAGTATGACTAACAATATTTACGTACCGAGGAGGAATTAGAAGTGGAAAGTAAAATAGAGGTACTTTCAACTGTTCAAATTAAGCATTCAGAAGACCTATACAAAATCGTCGATTTGCTGAACAGAACGCTTAAAAGGGAAGATCTTATGTTTGGATTAGCATTAGATCAAGAAGATCAAAATCAAGCGATATTTACCATATATCGCACATAGGGGAAGCTTGACATGAAAAAAATAGTTTGGATTATTTCATCCATTGCTGCGCTCGTTTTACTCATTGGCATCATTAGCTTTTCGTGGATTTATCAAATTGCCATGGGACAAAAAGAAGAAGGTCATGAGGCAGCGATTGAACGAGCAAAAAAGCAAGCATCAATAGAACAAGTAGAGCAAGTGGATACCTTTGTTGGGAAAGAAAAGCAATTTATTGTGGAAGGTAAAAACAAACAAAACGAAGCGATCTATGTGTGGGTACCTGCCAGCAAAAAAGAAAAAGTCATTGCTAAAAAAGCAAAAGAAGGCATTACTTCAACCCAAGCAGTACAAGCCGTTCAAAAGGAGAACACCATTTCTAAGCTGAAAAATGTTCAATTAGCAAGAGAAGGTGACGTCCTCCTTTGGGAAGTAACGTACTTAAATGAGAACAACCAATATAGTTTCAGCTATGTTGATTTTACGACAGGACGAGTGGAAAAAAATTTAACACCATAGTTTCTTCTGTCTTGCGTTGACCATGCTGATTTAGAACGGTTATAATAAAATGTATGAAAAAAGAATCACACCTATCTAACAAGGTGAGTTTCTTTCTGGCTTTGGAGGGAAATATGTTGAAAACAACTATTAATCAAGTGTTCAAACACGTCGATGAAGAAGTAACAATCGGCGCATGGATTGCCAATAAACGTTCAAGCGGGAAAATTGCATTCTTGCAGCTTCGCGACGGGACAGGCTTTATTCAAGGAGTCGTTGTAAAAGCAGAGGTGGAAGAGGAAGTCTTTAAGCTTGCGAAATCAGTGACACAAGAGACATCGGTCTATGTCACAGGACAAGTAACAAAAGACGAACGTTCACCACTTGGTTTTGAATTACAAGTGAAATCCATTGAAGTGATTCACGAAGCAACAGATTACCCAATTACACCAAAAGAACATGGAACAGAATTCTTAATGGATCACCGTCATTTATGGCTGCGTTCTAAAAAACAGCATGCCATTATGAAAATCCGTAACGAAATTATTCGTGCTACATATGAGTTTTTCCATCAAGAAGGCTTCGTGAAAGTGGATCCGCCAATCTTAACAGGAAGTGCTCCAGAAGGAACAACAGAGCTGTTTGCTACTAAATATTTTGATGAAGATGCTTACCTTTCTCAAAGTGGACAGCTTTACATGGAAGCTGCTGCGATGGCACTCGGAAAAGTATTCTCATTCGGTCCAACATTTAGAGCAGAAAAATCGAAAACAAAACGTCATTTAATCGAGTTCTGGATGATCGAGCCTGAGATGGCATTTGTTGAATTTAATGAGAACCTTGAGTACCAAGAAAATTATGTGTCTCACGTTGTTCAAAGTGTACTTGAAAATTGTAAAGTAGAACTGCACACACTTGGCCGTGATACAGCAAAATTAGAAAACATCAAAGCACCATTCCCGCGCATCACATATGATGAAGCGATTAAATTCTTGCAGGATAAAGGATTTGATGACATTGAATGGGGAGATGACTTCGGTGCGCCGCATGAAACAGCGATCGCCGAAAGCTATGATAAACCAGTCTTTATCACTCATTACCCAACCTCATTAAAACCATTTTATATGCAGCCTGCACCAGACCGTGATGATGTCGTCCTTTGTGCAGATTTAATTGCACCAGAAGGCTATGGAGAGATTATCGGCGGTTCTGAACGTGTTCATGATTTAGATCTGCTTGAAGCAAGATTAAAAGAACATGGGTTAGATCAAGAAACGTACAAATGGTACACAGAATTAAGACAGTATGGTTCTGTACCACATTCAGGTTTTGGTCTTGGACTTGAACGAACAGTTGCTTGGATTAGCGGAGCGCCGCATGTGCGTGAAACAATTCCATTCCCAAGATTATTAAACCGTTTATATCCTTAAGACGTGAAAGCCTCCAACATATGGAGGCTTTTTCAAACGTCTTAAGGGCAGCACGTATGAGAAAACGTGATATACTGAAAGTGAAGAGGTGTATCCGATGAAAAGGCAGCAATTTATAGATATGCAGAAAATGGGTTCGACCAGTTTGCCTAATTTGCTGATTGCCCATTATGAGCAATTAGGACTGAATGAATCACAAATGATGGTCATGTTAAAGATTAAAATGAATGAAGAACAAGGCGTCTTTTTTCAAACATTTGAAGAGCTTTCACATGGTATGACCATTTCGGCCGAAGAATGTGCTTATATGGTGCAGTATTTGATTCAAAAAGGGTTTATTTCGATCCAGCCGTTTGAAGACAGGTCTGGTATTCAGCATGACCGTTACTCGGTAGAACCCTTATGGGGTGTGCTGTATGACTTTTTAGAAGCAAAACAGGCGAAAGACCTGCAAAAGAATCATGTGCAGGCTGAAAAATCTTTATATGCGCTATTTGAAGATGAGTTTGGCAGACCACTTTCTCCTCTTGAAGGGGAGACACTCTCGATCTGGATGGACCAAGACCATCATGATGCTGAGATGATTCGTCTTGCTCTAAGAGAAGCTGTTTTATCAGGGAAATTAAATTTTCGCTATATCGATCGAATATTGTTTGAGTGGAAAAAGAAAGGGCTGAAAACAGCTGAAGAAGCGAAAGAGCATAGCCAGCATTTCCGTTCGCAGCAAAAAGCCCCACCTTCAAAAGAAGAAACATCTTCATATAAAAGACAAGTTCCTTTTTATAATTGGCTGGAACAATAACCAATAAAGGAGAAGGCATGTTATCAAAAAAACAAATCAATGAATGTTTAGATATTATAGGAGATATGTTTCCAGAGGCTGAGTGTGAGCTTGTTCATTCCAATCCATTTGAACTAGTGATTGCTGTCGCACTCTCAGCGCAATGTACAGATGTTCTAGTGAACAAAGTGACCAAACATCTATTTCAAAAATATAAAACACCAGAAGACTATTTAAGTGTGCCGCTTGAAGAGTTGCAGCAGGATATTCGTTCGATCGGTCTTTATCGTAATAAGGCAAAAAACATTCAAAAATTAAGCCAAATGCTGATTGAAGATTATGGCGGTGAAGTGCCAAGAGATCGAGATGAGCTAATCAAGCTCCCAGGGGTGGGACGGAAAACAGCAAATGTCGTTGTATCTGTCGCTTTTGGAATTCCCGCCATTGCAGTAGATACACATGTCGAGCGCGTCAGCAAACGACTTGGGATTTGCCGCTGGAAGGATTCTGTTCTTGAGGTAGAGCAAACCTTAATGAAGAAGGTGCCAAAAGAGGATTGGTCCGTGACCCATCATCGTCTCATCTTTTTCGGCAGATATCACTGTAAGGCGCAGCGGCCACAGTGTGAATCTTGTCCACTTCTTGATATGTGCAGAGAAGGGCAGAAGAGGCTGAAAAAAGGGCTGGTGAAGCTGGCATGAGCGGAGCAGCTGTTTTCACCTCATATGTCGAAAAGCTAAAAGAGAAAAAGGTAGAGATAAGCGGCGAAAAAAAGGATATATTAAGAATCAATCCACTCGCATTTGATCTATCTTCAGAACCTTTACTAGATGAGCAACCGTGGCAGAAAACGGAAGAATTTGTTCCTTTGATGTTTGATCTGTGGAATGAATTAAAAGACAACATGCTTCCTCGCTTTCAAACGAGAAAATCTCGGTGTGAAGAGGATGATATGCTGCAAGGCATTGTCAGTATGATTGCAATGTTTTACTGGATCAAAGGAGAGAGGCTTCAAACCGTTGATTGGGAGGAAATTAAACAACAGACGTTTCCAGTAGCCCCCATTAACTGGACAGAACGATTAGAGTTTATTTTGCTTAAACCTACTCAATATCATTGCTTTATTCAATTGGACGAGTTATACACAGAGCTCAAAAAGCAGTATGGAAAATATGAAGCACTCAGAAAGTTAAAACAAAATCGTTAAAAAAGCACTTGCCACATAGGGCAAGTGCTTTTTTGTTATTCGTCTTCTTTGCGAGAAGTAGAATTTGACTGAGTATTTGAGCTTTGAGAATTGGCTTTCTCGTCGTCTTTCTTTTTATCTTTATTGGCATCGCTCTGTGAGTTGCTGTTTCCATTTGTACTGTCTGAGCCATCACCATTTTCGGTATTTCCGCCTTGATCTTTTTTATCATCAGGCTTCTGCTCATCAGTGCCGCCTTGGTTTTGATTATCATCTGTTTGATCTGTTTGCTCATCATCAGGTTGCTGTGGCTCTTCTTCTTCTTTGTTCTCATCATCTGCTTTTTCTTCCTCTTCTTCGTCATCTTTAATGGTGAGGAAGGTAGAAGCAGCTTTACTTGTGACATCGTCTACAGTCGCTGTCACTTGGAATTTATAGGTGGATCCTGGCTTCACATCAGAGATGACGGCTTCTTTAGAAGAGCTGTTTTGAATGTCTTTATAGCCGCCATCATCGACCGCTTGCTTCACATTAAATGTTGCATCTGCATCGTCATCATAACCCCAAGTGAGTGTAATCGATTTTTTCTCTTCATCATACACCGCTTTTAAGTCAGATGGTTTGTCAGCTTCTTTCTTTTCATATGTGTCAGAAACTTTTGTTGGGACAGTTCCTTTGACGAAGTATTCCGTTGTCTTCTTATCACTTGGTGTGTTTGGTCCAGCTAACTTCGCTGGATCTGATCCTTTTTCAACCGTTGCTTCAACGACACTGTCTGGCTTTTCAAATGAGCCGCTTCCATCATCAATTTGAGAAATTAATTTCTGGAAGACAACTTTGGCAACACGTTGTTCATAATCCGTGAGCCACATTTTGCCGTCTGCATCTTTTGAGTTGCCGATTCCGGTCCACACAGCTGCTGTGTATTGCGGCGTGTAACCGACAAACCATGAATCTTTCGCCCCGCCAGAAGGGATGTTGTATTTATTAATATCATCTTGTGTAAAGTTGGTTGTACCTGTTTTACCAGCTACTTGAACATTCGGTACTTGTGCGAGTGTACCTGTTCCAGATTGTACAGCAGTTTTCAGCATATCTGTGATCATAAATGCAGTGTAATCACTCATGGCTGCTTTAGAATCTGGCGTTAAGTCAAGCTTCGTCCCGTCATTAAATTCAACAGACGTTACGGCATGCGGTTCATTATAGTATCCGTTGTTACCGAATGCACTAAATGCACCAGCCATTTTAAGAGATGAGACACCTTCGTCAAATCCGCCGATTGAGTAAGACTCAGGAATGTCAGAAGGTAAGTCCAAACCTAAGTTATTGGCGAATTGAACAGCATTATCTGTACCAGCTTCTTGGAAAGCTTTTAAAGCAGGGATGTTTCGTGATTGTGCCAAAGCACTTCTCATCGACATTTTCCCTAAGTGTCTTCTGTCAAAGTTGTTAATAGGTGTACCGTTAGAGTACGTATAAGGCGCATCATCAATTTGCTGATATGTTGACCATTTTTTGTTTTCAATTACAGGACCGTAATCTAAAATTGGTTTAATTGTAGATCCCGGCTGGCGTTTTGCATCAGTGGCATAGTTAAAGCCGCCGGCTGGCACATCACGACCACCACCAATGGCACGAATTTCACCATTTTTTGTATCCAGCAGGGTGACTCCAGCTTGCATACCTTTCGTAAATCCGGCTGAATCCCCATTGATGATGTCATCCAGATGATCCTGAGCTTTTCGATCAAGAGAAGTATAGATTTTTAATCCATCTGTTGATACATCTACTTTGGCTTTTTTCTGTACTTCTTCCATGACTTCTTCAATATAAGCAGAGTACTTACTTGAGTTTTGACTCTTATATTTATCAGCTGAAACAACTGTTTTGCTGACAGGTGTTGCTTTTGCTTCCTCATACTCTTTCTCTGAAATATAGCCTTGTTTTTTCATTAGGCCTAAAACGATATTACGGCGTTTTTCCGCTGCCTCTGGATGTTTCACTGGGTTATAGGCAGATGGACTTTGCGGCATACCTGCAAGTGTGGCAGCCTGTGCAACAGTTAGTTTATTTAAATCTGTCACTCCGAAAAATTGTTCAGCCGCTTTCCCAACACCATAAGCATAAGGAGAGAAGAAAATACGGTTTAAATACATTTCTAAAATTTCATCTTTAGAGTATTTTTGCTCAAGCTGAATCGAGAGCCATACTTCCTGTACTTTACGTTTTAACGTCTTTTGATTGTTAAGCAGGGAGTTCTTCACAACCTGCTGTGTAATCGTACTTCCACCTTCTGCTCCAAAACCGTCCTCGACGTTTGCGACAAGAGCACCGCCAATACGGATAGGATCAATCCCGTGGTGTTTATAAAAACGTGCATCTTCAGTTGCAATAAACGCGTCTTTTACCACGTCGGGTATATCTTTAATCGAGACATACGTTCTTTTTTCCGCCCCGACTTCTGCAAAGACTTTTTTGTCTTTATCGTAAAGTTTTGAAGAATACGGCGTTTTTAGCTTGCTATCATCAATAGAAGGAGCGCTTGATGCAAAAACGGCAAAAGTTGTGATTCCGGCTACTAAACAAAGAAGACCGATCACGAGTAAAGATAAAAATATTTTTTTAAATAGACCTGCTTTCTTTTTGCCTTTTTTGTTCTTTTGCTTCTTATTGTTTTCTTGACTTGCTTTACGTCGCTGTTCACGACTTGTAAATTGATCAGACATCACATCTCAACCTTTCGTGTTAAACCTTTTTCGAACGTAAATGTTGCTTGCTGTCATCCGAAAAATGAAGTGTCTCCACTACTTTAATATAATCAATTCTTGGCGAATATCCAAGTGTCATGAGGTGACCTGCTTCCATTAATTCATCTTTGCTAATGGATTTACGGCCGTTTTGCTGCTGCCGCTCCCAAAAGAAGAAGAGGTCAGTAGCGGACAAATAATAAACGGAACCAAATGCGGATATAATAACAAAACAAATACCGCCTTGCTTTTCAACCTGTTTCATATGCTCAATTTGATGGTCGTGGAAATTTTTGAGCGGAAACGAGGTGGTGCTTTTGGTTTCCTTTGCTTCAAAATCGATATAGCGTCCTTTGTATACCCCGTTGTAGTCTGTTGTGGAGGATTGTTTAAAATAGGCTTCTTTAATGACAGCAGCGCTTCTTTTTGGATAATCCACATTGACAATTTGAACAGGGGTAGGCTTTTTATGAATGACTGCGATCCCGTTGACCAAATAGTACTGGTTCGTTTCATTTAAGTCAGCTTCAAGCGTCATCCCGCGGTTACTATAAGATGATTCGCCGCTGATTCTTTTTTTTGTCCCAATTTGTTGAATGGGCTGATACGATTTTCCGTTAGGATACCGAATCATCAAGTTTCAGCCTCCTTTTAATGCATTTTGTATTGGAGAGATCACCATGTTGTCACAACAAGAGCACATGATTACCCAGCATATTTTACATGAAACGAAAGCGAAAAATAAGGACAATCTGACAAGGACAAATGCGTACAAGCGCTTTTATGACCGTCATCCAGAGATGAAATGGTCTCTGCTTGCTTCTTTTGTCTCCAGAAATGCTGGATGGTCGATGACAGATTTAAAAGGCGAGCTCTTTCATCCGGGTTTAACGGATCAGCAAGGGCATCTGTTCTTTACAGCATATGAAAGAGCGAATTGGCTGATCTTTTCAGATGCTTACCCGCAGCTTCTCTTGTATGAATGGTCAAAAAGGTGCCGTAAACCTTTATTTCATCTGCTGCCCCATTTCGGTGTGTCTCGTTTTATGAGCGCTGAGTGGGAACGATTTTGGCAAACGCGTGACACAGAGCGACTGCTGCATGCACTCATCATAAATGAACAATATACTATACAATCTCCTATTATACAAAATCCTCTCCTGAAAAAGAATGTTTTTCACTCGATTCAATATCTTTTCAGCGAGTGGGCACATTTTCAAACCGTCGTTTTTCCGACAGTAGACGGGCATTTGTATGGGTTAACCATACGAAAGTTTTCCCAAGTAAAAGAGCGCATTACGTTAGGGAAAAAGCTAGCAAAACTATTGTTTCGAGCCGATTTGTTTTCGGATTTTTATCACTTTTTGCATACCGTGCCGCATACGGGATCTCGATTTGATTTTGAACCGTTTTTAGGGATTGCGCGAAGGTCAAGCCCTTTCCTCAGAACGGTGTATCCAGTCATGACACATTCATTAGACGATCAAAGGGAAGATTGGTTTCAAAAGAAATTGAGTCCATCCTTGTTTGAAGTAGAGCGCTTACCAAAACAAATTGAGTTGACCGACTGGTATTTTCATAAAAAAAGGCAGCTTCGTTTTCTTTTCTCATTAGAACACTATTTTTTGCATAAATAAAAAGCAGGGGGTACCTGCTTTTTTTACGTGGATGGACGGTTAGGGCCGCCGAGCTTTTTATCAAGCTGATCTGTACTATTTTCTTTCCCTTTTGTTTTTTGCTCTTTTGGTGCTTGCTGCTTTTTCATGACATCTACCTCCTTTGTCCTTAGAATTTACACAATCGGACGCGATCATACAAAGAAGGACAAGCACGTGTCGAAATGGAAGAAATTGCGCTTATCTTCACTTAGATTGGCGATTTAGTTCTAGTTTTGTCATGTATGAAGGAGGGGGCAAAAGAAAAGAGAATGTAACGAGAGATGATAAAGGAGGAATCTGATGATGAGCGAATTTGTATCAAAAGAATCCATTATGCAGTTGTTAGAGGAAATTGAGCGAAAGATTGATGCGGTGGAAGAAGAACTGTCTTTAGCTGTCAAAAAAACAAAAAACGCTGCCGTAGAGGAGCAAGAACAAATCATTGACCGTCTTGAATCTGAAGTGAAGGAATGTGAATTGAAAATTCATGCAGCAGAGTATAAGCTGCAGGCAAGACCCGCATATCACGCCGGATAGCTTTTCTATTTGAGCAATAAGTAAACGTTTGATAGGATGGTTCATAGAGGTGAACACTTTGGATAATCAAACATTACTTAAACATACACAAGAGTTGATCACGTGGATCGAAGAAGCATACGAGCAGTACCTAAAGGGAAAGGCAGAAGAGGAATACCCAGTTTATGATTTTTACAACGATATTCAACCGGCCGTTGTCAAATTTGATCAGCAAATGGAAGAGTGGCTTACTGCTGCTACCTCATTTATTCATCAGGCCAAACCTAGATACTTACATCAAGAACAGCTTGAAGCCGTCCAAGAAAATGGAAAAGAGGTTGTGCTGCAATCTTATTTTGGCAAACAGCATGCATCTCGTGTGAAAAATTTAGTTGAGTCAGTGATTTATACACTGAATCTTTTAATAGAAGAAATCAACAAACGCAGCTGATGAAACAGCCTGCGTTTTTCTTATGGCTGCTGTAGGCACATCTTCTGCTTCCTGAACATAATATATCATTGACTTCAATATGTTTTCAGAGCGAGAGGAGCGAGATACATGTTCCCTTATTCAAACCAGCCATCTTATGAAATGAATCAATTTCAGCAACGGCCTTTTCCGTATCCAGATATGCAGCAGCCTCCGCAGCCTCCAGAATATTTCATGCCCCCATATCAAGGTGAAATGAACCAGCCGCCGTCTGCAGGTTATCAGCCGCCTTTTGGATATCAGGAAAACTTCCAGCCTTATCAGCCGCAGCCTGAAGCAATGAATCAGCCGCAAATGCAGCCGCCGGGCATGATGCCTATGCAGCAGCCTATGAATCCTTATCCTTTGCCAAGGCCGCAAAAACAGCAATCATCTCAATTTAAAAGTGTGCTGTCACAATTTAAAAAAACGAATGGGCAATACGATTTTAATAAAATGTTTGATACTGCTGGACAAATGATGAGTACAATGAATCAAGTGGGCTCATTGGCGAAAGGATTTACTAGTATTTTTAAAGCATAGCAAAACCCAATAGATATACATCTATTGGGTTGTTTGTTTTGGCGCAGTCACACGAAGTGATTGATCTTTCCAAACGCTCTTCATATTGGTTTCATCTATTTTTGCAGGCATTAAAATGGTTTTGGTAAAGCTCGAATAGGAGGAAGTCGTGTCTGTTTTGATTTTTTCCTGTACCGATAAGTGTAAATATTGCGCTTTCACTTCTAGTGCGATATCACCTTCGACAAAATGGTCTGGAAATCGAATCTCAATATATACATATTGATCATCTTCTGTCACATCGGTTGTAATGGATGCAAGTGAATGGCTCGTGGTCATCAGCGCCTCTGCACTATTTAAAATGTCGTGAAACGGCGATGATGCAAAAAATTGTTCAATCGCTTCATATAGAATGTCTTCATTTGCTAACAACTCGTGTTTCTTTTCACTTTCATGTTTCATTTGAATCACCTCTCATCTACAGCCTATGCAAAAGGGGCTCAGGCGGTTATCAATTGATGAGAGGAAAAAATTATGATTAAATAGTGTTGAATGAAGCAAGGTGTATGGGCGGGAAGGTTTATACGCTGAATAGATCTAGAAGCAAAGCTTGAAGGGAGCAAATGAACATTGCTGAAAAAATTATTCGGTTTCGGAAAAAACCAAGATGATGTAAAGGAAGAAGTCATTTATTCTCCAGTTGATGGTGAGTTAATGGATATGACCGATGTACCAGATCCCGTTTTTTCTCAAAAGATGATGGGAGACGGCGTAGCTGTAAAACCAAAAAACGGAACCATTGTGTCGCCAGTAGATGGTGAAATTATTCAACTCTTCCATACAAAACATGCAATTGGGATTCGAACACTCTCGGGGCTTGAGCTTCTGATTCATATCGGACTTGAAACGGTTGGATTAAATGGTGAAGGCTTTGAAGCACACATAAAAGAAGGGGATAAAGTGAAAGCAGGTGATCCTCTCATTACATGTGATTTAGCGCTGATTGAAGAAAAAGCGGCAAGCACAGTGACACCAATTGTCATCATGAATGGTGATTTAGTAGAACATCTTGACAAAGAACCTAAGGGCTCTGTAGAAAAGCAGACGTCCAAGCTTTTTACAGTGAAAATGAAATAATCCAAAAAAACTACCCTGAGTTGATAGGGTAGTTTTTTTATTGAGGACATTAATCCTCCATTGGAACCCAGCCTTTACTTGCTTCCATGACAGTCCATAAACCCTCTGGAATCATGTACTTGTCTTTTTGACTGCGTTTAATGACGGTTTCAATCTCGTTTTCTCTGCCTTCTTTAATCTTTACTGCCCAATCGGGATCAACAATGACTTCTCTTGCAACAGCGATGAGTGGAATCCCTTGATTGTATGCATTCAGTGCATCCTCAGCTGTAATGACGCTACCGACGCCGATGAGTGGAAGCGTGTCACCACAGCGCTCTTTTAATAACTCCATCCGCGTCTTACTTGTATCAGCACCACGTCTTGCCTTAGCGTCAATCTCCATTAAAGAAATATGCAAGTAATCAAGGTTTTTCGTCTTAAGTACGTCCACTAAAGTAAATGTTTCTGTCATGGTTAAACCAGGTGTTTCTGGTTCTTCAGGTGATAATCGATACCCAAAGATAAATGGTTTTGTTACATGCTCTTTGATTGCTTCTTTCACCGCATCTACAACTGCAATTGGAAATGCGAGACGTTTTTCTTCGCTTCCGCCCCATTGATCTGTACGCTGATTACTATGTGGGGAGTAGAATTGCTGTAATAAATATCCGTTCGCTCCATGGATTTCGATCCCATCAAATCCTGCTTGGATTGCGCGCCTTGCTGCTTCTTTAAATGAGTCGATGATGTGAGGTATTTCTTCTTCTGTCAAAGCTCTCGCAATTTGTTTTCCATCTTTAAATACATCACTTGGTGCAACGACATCACCGTTTGGGACTAAATGAGGGAGAGCCTGAGAGCCGCCATGATGAATTTGCATAATGGCTTTTGTTCCTTTCGCTTGAATCGCAGAAGCAAGCTTTTGAAGGCCAGGTATATCTTCATCCCTTGCAATAGAAGGCTGTCCTTCAAACGCCTTACCATCTGGCGTCACGTTTGCACATGCGGTGATGACCATGCCCATTTCGCTTGATCTAGCGGTAATAAAATCAATTTCTTCCTTTGAGATCGTGCCATCCTCATGAGAACCGAAGTGTGTCATTGGTGCAACGACTAAACGGCCATCAATAGAGGCACCCCCTGGGAATGTAAAAGGTTCAAATAAAGGCTTAAATTCGTTTTTCAATCTGATCATCTTCTTCCTTGATAAAATCATTTCACTATAGAAGTGTAATAGATATTGTTACAACACATCAAAATATTTGCTCACAAGCGGTGCATCAAAAAATTGCCGCCTAGTCATGCAAACAAATATTCGGTACACTAGAATGAGAGGTGGATACCAGATGAAGAAGAAAACAATGAACGAACTCATAGAAGATTTAAAAAAAGATGAACAGATCGAGCATTGGCATGAAATTGAAGCGAAGCCTGCACTGACTTCTCCAATTCCTGAAAGAGTAAATGACAGGCTCAAAGTGGCGCTTGAAAAAAGAGGTGTGAGCGAACTGTACATTCATCAAAAGGAAGCCTTTGAACGTGTGATGGATGGTGAGAATGTGGTGACTGTGACACCTACAGCTTCAGGTAAAACGCTTTGCTACAATCTGCCAGTTCTTCAGTCGATCGCAGAAGATCAGACAAGCCGCTCCCTCTATTTATTTCCAACAAAAGCACTTGCGCAAGATCAAAAAAGTGAATTAAACGAAATCATTCATGAGATGGATGTTCCAATTCACAGTGAAACCTATGACGGGGACACCTCCCCAGCGATTCGCCAGCGCGTCAGACAGGCAGGACATATTGTCATCACAAATCCAGATATGCTGCACTCAGCGATTTTGCCTCATCATACGAAATGGGTCAGTTTATTTGAGAACTTAAAGTATATTGTCATTGATGAACTTCATACATACCGAGGCGTGTTTGGCAGTCATGTCGCCAATGTCATTCGAAGACTAAAGCGAATTTGTGCATTTTACGGAAGTGACCCGACCTTTATTTGTACATCAGCGACCATTGCGAATCCGAAAGAGCTTGCAGAGCAGCTGACCGGAAGCAAGGTGCATCTCATTGAACGAAACGGAGCACCTAGCGGTAAAAAGAATTTTGTCTTTTACAACCCGCCAGTCGTCAATAAGCCTTTAAATATTAGACAAAGTGCGGCCACTGTTGTGAATCAGCTCGCTAAAACATTTTTAAAAGAAAAAATTCAAACGATTGTTTTTGCAAGAAGTAGGGTAAGAGTTGAAGTTATCCTAAGTCATATTCAAGAACTAGTGAAAAAAGAAATTGGTCCTAAATCGATCCGTGGTTATCGCGGGGGCTATTTGCCGAAAGAGCGGCGCATGATTGAAAAAGGCTTAAGGGAAGGAGACATTCTCGGTGTTGTCAGCACAAACGCACTAGAATTAGGAGTAGATATTGGACAGCTAAAAGTCTGTATCATGACCGGATATCCTGGCAGTGTAGCGAGTACGTGGCAGCAGGCAGGACGAGCTGGAAGGCGTCATGAGGAAGCACTCATTATCATGGTCGCAAGCTCATCGCCACTTGACCAATATATTGTCAGACACCCTGAATACTTCTTTAACAGACCACCTGAATCGGCAAGAATCAATCCTGAGAACCTTATCATCCTAGTCGATCATCTAAAATGTGCGTCCTACGAGCTACCGTTTCGAGAAGATGAACAGTTTGGCGGTATGGAAGTAGAAGAAATCTTGCAATACTTACATGAAGAAGGGGTTCTTCATTTCAGCGGGAACCGTTATTATTGGTCAGATCAATCGTTCCCGGCTCATGGCATCAGTCTGAGATCTGCAAGTCAGGAAAATGTCGTCATTGTCGATCAATCCGATGTAGCGAACGTTCGAATTATTGGGGAGATGGATCGATTCAGTGCGATGACTTTACTTCATGATGAAGCGATTTATTTACATGAAGGGGTTCAGTATCAAGTGGAAAAGCTAGATTATGAGCATCTTAAGGCTTATGTGAAACAAGTCGATGTAGAATATTATACAGATGCGAATTTAGCAGTTCAGCTCAAGGTGCTTGAAATTGATCAAACAACAGAAAAAGAGGCGGTATCTGTTCACTACGGTGATGTGACCGTCAATGCAATGCCGACTATTTTCAAAAAAATTCGATTATCAACCGGGGAAAATATCGGTTCCGGCCCGATTCACTTACCTGAAGAAGAGATTCATACGAGTGCTGCTTGGTTTGAATTACATGAAGCAGAGCGGACATTTGAA
Organism: Bacillus sp. FSL W8-1141; assembly: GCF_038593205.1. Lineage (NCBI taxonomy): Bacteria > Bacillati > Bacillota > Bacilli > Caryophanales > Bacillaceae > Bacillus > Bacillus sp. FSL W8-1141. Next base: position 2,035,719 of record NZ_CP151973.1, on the reverse strand, counting down.
GAAAAAACACTTGAACAGCTCTTGCTCGGTATTGCCAATGTTCTTCAGCATATTGTTCCGGCGTTTGTCATGTGTGACCGTTCAGACATTCATGTCATTTCTCAAATAAAGGCAGCCCATACCGGGAAACCGACCGTATTTTTATATGATCATTACCCAGGTGGAATCGGTTTAAGTAAAGAGGTCCATGCTCGCTTTGATGAAATTGCTCGTGCAGCCACTCAGCTGATTGAGCGATGCAGCTGCGAAAACGGCTGTCCATCTTGTATTGGCATGGAAATGAAAGAGATCGATGGAAAAAGCAGTATCATTCAATTGATGGCAGGATTTTAAGGGAAGGGGGAATAGACTTACTTATGTCATTAAAAGGAAAATTAAACAGAATGAAAAAACACCTGTCGCACAATCAGTCAGATGAAAAGCGTGGGGCAGTAAAAGAGGGAAAAACGCACACTGTGACGGCTGAAACCATACCATTTCTAAAAGAGTGGGGGGAATTAAGTGCAACTCCTTACTACTTTGAAGACTCTTTCTGCCTCATTCGGGAAGTGACCTATCCACTTGACCATCAGCATGGGCGATATTCATTTGCAGAACTGCCGGAGATGGTGAGTGCATGGAACAAAAGTGAGATTCAGCATTCTCTTTCTGCAAAAGGCTACAAGCCTCACGAGCTATTTTTCTTCGATACAGAAACAACAGGACTATCTGGCGGAACGGGAAATATGATTTTTCTACTTGGGCATGCGAGAGTTTATTCAGATAAAGTGGTGGTAAAACAACATCTGCTCACGAATCCAGGAAATGAAGCGGCACTTTACAAAAGCTTTCTTGGTGAGGTGGATGTCGAATCACTCGTGACATATAATGGAAAATCATTTGACTGGCCTCAAGTCAAAACGAGGCATACATTATTACGCGATCAAATACCTGCTTTACCTGAATTTGGTCATTTTGACCTTCTGCATGGGTCAAGGAGATTGTGGAAACATAAATATGAGCGTATGGCTCTTTCGGTTGTAGAAAAAGAGGAACTGCACGTCAATCGAGAGGGAGATACACCGGGGTTCCTCGCACCAATGATCTATTTTCACTTTTTAAAGGAACAGAACCCGAAACTGATTGAAGGAATTTTGACTCACAATGAACTTGATGTCTTATCGTTAATCAGTCTCTACATTCATTTGTCTAAAAAAATCTTATCCAAAGATGCGGTGAAGGAAGACGATGAGAAATATGCATTAGCTAAGTGGCATCTTGCTCACCGTGATGTGCAGGAAGCAACAAAGCACCTGCAAGAATTAACGGGAGCAGCGTTTGAGCATGCGGATCAAGCAGCTTATGATCTATCGTTACAGTACAAGCGATTAAAACAATGGGATGAAGCGGCATGCATATGGAGACGTCTATTTGAATCAAGTGATGTTCATTTAGGATTAAAAGCGGGTGTAGAGCTTGCAAAGTATGAAGAACACCGTCAAAAAGATCCAAAAGCAGCCCTTTCCATTACCCAAACATTGTTATCACGATCGTCTTTAAGTGAACGAGACATTGTGGAACTTGACAAGCGAGAAAAGCGGCTCTTAAGAAAAGCTGGGCAATGAAATTATTGCCTGGGAAAGCGCAAAAAATGACAACGTTCGGCTCTCGGCCGAAAATAAAAATTGTTTAGCACTTTTATTGTAGAAAAGTCACGAATCCTGTAAAATAACGTTAGATATTGAATGAGGAGCGTAGAGCATGTATAAGGGTCTTTTCTACTTGTTTTTTCTTGTTGTCATATTGGTCGCGTTTGTGTTTTCAAACTATAAAGATGTTTTTCTTGCAAACTTTTAAAATAGGTTAATGCATTAGTACATGTACACCTCTTGATTCATACATTGTTAATGTAAGAAAATCAAGGAGAGGGGAATGCTACATGTACCATCATCATCATTGCAATCCAAATGTTACACAGCCAATTGTACATCCAACGAATCACTGCTGTACGCACAGTGAGTCAACTACAATTGTGCCGCACATCCACCCGCAGCATGTAACAAATGTTCATCACCAAAATTTCCAACATGTTCACTACTTCCCGCATACGTTTTCTCAGGTGGACCCGGCAACACATCAACACTTTAACTGCGGTGGACCTTGCTGTAACAGATAAAGTGAAATGGGACTTTTATAAGTCCCTTTTTTTAAAAGCAGGTGAAAAAATGAAAATTATTGCTGTCACAGGGTACAAGCCATTTGAGCTTGGGATCTTCAAACAAGACGAGCCTGCACTTCAATACATAAAAGCGGAACTTCGGAAAAGGCTGACGGCACTCATTGAAGACGGGCTGGAATGGGTGCTCATTTCAGGTCAGTTAGGGGCAGAAATATGGACAGCTGAAGTGGTCTTTGAGCTTCAAGAGGAGTTTCCAGATTTAAAACTTGCTGTCATTACACCATTTTATGAACAGGAAGAGCGCTGGAATGAACAAAATAAAGAGCTGTATGAAGGCGTTCTTGCACAAGCTGATTTTGTAGAAAGTGTCACGCATAGACCGTATGAAAGTCCGGCACAATTTAAACAAAAGAACCGCTTTTTTATTGAAAAAACGGACGGCCTTCTCGTCTTATATGATCCCGAGCACGAAGGCTCGCCAAAATATATGATCAAAGAAGCTGAAACCTATACCGATTACCCAATTATGTATATCACAATGGATGATTTAAGAGCACAGGTTGAGGCGGAAGATCCGTTTTTTGACTAAAAGCAAGAGAAAATTTGACAACGTCACGTATTTCTGAAAAAATATACTATGAATTCACGATATGAGGTGAAAAAGATGCTTGCTGATAAAGTAAAGCTTTCTGCGAAAGAAATTTTAGAAAAAGAATTTAAAACAGGTGTCCGAGGGTATAAACAAGAAGAAGTCGATAAATTTCTAGATATGGTCATTAAAGACTATGAGACATTCCATCAAGAAATTGAAAAACTCCAACAAGAAAACCTTCACTTGTCAAAACAGCTTGAAGAAGCGGTTGAGCAAGGGAAAAGACAGCCTGCACAGTCCAATACAACAAACTTTGATATTTTAAAAAGACTATCTAATCTTGAGAAACACGTTTTCGGCAGCAAACTTTATGATTGAGTAATACCAAAAAAGCTTGTGTCAGATGACATTGTCGTTTATAATAACGCATGTTGATTAACGTTCGGGTAATCGCTGTAATGCTTTGACATTGCAGAGGAAAGTCCATGCTCGCACGGTGCTGAGATGCCCGTAGTGTTCGTGCCTGGCGAAAAAATAAGCCAGGGCAGCCTGGGAAAGGCTGACGGCAGGAAAAATGCCTACGTCCTTTTAGGATATGGCAAAGTATCCTTGAAAGTGCCACAGTGACGAAGTCTCACTAGAAATGGTGAGAGTGGAACGCGGTAAACCCCTCGAGCGAGAAACCCAAACTTGGTAGGGGAACTTTCTCAAAGGAACCAAACGGAGAGAAGGACAGAGAATTCTGTAGATAGATGATTACCACCTGAGTACGAGGCTTTTGCCGTTTGCAGTACGATGGAACAAAACATGGCTTACAGAACGTTATATCCGTTATCATAAACATGATGAAATCAAAGCTCTCCTATTTCTACATATGGAGAGCTTTTATCTTGATTAAGAAAAGAACGAGAAAACAGGTGATAAACAAATGAAAACCTATACACTCATCGCAACAGCGCCAATGGGAATTGAAGCGATTGTTGCAAAAGAAGTAAGAGACCTCGGGTATGAGTGCACCGTAGATAACGGAAAAGTTATTTTTCAAGGAGATGCACTTGCCATTTGCCGTGCGAATCTATGGCTGCGTACAGCAGACCGGATCAAGGTCCAAGTTGCTGAATTTTCGGCTAGAACATTTGATGAGCTTTTTGAACAGACTAAAGCCATTGACTGGGCCACATTTTTACCGAAAAATAGCACATTTCCCGTCATTGGTAAATCTGTTAAATCTCAGCTTGCCAGTGTGCCGGATTGTCAGCGCATCGTCAAAAAGGCTATCGCGCAAAAACTTAGATCGTCTTACAACATACAGTCTGAATGGCTAGAAGAGACAGGCCCTGAATACAAAATCGAGGTAGCGCTTTTAAAAGATAAAGTATTGCTGACGCTTGATACGTCTGGTGTGGGTCTTCATAAACGTGGATACCGTGCAGATCAAGGGGGCGCGCCGATTAAAGAAACCCTTGCAGCGGCGCTTGTCTTATTAACGAACTGGACACCTGACCGTCCGTTTGTCGATCCTTTTTGCGGATCAGGAACAATTGCTATTGAAGCAGCGATGATTGGACAAAACATTGCCCCTGGATTTAACCGTGAGTTCGCATCTGAATCATGGGAATGGATCGGTGAGGACGTTTGGAACAAAGCACGTCTTGAAGTAGAAGAAAAGGCGAACTATGATCAGCCGCTTCACATTATCGCGAGCGATATCGATCATCGTATGGTAGAGATTGCGAAACTGAACGCAGAAGAAGCTGGACTTAGTGAACTGATTCAATTTAAGCAAATGCAAGTGAAGGACTTTCAAACAAAAGATGAGTATGGTGTGATTGTCGGAAATCCGCCTTACGGTGAACGTCTCAGCGATAAGCCAGCTGTGGAAAAAATGTATCAAGGCATGGGCGAAGCATTGAAAAATCTAGATACGTGGTCCATTTACATTTTAACGTCACATGAAAAATTCGAAGAGTGTTTCGGAAGAAAAGCGACGAAAAAGAGAAAACTGTTTAATGGATTTATTAAAACAGACTATTATCAATACTGGGGAAAACGCCGGCCTAGAAAGCAAACAACTGAATCGTAACAAATGTCCACACCACGAGAAGGTGTGGATTTTTTATGCTAAAAAGGTATAAGTCTTGACGGGACGGAATAAACTGAACTTGATTTTAAAAAAAGAGGTGTCTTCATGATTCATTATGATCAATTTCAGTTAATTCAAAAAGCACTCGCTTCAACAGCCCGAGAAATAGAAGGGATTGAAACGGGACAATCTGCTAAACTTACGGCAGCCATCGAGAACTTAGCAATGGCTCAAAACTACATAGACCATTCAGAGCACGCATTTTTAATGAAGGAAAGCTACCAGCATCGCCTGCGCTCTTAAAAAAAGATTGTCATACCCCAGCATAAATGTTACTATTGAATGTCTGAATGATTCAAAAGTTGGGGGTTGAAGCAGGTGACAGCATCTCGTTTGCCTTTTTCATTAACAAAAGAACATAATTTTTACGAAGAACTGGGCAACTGGATTGGTGATGTGTTTTATGACATTTTGCCAGAAAAGGGCTTTGATCTTCGAGATGAACAAATATTTATGGCTTTTCAGTTAGAAAGAGCCTTTAAAGAAAAAAGTGTGATGTTTGCCGAAGCTGGGGTAGGCACAGGCAAAACAATCGTTTATCTTTTATTTGCGGTCACATATGCAAGATATACAGGGAAACCTGCGATCATTGCATGTGCAGACGAAACGTTAATTGAACAGCTGGTCAAACAAGAAGGTGATATCTATAAAATTGCCAATCACCTTGATATTCAAATAGATGCGAGATTAAGTAAATCGCATGATCAATATTTATGCTTAAAGAAACTAGAGAAAACGATGCAACGTGAAGATGATGAGAAGTGGCTCGACATTTATGAATCGCTTCCTTCATTTGTTCATGAATCTCATGGGATGCAGACATTTTATCCGTATGGTGATCGAAAAGAGTATCCAGAATTAACAAATGATGAGTGGTCAAGAATTGGTTATGACTCTTTTCAGGACTGCTTAACGTGCGACATGCGGCACCGCTGTGGCTTGAATTTATCAAGAGACCATTACCGAAAAGCAACAGACCTCATCATTTGTTCTCATGACTTTTACATGGAGCATGTATGGACAAAGGAGTCACGTAAACGTGAAGGACAGCTGCCGCTCCTTCCTGAGCATAGCTCTGTTGTATTTGATGAAGGACATCTTCTTGAGTTTGCAGCACAAAAAGCGCTAACATACCGAGTGAAGCAATCAACACTTGAGACGTTTTTGGAGCGTCTTTTGCAAAATGATATTCGTGAAGAGTTTGCAGAGCTTGTTGAAGATGCACTTGCAACAAACGATCAGTTCTTTTATCTCTTAAAAACGAATGCCAAAGAAATCAAAGGATCACACCGTCTTGAAATTGGTCGTGTAGATGAGGTAAAGCGTTCAGCAAGTGAATTATGTGATTTGCTTGAGAAGATTGGAGAAGCGCTCGTATTTGAATCAGAGATGTACACAATTGATCAATACGAATTGTCTGTTGTGGAAGAGTACATTGAGCAGATGGCGTATTCTCTGTCGCTTTATCAGAAAAATGCCATTAGCTGGCTGGAGAAGCAGGAATTAGATACCACCTTTGTCGTCATGCCAAAAACGGTAGCAGAAGTTCTCGGTGAAAAGGTATTTTCGCAAAAAATCCCTTATATTTTCTCATCTGCTACGTTGTCTGAAAATCAATCATTTGATTATTTAGCTGAAAGCCTTGGGATCAAAGATTATTTATCCATGAGTGTGGCTTCGCCGTATGATTATGAGGAGCAAATGCAAATGTATTTCCATGGAATTCAGCAGCCAATGACAGAGTCAGCTGTAAAAGGTCAGCACGTGCTATCTCAGGTAAAAGAAAATGGCGGTCGATCTCTTATTTTATTCCCTTCATTTGATGAACTGCATGTATTTAGAAAGCAGCTCGATGCATCAAATGAATCACTGCCTTTCCATGTGTATTTTGAAGGAGACGAGGAGATCAGTACCATTGTTCAAAAGTTCCAAGCGGATGAAACATCTGTGTTATGTTCCGTTCACTTGTGGGAAGGGCTGGATATTCCAGGACAGTCTCTAACAAATGTGGTCATTTGGGGACTTCCATATCCACCGCATGACCCAGTATTTGAAGCAAAACGGAATGAAGCGAAAGATGCATTTACTGAAGTAGACCTTCCGTACATGCTGCTTCGTCTAAGGCAGGGCATTGGGAGACTGATTCGGACAAGCCGAGATGCTGGCAGCATTCATATTTACTTTGGCAGTCAGAAAGATATTGAGCTGCAAAGTAAAATTGAATCCGTTCTTCCAGTAAAGCCAGTGATCTCTTAATGATAGAAAACCATTCAATAAGAGGAGGATACGATCAGCGTATCCTCCTTTTTCATTGACAAAAGAACATTTATTGAAGTAGCCTTGAAACGTACATACATATTTTATTGATTGGGGGAACGAACGCATGAGTCTTGAATCAAAAGAGAAAGCGTTTTATCAATTACTAGGAAAAATCGCCCATTATACAGAGGCGCTTCATTTACTTTATTGGGACTCTCGAACACAAGCGCCTAAAAAAAGCGCTGATTTCAGAGCAGAAACCATCGGTCAATTATCCAGCGATATCTTTAATATGAAGACTTCTGATGAAATGAGAGATCTTCTTGATGCATTAAATAAAGAGAAAGAAAAGCTGTCAAAAGACACGCAGAAGGCACTCGAATTATCGCAAAAAGAATATGATGAAAACAGTAAAATTCCAAAAGAAGAATTTAAAGAATACTCCATTCTTCAATCAAAAGCAGAACATGTTTGGGTAGAAGCAAGGGAGAAATCAGATTTTTCACTCTTTGCACCCTATTTAAAACAGCTGATTGATTTTAACAAGCGTTTCATTCAGTACTGGGGCGTGAAAAAAACACCATATGATGTGCTGCTCAATAATTATGAGCCGGATATGACGGTTGAACAACTCGATCAAAAATTCGGTGCACTTCGAGATGCCATCGTTCCTCTCGTGAAAAAAATTGAAGCTTCGCCAAATAAACCGGATACTTCGTTTTTATCGAAAAGCTTCCCGATCGACAAACAAAAAGAGCTGAGTCTCTTTTTCTTAAAAGAGTTAGGGTATGACTTTGACGCAGGACGACTTGATACAACGGTTCATCCATTTGCTGTGACATTAAGCAGAGGGGATGTACGTGTGACGACGCGTTATGATGAGCACGATTTTCGCATGGCGATCTTTGGCACCATTCACGAATGCGGCCATGCCATTTATGAACAAAATATTGATGAGGCACTGAGCGGAACGCTCTTATGTGACGGGACATCAATGGGTATTCATGAATCACAGTCTCTTTTCTTTGAGAACTTTATCGGCAGACATGAAGATTTCTGGAAAACGTATTATCAAAAACTGCAAGAAGCATCTCCTGAACAATTTAAAGATGTCACTTTAGAAGAATTTGTGCATGCGGTGAATGAATCGAAGCCGACTTACATTCGAATTGAAGCAGATGAACTCACGTATCCACTTCACATTATTATTCGCTATGAAATTGAAAAAGCCATTTTCAATGAAGAAGTAGCAGTTGAAGATCTGCCAGCGTTATGGAATGAAAAATATAAAGCATATCTTGGCATTACGCCGCCTAACGATGCGCTTGGTATTTTGCAGGATGTTCACTGGTCTGATGGTAGTTTTGGTTATTTCCCTTCATATGCACTTGGTTATATGTATGCGGCGCAATTAAAGCAGCAAATGATCAAAGATTTACCGAATTTTGATGAACTGATTCAAAATGGGTCTTTTGCACCGATAAAAGAATGGCTAACGGAACATGTCCACAAGCATGGAAAACGGAAAAAGCCATCTGAAATCATTCAAGACGCAACTGGTGAAGAATTAAATGTTCAATACTTAATTGATTATTTAACAGATAAGTACACGAAACTATATTTATCATAAATGAAAGGCACCCTTTGATCAGAAGGGTGCTTCAGCGTGTAGACAAACCCTCGCATTCGTTGTCAGGGTCTGCGCGCCGGTGCTCACGAGTGTTAAATTCGCTCTGCTCCGGTGCTCGCCCTTCCTAGACTGCAAAGGTTTTCTATCACGCTGAAAAGAAGACAAAGGGCTAAAGTAAAGTTCATTTTAGCTCTTTGTCAACAATCTGAGGCACCCTTTAATCAGAAGGGTGCTTTTTTGCTGGTTGAATATTCTAAAAACGAACGTTTAAAGCTTAATGATTATTTAAGTTCGGTATTTTTCTAGAAAAGTGCTTTCCAAGCGTCTGAAATCTTGTTATAATTTGAACACTATGAAACACTCATATAATCGCGTGATGAAGGCACGCAAGTTTCTACCGGACACCGATACCGTCCGACTATGAGTGAGCAAAATGAAACAGCTTTTGTATGAGCTGAAGATCCCGTGGATCGTTTTCGCATTGCTTGCTCCTTAATGGACAGCAATGCTTTTTTTATGCAAAAAAATGAAAGTTGCTAATATGCTGGGAGGAAGAATGATGGAATTGTTACGTCAAAAGATCGAGAACGAAGGAATCGTTCTGTCAAATCAAGTGCTAAAGGTAGATGCTTTTTTAAATCATCAAATTGACCCTGTGTTAATGCATGAGATCGGTCAAGAGTTTGCTAGATTATTTAAGCATGATGGAATTACTAAAATTATCACAATCGAATCTTCTGGTATTGCACCTGCTGTCATGGCTGGACTTGCCCTTCATGTGCCAGTTGTTTTTGCCCGAAAGCGGCAATCACTGACTTTAACGGATAACCTTTTGACAGCAAGTGTGTATTCTTTTACCAAAAAAGTAGAAAGTACGATCGCTGTTTCTAACACGCACCTTAGTGAGGATGATTGTGTGTTAATCATCGACGACTTTTTAGCAAATGGAGAAGCCGCTAAGGGACTAGCTGCAATCGCAAAGCAAGCGAAAGCAAAAGTAGCTGGTTTTGGAATTGTTATCGAGAAATCATTCCAGCCTGGAAGAAAAGAGCTTGTGCAAATGGGCTATAGAGTCGAGTCACTCGCACGTATCGAATCGCTTGAGGAAGGAAAAGTCACGTTTGTACGCGAGGTACAATCATGAGTGCCACTAAAAAAGCCAAAACCCTTTCGCTAGGGATACAGCATGTACTGGCAATGTATGCAGGTGCGGTTCTTGTCCCGCTCATTGTTGGAGATGCGCTTGGGCTCACGCCAGCCCAGCTGACGTACTTAATTTCGGCAGATATTTTCATGTGCGGTGCCGCCACACTGCTTCAAGTATGGAAAAACCGCTTTTTTGGCATCGGTTTGCCTGTTGTACTAGGCTGTACATTTACTGCGGTATCTCCTATGATTGCGATTGGCTCTAAATATGGAATTTCATCTATATATGGAAGTATTATCGCCGCAGGGTGTATTGTCATTGCTCTTTCATTTTTCTTTGGGAAGCTTGTGAAATTCTTCCCGCCCGTTGTCACAGGTTCCGTCGTCACGATCATTGGAATTACCTTAATTCCGGTAGCCATGAACAATATGGCAGGTGGTGAAGGAAGTGCAGACTATGGTTCTTTTGAGAATCTTGGACTTGCTTTTCTAGTGTTGTTTATTATTGTCCTTCTCTATCGATTTACAAAGGGATTCATGAAAGCCATTGCCATCTTAATCGGCATTCTACTTGGGACAGCAGTTGCTGCTTTCTTAGGGAAGGTGGAGACGGCAGAAGTGGCGAATGCACAAGTTTTCCGCATCATTGAGCCTTTTTACTTTGGGTTGCCTACTTTTGAGTTTGCACCAATCATGACGATGACATTAGTTGCCATTGTGTCATTAGTCGAATCAACGGGTGTATACTTTGCGCTCGGAGATTTAACGAATCGTTCATTAAAAGAGAAGGATTTAGCAAAGGGATATCGTGCAGAGGGAATTGCCGTCTTATTAGGCGGTATCTTCAACGCTTTTCCATACACAGCCTACTCCCAAAACGTTGGATTGATCCAATTAACAGGTGTGAAGAAAAATCAGGTCATTGTGGTGACAGGGGTATTATTAATGGTATTTGGCCTTTTTCCTAAAATCGCGGCATTTACAACGATTATTCCTAAATCCGTTCTAGGCGGTGCAATGGTCGCCATGTTTGGCATGGTCATTGCGTACGGGATTAAAATGCTCTCACGCGTCGATTTTGCCAAACAGGAAAACTTACTCATTGTCGCATGCTCAGTTGGCATCGGGCTCGGAGTAACGGTTGTGCCGCAAATGTTTGAGTATTTGCCAGAATCGATTAAATTGTTAACAAGTAACGGAATTGTCGCCGGAAGCTTTACCGCTATTTTGCTTCATATTATTTATCACATGATTCCTTTTAAAAAAGAAACAGAGCAGGAGCTAATGGAAGAACCTAAGCAATCTGTTATGTAAACACTTCTCTTGGAGAGGTGAAAGCCCGCATCCTTTGGATACGGGCTTGTTGTGATTAGTGCTATTAATGTTGTACCGGCGGCATTGTTTCGTTAATGACTGCAAATGTATAGCCCCTTGCTTTTAGTTGTGTAATCAGGCTATCTAAATAGTTCGTGGTAGAGGGTTGATCATGCATTAAAATAACTTTTGGTTCCCATGGTTTATTTTTCTCAAACATTTGCAGTTGATTCAATACCTCTGGAACATATTGTGAATTTTTATATCTCCAGTCAAGGCTATCAATCGTCCAATCCCAGTAAATAAAGCCATTTTGGTTTAAACGTACTTTTTGATCATATGTTAAATTTGGAACACTGCCATAAGGTGTTCTCACAAGACGGGTGTAAACGCCTGTAACAGAAGCAAGAATGAGCTGAGCTTCTCTCATTTCATTTGCGGGAGACTCACTGTTCTGATAAAAGCGGTTTATATCATGCGTCATGCCATGAAGCCCTAATTGATGTCCTTCTTGATAAAGTCTTTTCACCGCTGCTTGGTGAGCTTGGATTTGCGGTCCAAGCATGAAGAATGTCGCCTTCACTTGATGTGCTTTTAAGACATTTAACAGCTGATTTGATGTAGCAGAAGGGCCATCATCAAATGTTAAAAAGACCGTTTTATTCGTTGCCTGTTGGTTTGGATTGGTCTTAAATTGTTGATCCAATGTTCTTGTAGAATGATCTTTTGCTTTCAGACTGATACTTGTGTCTCGGAAGTCACTGCTAGTAACAATTTTTGCTTGCCCATTTGTCGCCTGCAAATGGGGTTTAGACATATCCCAGATAAAAACGAGAAACAGTGTAAGAAGCACTAAACCAATTATCTTCGAGAGAAATATCGTGTTGTAGGGTGTCTGTTTTTTGGACACCTTTTTCATGACAATCACTCCAGTCAATTAAATTTTGTGCCGAATCATGTAGTAGATTCTGTCTTTTTTCACTGTTTTTCATGGTGTTCATATTGATTAAGTATACAGGAAAAAAACCCCTTTTCATATATAATCATCAAATAAATTAGTATTTTATGGTTATTTATTTGTGTTGATCAGAAAAAAAGGTGATCCATTCATGTTTAAATGAAATAATTCTGAATAGTGATCGAAAAGTTGGTATTTATACGCTAAGATAGCAACAGATTTAACCATTAATGCGAAGTGAAAGGAGATTCCGTATGAAAGTGTTGTAAAATGCCGATTTCATTGAAAAAAAGGATGCTCATGTGGATATTGGAGATAGAGGCTATCAATCGCGAAATACATAGAGAAAAGCTCTTACCGTACAAAATAAAGAAGAAACAAAAGAAAGCAAAGTCAGTACAACTGAATCAGAGATTGGCTACTATGTAAAAGGTGTACGTGAAAAGTCATTTGCTTATTCCTTTCATACAGCACTTTTACTTGAAGTAAAGGTGGGGTTTGTCTACGGTCTGCACTTCTCATTTGAGAGGTGTTTTTTTGCATAAAGCTATGTTAAATAATTCTATTAAAATTGCATAAAAAAAAGCAGGTTCGCTTGGCTTGGAACGAACCTGTGAAGGAGGAAAACTACATCATGTTTTCACCTATATTATCCAATATTTATCAATTGTCGTCAAGACAAAAAGTTAGACGGAGGAAAATATTTTGACTGAATTGTGTCGTTTTGGCATGTATATCCTTTTTTTGATTGGGGATATTAACCGAAAAAAGAGGTGAAGCCGATGGCATACATTCTTTCAGTTGGAACAAGTCTGCCAAAACATCATGTGAATCAGCAAGCAGCTGCTCATTTTGCAAGGTCTCAATTTAAACGATCGTTTAAAGATATTGATCGGCTATTAAAAGCTTTTAATAATGGCGAAATAGAGAGCAGGCAGTTTGTACAGCCTATTGATTGGTATCAAGAACATCACTCTTTTGAAGAGAAAAACGACCTCTATATCGAAAAAGCATTGGCTCATGCGAAAGAAGCCGTTTTTCACTGTCTGCATGAAACAGCGTTTCTTACAAAGCCAGTTCCTTTTGATGAGATTGATGCTTTGTTTTTCATCTCTAGTACAGGGTTATCAACGCCAAGTCTTGATGCAAAGCTGATGAATGTTCTTCCATTTTCTCCTTATACGAAACGAGTGCCAATTTGGGGGTTAGGATGCGGGGGCGGGGCGGCAGGCTTATCCCGAGCTTATGAATACATCAGGGCGTATCCAGAAGCGAAAGTGCTCGTTGTTGCCTGCGAGCTTTGCAGCCTCACTTTTCAGCCGCAAGATCAATCAAAAAGCAATTTAATTGGAACCTCGCTGTTCGGTGACGGGACTGCGGCCGTTCTTTTAACTGGAGAAAAGGCTGCCTCTAAGTATACGCGGTTAAAAACAGTACCTAAAGTGCTTGGCACGCAGTCAGTGACCATGAAAGATTCTGAGGATGTGATGGGATGGGATTTTACCGCCGACGGATTTCGGGTTATCTTCTCACGTGACATTCCGTCCATCATTTCTGGGTGGTTAAAAGAGCAAGTGGATCAATTTTTACATCAGCTAGGATTTTCAACAGAGGATGTATCCGTTTTTCTTGCTCACCCTGGAGGAAAAAAAGTGATTGATGCCTATCTTGAAAGCCTATCTTTACAAGAGCATCAGCTATTTTCTTCAAAAGAGGTTCTGAAAAAGCATGGAAACATGTCCTCTGCCACCGTTTTATATGTGATAAAGCATTTTCTTGAACATCAGTCACTAGATGCAGGACAGGTGGGGCTTTGCGGAGCACTTGGTCCAGGCTTTTCATCAGAATTATTGCTCATGAAATGGGAGGGGCTCTCGTGATGATTTTCTGGATAGTGATTGGCATTTTCATTTGTCAGCGCCTCATTGAAGTGCTTGTGGCGAAAAGAAATGAAAAGAAGGTGAAGGCGATTGGAGCAATTGAATTTGGTGCAAGCCATTATCCTTATATGGTCGCTATGCATGCAGCTTTTTTCCTCTCGCTTATTGGAGAGACATGGTTGCTGCATCGTCAACCGTCTCGTTTTTTCCTATTGCTGCTTGTGTTTCTGCTTGCTACCCAGGTGATTCGGTACTGGGCACTATGTTCACTTGGGACGTTTTGGAATACAAAAATCTTAGTCGTTCCAAATGCGATGATTGTGAAAAAGGGGCCGTATCGCTGGTTAAAGCACCCTAACTATGTGGTGGTGGCGATTGAACTGATGTTCATTCCGCTGCTATTTAACGCATTTATTACTGCCAGTTTGTTTACGTGTTTAAATGGATGGATGATGATGGTCAGAATTCAAACAGAAGAAAAAGCACTTAATCAGTATTTACTAAATTAATATTGAAAATCATTATCAATTGTGCTACACTTTCATTAATGATAAACATTCTCAATCATGAAGGATGGACGGTGATCACATGACAATGATTTTCTTACTCGGTACGGTCTGTGTATACAGCTTATTGATTGGCTTCGTATTAAAAGGTGTTTCAAAAAAATCTGCTTCCTGATTGCAGTCCATTGCGACTGATCGGGTAGCAGATTTTTTTATTTCCTCAGATCAGAAGAAAAATCTCTTTATTTTGTGTAAAATGGTACACATACATAACTGACTTTTCTAAAAACAAAGGGGTTTATCGTCATGAAAGACTTGTCTATTCGAGATTCGCTCGTTCAAACTACAGGTGCTTTATATCAAAGCCTTCTGAAAAGGGATGATCACGAGCGCGCAGCCAAACTTGCATCTATTATGAAAAAGGAAGCTGAAGAAGAAGTATATATCGCATTTACCGGCCACTATTCTGCTGGTAAGTCATCACTAGTGAATCATCTTCTTCATGATCACATCCTGCCCACAAGCCCAATTCCAACGAGTGCAAACTTGGTTGTTGTCAGGAAAGGGGTCAGTGAAGTTCAGCTCCATACGTCTGATGGACGTTTTGCAAAAATGAGCGGTTCTTATGATAAAAAAGCGGTGCAGCGTTTTTGTAAAGATGGGGAACAAATTGAGATGGTGGAAATTAGCGGTGATTATAGTGGACTTGAAGAAAAAGTGGCACTCATCGATACGCCGGGAATTGATTCAACGGATCATGCGCACTTTTTATCCGCTGCTTCTATTCTTCATCAAGCGGATGCTCTTTTTTATGTCGTTCATTATAACCATGTCCATTCTGAAGAAAACATTCGCTTCATTCGCTCGATTAAAGAGAAAGTGCCCAATCTTTATTTCATCGTCAATCAAGTGGATCGGCATGATGAACAAGAGACAACTTTTGAAAACTACAAAAAACAAGTCGTTGAGATGCTTTTAAAAGAAGGCATTGAAGAAGAACATCTATATTTTACTTCCGTGACGGATGAGGCACACCCAAAAAACGAAATGATCCGTTTAGTGAAGAAACTACAAGAATTACAAACCATGCCTAAAGCATCACTTCGAGCCTATACAGAGCAGAAAATCGAACATGTTTTAAAAGAACATATAGACTCGTTAAAAGAAGAACTGCATGAAGAGGACCTTGACGCGCAGCTTCAAGAAAAAAGGAATGAAGTGAAAGAACTAGAAGAGAAACGCCGATTTATTGAAAATGGTGCAAAGCAGGTAGAAGATGAAGTGTCTTCTGAAGTAGAGAACATCTTAAAAAATGCAAACCTCACGCCATTTAAGATGCGAGAGCTTGCAAGTGACTATATCGAATCGAAAGCACCTGGCTTTAAAGTGGGTTTACTTTTTGCCAAAAATAAAACCGAGCAGGAAAAGGAAAAGCGGGCAAATGATTTCTTAGCAGATGTAAAAAAGAGAATGAAAGCGGAAGTTGACTGGCACATTGCCGAGCTCCTCAAAAAAGAAATAAAACAGCATCAGCTTGGGGAAGTGTTATTAGACAAAGCCATGGCATTTGAGACACCTGTTGAAGAATCCTTGCTTGAAAAGGTCATTCACCAAGGGGCAACTTTTTCTAACGAATACGTTCTTCAATATGCGAAAGATGCTGGTGAAGCATTGAAAAGACAGGCGAAACAGCAAGCACTTCAATTGATTGAACAGATGATTGAAACCTTGAAAGACCAGCTCAAGAATGAACAGGAGAAGCAAGAGGAAAAATGGGAGCAAGCGAAACAAGAGCTTCAGAGCCTTGAGGAGTATAACGAAAAAAATGAACAAATAAGACAGGATATTCAGCATTTATGGGATATTTGGCAAAACGGAACGGATGAGCATATCCCAGGCGACTGGTTTTATGCGAAAAAGCAATGGATGCAGCACGACCAGCTGGAGAAGAATCGCGCATCAATTCATGTTGAAGAGAGCGATCAAGCTGCTGAACGGACAAAGCGCGATCAATACCGCCAATCACAGCATTTAACAACAGCACAATCGATTGCACAATTTAAAGAGCTTTCCCGCATTTTATCGCCTTTAGATATTCTAAAGTCTCAAAGAGATTCCTTTGAAAAACGAACAGAACGGCTACAGGCAAAAGAATTTACACTCGCTTTATTTGGCGCTTTTAGTTCTGGAAAATCTTCTTTTGCCAATGCGCTTGTTGGACGGAAGGTGTTACCATCATCTCCTACGCCAACAACTGCAACAATTAACAAACTGACACGACCTACGGAAGATCATCCTCATGAAAGTGTCAAAGTGGTGTTTAAAACCAAGCAGGACATTCTAGAGGAACTCGATCAGATTCTTGGATTTTCGATCACAACAGAAAAAGGAGATTCGTTTAAGGCAAAGCTGGAAAGAGTGCTGAAAAAACGGCAGCTCGAACAGGATCACCGAATCATTGTAGAACATTTTCTACAAGCCTATGCCAAGTTTCATGATGACATTGACAACCAAACCAATTTACATGTCACACTTCAAGAATTAAAGCCTTATGTAGCGGAAGAATCTGTTTCTTGTGTGGTGAAGGAAGTGACGGTGTATTTAAGTACACCTCTGACAGATAAAGGGCTGACGATTGTCGATACACCAGGTGCAAGCAGTATGAATAAGCGTCATACAGAAATCGCCTTCCAGTATATGAAGGATGCAGACGCCCTTCTTTATTTAACGTATTATCAGCATTCTTTCTCAAAAGCTGATCGCTCATTTTTACGGAAGCTTGGACTCGTAAAAGATTCCTTTAGCATGGATAAAATGTTCTTTATCATCAATGCGGCTGATTTGGCTAAGGATCAAGCAGAGCTTGAAACCGTATTTGACTATGTACGAAGCGAGCTCACAAAAGAAGGCATCCGCAATCCAAACCTGCATCATGTGTCTAGTAAGGAAGAGATCGAAGGGAAAGAGCCGACATCTTATAATCAATATGCAACACTGAGAAAACAGCTCGACTATTTTATTGAGGAAGAATTAACGAAAGATGCCATTGAACTTTTGCATTTTGAAGCTAATACATTATGTACAACGGTCGATAGACTACGTGCGACCTTGCATCAATCAGAAGATGAGAAAGAAGCTGAAAAGAAAAACATCAAGACATCCTATGAAGCCATTCTCGAAAAAATGCAAGATGTGAAACGGTCTAAACTTGTGACCGAAAGCGTAAAAAAAGACGTGCATGAACAGCTCTATCATATTGTACAGCGGCTTTCATTATTTGCGAATGATCTATTAAAGTCGGCTTTTTATCCTGGCATATCTCAAGGGAATTTTGGTCAGCAGTTAAAAAAGGCACTTGAGAAAGCGTTAAAGGAGTATGAATTTGAATTTGTGCAGGAGCTCAAGGCACTTGATATCCGAATGGAATCGTTTATCCATCATTATTTCCAGGAGGAGTGGGAAAAAGGGATGCAGGCTGCATGTGCGGAAGATCCTTACTTTTCTCTTAGCCTGTCAGCCCCTGAGGAGAAAAATGCTGAGCTAAAACAAATTGAAGTTGAAGCAGAGATTACACCATTTGAGCCGCTTTTAAAGAAACAAAAATCAGCGAAAGCCTTCTTTGAACAAAATGAAAAGGCTACGTTTATTGAAGCCATTCGAGATGTTCTACATCAAATGACAACACGTTGGGCAGATAACGAAAAAGAAGAGTTGCTGAGCAGATATGAAAAGCTAGTGAAGACCTATACGGAAAGGTACGAACAAGATGCTCTCCAACAGCTCAATGAGCAAAAACAGACATTTATGACAAGCCTTACAACAGATGCTGAAAAACAGGCGATCATTGAACAAGTTTATGAACAAACAAATGAATGGAAGAACCAGTTGAAAACGATATGATTCATGATAGACTATATAAAAAAGAAAGCAGTTGATAGACGATGACGAGCGTACACGAAGAAATTTCTGCACATTCACAGAAACAACATGCCCATATCCAATCTTTTCTTGCACTTGAACAAAAAAGAGAGCAGGCGATTGAATTGGCTGTGAAAAAATGTGAACACAATGAACCATTTTCAACAGATGAGATCAATGCCATTACGTCTAAAATGAATGAGCTTGCCCGAGGCGGAATTGTTCCGCTTCGTAAACATGTCACGATTGAGATGGTGGAGGAATACACCCAGCGTAAACAGAATTAAAGAGTAACTTTCTCATTTTTGGTCATCTTAACAAATGAACCAGAAAGGGGAATGATCATGGCAAAAAAGCAAAACGTAAAGCAGCAGAAGGAGCGCATGCCGAAGGAAAAAGGCATGCCATCCTACGCAGAAGCGGAAACGAAAAAAATGCAATATGGTAAAAAGTAATCGGGCTGCCTCTTCTTTATCAAAAGAAGAAGGCGCCTTTTTTATGTTCGTTTCGATGTTCTATGATAGAATAGGAGTATTGTTTATAAAAAGGGAGTTTAGATGAATGAATAAACACGTCTTACTTGTAGATGGAATGGCACTTCTTTTTAGGTCGTTTTATGCGACAGCTGTCCATCGTAATTTTATGATAAATGATCGTGGTGTGCCGACAAATGGAGTGAATGGTTATTTGAAGCATTTGTTAACAGCTGTCCAAACATTTGAACCGACTCATATCGTATGCTGCTGGGATATGGGGAGCCAGACATACCGGAACGAATTGTTTCAAGATTATAAAGCCAATCGAGGCGAGGCGCCTGTTGAGCTTATCCCACAGTTTGATTTAGCAAAAGAGGCGACAGAAGAACTGGGGATCATGAACATTGGTGTGAAAGGTTTTGAAGCAGATGATTGTATTGGAACGCTTGCATCAATCTATCAAAACGAAGCACATGTGACCGTCTTAACAGGAGATAAAGATTTGCTGCAGATCTTGAATGAACAAGTGACCGTGGCTTTAATGCAAAAAGGCATCGGGAATTATAAGCATTATACAAAAGCCCTTTTTGAAGAGGAAATGGGCATATCTCCAAAGGCGCTGATTGATATGAAAGCGCTGATGGGTGATGCTAGCGATAATTACCCTGGTGTAAAAGGAATCGGCGAAAAAACAGCATTGAAATTTATTCAAACGTATGAAACGATTGATCGACTGTTAGAAAATGTTCATGCATTAACGGCAGCTCAGCAAAAGAAAATGCAAGCAGGATTAGAAGATCTGAAGCTTTCTCGTATACTGGCAGAAATTAAATGTGATGTACCACTCAGCTGTCCGATTGACGAAACAAAAATAAAAATGGACCCAGAGCGGGCAGCGACAATGCTTCGCTTGCATCAAATTAAAGGGATCGAACCAATGGTTAACCGCTTAAGTCAATTAGGAATCAGTTAAGGTTGTTCTTATGTAGAAAAGAAACAAAGGGCTACATGTATTAGCCCTTTGTGTTGCTTTTTTTCGCCTTATTTTCTAATTGCGATATTGGCTGTTTATCTTTTGTCTGCGCATCACCTTGAGGAGTCGTTCCGTTTGTGACACGGCCTCTGTTCTCTTTATCCAATTCGTATCACCTCACACATTAGCATAACCAAAAGAAAAGCGATTCATCCTTTTGAAAGGTGAATCGCTTTTCTAGCGAGCTGATCAGCCACTTGATTTTCCTTGCTCGGAATCCACTTAATGAAAAATAAATCAAATTCGCTTTGAAGCTGCAACATTTCTTCGATAAAATGACGAAAAGATGGATTTTTAGCAAATCCTGCATTGGCTGCACGATCTACTACTTGTGAATCAGTGCGGAATGAAACGGTCCGTAATCCTTTTTCTACGCAAATTTTCATGCCTTCAATGAGCGCGGAAAACTCTGCTTCATGATTGCTCATGATGCCAAGAGGAATGGAGAAAGACTCAGCTTTTCCGTCATATTTCAAGAAAATGCCGATGCCAGATGGACCTGGGTTTCCGGCACTAGCACCGTCAATATATATTTCAGCTGGCAATTTATTTCCCCCTTTCATCAATCGGAACCATTTTTTTCGCCGCATAGGCATAAGGTGTGCCAATGGCAGCGACGATAAATTTAATCACATAAGTCGTGATGAAAATTTCGATCCATATATGGAATGGGTAGGTCCCAAGAAAGGCAATGGTTGTGAAAACGAGTGTATCAAGTAGCTGGCTAATCATTGTACTCCCCGCATTTCGCAGCCAGAGCGCACCATCTGAAGGAAATATCCGGCGAATAAACGAATATACATAAACATCTAACATTTGACTGATGATATAAGCAGCAAGACTACCAAGAGCGACCCTTGGCATAAAGCCAAATATCGTTTCTAATGATGATTGGGAAATGTCAGATGGAGCGGGATGGAAAAGCAAAGCCTCCTGCATGACAACAGTTAATGTTAAAAGGGTGGCAAAGCCAATCCAGACAGCTTTTTTCGCTTCGGTTTGTCCATATTTTTCATTGAGGACGTCCGTTGCAAAGAACACACTGCCATATAAAATGTTGCCAAGTGTTGCTGTTAAGCCAAATAATTCAACGGTTTTGACCACTTGTAAATTGGCAGCAACTGTTGCAAAACCAATCCATACGAAAAGCCCCATCTTGCCAAATC
Organism: Bacillus sp. FSL W8-1141; assembly: GCF_038593205.1. Taxonomy (NCBI): domain Bacteria; kingdom Bacillati; phylum Bacillota; class Bacilli; order Caryophanales; family Bacillaceae; genus Bacillus; species Bacillus sp. FSL W8-1141. The sequence continues at coordinate 2,014,540 of NZ_CP151973.1, read as the reverse complement.
CTTTATAAAATAGAAGAACAATGATAAAATTAATGATCGCAAATAAGATCCAAATACCTTCATTAAACAAGTGACATGAACTTCCTTTCTAAATGTAAAATGTAACTTTTTGATTATAGCATAACGAACGTTTACCTTAAAAGTATGGGAAGGCGATGTGATCAATGAAACTAAGAGCGCACTATACAATGAAAGTGAAATCGATTGGGTCCATTGCTTTTTTCCAAGAAGATTGGATGGAGCTCAAAGAGGCCTTGCTTTTAGCAAAACATATAGACAAAAAAGAACCGCAGTCACTTCTATCATTTGAAGATGAAAAGGGTGCGATGTGGTCGATGAAAGAACTTGAAAAGCTAAACGAAGAACTTAGGCTTGAACCCGATCAGCTTCAGGTCTATTTTGATGCGAGTTTTCGCAAAGAAACAGGTGATGCTGGGCTTGGAATTGTCGTGTATTATCAGCTCGGACAGGATGCATACCGATTAAGGAAGAATCAGCCTTTTCAGAGCACCACGAACAATGAGGCAGAGTATGCGGCTTTATTTGAAGCGGTAAAAGCTTTAAAAGAACTGGGAGCCAGCAGAAACTCTGTTACGATTAGAGGAGATTCTCTTGTTGTGATGAATCAGCTCAAAGGGGAATGGCCTTGTTATGATGATATACATAACAAATGGCTCGACCGAATTGAGGCTGCGATCAAAGAGCTGAAGCTCACGCCAACATATGAAGTCATCGATCGTAAACAAAATGCAGAAGCAGATCAGCTTGCCAGACAGATACTTGCAGACGTCCCTATCGAAAGTAAGTTGAAATTAGAAGCAGACGGAGCTGAATAAAGTGGATAAAAAAACAGCAGTAAAAGAATTAACAGATCTTCAAGACACGTATTGTTCAGATTGCTTGATTAAAAAGCACTTTCGTAAAGAATTTGGCAAAAAATACGCCCACTCCTTTTGTATACAGCAATGCACGGTAGGAGAGAAGATCAAACAATACGGGAATGAATTACTCAAAAAATAAGCGTACACTCCGGTTTTCCCCTAGATGTATCACGCGTTCACGAAAAAAAAACGAATAGAATGTGTAAAAAAAGAACATATTCTGAAAAATGAGCCGATATAACTATAGAAAGTTTTGGTTGAGTTACTTTTTGACTAAGTGACGGATAATAGAGGAAAAGGGGAAGGCCGGCATGGATAATAAGGATTTTGAAACGGTATTACATCGGACATTTCAAGAGGTGTACAGTGATCTAGAGCAACTGGTAGATGTAGCAAAGAAGGGAAGACCTTTTCTCGAAAAAGATATCTCTGAAATTGAACAAAGATTAAAGCAAAATATTTTAGCGATTGAAATTCAGCTGAAAATCAAATAAGAGAGGCATACGCCTCTCTTTATTTTGTCGTTTCATCATTGATTGAGTTGATTAGATTTTTGTTACGTTTGCAGCTTGAGGTCCACGATTACCTTCAACGATTTCAAAAGAAACTTCTTGTCCTTCTTCTAGAGATTTGTAACCGTCACCTTCGATAGCTGTGAAGTGAACGAATACGTCGTCTCCGCCTTCAACTTCAATGAAGCCGAAACCTTTTTCATTATTGAACCATTTTACTTTACCGTTTTGCATATTGCTTTTTCCTCCTAGTACTGTAGCACACCTTTCGGCATACTAAAAAAAATTTTTCATCACCTAACGACTTAAGAAGTTGTTAAATGATGGTTCCACTATACACCATCAAAAGTAAAGCGTCAAGCAGGCAAGCCAAATTTTGAGCAGAATGTTTGATTTTTTTGTTTTTTTAGTGAATGACATTTATCTATAAAACGTCCTAATCTCATGAAACCTAACGTATAACCTGTCCGTATATAGTAAAAATACAGAAAGAGGTGCGTCATGAATCGTTACACAATTGAGGAGTTTGTTCAGAATACGCAGCAAGAAGACAAAGGGGAAGGGGTCTTTGAACTTGAAACACCAAGATTGTTAGAAATTAATTTAACGGATACCATTTGGGCAAAGACAGGCTCCATGGTTTCATATCGCGGGAAAATAAAGTTTGAACGTGAAGGTGTGTTTGAACACGGTGTGTCAAAGATGTTCAAAAAAATGTTATCAGGAGAAGGAACTTCTTTGATGAAGGCCACAGGTGATGGGAAATTATATGTAGCAGACCAAGGGAAAAAAATTTCGATTCTTCGATTGGCTCAAGGGGAGTCTATTTTCGTTAATGGAAACGACTTGCTCGCATTTGAACCGTCTGTTCGGTGGGATATTAAATTAATGAAAAAGGTGTCTGGCATGCTTGCAGGCGGATTATTTAATGTCAAACTTGAAGGACCAGGTCTTGTGGCAATCACAAGTCATTACGAACCGCTGACGCTGATTGTTCAGCCAGGTGATTCTGTTTATACAGATCCGAATGCGACGGTCGCATGGTCAGGAAATTTGCAGACTGAATTTGTGACAGATGTATCGTTCAAAACGTTTATTGGCAGGGGAAGCGGAGAGTCCATTCAAATGAAGTTTAGCGGAAGCGGCTTTGTTGTCGTGCAGCCGTTTGAAGAAGTGTATACAACGAATGGGAATCAAGGTTAAAAGAAGAAAGGTGTCCGTCAATGACGGACACCTTTTTATGATAATGCTTGAGCATACGATTTGTTGCTCATGATCAGATCTGATTGTTCGACGATATCTTCTAAAATGGTTTGAGAAGACTGTTTTAAGTGTAATTTTTTGATGTTTTGTTTCATGGATTCTAATTTTTCTTCGTCTTGCAACAAGTTGGTGACAGATTCTAAAATGTCTTCGTGTCTGTTGATGACAATGGCAGCACCGTAATCTTCAAAGAAAAGAGCATTTTCTTTTTCTTGTCCTGGAACAGGTTTGTAAAGAATAACTGGGACACCAATTGCTGTTGCTTCTGTTAATGTAATTCCGCCCGGTTTTGTAATCATACAGTCCGTTACTCTGAACAATTCATCAATTTGTTCCACATATCCAAGCGCCTTCAATTGATTTGGGTGTGCTTGTTCAAGTTCGCTAAGCGATTGCTTCAGCGCTGCATTCTTACCGCACACAACAACAATTTGTACTTCACTGTCAAGAAGTAGTGCTTCACACAGTTCCTTCACATTTTTTAGTACACCATGGGCACCCGCCATAATGAGAAGGACTTTTTTGTCTGATGATAATCCATATTTTTTATAGATGATCGATTTAGGCACGTCTACTTCAAATTGTGGTCTAATCGGAATGCCTGTTACCTTGACATCGCTTGGATGTGTGCCGATTTCTACTAGCTTTTGTTTCACATAATCGGTTGCAACATAGTATCGGTCAATGTTTTCATGTACCCAAATTTTATGAAGACAAAAGTCTGTCATCACATTAAATGTTGGAATGACTTTACCTGTTTTGTTTCGGTATTCAGGTACAACAATCATCGGGAATGTAATGATGATGATATCCGGATTGTGTAATTGAATTAATTCATCAAGACGCTTATTTCCCATCTTTAAATAAATGTTAAATTTGCGTTTATTGTAAATTTTATCTACACCGTAATAAAACAAGCGATAAAATTGTTTCCCAATGGAGAAGCTCTTTAAATATAAATATTGAGTCACTTCGGACACAATGGGATTTGATTCTTGATACAAATTAGAAACTATCACATGTTCAAACCCTTGGGATTTGCATTCATCATACAGTGTTTTTGCAACCTGCATATGTCCATTTCCATAATTTGCGGTCAAGATTAATATTTTTTTATTGGTATTCAAGAATATTCACCTCAAATGTAATCAACAACAACAAAACTTCGTACGAAACTATAAATCTCATAGGTCTACATATACATAAAGATAACATATAAACAGCGAGAGCATATCATTCGTTACGAAAGAATTAAACTAATTTTAAAAAACAAACAGACTAAATTGATAATGGAAGACAGAGCCATTTGTATTTTAACACATTTTAAGCATTTATCATCAGACTACAGTCTATTTTATTCCCACACATATGGTGTTTCTTGATAAACATAGTAATTAAGCCAATTCATAAACAGCAAAGTAGCATGGGCTTTCCAGCGGTTCACTGGAACTAATGTGTCTCCATCTTCGATGAAATAGTGGACGGGTTTTTTGACTGTATCATGTTTCAACAAATCTCTTTCATATTCCTGCTTCAATGTATCTGTATCGTATTCAGGATGTCCAGTTAAAAATACTTGTTTATCATCATCTGAAACAATTAAACAAACACCAGCTTCCTCAGACGTGCTCAATACTTTTAGATTCGGCGTGTTTTTTAATTGTTCTGTATTAATATCTGTATGCCTAGAATGTGGGACATAGTATACTTCATCGAAACCTCTTACTAATCTTTCTTTTTTCTCTTTGACAAGATGCTCAAAAACACCGAATTTTTTCTCTGGAAGCTTGATTTTTTCAATGCCATAATGATGATAAAGACCAGCCTGTGCCCCCCAGCATATATGGAGAGTAGACGTCACATTCGTTTTACTCCAGTCCAAAATGTCCTGCAGTTCTTTCCAATAGGAAACTTCTTCGAAAGCTAAATGCTCAATTGGTGCACCTGTAATGATCATGCCATCAAATTTTTTATGGCGAATCGAGTCAAAGGTCGTATAAAATTCATCTAGATGCTCTCTCGATGTATTCTTCGGTGTATGTGTACTTGGAATCAAAAATGTAAAATACACTTGCAATGGAGAATTTCCGAGCATTCTCAGCAGCTGCGTTTCAGTTTGTATTTTTTTTGGCATTAAATTTAAGATCACGATATTCAAAGGACGGATATCTTGTTTGAATGCCCTTGTCTCATCCATGACGAAAATGTTTTCGCTCTCTAGTATTTGTTTTGCCGGCAGATGAACTGGTATGTTAATAGGCAACTCGCCACCCCCTGAACCAAAGCTAATTTCACTTCATTATAGGAACTTTCTGGCGATATTTCAATGTTTCAATTATGTTACAATGAAAAATAGAGCAAAAAAGAAAGCTGTTTCTGTCAAAAAAGGAGGCCATTAATCATGATCACAAAGCATTTATCAGATATTGACATTGCCCAAAAGGCAAAGCTGAGACCGATTCAAGACATCGCAGCAAAATTACAAATACATGACGAAGAATTAGAATGCTATGGTTTCACAAAAGCGAAAATATCTTTGACTATTTTTGACCGTTTGAAGGAACAAAAAGAAGGAAATGTGATTCTTGTGACTTCGATCAACCCAACGCCAGCAGGTGAGGGGAAGTCCACCGTAACAGTTGGCCTCGGTCAAGCCTTCGAGAAAATTGGGAAAAAAGCGATCATTGCCATGCGTGAACCTTCACTAGGTCCCACAATGGGTATTAAAGGTGGTGCAGCTGGCGGCGGATATTCACAGGTGTTACCTATGGAAGAAATCAATCTTCATTTCACAGGGGATTTTCATGCGATTACATCTGCACATAACGCTTTATCTGCTTTTATTGATAATCATATCCATCACGGAAATGAGCTTGGGATCGACGCACGCCGAATTGTATGGAAACGAGTGTTAGATTTAAACGATCGTGCTCTAAGACAAGTGGTCGTAGGACTTGGCGGTCAATTAAATGGGTACCCTAGAGAAGATGGGTTTGATATTACGGTTGCATCCGAAATGATGGCCATCCTCTGTTTAGCAGACGACTTAAACGATCTAAAAAAACGTCTTTCTTCTATTGTTGTTGCCTACAATCAAGAAGGTGAACCGGTCACAGTTGGAAATCTAGGATATGAAGGCGTATTAACCTTGCTTTTAAAAGATGCGCTGAAACCAAACCTTGTTCAAACGATTGAAGGAACTCCAGCCCTTGTTCATGGTGGTCCTTTTGCCAATATTGCACATGGATGCAATAGTTTAATTGCCACAAAAATGGCGGCAAAACTAGCAGATTACGTTGTAACAGAAGCGGGATTTGGTGCAGACCTCGGCGCGGAAAAATTTCTTCACATCAAAACAAGAGCCGGTGATTTTAAACCAGGCGCTGTTGTCATTGTAGCAACTGTCAGGGCGCTAAAAATGCATGGCGGAATGCAGAAAACAGAGCTCAAGGAAGCAAATGCACAGGCTGTATTAGAAGGTATACATAATTTAGAGAAGCATATTGAAACAGTGCAAGCCTTCGGTCTACCATACATCGTTGCAGTGAACCGTTTTATTACCGATACAAAAGAAGAAATTCAAGCAATAGAAAACTGGTGCGAAACGAATGGACATCCAGTCAAAGCCGTCAATGTATGGGAAGAAGGGGGAGCTGGCGGCGTAGCACTTGCCGAAGAGCTCACGACACTCATTGAAAAGAATGAAAACAGCTTTTCTTATTTATATGAGGAGCAAGATTCCATTGAAGAAAAGTTGTCAAAAGTCGCCAAAGTGGTTTATGGTGCAGACGGCATCAACCTTACATCAAAAGCAAGAAAGCAGCTAGCTGCAATTGAGAAAAATGGCTGGGCCCATTTGCCGGTTTGTATGGCAAAAACGCAATATTCACTATCGGATGATCCGGCTTTAATCGGCAGACCAAAAGGCTTCACCGTTACGATTCGGGAGTTAAAACCATCTGTAGGAGCAGGTTTTATCATTGCACTAACGGGAAGCATCCTGACCATGCCAGGTCTCCCTAAAAAACCTGCGGCACTTGAGATGGATTTATTAGAAGACGGCAGTGTGACTGGACTCTTTTAGCAGGAAGCATAAAAAGCGATTTTCTAAAAGAAGCATGTTACGATAGGAAAAAGTGAATCCTAGGAGGCTATGAGATGTCAATTTATGATATTCAGGTCAAGACCATTAACGGTCAGGAAAAATCAATGGCAGATTACAAAGGGAAAGTACTGATCATCGTGAACACAGCGAGCAAATGTGGACTGACCCCTCAATTTAAACAATTACAAGAGTTATACGATCAATATCATGAAAAGGGCCTTGAAATTTTAGGATTTCCGTGCAATCAATTTATGAATCAAGAGCCAGAAGGGGAAGAAGCAATTCAAGAATTCTGTTCGTTAAACTATGGTGTGACCTTCCCGATGTTTGCAAAAGTAGATGTCAATGGTGACAATGCGCATCCGCTTTTCAAATACTTAACGAGTCATGCGAAAGGTGTGCTTGGTACAAAAACGGTGAAATGGAATTTTACAAAATTTATCGTTGACCAAAACGGAGAAGTGACTGAACGATTCTCTCCTAAAACACCACCAAAAGAATTAGAAAGCTCCATTATCGCTCTTTTGGAGAAATAAGCATGTATTCGAGTAAGCAGCAAGAACAATTGGAGGCAGCTGCCTCCTTTGTTTCAAAACAGCTAAAGAATGAACCGACTGGACACGATGAAGCTCATATCAATCGTGTTCGCCAGCTTGCCGTCCATATTGCACAACAGGAGGGCGGGGCGCTTTTTGTCATTGAAATGGCAGCGATTGTCCATGATGTAATTGATGACAAGCTGTCTAGTGAATGGAAGCTTTCACCGCATGATCTCAAGCAGCAGCTCCTTTTGTGGGAAGTGGACACGCGAGATATTCGCTATATCATGGATATCATTACAACGATGTCTTTTCGTCACCGGCATATGCAACATAAGCCAGTGACATTAGAAGGGGCCATTGTTCAAGATGCAGATCGACTGGATGCAATAGGTGCAACCGGAATTGCAAGGGTGTTTACATATGCAGGTGCAAAAGGGGAGCCTCACTATACAGAGGGTGCTCACCAAGGCACAGTACTTTTGCATATGCAAGAAAAGCTGCTTCAATTAAAAGACTTGATGAACACACGTGCTGGAAAGCAGCTGGCTCATGAGCGACATGAGTTTATGTGTCTATTTATTAAGACATGGAAAGAAGAATGCGGCCTTACAGATGAGTAGGGTCTTTATGTGTGTAAGGAGGATGTATAGATGAAAATAACTGCCATAGAACCAACGCCAAGCCCGAATACAATGAAAGTCATTTTGACAGAAGCGCTTGCAGGCGGTAAAAGCAATAACTACAAAAAAGATCAAAAAGACGAAGCGCCAGAGATGATCAAGCGCATTTTAACCATTGAAGGTGTAAAAGGTGTTTACCATGTAGCCGATTTCTTAGCGGTTGAGCGTAATGCGAAATTTGACTGGCAAGGTATTTTACAGCAAGTCAGAGAAGCCTTTGGACAAGAAACAGAAGGGCTTCAGGGAGAATCGCAGTCAGGTGATGACACATTTGGAGAAGTCAAAGTGTTTGTTCAAATGTTTAATGGGATTCCGATGCAGGTGAAGCTGACAGACGGTGAAAGAGAAGAACGATTTGGAATGCCTGAACGTTTCCAGGCAGCGATTTTAAAGCTAAGAAGCAGTTCAGATAATGTTGTATTTGAACGTGTGTGGAAAGAACATGGCGTACGTTTTGGAGAATTTGCTGATATCGGTCAAGAAGTCACAGAAGAGCTGCAAGCTGCATATGACGACGAGCGTTTATCCCGTTTAACAGAGGCAGTGAAGGAAGGTCAAGAGGCTGTAGATAAACAAGTGAACCGAAAAGCATATGATGTGACAGAAGAGATGCTGCGCGATGAAGATTGGAAGAAACGTTTTGCTCATTTAGAGCAAATGCAGCCAGAGAAAAAAGATATACCTGTTTTAATGAAAGCGATGGAGGATCCAAAAACATCGATTCGCAGACAAGCTGTTGTGAATGCTGGCATGATTGAAGATCCAGCCATTTTGCCTATTTTGTATAAAGGGCTTGAAGATAAAACAGTGACGGTTAGAAGAACTGCTGGAGATTGTATTTCGGATCTTGGTGATCCTAGTGCGATTGAAGCGATGATCCAAGCCTTAAAGGACCCAAGTAAGCTTGTCCGCTGGCGTGCGGCCATGTTCCTTTATGAAGAAGGTGACGAAACAGCACTAGAAGCTTTAAAAGAAGCGGAGCAGGACCCTGAATTTGAAGTGAGTCTTCAAGTGAAAATGGCCATCGAACGAATTGAGCACGGAGAAGAAGCAAAAGGCTCTGTGTGGAAGCAAATGACAGAAAGTAGAAAAAATGCATCAGAATCATAAGAAAGACGAGCGGGCTGCCAATAAAAGGCAGCTTGTTTTCTGAAAATGGCTTTTTTATTGGCAGAAAAATTTTTTTAGAAAAATTATTTTGAATATTGTTGAAATATGAGAAAAAACTCTATATAGTAGTACCAATATAGAATATTGGAGGTCAGATTTTATGACACAATCCTTGCTGAGCACTTGCTTCAGCAGAGAAATCAGTCACTATCTATTATAGGTGGCTAAATAAACAGAAAATTTGTAAAATAAAATGAACTCAAAATCATACAGTCAACAAGACTAGTAGTATAGGAGGCTTTTTAAACAGATGGCAGAACTTCGCAGTAATATGATTAAACAAGGAATTGACAGAGCACCTCACCGAAGCTTACTAAGAGCAGCTGGGGTAAAAGATGAGGATTTTGGCAAACCGTTTATTGCCGTATGTAATTCCTATATTGATATTGTCCCAGGGCATGTCCATCTTCAGGAATTCGGGAAAATTGTGAAAGAAGCCATTCGTGAAGCTGGCGGTGTTCCATTTGAATTCAATACAATTGGGGTAGATGATGGTATTGCGATGGGGCATATTGGGATGAGATATTCATTGCCAAGCCGTGAAATCATTGCTGATTCAGTAGAGACGGTGGTGTCTGCACACTGGTTTGATGGCATGGTTTGTATTCCGAACTGTGATAAAATCACGCCAGGTATGATGATGGCTGCTATGCGTGTGAATATCCCAACTGTATTTGTCAGTGGTGGACCGATGGAAGCTGGGAGAACAAGTGATGGCAGAAAAATTTCTCTTTCTTCTGTCTTTGAAGGCGTAGGCGCATACCAATCAGGGAAAATTAATGAAGAGGAATTAAACGAATTAGAGCAATTTGGCTGTCCAACATGCGGATCTTGCTCTGGTATGTTTACAGCAAACTCAATGAACTGTTTAGCAGAGGCGCTAGGGATTGCTCTTCCTGGAAATGGAACCATTTTGGCGACTTCACCAGAACGAAGAGAATTTGCGAAGAAATCAGCAAAACAATTGATGGAGCTGATCAAAAAAGACATTAAACCACGTGATATTGTCACCGAAAAAGCGATTGATAACGCATTTGCTTTAGATATGGCACTTGGTGGTTCAACAAATACAGTTCTTCATACATTGGCGATTGCAAATGAAGCAGGCGTTGAATATTCACTTGAGCGTATCAATGAAGTCGCAGAACGAGTGCCGCATTTATCGAAACTTGCTCCAGCTTCAGATGTTTATATTGAAGATTTACATGAAGCTGGCGGAGTGACCGCTGCACTAAATGAATTGTCCAAAAAAGAGGGGGCTCTTCATTTAGATACCATGACCGTCACAGCGAAAACGTTAGGTGAGAACATCGCGGGGCATGAGGTAAAAGATTATAACGTCATTTATCCAATTGACAAGCCATTTACTGAAAAGGGCGGTTTAGCCGTTTTATTTGGAAACCTTGCGCCAGATGGAGCGATCATTAAAACAGGCGGTGTACAAGACGGCATTACGCGTCATGAAGGACCTGCGATCGTATTTGAATCCCAAGAGGAAGCACTTGAAGGAATCATTAATCGAAAAGTAGAAGCAGGACATGTTGTCATTATTCGTTATGAAGGACCTAAAGGCGGTCCAGGCATGCCTGAAATGCTTGCACCAACTTCACAAATTGTTGGAATGGGACTTGGTCCAAAGGTTGCTTTAATTACAGACGGACGATTCTCCGGTGCTTCTCGCGGATTGTCTATTGGACACGTCTCTCCAGAGGCAGCAGAAGGTGGCCCGCTTGCCTTTGTTGAAAATGGTGATCATGTCGTTGTCGATATCGAAAAACGCATTTTAAGCGTAGATGTCCCGGAAGAAGAATGGGAAAAAAGAAAAGCAAACTGGAAAGGCTTTGAGCCAAAAGTAAAAACAGGTTACCTTGCCAGATACTCAAAACTTGTGACATCAGCCAATACAGGCGGAATCATGAAAATTTAATGTGAAATTGAACATTTGAAAATTGGCTCTCTCTATAGTATCCTTTATTCACAACATAAGGATTATAGAGGGGGCTTTTTTATGTCAATGGCATATGAAGAATATATGCGTCAGCTCGTCGTACCAATGCGCCAAGAACTGACAAGTGCAGGGTTTCAAGAATTGACGACTGAAGAAGAAGTAGAAAAAACGATGCAGGAAGCAGAAGGAACAACATTTGTTGTCGTCAATTCCGTATGCGGATGTGCTGCCGGTTTAGCACGTCCTGCTGCTACTCAAGCTGTCATGAAAGCAGAAAAAGCACCAGATCGAATGGTGACGGTCTTTGCTGGTCAGGACCGGGAAGCAACGGCTAAAATGAGAGAATACTTCAAAGGTGAGGAGCCATCTTCTCCATCTATGGCACTTTTAAAAGGAAATGAACTTGTTCATTTTATCCCGCGTGACGAAATTGAAGGTCATGAAATGGAAGATATTATGAAGAACGTCTTATCTGCATTTGAAAAACATTGCTAATACAAATGTTGAAATGTCCTGTGATCCATCAGGGCATTTTTTCTTGATTATGATGGAGGAACGACATGCTCATTACAACAAGCTTTAGAGCAAATGAACAAACAATTGAAACGGCAAAGGCCCTTGCAAAGGACTTGCATGGTGAGTATATCGAGCGGCGCAAACAATCTGTCAAACAGCTTGCGATCAAGCGGGGGAATGTACTGGTTGTTGGGAAAGAACGATTTGAATGGTATCAGCCAAATGGTGAAAAGTTCTTTTTCCATCCAAGCTCAGCGATGTTTAGGGTGAAGCGGGTTCTGCGAGGGGAAAAAGATCCATTAATAGAAGCAGCACAATTAAAGCCGGGCGATTCCTTTTTAGATTGTACGCTTGGCTTAGGATCTGATGCGATTACCGCAAGCTGCGCTACAGGAGCCAATGGAAAAGTGGCCGGTATTGAAAAAAATCCAATGACGGCATTGCTTGTTCGAGAAGGACTCAGCACATGGGAAACGGGTGTGAAAGAGGCAGACGAAGCGATGAAACGGATATCTGTCATCAGCGGGGATAGTATTGAGCAGTTAAAGAAGCTCCCTGATCGATCCTATGATATCGTCTATTTTGACCCAATGTTTGAAGAAACCATACAAGAGTCTGCTAGTATGATGCCGCTTCGTCATGCAGCTGAGCATCATTTTGACCATGAAACCGCTGTGAAAGAAGCAATGAGAGTGGCTAGAAAAAGAGTGGTTTTAAAAGATCATTGGAAAAGCACACGATTTACCACTGATTCCTATCAATTTCAGGTGATGAAACGTAAAACCGCCCAATTCCATTACGGATATATCTCAATAGAAGAAGACAAATCAACAAAACTTTAATCACTCTTAACAATTAAAAAAGCCCTATTTCAGGGCTTTTAATCGGTGATCTCCATATAGACAAAATAAAATAACGTCAGCAAGGAAGCTGTGATGAAAAACCCTTCAAGCATATCCATTCCTCCCAAATTTTAGTCGTCGTTACTGTCATTGTAAACGTTTTATCATGAAAAAGAAAGTCTCAACTCAATGACCAAATAGAATGACTGAAAATTCATTATATGCTAGAATAGCAGTATGATAACTTATGGAAGGAATTAGATATCATGAAAATGTGGATGAGAAAAACGCTCGTTGCACTCTTTACGATTGCGACTTTTGGTTTAATCTCTCCTCCATCAGCTTTGATGACAGACAAGCCATCTGAACTTTCTTCATCTGATAAATCACCTTATACAGCAGTTTATGATACATCAGATGATACGCGCAGCTGGGAATTTTCGCAAGAAGACAACAAAGAGCGGGTAGACCCCTTTGAGCAATATAAGCAAGAGGTTCTATCAAGTGCAGAAAACCAATCCTTTCTCAAATTTGGTCGTAAAATCACACCTGTCATTGAGGACGAGTATAGAGAAGAGATTCAACCAAAAATTGAACAAGTGTTAACCGACTTTTTAACAAATTTCAAAGATGACGAAAAATTTCAAGATGTTGTTTTAACTGATCAGCCTTCAAGCGGAAATGGGGAAAAAATCTTCCACATATATAATAGAAAGACTGGAGAAGATTTGCTTCGTTTTCATGTCAGGAGAGATCAGCCGCCTCACAGCGGATATTGGTTTAACTTTCACTACCATACAGCAGAAGATGGATTCCAGACGCATCATGAACTCGGTAATATTTATTGGGATAAAAACACCCCGCCGAGCTGGATGAGCCACTAGAAGGAGATGTCATGCCAATTGAAAAAGTATACAATGAACGAAATGGTTCGCATTACAAAACAGATGTTAAACGAGCGTGGAGTGAAAATAGAAGATATTGCACACATTGTGCTGAAACTCCAAGAGAAATACAACCCAAATCTTCCACTTAGTGTCTGCATTGAAAATGTTGAAAAAGTGCTGAATAAAAGGGAAATTGTCCACGCAGTTTTGACAGGACTTGCTCTTGATCAGCTGGCAGAAAAAAAGCTTTTGCCAGAACCTTTGCAGCATTTAGTTGAAACAGATGAACCGCTATATGGAATTGATGAGATTATTCCGCTTTCCATTGTCAATGTATATGGATCAATCGGTTTGACCAACTTCGGTTATCTAGACAAAGAGAAATTTGGTATTATTAGAGAATTAGATGAAGGTCGTCCTGGTGAAGTACACACCTTCCTTGATGACCTTGTCGCTGCGCTTGCCGCTGCAGCAGCAAGTCGCATAGCTCACTCTCACCAAGATATTAAGGACGAAGAGCAGGATCGAGTGAATCAAGCATAAAAAGAAAAACATGTCTGCTCATCTTGCAGACATGTTTTTTTGGTTTCAACAAAAGCAGAAATAAGGTAAACTACAACAAGAACATAAATAAAGGATGAAAAAAATGAAACAATACAAAGAGTTATGCCGTCATGTATTACAGCACGGGGATGAAAAAGGTGACAGAACAGGAACAGGCACTATCAGCACATTCGGTTACCAAATGAGATTTGATTTACAGGAAGGGTTTCCTTTATTAACAACAAAGAAATTACACCTGAAATCAATCATTCATGAGTTACTGTGGTTTTTAAAAGGTGATACAAATGTCAAATATCTTCAAGAAAATGGTGTCCGTATTTGGAATGAATGGGCAGATGAAAATGGAGAGCTAGGGCGTGTGTATGGTGCGCAGTGGAGATCATGGGCGAGTGGAGACGGAGAGACAGTAGATCAGATCAGCAAGCTGATCCATGATATTGAGAATCATCCTAATTCGAGAAGATTGATTGTCAGTGCGTGGAATCCAGGAGAAATTGATCAGATGGCGCTGCCTCCTTGTCATTGCTTGTTTCAATTTTACGTATCAAACGGTAAATTATCGTGCCAGCTCTATCAACGTTCGGCAGATATCTTTTTAGGTGTGCCTTTCAATATTGCTTCGTATGCACTTCTAACGATGATGATTGCCAAAGTGACCAACCTTGAGCCAGGAGAGTTTATTCATACGCTAGGAGATGCTCATATTTATCAAAATCATCTTCCGCAGGTCAAAATGCAATTAGAGCGTGAGGAGCGCACACTTCCGCAGCTTCGCATCACTAGAGATGTCAAAAGTATTTTTGATTTTACGTTTGATGATTTTGTGCTCGAGAACTATGATCCACATCCGCATATTAAAGGAGAAGTCAGTGTATGATTTCCATGATAGTGGCGACAGGAAAAGACAGAGTCATTGGCAAAGATAATCAAATGCCTTGGCATTTACCCGCTGATTTAGCGTATTTTAAAAAAGTCACAAGTGGCCATACCATTGTCATGGGCAGAAAAACGTTTGAATCAATTGGACGAGCACTGCCTAACCGCCGGAATATCGTGTTGACCACAAGTTCTTCTTTTCAAGCTGAAGGATGCGAGGTGGTCCATTCAATCGATGATATTTTAACCATTGCGAAGACCGAGGAAGAATTATTGATCATTGGCGGGTCTAAGCTGTATGAGGAAATGATGCCATATGCAGATCGTCTATATATCACGCACATTCATCATTCATTTGAAGGCGACCGTTTCTTCCCTTATTACGATGAAGAGAATTGGACGGTTGTATCACGTGAAAAAGGCCATCGTGACGAAAAGAACCCCTACAATTATGAATTTGTCGTCTATGACAGAAAAGAAGGATAAGTGAGTAGGAGGAGTACGGTTGTTTCGTTATTGGTTTTTAACGATTTATGTTGTTGTATCCTTTTTTAAAAGTATAAGGCATTTGTATGATCATGAATTAACGGATCCACGCATTTCCTATACGAAACGAATGCATCTCATTCATGAGCATGCAAAAAGGTTTGCTAGAGGGTGTATTGATCAATCAGGATCGGTCATGACCATTCATCAGCAAAAAAAGCTGCCAGATGGTCCTGTTATTTATGTCACAGAAGCACATCATCCAGTGACGACGACATTGCTGATTGGTCACTTAGAGAAGCCATTTGCTTTTATGGCAAAACCGCATCTGTTTCGCTATCCCATCTTAAAACAATGGTTGAAGAAGATGGCGGTGATCAAGCAGAATCAATCTGATGAGGCGTTATTAGAAGAAGCAAGAGAAAGAGTTCTATCTGGCCAGAGTCTGTTGCTTTCTGAACAGTATCGTGTCATGGCAGAAACGCTTGCTGAAGAATGTAACTGCTCACTTGTTCCGGTTGAAACAAGCGGCACAGACCGTCTTTTAACAGGGAAGATCGTCAAAAGACTTCGTCCAGTTAATGTCGATATCCATATAAAAGCACCGGTCAAGATGAGTGATTACGCACAAAAGCGCGCATAGAAAAAACCAGCATCCGAATGTGGATGCTGGTTTTTTGATCATGCTGGGATGTTGACACAATAAAATAGAATGCAGAAGAACATGGATGCACTTCCGCCGAGAACAAAGCTGTGCCAAATCGCATGATGATAGGGAATTTTCCGCCAAATATAAAAGATCGTTCCGACTGAATACAAAATACCGCCTAATAGTAAGAGGCTGAATCCAGCTCCTGTTAATTGAATGTACAGAGGTTTAATTGCGATGATAATCATCCAGCCCATTAATAAATAAACAAGGGTGGATACAATGATAAACCGTTTGACGAAAAAGATTTTAAAAACGATACCGCCTGCAGCAAGCGCCCATACGATTGCAAGAAGAGTATAGCCAAGTGCGCCTTTTAATGGGCCAAGCAAAAATGGCGTATATGTACCAGCAATCAATACATAAATCGCAGAGTGGTCAAGGATTTCAAATACATCTTTTGTTTTTTTGTGCCGAATGCTATGAAGCAAAGTAGAGCTTAAATAAAGCAGCAGCATCGACGCGCCAAATATCGAAAAGCTAATAATGTCAGTGACAGTGCCGTATTGAACAGCGAATAAAACGAGAAAAACAATGGCGGGAATGGATAAAATGACGCCAATGCCATGTGTAATTGCGTTGGCAATTTCTTCTTTTACAGTAAACAATGGATGTCCTCCTTTATTGAACCGGTATATAACCATCAAGCGACTTCAGAAATGAGAGACCTTCAAGTGTAATCTTCGTTCCAGCTCTGCCTTTCCCTTTCGTCACATAGGCTTTTTTCTCAAGATCATCTAATCGACTCCTGACTTGCTGAGGGGTCAGCGGGATGTCGCCTTGTTTGCTTAACTCAGACAAGATACGTCTGCTGGCTGCTTCTCCTTTTTCATTTAGAGACTTAATGGCTTCGAGTAAGAAAACAAATTCTTGTTTCTCCATAAGCGTGAGCTGGTGTTCTTCTTTTTTTCCTTTACCAGCTGTTTGTTGAGGTAATAATACAAAAGGTGGCAAGTGATGCAAGAAAACTGTTTGCCCTTCGAGAATCGCGGCTGCATAATGAACGATATTTTTGAGCTCCTGGACATTCCCTTCAAACGAATATTGCTGTAAGACTTCCCACACACTTGAGTCGATATCAGGCGTCATGTTCAGTTCTCGAAAGAAAGCAGCGGTTAAAATAGGAATATCTGTTTTTCGATCTTCTAAAGGCGGGAGAGGGATATGAAGCACATTGAGCCGATAAAACAGCTCAGGTAAAAAACTGGACGAAACGCTCATCGCCTCTAATGATAAAGACGAAGAAGCAATGATTTTTGTTGCAGGAGAATCTTCGAGAAAACGAATGACCTGATGCTGCATAGGAATACTAAATGCGCTGACTTCGTCTAAATAAAGCACATGATTTGCCGCATGAGTAAATGCTTCCTGCAAAGTCACTTCATCTACAATGGGGCAATAGATATATTTCATCGAAGCCTGCGCAGCAAATGAATGGGCCATTTCTTGTGCAAAGCGTGATTTGCCTGTTCCAATTTCACCTGTGATCAACACAGGCTGATCGTTTTTCGTGAATTGTTTTGCCAAATGAATGGCGTGTTTTATATCTTGGTGTTCTCCATATATATTAGCAAACGGATGTGTGGTCATCGAGCGATTCCTTTCTTTTGGTTCTAATTGGTTTTATTATAACACCCAATTAGAACAAATGTATAGAAAAACGAAAAAGTTCATGAAATTTATCTCCGATCCATGATCTATTGGTTTATTTTTTGAATATTCATGTTATAATGACAAATTAAATAAGGTTAAAGAGAAAGGATCTTGTACATGAAACCGTTGCTCAAAGAAAACACGCTAATTCAAGTGAAAGACATCTTAAAAGCCCATCAAAATTTGAAGGATGTAGTGATTCATACACCACTTCAAAAAAATGAGCGACTTTCTGAACGATATGAATGTAATGTCTACTTAAAAAGAGAGGACCTGCAAGTTGTTCGTTCTTTTAAATTAAGAGGCGCTTTTAATAAAATGAGCCAGTTGCCAAAAGAAAAACTAGAAAACGGCATTGTTTGTGCCAGTGCAGGAAATCACGCACAAGGCGTTGCCTATTCTTGCAAATATTTAGGTATCCACGGGAAAATCTTTATGCCTGCTACCACACCAAGGCAAAAAGTATCGCAAGTGGAGCTTTTCGGAAAAGAATATGTTGACATTATCTTAACCGGAGATACCTTTGATGATTCGTATCATGAAGCAGTCAAATGCGGAGATAAGGAAAAGCGGGAATTTATCCATCCATTTGATGATTTAGATGTCATGGCAGGACAAGGAACAACTGCTGTAGAAATATTAAATGATATCGAAGTGGAGCCTCACTTTTTATTTGCAAGTGTTGGGGGCGGAGGTTTGTTATCTGGGGTTGGCACGTATATGAAAAATATCGCACCAGAAACAGAAATTATTGCAGTCGAGCCGCTTGGTGCCGCCTCACTTCATGCTTCCCACGAGAAAGGGGAGGTTGTCACACTTGATTCAATTGATAAGTTTGTAGACGGAGCAGCGGTTCAGCGGATTGGTGAAAAGACGTTTACGTCGCTTCAGTCTGTTGTCGATAAGATTAGTCTTGTACCAGAAGGAAAAGTATGTACAACCATTTTAGAGCTGTATAATCAATGTGCTATTGTAGCTGAGCCAGCGGGTGCGTTACCGATCGCAGCTTTAGATGCACATCGTGAGGAGATTAAAGGGAAAAATGTCGTATGTATTGTCAGCGGAGGCAATAATGACATTGGCCGAATGCAAGAAATCAAAGAACGCTCCATGATTTATGAAGGACTCCAGCATTATTTCATCGTCAATTTTCCGCAAAGAGCAGGTGCTCTCAGGGAATTTTTAGATGAAGTGTTAGGGCCAAATGATGATATCTCACGCTTTGAATATACGAAAAAGAATAACCGAAGCAAAGGACCTGCGCTTGTTGGGATCGAATTGAAAGAAAGAGATGACTATGCAGCGCTGATTGACCGAATGAATAAAAAAGGCTTTCACTATGTTGAAGTGAATAAAGATCAAGATTTATTCCACCTATTTATTTAGGCTTAACAGATAATTGGAAAAGAGGATTGATCGTTTGTGCTGCTCAAAACAATATGTTTTAGACGGATGGATGGAGCTCAGATCAAGGTAACAGAAGTCCCTGTTTTAAAGGGAGATGAATCCTATGGTTTCATGCTCACCTTTAGACTTGAAGCTTTCTTGAAAAAAGTCTATGTATCTAAGGGAAAGAGGCATGTGTACTCTTTCAGGGAGGATGTGAAACGTAACGTCAAGTGGAGCACATATGAACAGATCTACCAAGAGCCTACACTAAAACACAATGCGTAAATTGGAATCTTTGCCAAAGAGAGTGAGTGGCCATTTTCAAATGGCGGCTACTCATCTTGGCAAGGATTTTTTACATGAAAAGAAGAAAATGTGACAATTTCAAAAACGTTCTGACAGTTGTTTTCAAGTATGCACGAAATAAGGTAATATCATATGTAAAGACTAAGACAGCAAGGATGAGACGATAGTGAAACAAATTAAAATTGTAACAGATTCAACTGTGGACCTTCCGCTAGAAAAAATCAATGATCTTTCCATTCATGTCATTCCGCTCAATATCTCCATTTCTGGGGTTGATTATATTGACCGAGTGAACATACAGCCAGATGAATTTATTGAAAAAATGGAGGCCGCTGAGGAACTGCCGAAAACGTCTCAACCTGCCATCGGTCAATTCGTCGAATTATATGAAAAACTGACGGCAGATGGAAGCGAAGTCATTAGTATCCATTTAACTGGTGGGATGAGTGGTACGGTTCAAACTGCTGAAAGCGCTTCTAAAATGGTAGACGGACATATCACTGTCATCGATTCGAATTTTATTTCCTATGGTTTAGGGTTTCAAGTCACCAAAGCAGCAGAGCTTGCAAAAAAAGGGGCAAGCCGTGATGACATCCTCAAAGAAATGGACAAAATTCGTCTTAAAACAAAGCTATTTGTCACAATCGATACATTAGAAAATCTCGTGAAAGGTGGACGAATTGGAAGAGGAAAGGCGCTGATCGGTTCACTTCTTCATATTAAACCAATTGCCAGCTTAACAGACGGCATATACACACCAGAAGCGAATGTGAGAAGTTACTCCGCTCTTGTCCGCTATTTGACAAAACAGTATGTACAGGCGGTGAAAGGGAAAACCGTTCAGGCCATTGGGATTGCACATGCAGACGCATTAGAACTTGCAGAAAAGCTTAAAGCAGCACTGCTTGATCACACACCTGATGCACTAGTTGACATCGCTTATACAACACCGATTATTTCCTGTCATACTGGTAAGGGCGCTATAGGCTTTACTTTTTATACCGATTGATTGAAAAGGGGATGTAATTGTCATGTATACAAAAAGGGGAGCCTTATTTGGTGCGCTTACGATTATAAGCGTGCTTCTTTTAGTCTCATGTTCAAATGGACAAATCAAGGATGCATTAAATTATCAAATCCAGCCGTTTGAGTATCAAAACCAAGATGGTCAAAAGGTGTCGCTCGACGATTTAAAGGGGAAAGTCTGGGTGGCAGATTTTATTTTCACAAGCTGTGAAACGATTTGCCCGCCGATGACCGCACATATGACAGAGCTACAAAAACGGTTAAAAGAAGAAAAATTGGATGCGCACATCATTTCATTTAGCGTCGACCCAGAGGTGGATTCACCGAAAAAGCTAAAGGAATTTGCAAAAGCATATCCATTATCCTTTAAAAATTGGGATTTTCTCACTGGTTACTCGCAGTCAGCGATTGAAAAATTTGCAATGAAAAGCTTTAAGACGATTGTGAAAAAACCTGAAGACGAAGACCAAGTGATACACCAATCTCTGTTTTTCCTCGTTGATCAAGAAGGAAAAGTGATGAAAAACTATGATGGTGTTCAAAATACGCCATATGATGAAATCATCAAGGACATCAAAACACTGAGTCGAAGCTAGCATAAGGATGTTCAAATGAGTGAAAACATGATACACTTTTTTAATCAGAAAAAGGAGGGACATCATCGTTTGAAGGCTCGTTTGATTTTGATTGTGATGTCTCTAGCTTTTGTTCTTTCTGCATGTTCCGCACAAGAGGCTGGCATAAAGGATAAACTAGAAGACACACAAAACGTAAAAGAACATATTACGATCGCAGCGGTTGGAGATTCCTTAACAGAAGGAATCGGAGATCAAAATAAAAAAGGGTATGCCGGCATCACCCGTGACAAGATAGAAGCAGTGGACGGTGTACAGTCTGTTACATTAAAAAACTATGCCATTAAAGGCAGTAGAACGGTAGATTTATTAAAAAGATTAAAAGAAAAAAAAGTGCAGGATGGACTGAAAGACGCTGATTATATTTTCTTTACGATCGGCGGAAATGACTTAATGCATGTCGTCCGTCAAAATGTGCTCAACTTGACATTTGCTCCTTTTCAAAAAGAGCAAGGTCCTTTTGAAGAGCGTTTTAAGACCATTCTTGCTCAATTAAGAGAGCATAATGACCATGCAAAGATCATGTATGTCAGTATGTACAATCCTTTTAAATTCAGCTTGTCTGAGCTGAGAGATATTGATGAGGTCGTCAAAGACTGGAATGCTGCTGCCGAAAAAGAACTAAAAAAAGACGGCAATGCTGATATGATCGATGTAGCAGATTTATTTGAAGATGATAAAGATGAAAAATTACTGGCAGATGATGATTTCCACCCAAACCAAAAGGGGTACTCTCTTATGGCAAATCGTTTATTCTCAGAAGTGAAAAAAGAAGGACTGCCGAAGGAATAGGGTGAAAAGATGAAAAAATGGAAGAGTTTATTTTTTATTTTACTGTCAATTAATCTATTGATTGTTCTTGTATGCGGTATTTTCATGCTGCTGCCAAGCGATCAATCCGCTTCGAAAAAAGAAGTGAACAGCGAGTATGCTTTTAACATTTCTAGTTCAAAAGAGTCGCTTACCAGCTTTGTCAATGATTATTTGAAAAACCAAGGATCAAGCGATATGCCCGACTTTCATGTTGCGATTGACCAAGATGTGAAAGTAACAGGTGCAATCAAAGCTTTTTCTTCAACGATTAATGCAAATGTATCATTTACACCATCTGTTGAAGATAATGGGGATGTTCTGCTGAAAGTAGATGACTTTTCAATTGGACAATTAAGCATCCCAATCAGTTTTGTTTTAAGCTACATGGGTCAATTCTATGAACTGCCTGATTTCGTTCATGTGAAACCAGACCAAAAAACAGTGGAAGTGCGCCTTTCAGAAATGCCGCTGACGAATGATATGTATGTCAAAGCGAACAAAATTGATCTTGAGAATGATGAAATTGAATTCTCATATTATCATCCAAAGCAATAGAACGTGTAAGTCAGGAGTGAAACTATGAAGCGAGTCTATCAATATTTTAGTTTACTGTCGCTCTTATTTGCTGCATACTTTGGCATGACAGCTGCCTCTCATTTAAAAGCAGAAAATATCGACCAGTTTTACTTAAATATCGCCTATTGTGCATTATTTTTAGGTACCATGATTCTTGCTTTTGATTTTCAAAAACAAGAAAAAGCTGAAGATGTCTCGTAAATAGCCTTTTCCATTTGGAAAGGCTATTTGTCTTCTTTTCAGCGGAATAGAAAACCTTTGCATTCTAGGAAGGACGAGTACTGGCGCAGAGTGAATGTGACATTCGTGAGCACCGGCACGCAGGACTGACACCGAATGCGAGGCTTTGTCTACACGCTGAGAGCCTTTTCCATTTGGAAAGGCTCTTTTTACATTTGGTGAGACAAGACGACTTTTGCCATTAGCTCTGGCTCTCCGTTTGCAAATCCATGAAGTAAAATAAGATAGGCCCGCTTTGTTTGCAGGTGAACTTTCGGAATATCTAGCAGTACACTTTGAGTACCGGCAGCTTTTAATTCAAAGTGATACTTATTCGGAGAGAAGTGGTGGGTTTGGGTGCCGTTTACATATCCGAGCTCCTTTGATAAGATGCCTTGATCTCGTTCATATATATCAATGAAAGGGAGGTCTGGTGACAGCTGGATAAACGTGAGTGCTGATAGCTCATCTTGCTTAATCAGCGAGTCTTGCTTTTCTGTGAGCAGCGCAAAGCCGGTACGAGCTCCTGTGATACATAGCGTGTAAGTCTCGTTTCCATTAATCATCATACGAGAAGAAAGAATTCTTTCTTTTGTAGCCAGCTTAAATACTTCTATCTCATAAACACCCTCATCCCATTCCATATAAGCAGACAGCTGACCGTATGGCAGCTTTTTTTGGATTGGCTGCTGATTTACAAATACAGCAAGCTCACTTAAATCCGGTGCAGCGTGAAATAATCGAATAACAGCTTTGGAAATGGTGTTTCTCGGATGGTATGGGGGAAAGGTAGCTAATGGACGATATAGAAATTGATTCATCTCGTAGAGCTGCTGCACGTCTTTATCCCTTCTTTCTCTGCAATGTGTTTTTTGTAGCGTATGCAAGAAAGGGACGATCTGTATAGGCAAAAGAAACATAGAAAAAAGCCTGACAAAAAGTGTCAGGCTCTCGTATTAAGAAGGAGATGAATATTGATGATATTCAGCCAACTTAATGAACGTTTTTTCATCCTCAATTAATCCGCAAACGCCGCACTGGACTTTGATTTTCGGTCCTTGATAGTTCATGTGAAAAGGAGAAAGCTGATCTCCTTCATATGTTTCGACAATAGCTCCAGTTGCTGGATCAAGTTTCACAGGTTCTGAATGCTGCTCGATGAGGTTAAAACGCGTTCTGTTGGTTTTGCAGTTCGGACAAAGATATGGACTTGTCATGGTTCATTCCACCTTTTTATCCGTAGCATGTCCTCCACGCTAAAATCTATGCTTCATCCTTTTGACTTTTATCCAGCTTTTTAAATAACTTGATCATCGTTTTCAGTTCTTCATCATCAAATGATTCAAATCGTTCCATGAAGTATTCTGTTTTCTTTTTCTCAAAATGCTCAGTAATTTCCTTACCCTTATCGGTTAAGTGGATTTTGATGATGCGTCGATCCTCTTTTGAACGGATACGAGTGATCCAGCCTTTTTCTACAAGCGTGTCGGTTACAGCTGTAATATGGCTTGCTGATACACCGAGAATTGAGGCGAATTCCGTTACTTTTTTTGCGCCTTGTTCACGCAGCAGATTTAAAATGAGAAATTCATTCCGAGATAATTCGTTTTCAAGCAAGCTGTTAATTTCATAACGTATTTGCTTAAATACGGTTCTCAGTAAAGTATCCATTTCATACATCATTTGTTTTCTTTGTTCCAATCATTAAACCCCCATTATATTTTAAGATACGACAGAATGCTTTCATTTGTTTTTAGGTATACAAGTCGTATCATTTTCATTATTTTTTATCATGTTATAATATGATGATACCATTTTTTAAATGAAGGGGGCACTAATATGTCTGAAAAACAAGAATTAGCCACATTTGCTGGAGGCTGTTTCTGGTGTATGGTTAAACCTTTTGATGAACAGCCAGGCATTATCAAAGTTGAATCAGGGTATACTGGCGGACATACAGTGAATCCAACCTATGAGGAAGTATGTACAAATACGACAGGCCATAGAGAAGCCGTTCAAATTACCTTTGATCCAGACGTTTTTCCGTATGAGAAGCTATTAGAACTATATTGGCAGCAAATAGACCCAACAGATGATGGAGGACAATTTGGTGATAGAGGAGAGTCCTACCGTACAGGGATTTATGTCCACAATGAAAAACAAAGGCAACTTGCAGAAACATCAAAAGAGCAGCTGAGCCAAAGCGGAATTTTCCAAAAGCCAATCGTGACAGAAATTTTAGAGGCTGGTCCTTTTTATCCTGCTGAGGAATATCATCAGCATTATTATAAAAAGAACAAAATGCACTACGAACGATACCATGTCGGTTCGGGCAGAGCAGGTTTTATTCAATCTCATTGGAGTGATAAATAATGGCTAACGAAAAAGAGCAGCGCATCAAAGAATTAAACCGAATGCAGTACGAAGTGACGCAAAATAATGGCACTGAGCCGCCATTTCAAAATGAATTTTGGGATCATAAGGAAGAGGGCATTTATGTAGATATCATTTCAGGCAAGCCATTGTTTTCTTCTTTAGATAAATTTGATGCCCATTGCGGCTGGCCAAGTTTTACAAAGCCGATTGAAGATCAAGAGGTAGAAGAGAAAGTAGATACGAGCCATGGCATGGTGCGGACTGAAGTTCGCAGTAAGACGGCCGACTCTCACCTTGGTCATGTATTCCCTGACGGCCCAGGGCCAAACGGTCTTCGATATTGTATTAATTCTGCCGCTTTAAAGTTTATCCCGAAGGATGATCTTGAAAAAGAAGGCTATGGTCATTTGAAAAACATCTTTCAATAATTGATTTTAAAAATCGTCACATGGAAGTCAGCTGCTTCCGTGTGACGATTTTTTTATTTTTTATGGTGGGTATGATGTAATTGTTCAATGATGTGAAACAGCTTCTCTTTTGTAATGAGCGGTGCTTCGTTTGATGTGTAATGGGTCAAATGAACTTTTTGAAAATGAGGGTGAAGATGTGGTCTTGGTAAAATGGCATAAAATTGTTCATGTTCAAACAGTGCATCTGCCTCGTGAGGGAATGTGAGCTCCTCGTGAAGTTTTTCTCCAGGTCTTTTTCCGACAACGAGAATATCAGGAGAAGGAACATTGATCAGACCGGCATATTCATGAAATGCTTTCAATAGATCAGCCAGCTGTAATGACTCCATCTTGAGGATGAATGTTTCGCCGCCTTTCATCATGATAGCTGCTTCAAGCGTGAGAGATACAGCTTCTTCGATAGACATAAAAAAGCGTGTCATCTTAGGATCAGTTACAGTTAGAGGTTGTTCATTTAACAACTGTTGAAGCATGATGGGGATGACGGAACCCCTTGATCCAAGCACATTGCCAAACCGGACAGAGCAAAACTTCGTTTTCTGATTTGAAATACTTTCATTCGCTTGAAAAAACAATTTTTCTGAAATTAATTTTGTAGCTCCCATGGCATTTGTCGGAGAAACCGCTTTGTCAGTTGAAATGTTGACAACATGACTAACTTCATGTTCAAGTGCTGCTTCAATGACATGCTGTCCGCCGATGATGTTGGTTTGGACAGCTTCAAACGGATTATCTTCGCAGGTGGGTACTTGTTTGAGTGCAGCTGCATGGAAGATGATATCTACCCCTTTGACAAGCTGCCTGACGCGGCTGGCATCCCTCACATCTCCAAGTGCAAATACAACCTCTGGATTTGCCGCATATTCATTTTTCATCATGTATTGTTTACTGTCATCTTTACTGAAGACAATGACCTTTTTAGGAGAGCAGGCTGTTAATTTTTTCACAATCTGCCGGCCAATCGAACCCGTACCGCCTGTGACCAAGATGATTTTGTCACGAAAAAAGGTCTTCAAACTCGTTTCTATTTGTTTGGACATATCTAATCCCCCAACTCTCATTTCTCTACTTTGCATCATATGTGAAAGAGTGGAAGACGTTTGAGGAAAAGAACCACTTCATGCATAAATTAGGTGAACCAATTATAACCATCTGCTTGACGACTTAATAGAATATGTAGAGATAGAAGATTAAGTAGAATAGCGAGGCACCTAAAGAACTTCAGTACGGTGATCAGTTCAGCTCTCAGAATTTATTCTCTGATACTGAGCTGCGCGAGGGGAGAAGATCATACATGTATAGGGGAAATCGTATTTTAGCTATGATACCAGCTTTTAGCAGCAAGCAGGGACATCATGCTGAACACATTCGCGTATTGGCGGAGCGGCCGCTGATCTATTGGACCATTCAGCCATTATTACAAATGATTGAATTAGATGAAGTCATCGTATCTTCAGAGGATGTGAATACTCAAATCATTTCGTCCCACTATGGAGCAAATGTGATTGAACTGCCAAGCACACATGTGACGGAACAAACACCTTCTTTAGTAGCTGTAAAGCATGCACTTGCTTATTTAGAACGAGAGGGAAAGACGTTTGATATTGTTTTGTATTTGCATCCAGCATCACCACTAAGGCAGACGGCAGATATTGAGAACTGCTTGCAGCTTCTAGTAGAGGGGGGATATGATTGTGCGGCTTCTTTTACAGAGGCGTTAGAAAATCCAAATGAAACTTGGACACTTCATGACACCAATGAAGCCAGCCTGTATAAGGACAATCATTATTTTTTTGTACCAACTCAGGAGCACCCTTATACGTATGGACGTTTAAATGGAGCTGTCTATGCGTTTCATGTTCCATATGCAAAAGAATGCATTCATTCCTTTTTAGAAGGATCTGTTGGTGCATATATGATGGATCATGCGCAATCGCTTGTTGTGAAAAGTGAGGAAGATCGGAAAAAGGCAGAGAAGATTTTATTGGCTCGACAAGATGCAGAAGGAACGGCATAAGATGATGGCAATTAGAAAAAGCGCCCGGTCATAGGGCGCTTTTGACTATTTCATAAAGTCTGTAAGGCAGCGTATCAAATGTGTTCCAGCGAACGACTTGCTCGTAATTGTTCTCTGCAACCGATTGTCTTTGTTGAGGGTTTTTTACATAGTGCTCGACCTGCTTAATCAAATCGTTTTCATGTGTGTAAAAAGCGAAGCTTGAAAATGCCTGTGACGGTTGTAGATCTGTCAACTGAAAGCCTCCGCTTGCAGCGATATCAAATGCTCTGTTGTTGAGGCTCATATTTTGAACATTGGCTTTGTTTTGATTATAGGCAAATTGCGCAGGCCTGTGCGGATTCAGAACAATGGCTGATGTTTGATAGATGTCTGCCATCTGCTCGGGACTCAGCCAGTGGGTCATCAGTGTGAGATCGCGATATCGTCTGCGTGATTTATTCAACACGCGATGCCACTCTTTTCCTGCTACGAGAATGCGCCATTTGTTTTGATGTAAGAGTGTATTGATGGCTTTAATGCGGTTTGGATAAGGGTAGCCAATGAGTGCAATGTCATAGATGCACGACTCATGTGGTGATTCTTTTTTCTGAAATACGTGTGTATTGGTCGGAATGGGAAAGTAGTGCGTGTGATCAGCGCCCATTTGTTTGTAAAATGACAAAGCACCTTCGTCAATCGTTAAGATCAGCTGTGCATCACTTACGCATGCAGCTGACACATCTATATAAAAAGGGTCTTCTGTCATCCAAAGTACAACGGGGATCTTTTCTTGTTTGAATTGATGAAGCAGTTCTGTTGGAATATGATCACCGATCATCATGAAAACAAAATCCGGAGAAAATGTCCGGATTTTGTGCATATGAGCGGGTAGAGTTTCCCTATCCACCTTGACGCATGAAAAGGGGGAATCAATGAAGCTATCTTCTATCCATTGATCGAACATCCGATAGATTCCACCGTAGCCAGAGCTGATATAAAGAAGCTTCATGATGGCCCTCTCACATTAAGATGTGAACGTAACACTTTCTACTTTATCTACATCTAATAGAGTCGTTGCAGAGCCTGTAGGTGTCACAGAGCTTTCTTGTGTGACGAAAACAACACCTGTTGAAGCATCGAATGATACGAATTGTACGGGTCCGATTAAGTCACCTGAGTCCATGACAATGCTAATGACTGTTCCAGGTGCAAGTCTTGCGAAAATCCATCTTGCTGGTTGAGATACGTCGAGTGTTGTAGCAGAATCTGAAGGTGATGCTTCAGCAGCTACCTCACTAAATAAATCGTTCAATTTTTCTTCCACTTGAACTCCTCCTTCTTCGAGATTAACTGTTAACGCATGACTAAGCGGTTTGAAAAACAGCTTTAATAGCTCTTTTTTTAATTCGGCACGCTTTTCGCTCATGTTTTCCCCATCCTTTCTTCATCCATTCAAACACACCACTATGTATATGCCGTTCTCTTTTTTTGGTATAAGCAGAATGCTCATTCCTTGTTCTTTTTTTTATTTAATGACTTCACACATTTTTGAAAAATGTTTTCAAATGCTGATGCTAAATGAAGTGATCCTCATACTCTAGTAAAGATCAAACGAGAAGAAAGAGGGAATCTGAATGGAATTTGAACAACTATTAAATGGCTGGAACGAAGAATTACTAGAAACAGAAGGAATACTTGAAGTTGTGTTGATTATACTTCTTCTTCATCTTTTAGAGGAAAGTGAGGAAGGGAGTGCGTCAGAGATTAAAGAATTGCTGCGCCCGTGGCTTGAGCTCGGCATTCCGCTGCCGCGTGTTCATTTAGTCAATGGAGATGTGCTGCAAAACGTGGTTGTCGTACAATTGTTTGACTCAGTAGCAGTCTTTAAAAATGCGACAAATCAACTAAGAGTAAGTGTTCCTTATGTGAACATTGTCAGCTGGGGGGCTTTTTAATCTATTTAAAAAAGGATAATGGTCATGAAAGTATCAGTGATATTAACAAGCTACAACAAACCTGATTTCATTGAACGTGTGCTAAAGAGTGTGGTAGAACAAACGTATCAGCATTGGGAGCTTTTGATCATGGATGATGGCTCTGAACAAGAAACGATCCAAAAGATGCAGCCTTATTTAGTGGATAAGCGCATTCAATTGTATTCTCATCAAATTCATCCTGCAAACCGGCTGAAGACTGTACGTTATGCAACGCTAATTAATGAAGCATTAACACGTATAACAGGTGAGCTGGTTTGTTATGTAACTGATGATACAGTCTACAGAAAAGATCGTTTAGAGAAAATGGTCGAGGTTTTTCAATCGAAGCCTCACATAGATATCGTCTATTCCTCGCAGCGTGTCGTGCATGTGAATCAGCATTTGGTGGAAACGGCGAGCTTCGTTCGAGAAGCAGATCAAGTGTTGGAGCATGCATCCTTTCAAGTCGACCATTGCTCTGTTATGCATAGAAGCCGGCTGCTTCCGCTTATTCGTGAAAAATACGGACAATACTGGGCCGACGAACCAAAACATTGGCATCATGCTGACTCTGTGTTTTGGATGAGACTGAATCATTTTGCTGCGTTCTTTCCATTAAAAGAAGTACTTGATACCACATATAAAACGCCACAATCATTCCATCATATGTTTGCGAGTATGCCCTACGATTTAATTGACGGAGCTGTGATTGACAGAGAAGGTGCTTATTATCAAATCGCTAGCGGATATCTTCATCGCATTGACAGGCGCTGGGTGAATGAAAAGAACAGGCGTGCGATTCGTGTTCCCTCGTTATGTGCGATGAAATATGAAATGAACGAGCCGCTGACAGTCCCAAATTATACAGTCGTCACCGCAGATAACGGCAGAACATTTTATTATATTGAACATCAGACAAAAAGACGGTTTGATTCAAAACGTGATGTGCAATATTTTCAGTTTCATCAAAAGGAGATATACACGGTCACAAAACAGCAGCTGGAGACGTTTGAGGATGGCAAGATCATTCAAGTATCTCCTATATTCAGCCCGCCAAATAGACGGCTGTTTAAATGGAAACAAGATGTCTATTTATTTGTGCATGATACCTTTTGCCGAATTGTTCCTGAGGTAGTGAAAATATTTGCGTTTTACCATCAGCCAATCAAACTACAACCTTCTCAATTTGCATTTTTTCAAGAAGGAAAGCCAATTGTGCCGCTGTATATGGAGTCTCTTCAGGAATTTGACTTGTCTCTTTATCAGATGTCAGGACGAAAGCACTCCTCATAAGAGGGGTGCTTTTTTTTAGAATTGACGAAAAAAGCAGGAGATCGAAAGGAAAAAGCGAAACGTGAAAAGGATAGGGGAACACGTTGAATATCATCAAACCGCTGAAAATTGGGCAATACTGTGCCGGATTTTCGGCATAGAAAGTGAGGGGGAAATAGTGGGGAAGGTTGTCGAAAGAGCGGATTGGTTTGAATTAATTTTAGAAGCTATCGATGAAGCGATTCACGTTGTAGACGATCAAGGGGTCACCATCTTTTATAATCATAATGCAGCGAAGTTCGACTGTTTAGCGAAAGAAGAGGTGATTGGCAAGTACATACTGGATGTGTATCCTTCATTAACTGAAAAGACAAGTACACTCATGCATGTACTTAGAACAGGAAAACCCATTTATCATTCGTTGCAAACCTATTTGAATAAAAATGGAGAAAAAATTGAGACTGTCAACACCACACTGCCCATTATGGAAGGCAGCAAGTTAATTGGGGCGGTAGAAGTAGCGAAGGATGTGTCGAAGCTGTCGGCGCTTTCGAATCGTTTAGATCAAAAAAAACGAACGGATGGTGCCGCGGAGACCACTCAAATGCTCGATTTTTCTTCATTTTTAACAAATGATCCACACTTAAAAGAGATGCTGGAAAAAGCGAAAAAAGCTGCTGCATATCCTTCATCGGTTATGGTCTTCGGGGAAACTGGGACAGGAAAAGAGGTACTCGTACAAGCGATTGTTCATGCATCTGATCGGAAAGATCAAGTCTTTATCCCGCAAAACTGCGCTGCTCTTCCAGAATCGCTGCTTGAAAGTCTGTTATTCGGGTCTGTCAAAGGAAGTTATACGGGCGCAATAGATCGCAAGGGGCTGTTTGAGTTAGCAGATGGCGGTACGCTTTTTCTTGATGAGCTGCAAGCCATGCCGCTTACGCTTCAAACAAAATTACTGCGTGTGTTAGAGGATGGTGTTGTCCGCCGGATAGGTGATGCAAAGGCGGTTCAAGTAAATGTCAGAGTGATTACTGCCCTCAATATCGACCCATTTGAAGCCGTTAAAAAACAAATGTTAAGAGAAGACTTATTTTATAGACTGCATGTGTCATCATTTCATATCCCGCCGCTTCGCACAAGGAAGCATGATATCCAGCTGTTATCCCGCCACTTTATTCAAACGTATCATCAGCAATTTTCTAAAAACGTCAACCGCCTTTCTGAAGAAACCGTCCAAGTATTTATGGCCCATCAGTGGCCAGGGAATGTCAGAGAATTAAAACATACGATCGAGCATGCCGTCTTGATGATGCCGAAGGAAGCAGAAGAAATCACCCCAGCATATCTCCCTGCTCATTTGCGGACGCATCAGATAGAAAGTCATCCGCCAGAGTCCTCATTAAAAAGTCAAGTGACGTCATTTGAACAAACGCTGATTCAAGAAGCTTTAAGACAGCACGCAGGGAATATTAAGCAAACGGCAGCCGCTTTAAAAATTCCTCGACAAACATTGCAGTATAAACTAAAAAAATATACAGATGCCGAAAAGTAGGCACTTCAAACAGGTGAATTTGACGGAAAAGCTCCTTTTGTAAAGAATAGGGGCATTTTCCCATGTTGGCACATAACTTGCATAGTATAAAGTGAATGCTGATAGGGGGAATGGATATGAATCAAAAACTGTATCAACCTGCGCGACATTGGAAGGACATTGAACTTTGGAAGGACGTACCCGAGGAAAAGTGGAACGACTGGATTTGGCAGCTGACGCATACGGTCAAAACGCTTGAAGATTTAGAAAAAGTCGTGAACTTAACAGAAGAGGAAAAAGAAGGGGTGAAGATTTCTACGAAAACCATTCCACTCAACATTACACCCTACTATGCCTCACTGATGAATCCAGACGATCCAAGATGCCCAATTCGTATGCAGTCTGTACCGATTGCAGAGGAGCTTCATAAAACAAAATATGACCTCGAAGATCCGCTCCATGAAGATGAGGATTCACCTGTTCCAGGTTTAACGCACCGCTACCCAGATCGTGTGCTGTTTCTTGTCACAAATCAGTGCTCCATGTACTGCCGCTATTGTACGAGAAGGCGCTTTTCCGGTCAGATCGGGATGGGTGTGCCGAAAAAGCAATTAGATGCCGCCATTGGATATATTAGAGAAACCCCTGAAGTGCGGGATGTGTTAATTTCAGGCGGTGACGGGCTGTTAATTAATGATCAAGTGCTTGAATACATTTTGAAAAACTTACGAGACATTCCTCACGTTGAAATCATTCGAATTGGAACACGTGCGCCGGTCGTGTTTCCACAGCGAATTACAGATGAATTGTGTGAGATTTTAAAAAAATATCATCCTGTTTGGCTGAACACTCACTTTAATACAAGCATTGAAATCACAAAAGAAGCGAAAGAAGCGTGTGAGCGACTTGTCAATGCTGGCGTGCCTGTTGGTAATCAGGCGGTGATCCTAGCAGGAATTAACGACAGTGTTCCAATTATGAAGAAGCTGATGCATGATCTCGTCATGATTCGCGTCAGACCTTATTATATTTATCAATGTGATTTATCTGAGGGGATCGGCCACTTTAGAACACCGGTTTCAAAAGGCCTTGAAATCATTGAAGGCTTAAGAGGACATACGAGTGGTTATGCTGTGCCAAGCTTTGTTGTAGATGCACCAGGCGGAGGAGGTAAGATCACCTTACAGCCAAATTATTTATTATCTCAAAGCCCAGAGAAAGTGGTCCTGCGTAACTTTGAAGGTGTGATCACCTCTTATCCAGAGCCGGAACATTACGTCGCAGGCCAAGCAGATGCGTATTTTAATGAAATCTATGAAGAAAAGAAAGAACCCGCCATTGGCATAACAGCTCTATTTGAGGACGAAGCAAGATCCTTTACGCCTGAAAATTTAAGCCGAATGAAACGAAGAGAGTCTTATGAAACGAATCCTGAACATGATACGCTCAAAAACAAACGCGAAAAACGAGATGAATTAAAAGAGAAGAAATATCAAGCCCAGCTCAAAAAAGAACAAACCGTAAAGGAGGAGAAATAACGTTGCTGACATGTGATTGGTGTGAGGAGAAGAAAGCGAACGCAGGACAGACCACAGTCTATTGGGAACTCATCACGGGCACACAATCGATTGAGATTTTGGAAACGCCTTCGATTTCTTGCACGCATTGCGGGATGACGTATCAGAAGGATGAGACAGTAAAAGAGATAGAAGATCAATTAATTTTAGTCGATCAAACAAAACTTCCAGAAAAAATCTCATATGAAGAATTAATGAGCATGGAGCGGTTATTAAAGCGTAATTACTTTGATTTTTCTTCATAAGTTGTACCTCCGCCTATACAAGTCATCAAATTCCTGTATAATATAACAACAAAATAGAGTGTCGCGGAGGGAAAAAACAGGTGAAGTCGTTTTACCATTATTTAATGAAGTACAGACATCCAAAACCGAAGGATGAAATCAGTCATTTTGCAAATGCTGCTTATGAAGATCACAGCTTTCCTAAAGCATCCACTGATTATCATGAGCTATGTGCCTATTTAGAGTTAAATGGGGACTATTTAAGCTCCATGACGACATTTGATGAGGCTTTTGAGCAATACGAAGTAGAAGTCAAAAAAAAATAACACACACCCGCTTGTTCCGTATGGAAGAAGCGGTTTTTTCATGAAGAAATAAAATGGCGTTTTGCATGGTGTGGTTGCCCATGCAGAATTCCTTGCGCCGGCATACGATACGTTAAGACCAAAAGTCGGGCAAGGGGGAGACAGAATGAAGGCGAAAGCACCAAAATATAAAGTAGGGGATATTGTCGTCGTTGTCATGTACGGCACAGTTGGAACGATAACAAAAGTCCATCAAATTGACCAACATTATCTATATGAGGTCAATCATAATGAGGTGCTTTATTTTGAAACATCACTTCAGCTTTACGATGAGTACGACGGGGTGATTGTAGATACAGAAAAGCTGGACATTGAATATGAGTTCCTCATTGGCGATGTTGTATATGTAAAGGATTACGGGAAAGAGCTATTTAAAATCATTGGCCATCGGACTGAGATATGGCGCTACCTTGAAGATGGCTGGGAAGATGTCATTTATGAACTGACAAGGTTAAAAGACGGAGAATGGCTGGAAACAGAAGAAGAAGACTTGACGCTTGTCCTAAGGAAATATGAGATGGATCAGTTTGTTCATCAGCTTCTTTTTGTGCATTACGTTGGAGAAACCTCAAAAGAAATAGAGGAAGATATGGTGCAAACCGCTCTATTACAGTTAGAAGAGAAACAAGAAAGCGAAGCATCACTAGAATTTCTAGCTGTATCTATAGTGGATGAGCTTCTTGATATTTACAATGATTATAAAATTCTCTATGAATTTTTCAAAGACCCAGAATATAAGGATATGATGGACTTTATTTTGGAAAGTTTAAACGAGCATTTTGGTTAAAAGAAGACTTGTCCTAATACGAATAAAAAGTAAGGAACACAGAAAAAAGCAATCACATAAAACCATCCCCTCAAGATACGGCCCATCACCTGATCAAAAGTATGTCCATCTAAAATGCTTAACCATTTCATTGCCTCATGCCCCTTTTCTTTTCGTTTACTGCATTTATATGTATGGAATGAGCCATTATGACAAACTGTAATAAAAATAAGGCAGCGTTCATACATCATAAAAAAGGAGGCGGAAAGCAATGAAAGAAGCAGATTTGGTGATTGATACAGAGGAAATTGCAGAATTCTTCTACACGGAGCTGGTCAAAAGAGGGTACATACCATCTGAGCTGGAAACGTTTGAGCTTGCCGATATTACATTTGAATATATGCTGAGGAAAGCAATGATAGTTGAAGAAGAGGCGCGGTAGGCACTATACTTTGAAGAG
Source organism: Bacillus sp. FSL W8-1141 (assembly GCF_038593205.1). Taxonomy (NCBI): domain Bacteria; kingdom Bacillati; phylum Bacillota; class Bacilli; order Caryophanales; family Bacillaceae; genus Bacillus; species Bacillus sp. FSL W8-1141. Next base: position 1,978,923 of record NZ_CP151973.1, on the reverse strand, counting down.
ATTCTGAGTAGAAAGGGAGGGGAATTGTTTCGCGTGTATGTCATCATTTTTTTCCTTTTGTTTGGCGCCATCGCAGCGCTTATGGTGTCTGGCATGTTCCAGGAGTTGGACAACCAGATCATCTTATCGTTTGAAAACATCAGACTTCCTTTTTTAAATGATGTCATGCTGACTTTGACTGACTTTGGTATCAGTGCGCTGCTTGTCCCAATCATGCTCATCTTTAGCGTGGTGCTGTTTATGTATAAACGCTATCACTCTATTATGCTGCTTTTTCTACTATATATAGCAGAAAAAACGGTCAATCATGAACTGAAAGGACTGTTTGCTAGAGAGCGTCCAGGCTTTGATCATCTAGTGAATGAGACCTATTACAGCTTTCCGAGCGGTCATTCTATGAATGCAGCAACGATCTATCCATTTATCGCCTATCTATTAATTGAAATGGTTCCGTGGCTGAAAAAGAGACAAAAAGCAGTCTACATGGTGACAGGATGTTGTGTGCTGATGATCGGCATCAGCAGGCTGTATATCGGTGTTCATTATGTCACTGATGTAGCAGGGGGCTTTGCGATAGGACTAGCTTTATTTCTCATATGTAAAAAGATTGACGAAAAATTGTCCGTCATTCGACAAAAATAGAAGAAGGAAATTCATAGATCCCAGCCAATTTTATATAAAAGGGGAGGGATTTGAATGCAATTGACGTTGAGATTTTTTCAAAAGAAACCTTCAGCTTATCACTTAACCATTTATCAAACACCTGAATATGGTGCAGAAAGCGGACATCAGCCTGTGTACCGGACAAAGATTGGCGGCAGGACACACCTTGATGTACTGGAAAAAGCATTCTCGACATTTAATGTACAAGATACAGTCCCTAATGATTACAATGCACGGTTTATCACAACAGGGGATATCGTTGTGATTGATGACCAGAAAAAAGGGAAGTGCTACTACCAGCTCTTTCCGGCAGGATGGAAACGCAGTGAACGCCTAATGACGATGAGTTAAATATAAACGACGATGCCAGCTTTACTTTCAGCTGGTATTTTCTTTTTTGATCTCAATCGTTTATAATAAATGGGACTAAACACATGTTAAACGTAAGTGGAGGCTAAAAAATGAGTGTACATATTGGAGCAGAAAAAGGACAAATTGCAGAAACGGTATTGCTGCCAGGCGATCCGCTTCGTGCGAAATATATTGCAGATACATATTTAGAAGATGTTGTGTGCTATAACGAAGTGCGCGGCATGTATGGTTATACTGGAACATATAAAGGAAAACGCATTTCTGTACAAGGTACTGGAATGGGCGTACCGTCTATTTCGATCTATGTGAATGAGCTGATCCAAAGCTATGATGTTCAAAACTTAATCCGTGTTGGTTCTTGCGGAGCGATCAAAAAAGATGTCAATGTACGTGACGTCATCTTAGCTCAAACCTCATCAACAGATTCTCAAATGAACCGTGTGGCATTTGGACCGATTGATTACGCACCATGTGCTGATTTTGGTTTACTGAAAAAAGCCTACGACACAGCAGAAGCGAAAAATGTAGCTGTGCGTGTTGGGAATGTATTTACAGCAGACCAGTTTTATAATGAAAAACCACTTGAGCTGATGGACCAATATGGAATTCTAGCGATCGAAATGGAGACAACGGCTCTTTATACGCTTGCTGCAAAATTTGGCAGAAAAGCGTTGTCGATTCTGACAGTGAGTGATCATGTGCTAACAGGAGAAGAAACAACTGCTGAAGAGCGTCAAACGACATTTGACGAAATGATCTTAATTGCACTAGATTCTGTTTTATAATAGTATAAAGGGTGTGCTACGATGTAGCGCATCTTTATTTTTTTAGTAGAGCAAAAGGAAGGTATGTCATGAAGAAAAGCTATAAAATACTCTCAATCGCATCGATTCTTGGTTTGACGGCCGCATTATCAGGCTGCCAGTTGCTGGATCAGAAAAGCGGTACCACTGAATCTAACAAAACAAACGAACAAAAGAACGCAGCAAGTTCATCACCCCAGCAAAACTCAAACGATACGGCAGATTCATCTAATCAAGAGCTGACGTTAAAGAGTGAATATTTCAATGACATCAAGGTAGTGAGCGGACTGAAGACCATTCAAAACCCTGAAAATGTGCTTGCTTTAGTGAACAAAGAATATGCACTGCCAGGAACCTATAAACCTTCTGATCTCGTTGTACCAAAAGTGGTATTCTCTTTTTCAGAGGATATTGAAAAACGATATATTCGAAAAGAAGCAGCGGAGGCACTTGCGAAGTTATTCAAAGGTGCTAAAAAGGAAAACTTTGAGCTTGCTGCAGTATCTGGCTATCGTTCCTATGATCGTCAAAAAGTCATTTTTGATAGTGAAGTGAAACTAAAAGGGAAAGAAAAAGCCCAAGAAGCCGTAGCCTTACCAGGCGAAAGTGAACATCAAACAGGTCTAGCTATGGATATTTCCTCAAAAAGTGCCGGCTTTGAAATCTCTGAAAAATTTGGTGAAACACCTGATGGTAAATGGGTAGCCAAAAATGCTTATAAATATGGCTTTATCATTCGTTATCCAAAAGGGAAAGAAGACATCACGAAATATGAATATGAGCCGTGGCACCTGCGCTATGTAGGGAAAGAAGCTGCAAAAGCGATGCATGATCATGATTTAACATTCGAAGAGTACATGAACAAAGTGAAGAAAATATAAACAAATAAAAGGCCTCCCGAAGCTGGGAGGCCTTCTTTTATACGCCGTTTTAAAAAAAGAGCAAACCTGCTAATGCGAAGCCGGTAATAAAACCGAGTCCAATGCCATAAGCTGGACCCCAGCCATAATAGCCTCCGTAATAACCTCCGTAATAGCCAAATCCTAAGCCCCCGCGGGACCCGCCGACTGGTCGGATATAAACTTTGCGGTTTGTCACCCGCTCAATACGTCCAACATGTACTCTGCCATGACGATCAGTAATTCTAGCTACTTTCCCCATATGCTGCTGACAAAGTTTGTAGTAGCGCTCCATGTTTTTCCTCCTTATGACAAACTCTTTTCACTCTTATCCTATGCGAAAGACTTCATAGAGTTTGGACAAAACATATAGGAGATTCGCTCATTTTATACTGTGCATTCAAATACAAGGTGACTCAGATGTTCTCGGTGTGTTTGAATCAGGTCATAGTGTGTCTGTAATGTATCATAAAGAGAAGGTGGTATTTCATCTGATAATTCCATTTCGGTCGGCTCCTCCTGCACCATGTGCTCATCGAATGAGAGAATCTGAATGTCACGGAATCCTGCGGACGCTAACTGCCTTTTCCATTCAGAAAATGAAAAGAGGGAGTGAAACCCATAAAACTCCCGAATGGCTGCCTGTTCTTTTGAGGAAATCGGCACTTTTAACACAGCCTCATTTGCGATCAATTGTTTTCCAGGAGCAAGCACCCGTTTTATCTCAGCAATCGCAGCAGGTAAATGGGTGAAACTTAAAACAGATTCACTGATCAGTAGAGAGAACGAGTCATCCGCAAATGGCAGGTGTTCGATCGATGCTTGCTGTGCACGGAAAGGTAGTTGTTCCCGCTCGAATCGCAGATTGGCTTTTTCAATCATCAAAGGGTGTGTATCAATCGCCTCTACTTCATAACCTAAATGTCCTAAATAGGCTGCTGTTTGTCCTGTGCCGCATCCAACATCCAGTATACGATCGTCAGACGCCAAGTTAAGATGCTCAATCATCGTTTTTGTTAGCTCAATTCCACCAGGATGGGCACCTGATACACCAAAATAAGCAAGCATTTCTACATAGTCACTCATGGAATCCCTTCTTTCTTTATCATGTTTCTCTCTAAAGATTATGCATTGCAGGGCTAAATGGCTTATCTTTTCAAATAGAAGTTTGATCCTTTGGTTGACGGATGAAGAATCGTCCTTGATAATAATGAAAGGAGATAAAGGTGGTGTTTTTTTGAAAAAACAATTCAAGTTCGTGATAGCCATTCTGGTGACAGCAGCACTTTCCTCAGCGATTACATTTGTGATCACAAAACAAGGTGCTGTCAGCGTTTCAGGAGATGAGAAGTTTAGTAAACTCATGGCTGCATATACGAAGGTAAAAAACGAGTATTACGAAAAAACGGATGATCAAAAACTAGTAGACGGTGCGATTCAAGGCATGATTGCATCACTTGATGATCCATACTCTACATATATGGATCAGGAGGAAGCCGAAGGGTTTAACAACACCATTTCATCTTCATTTGAAGGAATTGGTGCACAAGTAGAAGAGAAGGATGGACAAATTTTAATTGTCGCACCGATTAAAGGCTCTCCTGCTGAAAAAGCTGGTTTGAAACCTCATGATCGTATTTTAAAAGTGGGTAGTAAAAGTACAAAAGGCATGTCAGTGAATAAAGCTGTTTCTCTTATCAGAGGGAAAAAAGGAACGGATGTCAAACTGCATTTGAACCGACAAGGTGTTGGAAATGTGGATGTGACAATCACAAGAGATACCATCCCGCTTGAAACGGTGTATGCTAAATTAACAAAAGATAAAATTGGCGAAATCCAAATCACGTCTTTTGCTGAAACGACGTCTAAAGAGTTAGATAAAGCGATTGATGACCTCGAGAAAAAAGGGGCAAAAGGTTTTGTCATTGATCTGAGAGATAATCCAGGCGGCATTATGACAGAAGCAATTGAAATGAGCAATGACTTTATCGATAAAGGAAAAGTCATTATGCAGGTTGAGGAAAAAGGAAAGAAACAAGTGTACAAAGCGGAAAAAGAACGCAAAGTTCATCAGCCGGCAGTTGTTCTTGTAAACGGCGGTTCAGCGAGTGCTGCTGAAATCATGGCGGCAGCTCTGCACCAATCCTCCAGCATTCAACTTGTTGGAGAAAAGACATTTGGTAAAGGGACTGTTCAAAATGCCCAAAGCTACAATGATGGTTCTAGTGTGAAATTAACCATTGCCAAGTGGCTGACACCAGACGGGTCTTGGATTCACAAAAAAGGAATTGAGCCACAGGTGAAAGCATCTCTGCCGAGTTATGCGAAGCTGCCATATTTAAGTCCGAAAAAGACGTATCAACTGAATGATGATGGAGATGAAGTCAAAGCGGCTCAAAAAATGTTCCAAGCGCTTGGCTACAAAGCAAAAGCCAATGGAGAATATGATCAAGCATTCCAGTCGGTCGTGAAAAGGTTCCAATCAGATCACGATCTAAAGGCTGATGGTATTCTGACAGGGGACACAACGACGGTACTGATGACAAACATCCAAGATAAGCTCAAGAAAAATGATACGCAAATGAAAAAAGCCATTGAAGTGTTGAAAAAAGAAATGAAATAGAAAAAGCAGTCCTCATCAGGGGACTGCTTTTTTTCTTGTGTTACGCTTTGTTAGCCACAGGTTCCGTTGTTTTCCCATTCTTTTCAAACAAATCACTTGTCACAGAATTAGATGTGACATTCTTCTGGAAGAATGGATTCAAAATCAGGATGACCACAACGTTTGCTAGTAAACCGAGAAAGCCTTCATAAAGGCCGAATGTCATTTGTGTCATATTCGCTGTAAAGGTCACGATAATTCCTACGATGAGCCCCGCAATCGTTGCTTCTCTCGATTGTTTTTTCCAGAACAAGCTGATGGCAATGGCTGGGAAAATTTGAACCATTCCAGAAACACCGATCAGCTGAAGCGTGACAAGCGCAGTCGGGAACAGCATACCGAATAAAAGAGCAAGCCCGATCACGATAAATACCATCGAACGTGTAATGATCGTTAACCGTTTAGGTGACACATTTGGATGGATTAAATCACGGTACAAATTATTGGCAAATAAATTCGACGCCCCAATGGCCATGATCGAACATGGAATGAGAGAAGCAAGTGCAATCGTTGAATACGCAAGCCCCTGCATCACGCCGCCATATGACGTCTGAATTAAATGAAGAAGAGCAAATCTTGGATTTGTATCTTCCGGTAAGACTAAAAAGGCAATGAAGCCAAGGAAGATGACCAAAATCAATACAATGTTGTAAAGAGGTAAAAACATACTGTTTTTACGGATGGCATCTGCGCTTTTGGCTGTGAAAACACCAGTTGCTGCATGAGCCCACATAAATAATGCGAGTGCAGAAACACCTGATGCGGTAATAAACCACAAAATGCCTTTAGGGCCGCTTTCAGGAATCGTCAGAAGCTGTGGGGCCTCCTTAGCTAACGTATTCATCATTGGTGTCCAGCCGTTAAAATGAATAATCGGGAGGGAAACGACCATAAAGAGCATGATCACCCAAACAAGAATATCTTTAATAATGGCTGTATATGTAGGACCTTTAATACCACTGAAAAATGTATAAAGTGCAACTAAAATAAATGAAATCATAACCACTGCATTCACATTAATATAACTCGTTCCAGCGACAGTTAACGTATCTTGAATCCCGCTTAGCTGAAGACAAATGTATGGAATGAGCATAAGTACACCAACAATGGCAATCAAACTGGATAACAGTTTACTGTCAAATCGCTCACGTGCATAATCAGCAAGTGTTGTCAGCTTGTGATTTTTTGCAACCGTCCAAAGTTTTGGTAAGAAGAAATACGCAATAAAATAAGCAAGAACGGAATAGGGGATAGCGAAAAAAGCAACACTTCCCGCTGTATAAGCTGTACTTGTGAGCCCTAAAAAGGTATAGGCAGTATATAAGTCTGCGCCAACAAGGAACCAGACGAGAAGCCCGCCAAATTTTCTCCCGCCAACAGACCATTCTTCGACTGATTGTCTTGATGATTTATCACGACCAGCGGCAAAACCGATGACCACGACGATGAAAATGATACTTGCAGTAATCAATAAAGCTGTTAAGTTTCCTTGCATTCGTCAGTTCCTCCATTTGAATGTTGCATCCTGTAAATGATAAATGTGCAAACGGGTGTGAGTACAATCCATAGTAAGAGCCAGAAGTGGAAAAAAGGTAGCCCGATGACAAATGGATGAATACGATTCACAAAGGGGAGCAGTGCAAGCTGTCCTATGAATGGAATCGCGATGAGTAGCGCCAGTATCAGTTTTTTGTTCATGTTTTCCTCCTCTAATATTTTGTAATTTCATAATAATAGCAGTTGTCAGATTAGATCACAAGACCATTTTCAGAAAAAACAATCATTTTTATGAATATCATACTAATATAACGCTTTCATTTTTAAAAAGAGGTAAATACTGAAGAATGAGAAAGGAAGACTTGAAAATAAGTATGGAAAAATAATATTTAGAGCAAATAAAAAAGCCCCAGCATGACGCTGAGACTGTGCCGTTTTTTATAGGAAATCAGATACTTCTTCGATGTCAAAACGATTGCTTTTGTGAGCTTCTTTTGCTGCTTTCCCGACAGAAATCAACATCACTGGTTCGTATCGACCACTCACATTGAATTCTTTTACGTACGCTTCTTTGCTGAAACCGCCCATTGCGCATGTATCATATCCCATTGCTTTCGCCGCAATCATTAACTGCATAGCAGCTAACGAAGCGTTTGAATACGCAGCTTCACGTGCATATTGCTCGCTTTGGTATGCACCATTGATTTGCGTCATCAGTGTTTCTTTAATATCTTCTGTGATGAAGCCTTGTTCTGCTAGCTCACTGTAGATTTTTTCACCCTTTAGATTGGCTTCAAGGTCACCTAGCACAGCAATCACAGCTGATGCTTGAGAGACTTGTTTTTGGTTGTAAGCAATTGGAAGAAGTTTTGCTTTTGATTCAGCACTATGGAAAACAGTGAAATGCCAATGCTGAAGGTTCCAAGCAGATGGTGCTTTTGTTGTGATATCAAGAAGCTCTGTTAACTCTTCTTTTGTCATTTCATGAGTTGTATCATACTCTTTTACTGAAGCTCTTTCTTTTAAAATGTCAATCGTTTTTTGATCGCTCGCCATATGGATATTTCCTCCCGTTTTTGCAAATAGTATGGTACAATAAATAAAAAAGTGAGAAACTTACTTATTGTAACTAGAGATATATTTTAAATTGTATACCGTTAGTTTGTCAAACGATTATGAAAAGAAAGGCTGAAATATATGGAATTTCAATTATGTCCAAACATTCAGCAAGCTTTTTTGCTTCTTGGCAAAAGGTGGAATGGTCTCATCATTCATGTATTGCTTGATGGTCCGAAGCGGTTTAAAGACCTGACGGACATTATTCCATCCATCAGTCAAAAAATGCTCGCAGAACGCTTAAAAGAGCTTGAGCAAGAAGGAATCATAAAGCGCACTGTACTTCCTGAAACGCCAGTTAAAGTCATCTATTGTCTAACCGAAAAAGGGAGTGCATTACATGGTGTGTTCGGAGAAGTATCGCGCTGGGCAGGGGAGTATGCTGGATCTCATGTGAAAAAGGAGCAAGCCTAGTTTTAGGTTTGCCCAAACGTTTTGTCTCCTAATGAATATGCTGATGTTAGGCACATGACAAAGGAGGAGAAAAGCGTGTACCCTCATACTCCGTATTTTCGAGGCGGTGCCCCTGGCATTCCGCCATATGAATCTAGAGTCCCTTTGTTTTTTGGTTTTGGCGCTCCTTTAGTCGGCGGACTGCTTGGCGGATTTCTAGGAAGTGCGATTTTTAATTATCCTCGTCCATATTACCCGCCACCACCACCGCCTGTTCCACCACCTTATGGCGGCGGATATCCACCATATTATTAAGAAAAAAGAGTAAGCCTGCTTCCATTTCAAAGCAGGCTTTTTATAATGGAATATCAATTTCAGAAATGCCTGGATCATCATGCTTTAAAAACATAATTTCTAAAATGCCATCTTGATACGAAGCCTTCGTTCCTTTTCTTTTCACAGCAGCAGGCAGGACAACCTTCTTTTGTTTATTCTCTTCAGGAAAATGATCAATAAACAGCAGATTGGCTGTATGTTTAATTTTTACTTTTTCCGTGTTCGGACGATCTAGCTCTATTTTGACAAACACGTGATCTGTCGTCTCAAATACTTCAACATTCGGCTCTTTCTTTTTTTTATCGTCTGTCTCTCTTGTTTTCTGCTGCTGAGACAGCGGATCCTGAAAGGGGAATTGAGCAGAATAATTGGAGCCGAAAACACTTTCCATGACTTGATTGACATATTGCTCAACGTCTTTAGGATCTGAATTTTTTAACGCTTCTTTTGAAAATTGCTTTTGAAAAGGAAATAATCGGTTCCAGTCAAACATGCAAATCATCCTTTCTAAATGCCCTGAATTAGTATATGCCCATAAAGTGATGTGCGTGCTATAATATACGATAGGTTTAGAAAGGAATGGTTAGATTGAACGAACAACAATCAAAAGGTGTCTTATATACGGCTGCATCTTTTACATTATGGGGATTGTTCCCATTATATTGGAAACTGATGGAGCATATTTCGTCAGGCGAAATTTTAGCGCACAGAATAGTATGGTCCTTTGTTTTTATGTGCGGTATTCTTTTATATTTAAAGCAAGTCCGTCCAGCGATGCAGACTGTGAAAGGTCTGATGATAGATGGAAAAGCACTTTTTTCATTACTTTTATCGGCTATTTTAATTTCGGTCAACTGGTATGTATACATTTGGGCTGTAAATCACGATCTTATGCTGGAAGCGAGTTTAGGGTATTATATTAATCCGCTTGTATCAGTTTTACTAGGCATCATTTTCTTAAAAGAACGACTGAATAAAATGCAAACCACCGCCATTCTCATTGCTGCAGCTGGGGTCATCATCTCAACTGTTCAGTACGGCTCATTTCCTGTCGTGGCTTTCGTATTGGCTTTTAGTTTTGGGTTTTATGGACTGATTAAAAAAAGAATGAGTTTTACGAGTGCCATTGGATTAACCATTGAAACACTGCTTCTTGCACCAGCTGCGCTTGTTTACTTATTCTTCTTCTTAAAAGAACCTGTTGTCACGATGAATCCGAGCAGCTTCGGCTCTCTTGGGCTATTATTTTTTGCAGGTGTCTTTACAGCTGTACCGCTTCTTTTATTTTCTGAAGGAGCCAAAAGAATTCCTTTATACCAAGTTGGTATTTTGCAGTATATTGCACCGACCATTACACTCTTTTTGGGGCTATTTGTGTATCACGAACACTTATCTGCAGCAAAAATCGTGACATTCCTCTGTATTTGGGTGGCGATTTTACTATTTACAACCTCTCAACTGCGAATGAAAAAAACAGCGAATTCTCATTAAAGAGACGAAGCAGTTTGCTTTTTTTTGCAGGCGGATCATGTCATAATAAGTTGTTACCAAAACTGTAGAGGTGATCACATGTCATCAGTCGATGAGCTTGCACACGCTTATCAATCTTTATGGAAAAATCGGCAGCTTGATGTAGTGGATATGACTTCATTACACGAGGCGATACGAGATGATTTGCTTGATGCACGCACCCATCCTCGCGCAAGAAAGTCATTGCATCAAAAGTATGTACTCGCTGTGGAAAGAATTTTAGAAAGCACGATTGAACAGGGTCATCAACTACAGCTGATCAGCTTACATACGAAAAAGCTGCGAGAACTAATTCAAAATGAAGGAAGGAACCACTCATGAAACCAATTCAAACGGAAGATGTCACAGCACATCTTGAATCGTTTTTAAATCGGCCAGTCTTCGTTCATCTTGAAACGACAACTGGTTCTTATTCAGCTCATGTGAATGAGCAAAATATGACGGTCGTGGCGTATATCCGCAACGCAAAAGTCGTCTATTCACAGGCGAAAATAAAAGGACAAGGTCCATACCGTGTCGGGATGAAAACAGAAGATGGCTGGATTTACGCAGAAGGTTTAACCGATTACGTGTTTGATGAACAAGGCCGCCTGCTGTTAGCAGGACATCTGCCAGACGGAAAACTAGCGATCTCATTACAAATTAGTGAAACACCATTTCAGGTGTAGGAGAGAGGGGAACAGTGATGAACGAACATGTACTTGTGATGCTGCCTCACCCCGACGATGAATCCTTCGGGGTCGCAGGGCTCATCGCGCAAAGCAGAAAACGTGGAATTCCAGTGACGTATGCATGCGGGACACTTGGAGAAATGGGAAGAAATATGGGAAGTCCAACATATGCTAACCGTGAGACACTCCCTGAATTAAGAAAACAGGAATTAATCAATGCATGTAAAGAAATGGATGTCACAGACTTGCGAATGCTTGGTCTTCGGGATAAAACGTTGGAATTTGAAGATGATGAGTATTTAGCGGATGTGATGGAAAGTATTATTGATGAAGTGAAACCAACCCTTATTGTCACATTTTATCCAGGTCATGGCGTACACCCTGATCATGACGCGACAGGTGAAGCGGTCATTCGTGCTCTATACCGAAAGAAAAAAGAAGACCGTCCCGTCACATACTGTATGGCCATTACGAAAAATCGAGAAGAAGTGCTAGGAAATGCCGATATTGTGATTGATATTACGGATGTAGCCGATATCAAATTAAATGCACTAAGAGCGCATAGAACACAAACAGAAGGCATGCTAAGAGAGCTTGAACAAAAGTTGAAAAACAAAGAACCAGTCGTTCAAAAATGGTTTGATGAAGAAATTTTCTGGACGTATCAATGGAATGACTAAATGAAAGGCAGCTGACTGAAGTCAGCTGCCTTTTCCTGTTGCAGAATGCATACGTCTTTCAATCAACCTGAGACGAACAAATAGGACGATGGCACCTGCGGCAAGCCCAGTAATCAGACCAATCCAATAACCGAACGCTCCAAATGAGGTATACGTGCCAATCAAGTAGCCAGCTGGAAGGCCGATGACCCAGTAAGAGACAAACGCAGCAATCAGTGTATAATTCACATCTTTATACCCGCGTAGAGCTCCCTGAATTGGTGCGGCGATCGCATCTGACAGCTGGAAAAAGATCGCATACATCAAAAAGTGCTGTGTCATTTGTAAAACAGCTGATTCAGTTGTATATAAACCAGCGATCTCAGGTCTAAATAACAAGATGAGTGTTGCGGTACATAATGAGAACAAAACAGCTGTTGCAATGCCAATATAGCTGTAGCTTTTTGCGTCTTTATACCGCACGGCACCGGCTTCAAAACCTACAACAATCGTTAAAGCCATTGAGATACTAAGCGGCAGGATATATAAAATAGAAGCAAAGTTCATCGCTGCTTGGTGACTGGCGATTGTCACGGTATCAAAGTGACCCATTAAGAGCGTGACAGCTGCAAAAATACTTGTTTCAAAAAAGATCGCAAACCCAATAGGGATACCGATTTTCAGTATTTGACCCATTCGGAAAACGTTAAAGCGAGGTAATGTCTGAAACAACCGAAAGGATGCAAACGGTTCGGCTTTGATGACAATACAAATACTCATGATGAAAATCGCCCAATACGTCAGCGCAGATGCAAGACCTGCCCCTGCACCGCCTAGCTTTGGAAACCCAAAGTTTCCAAAAATAAAGAGATAATTTAAAACAAAATTAATAGGAAGTGCGGTTAACGTAATGAACATCGTCACACGTGTTTTTCCTAATGCATCAATGAACGATCTCATGACTGAATAACCAAAAAGCGGGATGATCCCAATAGCAAGGAAGCTGAGAAAATGACGGGCAATGATTTCTACGGATGGTTCAAGCCCAAGTCTCCCTAAAATAAAAGGAACACACAACGATCCAATGACAATCACCACGATACTTAAAAGAAAAGATAAATAAATGGCCTGAAATACTGCACGAGGAACACCTTCCCTGCGGCCGCCTCCCATCAGCTGAGCCACTATAGGGGTAACAGCCATTAAAATACCAGCGAGACCAGTATAAACAGGTGTCCAAATGCTCGAACCGATGGCTACACCTGCTAGGTCTTCTGCACTCACTTTTCCAGACATCACCGTGTCTAAAAATGTGATGAGCGAAAGACCTGCTTGTGTAATTAAAATCGGAATCAATATGGTTAAAAATTGTGCCAACTTTGCTCGAATACTATTCGTTTCTCTCATCATAAGTTCCTCTCTGAACAGAAATAACGAGAGGAATTATATCACGCTATGTAAAAAAATCAATTCTCCGTCGGATTATTTTTCTTTGAGGGCTTCGTTTTTTTGAACATTTGGGCATAAATAAAAGAAAGACTGACAACACCTAAAATGCTGCAAGCATATTGAATCACTTTTTGAATGGTCATATTGAATTCACCTCCATACAAATAGAATGTGCACAATTTGTTATTTTATGACACAAGCGAAAGAAGGAGGGACATGGTGAGATGATCAATCGCACAAATGAAGAAGCGATGTTTAAGTTAGAAATGAAATCTCATTTAACGCAAATTATGATGGATGCAAGGAAAATCGTCGATTCACTTGACCAGACGGAACAATGCCTTCTTTGTGAACTCGAATCATTGCATGATCAGTTTAATGAAATGCATGCAGAGGCTTCCTCATTTTATTTACAAGCATATATGGAAGAATTCACACCAGGTTTTGCTCAATTTTCTTTAGCCATTGAGAACTTATCAAAACAAAAGCATGGCGCACTGATTGTGATTCAAAGGAGAGATGAGGTGGAGGATTATATACAAAAAGGGACAAACCTCCATGCGAAAATTAGCGCATCATTAATAGAAAGCATTTTCTATCCTGGAAACCCACTTCATGATGGCGCCCTTTTAGTGAAAGAAAACACGCTTGTTTCCGCTGCAAACGTCCTACCGCTCACCTCGAAAAAAGTCAGCCCTTCTCTAGGCACAAGACACCGGGCAGCCATTGGACTTTCTGGCATGACCGATGCCCTTGTTCTTGTGGTATCAGAAGAAACAGGGAAAATGTCGTTTGCGAAAGAAGGCGTCCTCTATCCGTTAACTGTAAAAGATCAAGAAATCAGAAAGTAAACATGAACACAGCATTCTTCATTGGGAAGGGTGCTTTTTTTATTGAGGAGAAAAAACAGGCAATTAAGTAAAAAGTCATTTGATACAGAAAAATTTGTCATGTAGAATAGAACTATGAAACTAGCAACGTGCTTGTTTTGACAAATTTCTAAACGTCAACTTAAAAATTCCTTAAAAAATGTTTATAAATACAGCAAACAGCCGATAGAAACGATATGGCTTTGTTTTAGCATTTTGAGTTTGCTGCTCTAAAACCTATTTAGTATTGCCCAACGTCTTCATGTCGAGTAATATTATAGAAATAAAGATAAAATAGTGCAAGAGAAGCAGAACCATTAAATGCTAAACTCAAAACTAGTACATAAGTCTTATGGTACGAAATCATGAAAGGCGGAGATTCATCTATGAAGAAAAAAGTAGTAACCGGCCTCACAGTTTCAGCGATCGCAGGCTCAGCTGTTATTGCTGCACCGGCAGAAGCACAGACGATCAAGGTGAAAAGCGGTGACTCACTTTGGAAGATTGCCGAACAGTACAACACAAGTATTTCGGAACTTCAATCTCTTAATCAATTAAAAACGACGATGATTTTTGCAGGACAAAGCTTAAAGATTCCTAGTGCAAAAAGTTCAAAATCCAGCTCATCAACAAGTTCAAAAGCAACGAAATCAAGTGCTTCAACAACATCTAGCTATACAGTCAAGCTTGGGGATTCATTATGGCTGATTGCGAAGAATCACAAAATGTCAGTTGCAAGTTTGAAAAGTTTGAACAGCTTAAACAGTGACCTCATTCGTCCTGGACAAAAGCTGAAAGTGTCTGGAACAGCGAAAACGAGCGGCAGCCAGTCCTCAAATTCAAACTCAACATCTAATTCTAGCTCAAGTAACAAATCAACGAGTTCTAATAGTTCGTCGTCAGCATCTAGTACATATAAAGTGAAATTAGGCGATTCACTTTGGAAAATTGCCAATTCGTTAAATATGTCGATTGGTGAAATTAAAACATTGAACTCGCTAAAATCTGATACGATTTATCCAAATCAAGTATTGAAGGTAAAAGGAACGGTGACGTCAAAACCAAGTCAGCCGAAAGCACCTGCTCAACCTAGCACGCCTTCAAACAGCAATCAGTCTTCAAGTAGTAAAACCACATCTTATACGGTTAAATCAGGTGATTCATTATGGAAAATTGCGAATCAGTTTAAGGTGCAGGTTCAATCAATCCGCACAGCAAACAGCTTGAAAAGTGATGTGCTTAGAATTGGACAAGTATTAAAAATCAACGGAACAGCTTCCGGTTCAACTGGATCTAATGGTTCTACGTCAAATGGTTCAACAACACCGGTCAACAATAATAAAAATGACGTTCCAATGAATGCAAAAATCACGACAATGATTCAAGAAGGTAAAAAGCTCACAGGCATACCTTACAGATGGGGCGGCAATACACCAGCTGGATTTGATTGCAGCGGCTTTGTTTACTATCTCATTAATAAGGTTTCATCAGTATCTAGATTGAGTACAGCAGGATACTGGAATATGATGACGCCTGTCAGCACACCACAAGTTGGAGATTTTGTTTATTTCACAACGTACAAAGCAGGTCCTTCTCATATGGGACTATACCTAGGTGGAGGAGATTTCCTTCATGCAAGTGACAGCGGAGTAGGAATTTCAAACTTAAGCAATCCTTATTGGAAAAAAGCCTATCTAGGTGCGAAACGTTTCTTCTAAAAAAGCCGATTTTCGGCTTTTTTTGTTTGCCTTCTCATCAGTTTGTCCATACTGATAGCAAAAGGGGGCAGTCATAAATGAAAAAGTCAGTGTGGATGATCATGATATGTTTGATCTTTACCGCATCAGCATGTCATGCACCGCCGAAAAAAGAAACGACAGAAGAAACAAGAGAAGTTGCCGCACCTAAACAAGCACCAGTCACAACGTCACTCATAAACGAAAGCGGGCAAAAAATAGGGAGCATTGAAATAAGAGAGTCCTCAGAAAATGGGCTGGATCTGCATGTGAAAGCGAAAGGACTGCCGCCAGGTCCTCACGGCTTTCATATTCATGAAACAGGAATATGTGAAACGCCAGATTTTGAAACGGCAGGGGCTCACTTTAATCCGACTCATAGAGAGCATGGCTTCGACAACCCAAAAGGGCATCATACTGGAGATATGCCTAATTTAGAAGTAGGGGCAGATGGTCAAATTGACGTCGTTGTGAATGTTCCGAATGTGACGGTCAAAGGAGGCCCGAATCAATTGGTTGATCAAAACGGGCGAAGTTTCATCATCCATGCAGAAGCAGATGATTACTTAAGCAACCCTTCTGGCAACTCAGAGAAACGCATTGCTTGCGGAGCCATCACAAAAGAAATGGTAAAATAACAGAAGACGAACCTTTATGTATTGAGTGCATAAAGGTTTTTTTAGTATACTTGGTGAGGAAAATGATCGAAGAGAGGAATTAATCATATATGTTTAACCAACCAGCACTCCCAGAAGAAATTCAAGCAATGATCGAAGCAAAAGGAAAAGTTCTCGAAGAAGAATTTCGTCCGCTTATCGGAACAAGCGGCTATGAATCACAAGATACGTCTATTATTCAAGATGCCATGATTGCACTTGCCCTAGGAAAAAATGTTCTGTTAAAAGGACCGACGGGCTCAGGTAAAACAAAACTAGCAGAAACTTTATCCGCGTTTTTTCAACAGCCGATGCACAGTGTAAACTGCTCAGTTGACCTTGATGCAGAAAGTCTAATTGGCTATAAAACCATCCATAATGATGGACAAGTTGCTTCTATAGAATTCATTGAAGGACCCGTTACAAAAGCAATGAAAAAAGGACACCTTTTATATATTGATGAAATCAACATGGCAAAACCAGAAACACTGCCTATTTTAAACGGTGTGCTTGATTACAGAAAAATGATGACAAACCCATTTACAGGTGAAGTCGTTAGAGCAGAAGAAGGCTTTGGCGTGATTGCAGCAATCAATGAGGGGTATGTGGGGACAGTGCCGCTCAATGAAGCGCTGAAAAACCGTTTTGTCGTCATTGAAGTTCCTTACATTGGCGGTGGCATTTTAAAAGAAGTACTGCACACTCAATCTGTATTAAAGGATGAGCGTTTAATCGATCAATTCGTACAGCTCTCATCAGATCTCATCGTCCAAGCACATAATGGACAGGTCAGTGAAGAAGCCGCATCCATTCGCGCACTGTTAGATACATGTGATCTTGCGCAATATATCCCGCCGCTTCGTGCAATTGAACGAGGAATTGTAGAGAAGCTAGAAGATGACCGGGAAAAAGCAGCGGTAAGAAATATCGCTCAAACATTATTCGAGTGAGGTTCTGACTTTTGAAATTCATCAAATTTAATGACAGCAGAATCGATTCATTTCTATTTATGGAATTAACGGATTTAGCCAAAACACTTGCCAAAAGTGATGATGTGGAGCTTGAATACGGTGTTCAGTCGTACTATGAACCGTTTGAAAAGAAAATTTTCATCAGCCATTTTTGGGATGATCGTCATCAAGAGGATATGATGGCAGGCCTAAAAAGTGATGTGTTCCTGCGAGCAGTAGGGACGGTGTATAGCGATCTTACAGTATTTGAAGACATCATTCGCTATGCCCACACATTATCCATTCCTGATGTGTGCAAACAATTGTTTATGCTGTTTGAAGATATCCGCATTGAAGAGCGGATTAAACGTGACCGCCCAGGAACAAAAAAGGTATTTAAACGGAGAAGAGAGCTTTACAGACGTCACTTTAAAACACAATTAACGATTAACCAAGAGCGCAGTATTTTAACAGATGCACTCTTTTGTGCGATATACGTGAAGCTGACAGCCGAATCTCCGCTTGAAGAAATTCCACCCCTTCATGAGCGGATAGATCCAATGATTCCGTTTATTGAGTCAAGTCTTGAACGTGTATATGACGCACGCTCGACATCTGATATCGCCATCATTGTGAAGGAATTGACAGAAGGCTTCGATGAGCTCCTTGAAAAGGATATGCTGAACACATACTTTTTCTTCCCAGAATTGGACTATGAAAAAGCGGCAAAAGAACCGCTTTTCCATGACCTCAAAAGAAAGCCTAAGTTAAGTGAGGATATAAAAGTCGATCGGGAAAAAGAGGGGGATGAAGACATCCATAATGAATATATGGAAGTATGGCATAGAGAAACGGAAGCACCATCTAAAAGTTTCCTTCAATTTGATTTAGAACACGGTGGTAAAAGCGATCTCGGTAAAGATGCGGCAAGAGAAGGTGACGATGGAGATCAGGCGCTTGGAACGGTTCAAGGTTCAGCCAAACAAACCCATCGAAAAGACTATTCAAAGCTTGAAGCACTAGAAGAGGCAGAAGGAGAAGAAAGCGGGGCAGATGCGCATGAGAATGGAAAAGAAAACAAATATGCATTTCCAGTCATGATTTCACCAGAACCTCCTTCACCAGAGCAAATAGATGTGTACAAGCAGCACGCAAAGGCAATCGAGCCTTATCAGAAACGCTTAAAACAAATGATTCAAAAAACACTTGAGCATAAAAAAACATGGCCAAAAACAGATCTTCATGCAGGACGTCTCAGTAAAAAGCTCATTCGTTATTTTACAGAGTCCAATCCTCGACTATTTTATAAAAAACAAGCGCCATCTTCTCAAATTGATGCTGTGTTCACTTTATTAGTTGACTGTTCTGCGAGTATGTTTGACAAGATGGATGAGACAAAAAAAGGGATTGTTCTGTTTCATGAAGCTTTAAAATCAGTGCAGGTACCTCATCAAATTGTAGGGTTCTGGGAAGATACAAATGACGCAACTGAAACAAGTCAGCCGAACTACTTTAACACCGTCGTATCGTTCAAAGATTCCTTATTTGACGCAGGACCATCCATTATGTCACTTGAGCCAGAAGAGGATAACCGGGACGGCTATGCGATTCGCCAAATGACAAAAATGATTTTAAAACGAAGAGAAGAGCAAAAGTTCCTCATTGTTTTCTCAGACGGAGAGCCGGCTGCATTCAGCTACGAACAAAATGGGATCGTGGATACACATGAAGCGGTTCTCGAAGCGAGAAAAAAGGGAATTGAAGTGATCAATGTGTTTTTATCCAATTCTCCGATTGAAGAGGCGCAGATGAAAACGATCCAAGATATGTATGGCAAGTTCAGCATTTTTGTACCGGATGTCGATACATTGCCAGATGTGCTATATCCATTACTCAAGAAATTGCTGCATAAAAGCATTGGGGCATAAGGTTTTGCCCCTTTCTTTAAAATATTTTTCGGAATGATTTAAATTTTTTGTTTTTCTTTGAATTTTTTATCTTTAATTGAACAAAGAATGTAGAAAGTAATCCGAAACAGTGGTAGAATATGATTGGAAGCGTTTTATTACATAAATTTGGTCATTGTGTTCTGGAAGTTATATCGAGATAGTGTTCAATCACTTGATGATCAAAGTTGGGGGTAGTGTTCAAAATGTTTCAAAATGATGTGAAACAACCGTTGAGTTGGGAAGAATTTCATGGTCCGAACCTCGGCTACGTGCTCGAGCTCTACGATCAATATGTCCAGGATCCTACTAGTGTTGATGAAGACATAAGAGGCATATTTGATGAACTTGGTGCACCACCGAGTGAAATGAAGGAGGAAATTGGGAAAAAAGAAAATAGCGTAGTTACTTCTGAACAAATCCAAAAGATAGCATCAGTCGTTAAACTGGCAGAAGACATCAGAACGTATGGCCATTTAAATGCTTCCGTCAATCCTCTTCGCAAAGAAAAGGAATTACAAGAGCTGTTTCCATTAAAGGAATACGGTTTAACTGAAGAAGACGTTAAGAATATTCCAATATCAATTATTAGTCCAGATGCACCTAAACACATTTCAAACGGCATAGAAGCCATTAACCATTTGAGAAATACGTATAAGCGTACCATTTCATTTGAGTTTGATCACGTACATGACTTCGAAGAGCGCAACTGGCTCTCTAAATCTATTGAGTCTGGCGAATTATTTAAGAAAAAACCAGCAGATAAACTAGTTTCTGTATTCAAAAGATTAACAGAAGTTGAGCAATTTGAGCAGTTCCTTCATAAAACATTTGTTGGACAAAAGCGTTTTTCTATTGAAGGATTAGACGCACTTGTTCCAGTACTTGATGAAATTATATCCGAGTCTGTTACACAAGGGACTTCAAATATTAACATTGGAATGGCACATAGAGGCCGTTTAAATGTATTAGCACATGTGTTAGGAAAGCCATATGAGATCATTTTCTCGGAATTCCAGCATGCGCCTAATAAAGAGCTTGTACCATCAGAAGGCTCTATCGGCATCAGCTACGGATGGACAGGGGATGTAAAATATCATCTCGGTGCTGACCGCCAAATCAAAGATGAAGATACAAAGAGTGCAAGAGTCACACTTGCCAATAACCCAAGTCACTTGGAATTTATTGACCCGATTATTGAAGGAAGCACTCGTGCAGCTCAAGAATCGCGTACTCAAAAAGGCTATCCAGTTCAAGACGTTGAAAAAGCGTTAGCCATCTTAATTCATGGGGATGCTGCATTTCCTGGAGAGGGAATTGTCGCAGAAACATTAAATTTAAGTCAATTAGTTGGCTATCAAGTGGGGGGAACGATCCATATCATTGCCAACAATATGATTGGATTTACCACAGAAAGCAATGAATCTCGTTCAACAAAATACGCTAGTGACCTTGCAAAAGGTTTCGAGATTCCAATTGTTCACGTCAATGCAGACGATCCAGAAGCTTGTTTAGCAGCTGTTCAGCTGGCGGTAGAATACCGTAAACGGTTTAAAAAGGATTTCTTAATTGACTTGATTGGCTACCGCAGATATGGCCATAACGAAATGGATGAGCCATCTACTACTCAGCCAATGCTGTACGATGCGGTCAGAAAGCACAAAACGGTCAAGAATATCTTCGCAGATAAGCTTGTCACTGAGGGCCTTCTGTCAAAAGAACAAAGAGAAGAAATTGAGCAGGCTGTCACGGCAAAAATTGAAGAAGCTTATAAAAAAGTGCCTTCAAAGAAAGAACATACGATTCAAGAAATCGAACTGCCAGAGCCTGTATCTAACGGCTTCCCTGCAGTTGATACATCTGTAGAGTTTGATGTATTAAGAAAGCTGAATGAAGAATTAATTAGCTGGCCGAAAGACTTCCAAGTATTCGGTAAGCTAAAGCGGATCCTTGAAAAACGTGCAAAAGTGTTTACAGATGATCGCAAAGTGGAATGGTCACTTGGTGAAGCACTGGCATTTGCATCTATATTAAAAGACGGTACGCCAATTCGAATGACCGGACAGGATTCTGAGCGAGGCACATTTGCTCAAAGAAACCTTGTTCTTCACGACAGTCAAACGGGAGATGAATTCATTGCTCTTCATGAACTGAGTGATGCAAATGCATCATTTACAGTCCATAATAGTCCACTGTCAGAAGGCTCTGTCATCGGGTTTGAATATGGTTATAATGTCTATTCTCCTGAAACATTAGTGATTTGGGAAGCTCAATTTGGAGACTTCGCAAATGCGGCTCAAGTGTATTTTGATCAATTTATTTCAGCAGGCCGCGCCAAGTGGGGACAAAAGTCAGGGCTTGTGATGCTCTTGCCACATGGATATGAAGGACAAGGTCCAGAACATTCTAGTGGAAGAACAGAACGCTTCTTGCAATCAGCTGCTGAGAATAACTGGACAGTTGCGAATCTGACAAGTGCAGCTCAATACTTCCATATTCTTAGAAGACAGGCGAAAATGCTGCTTCGTGAAGAGATTCGTCCTCTTGTCATCATGACACCGAAGAGTCTGCTTCGTAACCCGAACACATTATCCGAAGTCCAAGAACTAACAGATGGACAGTTCCGTCCAGTTCTTGAACAGCCGGGCCTTGTGCATGATCATGAAAAAGTAACACGCCTTGTGCTATCGAGCGGGAAGGTATCGATCGATATTAGTGATCGTTTTACTCAAATGGAAGACTCAAAAGATTGGCTTCATATTGCGAGAGTGGAACAATTATATCCATTCCCAGCCAAAGATATTAAAGCCATTTTATCAAAACTGACGAACTTAGAAGAAATCGTATGGGTACAAGAAGAACCGCAAAATATGGGCGCTTGGGGATATATTGAGCCATATTTACGTGAAATTGCATCTGAAAAAGTAAAAGTACGTTACATCGGCCGCAGAAGACGTTCAAGTACGGCTGAGGGTGATCCAACTGTTCATAAAAAAGAACAAGAACGAATTGTATCTGATAGCTTGACTCGCAAAAACTAAGGGGGAAATGAAAAATGGCGGAAATTAAAGTACCTGAACTAGCGGAATCAATCTCGGAAGGAACAATTGCTCAGTGGCTAAAACAGCCGGGCGATTATGTTGAGCAGGGGGAATACCTGTTAGAACTTGAAACAGATAAAGTCAATGTCGAATTGACAGCTGAAGAATCTGGTGTTCTAAAAGAAGTACTGAAAGATTCTGGTGACACTGTCCAAGTTGGAGAAGTCATCGGAACGATTGCAGCAGGTGAAGCTGGCGGAAGCGAGTCCGCAGCTCCAGCACCTGAGCAAGATTCTGCACCAGCTTCGAAAGAAGAACCAGCAGCTGAACAAAAAGAAGAGGCAGCAAAAGAAGAGCTGAAATCTGGTAATGGCAGAACGATCGCTTCTCCAGCAGCTAGAAAACTAGCAAGAGAGAAGGGGTTAGACTTATCTGAGATTCCAACCGCAGATCCGCTGGGCAGGGTACGAAAGCAGGATGTAGCTTCTTACCAAAAGAATGAAGCTCCTGCAAGTGCACCGAAAGCTGCGCCAAAAGCAAATGCTGCGGTGCAAAATGATCAAGCAGGGAAACCAGTTGAGCGTGAAAAAATGTCACGCCGCAGACAAACCATTGCAAAACGTTTAGTTGAAGTTCAACAAACGGCAGCGATGCTGACAACATTTAATGAAGTCGATATGACAGCTGTCATGGATCTAAGAAAGCGTCGCAAAGATGCCTTCCTTGAACAAAACGATGTGAAACTGGGCTTCATGTCCTTCTTCACAAAAGCAGTGGTAGCAGCACTTAAAAAATATCCACTTCTCAACGCAGAAATTCAAGGTGATGAGCTTGTCATTAAAAAATTCTATGACATCGGTATTGCTGTAGCCGCCAATGAAGGGCTTGTGGTACCAGTTGTCCGTGATGCAGACAGACTATCGTTTGCTGGAATTGAAAAAGAAATCGGTCATCTTGCGAAAAAAGCAAGAGATAACAAATTATCGCTCAATGAATTACAAGGTGGATCATTCACGATCACAAACGGAGGAACATTTGGTTCTCTGCTTTCAACACCAATTTTAAACAGTCCTCAAGTTGGAATTTTAGGTATGCATAAAATTCAGCTTCGTCCTGTTGCAATTGATGAAGAACGCTTTGAAAACCGTCCAATGATGTATTTAGCTCTTTCATACGACCACCGTATTGTCGATGGTAAAGAAGCTGTTGGGTTCCTTGTCACGATTAAAAATCTACTTGAAGATCCTGAACAGCTATTGCTTGAAGGATAATCGAAAGAAAAAGCTAGTACCGATGAGGGTACTAGCTTTTTTGGTCTTTATTTTCTGGGTAGCCTCTTTTTGACCAAAATGTTGCCAGCCAAGAGCCAGATAAATTATGCCATACGCTAAAAATGGCACTGGGAACGGCGGCAAGTGGAGAAAAATGTGCGGTTGCAAGGGCTGCGCCAAGTCCAGAATTTTGCATCCCTACTTCTATTGAAATTGCTCGTTGAGAAGGAATGTCCATTTTACACCATTTTGCAATGAGGTAACCCAATAATAGACCAAGAGCATTATGTAAAACAACAACGGCAAAAATAAGCAGTCCAGATTGCAGAATCTGTTCTTTATTTGCGCTGACAACAGCTGCAATGATGGCGACAATGCCAACCACAGATACAAGCGGGAGTGCTTGTACAGCATACGTCACTTGTTTTTTTAAAAACAATTTGACGATGACCCCTAAAATAATCGGAATTAAGACAACTTGGACAATCGACAAAAACAAAGCACCCGGTGATACAGATAACCAAGATTTTGCAAAGATATAAATGAAAACAGGGGTCAAAATGGGAGCAAGTAGGGTCGAGATCGTTGTCACGGCAACGGATAAGGCCGTATTTCCTTTCGCCAAAAAGGTCATTACATTGGATGCAGTCCCGCCTGGACAGCAGCCGACGAGAATGACACCAACAGCGATTTCAGAAGGCAAATGTAACCCATAGGCCAATAAAAATGCAATGAGTGGCATCAGTGTATACTGCGCTAAAACCCCGATCAATACATAAAGAGGCTTTCTAAAAAGCTCTTTAAAATCTTCAGAAGACAGCGTCAGCCCCATGCCAAACATAATAATGCCAAGTAAAAAAGGGATATAAGGTCCAATCAAAGAAAATGCCGCAGGAAAAGTAAAACCTAGACAAGCAAAGACAATGACCCATATAGCAAATGTTCTTCCCGCAAAGTGACTAATGTGTAAAAGGGTGTTCATACTATCTTTCAACTCTCTTTCTTTTCATATCTTTTCTATTTTAAATGAATTTTCTGAAAAAACAACCTATGATTTTGCATCTGGTGCTCATAATATTATTATGTAAACTAATAAAAAACCCCACATAGTACATGAACTATGTGGAGTATGCGATCAAAAAGGTGTCCATTTCACTTGTTGAGCCTGTTTTAGTCTTGCTTCTGGCTCACGCCAGTCAACGACATTCCACCACTGGTCTACATATTGCGCCTTCTCATTTCGATATTGGAGGTAATAGGCATGCTCCCACACATCAAGAGCAAGAAGGGGGATGATGTCCCACTGCGAGAGGAACTGATGGCGCTCTGCTTGTAAAATGTCTAAACGCTGAGATCGCGAGGACCATACAAGGATCGCCCATCCGACACCTTCTACTTGTTTGGCAGCAGCTGAAAAATGTGACTTGAACGCCTCATAGCTGCCAAATGATTGATCAATGAGACGAAGCATTTGACCAGTAGGTTTTCTTTTTCCTGAAGGACTCATTGAAAACCAAAAGATACAATGTAAATAATGTCCTGCCCCATGAAAGGCAAGTTCACGTTCCCAATGCTTGATCATCGTAAAGTCATTGGTTCTTCTTGCTTTTTTTAGCGCAAGTTCAGCTTGATTTAGACCATTAACATAAGTTTGATGATGCTTTTGATGGTGCAAGTACATAATTTCTTTTGAAATATAAGGTTCGAGCGCGTCATACCGATAAGGCAGTGGTGGTAACTGATGATTTCCAGCTGCTACATCGCGCACTTCTTCGTGTGGCTGCATGTCTTCTGCAATCCTTTCGGCTAGTTCGTACCATTCTTGTTCACTCGAATGATCATCCTCCATTTTGAGTCGTAAATTTTCCACTTTTCGATGAATTTTATCATCTTGCCACACATGTTGGATCGTGCTAAGCCACTCTTTGAGCTGTGAGCGATATTCTTCTTTATTCATGTATACGCCTCATTTCGTTTAAAAATGTAGAACAAGCCATCATCGGAAACACAAATGGGTAGCTATGATAGGTGATGTAAAATTGTTTTGGCAGTCCAATGCCGACTGGATAGTACATGGCTTCTTCAGTATGGTGATGGTTCACTAAAAAGGAGACAGCTTTCAAAATGGCTGCGTTATTTGCTTTCTCATATTGGAGGAGCGCCTCGGTCGCCCATGCGGTTTGAACCACTGTGCCAAAGGGAAGCGGGACATAGGTTTTCAGTTCTGCACTTTTACACGATTCTCCGAAACTGCCATCTTCAAGCTGAATCTGCTTTAGGAAACGGCACGCTTTTTGCACAGCAGGGTGTGAGGAGGGAACGCCGGCCGCTTTCAGTCCTGTTAACGCCGCCCAAGTTCCATAAATATAACAAACACCCCATCTGCCAAACCATGATCCGTTTTTCTCTTGGTGGTCAATGAGCCATTTTACACATCGATCTTTTTGCCTGAGAATCGAGGGTGAAGCAGTATCTTTTTCTTCTAAACCAATCAAATGGAGCACACGACCAGTAATATCAGGAGTTGACGGATCAATCGCCGCATCCTCCGCAGATTCAAGCGGAAGGTGACGAAGTAGAAAGTGATCTTGATTTTTTTCAAAAGCAGAAAAGCCGCCATCACGGTTTTGCATGGAGAGAAGCCAGTCATATCCTCGTTTCCACTGAAGTGGAGCGTATTCTTTTGGGATGGCTTTTAACACAATTTGCGTGTCATCACAATCAGGATTATTCGTATTGATATGTGAGAAACCAAAGCCCCCGGGAGCAGCATGACGGTTATGAACTGCCCAATCCGCTTTCTTCATTTGCTGCCGGTCCAGCAAATAGGTGAAGGAATTCATGATCATGGGATCTTCTCGTTTTCTTCCTGCTCTTTGAGAAGCGTAACTGACAAGCGCTGTATCCCACACAGTCGAGGTGGAATTCTCAGCATATATCTTGCCTTGACAGGAGGTGACGAGCCTTTTCATACCTCTGACTGCTTTTTGGATGAGATGATGTCCAGGGGAGTACCCAAGGCTCATGAGGGCATAGACCATAAAGATGGTTGCACTTAAGTAACTATACAGCGTCCCATCTTTTTCAAGACGGTCAAACATGTATCGCTTTGCCGCTTCATATCCGAAAAAGTCGAGCCGGCTGTCGAGGGCTGTATATGACCGCATATACATGAGGAAGTCATCAGTCGAACGTTCTTCTCTTGCCATAAACCAGTCAAATGGATTTTTAGACATGTTTTCATCAAGATGGGCTAATGATGGAAACGCAGCATGAGAGGTGTACCGTTTGTTCAGTGCGATCATCATGGGTACAAAATGAATCCTTGCATAGGCACTAAGGTGGTAGAAGTGCAGTGGAAAAGACGTAGGGATGAGTAAAAAGGAAAGAGGTGCATAGAAGTAGGGCCAAGGGTGCATGCCATTTACGGCAAGCATCCACTTTGTCATAAAATGAACGTTCTTTAGGCCACCTTTTGAGCGAATATATTGTGCTGCTTTTTCCATATGGGGCTCGTCTTTTTGAAATCTGCCAGATGCGAGCATGCCGCAATAACCTTGTACTGTAGCTGTGAGATGTCCCGACTGGTCATGATACAAAGAAAAGGAACCATCTTCATTTTGTTTGGCATGTATTGCTTCGGCCAATTGATGGATCAATTGCTGATCGGGGTCACCAACGGCTTTTAACAGCATAATGAAAAAAGCATTTGTCATCATAGGTCCTTCAAAGCAGAAAATAAATGCGCCATCTTCTCTTTGTCTGCGTTCTACCTGCATGTGCAGTTCATCGATATATTCGTTGACTCTCGTTTTAAAATCTTGCATTCGGCCATGCTCCTTTCCTTTATCACTATATTCAGGAGTCGGCCTGTCACATGCCAGCACAAAAAAAGCCGTTGACATCGTCACCGGCTTTAGCGTGATTAGTCTTGCAGATTAATCCACACGCTTTTGACTTCTGTATAGTTGTTAAGGGCATATGATCCCATTTCTCTGCCAAGGCCTGACTGTTTATATCCGCCAAACGGGGAGGCGGCATCAAAGACATTATAGCAGTTGACCCAAATGGTTCCTGCTTCTAGGCGTGCAGCGATATCGTGAGCATGCTTTAAGTTTTCTGTCCAAAGTCCTGCCGCTAACCCATAGTCAGATTGATTGGCCCGTTCGACCACTTCATCAATGGAATCGTAAGGAATCGCAGATAGAACTGGACCGAAGATCTCTTCTTTTGCGATTGTCATTTCATCTTCTACATCTTTAAAGACAGTAGGGGAGACGAAATAGCCTGCTTCATAAGGGCAGTCACCACCGACTACGGCTGTTGCACCTTCTGACTTCCCTTTTTCGATGTAACCTAACACACGTTCATGCTGCTCTTTACTCACTAGAGGCCCAATCTGGGTATCATGATGAAGACCAGCTCCTTGTTTTAATGATGTCGCATATTTAGCCATTTGATCGACGACTTCATCATATTGGCTCCGGTGCACAAAGACCCTTGATCCTGCACAGCACACTTGACCTTGGTTAAACATCACGCCGTTTAATGCACCTGGAATGGCTTTCTTTAAATCGGCATCTGGTAAAATAATATTCGGCGATTTTCCGCCAAGCTCTAAAGTAACACGCTTGATGGATTTGGCTGCTTTCTCCATGATCAATTTCCCAACACTTGTTGATCCAGTGAAAGCCAGCTTATTGACATCAGGGTGATCGGTTAATGCTTCACCGGCTGTTTCACCGAATCCAGGAACGATGTTAATCACGCCTTCTGGGAATCCGGCTTTATCCACTAATTCAGCTAAATATAAAGCAGATAGTGGCGTTTGTTCAGCTGGCTTTAAAACGATGGTGCAGCCTGTTGCTAGTGCAGCACCCATTTTCCACATGGCCATGAGCAGCGGGAAGTTCCAAGGAATGATTTGTCCCACAACGCCCACAGGCTCATGGCGGGTATAATTAAAATATCCCTGGCTGACAGGAAGGGTTTGTCCAGTCATTTTTGTGGTCCACCCTGCATAATAGCGCATGTGCTCAATGGCAAGAGGGATATCCGCATTGGTTGTTTCATTAATTGGTTTTCCATTATCAAGTGTTTCCAGCTGAGCCAGTTCTTCTTGGTGTTCTTCCATTAAATCTGCCAGCTTAAACATCAAGCGGGCACGTTCGGCTGCAGACATAGAACGCCAAGGTCCATGGAACGCCTTTTTAGCAGCTTTTACTGCCTCATCAATGTCGGCTGCACCTGCTTCATATACATCAATAAGGGTTTCTCCTGTGGCAGGGTTAGGCGTAGAGAATGTTTTGTTATCATGACTTGTGACAAACTGACCGTTAATGTAGAGTTTTTTCGTCCCTTGGAGAAAAGATTCGAGTTTTGAACTGATTTGAAGTGTTGTAGAGCTCATAAATAAACAAACCTCCTTAAAGATATGGGTTGTTCTGCGAGTTCTAGGTGGAAAAAGTGGACATGAAGCCATTTGTATACGCACACACATGTAAACGTATACATTTATCATATTACACGACATCTTTGAAAGCAATCGATAACACTCATTGCATTTCACGAAAAATTGGCTACAATAAATGTATAGATGAAAAAAGGAGTTTTTAAATCATGATCCATCAAAACTGGCAAACGGCTGAAACGGTAAAACAAGTAAAATGTGTACATACAAATGCGAAAAAATATATGGTTGACCGGGCATTAACGGTTGGACACACATATGATGTGAAAAATGAAACAGAGGAATTTCTCTTTGTCGTTGATAATACGGGTAAAGTAGGCGGGTATTACAAAGAGTATTTCGAAGACAATTCTGCTGAATGATTTTGATGGTCATCACTCATACTAAGAAAAACAGTAAAGGGTGATGATGATGAAAAAGCAGCAGCAAGAAGAGCAGAAACATCAAAATGCTTGGCATGACAATGAAGATGCTGATATGGCGATTACACTTGAGCAAATTTCTGATGTGTATGCCGAAGGAACGATTGATACCCCGAAAGATGAATAGTCATTTAAAACAGTGATTTTACATAATCACTGTTTTTTTATGGTCTCATAACGAATGATTTCTTGAAAAACCTGAAACTTTTTTCCTGCTTTAACAGTCTAAATAAGTAGAGGAAAGAGCATCGGATCAAAAAGAAAAAGTTAAATGAAATTTAATCTATTCGTAATGGAATAACGACGATTTATAGCGTATTCTATAAGTGAGAATAAAACGTACCCACAGAGCCGTGTGGCCGTTTTGTCATAAAGGAATTTGATGCAGGAAGAGGGGGTTTACGTGGGTATTTTTTCTGTCAGTAAACAAAATGATCATAAAAAATTCGAATCCTTATTAATTGAAGGAGAAAGAATTGAGGCTGTTTACAGACTGCGTCACGACCAAATTTGTTTCACCAATAAACGACTGATCTTTGGCGATAACCGCGTATTTTCTAAAAAGAAAGTCAGGGTCTCCTTGCCGTATCGATCAATTGAAAGTTTTGCCATTCAAGAAGCTGGCGTGTTTGATCAGGACACTGGTATGCTGCTTGTTACAAGCTCAAAAGTATTTGAACTCGATTTTTCTAAAGATACAGATTTGAGTGACGTGCAGGCCATTTTAACAAAACATCTTTGCTGATCAACGATGCGATTACATAGATCACATGCACTTTTCTCATTCTTTGTTCTTATTTTTATCTATCGCATATCCCTTGAGCTTTTCCCATCACAGTGGGGAAGGCTTTTTTCTATTCGTGTGTTTGAATCACATCAAAAAAGGATAAAGATGAAACAGATACAGAAAGGAGAATGAACAATGAAAGTATTAGTTGCTGGAGCAAACGGACATACAGGGAGACTTGTCATTCGATATTTAAAAGAAAAAGGACATGAGCCGCTTGCTCTCATTCGAGATGAAAAACAAGCAGATGCGCTAAAAGAACTTGGAGCAGCGCCTGTCATCGGTGATCTTGAAAAGGATGTGACAGATGCTGTGAAGCAAGCAGAAGCTGTCATCTTTGCAGCTGGTTCAGGCTCAAAAACAGGTGCAGATAAAACCATCGCTGTTGATCAAGAGGGGGCAAAACGCCTCGTTGATACAGCCAAAAAAGAAAATATTCAGCATTTTGTGATGCTGAGTTCTTATAATGCCGACGATCCTCATCAAGGAAAAGGACAAGGCAGTATGGAGATTTATTATGAAGCGAAAAGAAAAGCCGATGAACATTTAAAACAGTCTGGTCTTTCTTACACCATTGTGCGGCCAGGAGCACTGCTGCATGAGGAGAAGACAGGGAAAATAGAAGCGGCTGCTCATATTCCAGACGATCGTGACATTGAGATTTCAAGAGAAGATGTAGCCACTGTCTTAGTGGAAAGCTTAACGGAATCCAATGTGAAAAATAAAGCCTTTGACTTAATCAAAGGTGATACACCAGTAGAAGAAGCACTTCGCAATCTTTAAATGAAGAAAGCTGCTGCCAAAGGCGGCGGCTTTTTTTGATGTTTTCATTTCGCATGGAGCGGGAAGGTAAAGAGAAAGGAGTGATTGACCGTGAGCTTAACGAAAGAGCAAAAAGCTGATTTATATGAAAGACTTATTCAATTAAAAGAAGATGTGAAAGGATCAAAAAAGAAAGAAGAATCCATGCTGGTCGAATCGAATGAGATTTCAAATGGTGTTGGAAACCATATCGCAGATCACGGAAGCATCTATTTAGATCGCATGACCGAACAGACGCTGGATCAAGTCGATGATCAGATCGAAGGTGAAATTGATGCGGCGCTTAAGCGGATGGAAGACGGAACATATGGAATTTGTGAAAAAACAGGAAAAGACATTCCATATGACCGTTTGAAAGCAGTACCCTATACTCGTTATTCAATTGATGCAAAGAAAAATGAAGAAACCAATCAAGATCCAAATGAATTTGACCGTTCGTTCTCTGAGCAAATGCGTGATTTAACAAATAGAGAAACAATGGATCAATTACATTCAGATACGTATGAAAGGCTAGAAGAAGAGCAAGATGTTGATGTAGATGAGGGAAAATAACATGATGAGAGGAATTTATGTTTTCTCAACATAATGTTTTCCCACGTCTACATGGACAAAAATCTTGTATACATGAGTATTTTTTTTAGAAAAAACATATCTTGAAATTTAATAAACTTTCGTGTAGTATAGTTTAAAGGCTGCGATGCGCGTAATGTTAATTAAGTTTTAACCTTTAAGCTGTAATAGGGAGTTTTATATTGAAGCCGGAATGTCACGCCTCCTTCGAGAGGAAGACAGGAACGTTTCTGCAAACACCCACTT
Organism: Bacillus sp. FSL W8-1141; assembly: GCF_038593205.1. Classification (NCBI taxonomy): domain Bacteria; kingdom Bacillati; phylum Bacillota; class Bacilli; order Caryophanales; family Bacillaceae; genus Bacillus; species Bacillus sp. FSL W8-1141. Next base: position 1,947,087 of record NZ_CP151973.1, on the reverse strand, counting down.
TGAGGAGTGGTGGTTTAAAACTTTCTTACTTAGATTACGGCATCCGCAGCTTTTCCTAGGATGATTCAAGCCATTTTCCATTTTTGGAAAATGGCTTTTTATTTTGTCCAAAATACGATTTTGAACAGACCGAATGTGGATGTACAAATGTATGTTAAAATAGACAAAACAAACGACGGAGAGGGAATTGGATGTTACAACAAGCAGAAGCACTTCTTAAACAATATTATGGCTTTGATGTTTTTAGACAAGGACAAAAACAAGCCATTGAATCGATTGTGAATAAACGGAAGGATACGGTCTGCATTATGCCGACAGGCGGAGGGAAATCGGTTTGCTACCAGATTCCTGCCCTTATGATGGAAGGAACGACAATCGTTGTATCTCCGCTTATTTCTTTAATGAAAGATCAGGTTGATGCGTTAAATGAGATGGGAATACGATCGTCCTTTTTAAATAGTACACTTTCAGCAGGTGAAATGAATACAAGGCTGAAAAAATGTGAACAGGGGGAGTATGATTTGCTTTATATCACCCCTGAACGCTTACAAAATGAACGTTTTTTTCAGCTGCTTGATCGATTGACGATTCCTTTAATGGCTATTGATGAAGCGCACTGTATATCTGAGTGGGGACATGATTTTAGACCGAGCTATCGCTTTATACAAGAATGTGTAAACAAGCTTTCAAAAAGGCCTGTTATTGTAGCATTAACAGCCACTGCTACAAAGAAGGTCCAACAGGATATATGTGAGCAACTTGGCATGGACGAAGAAGAAACAATCTTTACTGGTTTTGCTAGAGAAAATTTGTCTTTTCAAGTGGTGAAAGGGCAAAACAGCGACCAATTCATCACACAATATATGAAGAAAAACAGTCTTGAGTCAGGCATTATTTATACAGCCACACGAAAAGAAGCAGATCAAATTTATCATCGTCTAAAAAAGCAAAAGATCAAAGCGGGTGTTTATCACGGAGGATTAGATGATGAAGTGAGAGAAGAACAGCAAAATCTTTTTTTAAATGATGATATTCAAGTAATGGTAGCTACATCTGCATTTGGTATGGGGATTAATAAGTCTAATGTACGTTTTGTCATTCATCATCAAATTCCAAGAGATATTGAAAGTTACTACCAAGAAGCAGGACGTGCCGGGAGAGACGGGCTTGAAAGTGAATGCATTTTACTGTTTTCACCGCAAGGCGTACGCGTGCAGCGCTTTCTCATTGAACAATCAACAGAAGATGAATTGCGGTATCAGCATGAATTGCTCAAGCTGAGACAAATGGTAGACTACTGTCATACGGAACAGTGCCTTCAGCAATTTGTGATGGATTACTTTGACCAATCATCAAGTGCCCCTTGTCAAAAATGCAGCAACTGTCTAGACGAGAGAGAGCGTGAAGACGTCACGAGAGAAGCACAAATGGTTTTGTCGTGTACCGTTAGAATGAACGAACGATTCGGAAAAATGATGATAGCTCAAGTATTAGCCGGCTCTAAAAACAAAAAAGTGCTTGATTTTGGTTTCGACCGGCTTCCTACTTATGCTTTAATGAAACAGCATTCAGCCCAACATATCAGTGATTTCATTGAATTTTTAATTACGGAAGAGTATTTACACATGTCTGAAGGAGCTTTTCCAACACTAAAAGTGACACAAAAAGGAAAGAAAGTGCTAGTGGGGCAGGAGACCGTCTATAAAAAGCAGGCGATAAAGGCAGAGGCTATTCAAGAAAATGATGCATTATTTGAGCAGTTAAGAATGGTCAGAATGAAGTTGGCAAGAGAGCAGGGCGTTCCGCCATTTGTTGTCTTTTCTGATCAAACATTGAAGGAAATGTCAGCAGTAGAGCCTAAAACAGAAGAAGAACTTTTAAATATTAAAGGTGTCGGTGCACAAAAAAGAGAGAAATATGGAGATGTTTTTTTAGAAGAAATTCGTTTATTTATAGAAAAAGAGAAAAAATAAAGAGTTTGAAGAAGGAAAATAAATTTTTTTCGTTTCACTTGGACGCGTTTTCATCATGATGATTTCCATCCCTACAAAACCTTGATATGATGCGGAATTGAGCCATTTAGTGGGCTGATTTACCAATGGAGAGAGATGTTTCATGTAAAGGAACTGTAATCTAAAACATATCGTTTTGTTATTGAAATGACATTTACATATGTTACGATAGCACTCGTTAGCCGCCATAAAAAGCTAACAAGGGAGGATTTACTTTATGAAGAAGACTATTATGTCCTTGGTTGCTGTTGCAGCAATCTCAACAACAGCATTAGGAGCACAGCAAGCTTCTGCAAAGGAAATCACTGTACAGAAAGGTGATACACTTTGGGGAATCTCTCAAAAAAATGATGTGTCTCTAAAGGACCTAAAGGGTTGGAACAATTTATCTACAGACATGATCTATGTAGGAGATAAATTGACAATCTCTTCAAAAGAGAAAACTCAGGAGCAGTACAAAGTCCAGAAGGGGGACAGCCTCTGGAAAATCGCTCAAAAATTCAATGTGTCAATTAGCGATATTAAGTCTTGGAATAACTTAAACTCAGATATAATTATGATTGGCTCAACACTAAGTGTTGCTGGTCAAAGCTCAGCTCCGGTAAGCTCAGAACCTGTTCAAAAACAGGCACCTGTCCAAAAAGAGCAAACAACGAAAAAAGCTGCTCCTAAAAAGGAAACAGCTAAAGCAGAATCATCTTCTGCTAGTCAAAGTGTTCAAAAAGAAATGACTGTAACGGCTACGGCTTATACAGCAAATGATGGTGGCATCTCAGGTATCACTGCAACAGGGGTAAACTTAAACAAAAACCCAAATGCAAAAGTAATCGCAGTAGATCCTAATGTCATTCCATTAGGAAGTAAGGTTTATGTTGAAGGCTACGGTGAAGCCATCGCAGCAGATACTGGCGGCGCAATTAAAGGTAACAAAATTGATGTACACGTACCAAGCAAATCCCAAGCTAAAAATTGGGGCGTAAAATCAGTCAAAGTGAAAGTACTTAACTAGTAGTCTATTGTTTTTGGAAGAAAGCATCAGGTGGCGGCCTGATGCTTTTATTATACCTTTTTTTGGCCGGAAATACACATATTTTTCTGAAAAATTCGCATTTTCGACAAAAACCAGCGTATAAGTCCATCTCAACGCTGGTTTTTGTGTCGTTAGCTGTCCACCCAATAAATTTCTCCGCTTTGCTCTTTCCAATTAATTTGGACATCAAAATGGTGTTTTTCATAAAAATGAATCAGGCGGTCCACATGGTTCCAATCTCTTTTGACGAGATCCCCAGTAATGACTGGAATGTTTTGCTCTCTTGCGATTTCTTTTAAATGCTTCATACAAATGGATCCATAGCCATTATCAGGCGGGCCTTTAATATCGGCAATGTGAATCTTTCCTTCTTCAGGATATTCCGCGATCAAGGAAAAATCAGATTGTCCGCGAAAAGCTTTTTCACAATCGCTTAACATGATTTTGCACGTATCTGCATTCTCAATTGCAGAGACGATCATCCATTCATCTTCCTTCGCTTGATCAATGCCAATAATCTTAGCTTTTTTTGAAATATCTTTTATATTTTCTTGCATTCGATACATTTGGAACTGCAACTGCTGTAATTCTTGCTCTAATGTCTTCACATCTTTTGTTGTTTCCTGTAAGATTGACAAGTCTATTGCTCCTTTCATAGAAGAGTTGATAAAAACCACACAAATTCCCATTCTAAAGGAAGTGAGTGGATCTTTCAAGCCGCTAGAAGGCAGGCAATCGGCAAGTTTGTCTAAAATTCGACGAAGACAGCGAATTCATTGACTTTAGAGACAAAGTTAAATAACATACTCTTAGTCGGAACTAATAAAGAGAGGTTTTCAAACATGAACGAACAGAATCAAAAACCGAAAAATTTCACCGGCATTGTTGTCTTTTTAACAATTGCCATAAACGGCTTAATTGCTTTATTATTTTTCATGCCAAAAACAGATAAATTTAGTCATCTGGATATTACATTTCTGCCGTTACTGAATGCCGTGATGAACAGTTTTACGTTTATCTTTTTACTTTCAGCGCTCATTATGATTAAACAAAAGAACATTAAAGCCCATCGACGATTTATCTTTGCGGCTTTTTCAACAACACTTGTCTTTTTAATTTCGTATGTGACGTATCATTCAATGGCAGCTGATACACACTTCGGGGGAGAAGGAATCATTCGTCCGATTTACTTCTTTATTCTCATCACACATATCGTCTTATCTGCCGTCATTGTACCGCTTGCACTGATCACTCTCTTTAGAGGCGCACAAATGCAAGTCGAACGACATCGTAAAATTGCCAGATGGACCATGCCTCTTTGGCTCTATGTCAGTCTAACAGGTGTCATCGTATATATCATGATTTCTCCATACTACAGCTAACGTATGTCCATCTGGGCATACGTTCTTTTATTTACAAGATGAAGTGCTTTGGATAAAATGGGAATTGGGTATCCGACTTGCACGGTATCTTCCCACCTATAGAATCACATCATGTCTGGCCGTTTGCTCGTTTGGAGAACACAATTGAACGAAACGGGGGTTATATGATGACTGAACAATTGCAGTACAAACCAGGGCTTGAAGACATTGTGGCAAGCGAAACGTCAATTTCGTTCCTAGATGTCCAGCAAGAAGAAATTGTGATTCGCGGTTATGACCTCATCGAGCTGGCACAAAGCAAGACGTACTTAGAAACAGCCTATCTGCTCATTTATGGAAGATTACCAGATGCAATGGAATATCACCAATTTCAGCAAGATATTTCCTCACAAACAAGCTTACATCCAACCATTCAAACCATTTTGACAAAACTGCCAAAAACCACTCACCCAATGGATGCCATGAGAACGTGTTTATCTGCTCTTGCAGGGTACGATGAACAACTGAATGATCGATCAGAAGCATGCCAACAAGCGCGTGCCGTTCGATTACTTGGCCAGCTACCAGCGATTGTTGCGGGAAGCTATCATATTCTCACACAAGACACCACACCTACTCCAGACCAGACCAAATCCTACACTGAAAACTTTCTAGCGATGTTAACAGGCCGCACTCCGGCACAAGACGAAATCAAAGCATTTGACCAAACGCTCACGCTTTATAGTGAGCATGAGCTGCCGAATTCAACATTTGCAGCAAGAGTCATTGCATCTACTCATTCTGACATGTATGGTGCTTTTACTGGAGCGATTTCTTCATTAAAAGGTGACTTACACGGAGGCGCAAACGAAGCAGTCATGCACATGCTGCTCGAAGGCAAAACAACAGAAGGTTTCCTTGCGCTCATCGAACGTAAATTAGCCGCAAAAGAAAAAATGATGGGCTTTGGACACCGGGTATACATGAGAAAAATGGACCCAAGAGCGGCTCTTTTAAAACGATCGTTGAAAACGCTTACCGAATCAAAAGGAGACACGACGCTTTATGACATGTGCGTCGCAGGCGAGGCATACATGAAAGAAAAGAAAAACCTCTATCCAAACCTTGATTATTACGCAGCACCTATTTATTACGTGCTCGGCATTCCTATTTCACTTTATACACCGATTTTCTTTGCTGCGAGAGCAAGCGGATTAGCAGCGCATGTCATCGAGCAGCATTCACACAATCGGATTTTTAGACCGAGAGTAAGGTACTTAGGACCAAGAGGATTAAAAGTCTCAAATGATGATGGAAAAACGGGGGAATGAATATGAATAAAACAGCAGTAGCTAATCAAACAGATCAACTATTAGAAGAGATTGCTGCCTATGCCGTAGATGGCGAGATTACGAGCAAAGAGGCCATTGAAACAGCTCGGTATGTACTTATGGATACACTTGGCTGCGGTATGCTGGCGCTCAACTTTCCAGAATGCACGAAGCATCTTGGACCCATCGTACCTGGAACTGTTGTCCCTAACGGAGCAAGAGTGCCCGGCACTTCATTTGTATTAGATCCTGTTCAAGCGGCTTTTAATATAGGATGTATGATCCGCTGGTTAGATTATAATGATACGTGGCTTGCACAGGAGTGGGGACATCCCTCAGATAACCTGGGCGGGATATTGGCTGTAAGTGATTATATCAGCAGAACGAGGCTTGCAAACGGAGAAGAACCGCTTTCGATGAATGACGTACTGCATGCGATTGTAAAGGCACATGAAATACAAGGTGTGCTTGCTTTAGAAAATTGTTTGAATCGAAATGGCTTGGATCATGTTCTTTTTGTCAAGGTGGCATCAAGTGCAGTCGTTTGTGCAATGCTTGGCGGAACGAAAGAAGATGTGCAGCATGTGTTATCGCAAGCATTTGTGGATAATTCACCGCTTAGAACGTACCGGCATGCCCCGAACACAGGATCAAGGAAATCGTGGGCAGCAGGGGATGCCACAAGCCGTGCAGTGAGACTAGCGATGATGACATTGAAAGGAGAAATGGGCTATCAGACGCCCCTCAGTGCAGAAAAGTGGGGATTTGAAGATGTGTTAATGAAAGGAAAACCACTCACACTTGCCCAGCCGCTCGGGTCATATGTGATCGAAAATGTACTCTTTAAAATTGCCTATCCAGCAGAATTTCATGCGCAAACTGCCGCTGAGGCCGCTGTCATTCTACATGATGCGGTAAAAGACCGTTTAGATGAGATTGACAGGATTGAGATTACGACACATGAATCAGCCATTCGAATTATTGATAAAAAAGGACCGCTTTACAACCCGGCAGACCGTGACCATTGCTTGCAGTATATTACGGCCATTGGGTTAATCTATGGTGAGCTGACTGCTGATCATTATGAAGAAGAGACGGCGCAGAATCCGCTCATTGACCGTTTGCGTGATCAAATGATCGTCAAAGAAGATAAACGGTATACAGAAGACTATTTAGATCCGAAAAAGAGATCAATTGCAAACTGTGTTCAAATCTTCTTTAAAGACGGAACGATGACAGATCGAATTGAAATTGAATATCCGCTTGGTCATCGCAGAAGAAGGCAGGAAGGGATCCCGCTGCTTGAAAAGAAATGGGCATATCATTTGAAAACGAGATTTCCACAAAAACAAGTCGATCAAATTGTTTCACTTTGCCAAAATCCAAATCAATTAAAAACAACGACAGTACCAGCATTTATGGATTTATTTGTCATATAAGGGGGAGCTAGTGTGTGGATCGTGAATGATGAAGTAAATCAAGCTGACTTAGCCGCAGCTTTTAAAGAGCAAATGCACAAATCCGCTTTATTTCAAATTCCAGGCGTTCACGATGGAATGTCTGCGCTCTATGCGAGGAAAATGGGATTTCAAGGGCTTTATTTATCGGGTGCCGCTTTTTGCGCAAGCAAAGGGCTTCCTGACCTCGGGATGATTCATTCCACTGAAATGGCGGAAAAGGCAAAGGAAATCATTCGAGCTTCTCAGCTGCCTCTTTTAGTTGATATGGATACTGGCTATGGCGGGGTATTAAATGCAGCCAGGGCAGCAAAAGAAATGGTGGAGAGCAAGGTAGCGGCTGTTCAAATTGAAGATCAGCAAATGCCGAAGAAATGCGGACATTTAAACGGAAAATCACTCGTTTCTGTAGAAGACATGATGGCGAAAATCAAAGCGATCAAACAAGCGGCACCTACACTTCTCGTCATCGCAAGAACAGATGCGAAGTCAGTAAACGGGATGGAGGATGTCATTCACCGGGCGAATCTCTATCTAGAAGCAGGAGCAGATGCCATTTTTCCTGAAGCGCTGATTACAGCAGAAGATTTCACGTATGCTTCAAACAATATAAAAGGGCCGCTTCTTGCAAACATGACGGAGTTTGGAAAAACACCTTATTATCATGCAGACGAATTTTCTATGTTTGGCTTTCAAATGGTGATTTATCCAGTGTCATCCCTGAGAGTTGCTGCAAAAGCGTATGAGCGTTTATTTATAGAGATTAAAGAAAAGGGGACGCAGCAGGGGATGCTGGAGGACATGCAAACGAGAAAGGAGCTATATGAAACGATTCATTATGATGAATATGAAGAAATGGATCAGCATTTAGCCAAAACGATCCTGCCGGAAATCGGGAAAGAGCATTCATAAAATGAAAAGCACTTCCTAAACGGAAGTGCTTTTTTTACGATGATGGTGTGGATGATGAAGCCAATTTCATCTTTTCTTCAACTGTTTTCGTTTTTTCTTTTACTTTTTCAGCATAAGTGAAATCACCGTAGCAATACGGATAGCGGAAGTTATCTTTGTCGCCCCCGCATGTATAGACTTCAGGGTTTCGCTTCACTTGCTTTTTGGAGTATTGCTTTGCCAATTTTTCGGAATGTTTTCCCCCGTTTTTTGCAACAAAATCAATATAGCCGATTCCCATGTTATAGCTTTGAATAATGGTTTCCAAATCAACGCCTTTTTTCTTCCCATGCTTGTACATGGTTGAAAAATGATGGACTCCTTGTTTAATGCTTTTCTGAGGGTCATTGATTTCATTTCGTTTCAAACCAAGAGATTCAGAGGACTGCATTGGATCTCCGCCTCTGCCTTTTGATTCTTGATACATCATACCGAGAATTAACGCGGTATATTGATCTAAATCTTGATCTCTTAACTCTGTTTCTACAAGCGGTTTGTAATCATCCAGTCTCGACAAAACAATTGATTCCGTATCAATCGGCAGCTTTTTTAACTCCTTTTGATTAAAGGAAATGACAATGGCCGCTAATACGCAAACAAACAGAAAAATCGTGAAACAGCCTGAAATGGCAAAACATCCTGTTTTTTTCTTTTTCAAGGTCAGTTCACCCCTGTTTTGCCCCGCTTTTAAAAGGGAAGTACAGCCTTTATATTATGCCATATCCTGCACAGGATACCAAGTGAAAACCTTATATTCAATCATAGCCAAACGTAAATTCTGTTCTTGTTTTCAGTCTATAGCAGAAATAAACAAAACCGATCATGAGCCACACCATGCCGATGATTAATGCATTTGTACTGATGCTTGTTAAGAGCCAAATACAAAAAGCCGTTCCGCAAAGAGGGATGATGGCATACCTCAGTGTGTTTAATACACCTCTTTGTTTTTGTTTGATGAAATAGTAAGCGAAAACAGACAAGTTAACAAACGTAAATCCAATTAATGCCCCGAAGCTGATAAACGAGTAAATGACCTCAAGCTCACCAACAACTGCGGTTAACGAAAAAACACCAATTAATAAAATATTAAATACAGGCGTTTTCAATGTTGGGTGAATATAACCGAAGAAACGCTTTGGTAATGATTGATCTCTTCCCATCGCATACAAGAGTCTTGCGGCACTCGCATGTGATGATAGGGAGGAAGAGATGACAGCGACCATGGTGCCGGCTAAAAAGAATGAGTGGAGAAACGCGCCGCCCACAAATTCTGCAATTTCAAGTGATGCCGCATCTGGATGCTTGAACTGTTGAAAATTTGGAAACACCTGCTGTAAAAAATAAGAGGTGAGGGTAAACAGCACACCTCCAATAGCGACCGTTAAAAATATGGCGAGAGGAATTGTTCTTTTTGGTTTAATTGTTTCCTCAGACATGGTCGAAATCGCATCAAATCCTAGAAAAGAAAAACATAAAATCGTCGCGCCGGAAAAAATAAGGGCGGGATCTAAGCTCGCTGAATAAAACGGACGGGTTGACAGTATCTCTCCCGTGCCTGCATGCTGCGTGAGCCCATAAATAATAAACCCAACAAATGTCACAGCGACAATCACCTGAAAGGTCACAAATAGCGCTGTAATGTTGGCTGTAAGACGTATACCGATCACATTGACAGTCGTTATGGCGATAGCAAGTATGATGATCCAAATGTAATGAGGTACATCAGGAAAGGCTGCGGTTAAATATGCACTTCCGATTGCAAAATTCACCATAGGCAAAAATAAATAGTCCAGCAATAGTGTCCAGCCTACAAGGAAACCGACGTGAGGATGAATACTTTTTTGCGCGTATGTATATGCAGATCCTGCTTTTGGAAAAGCCTTCACCATATTCCCATAGCTAAGCGCTGTCAATAGTAATGCCAGTAAAGTAAAGATATAAGCTGCAGCAACGTGTCCTTTCGTCAGCTGAGCAACAATGCCGTATGAATCAAATACGACAAGTGGGTCCATATAAGCAAGCCCGATCACAACAAGTGGAAAAACAGTCAGGCTGCGTTTTAGTCTTGGCTCTTCAGTCAATTTGCCTATCAGCTCCTCTAAAAAAATGAATAAATAATGCTCATTTTAAAAAGAATGCTACCACGTGTCAATGCTATTTGAATAAATCTTTTTTCAAAAGGTGTGGAAGCTTTGCATGCTACACGTTTTGGTATATGATGATACATAGAATAAGTCGTGAGTTGACTGACAAGAAAGGTGAAGCGAAATGAAGGAAGAACTGAATACAAATCAAGAACAGGAACGGATGGAGCTGGACGAAGAAAGTCTATTTCTTGTCTCCCAAACATTTAAAGCCTTATCTGATCCGACGCGTATTCGTATTCTGCATTTGCTGTCTCAAGGTGAACATTCAGTAAATGATATAGCAGAAACACTAAACCTTATGCAATCAACCGTATCTCATCAGCTGCGCTTTTTAAAAAATCTTCGTCTCGTGAAATCTAGACGAGCAGGGACCTCGATTTTTTACAGTCCTGAAGATCAGCATGTGATGGAAGTGCTTGAACAAATGATACACCATGCACAGCATGATTGAGAAAAAACCTTCCTACTTTTATATAGGAAGGTTTTTTATGCATGATGTACTTGGGTTGATCGTTTATTTGCTTTCATCATTTGATAAGAAAACACAATATAGTAAGCCGCTAGAAGGAAAAAGCTGAGTATTGTCAGCGCATCATCGCTGACAATATGCTGATACAATTCAACGATATCCATTTTGGTGATCGCATGTGTTGTGAGATTGACCGATTTAAATGCAAGCCTAGATAAAAACAAACATAAAATAAAGCTTTCAATCCATTTACTTGTTTTCATATACAGCCGGCCATTTTCTAATTTCATCTGAATCGTCTGATAGGCGTGAATGGCGAGACTGCTCCCGAAGATCATGCCAATGACGGCATAGATAAAAATACTGTGATTTTGCCATCCTTCTGATAAGAGAATAAGGGCAGTGAGACTAAATACATACATTCTCATGAAAAGATTTACCGGGCGCACAAGCTGATAGCGTCTCATTCGATTCATTCGAATGATGATCCAGACGAGCATGACGATCCCGATCATGAACAACTGCCATACGTAATGTGTCATGATGCAACCTCCTCCTGCACAGGCAGGGATGTAAACGAATGCTGGCTGTTACTTATCATTACCATTCTTTCTTTTTTTATCAAATCAAAACCTATATTTATGAAAAAGAGGAAAAGTCATGAAAATTGATCGCATTTTGTCCATTGTGATGATACTGATTAGCAAACGGCAAGTACAGGCGAAAGACCTAGCTGAACTACATGAAGTGAGCGTGAGAACCATATACCGTGACATTGATACGATCAATCAAGCGGGGATTCCAGTTGTCACAAAACAAGGTGCAGGGGGTGGAATTTCACTCGTTGACGACTATCGTCTAGAGAAAAAATTATTCACTGATGATGATATTGAACTGATTTTAACAGCTCTTGAAAGCATTACGAGTGCATACACCTTTAAAGAAAGTGAACATGTACTAAAGAAAATGAAATCCCTGATCCCGCCTCAAAATGAAAAACAGCAACATGTATTTATTGATTTAAGCTCTTGGGGGAAAGACAGCTATTTAGAAAAGAAGCTCCAGCTCATTCATACCGCTGCCACAGCGCATCAATATATCCAGTTCACCTATCGCAATGCAAAAGGCGAAACACTTCCTAGAAAAGTAGAGCCTTATACACTTGTCTTAAAAGGAAGACACTGGTATTTGTATGCGTATTGCTGCGTGAAAAAAGCGTTTCGCCTGTTTAAACTCAAAAGAATGTCAGACCTTATCACGCATTCAGTATCCTTTCTTTCTAAACGAATAAAAAATGAAGAAAAGCCTTGGAATGATTCTTGGCACGAAGAACCTTCCGTCAGTACACTAACGCTCAGGTTGACTGAAGATTCTGTTGGTAAAGTGAAGGAATGGATAGATGAAAATGAATTCACCGTATGTGCAGATGGTACGTATCTTGCCACAATCACGTTGCCTCAGGATGATTGGTTATATAGCTTTCTTTTTTATTTAGGGCCAGATATCGAGATTGTCTCTCCGCCATCCGTTCGGGAAGCGTTTGATCTCAAGTTGAAACAATTTCAAAAACCAAAAGGAACTTGACACAATGTTGTCAGGTTTCTTTTTATATGATGGAAAAAAGGAGATGAGAATGTATGTACGATATCGTGATTTTACAGAAACAATGGATCAAGGGATTATCTGTTCGAACAACAAACGAAATGGAGCAAACAAACGAGCGGAAGATTGCACCGCTTTGGCAGCAATTTTTCACGCAGCAGCTTCGCGGAGGACATGCGCCAGTCATAGGGCTGTATTCAGATTATGAAAAGGATGAAAATGGTGCTTATTTGTTCACAGCGGGGCAATTGGTTGACCAGCAGCTAGCACAAGATGCAAAAGAGATTCCAGGCTCCACCTACGCAAGATTTCAAACGAGAAAGGGCCCGATTGAAGAGGTTGTGTTTGAAACATGGCAGCAGATTTGGAGTTGGGATCAGCGTTATTTGCGAACATATACTGGCGATTTTGAATGGTACGACGAACGATCGATTGATCCAAAAGAAGCGCAAATTGATATTTATATTGCTGTCGATGAAAAAATAGTTGCTAAAACTAATGATATTAGTTAATATAAAACTAACGACATTAGTTTTAGGGGGAAAACAAGATGAGATTGACAACATTTGACCGTTTGCACCAGCTTACATTAATGCCGCGTATTTTTCCGGTAAATTGTTATGTATTTGAGGAAGAGAATGAACTCATCTTAATTGATGCAGCTTTGAAAATGGCAGCAAGCTCGATAATTGAATTTGCACATCAATTAAACAAACCCATTAAAAAAATTATTCTGACTCATAGTCATATGGATCATATTGGCGCACTAGATGAAGTGAAAAAGGCTTTTCCAGAGGCAGTTGTTTATTTATCGAAACGAGATGCTCGCCTGTTTGCTGGCGATTTCTCTTTACTTCCTGGTGAGCCAGAGAAAAAAGTCAAAGGCAGTTTTTCAAAAGACATTCACACAAAACCAGACGTGCTTGTTGAAGAAGGGGACGAGATTGGGTCCCTGAAAGTCATTGCCACACCAGGACATACACCAGGAAGCATCTCTTTATACGATGAAAAGTCAGGGGTTGTCATTGCGGGTGATGCAGTTGTGACAAAAGGCGGTTTATTTGTAACGGGTGAGTTTCGCTTCACCTTCCCATTCCCGGCTTTTGCCACTTGGGATGCAGAAACAGCACTAAAAAGCGCTGAAAAATTACTGGCACTTCCCTTGTCTTGTCTCGCAGCAGGGCATGGTGATCTCATCATAGAGCCTGAGGCAAAGCTCAGAGCCGCTATCGAAAAAAGGAAGCAGCAGCTACAAAAGGGGGGACAGTAAGCCATGTCTCCAAGAATGGGTATCACACAAGAAAAAATTGTTGAATCTGCCATCGAATTTGTCGATGAAGAGGGCTTTTCCGCTTTGACTATTGCTACATTGTCCAAACGGCTTAACATCAGACCACCATCTCTTTACAACCATATATCTGGTCTTCATGAAATACAGGCAGCTCTTGCTGTCAAGGGGCTGACAATGCTTTGTGAGGCCGGCAAACAAGTAACAGCGGGGCTGGAAAAAGAAGACGCTGTTTTAGCATTTGCAAGACAATATGTTCAATTTGTTCGTCAGCATCCCGGTCTTTATGAGGCTGCTTTTTCACATATGAATGAAAAAGAAGTCAGTGTGGCTGCAGAGAATCTTGCTGATTTTGTCCAATCCATCATGTCTCGTTTTGGTGTAAAAGAAGAGGACATGACGCATGTCGTGAGAGGGCTCAGAAGCTTACTGCACGGTTTTGGAGATATTTCAAACAAAAAAGGATTTCAACGGAAAGAACAGCTTGAAGATAGTGTGAGCTATGCGGTCCGTCTTTATATTGCAGGCATCAAAGAGCAAGAAGATCTGTCTCATTGACAGGTCTTTTTTATGTATCGAACCGATATGATGAAGGAGATGTAAACAAATCAAAACATTTTTTGGGCAAAAAACCAATAAAGATTTGACAGTTTTGTGAAACATGGTATGCTTATTATGTGAAATAATTCACATAGAGGAGTAGAGGCAGATGAAAAGAAAGCCTGTTTATGTGGAAACAACCATTCAAGCACCTATTGAAAAAGTATGGGAGTATACGCAAAATCCAAAGCTTCATGAACAATGGGATTTGCGATTTTCGACCATTTCATTAAATGGACCTAGTGATGAACAGCCCCAATCCTTTTTGTATGAGAAACACCTTGGATTCGGCATTAGTGTAACTGGGACAGGAGCGTATCGAACGAGCGTGAAGGATGAGCGTCATGAAAGAGCATCCTCACTTCAATTTAAATCATCACACCCTTTGTCTTTCATCAAAGAAGGCGGAGGGTATTGGAAATACATGAAAACGAATGATCACATTGTGTTTCAAACGCAATTTGATTATGAAACAAAGGAAGGAAAAGGGTGGAAATGGGCAGACCGTTTGTTTTTTCGACCAATGATGGGGTTTATGACTGCCTTTAGCTTTGGCGCATTAAAGACGTGGCTTGAAAAGGGCACGCATCCCCGGTTGCTGCTAGAGAGAACACTTGCCCATTATGGCATTTGTTTGTTGTTTGCTATCGTCTGGTTATGTCAAGCGATCATTCCTTTTTCACCTTCTGCTTTTGAACATAGCACCGGATTTCGATTGTTTTATGCGCTATTAGGTGTATCATGGCTCATGCCTAAACTGCCAAAGAAATATATATTCATCCTTCAAAGCATCTTTCTGTTGCTGATGCTTGGTATAGGGATTTTATCGCCAGAAACGACTCTGCACGAGCCGCTGGTGCTGAGTGCATTTTTGATTTTATCTGTTGCAGGAATGATCAACTTAAAAGATTGTGTAGATGTGTTTTCGATCAAACGAAAAAGGGGGGGTAGACATGGTCGTTCATCATCATCAAGTAAAGGACTACGATAAGCTGCATCCAACATTAAAAGAACGTTATAACCGCGCGTTTACGGCCGAAGGCATCATGGAGGAAATAGGAGGCGGGACAAAGCTCATCCGATTGTTATTCAAAATCGGCCCATTGTTTCGCTGTTTTTTTCCTGAAAGAGGGCGAAATATTCCCTTCCAAATTGTGAACAAGCCTTTTACGACAAGTAAGGGAGAAGAAGGGATGCACTGGTTTCGAACGTTCTATTTTCCTGACAAGGAAAGACATTTTGATGCAGATATGATCATTGATCAGAAGAGCCATCAAGTACTGGACTACTTTGGAAAACCTAGGCTTCTTGTGTCAGAGCTTCATTTTACAGTCACGGAAAAAGGGTTCTTGCACATTCAATCAGGTAAGCAAAAGTTTTTGCTGTTTGGGCGGGAGTGGCCGCTCCCTTCTTGGCTTTATGGTGAATCTGATGTAACAGAAGGGTACGATGAGCGTGCAGGTGAGTATACGATTGATGTTCAAGTGAAAAATCGCCTTTTTGGCACTCTTTTTACTTATAAGGGCCGGTTTACGGAAAGGGTGTCACCTTATGAATAAATGGCATTTGATGTGTAGCATCGTGTTGATGTCCTGCTTTCTCTTTACACGTTTGACGACAGCTCCCATACCAGAATTTTTTGTTTTGATTGCGATTTTATTTTTTCTTCCCGCTTTCTTACACTTTTTTTATCAGGAAGAGAAGAAACGGCAGCAGAAGGGGCTGATCGGTTTCATAATGAAAGCCTTTCCAGTAGCAGCTCTATGTGCAACAGGCGCATTCATCTATCATTCTCTTTGGCTTGCATTGGGATGGCTTTTCTTTACAATGATTCTGGCTTTATTTGGTTTCACCCGTTTGCTGAAAAGAGGGGCTCATCCGCTTCATGAGCTGATGATCGATGGCGCATGTATGTATATCGCTCTAGGTGGGCTTTGGTTCTGGCTGTACATAGCAGATATACAAGTGATGACATTTTCACCGATGATTGTTCTTTTGACAGCTATTCATTTTCATTATTCGGCTTTTTTTATCCCAATCTTTTATGGCTTATTAGGAAGGCAGCGGAAAAAAGAGACGACGCTATACAAAGTGGGTGGCTGGGTTATTTTACTGTCGCCAGTGATGATAGCTGTTGGAATCAGCTATTCTCGCCTGTTTGATACGTTCAGCGTCATTTTGTATGTGATCGCACTTTATTTGTATGGAATTTTGTGTATGAAAACTTCTTTTCGTTCAACTGTCGCAAAAGGGTTTGTTGTGTTTTCTAGCATCATGTTAATGGGAACGATCGTCCTATCATTCCTTTATTCTGCCGGAATGCTTTTACATGTTACCTACATCAGCATGGATCAAATGATTTGGTTTCATGGCAGTATCAATGCAAGTTTGGTTATTTTACCAGGCCTCATTGGATGGTTGATTGAAAGACCAGCTGATCGATTGAAACAGAAGGATTTTCCGGTATCGAGAGTTCACGGTCGTTTTCAGATCATGTCTTTTCAACATGACGACATGCAGCATGATGAGAAGATTGGTTTAGTCGATTCTCTTGACCAATTAAATGGAAAGGCATTTTCAGCAGAGAGTGTGTCACCGGTTATTCGCAGATTTTATGAGGACCCGATGTCCTTTACGTTAAAAGCAGCCGTCTGTTTTCATTGGTGGGTAAGGCCGTTTGTCTTTTTGCTTCAACCTGTTTTTAGACAAATAGGACAGCTCTATTTAGGGTCATCACGAATGCCATATGAAATGCCGGGGAGTCTTTCAAGATTTCAACATCCTCTTGAAGAAAGGAAGAATGTACGTGTGTGGATCAGGCGCAATGAGAAAGGCGAGCAAGTCTTTTATGCGCTCTATGCTCAGCACCATGATGAAGAGACAGTCTATATGAATATTGCTTTGCCGCTTCCTTTTTCACAGCTTACGGCTATTTTAAAACCTTTGAATGAAAAGGAAGATTTTCTATTAAAAAGTAAAAGTCCAAAAGGCAGTACGGGTGATGAAGGATTGTATTTGCATACGTCTTTCATCACCATGAAACTGCCAATGGAAGAAAGCTTTCATATGAAACCGGAGACGGAAAAAAGTCTCACAGCAATTCATCAAATGAAGCTATTCGGTATTCCTTTTTTAACGATTCAGTATCAAATCGACAGTGAAAGCCACTCATCTTAATCAATGATGTCACATGGTTCACCGTGCCGAATGATGTTCACAATCGCTTGCCCATCACTCGGATGATGATCTGCATACTGTACTGGCAGTAAAGCAAAAAATACATAGTAGACTGAGAAGTAAGCAAATTGATAGAAAAATTGATGTTCTGGCAGGAAATCGTTGGCGATCATTGTGTTCAATATGAGAACACTGAGCAGGTTGCATAATGATCCGCCTAAGTAGACAAGAATGTGTGAGAAACGGTTATTTCTCCTCATTTCTTCATAGTGGCAAAATGCATCTAGAAAATAGATTCTTCTAATTTCAACGACGCCTATTTTCAATACTTTTTTGCCTCTGCCAAGCGCAAACGAAACCTTTGCTCCAAACAGCCAGGCGACTACAATGTGACCCAGCTGATGCAAGATGGCAACGATAGGAAGAATGACGAAAAACGACCAGCAAAACGTCCACATATCTGATAATGTAAACAAGTGTTAACCCTCCCTGAAATATTCGAGAGGAAGCAGTAGGATTATTTGCCATTTTACCGAATTCATTTTCATGATGCAAATATTTAATAGACTACTATAAAATCATTATGTAAACTAAAAAGGATTTTCAATGAATAGGCTTTTTAACCCTTTCTTTTAGAAGAGTAGGGTGTGCTACAATAAAGAAATTAGTGGAAGACAAGTGGTCATCCAGCAGAAGAAAAATGTGACCTTTTTTATGAAAGATTGAAAGGGAGAGAGATTCTAATGGCAGATATTGAACAGTTTTTAGCGTTAGACATTCGCGTTGGGACGATAGTAGAAGCAGAATTTTTTGCAGAAGCAAGAGTGCCTGCTTTCAAGCTGAAGATTGACTTTGGGGATGAGATTGGCATAAAACAATCTAGTGCACAGCTGACAAAACGTTATCAGGCTGAGAATCTCACTGGGAAACAAATTATTGCAGTGGTCAATTTCCCGCCAAGAAGAATTGCCGGGTTTAAATCAGAGGTGCTTGTCTTAGGAGGCATGCCGTCAAAAGAAGACGTTGTCCTGCTTGCCACCGATGAGCCGGTTGAAAATGGCACCAAAATAGGGTAAGAAAAAAGACATCTTCATCAGAAGATGTCTTTTGCGTATTGAGGCGGAATAACCACACGCCACATTCGTGTGTGTCTCAAAGAGACGTGTTACCCGACTTACACAATTCAGCTCATCGCTTGATTAATATAGCATGGGATTGGTATGAATGCAACCATTATTTGAGTTCTCTTTGTTTTTGGAAGAAAAAAAGAAGGTTCATATCCTCATATCATAGAAAAAATGACAAGAAATCAATTATTTGGATTATTTTTTCAAAAAATATTGAAAAGTCAGATCATATTTTATAAAATGAATTCATCTTAGTTTGTTTAATCGATAAACTAAGATGTCGATCATCTATTGATCTATTGTGTAAAGCGAATGATTTGCTGCTATGTGGGCTAAGCTGAAAGAAAGAGATGTTCAGCTTCATTTTTACAACGAATTGAAAGCGCTTTATTTTCGACCTATTGATTGCTGCTGCCCTGCACCATCTGTCCGTTAGAAGAGGCTAAGTGAAGAAGGGAGAAAACTCATGGTGAGTGAGAATTTAAAGAAGATTCGTATGTCTGAAAAAGTGGGGTATGCTTCAGGAGATTTCGCATGTAATTTAATTTATGCAACTGTCTCTACGTATCTATTATTTTTTTATACGGATGTCTATGGATTATCAGCAGCAGCAGCAGGGACAATGTTTTTGGTGGTTCGGGCCATCGATGCGCTTGCAGATCCGTTTATTGGGGCGATGGTTGACCGAACGAACAGCCGTTTTGGCCGGTTTAGACCTTATTTGTTATTTGGTGCGTTACCTTTTGCCGTTCTTGCCATTCTTTGTTTTACGACACCGGATTTTTCCGAAATGGGAAAACTCATTTATGCGTACATCACGTATGTTGGTTTATCGCTTACATACACGTTCATCAATGTTCCTTATGGTGCTTTAACTTCCGCAATGACAAGAAATAACCAAGAGGTCGTCAGTATTACGTCTGTTCGTATGCTTTTTGCAAATCTCGGTGGTTTAGTTGTTGCTTTTTTTGTTCCGTTTCTTGCGACGTTTTTGAGTGATACAACAGGAAATACAGCACTTGGCTGGCAGATCACGATGGCATTTCTCGGTGTACTTGGGGGCGGATTATTGATTTTCTGTTTTAAAAGTACGAATGAGCGCGTCACGCTTCAAAAGCCAGAGGAAAAGATCAAGTTCAGTGATCTCTTTGTCCAGTTACGAGTGAATCGTCCGCTTGTTGTGCTAAGCATTTTCTTTATCATTATCTTTGGTGTGAACTCGATCAGCAACTCAGTCGGTATCTATTATGTGACGTATAACCTCGGCAGAGAAGATTTAGTGAAGTGGTACGGCCTGATTGGCAGTCTGCCAGCTTTAATGGTGTTGCCGTTTATTCCTAAGCTGCACAAGTTGTTAGGAAAGAAAAAGCTGCTGAATTATTCATTATTGCTGAATATTGTTGGCCTTCTTGCATTACTTGTGATCCCGCCGAGTCAAATCACTTTAATACTTGTTTTCAGGCTCGTTGCGGCTGCAGGGAGTATTACAGCAGGTGCTTACATGTGGGCACTCATTCCTGAAACCGTTGAATATGGTGAATATAAAACAGGGAAAAGAATGGGTGGACTGATCTACGCAGTGATTGGCTTCTTCTTTAAATTTGGGATGGCCTTAGGCGGCATCGTTCCAGGGCTTGTCCTTGACCGATTTGGTTATATTGCAAATCAAGTGCAAACACCAGAAGCTTTACTGGGCATTTTAATCACGACAACGGTGATTCCTGTATGCTTACTAATTTTAGCGATGGTTGATATTAATTTTTATAACCTAGATGAAGAAAAACATAAAAAAGTCGTACGAGAGCTTGAGAATAGAGACAAGGTGTATATCGATCATATGGACGACTTTAAAATGTAGTTCTCTGAAAGAGGAGGAAGTTCAATTGAAGATTACTAATCCAGTGCTCAAAGGGTTTAACCCTGACCCAAGTATTTGCCGTGCGGGAGAGGACTATTACATGGCGGTTTCTACATTTGAATGGTTCCCGGGGGTGCAAATTTATCACTCGAAGGATCTCGTCCACTGGCGGCTCGCCGCGCGTCCCTTGCAAAAAACTTCTCAACTCGATATGAAAGGAAATCCTGATTCCGGCGGGGTTTGGGCGCCGTGTTTAAGTTATGCGGATGGTCAGTTTTGGCTCATTTATTCAGATATTAAAGTAGTAGATGGTCCGTTTAAGGATGGTCATAATTATTTGGTCACAGCTGACGAAGTAGATGGCGAGTGGAGCGATCCGGTTCGGCTCAATAGTTCTGGGTTTGATCCTTCCTTGTTCCATGATCCAAGCGGAAAGAAATACGTGTTGAATATGCTGTGGGACCATCGAGAAAAACATCACTCCTTTGCAGGTATAGCCTTGCAGGAATATAGTGTATCTGAAAAAAAACTGGTCGGTGAGCGGAAGGTCATTTTTAAAGGCACGCCAATCAAACTGACAGAAGCCCCGCATCTTTATTACATCAATGATGTCTATTATTTATTAACAGCTGAAGGGGGAACACGTTACGAACATGCAGCCACAATCGCCCGTTCCTCGCGTATTGATGGGCCGTACGAGGTTCATCCTGACAACCCAATTTTAACGGCTTTTCACGCGCCTAGCCATCCACTACAAAAATGCGGGCATGCTTCCATTGTACAAACGCATACAAATGAATGGTATATGGCTCATCTGACTGGCCGCCCAATTCATTCAAGGAAGGAATCCATTTTTCAGCAAAGAGGCTGGTGCCCTTTAGGAAGAGAGACAGCCATACAAAAGCTTGAATGGAAAGATGGCTGGCCGTATGTGGTAGGCGGAAAAGAGGGGCTCCTAGAGGTTGAAGCGCCTGCGATGAGCGTAAAAGAGTTCTCTCCAACCTATCACATAGTCGATGAATTTAAAGATTCATCGTTAAATAGACATTTTCAAACATTAAGAATCCCATTTACGGATCAGATTGGTTCAGTGACGGAAAATCCTCATCATTTAAGGCTGTATGGGCAGGAATCTTTAACGTCTAAATTTACCCAAGCGTTTGTTGCGAGGCGCTGGCAAAGCTTTTATTTTGAAGCAGAGACAGCGGTTTCCTTCTTTCCGAAAAACTTTCAGCAAGCGGCAGGTCTTGTGAATTATTATAATACGGAAAATTGGACTGCACTTCAGGTGACTTATGACGAGGCGCTTGGCCGTATCCTTGAGTTATCTGTGTGTGAAAATCTGGCCTTTTCTCAGCCGCTAATTAAAAAAATCATCATCCCAGACGAGATTCCGTATGTGTATTTAAAAGTGACCGTTCAGAGAGAGACGTACACGTATTCTTATTCTTTTGATCAACAAGAGTGGAAAAAAATAGATATACCGCTTGAATCGACTCATTTATCAGATGATTTTATTCGAGGAGGGGGGTTCTTTACAGGGGCTTTTGTCGGAATGCAGTGCCAAGACACAAGCGGCGAACGTCTGCCTGCCGATTTTAAGTATTTTCGATACGAAGAAACAACTGAATAAAAAAAGACAACACTCTAAAGGCTGTCTCTCTTTAACATGTATTCCATTATGGTGAAGGCGTGACATCACGCAAAAAAGCTTCAGTGACAAGAGATGTCATCCCTAAGGCTGGTGCGTTTTGTCCTAATGACGAAGGAAGCAGCTCCACCCGTGAGCTGAATTGTGCATCCATTCTAGAGGATACTTCATCTTGAATGACACTCAGAACGGCCTGCTCAGATTCAATGACCTTGTTTCGTAAAATAACGGCTTGTGGGTTGAAGGTATGCAGAACGTTTGTGAGACCTACCCCAATGTAAAAGCCAAAGTTACGCAAGGCATTGAGTGTCTTCATATCATTTAACTTCGCCAGCCGCTCAATATCTTGATAGGTGAATGGCTGACCATCTGTTTGGAGCGATTGGAACAGTGCCTTCTCAGATGCATACAGTTCCCAGCAACCACGATTTCCGCAGCTACATGTCGGTCCATTAAAGTCGATCGTCATATGTCCCATTTCACCAGAAAAACCGTTTGTGCCTCTATATAAATGATGATTGATAATGATGCCTATTCCAATACCAGTGCCGATACTTGCATAGATCAGATGGTCATAATGTTTAGCAGCACCGAAGATTTTTTCACCGTACGCACCGGCATTTGCTTCATTCTCGATAAAAACCGGTACTTGGAATGTGTCTTGGAGACTTGTTTTCAGATCGACATTTTTCCATTTTGAATGAGGCGTAAACACAATTTGTTCATCTGCATCGACCAGACCTGGTATACAAATCCCTATACCAATCAGCCCGTATGGAGAAGAAGGAATGTGTGAACGTAACTGCTGAATCAATTCAATTAATATTCGGACGGTCACATCAGGTGTGCTGGATGGGAGCTTAAGCTGCTCATCATGAATAATCGACCCTTCAAGGTCTGTTAAAATGCCGTTGACATAATCAACACCGACATCAATGCCGATAGAGTAACCTGCACGTTTATTAAACATGAGGAGCACGGGTCTTCTTCCGCCGCTAGATTCGCCTTGACCGATTTCATAAACAAGATGTTCTTTCATTAATGTACTCACTTGAGAAGAAACGGTCGATTTATTTAACCCAGTGCGTTCAGATAATTTTGCTCTGGAAATTGGTGCATGGTGCAGAATTTCGTTTAGCAATAGCTTTTGATTTATTTTTTTCACAAAGTTCTGATCCGCAATATCCATTGTATCCACTCCATTTGTTTCGTCTTTAGATTAAGTGAAGAAAAGCCACTTTTTATCGTGTTCATTCTCTATAAAACATGCTTTTCATTTTATTATAACGAAAATATTTCTAAAAAACTAAAAAATATGGAAAATTCAAAGAGATTAGTTGGTAAACTCGTTCGTTCGTTTGTTGAATCAACTTACTAAGTGAATATATAGGGGGAATCACTTATGGTCAAATCAAATATGACTTCGTTAAGTAGTTTACAGGGGATTGGCAACATTCAATATGAAGGAAAACATTCAAAGAACCCATTCGCATTTAAATATTATAATCCGAGCGAAATGATTGGCGGAAAGACAATGAAAGAACACCTGCGATTTTCCGTCGCTTATTGGCATACACTGACTGCTGATGGAACAGACATGTTTGGAACTGGCACGATGAAAAGAGCTTGGGATTCTTATAGTGGAATGGATTTGGCGAAAGCTAGATTGGAAGTGGCTTTTCAGCTCTTTGATCTATTGGATGTTCCGTATTTTTCATTCCATGACCGTGATATTGCACCAGAGGGCGACACGCTCCAAGAGACCAATCAGCAGTTAGACATCATCATAGAAAGAATGAAAGATTACATGCAGCAAAGCGGGGTTCGGCTTCTATGGAACACGGCTAATATGTTTAAGCATCCAAGATTTGTTCACGGTGCAGCGACATCCTGTCATGCAGATGTATTTGCCTATGCAGCCGCACAAGTGAAAAAGGGCATCGAAACAGCAAAGGAACTCGGCGCAGAAAATTATGTTTTCTGGGGAGGACGAGAAGGTTACGACACACTACTGAATACAGATATGAAAAGAGAGCTTGACCATTTGGCGACCTTTTTGCATATGGCGGTGGATTATGCAAAAGAAATTGGATTTACAGGTCAATTTTTAATTGAACCAAAGCCGAAGGAACCGACAACTCATCAATATGATACGGATGCAGCGACATCAATCGCCTTTTTAAAACAATATGGATTGGATACACACTTTAAATTAAATATCGAGGCCAATCATGCGACATTAGCGGGTCATACGTTTGAGCATGAGCTGCGTGTAGCAAGAATTCATGGACTGCTCGGTTCCGTTGATGCCAACCAAGGAAACTCCCTTCTAGGCTGGGACACAGATGAATTCCCAACGGATTTATATGCCACAACACTCGCCATGTATGAAATTTTGCAAAATGGCGGACTTGGAACAGGCGGTCTCAATTTTGATGCAAAAGTCAGAAGAGCCTCCTTTGAACTGGAAGAT
The DNA here is from genome assembly GCF_038593205.1 of Bacillus sp. FSL W8-1141. Classification (NCBI taxonomy): domain Bacteria; kingdom Bacillati; phylum Bacillota; class Bacilli; order Caryophanales; family Bacillaceae; genus Bacillus; species Bacillus sp. FSL W8-1141. The sequence goes on along the minus strand of NZ_CP151973.1, from coordinate 1,922,553 downwards.
CTTCTGTATGCCCATATTGCGGGGATGGATGCATTCGCAAAAGGGCTGCGGGTGGCTCATAGACTCATAGAAGACCGTGTGTTTGAAGATGTGATCAAGCACCGGTACCGTAGTTTTTCTGAAGGAATTGGGCGGGAGATTTCAGAAGGAACGGCAAACTTTCATACATTAGAAGAATATGCACTGAAACATCCGCTCATCAGAAACGAATCTGGCAGAGAGGAACAGCTGAAAGCCAGATTGAATCAATATTTGTTAGAAGATTAATGGAGCGGGCTGCTGTTTTGAAGGAGTGAACACATGAAGTATGTGATGGGAATTGATCTTGGAACGAGCGGAGTCAAAGCGATATTAGTAGATGAGAGCGGGAAGGTATGCTGCGAGACGACTAAATCTTACCGCCTCATTCAAAGCAAACCAGGTTATTGTGAGCAAAATCCTGAAGACTGGGTAGAGCAGACGATGGCCGCGATGACAGAACTTATGGAGAGAAGGCCTGTTCAGTCAATGCAGGTAGAAGGCATCAGTTTTTCTGGACAAATGCACGGACTTGTTTTATTGGATGAATCCCTTCAGGTGCTCAGGCCTGCCATCTTGTGGAATGACACAAGAACAACACCGCAATGCGTGCGCATGACAGAAAAGCTAGGAGGCAGGCTGCAAGAGATCACAAAAAATCAGGCGTTAGAAGGATTTACACTGCCAAAGTTGTTATGGGTAAAGGAACATGAACCAGAAATTGATCAGCGAATCCATTTGTTTTTACTTCCAAAAGATTATGTCAGATATCGATTAACCGGCTCTATTCATATGGACTATTCTGATGCGGCTGGTACGTTACTGTTGGATATTGGAGAACAAACATGGAGTGAGGAGATTTGTCAAACCTTTGATATTCCGATTCGTATTTGCCCGCCGCTCGTTTCATCGGAGGCGGAGGTTGGAACACTTTTGCCGCAGATCGCAAAGGAAAACGGGATGACAGAAGATGCGAAGGTTTTTGCGGGTGGAGCGGATAATGCTTGCGGTGCCATTGGTGCCGGCATTTTATCATCAGGTCACACACTATGCAGCATTGGCACATCAGGTGTCATTCTTTCCTATGAAGAAAATCATAACAGAGAGCTGAATGGAAACTTGCATTTATTCCATCATGCAAAAAAAGACGCTTTTTATACAATGGGAGTCACTTTATCAGCAGGTTATAGCCTCGATTGGATTAAATCTTTACTTGCTCCAAATGATTCGTTTAAAGCCCTTTTAGCCGGAGCAAAGGATATAGCGCCTGGCGCAAATGGATTGCTGTTTACGCCATATTTAGTTGGGGAAAGAACGCCTCATGCAGATTCACTCATTCGTGGAAGCTTCATTGGATTAGACAGCCGGCATGAAAAAGCGCATATGGTTAGAGCTGTGCTCGAAGGAATCACTTTTTCATTAAATGAATCGATCGCTTTATTCAGGCAGGCCGGAAAAAGAATAGATGCTATTGTGTCCATAGGTGGAGGTGCGAGAAGTCATACATGGCTTCAAATGCAGGCAGACATTTTTCAAACTAAGGTGATTCAGCTTGAAAATGAGCAAGGGCCTGCGTTAGGTGCAGCGATGCTTGCAGCAGTTGGATGCGGCTGGTACGAGTCACTTGAGGCGTGCGCGGATCAGTTTATCCATCAAGCAGCCGTATTTACACCAAATCAACAGCATGTCGATGTATATGATCATCTCTTTCGTTTGTATCAAAGCATTTATACAAACACAAGAGACATTCATGCGGGTCTAGCACAGTATCGATAATCTAGTAGTGAGTAGGGGCATGAAAGGAGGTGATGAATTCGTTTCATCTTAGAGATGACAGAATCAAAAGGATGAAAAAGGAGAGGAATGGAAGATGAATTTGAGAAAATTAAGACTGTTGTTTGTGATGTGTATTGGACTGACGCTTATACTGACGGCTGTACCAGCCCATGCGAGAACCATTACGAATAATGAAATGGGTAACCATAGCGGGTACGATTATGAATTATGGAAGGATTATGGAAACACCTCGATGACACTCAATAACGGCGGGGCATTTAGTGCAGGCTGGAACAATATCGGAAATGCTTTATTTCGAAAAGGAAAAAAGTTTGATTCCACTAGAACTCACCATCAACTTGGCAACATCTCCATCAATTACAACGCAAGCTTTAACCCAGTCGGGAATTCCTATTTATGTGTCTATGGCTGGACACAATCTCCATTAGCAGAATACTACATTGTTGATTCATGGGGCACATATCGTCCAACAGGCACACATAAAGGAACATTTTATGCAGACGGGGGCACATATGACATTTATGAAACAACCCGTGTCAATCAGCCTTCCATTATCGGGATCGCAACCTTCAAGCAATATTGGAGTGTACGTCAAACGAAACGTACAAGCGGAACGGTCTCCGTCAGTGCGCATTTTAAAAAATGGGAAAGCTTAGGGATGCCAATGGGGAAAATGTATGAAACGGCATTTACTGTAGAAGGCTACCAAAGCAGCGGAAGTGCAAATGTGATGACCAATCAGCTGTTTATTGGCAACTAAAAAAGTCAAAGAAAAGAGCCGGGAGCAAAACGCCTGGCTCTTTCTATCATAATTTTTCAACTTCGACTCTGCCGGAAAAGAACGTCGCACCACCGCCCATATCTGCCAAACGATCAGGTGTGAGGCCATTCACCAAATGTTTTTTGCCTTTTTGGTCTGCCCATAATCCCTGGCTGACAACAACGCCAGATAACACATTTTGTCCGACTGACACGATGAGCTCGCATTCTCCTCGATCATTCAGCACACGAACCATGTCCCCATCTTCAATCTGTCTTTCTTTTGCATCTTGTTCATTCATATGAAGCTTCGGAAATTTCTCAAGCTTTTGATGCTTCTCATGAAGAGAGAAGGTGGAATTAAGAAAATTATGGTTTGGTCCCGGTATAAACGTCAGTGGATAATCACTTTCCTTGAATAAAGGTACATAGGTTGGAAGGGCTGGATATCCATCTTTTTTCATTTGTTCAGAGTAAAGCTCGATTTTCCCGCTTGGGGTAGGGAGCTTTAAATCTTCGAAAGGCCCTCGTTTTGCTTTGATCCACTTTTTCTCTTTTAACGCTTGATATGAAATGTTTTCATAGTGCGGATTTTCAGGATGATGAAGAGCTTGTTCCATTAGTTCCGCATCTGTGTCTTTAAAGGCTTCATCTTCAAAGCCCATCGCATGAGCCAAAAGACGAAACACTTCTGTGTTTGATTTGCTTTCTCCATAACGTTCTATAACAGGTTCTTGAATTTGAATGTAATGATGCCAGTAAGAAGTATAAAAATCCTCATTTTCAAAGGCAGAGGTCGCTGGCAGAACAATATCCGCATAAGAGGCTGTCTCTGTCATGAACAAGTCATGGACAACCGTAAATAAGTCTTCCCGCATCAAACCGTCTCTTACTTTATTTGCTTCAGGTGTCACAACAGCCGGGTTGCAAGAGTAGACAAAAAGAGAATCAATAGAAGGTTCTGCGTTCGTTAGCACGCTGCCCAGCTGATTCATATTAAATGTTCTAGGTTTGCGTTCCTTTAATAATTCCGGCCGCTGAAGAGCGATTTCATTATAACTAAGAAAAGAAGAGTTCGATTTCATCGCACCGCCGCCTTTGTGCAGCCATTGACCGGTGAGGGCAGGGAGGCAGGAGATGGTTCGAATACTCATACCGCCATTATCGTGATGCTGTAGCCCATTGCCAATACGAATGAGAGACGGCGATGTCTCTGCGTACATTCTCGCAAGTGTGATGATGTCTTCTTTCGGGACACCCGTGATTTGTTCAACCGTTTCTGGATCGTACTGCTTCACATGCTCGCGAAGTTCATTGTGACCGACCGTGTAAGCCTCTAAAAATGACGTATCTGTGAGGTCTTCTTTAAAAAGGACATGCATGATCCCAAGAGCTAGCGCACTGTCAGTGCCAGGGCGAAGCGGAATGAACCAATCTGCCATCCGGCCCGTTTGGTTTTTGTGCACATCAATGACGACAATTTTAGCCCCTTGCTTTCGAGCTTTTTGTGCCAACGTGATTTGATGCATATTGGTTGAAACCGCATTGATGCCCCAAAAGATAAATAGTTTCGTATGAATGGTCTCTTCTGGGTCTGTCCCGATGCTTGCGCCCATTGTATATTTATAGCCAGTTGTTCCAGCTGACTGACAAATGGTTCGGTCTAGCTGACTTGAGCCAAGTCGATAGAAAAAGCGGCGGTCCATTCCTTCTGCATTGAGATTTCCCATATTCCCATAGAAGCTGTAAGGCAAAATGCTTTCTGGTCCTTTTTCTTCGATCAGCTTTGTCCATTTTTGACGAATGGTTTCAATCGCTTCTTCCCACGTAATTGGAGCAAACTGCCGGTCACCTTTTTGACCTACACGTTTTAATGGTGTTGTCAGACGTTTTTCATCATATAAACGAGCTGTGACATTCCGCACTTTATTGCAAATGTTTCCTTGAGTGACTGGATGATCTGGATCTCCTTGAACTTTAACGATCTTTCCGTTCTCTTTATGTATTAAAAGACCGCACTGATCAGGGCAATCTAACGAACAAACTGATTTGAATATTCCGTCTTTCATTGCTGTGTAATCGGTCATACGTTTAGCTTCCTTTCCAAATTCCGTGATCACTGTACATATGGATTTTATTTTAGCATGTTCAGACGAGGAAGGTAAGGATAAGCATATGAAAAAAAGCCCCTAGTGAAAGGGACTTTTAAAAACGGGTGACCTGCACAGGGAATTCTTTGACCCCAAACACAAACGTGCTTTGAATCGGTTTCAGCTGGTCTGCCGCACAGGTGATTTCTCGAAACGTACGGAGTAAAACCTCAAGTGCTAGATGAGCCTCAAGCCGGGCGAGAGGGGCACCAAGACAAAAATGGATGCCGAAGCCAAAGCTCAGATGTGGATTTGATTTTCTGTCAAGACGAAACGTATCTGGATCGTCAAACTTCCGTTCATCACGATTCGCAGATGCCACCCAGCTGATAAGATAGTCTCCTTTTTCAATGTGAGAACCGGCAATCTGAACATCCTCTGCTGCAACTCGCCCAATCGCTTGAACAGGCGGATAATAGCGTAGCGTTTCTTCTGTCAATTGAGGAATGAGAGACAGGTCTTGCCGCACTGATTCGGCGATATGCGGCTGCTCTGTTAAAAGTCGTACGGCATTTGTGATTAAATTCGTTGTTGTTTCATTACCAGCAACGAGTAAGAGTATACAAAAGCCAAGCAGTTCATTTTCTGATAAACGCTCACCGTCAATTTCCGCTTGGATGAGAAGAGAGATTAAATCATCGGCTGGCATTTCTTTTCGTTTTTGGATCAAATGAGCAAAGTACTCTGACAGCTCTTTTTCTGCTTGTTTTTGCATATCGACAACGGCTTGAACAGCTTCTTTTGAATCATCTTTGGCTCCTGCAACTAGAGCATCTGAATGTTTTTTGATCAGCTCTCTGTCTTTCACTTCTGCACCGAGAAGCTCGGCGATGATCATGACAGGTAGGGGAGCGGCCAGATCTTGCACAATATCGTAGGTCCGTTGATCCTTTACTTGATGTAATAGATCATGGGTCAAGTCTTTGATCTTTTCTTCTATTTGTTTGATCGCTTTTGGCGTGAAGGCTTTATTGACGAGTGCTCTCATTTTGGTATGTTTTGGAGGGTCCATTGTTAAAATACTCGTTTTAGATGTACTTCTTCCTCGCTGTGATGAAAACACTTTTGGCTGCTTCAGAACGGACTGAATATCAGCATATCGAAAGAGATCCCAGCACTTTCTCGTTTCATCGTATCGAATATCACCCTGCGATCGTAATTCATTGTAGATAGGGAATGGGAAAAGAAGGTCATCTGTAGATCGGATTTCTTTCATTGGGATGACATTGACGTAATTTTCTTTTACTTTCATTATGAACGCTCCTTTTTCTCTTGATTCCCTTTCACGGTATCACCACGAAAAACGCATTTCAACGGACATGTTTTCTAAAATATGTCAATAGTCTAATCGAAAGATTCAAACACATTCTTCCTATAGGAAAATAGAAAGTCATCAAAATGATAGCGCTTTCTAAAAACTAGAATTGAAGTCACCGAAACCAAAAATAAAATGGTGAATTCAGTCGAACGAAAGGGTACTATGATTCAAATCTGTATAGTTCTTTTGATCTAAATTAATGATTTTAAAAAACACGGCTAACATATATACCGCAAGCTGTTCAGCGTGTATTCGGGACTTTTGAAAAGCGCTGGCTCTTTCTTGACACGATTTCTCATCATGTTACGATAACTAACGTGCGAAAAACACGAACAAAAAGCGAACAAGGGAGAGGATCAATATCATTGATCAAAAGAAAGTTGCTTTCATTGGAGCAGGTTCTATGGCGGAAGGAATGATTGCAGGTATTGTGCGATCAGGTCAGATGCCGCTCAGCCAAATTTACGCAACAAACAAGCAAAATAAGCAGCGATTAAACGAACTAACGAAACGCTACGGAATCCAAACAGCCACAATGGATTCATTTCCTTTTGAAGAAATGGATATGTTGATCCTGGCAATGAAGCCAAAGGATGCTGAAACAGCACTTGAATCATTAAAACCTCATATTCAGAAAGATCAGCTCATCCTGTCTGTACTTGCAGGTGTGAAATCATCGTATATTGAAGACATGCTGCATGATGGGCAGCCTGTTATGCGAGTAATGCCAAATACGTCAAGTACGATTGGGGCGTCGGCGACCGCTTTATCTGCTGGACGTTATGTGAAAAATGAACATGTAAGCATGAGTCGGGCTCTTTTATCTGAAATGGGAGAAGTGTATACCATTCAGGAAGAGCAAATGGATATTTTCACAGGAATTGCCGGAAGCGGTCCAGCTTATTTTTATTTCTTAATGGAAAGAATCGAAGAAGCTGGAGAAGAAGCTGGCTTATCAAAAGAAATGTCCCGTCAAATCGGTACACAGACACTTCTCGGTGCAGCGAAGATGCTGCAAGAAACAGCTGAAAATCCTTCTGTCCTCAGAGAAAAAATTACGTCACCTAATGGAACAACTGCTGCAGGACTAGATGCATTAGATGATTTTGGCGGAGGAGAAGCCATCAAACAGGCTGTCAAACATGCTGCCAATCGATCAAAAGAAATAAGTGAACAGCAAAAACAAAAAGTAACGATATAAATAGAGCCTCAATACAGGAGTGATAAGGTGTACGCAGATAAAGAGAGAAAACGAATTGTTGTGAAAATCGGAAGCAGCTCTCTTACTAGCTTTCAAGGTGAGATTAGTTTAAAAAAACTAGAAAACCTCGTCAATCAAATTGTAAAACTCAAAGATGAAGGACACGAAGTCATTTTGGTCTCATCTGGTGCGGTTGCAGCTGGTTACCGAAAATTAGGATTTATTGATAGACCGAAAACACTGCCAGAAAAACAGGCGTCTGCCTCAATAGGGCAAGGGCTTTTAATGGAGTCATATTCTACTTTATTTTTATCGCACGGTTATATTGCTTCACAGCTATTAATTACAAGAAGCGATTTTTCAGATGAAACGCGCTATCAAAATGTGCGAAATACAATGAATGTGTTATTAGATCGAGGGATCATCCCGATTATTAATGAAAATGATACAGTGACGATCAATCGGTTGAAATTTGGAGATAATGATACATTGTCTGCAAAAGTAGCTGGACTGATTGATGCGGATTTCCTCGCTATTTTATCTGATATTGACGGCTTGTATGAAGATAACCCTCATACAAATCCGAATGCGAAGAGAATTCTAGAAGTCACAGAAATCACAGAAGACATCGAAGCAGCCGCTGGAGATGCGGGAAGCAGCGTTGGCACAGGCGGAATGAAATCAAAACTCGACGCCTTTAAAATTTCAATGGCCTCAGGCATCAATGGCTTTTTGGGAAAAGCCGATACGCCTCACATTTTAGACAAAGCCATTAATGGGACAGAGGACGGCACTTATTTTACAGCTGACGAAAATTTAGCGCCGCTGAATTATAAAAAACAGTGGATTGCTTTTCATTCTGGCCCAAAAGGCGAAATCGTTGTTCAAGAGAAAACACAGGAGCTTCTCATGCATCGTGAGAAAAGTCTGGATTCTGACGGCATAGTCGATGTAAAGGGTTCGTTTAAAAAAGGCGATGTTGTCCGTATTTTAGATCAAGATGAAAGAGAAATAGGGCTTGGCATTGTCAATTATGCGTCCGACGAACTCGCACTGAACGGTGACTTGCTACAGGATGAAGTGGTGCATGTCGTAGATCTTGAAGCATTTGTTTGTCATTTAGATTTATCAATACCAGTTTGCTAATCATAAGGGAGGAATTTCATGACACTGACAGCTGAAGTTGTCACATCGGTCAAAGAAAAAGCGAAAAAAGCAAAGCACGTATCAAAAAAACTAGGTTTACTTCAAACAGAGGAAAAAAATGAGGCGTTGCTGAAAATAGCAGAAACACTCGAACAGCAAAGTGATTTTATTTTACAGGAAAATCAAAAGGATTTAGAGGCAGGAAAAGAAAAGGGTTTCTCTGAAGCATTAATGGATCGATTAATGTTAAATGAAGAGAGAATTCATGAGTTTGCGGAAAGTTTGCGGCTTGTGACGAGATTAACAGATCCTGTTGGAGAAATATTGGATGAATGGACTCTTGAAAACGGCTTACATGTGAAAAGCCGAAGAGTACCGCTCGGCGTGATCGGGATGATCTATGAAGCGAGACCGAATGTCACTGTCGATGCAGCAGGGCTTGCCCTCAAGGCAGGCAACTCAGTGATTTTAAAAGGCGGTTCCTCCGCTATTTCTTCCAACAAAGCCATCGTCCACGTCATTCATGAGGCATTGGATCAAACAAAGATCCCTCGTGATGCGGTACAGTTTATTGAACAAACAGACCGTTCATCGGTTCAAGCGATGTTTCATCTAAAAGAATGGATCGATGTTTTAATTCCGAGAGGCGGGGCTTCGTTAATCAAAACAGTTGTAGAAGAATCGACCATTCCAGTTCTTGAAACAGGGACAGGGAACTGCCATATCTTTATTGATCAAACAGCGAATGTAGAAAAAGCCATTCAGATTGTCATCAATGCGAAAACAAATCGTCCGGCCGTTTGTAATGCGCTTGAGACTCTGATCGTTCATCGCGATTGGCTGAAAAAAAATGGTGCAGCATTGAATGAAGTACTCCTTCAGCATCATGTCACTGTGCATGGAGATCAAGACGCTCAATCTTTCTTTTCCGAAGCGGTTCCTGCGGAGGAAGTAGATTGGACAGATGAGTATTTAAGTCTTGATCTTGCGGTGAAAGTCGTTGACTCAATTGAGGACGCCATTCACCACATTGATCAGTACGGAACCAAACATTCAGAAGCCATCGTAACAGAGGATGAAAAAAACGCACAAATCTTTCTAAACGAAGTCGATGCGGCCGCTGTTTATCATAACGCATCTACACGTTTTACAGATGGCGGTGCACTAGGATATGGCGCTGAAATTGGCATTTCTACTCAAAAGCTGCACGCAAGAGGGCCAATGGGACTTCCTGCACTGACAACAACAAAGCTTCTTCTGTCTGGTGATGGTCAGATTAGAAGCTAGAATGAATGTAACGAACACTACCTTTCTCCTTGGGGTAGTGTTTTTTTAGTGTATGATAAAAGAAGAGAGAAAAAAGGGGGAACGACATGGAAACGATCAACACATCGATCTATTTAAGAGATTTCAAAGAAAGCGATGCTGAAGCACTGGCAACACTTGAATATGAAAATCGCGAGTTCTTTCAGCCATTTACTTCATTTAGACAAGAGGATTTTTACACCATCCCCGAACAATTGAAGCGAATTCAGACATTTCAGCAAAGCCGCCAAAAAGACGAAACATATGCAAAAGGAATTTTCCACCGCGCGTCACATCAGCTCATTGGCACAATCACATTATCTGGTGTTGTCAGAGATGTTCTTCAAAGCGCCTGGCTTGGATACGGACTTGATCAAAAACATAATGGAAAAGGCTACACAACTGAAGCAATTGCCCTCATGCTAGATGAGGCATTTCATGTGCTGGATCTTCACAGAATTGAAGCAGGTGTTCAGCCTCATAATATAGGTTCCATACGAGTACTTGAAAAGGCAGGTTTTCAAAAAGAAGGTCTATCTAGACAAAATGTAAAAATCAATGGGGAGTGGAAAGATCATTATTTGTTTGCGATTCTTGCGACGGATGAAAGGCCTCACATTATATCAAAATAAAAACTCCCCAGATGAGGGGTTTTCACTGATTTTAATAAAATTTATCTGTTGACTTAGGCTGGACATGGTCCTTTCCATGTCTCACTTTGTGTACAGTTATCTAAAAACGAGCAGGACTTGCATATCTCTGAATCAGACGCATATTGCTTATAGCCTTCTCTAGTCGTTGTACGATAATGCCCGTTGGGGCAAATGTAACAATCAAAATATGCATCATACACGTATTCATTCTTTTCAAATAACCAGCTTTTGTTCTTGGCGAATGCGAGGTTTTGTCTACACGCTGAAACTCCCCCATATGAGGGGGAGTTTTTTTATGAACTTGAACGGTCTTTTTTCATGACTTTCTCAAATTTGAAAAATTCAAATGTCTCAGGCGCTAAAGGGTCATTTTCTTGATCGTTCTCATGAGGCAAGCTCGGATCTGGATGGTGCAAGTGATAAAACTCAACAATCTGAAACCCGCATTTGTTCACATAAAAATGAATGTTGCGCTTTTCAAAATAAGGAGTGACAACTTCCCACACCTTCGTTTCTGGATATTGCGCCTCAATGGCTTTCCATGCTGCCTGACCAATGCCTCGGCTGTGAGATGATGAAGAAATGTATAATAGGTCCACCGAATTGCGGTGTGTGAGAGGGTTGATTTTTAAAACAACCCCTCCTGCCTTTTGACCGTTTAGTAAAATATGATAGACAAGGTTCTCAGTCGAATAAAAAGATTCATCAATCGACTCATCAGGAGGAATTGGTCCACCTTCTGCATCGCCAAATGCATCAATGATGCCAGCTGTGAAAGCATCTTGCAGTTCTTTTTTCATCAAAGGGAAGTCTTCTTGATTTGCAAGTGATAATGTGACTTGATCTTGTGCGATTTTGTTCATGTGTAAATCCTTTCTCCACATATGTGGTGTTTCTGCATGTTATCATAAAGGATGGAGTAACTCCATAGTCAAGAAAGGAGCCCTAAAAATGATGAACGATGTTCAAAAAACATTTTTAACTGGAGAATTTGCGGCATTATTTGAAGTGAAAAAAGATACACTGCTCTATTATGATAAGATCGATTTGTTTAAGCCGGCAGGTGTTCAGGAAAATGGGTACCGTTATTATACATTTGAACAGTTTGATCATTTCATGGCCATTCAATCTCTTCGTGCTGTTCAATTTCCGATCAAGCAATTAAAACAATACTTTACTGAGCCTTCTCAGGAAAAATTGCAAAGCCTGGCGGTTGAGCAAGCAGAAAAGGTCGGGGAGGAGATCCAAAAACTACAGGATATTCAATCTTTTCTTTTTCGTGTGATCGAGACAACGAATGAATTATCATCAGTGAAAACAGGGGAGGTCTTGTTTCAAGAACTGCCAGAAGAACCGATCGTCCTCAGTACATCAAACCCGATTGATTCAAACACACCTATAGAAGAAATTTCTCGAATTGTAGGAGAATTTCTGAAAGGGATTGGTATTAAAGGTGCCGCGGCAAATGGTTCTGTTTTAAACAAGGAGCAGTTTTTGCAGCGTCATTATCATCAGTCTGATAGGCTGTTTTGCCGAATGGAAGGGCCGGATGCAGTCAAAAAGCCTGCGGGTCTATATGCAGTCATGTATCAACAAGGAACATATGAAGAGATGGAGACTGCCTATTCACGTTTATTAGATCGAATCGAAGCAGAGGATATGATACTGGATGGAGATGTCTTTGAGGAGTATTTACTTCATTCTCTGATGTCTAAAAATGAAGCGGATTACATGACGAAACTTAGTGTGAAAGTCAGAAAACGGGAAGCTTAAGGCATCACAAAAAGGATAGACAGGCATTTTTACATGCTGTCTATCCTTTTTGGTGCTGTTTAACCGACTTGGTTTTCGGCAAATTGACTCATATAGAGGTCTGCATAAAAGCCTTTTTCTTTCAAAAGCTCACGATGAGTTCCTTTTTCAATGATCGTGCCATCTTTCATGACTAAAATGAGATCGGCATCTTTAATCGTTGAAAGTCGATGTGCAATGACGAAGCTTGTTCTGCCGTTCATTAATTCATTCATCGCTTTTTGAATATGCATCTCTGTCCGTGTATCGACACTGCTTGTTGCTTCATCTAAGATTAATATCTTCGGATCAGATAAGATGGCACGGGCGATGGTTAACAGTTGACGCTGACCTTGTGAGAGGTTGCCGGCATCTTCTGTTAAGAGTGTGTCATATCCATCTGGAAGGGTGCGGATGAAATCGTCTGCATAGGCATGTTTAGCGGCCTTCAACACATCCTCTTTTGAAACATTTGGTCTGCCATATGCGATGTTGTCATAAATTGTGCCTTCAAAGAGCCATGTATCCTGAAGAACCATCGCAAATAAGTCACGCACTTGCTCTCGGCTGAGGTCGGTGGTTTTTACGCCGCCAATGCGAATGGAGCCTTGATCTAGCTCGTAAAAGCGCATTAACAGATTAATAATCGTTGTTTTTCCAGCGCCTGTTGGCCCAACAATGGCCACCGTTTGTCCTTCTCGGACTTGTAAATTCAAATCTTTAATAATGGGTTGATCTTTCTCATAACCGAAGTGAACGTGCTCAAAGGCCACATCTCCGGAAAGGGATTTAAGATCAATCGCTGCATCTTCTTGCGCATGTTCTTCTTCTTCATCCAGAATTTCAAACACCCGTTCAGCAGAAGCGATAGCAGATTGAACTAAGTTTGCAACACTGGATGCTTGCACAAGCGGCTGCGACATTTGCTGTGTGTATTGGATAAATGCTTGCACATCCCCAACACGAATATTCCCATTAATGACAAGAATTCCGCCAGCAACACTTACCGCCACATAGCCAAGATTCCCAATAAAGGTCATCATCGGCATCATTAAGCCGGAGATAAACTGTGCTTTTCTTGAAGATTCATATAGTTGTTCGTTTAATTGATCAAATGTATCAATGGCTTTCTTTTCATAGCCATACGCACGAACCGTCTGATGTCCTGTGAACATTTCATTAATATGTCCATTGATCATCCCTAGTTCTTTTTGCTGTGCTTTAAAATGCTTTTGCGAAAATGATGTAATGCCTCGAATCGCAAACAAACTAAGAGGCAGCGTCAAACAAACAAGCAGCGTCAGTAGCGGACTGATGAAAAGCATCATGACGACAATTCCAATGACTGTAATGACAGATGTGATCACTTGCGTGAGTGCCTGCTGTAAAGAAGTATTAATATTATCAATGTCGTTCATCACCCGGCTCAGCGTGTCTCCGTGTGTTGTTTTATCAAAATAACGAAGGGGGAGACGTGTGAGCTTGTCATTTGCTTCTTGTCTTAATTCAGCAATGGTCTGCTGCGAGACACCCGCCATTACATATTGCTGCACGAATGAGAAGAGAGATGCTACGACATATAATAGAACAAGCAGCAATAAAATGCGTGAAATGACATCGAATTGAACGCCAGTTCCTTGTGTAAAACTTTCAAATAGGGAAGAGGTGGCATCCCCAAGTAATTTTGGACTGACGACATTAAAAACGGTTGAACCGATCGCTGCAATCAGGACGATGATCAGCTGAAATTTCCTCGGTTTTAAATAGCCCGTTAAACGAAGAAGTGTTTTTTTAAATTCCTTCGGTTTTTGTACTGGGCCCCTTGGGTGACCGCCTTTATGTCCCATTCCAGTAGACATTTTTTTACTCATCCTTGCTCCACCTCCTGACCTTCCTGTGATGCGACTATCTCTTGATAGACAAGGTTATCTTTCAGTAACTGTTCATGTGTACCGATACCTGCTATTTTTCCATCATCTAACACAATGATTTTATCGCTATGCTTCACTGTGCTGATTCTTTGAGCCACAATAATCAAAGCAGCATGCTCTTTTTCAGCTTCTAGCGCTGACCGAAGTTTTGCATCCGTTTTGTAATCAAGGGCAGAGAAGCTATCGTCAAACAGGTAGAATGCAGGTTTTCTTACGAGTGCTCTTGCGATCGAAAGACGTTGTTTTTGACCGCCAGAGAGATTCGAACCCCCTTGGTCTATCTCTGCGTGAATTCCGCCATCTTTTTGCAAAACAAATTCTTCGGCCTGTGCTGTCCGCAGTGCCTGCCAAATCTCGTCATCTGTAGCATCTCGTTTGCCAAAGCGCACATTATCAGCAATGGTTCCGCTAAATAAAATGGCTTTTTGAGAAACATAACCCATCTGACTTCTCAGTTTCTCTTGAGGCAATTCTCTAATATCGACACCATCTAATGTAATTTTTCCTTCTGTTGCCTCGTAAAAACGTGTCATCAGCTGAAGAAGGGTCGTTTTCCCGGAACCTGTACTGCCGATGATCGCCGTCGTTTCACCCTTTTTGGCTTCAAACGTCATGTCTTGAACGGCTGGTTTTTCAGCATTTGAATAATAAAATGACACATTCTCAAAGCGAATGGACTGGGCTGGCTGATCAAGTTTAGTGACAGCTTCTTTTTTGTCTTTAATTTTTGGTTCTAGATTTAACACTTCATTCATCCGTTTAGCTGATGCCTGAGCTCTAGGCACCATAATAAAACTCATAGACAGCATAATGAGTGCCATTAAAATCATCATCGCATATTGAATGAAGGCGATCAGATTCCCGACTTCCATCTGTCCGGCATCAATCCGATTAGCGCCAATCCAGACAATGCCGATATTCGTGAAGTTCATGATAATGAGCATAAAAGGGAACAAGTACGCCATTAATCGATTGACTTTAAGGCCAGTATCCTTATACGATGTATTGGCTTCTTGAAAACGTTCTTTTTCGTCATCTACTCGGTTAAACGCTCGAATGACCCGAATGCCTGAAAGCGACTCTCTCATAATCAAGTTCAGCCGGTCCGTTTTTTTCTGAAGCTGGCCAAAGAGGGGGATCGCTTTTCTTGACACCAAATAAATGAACCCGCCAAGAAGGGGAAGAGCTGCTAAAAAGATGAGAGATAACACAGCATCTCTAGATACAGCCAAAATAATTCCACCAACGAGCATTAGAGGCGCCCGTGTCATCATTTGTAAGATCATGATCGTGACATCTTGAACTTGTTTCACATCATTTGTGGATCTTGTAATAAAGGAAGATGTCCCGATTTTTTGAAATTCTTCTAATGAGAATTGTTCGACATGCACAAACAGCTGTCTTCTCATATCACGCCCGAAGCCTAGAGCTGTCTTAGATGACAAGTAGGACTTCCAAATCGTGAGCAAGATGGCAAGTAAAGAACAACCCACCATCCAGCCCCCAACTTTCCATATATAAGCGACATCTCCTTGGACGATCCCGACATCAACGATATCTGCCGTAAGCGTCGGTAAATACAGCTGGAGCATACTGCTTAAAAAGGTGAGAATCACAATGGACACAACGGATAGCCGATAGGGCTTTAAAAACGATAAAATTGATTTCATACGATTACCTTTCTTCCATATAGTCTGTTGTTCTGTAACTCATCATATACAAAGAGGGATTATTTCTACAAATGAAATGTCTTGTTTTAATGAATTATTTATATTGTTCAATTTTTGAAAAGAAGTCCTTTACAAACATATAAAAATCATGGGCAGAAGGAGACATCTCTCTCGATTTAGACGCAATAATTCCGACCGTTCTTCTCACTTGAGGGAAATCAATGGGAATTTTCACTGTAAATCGCGGTGTTGTTTCATAAAAAGCACTTTCGGGTAATAAAGTAACGCCCATACCCGCTGACACAAGACCTTTAATGGCATCCAAATCTTCTCCTTCAGATGAGATAGTTGGCTCATAGCCAGCCTGCTTACAGGCATCAACCGCAATTTGTCTCAGCACATATCCTTCAGGAAATAAAACGAAATGGTCTTTTCTCAAATCACTTAAATGAATACTTCTTTGCCCGCTAAAGGGGTGACTAATAGGTAAAAGGGCATAAATGCTTTCGGAAAACAAGATATTTCCTTCTATTTGAGGATCGTTTGTCGGGACGGGTCCTAAAAAGGCAAGATCAATGTCTCGATTTTTGACAGCTTCAATCAGAAACTTATAGGAACCTTGACGAAGTAAAAAATCGACCTCTGGATATTCCAGCTTAAATGCGGAAATGACAGAAGGGAGCACTTGGCTTGCTAGACTTGTAGGAAATCCAATGTTCACTGTCCCTTTGTGGGGGTCTAAGTATTCATCAATTTGTTCTTTGGCGTAATCTATCGCTTTTAGGGCGGTTCTGACATGGTCCAAAAATTGTCTGCCGATTTTCGTTAATTTGATATTTCGTCCTTCTCGTTCGAATAAAGCCACTCCAAGTTCTTCTTCTAAATTGGCAATCTGCCGGCTGATGGCAGATTGGGCAACGTGTAAGTTTTCAGCCGCTTCTGACACGTGTTCACGGTCAGCAACTTCTACAAAATAACGTAATTGACGAAGCTCCATTTTTGCACTTCACACCCATCTATCTCAAAAAGAGATTGTTTTGATCTAAATTATATATTGTTTATATTAATTTGAAAACTTAAAATAAGTTACAGAGTTTGTGAGATTTTATTACTGTGAAAAAACGGATCTTTTAAACGGGGGAGAGAAACGATGACTTATAATCAACTACCACAACCACAAGGTCTCTACCGTCCTGAATTTGAACATGATGCATGTGGAATCGGACTGTACGCCCATTTAAAAGGGGAGGCGACACATAGCATCGTCAAAAAGGGATTGCAAATGCTGTGCCAGCTTGATCACCGCGGCGGGCAAGGCAGTGATCCGTATACAGGTGATGGTGCCGGCTTAATGGTACAACTGCCAGACGCTTTTTTTAGAAAGAACTGTCAAGACTTTGCACTTCCTGAAAAGGGCCGTTACGGGGTAGGAATGGTGTTCTTTTCAAAAGATGATGATGCCAAAACGCGTCAAGCGATCGAACAAAAGATCAATGGCTTCATTAAACAAGAAGGGCAAACATTAATTGGCTGGAGAACGGTCCCTGTTGATGCTGGGAAAATTGGAACGGTTGCAGCGAAGAGCTGTCCGGTTGTCCGGCAAGTGTTCATCGGAGCAAACGACAACGTAACAGACCGTTTGTCATTTGAACGAAAATTATATGTCATCCGTAAGCAGGCTGAAAACTGGGGAACAGCAGAGGAAAAACAATTTTACTTTGTCAGTCTGTCTAGTCAAACCATTGTATATAAGGGGCTTTTAACATCAGATCAAGTTGATGCTTTTTATCTTGATCTACAGGATGAAACATTTGTTTCTGCATTTTCACTTGTTCATTCAAGATTTAGTACAAATACATTCCCGACATGGGAACGAGCGCATCCAAACCGTTACTTAATTCATAACGGAGAAATCAACACATTAAGAGGAAACATCAATTGGATGAGAGCAAGAGAACAACAATTCGTGTCTGAAGCCTTCGGAGAAGATCTAGACAAGATTTTGCCAGTGCTGAATGCAGACGGAAGTGATTCATCCATTTTAGACAATGCCTTTGAATTTTTCGTGCTTGCAGGGCGTACTCCTGCTCATACAGCGATGATGCTGATTCCTGAGCCGTGGACGGAGAATACGCACATGTCTAAAGAGAAACGGGCATTTTATGAATATCATAGTTCGTTAATGGAGCCGTGGGATGGCCCGACAGCGATTTCGTTTACGGATGGTAAACAAATCGGCGCCATCTTAGATCGGAACGGATTAAGACCCGCGAGATACTACGTAACAAATGACGATCATATCATTTTCTCATCTGAGGTCGGCGTCATCGACACAAATGAAGAAGATGTGAAGTATAAAGACCGTCTTGAACCAGGTAAAATGCTGTTAATCGATTTAGAAGAAGGACGCATTATTTCGGATGAAGAAGTGAAATCTTCGATTGCGAATGAACTTCCTTATCAAAAATGGCTCGATGAAGAAATGGTTCACGTCAATCGCTCTGAAGAAAATTCAGAAAATTCTAGTATAATGAGTGATTTGTTAACACGTCAGCGTGCTTTCCATTATACGTACGAAGACATTCAAAAGTATTTAATTCCTTTACTAGAAGAAGGAAAGGACCCAATCGGCTCGATGGGAAGTGATACACCGCTTGCTGTGTTATCAGATCGTGCGCAGTCGCTGTTTTCTTATTTTAAACAGCTGTTTGCTCAAGTCACGAACCCGCCAATTGATGCCATTCGTGAGCAGCTCGTTACATCGACCATGACTTGGTTAGGTGCTGAGGGAGATATTTTACATCCAAATGAATATTCATGCCGAAGAATTAAACTTTATACACCTGTTTTAACAAGCGGGCAGTTCAACGGCTTGAAAACGATTGTTCATAACGCCTTTAAAAGCAAAACGATTCATACACTTTTCACTGATGACCTAAAACGTGGTCTTGATGCGATGTTTGAAGAGGCAGAAAAAGCGATTCGTGAAGGGGTATCTTTACTAATTCTTTCCGATCGTGACATGACGGAAGAAAAAGTGCCGATTCCACCACTTCTTGCATTGAGTGCACTTCATCAGCATCTTGTGCGTCAAGGCTTACGAACAAAGGTGAGCTTAATCGTCGAATCTGGAGAAGTAAGAGAGGTTCATCATTTTGCCGCACTGATTGGCTACGGTGCAGATGCGATCCATCCGTACCTCGTTTACGAAACATACAAACAGCTTATTGCTGAAGAAGCGATTGCGATTAGCTTTGATGAAGCTGTCACAAAGTTTGGGAAAAGTGTGACTGAGGGCGTAGTTAAAGTAATGTCTAAAGTGGGAATTTCCACTGTCCAAAGCTATCGAGGCGCACAAATTTTTGAAGCAGTCGGCATTAGTGAAGATGTCATCCAGGCGTATTTCACAGGAACAGCTTCTCAGCTAGGCGGTATTGATCTTGACACCATTGCAAGTGAAGCAAAGCTTCGTCATGAGGCTGGGTATCAGGCATCAACTGATCAAACGCTAGAATCAGGCAGTGAGTTCCAGTGGAGAAAAAATGGAGAGCATCATGCCTTTAACCCAAAAACCATTCATACCCTTCAGTGGGCATGCCGCAACGAAGATTATGATCTATTTAAGCAATATACGAAGGCGGCGGATGAAGAACGAATTGGTTTCCTTAGAAATCTATTTGCTTTTCGTTCAAAACAAAAGCCAGTTCGTCTAGAAGAAGTTGAATCTGCTGAATCCATTGTACGCCGCTTTAAGACAGGTGCGATGTCATTTGGTTCACTAAGTAAAGAAGCGCATGAAGCACTAGCGATTGCGATGAACCGAATTGGCGGCAAAAGCAACAGCGGAGAAGGCGGGGAAGACCCTGCACGCTTCACAGTAGATGAGCACGGGGATGATCGCAGAAGTGCGATTAAACAGATTGCTTCTGGCCGCTTTGGCGTGAAAAGTCATTATTTAGTCAATGCAGATGAACTGCAAATTAAAATGGCGCAAGGTGCAAAGCCTGGAGAAGGCGGACAGCTGCCAGGAAATAAAGTATATCCTTGGGTCGCAGACGTACGTGGTTCTACGCCAGGTGTTGGCCTAATCTCACCACCGCCTCACCATGATATCTACTCAATCGAGGATTTGGCTCAATTGATCCATGATTTGAAAAATGCAAACCGTGATGCACGCATCAGTGTCAAGTTAGTTTCTAAAGCTGGCGTTGGTACGATTGCAGCAGGTGTAGCAAAAGGGACAGCTGATGTCATCGTAATTAGTGGATATGATGGCGGTACTGGAGCTTCTCCGAAAACAAGTATTAAACATACAGGACTTCCTTGGGAGCTTGGATTGGCAGAAGCGCATCAAACCCTTGTCTTAAACGGCCTTCGAGAGCGAGTCGTTCTTGAGACGGATGGCAAATTAATGACAGGACGCGACGTTGTCATGGCTGCGATTTTAGGAGCAGAAGAATACGGCTTTGCGACAGCTCCACTTGTCGTATTAGGATGCGTCATGATGAGAGCATGTCATTTAGATACTTGCCCAGTCGGAGTCGCTACTCAAAACCCTGAACTTCGCAAAAAATTCATGGGTGACCCTGATCACATTGTCAATTTCATGATGTTTATTGCAGAGGAAGTAAGAGAAATTTTAGCTGAACTTGGCTTTACATCAATGGATGAATTGATTGGGCGTACGGATGTTTTATCAGTAAGTGAAAGAGCAAAAGCACACTGGAAAGCAGGACAGCTGAACCTTGAAACCCTGCTTTATCAGCCAGAGGGACCACGCACATTCAGAACGCCGCAAAATCATAAAATTGATGAATCACTGGATATGAATGAGATTCTCCCTTATGTACAGGAAGCGCTCGATCATCAAACACCAGTTGATCTGTCACTAAACATTCGCAACATTCACCGTGTAGCTGGAACGATTACGGGCAGTGAAGTGTCTAAGCGCTACGGCGAAGAAGGTCTGCCAGAGGATACGATCACACTTCGGTTCACTGGTTCAGCTGGACAAAGCTTCGGCGCATTTGTTCCAAAGGGGATGTCTTTATATTTAACAGGTGACTCAAATGACTATATCGGCAAAGGACTCTCTGGAGGCAAAATTGCTGTCAAAACATCTGATCACTTTGTACAAAATGGACATGAGAACGTGATTGTCGGTAACGTTGCATTTTACGGCGCGACAAGCGGAAAAGCGTTTATTAACGGTCGTGCAGGTGAACGTTTTGCCGTGCGTAATTCAGGTGTCAATGTGGTCGTTGAAGGAATCGGTGATCACGGCTGTGAATACATGACTGGCGGACGTGTTGTCATTTTAGGTGACGTCGGGAAAAACTTTGGCGCAGGGATGTCTGGCGGTATCGCTTACGTGCATACATCCGATGCAAAACAGTTCAAAAGAATGTGTAACATGGAAATGATCATGTTTGAAAAACTCACAGATCACGAAGAAGAACAAGAAGTGAAGCAAATGATTCAGGAACACCTTGATTATACAAACAGCTCAAAAGCAGCAGCGCTTCTAGAGAACTGGGCACAAGAAAAGAATCAATTCATTAAGATCATTCCGAGAAATTACAAAATGATGCTTCAAAGCATTGAGGAACAAAAACAAGCAGGCCTCAGCCACGAGGAAGCTGTTATGTTCGCATTTGAAGCAAACACAAAACCGAAAAATAAAGAAACGGCAAACGGGCAAAAAGCAGCCGTCGCTCATTAAGAAAGGGGAGAGGACAATGGGCAAAGCAACAGGTTTTATGGATTATAAAAGAGAAAAGCCAAATGAACGTGACCCTCTCACTCGTCAAAATGACTGGAAAGAATATTCAGCTCCTTATACAGATGAGGTATTGAAACAGCAGGGTGCTAGATGTATGGATTGCGGAACACCGTTTTGTCAAATTGGAATGGAGATCAGGGGCGGCGTTTCTGGCTGCCCGATCTACAATTTAATTCCAGAATGGAATGACCTTGTCTACCGGGGCAGATGGAAAGAAGCGCTTGAAAGACTACAAAAAACGAACAATTTCCCTGAATTTACTGGAAGAGTATGTCCAGCACCTTGTGAAGGCTCATGTACCGTCGCGATCAATGATCCAGCAGTATCGATTAAAAATATCGAACGGACGATCATTGATAAAGGTTTTGAAAATGGCTGGATTACACCAAGAATTCCTTCAAGCCGTACAGGGAAAAAGATCGCTATTGTCGGATCAGGACCAGCAGGACTGGCAAGTGCAGACCAACTAAACCAAGCAGGACACGCTGTAACCGTGTTTGAACGATCTGATCGTCTAGGCGGACTGCTCACTTATGGTATTCCGAATATGAAGCTCGACAAAGAAGTCGTTGAGCGCAGAGTTAAACTTCTAAGACAAGAAGGGATTGACTTTGTGACCAATACAGAAATTGGTGTGGATATCACGGCTGATGAACTGAAAGAGCAATTTGATGCAGTCATCCTTTGTACAGGTGCACAAAAGCAGCGTGACCTGTTAATTGAAGGCAGGGAAGCAAAAGGGATTCATCTGGCAATGGATTATTTAACACTCGCAACAAAAAGCATGCTTGATTCAGGATTCAAAGATAAAAACTTTATTGACGCAAAAGGGAAAGACGTCATTGTGATTGGCGGAGGAGATACAGGCGCTGACTGCGTCGCAACTGCACTTCGCCAAAAAGCAAAAAGTGTTGTTCAATTCGGAAAGCATCCAAAGCTTCCAGATACACGTGTAGGGGATAACATGTGGCCAGAACAGCCTTATGTCTTCTCTCTAGATTATGCTTACGAAGAAGCACAAGCAAAATTTGGAGAAGACCCGCGCCAATATTCGATTCAAACCACAAAGATTGTGGCTGATAAAAATGGGAAGTTAAAAGAGCTTCATACCATTCAAATGGAAAAGGTGAAAAACGAACAAGGGAAGTTTGAATTTCATGAGATTCCAGGAACAGAGAAGGTATGGCCAGCTCAGCTAGTCTTTATTGCGATTGGTTTTGAGGGAACTGAACAGCCGCTAGTGAAACACTTTGGCGTGGACAGCAAAAACAATCGGATTGACGCAAAATATGGGGAATATACAACGAATGTAGAAGGCGTATTTGCAGCGGGAGATGCAAGACGCGGTCAAAGCTTGATTGTCTGGGCAATTAACGAAGGCAGACAAGTGGCGCATGAGGTAGACCGTTATTTAATGGGGAGTTCGGTTCTGCCAAAATAGGTCAAACAAAGGGTGTTTACCATATATAGAGAAAAGCCATGACCAAAGAGTGGTCATGGCTTTTTATGATTCAGACATGGTTGGCTGGATAATGACTTTTTTACGTTTGAACTGGGAGACAACCAAACAGAGGAAGACAGCAAGAACAAAAAGAGAAATGGTCAAAAAACCAAACGTATAGGAGCCCGTCATTTCTTTTAAACTGCCAAGAACGTTTGGTAAAAAGAATCCCCCAATGCCTCCTGCAGCCCCTACAATTCCAGTCACAATCCCAATTTCCTTATGAAACACTTGCGGCACAAGCTGGAACACCGCCCCATTCCCC
Source organism: Bacillus sp. FSL W8-1141 (assembly GCF_038593205.1). Taxonomy (NCBI): domain Bacteria; kingdom Bacillati; phylum Bacillota; class Bacilli; order Caryophanales; family Bacillaceae; genus Bacillus; species Bacillus sp. FSL W8-1141. The sequence goes on along the minus strand of NZ_CP151973.1, from coordinate 1,899,266 downwards.
ATACCAAGACACATCATTCCGACAAATAAAAGCGCAATGACCACTGGTAAAGCAGGTAGACTACTCACTGCCCCTAAGCAGATACCAATCAAAGCAAATAAACCGAGCAGTACTTTCATCCCGCCAATTTTATCGGCAATCAAACCGCCAACTGGTCGAAAGAAGCTGCCTGCCGCCACGCAAAGCGTCACAAAATCACCAGCATGAATTTTTGAAATCGCATATTGGTCCACAAAGAAAATACTCAAGAAACTTGAAAGGCCGACAAAACCACCGAATGTAATCGCATAAAGCAGGCAGAAAAACCACGTTGTTTTCACTTGAAAGACTGAAAAATAGGACCGAAGCGGCTGAGGGGCGGGCTGGTTTGGTGCATCTTTTGCTGTGAAAATAAAAAACAAAAAGACGAAACTTAAAGGAATAAGAGCGAGCCCCATCACTGTATGCCAGCCATACATCTCCGCAAGCCTTGGTCCAAAGAGTGTCGAGATCAGTGTTCCGCTGTTTCCGGCGCCGGCAATTCCCATCGCTACCCCTTGTAAATGAGGAGGGTACCAGCGGCTTGCCATCGGTAAAGCGACCGCAAAACTCGCACCTGCAACCCCTAATAAAATCCCGATCAGTACTAGCTCTGAAAGGGTTGTACCACCGAAAAACCCCCATATGAGCGGAATGGTGGTCAAAATCATGCCCATCATCGCTGTTTTTTTAGGTCCCATTCGGTCTGTTAATAGGCCTAGCACAATTCGAAAAAAAGATCCGGATAAAATCGGAATGGCTACAATCATGCCTTTTTCTATTGTCGATAAGGCAAAATCTTGTGCAATAAAAGCACCGAGTGCCCCCAGCAAAACCCAAATCATGAAACTCACGTCAAAATATAAAAATGAACCAAACAATGTCTTAGGGTGACCACTAGAAGTCAATTCTGAGAGTTTCACAAAACCCCTCCTTTATTTTGAATTTTCTGACTTAAAGATAGCGAGTTGATAGAAGGAATGGAAGTATTGTGTTAGAAAAAATGACATGGATAAACACTTTTTTACAAATGTGTGCCATAATCTAGGCAAACATTGCTTTGGCGCAAAAAGCTAGAAAGGTTGATCTCACATGGCAAAACGTAAACTCTTGTTTATCGGAAACGGCATGGCGAGTATGAAATGTATCGAACATATTGTAAAGAAACAGCCAGAACGCTATTCCATCACAATCATTGGAAAAGAGAAGCACCCAGCTTACAATCGAATAAAACTTTCATCGGTTTTACAAAAAAGTGAATCATTGTCTCAGATTGAACTAAAGCCAAAAGAATGGTACACCAAACATGACATCACCATCCAAACAGGCGAAGCAGTTGTCCACATCGATACAAAGCGTCAATTGCTCATGACAGAAGCACGCCGGAATATCCCGTATGACAAACTGGTTATCGCCACAGGCTCATCGCCTCATTTTCTGCCTATACAAGGCGTATCCAAAAAAGGGGTCTATGCTTTTCGTACGATTGACGATTATGAGGCCATTTACGCTGATTCTTTACGCTATGAGCGTGCAGCAGTCATTGGAGGTGGTGTACTTGGTGTGGAAGTGGCCGCTGGTTTACAGATCGCTGGACTGAAGACAACCTTGATTCATCACACGGATTGGCTTATGCAACGCCAATTAGATGAAACAGCTGCAGGGCTCTTGTCTCAACAATTAAGTCGCAAGGGGATTCAGGTAAAAACAAATGCTCATACGATTGCATGTTTAGGAAACGAGAGAGTAGAAGGCGTTCTGTTAAAGAGTGGAGACATCGTGGATGCTGATCTCGTGGTTTTCACAACAGGGGTCCGTCCGAATATAGAGCTTGCAAAACAGCACGGCATTCATACAAGAAAAGCCATTGTTGTAAATGATGTCATGCAGACAAACGTTGAGAATATTTATGCTATTGGAGAATGTGCAGAGCATAAGGGGATGGTGCACGGTCTTGTGCAGCCTATTTATGAACAAGCAAACGTGCTTGCGAATCATTTATTAGATGAACTGGTCACGAATTTACCTCCTGCCATTTATTCAACAAAATTGAAAGCAAATGACATATCTATTTATTCTGCTGGCAGTATTGTAAACCGATCCCCCTCCGCTTCAGTGGTGACTTACTTAGATGAAGAACAAGAAGTATATAAAAAACTAGTGTTTGAACATGATGTGCTCACAGGCGTTGTATTAGTTGGTCAACTTGAGAGAGCTGAGCAGCTTTTGCAGGATGTAAAAGTGGGGCGTGATAAAAGCGTAGTCATGAAATCACTGAATGAAGAGCAGATATCCCCTTTAGATTCATTAAAAGCAGAGGATCTCATCTGCCAATGCCACACGGTGACGAAGGGAGCGATATTCAAAAGCATATCGGTCCATCAGCTGACAAATTTAGAAGAGATAAAAAAACAGACAGGGGCCGCAACGGGCTGCGGAGGCTGTCAAGAGCTTGTTCGTGCCTGCTGCCATGTCTCATCAAATCAGCTAACGGAAGCACTGGACACGTTTTGCTCGTGCACAAATGTAGAGAAACAGACCATTTTTTCGTATATAAAAAATCAGCAGCCGCTGAATGAAGAGCAAGTAAGAAGACAATTTGATTGGATGACAGATAACGGCTGTGACAAGTGCCGAGCAGCCATTCCATACTATCTTGAGCAGTTTCAAGATCTTTTCGTAAAAGACAGCCCATCAGATCATGAGCACATACTAATGCCTCAGTTATATGGTGGCCGTCTTGATCTGACATTTTTACAGATGATAACCGGATTGTTTGAGCAAAAGCAAATTCAGCACGTAGAACTAACGGAGAATAAACGAATTCGGCTGATCGGTATTTCACAAGAGGCCGCCCATATTGTAAAAGAACATGGACACATCATGCCACAAGAAAGCAAGAGACTTTCTCATGTTCTTTCATGTGATTGTCGTCACGATCCATCTGTCACAACACTTGTCATGGAGATCGAAAGACAACTAGAAAACACGCTTTTACCTGCAGTCACATCGATTCATATCGCTGGTCCTTCCTGCGTATGTCATTTCAGCCCCATCTATGACATCTGCATCAAGAAGCAGCTGGATGAATGGGACATTTATATAGGAGGCAGCATACATCAACCTAAGGCAGGTCAGCTTTTTTATTCTGTGAGCCGAACGGATGAGCTGATTCCTTTTTTAAAAGCACTGCTTGAAGACTATAGAAAACGTGCATATTTTCAAGAATCTATTGGAGACTGGATCCAAAAAAACGGCATCATTTCCATCCGAGAAAAATTGCTCGATGAGGAAATGAGAGAAGAGCTCTGCGAGCAATTTGAGCAAAGTAGACAAAAGGGTGTGAATGTATGAATCAATCTTTCTTACAATATGTGCAGCAAACATCAGAGCAGCAAGAGCGAAAAAGGGTGTTCCCATCTCAATGTCCGTTTTGCAGTATGCAGTGCAAAATGCAATTAGTCGAGCAGCACGCAGAAGGGCGAACACGCTACCAGACGATAGGTATTCATAATCCAACCACGTTCGGCAGGATCTGTATGAAAGGGCAGCATGCCCACCAGCACGCACTGCACAAGGAACGATTAAATCACCCCCTCATCAAAAGAAACGGTCAATTTGTCAAAGCGACTTGGCAGGAGGCTCTTGATGAAATCAAAAAACGCACTCAAACCCTTCAAGCGGCGCATGGACACGATGCTATCAGTGTGTATGGTAGTGCATCGATTACAAATGAAGAAGCTTATTTACTCGGAAAATTTGCAAGGGTCGCCCTTAAAACGAAATACATTGATTACAACGGAAGACTGTGTATGTCTTCAGCAGCAACAGCAGCTAACCAAACATTTGGACTTGATCGGGGTCTAACCTTTCCGCTTCGTGACATCAAGCATGCCCGGGTTTTACTATTGGTTGGAACCAATATAGCGGAATGTCAGCCGACCCTCATACCGTACTTGGAAGAAGCTAAAAAGAACGGGGCATTTCTCATCGTGATCGATCCGCGAAAAACAGCAACAGCCAAACTAGCTGACTTACATGTCAGCTTAAGGCCTGGGTCAGATGCTGCACTCGCAAATGGAATCTTACACGTCATGCTTCATGAACAGTTACTAGACGAAGAATTTATTAAAAAACGAACATCAGGTTTTCAAGAAATGAAACAGCATATTTCACACATGTCCCTGCAAGACATTACGCAGCAAACCGGTGTATCGATGAAAGTCATTCAAAAAATAGCGAGAAAATTCGCCCACGAAAAAACAGGCATGATTCTGACTGCAAGAGGCATTGAGCAGCAAATAGACGGGACAGCATCCGTTCGTAATTTCCTGAATATTCTGCTTGTTACTGGGAAAATTGGCCGGATTGGGTGTGGCTATGGTGCCATTACTGGGCAAGGAAATGGACAGGGTGCAAGAGAGCATGGACAAAAAGCAGATCAGCTTCCTGGTTACCGTGATATCACAAACCCAGTACATAGAAAAGAAATGGCTGAAATATGGAAGATCGATGAAAAAGAACTTCCTGGAAAAGGTGTATCTGCTTTTGAAATGTTTGAAAAAATGCAGAAAGGAGAGATAAAAGCGCTCTTTTTAATGTGTTCTAATCCCGTTCAATCAGGTCCGCATGCAAGTTTTATCAAAAAAGCCATCGAGCAGCTGTCCTTTTTTGTCGCAATTGATTTATTTATCTCTGAGACGGCTGCACTCGCAGATGTTATTTTACCAGCTTCGTCATATTTAGAGGACGAAGGGACCATGACGAACATAGAAGGACGCGTTACGCTGAGAGAAGCAACCTATCCACTCAAACACCAAAGAAAGCACGATTGGCAAATCATTTGTGATATAGCAGCAGTATTAGGCAAAGGCGGCTCTTTTTCTTTTTCATCTGCAGAAGACATCTTTGAGGAATTGAGAACAGCAACGAAAGGAGCCAAAGCCGATTATTCCGGTATGACCTATGACAGGTTAAGGAAGACGCAAGGCATATTATGGCCCTGCTCTCATTTGGAAGACCGAGGAACAGAAAGACTATTTGAGCATCAATTCTCACATCCTGATCAATTAGCAAAATTTGCAGTCGTTGCACATGGACAACAGGGTGCAAAAGAATCAGTCAGTCCAGAATATCCACTCTATTTAACGACCGGCAGGGTGATGGCTCATTACCAAACGGGCGTTCAAACAAGAAAAAGCACCTCTCTTGTTGCCCGGCAGTTTGAAGCTTATGCAGAGCTTCATCCTGATACAGCCGAAGCTTATGGACTTCAGCACGGGGAGCTCGTCACCATCCAGTCAAAACGAGGTAGTGTCATCATGAGGTGCCACATAACAGATAGCATCCGAAAAGATACTGTGTTTGTTCCGTTTCACTGGAACAAACATCAATCAATTAACCTATTAATTGGTAAACAGTTAGATCCACACAGTAAAATGCCAGGTTTTAAATATTGTCCTGTACAGCTGTCAGCCTACAAGAATTGAAAATTATGTGAGAAATTTTAACATGTATTTTCCATCTTTGTTTAGATTATGGTACTTTCTAAAAAACGATCACATGAGGGGTGTTTTTCATGAAAGAAAAACTCGTATTAGTAGGGAATGGTATGGCTGGTATCCGAACGCTCGAAAACATTTTAAAAACAGACAATGAACGATTCGACATGACTGTATTTGGAACTGAGCCGTATCCTAACTATAATCGGATTCTTTTATCGAAAGTTCTCCAAGGGGATACAAAGACAGAGGATATTACGTTAAACGATTGGAATTGGTACAAGGAACATCATATTCAGCTGTTTACAAATGAGACCATTGTGAAGATCGATCCAGACAATCAAACCGTTATGAGTGATCAAGGACGGACCGTGCATTATGACCGTTTAATTTTAGCGACAGGGTCACTCCCGTTCATCCCGCCCATTCCAGGGAGCGATAAAAAAGGGGTAACAGCTTTTCGTACATTACAAGACACAGAGGAAATGGTCAAAGCATCTATGATGTACAAAAAAGCAGCCGTCATTGGAGGCGGGCTCCTTGGACTTGAAGCCGCGCGTGGTCTATTAAACTTAGGTATGGAAGTGACCGTCATTCACCTTGGCTCTCATTTAATGGACCGTCAGCTCGATCCGGTGGCAGGTCAGCTTCTGCAAGCAGCTTTAGAAAAACAAGGCATGAGCTTTTTATTAGGAAAACAGACAAATGAAATTTTAGGAGATACAAGAGTAGAAGGGCTAACATTTTCAGATGGTTCTACATTAGAGACAGATATGGTGGTCATGGCAGCAGGAATTAAACCGAATCACAAGCTTGCCGAAACGAGCGGCATTGAAGTGAACCGGGGGATTATCGTCAATGATTTCATGGAAACAAGTGTCCCGCGGATTTACGCAGTCGGAGAATGTGTTGAACATAGAGGACAAACGTACGGTCTTGTTGCGCCATTATACGATCAAGCAAACGTGCTTGCGAAGCATGTTTGTGATATGGCCTCGACGCCTTATGAAGGATCTGTACTATCGACACAGCTAAAAGTATCAGGGGTTGATGTATTTTCAGCTGGAGATTTTATAGAAAACGATGAGAAAAAAGCGATTAAAATTTTTGATGAACAGCAAGGTATTTATCAAAAACTAGTCTTCCAGCAAAACCGATTAGTCGGCGCCGTCATGTTTGGAGAAACAAGCGATGGACCACGTTTATTCTCGTACATTAGAGAAGGTGTTGATATGTCAGATATGGAAAAAGTATCTGTCTTAACATCAAATGAGCTGGCGCAAGAAAACACGATTGAACAAATGGCAAACGACCATATCGTTTGTGGCTGTAATGGTGTCTCAAAAGGTCAAATAGTGGCAGCTATTCAAAAAGAAGGCCTGACGACTATACAAGAGGTCAAGCAATGTACAAGTGCTTCTAGATCATGCGGAGGCTGCCAACCTGTTGTGGAAGAGATTTTATGGCACACTTTAGGCGATGATGCAAACCGCACTGCGCAAAAAGAAACCATCTGCGCCTGCACCACCTTATCAAGAGATGAAGTCATACATGAAATCAAAGAGAAAGGCTTGCAGCATGTCAAAGAAGTGATGAATGTACTTGACTGGGAAACAGAAGAAGGCTGTTCAAAGTGCCGGCCTGCACTGAATTACTATTTAGGGATGATGTATCCGCTTGACTACAAAGATGAAAAAAGCTCGCGATTTGTGAATGAACGAATGCATGCCAACATCCAAAACGATGGTACCTATTCGGTCGTTCCACGTATGTACGGGGGCGTGACTAATGCTAATGACCTGAGAAAAATAGCGGATGTCGTTGACAAATATGAGATACCGCTTGTGAAAATGACTGGAGGTCAGCGAATCGACCTTTTAGGTGTCAAAAAAGAAGATTTACCAAAAGTATGGGCTGATTTAGATATGCCGTCTGGTTATGCTTACGGAAAATCATTAAGAACCGTCAAAACTTGTGTTGGAGAACAATTTTGCAGATTCGGAACGCAGGATTCCATTTCTCTTGGGATCGCACTTGAAAAGAAATTTGAAGGACTTGCCACACCGCACAAAGTCAAAATGGCCGTATCAGCCTGTCCAAGAAACTGTGCTGAATCTGGGATTAAAGATCTTGGCATCGTAGGTATCGATGGGGGATTTGAATTGTATGCTGGCGGGAATGGAGGGACACATTTACGAGCTGGAGACTTATTAATGAAAGTAAGTACAGCAGAAGAAGTAGAACAAATGGCCGCAGCCTACCTTCAATATTACAGAGAAACCGCAAATTATTTAGAGAGAACATCCGCTTGGGTTGAACGGCTTGGATTGAATCATATCCAAACGGTACTGCTAGATGACAAGAAACGTGCAGCACTCATCGAAAGAATGGACATCGCACTTTCAACTTATGAGGAACCTTGGCAGGAGATTCGAGAGAACGAAACAGAAACAAGACAATTATTTCAAAAGGCAACTGCTTCCGTCTAAATCAATTGAAGGGATGAGATCAGATGACAGTTTCAATTGTAAAAGTTCATATTGGTACAATATCAGATTTTCCATTGCAGCTAGGGAAAACAGTCGCAGCCGGTCCACTTGAATTAGCTGTTTTTCAAACCTCTAACAAGCAGTTCAAAGCCATTGAAAATCGCTGTCCTCATAAAGGCGGTGTACTAGCTGAAGGAATGGTGAGCGGAGATCATGTCTTCTGTCCAATGCATGATTGGAAAATCAATCTTTCATCAGGAAATGTTCAAGAACCAGATCATGGATGCGTGAAAACATATGAAGCATTGGTTGAGGGAGACGACGTCTTTATTTTACTGCCTTCATAAATGGTTTAGAACCTTCCTTTCCTGTACATGCTGTAAGTACATGCAGTGAGAAAGGAAGGTATATGTGTGCCATTTTTTAATATTTTGATTGAACTCTTTATCGGATTTTTCGCTTTATTTTCCATTACAAAGCTATTAGGGAAAACACAATTTGCACAAATCACGCCGTTTGATTTTATTTCTGCACTGATTTTAGGGGAGATGGTCGGTAACGCCATTTTTGATCCAGAAGTCAGCGTGCTACATATCCTTTTTGCAGTTGCAGTCTGGGGCGTTTTAATCTACACAGTTGAATGGCTTTCACAAAAATTCAAATCCATTCGCGCTTTTTTAGAGGGAAGACCCACTCTTGTGATTGATAAAGGAAAGATTCACTACAATCGATTAAAGAAAAATATGCTCGATTTAAATCAGTTGCAGACGCTGATTCGAGCGAAAGGGCATTTTGCTCTTAATGAAATTGAATTTGCCATTTTGGAAACGGATGGGTCTGTGAGTGTGCTTCCGAAAATGAAATATGCACCAGCTACAGCCGAAGATGTGAACGTGAAAGGAAAAGAAGTCACATTGCCTAGAACGTTTATTATCGACGGGGAGATTTTAAGAAAAGATTTAAAGGAAGCTGGATTTGATGAAACGTGGCTGCGAGAGCAATTGAAAAAGCAGCACATTTCCTCTTATAAAGACGTCCTATTTTGTGAATGGATTGAAAATGAAGGAATTTATGCGATGAAATATGAAAAAACATCCACAACCTAACACAGTGGATGTTTTTTTGTGTTTTTTTGTTTTATAACTGAATAGGATCAAAAAGAATACGTCAATGAAAACGTTCACAATATAAGGGAGAGATGTGTGATGAAGTATGGAAAACGACTGCTGATGATGGTATTGGCCTTACTGCTTTTTGACTCAGCTTATGCGCAAGCAGCTGGACACAACCATCAAACAAACCGCGTACTTATTGTCGATCAAAAAGGAAATGGGACATTTCGAACGGTTCAATCTGCCATTGATGCGATACCAGTGAACAATCAACAGCAAACGACGATATATATTAAAAATGGTGTGTATAAAGAAAAGATTCTCCTTCCGCAAAATAAGCCTTATGTGTCCTTTATTGGAGAAAATCAGTATCAGACGATTCTGACGTATGATGATACAAATGCAAGCAGCGGGAGCACAACCAATAGCTCAAGTACAATGATTCGGGCAAATCATTTTTACGCAGAAAATATCACGTTTCAAAATACAGCTGGCCGAAACGCAGGGCAGGCGGTTGCCCTTTATGTATCCGGGGACCGGGCTGTGTTTAAACACGTACGTGTTCTCGGTTATCAAGATACACTTTATGCCACAGGCACAGGGAGACAATATTATGAAGATTGCTATATCGAGGGCACGGTTGACTTCATCTTTGGTTCAGCAACGGCTGTATTTAAAAGAGCTGAAATAAAAAGTCTTGGAAACGGGTACATTACAGCGGCATCCACAACAGAAGCTCAAAAGTATGGCTACGTTTTTATTGATTCCACATTAAATAAAGGAACGGCTGCGTCTCAATCTGTGTACTTAGGCCGTCCATGGAGACCTCATTCGGCCGTCACGTTCCTCCAAACAAAAATGGATGAACATATTAAAGCTGAGGGATGGCATAACTGGGATAACAAAGACAACGAAAGAACGGCTAGATATCAAGAATATGGATCAACGGGCGCAGGGAGTCATGTGGCAAACCGGGTGAAGTGGTCAACGATATTAACAAAAAACGAAGCAAGTCAAATCACCGTTCAATCCGTACTTAGCGGAAACGATGGCTGGAATCCTGAAAAAAGGTAAAAGAGGCTTGTCAGTTTTCGTCAAAGAAAGCTGACTTTTCTGTTTAAAAAACCTTTGAGAACAAACGTTCTTTTGTGTATAATGAACATAATCTGCTAAATTTGGCTGCTTTTCTAAAAAGGAGGGATTGCGTGAAACGTTTCTCACAGGTCATGTTTTTACAACTATGTATTTTGTCGATGTTATTTCTCCCTTTTTCAGTGAAAGATGAACAACTAACAGCTCATGATGATCAATCAAAATGGATCACTTCTTTAGACGAATTCATTCGAACAGCACCTGATTTAGAGGGCGCAATTGCTGGCATCAGCGTACGCGATACTTCTGACACTTCTCTTCTTTATGAACATCAAGCGGACATCCGTCTGACTCCTGCTTCTAATATGAAATTACTCACATCTGCTATCGCACTCGATCTACTGGGTGAAACACACACTTTTCCAACAGACGTTTGGATAGATGGTTCAATTCACAAAAAAACATTGCACGGCAATCTTTATCTCCGAGGCTCTGGAGACCCGACATTGTTAGAAAGCGATTTTGCCGCATTAGTCAAACAAGTCAAAAAGGCCGGAATACATACGATTCGTGGACAGCTTGCAGCTGATGATACTTGGTTTGATGACACAAGGTATTCCATCGATCTGCCGTGGAGTGATGAAGATCAATATTACGGCGCTCAAATATCTGCTCTTACTGCTTCACCGAATGAGGATTATGATGCAGGGACGATCATTCTCGAAGTTAAGCCGGGAAAGAAAGCAGGGCAGAAGGCCAGCTATGAGATGATCCCGAAGACTGACGTCGCTCAAGTTGTCAATCAAGTGAAAACTGTGCCAGAAGGCGGAAAGAAGAAAATATCTTTTAAACGCTCTCACGGTACAAACAAAATTACACTGACTGGAACGATTCCGCTAAAAGCATCCTCGTCTAAACAATGGGTCGCATTATGGGAACCGACAACGTATGCTTTAGACTTAATGAAACGAGCATTAAAGGCTGAGGGGATTCAGCTGAAAGGACCACTCAAAACAAAACAAGTTCCTAAAAAAGCGAAAAAAATCGCTTCCCATACATCAATGCCTTTATCCGATCTTCTTGTTCCGATGATGAAATTAAGCAACAATACACATGCAGAAATTCTGTTAAAAGAACTTGGGAAGCGGGTAAAGAACAAAGGGAGTTTTGACAAAGGGCTTGACGTGCTGAATGAACGTCTTCCTGCCTATGGCATAGATGCATCTATGACTGTGTTAAGAGACGGATCAGGCATATCACCGATTAACCTTGTTTCTGCAAATCAATTCACGTTATTTTTGACAAACATTCAAAAGGAAAAATGGTTTAACACCTATGTCCATGCACTTCCGTTAGCTGGGGCAAGTGAGCGTATGGTGGGAGGTACATTAAGAAATAGATTGAAAGAACCAGCTACACTAGAAAAAGTGCGTGCAAAAACAGGTACACTATCAACGGTCAGCACACTATCTGGATATATTGAAACGCAGAGTGGAAAAACGCTTGCTTTTTCCATCTTATTGAATCATCTCGTTGATGACGAAAAAGGAAAAGAGATAGAAGACCGCATTGTCAGCATGTTAGCTGAGGATCTTTAGACAGAGAAGGAGAACCATCATGACGTTAGATAATAATCAATCTTTAGTAAAAACCATGTCGATCTTTCTAATTCCACTTTTATTAAGCAATATTTTGCAATCAATTGGACAGCTTGTTTCCATTGTGCTTGTCGGTAGATGGATTGGAGAGGATGCAGTAGCTGCGATATCTGCATTCTTTCCACTTTTCTTTTTACTTGTTTCTTTTTCCATTGGGATTGGATCAGGGAGCTCGATCCTGATTGGACAAGCATACGGAGCAAAAAATGAGCAGAGGTTAAAGGAAATTATCGGTACAACGCTTTCGTTTACCTTTTTAATCGGACTTTCTTTAGCTGTCATTGGAGGTTTTTTTGCCACAGATATTTTACATCTGATGGGGACACCTGCAAATATTGTGGAGGAAAGTGCGGCATATGCCAGAATCCTATTCATCTCCATGCCCATCTTATTTCTTTATTTTGTTTATACAACTTTTTTGCGAGGAACAGGAGATTCAAAAACACCATTTTATTTCTTAATGATTAGTACAGGAACCAATATTTTATTGCTGCCAATTTTATTATTCGGCTGGCTTGGTTTACCGGCATTTGGTTTATATGGTGCTGCGTATTCTTCTGTGATTTCTACAATCGTTACGTTTATCATTCTTCATATCTATCTTTATAAAACAAAGCACCCGCTGCGCATTGATGCGTCGGTTAGAAAGCATTTATTGATGAAAGGGGATTTATTAAAAACGCTATTAAAGTTAAGTATCCCTTCTAGTATTAATATGATTCTCATTTCTTTATCAGAAATTGCTGTCATTTCTTTTGTCAACGATTATGGATCACAGGCGACCGCAGCTTATGGCGTTGTCAATCAAGTCGTAAGTTATGTACAGATGCCTGCAGTGAGCCTTGGTATTGCAGTTTCTATCTTCGCCGCACAATTCATTGGCGCAGGAAACATGAATCGTTTGAAGGATGTCATTAAAATTGGGCTGGGGCTAAACTTTGCAATAGGCGGATTGATTATTATTTTCCTCTATATTTTCGCACCGCAAATTTTATCTATCTTTTTAACAGATCCTGCAACGATTGACATTGCATATAGTTTGGTCGTGATTACCCTATGGAGCTATCTCATTTTCGGAACAGCACAAATCGTTGCAGCCACAATGAGAGCAAGCGGCACAGTTCTATGGCCGACCATCTTTAGTATTTGTTCCATTTGGCTTGTTGAAGTACCAGTGGCTTATGTGCTATCACACCATACATCGCTTGGGATCAAAGGAATCTGGATAGGATATCCTGCAGCCTTTTTTGTAAACTTATTGCTCCAATACGGCTATTATCGACTGGTATGGAAGAAAAAGCAGATCGTTGCACTTGTCCAATCATAATGTGAGCCTATCATCTGGCATATATATACGAAGATCGATTACTTTGTAGGGGGTCTGATCTTCTATGTTTTTAAACCAAAGAAGTGAGCTCAGTTCGTATGATATCGGTGACTTCACTTATGCTGGACCAGATTTTCAAGTCTTGACGTGGGGAGAAGGAACAACGCTGAATGTAGGAAAGTTTTGTTCCATCGCAAACGAAGTAAAAGTTTTTCTTGGTGGTGAACACCGAACAGATTGGGTCACCACATATCCCTTCAATCAAATTTTCACAGATGCTGCCCACATTGAAGGACATCCACGATCAAAAGGGGATGTGTGTATAGGGCACGATGTTTGGATTGGATATGGAGCAACAATCATGTCAGGGGTACAGATAGGAAATGGGGCAGTCATTGGAGCAAATAGTCTGATTACAAAAGATGTGCCTCCATATGCGATTGTCGCAGGGAACCCACAGCGGCTCATGAAATATCGGTTTTCTTCTGATATCATTGAAAAACTTCAGTTGTTAGAATGGTGGAATTTAGAGTTTTCGATCATACAGTCTATTTTTCACCTTTTGCAATCTCCTGATATTGACCATTGTATAAACGTAATTGAAGATAGAAAAAAGAAAGGCTGACAGAGCCTTTCTTTTTTTAGCTTAGTTTCGCTTAGCTGAGTCTGATGATGGTAAGCGATGCACCGGTTGCACCACCACCTATTAGAATGGCTGTGACAACCGCTCCGAAAAATTGTAATGAAATTGTATTTCCTGCTGTTAAATTGACAATAACTGTATTGCTCATAAAAGTTGTAGATACGGCAGACGACTGAATTGAACCTGGAATAGCAGTTGATCCATTCAACCATAGTCTTGTGCTGACTAAAAGTGCAGCAGTGGTATTTACTTGATATGTGATATAGTATTTACCTGTTTGCTGGACTGTGAATGTATCATTTAAACCATTCGGTGTAAATCCATTAATATTTTGATTACTTGGTAAAGCAATGTTCGTACCACCAGCAATAGTAATGATTGTAGGACCTGTTGTATTTCCAGCATAAAGTGCCGTATCAGTTGGACCGCTAGCTCCAGTTGGACCAGTGCTTCCGCTAGCTCCAGTTGGACCAGTGCTTCCAGTAGCTCCAGTTGGACCAGTGCTTCCAGTAGCTCCAGTTGGGCCAGTGCTTCCAGTAGCTCCAGTTGGGCCAGTGCTTCCAGTAGCTCCAGTGGCACCAGTGCTTCCAGTAGCTCCAGTGGCACCAGTGCTTCCAGTGGCACCAGTAGGTCCAGTATCACCAGTTACACCAGTCTCACCGGTAGAACCCGTATCACCAGTTACTCCAGTTGATCCTGCTGCAGCCAGTAATGTGTAGTCTGGGGAAGTATCTGGTGTACCTGTCGGTGGTGCAGTGTTTACTACATACGTACTGCCATTAAAGGTCACTACTTGCCCTACTTGGTAAGAAGGGCTGACTACCGGATCAGCGGCTACAATTCCTGTTAATCCTGCACCAGTTGCACCGGTAGGCCCAGTAGCACCAGTTACACCAGTTGCACCGGTAGGCCCAGTAGGTCCGGTATCTCCAGTTACACCAGTAGCACCAGTTACTCCAGTCGCACCAGTCGCACCGGTAGGTCCAGTATCTCCAGTTGCACCGGTAGCTCCGGTAGGTCCGGTATCACCAGTTGCACCAGTCGCACCGGTAGGACCCGTATCTCCAGTTGCACCAGTCGCACCGGTAGGACCCGTATCTCCAGTTACACCAGTGGCTCCAGTAGGTCCAGTATCTCCAGTTACTCCAGTCGCTCCGGTAGGTCCAGTATCTCCAGTTACACCGGTTGGACCAGTATCACCAGTAGCACCAGTAACTCCAGTATCTCCAGTAACTCCAGTCGCACCAGTAGGTCCGGTAGCACCAGTTACACCAGTGGCACCAGTAGGACCAGTATCACCAGTCGCACCGGTAGGTCCAGTATCTCCAGTAACTCCAGTCGCACCAGTAGGTCCGGTATCTCCAGTTACACCAGTAGCACCAGTAACTCCAGTCGCACCAGTCGCACCGGTAGGACCCGTATCTCCGGTGGCACCAGTGGCTCCAGTTGGACCAGTAGGTCCGGTATCTCCAGTTACACCAGTAGCACCAGTGGCTCCAGTAGGTCCAGTATCACCAGTCGCACCGGTAGGCCCAGTAGCTCCGGTAGGTCCGGTATCTCCAGTTGCACCGGTAGGACCCGTATCTCCAGTTACACCAGTGGCTCCAGTAGGACCAGTAGGTCCGGTATCTCCAGTTACACCAGTTACACCAGTCGCACCAGTAGGTCCGGTATCTCCAGTTGCACCAGTGGCACCGGTAGGTCCGGTATCTCCAGTTGCACCGGTAGGCCCAGTATCTCCAGTTACACCAGTCGTACCAGTAGGTCCAGTATCACCAGTTACACCAGTAGCACCGGTAGGCCCAGTATCTCCGGTTGCACCAGTCGCACCGGTAGGCCCAGTATCTCCGGTTGCACCAGTGGCACCGGTAGGACCCGTATCACCAGTTACACCAGTCGCACCGGTAGAACCCGTATCACCAGTTACTCCAGTCGCACCGGTAGGACCCGTATCACCAGTTACACCAGTCGTACCAGTAGGTCCAGTATCACCAGTTACACCAGTCGCACCGGTAGGCCCAGTATCTCCGGTTGCACCAGTGGCACCGGTAGGACCCGTATCACCAGTTACACCAGTCGCACCGGTAGAACCCGTATCACCAGTTACTCCAGTCGCACCGGTAGGACCCGTATCACCAGTTACACCAGTCGTACCAGTAGGTCCAGTATCACCAGTTACACCAGTCGCACCGGTAGAACCCGTATCACCAGTTACTCCAGTTGCACCGGTAGGCCCAGTATCTCCGGTTGCACCAGTCGCACCGGTAGGTCCGGTATCTCCAGTTACACCAGTGGCTCCAGTTACTCCAGTAGCACCAGTTGCACCGGTAGAACCCGTATCTCCGGTTGCACCAGTGGCTCCAGTAGGACCAGTATCTCCAGTTACACCAGTAGCTCCGGTAGGTCCGGTATCTCCAGTTGCACCAGTGGCTCCAGTTACTCCAGTAGCACCGGTAGGTCCAGTAACTCCAGTTGCACCAGTGGCTCCAGTAGGACCAGTATCTCCAGTTACACCAGTGGCTCCAGTAGGTCCGGTATCTCCAGTTGCACCGGTAGGCCCAGTATCTCCAGTTGGACCAGTGGGTCCGGTATCTCCAGTAACTCCAGTTGCACCGGTAGGCCCAGTATCTCCGGTTACACCAGTCGCACCGGTAGGTCCAGTATTACCAGTTACACCAGTTGCACCGGTAGGACCAGTATCTCCAGTTACACCGGTTGGACCCGTATCACCAGTTACACCAGTAGCACCGGTAGAACCCGTATCACCAGTTACTCCAGTTGCACCGGTAGGCCCAGTATCTCCGGTTGCACCAGTCGCACCGGTAGGTCCGGTATCTCCAGTTACACCAGTGGCTCCAGTTACTCCAGTAGCACCGGTAGGTCCAGTAACTCCAGTTACACCAGTGGCTCCAGTAGGACCAGTATCTCCAGTTACACCAGTGGCTCCAGTAGGTCCGGTATCTCCAGTTACTCCAGTGGCACCGGTAGGTCCAGTATCTCCGGTTGCACCAGTCGCACCGGTAGGTCCAGTATCTCCAGTTACACCAGTTGCACCGGTTGGACCAGTGGGTCCGGTATCACCAGTTACACCAGTGGCTCCAGTAGGACCAGTATCACCAGTTACTCCAGTTGATCCTGCTGCAGCCAGCAATGTGTAGTCTGGGGAAGTATCTGGTGTACCTGTCGGTGGTGCAGTATTTACTACATACGTACTGCCATTAAAGGTCACTACTTGCCCTACCGGGTAAGTAGGACTTACTACCGGATCAAACGCTTCAATTCCTGTTAATCCTGCACCGGTAGGTCCGGTATCTCCAGTTACTCCAGTAGCACCGGTTGGACCAGTATCACCAGTTACACCAGTTGCACCGGTAGAACCCGTATCTCCAGTTACTCCAGTGGCACCGGTAGGCCCAGTATCTCCGGTTGCACCAGTTGCACCGGTAGAACCCGTATCTCCGGTTGCACCAGTGGCTCCAGTATCACCAGTTACACCAGTTGCACCGGTAGGCCCAGTATCTCCAGTTACACCAGTCGCACCGGTAGAACCCGTATCTCCAGTTGCACCGGTAGGCCCAGTATCTCCGGTTGCACCAGTCGCACCGGTAGAACCCGTATCTCCAGTTACTCCAGTTGCACCGGTAGGCCCAGTATCTCCGGTTGCACCAGTCGCACCGGTAGGTCCGGTATCTCCAGTTACACCAGTGGCTCCAGTTACTCCAGTTACACCAGTTGCACCGGTTGGACCAGTGGGTCCGGTATCACCAGTTACACCAGTGGCTCCAGTCGGACCAGTATCACCAGTTACTCCAGTTGATCCTGCTGCAGCCAGCAATGTGTAGTCTGGGGAAGTATCTGGTGTACCTGTCGGTGGTGCAGTATTTACTACATACGTACTGCCATTAAAGGTCACTACTTGCCCTACCGGGTAAGTAGGACTTACTACCGGATCAAACGCTTCAATTCCTGTTAATCCTGCACCGGTAGGGCCGGTATCTCCAGTTACTCCAGTAGCACCGGTAGGCCCAGTATCTCCGGTTGCACCAGTTGCACCGGTAGGTCCGGTATCTCCAGTTACACCAGTCGTACCAGTAGGTCCAGTATCACCAGTTACACCAGTCGTACCAGTAGGGCCAGTATCTCCAGTTACACCAGTCGCACCGGTAGGACCAGTATCACCAGTTACACCAGTCGCACCAGTAGGGCCAGTATCTCCAGTTACACCAGTAGCTCCGGTAGGTCCGGTATCTCCATTTGCACCAGTGGCACCGGTTGGACCCGTATCACCAGTTACACCAGTCGCACCGGTTGGACCCGTATCACCAGTTACACCAGTCGCACCGGTAGGTCCGGTATCTCCAGTTACACCAGTAGCACCAGTAGGTCCGGTATCTCCAGTTGCACCAGTAGGGCCAGTATCTCCAGTTACACCAGTAGCTCCGGTAGGTCCGGTATCTCCAGTTGCACCAGTGGCTCCAGTCGCACCAGTATCTCCAGTTACACCAGTCGCACCGGTAGGACCAGTATCACCAGTTACACCAGTCGCACCGGTAGGTCCGGTATCCCCAGTTACACCAGTAGCACCAGTAGGTCCGGTATCTCCAGTTGCACCAGTGGCTCCAGTCGGACCAGTATCTCCAGTTACACCAGTCGCACCGGTTGCACCAGTAGGTCCAGTATCACCAGTTACACCAGTCGCACCGGTAGGCCCAGTATCTCCGGTTGCACCAGTGGCACCGGTTGGACCCGTATCACCAGTTACACCAGTCGCACCGGTTGGACCCGTATCACCAGTTACACCAGTGGCACCGGTTGGACCCGTATCACCAGTTACACCAGTCGCACCGGTAGGTCCGGTATCACCAGTTACACCAGTCGCACCGGTTGGACCCGTATCACCAGTTACACCAGTAGCTCCGGTAGGTCCGGTATCACCAGTTACACCAGTCGCACCAGTAGGTCCGGTATCTCCAGTAACACCAGTAGCTCCGGTAGGTCCAGTTGCACCAGTTGGACCTCTTTTTACAATCTTAGTATTTGTTTTTTTTCGTCCTTTTGCTTTAGCACAAGTGTTGTGATGTTTAACAACTTTTTTCTTTTTACATTCTCGTTTAAGAAGAGGGCAATCATCAAATAAAGGTCTATCGTGACGAGATTTTCTGTAATGAGGTTGCCAATCATGCTTTTTTCCGCAAAAGGGACATTTGTTATCGTACTGATTATACAAATTCCCCATCTCCTAAAAGTTAATATTTTATTCTATGTGGAAATTTAAAAAGCGGAATTCAGCTAAATGATATTTTTTAGTTCGAAGTTCATCGAATCAAATCATTTAAAAGTTAAATCGTTTTATGTTATGGTGTTGAAAGAATGAAACTAGTATGATTTTTGAAAGAAATGGGGCATCATGTATGAGTCAATCAGTTTTACAACGTGCAGCATATTCCGTGTTAAATTTATCCTCTGTAACAGAAGGTGGTACAATCAAAGAGTCATTTGAACATAGTATGGATTTAGCAAAAAAAGCTGAGAAGTGGGGCTACCATAGGTATTGGCTTGCGGAGCATCATAATATGGAAGGGGTTGCGAGTTCAGCAACATCCGTCTTAATTGGATATATTGCTGGAGGGACTGAAGAGATCCGGGTTGGTTCTGGGGGGATTATGCTTCCAAACCATTCTTCACTCGTTATTGCAGAACAATTTGGAACACTGGAGACTTTGTATCCAGGGAGAATTGATTTAGGTCTAGGCAGGGCACCCGGAACAGATCAGTTAACGGCAAGGGCACTTAGACGTAATCTTCATAATGGAGAGGATTTCCCTGAGCAGCTTGAAGAACTTCGGCAATATTTCAAACCGACTGGTCAGGTCAAAAAACATGTAAGAGCCGTTCCGGGAGAAGGATTGGATATACCAATTTGGCTTCTTGGTTCAAGTGGTTTTAGTGCAAGGCTTGCAGGAGAACTGGGACTGCCATTTGCCTTTGCGGCACATTTCTCCCCTAAAAATACCATTCCTGCTTTAGAATTATACAGACAGGCATTTCAACCTTCAGATGTGTTAAAAGAACCTTATGCGATGGTTGGTGTGACGGTTTTTGCTGCTGATCAAACAGAGCGGGCTGAATATTTGGCGACGTCTCATTATCAGCGCTTCTTGAGCCTCATTCGCAATACACCAGGAAAACTCAAAGCCCCTGTTGAAAGTATGGATGGGCTATGGAGTCCATATGAGAAGGCGATGGTGGACGAACAATTAAGTTCGACGATGATCGGGGATAAACAAAAGGTGAAAAAAGAGTTAGAAGCCTTTATTGAGGCGACTCAAGCAGATGAAGTCATGATTAATTCTGATATGTTTGACCATCAAGAAAGAATGCGTTCTTATGAAATCATTGCAGAGATATTTCAAGAGGAACAAGAAAAATAAGAATAAAAAAAGAACTGCCAAGAGCAGTTCTTTTTTATTTATGCTTTAGTAAACACGCGAAATGGTTGTCCAACTGGCAGTACTGTACGACCAAAATGTGTATTCAGCACAACAGCTGCAGAACCATAAAATGAAAGAAGAGAAATAATCAATTCTGCAATACCAGCCATCGTATGAGTCACATCGTACATCACACCAAACGAGCTTAGGGACAGGCCAATGAATAAGAAATCAATAAAGACGAAAATCAAAAACAATACTTTATGTGTTTCCATTGCACCGATCGTCATAAATAAGCTGAAAATCAAATAACCAATAAAAGCAAAACCTAGTTGTTTTGGGTCCGCAGCTCCCGCAAGCGTTTTCCCAAAAACGCCCGCTTGAATGAGCCAAGTGGTTCCAACGCCCATCCAAAAAAGACCGAATGCGCCGAAGGCAGTGGCTCCAAAAATATTATGATGCTTTGAATCTTGTATGGACGCAATCAGCTGCGCGATTCCTCCAAGGAAGATAGCCCAAGGTAAAATAAGGGATGTGCCATCTGTGATTCCTAGTTTTTGTGAAGACGCAACAAGCGTCACCATTGCTAAACCAAACAAACCAAGTGGTGTTGGGTCTGCGATTGATAATCGAATTGCTTGAACATTCTGTTTTTCCATAATGACCTCCTACAATTTGCACTTACAAAAGATACTCGAATTCGATAGAAACGTCAAGCTCTTTTTTAGTAGACACTTGCAACGTCTTCCAAATAAATCTATATTTAATACAATACATCATACATGTGATAGAAAAAGAGGGATGAGAATGAGTAAAGGCTTAGCTGGAAAGACCATTGCCATATGCGGAACAAGAAAAACAGAAGAAATGCGTACACTTGTTGAAAAGCAAGGAGGACAAGCTGTTATTCGTTCTCTTCAGGGCACTGTATTTTTAGCCAAAGAGGAATTGAAGCCAGGCATAGAAACCTTTGTAAAGAAGGGAGCTGACTGGGTCATTTTAACAACGGGTATCGGCACAGACACATTAATTGAAAGTGCAGAAGAGCTGCAGCTTGGAGAAGCTTTTATGAACATTTTATCAACTGCCCATATCGCTTCAAGAGGATACAAAACGTTCGCGGCTCTAAAAAAACACGGCATTCAGCCAGATGTTTCTGATGAAGATGGAACCGTTCGTGACCTCATTTCAAAGTTAGAAGACAAAGAACTTCAAGGTAAACGGGTCATGGTACAGCTTCACGGCGAAAATGCACCAGCTCTCATTGATTTTTTACATCACAAGGGAGCAGACGTTTTGCAGCTCATGCCATATCAGCACACGCCCCCTGAACCAGAGGCGGCGGACACTTTGCTTCAAGAAATGAAAGAAGGGAAGGTCCATGCCGTTTGTTTTACAACCGCTGTTCAGGTTCATGCCTTTTTCAAACTAGCAGAAGAATGGGGCAAAAAAGAAGAACTGCAACATCTATTCGAGCAGCATGTATTAGCTGTAGCTGTTGGAAAAGTCACAGCTGAAGCATTAAAAGAACAGGGGATAAGCCGCATTCTAGCCCCATCACTTGAAAGAATGGGTGCAATGATTATGGAATTATCTCAATATATGAAAAAACAATCGACGCACGCATAGAAAAAACGCCTTTCACATGACGAGTGAAAGGCGTTTTTGTTAGATTGTCCGTTTTCGATTTGTGCGAATTTTTTTCAAAACGAAGTACAGTACGATCAGAACGATGGCAATGACCATAATTGGTGTTGTATACGTGTGAGCGACACTTTGAATGTGGTCCCATTTTGTCCCAAGCTGCATTCCAAGATAAATAAATAGAATGGACCAAGGGATGGCGGCTAATCCGGTCAAAAGAACAAATTTGAGAAATGGCATCTTTGCAATACCAGCTGGAATCGAGATCGCGTGGCGCACGACTGGGATAAAACGAGCTGTAAATACGACACCAGTTCCATATCGGTCAAACCAGCGTTCTGCCGTGGCAATATGATGCTCATGGATGAATAAATACTTCCCATACTTTGTTAAAAAAGGTCTTCCGCCGTAAAGGCCGATCCAGTAAATAAAGCACTGGGCAAGTGTTCCTCCAATAACCCCAGCGATGACGGCTCCAACAAATCCAATGCTTCCTGTTGACACCATATATCCGCCGTAGGCAAGTACAATTTCACTCGGAATAATTTCAATCATCAGTCCAAGTGCAACACCTGCGTAACCAAGGCTTGTCAGCCAGGTTAAAATTTCATTAAACAAGGTTCCCATTCATTTCACTCTGCCTTTAAATACGAATTTTCTTCAAGCATCCTTATAAGAGCCTATGCTTGTTTTGCTTCTCTCATGAGTATGCTTTGCATATATGCTAGCATGGCTGGCCGCATATCATGACGCATTAATCCAATTTCAGCCGCTGCCTTAAATGAGCCCAGCTTATCACCAACGTCAAATCTCATCCCATCTAATTGTTTTGCATAAATGGGTGATTCATGTGCAATGATTTTCAGCGCATCTGTCAGCTGGATTTCGTTCCCAGCACCTCTTTCAATTCCTTGTAGAATAGGAAAAATCGATGGTGTTAACAGATACCTGCCCATCACGGCTAAATCGGAAGGAGCTTCATGAATAGCTGGCTTTTCCACTAAGTCTGTGACTTCAAACACTTGACCGTCTACTCTAG
This sequence comes from Bacillus sp. FSL W8-1141, assembly GCF_038593205.1. NCBI lineage: Bacteria > Bacillati > Bacillota > Bacilli > Caryophanales > Bacillaceae > Bacillus > Bacillus sp. FSL W8-1141. The sequence goes on along the minus strand of NZ_CP151973.1, from coordinate 1,876,312 downwards.
CTGGTCTTATCATACCATACTTACTGACATCTAGACGATCCACTTGCTGGACGCCAATGACCTCTCTTTGTTTGTCTTCAAAGACTTCCATGAGCTGAGAGAGTGCAGGTCTTTCTGACACCATGACATCATCACCTAAAAGGACCGCAAAAGGATCGTTGCCAGTAAAATGGCGTGCACATAATACCGCATGTCCAAGACCTAAGGGCTCCTTTTGACGAATATAATGAATATTGGCCATATCCGCAATATGTTTGATTTCAGCCAGCTGTTCTTTTTTTCCTTTTTCAAGCAACGTGTGTTCTAGCTCAATCGAACGGTCAAAGTGATCTTCAATCGATTTTTTATTTCTTCCTGTGATAATCAGTATATCTTCAATGCCTGATTGAACAGCCTCCTCAACTATGTATTGAATGGCGGGTTTGTCGATAATCGGCAGCATTTCCTTTGGCTGTGCTTTCGTTGCGGGTAAAAAACGTGTGCCTAATCCGGCTGCTGGTATAACGGCTTTTTTGATGTTCATTGAATCATCGCTCCATTTCTGATCGTTTGTTTTCTGATGGAAACACCCATAGGCGGCTTCCAGTAAAAGTGATCATCATGCCAAGAAGGGTACCAATCGCTTTACTAATGAATAATGAGAAGCCTGCTTGCTGCATGACATATAAGACAACATAGGTGAGGAGACACGCGACGCCGTTGACTGTGGCCCACTTGATCCATTCCCACCTATCCGCTTTCTTTTTTACTTGGAACGTCCATTTTCGATTCCAAACATAACTGTTCAGCATTCCTGCTGTATAGGACAGGCACTGTGCAAGAAAAGAGGGAACAAAGCAAGCAGTGAAAAAAAAGAAGAACAGAAAGTCAATCATCGTATTGCTTGCGCCTATAGTTAAAAATGTGACATAGGTCCGAATATTTTTCTTTGTCATGCGAAGGATCATCACCTCCTAGTGTTTGAGTGGGTGTATGAATACTGTACAAAAGCGAGTTGACGAATCAGTGAAGAAAAGATGAAAAAAACATGAACAAGCGATATCTGTTTTTTCACCAGCTCGTGATATAATTTGTAAGATGAAACGAACGGTGGTGCACATGCATGTATTTAACAATTGGAGAAACAGCTGAATACTTAGAAGTATCAGAAGCATATGTTGAAAAATTAATCCAGCAAAAAAAGATTCGTTACGTATTTGACGGGGAATCGTATCTCATTTATCAAGGGCAGTTTCAAACCCATATGAAACAGCTAGAACAATATAAAGAGCTCATTCAAGACATCTTAAATGAACCAATCCCTGAGGACCCGGACGTAAAAGATGAAGATTAAAAAAGACTGTACGAGAAGGGAGAACCTTTTCGAACAGTCTTTTTTATTGGCTGACACCCGTTTGAACAATGTTCATATGACAATTCACTTGAACATCTGCATCTGGGTAGAGTTTTTGCCATTTCTCCGGTGTCATGGCTTTATCTTTAGAGCGATATCTCAAACCAAGTCCAAGTGGATCAATTTTTTGCTTTTTAAAGGATTGAACAAGGTCTCTTCCTTGCTGGGCCACACGCTTCTCCACTTCTTTTTCAACATGCTGCAAGATAGAAGGCGTATCGATTTTTTTTGATTTCATGAATTCTTTTAACTCACCTTTCAGCTTGATATCAATGGTGATATGAGGCTTTTTTGAAAGGTTTTCAGTTGGTTTAATGTGATAAGACACATGTGATTTGATATTTTCAATAACAACATGGGTTTTCTTTTTGTCATTAAATCGAAACTCATAAATCCCATTTTTATGATTTTCAATCATCGCTTTAAACGTAAATGTATCTTCCCCTGGAATATGCCCAACCATTTTTTCTTGATCAAAAAGAGCGACACCTGACACTTTAATAGAGTTGCTTGTATTTTTAATGTAAGGGAGGTAGGCATCCACGCCTTTTGCCATCATCTGATTCATAAAAATATGCTGATTGGTCACAGGTTGATTGCCGTTTCGCATGTTTTGAGCCAGTAAATCTGAAAGATATACACCGATATTTAAGTTGGTTTGATTCATTTTTGTATGCAATAAATCTTCAACTTCTCCGTCTACTATGGCAAATACTTGACGAGACCCAATGATCGGATCACGATAGATGTAATTCATCAAATCAATCATACCCACTTCTTTCGCCAGCTTTTCACTTATTAAAATCACGAGTACTTGTCCCATGACAACGGGGAAAGGCGATTTTTCCGAAACAAGAAACTGAATATTACTAATGGTATTTGACTTAGCACTTACAATTTGATAGCTTCCTTGTTCTTCGCTTTTAAAAACAGGGAAAACAAAAAAGCCCTTCATTTCTCCATCTTCCAATAAGTCAAATCCCGCCGCCTGCGAGATACTTAATTCATCTAAGAGACGAGGCTGTGCACAGCTCGTTAAGAAAAGGCTCAATAACATGAGACACACCAGAATATAATGTTTCATGTTCGTTTTTTCACCCACCTTTTTTTCAGCAGCAGCACAATGATCATACATCCAATCAATCCATAGATGAGGATGTATCCGCTATATTCCACCCATTTATTAAATGTCTCAAATGAGGTAGCTCTAATAAAAAATGAAAACATAACGAGAATGAGAAGGCTGAGAACTATTAACGTGGTGCGCTGGCTCGTGTGAAACACTTGTTTTGCCATTCTGCTGGCTGCCCATAATGGAATAGCGATATTTGGAACGATAAGCAAAAGCCATAGCGACACTTCAATAAATTCAAAGCGCTGGATAAACGGAAGTTTGACAATGCTGGTTAATGTCAATGTTGGCCATTTCGTTAGTTCGAGCTGAGCACTTGAGTAGTACGCTATAGATACGAGAAATACAAGCAAATTCAGGCATGTAGTTAGCAAAACTCCCATATGTGCAAATTTTTGCGACGTTTGTGCTTTTTTAATAAAGGGATAATAGACAAGCAATGTTCCAAAACCAAACATGGATAAAGAGGCATCTTTGACCCCCATCATGAGTTGTGAAAATGAATGATCAAACATTGGGAACATAAACCGGATGTGACTATATTTCATGACATAAAAACAGATAAAAGTCATCCAGTACGTTAGGACAATGCTAAAGAATGCCCAGCCAGCGATTGTTCTAAATCCGCCTGTGTGAATGTAATAGACGAGGATGAGCAGCACTGATGCAAATAAAAGACCAGGAATTTCTTTAAACAGCCAAACATGGATCACATCCATATAATGAACAAGCACGATCAAAGATAATGAAGAAAAATACAAAATGTAGAGAATGTTGATGAATTGTCCAAGCCATTTACCAAACACAGATTGCGTAATGTCACTAAATTCGTCAGTAGGTGCTTTTTTAAACAAAAAGTAAATGAGGAAAATCATCAAATTGACGCTAGCACCAGCAATTAAAATGGCAATCCACCCATCATTATTAATCGTCCGGACAAGATTCGTCTGGAAATTTAAAATACCAACACCTACTTGATTGGCATTGATCAGAAAAAACACAAAAAAAGGGGATACTTGAAATTTTTCTTTCACAGAAGAAGAGCTCATGCCTTCACTTCCTTATTCATAAAAATCATTTTTCCCCTTACGGCCTTGCTTTGGCTTTTGGCGGTGTATCGTTTCATTTTGCGGGCGTAAATTTTCTGGACGCTTTTTCAAAAAGCGGAGTTGTGGCCGAATCAAACTACCCTTTAAATCGGCCAATCGAAGTGGAAAGATTGGCTCTAAGTAGGGCTGGCCTATAGACGTTAATTTCATTAAATGTGTAAGAAGAAAAGCCCCCATTAGCGAAATCCCTAGCGCTCCCCACACTTGTGCAGCAAAAAGGAATGGGAAACGTAAGAGACGAATGGTTGTCCCCATTTTATAAATAGGGGTGACAAAAGAGGCAAGAGCTGATAATGCGACTATAATGAGTAGGATATTACTTGTTAATCCCGCTGCAACCGCAGCCTGTCCGATCACAATACCTCCAACAATCCCGAGCGTCTGTCCGACTTTTGCAGGAAGGCGAGACCCGGCTTCCCTAAGCAGCTCAATCGATATCTCTAAAAATAATGCTTCAATAATAGGCGGAAAGGGAACGAGATAGCGTGATGCTACTATCGTTTCTAATAAGTCCTTAGGAATCAGTTCATAGTGAAACGTTAAAACAGCTACATACAAAGGGGTTGCAAAAATAGAAAAAATCACAGCAAAAATGCGTAACAGCCGAAAGGAGGATGCTGCGATCCAAGACATGTTATAGTCTTCCATTGTAGAAAAATACTCGAGTAAAATTGTAGGTGCAAGCAGGGTATGAGGCGAACCGTCAACCATAATGGCTATTTTTCCTTCCGTTAAACCTGAGGAAACCCTGTCTGGCCGTTCTGTATTTAAAAACAATGGAAAGATTGTATTGGACACATCATAAAGCATTTGCGCAAGATAATTAGAATCTAGAATTTGGTCATAGTCAACATCTTGAATCCGCTGAAGAACGGTTTCAATGTTCTGCGGGTTGGCGATATCCTCTATGTATACAACGGCTACTTTCGTTTGAGAAAGGGTACCAACTGTGTGTTCAACTACTTTAAGGTCAGGAGTGGGCAGCCTGCGTCTGAGCAAGTTTAAGTTTGTATCCAGCCCTTCCACAAAGGCTTCCTGCGCACTGATAATCCCGAATTCAATCTCAGGTTGGCTCACTTGTCTGCCTTTCTTTTCTTCAATCGGCAAAAGGAGCGCTTTGCCCCAGTCTGTCTCAATTCGAACAGCAATACTGCCTCGATGAAGAGCTTCTTCCACTTTTTGAAGGTCCCTCGTAATCACAGCTTGTTCGATTGGGATGTGTTCTTTCAGCTCTTCAAGGGTGGGTGTCAGATGCAATTGCTGAATAAAAGGCAAGATTTGTTCATGAAGGAGATTGCCATTAATTAAAGGACGAAAAAAAGAAATTCTATAAAGGAAACCTCCGGAACTTGATAATTCATTGATAAAATCAGAGGAACGCGATAGTGCCTCAAATACTGAATTCGGGTCTTTCTGTTTTGATTTGTTTTTCTTCAGCACTTGAACCATCTCCTTCCGCGATTTTCCTCTATTATCCAACCAATCGTCTGAAGATATGCATAAAAAAAGCGTTCAGCTTCATGAGCTGGACGCTTTTTTTCCATATTGAACGGCTTCTAATAAAAAGTCAGCCAGATGAATCGCTCTCATGCTAGGCATATGTCCTGCCTTTTTGACGCCTGCTGCCATTTGTAATTGACAGCCTGGATTCGACGTCACAATGGCAGCTGCAGCTGTGTTGCTCGCTTCAATCATTTTATGATCTAAAATTTGCATCGACATGTCTGGCTGCAAGATATTGTAGATTCCTGCAGATCCGCAGCAGCGGCCGGCATCTTTCATTTCTTTAAACGTTACCCCTTGAATGGCTTTCATGAGCACCCTCGGCGCCTGTTGTACATTCATCCCATTTCGTAAATGACAGGAGTCTTGATAGGTGATCACTTGCGCTGGCAAAACCAGTGGCACGCGGCGGTGAAACTCCAGCTCCACAAGGATGCTTGATATATCTGTTATTTTCTGTGAGAAAGCTTTACTTCGTTTTTGAAAATCTGGGTCATCCTGAAGCAAATGACCGTAATCACTTAAAAAGGCACCGCAGCCGCCCGCGTTCATGACAATCGCATCGGCATCTGTTTCCTCGAATGCTTCAATATTCCGCTTGGCTAACTGTTTTGCTTGGTCTTTTTCTCCGCTATGACCATGTAGCGCGCCGCAGCACGTTTGTATAGGAGGAACGATCACATCGCAGCCTGCCAGCTGTAAGAGATGAATGGTCGCTTTGTTTGTGTTTGAGAAAACTGTATCCATTAAACAGCCAGTAAAAAACGCCACCCGTTTTTTTGCCTGACCAATGGCTTTATATTCATTCAAACGTTTTTTCTTTTGAGGCGGTACCTTTGGAAGTGCCTGTTCCATCAACTGTAAATGGGAGGGAAGCAGCTTCAGTATGCGCGTCTTCCTGGCGGCTGTTTGCAGACCAGATGTTTGATAAAATCGAAGAAAACTAGCAGCTTGTCGCATACGACTTTGTGACGGAAAGAGACCTTTAAACACAACACGTCTCATCAATTTGACAGGAAATGATTGTTTTTTATGTTGTTGAATAATGTCTCTGGCATCTTCTAGCAACTGTCCATACTTGACGCCAGAAGGGCAGACTGGTTCACATGCACGGCAGCCAAGACAAAGATTAAGGGAATGTTCAACATCTTCATCTGGCTCAATGACGCCATCTCTTACAGCTTTCATTAACGCAATTCGGCCCCGAGGAGAGTGCGTTTCTTGTTGTCCAGATTCAATATAGGTAGGGCAGGAAGGGAGGCAGAAGCCGCAGCGCATGCAATTAAGCAGCTCCTTTTCATCCATTTGCTCCTGAAACTGCTGCTGGATCTCTTTTTGCTTAGAAGAAGAACTCATGAGACCACCACTCGCTTTCTTGAGGCTTTTCCAAACACTTTATCTGGATTCATGATATTTGCTGGGTCAAGTGCCTGTTTAATCGCCTTCATGGCAGCGATTCCTTCTTTTTTGACCTTCAGCTCCAAATAGGGGGCTTTCATGAGACCCACGCCATGTTCGCCTGTAATCGTGCCGCCAAGTGCAACGGCTTTTTCAAAAATGGCCTGAAAGGCAGCTTCTACACGTTTCATTTCTTCTTCATTTCTTGCATCTGTCGCACAAGTGGGGTGTAAGTTGCCATCACCTGCATGACCAAACGTACAAATGTTCACCTCGTACTTTCGTGCAATGTCTTCGATTGCACGAACCATATTGGCAATTTCAGACCGGGGAACGGTAGCATCTTCTAAAATCGTTGTAGGACTTAATCGAGCGAGGGCAGATAAAGCAGAGCGTCTCGCTGTTAAGAGCGCACTTGCCTCTTCTTCTGAATGTGCAATCTTGACGCTTTTAGCCCCGTGCTGCTCACAGACTTCTGCGATTTTTTGGATATCACGAGAAACAGCTTCAGGGTTGCCGTCCTGTTCAATTAATAACACAGCTTGAACGTCGGTGGGCAGGCCGATGTTTGCAAAATCTTCAACGACTTCAAGGGTCGGCTGATCCATAAATTCTAATGTAGCAGGAATGATACGCTCAGCAATGATGGCCGATACAGAAGTCGCAGCTTCTTCAAGGCTTTCGTATAAACAAAGCATTGTTTGTTTCGTTTCTGGAAGCGGCAGGAGCTTTAGCACCGCTTCTGTGACAATCCCGATTGTTCCTTCTGAACCAACGAACAATCGAGTCAAATCATACCCAGCGACATCTTTTGCAAGCTTTCCGCCTGTTTTGATGATATCACCATTTGGCAAAACCACTTCAAGCCCAAGGACATAATCTCTTGTCACTCCATACTTTAACCCCCGCAGTCCCCCTGAATTTTCGTTAATATTGCCGCCTAATGTGGAAATTTTCATAGAGCTTGGATCAGGCGGGTAGAAGAGACCTTTTTCCTCTACTTGATGAATCAATTCCTGCGTAATTAAGCCAGGCTGCACCGTTGCGGTTAAATTTTCTTCGTCTATTTCTAATAATTGATTCATTCTAGTAAAGAGAATCACCAATCCGCCCTGAGTAGGGCATGTTCCTGCGCACAGATTCGTCCCTGAGCCTCTTGGGACGATCGGCACTTTGTAAGAGGCGCACAGTTTCACAATTTGCTGCACTTCTTCTGCTGTGCGAGGTGTCACGATGGCATCTGGCATCTGTTGAAAATTTGGTGTCGCATCATAAGAGTAGGCAAGACGATCCGCCTTGCTGTCTTGGACATTGGGCGCACCGACAATCTCTTTTAATTGATTTGAAAATTCTGAATCTAGCATATGCAATCACTCCCGCTCATTTAACGTCTCTTTTCTACAAGTATAAAAAAAGAACCGCCACATGACTATAGACGATTCTACAAAATATCAGGCTGTTTTATCGTATTTTTTGTATCATGATCTAAAAGCAGCAAGGCTAAATAAAAAAGCATCGCATCTTGCATGCGCTTTGGATCAAGTGTCGTTAAATCCTGGATCCGTTTTAATCTGTAATGAAGTGTATTAATATGGACATGCATAGTTTCTGCTGTATGTTTCAATGAGTAATCCGAAGCGATGAGCACCCGCAATGTTTTCACTAGTTCAGGATAGGGGAAAAGGGACGCAATCGTTCGATCAAGAAACGCATCTTTTGTTTCCTGACTGATTTCCTCCATAAAAAGTTCAAGCGTCAAATCTTCATCAAACACAATCGGTGTTTCAGCATGCGCCAATTTTAAAGCGCGAAAAGCTTGATGAAAGGACTGCTTCATGACATGAGAAGCTGCTGGTTTTCCTGCCCCCATTAAAATCCTCGATGGTGACAGCGCTGTGAGCGCAGCATGAATATGGAACAAGCGCTTGTGCCATGTTTCTCGACCATCTGGTGTGGCTTGTAGCATGAGCAAAAAACGTGCATGCCCCCAGCGCACAATGATCTCCTGATTGGTGAGTTGCAATTTGTCCTTCATCAGTTTGTATTGATCCTGCTTCATAAACGATTCGTCTTGACAATCAATGAGAATAGCGACACGCTGCTTGTTGACATCAAAGCCTAGCCGCTGCGCCTTCTCGGTCATACCAGCCGCTGTCTCTGGCAGATGAAGCCAGTCGAATACAAAGGCTTCAAGCTGCCGTTCATCTGTTTCCGTTTCTTGAAAGAATTCATGCTCTTGAATGAGCAGCTCCGTCATTTTACGTAAAATGTCGCCAAAAGGGGAGACATGCCTTGGATCACCTGTCATTCCAATGACCCCAATGACTTCTTGTTTGAAATAAATAGGCAGATTGATACCGGCTTTGACGCCTTTCATCTGCATCACATCATCCTTTGTGAGAATTCGTTTCTGCCCTTCTAAGGATGTGACATATGCTCCTTCATGAAATTGACCAATGCGTGCTGGATCTGTTGCAGCAATAATGGTACCGTTTGTTTGTGTGATGATGATTTCTTCCGTCAGTACCTTTTTGACCTCATCTACGATTTTTTCTGCCAGTGTCATTGTGAGCAAAACGGTCCCCTCCGAGATGTTTCTTTTTACACTATCATACCATCATATGCTCAGGCATATCTTTCTTTTCATGTGTTATGCTAAAATAAAAAACGCATATGAAGTAGATGAAAGGAGATACAGTCATGTCACTGCAAAATCGCTTACAAGATTTATTGAAAGAAGGGCAGGCGCTCACCGACTTTGAATATAACAAAGCCGCAAGTCAAAATTGGCCGCTAGAAGGGGCAAAAATGACAGAAGAAGCACGCTTTGCTGATGTTTATATAGAACGTGTAGACAAGGAATCGGAGGAAATGATTCAAACAGAAAATGCTTCCTTTTTAAATACACCTCTTACATACGTAAAAAAACAACAAAAAGAATTCATTTATATCGAGTCGAAGTGGTTTGATGTGGTGAGAGCCGACGGACTTGCCATAGAATGGGATGAAGTATTTCAGACGTATACCGTGTTATTCGGATTGAAGCGTCCTAAAAAAGATACTGGATTACTAAAAGAGATGCTCTCAACATTAAATGGTGCTCAGCTTCAATTTAATGGACAAGACGGGTTATTTGATATCAACATTCCGCTTCTTGAACTAGAAGACATCAAAGAAGATACGCCTTTAATTGGTGTGATCTCAGCAGTGTACCGCTATTTATTCAACTTGCTCATGCAGCTTGAAAATGAATGAATCAAAAAACGGCTCACATTCCTGAGCCGTTTTTTAGAGCCATCCTCTTATGAATTGAGCCTCACCCATCCCGAAGCTCCAATCGGCGTCTCCATTTTCCACGATGGAGATTATCACATCCGTCTTGGCAATCCCGCATTCTTTTTCTATACGTTCTGCGATTTGTGCATAAAGCTGTTCCTTTTGCTCTTTCGTCCGCTGTTTACTGACAACACTAATGACAACCAGATCCTTTGTTCTCGGATAACCAAGCCCAGTGTCTTCAATGATCATCTCTTCAGGGCGGTGCTGATGAACAATTTGATAGCGATCTCGTTCAGGTACCCCAAAGGCATCAACCATTGCTTCATGGCAAGTGTCCAGCAGTTTTTTTAATTCCTCTTTTGAACGTCCTTCTATCACGTCAAAACGTAACAACGGCATCAGGTCAACCTCCAAACATGTGTTAAATGTACAATCATAATGTAACCAACACTTCGCCGTTTCACTCTTTTGCGCATAAGAAAAAAGCCAAAACATTGGCGCTTGGCTTTTTTGCTCTGGACTAAGGCGTGACAAATTTCACATCATGCTCTTTTCCATATTGAAGGTAATCTTCATTTGGTTGTTCATTCGTCACGACGATGTCTATGTCTTTTAAGTCACAAAACGTGGTTAAGGCATAATGGTCGAACTTACTATCATCGACTAATAAAAAGGTTTTGGCGTTTTTTTCAACGAGCGTTTTTTTAATATCTGTCTCAAGCGGGGAGGAATTCGTGACGCCATGATCAATGGATAAACCAGTTGATGCAATAAATGCTTTATTGACATTGTATGCTTTTAGACGCTCAACACTTTGATAACCAACGAAAGAATTTGTTTTTCGCTCTAGCATACCGCCGGTTGAAAAGATGGTGAGGTGTTCATAAGGCATAGCCTGTGTAATGAAATCCACGTTATTTGTCACAACGGTAATCCGTTTCTCCTTCAAATAGGGAAGCATCTCCAGTGTCGTTGTACCAGAATCAACAAAAATCATATCACCATGTTCAACAAAAGCAGCGGCAGCCTGTCCGATCAATTGTTTTTTACTCAGCTGACGAGTCTTTCGCTCCTGATACACCACCAATGTTGAGTGATTCACAGCGACGCCGCCGTACACTTTCTTTAGCACGCCCGATTCTACCAATGCTTGTACATCTCGGCGTATGGTGTTTTTTGAGACGCCAAAATGCGTCACAAGCTCATCAAGAGAGGCAGATTCCCGGTCAAATACATACTCTTTTATTTGCTGAATACGTTTTGTTTTTATCATGCTACAATCTCCAATCAATACGAATATGCTGATTCTATTATAACAATAATTCCACGTAAAAGATGTCACTGATCAACATGGGAGAATCGAATGATCTTTTTCTCTTATCTTTTCTCATTTTTCATAAAAGCGTATGATAGAGAAAAGAGGATAGAAAGGATTTTCACTTCTATGAATCAACACAACATACAATTTTCAAAGCTTGCAAATTTTAGAGAAGTAGGGGGACTCCAAACAACGGATCAGATGGTCATCAAACAAGGAATGATTTATCGCTCTGCCGATTTATCACGTCTCACGAAGCAAGACATATTGACGTTCTCAACACTTGGAATTCAAACGATTTGTGACCTGCGTACAAGCTCAGAACGAAAATCACACCCGCCAAAGATCATGGAACATGACAAAATTGTTCATATCCCTATGCAGCCTGACAGCATGATGCCTAGCAAATGGACCATGTTTCGTATGCTGATAGCAGAAGGAAAATCTCTATCCTTTACACCGATCATGAAAGAAGTATATCAAAGCATGCTCTATGAGCGAAAAAAAGAGATTCAGCAATTGTTTACATTACTGTCCGATGAAAAAAATTATCCGCTTATGCTTCACTGTACAAGCGGAAAAGACCGTACAGGCTTTTTATCTGCTCTTATTCAATTAGCAGCGGGTGTGCCGGTGCATACCGTTTTAAGTGAATACATGCGTTCCAATGAAGGCGTGAAAATGCTAGTGAAAAGACAAGAACGATTTGTTCGCATGATGAGTTTATATCGGGTGTCAAAAGAACAAATTCAGCCCCTGCTCGGTGTGCAGCAAGATTATCTTGAAGATGTACTGAATGAGATGATGGATACATACGGAAATGCAGAGCGGTATTTAGTAGATGCCTGCGACGTCCCTAAAGCTCAGCTGCTTAAAGTAAAAAACATCTTGCTTACACCATCTGCTGGCATTCCATCACAAAACGCAGAATAAACTTAATATGAGGTGATGCAAAACATGCTGAAAAAGATCAGTATAACGGTTCTGACACTAGTTTTCATGGGTGTCTTCTTATTGATTCCGTCTAGCAGTCTAGCTCGTTCGATGCCAAAAGGGAAGCTTGAGAGCACAAGAGAGATGCGTGCAGTGTGGGTCGCATCAGTTTATAACTTAGATTGGCCTTCAAAGAAAGGACTGCCCGCAGATGAGCAGAAACAAGAGTTCATTCAACTGTTAGACGATATCAAAGCGATGAATATGAACGCCCTCATCATGCAAATTAAACCAACAGCAGATGCCTTTTATCCATCGAAATTCGGGCCATGGTCTGAATATTTGACTGGTACACAAGGGAAAGACCCTGGATATGACCCGCTTGAATTTATGATAGAAGAAGCACATAAACGTGGCCTTGAATTTCATGCTTGGTTTAACCCTTATCGAATCACCATGAATCATACCGATCTCAACCGGTTATCAGCCGATCATCCTGCAAAAGCACACCCTGATTGGACCATCGCCTACGGAAATCAGCTTTACTTTAATCCAGGCATTCCTGATGCTCAGGACTTCATTGTTGACGGGATAGAGGAAGTAGTGAAAAACTACGATATTGATGCGGTGCATATGGATGATTATTTTTACCCGAATAAAATCGCTGGTGTGCCATTTCCAGATCAAGAAACGTATGAAACTTACGGGAAGAAGTTCACTCATATAGAAGATTGGCGAAGGGATAATGTGAACGAGCTAGTGAAGCAGATCAATGACACCATTAAGAAAGAAAAACCGTATGTGAAATTTGGTATTAGCCCATTTGGTGTATGGCGCAACATAAAAGATGACCCAACCGGTTCAAACACAACTGCAGGGATGACCAATTATGATGATTTGTATGCTGATACAAGAGAGTGGATACAGCAGCACCATATTGATTATATCACCCCGCAAATTTATTGGAGTATCGGCTTTCAGCCCGCTGCCTATGATGTGCTGACGAAATGGTGGTCAAATGAAGTGAAGGGGCAGCCTGTTCACTTGTACATTGGCCAAGCGACGTATAAAATCAATCAAAACAGTGATCCTGCTTGGTCTGATCCCGAGGAGTATTTTCGCCAGATCGAGCTGAACAGGCAGTCACAGCTCGTACAAGGAAGCATGCATTTTAGTCTGAAAGATATCAATCGGAATCCCTTGAATGTAAAGAAACGATTAATAGAAGAAACCTATAGCAAACCGGCTATCATACCAGAGATGCCATGGCTTCATCAAAAAGCGCCAAAAAAACCAATCATTCAATCTGTGAAAAAGACAGAGGATGGTGCAGTTTTACAGATACAAAATGATCCGCGCTCTAGTGCATCCTATTATGCAGTCTATCGATTGTCGCATAAAGGGACATACGAATTTATGCAAACGGTCAGAAAAGAAACAGGTTCCTTCACACAAACGAAAGACATTTTAGCAAATCAAAAGAAGAGCTATACCTATAAAGTGACGGCACTCAATCGCCTTCATCATGAAAGCAAACCTTCTACAAAAACAGTAAAATAACAAAGACAGCATAAATGAGGGGTTTCCTCCGTTTATGCTTTTTTGCTTTCTCTATTTTTCTACTATTTTTATTTTAATTTTCTGAATTCAATCAAGCTTGGCATGAAGAAGCTATTTCAATAATAAATATGATAGAAAAGCGCCAAAGGGGGAAGCAAAATGGATTTTGAATTAACGAAAGAGCAGCAAATGATCCGTCAGATGGTCAAAGAATTTGCAAAAACAGAAATTGCACCACACGCCCAAACAGTTGATGAACAGGCAGCATTTCCGGTGAACACATTTCAAAAAATGGGGGAGCTCGGTTTTATGGGTATACCCTTTCCAGAGAAATATGGAGGTTCTGGAGGAGATACGATCTCTTATGCACTGGCAGTCGAGGAAATTGGCAAGCAGTGTGCCAGTACAGGTTTAAGTTATGCCGCAGCGGTTTCCTTAGGCGCAAGTCCACTTTATTACTTCGGCACGGAGGAGCAAAAGATGGACCATCTTGTTCCATTAGCCTCTGGAACAGCGCTTGGCTCCTTCGGATTAACAGAACCAAATGCCGGATCAGATGCAAAAGGAACAAAAACAAAAGCCATTAAAGACGGACAAGAATATGTCATCAGTGGGGAAAAGTGCTGGATCACAAATGCCAATTATGCCAGAACGATTATTGTCACCGCTGTGACAGATCATGATGAAAACGGACGTCCAATCATCTCCGCCTTTATTGTGGAGAAAGGGCAAAAGGGACTTTCAATTACAAATCCATATGACAAAATGGGGGTTCGCGGTTCAGATACGGCTGAAATCATTTTAGACGAAGTGCGTGTACCAGCGCATCATATATTGGGAGACAAATCGAAAGGATTCAAGCAATTTTTATATACATTGGACGGCGGACGAATTTCCATTGCAGCCTTATCTGTCGGAATTGCACAAGCTGCACTTGATGCTTCACTTTCCTATGCAAAAGAAAGAAAGCAATTTGGAAAGACGCTCTCATCCTTCCAGGCCATTCAGTTTAAGCTGGCGGATATGGCGATGCAAATAGAGCTTGCAAGACAAATGGTCTGGAAAGCCGCTTGGCTGAAAGATCAAGGAAAACCATTTACAAAAGAAGCGGCCTATGCCAAACTGTTTGCTTCAGAAATGGCTACAAAAGCAAGTCTTGATGCTGTCCAAATTCATGGCGGAACAGGCTATATGAAAGAATGCGGTGTTGAACGGCTTGTGAGAGATGCCAAGCTCATGGAAATCGGAGAAGGAACCTCTGAAATTCAGCGGCTCGTGATCGCAAGACAGTTGTTAGCGTAATACCTTAATGAAAACGCTTACTACACATGAGGGAGGAAAGCAATGATGTCGATTCACCCGCAAACGATTGGCTCCCTATTAAGAGAAAAAAAAGAACAGCATCCAGCACATGAAGCCGTTGTTTACCCAGAACGTTCTTTGCGTTATTCGTACGAAGCGTTTTATCAAGAGGTCAAGGAAACAGGTAAAGGTCTCATGGCATTAGGGGTTCAAAAGGGAGATCACATCGCCATTATGGCACCAAATATACCTGAATGGCTCATTCTTCAATTTGCCTGCGCCTCCATTGGTGCTGTTCTTGTCACTGTGAATACCAATTTTCAATCACAGGAACTCGCCTATTTACTCAAGCATTCTGACAGCAAAATGTTGTTTATTGTAGACGGCTTTAAAGAAACGTCCTATGTCAACATGCTTGAAGAGCTAATTCCAGAACTTCAAACCGCTCATCAAGAGGAGATCACTTCCACACAATTTCCTTATTTAAAAAGATGTATCTATATCGGTCAGCATGTACCAAACGGTATGCTCAGCTGGGATCGTCTTCAAGTGGCAGCCAAAAGAACCGAAGATCATGAATGGGAGAAGCGAATGAATGAGCTCACGCCTGATGACGTTATTAATATGCAGTACACTTCAGGCACAACCGGCTATCCAAAGGGCGTCATGCTCAGCCACACAAACATCGTCTGTAATGCGAGTCAGATCGCAGATTGTATGAAATTAACAGAGCAGGACCGTATGTGTATCCCAGTGCCGTTTTTTCATTGCTTCGGCTCTGTTCTTGGTGTACTTGCTTGTCTCACAAAAGGGGGAACGATCATTCCACTTGAATCATTCCATCCAGAACGAGTCCTTCAAACAGTAGAAAAAGAAAAATGCACCGTTCTTCACGGTGTACCAACCATGTTCATCGCAGAGCTTGATCATCCAAATTTCCACTCCTATGACCTGTCCACATTACGAACGGGGATTATGGCCGGTTCACTCTGCCCATCCCACGTCATGAAAGCAGTCATTGAAAAAATGGGACTGAGAGAGCTCACGATTGCCTATGGTCAAACCGAAAGTTCACCCGTCATTACCCAAACAAGAACCGATGATTCGTTTGAAAGACGCGTTCAAACGGTCGGACGTGCGCTTCCTCAAATTGAAGTCAAAATTGCCTTACCAGGAACGTCAGAAGAAGTGCCAAGAGGACAGCAAGGGGAGCTTTGTACAAGAGGTTACCATGTCATGAAGGGCTATTATAAAAACGAAGAAGCAACAAATGAAGTCATTGATGAGGACGGATGGCTTCATACAGGGGATTTAGCTGAGATGGATCATGACGGTTATGTGAAAATCACAGGCCGGCTCAAAGATATGATCATCAGAGGCGGAGAGAATGTGTACCCAAAAGAGATTGAGGATGTCTTATACACTCACCCTGCCATTCTTGACGCACAGGTCGTTGGTATTCCCGACGAGACATACGGCGAGGAAGCAGCCGCATTCATTCGGCTGAAACAAGGGAAGTCGGTCTCAATTGAGACATTAACGAGCTATTGTCAGTCGCAAATGGCACGCTACAAAATCCCGAAATACTTTTTCATTACAGATGAGTACCCAATGACAGCCTCAGGCAAAATTCAGAAATTCCGCTTGAAAAAGCAGGCGCTTGATCTAATAAAGGAGTGAAGGCAGCGATGTTTGAACAAGTATTGATCGCCAATCGAGGCGAAATTGCCCGTAGAGTGATTCGGACATGTAAACGGCTCGGAATCAAAACCGTTGCCGTTTATTCAGAGGCTGATCAACATGCACTTCATGTGCAAGAAGCAGACAGCGCCTATTATATCGGCGGCGCTAAAGTTTCTGAAAGCTATTTAAACATGGAAGCGATCATTAAGGTTGCCAAACAAACAAATGCTGATGCTATCCACCCGGGGTATGGTCTTTTATCAGAAAATGCGGCATTTGCTGAGCGCTGCCGGAGCGAGGGCATTGCCTTTATTGGACCATCTGCACAAGTCATTCAGCAGATGGGAAATAAAATTGAAGCGAGAAAAACGATGGAACAAGCGGGCATCCCAATCGTTCCTGGTGTTTCAGCCCCACTCCATGATGCAGACGAAGGTGTTCATAAAGCACAGACACTCGGCTATCCCATTATGCTAAAAGCATCGAGCGGTGGCGGCGGGATTGGTATGCAGCTCGTCCGCAACGACGAAGAACTGCATCGAGCGTTTGAAGGAAATCAAAAAAGAGCACAAAGTTTCTTTCAAGACGGAACTTTATACATGGAAAAGGTGATTGAACACGCACGGCACATCGAAATTCAAGTTCTTTTTGATTCGTTCGGTCACGGCGTTCACTTATTTGAAAGAGATTGTTCACTCCAAAGAAGACATCAGAAAATTGTTGAAGAGGCACCAGCCGTCTGTCTTGAAGAAACGGTGAGACAGCAAATGGGACAGATGGCCGTCAAAGCTGCCAAAGCAATTGGGTATGAAAATGCGGGCACAATTGAATGTTTAGTCGATCAAAACCAGCAATTTTATTTCTTAGAAATGAATACGAGATTGCAAGTAGAACACCCTGTCACAGAAGAAATTACCGGGATTGACCTTGTCGAGGAGCAGCTAAAAATTGCCGCATTAGAGCCCCTGTCCTTCAGCCAAGAGGATATTCATCAAATTGGGCACGCGATTGAAGTTAGAATATACGCTGAAGACCCTGTGACATTTTACCCTTCGCCAGGCACGATCACTCGGCTTTCTACACCTGATGCCCCATATATCCGTCATGAGTCAAGCGTCACGAGCGGAAGTGTCATTACCCCATTTTACGATCCAATGATTGCGAAAATGATTGTGTACGGTGATACTCGAAAACTCGCCATAGAACGATTAAAAGCAGCATTACAAGCATATGAAATAGAAGGGATCAAAACCAATGTACCGCTTTTAAAGGAAATGGCCGAATCAACTGCCTTTTTACATGGCCGCATCACAACCGATTATCTGATGAAAAAAAGGGAGGAAAACCGTTCATGAAAACTGTCACGATACAAATGGCCGGAAACTTATGGAAGCTTCTTGTGAAACAGGGTGATGATGTGCAAAAAGGACAGGAAGTCGCCATCTTAGAATCGATGAAAATGGAGATTCCCATTGTTGCAGAAGAAGCAGGTGTGATCAGTAAAGTGTATAAGGCGGAGGGGGAATTTGTTGACGAGGGAGAGGTACTTTTGGAGCTGACAGAATAGGGGGAAAGCCGCATGGCATTACCAAAAAATGTGCTCATTAGAGAGGTCGGCCCGCGCGATGGACTACAAAATGAATCCGTTTGGCTGGACACAATGAAGAAGCGAACATGGATCCATTTACTCGAAGAAGCCCATCTTCCTTATATTGAAGTCACCTCATTTGTTCATCCGACATGGGTTCCAGCCTTAAAAGACGCCAAAGAATTAGCCCAATCATTAAACAAAAAAGAGGATATCACCTATGCCGCACTCATCCCAAATGAAAAGGGGTTAGCTCATTTTTTTGAAGCAAACCTTGAGGTAGGGGCTATGTTTATCTCATCGAGTGAGACACATAACAAAAAGAATATGAATCGATCTATACAGGAAACACTGCCTGTGATCAAACAAATGACAGCCGATTTAAAAGCAGAAGGACGGCAAACGCGGGCCTATATTTCAACCGTGTTTGGATGTCCTTATGAAAAACAAGTGCCGATGGACCAAGTGCTGCGATTAACGGAACAGCTGCTGTCCTTCGGCATTGATGAAATATCACTTGGGGATACCATTGGGGAAGCCCATCCGCTGCAAGTAGAAAGACGGTTAGACCTTTTACTTGAACGCTTTCCTGCTGATAAAATCGCACTTCATTTTCATGATACGAAAGGAATGGGGCTTGCCAATATTTATACAGCATTAAAAGCCGGCATCACCATATTTGATGCCTCTAGCGGGGGGCTTGGCGGCTGTCCTTATGCACCTGGCTCCAGCGGAAACGTGGCGACAGAAGACGTGGTGCACATGCTTCACAAACTCGGGATCGAAACAAATGTCGACCTCCCTTGCTTGATTAAAGCGGCTGAATGGATTGAAGCAAAAGTGGATCGAACCCTGCCAAGTCACTGTTTACGCGCTTTTCAGTCTCACACTACTTGATAAAGGGTGAATCACATGACTTCATTGATCAATTTTTCAATACAAGATCACATTGGCATCATGACATTAAATAGACCAGCACAAGCCAATGCTCTCTCCGTTGCTATGCTAGAGAAAATCAACCAAACGATTCAAGAAATCAAACATGATGCAAACATCCGCTGTTTGCTCATGACAGGAGCTGGCGCTAAAGTTTTTTGCGCAGGAGCAGACTTAAAAGAACGGCGATTGATGACAGAACAAGAAGCCAAAGAAGCCGTTCTGACCATTCAGCAAACCTTTACAGACATTGAATCTTTGCCTGTTCCTGTCATTGCCGTGATAAACGGACACGCACTTGGCGGAGGTCTTGAGCTCGCGCTCGCCTGTGATCTCCGCATCGCAAGAGCGGGTGCAGCGCTCGGCCTGCCGGAAACAGGACTAGCTATCCTGCCGGGAGCAGGGGGCACACAAAGACTTTCGCGCCTGATCGGACCCGGGAAAGCGAAAGAAATGATCTTCACAGGCACTTCTTTACGAGCAGAAGAAGCCGTTCAAATTGGGCTGATTGAACGTATCTCTACAGCCGATTCACTGATGAATGATGCCATCACACTCGCAAAACAAATCACCAAAAATGGACCGATCGCTTTAAAAGAAGCAAAACAAGCCATTCAATCCAGCCTTGATCACGATTTACAAACAGGGCTGACGAAAGAATACGAAGCTTATCTGCGGCTTATTCATACAGAAGATCGACTAGAAGGTCTCAAGGCTTTTCAAGAAAAACGAACGCCTTATTACAGAGGGAAATAGCAAGAAAGGGGAATGTTTATGATCGAAGAATATAAATTAAAAAAACAACGAATTGAAAAGGGCGGGGCAGAACGCTACCATCAAAAAAACAAAGAAAAAGGAAAATTATTTGTCCGTGATCGCCTCCATTTGTTATTAGATGAGGATTCTTTCATTGAAGATGCCATGTTTGCAGAGTGCAAAGATGAACACTTACCAGCAGATGGTGTCGTCACCGGAACCGGTCGTATGAATGGGCAGACTGTTTGTGTCATGGCAAACGACTCTACGGTTAAAGCAGGATCGTGGGGTGTCAAAACAGTAGAAAAAATCATTCGAATTCAAGAAACGGCCGAGAAGCTCAATTGTCCTATGCTGTATTTAGTCGATTCTGCGGGTGCAAGAATCACTGATCAAATCGCAATGTTCCCAGGCAGAAGAGGAGCAGGGCGCATTTTTTATAACCAAGTCAAGCTGTCTGGGCGCATTCCTCAAATTTGTTTACTATTCGGTCCATCTGCAGCCGGTGGTGCGTATATCCCTGCTTTTTGTGACATTGTCGTCATGGTCGAAGGAAATGCCTCTATGTATTTAGGCTCGCCGCGAATGGCTGAAATGGTGATCGGTGAAAAAGTATCACTTGAGGAAATGGGCGGTGCGAAAATGCATTGCAGCATTTCTGGATGCGGAGATATATTAGCCAAAACAGAGGAAGAGGCTATTCAAATTGCACGTGATTATTTAACCTATATGCCTGCCAACTATACAGAAAAACCAAAAACGACAGTAGCAAAAGCACCTAAACCATCTGAAACCACCATCAAAGACTTAATCCCTAAAGGCCAGAATACCCCATTTGATATGTATCAACTCATCGATTTACTGATTGATGAAGGGTCATTTTTTGAAATCAAAAAGCTGTTTGCCGCAGAGTTAATTACCGGCTTTGGCAGAATGAACGGTCAGCCTATCGGTCTCATTGCCAATCAGCCAAGGGTCAAAGGCGGCGTATTATTCCACGACTCAGCTGATAAAGCCGCCAAGTTTATTCAGCTCTGTGATGCCTTTCATATCCCGCTGCTCTTTCTTGCGGACATACCAGGATTTATGATTGGAACAAAAGTGGAACAAGCCGGCATTATTCGTCATGGGGCAAAAATGATCTCCGCTATGTCAGAAGCGACCGTTCCGAAAATATCCGTCATCGTCCGTAAAGCATACGGAGCAGGACTATATGCAATGGCAGGCCCTGCTTTTGAGCCAGACTGCTGTCTCGCTCTTCCATCGGCGCAAATCGCTGTGATGGGTCCAGAAGCCGCTGTAAATGCCGTCTATGCAAATAAAATTGCAGAACTCCCGCCCGAAGAGAGGGCTTCATTTATACAAGAGAAACGGAAGGAATACCAGGAAGATATGAATATCTATGAGCTTGCCTCTGAAATGATCGTCGATGGCGTCATCCCATTTGACCGTCTAAGAACGGAACTTTGTCATAGATTACTAGCCTACTCATCGAAAGACATGACATTTACGAAACGAAAACATCCGGTCTATCCGGTCTAAAGGGGGCAGACCTCATGATCAACCAGAAACCAGAGTGGATACCGGAAGAAAAGCAGAGCCAAAAAACACGTTTGCATCAGTGGATGAAATCTCTTGGTTTTTCTACGTATGACTCATTCTATCAAGCCAGTATTGATCGCACAGACTGGTTTTGGAGAGAAGCGGAGAAGGCAGTCGGCATTCAGTGGAAAAAACCATATGAAGCGGCATTAGGTCACCACTCATTGATGTGGCCGAAATGGTATCAGGGCGGCACACTAAACATCACCGAAACGGCTGTGGACAAATGGGCAGAAAAAGAAGAGACGAGGCATCAGCTCGCCATCATTTGGAGCAATGAAGCCGGTGAAGAAAAGAGATGGTCATTTCTCGAACTTCAAGAGAAAGTGAGCCGTCTTGCAACTGGCTTTTTGAAAGAAGGACTTCAAAAAGGGGATGTAGCCATCATCTATATGCCAATGCTTCCAGAAACGGTCGCCGTCATGCTTGCCTTTGCAAAGATTGGTGTTATTTTCAGCCCAGTCTTCTCAGGCTATGGAAGCGAGCCACTCGCTGTACGCATTCGTGCGTCAGGCGCATCCATTGTCGTCACAGCGAATGAAATGATGCGGCGAGGGAAAACGATCAACATGCGGGAATGTGTGGCTGATGCCATCAACAAAACCACAACTGTGCAAAAAGTGATTGTGCACACTTCCTCTCATACCGGATATCAGGACGATGTCCTGCTGAATGATTTGTTAAAAGAACAGCCGTTCACCGGCGCGACCTATGTCACAAATGAAGACCCGCTGATGATCTTGTATACGTCAGGCACAACCGGCACACCAAAGGGAGCCGTTCATACACACGCAGGCTTTCCGATAAAGGCAGCTTTTGATGCCGGGCTATGTATGGATGTGGCAAAAGGAGACCGGCTGTTTTGGCTGACTGATATGGGCTGGATGATGGGGCCATTCCTCGTCTTTGGCGGCTTGATCAATGGAGCTACCATCGTTTTATATGACGGCGCTCCCGATTATCCAGATGAGCAGCAGCTCTGGTCATTCATCCACGAGAAGAAAGTCACTCATTTTGGGCTTTCCCCTACATTTGTTCGTTCTGCGATGCAGCAAACGATTGATGGGGTCGAACTATCGCATGTCAAAGCCATTATTTCTACAGGGGAACCATGGAATGAAGCTCCGTGGCAATGGTTATTTCACACCATTGGTCAAAAGAACATTCCAATCTTAAATTATTCAGGAGGAACCGAGGTTTCTGGTGGCATTGTAGGCAGTACGCTGCTTCGCCCCATCAAACCGATTCTCTTTAATGCGGCGATCTTAGGAATGGCGGCAGATGTATACAATGAAGCTGGGCAAAGCGTGATGAATGAAGTAGGGGAGCTTGTGGTGAAAAAGCCATGGGTCGGCATGACATGTGGTTTTTGGAACGAACCGGAGCGTTATGAAGATACGTATTTCAAACGATTTGACGGTGTATGGACACACGGAGATTGGGTCATGCAAACAGAGGACGGAGAATTCCACATCACCGGCAGATCGGATGATGTCATTAATACAGCAGGGAAACGCATCGGGCCAGCTGAAATTGAATCCATCCTTACCTGGCATCCTGCCGTGCATGAAGCCGCTGTGATTGGGGTAAAGGATGAGGTGAAAGGGGAGGCGCTCGTCTGTTTCATCGTGACCAGTCCGCATGCTTTTGAAGAAGCTGCCCTTATCCAAGAGCTTTCAGCCCATGTTGGTTCACATGCCGGAAAAGCGCTCACACCAAAAGAAGTTCATCTCATTTCAGCTTTGCCGAAAACAAGGAATGGAAAAATCGTACGACGTTTACTTAAAGGGGCGTATGAAGAGCAGCTTTCACCCGATCTATCTTCATTAGACAATCCAAATGTATATAAGAGTCTGACCGAATACTTGAATAAGAAACAGAAAAAATAAAAAAGACAGGATGGTTCCTGTCTCAGCGTGTAGACAAACCCTCGCATTCGGTGTCAGTCCTGCGCTTCGGTGCTCACGAATGTCAAATTCGCTCCGCGCCGATGCTCGTCCTTCCTAGGGCTGCAAAGGTTTTCTATCACGCTGAAAAGAAGACAAAGGGCTAAAATAAAGTTCATTTTAGCCCTTTGTCAACAATCTGAGACAGGATGGCTCCTGTCTCTTTTTATTGCACATGAAAATTCGTTCCATCTGTTGTCTCTTTCACAATCCCTGCCCGAATGACAAAATCGCCGAAATGTTCATTTTCTTCTCGTTCTTTTGCGTAGCGGGGGAGAATAGAGCCAAGTTCTTTTAGAATGTCTTCCTCACCCACATTTTCACGGTATAATTTACTTAATCTGCTGCCATCAAATGCGGCACCAAGATACATATTATACTTACCAGGTGATTTTCCGATAAATCCAATCTCTCCAAGCGCATGACGAGCACAGCCATTTGGACAACCAGTCATTCGAATGGTGATTTCTTTATCACTTAATCCGTTTTCTTCAACGATGTCTTCGATTTTATCAATCAATCGAGGAAGGTAGCGCTCTGCTTCAGCCATCGCTAAGCCGCAAGTTGGCAAAGATACACAAGCCATTGAGCTGCGGCGCAGGGCAGAGTGCTGCTGGCCGTCTGATAAACCAAACTTCTGAATGAGCTGTTCGATTTGTTTCTTTTTATGAGTTGTCACATTCCCAATGATTAAATTCTGATTGGCTGTTAAACGGAAGTCACCTGTATGAACCTTGGCGATTTCGCGGATGCCTGTCATCAGCGGATAATCATCATAATCTGTGATGCGTCCGCCTTCTACAAACATCGTATAATGCCATCTGCCATTAATGCCTTTTACCCAGCCATAACGGTCACCGTTATGATCAAAGTGATAATCCTTTGCCTCTAAAAGAGTAAACCCAAGACGGCGCTCAAGCTCTTCTTTTACATTCTCAAGACCAAGGCGGTCCACCGTATATTTAAAGCGGGCATTTTTTCGCACGGAACGGTTTCCGTAGTCACGCTGAATGGTGATGACTTGTTTGGCAATTTCTACGACCTGTTCAGGTGTACAAAAGCCGATGACCTTTGCAAGCTGCGGATAAGTCGCTGTATCACCATGCGTCATACCCATTCCGCCGCCAATTGCGACATTAAAACCGACCAGTTGATCGTTTTCGATAATGGCAATAAAGCCTAAATCCTGCGAAAAGACATCAATATCGTTAGCAGGAGGGACCGCCACACCAATTTTGAATTTCCTTGGCAAATAAAGCGGACCATACATCGGTTCAACTTCCTTATCTGGCGTTGCCGCAACCTTTTCCTCATCAAGCCAAATTTCGTGATAAGCTCTTGTTTGCGGGAGCAGGTCATCACTTAATTTTTTCGCCAGCTCGTATACATCATGGTGCACTTCTGATTGATAGGGGTTTGATGTACACATGACATTCCGGTTCACGTCGCCGCAAGCAGCAATTGTATCAAGCATAGTAGAATGAATGTCTTGAATGGTTTTTTTCATATTCCATTTTAAAATACCGTGAAGCTGAAAGGTTTCACGAGTCGTCAGCTTTAACGTACCGTTTCCGTATTTGTGAGCAAGCTCATCCATCACAAGCCACTGATTAGATGTGGCGATTCCGCCAGGCAGACGGACACGCAGCATAAATTGATAGGCAGGCTCAAGCTTTTGTTTTTGTCGTTCATTTCTCAGATCACGATCATCTTGTAAGTAGCTGCCGTGATGCTTCATCAGACGGTTGTCATCATCCGGAATTCCCGCTGAAATCGGATCAAGCATCACTTCTTTTAACGTACCCCGTAAATAATCACTTTTTTCTTTGATTTCCTCTACGTCGCTCGGAGGTCCATCCGGCGCTGTTAATGCTGTCTTCACCATGTAAGTAAAAGCTCCTTTCTTTCAAGCATCAAATCAATAAACGTCACGCTGATAGCGTTTTTGCTGCTGTAAGTTGGCAAGATAGCTTTCTGCTTTTTCTTTGCTCATCGCACCTTCTTCTTGAATAATGGATAGAAGGGTATTGTGGACATCATGCGCCATATGCTTTTCATCTCCGCAAATATACACGTAAGCACCTTGCTCAAGCCATTCAAATAATTCTTTGCTTTGTTTCTTCATTTGATGCTGGACATATACTTTTTCCTCAGTATCTCTTGAAAAAGCCACGTCCATTTTCGTTAAGACGCCATCCTTTAACCACTTTTGCCATTCCGTTTGGTATAAGAAATCCGTCACAAAATGCTGATCACCGAAGAATAACCATGACTTTCCGTTTGCACCCAGTTCCTCACGCTCCTGCATAAATGAACGGAAAGGGGCGATGCCTGTGCCTGGTCCTACCATAATGATCGGTGCATCTGGATCTTGAGGAAGCTTAAAGTTTTGGTTGTGCTGAATATAAACAGGTAACGTATCACCTGGCTGCAGGCGCTCTGCACATAAAATCGAACAGACACCTTGGCGTTCTCTGCCGTGCGCATCATATCTGACAGCCCCTATCGTCAAATGAACCTCTTCGTCATTTGCTTTGAGACTGCTTGCAATGGAATAAAGGCGTGCAGGGATTTTTCTTAAAATGGACGTGAAATCTGCGGCGGTTCCTTCAAAAGGACCGAAATCACGAGCCGCATCTACTAAGTCCCGGCCTGCGATATATTCTTTCAGTTTTTCTTCGTTTCCTTCTTCTAAAAGGGCATGCAAGGATTCGCTTTTTGTCAGTTCAGCGATCTTTTGAAGAAGTGGTTTTGTTAAAACCGTGATCTCAAAATGCGAGGTGAGTGCGTCTTTTAAAGGAAGAGTGTCTCCATTTTTATGAACGGTGACGGATTCTTCTGCATTCCACCCGCATGTTTGAATCAGTTCGTCGACAAGCGCAGGATCATTTGTCGGGTAAATGCCAAGGCTGTCACCTGGCTCATACACGAGACCTGAACCTTCAAGCGAAAGCTCTAAGTGACGTGTTTCTTTATTAGATCCACGCCCATTTAAGTTGATATTTTCAAGAACTTCAGCATAAAAAGGATTCGTTCTTGAATATTCAGAAACGGCTTGATTGTTAGCTCCCGCTGATTCTTGCGGCAGTGAGACAGCTTCACCTTCACTCAAAGAAGAGGCAACACCTTGAAGCCATTCTGAAAACGGCTCATCATAATCAAGGTCACAGTCCACTCGGTCAAACAGGCGTGTACCGCCAAGCTCTTCGAAGCGTTCGTCAAATTCTTTTCCTGTTTGACAGAAGAATTCGTATGAGCTGTCACCTAATGAAAGGACAGAAAAGCTTAAATGATCGAGCTTTGGCGCACGTCTGCCGTGAACATATTCATGGAACGAAAGGGCATTATCCGGCGGATCTCCTTCGCCATGTGTGCTGACAATGACCAGTAAATTGTTTATTTTTTTCAGATTATTCGGTTTAAAATCGGACATAGAAGAGAGCGTCACTTGAAAGCCTTTCTCTTCAAGATGCTGGGCTGTCTTTTTTGCTAACCCTTCGGAATTGCCTGTTTGCGACCCATAAAGCACGGTCACATCTTTGCTCACAGGCTGGGCAGATGCTGCGGCAGAAGGCACCGGAGTGACAGCTTCTGAGCCGGCAAGCGCTGCCTGCGCTGATAAATAACCAGTAAGCCAAATTTTTTGCTGATCTGTTAAAGTCGGAAGCAGCTGATTGAGTAACTCTGCCTGCTCCTGGCTAAACGGACTGTTCAATACATGAAGTTGCAACAATATCCACCTCACAAGGAATATAAACATAGATTAATTCGATAGGAATTATATATATAGGTTCAATTTGAACTTTACCGAAAGTTTGCCATTAAGTAAAATATATAATATTGATTGTCATGATTAAGATTTCTAATGACAAAACACGGATGAATAGGGGAGAGGGCACAAAAAAAGGAAAACGGATCACCGTTTTCCTCTTTTTCGCCTGACTTACGCCGTTGGAAGTCCCATCACAGCTTTCACTTCTAAATATTCCTCGATACCGAAGTCTCCCCATTCTCTTCCGATACCTGATTGCTTAAAGCCTCCAAATGGGGCAAAGTAATCTGTTTCAGCATTGTTAATGGTGATTTGACCGGCACGAATATGTTCAGCGACATATTTTAACGTTTTTTCATCTTGACCAACAACATACCCGGCAAGACCATACACTGTATCGTTGGCGATCTCAAGGGCATGATCGAGGTCTTGATACGTGATCACACTCATGACTGGCCCAAAGATTTCTTCTTGCGCAATGGTCATATCATTTTTCACATTGGTGAAAATGGTATGCTTGGCGAAATATCCTTTATCGATTCCGTCTGGCTTTCCAGTTCCCCCAGCAAGAAGGGTAGCACCTTCTTCGATTCCTTTTTCAATATAAGATTGCACCGTATCCCACTGCTTTTTAGAAACAAGCGGGCCAGTAGCGTGATCTTCTCTCGGATCACCAACTGTAAACTTCGGCAGGGCGTTCAGCAGCGCTTTTTCAAACTTGTCTTTCATTGATTCTGGAATTAGCACACGTGTAGCTGCAGAACACACTTGACCTGTATTCATCGCAATATGATGAATGGCTGTTTCTGCTGCTTCGTCCACATCTGCATCGTCTAAGACGATAAGAGGGGATTTTCCGCCAAGCTCAAGTGCTACTTTCTTCACATTGTCCGCTGCGTTTTCCATAATTTTAGAGCCGACGGCACCTGATCCTGTAAATGAAACGAAGTCAATATCAGGATGTGAGCTAATGCCGTCACCAATCACGTCACCCGTTCCGTTTACTAAGTTGAAGACTCCTTTCGGTACACCTGCTTCATCAATAATGTCTGCAAGAATCATCGCAGCAAAAGGGGTAATTTCCGCTGGTTTTAAGACAACTGTTGAGCCTGCCGCAATGGCACCCGCAATTTTAAGAGATGTCTGATTCGTCGGGAAGTTCCACGGTGTAATCAATCCACTGACACCAATCGCCTCTTTTATAATCGTATGTCCACCGCGGTCTTCGGTAAATGTATAAGATTTCAGTGCTTCCGCTGCTTTAGAAAAATGTTCATAACCCATTTTGTAATGAACTTCTTCGGACACTTTCAGCGGTGCACCAAGCTCTTTTGTCATCACTTCTACAAGTTCATCCTTGCGTTTTTCGTACCCGCGCACAATGTTTTCCAGCATTTCTACTCGTTCATTTCGAGATGTTTTTGAGAAAGAAGGGAAGGCGGCTCGAGCTGCTTTGACAGCTTGATCTAAATCTTCTTTCGTTCCTAAACTAATGGTGCCAATGACTTCCTCTGTCGCAGGGTTAATGACCTCCGTCGTTTCGTTTCCTGTTGATGCGACCCATTCTCCATTAATAAAGTGTTTCTCTTGATTTCTCATTCTGCCATGTCTCCTTTTTATATGTGATTCAATCCAATATTCTGTTTTCAGCTCATATAAAACTGTACCCACTGTGAAAAATCTAAAACAGAGAAACTGCATGAGAAAAAGTTTCTGATATAATACGCAAAGTGGGACATATGTCCTTTTCAACATGAGGGCATCTATCATTTAATGGAACTAGACTGAAAAAAGAAGGAGCTTTTGAACGAATGAAAGGTGTTATTTTTGCATTATTAGGAGGAGCTTGTATTACACTGCAAGGCGTAGCCAACGCCAGAATTAGTCAAGATATCGGGACGTGGCAGGCGGCAACGATCACGCAGCTGACAGGGTTTATCATCTCTCTCGTCATTTTACTCATCGTACGGGATGGCCACTTTAAGGAATACAAAAAAGTGCAGCCGCTTTATTTAATTGGAGGTGCATTTGCAGCCATTATTATCTTTAATGAGGTCACTGCCATTCAAATCATTGGTGTGACACTCACCATCGCTGCTTTACTTATCGCACAGCTTGCGTTTACCTTTGCCATCGATGCAAAAGGATGGTTTGGTGTTCAGAAGAAAAAAATGAAATGGCCCCATTATGCAGGCATCTTTTTAATGATTGCAGGCGTCATCATCTTAAAACTATAAAGGAGGGCATCAGATGGAGGAGCTGCATGATGAATCTCTTTTTTCCTCTTATATGAAGACGCATCAGTTACAGAATGTCTTTCATCAAAAACTCATCTCACATGTGAGCTTGTGGCGCTATCAGCAAGGTGAGCTGATTTGTTCAAAAGGGGATAAAAGGGAGTATATGTACTTGCTGGTGAAAGGAAAATTAAAGATTTTCACCACCACAAAGGAAGGAAAAACATTTATTCTTTGCTTTAAAAACCCTCTTGAAGCGATTGGAGATATTGAATACGTTCAGCAGACAGATATGGTCAATACAGTTGAAGCCGTTACAGAAGTACATATGCTCAGGATTTCTCATCAAGCCCTCATGCGGCATGCAAAGGACGATCCTCGAGTTTTAACCTTTTTGCTCAAGGGCATCACAAACAAATTTTATACAAAATCAAATGATTTAAGCTTTCACCTTTTATACCCTGTAGAGGTCAGGCTTGCAAGCTATTTATTGTCTGTTTTAACAAGTGATGATGACGCACGCGCACGGCCGCTTCGCCTCACGGATGCAGCGAGCTTAATTGGAACAAGCTACCGCCATATTAATCGGGTCATTCAGCAGTTCCAAGAAAAAGGGCTGATTGAAAGGCGAAGAGGAAAGATTACGATTTGTGATCAAAAAGGGCTTTTAGAAATAGCAGAACACAACATTTATGAATAGAAGAAACGAAGGGACTTATATATGATCATAGGAATAATATTAGCTGTCACTGCTGGGGCACTTGTCAGCTTACAAACCATTTTTAATAGTAAAGTCAATGAGCATACAGGCTCTTGGTCAACAACGACGCTAGTTCTAGGAATGGGCTTTATCGCTTCACTTCTGATGGGTCTTTTGTTAGAAGGAACCGGCATGTTTCAATTAAGGCATATGGAAGCCTGGTACTGGATAAGCGGAGCCATCGGGGTAGGCGTTGTCATCTGTCTTGTTCAGAGCATCAAACGTCTCGGTCCCACTTATGGAATCTCGATTGTTCTCACCTCCCAGCTAGGTTGTGCGCTTCTATTTGATTCGCTTGGCTGGCTTGGGTTAGAAAAAGTAACATTTTCTTTTACAAAATTATTAGGTGTACTTGTCATTGTGGCAGGAATCCTCGTATTTAAGTTAACCAAGCTTGAACCAATAGAAGAGGAGCAGTCCAGAGAAAAAGGGCTGCCACAAAAGTAGCTGCCCTTTTATTTAAATCAACCGCCGCCATAAAACCGTTATGGTAGATAAACCAGTTAAAAGGAGCCTTTTCATGAAAGGCTTTTTTTTCTGTCCATAGTCGCTTGCTTTATATTCTGTTCGATCTTTCGCTACGAGAACACTATAAGCGATTTTTCGTTCGATTGCTTCCGTAAGAGATAACGCAAATGGTGCACTATCAATCACCAAAATCGATTCAGTATTTAAAAAGCTGGATCTTGCATCTAGATTATATGTTCCAATAATACTTAAGTTATCATCAATGACCATTGATTTGGCGTGAATTGAATACGGACCTTGATATTCATACAAATGAACACCTGTTTTCATCAATTCCTTTTTCGTGCTTAAATATCCTGCAAATGCTAAAGGGTTTGGTGTCGCTGTAAGAGAATTCGTCACGATCGTCGTTTGAATATCACTTGGTAATGGCGTGAGTCCGTCTTTCATTGGCCGTGTCGGTATGACATAAGGCGTCTGGATAAGAACCGAACGCTTTGACCGCTGTGCGAGATCGTTTAACTTTTTCAAGACGAGCGGACGTTTATTTAAGCGTTCCACTGGATTTGTGAAAAATGCAATCTGTTTTGCACGAATGGCGTCTTTTGCCCAATCATATGTGGACATGACAAAGGGTTCTTTTGTACGAATGGCTTCCTGATAAGATCGAAGCAGCTGTTTTCTTAACTTTTTTCCTTTTTTCGCTTTTGCCTTGGAAAATACATCTTTTGTTCTTTTCGTAAAATCATGATTCCACAAATAAACGAAATACTGCTCCATTTCATCTAATACTTTTCCTTTTTTGGCGTTGTACAGCAGCACATCTCGGTCATACGCAAAGTCTTTCGGCGGCTGATCTGCAAAGTATTTATCACCAATATTTCTGCCGCCCATGACAGCGACCCTGCCATCTGCCAAAAGAAGCTTATCGTGAAGGCGGTTATGCCACGTCCATGGCTTGAACAAACGAAAAGGCTCATAAAAACGAATGGCCATATTCGGATGATTCGCCACAGCATAACGCAAATGCTTCAGCGGTCCACGCAGGCTATGGCAAATGCCATCTAACAACAGCTGAACTTTTACTCCTCGATCAGCCGCTTCAATTAAAGCACCAAGCACCCATTCGGCGGTTTTTCCTTTTTGAATGGAATAATAACTCAAACGAATGTTCTTTTCAGCCTCTCGAATCATTTGAACTCTCACTTGACCTGATTCAAATCCGTCATCAAGCAGCATGACTTGATTTATGCCTTGGTCGTCTCCTGAGATAGAAGAGGCTTTATAGATGCAATGTTCTTTACATGTTTTTTGAAACGGTAAATAAAACAAGACAAATGCGGTCAAAAATACATACACCACATATAAAAGGATCAGAAAAAACAAGAATTGAAGCACAGTGATCAACTCCTTTCACACAAACCGTTCTTTTTCTTAGTTTATGTTAAAAACAAAATTTCACTCATCCAGCTTTCCCAATGAAAAATACAGGATAAAAGAATCACCTTGTTTTCATAGGGCATTTAATTATAGTATGAAATGAGTAAGGGGGAATCGCATTGAATGAACCATTATTTAATATACCGAGTGATGTGTACCAAACGTTAAGTGAAACAGAACGTTATTTACTGCATTATATTCACCAGCATTTAGAGGATATCTCCACCTTATCCATCGTCACATTAAGTGAAAGAGCCAACGTGTCGACAGCGACCATTGTCAGACTGATGAAGAAAATCGGATACAACGGCTATACATCCTTTAAATATCGATTGAAACAAGAAAAGAAAATGACAGATGATAGTGATCAACTAAAAAATATTGACGAAGACATCAAACTAGCCATTCGAAAAAATGAAGAAGAGGTCTTAAAGACGATTCAACTGCAAAGTATTGGGCAAATTGAGGATGCGGTTCAAAAGATCCATGATGCGGACAAAATTTATATTTTTGGCAGAGGCTTTTCAGAGATGATCGCCAAAGAGATGACCATCAAATTGCAGCTCATCGGAAAAACATGTGAAGTTCATGACGACCCGAATATCATTCGGCTCAAATCGCGTGACATTGATAAAAACGAACTTGCCATCTTTGTTTCATTAAATGGAGAAACGTCAGAACTAGTGGAAGCCTGCCAAAACCTCAGTATGAAGCAGGTCACGACCATTACGGTCACAACTAGAATTGATTCTACATTAAGTAAAATATCAGATATGACACTTGTCGGATATAAAGGGGAACAATCATTCTTCCCAGATTATGAAGTCAGGTCCCGCCTGTCGCTTCATGTCATTGCCCGCATTTTACTAGACGCCTATGTGATTCGGATGAAATAAACACTCAAAAAGCCTTCCACACTTTATGATGGGGGGCTTTTTACCGTGAAAACCTTTACACAATCTGAAAACATTTTCACTGAATCGTATGAGATACTTTCTTTAGAGAAAAGAAAGAAGGTGAAACCAATTGATTTATACCTGCACCTTAAATCCTGCTATTGACCTATATATTGCATTAAAAGAAATGCGGGCAGATACAGTCAACCGCACGGAAGATGAGGATTATCAGCCGAATGGAAAAGGTGTTAATGTGTCCATTATGCTAAAGAAATATGGCTTCACCAGCACTGCATTAGGATTTATTGCTGGGTTTTCAGGTTCATATATTGAACAATCGTTAAACGATCTCTCCATTCAAACCGATTTTATCCCAGTGGATGGGATTACACGCATTAATGTATTTATTAACACAACGGAAGAATACAAACTTGTGAATCAAGGACCTGCTATTGAGGCAAAAGCGCTTGATGCGTTTCGCGAAAAAATCTCGACCATTCCAAAAGGCAGCATCTTCATTATGTCAGGCAGTCTGCCTAAAGGCGTTCCTGCTAGCATTTTCTCAGAGATAGCCGCTATTTGTCATCAAAACAACGTGAAATTTATTTTAGACACAAGCTCTAAAGCGGTTTTAGAAACACTTCAATACAAACCATATTTACTAAAACCAAATGAAGAAGAGATAGCCGCATTTTTTGGAAAAACCCACCGTTTATCAGAAACAGAACTCGTTGAATCAGGACGAAAGCTGATCGAGATGGGTGCAGAGCAAGTACTCATTTCCCGAGGAGGGGAAGGAGCTCTATTCCTTACAAACGAAGCCGTATTAAAAGGAAATGCACCAATAGGAACGGTCGTAAACACGGCTTGTTCTGGTGATGCCATGCTCGCTGCATTCCTAAGTAAACAGCTGGAAGGACAACCTCATGAAGAATGCTTACGCTACGGCATTGCAACAGGGGCATCTACCGCCTTTTCAAAAGGGTTAAGTGATTTACATGACATTGATTCATTAATTGAGCAAATACACATTCAGAACATATAAGGGGGAGTTCACATGAGCCGCAAGAAAATTGTCGCTGCCACTGGCTGTCCAACAGGCATTGCGCATACATTTATGGCAGCTGAGGCATTAAAAATCGCAGCTGAGCAATTAGGGGTCGACATCAAAGTTGAAACGCATGGTCAAGTAGGAATTGAAAACGCTTTAACGGATCAAGACATTTTGGAGGCCGATGGGGTCATTGTCGCTGCTGACAAAGATGTGAATACAGATCGCTTTCACGGCAAACCACTCATTGAAGTGCCTGTAGCAAAGGGTATTCGCACACCAAACGAACTGATTCAAGGCATTATCAATGGAGAAGCCCCCGTTCATCAAGTGAAAGGAAGAGCTTCTGGAACAGAAAAACCATCTGCGCCTTCATCAGCTCAACAAAAGTCAGCGAATAAGTGGATACACACCATCTACAAACATTTAATGAACGGTGTATCACACATGCTTCCATTTGTTGTTGGAGGCGGGGTCTTAATTGCTTTATCTTTTCTATTCGGTATTTACTCAGCTGATCCTCAACATGAAACGTATCATCCGTTTGCTGCCTACTTGAAAAACATTGGCGGACTCGGCTTTAGCTTAATGGTACCTATTTTAGCAGCATTTATCGCTGATTCAATCGCCAAACGCCCAGGGATGGTTGTCGGATTTATCGGCGGCTTGCTTGCAAACGATGGAGGCGCTGGATTCTTAGGTGGTATTATCGCAGGTTTTGCAGCAGGGTATATCATCGTACTTCTTCAATTCCTGCTTCAAAAATTACCAGCATCACTTGACGGATTAAAATCAATTTTCATCTATCCTGTCATTGGTATTTTCTTAATTGGGGCTGTCATGGCCCCGCTATTAGTTCCAATTACAGGGCTAAATAATTCATTAATGGATTTTCTCTCCTCAGTTCAATCCACAAATCCATTGCTTTTAGGTTTAATTGTTGGAGCCATGTGTGGATTTGATATGGGAGGACCTTTTAACAAAGCAGCCTATGTCACAGGAACGGCTTTACTCGCAGAAGGTAACCTTTACTTCATGGCAGGGGTGTCAGCAGCATGTATCACACCGCCGCTTATCATTGCGATTGCCACAACGATTTTCCGAAAACATTTCACACCACAAGAACGAAATGCTGGGATGATCAACTATATTCTCGGAGCGACTCATATTACCGAAGGAGCCATTCCATTTGCAGCAAAAAACCCAGTCGTTGTCCTGCCAATTATCATGTTTGGTTCCGCCATCTCTGCTATATTGACGTATCTCTTTGGCGTACAGGTTCCTGCTCCACACGGTGGATTCCTTGTCCTTCCAGTCGTCACAGGCGCATTTCAGTGGGTACTATCCATACTCATCGGCTCACTTGTAGGTGCGATTTTATACGGGCTTTACCGCAAGAAAATAGACAAACCCGCAGTTTAATAGGGAGGAAGAGAAATGATGGAACATATTTATATGAATCTACATGAAACAGCTTCTTCACAGGCTGGCGTTTTCGCAGCCATAGCTGACATTGCCTCTGAAGCAGGGATTTGTACATCTCCTGAGGCTGTCAAAAAAGGACTAGCTGAAAGAGAAGCTCTGAGTACAACCGGCTTTCAAGATGGATTTGCCATTCCGCATACACAGTCAGACACCATCACAAAACCGGCACTCGTCATCGTCCGCACAGAAACCGGAATCGAATGGGACGCTTTTGATGGAAAGCCTTGCTTTTTCTTCTTATCCTTACTCATTCCAAAAAGTGAAGCAGGAACCACTCACTTACAAGCACTTTCTGCTCTTTCACGCGGATTAATGGATGAAACGAAACGGCAAAAACTGCTCGAAACAAGAACAAATGAAGAAATGCTCGCTGTATTAAAAACAGATATTTTGACGAGAGAGGATGTTTGACCATGCCTTTACTTTCCACAACACCTATGCTTGAAGCAGCAAAAAAAGAAAAATACGGAATTGTCGCATTCAATGTACATTCCTTTGATAGTATTTACTGGGTACTCGAAACGGCAGCTGAATTAAAATCACCTGTCATTTTGCAAACAACGGTTGGTACGGTCCAATCGCTTGGCGCAAAAGCCATTGCAGATACAGTAAAGGCGGCAGCTGATCAATATCAAATACCAATCGGCCTTCATCTCGATCATTGCACTGATTTTGATGTGATTCTTACTTGTATACGAGCAGGATATACATCCGTTATGATCGATGCTTCCATGCATTCATATGAAGAAAATGTATGCCGCACAAAAGAAGTGGTTGACCTTGCCTTAAAAGTAGGTGTGAATGTAGAAGCTGAGTTAGGCAAGGTAGGCGGGGTAGAAGATGATATTGTCGTGGATGAAAAGGATGCTCAAAAAGCCATTCCATCAGAATGCCGTCAATTTGTAGAAGAAACTAGTGTACCTACTTTAGCACCTGCGATCGGCACGGCACACGGCATTTATAAAGGGGTGCCGGATATCGACTTTGACCGCATTGAACAAATTGCAGCGCTTGTCGATGTTCCGCTTGTCCTTCATGGTGGTTCAGCTGTACCAGATGAGGATGTCAAAAGATGTGTCGCACTCGGTATGGCAAAGGTCAATGTGTCCACTGAACTGAAAAATGCATACTCTGAAGCGATTCGTGATCATTTCTCAAACGAACCTGAAAGCTTAGATCCGCGTATGTATTTACAAAAAGCAAAACAAGCAGCCAAAGACATGGTCACATCTAAAATAAAGATCGTTGGCAGTGAAGGAAAAGCCCAACTTTTATATCAATAAGATGAAAAAAAGCAGAGCCGCATCGCTCTGCTTTTTTCACATTATTCGCTTTCTTTCATTTCATTTGATGTACGTACTCGTGCATTTCCCATAAATACGACCGTAATCGCCGCAAGTGCAATCGGGAATAAAGCAATCATAAATACATACGTAATACTTTGTGACATCGCATCAATCACTTTATTTAAAATATCAGGCGGAATTTGTGAGCGTGCCCCCTCTTGGAAAATGGCTTGTGGATCACCAACTTGAGAAGAAGCTCCTTTCATTCCGCTAAAAGCATCTGCTAAACGATTTGTCAGGACATTGGTTTGAATCGTTCCAAAAATCGTCACGCCTAAAGTCATCCCAAGTGATCTCATGAACGAATTGGTAGAATTAGCACTGCCGCGGTAGCGCGGAGAGAGATCATTCATTGAAGCAGATGGCAGAAGGGAGAAGCTAAATCCAACGCCAAAACCTGAAATCATCATAAAGAGCGTAAGCCACAATCTTGCTGTATCAGGCGACATATTGGCAAGCAGCAGCATCCCAGCAAAAAATGAAATCACAGAGATGGTCATTAATCGTCTAAAAGGTACTTTCGTCTGCATCGTTCCGCCAATCATACTGCCAATCACGGAACCAATCATCATCGGTGTTAAAATGAACCCGGCACTTGTTGCAGATTCACCGTACACCGCCTGGACGAAGATAGGAATAAAGACAGCTAGAATAATAAACGTCCCGCCATATAAAAACGCCAAGATTTGAGATGTCGCAAACAGACGATTTTTAAACATCCAAAATGAAATAATCGGTTCTTCTGCCTTCCGTTCAACAATGAAGAAGATGGTGCCAAAGACAACAAACACAGCAAATAGTGTCAAGATTTGAACAGAATCCCATGCATACGATTTACCGCCAAGCTCAAGAGCGAACATTAAACTGACAACCGCAACGACAAGTGTAATGGCACCTGACCAGTCAATTTTCTGCTTACGATGCTCGAGCGATTCTTGATAAAATTTGGCGATCAAGAACACACTGACAATACCGATTGGTACGTTAATATAAAACACCCAATGCCAGCCGATCGAATCCGTAATAATTGCTCCTAACAGCGGTCCTAATACACTGGATAGACCAAAAACTGCACCAAACATACCGGACATTTTCCCGCGCTTTTCTGGCGGGAAGATATCAAAGATAATCGTGAAAGCGATCGGAAGAAGAGCACCGCCTCCAAGTCCTTGAATCGCACGGTAAATAATAAGCTGATCCATTGTTTGTGCGATGCCGCACAGCGCAGATCCAATTAAAAAGAAAATAAGTCCAAACAGAAAAAAACGCTTTCGACCATACATATCTGAAAGCTTTCCATAAATCGGCATACCGGCCATCACTGCCACCATATAAGAAGCAGTCACCCAAGCAAATTTATCAAAACTGCCCAAGTCGGCGACGATGCTTCCCATTGCTGTTGCGACAATGGTGTTGTCCATCGCTGCCATAAAAATCCCTAACAGCAAACCGATGACAACAAAGCGAGTGGATGCCTTGCCTTTATGATCCACGTTATTCATTTCATTTACCCCCTGCTTACGTTCTCTTCACTTTTTTGCTATGATCAAGTTAATTATAAAGTAAGAGAACATTTATCTTGATGATCAAGATAAATTGATTTTAAAGGGAGGAGAACAAGTTGTCAACAAAGAACGAGGCAGAAGATCGAGCGGACCAGATCATACATATGATGAGACGCCTTGCTACACGAACAGTCCTATTTCACCAAGCAGCCGCTCAATCGCTCGGCCTTTTCCCAACAGATCTCAAATCAGCAGATTTGTTAAACGAACTTGGACCACTCACAGCAGGTGAATTAAGTGAAAAAACCGGTCTTAGCTCAGGTGCGGTCACCGCTCTCATTGACCGGTTAGAAAAAGCAGGCTACGTCAAAAGGGAGAAGGACCCAAAAGACAAGCGAAGGGTCATCATTGTTCCATTAACGGCTGGGAAATCACAAGTGAAGGAACTCTTTCAATCTTTATCGGCATCAACTAAACAGCTCACAAACGAATACAAACGAGAAGATTTAGACTTGATCATTCAATTTATTAACGAAGCAGCAGATATTATGGACCAAGAGCTACAATTGCTTAAGTCTAAGTCTTAAGAGAGCACAATGTTAAGGGGGTGCTTTTCTTTGAAAAATAAAATAGCGAGGATATGCTTCTGATCATTTACATATTAAGTACTGTTTTTGTATCTTTATTCCTATTTAATGACAAACTTCGTGTTGGTAAAATTGACCTTGTCAATGAATAGGAGGGAGTGACTTCTTCTGGGGAAGATACTTGATGCAAAAGCACTAACAAGTGCAATGGATACAAGGGCGAAACACTATCAGGAACTCCGCGAACAAATGATAGATTTAAAAAAGGCATTACAAGGTGTTGCCAACCTCGGTGACGACTTCACTGGAAAAGGTGCCGATAACATTAAAAGCTTCTACAAAGAACTCGCCGGAAATGTGGACATGTTTATTAGCTTCATTGATAAACAAAAAGCCTTTCATGAAGGTGTTTCTGGGACACTTGATGATACAAATTTTGGCGGCGACACCTTTGTAGAAGAACACTTTTTAGACAACGCTGTACATATGGGAATCAAGAATGCCAAAAGCATCGTGAAGGATCAAAAAAAGGCACTCAAAACGATTTTTCAAGATATTGATGACCTCATTTCTCTGGAGGTATTTGATAGTAAAACCTTTGACGAAAAGATTGCAGATGCGGAAGATGAACGGAAGAAAACGGTTCAAGATTTAATAGAACTTGATCAAAATCTAAAAGATGAATATGCTTTGTCAGAGACTGAGGAGAAGGCTACAATGGCATTGTACGCAGAAATGATGAATGCGACAAATGACGGAAAATCCATTTTGCCTATGAATTTTGACAAGAAAGCGTATCAAAATAGCGAAATCTACAAGGCAAAAAGCGATATTGAGAAGCAAACTTCTGAATATCTAAAAATCAAAAAAGATCAAGAAGAAGCCCGCAAGATCGCAAAGGAACAAGAAGCGTTAGCCAACCGTCCTTGGTATGAAAAAGCCCTTGATTACGGAGGAAATATCGTCAATGAACTGACAGGCGTGAACGATGCAAAACGTGCCGCAACAGGTGTCGATCCGATCACAGGTGAAGAACTCACCGCAGGCCAACGAGTCGCCGCAGGCGGCATGGCAGCAGCAGGATACATCCCAATCGTCGGTTGGGCAGGACGTATTTTCAAAGGCGGAAAAGCCGTCTATAAAACCACCCAAGCCACATCAGCCGCAGTTAGGGCAGTCGACATCTACAAGACGTCCCAAAAGTCCTTTGATGCCTTAAAAATATCTCAAAAAGGCTTATATGGCCTCACCGCCACCAACGGCTTCAGCGAAGCGATTACTGGTAGAGATATGTTTGGGAATAAGATCTCGAAAGAACAGCAGGAGGCGAGTATGAATGCGGCGCTTGGAATGCTTTTGCCGTTTGGGGCGAAAGGGTTTCATGGAAAGGTGGGAATTCAGGGTGCAGGTGGACATTCTGCTAGAAGAACTGTAATTAGTCCAGAAATTGAAGCTAAGATTCTAGAAGGACAACGGAAGGTCCCCAAAAATCAGTTAATAGGTGGACATTCGCCTAGAATTAATAATGATAATGAAAAATTTGCAGTTGAAGTATTATCAACAAATGCGGATGGTACAAAAAATGTTGTATTTACAAAACAGTTTTCTGATGGAAATATCTCTAAGATTAAAAAAAGCACGCTCTTTCCTGATTCTTGGAAGGATGAGAAAATTCTCAAAAGTATTACCGACGTTGGAGATACAGCAGCTATTTCATCAAGATTAAGAGATAGAGCAACTTGGCATAGAGCACGTATTGATGGTGTAGAAATTGATGTGATTAAAGTGGGGAAAGATGTAACTAGCGGGTATCCGACAGGTACAGAAAATGCTTTACGCCCATCAGGATTTTAATTTAAATGGAGGTATTAAATGTGTTTAAGGAATTAGATAATCTTTTATCTGCTGATACAACGGTAGATTCGTGGTATGACGACGGGTGTTTGATTGCTAGTGAGATTCTCTCGGATTTTAGCCTGAACGATTGGGAAGAATTATC
Organism: Bacillus sp. FSL W8-1141; assembly: GCF_038593205.1. Classification (NCBI taxonomy): domain Bacteria; kingdom Bacillati; phylum Bacillota; class Bacilli; order Caryophanales; family Bacillaceae; genus Bacillus; species Bacillus sp. FSL W8-1141. The sequence continues at coordinate 1,835,328 of NZ_CP151973.1, read as the reverse complement.
AAATCAGGTGCGCAATAAGCCAATAGAGTGGCAGCGGAAAATTGCGTATTGTCTGGATAATGAGTGCAATGAATATGAGTTGAAAATTTTAATGGATTTGTTGAATACTAATGATAAAGAACTATTTGAGATCTGTATTGATACATTGAGAAGTTTTCCAATTGAGGAAGGCAAAAAATTGATATTGGAGCATCCTCAAATTTTAGAACGTGTAAATAATGTGTTGGCTACTACTGCGAATTCACCAGTAAAATTAGTTCTTCAAGATTTCCTTTCAAAAATGAATTCAAATTAGTTCATTTTTAATGAGATTATACAAAAAAACCTTGAATGGCTTAATACCTTTCAAGGTTTTTGGTGTTATTGGACTTCAAGCAGAGCGGCAGCGGTACATATGGTGTTCCTCGCTGGATTGGTAACATCGTCAATATGTACGGAGCACGCAAGGCAGAAGAACTGAACTATCTGTACTTTAAACAAGGTCGGCATGTGCCGGCAGCTATTACAGTGGAAAATGGAATGCTGTCTGAGTCTTCCTATCAGCAGCTGCAAGAGTACATGAACGGCATTGAAGGTTCAGACAATGCACATAAGTTTCTTTTGCTTGAAGTCGAAGGAATTCCTAAAAAGAAAAAGGACGAAGTAAGCAATGACGAAGACCCTGCACCTGTGAAAGTTGAAATAAAATCACTGGCCGAGATTCTTCAGGAGGATGCGCTGTTTCTTGAATACGACGAGAAGACGAGAAACAAGATACGTTCTTCTTTCCGTCTGCCGCCGATCTACACAGGCGAATCAAAGGATTATAACAAGGCTACAGCAGATACCGCTCGAAAGACAACGGAAGAGCAGGTATTTCAGCCGAAAGAATGATCATCACTGGCAAGTTCAACACACTCTTTCTTCCTGATCTCGATCTCTGGCATGGACGACTTATATTAAATGGTCCTGACTTTCGTGATCCGCTCGAAATTGCTAAGGTTCTTACACCGTTTATTCAAGCAGGAGCGGTTTCACCGAATGACCTTCGTGATCTGGCTGGCCGTATTCTAGGAAAAACTTTAGAAGAATGGCCAGAGGAAGAATATCACCGACCAATTGAGGCGAAGCCAAAGGCATCAACTAGCTTACTTGATACGGTGTTTCAGAAGTCAGCAGGTTCTCAGAATGAATTGGTATCGATCCTTAAAGACCTTAGGGATGAACTAGAGGAGATCCGCAAATGAGCAAGATTGATAAGCTGATAAAAAACATCAATACCTTTGTGCAAAAAGCGGAGGAAGATGAGGTCAAGGAACTTGAAGCAGCTGTAGCAGATTTCCCTGAATTAAAAGACATTCCTTCTTTGATAGAAGAATACGAGAAAATCACCGCTAAATTGTTCAGATTGCAACGCAGGACGTTTTTAAATGCTCTGAATGGTTTTGTTTTATATCCAAGGACGATTCAGAGACGTTAGAATCAATTCTAGCGTTCTTCCAAAATGACTTGTTTGCAGCTGATGAATTTGCGGAGCTGTTTGGAAAAGAAACTGCTGTCTTTCTGACTCTTACCGTCACGCAGTTAGCCGAGAAGATCATGCATTCCATCGATGCAGATATTCCTTTTAAGGTGCTTTCTTAGAAAACTGAACAGTGGATTGAATCATGGTCGCAGGAGTTGGCGCAGCTGATGAAGCTGAATACTCATGCAGCCATAGAACAAACGCTGAAAGAGGGGATAAAAGAAGGCCGCTCTATTCAAGAGATTGAACTGGAGCTGAAGGACCTTCCTGAATTCAGCCGGAAGCGCGCACGTGTGACAGCTGTCACTGAAGTGTTGACCGCTTCTTCAGCCGCTCAACATGAATCCTACGTCCAATCCCCAGCAGTAACGGGGAAGAAGTGGAAGCACAGCGGCGGGAAAAAGAACCAGTCGAGAGAAAGTCATGTGCAGCTTGACGGCACGATCATTCCACTCGATGAGGAATTTCAGATACCGGGCAGCGGAGAGCGGTGTATGTTTCCGAGAGATACACAGCTCACACCAAAAGAGCGAGTAAATTGTCATTGTGCGGTTGGTCCTGTGGTTGATCCTGTTATTCTAGGATTGTCAGCTGAGGAAAAAGAAGAGATTAGAAGAAGAGTCTTACAAAACATGGAATAAAATAGTATAATATCTTCATTACTTTGGGAATGAGGGGAATTAATGAATTGGGATTGGGTTAAAACTTTTTTTGATGTTGTTGGTGGTTTTACTGTGGATGTGTCTCACTTCTTTACTTCAAACGCATGGCCATTAGTAACTCTTGTAGTTGCATTGAGTTTTAAAAAACCATTAACTAAACTGATTAGTACGTTAGCAAAAATTAAGTTTAAAGAATGGGAACTAGAATTTAAAGTTAATCAGAAACTGGATCAATTTGATGAAATAGTAGAATTGGAAGAAGATAGACATCAAACAGAATCTGGTGATAACTCAAATATTCTCCCGAATAATAAATTCAAATATCTCAAAAGAATAAAAAGGAAATCAATAAGAAATCCGAATGTTGGCAAAGAGCTTCAAAGAAGTTTAAATGAATTAAGTGAAACAATTCAGAAGTTGTACATCTGTACTTACGAAAGATTTGATGAAAACAAAGGAAAAACTAATTGGTCTGAAGTAATTAGCGAAATTGAAATACCAAACATGATCTTTTATTTAAGAGAAAAAAACATTATCAGTGAAGAGCTTGTTTCAATAATGATGGAGATGGTAGCAATTATACCTAATTATATGGTAGAACCCATTTCTGAAGAGGTAGAGTATAAATATATATTGCTTTGTAAAAAAGTAAGGGAACATCTTGATGAGAAATATTTAGAATTTATAAAACATGCTGAAAAGACCTCATCTTAAAAGAGGTCTTTTTCTTTGTACGATTGGTCGGTCATTTTAGGGTTGACAGCTGAGAAAAAAGAAGAGATTAGAAGAAAAGTATTACAAAACATGGAATAAAACAGTATAATACTCTCATTACTTTGAGAATGAGGGGAAATTATGAATGTTTATGAATTAATATCTTCTATGTTTAATGGATTTATAACTATTTTTACAGCAATGGTATGGCCAATCGCTATTATTATTGTAGTGGTTATGCTGAAAACACCTATTACTGATCTTATTAAAAACATAGCAAAGATAAAGTACAAAGGTCTTGAATTTTTAATAAGTGAAAAAGTTGATGTTCTAAATGAAAATACAAATAATGCGGTTGCTACTTCAGGACAGTCAGTTGAATTAAAAGAATTGAGGGATGAGTTTTCTAACTATAAATCTATAGAACAGCTCAATAAAGAATTAGATAAAAAGATTCTAGATTTGTACTCTGTTTCACTAGATGCTAGAAGAGATCTTTCTATGAATGAGCCTTCTCATCAACTCGATCCAAAAAATGCAACATATTATACAACCAGTTATTTACTTGTTAAAAATATTATTACACCAGAATTGAGTGCGGCAATTAACGACTGGAAGGAATTATATAACAACATTAATATAAATAAAGTTGATAAAGATACCAAGATAAAATTTAAGAGAAATGCTACTAAGATAATTGCGGTGCTAGATAACAAAATAAAAGAATTTCAATCAGAGTCCTTCCCTTCATAGTGAGGGCTTTTTTTTGAAAGGAGGTGAATGAATTGCCACGCGAATTGATAAATGCGAAGATCACACACGTTTCATACGTAGACAAGGCTGCTAATCAAAAGCAGTTCTTTTTTATGAAATCAGAAAAGCAGCCAGACTTTCAAAAAGAGATCAAGGTCATTGCAAAGGCTGATGATTCGCAGCGTCTTGTGTATGGAATTGTATACGAACCAAACGTAGCTGATGCACATGGGGATTATATGACACCAGAAGAAATCGAGAAAGCCGCTCACGGGTTCCTGAAAGATGCACGTGAGATCGATAAGCAGCATGATTTCCAAGGTGGTGTCGGAGAAGTCGTTGAATCGTACATTGCTCCGTCTGACTTTGAAATGGGCGAGGAGATTATCAAGAAAGGATCGTGGGTCCTTGTTACAAAGGCTTCCGAAGATATTTGGAACCAGATTCAAAAGGGTGAGATCACCGGATATTCAATGGCCGGAACAGCAGACATAGGAAAACAAGAGTGTGAGCCAGCTTCTGAAGAGAAGGGGCTTTTTTCTTTGCTTAAAAACTTCTTTTTATCAAAAGGAGAAGTAAAGAACAGATACGACAAAGACCGCATGCGTCGTGAGTTTTGGGCTGCACAAGATGCGCTGAATTTCGTTTTGTTTAAATGGGATTCCTACACCGATGAAGACTTGGAGAATGATCCTGACAAGGTGAGGTTTTGTGGAAATTACACAGGAGATTTTGCTTACTGATGACTTACTTAGCGGTGATCCAAACTGATCCACCTGAAGAAGTCGCAAAAGCAGGTAGAAAGTTTTCAGCTGCTAACTTAACTGAATTGAAAAATGCCAGAGAGCAGCTATCGACAATCTGTTGAGTCAAGAGGCGGTTGAAATTGCTCAATGGGGCATTCGGAAGCTGATCACATAGCAAGGCAATTAAAAGCAGAAAAAGGGTTCTTTTTATACAAATCTCAAAGCACACTCGCTTGAGTGTGCTATTTCTTAAGGCAAAAGAAGCACCCAAAAGCTGCACAATACTTACTGAAGACATTTGGACTTCTTTGGCGCATGCAAGTTGATTAGACTTATAACCAAAGGGAAGAAGGGAGGGATTCCAACTGCACTTAACCAAGAGGGGCACGACTTTATTATCGATGCTGCTTCACACGACCACTTATCTATCAATTGAAGATTTACAGAATCGACTGAATGTCTCTACTCGAACGGTCTACGCTGAAATTAAGCGAATGAATAGTTGGCTGGAAACCCATCAGCTTAGTGGCGTCCAGCGAAAAGATCAACGAGGCTACTATTTAAATTCACACGAGAAAGAAGTCATTATCGAAAAAGCTGACACCGTTCTTGTCGGTCATGACTATGAACCATGTGTAAAAGAAAGACGTGCCATCTTGCTCCTATCCATTGCATGCAGTGAGAAGCATCTAAAAATTGATGATTTTATGGAGATGACGAAGGTAAGCCGCAATACACTGCTTGAAGATATGAAACAACTAAAAGAAGCACTTTCAAAACAGCAGCTTACACTTCATTATCAGTCGGCCAGTGGCTATTTAATTTCAGGAGAAGAAAGAACAATTCGGTTGGCACTGAAACCTCATATTCATTTCATTCGCAACATGATAAAAAATGAAAAAACATTTCCATCGGTTTGGTTAAAGGGTCCTATCTCATATAAGAGAATACATGCTCTCCTTCAACAGTCCGAACAAGATCTGAAGCTTGAGTTTGCAGATGACATGCTGGATCAGCTGTCTATGGATCTCTTTTTCTACTTTAAACGGATGAAGCTAGGACGTGCTGTACACATTTCAACAGAAGAAAAACGGACACTGCAGGAAACAGATGAATGCTTGGCTGCTATTCGTTTCATGGCGCAAATTCAAAAAGAAACCAGTCTTTTGGTTCATGATGATGAAATCTATTTTCTTAGTACGCTATGGCTCAGTGCCAAAAAACAAAAACTTCCAACAAGTCAAAAACCAGAAGAACATCTCATTCGAACCATTGCGAGACAAATGATCATTGACTTTCAGCGTTATGCGTGTATTTCCTTCCAGGAAGTAGAAGTCTTGGAACAAAACTTAACCATGCATTTAATTCCTGCCTATTATAGGCTCATCTATCACATTGATATCATCAATGAATTAACAGATTCCATGAAACATGCACAGCCAGAGGTGTTTGACATCACGCAAAAGGTTGCTTGCCATTTAGAGAAGGCGACCTGTTCAAAGATGAGCGATCATGAAATTGCCTATGTGGCGATGCATTTTGGCGGCTGGATGAGAAGAGAAGGGATTTCGTCGATTGCGAAACGTTCTATTTACATTGTCTGCGGAGAAGGAATTGGCACAAGTCACATGCTGAAAACGCAGCTTCTTGAATTAATCGGTTACATCGACATACGCGGACTGTTATCAAAACGTTCATATGAAGAATTAACATCCATTGATGCCGACTTTGTTGTGTCAACGACACCTATTTCGTTTAAAGGAAAACCTGTTCATCTCGTTCACCCTATTCTCACTGCTTATGAGAAAAAAACATTGCTTCAATATGGAGAAGGCTCAGAACCTAAGCTTGATGAGCAACATGTGAATGCTTTATTCAATATCATTCAGCAGCATACCATCGTTCAAAATGAAAAAGCATTGCTTCATGACTTGAAGGAGCTGCTTCATTCCACATATGTATCACACCAGAAAGGGTGGAAACCAGTGTTAAACGATTTATTAACAGAAGAAACCATTCAGCTCCAGCAAACAGCAGACACATGGCAGGAGGCCATTACAAAAGCAGCGCAGCCTTTAATTGATCAACAAGCGATTCAGGAAAGTTATGTGAAAGCGATGATCCAGTCTGTTCATCAAAATGGCCCTTATATTGTGATTGCGCCACAAGTGGCGATTCCGCATGCCAGGCCAGAGGATGGCGTGAACAAATTAAGCATGTCACTTATGTCATGTCATCAGCCCGTTTTCTTTTCAAAGGATGGAAAAAAGCAAGTTCGGCTCATCATTGTATTAGCTGCCATTGACAGTATGACCCACCTGAAAGCACTCAAACAGCTGACGATGCTGTTAAGTGAAGAAAAACGGGTGAGACAATTGATTGAAGCAGAGGAATTAGCAACCATCCAACAACTAATCAATCAATTTTCACAAGTATAAAGGAGGAAAAAGAGAATGAAAAAAATTCTAGTTGTATGCGGAAACGGTTTAGGAAGCAGCTTTATTGTTGAAATGAATGTCAAAAAGGCTTTAGAAGAATTAGGACTTTTAGCGGAAGTGGATCACACCGATCTCAGTACAAGCAAAAATGAACAAGCAGACCTCTATATCGGAGCAACAGACATTATCGATCAGCTGGATGACGGCACAAGAAAGGTCGCTGGATTAAATAACTTGTTAGACCAGGAAGCCATTAAAGACGTCCTTCGTAAACACATATAATCGACGGAAAAAGGGGGATTCACATCATGATAGAACTGATCATGAACGATATATTGGGCACACCCGCAATTCTCATCGGTTTGTTTGCACTGGCTGGTTTACTTTTGCAGAAAAAGTCAGCTGCCGATACTGTATCAGGCACCTTAAAAACAACAATGGGTTTTTTAATATTAGGAGCGGGCGCCACAGTCGTATCTGATTCACTTGGGGTTTTCAGGAAGATGTTTGAAGCAGCCTTTCACATTCAAGGGGTTGTCCCAAATACAGATGCCATGGCGGCCATTGCCCAAAAGGAATTCGGTACACAGACAGCGCTCATTATGATTTTTGGTATGGTGGTCAATTTGCTTTTGGCAAAATTCACACCCTTTAAATACGTCTTTTTAACTGGGCATCATACGCTATATATGGCGGCTATGCTTGCAGTCGTTCTGTCAACAGCCGGCATGCAAGGAACGCTGCTGATCACCACTGGTTCAATCGTATTAGGTGCAGCGATGGTCATTGCTCCCGCAATCCTTCAGCCGTTTACAAGGAAAGTCACTGGAAGTGATGATCTGGCACTCGGTCATTTCAGTACGTTCGGCTATTTTACAGCGGGAATGATCGGCAAATGGGTCGGGCGCCCAGAGAAATCAACGGAAACCATTCAAGTGCCTAAATCACTCGGTTTTCTAAGAGATACATCGGTGGCCATCTCCATTACGATGGCTTTGCTTTTCTTTGCGATTGCACCGTTTGCGGGAATTTCATATATAGAAAACATTAGTGGTGGTACGAACTTTGCTGTCTTCATTCTCATTCAGGCCATTACCTTTGCTGCTGGGGTGTACATTATTTTAGCAGGTGTACGGATGGCAATCGGGGAAATTGTGCCTGCTTTCAAAGGGATTGCCGATCGTTTCGTCAAAGGGGCAAAGCCGGCACTTGATGCGCCAACTGTTTTCCCATTTGCTCCAAATGCAGTGATCATCGGTTTTTTATGCAGTTTTGCTGGAGGCATCGTGTCTATTTTCCTTCTTCCTTTGTTTGGTTTAACTGTCATTGTTCCTGGACTTGTGCCGCACTTTTTCTGCGGTGCGACAGCGGGCGTATATGGCAATGCAACAGGGGGAGTGAGAGGTGCAGTCGCCGGTTCCTTTGTGAATGGAATACTCCTTTCATTTTTACCAGCTTGTTTACTTCCTGTGTTAGGCACTCTTGGCTTTGAAGGGACAACATTTGGCGATACAGACTTCGGTATCATCGGAATCTTGATTGGATTGATCAAATTTATATTTCATCTTTAAAAAGGAGGCATTTCAGGATGACAGCTATTTTCTCACCTTCATTGATGTGCATGGATTTAACGCACTTCCGTGAACAAATTCAGCTTCTGAACACAAGGGCAGATCGTTATCATGTCGACGTCATGGATGGTCATTATGTAAAAAATATGACCTTATCACCCTTTTTCATTGAACAACTTCGGAAACTGACAGACGTTCCGATTGATGTTCATCTAATGGCCGAACAGCCTCAGGAATTTTTAATTGATGCATGTATTGATGCAGGCGCAACGATGATTTGTTTACATCCAGAAGTGGTGCAAAAAGACGTTTTTCGAATCATTCGGCATATCCACGAAAGAAAGTGTGAGGTCGGCTTTGTTCTCAATCCCACCACACCAGTTGCAGCATTAGATGCTTTTATTCATTTAATAGACCGGGTGACGATCATGACAATTGATCCAGGGTTTGCGGGTCAGCCTTTTATCAAAGAAATGCTTCCGAAAATGAAAGAGGTGAAAGAAATCAAAGAGAAGGGGGGATACTCATTTTCAATTGAGGTAGACGGCTCTTGTAATGAAAGCACGTTCCGGCTGCTTGCTGAGGCAGGAAATGAAATTTACATCATCGGCACCTCAGGTTTATTTGGACTTCACGAAGAATTAGATAAAGCATGGGAAATAATGAAGCAATTGTTCGCAAAAGAAACAGCCACAATGAAATCACCTTAGTAAAAAGGAGGATGAAGCCCATCCTCTTTTTTACGCAATTTTACTAAACGAACTATCTCCTTATCAAAACATACTCAAAAACTTCATAAAAGCACAAATTTATAATTGAAAGCGCTTTATTTATGTGTTATTCTTCAAATATCTTTAGTAAACATTTAGTCAAAAATGATGAGGAGTTTGCCTATGACTACACTCAAAGATATTGCTCATGATGCAAAAGTATCCGTCTCTACTGTATCCCGTGTGTTAAATGGCGACCAAACGCTTGCCGTTTCACACGCAACAAGACAAAACATCCTCGACATAGCCAAGAAATTAAACTATACCCCAGTCAGAGCAAGAAAAGCCGATCAAGCAGAAGTAAAAAGCCCACCCGCATCCCCAGTCATCGGTGTCGTTGTCGCCCAATCCATTGACGAAGAATTAAATGATCCCTTTTTTTCATCGATTCGAAAAGGAATTGAAAAAGAATATGCCAAACAAGGTCTGTCTACTCTCCATACCTTTCGCCTAAGAAACATGGATAAAGGGGCGATACTAAAGGATATTGACGGTTTGATTGTCATTGGACGAATCAGCCCTGATACGGTTGAAAAGATGACAAACCGAATGGAACATATCGTTTTTATCAATCATTATGCGGATGAAGATTTGTATGATTGTGTACATGTGGATTTTGTCAGAGCGGCAGATCGTGCCATTCGTCATCTGCAATCTCTCGGCTACACACATCTAGGCTATATTGGCGGGAAAGAGAGGGAGCATTATTTCGAAGGAAATGCTGTGATTGAGGACGAAAGACAAACAACTTTTATCAAAAGAATGCAAGAAGCGGGAACCCTTCATATGAATGACATCCACATAGGCGAATATTCGATGCAAGAAGGCTACTCGCTTATGCAAAAAGCCATTCAGAAAGGAAAGCTTCCAGAAGCCTTTTTTATCGGAAGTGACTCTATGGCAATAGGCGCTATGCGAGCGCTACATGAAGCCGGTCTTCGTGTACCTCAAGATGTCTCAATCGTGGGGTTTAATGATATCGAAGCCGCTTCCTTTTCAAGCCCGCCGCTCACAACGGTCAAAGTATATACAGAAGAAATGGGGGAAGTAGGTCTAAAGCTTTTGCTTGAGCGGATAGAAGGCAGAAAGCTTCCCCTAAAAGTTGTCGTGCCAACAAAGCTCATGCGAAGAGGCAGCACATGCCCAATCCATGAAAGGGGGTGAATAAGCATTTCAGTAAACAAAAAAGAGACAAAAAAGCAGGAAGGGAGCTGCTGAGCATGATGGCCAGATCATGCTGAAAACAACGCAGTTCACCCAATTGCTCTCTTATCTCTTTGAAAAGAATAGAATTCCAGTATAATGGACTTCTTTTGTTTCCGCAACTGCATGAATTCTAGCAATAATCGTCTGAATTTTCAGTGATCAAAAGGAGGAAACGATGAATAAAAAAAATTTGATGCTGTGTGCAGCTCTAGTTTTGTCGATGATCTTGTCTGCTTGTGGCAATAACGGTGCGTCTGAAGCAAACGGAAAAGTGACCTTGACTCTATTCTCTACAATGAGCAACAGCGGGGAGAGAAAGGCATTTGAAGAAGTGATCCGTGACTTTGAAAAAGAACATCAAAACATCCGAATTGATGCCAACTTCCCTGGCAACAGCTATGAAGATATGATACGCGTCAAAATGGGCGCAAACGACATGCCAGACCTATTTGATACACACGGCTGGGCCAAGCTGCGATATAGCGAATACGTGGCTGATCTAAAGGAGATGGACTGGGTAAAACAACTCGATCCTTCACTTGATCAAATTTTAAAAGACAAAGATGGCAAAGTCTATGCCTATCCGCTGAATCAAGCAAAAGACGGACTCAGCTTTAATGCCAATCTATTAAAAGAATATGGCATAAAAGTTCCTAAAACACTGAATGAACTGAAAAGTGCTTTACAGACTGTCAAAGAAAAAAGTAAAGGAGACGTTGTGCCGCTCTGGATACCAGGAGGCGATAATTCTAATATTGCCCAAGTCTTTGATGAGCTGGCAACGCCTTTACTCATTACCGATCAAAAACATCAATACGGAAAAGACCTTGAAAATGGATCATTTGATTGGTCTCACTATACACCGCTTGCACAGTTTATGAAGGGGCTGAAAGATCAAGACCTTTTAAACAAAGATGTACTCACTGCGAAACTATCCCAAGCACCTGAGCTGATGGCACAAAACAAAATTGCTTTCACCTTTGTGGGAGGATCTTTAGGACCTGAGGCGACTGAACTCAATCAATCGATCAAAGTAGGCACCATGCCCGTACCAGCGATTCATGAAGGAGATGAGCAAAGCTGGATTGGCGGGGAACGCTTTACTGTTGCGGCATGGAAAGACTCAAAGCATCTAAAAGAAGCACAACAATTCATTGACTTTCTAGCAAAGCCTGAAAACGCAAAGAAAATCGCAGAGGGCACTTCCTCTGAAACGGCTTTAAAAGAAGTCAAAGCCAAAAACTATTACTCTACATTTTACGAGCAATATGAAGATATTAAAATTGAACCATATTTTGATCGGAAATACTTACCGAGCGGCATGTGGGCTGTCATGGCAACGACCGGTCAAGAATTATTAGCAGGCTCCATCACACCGGAACAACTATCGAAGAAAATGGAAGAGGAATATAAGCGCCTGAAAAAACAATAGCAGGCTCATGCTGAAACAGGAGTGAAGCCAATGAGTGACATCACAAAAGAAAAACAGGCGGCGACATTTACCTCTTTTCCAAAACAGAAGATGAAAAATAGCCAAAATTCTTCACTTTGGTGGATGTATCTGCCTGCTGTTCTCGTTGTCAGTACCTTTATCATTTATCCCTTTTTTAACGGGATTCAGCTCTCTTTTACAAATTGGAACGGTTTCTCACAACAGTATAAGTGGATCGGACTGGATCAATACAAACGTCTACTGCAAGATCCAACCACATGGCTTGTTGTGAAAAATACCCTTCTTTACGGCATCGGGAGCACCATCTTACAAAATATGATTGGTCTTGGATATGCACTCTTATTAAATCAAAGTTTAAAAATGAGAGCCATCACAAGAACGGTGATCTATTTACCCGTCATGATCAGCCCGATTGCTATGGGCTATATTTGGTATTTTGTATTTGCGTACCAAGGTGGTGCTTTAAACGACGTAGTTACCCTTTTTGGATTTAATCCAATGAACGCACTTGGTAATCCGCAGCTAAACACTTGGATCATCGTGTTTGTGAACACGTATCAATTCGTCGGGATTGCCATGATCATTTATTTAGCAGGACTCCAAAGCATTCCTAAAGATTATTATGAAGCAGCACAACTCGACGGAGCTTCAGGTCTTCAGCAATTTTGGCGAATCACATTACCACTTTTAATGCCATCTATCACCATCAATGTTGTGCTCAATGTGATCGGTGGACTTAAATTATTTGATGTCATTGTCGCCCTCACTGGCGGAGGACCCGGAGATTCCTCGCAATCGATGTCGACTTTTATGTACGATTTGTATTTCAAACGGCAGGATGCAGGCTATGCAGCGACGCAAGGTGTCTTTATGGCTGTCATCATCCTTGTCGTTAGTGTTGCAGCGCTTATTTATTTCAAACGAAAGGAGACCGAGGTGTGATGGATAACGCCTATAAACGAAAGAAAAGATGGTACTCCTTACTCGCCCTTTTGATAACATTGCTGCACCTGATTCCATTTTATATTTTAGTCACGACCTCTCTAAAGGGGATAGGAGATTTTAGCTCAAAATGGTTGTTCCCATCAACGCTTCATTTTGAAAACTTTCGCATGGCATGGACAGATGCTCAGCTTGGCCAGTCCTTTTTGAATACAGTGATCATTACGTTCAGCTCCGCTGCCCTACTCATCATCTTTGGATCACTTGCCGCCTATCCACTCGCAAGAAGAGGAACAAAGCTGAATCAAGCGGTGTATCTCTTATTCATTGCCATTATGGTCATACCGCCGCTCACCGCCCTTGTCCCGCTATACAAAATGGTTGTACAAATTGGCATGATGAATACTTATCAAATCGCTATTTTAAACAATGTTGCTGCTTTTTTGCCACTGACGATTTTTCTATATGCCGGTTTTATCCGGTCGACGATTCCAAAGGAGCTTGAAGAAGCCGCTCGTATTGATGGTGCGGGAACACTTAGAGTCTTTTTCACCGTCGTTTTTCCGCTGCTGAAGCCGATTACCGCTTCTGTTTTAATCATTGCCTGTGTGTATATTTGGAACGACTATCAATTTGCCATCTTCTTCTTGCAAGATAAAGAGATGCATACACTGACAGTCGCCTTATCCAATTTCTTTGGTCAAAATCAACACCAGCTCCAGCTCGTTGGCGCCGCTGCTCTCATTGCGATGCTGCCAATGGTCACGATGTTTTTACTTTTGCAAAAATACTTTATCGCAGGGCTGTCTCAAGGCTCTGTTAAAGGGTAATCCAACCTTGATGTAAAAAGGAGTGTCGTCTATGTCTAAAATTACATTTATCGGTGCAGGAAGTACCGTGTTTGCTAAAAATATATTAGGAGATTGTCTGTTCGTTCCCGCACTTGCCGGCTTTGAATTTGCGTTATATGATATCGACCACAACCGGCTGAAAGAATCAGAAACGATGCTGCGTCACTTAAAAGAGAACTACGGTGCACATGTGACTATTCAGTCGTATCACAACCGGAAAGAAGCCTTAAAGAATGCGAAATATGTCATCAATGCCATCCAGGTGGGAGGCTATCAGCCAAGCACTGTCATTGATTTTGAGATTCCAAAAAAATATGGATTAAGACAAACGATTGCGGATACAGTTGGCATCGGCGGCATTTTCCGTTCACTTCGAACCATTCCCGTGATGCTGGACTTCGCAAAGGATATGGAAGAGGTGTGTCCACACGCCTTATTATTAAATTACACGAATCCAATGGCCACACTGACTGGCGCTATGCTCCGTTATACTCGGGTTCAAACGGTTGGTCTTTGCCATAGCGTACAGGTGTGTACGAAAGATTTATTTCAATCACTTGAAATGGACCATGAAGGCATTGAAGAAAAAATTGCCGGCATTAATCACATGGCATGGTTATTAGAAGTAAAACGGGACGGTCAAGACTTGTATCCAGAAATCAAAGCAAGAGCAAAAGAAAAACAAAAAACGCGGCATCCAGATATGGTTCGTTTTGAACTAATGGATAAATTCGGCTACTATGTCACCGAATCCTCAGAGCACAATGCAGAATATCATCCGTATTTTATCAAATCTCGTTATCCAGAACTGATTGGACAGTTTAACATTCCGCTCGATGAATACCCAAGACGCTGCGAGGAACAAATCAACAATTGGAATACGATGAAACATGACCTTGTGGGAAACACACAGATCACGCATACGCGCTCTAAAGAATATGGTTCACGTATCATTGAAGCGATTGAAACGAACGTTCCCTTTAAATTTGGTGGAAATGTACTGAACACAGGTGGACTCATTCACAATCTTCCTGAAAAAGCCTGTGTCGAAGTGCCATGTGTTGCAGACCGGAGCGGTATCATGCCATGTTATATCGGAGAGATACCTGAACAATTGGCTGGACTCAACCGGACCAATATCAGCTCACAGCTCATGACGATTGAAGCTGCAATCAGCGGCAAAAAAGAACACATTTACCAAGCGGCATTATTAGACCCGCATACAAGTGCTGAATTATCAATTGATGACACCATCAAACTATGTAATGAATTAATTGAAGCACACGGGGAGATGCTCCCGGCTTATACAGAGCCGAGTCAATACGCAATTTCTTCTAAATAACTAACATAAATAGTCTTAGCCTGATGCACTTGGCATCAGGTTTTTTTAGATCAACAAACTGATCATTGACTGGAAGTGTTTTTAATATTATGATTTTTCTAAAGTTAACCAACAGTTAACCAAAAATACACCGTAAATTAGTTAACATGATCATGCCACATGACACACAGATAAAACGACCTAAAAGGGGGGACAGATCTGCGGAACCAAAAGAGCTGAAAGCGATAGACTTCACATGTTTTATCAGAACGTAAAGCAAAACTGTGGTTTCATTTGACAAAGAGTGTATACAGATGAAGGCCCCTTAGATGAGACAATGACGATAAATCAACACACGATTGCATCACAATCCAAACAAAGAGGAGAGAGGGAACATGACCAAAACAGATGTACAAACGTTGAAAAATTATATTGGTGGACAATGGGTGGACGCCGAAACGAACCAAACGGAAGCTGTTTATAATCCAGCTACTGGCGAAGTCATCGCAGAAGTACCGCTTTCAACAAAAACGGATGTAGAACATGCAGTCCAAGCAGCACAAGAAGCGTTCACCACTTGGTCTAAAACAGCTGTTCCCCGGCGGGCACGTATTTTATTTAAATACCAACAGTTACTCGTTGAGAAATGGGATGAGTTGGCTGAACTCGTCACGCTGGAAAACGGAAAAAGTGTAACAGAAGCAAAAGGAGAGGTGCAGCGAGGAATTGAATGTGTGGAATTTGCCGCTGGTGCACCAACCTTAATGATGGGGAAACAACTGCCTGATATTGCGACTGGTCTAGAGTCTGGCATGTACCGCTACCCAATTGGCGTCATCGGCGGCATTACCCCGTTTAACTTTCCGATGATGGTCCCATGCTGGATGTTCCCGCTTGCCATCGCTTGTGGAAATACATTTGTTTTAAAGCCTTCAGAACGGACGCCAATCCTTGCTGCACGGTTAGCAGAACTATTTGAAGAAGCGGGACTTCCAAAAGGTGTGCTCAACATTGTCAATGGCGCTCACGATGTAGTAAACGGTCTACTTGAACATGAAAAGGTAAAAGCCATTTCGTTTGTCGGCTCTCAGCCAGTCGCAGAATACGTCTATAAAAAAGGGACAGCACATGGTAAACGTGTACAAGCACTTGCCGGTGCAAAAAATCACTCCATCGTCTTGAAAGATGCTGATTTAGAATCGGCAACAAAACAGATCATTGGCGCTGCTTTTGGATCAGCAGGTGAACGCTGCATGGCAGCAGCCGTTGTCGCAGTGGAAGAAGACGTGGCGGACGACTTGATTCAACAATTGGTCGATGAATCCAACCAGCTTGTCATCGGAAACGGAATAAATGAAGATGTCTTTCTCGGACCAGTCATTCGGAAAGAGCATAAAGAACGAACTCTTCAATATATCCAATCAGGAATTGAAGAAGGCGCAAGCCTGATTCGTGATGGCAGACAAGATAACGAAACAAATGGAGAAGGGTATTTTGTCGGACCAACGATCTTTGATCATGTCACAAATCAAATGAAAATCTGGCAGGACGAGATTTTTGCCCCAGTCTTATCCATTGTCCGTGTCTCATCACTCGCAGAAGCAATCGACCTGTCCAATCAATCAAAATTCGCAAACGGTGCCTGCCTATACACAGACAGCGCTTCAAGCATAAGAGAATTTCGTGAAAACATCGAAGCCGGCATGTTAGGCATTAACATTGGTGTTCCTGCTCCAATGGCTTTCTTCCCATTTTCCGGCTGGAAAGATTCCTTCTACGGAGACTTGCACGCCAATGGAACAGACGGAGTAGAGTTTTACACGAGAAAGAAAATGGTGACCGCTCGGTATATGTAGCCTACATTTATTGAACATTTAGGAAGAATGCAGCTCCAAAATGGAGACTGCATTTTTTTGTTGTCTTCTAGTTAAAAAGTAAGGGTTTTCATCGCACTCTTTACAAGGATTCACAGGGAGAAATCATTCTTTGTATTCATTCTTCATCACGAAACATCAACATAATTTGAAATTGGGCCTAAACCCCAATATCAGGAAGATGAAAACAGGAGGAAATGACACGATGAGGACGAGGATGAAGTGCAGCGTTTGTTTATTGATCTTCACTTTGGTACTGAGTTGTTTGCCGGTATATAAAGCGAATGCGGCAAGCACTCCTATTGCCAAGCAAGTAGGAAATGCAAACCCGCTCATTGACCATCACTTAGGAGCAGACCCGTTTGCGCTTACCTATAACGGAAGAGTGTACCTTTATATGTCGAGTGATGACTATGAATATCAAAGCAACGGAACGATTAAGGACAATTCATTTGCAAATCTGAATAGAGTATTCGTCATCTCTTCGGCGGATATGGTCAACTGGACCGATCACGGAGCGATTCCAGTAGCGGGGGCAAATGGGGCAAACGGCGGCAGAGGCATTGCCAAATGGGCAGGCGCATCATGGGCCCCATCAGCAGCGGTAAAGAAGATCAACGGAAAGGATAAATTTTTCCTTTATTTCGCTAACAGCGGCGGAGGGATAGGTGTCCTTACAGCAGACAGCCCGATCGGCCCATGGACTGATCCGATTGGAAAACCACTCGTTACGCCAAGTACACCTGGCATGTCCGGAGTTGTATGGCTTTTTGATCCGGCCGTATTTGTAGATGATGACGGCACTGGCTATCTATATGCCGGCGGAGGCGTTCCAGGCGGTTCCAATCCAACGCAGGGACAATGGGCAAATCCTAAAACAGCAAGAGTCTTGAAGCTAGGTGCTGATATGACAAGTGTGGCCAGTAGCGCATCCACCATTGATGCTCCTTTTATGTTTGAAGACTCAGGGATGCATAAGTATAACGGAACCTATTACTATTCCTATTGCATCAATTTTGGCGGCTCACATCCTGCTGATAAACCACCTGGTGAAATCGGCTATATGACGAGCTCAAGTCCGATGGGACCGTTCACGTATAAAGGACACTTTCTGAAAAATCCGGGTGCTTTTTTTGGTGGCGGCGGTAACAACCATCATGCGGTGTTCAATTTTAAAAATGAGTGGTATGTGGTGTATCATACGCAAACCGTTAGCTCTGCATTATACGGAAGCGGCAAAGGCTATCGCTCTCCACATATTAACAAGCTGGTTCATAATGCAGATGGCTCCCTTCGAGAAGTAGCAGCCAATTATGAAGGAGTGAAACAGCTATCTAATCTGAATCCATATCAACGTGTTGAAGCTGAAACATTCGCTTGGAATGGACGCATTTTGACAGAAGCCTCGTCAGCACCCGGAGGACCAGTGAATAACCAGCATGTCACCAATATTCAAAATGGCGATTGGGTCGCTTTAGGGAATGTAGACTTTGGTTCAAATGGCGCTAGAACATTTAAAGCCAATGTCGCATCGACAGTAGGCGGGAAAATAGAAGTACGCCTTGGCAGCGCGAACGGCAGACTGGTCGGTACACTGAATGTCCCTTCCACCGGTGGAACACAAAACTGGCGGGAAATAGAAACATCGATTAACGGCGCATCCGGAGTGCACAACGTATTTTTTGTCTTTACCGGAACAGGCGGGGGAAATCTATTCCAATTTGATTCTTGGCAGTTTACTCAAAGGTAGCGAATAAAGGTGCTTAAATGTTTGATAGAGGAGTGGGGAATTTGATGTCAAGTATAAAAAAACCAATGCTTGCTTTATTGGTGTGTTTCACCATGCTGTCTGTCATGTTCATAGGCCCCGGAGTAACTGAAGTATCAGCAGCTGACGCAAACATTAACCTCAACGCAGAAAGACAAGTGATTCGTGGTTTTGGCGGAATGAACCATCCAGCTTGGATTGGTGATTTGACAGCACCACAAAGGGAAACCGCCTTTGGCAATGGACAAAATCAGTTAGGGTTTTCCATTCTTAGAATTTATGTAGACGAAAACAGAAACAATTGGAGCAGAGAAGTCGCGACGGCCAAACGAGCGATCGAGCATGGTGCTCTAGTCATTGCTTCCCCTTGGAATCCTCCAAGCAGTATGGTTGAAACATTCAACCGGAATGGATCACCTGCCAAGCGGCTTAAATACAATCAATACGCAGCATATGCTCAGCATCTGAATGATTTTGTCACTTACATGAAAAACAACGGAGTCAATCTTTATGCGATTTCTGTTCAAAACGAGCCCGATTATGCACACGAATGGACATGGTGGACACCTCAGGAAATCCTGCGATTCATGAGAGAAAATGCCGGCTCCATTAATGCACGTGTGATTGCACCAGAATCGTTTCAATACCTTAAGAATATCTCAGATCCTATCTTAAACGATCCGCAGGCGCTTGGAAATATGGACATTCTCGGCGCACATCTATACGGAACCCAAATTAGCCAGCTTCCGTACCCTCTTTTCAAACAAAAAGGGGCAGGGAAAGAGCTATGGATGACAGAGGTCTACTATCCGAATAGTGATAACAATTCAGCGGACCGCTGGCCTGAGGCATTAGGGGTATCAGAGCATATTCACCATTCAATGGTGGAAGGGGACTTTCAGGCGTATGTGTGGTGGTACATCCGGAGATCATACGGTCCTATGAAAGAAGATGGAATGATTAGCAAACGTGGATACAACATGGCGCACTTCTCCAAGTTTGTGCGTCCAGGGTACGTCAGGATTGATGCAACGAAAAGCCCTGAACCGAATGTTTTCGTCTCAGCCTATAAAGGAAACAATCAGGTCGTCATTGTCGCGATTAATAAAAACAATGCAGGGGTCAATCAACACTTCGTCGTGCAAAATGGCTCTGTTTCTCAGGCGTCTAGATGGGTGACGAGCGGCAGCAGCAACCTTCAGCCTGGAACTGACTTAAACATATCAGGAAATCAATTTTGGGCTCATCTCCCGGCTCAAAGTGTGACAACATTTGTGGTCAAACGCTAAAGAAACACGAAAAGCCAATTTTCTCATTAAAAAAGAAAATTGGCTTTTTTCTGTGTAAATAGAAAGTTGATTTTTCACGACGTCAACACTTTGGGTATAATAATAACAATGACTTCAGGAGAGTGATCATCATGCCAAAGGTTCAAAGCAAAGTATTGATTATAGATGACGAAAAAGAAATTTTAGAATTAATCCATACCGTATTAACAAGAGAAGGCATTGACCAGGTGTTAACAGCTTCAACTGCCCGTGATGGGCTCACGCAATTTCATCAAGAACAACCAGATCTCGTCATACTGGATATTATGTTGCCAGACGGAGAAGGCTACGATATTTGCAAACAAATCAGAGATGTCTCGCATGTTCCGATTATCTTTTTATCAGCAAAAGGAGAGGAATCAGACAAAATTGTAGGACTTGCCATTGGCGGTGATGATTATATTACAAAGCCGTTCAGTCCAAAAGAAGTCGCCTACCGTGTAAAAGCCCAGCTAAGACGGTCATCCTACTTACAGCCTTCTCAAGCGGAGCCCGTGATCAAAAAAGGCCCATTTGAGTTAAACGAGCAGCAAGCCGAACTGACGAAAAACGGAGCGGCGATTGAGCTCACTCCGAAAGAACTTATGTTGATGACTTATTTCTTGCAGCATCCGAATCGCGTAATCAGTAAAGAAACGCTTTATCAAACGGTTTGGGGAGAGGATTTCTTCGGTTCTGATAATACGGTAATGGTTCATATACGAAGACTGCGGGAAAAAATAGAACATTCCCCATCTACACCAGAATTTCTCGTGACGGTCAAAGGGCTTGGCTATAAATTTGTTGTAAAGGATGCGTAAAGATGAAATGGCGATTAACAGGCAGATACATGGTCTCTGTCATTATCGTGACCATTATCACGGTCTTTATTAACTTATTTGGATTCATGATATGGCTTGTACTACAAGCAAGCAGTCAGCAAAACGAAGGAAATACGCCGGAAACCTTCACAAGAACATTTGAACAATACATCACCTTGTCTGATCAAAATATCACTGTGAGTAAAGAAGGACAGCAAGCCTTAAAACAACAAAATGCGTGGATTCAAATATTAGACGATAATGGACAAGACGTCTATCATGCATTAGCACCTAAAGGCTTAAAGAGCAAATACACACCTATAGAAATTGTAAACTTACATAAATATAAAGATAAGCAATTGATGTCGACGATCTATGCTGGGGGGAAAAATGGAAAGGGTAAGGAATACAGCTACTTCATCGGATTTAAGGACCCTTCCATCGGAAAATATTTATTTTCTTTTGATACGAAAGAATTAATATCGCAATTCAATATCGGGACGATGATTTTATTATCGATTGATGCCATCATTGCCTTATTCATTGGATACTTATTCAGCCGGCAACTCATCAAACCGCTCGGCCGTGCCATTTACGGCATCCAGCGGCTCGCAAACGGAGATTATACGACGAATCTGCCAACTAAGGGAATATATAAAGATGTGTTTTATAATGTCAATCACTTATCCGAGCAGCTCGCTTCAAGTCAAAAAGAAAAAGACAAATTAGAGCAAATGCGGGAAGAGTGGATCAGTCATATTTCTCATGATATTAAAACACCATTATCCTCTATTCAAGGCTATGCAGAAATCATGAAAGATCCAAATTATTCTCTTTCAGAACAAGATATCAGACATTACGCTGACATCATTGAGAATAAATCATTGTACATCAAAGATGTGATGGAGGATCTAAATTTAACAACAAGGCTGAAAAATAACGACGTGATGCTGCATAAAGAGCTTGTGAACATTGTGCCATTGCTGCGTGAAACGTTAATTGATATCCTCAACGATTCGAGATATGCAGATCAGACCATTGAGCTGCAAACGAATGTAGACAAGCTTATGCTGAATATTGATACGATCCTCATACGAAGAGCGGTCACCAATCTCATCTTAAATGCCCTTGTTCACAATGATGCTGATGTGAAAATCATTGTACAGCTTGAACAAAAAGAACATACCCACATCACCATTCAAGACAACGGCAAAGGAATTGAAGAGGCAGAACTAGAAAAAGTGTTTGACCGCTACTATAGAGGGACGAATACAGGAGGGACACATGCAGGCTCAGGTCTTGGAATGGCGATTGCAAAAGATATCATCCAAAAACACGGGGGAGATATTACAATACAAAGTATGATAGGAGAAGGAACAACGATTGATATCCAATTACCCGCTTAAACGGACATACAAAAAAAACGGTTCTGCTCAATCACAGAACCGTTTTTCCATCTATTATTCTGAAAACACTTTAATGCCTTTCACAATGTTCCAAATGAAGAAGTAGATCGCCACAAGGAATGTCACAGCATACGTTGCAATTAAGAACGGACCAGCATGACTGATATCGTTCATGCCAAGTAAACCTGAACCGGCAATACCAAGACCGAAAATCAAATAAGGAATAATATGTGTCCATAGTGATTTTTTCGCATGGTATTTCACTTCGTCTTTTCCTAAGAAATAAACGATAATCGGAAATAGAAACGGTGCAAAAAAGATACTGAAGTAACATAATGAAGACAAAATTTTATTTTCTCTCAAAGCTTTTCACCTCTATGATTGATTTAGAAGAGGGGACCATTTGACTCATCCCTCAATTCCTTACAAACTCATTGTACAACCTCAACCTTAACTCGTATTAATCCGAACCTTACAGCAACCTTAAATTTGTTAAACTGTAGAATGATCAATGCAAGGTAAAATCATTATAGGTATTTCAATCTATTTTTTCTGAAAAAATAGTTGACTTTAGTCATTCCCTCTGTATAAAATAAAGTCGTAACCGATGCAGGAGTGTTACTGATATGATCAGGCACCACCAAGTCAGGTAAACAGATTGTACATTTGTACGTTGTTTGCTGAGATTTTGGTGTTTTTTTATGCTTTTTTTAGCATTTTAGGTAAGGTGGGATGAGGATGTTCACCGTCGTTAAAGTTTTAAATAATAATATTGTATTAGCTCTAACAGAGGCTCAAAATGAAGTCGTTGTGTTTGGAACAGGAATAGGTTTTAAAAAGAAGAAAGGTGATACCCTTGATGAGAGCGCTGTCAGTAAGACATTTTATTCTGATCAGACGTCTCCATTAGAATCTCAACTTGCCGCTATCCCAACTGATATCCTTTTATTAACTGAAAAAATCATTCGCGTAGGCGAAGAGATGTTGAATAAGAAGTTAGGTTCCAGCGTGCTCTTTTCGCTATCCGATCATCTCACTTTCGCTATTCAAAGACACGAAGAAAAAATGGCGTATGAAAACCCCATTGTGTGGGAAATTCCACATCTCTATTTTCAAGAATATCAAGTCGGGAAAAAAGCACTGACAATTATTCAAAAGATGATGGGCATTTCTTTTGAAGATACTGAAGCTTCACTCATTGCCCTGCATTTTGTAAACGCTCAAATAGATGGTCAGTCTATGGGAGACACCATTAAGATGACTCACCTTACGAAAGAAATCGTCAAAATTATTCAAAATATTTTCGAGATGATATTGGATAAATCATCCATGCATTATTCGAGGTTTATTACCCACTTGAGATATTTTATTGTCAGGCAGGAAACCAATCAACCACCGCAGCAGATGGATGACTCGTTAAAAGAATTAATACAGGATCGTTATATGAAGAGTTATGCCTGCGGATTGATCATCAAAGAAATGTTAAAACGAGAATTCAATTGGAATGTGACAGAAGACGAACTTGTTTTTTTAGTCATCCATATTGAGAGAATCACAAAGGAACACCAAAAAAATAAATAATTTCATTTAGGCGTGTTATGAAAAAGCATTAACCTAAACAAATCTCCATGAGAAAGAATGATCTTTTCTATGGTGGATTTTGTTTAGGTTTTTTTTGTGAAAATGAAGGGGTGAAGGCATGAAAAACAAAGAATTGGCTGGAAAAATTGTGAAATTAATTGGCGGAACCGAAAATATATCTCAAAGTTGGCATTGTATCACACGGCTAAGATTTAATCTCAACGATGAAAGACAGGTAAAAGTAGATGAGCTGAAAACATTAGATGGTGTTTTAGGTGCTCAATTCCAAAGTGGACAGTTCCAAGTCATTATTGGAGCAAAGGTAGCAGAGGTTTATGAGGAAATCGATCATCTGGCAGGTCATAGCAGCAATAATTCGGCTCCTGTTAAAAACACGTCAAAGTTGAATCCAATTGAAGTCGTATTCGATGTGATCAGCGGGATTTTCACACCTATTTTGCCAGCGATTGTTGGTAGTGGATTGATCAAAGGGATCATGGCACTGTTCGTTAGCTTAGGCTGGCTGGCGGAGACAAGCTCTACCTATCAAGTACTTCAAATTTTTTCAAATGCTGTCTTTTACTTTTTACCTTTCCTCATTGCTTATTCGGCAGCGAAGAAATTTAAAACGCGAGAATCTCTCGCACTCGCATTAGCAGGAATTTTACTATATCCAACGATGCTCGAAGGTGCAGCAAAAGGAGCAGACCCGTTAAGTTTTTTAGGATTAAGTATTCCACTAAATAATTACACATCTTCTGTATTACCTATTATTTTAGGTGTGCTATTACTAAGTTTTGTCGATAAGTGGATAACAAAAGTGATCCCAAAATCCTTAAGTATCGTATTTACACCGGTACTGAGCCTGATGATCACAGCTCCTCTTACACTGGCTTTTATCGCTCCTATTGGGAACGTTTCTGGGCAATATTTAGAAATCTTTTTCACTTCTTTGTTCAATTTCGCTGGTCCGATTGCCGGTTTATTAATGGGAGGCTTGATGCCACTCATTGTGTTAACTGGAATGCATTACGCATTCTTCCCAAGCACGTTAGCCAGCTTTGAAAAAGTGGGTTACGATATCATGCTGCTTCCGATGAATTTCATTGCGAATATGGCACAAGCAGGCGCTGTGTTAGGTGTCATCATCCGCACCAAGCGGGTAGAAACAAGGTCATTAGCGCTTTCAACATTGCTTCCTAGTTTCTTCGGGATCACAGAACCAGCCATTTATGGAGTCACACTTAGACTAAAAAAACCTTTTTATGCTTCATTAATTGGCGGCGCAGTCGGTGGATGTTTTTACGGTTTATTTTCAGTTAAAACGACAGCCTTTTCGATCCCAGGCATTACTTCACTGCCAACTTACATTATGAAAGGGACAAATAATTTTCAGCTGGCTCTGATTGGAATCGCCCTTAGCTTCATCGTGTCACTTCTCATCACCATTCTCCTTGGATTTCAGGAGTCTGTCACGGCCGCTAACGAGCAAACAGCAGAAAAGCCAAATCACACTGAGAGTACAGAGAATCAACAAATATCTAAGCAAACAACCCCTTATGAAGTTCAAGCACCTATGAGTGGAAAGATCATTCCTTTATCTGAAGTGAATGATTCCGTGTTCTCAAGTGAAATGATGGGGAAGGGAGTCGCAATTTTGCCTGATAAGGGGGTGGTACAAGCACCGTTCTCAGGAAAAGTAGTGACTGTTACACCTACTAAACATGCCATCGGACTCGTTTCAGATGATGGGATTGAATTATTGATCCACGTGGGGATTGATACCGTCAGCCTAAATGGCCAATTCTTTGATGTACTCGTAAAAGAGGGCGATGAAATGAAGATGGGGGATCATTTATTATCGTTTGATATAGAAGGGATTCAATCAAACCATTTAGATGTAGTGACACCTATTATCGTCACAAATTCAACGCAATACCTTGATGTGATTCATACAGGTGACGCTCATGTCACCGCAGGTCAAAATAAGCTCTTAATGCTTATTCACTAATATAAAGAGAAGGGATGATTGAAATGAAGAATGTAAAAAAAGGATTTTCAGATGATTTTTTATGGGGTGGCGCAACTGCTGCCAATCAAATAGAAGGCGCATACTTAGAAGGTGGCAAGGGCCTGTCGACGTCAGACTTTGCTGCATATAAAGATCCTTATGAAAAAGGAAAAGTGAACAACTTTACTTTCGATGTGAGTTCAGCTGAATTAACAAGATACAAGGAACAACCCGATGAATTTGATTTCCCGAAAAGACGCGGAATCGATTTTTACCATCGATATGAAGAGGATATTGCACTATTTGCAGAGATGGGCTTTAAAGTGTTTCGCTTGTCTATTTCATGGGCAAGAATCTTTCCAACTGGTTTAGAAGACAAGCCGAACGAAGAAGGATTGGCTTTTTACGATAACGTATTTGATGAGTGTGCGAAATATGGAATTGAACCGCTAGTCACGATGTCTCATTACGAAATGCCGATTACTTTAACAGAGAAATATAATGGCTGGATGAGTAGAGAGCTTGTCCCGTTGTTTGAAAAATATGCCCGTGCCATTTTAGAAAGATATAAAAATAAAGTGAAGTATTGGATTACATTCAATGAAATGAATATGAACCTCAACAGCCTTTACACCGGTGCTGGAATTTTAGAGGACCTAGTAGACCATAAATTACAGGCTGCGTATCAAGCATCACATCACCAATTTATCGCCAGCGCTCTCACAGTGAAGGCTGCAAAAGAAATCATTCCACATGCACAAATTGGCTGTATGATTAACCAAATTGAAGCCTATGCAAAAACAACGAAGCCAGAGGACCAGCTGCAATCGGTAAAATCGAACCAATTGAATATGTTCTATCCGGATGTTCAAGCTAGAGGTGAATATCCAACATACATGGTGAAATATTTTGCTGATAACGACATAAAGCTGGATATCGAAAAGCAGGATGAGCAAATTTTGAAAGAGGGCATTGTTGATTTTGTGGCGATCAGCTACTATATGTCGCACGTAGCAGAAGCGCGAGAAGATGCAGCTGAGCTAGCGGGTACATTTGATAGTCCAATCAAAAATGAGCATTTGGAGTTATCACAATGGGATTGGCCAATTGATCCTATGGGTCTGCGCATTTCATTAATTAAACTGTATGACAGATACCAAAAACCTTTATTTGTTTGTGAAAACGGACTTGGCGCAAGAGATACATTGACACCAGACGGAGAAATTCACGACGATTATCGAATTGATTATTTAAAACAACATATTGAACAGATGAAAGAAGCAGTCAAAGAAGGTGTCGACTTAATGGGGTATACACCATGGGGTTGTATTGACTTAATTAGCTGCGGAACATCTCAAATGAGTAAGCGCTATGGTTTGATCTATGTAGATCAAGACGACAGAGGGAATGGTTCATTAAATCGTTACAAAAAAGATTCCTTCTACTGGTACAAAAAAGTGATTGAAACAAATGGGGAAGATTTATCATAATCCAGATGGAATAATGATGACACCATTGCATCCGCCTTAATTGGCCGGGTGCGATGGTGTTTTATTTGTTTACCGAAAAGTAACCTTAATGATGTCATAGCAAGCACTAGAGATCTCTTCGCTACAATCATTTGATAATAAAAGTTAGCCGAAAAATGTTTCACCTTGACCTTGAAGTGTAGTTCAACCTTTATAATGTACATATAGTAAAACAAAATAATAAAAAAGGAGTAACGATGGAGTTGATGACTAGAGGAGAACTTGCCAAAAAAACAGGAGTGAGTCCTGCCGCAATTCGTTACTATGAAGAGCACAACATATTGCCTGTTCCAAGACGACGTTCAAACGGTTACAGATTCTATACAGACGACTATGTTGTGAAAATTCAATTGATCAAAGATGCGAAAACGCTCGGTTATTCATTAAAGGAAATAGCTGAAATTATGGACATGCTAAGTCAAGACATAGACCTTGATACCCTAAGACAAATTGTCCATCTTAAACATGAAGAAATTGAAAAGAAAATTAAAAGCCTTCGTCTCATTCAAGACCTTTTATCTAACTTATTAAAAACCCCTGAAAAAAAAGTACAAGTCTACCTGGAATCATTTCGTGTTCCGAAGCAGGA
The DNA here is from genome assembly GCF_038593205.1 of Bacillus sp. FSL W8-1141. Taxonomy (NCBI): domain Bacteria; kingdom Bacillati; phylum Bacillota; class Bacilli; order Caryophanales; family Bacillaceae; genus Bacillus; species Bacillus sp. FSL W8-1141. The sequence continues at coordinate 1,807,511 of NZ_CP151973.1, read as the reverse complement.
TGATCAATAAACCTATTGAGTGAAGGAGAGAAAAAAATGAGTGTAGAAATGTATCATGGTGAACGGTCTAAAGAAAGTATTCAATTTGAAACATTATTCGCTTCGCAAAGTAATAAAGAGAGTTTTTCTAGTATCGAACAGACAAAAAAATTTCTTGAGCAAAAAGGAATTGAAAATACGCAGCCTTATGCCATTGGGGATGATGTGAAGTTAATCAGTGAGGTACAAGAGCAGACATTCGAAGGCATCCAAGTTTTCACATTGAATGAACAAGCATCACAAAATCAAAAAGTCATTCTCTATCTACATGGTGGCGCGTGGACAAATCAGCCTTTGAATGTCCATTGGTGGTTCATGGATAAAATGGCGCAATCACTAGGTGCGAAAGTAGTCGCTCCTATTTACCCAAAAGTACCTCATTATAGCAATCAGGATACGTATCCGAAAATGCTTAACCTATATAAAGACCTTCTGAAAACTGCCGGAAGTGCCAATCAATTGACGATCATGGGAGATTCAGCTGGAGGAAACATCTCACTTGGTCTTGCGCACCTTTTAAAGAAAGAGGATCTGCCGCAGCCGAAGGATATCGTGTTACTATCTGCGTGTGTGGATATGAGCATGAGCAACCCTCTCATATTTGAATATGCAAAAAAGGATCCGATTCTAGGTCATCAAGGAATGGAAGTCATCACAAAAATGTGGGCAGCTGATCAAAGTCTCACAGATCCATTGATTAGTCCCATTTACGGTGACTTTAAAGGGCTCGGGAAGATCACTCATTTTATCGGAACACATGATATGTTATATCCAGATGCCATAAAGCTAGATGAAAAACTATCAGAACAAGGAATGGACATCAAAACCTTTGTTTATCCTGAAATGCTGCATGTGTTTGTTGTCATGCCAATTCCAGAAGCGGCAGATGCTCTGAAGAAAATCATTCAAGTGATCAATCGTTAGGGATTCAGTTCACACCTAGAAAGGGTACATGTTCTGATGTAAATAGGCGAAAAGGCTGCTTATTTGAAAGCAGCCTTTTTCAATTGAATATGAAATACATTCAAAATGGCAATGCACTACAGATTAAACGGTCTTTTGGCTGGTTTGTAAAGGAGAGTGAAGTTCAGTTCATCACCTCATGTTTGGTATAATACATACGAGCAGTGAGGCGAAAGGGGAACGCAATGAAAACGATTGATCTATCACAAGAAGATATCGAATTAATAGACGAAGCAAAAAAGAAGATTATCAGTCTTTATGAAGATGACAAGCATCATGTAGGGGCAGCGATCCGCATGAAAACAGGAGAAATCATATCAGCTGTCCATATAGAAGCCTATATCGGACGGGTAACTGTTTGTGCAGAAGCCATTGCGATTGGTAGCGCTTTATCGAATGGATACAAAGATTTTGATACAATTGTTGCAGTGAGACACCCTTATTCAGATGAAGAAGATAGAAGAATTAGGGTAGTCAGCCCTTGCGGCATCTGCCGAGAGCTCATTTCAGACTTTGGGCCAACATGTTTTGTCATTCTTGATATGGATGGGAAGCTGGTCAAGGTGAAAATCGAAGAACTCATTCCGCTCAAATATACTCGAAGCTGATGCACCACATAAAGATAAAATAGGAAAAGGGATGTAGCAAACGTTACATGTGATCCTTGCTACATCCAAGATGACTGAAAAAGCGTTCAACAAAAGCGGCCCCATGTATGTTCTCCATATATTTCGTGTTAAAAATATACTGTTCCATTTGTTCAAGCTTCCGCAGACTCCGCACTAGTATTTTCCGATCATGGTCAGACAGAGTAGGATCATCATCTATCTTCTCTAAGGCCTTTTTCACTCGTGCAGATACATGTTCAACATATAAATGGTGTTTGGATGCTGGCGGAATACATGCCGCTAGGTCACAGCCTATAAAACGAACACCATCAAGGGTGCAGTTTTCAAAATTGGCGATCAGCTTTTGTTTGCCATTTCCCTCAAACGTTATATCTATTAGCTTACCAGCAAAGGTACAATTGACGATGTTCGCTGCCTGTAAAACACGGTCATTGAATCTACAATTAGAGAAAGTACAATCAATAAACGTAGCATTCTCCAATGTCATTCCCCTCATATCGCAAGAAGAAAATTCGCAATTGGTGAAGACAGCTTCGTTTTTGCCAATGCCCACAGAGCGCAAGTCTGAACGACTAAAAGTACAATGATCAATCGTACTACCGGCAAAAAATCTCGCATTCGTCAGATCACACGTATCAAATACAAGATGATCCAAGTGACAGCTCCAAAAAATAGGAGAACGAACATTTGAGTTGATGATCGTCGTTCTGCTGATTGTTTCGTTTTCATACCTGGCAACATCAGAAAATGTTTCGTTATCTACTGATATACCAGACTCAAGTCTTCTCATCGCTATCACCCCATCATTTCTTCAGAATTTTTCACAATCATGATGTCCATTCAGCCAGTTCATTTTCTCTTAGCGCTTGTCTTTGACTCAAGATTATATCACAAAACGATATGCGTTTAATGGACCTTTTGTGATATGAGGAATGTCAGAATTCATATTAAAGATTTTCGCATTGATGTCTATTATGCCAAAGCTAGTGATTCGTTTAGCGTGCATATCGTGATATGTTTCAGCGGTTTCTTTTGTTTTGAATAAGTAGATTCCCTATCGGGGTCAGCTTGTATACATTCTTTGACTGAACACTAAGGTAAATCACAAAAACCTAAACAAAATCCACCGTCATAAACAATGGGTATTTGTTTAGGTTTTTTAGCGATTGAATCGTTTTCGAAGAACTAGGCATGAGACAGCGAATACTGCGAAAGCGCCCGCTGATCCAGCAGCAAACACCAGCTCAAATTGTTCTGGTTTCGGTTTGAATAACAAAGGGACTGAAAGAATGAGCGCAGCACCACTAAAGCTCAATCCTAATATCAACATGGCCAATAATTTATTCATAGAAACACCTCTTACACTTAGAGTGAGAACAATGGAGACCTACTGATCTAAGTATCATTGTTATGATTCGACAACCTTTAACCGTCCTTAATGGAGTGTATCATATGATGGTAGGAGATTGTTTTTTTTCATGAAAACACAATCGTACAACAAACAATTTTAAACGAACACTGTTCTTTACGAACGTTGTTCGTTATAATATAAATGAAATGAAATTTAAAACGCTTTCCACAAAGGGATGAGGAGATGCAGAAGATGACGTCATTATCTAAGAATCAAAAGCAAATCGCTATCATTGGAGGAGGACCTGGGGGACTAACACTTGCCTTAATTTTGCAAAATTACGGTATACAAACAACCATTTATGAACGGGAGATGCATGACAAGAGCCTTGAACGAGGGGGCTCACTAGATATTCACGAAGAAACAGGTCAAAAAGCCTTAAAAGAAGCAGGAGTTTATGAGAAATTTCAAAGGAATGCCCGCTATGAAGGGGAAGATTTCCGATTACTTGATAAATCAGGAAGAATTTATTTAGATGAAGAAACGGAATCAGATCAAAAAGGTACTCGCCCGGAAATTGATCGTGGTGTGTTATGTGAACTACTATTAGAACAAATTGATTCTGAAACCATCAAATATGGATATAAACTAGAAAGATGCGTTTCATTAGAAAGTGGTATGACCGAGCTTCATTTTGAAAACGGAGTTGTCGAAACAGTTGACCTTTTGATTGGGGCTGATGGTGCTTTTTCTCGTGTGCGTCCTCTGTTAACAGATATTGAGATTGAATACTCTGGGCTCACGATGCTAGAACTGAATGTCATAAGCGTAGAGGAGAACCACCCTGATTTAGCTGAATTTAATAAACGAGGTAAGATGTTTGCTTTGGCAGACCACAAAGGACTGATTGGGCAGTTAAACGGAGATGGCCGAATCAAAGTGTACGCAAGCTTCATGGTAGAACGCAATTGGATCGAGACTTGTGGCATACCGTTTCATCAAGCGAAAGAAGCAAAAGAACAATTATTAGCGTTATTTAGTGATTGGGATGATCAGCTGAAAAACTATATTCGTTATGCAGAAGATGCCATCATTCCAAGGCGGATCTATACGCTTCCTACCAGTTTTAAATGGAATCGTCATAAAGGAGTAACGCTTATCGGTGATGCAGCTCACGTCATGTCACCATTCGCAGGCGAGGGTGTGAACATGGCGATGTTTGATGCAAGGGAGCTAGCACTTGCTATTGTCCGACATCCTCATCATATTGAAAAGGCGATTGAAGAATACGAAGACATGATGTATGAATATTCATCGGAAAAAGCGCATGAATCGGAGAATAGTTTAAAACTGTGTTTTTCAAAAGACGCTGCGGTCAAGCTTGCAGATATGATGAATTCTTTTCAAAAGGATGATGATTGATGCTCAATTTACTATTTTACTTTGACATGTTATAAAGAGAGTATGAACAATTCAAATCGTCGTATGATCAGTCGCCGGTCTCGGCCGGCTAAAGAACCCTTAAGCCGTGAGCTTATTGTGAAAACGGCCTATGAGCTTCTTAAGGAGCAAGGAATAGAGGGCATGAGTATGCGTAAGGTGGCTAAAGCATTGGATACGGGACCTGCATCCTTGTATGTCTACGTGAACAATGTTCAAGAACTCAGTGCTTACGTATTGGATTATGGTCTCGGACAAATGGTTTATCCAGATTCAAAGGATAGCACATGGAAAGAACAGTTATTCGACATATTGCATACTTATTTCCTACTGCTATTCGAAAAACCGGGTCTCGCTGAAATTTCTCTTTCCACCATTCCACAAGGAACGAACTTTCTTCAGTTGACCGAACGTATTCTCGCTGCATTGCATGAAGGCGGGATCAAATCTACATCTGCAGCATGGGGAGTAGACCTATTGCTGTTATACGTATCTTCTGTAGCTTACGAAAAGGTCTCTTGGAAGAAACAAGGCTCTTCACAGATTTCAGACACAAAAAAAGCATTTCTTCAAGCAAACAAAACGCAGTTTCCTTTCATTCATCGTGTAAAAGAAGAAATGTTTGCAGGTGATACCGTATCAATGGAACGGTTCCGATGGGGAATTGACGTCATTTTGTATGGAATCCAGCAGGAAGACAATTAGAAAGGAGCATAAGCAAAAAGCAGTCAATGGCTGCTTTTTTTATATGGTGATTTTCATATTTGTGACCTTGTAAGCATTACAATATATAAATAAATCTATATATTGTTTTTATATATAAAAAATTATATAATCTAGTGGAATAAAAAAATGAGGTGCTTAGGCATGGAACATATTAAAAAGTTATTAGAGAGTTATATTCCTTTAGCAAAATCTACTGCAAAAATGTTTGGACCAAATTGTGAAGTGGTGATTCATGATTTAACGAATCCTCAAGCATCTGTCATGTTTACAGTAAATAACCATGTGACAGGAAGAGAAATCGGCCAATCATTTGATCATCTAGTCAAGACTGTATTACAATCAGAAGATTTTAAAGAAGATTATCTGGCTGGTTATACATTTGTAACAGAAGATAAGCGTACGATTCGTTCTTCGACTTCATTAATACGTGATTCAAAGCAAAAAGTGATCGGTGCTTTCTGTATCAATTTTGATGTTGAAGCACTGAATCAAATGCAGCAATTTATGGATACTTTTCTTACTACACAGGTGGAAGCTCAAGAGAAAGAAACAACATCAAATGATGATCTTGAAAATGTGGAAGAAATAGTAGATCAATTGATTCAACAAATCATTCAAAACAGTGTTCACCCAGTCATGAAACGTCATGAAAAAATTGAACTAATCAAATTTATGGATGAAAAGGGCATTTTTTTAATGAAAGGATCTGTTGAGAAGGTCGCATCTATGTTAGGTATTTCCAAAGTAACCGTCTATAGCTATTTGGATGAAATCAAAAATAAATCGAGGTAAGGAGTGTCAAAATGGAAAGCATACTCGAGGTAGGAAATCTAAAATCAAACGGACACTATGCATTCGCAACCATTCATCAAAACACGGTCTATGTGTCAGGACAATTTGCCATCAATCCTGAAACGACAGAAAAAGAGTTCGGCCCCATTGAAAAAGAGACATTACAAGCGCTTAAGAATGTAGAGATGATTGTCGAGGCTGCTGGAAGTCAAAAAGAAAAGATTTTGCGCATGACATTATACATTTCAGATATTGAATTATGGGACAAAGTAGATGCGGTTTATACCGAATTTTTCGGTGAACATAAACCAGCACGTACGATTGTACCAACGAATGAATTACATTTTGGTTTCAAAATTGAAATGGATGCCATTGCATATATTTAGAATATTTTTTTGACCACCCTATATAAAAAATTATATTTTGTATAAAAAAATATTCAAAGGGGCAGATGAAGAATGAATCAATTAAGTTGTAACCATTGCGGGGAAAAATATGAGATGACACCAACTCTATGGAAATGTGATTGTGGTGGAGTATTAAATCTAGTGAAAGATACCCCGAAAATAGACGTCGCAGCTTGGGATCACTATCCAAATTCATTATGGCGTTATGTTGAAACCATGCCATTTCCAAAAGATTCTAAGACGTGGGAAACTGTGACAATGGGCGAGGGCCAATCTCCTTTAATCGTTCTAGATCCTAATGAGCCAAACACTTATGTAAAAGTTGATTATATGATGCCGACACTATCATTTAAAGACCGTGGAGCAGCTGTGTTAATGACAAAAGCTAAGGAATTAGGGGTAACAAAAGTCATTGCTGATAGCAGCGGGAATGCAGGAACGGCAATTGCTGCGTATGCTGCGCGTTGTGGTATTGCCTGTGACATCTATCTAAGTGATCAAACATCACCTAAAAAAGTCGCTCAAATAAAAGCCCACGGAGCAACGATTAAAGAAATTCATGGTACACGAGAGGACATTGCAGCTGCGGCCCAAAAGGCAGTAGACGAGGAAAACGTTTTTTATGCAAGCCATGTCTATAACCCTTATTTTTTCGAAGGTACAAAAACATACGCCTATGAAATCTATGAGCAACTAAAAGGAGCACCGGATGCTTTAATCATTCCGGTTGGAAACGGCACTCTGCTGCTCGGTGCATATTATGGCTTTAGAGAGTTATTCGAAAATGGTCTCATTCATAAAATACCGAAAATTGTTGCTGTACAAGCGAAAAACTGCGCACCCCTTGTGAAAGCCTATCAAAATGAAGAAGAATCAGCATCACCTGTCACAAATAAAGGGACCGTAGCAGAAGGGATCGCTATTGCTGCCCCGGCTCGCTCCAAACAAATTTTAGAAGCTGTATACAAGACGAATGGTACGTTTATTGATATTGAAGAAGAAGAAATTATACATGCACGCTCTAAACTGAGTCAGAAAGGATTTTATGTCGAAGTGACATCTGCCATCAATTTTGCTGGCTACATGAAATATCAAAAGGAATCAGAAGAAACCATTATCATACCTCTTTGTGGGGCAGGGATTAAATCAAAATAACCTTAGGACTCTGGTAGAAAGATGTTTGTAAGACCGTTGCAGTTAGATTACGTCAACTGATTCACAATTGGCCTGATGATGATATAGATAAAAAGAACGCTCTCTATCTGGCAGAAGGAATGGAGTTAGCGCATCAACAAAATGAGCCAATCGGATTGATATAAGATGAGAAGAAAGCTACTTTAGAAAGCGTGTTTAAACCGTAGTAGCTTTCTTTCCACTCTACCTAATTATTTTTCATTTGTTCCTCTCCCCAATAACATATCTCATCTAATACAGGCATCAGTGATAAACCCTTTTCAGATAAACTATATTCTACTTTTGGAGGCACTTGGGGATATTCTTTACGATGAATTAAGTGATCCGCTTCAAGCTCTTTTAGTGTATTGGTTAATGTTTTAAAAGAAATCGTTCCGAGCTGACGTTTCAGCTGATTATAGCGAACAGGACCATCGTTTGAATATAAAGCATACAGAACTGGCATTTTATATTTCCCACCAATTAATGACAAAGTATACCCAAAACCAGTATCTTTTAGCTCAGCTTTCGTCTGGAAGGACTCCTCATTCATTTTATACTCTCCTTTGGGTTAGTATCGCACTTTGATTACCGTACTTGTAGTATGTTATAGCACACAATAAAATCAATGTACATCAAAAAATGATGCAAAACTCAGAAAAAGGGTGAATGAATAATGAAAACGATTGTCTATGCACATCCTTGGGATGGAAGCTATAATCATGCCATTTTGACTTCCATAACAGAAAAATTAGAAACAAAGAGAGAACCGTTTCAAGTAATCGATTTATATAAAGATGGATTTAATCCTGTTTTTACAGCTGAAGAATTAAAGCATTTTCATAAAGGAGAAACGCCTTATTCATTAGTGAAGGATTATCAAGAAAAATTAAAACAGTCAACAGAATTGGTATTTATATTCCCAGTCTGGTGGTGGGATCTACCTGCTATGTTAAAAGGATTTATTGATAAAGTGATGTTAAGGGGTTTCGCATTTACGGAAGATCAACACACTGGTGCTTTGAAAGGTTTATTGACAAATATAAAAAAAACAACCGTGATCTCAACATCTACAACAGATAAGGATTATATTGAATCGGAAGCTGGAAATGCCATTCAAAGCGTTTTTATTAACAGAACGCTAGCTGATTTGGGATTGAAAAATGAATCCACGAAATGGATTCATTTTTCTAGAGTGAACTTAACAACAGATGAAAAGAGAAAGCAATTTTTAAAAGAAATATCCCAGAATATTTGATTTACAGTACAACAAATAAGGCCCATCTTCTACGACCGATTTAATTTATTGAGAAGGTCGTAGAAGTTTTGAAAAACAAAAGGATAGACTTGTACAAGAAGGTAAATGTAGATCCATTGTATGATCTGATATACAATAGCCGTATAAGAATCCCACTATTTAAAGTAAAGCTTTATAACTTTAGTGCTACACGTTTCAGCAGACTCTTTATCACCAGTCATTTAAGCAACAACAAATCGAGCCTGCCTAATTGACCTCTTGCACTCCTCCAAATACCCCATTATTTAAATCCATACCATTTCTGTGTTTTTTTAATATTTTTTATAGCACTGCCGGCTCAAGCAGATTGTTAACATCATTTTCATTAAAAATAATACTGACTCATACCATTTCTAAAGATAGGCAGGGTCTTAGTCACTAGCTCTTCTGATGAAATAAGTCTTCCATCCTTATTCCATGTGTATGCAGCTCCGTATATCCCCCAACTTAGCATAGTAGATAGGGTTGTTACCATTTGTTTATCCTCTAATTCGATGATGTTGTTAGTTCCTTTTAGCATAAGATCAGCTATTAGTTTCTGTAACTCCTCTTTAATTTTACTTTCGATAATAGTTCCTAAAGAATGATAACCTTTGGGACATAGGTCGCTTATCTCTTTATGGTGATCACACATGGCTAGAAAAATATTTGCAATGACTTTTTCATTGAATCCATCGTGATCATTGAGTCTTTTTTTCAATTTGTCTGTAAATGTATTGGTGATTGTAGAATGTAACAAATCAAATTTATCGTCAAAGTGCGCATAAAATGTAGCCCGGTTAATAGTAGCCTTTTCTGTGATATCACGTACCGTTATATGGTTGAAATCTTTTTCACTAGCTAACGAAAGAAAAGAGTCTACAATCAACTGTCTTGTACGAAGGATTCTCGGATCTTTTTTTGGCATAATCATTTTTTCTTCTCCTTTTAGGGTTCATCATCTTGTCTAAAAACGACAATACATATAGAAGTGTTGCGTAAACTACATATTGGCTATTTTGATTATTGTTTATTATTCTTTTTCATCTTATCATCAATTATACAACGCGCGTTGCTTAAATAACACATGTTATCACGAAAGATTTTTGATCAAGGAAATCATTGTGATCATTCTGAATAACAAAAGGAGATAGACGACCATGAATATCACTATTTTTGGGGCAACTGGTGCAATCGGTCAACTTTTAACACAGTTTGCATTAGAAAACGGAGATTTCGTTACGGTATATGTTAGAAACCCTGAGAAAATCAAGCAAAAGCATTCGAATTTACGCATTGTAACGGGTGAACTAACGAACACTTCAGCTATTGAAACGGCAGTTTCAGAAGCTGATGTCGTGATAAGCACCTTAGGTCCCGGCATTGATTTGTCTCGAAAACAAAAAGGTACACCGATCGCCGACGGACATAACCGAATTGTCAAAGCGATGAAGAAATTCACCAAAAAAAGGTTGATTACACTCGCGACGCCAGCCTTGCAATCTGAAGACGATAAGAAAAGCTTATCGACGATATTGCCAAGAATATTGCCTAAACTTCTCATGCCAAATGGTTATGCCGAAATGAAGAAGATAGGAGAACTGATTAAACAATCGAACCTGGATTGGACAGTCGTTCGAATCATTAATCCTAATATCAAATACAACGGGCAATCTTACGGTTATTCATTCGGCGATCAGCCAGCTAAAATGTCCGTATCTAGGGAAAATGTCGCTAAACTCATGTATGACGCTGCTAGGCAACCCCAATTAATCGGAAAAATGCCCATTGTTTATAATCATTAAATGAGCTTTTTGTATGAGGTTGTTGATTCAGCAGAAATTATAGGAATCATTTAGAGTCATACCAAAATATTGCGTGTGAATTCTTTTTATAAGTATTCAAAATCAAAATCATAAAGGGGAAATGATCATGTCAAAAGTATTATTTGTTAAAGGAACACCTCAAAGTGAGGAACAATCAAGAAGTACGCAAGTTGCTAGAGCATTTATCAATGAATATAAGGAAGTAAATCCAACAGATGAAATAATAGAAGTAGATGTCTATTATGCAAATGTGCCATTAATCGATGCTGATTTTTTAACTGGACAAAAGAAGTTAAGAAGTGGGGAAGTGCTAACAGATGTTGAAGCACAAAAAATAGAAGCAGTGAATGCATTCACAAAGCAATTTATGGAAGCAGATAAATACATCATTCAGTCTTCAATGTGGAATTTAGGAATCCAACCTTTATTAAAAGCCTATTTTGATACCATCATGAGTGCTGGAAAAACGTTTAAATATACATCAGAAGGTCCAGAAGGATTGATGAAAGGGAAAAAAGCAATCCATATTCATGGTATGGGAGGATTTTATTCGCAGGCAATTGGAATGGAACATTCTGATTCTTACGTAAGAGGTGCGCTGAAGTTTGTTGGAATTGAAGTGGAACCAACGATTTTTGTTGAAGGTATTGACTATGATCCAACTAAAGAAGAAGAAATTGTTACTTCAACAATTGAAAAAGCAAAAGAGGTAGCACGAACGTTTTAAAAAAAGCATTGGTGGGATTAGTTAAAAAGATTTTAATTAACATCATCCCACCTCGCACGTTCAAAAGCGTAATAAAGAAGAATAGACAAAATACATTCATCAAAATCATAAAGGGGGAACATATGATGAAAGTAGAAATTTGGTCTGATTTTGTTTGCCCGTTTTGTTATATTGGCAAACGTCAATTTGAAATAGGGTTAGAACAGTTTGAACATAAAGAAGAGGTAGAAGTCGTATTTCGACATTTTCAATTAGATCCATATGCGAAAAAAAATACAGGAATGGATATCCATCAAGTATTATCCTCTAAGCATGGTGTCCCATATGAAAAAGCAAAAGTACTGAACAATCAATTGAAACAGAAAGCAAAAGAGGTTGGGTTAGATTATCAATTTGATACAATGATTCCTACAAATTCATATGATGCACTTCGTCTTTCTTATTATGCAAAAGAGAAAGGGAAGATTCGGGAGTTTATGGAGCGTATTTTGAAAGCTCATTTCACGGATTCACTAGATATCGGTGATCACGCAACACTTGCTCAACTTACAAGTGAAATAGGGCTTGATGGCAACGAAGCTATGGATGTTTTATCAAATGATCAATATAGCGAGAATATCGCAGCTGATAGAGCCGAGGGATTAAAAATTGGGATTCAGGGCGTTCCCTTTTACGTTGTGAATGATAAATATGTCATCTCAGGAGCACAGCCTAGTGAAGTATTTTTAGAAACATTACAACAGGTATGGAAAGAAGAGTACGCGAATCGTAAGGTTGAAGAGCATAAATTAGAGTCGTCGCTCGATGATGATTGTTCAGATGGAACATGTAAATCTTAATGAATATTCAAAAAAGATTCAGAAATCACAAAAGAATATTATAGTATTTCAAGGCTCAGGTATTGTTGTTCTAAATCTTGCAGTAGTGCCAACATCAGTTGACTTGTATTGAACCTAATTGGTGCTCGTGTGATATAGCTGCTTTAAATACCACTTTATTATGAATCATTTACTTCCAAAAAATCAAAGGGGTTTAGCGATATGAAAAATACAATTTTCCAAGGCACAATCGAGCATTCAGGATTTGTAGTACCCGATATCGAAGTAGCAGTTGAATTCTTCACTCATATTTTGGGTTTTGAAGTCTTGTTCCGGCCAGGACGGATGCAGTTTGAGGACGATAGTTTAAAAAGATACTTTGGGGTTCACGAACAGTCAATTGTAGAAGGGGCGGCATTTTTGCAATATGGCGGTAGAAAGATTGAACTGGTTCAATGGTCGACGCCAGATCAACAGAATGTTCACCTAAAACCCAGTGATATCGGTGTAGCCCATCTAGCTATTACAGTTACCAATATAGAAGAGGCTTTAAAATATTTTGCAGAACAGTCTGATGTTAAAGTTAGAGAGCTGAGCCCTCTTGGATTTTTCTATATCACAACTTCATGGGGGATGGAGATTCAAATAATGGAATTACCCCAAAAACCTTTATGACCTATTTTTGAAACAGTTTGCTGAGACTGGAAAATAATGCTGCTTTTGAGTCAATTGAATATAAAATCTAATAATAAAGAGGATCAAGTCAAAGGTTCTCTTTTTTGCATTAATTAATATCTAGTTTACATAATATATATTCTAGGAAGTTAAACAATAATTGAATTTTCTTTGTCTCATTATTAAGTATACTTATCTTATTGAGATAAAAACAAAAAATGAAAATCCAACGGTTGATTCGTCAGATTTTCATTCCTCTAAATGTTTTAAGATTTTTGCGGGATTCCCGCCAACAATCACATTTGCCTGAACATCTTTTGTCACAACGGCTCCTGATGCAATGACAGCATGATCTCCGACTGTCACACCTGGATTGATAATGGCGCCGCCGCCAATCCATACATGATGTCCAATTGTGACTGGTTTGCCGAATTCAATACCTGTTTGACGTTCTTCTGGATTTAACGGATGTCCAGCTGTATATATATGTACATTCGGACCTAACAAACAATGATCTCCAATTGTAATCTTGCAAACATCTAATAACACAGCATCAAAATTTGCAAAAAAATGCTCACCGATCTCGATATTGTATCCATAATCACATTGTATTCTGCCTTCAAACACCACATCTTCTCCGCAAGCGCCTAAAAGCTCCTTTAAAATGGCCTTTCTCTGTGATGGCTCATTTGTTTGCTGATAGGCAAATGTCAATTGTCGCGCTTTTGCTCGATCTGCCATCAATGTGTGGTCATTTGGATGATAGTATTCTCCCTTGATCATCTTTTCTTTTTCTGTTTTCATGTTCATCTCCCTTTTGTTGAAAATTCATTCATCGTTTGAATGAATGCCTCGGTGAATTGTGTTGTCGTCTCATTTCCTCCTAAATCCTTCGTTTTCAAGTTCTTTTTTAAGGTCTCATCAAGAGTATGTTCGATCAGACTGGCTGTCTGTTTTAATCTTTCATCTTGATATTTCACATGCAGCCAGTTACAAAGCATCACTGTAGAAAGAATCATGCCCATTGGATTGGCGGTATTTTGACCAGCTATATCAGGTGCTGAACCATGTGCCGCCTGTGCCATCGCTTGATTTTCGTTGCAATTTAATGAGGGTGCCATTCCTAAACTGCCGACTAGTTCCCCTGCAAGATCAGATAAAATGTCGCCAAACATATTTTCTGTCACAATCACATCAAAATCACCTGCACGTCTCACTAAATGAGCAGCCATCGCATCAATATGAATATCCTCAACCTCCACTTGTGGATATGCTTTCGCTACCTCTTGACATGTTCGTAAAAACAAGCCAGATCCTAATTTGATCACGTTCGCTTTATGAACAATGGTGACTTTCCCCCTCCTCTCCACTGCACGTTGAAAGGCTGCGTGGGCAATACGGGTAATTGCTTTTTTTGTAAACACACCTGTAGATATGGCGACATCTGGTGTAATCATCCACTCTCCTGTCCCCTGATACATATTCCGGTCTGGATAAAAGCCTTCTGTATTTTCTCGAAAAATGACCAGATCGACGCCACTAGCAACGCTTTTCACACCTGGCAGCGATTGCGATGGACGAATATTTGCAAATAAATCAAATGTATGACGCAGTTCTCCACTTGGATTTCTTCTTTCTTTCAATTGATCAGGATATGAAGCTGAATCATGAGGTCCTAATATCCAGCCATGGCATTTTTTCAAGGCGGCTATAGTAGAAGCTGGCACTGGATCTTGATGAGAATGAATGGCTTCAGCACCGATAGGACACTCTACAAATTCCACAAATGGTTCATTGAACTGTGACAACGCTGTCTTTAAAATACGCATACTAGAATCAACAATTTCCGGTCCAATCCCGTCTCCCTTTAAAATACCTATTCGATATGACATATGTATCGCCCCTTTTGTCTTTATTCTATCAAAGAATGATGAAGTTGGAATATTTTCTTCATGATGATCCTCCCTCATGTTATTTACGAATCAAGAAGTCTCCTTTATAATCGAGTAGATTTGTTCTGTATGACTACATAGATATGAGGGATTAGATGAAATTAAAGTGGTATAAAGCGATTATTGTTATTTTTACGATGTCTGGGATATCCATCTCCACTTGGTTTTCAAGAACACCAGAAGTGAGAGATTTATTACAAGCAGATACAGGCACAATGGGACTCATTTTACTCGGCTTATCTGTAGGTTCCATTGTCGGGCTGATTCTTTCCAATGTATTCGTTCGCAAAAAAGGCGGCCGAGTGGCGATTGTGGTCAGCGCTTTTTTGATGTTTATTGGATTCTCAACCCTTGCAATCGGCGCCGCCCTCTCTTCTACGCTGATTGTCACTGCTGGTCTTTTTCTTTTTGGTTCAGGCTCAGGCATGTGCAATGTAGCCATGAACTTAGAAGGAACGGAGATTGAGTATCAGATCAAGAGAACGATCCTGCCGATTTTGCATGCTTCTTTCAGTATTGGAACGTTAATTGGTGCAGGTGCCGGAATTCTCTTTATTTATTTAGGTGTGTCTGTCCTCATTCACCTTCTCACCATTGCACTCCTTTTCTTTCTCAGCATCCTGATTTGTACACGGTTTATTCCGCACGGGACAGGAAAAGATCCGGATAAGACGCAGACAGAATCAGTTGAGGCTTCTCAAACATCATGGCTGAACAAACGGACGATCTCATTAGCGATGATTGCCTTATGTCTCGCATTTGTAGAAGGTTCTGCAAATGATTGGATTCCACTAGCAATGGTTGATGGCTATCAGGTTTCTCATTCAATGAGTACGGTCATCTATGCATTATTTTTGTGCGGGATGATTAGTGGCAGATTACTGAGCGGACGTTTCATTGATCGCTTTGGCAGGGTGCTGTTGCTAAGAGTCGCGATCTTATCTGCTGCCGCCGGACTATTCTTGGTGATTTTAAAGATTTCACTCGTCGTGTGTATGATATCTATCTTTTTATGGGGACTTGGCGCGTCCTTAGGCTTCCCGCTGACCATTTCAGCAGCTGGTGATGATAGCCGCTATGCTGTCAAACGTGTCAGTATCGTCACTTTATCTGGGTATACAGCCTCTCTATCAGGGCCCCCTGTTTTAGGACTGCTCGCCAATCAAGTCGGTCTGCTTCATGCGTTTATTTTTGTTCTGTTTGCCATTTGTATTGCAGGAATCTTTACAAAAGCTGTTGCAAAACCGACATCAATACATTCTTTTTGAAAAGTGCCAGATCTTTGATCTCGGTACTTTTTTAAATTTAATAAATAAAATTGAAACCTTTCATGAAGTGAAACAGTCCTATAGATGTCTTGATGTTTATCGCTTTTTTAAAGAGGGAAAGTAAAAAAATAAGACTTTTCAAATAACTGAAAACGTGGTAAGATCATGAAAATAAACAGGAAGGGGTGAGAAAAATGAAAAAAAATATGCTTTTAAAATTAGCAGTCTTATTCATAGCACTTGCAAGTTTTCATTTGTTCTCAATGCCTCATTCCGTTCAGGTATACCATCATGCAAAGGTGGTTGCTGATCAAGAATCACATGAAATGAAAATCGTTCAGACAGCAGGCGATGAAAAGAAACAAAAACATGTGAACGCAGTATTTGCGGCATTTACAGCACTGCTAGTCATTGGCAGTATGGCA
The DNA here is from genome assembly GCF_038593205.1 of Bacillus sp. FSL W8-1141. Lineage (NCBI taxonomy): Bacteria > Bacillati > Bacillota > Bacilli > Caryophanales > Bacillaceae > Bacillus > Bacillus sp. FSL W8-1141. The sequence continues at coordinate 1,791,024 of NZ_CP151973.1, read as the reverse complement.
GCTGGATTTGCACGCATCACTTATACTGATCGATTTGACCGGAAAAAGAAGCATTTACTTGCAGTGTTCTACCAGTCTTCGAATTTCCGAGTAGCTCGTGTTAACCCAACCATTTAAATCAAACAAAAATTGGGAGGTTTTACACGATGTTATTTTTCTTAAGAGTATTCATTCTAGGTCTATTCTCTGTCACTTCACTTTCTCTTTTCGTTTACCAAGGAATTGAAGTAGTGCATGCCATCACAAGCATGTTTGGCAATCACGAGAGTTAAATTGACCTCAATATAAAAAACCCCCTGCGTAAGGCAGGGGGTTTTCGTTTTGCTTATTTATTGTCATCTTGGTCAGATGCAGCAGGTGATAAAAGAACTTGAGTTACTTCTCCCTGCTCTTCCTCATCTAAAATAAACGATCCATTGCTATAACGATCATTTGCCCTTAGTGTGGAAATATCGAGCGGGATCGTGGCACCCTTTTCCGTATCAATCTCAAGTGTATCGTGCAGTGAAGCAGCAATCACAGCAACAATTCTGTGAGGATTTTTCTTTAATTCTCTTAGCATGATCACTCCACGTTTTGCTCTTGATGTCTTATCAAATTCAGAGAGGTTCATCCGCTTCACAGCACCTCTTTGTGTCGTAAGAACAAGCACATTGTTCTTCGGATCAATGATTTGTCCAGAGACCACCTCGTCTCCGTCCTTCAAATTGATGCCTTTCACACCAGCCGCTCTCGGACCGACCACACTCACTTCTTCTTCATCAAACCATAATCCATAGCCATTTTTCGTTGCAATAAACAATTCTTGCTGACCTGTTGTGACATGAACATCTACAAGTTCATCATCACCTTTTAAATTCAAGGCGACAAGCGGTTTTGAATAACGCTGCGCTTTATATTGGAGAAGCTCTGTTTTCTTCACCATACCGCCTTTTGTAAAGAACAGGAGATACGATGATTCATCGAATTCTTTAATTGGGATCGCTTTTTGAATGGTTTCATCGCGATCAATCGAAATAATATTCGTAATGTGCTGCCCCATGTCTTTCCAGCGTATATCTGGCAACTGATGAACTGGACAGTAAATGTAGCTCCCTCTATTCGTAAATAGCAGAAGAACATCTGTTGTATTCATTTCAAACTGGTGAATCAGTCGGTCTGTATCCTTCATACCGAAGTCCTTACCGTTTGATGCAGCATAGGAACGCTGGCTTGTCCGTTTGATGTATCCATCTTTTGTGACTGTGACGTACACGTCCTCTGATGCGATCATCACTTCAAGGTTAATCTTAATTTCTTCAATTTTTTCCTCAATGACGGATCGTCTTTCATCAGCATACGTCTTTTTCAACTTCTTCAAGTTGTTCGTAATGACTTTAAACAGCTTCTTCTCATTCGCTAAAATGTCTTCAAGCTCTGCAATTCGCACGTCAAGCTCTCTTGCTTCGTCTCTTAGTTGAGTGATATCTGTATTTGTTAAACGATATAACTGGAGAGAAACAATCGCTTCTGATTGAGCTTCTGTAAAATCATATTTCTCCATCAAATTGTTTTTCGCATCACGCTTATCATTAGACGAACGAATCGTCGCAATGACTTCATCTAAAATGGAAAGAGCTTTAATTAATCCATCTACAATATGATGACGTTCTTTTGCTTTTCGAAGCTCGTATGCTGAGCGGTTCGTCACCACTTCTTTTTGATGAGCAATGTAAGCGTCTAGTACAGTTGTAAGCGTCATTAAAGTCGGTCTTCTGTTATGTATCGCGACCATATTAAAGTTATATGGGATTTGCAGATCAGAATTTTTATATAAGAAATTCAAGACACCATTCGCATCCGCTTCTTTTTTCAGCTCTACAACAATCCGAAGGCCGGTACGGTCCGTCTCATCCCGAACTTCAGAAATCCCTTCTACTTTTCTTTCAATGCGGAACTCGTCCATCTTTTTGACAAGATTGGCCTTATTCACTTCATAAGGAATTTCTGTGATCACGATTTGCTGGCGTCCACCGCGGATGGTTTCAATCTCCGCTTTTCCGCGAATCATAATCTTTCCTTTTCCTGTTTCATATGCCTTCTTAATACCATCCACACCTTGAATGATCCCGCCTGTTGGGAAATCTGGCCCTTTGATGACTGTCATTAAATCTTCAACCGTACAATGCGGCTGTTCAATTCGCTTAATCACGCCATCAATCACTTCTCCTAGGTGGTGCGGCGGAATATCAGTCGCATAACCGGCTGAAATCCCTGTTGACCCGTTCACAAGAAGGTTGGGAAACATCGCTGGTAAGACAACAGGCTCTTTGCTTGTATCATCAAAGTTCGCGACAAATTCGACTGTCTCCTTGTCGAGGTCTTTTAAAAGCTCTGATGCAATTGCAGAAAGCCTTGCTTCCGTATAACGCATGGCAGCAGGAGGATCTCCGTCGATACTCCCGTTATTTCCATGCATCTCAATCAGCACATTTCGCACTTTCCAATCCTGGCTCATTCTCACCATTGCTTCATAAACAGAAGAATCACCATGCGGATGATAGTTACCAATTACGTTACCGACTGTTTTGGCAGCTTTACGGAAGTTTTTATCTTGTGTATTTCCTTCCGCATACATTGCATATAAAATTCTTCGTTGTACAGGCTTTAATCCATCACGTGCATCTGGAAGTGCACGATCTTGGATAATATATTTACTATAGCGACCAAAACGGTCCCCAATCACTTCTTCTAACGGTAAATCATGAAATCGTTCTTGTTGTGCCATGTTTAAACCTCCTCAGCTAGCGACAAGTTTTCATTTTCAAGAATGTTGCTTTCCTCATCAAGTCCAAAGGCGACATTCTTTTCAATCCATTTACGGCGTGGTTCTACTTTGTCACCCATCAGTGTCGTGACGCGGCGCTCCACCCGTGCAGCATCATCGATCTTCACCCTGACAAGCGTTCTCGACTCTGGATTCATTGTCGTTTCCCATAGCTGGTCGGCATTCATTTCACCTAAACCTTTATAGCGTTGAATCGTATATCCTTTTCCAACTTTCTTTAACACGTCATCCATTTCTTCATCAGACCAAGCATATTCAATGACTTCTTTCTTCCCTGAGCCTTTGCTAACTTTATATAAAGGCGGAAGGGCAATGAATACTTTGCCATGCTCAATCAGCGGCTTCATATAGCGGTAGAAGAATGTAAGCAATAGAACCTGAATATGCGCGCCATCTGTATCAGCATCTGTCATGATGACAATTTTGTCATAATTGATGTCTTCTACATTAAAATCGACACCAACCCCGCCGCCAATGGCATGGATAATGGTGTTGATTTCTTCGTTTTTGAAAATATCCGCAAGCTTTGCTTTCTCTGTATTAATGACCTTTCCTCGAAGCGGTAGCACCGCTTGGAATTTTCGATCACGTCCTTGCTTGGCTGATCCACCAGCAGAGTCGCCCTCTACTAGATACAGTTCATTTCTTGCCGGGTTTCTAGATTGAGCAGGTGTTAATTTTCCGCTGAGTGTTGCTTCAGATTTTTTCCGTTTCTTGCCGCTCCTTGCTTCTTCTCTTGCTTTTCTAGCCGCTTCTCTTGCCTGCTGCGCTTTAATCGCTTTTTTCACAAGCAGTGTCGCCGTTTCGCGGTTTTCTTCAAGAAAATAAGCCAATTTTTCAGAAATCACGGCATCAACAGCTGACCTTGCCTCACTCGTTCCAAGCTTTCCTTTTGTTTGTCCTTCAAATTGAAGAAGTTCTTCAGGAATTCTGACAGAAATAACAGCTGACAGGCCTTCACGAATATCTGTACCTTCTAAATTTTTGTCTTTTTCTTTTAAAAGGGTCACTTTGCGTGCATATTCATTAAAGGCTCTCGTCATGGCCGTTTTTGCACCAGACTCATGCGTACCGCCATCTTTGGTTCTTACGTTATTGACGAACGACAAAATATTTTCTGAATATCCGTCGTTAAATTGAAAGGCAAAATCGACTTCAATGGACTGATGTTCGCCTTCAAACGAAACGACTTCACTAAGTACATCCTTTTCCTCGTTTAAATAAGCAACGAACGCTTCAATACCTGTCTCATAATAAAAGGTTTCCTGCACATCATGGCGCTCATCAATCAGCTCTATTTTTAGCCCTTTTAATAAAAAGGCTGATTCTCTTAAACGCTCTGATAATGTATCAAAATTATAGGTGGTGACACTGAACATCGTTGGATCTGGCTTAAAATGAATCAGTGTACCGGTCTTTTTCGTTTTCCCGATTTTTTCAAGTGATGTGACTGGCTTTCCGCCATGTTCAAAGCGCTGGTGATAAATAAATCCATCGCGTTCTATCGTCACGGTGAGCCACTCTGAAAGTGCGTTCACAACGGACGCCCCAACCCCGTGAAGTCCACCACTTGTTTTATAACCACCTTGACCAAATTTTCCGCCTGCGTGCAGGACCGTTAAAATGATTTCTGGTGTCGGTTTTCCAAGCTTATGCATACCAGTAGGCATTCCGCGCCCTTTATCTTGGACGGAAATGCTGTTATCTTTATGTATTTTGACAATGATATGATCTCCATGGCCAGCGAGCACTTCATCGACAGAGTTGTCTACAATCTCATAGACAAGGTGATGAAGACCGCGTGAATCCGTCGATCCAATATACATCCCTGGGCGTTTACGGACCGCTTCAAGCCCCTCTAGCACCTGAATAGAATCATCGTTATAATCTACTTGCTGCTTTTTAACCAAATGCTTAATCCCCTTTCACTAACAAACATAACCGGCTAATCATCAATGATCTCTCTAGATTTTAATGATGATCATGCTGCTCATTACTGTCCACTTTAATAAGCTGCATCATCACCATGCATGTGTGATTCAGCGATACATGCTCTTTTGCACGGTTATGAGAATGTTCTACATTCTGCAATCAGAACTAGAAGTCCATTATAAACAAGACTGTTTCATAAGCCAAATGCAATCATATGATGGTTTTAGCAAAACAGAACAAATGTTCTATATTTATCTTATCGCTCTTTTTCTCGATATGCAAGGTCACCGATAGGTCCCTGTCGCCTTATTTTATCGCTTTCTTCTAGAATCGCAAATATATTTCTGCAACAAAAAAGCAAAAATCCTTGAAAAACCAAGGATTTTTGACGATTTAATGAGTTTTTGTCATCGCATGAGCCACTTTGATACATAAGTCCATGATGGCGACCTTGCCATTTTCCTCAATCAGCCTTTTTGCCTCTTCATGATATACGCCTTGCTGCGCCCAAAAAACAGGTGCGTCTATTTCAAGAAATTCTTTCGCCACCTCAGGCAAAAACTCAGAACGTCTAAAGACATTGACGATATCAACAGGCTCTTTTATGTCTTTTAAAGAGGCGACCGCTTTTACCCCAAGTGCTTCATCAATCGTTGGATTGACAGGAATGATGTCATAACCGGCATCCTGCATGGCTTTTGAAACCATATAGGACGTTCGGTGCGGCTGATCTGACAAACCTACAACTGCAATTCGCTTACTGCTTTTTAATATACGCCCAATTTCTTGTTTTGAAGGATGATTCATCCAGACACTCCTTTTCTTCTATTTTAGCGAATTTCTTGTTAAAAACAAAGCTGAATTCATCGGCCATCGTTTTTTTTCAAAAAAAGATCGCCATGTTTTTCATAAGATCATGTTAAAATGTAAGACAAGAGGGAGAATATAAAGGAGTTATGCAGATGTTAATTGCTTTGATGTTTATTTTGGCTTATCTTCTCGGCAGTATTCCATCAGGTCTCATTGTCGGGAAAGCTGCAAAGGGAATCGATATCCGTGAACATGGCAGCGGGAACCTAGGTGCGACGAATGCATTCCGTACACTAGGTGTGAAAGCAGGGTCCATCGTTATCACAGCTGATATTTTAAAGGGGACTCTTGCTTCGGCTTTACCGTTTTTCATGCAACTGGACATTCATCCCTTATTAGCAGGAGTTGCTGCTGTTATCGGTCACAGCTTTCCTGTCTTTGCAAAATTTAAAGGGGGAAAAGCGGTCGCTACATCAGGCGGCGTGCTGTTATTTTATGCCCCGTTCTTATTTATCACGATGATCGCTGCTTTTTTCTTATTTTTATACATTAGTAAATATGTTTCATTATCATCTATGCTGACTGGGATCTACACATTCATTTACAGCATATTCACCCAAGATCTATTTTTAATTATTGTTGTTGCTGTTCTTGCTGGCTTTGTGATCTTCAGACACATCGCCAACCTCAAACGAATTCTCAACAAAACTGAACCGAAAATCAAATGGCTTTAGCCGTTTCATCAATTTAAATATGTGGTAAAAGTAAAGAAAAGCTGTTTTTGCATCCTGCATTTAAAAACAGCATGACTTCAAAAAGGGGCGATCACATTGAAATTAACGATAAAAGATGATGCACTCAATTGGTACAAGAATGAACTGGATTTAGAAAAAGGTGATCATGTTCGCTTTTTTGTCAGATATGGCGGGTGCAGTAATGTACAAAAAGGCTTTTCTCTCGGCGTCGCAAAAGATGAACCTCAAAATGCCGGCGCAACCGCTGAAGTAGAAGGCATTACTTTCTTCGTGGAAGAAAGTGATATTTGGTATTTTGACAACCATGATCTGCATATTGATTATAACGAGTCCGTGAAAGAACCAGAATTTCATTATGAATAAACAAAAAAGATACCTCATCCCTCGGGTATCTTTTTTGTTTATCACTCAATATAAAGTCCATACTCCTGAATGTTTCCTAACAACCGCTCTTTTTGCAAAATCCGTTTTTGCGAATCACCGATGAGATCAAAATGAGGAAAACCTTCGCGAACATGGATCCATTCTTTCTTTAATCCATGCTTTTGTCCCCAAGCGATTAATTGCTCCATATCCTGACAGGCTGCCTTTGTGACAGTATTCGCATGCGGAAAACGGTCATCAAGCCAATAGTGTGTCAAAAAGGCCACATTCCCTTGCCGAACAGCTGATTTCCAAGCATTCAAATCTCTTCTTTTAATTCCAAAGGCCATGAATCAAACCTGCTTCTTGGACTGTTCGTATACGCTGTGCCATGCAGGGAAAGCTTTTCTAAATTGAATCGGTCTAAAGGTTTCTTTGTCCACACAAATATGTGAGGTGGTCCCTGTAATAGCCGTTTGTCCATCAGGTTTTTGTATTTCATAGCCGTACACTGTTTTCACGCCGTTATATTCTTCTATCCATGTGTGAACTGTAGCCGTTTCACCGTACAGTAGTGGTTTCTTATATTGAACCTGAAGATCGACAACAGGTGCAAGGACACCGTCTGCCTCTAACTGGGCATAGGAAAAGCCTAATTCTTTAATTAACGCTGTTCTGCCGACTTCCATCCAAATTAAATAGTTGGCATGATACACAATGCCCATTTGATCTGTTTCTGCATAACGGACTTCTATTTCTTTTTTAGATACATACACGTTTTCATCGCTCTCCTATCAAAACCTAACGTCTCTGACATTTTACCACATTCCAAATGGTTCTTCTAAAAAGAGGCAATAAAATAAACCAGGAATCCCTGGTTTATTCAGTGTAACCGCTCTTTCTTGCTGCTTCCTCGTCCTTTATTTCAGAACGCATTGCGTCAATACTTGTTCTACGGTTTTCATTTTTTTGCTTGATCATCTGCTTTTCTTCCTCTGTTGAAAGACCCATTGCTGCTTCAGATTCATCAATATTTTCAAGTGTGTTTTCGATCATATCCTGCAGCTTCTCAACATTGTCAGAACGATCATCTGGATTGGATTGATATGACTTGTCATTCATCATGCTTCCCTCCTATTATTCGCCCTTCGTCTGTATCACATCAGGCTGTTCATTCGATTTATTATGCATCTTTTTACCTTTATTTCGTTTGTATGCTACAGGTTTTGTCCCTAAATGGTCTGGTGTAAACTGCGCTTGTTTATCATGCTCTCTACCCATCATTCATCCCTCCCTCTTCTTTAGGATGAACGAAAAAGGACAAATCATAACTTATTTTTGTCTAAATCGCTCTTCCAACTTTTCTTCAAGCTGGTTTAAAAATTCCTCATTGCTTAATAATTCTTTTTTATTTTCAAGCACAAGTTCTTCAAATGTACGGCGCTTTCTTCTTCTCATGTCTATCACCACCTCCACTCTGTTCATACCATTTTCGCCAAAACATTTAGAAAATAAGCAAAAAAGAGCTGAATCATTATAGATCCAGCTCTTTTTCAATTTCTTTTTTTGTGAGCATTTGATGCTTTACAGACAGGATACGCCCTTTTTCATCTAGTATGTATGTCGTCGGATAGGAAAGTACCTGATATCTTGCTTGAATACCTTTTTGATCTAATAAAACAGGAAAACTGACTTTAAGTTCATCAATAAATGAGGCGACGTGATCCACACTCTTTTCAGTGTTCGTCAAATTCACCGCTAGTACCTCAACTTGGTCATTTTCACTTCTAATTGCGTCTAGATCTGGCATTTCTGTTCGGCAAGGCTTACACCATGTCGCCCAAAAATTGAGGAGTACTTTTTTCCCTCGATAATCAGATAACGATGCCGTTTTGCCATCAAGGGTTTTGAGCTCAAAATCAGGGGCTTTGTCCCCTGTTTCAAGACCGATGGCAGGTTCTTTTGGTCCGAATACATTCCATGCAAGTAAACCAATCAACACAAGTAAAACAGCGCTTGCCATTCCTTTTTTCCACATGATTGATCCTCCACTATGTTAAAAAAGAAGAGAAAGCTGTCTAATCGCCTTCTCTTCTTTGCTTTATTAGTTGCTTGCCAATTTTTCACGCAAGACCATTTGAAGGATACCACCATGACGGTAGTAGTCAATTTCGACTTCACTGTCAAAGCGAACAATTACTTCAAATGTTTTCTCGTTGCCATCTGTATCAATTGCTTTTACAGTGACAAGATCACGCGGACGAACTGTTTCATCAACATCTACTTCGAATGTTTCTGTTCCTGTTAGTCCATAAGTTTCTGCACTTTCACCGTCTTTAAACTGTAAAGGAAGTACGCCCATGAAGACAAGGTTACTTCTGTGGATACGCTCAAAGCTTTCCGCTAGAACGAATTTAATTCCAAGAAGATTTGTTCCTTTTGCAGCCCAGTCACGAGAAGAGCCCATTCCGTAATCTTTACCTGCTAAGATCGCAAGACCAGTTCCATCTTCTTTATAACGCATGCATGCATCATAAATGGATGTCACTTCACCAGTTGGCCAGTACGTTGTATACCCGCCTTCTGTTCCTGGTGCGATTTGGTTCTTAATACGGATGTTTGCAAAAGTACCTCTCATCATAACATGGTGGTTACCACGGCGAGATCCGTATGAGTTAAAGTCTCTAGGCGATACGCCTCTTTCTTGCAAGTATTTACCCGCAGGTGTGTCTTTACCAATCGCTCCAGCAGGAGAAATATGGTCTGTTGTGACAGAGTCACCGAACTTGGCAACGACGCGCAATCCTTTAAGCGGTTCAACTTTACCAGGTTCAACTGATAAGTTTTCGAAGAATGGCGGGTTTGCAATGTATGTGGAATCTTCATCCCATTTATACAATGCATCGTCCGTCGTTTTAATTTCATTCCAGCGGTCATTGCTGTCAAATACAGTTTCATACTCTGAACGGAAGAGTTCAGGTGTAACTGTGCTTTTCACAACACTGTTGATTTCGTCCATTGATGGCCAAATGTCATTGAAATAAACGTTCTCACCATTTTTATCGACACCGATAGGGTCTTTTGTTAAATCAATATTGACCGTACCAGCAAGTGCATACGCCACAACTAATGGTGGAGATGCAAGGTAGTTTCCTTTCACAAGCGGATGGATACGTCCTTCAAAGTTACGGTTACCTGATAAAACAGAAGTGATCAGCAGATCATTTTCAGAGACAGCATCCTCAATTTCTTGTGCAAGCGGTCCTGAGTTTCCGATACAAGTTGTACAGCCATACCCAACGATGTTAAATCCGAGGTCTCTTAAGTATGGAAGAAGTCCTGAGTTCACGAGGTATCCTGTTACAACCTTAGAACCTGGCGCTAGTGACGTTTTCACGTAGTTTGGCACCTTCATGCCAAGCTCACTTGCTTTCTTCGCAACAAGACCTGCTCCGATTAAGACGTATGGGTTCGATGTATTCGTACAGCTCGTAATCGCTGCAATCGCAATCGCACCTGTCTTCATCACAGCTTTTTCACCATTTGCTAGATCAAATTCGATTTGTTTGTCTAGCTCTGATTTTTCTAAGCCAAACCCTTGGTTACCAGCTGGGCTTTCAATGTGCTGATGGAACGTTTCTTTCATTTTAGAAAGTGGAATCAAATCTTGTGGACGCTTTGGACCAGATAAGTTTGATTCAATTTGAGAAAGATCAATTTCCACAACATCTGTAAAAATTGGCTCTTCTGCATCTGGCGTATAGAATAAGCCATTTGCGCGAGAATATTCTTCAACGATATTAATTTGCTCTTCATCACGTCCAGTAAGGCGAAGGTAAGCAAGAGCTTCCTCATCTACTGGGAAGAATCCGCAAGTAGCACCGTATTCAGGCGCCATGTTTGCAATCGTTGCACGATCCGCTAGCGGCAGCTGTGCAACTCCAGGTCCGAAGAATTCAACGAATTTGTTCACTACGCCTTTTTCACGAAGAACTTGTGTCACTTTTAAGGCAAGGTCAGTTGCAGTTGTTCCGTTTGGAAGCTCTCCAACTAATTTAGCCCCAATGACTTCTGGTACTGGGAAGTATGAAGGCTGACCGAGCATTCCAGCTTCTGCTTCGATACCGCCAACGCCCCATCCAAGTACACCGATACCGTTAATCATTGTTGTATGTGAGTCAGTACCAACTAATGTATCTGGGTAAGTGATGATCTCGCCATCTTCCTCGATTGCATGAACAACACTTGCAAGATACTCTAAGTTCACTTGGTGAACGATCCCTGTTGCAGGCGGAACAGCTTGATAATTGTTAAACGCTTTCTTTGCCCAGCTAAGGAAGTTATAACGCTCTGCGTTACGTTCGAATTCTAAATCCATGTTAATGTTTAATGCATCTTCAGTTCCAGCTTTATCGACTTGTACAGAGTGGTCAATGACCAGGTCAACTGGAATTTCAGGGTTGATTTTATCTGGGTCTCCGCCCACATCTGCCATTGCTTTTCTTAAAGAAGCAAGGTCAACGACAGCTGGCACACCCGTGAAGTCTTGTAAAATAACACGAGAAGGTTTAAATGGAACATCAATTTCTTTTACCTCGGCAGTTCCCCATTTTGCCAAGTTCTCAACGTGTTCCTTTTTGATCACTCTACCGTCTACTTGGCGAAGCACTGATTCTAATAGTACCTTAATGGAATAAGGCAATTTAGAAACATTTCCGATTCCTTGTTTCTCGAGTGCTTCTAACGAATAATAGTGATACGTTTTCCCATTTGTCGAAAACGTTTTTCTAGATTGAAAAGCGTCTTGTTTAGCGACTTGCTGCTGTTTCGACATGTCCAAAATCCCCCTTTTGATGATCAAGATCAATTTCAATTCTCAGAAAAATCGTCGTATTTCACCACAATTTTCTCACAATTTCATCTTAAAACAAATTCATACATAAGTAAATAACAATGCTTTTATTAAATTCAATAAGTTTAGCTTATCATGAGGAAATGATTACTCTTCATAAACTGAGTAGCATGGGTTCATACTAATGCTGAGGTGATAGAACATGACAAAAAGAAAAGCAAATCATGTCATTGACGGCATGAACGCAGCCAAAAGCCAAGGAAATGGTGCAGGTTATATAGAAAATGATCAGCTCGTTTTAACAGAAGAACAAAAGCAAAACAATAAAAAGCGTAAAAAAAACCAATAAGAAAGGAGTGAGAAATGATGACGAACAAAAACACAGGGAAAGACATACGTCAAAACTCTCCTAAAGAGCATCAAGGCGGGCAGCCTGAGCCACTATCAGGCAGTAAAAAAGTGAAAAATCGCAACCATACAAGACAAAAGCACAATTCACATCATGATATGTAAACATTCTCTCTTAAGCCCGTGACCAAACGGGATGTTTTAGGTCTTTCACACATTTCAGCTTTTATCATATGATTTATTATGAGATGTGATGGAGGAGTGTTTATGGAGAATGAAAAGCAAGTGAATTCCTCTGATTTTCTTGAAATAGATGATTGGCTGAATGTATTAATGGACGATCCTTTTGCATGGTATGACGAACAGCTCCCAATCGATCTTTATGAAACGAGCCGTGATTATATTATTGAGATCGACCTCTCCACCCTATCGATCACTGATTTAAAACTGACCTTTTCCGGATGTGAGCTCATCCTCGCTTATTTGATTGATGAAAGAGAACAGCCGATTGAAAAAAGTGTCATGCTCCCTTTTTATTTGAATGACAAAGACATTGATACAGATTACGAAAACAGAATCATATCAATCAAAATCAAAAAGGATGCCCATCGGCAAGACGGAGCATTTTCCTTTCAAATGCCACACTTCAAACATTAAGAGCCCGCCTGTATACAGGCGGGCTCTCTTCCGTTCGTTTCAAGTCAATACCTTGTGCGAACCACCATGGCCAAATAGTAGAGTCGCTATACAATAATGTATTCCTTTTCTACTAAATGGTTTGGGTCATTCTAGTAAATGGGCGCCTCTTGATCAAAAAAGGCGTTTTAGAGAAAAAACACATACATTTTTGTTATTTTCTTCTACCTTCCCTTCATGTAAAATAGAATAGAGAGAAGGGATATAGGGAGTGAGAACATGTTAAGCGGCTGGTTTTTGTGGTTCATTTTATTTTGGGGTACAGTGATGATTGGATTACTAGCAATCGGTGGCTTTTTTATGTTTCGCAAGTTTTTAAAACGATTGCCGAAAGAAGACGGGAAATCAGAGCTTGATTGGCAGGATGAATATATTCAAAAGAGCCTGCACCTATGGCGCGATGAAGACAAACAGCTATTAAATGAGCTAGTATTACCGGTTCCAGAGCTGTTTAGAGATGTCGCCAAAGAAAAAATCGCCGGTAAAATTGGCGAGCTGGCACTTAAAGAACAAGCGGCCAGCATTAATTTAGACTTAATCATTCGCGGCTATATTATCGCTACACCGAAGCGGGATCATAAATTTCTACTAAAGCGCCTTCAAGAAAAAAAGATCGACCATTCACCATATGAATCTTTATTAAAATAACCTCCTTTTTAAAAAGGAGGTTTAATTTATTTGGGCCTGCTGCACATCTAATTGTTTAGACATCTTTCTAAACGACAAATACATCGCAACACGCCAAGGGACAATCATGCCAAAGGCTAGAATCCAAAACATCCCGCTAAGCGCACCATAATCAATGGAAGAGCTTAAAATCGTCTTCATTCCGATACGAAGGACAAGAAGCCCAATGAGAATAAACACAAATGCTTTTGAACGCTTCAAATAGATTTCATTGCCTCTAATTTCAAATTTCGATGTTTTAATTAAAAAGATAGAGAAAAACATCCCTACAGTAATCGCCTCTAAAAATTCAGCTCCAGTTACTTGAAACATTGGCACAAAAAACATCAGTGCACCAGTGCTCATAAAGATAGGAGGTAAAATAATTTTTTTCGCGGTTGCAGGTTTTGCAGATGATTTAATGCGAATAAACATGACGGCTACCGCCATACATACCGCCACTATAGAAGAAATTATGATCATCATATCAAATCATTCCTTTATTCTTTAAGGTCAGCCTATGTATAATATACTCCAATTGACGAAAAAAAACCATTCGCCGCGACTGTAGAAAACGATTTCAAAAACCAGTAAATCCTCCAAATAATGATGAGAACATAATAATGATCCACGTCAGAAGATCAAAGAACAGCAAGATTCCTACCACGATCATAATAATCCCGCCAGTTTTCATAATGAGCTGCTGGCGCTTTCTGATCCAAGCCATTTTTGTGATGAAAAAGGAAAGAACAAAAAATGGGATAGCAAAACCTAATACATACGCAATCATGTAGGTCACAGCGGACTCTGGCTTGTTGCTGGCAAGTGTGATGAGAGCTGATAAAATCGGGCCGGTACATGGTGTCCAACCAGCAGCAAAACCCATTCCAATGAGAATCGATCCAAAAAAACCGGCTGGACGATTTTTAAACTGCAACCTCTTTTCTCCCATTAAAAAAGAAGGCTGAAATACACCAAGAATCATAAAGCCAAAGAAAATAATGAGAATGGCACCAATTTGACGAATCGCATCTTGATATTCAATGAAAAACTTCCCAACAAACGATGTCCCAAATCCAATGGCAATAAAAATGAGAGAGAACCCAATTAAAAAGAATAATGTATGAAGAAGACTTCTCCTTCTCAGCATCACCTTCTCAGATTTCACTTCATCTATACTAACGCCCGTAATATAGGATAAAAAGGCTGGATAAAGTGGCAGACAGCACGGTGAGATGAAAGAAAGAAACCCTGCTCCAAACGCTAAAAAGTAATTCAAATCTGACAAAAGAACACCCCCTTCTTACAATATACAATAAGAGATGACAAATTCATTTCATTTTTTTTACATCATCTCAATAAAGATGGTCTAATCTCTTAAAACCTTATATAATTTAATTTGACATCAAGATATCAAACCCTTTAAATTTGAAAATAAACCTTAAAATGGATATAATAGAACCGATTCTTTTTATCAAGATTTGCATGAAAGGAACATGACTTTGGTAAAAACATCATTATTAACTCAAATTGAAGAAAAAAGAGAAGAGTTGATGAAAGTTGTCTTGCATAATGGGATGACATCAACAGTGACCATCGAACATAGCCAGCAGCTAGATCATCTCCTCTTACAATATCAACGACACTTACACTCAAACTCAGCCAACTAATGATATCTCAAGATAGAAACAAATGCCGCACGATTTTAGAAAAGTTGATATGTGTGACAATAAAAGAAACAAAAACCTCTGCTCACAAGGGGTTTTTTGTTTTGTCTTTAACGGACGGTTCACGGCAAAATAAAAACCACTTTCCCTGCTTTATTCATGCAAGTACAGTGGTTTTATGCGTCTGATGAAGGTGACTTCAATAAAGAAAGGACATCGCTTGTCCAATCTTTAGGGACCATGTTCCATCTATGATCATAATAACGTACGTATTATTTCGCTTGGTTGTTCATGGCTTTCATCATTTGATTGATTTTCTTTTGGGACGGTTTCATGCCCATTTGCATCATCATCATTCGAAGCATTTGTTCATTAATTGGTGGATTCTTTTTCAAGTAGCTCATCATATACTTACGAGCAATAAAGAATCCGAGTGCAACTCCTGCAAGCAGTGCAACAACGCCTACAAGGATGACAACCCATAAATCCATAATTCTTCCTCCTTCATGTTGTCTCGTATAAAGTGTACTAAACAAAAGGCTATTATACAACATTTCACGTTCAATTTTATTTTTTTAAACAAAATTCATCACTTTTACCGGATTGAGCCACCCATGCTTCTTTGATCCAAAGTCCATAGCCAGGAAACAAGGACTAATTTTTCTGAGTACTTCAAAAAACACCGCTTCTGCCTCATAACTGCCTGTGGCAGACATTTGAATGTAACGGTCTTTTATAATGAATGCGGCTGTGCCTTTTCCATCTGGCAGCGATGCACTGTATATTGAGCCTATTTGTGTATAGTGAATGTTGGTTAAATTGTTCATTAAACGCTGGTGCATATGAAAAGCAGGGATTCGTTTCGTTACATAATCCACTTGCTTAACAAGCATGACTAATTCGTCATCACTGCGGTTCGTCCAGTGTAACGATTCAAACAAATGAAACAAAATAGATTCTCTACCAAAATAATGATGAGCAAACTCATCCTCAATCCAATAAATATAATAATGGCGTTCCATGTCTATCCCTTCCTTTCACATTTCGTCAATCTCGCTTATTGCTTGTATTATACAAAAATGTGAAAGAAAGAATTGTCTATATATGAAGCAAGAAGAAACTAGTTTTGTCAAAAAAACAAGAAAAAAGAAAAAAGTTTGCAGAGCATAGTGAAAAGCTCTGCAAACCGACTGCAAAAAAGCATGATGCTTGGAGACTGATTATTTATTCAGCTTTGCTTTTACGCGGCTCACCACGTTGCTGACAGTGAAACCGTATTTTTCAATAATGGTTTCGCCTGGTGCAGAAGCGCCAAATTTATCAATCGCAATCACATCGCCATCAAGGCCAGTGTAACGTTCCCAGCCAAGTGAAGCACCCATTTCGATTGCAACACGTGCTCTCACTGCTTTAGGAAGAACGGACTCTTTGTATTCGTCTGACTGCTCATCAAAGCGATCCCATGCAGGTAAGCTCACGACAGAAACGCGAATGCCTTCTTTTTCAAGTGCTTTTTGCGCTTCAATGGCTAAACCTACTTCAGATCCTGAAGCAAGTAGAAGAGCTTCTGGCTGTGCATCAGCTGCTTCAACGACGACATATCCACCTTTTTCTACGCCTTCATACGCCTTCTCTGGTGCTTGATCAATCGTTGGAAGGTTTTGACGAGTAAGAACAAGCGCTGTCGGTTTATTCGTTGAAGATACAGCAATTTTCCATGCTGCAGCTGTTTCGTTTCCATCAGCTGGACGAATCACAGAAAGGTTAGGCATCGCACGTAATGAAGCGAGCTGTTCAACTGGCTCATGCGTTGGTCCATCTTCCCCAACCGCAATGCTGTCATGCGTAAATACATAAGTGACAGGAAGTCCCATCAATGCAGCAAGACGAATGGCAGGTCTTAAATAGTCTGAGAAAACAAAGAATGTTCCGCCGAATACACGAAGTCCGCCGTGAAGTGCCATACCGTTTAATGCTGCACCCATTGCGAATTCTCTCACACCAAACCAAATGTTTCTGCCAGCGTAATTCTCTCTGCCAAAGTCAGTTGTATCTTTGATTGTTGTTTTATTTGATCCAGCAAGGTCAGCAGACCCGCCAATAAAGAATGGTACTTGTTTTGCAATGCCATTTAATACTTCTCCAGAAGAAGCACGAGAGGCAAGGCTTGAACCTGCTTCATAAACAGGAACCTCTTGATCCCAATTCTCAGGAAGTTTTCCTTCAATCGCAAGCTTCAGCTGAGCTGCTAGTTCTGGATATTCTTTTTCATATTGCTCAAACAGTTCATTCCACGCTGCTTCTTTTTTCTGTCCAGCGTCTTTAACAGCTGTTTTGAAATGATCGTACACTTCAGAAGGTACATGGAAATCTTCTTCAAACGTCCAAGAATAAGCTTCCTTCGTTAGCTTCGCTTCCTCACTGCCAAGCGGTGCACCGTGCACCCCAGACGTTCCCGCACGGTTTGGAGATCCGAAACCGATTGTCGTCTTCACTTCAATAAGTGTAGGTTTGTCTGTACTTTGTTTGGCTTTTTCAATGGCAGCCGTCACTTCGTCAATGTTATTGCCGTCTTTTACATAAAGAACTTCCCAATTCATCGCTTCAAAACGATTCTTCACATTTTCAGAGAAAGAACGATCGAGGTCGCCATCTAAAGAAATGTCATTTGAATCATAAAGAACAATTAAACGGCCTAAGCCTAAATGACCAGCAAGTGAAGCAGCTTCAGAGGAAATGCCCTCCATTAAGTCTCCATCTCCGCAAATGCTGTATGTATAGTGATCCACAACATTAAAGTGATCTTTGTTATACGTTTCTGCAAGATGTCTTTCTGCAAGTGCCATTCCTACAGCCATCGCAATCCCTTGTCCTAAAGGACCTGTTGTCGCATCTACACCCTCTGTATGTCCAAACTCAGGATGTCCAGGTGTTTTGCTTCCCCATTGGCGGAATTGTTTTAAATCTTCGATGCTTAGATTGTATCCGCTTAAATGAAGCATGCTATATAAAAGCATAGAGCCATGTCCCGCAGATAACACAAAACGGTCTCTGTTAAACCAATTTGGATTTTGCGGACTTACGTTTAAGTGATTCGTCCATAAAGCGTATGCCATTGGTGCAGCGCCCATCGGCATTCCAGGGTGACCGGAATTCGCTTTTTCAATTGCGTCTATGGAGAGAGTACGTATTGTTGCAATAGATTTCAATTCAATCGTTTCCATATAAATCCCCTTCCGTATCTTGTGTACACCATTATCATAAATCTACTGTCCTTTTTTCACAACTATTTCACGCCGAAAAAGAAGGATTTTGTCACATTTAGTTTATCGATCACCTAAAAACTTATGCAAATATGAAAAAAGATGAGAATATTCCTCCCATCTTTTCAAAAATAAAGAAATGATGACCTTTAATGAAGATTCTGGTCTCTTTCTCTTTTTAATTTTTCTGGTGTGACATCGTTTCCTTCTGGATCGACGATTTTCACGGTTTTGAGTGTATTTTTCATAGAAGAACGAAAAGCCTTTAAATATTCCTCTCTTAATTGCTTCTGTTCTGCTTTCTCAGCGTCCGACAAACCGGCCTCTTTCGACTTTTTTGAAAGCTCATTGATTCTTGCAAGCTGTTCTTTAGAAATCATGACAAACTCCTTTAAAACATTTTCTCTACATACTACTAAATATCAGTCATTTTTACAACAAATCACGCTTTAAGTCGCAAGCCCTTTTTCATATTCTTGGTATCTTCTATGGACGGTTGCTTTTGAAATGTCAAAACCAAGTGCCTGCAATGTCACTGCAATTTCAGCGAATGTCATGTTGTTTTTTCTTAATCGAACAATTTCAGAAATCGGTACTTCAATACGTTCGCGGCCAGGTGCTTGCTCTTGGTGTTTTAAATTTAGTTCGGGTTGATACCCTCGCTCAACAGCTTTTTTCATCCCACGCTTAATTTTCAAATTATGAATTTTCCGCTGATACTCTTCTACAACGCCTACAATTTCAATGACCATTTCATCTGCTTCTGAAAGCTCAAGCTCTCCTCTATGAAATACGCTGTACACCTTGACTTTTTCTTTAAACAGACAATGAAGAAGAGCGATTTTCGCCTGCCCTCTTCCAAGGCGTGTCTCATCTTGAATGAGAACAGCATCGATTTCTTCCTCTTTCAGCGCAGCCAGCATGTCAAAAACACCGTCACGATCAAGATCGTATCCACTCGCTTTTTCTTTAATCACTTTGACTACATTCATCTTGTGCGCTGCAGCTAAAGCAAGCAGTTCTTCTTCTTGTCTTTTAAGCGAGGTTTCTTGCTCTTCTTTGGCAGTACTTACTCTCGCATAAATGATTGCATTCATGTCTTCAATCGACCTTTCTACTGTACTGTTGCAAGTTGATATACGACTGGATGCTCTTTTTTAACTGGAATTACAAGGATATCTCCCGGCTGGATGTCAGTTGAAGCGAGATCATTGTGTTCAGTTACCCAGTCAATAAAAGCATTTTTATCGATTGATTTACTGTCGTTTACTTGATCAGCTAATCCCCAAAGAGTATCACCTGATTGAACCTCTATTTTAACATATTGATTTGGATCATTATGGCTAGTGACTGCAATAAGTGAGAGAAATATGCCAACGATGAATGAGAATAGCCCAATAAAAATAATAGATTCCTTTAACCTCATAATGTCATCTCTCCTAATAGAATGTGTGTTCGTTCTTTCTGACACTCATTATAAATACGAACAAACGTTTCTGTCAAACGTTTTTTTCGAACCTATGTTTGTACTGTTAGGAAAAACATGCTATAATTTCTTTAAAATTGACGTTTTGAGGTGCAAAAGATGACGAAGCTATCAAAAAGACAACTCGATATCCTGAAATTCATAAAAGAAGAAGTAAAAAGCAAGGGTTATCCCCCATCCGTTCGTGAAATTGGTGAAGCTGTCGGTCTAGCATCAAGTTCAACTGTCCATGGACATTTAGCTAGACTAGAAACGAAAGGTTTAATTAGAAGAGATCCAACGAAACCTAGAGCGATCGAAGTACTAGATGAAGAGGAAATGAATATTCCAAAAAGCGCTGTAATGAATGTTCCAGTCATCGGAAAAGTCACAGCAGGCTTGCCTATCACGGCTGTTGAGAATGTAGAAGAATATTTCCCACTTCCAGAAACTTTTGCAGCGCCAGATGAACAAGTATTTATGCTTGAAATTATGGGAGAAAGTATGATTGATGCAGGTATTTTGGACAAAGACTACGTCATTGTGCGTCAGCAAAGCACTGCCAACAATGGAGATATTGTGGTGGCTATGACAGAAGAAGATGAAGCAACAGTGAAACGTTTTTATAAGGAAGATACACACTTTAGATTACAGCCCGAGAATCCATCAATGGAACCGATTATTTTACAGAATGTGAGTATACTAGGTAAAGTGATTGGCGTATTTAGAAATATTCATTAAAAAAAGCCGGTATTTCATCAATTGCTGATGAGAGCCGGCTTTTTCTTTTATGAACAAGAATATGCAAGAATACTAGAGCTTGGGAACGAGCCAAATGTAAAGTTCGGCCATATGAAACCCGTTGTACGGCCAAAAGGCTGCGAGGAAAGAACATACATGAGAAATACTTGACCGTTTCTAAGGAACACAATGGTCCACCTTCTATTACATCCAGCTGCAAATTGAACCGTTTGCTGGCTTCCGCCTACACTCTGCCCTGCAATGAGCGGCTGCATACTTTGAGGCTGAGAAACTGCTTGTTGATATTGCGAGATGATATGCTGCGGCGGGGCTGGCGGGACCGACTGTCCTCCTGCACCTTGCCCTTGCCCAGTCCCTCCGAATGGCAATCCGGGAAATCCTCCAACTTGAGAAATAGGAAACGCCGGCATGCTTTGTACCTGCCGATCGTACAAGTGCCCATTCCACGTACCTTCATATGGATTATACATACTAAACACCACTTTCTTAGACATTCATCACGACAGTATATGTCATACATAAAAAAAGAGTGTTGAGGAGACAAATAGAAATCTTTCCAAAAGACGTTTTATTCTTCTTTAGAACGGTTAAATATTAATGAGGAAGAAAAAAATAAAAAAATGAAAACTTTTTGTCTCCCTCAAACGTTATATATGTAGAAAGAAAAGAAATAAAAAACATTTAGATTTAATACTTGTAATACCTCTGTAACTATTGTAACATTTGTAACATAAGAAGTTTTCATTGAGAAAAGGAGGCAATCGCCTTGAAAAAATTATTTGTTTTATTAACCGCTATTATGCTTATGATCTCATTACAAACAACAACACTGGCCGCTTCCAAAAAATCAGCCGCTTTGACAAATAAAGAAGCGTTACATATTGCCCTTGATGCAAGAGAACACTTTTGGAGTGCGATGTCAGGCTACAACATTAAAGAGCATTCAGATTACAAATTAAAATCATTTACTTATAAAGATATGACTTACAACTACCTGTCTAAAACATTTGACACAAAGAAAAAACTAAACAGCTATCTATCTCAAGTTTTCACAAAAGATGCCATTACTCACGGTTTAAAAGACTATCAGTTCATCGTTCATAAAGGAAAAATGGCTGTGCCAGTTGGTGATGGAGACAATATGCTTAATTGGGATAAGGCAACACCTAAACTCGTCTCTAAGAAAAGTACAATCCGCACATACGAATTCACAGTTCCAACACTTGATGGACGCAAAGTAAAACGTACTGTCACTTTCGAGAAAGTACAAAACGAGTGGAAAGTAACAAAAATTGACGCTGTGATCTAAATAAAAACCAGGCCGTTTACTAGGCCTGGTTTTTATATGGATGAAAATTCAGTCATACGATCTAAAGCGTGAGCAAGTGATGAAGCCGTTTGAAATTCATTAAAAGGAAGTCCAAGCTGTACAGCCGTTTGAGCAATTTCTGGTCTAATCCCTGAAATGGTCGTATCAACCCCAATTAACCGAAGTGACGTGACAAGATCAAAGATTTGATGTGCTACCATCGTATCAATGATGACGACACCTGATAAATCAATACATAAATGTTGAACACCTTTTTGCGAACACTGTTTTAATGTATTTTCTAAGATAATCTTTGCTCGCGCAGTGTCAATATCTCCAACTAAAGGCAATAAAGCAACATGACTTTTTAACACAATGACTGGGGAACTCAGCTCATAAATCATGTCTCTTTGTGCAACGAGTTTTTTGGTGGTATTTTTCACATATTGCTGAATAAAGACATGAATTGAAATGTTAAATGCCTCAGATATCAAATCATACCAATAAAATATTCGATCAATGTCAATATCACCTTGATGCTGTTTTATAAACTCTTTTAAGTAATGAAGAACCACTCTTTGATTGGACATATATTCTCTCACGACGTAATCTAATGGTGTGTTCAAGTGCTTCGGATCACTTGCCAAGTCTTCAGACCATTTTTTAAATTTCGTATGTAAATACGTCTTGTCTTCAATAAGTGCGCGGATAAAATGCTGATAATAATCTTGATTTTGCCGTTTAAGCTCTGCTATGATGCTGGAATCTGTTGAACGATAAATGGATTCTGGATCATCATCCTCAATTGATTCATACCATGTTTCAGTCAGTTTCTCTGCATGTTGCATGAAAAAATCGTATAATGCACGGTTCTTTTCCATAAGCATATGTCCCTTCACATTTTCTACTTGTCAGTCTTTGTACCTGATGGATTGATTGTACCATTGAATCTTTTGTACCTGCTAGCTCGAATACGCTCCTGTTGAACAAAAAGAGCCCCTCTCAAGGAGCCTCTTGTCTATGTTTATTTAACAATAAATAAAATTCGTTTCCCGTCAGGATACCCGCTGATTTGATGCCCGACCCATGAACCAGCGCCTCTATTATCTGATGGACTGACATATTGAACGCTCGCCCCCTTTCCTCCTTCAAGACACACCGCCATCGGCCATTCATCCCGGTCAAAACCAGGTTTTGTGGGAATTCCTTTTAATGATTCTTGCCTGCGGGCATCTGCCCCATTTCGGTCAATGGTACACACGTCTGAGTGCCCTTTTCGAATAGCTTCTTGAATATGACTGCCTGTTTCAGGATACCGTTCCTTAGGAAATTGAATCACATGATCATAACGATCTGCTCCTTTTGCGGAACGATCCTCTCCAAAACCACCTAATAACACACCCATCCAAATGACAAAACAAAGAACGACAGCAGCGATCCAGCCTTTTCTCATCTTCAAAAGCTCGTGACCTCCTCATACTTTTGATGAAATGATGTTGACTTGAAGGGAATGAGTCATTTTTAATGTATGAGTGGCTGAGTGATGACATGTGAAAAACATGAGCTGAATCTTCCTGGATACTGATCCATAAGAAAAAACGAATGATCTCTTCATCATTCGCCTTGTTCTACTTAAGATATTTCATCTACTCTATATAATGTTTCGTTTTGTGAAGACATCTCGGATGGCATCCCCTCTTCAGCTGATGTGGATCGTTTATATTCTTCAGATGAGATGACTGTACTATGTGATTTAATCCAGCTAACCAATTTGCTGTTAGCTGATGACTGATTGTCTGGTAATAAAAAGTATTTCACCTTTCCTTGTTGAATAAGTGCTTTTAATTTGTTGACATTCAAAATAGGATCTGTCCCATTAAAACCGCCTAAAGCCATGACATTCTCATCTTCATCAATGATATATGGCGCTGCGGTAACAGTTGTAAGCGTTGCAAATAAATACGTTTCACCTGTTTGATGAGCCTTTAAATAAGTGAGTAAGCCTTGATCGACACTAGATGTAAACATGTTCCCACCTCGTGAACTAGCCAGCTGTACACCTGCCTCTGGAAGAACAGCATTTCCACCATATATGATTGGGGTGGCGGACCAAAAACCTGGAAACAGTAACAGCGTTGTCAAAGCAGTGATGAGCAGTCGTTTCATGATCAATTGTTTTTCTCTGTACATCAGCAATAGGATAGCGATACTTGTTCCCGCAATGGCAATGGCATACATCCAAATACTACTGATTTGAGTCGTATAGTTACTCAAAATATACCCTTGGAAGATGGCTGTAACAGCGATTGCTGCTGGAAGCAAATACGCAGATATTCCTTTGTTTGCCTTAAATAACTCTCCCATCTTCTTAGCTCCTATGCCGCATAGTGCTGCAATAGGCGGGGCAAGCATAATGAGATAGTAATGGTGAAAGAAACCCGCAATACTAAAGAATCCGGCAGCAGGAATCAACCATGCTGTCCAAAAC
This sequence comes from Bacillus sp. FSL W8-1141, assembly GCF_038593205.1. Lineage (NCBI taxonomy): Bacteria > Bacillati > Bacillota > Bacilli > Caryophanales > Bacillaceae > Bacillus > Bacillus sp. FSL W8-1141. The sequence goes on along the minus strand of NZ_CP151973.1, from coordinate 1,766,821 downwards.
ATCGTTTGTTTCCATTCATTTAATTGAGCTTTTCTCTCCTTCCACCAGCTGATGATCATCCCTAAAAGCCCAAACAAAGCAAACGGCAACATCCAGCTGATTTGACCTGACAATGCAGATTGAAATAAACGAAATATACCGGGATTCCCAGTGCCATACATATTCATACTTTGTTGACCTACAGCACTTCCAGGCGGAGAACCACCACCTGGACCATGTTGAGGTGGCATCATTTGATTTTGGGATGGAGGCGGCTGATTTCTGTTTGACTGATCCTCTGACGAATTCCCTAATCCAGAATTGTCTGGCATCATCATACCTGCTTGCTGGTTCATGTCACCAAAGGATTTCCCTGTCGTCTGACCAAGCAGCCGTTCCGTGCCGTTATACCCGAAGGCAAGTTCTAACACTGAATTTGTTTGGCTGCTTCCCACATAAGGACGCTCACTTTCAGCTGTCATATCTACAGCAACTGCCCACGATAGAGATAAGCAGACTAATACGACGATCGAGCATAAGAGAGAGAAAATTTTCTTTTTTAACGGTACGCGAGCAGCAATGAAATAGTAGAAAATAAATGCTGGAACGACCATAAACGCTTGCAGCATCTTCATATTAAATCCTACCGCTACCAAAGCGAAGGCCATAAGAAGCCAGCGCATCTTTCCGCTTTTTACAGCACGCATTAAGAAATACGTACCCGCAAGTAATGTGAAGACGAGCATACTGTCTATATTGTTTGTTCTGCTCACAGCTGCGGCAATTGGCGTGAGAGCCATAACGGCCGCTGACACCCTTGCAGCACCTTGACCGAAAGCCGGTTTTATTATGAGATAAAGAAGAAGAACAGACCCCACTCCAGCAAGTGCCTGCGGCAATATCACACTCCATGTATGAAAGCCAAAAATAAGTGCACTGATGGTTTGAATCCATAAAACGACGGGTGGTTTATCAATTGATACGAATCCAGCTGCATCAAATGAGGCATAAAAAAAGTGATGGAAGCTTTTGGACATACTTTTGACTGCAGCTAAATAATATTGATTGGCACTGTCATTCTGCCAAATTTGATAAGTGTAGAGAAAAGCTGCAATCAGTAAAATCAACAACAATATCATATCTATTTTTTTATTTTTCACTCATATCTCTTCTTTCTTTTTCATTTATTTCATTCAGCATAGCTTGTAAATATGAAATAGTGATGAACAAAAAAAGAAACTTTTCTGCATTTGACGATAAAAAAAGCCTGTCCCCTGTAAAGGAAACAAGCTGATTGTTCTATTTTTTATTGCGCCTTCGCATAGTTGATAAATTCAACAAAGGCAGCCGTCGCTTTTGGTCCGCCGTTGATCGTTCCGTTTGAATAACCCGCATTATGGACCCCGACGATTTGTTGGTTCTGATCTAGCATCGCAGAGCCTGAGTTTCCGCTAAATGTATCGATCGTATAGTATGCGAGATTCGTATCTTCTCTCGTGACTGGACCTGACATTTCCCATTGTGACACTTTGCCAGTCGATCTCATTTTATCACCTGGATATCCAGAAATTTTAATCGTTGTACCTGTTAGATTTGTCACTTGACGAATAGAGCGGTAGCCGACCGTATTTCCAATGTTCGTATCTGTTTTAATGACGGCAAAATCATATTGACTCGCCCCCGTGTTGATATATCCGCTTGGTACATAGAATTCGGTCATGTTTGCTGAGCCGTTTACAGCCGTGCTGTCATTCATGCCTGGGTAGACAGACCCTTTTGCACTATAACTTCTTGTGGCTGTATTGTAGACGCAGTGTCCGTTTGTCAATATTTTGTTTGGAGCAATGAGTGTTCCAGTGCAGCTAGATCCACCAAATGTAATATAAGCAATAGAATTATAGGGTGCTACTCTTGTATTCGTCACTTTTGTTCTACCATCGTCTCCAATGACTACTTTTGTTTGAAAGTCTTTTAAATATGTTGTGAGTGGTTTTACTTTTTCGCCAATAGTAGAAGAGAGATCATCCACTTTGTCAAAGGATGAGGGGGTTTTCATATCGTTGTGGAAGTCAGCTGAAGAAATCACCTTTCCGTCAGAAGTCACCATGTCATAATCAGACGTAAGTACTGAATCAGATGCTGCATGGGCAAAACTAGGCACACTTAAAGCACCAAAAACGAGTAGAGAAGGGATTAATTTTTTCACCTTTTTCATCATATTCCTCCTTTATGTCCTATATCAAAAATGATACGATTGTTTCATATTGGAGTAAATGAGAGAATATTCTTATTTTTTACAAAATATTTCATTTGTAAATTAGGTGTTTCGTATCTTCCAAATATTTATTCTAGCGATCTCTCTATGAAAAAAGAAAAAACCGCCATTTTGGCGGTTTCAAGATTGTTGACGAAGGGCTAAAATGTGATTTATTTTAGCCCTTTGTCTTCTTTTCAACATGATCAGCTCCATACATCTTTTACATATCTGTTGTCATTGGCTAAAGATGTCAGCCATTGTTCAGCTGTTTCTTTCGCACACTGTTTCTCAGTCTGATACAGTTCAATAAGTGTTGCCTCGACATCTGGTGCCATGACCTTTCCATCCCCGCAAATATACAGGTAGGCGCCTTTGTCGAGCAATTCAATGAGCTTGGCTCCATCATTTTTAATGAAGTGCTGGACATACACTTTTTGCTCCTCGTAGCGAGAGTAAGCACGGTGGATGGTGACGACTCCTTTTTCTTGTGCAAGCTGCATTTCGTCATAATACAGATCATCTTCATGCGGGTGGCGGCAGCCAAAATAAAGATGGGCTTCACCTAACGACTTCCCTTCATTTTGCCATGCTTCCCTTGCCTGAATGAACCCTCTAAACGGGGCGATACCTGTTCCTGGTCCAATCATGATCATTGGTATTTCAGGAGAAGGCGGCAATTCGAATCCTGCTTGAGCTTCATGAAGGAAGCAGGCCACTTCATCTCCTTCTTGCAGTCCGCATAAATAGTTTGATGCGACGCCTGCGTATTCACCGCGTCCGCTCCATGATTTTCCTTTCACAACAGCTACTGTGATACTAAGCCTCTTTTCATCCACCTTTGGCGAACTGGAGATCGAGTAATAACGAGGCTTCAATCCTGGTAAAAGGGCTAAGAAATGATCAAATGGCAGTTCACATGCTTCGTACTGTTCTAGTAAATCAAGCATGGTCACACGCTTCTTTAATACAGCTTCTTGATAAATTTCTCCCGCCATTTGTTCAAGTTCAATACGATGAGGTGGGCATACCGTATATTTTGCAAGATCTCTTAGCTGAGTACGTGTCACAGGCTCTTGTAGCTCTACATGTGACGCCAGCAATTCTCCGACTTGAATTGGCTGATTTAATGGTAAATGACTTGCTTCTTTTTCCGAAGAGAGTATCATATGCTGCTCTGGATCCAGCTTAAAACGATCGGTCACTCGCTGAACGAGTGTTGCACTATTTTTTGGCACGATTCCGATATGATCTCCTTCTTTATAGTGCTTGCCTTCAGGTAATTGAAGTTCGATATGCCTTGTTTGGCGGGTACTTTTTTCAGATTGTAATTCTTGATTTTTCAATACAACAGCTGAAAAGGCACCGTATGTTTTAGCAACAGGACGTTCCACTAGCTCATTCGTATATGCAATGGATAGGTTTGGCTTTTCTTGACGTTTCTCCTGCAAGGTTAATTTGAATTCTTTTGCAAGCTCATTGAAGACTGTCTTCTGGAATGTTTCTTTATCTTCATCCATATCACCGCCCGCATCGCCTTCACCAATATCCGTTACACGCTTCGCCCCTTTTCTTTCAAGTGCTTCATCAATCAGACGAGGAATACGCTGATACGTGCTCGCCCAATTTCGATCCCCGCACCCAAAGACTGCAAATGTCACATTTGATAGATCCTGCTCCTCATCCTGCGTTACCCAATCCACAAACTGTTTCGCATGATCAGGCGGATGACCGTTGTATGAAGCCGTTACAATTAAAACTGCGCCTGACTCTGGTAACTTTCGAGTATAATCATCAAGCGGTGCCGTTGTCACGTCAAACCCTTTTGCTTTCCCGTCTTCAGCAAATTCGTTTGCCATCTGCTTTGCTGTGCCCAGATTTGATCCATACAAGACCAATAGCGGTGTTCCATGACTCGCTATTTTCACTTCATCAGATGCCGTGCTTTTCTTCACTTCTTCTTTCGGAGGCGTCATAAAGAATTGCTGCTTTCTTGGCCGCACTTTGATTTTAAAATCATTCGGCTTAATCGTCAGGGATTCTTTTAAATCCAGTTCATACGACGTATGGTCAATCAGTTCAAGGTTGTGCAGAACCATCGCCAGAACCATCGTGGCTTCATGAAGGGCAAATTGCATCCCAATACATGCACGCTGGCCATTTCCGAACGGTTTATAGGCATGCTGTGGAATCTTTTCAGGATGCATAAAACGTTCAGGCTTGAATTCTTCTGCATCCTTCCCCCAAACCGCTTGATCCCGATGTATTTTAGGAAGCAACACACTGACACTTTGGTTTTTTTTGATCGGATATTTCCCTCCAATGACTGTATCCTCTTTCGCATAAAGAGAGAACGTAGGCGCCGTCGGCCAGAGGCGAAGTGCTTCATTTAAGACCATACGCGTATAACTTAGTTTTTGAACCTGTTTAAATGTCGGCAGTCCGCCTTGTAGCACGTCGTCTGCTTCTTGTACGGCTTTTTTTAATTTGTCTGGATTCTTTAGTAAAAAATAAATCGCAAATGACAACAATCCACTTGTTGTTTCATGACCTGCTATTAAGAAGGTAATGATTTGATAACGGATATTTTCATCTGACAGGCGTTCACCTGTTTCAGGATCCTTTGCATGTAGCATGAGAGAAAGTAAATCATTGCCCGTTTTATCTTGTTTTTTCCGTTCTTGAATAATGTCATCTACTAATTTCTTCATAAATTCAACATCTTGTTCAAATTCTTTTCTTCTTTTGATCATTAATTTATCTGCGACCGGCAATCTGCTTGCTTGATCCATCGCTTCATTTAAGCCATTCAGCATGCTTTCAATAAATGGATGTTGATTTTCTTTGTAAAAGCTGTTAAATCGAAAATCAAAACCGCATAGCCCGATCGTATCTAAAGTGAGCTTTGTCATATCCTCTGCTACTTCAATTTCTTCATCACGGCCCGTTCTTTGCCATTTTTGTACAAGCTGTGTGGCAATATCGAGCATCATCTCATGATAGCCCTTCATGGCCTGCTGGCTAAACGCCGGCATCAAGATGTGATGAGCCTTTCTCCAATTCGGCTCTTCTGTCCAACTTGTGAATAACCCATCCCCTGAAAATGTTCTCACTTTATTGAGACTGCTTCCAATGAATTTATCAAAACGTCTCTCATCAAATACTTCTTTGGCAAGTTCATGGTTGGAAACAAAAATACTTGTTGCTTTTGAAAATTCAAACTGAAAGATCGGCCCTAATTCATCTGCCAGCCGCCAAAAGGTTTGAGAAAGCTCTCCTTTTTTGATATGAGGAATATTTTTTAAAGGTCCGTATGTTTTTGGTTTTGGAATGATTGATGTTTGTTGCATGTGCCCACTCCCTTTATTTCTTTATGATGCAACGCTAATGGCACGCCATAAACATTGCTCAATATCTTCTAAAAATTCAATCGTTGGCTCAATTTCCTCTGCTAAAATCTGTTTATGAAGCTGAACGAACGCTCCAAATACAATGGATAAAATCGTTCTCCCTGAAAGATTTGGATGAATTCCATCCTTTTTGCCTTCTTCAAAAATATGAAATAGCTCATTTAATAGCTGCTGCATCTTCTCTTTACTTGTCTCATCTAAATAGTGTGAGCGTTTGTCAATTTCTAAGAAGTACAGACCACTTGGATTCTCTTTTGTAAAGAGCACTAAGCAATAAAAGACATGTTTGAAATAAGCCCTGATACTTGCTTTAGGGTCTGGACTGTTTGTATTCACCTTGTCGATAAATGCAGTCAGGCTTCGCTGGTATAAAATGTTCACAAGAGCCTCTTTACTATCAAAATAACGATAAATGGTTCCTGCTCCAACATTGGCTCTTTTCGAAATCATCGGCATCGTTGTACCGTCAAAACCCCGTTCAATAAATAAGTCCAGAGAAGCCTTCATAATCTGCTCCTGTTTATCAGTAGTTGCTGCGGGCATTTCATCCTCTCCTTTCGATTTATTAGGAATGAATGTTCATTCCGCTTGGTGTATATTATATTAATATTTTAAATTCATCTATTTATACTTAAACATACTTATTTTTCTCCGTCATCACATTTTCTGAAAATAATAATAATTGAGAAATGATACCTAGTCACATGACATCCAAACGACTTATAAATATTGGCAGTTCTGTGACGCGTAGGTGTCGTCTGAACTATATGTTCATTCTTGGTCAATTGGAGAATGGATGTGATCGTCATATGTATCAATGTATAAACTGCCATTACTTGAACGAACCGCATAAACAATGTCTTTTAAAGACAGCTGCCTTTTTTGAATTTCTTCATATATCCACTGCTCCGTTAATTGGTTTTCATGAAGGTTTTTCAAAATGAGCTTTCCGTCCATAATGACTTCAATGGGCATGTAACGCTCTGCCTGCATCCACAGGTTAAGATCTTTTCGCGTGACATAATCAAATGAAGGGTATTTTTTCACTGACATATGTCCATCTGTTTCAATCATTGCAAATTCAACTTCACTAATGTCAAACACATTCTTTTCTCTGAGCTGTTGATTTAAATAATCTAGTGTATACCTCATTCCTTTCATATTCTCTTCAAGGATTTTGCCATTTTGAATCACAAGCGTTGGTTTACCGGCCATAAATCCTCTCACCTTCCGGCTTCTTAAAGCAAGTAAAGAAATCACATAAATAATGATCACAAGTGTCACAAAAGAAATGGTTGTGTGATGAAGCGGAAGCGTAGTATTAAACGCCAGGTTCGCCGCAATTGAACCTAGACTAATCGCTGCAATGAAATCAAAAATATTCATTTGCGCAATGGTTTGCTTTCCAAGAAGACGGGCACCGCCGAATAAAATAGCAAAAGCAAATATGGTTCGAAGAATGACTTCAATATGATCTGGCATTTCAGCTTCCACCTTTCGATTTCATGAAAAAAAGCCTTTTCTTTAGAAAAGACTCTTTGTTAGACTATGCATTTATTCCGTCATTATTCAAATGGCCCGCTTCCGTTTGCTCAAATTGTGAACGCAGCTCAATGATTGAGCAGTTTCTCACGTTTACTGGATCTTGCTCGAGCAGCCATGTATAAAATCTTGCTTGCTCTGCTGTTTGCAAAGCCTGCATATATTTTTGGGTGGAGCGCTTATCTGCAACACGCTGTTTAATGGATCGCATCTGCTTCCAAAATTGATAATAAGGAAGCTTTAACTTGGTCATAAAGCCACTGTTATCCTCAATGACATAGCCTTCTTCTTTGATTGTGTCATCATGTGATACAGATTGATACCATTTATAGAAAGAGGTCCAATCATGAAACACTGCCACTTGCTGTTTGCACCGCATGCCAAGCTGTTCACTGAGCCTTTTTACTTCAGCAAATGGTTCTTTTTCATAGTTCAGCTGACGCTTCACGATATCAAGTAAAATGAGTTGATCATGATCATATGTGATAATATGCGGGTCTTTCTCTGGCAAAATGACTTCAAATACAAGGGATACATGGTTGTCGCGTACATATGATTTGATGTAATCGACCTGCACATCGTCAAAGGTCGCATAAAATAGCTCTTCGACCCAAGCAGCATGCTGATTTTGCTTCACATGTGACGTATACGATTTGGACGTAAACACCAGCTCATCTTTTATGTCGTTAAACCCAACCGTACCTAAGTATCCATTTGCTTTATCATAGACCGTCACAGGAAATTGAAGATGATTCACTAAATGCTGCATTCTGGTTTCAGGACGTTCATCAATATTAAAAAACTTATTATAACTTCTAGACACAATCTGCTTTGAAGTCATATTGATAAACAACCCTCTTGCTTTGACATTTATTTCATCCCATTGTCTTTCACTAAATGCTTTTTTCGTGAAATTAAAAGATGAAATATCGTGTGGCAGCTTTAATTCCTGTACATATTCATGCTGATCTAAATGGGCTAAAAAATCATCCAGCGTCACATTGGGCTGAACAAAGACCGGTTGCTTGTTTTCAGAAGCTCTGTAGACAGGATTGTCAATTTCATGTGTCTCAATCCCGCCTGCTGTGATTTTTAACACACGCAGCTGTCCGCCAAATTCAACCTGACCTTCGAGATTATAAGATCTTTCCGCCGCTTGGATAGGCAGTCTATATAAATTGCGATGACCATGAATTTGAATGATATCTAATCCAGAAGTGTTTTGGACAAATAAGTGGTCAATGTCATCTGAATATTCACCTACTCCGTGAATAAGCTGCTGCGCTGAGACATGCAGAAGCTCTTCTGGCAAATGGGCAAGCCCACCATGGGTGACAAGAAATGTCTGACCATGATACGTAAAATAGGTGAGCTGATGAAATGTTCTGACAAACTTCCTTAACTCTTTTAGGTCAAAACCTGCTTCCGCAATTTCAGGCGCAGTATGACGGTTAAACATATTACTTCTCACTTTTTCTTCATGTGCATATTTGTAAAGATGCTGATCATGATTTCCTTCAATGACGATCACATTGCGGCATTCTCTATGTGCCAGCATCCATTCTAAAACTTCCTTGTTTTCTATTCCTCTATCAAGCAAATCACCTGCAAAGATATAAAGCTCGTTTTCTTTCAAGTCTCCTTGCAAATAAGTATTTAGAGCTGTGTAACAGCCGTGAATATCACCGAATACATGAATGGCCTCATACTGATCAAAAGACCTGGGCTGATAAGTCATAATGGCTGGATATTCCTCAGGCGTCAAAACGGTTACCCATGAAGGCACCTTCTCTGTCTTTAACCGTTCATTCATTTGATATAACACAGATTCCTTCACTACTTTGTGCGGCTCTCGACCGCGATTTTGCAGCAGGGCTGTTTCAAGAGGCACTTGCGTAAAATCGACGACATACACTCTATAGCGGTATGAAGTAGCTAATGATTTATACTGCGAAATGGACTTACTTGTGACATGTGTTGCATCAATGACAGTAAAGTCTCCTCGTTCCATTCGGGCTGTGAGGAGTTCAAATAATAAAGACCAGACTTTATGATCATGTTTGCTTGAAATTTCCGGTTTCCCATTGACTGATAACTGCGGAGGCTGGGTTAACAGACGGATCTGATCCGCTGATAATGTATATGGTTCTAAGCCTTGTTCTTTGATCCAAGTTGATTTACCTGCACCTGGGAGACCTCGTAAAAGGACTAAAGTTCTCATAATGGTTCTCCTTTAATGAGTGATATTTTACCTATTATAGATAAATTATGGATAAATCTCAATCTTTTATTGATTATGGTAATATATAGATATAAGGAGGGTTACACATGCCTAAAGAAGCGAATACTGCATTCAACATTGGGGATATCGTATTCCAAGCATTTTCTCTTCTATTCATTGCATTGATCGTGACCATCGTTGTCATCGGAATTCGAATGATAAGAAGAAAACAAGTGGAATTGAAGAAAGTCGAGGCTAGATTAAACAAAGTAATTGAAAAAAATCATTTAAAAGAGTAAAAAAATCCGGGAGTTAACCGGATTTTTTTGTTTTCATCACGATTCCTTGTCGCTGCTGCATCAAAAAGAAAAAGACACCTAAAAGGACAAGAAGACCACCGAACATTTGCAGCAGCGTGACTTTCTCTCCAAGCAGTAAAACAGCGAGTATCGTTGCCCCAACAGGTTCGCCTAGAATACTCATTGAAATAGTTGTCGCATTCACATAGGTTAACAGCCAGTTGTTAATGACATGGGACATGGTAGGGATAATGGCGAGCAGTAAGAAAATCCCCCATTCTTTACCCGAATAGCCTACAAAAGGCGTTTGCTGTATAAGGTTAAATAAAATTAAAAAAAAGCCGGCAAAACCAAATACACAAAAACTATAAATCCAATGAGATATCTTTCTCACAGCTTGTTGACCGATTAATAAATAACAAACAACAGCGATTACACTGAAAAAGGATAAAATGTCTCCTATAATGGCGTCTTGGCTATGTCCGATATCCCCCCATCCGATCATGAGCGCACCAACAATCGCCGCACACATTGTGAAAATGGCTGACTTCGTTGTTCGTTCACGAAAAATGAGAAATCCGCCTAATAATGACACCATCGGTTGAAGTGCAATGATGATTGTAGAGCTCGCCACTGTGGTGAGCTTCAATGAGCCGAACCACAAAACAAAATGGAGCCCTAAAAAGAAACCTGACATACATAAGAAAAACCAGTCTCTCCACTTTAACGAGACAAGCTCTTTTTGACGCGGCAGAATAAACGGAAGCATCAAAACCGCCGCAAATATCATTCGATACATACTTAAAATAGCAGCAGGCGCACTTGACCACTTCACAATAATGGCCGAAAACGAAATCGCAATGATTGAGATCACAAGCGGCACCGCAATCGACTTCTTTGGAGCATTTGTCTTCATTTCCATTAGCAGCTTCCTTTACATCAGCAGTAGATGAGCTTCTCATCTTGTATGACGTCATCTTACTATGACTATTCGCCTAGAAGCAAGATGAATTTTAAGAATGTTTACATAAAAAAGGCTTTCTTCACGAAAGCCTCATTCATCATCTATTAATACATAAACAGCCCGCACCGGCCCATGAACACCAACCACTAAATTCATTTCAATATCGGCAGAATTACTTGGACCTGATATAAAATGAATGGCGCCTTTCGTCTGCTCTCCTTCTTCTACTAAGCGATGAAGAGCTGAAGCAGCATGAATCATCCGCGGGACAATTGTGCTTTTTTCAATACATACGATATACATCATCGGTAAAAAATGAAGTGCTCTCCCTTGACCTTGATGGGAGGAAAGAACAACCGTTCCGGATTCTGCAAGTGTGTAATCACTGAATACCACTGCATATTTCGCTTGTTCTGCCTGCCTTATATTTTCTTCTCTTGATGTATCTGCCTTCCAGCTAGTGACTGAGATTCCTTCTTTCCGCAAGGCTTGAAACATAGGATGACATTCATATTGTACAAAACGTCTATCGCTCGAAGTCATCACAGGACCTTCTCCATACTCTTTCATCAATAATCGTAACGTTGAGGGTGCTTCTTTTGGCGTTGTTTCTACCACTCTCGTATGAATTTGCTGACATTGCATCTTCAATTGCTCTACCAATTCTTCTTTCGACAGACCTTCATTTGTTTCCCAATTGACTCGATTCTTCCAAGCCGGACGCCGAATAGATGCAGGCTTGGAGGAGCTTTTGCCTAATTGTTGCTGGATATGTGCTAAAAATGGATCTCGATGAGAAATGGTTCCTTTCATTGCCGCTCCTCCTTTTGTTTCTTTTTAAACCAATCCCGAAACCTTTCTTTGCTTGGCGCTGGGAGGTCACGAATTTCTGTCCAATTCTTTAAAGGACCCGCACCTTTTGAAATCTGTCCGTTTGAAGCCATACGTTTCAAGAGCACAGGGGCTGCTTTTGTTCCAAATCGATACATTCTAGGAGTGGATGCGCCCATTCCGAACATTTTCATTGCCATCATTTCCGCTTTAGGCGCTCTCCCCTCTTTTTCAACGATGGCTTGTCGATGTTTGATTAATAATTCGTGAAGTGGAATTTTCACTGGACAAGCATCTGTACAGGCTGCGCATAAACTTGAGGCGAAAGGAAGCTCTTGGTAGTCGTCATATCCTCCAAGTAGCGGCGAAAGAACAGCGCCAATCGGACCCGGGTAAATTGATCCGTACGAATGACCGCCAACATGCCGGTAAACGGGGCACACATTGATACAGGCTGCACACCGAATACATTGCAAAACTGGCTGAAATTCCGTCCCTAATATATTTGACCGTCCGTTATCCACAATGACCAAATGAAACTCTTCTGGTCCATCGACCTCTCCTTCTCCTTTTGGTCCCACGACAGAGATATAGCTTGTTAACTTTTGACCGACTGCGCTTCTGCACAATAGACCGACAAGAACATCGAGCTCCTCCATCGTTGGTACAAGCCGCTCCATCCCCATGACTGCGATATGTGTCTTTGGAATAGACGTGACAAGATCCGCATTCCCTTCATTCGTCACAAGACAAATCGATCCTGTGTCAGCCACAGCAAAGTTACAGCCCGTCACACCAATATCCGCTTCAAGAAATTTTTCTCGTAACAAAGCTCTTACAAATTTGGTCATTTCTTCAGGAGTCTCTGACATATCATATCCAAGCTTTTCGTGAAAAACTTCCCGTATTTGTTCTTTCGTCATATGAAGGGCTGGTGCCACGATATGTGAAGGTGGTTCATGGTCATCAACTTGAAGAATATATTCTCCAAGATCGCTTTCAACTACCTCGCAGCCAATCTCTTCTAGCGCTTCATTCATTTCAATTTCTTCTGTGACCATTGATTTTGATTTCACGATTTTTTTTGCTGCTTTTTTTTGTGCTACATCTTGGATGTACGCCGATGCCTCTTCCTTTGTTTTTGCAAAAAACACATGACCTCCACGTCTACTCACGCTCTCACTTAATTGATATAAGTAGTCATCAAGATGGGCAAGTGTATGCTGCCTGATGTCCTCTCCAAGTTCCCGCCACTTTTCCCAGTTTCCAAGCTCTTCACTTGCGGTCATCCGCCTTTTATACAGACGCTCCTGTGCCGAGGAAACAGCTCCTCTCATCACAGCGTCTTCTAATCCTTCGCCGATCCGCTCTTTAAAAGCCTTCTCTCCAATTTTCATACTCATGTGCCGTTCCCCCTCTTAGCTTCAGCGGCTATTCAACACTTCTGCGATATGCATCACTTTAACTGGCTTATGAAGACGATTCAGCCTTCCTCCGATATTGAGCAGACATCCACAGTCAGCACCGATGATATATTCAGCGCCTGCCTCCTCTATGCTTTGTACTTTTTCATCGACCATCTGCTCAGAAATGGGTGTCATTTTGATTGAAAAAGTTCCTCCAAATCCGCAGCAATTTTCAGCGCGAGGCAATGGTTCCATCACCAAATCTTTGACATTTGACAACAGTGTGAAAGGCGCTTCCTTAATTCTAAGCAGTCTCGTCATATGGCAGGAGGTATGATAGGTGGCTTTTCCTTTCAAACTCGCTCCTACATCTGTTACATGTAATATATCAACAATAAATTCCGTTAATTCATATGTTTTCGCAGCAAGTGCCTGAGCACGGGCGAACCACGCTCGGTCTTCTTTAAAAAGGTGCGGATATTCTAAAAACATGGCCTTACAAGAACCTGATGGTGTGACGACATATTCAGCTGATTCAAAGGCTTTCATCATATTTTTGGCCGCTTTGATTGTTTCTTTTGTATAGCCGCTGTTAAAGGCGGGCTGCCCGCAGCACACTTGTGCCTCAGGGAATTCCACTTCAACACCGAGCCGCTCTAACACCTCGACAGTCGCCTTTCCTACATGTGGCTGCATCGTATCAATGATACAGGTGACAAATAAACTGACTCTCATCGGCGAACTTCCTTTCTTTTGCTGCACCTTGATTTATATCTGGTCATCTGATGACTAAATAATGGACCTTCATTTCATTTTAATCCCAAATTTCTGAAATTTCAACGAACGGATTTGTTTAAAATTTGGATATTGTGCTTGTGAAGGTACATGAAAAAAACGCCCTTTTTACAGGGCGTTTGAGAACATTCATGTTTTTATTTCTTCATACTACCGAAGGAAGTGTCGTCTTTCACACAAACCGCCTTCACTTCTTGATTTTCTTTATGTGATGAATTCGTTTTTCAAAAGAAGGATGACTTTCACGCCATTCAGATTTTCTTCCGTCATCTCCATCTTCTTCAATCAAATGACTTAATTTTATCAAAGTATTGAGATATAGAGTTTGATTCTCAAGATGGTGAACAGCAAAGCGATCCGCCTGAATCTCAAATAACCGACTCATTTTCTTTGGCAGCCACTCCGTCATAAATATCATGATCAATATCCCTGCTGGGAACAACAAAATATATTGCCACCAACCATTGGAAAGCATCACCTGTCTGGCATTATACATACTGATTCCCATAAGTAAGGTGACAATCACAGTGAGGTAAATGGTGAAATGCGCATGTTTTAATTTCACATGTCCCATTTCATGGAATAAGATCGCACGAATTTCCTCTGTATCAAACTTATCTAATAACCCTTCCGTCACATATAGATTGACTTTTCTTCTAAATGGAAGTTGAAATGAATATATCCAGGCATTCACATCATGTCGTGAGTCTTTTTTTACCCATATTTTTACCTTTTGGTTCGTTTGATGCTCAATATCTGTGCAAATATTTATGAATTCGTCCGTCCGTAAGACTTCATACTTATTTATCATTTTTTGAATGAATGAGTAACCCATAATAAATAAGATGACTAGGGCGAAATACCAAGCACAAAATAGAAAAAGATGATCCATAACCTTCGCTTGAAACGCCAAAGGCATGGCTAAATAAGAGCCGAAATATATCAAGGATAATGTGATAGCACCAAATAAAACGGCTTGCTCCCTAACGTTTAGGAAGAATGAATTTCCTAAAGTGTCATCATTTTCTCCTAATACATCAAAAGAATCTTTTGTCACGTACTCAAATGAATAAGCTGTCAATAAGACTGACAGGAAACTAGGCACAAGTATAGAGAAAATCATACTCAATACATAAGATCCTGTAACTGATAGCACGTATCCCATTAAAAAATAATAATTTAATCCCAAGGGAAGAAAAATGGCTAGAACAAAGGGAATGAATAATGTGAATAGGTTTTTCATCGATTCATGAAGGTTAAAAAGGAAAAATAAAAAAGCGGGCAAAAGAATTCCCATTAAAGTCATGAATGTAACAAATGTGATGCTATACTTAAAGTTTGTGTTGATCTTAGTTGTTTCTGTTAGATTTGTTAGATTGTATGTAGAAAAGAAGGGATTTTGCGTTACCTGTTCCATCATGATCGTCTCATCATGGATAGGTACAAAACCTTTTCTTAGAAAAACCAATGCCTTATCATTCATTATTTTGTCTGTTTCAATCATACTGATTCCATTCGCAGATGGGATCTGTGTGAGATTTATGTTCTTTCCACTTAATTGAAGGGATGCTTCTGAAGGGCCATTGAAAGAACCGTCTTGATAGGTTAATAAAACGTCACCCTGATATAGCGAATGAGCGACGAATACTTTTGGGTTGCTTTCTTCGTTCGAATCAAGTAAAACAAATGGTGAAACAACGGCTGAACGAAAACCGAGTTCAATCATAATGACGATGATTGTGATCATACTGGCAGTCAAATAAGAGAGGAAGGCTTTGCGTAACATGTCATCACATCCTGCTGTTTAATAGGATTAAAACAAAATGAATATCTTGAATAATGTATTTCATAATAAAGTAAGCGTCATTCATTTGCTGGAATCATCTCATAAAATTCTAACATCTACATACAAGAATATGTACGACAAAATGGACATTACACCTATTTTTTCAAAATAACGGATCAACAAGGATAGAAAAAACGCCCTTTTACAGGGCGTTTTTAATTGTTTAGTTTGATATCATTTCTCGTATTCTATCTTCAATAGGTGTTAAAGAACGGCCTAATAGTTTTTCGAAATCATGGCTTTCGACTGCTAATGCCCCATCGCGAATTCCGCTTTGCATCGCTTTGACAAATGGAACAGCTTCTTTCGGTACACCATTTGACGCTAAAAATTCTCCAAATGTATCTACATCCATGTGTTCTACTTTGATTTCTTTCCCGCTCACGTTGCTAACCATTTGTGCAAGTTCAGTGTGTGTGCGAAGCGGTCCTGACAATTCATAGATTTCCTGATCATGTGCCGGCATTGTTAACGCATTTGCTGCTGCTTCTGCATAGTCATCTCTTGTTGCCCAGCCGACTTTACCTTCACCAATCGGACTGATAAACGGCGCTCCGTTGACTGATGCCAGAATCGTATCTTTTTCATTTTCCACATACCAATTGTTTCTTAAAAAAACATGGGGGATGCCAGAGGCCAAAATCGCTTCTTCTGTTTTTGCATGGTCATGTGCTAGGTTAAGCTGACTTTCCCTTGCATTGGCAACACTTGTATAAGCAATAAATGACACATTCGCTGCTTTCGCTGCTTCGATGGCATTTAGATGCTGCTTCACTCGTTCTCCATCCCCAGACGAAATGATCAAAAGACGGTCAATCCCTTGAAACGCTGATTGAAGTGTATCCGGCTGTGTGAAGTCTCCTTTGCGCACATCCACCCCAGCTTCCTTCAAATGTACTGCTTTTTGTGGATCTCGAACACTGACCGCAATTTGTTCAGCTGGTACTTTTGCGAGCAAATGTTTGACGACGAGCGATCCAAGTTGTCCTGTTGCACCTGTCACTAATAATGTCATTGATTTGACCTCCTCATTTTTCGTTCAACGGTGATGTTTCATGTATGAAGCAGCTGGTTTCTTACATCAGATCATCCGTTATAATCAAAACGGTTACAACGAAGGGGTAAAAAAAGCTCTATGTATGAGCTTTTTCTACTCTGCCTCGATTAATAATTGCTTAATTGTCACTTGTTTAAGGTGATGCTCAAGTGCGGACTGTGCTTCTTTAAGTTCTTGCCGCAGTCTCGTATCCATGGCTTGACCAATTGGACATGCAATGACTGGTTGATGAAAGTTAAATAACTCTTCATCTGCGCTTACATCCACAGCCCGGTACACATCTAGTAGAGTAATGTCCTCTGCCGGCCTTTTTAAGGAAGCACCGCCAACTCCTCGGCGAATCTCAATGAGATCCGCCTTTTTGAGCATAGCCATCATTTTTCTGATAATGACTGGATTTGAATTGACACTTTCTGCAATAAAATCCCCTGTGCACTCTTTTGAAACACCCGCAATAAAAGACAAGATATGAACAGCAATGGTATACCTGCTGCTAATTTGTTTCACATTCCTTCACCACCGTTGTAATCAATATAGTTACAATGAATGGATTTGTCAATCAATAAACGGATTTTTCTTTCTTTCCCAATCTTCAAATGTCATCATCTCATGATGTTTTGCTGCATCAATTTCTAGCGGTGCAATACATTCAAGCAGATTCCCATCGGGATCAAGAAAATAAATGGCGGCATGAAATTGTGGTGGATTATCAAGTACTAAAGGCTGTTGCTCTTCCGAAAAGCCAAACATCGGATGTATGCTGATCCCTTTTTCTATCAGCCATTCTTTGATCTGGTCAATGCTGGATGTTTCTATTTGGAAGGCCACATGTCGCGTCGCTGGGTGATATGGAACAGTGGACATATCAACCTTCCAAAGGCCGAGCCAGCTCTTTCCTTTCTCAATCCATAAAAAGGCCACTCGTTCATTTTCATGAGCAAGCGTTAATTCCAATTTTTCAAAAAAAGAAATGGATGCCTTCAAATCACTCACAGGTAAATGTGCTTCATACAAGCCTTTCATCATCATTTCAATCACTCCTTTACTATCTTCTATTGTGCAGGAATTGAAAACATTCTTCCTCAGCAAAACGATGTATTTCAACCAAGCCATTGGATTGAGATGGTGAAATGTTTGATCCATTGCATATGGGGGAAGGTGTTCAAATAAAAGAAAGGAGCGTTCAATATGCCTTGGACAATGGAAGATTATCCAGCTTCATTCCAATCACTAGACAAAGTCATTCGAAAAAAAGCACTTGAGATTGCCAACAAAATGGTGCAGGAAGGCTATGAAGAAGGTAGAGCGATTCCAATTGCGATCAATCAAGCAAAAGAGTGGAAAAAGAATGCGACGGAAAAAGAAATGGAGGACTTTCACTCTCATGGTTCTGTGACTCCTTCTAAGAAAAGCAGCTCTGCACGACCTGAGCTCATGGATCATGCGCAGCATGTCGTGAAACATGATGAAGGCTGGGCGGTTCAAACTGAAAAAGCGAAGCGTGCAAGTGAGGTAAAAGAAACGAAACAGGAAGCCATCGACCGCGCGAAAGAGATTTCATCTAAAAAAGGAACAGCAGTTGTCATCCACCGAACAGACGGGACGATTCAGGATGTGGTGAAGCCAAAATAAGACCGCCCTTTGGCGAGCGGTCTTTTCTTTATGCATTCTTTTCTTTTTTAGCGGGTGCTTTTCTTTTCTTAGGTGCTGCTTTTTTCGTTTTTTCTGGTTTTGATCGATCGATAGAAGCCTGCAAAGCGGCCATCAAATCGGTGACATTGGATGAAGCCTCTTTTTTACCTGTCGTTGCTGGTTGAACGGTATGTTCTCCAGAGATTTTGTCTCCAATTACATTCATCAGCTGCTCTCTGTATTCATCGCGATAAGCGGCTGGATCGAATGTGGTGGTCAGCTGCTCAATTAAAAGGAGTGCCGTATCTAACTCTTTCTTCACGATGTTTTCCTCTTGCGGGATATTTGGGACGTCTGACACTTGCCTAATTTCGTCAGGGAAATGAATGGTTTCCATTAGTAAAATATGTTCGTAGCACCTAACAATCGCTAATTGCTCCTTTGAGCGAATCATGATCTTGGCTACACCGATTTTCCCTGATTCTTGCAACGCTTTTCTTAATAATGAATAAGCCTTTGCTCCGCCAGTATCTGGAGATAGAAAATAACTTCTTTCATAATAGATGGGATCGATTTCTTCTATCTTCACAAAATCAATAATTTCGACGGCTTTTTCTTCATTTTCTTTTCTCAGCCTTTCGAGTTCTTCCTCATCCAATTCAATGAATTTATTTTTGGCGTACTCGTACGCTTTTACAATTTGCTCTGGCGCTACCTCCTCGCCGCAGTTAGCACAAACCTTTTTGTAGTTAATCGGCGTATGGCATTCTTTATGAAGCTGTCTTAATTTAATATCTTTGTTTTCTGTAGCGGTAAACAGCTTGACTGGAATATTCACCAGTCCGAAGCTAATGCCACCCTTCCACACTGTATGCATCGTAACGCCTCCGTTCTTTTCTCCTTACTATGTAATGTTTTCATCAGAGTTATGTATGTTTATGAAAATTTCATCCCACTCTAAGAACACATGATGTAAGGAAGTGAAAAACACAATGAAACCGATGCGTTTAACGTCTGCACATGATATTCCTGTTGGAGCAGACTGGCTGTATGAATTAAAATATGACGGCTTCAGGGTCATTCTTATTTGGGAAAAAGACACCATCCATTTAGTGAGCAGAGCCGGAAAGCGATTAAATGAACAATTCCCTGAAGTCATTGATCAGTGCCAGCAACTAACAAAGCAGCTTGCACCTTTTTTACCGCTGACCCTAGATGGAGAATTGGTCTTTTTACTGAGTGAACAAGAAAGCGACTTTACAAAGGTTCAGCAAAGAGGCCGCCTGAAAAACACAGAAACCATTCAACGCCAGGCTAAGCGGTTTCCATGTCATTTGATTGCATTTGATCTATTGAGATTTAAAGGGAAATCCCTCGTTGATTTACCGCTGATTGAAAGAAAAGCTGAGCTGCATGAGGTGTTCCAAGAAGCAAATCTTCCTCCCTCCGTTCAGCTGAATCACCCCTCTCTTCTTCAAATCATCCAAACCGATAGCAGCCCTGATGACATGAAAAAAATCATGCTGACCTATTTAGCGGAAGGATTAGTTGCTAAAAAGAAGATGAGTAAATGGCAGGAGCATACCCGCTCGAAAGAATGGCTCAAAATCAAAAATTGGCGGTATGTATCTGTCATCGTGACTCGTTTTGATAAAGACAATGGCTATTTTCAAGGATGCCTTTATCAAGAAACGAATCTCATAGAGGTTGTCCAATTTAAGCATGGTTTTTCTAAAGAAGAAGAACAAACCCTGCGCACCTTATTTCTAACCAAAGGTCAAATGACTGGAGCATCACATTATGAAATCCCACCATCCATTGTCGCAAAGATTGCCTGTATCTCTTTTGATGGATCAGCCTTACGAGAGCCCCGGTTTTCTTCGTTTTTATTCGATGCAGACCCATCAACGTGTACCTTTCAACACATGCTCAAACAGCTTTATCCGCTCCCAGCTATGATTGACGTCACCCACCCAGAGAAACCGGTTGTACCTGCCCTTCATATCACAAAGGCAGATTACTTACTTTATTTGAGGCAAGCCGCTCCCTATTTATTACCCTTTTTACGTGAAAGACGTCTTACGTTAATACGCTTTCCTCATGGCACTGGTGGAGAATCTTTTTATCAAAAGGCAACGCCCGATTATGCGCCTGATTTTGTTGAGACAGATCAAGCGCACGATATTACTTACACAATCTGTAATGATCCTGACACGTTGCTTTGGCTTGGTAACCAGCTGGCGATGGAGTTTCATATTCCTTTTGAAACGCGAGATACAGATCGGCCTGTAGAAATTGTATTTGATTTAGATCCGCCTTCTGTTAAAGAGTTTCACCTAGCAATAGAAGCAGCCAAACGAATCAAGGTCATTTTAGACGGACTCTTTCTCACCGCATTTATTAAAACAAGTGGTGGGAAAGGGCTGCAAGTTTATATCCCATTGAAGAAAAATGCCTTCACATATGAACAAACTAGACAATTCACTGCGTTCATCTGCCAATTTTTATGTGAACAAGCACCCGAGCTGTTTACGCTAGAGCGTCTAAAGAAAAACCGCGGCAACCGTTTATATTTAGACTACCTTCAACATGATGCTGGAAAAACAATCATCGCCCCGTATTCCCCGAGAGGAAACGAGCTCGGACTTGTTGCAACACCGATCGAATGGGAAGAATTAAACAGCGAAGAATGTCACCCTTCTTTATTTACGATGCCGGCTGTTATGAAACGTCTAAAGGAAAAAGGCGACCCATTCCGGCAAATGAGGCACCATGTGAATGATGATTCTTTTCGACAAGTTTTATATCAGCTGCAGGACATGTTACCAGCTCATAAAATGGACATAAGCGGTCATTAAGCGTTACACTTATTCATTAGAGAGAAAGAAAGGGATGACCATTTTGACCGCACACTCAATACGAAACATTGCCCTGATGTTCTTATGTCTTACCGCAGGAATAGTGGATGTTATCGGCTATTTAAGCCTAGGGCATGTGTTTACAGCAAATATGACGGGAAATATTGTACTGCTTGGCATTGCAGCAGGCAGTTCATTGCAGTTAACCGCTCTTCATTCCATCACGGCACTTAGTGGATTTGTTCTAGGTGTTTTACTAGCTGTTGTCATAGGTGGAAAACAAGAAAAAACATTTTGGCCAAAAGCCGTTACACGCATCTTTATCATAGAAGTCATCATCTTGCTTCTATTTGCTCTTATGACCATTTTTCCTTATACGCAAGGTGCTTATTTTATGCTGATTATCCTTTTAAGTATGGCGATGGGCATGCAAACGGCGGCCGCACGCAAATTAAATGTCGCTGGCATTTCTACAACAGTTTTAACGAGTACACTTGCTAACTTATTTGAAGATTTGGCGCAGCGCTTATCAAATCGGGAAAAAAGAAAAGCCCCTATTCAACATGTGAGCTTGCTGCGAATCGGTTCTATTGTCTTTTACTGCCTAGGAGCTGCTTTAGCTGCGTATACAGATGCTTACGATCCGTTTATCATCATTTGGCTGCCTATTTGCATCCTAGGGGTTATTGTGATCACAGCTACATTTAAGCACTTTCACCAATTGAAATAGCCAATCTTAGATGGCTATTTCAATCACTGTGATGAAACATTAATAACTTCTTACATAAAAACCAGGAGGACGCCCCATAATGAATGTGGAGCCATATGGAGAATATCCAGAAAACGTCCCGAACCCCCCATATCCAGGGTAACCTCCTAAGCCCGAGAACACGCCAGGGCTCACATAATACCCGCCAAAGCCAATATGAGGTCCCACTGCTCCGCCGCTAAAACCGCCGCCATGAAAGCCTCCATACACCCGTGAATCCATACAATCACCTGCCTTCAACTTACACCTCATCTCATCATATGCGTGACAAATGGAGCGGTGTTCCCTCTTTTGTAACAATTTCTATGTACAATAGACCAATTTGATGAAATTTGAATGAAAAGTCCTGCAAAAAATTAAATTAAGCAAAGAAAGGTGACCTTTTTAACTTGTTGCTCTGCCCCATGTTTATTTAGAATAATGGAGCAGGTAACAAATTTGCACACCCCCTTTGTTGCGAATTCTTCTTATTAAACGTTCTTGCAGCGTTTAATAAGAAGAGCCTATTTTCAGCCATATAAAAAACCCTTGCTGATGATTCTCAACAAGGGCGAGGATATGATTGGGTGATTAACCACCAATGATTTTTTCTGCTACTTCGAAAGAACCCGCTACATTTTCAGTTAAAACAGCCGCAGCGACCGCTAAACCTACAACGAATAATACTTTTAATCCTGTTTTCATCTTATATCAACCCCATTCTTTTCATATGTAAATCCGCTTCTAAACTTTTATTCAAGTAAAAAACAGACTGCTCATAAAGTGCTTGCTTTTCACAATACTTTCCAGCAAAGTGAGAAAGCTCTTTCACTTCATGATATTCATTCTTTTCTTCTAACTTTCTTAATTTCTCATTAATTTGCTGAAATCTTTGTGGCACATTCGTTAAGTAAAGATCATGTACGATGCCTATTTTGAGCTGAAACACTTCATGAGTAGCTTCTTTCATTCGGGCATATGCAGCCTCTATATACTGACTTGCACGCTGCTTTTCACCAATCACACAGAGTTCCCGGCTGATCAGATACGTAGAATGGAAAAAGAAATCTGAATCATAATACTCTTGATGAGACAATGCTTTTTCAAGATGTCGTATAGATTCTTTCGGTTTATTCCAAAATGAATATAAAATGGCCACATTATGGTGGTGCTGAGCCAGCATAAAATCATCCTGTTCGCTAGTCAACACCTCTTCCGCTAAACGATAATTCTCAAGCGCTTCTTCGTACCTGCCAATCTCTGTAAGGTTGGCTGCAATAAGAGAATATGAAAGTGCAGTTCTTCTTTCATATTGCTTGTGACGTTTATAGACGTGTAGAGCCCTACGAATATAACTTAATGAAAGCATAATATGACTCAGGCGATAGTAAAGCCACGCGACCTTAAAATCGAAATCAGCGCGTTCGATTTCACTTGGAATTTTATCTAAGAGCTTTTCCGCACTTTGATACATCTGTAATGCAACCTCATAATTCCCCTGATGCTGTTCATACACACCCTCATAAAAATCAAAATAATAAGCAAGGCGATTAGACAAATCATCATCTTTTTTCCCATAATGGCCTTCTATACTTTTCGTTGAAACATTGCCCTTTTGCCCTCTTAAATTGTACATCAGAATATGATGCCTTTTCTCTAGAAGAGAATAATACATGAGGATGTCAGCATCATCAATTTCCTCTACTGCCTGTTTCGCTTTAGCAAATAGCCGTTCTGCCTCATCTGCATGATCTTTTTTGATTTCCATGTTCCAGTCATTTAATAGTGATGCCAATTCCGCCACAGGAACTTTGCTCATTCTACACCCCCAATCACCTTCAGCTACACCACATGATTTCACTAAATATGGAACTTCTATTAGCAATTGCTAATTCGTCCATTTGACATCATTTTAATATGAATCACTTGAATCTTCAATAACCGATTCCTTTGTTATTGCGTTTCTTTCTCCTAGTCAATGATGTATACACTAAAAATTCCGTCTTTTTTCTACTAAAGGACACGGTTGAATTGAAAAAAAGCCCTTATTGGGCTTTTTGGATTTATTCCAATCTGATAATGGTTAATGCCGCTCCAACAGATCCCCCGCCAAGTAATACTACGGTTGCGACTAAACCGAATATTTGAAGAGAAATTTGATTCCCTGCTGCAAGTGTTGTAATGAGAGATACATTGTAGGTAGATGTAGATAAAGCAGGTGTTAAAATAGACCCTGCTATGGGTGTTCCGTTGTTAATCACCCTTGTTCCTGCCAGAAGTGCAGCGCTTGTATTTACTTGATACGTGATAAAATACCGCCCTGAAACAGGTACAGTAAACACCGTATTACCACCACTTACGGTAAATCCATCTAAACTTTGGTTATTAGGCAGCGTCACTGCCGTTCCGCCTAAAACAACCAGCACCGTACTTCCCGACGTATTGGATGCGTACATCGAGTTAGTTGTTAAACTAGTACCGGTTGGACCTGTGTCACCTGTTGCTCCGGTTGAGCCAGTTACTCCCGTTGGACCTGTGGCTCCCGTTGGGCCAGTTACTCCGGTTGAACCCGTGGCTCCTGTTGCCCCGGTTACTCCGGTTGAACCCGTGGCTCCCGTTGGACCAGTTACTCCTGTTGAGCCGGTTGGACCGGTTACTCCCGTTGAACCCGTGGCTCCCGTTGGACCCGTCGAGCCGGTTGCGCCAGTTACTCCCGTTGGAC
The DNA here is from genome assembly GCF_038593205.1 of Bacillus sp. FSL W8-1141. NCBI lineage: Bacteria > Bacillati > Bacillota > Bacilli > Caryophanales > Bacillaceae > Bacillus > Bacillus sp. FSL W8-1141. The sequence goes on along the minus strand of NZ_CP151973.1, from coordinate 1,742,257 downwards.
CTGTGGCTCCAGTCGGGCCAGTTACTCCCGTTGGACCTGTGGCTCCAGTCGGGCCAGTTACTCCTGTTGAACCTGTGGCTCCCGTTGGGCCGGTTACTCCTGTTGAACCTGTGGCTCCCGTTGGGCCGGTTACTCCTGTTGAACCCGTGACTCCCGTTGAGCCAGTTACTCCTGTTGAACCTGTGGCTCCCGTTGGGCCAGTTACTCCTGTTGAACCTGTGGCTCCCGTTGGGCCAGTTACTCCGGTTGAACCCGTGGCTCCCGTTGGACCTGTGGCTCCAGTCGGGCCAGTTACTCCTGTTGAACCTGTGGCTCCCGTTGGGCCAGTTACTCCTGTTGGACCCGTCGAGCCGGTTGCGCCGGTTACTCCTGTTGAACCAGTTACTCCTGTTGAACCTGTGGCTCCCGTTGGGCCAGTTACTCCTGTTGAACCTGTGGCTCCCGTTGGGCCAGTTACTCCAGTTGAACCCGTGGCTCCCGTTGGACCAGTTACTCCTGTTGAGCCAGTTACTCCCGTTGGACCAGTGGCTCCAGTTGCACCGGTCGCGCCAGTTACTCCCGTTGGACCAGTGGCTCCAGTTGCACCGGTCGCGCCAGTTACTCCCGTTGGACCAGTGGCTCCAGTTGCACCGGTCGCGCCAGTTACTCCCGTTGGACCAGTGGCTCCAGTTGCACCGGTCGCGCCAGTTACTCCCGTTGGACCAGTGGCTCCAGTTGCACCGGTCGCGCCAGTTACTCCCGTTGGACCAGTGGCTCCAGTCGGGCCGGTTATTCCTCCACACATATTAAGTTGGGCGCACATGTCTCTCACTACTTTCAAACTGTGGAATCTTCAAGACATACACACTAATACTGATAATTGAGAGAAAACGAAACGACAATACTTCCAGTCGAGGTTCCACCAGTAGCTAAAATCCCAATCGAGTTCAGATCACTGAGCGTAATGGATCGACTCTCTCCTGGCGGTACCGTGAAATCAGGAACTGCTGTACCGTTTACCTCTAAAGCCACAGTAGGTGCTACAGCCACAATCCCATTGTTTTCCACCATGATGGTTCCGTTTATGACATAAGGTGTTCCATCTGTCCAGACGACAACTGCATCAGCTGCTGCTGCTAAATCAAGTGTGAAGCATACTGCATCATTTACAAAGCCCGCTTGTTCATTACTACATCCGCCTAAAATAGCCATTTTAACCCTCCTTCAACCTAGTCTTGATAGACTATGATCCATTGATATTGGATGATTGTGCGATTATCACAGCTTCAAAGCTTTATTTTTCTTCTTTGCACCATGTTGATTTGCATGTCTAATCGTGCTTGCACATTTTCAGTTGATGGAGATTTCAAGATAAATTTCACATCTTTCACAGTAATCGCACGACTTTCTCCTTTTTGGACAAGAAGATCATAACAAAATGTACCAGTTTGAATCCTAATTGCGACTGGTACATCCTGATGATCTTGATGATGCAACACAACAGTTGCCGTATTGAGAAATTTTGTTCCATTCCGCCATACTTCCACCGAACTGGGCGTTGTGGAAAAACAAAGAAAGATGTGGTGAGATTCTATGTTTTTTAAAATAAGCGCATCATATACAGGAAGCTCTACTTCAATGATTCCACATAAAAAAGAAAGATCTACAAGAATTTTCGAACTGGATCGATACAAAACTTTTTGACAGCATGTTGATCTATTGCAGCACGGTACAAGAAGTTCCAACACCACACAATTCTGCTTTTCATTGATAGAGCTCAAAGAAAAATAGCAAGTCTTAAACACACTTCTTTCAAAAAACACCCATGAGTAAAAAGGTTCCCCATCTTCCATGGTGAGCAAAAAGGGAGAACTCATCGAACGTTTGTGAGTAAAGCCTTCTAATTTTGTTTGATTGTTTATCTCTTTTAGTTTACTCATCAACAGGTTTGTCACTTACAATCAGCCCAATTCCATGCTGTATACATAACTATATGGTCTTTTATCATATGTGCCTTTGACTATTTTGTGCGATTGAATTAGATGATGAGCATAGCTTTTCATTTTTCAAGTTTCTTTATATAATATGAACAAGAACTTCCGTGCCTCAGTAGCTCTAGAAGGGAAGAGCGCCGTAAAACAATTGTAGCTAGCGGGTCGCAAGGCAAGGGTTTCAGAAGCACCGAAAAGCAAATGAGCTGAGACAGGTGAAACTCCTGTCGGTGAAATTCCGTAGGGAAGCGTGTTGCCCCCTAGCCTATGCTTACGAAAGGAGTGCGGGTTCGAATCCCGTCTGAGGCTTGATGAATATGGAGGATGAAAACAATGCAGGTTTTTGAAGAATATGTAAGCAATATCGGTCATCCAGAGCTGAAACAGCGCATGCAAGACATCTTACAATGGATTTCAGACACATTCCCTCAATTAGAGCCAAGAATTGCTTGGAATCAGCCCATGTTCACAGATCATGGCACATTTATTATCGGATTTAGCGTCGCAAAACACCACATTTCTGTCGCACCAGAAGGAAAAGGGATTGATCACTTTTCAGCAGATATTGTACAAGCTGGTTATGACCATGGAAAAAAGATGTTTCGGATGAAGGAAAGCTTACCGATTGACTATCCTCTGTTAAAAAAAATCATCGAATTTAACATTGAAGACAAAGCAGATTGTTCCACATTTTGGCGAAAATAATAAACACCCCGATCTGATTTCATAACAGATTGGGGTGTTTTTTCATGGACTTACATATTATTTGGTTCTCTCTCCTGTCCATTTCTGCTCCACCCATTCATAGCCTGACAGAAGCAGTCTAACGCCCTTTTGTGATAGCGGCCAATAAACCGTCTAAGAATTAACCAATTTGTTTCTATCTTATCCACAAGGCTCTCCTGACTGTTTGTTCTTTATCTTTGACTCTTTTAGATGGCATGCACTGTTTTTGACACTCTGACCGTACTTATTTTTAAAAGTCCAAGTGCATTTTGCAATGAAATAACGTCATCAAAACTGCTATAATAGAACATAAGTTTCTATTTTATCAAAAAGGGATGACTTAAAATGATTAAAACGGTAGAAGGCAACATCTTAGAGGCAAAAGAAGACATCATCTGTCATCAGGTGAACTGTAAGGGTGTCATGGGAGCAGGATTAGCAAAGCAAATCAAAAGCAAATACCCAAATGTGTATAAAGACTATAAACGTTTATGCGCAGAACAAGGAGATGATTTATTAAGCTCCGTCCAGTTCATCACAACGAGCGACGGAAAAACCATTGCCAACTTATTCGCCCAAGTTGGATACGGAAGAAAAACAAAACAAACAGATGACGACGCATTACGCAGCTGCTTTGAACATCTAAAACAGACAGTGACAAATCTAAATGAAGAGAATCCCCTTCATTCTATCGCCATTCCTTATGGGATCGGCTGCGGCTTGGCAGGTGGCGATTGGACGATTGTTCAAGAGATGATAGAAGAGGTCCTTGGTGAGTGTGAAGTGACGGTTTATCGGTTTAAATAGGTAAAATGAGAAATTCTGATGAATTACAAAAACCCTCCTTCATTTATTTGGAGGGTCATTTGCTATTTTCTATTTTCTTCTTTATTTTTCAAATAATCTAGCACAGCTTCTTTATCTTCCTCATCTTCAGGTAGAAATCCGAACGTTTCGTATTCCCAAACAGCTATTCTTTGATCACCATCAATACCTAATGAGAAAATATCTTCATACCCATATTCAATCGAGAATTTACCTGAATGCTCCATCTCAAGCGTGAGATTAGTCCATGAACCATAATTATTTTTTTCATAAAATGTTTTTAACTGTCTAAATAATCGTGTTAATTCAACTAAAAAATCCATATATATTGATCTACTGATATTAAATAATTTAGGTATATTGTGCCCGTAAATAAACTCCTTATCCCCCTTTTTTCTAAAGTAAAAAGTTATTTCTGCTTCGTGTTTGACCACTTCCGTATACATTCGTATTTTTTCCCATTCAACTGGAATGTTATCATGAATAAGTTCAGCTATTTTTTGATAGATAGAATCTATTGTTATGTTTTCCATATTATTCACCCTCCGATTTTATTTTCAATAATTAGATACTTTTCTTTTCCTTCTATGCTATAAAACACACCAAACTCAGAGGGTCTAATTGAATCATTTAAATATTTCGGCTCAATTATAACTTCTACACGCTTTGGGGGATCAGATGCTAATGCTTTTCTCCATTTCTGTTCCATCTCATACCATTTCCCGCCACTACGATTAATCTGCGAATTCATCGGCACCAGATTATCAATATCACCAGAACCTTTGAAAATAGTCGCAATTAAATGACCACCATCATCATCCAGCAATCGATCCGGCTTTCCTGAATTGGATTGAGCATATTGGTTTCTTTTCATCTCTCCATATTTTAAATCACTTGCTTCGACTTTGACAATGCGGCCATAGTGATCTGTTGTGTAGGTGTAACCTTGTTTGGTTGAATAGACAACATTAGGCTTTAGCACTTTTTTACGTTTCCATCTCACATAATGATCTCCGTAACTGACAACGGTCGGTGGTGATTTGGGTGCTGGTAATCTTCTGCCTGTCTGAGAGATACCGTATCCTGAGTTGTTGTCTAGACGCTTTGCCATGGAGAGGAGTTTATTTTTGAGGTTTTCTCCGTCAAACACGTTATAAGGGAGTTTCCCTCCACCTGCTAGTTGAAACTTTGGTGAATATGGCATTAGATTCGGAATAGAGACTCTATCTAATGATTTTGCTCCTTGTTCAAGGCTTTTCTTCACTGTTGTTTTGGCCGCTGTTGTCCCTGTTTTTGTGATGGCTCCTGCCCCTTTAGAACCAAAGACAATTTCTGCAAGAGAACCAGTCGCATAGGCGAACCAGTGTGACCGTGAATACGCGTCACCATTTATGACTTCTTTTTGGAATGAGTCTGAAATCGATTTTCCAATCGCTTTCGATGTTTCAATTGGATGTGAAACAGCCGTTACGACCGATTCAACGGCACCTCCAGGATCTGTCACAAGATCGTAGATACCAACTACTGTATCTTTTGCTACATCATATAGACCCACTGCAGCACCTTTTACACTATCAACGAATACCTCCGATGCTTCTTCCTGTGCTTTGATTTGGAGAAGCTGGCTGTAATACATTTTTTGATCATATGTGAGATTCTCATAACCGATCTCATCTACAATCTCAAAGTACTTCGTTTCTGATAGACACGAAGGATCATTGAGCTTTTCTTTCAATTCTTTGATTCTTCGTTTTTCTTTTTCTTCTTTTTTCACCTTTAAATAGGCTTTCACCTGTGCATCGATTTTATCATGGTTCTTGTACACATCTGTCTCATGAAATGCTTTTGCATCATAATACATTGGCTGAGCATTCTTTCCTTTTCCAGTAGCAGCCATCATCTTTGCATAAAAAGTGTTGAGGTGGTTCTCAACCGCTTCTGACTTTGCGTATTCCGTTTTTAAATCATTGTCTATTTGATGTAAAACTTCAATGGTCTCTTTTCTTTTTTTGTTCGCATCGTCTAAATGTTCATTGACCTCTTTACTTGAAAATGTATGTAATTCAATTAAATCACTGATATCGTCAAAAATAGTGGAAAGTGTCTCTTTTTGTTCTTTGACCATATCTTTATTGTTCTGAATGCCTTGCTTCAATTGAGCATCTAGGAAGTGCTCATCAATAAATGTACTCCCGCCTAATGATTCATCATCCAGCTTTCCTTTCACTCCATCTAAAAAAGCTTTCTGCATATCGATAAAATCAAGATAAGTGTCTGTGTACAGCGCAAGATCCTCATAAAAAGATTTGATATTGTCTGCACCTTTTCCAGTAAATTCATCACCTAATCCCGACACACTTTTTAATGCTTTTTTCACAATTTTCATTTCTTCTTGAAGCTCATGATAGGCCTTTGATCTCTGTTCTACAGCTGATAGTAAAGATGGAGCATCTAATATTTTCATATAAAAAAGACTCCTTTATGGCATATTCTTTTACTAGAATACCATAAGGAGTCTTACACTTTAATCCACTTTATCGTTTTTTAACCAATTTTGAAGGGTTTGAACATACTCATTGAATGAGATGCTGTTATCAATAGGAATTAATAAGGAATCCTAATAAGGAATCCTAATAAGGAGAAGGGCTTCACTCTTCTCTTATCTATCTCCATATACAAAGCTATATTCTGTAACTAAATCATCTCCCCAACTATCGCTAAAACTTATTGAAGCTGGGCCAACACTAATCGAAATACCATTTATCGTTGCATAAGTGTGATGATATTTTGTGATAATATTTGCAGGATCTCCTTTTTTAGACGTTGGAACGAGTACATCTCTATCCATTGTTATAAATTGAGTATCTCCATAGCCAGGTGAAAGAATAACTCCATGACCATAATTTTTGTATGAGTCTGTATCAGCTGATAGTTGTTTATCTTCTGTTACATGTGTGAGGCCACCTTTACCGTCGGCAACGGCCTTTTGTTGCTGCCAATACCCCTCAAAAGTACCTGATAAAGGGACTGCAGATGTATCCCAAGCTACTGCAAACGCATCTTTTTTATGGTTAACAGGCTTTTTAAACCATTCGGCATAAGAATGATATTGATATTTATAATTAGTTCCAGATGTACCTTTATAAAAAACTTGTTGAGAAATAAGCAGTTTGCTATTTGTTGCCGGATCGGTTGGCGGTAAAGATGATAAGGTATGTATTTTATCAGATTCTCCTAAATCACCATTATCTTTCAACCCTACATCTTCGTATGAAATACTTTTTCCTGTGAGCTTTTTATACTTCTTTATGTCCTCTAATTTTGTTTTTGCAATCCGCTTTTCATTCTCAGAATTATATTCAATTCGTTCTCCATCTAGTGAATTATAATATGTAGTAGACTTGACAACTTCAAGTTTGACTGAATGTTCTTGGCTTGTATTATTTTTAGTTTCCTTACTTTTTGCACTTGAAATACCCCCAAACATTGTCAATGAGAATACGAAAGCTAGTAAAATGAGTATGAACCTGATTTTCATCCCAAACACCTCCGCCCACACACTACCATATAAAGAAAAACCAGTAAATATCTCAAGTATGGTTTTTATTATTATAAGAAAATACAAAGATTAGAATGAACCAAAAAGACAATACTTCAAACAGTCCACTGTTGTATATTTTTGAAAAAGGTAAAATCAAAGTAAAATATGTTAAAATGATGGCTCCTAACAACATGTATAATGTGCTTTTCATATACATCCCCCCAACAATTTTTTCTCAACGATATCATATTTTTTAAGACCTTTCAAAAATGATTTAGCAAAGTTGCTCTTATAGTCTACACTTCGGTAGACAGTACTCAAATAGATTACTTTCACGTTCAAATTCCATCACAACTTCATCAAATTATGATAGCAATCATTAAGACACTTATTAATATTTTGCATCTCAAATCACTTGGGGTTGTAATGCCACCCTGTAATATTCTGTTTACCATTCATTTATTTTCACACCTACATGTGAAGAAAGAACTTTCTCCACACCTTACTCCAAGTAGACACAAAGCTAAGAAAGGTGAAACTATACTCCAATAAATAATAAAAGAAAAACCCTATTATAAGGGTTTTTCTTTTTTGGAATCGTACTCTTTAATAATATCAATTGGATCAATCGCATCATCATCTTGTGTATATTCCTCTACATAAGGAGTAATTAATTTCTCAAACTGCTTTTCATCATCCACTAGAGCAATACAAGTTTCATACCCTTCAAAATCAGATGGGTATAAATTTGCAACAGCACTGCCGTTTTTTAAAGCCTGATCTATCGCATTTTTTAATTCCAATAGACCCTTCCTGTTTCCTAAAATCAATGCTTCTCTGTGATGAGTTTCTTGAGCATATATATTACACATCTCTAAAACATCATCATCCTCCACTTGAATAGACATATAAAAGCACCTCCGAAGTTAAATTTAGTTCATTATATAATTCTTAATGTCAACATGCCAAAGAGCCATGACCTCAAACGTCTGATCCAAATAGTGATTGCGGACACCGCAAACAAAAATAGCTCAAACTACTTAACTGTACTTTGCTCCTTTTTATATTTCATTACTTTTATAATTCTATAAACTATTACAGCAACATAGCACACAACTAAGGTAATCAGATATTCAAAAGGAAAATCTCTTTGTACACCTTGATAAAGAAAAATTGCCAAAAGGACTGTAAACAAAACTATTTGAAAAACTTCTTTTTTTATCATCCAAATCCCCCGATATACTTTCACTTACGTTTTATACTTTTAATTACGTTATGTTACCGTGAAATTATAAAACAATCAGTCTTAACATTCTACAGTCAGTTCCATATTTAGGATTTAAGTAACAAAATTGAAAGTATGTACTATATTTATTTTTATCTCAAATTGTTTTCTTCTCTTTCTTCATAAAAACATCCTGAAATTCTTCATAAATTTTTTTCGTTTTTTCAGAATCCCATGCTTTATACAGCTCTCGCATAAATATATACAGTGAAATTGGGTAATACCCAGAGTTCCTCTAACGGACACTGAAAGTTTCCTCTTCAAAAATCTTAATTAATTCATTTGTTTTTTTAGTATCTCTATACGCTGCCATCAAAGCAAATGGAGCACCTAATATAAAATAGACTCCTTTATGGCATATTCTTTTACCAGAATACCATAAGGAGCCTGACACTTTAATCCACTTTATTGTTTTTTAACCAATTAACCTCCAGAGCTACCTCTTGATGCAACTGTTTGGACATCTTCATGTAGAGGTTGAGTCAAACCGTTTGTAAAGAAAAGTGTACCTAGAGCTACCACAGCTAGTGAAAATGTAATAAAAACCGACTTCTTCAATTAATTCACTCCTTTTCCTACATACTGGCTTGCGAGTAAGGCTCTTTTATAGTAATTTAATGACTGTTTCAGCAAGCCTCTCCCCTCTAAATATTTCGCCACATCAACCAGAATCTCCTCTAAATCAACCCATACTCTTTTCTCTTCAAGCTCTAAACACAGATTGTTTATATTGTTCAATTGAGATTGATTTTTTTCATACAATAGTTCTTTTAACAATTTAAATTTTATTTGAAAAACGTTATGGTTGACTTGTTCTGATAAAGAAATGCCTAGATCAATCCATTCAATCGCGTCATTACTTTTACTGGAGATTTCTATTCTAGAAAGTTCATATAAACATCTCATCTTCAATAAATCTTGATTTTCGATCTCTTTATAACTCAACGTGCGCCTAAATAGTGCTGATGCTTCTTCTAAATTTTCTTTTTTGCTTTCTAGAAAACCCATATTGTAATATAGATGAATGATTAAATGATTGTCATTAATACTTTCGATCATATTCTCAGCTTCACTAAAAAGAGCTCTTGCTTTATCATATTCAAATTGATCAATTAAGTTTAACGCATGTAGCATCCTACAGTTAATCTGTCTTTTGATATATGTTTCATGCGCATTAAATGTGTCACACGCAATTTGTGCATGATATTTTGATAAAAAGGTCATTTTCAAATCATAAAATAGAACTGCGATTTTATAATGAAATTCAGCTTTTTCTATTTCATCATCAACATAAGCCAACTTTTTTTCAGCTATTCTGAAGTAACTTAATGCCTTATCATAATCTTGCAAGTAGTCATGATAGATCCCATTATAAAAGTAGAAGTAATATGACATGAGTTTATTTGTTTTTTCTTCTTTTTCGTCTGGAGCATTCCGCTGAAAGAATGGCTTATCTAAATTTCTGCTAATATTCTGAAGTTTCAGCTTAAGCCTAAAGCTCAAAAGTTGATAGTACAAAAGAATATCTTGATTTTCTTCCATTAAATCAATTGCCCTGTCTATGTCATCTTGCATTTCTATAGCTGCCGATAAATCCCCTTTTTGTATCGCAAGATTCCAAGTGTTTAACATGTTCCCTACCTCCTGAGAGGCAATTAATCCTGACATTCCTTTACCCCCTTCTAAACAAATCCCTAGTATAATTCTAACACGCATTTTACAACATATGTAAAGTGAATCTGCTCATAATAGAAATTTTCGGTATCCCGCAAATATGATAATAATTGAATGGTATGCAATTATAAGAGTTGGTTAAAAGAGAGAGTAGCCAGAAAGGACTTGATACTTATTTCTTTTATTGACCACCTTCATTTTTTAAAAAGAAATTCACAAAATATTGTTTTGAAATTGATATAAAAAGACCTGACTGAGTTTCAGCCAGGTTCATGAAGGGGTCAATCTAAATTATATTATAATGAAATCAAAACAGATAATTAAACATCCGTTCTCATTCACTCTTTGAAAATTCAACCTATACAGTATACTCTACATGCTCTAATTTTGCCTTAATCTAAAAAATCAATATTAACAGCGAAATTTCCAGCTGTTACAGTTATCTGAGGAATTTTAGTTTTTTCAAAAATGTCTACAATTTCAAATAATGTCTTTTTTATAATATCGTTACTTGGCATTGTATATACTCTTAATATAAGGATTGTTTCAATGCTTCTAGCTACTTCAAAAAGAACGTCTTCATCTTTAACAGATTCAATGTAACTTTTTATTCTTTTAAAGAACCACTCTACTTCTTCTAAATCTTGTAACGGATATTTAGTAATTTGATGAATATCGGCTGGATTAGCTGCTTCTTTCTCTAAGATCGCTTCAAGTTCTGCTTTAGTTATATATTCCTCCTCTTCTTCTTCGTATTCACCCTCTGCTGCTTCCTCATCAACACTGTACTCAGCTGTATAAAGCCCCTCAATGAATTCATCAAAGGAATCTGCTAACTTAAAGTCTTCTTCCATCTCAACATCAAAATAATGAATTGTAGGATTCTCTTTCGTTTTTCGATAATCCATCGCTACCCAAGTATGGCCATCCCCGTTGATCAAAACAAGCCCTTCTGGCAGCTCCCACTCTTTTATCAAATAGGCACTCTCCATAATTCCTTCATCTTCAGCAATTCCCAGCAGGTGATTAAATTGAATATGATCCTCAGCCCATGAATTAGAGTGAGTGGTTGGAAAAGCATTATGAATGGTATAACCACCATTCTGTTCTAATATGAGCTTTTTATATGTATCTGGCAAAGTGATTCCAAGTTTCTTTTCAGCTTTAGCTATTTCTGCTTCGTTGATCTTTTTTAACGTATAGTAACCTTCCTCGTCTATTTCCCAAAATAATTTCAAGGTGATGCCTCCTAGTAAAATATGCACATAAGTATACCATCTTGATGAGTATATTTGACAATTTAGTCAAAATAAAAGAAGAATATTTGTTACTTAGTCATTCGCAATGTCTATTTTTGTCGAAACGATAGTAAAAAGAAGGTACTTCATGTAAAATTTCCTTTGCACCTAAAAATCAGGAGGATCCAATATGAAGAAATTATCTATATTCATTTTTATTTGTTTAATGATGCTAACAGCTTGCAGTAGCACAGCATCAAATGAAAAACAGCTCACGACAGCCAATATTATTGAAGCTTTTAAAAGTGCTGGGCTTGAAGCAGAAAAACCATCTGATCTTAAACAAAAAGAGTTTGGAAATATAAGAGAAGAAGGAAAAAGAATTCTCGTTCCTTCCTTAGGTGAAAATGCTGGTGGACGGATTTTTAAATTTGGAAATGAAACTGATTTACAGCAGGCGAAATCTTATTATGATGAGTTAGGCAATGCTGGATCTATGTTCTTCTCTCACACCTATTCAAAAGGAAACTTTTTATTACAAATGAACGGTGAAATGAAAGATGCTGAATTTGAAAAGTATAAGAAAGTAATGGATGAGGAAATAAAATAATTTCATATATTTTTAAAAGAAGGAAGGTCAATAAATGTCATCATTTTGGCTGCTAACAGTTATCCTTACGATTGTTATATTGGGTGTTTCTTTGATCTTTAAAAGAAAGAATGCACCTTTACAGTATGGAATACCATCGATTCTCATTCTCATCAGTATTATCTTATTATTAATAAGTTTTTTCGTAGGAAAGTGGGAAGGTTTAGGACTGGGTGCAATCAGTATATCTTTACTGATTGCATCTGTGATCACCTTAATTATTAATAGTACCTTGAGTTATTTTAGTCATAAATAACATAGAGCCACTTCTGCATAAGAAGTGGCTCTTTCGATTATTAAAAGTGAAATATGCATGAAAATATCACAAGACCAACTAATTAAATAAAAACCCCCTGAAGCCAATGGCTCCAAGGGGTTTTCTTTATTAATACTGAGACATATACTGATCGCGTTCCCATGGGTGTACTTGGGTTCTAAACATATCCCATTCGATTTCTTTTGATTCGATGAAGTGCTCGAATAAGTGGTCGCCTAGTGCGTTGATCATGACTTCGTTTGACTTGAGCAGCTCAAGTGCTTCTGCAAGTGTTGCAGGTAAGTCAGCGATGCCGTTTTCAAGGCGCTCTTCTTTGTCCATGACATAGATGTTTCTGTCGATTGGCGCTGGTGCGTCTAGTTTGTTTTTGATTCCGTCTAGACCTGCTGCAAGTAATACGCTTAGTGCAAGGTATGGGTTTGCAGATGGGTCTACACTGCGTACTTCTACACGTGTGCTAATGCCGCGTGATGCTGGAATACGAATCAATGGGCTGCGGTTTTGTGCACTCCATGCTACGTAGCAAGGTGCTTCATAGCCAGGAACAAGACGTTTGTAAGAGTTCACCGTCGGGTTTGTGACCGCTGTGAAGCTTGTTGCGTGCTTCACAATACCTGCGATAAAGTGTCTAGCCGTCTCGCTTAATTGTAAGTCTGCTTTCTCATCAAAGAATGCGTTTTTACCATTTTTAAATAATGATAGGTTACAGTGCATACCAGATCCGTTTACACCGAACAATGGTTTTGGCATGAATGTCGCATGAAGACCGTGCTTTCTAGCGATTGTTTTCACAACAAGCTTGAACGTTTGAATGTCATCACAAGAACGGATGGCGCCTGCATATTTGAAATCAATTTCATGCTGACCAGGTGCTACTTCGTGGTGAGAAGCTTCAATTTCAAAGCCCATTTCTTCAAGCTCAAGCACGATGTCACGGCGGCAGTTTTCACCTAAATCTGTTGGTGCAAGGTCAAAGTATCCACCTTTATCGTTTAGTTCGAGCGTTGGCTCGCCTTTTTCGTCTAATTTAAATAAGAAGAATTCTGGCTCAGGTCCAAGGTTGAAATCACTAAATCCTAGTTCTTCCATTTCCTTTAAGATACGCTTTAAGTTGTTACGAGGGTCTCCATCAAATGGTGTTCCGTCTGGCTTATAAATATCACAAATAAAGCGTGCAACTTTACCTTTTTCTGCTGTCCAAGGGAAAATAACAAACGTGTTTAGATCTGGATATAGGTACATATCTGATTCTTCGATACGTACAAACCCTTCAATAGATGAACCATCAAACATACATTTGTTATCGAGAGCTTTTTCTAACTGGCTCACAGGAATCTCAACATTTTTAATTGTTCCGAGAATGTCTGTAAATTGCAGACGGATGTACTTTACGTTTTCCTCATTTACTAATTTTACGATATCTTCTCTTGTGTACTTTGCCATTTCGTAAAACTCCTCCCCTACAAAAGGTAAAATGTGTATAGCAATGCTTTTGCTAATTGGTTAACGGAAGAACCTTGACATGTCCCCCTGCCTAAAGGTCGTTCCTTGTTGGAAACGTCCAGCCTGAATGAGTTCCTTCTTCAGTAGCTTCCTGAGTTCATCATCTGTCAAGTTGTGCTTCGCTGTGGTTTTCTCCTCTGTCTTTGTTTCAGACGATGGATTTTCTGCCTCAGCTTTGGCAAAAAGTTTTTTGATTCCTGCCATGTTTACACCTTGTTCGATGAGGTTTTTGATTTCTAGTAATTTATCAACATCATGGAAAGAAAATAATCGGCGATTCCCATCACTTCTAGCTGGAAATACTAAACCATTTTCCTCATAATAGCGAATTTGTCTTGCAGATAATTCTGTTAGCTGCATGACAATCCCAATTGGGAATAAAGGCATTGAGCGGCGAATGTTATCACTCATCTCAACTGTCTCCTCCTCTTTGCTTAAATTTATTATATGTCATGTTATATTATGTGTCAACGAAATGTTAGGAATATTAACATGGATTTTTTATCGAGCAGGCACTTCAATAAAACCTTGCTCTATTAAGGCGTCTACAGCACTGCAAATGGCATTTTTCACATGGGCATACGTGAGACCGCCCTGAACATAGGCTGTGTACGGCGGTCTGATCGGACCATCGGCAGATAATTCAATGCTGGCTCCTTGGACAAATGTGCCCGCTGCCATAATAACATCGTCCTCGTATCCCGGCATATAGCTCGCATGCGGTGTGACATGACTGTTAATCGGTGATGCATATTGAATGGCCTGACAAAATGCAATCATTTTTTTAGGGTCTCCAAATTCTACAGATTGAATCAAGTCGGTTCTTTTCGCATTCCACGCCGGGTTTGTTTGGAACCCGAGTTTTTCAAGAAAACGCGCTGTAAACACGGCGCCTTTTAAACTTTGTGCAACAACATGCGGTGCTAAGAAAAATCCTTGATACATTTCCTGGAGCGCATACAGCGATGCACCCGCTTCACTGCCGATGCCTGGAGATGTCATTCGATAAGAACAAGCTTCTACCCATTTTTCTTTTCCAACAATGTAGCCGCCCGTTTTGGCAAGGCCGCCGCCTGGGTTTTTAATTAGCGAACCTGCCATAAGGTCTGCACCCACATGACACGGCTCTTGTAATTCAGTAAATTCACCATAACAGTTGTCAACAAACACAATGATTTCCTCATTGATGTCTTTCACAAATGAAATCATTTGTTCAATTTCTTCTATTGTAAAAGATGGTCTTGACGCATAGCCTTTAGAACGCTGAATCCCGATGACTTTTGTTTTTGGGGAAATAGATTCTTTGACTTTGTCGAAATCGACAGATCCATCTTGACGCAAATCAATGGCTTTGTAATCGATCTGAAAATCTTTTAATGAGCCTGTCCCTTCTTTGCCGCGAATCCCGACAATCTCTTCTAGGGTATCGTAAGGTTTCCCCGTCATGTAGATCAATTCATCACCAGGTCTTAGCACACCAAATAATGCGATGGAAATGGCATGTGTTCCAGAAATGATCTGCGGGCGTACAAGACCGCTTTCCCCTCCAAATACATCCGCATAGATCTTTTCTAACGTGTCTCTTCCCATATCATCGTAACCATAACCAGTTGTCGGGTTAAAATGAGAGTCACTGACTTTATGTTTCCGGTAGCTTTCAAGAACCCGCCACTCATTTCGTTCGCTCTTTCGATCAATTTGCTGATGTATTTGTGAAATGTCTTGTTCTGCTTCTGCTGCTATTTTTTCTAAAATGGTGCCATGTTTTAAAGTGTGAAACATCGTGATTTAATTCCTTTCCTACAACATATACTTCTTGATTTGTCCTAATACGGTTTGCTCCTCACCACTAAATCCAGTGATGTCATAAAGCTCTGCTTCCTTTTGAAATTCCAGTGATTCCACCAAGGTTTCTGACTTTAAGGTAGATATGAGTTTCCCTTCATATGCCGGAATCCTTACATGATATGGCTTTAAAAAATCTTTTTTCAGTTCAGCCATGATATCCGCTTTTAACCGCTTCACATCTTCCTCGCGCCTAGCACTGATTAAAATGTGGCGCTGCTTTGAAGAAGGGATAAAATCCGGCCGGATTTGGTCTTTTTTGTTATAGACTGTCAGCATCGGAATACGGTCAGCTTCTAATTCTTCTAAAAGCTTATGAACCGTTCGTTCATGCCCTTCATAATCCTCATTCGAAGAATCGATCACATGAAGCAAATAGTCTGCTTCTTTTACTTCTTCAAGAGTGGAACGAAATGCTGCAATCAGTGTGGTTGGAAGGTCTTGAATAAAACCAACTGTATCGGAAATCAGTACACTGTAGCCAGATTCAAGTGTCATTTTACGCGTCATTGGGTCAAGTGTGGCAAACAGCAAATCTTCTTCATGGCTATCCGCTTCTGTTAACTGGTTAAACAATGTTGATTTCCCGGCATTTGTGTACCCGACAATAGCGATTTGGAATACGCCATTTTTCTTCCGTCGTTCCCGGTATCTCGTGCGATGTTCTTTGACTGCAGACAGTTGTCCATGAATTTCGTGTATGCGGTTTCGAATATGACGTCTGTCTGTTTCAAGTTTTGTTTCACCTGGACCTCTTGCGCCAATTCCGCCGCCTTGTCTTGAAAGACTGATCCCTTGTCCACTTAGTCTTGGCAAGGCATACTGAAGCTGGGCAAGCTCTATTTGCAGCTTCCCCTCTCTTGTACGGGCTCTTTTGGCAAAGATGTCTAGAATCAATTGCGTACGGTCAATGATTTTCACATCTAAGGCAGTCGCCAAAGCTTTTAACTGGCTAGGCGAAAGCTCGTCGTTAAAAATAATAACATCACAGTCTAACTCGTCGCAAAGCACTTCAAGCTCTTCCACTTTCCCTTTCCCGATGTAAGTCGCGCTGTCTTGTCTATTTCTTTTTTGCGTCATGATGCTGACAGCTTCACCGCCAGCTGTTTTGGTTAAGGAAGCTAATTCTTCCATAGAATATTGAAAGCGTTCATCCGTTATATGCGGCAGTTGACAGCCGACAAGGATCGCTTTTTCGATCATTTCATGTTCATTCAACGTCAGTTGTTTCCTTTCTGTACTTAAGTTTCAGTAGTACCATCATACCAAACACACCACACGTATACCACCATTCGGAAGGTTTAATTTCTTGTCTCTTTACAAAAAGGATACGCCATTTCAAGAAGGCGTATCCTCTTTCATTTGCAGATCATGGCTTTTAATCGTAAGTAAGTCTTTTTTATCATAATGATCCACAAGAAGCAGCCTCATCGCCTGAGTTCGAATCGCTTTTTCAATGGTGTTTCGCACAAAACGGCCGTTGCTGAATTTGGCAGGACTCGTTGTGCTCTTGATGTGCATTAAATAGTCTCGCAGTTTCCATTCTGCCTCTTGGGTAAAGACATATTCCCGATCAGCCATCATTCGTTTTGCAATATCCATCAGCTGATCGACCGTATAATCAGGGAAGTTGATATTGATCGGAAATCTCGATTGCAGACCAGGGTTTAGAGAAAGAAAATGATCCATTTCCTTGGAGTATCCAGCTAAGATGAGGATGAATTCATGCTGCTTATCCTCCATATGTTTTACAAGGGTATCAATGGCTTCTTTCCCGAAATCTTTTTCTCCTCCGCGGGCAAGAGAATAGGCTTCATCGATGAACAAAATGCCGCCTAGTGATTTTTTAATCAAATCTCTTGTTTTTTGAGCTGTATGTCCAATGTACTCTCCAACCAGATCTCCTCGTTCTGCTTCAATTAAGTGCCCCTTTGAAAGAACATTCATTTCAAAGAAAAGCTTCCCGACAAGCCGTGCAACCGTTGTTTTCCCTGTGCCAGGATTTCCTTTAAACATCATATGAAGCGCTTGTTTTCCTACCTTTAATCCTTGTTCTTGTC
Source organism: Bacillus sp. FSL W8-1141 (assembly GCF_038593205.1). Taxonomy (NCBI): domain Bacteria; kingdom Bacillati; phylum Bacillota; class Bacilli; order Caryophanales; family Bacillaceae; genus Bacillus; species Bacillus sp. FSL W8-1141. The sequence continues at coordinate 1,724,664 of NZ_CP151973.1, read as the reverse complement.
TTTTTTGATTGACAAAAATCCAAGCATAAATTTCTTTTATGTTTCGTTTCATTTCTTCCATCCCGACAAGGCTGTTCATTTCTCGTTCTATTTCTCGTAAGATGCTGTGTTTGGCCTCATTTTTTTGCAAGGCCTCTAAGTATTCTGCCTCTGAATCTGCATCAACCAATACTTGCTTCTGTCCATTAAGTATAATGTTGATTTGGCCGTTATTTTTATATGTGACAGCTCGCTCCAACGTATTCACCTCTCGCTCTTCTCTCTTTAATCTATTCGGGTGGAGCTGTAATCGTGACAATCGCCCGCACTAGCATCGGTTTACTGTCAAAATGACCCGAGATACCGGTTATTGTAGGGGATTGTGCGGTTTCCCAGGAAATGATGTGCTATTTCCATTGTATTCATCCATTTCGGGCGGACAAACCAACAATTTGTTTTTTCTTAGAAAAATGGCGCTTTTTCTTCCCAAATTGTGCAGAAAAGAGTCTCAATGATTTCCGCATTTTGTACAGGCAATTTTTCTATTTCCTCATAAAATAAAGACGAGGTGATGAATAGATGGTGAAAATTTTTATTGATCCTGGCCACGGAGGAACAGATTCTGGAGCTGCTGCTAATGGACTTTTGGAGAAAAATATCACACTGCAAATTGCGCTTTTTCTGAGAGATATGTTGATTAGTGAATATGATGGGGTTTCCGTCCGCTTAAGTCGTTCAATTGACCAATCCGTCACGTTATCCCAGCGTACGAATGCGGCAAACAGCTGGGGAGCTGACTATTTCGTGTCTATTCATATTAATGCTGGCGGAGGCACAGGTTTTGAAAGTTATGTGTACCCTGGCGTTTCAGCACCAACCACCACGTATCGCAATGCCCTTCATGATGAGATTGTCCGCTCTGTTGATTTTGCCGACCGCGGCAAGAAAACGGCGAACTTCCACGTTCTGCGGGAAACTTCTATGTCTGCCATTTTAACTGAAAACGGTTTCATTGATACGGTAGCTGATGCAAATAAGCTCCGTAACGCTACTTTCCTTCAAGGGATCGCTCGTGCTCATGCCACTGGATTAGAAAAAGCCCTTCAATTGAAAAAAAAAGCAAGTAACCTATATAAAGTGCAAGCAGGGGCTTTCAAGGTCAAAGCCAATGCGGATGAACTAGCAGCTACACTCAGATCCAAAGGATTTGAAGCGCTGGTCGTACTGGATAGCGGCATGTACCGAGTCCAAGCTGGCGCTTTCCGTTCAAAGCAAAATGCAGATGACCTCGTCGCTCGATTAAAGCAGGCCGGTCACGACGCATTCGTTTTTCAATAATTTAAAAAACAAACCGGCTCAAGTCATCTTTAGAGCCGGTTTGTTGTCTATCCAATTATGCCAAAATGTTCACGACAAATTGAGACCATGTTTCAAGACGATCGAAATACTCAGGCTTTTTCAAATCTGTTACTTTCATCCATTTACCTGAGATTTGATCTGTTTCTTTTACTTCTACATGAGCACCCGGCGATAATTCAAGGGCTGATAACAGTCCGATGTGCACACGGCCGACACTGTTGTCATCATCATTAATGAGTCCAAGGGTTTTCATCTCAAGTTTGTCTTCTTCTTGGATTGAAAGTTCCTCGTCCAGTTCACGATCGGTATTTTCTTTTAGAATCTCAGCAAATTTTTTTCCTTCAATGAAATTCATATGACCCCCAAAGCCAAGAGATAACTTATGATGTAAGCGCGTCTCTCCCCCGCCTTGAAGTCTTTCATATACATACACTTCGTCCTCACGCTTAATCACGACATAAGGTATCGGCTGTTTGAAGTCAGGATTTTCTTCTGCATCGCCTCTTCGCATCTGCTCGAAGTGCTCTTCGATTTCTTTCATAATGGTGCTGATTGTTTTCTCTTCACTATTCACACCATTAAACGCAAGTGTTTCGTTTTGGAACACGCGTGCGCGCGGTGCAACTAAAATCATTTCGTCCATTTTTCCCATGTTCGGTAACCTCCAGTATGTAACACATTGTTAGAAATGGCAAAAAGCCAAAACGAGTGATGCGTTTTGACTTTTATGCTTTCCTTATGATTCATCTCCAAAGAAGAAATCGTCATCTTTTAACGGCTCAACTGTTGCCTTTTTGTAGCCGTTCCCTTTCATTGAGAAGAAGTCATGTGACTTTGTTTTTGTATTGAGTCCGTTCAATACAATTGGGTTGATCTCTTCTTCTTCAAAGTAAGGGGCAAATCCAAGGTTCATTAACGCTTTATTGGCATTGTAACGAATGAACTTTTTCACATCATGCGATAAATTGACTTGGTCATAAATATCCTCAGTGTAATGAAGTTCATTTTCATAAAGCTCATTAAGCAGATCGATAGAGAAATCATAAAGCTCTTTTTGCACGTCAGGTGTTTGTTTGTTGTAAATTTCTTGTGCTAACAATCCAACATACACACCGTGAATCGCTTCATCGCGCAAAATCAAGTTAATGATTTCACCACTTTGCATGAGCTTTCCTTGACCGTAGAAATATAGCGGGTAGTAAAAGCCGCTATAGAATAGGAAGCTTTCTAAATACACTGAAGCAACCATTGCTTTAAATAAGGAAATTGGGTCATCCTTTTGAATGGAACGGTACAGACCTACAATCATATCTGCTTTCTTTTGCAAGAATTTATTTTTCTTGACCCATTCAAATACTTCACTAATCGTTTCAGTCGGTGCTAGCGTCATGAAGATATTTGAGTATGATTTTGCATGCACTGCATTTTCCATCATGGCCATAAAGTTTAACACGGCTTTACGCTGATGACCGTCCACATGTTCAGCCACTATCGGCATTCCTGTATTTCCTTGTTCTGTATCAAGTAACGTCAGTCCAGCCAGTACCTTCATGTACGTATCCTGCTCTTTTTCACCTAAATATTTCCATGTTAAGAGATCCCCGTTTAAGGAAATCTCCTCTGGAAGCCAGAATTGCTTGACGTTTTGGTTGTAAAACATTTGTGTAAAATCGTCTTCGTGTTTTGACCAGTTGGCTGCATCATAAATTTTTGTCACGTTAAACTCTCCTTTAATCAAACAACACAAGAAAGACAGCCTTCCTGCCCTGTATCCTTCGTTCTTGCATAATAAAGTGTCTTAATGCCTTTATGGTGTGCATAAAGATCGATGCGATTTAAGTCACGCGTTGTCATCGTATCTTTTAGGAATAATGTAAAGCTGATTCCTTGATCGACGTGCTGCTGAATGGTTGCGATCATATCGACCACTTTAAACATGTCCATATCGTATGCTTCTTTATAGAAGAACCAGTTTTGTGCTGAAAGTCCTGGCATTGGATAATACGTTTTGCTGTTTCCGTATGTTCTTTCTTCGATACGTTCCATAATTGGCATCACAGACGCTGTTGCCGATTGAACATACGAAATAGAACCTGTTGGCGCAATACATAATCGATAGCTATGATACATGCCATTTTCCGCTACAAAATCTTTAAGTGCTGCCCAATCTTCTTTTGTTGGAATGTGCATCCCTTCAAATAGCGCAGCAGCTTTTTCTGTTTTTGGAGTGAAATCATTTTCTACGTATTTATTGAAGTACTCTCCTGTTGCATAACCAGAGCCCTCATAACGGTGGAATGTTTCCCCTTTTTCTTTTGCAAGCTCACTTGAACGCTTAATGGAGTAATAGTTCACCATCATAAAGAACGTATTAGCGAAATCTCTTGCTTCTTCACTTTCATAAGCGATTTGATTTTGAGCTAAATACCCGTGAAGGTTCATCGCACCAAGTCCAATTGACTTCATCGCTTTGTTCGCTTTTCTAACAGCTGGTGCATTGCGGATATCTGTTGTTTCAGACACAAGTGTAAGTGAGTCCGTTGCAAGCTTGACTGTTTTTTCAATGGATTTGTTTTTCATCACGTTCATGATATTTAAAGAACCAAGGTTACAAGAAATATCAAGTCCGATCTCATCATCTTGATCATAGTCCGTGTAAGAAGAGACTTCTGAAGCTTGAAGTACTTCTGAGCAAAGGTTTGAGAATTTCACACGTGAAATATGGTTCAGAGCGTGCTCTCTATTCACATTATCTTGGAACATGATATATGGATAGCCTGATTCTGAGCGCAGAACAGCTAATTTTTCAAGAAGTTTTCTCGGATTGACTTTTTCTTTTTTGACTTTCGGGTTTTCTACAAGCTCGTCATACATTTCTTCCATATCCATCTCATCAAGATGCTGTCCATAAGCTTTATAAACTGTATGAGGATAGAATGTGTAAGCTGTTTTATCTTCTCTAGCAAGCTCGATAAATTTATCTGGGATGACGACACCGATCGAAAGTGTTTTTACACGAACATCTTCATCCGCAGAGATTTTTTTCGTATCTAAGAAATCATTAATATCTCTGTGGAAAATATTCAGGTAGGCACTGCCTGAACCTTGTCTTTGTCCCATTTGATCTGCATATCGGAATGCATTATCAAGAAGTTTCATGACGCCTACGACACCTTTGGTCGCATTTTCAACATCTTTGATTGCTTCACCTTTCGCACGAAGCTTTGAAAGGTTCAAGCTGACTCCGCCGCCTAATTTAGACAGCTGCATGGAAATATCAATGGCTCTTGAGATATCGTTTAATGAGTCATTCACTTCAAGCAAGAAGCAGCTCACCAGCTCACCACGTCTTTTACGGCCTGCGTTTAAGAATGTTGGTGTACTTGGCTGATACTCTTGGTTGATCATCAGTTCCACAAACTCAAGTGCTTTCTTTTTGTCTCCGCCCGCAAAGAAAAGAGCCACAACTGAAATGCGGTCTTCATAGCGTTCAAGGATTTTCTTTTTGTCATTTGTTTTCAGTGCATAGTCATTGTAAAACTTAAACGCACTCATAAATGATGGGAATCTAAATTTCTTGGCATATGCAGCTTCAAATACTTCTTTAATATCTGACATGCTGTATTGTCTTAAAAATTCTTCCTCATAGTAGTCGTTTTCTATTAAGTAATCAATCTTCTCTTCTAGATTATGAAAGAAGACCGTGTTTTGATTAATATAATCTACGAAATAACTATGTACAGCTTCTTTGTCCTTGTCGAACTGAAACTTTCCTTCTTTTTGAATCATAATCTCGTTATTTAATTGTATCCACTTTGGAACCTGATTTTGTGACAATTCTTTCTACCTCCTGTGTAAACAATTCAACATCCCTTTTTGTTCCGCTTAGTTCAAAGGTGTGCAAAATAGGAACTTGATATTGTTTAGAAATCGTATCGGCGCTTTTGGCAAAGTTATCTCCCCACACTTTGTTCCCACTCACCGCTACACCTAGTAAAAGGTGCGCATTTTTCTCTAAAAATGACTGAGTGGTACCAGGGACTTGTCCAAATCCTGTCGTAAAGGTGACGAGAATAAACGGCGTATCCAAAAACTCTTCTCCAGTCAATTTTCGTTTGTCTGTAAAAGGGGTCTTGTCCAAAAAGCGTTGAACATTTCCTGTTTTTGAATCAAATACGATTTGAATCAATTCCATCACGACCTAGTTTTTAGTATTGTTGATCATTCCGTTATTCACTATATATAGTATACTATGTTTTTTCAAAACACAACATATAGATACTCGAAACGAAAAAAATCAACCAACCCGGCCGAACATTCATAGCCGAACTCGTACGTTCAAATAAATAGAGCAGAGCAGGTTCTAAAAATAGACTGCCCTACTCCCTATTCAACTGAAACCGAAATCTATCATAACACGAAAAAAAATCGCTTAGTAGACTAGACTTTTTGTTTTATTTTTTGTAGGCATCGCACTGTAAATCTTCTGACACTTCTGTTATTTCCACTTCAACACCTAATTCTTTGAGCACCGCTTCAAGCGCAGAGACGATCGAAGCTTCTCTTACTAACTCTTTCCCGTTTACAGAAACGCTTGTTCCATATTCGAAACAGGAGTCATCTTCACAAGTTTGTTCCCAATGATTAATTTTAATTTTGTGTGTCATGAACTCATCCTTTTCTGCCTAGATGTCTAATGCATGTTTATAGTGTAGCGACTTCACATTCATTTGTAAATTTACGTGCTTACTCTTCATCAAAGTCTTCACTATCACCATCACCTTCATCCCATTCATCTATGTACTTTGTCGTAATGAGCGTCAGCTCTCCTTCTTTTTCATCAAACCGGTATACATGTACTTCATCATCTTTCACAACAGCAATGTGATTATTTTTTAGCGCAACAGATGATGGTAAAAGACCATCAACATGGCTCCCATCATGCTCACTAGAATGGTTATGCCAACTTTCTTGTCTCGTTTCGATGTTCGAGATGGCGCATGATCCAAATAAGACAACGATTCCAATCAAAAGAAGGATCACTCGAATCCTTCTCAATTCAAGCTCTGCATTTTCCATATAAATCCCCTCACCTTTTAAATGTCCAATAAGGATTTATACGCAACTTGGACAGAAAAGTTTCATGGCATACAAAATAGCCCCTCTGCACTGACAAAAAACGTAGCGGGTTTCGGCCGGTTTATTCGCAGCTGCATGGGGCTATTGGTGAAAACGGGTGTTTATTCTAATTCAAGATTTACATTTTTTTGAGGAGCAAATGTTGAAATCGCATGTTTATAAATAAGTTGCTGCTTCCCTTCTGTCTCAAGCAGCACCGTGAAATTGTCAAATCCCTTTACTTGACCGCGAAGCTGAAAGCCATTCAGTAAAAATACTGTGACAAATGTATTGTCTTTGCGGATCTGATTCAAAAATTGGTCCTGAATATTAATCGGTTTCATGTTTCGTCCTCCTTGATTCTGATAACTACAGTTTCGCTTTAAGTCCAAGCTTTCCTGCTATATATGCGAAAATTTCCTCTTTTTTGTCCGAAAAGTGGCAAGGTGGTGTCATATCAAACCAGGTGACATCCATTTTATTACGGAACCACGTAAACTGACGCTTCGCATATCTGCGGGAATTTTGTTTTAATTGCTGGATGGCTTCATCAAGTGAGCAATCGCCTTGAAAATAGGCATACAACTCTTTATAACCAATCGCTTGAACAGACTGACAATCTTTCAAACCAGATTGATAAAGTGCGCTCACTTCTTCAATTAAGCCTTCATCTAACATCATATCAATTCTTTGATGAATGCGCTCGTACAAAAGCTCTCGGTCCATTTTCAGCCCAATGAAGGCAGTGTCATAAAGAGGAACTTCTTGATGCCCGTTTTGCATATCAGACATTTTCTGACCTGTTGTATGGATGATTTCAAGCGCTCTGATCACGCGGCGGACGTTATTCGGATGAATCGCTTTTGCAGCGTCAGGATCGGCTTCTTTTAGCTTTTCATACAGCTTGATCGGTCCATGTTGCTGCTTAAACAGCGTCATCTCTTCTCTAAAAGCAGGATCACTTTTCTCATCAGTAAACGTGTAATCATATAAAACAGACTGAATATATAGCCCAGTTCCACCAACAATCATGGGCGTTTTCCCTCTCGCAGCAATCTCTTTGATTTTTAAGCGGACAAGCTGCTGAAATTCAGCTGTAGAAAACGATTCATCCGGTTGTTTAATATCGATTAAATGGTGCGGTACGCCATCCATTTCTTCAGGGGTGATTTTCGCTGTGCCAATATCCATCCCTTTATAGATCTGCATGGAATCTCCGCTGATAATTTCTCCATTAAATGCTTTCGCTATATCAATGCTCAGCTTTGTTTTTCCGACAGCCGTCGGACCTACTAATACAATCACTGGTTGTTTTTTCATAACATCACTCTCTTTTACAAACTGCCTACAGTATAGCATAACTTCTCTTTCTCTCCTATATACTCCTTGTCACCAGCCAAGTGGTTCATTCCCGACCACTTCATATGTCTTTCCTTTTAAACGGTGCTTATGCGTTGGCCTTTCTTCATCTGGACTGTAAACGACTCCCCCGTATGGAATCGGGACAGAGTCGGTATAGGCAGAAAACGTGACTTCCTCAATTTCATGGTAGTGCGTCCCGTCCACTCTTGGGATAGCAGGTCCAGTGACGCCATAATATCTATGAAAATGCCCTCTTTCAAATGACGTGATCCCCCGGTAATAATGAGTATGTCTGTCGGTACTGCTTCCATTCACAGGCTGAGAAATACCTTCTATTAAATGATAATGTTCTTCTGTTACATCCGTTCGCGCTTTATAAGCATGTGCATGAGGTGGACATTTAGCCCAATCAGACGGATACAGGCCCATTTTTTACATTCCTCCTTATTTTAGGCATTCACCCAAACACAAGTGGGCCACTCGAATACACTGATGTCAGTTACAGTGATTTTATGTGAAAGGAGTCTTTTTTTATGAATTATTTTGACGCACCGTTTGTTCAAGATGAGATGAGAAGACCTTTTGGATTTGGACGCCCTGGATTTGGTTTTGGAAGACCTGGGTTTGGGTTTGGGCGCCCTGGTTTTGGCTATGGGAGACCTGGATTTTTTGGACCGCCATTTTTAGGTGGTTTTGCTGGAGGGCTTTTAGCTGGGTCGCTTCTTGCTCCAGGATATGGCTATGGTTATCCTTATCCACCGCCATACCCGCCATATGGACCATACCCTTATTATTAAATATGACGATTTAGTGAAAACATCCTCTTATAAAATGAATCGATTGACACATTTGTTTTTCATAGGTTAACATTTACTTTACCGACCGTTCAGTAAAGTAGGTGTTTTTTTTATGTCTAAAACGAAAAAAGAACAAATTTTTGAGGCAGCAGCTCACACCATTCTAAAAGAAGGATTGAGTCAGCTCACCCTTCAGCAGGTGGCAGAACATGCAAATATGACCAAAGCCGGGCTACTGTATCATTTTTCGAGCAAGGAAGACCTGATCCAGCAAATGAATGAGCATGCGGTTGCCTCTTTTCGTCAGCAGCTTGACACGTATCAGGAAACATACAAAAACGAAAAGGCACCTTATGTACGTGCCTATATATTGGCCACATTAAATGACCTTGATAGACAAAACACCACACAGCTATGTACAAGCATGCTGGCTACCATGTCATTTGATGAAGCATTATTAAATCCTTGGCGTCATTTTTATGCGGAATTTAAAGAAAAAGCAACCGAGGAAATCAATGACCCTGCACTTAGCCAGCTGATCCGTCTTGCCTGTGATGGTATATGGTTTTCAGAAATGTTTCAGCTTGAACCATTGAATCGAGAGGAAAAAACCCTTTTACTTCATCGGATTTTACACATTTTAGAGGAGGGATGATGATGATCCTCGGATATCTTTTTTTGGCTATCGCCATTTTTTCAGAAGCAATCGGGGCAGCGATGCTGAAACTATCAAATGGTTTCACACGCTTTAAACCTAGCGCTGTCGTTGTCGCTGGCTACACACTTGCTTTTTACATGTTGTCATTGACCCTTAATATCATTCCACTTAGCATGTCTTACGCCACTTGGTCTGGGGTCGGTACCGTCCTCACGGCTTTTTTTGGCGTGCTCTTTTTCAAAGAAACCTTGAACCGTCAAGCACTTATTGGAATGGCAATGCTTGTTTCAGGGGTCGTACTATTAAATATGTCTTAAAGGATGTGAAGTGATATGAAAGGAATGCTTTATTTAACAGGAGCCATTTTGACAGAGGTTTTTGGCAGTACGATGCTGAAGCTTTCGCAAGGTTTTACACAGGTGCTGCCGAGTATGGGAGTGCTGATCGGATTTGGGTGTGCCTTTACCTTTCTCAGTTTGGCACTCAAAACAATTGAGTTGTCATCTGCATATGCCACTTGGTCTGGGGTCGGTACAGCACTTACTGCTCTTGTGGGCCTCGTGCTATTTAACGAAACCATTCATATGAAAGGATTCATTGGTCTTGCACTTGTCATATGCGGCGTCATTGTCTTAAATCAATCCAAAAAACAAAAGGAAGAAAAGAAAGAACCATTCGATCAAACCGAATGGACGTCATAAAAAAAGTCATTTTCTCCATTAATCAAGAGAAAATGACTTTTTTACTTAATAACCAGCTTTGATGGTTTCTTCTAAGGAAATATGGACATTCCCTTGCACAGCTCTAGAGATCATACATGAGCTTTCAGCTTTATGTGCAAGCTTACGAGCTCGTTCTATGTCCTGTGCTGTAGCCGACTCTTTGAGAATGATGACAGGACGGTGAATGATTTTCTCATATGTAAACACACCGTTTGTCACATCGACAACTGCCTCAGAGCTCATCGATAAATCCTCTTTCTCTAATTGACTCCGCTCCATCATGGCTGCAAGTGTAATGATATAACATGTGGCCGCTGCACCTAGGAGCATCTCATCTGGATTTGTTCCAATACCCGGTCCATCCATTTCTTTTGGAATGGAAATCTCCGTCTTTAACTGTTCACATTCGATTGTCCCCACATCGTTACGCAGACCAGGCCAGTTTGCCTGAAGATGAAAATGATGACGCGCCATATCTGTCTCTCCTTTTGTTATCACTTTTTATAGTGTAACAAGAATTCATCTTGCTGTCTTAAGATGTGCACCATCCTTACGTATATTCTTCATCCAGCACCGTTCGAATCGCCCTGACATACCGGTAGAACCTCTCGTTTTTTGTACTCGACCGCTGCCGAAAATCGAAACTGTCAAATAACGCTTCCCGTTGACTTCTACTAATCTCAAGCTGTACACTTTGCCCTGTTTTTGTAAGATTATTAATATTATGATTGCTTGTTCCGCTTAGGGTTGCGTGTGCAACTGCAAGTTCAGCAGAAAAACCGTTGCGCTCTAATGAGTTCACAATTTTCTCAGCACGGTTATAGTCTGTTCCGCCAACAAGGGTGTGATCAATTCCCGGCTCCCCTTTATAACCATGAACAGCTAAGACATAATCATGTGCTTTTGCCTGTGCGACTCCGATTGGTTCATCGAAGTTTGTACTTGTAATATGAAGTTCTGATGCATTTTCTCTCAAACCTTCAAATAAGTACGTAGAAAAATCGTTATCAAAAAAATGGACAATCTCACTAACGCCGCCTTCGATTCTCCCGCCATGAGGCGACATCACTAGAAGACGGCTGCCGGGCACTGGATTGGATGTAATTTGATAATGATCTGTTGATTCATTCTCTTCCAGTTCTTTAAAATTGCGATACATATCATTTGAACCGCTTTCGTCTTCTCCACCTGATGACACTGGCTCATCATGTTCCTGTGCTTGCATGGTATAATAGACGCCCCATCCGATGACAAGCAGGAGAAGCAAAGCAAAAAACTTCTTCATTCCCGTTCTCCTTTAACAGATTTCTAAGCCGTTTCTATGATTAATATTGAATCATCATTTCTTTTCATTTTTTCCACATTTTCTCTTCAAATTTGATCATAACACTCTAGATCATGAGATTCCTCAAAAATAAGATAATTGCATTTATATACACAGAAACGCCTCTCCTGATTGAAAACAGAGTTAGAATAGTATGACAAACAAATGAAGTTATGTTTAAAATGACCTAGTCCTACCCAGTCTGTTTTCTTTAATTCGTCTTTTTTTTATGCGAATTTGATTTTTTTCATCTGGAATGAATCACATTTGTATGAGCATTGACCCTGTCTAGAACCCCCTTTTTTCTGCAGAATCCTCTGTTTTACTGGTTCTCTAAGAAGAACTCTCCCACCTATCATCGGCAGTTTTGATATGATTTCCACCTTTTTCTATTATTTTACAAAATGTAAGCGCTTTTCTTTTTAAAGGAAATGAGTCAGCCGCCAATATGAACAAAAGAAGGGACAAGAATCCGAACAAAGATGCTGTCATGTTCATAACGTAAGAGTGTACGAGAATGGATAGCTAGAATGGAGGGCATCACATGTTTGGATTTTCCATGGTACAAATGGTCAGAACACATGCTAGTAAATTGGATCAGCCTTTAAGAGAGACCGTCCTTCACCTCTATAAGCCTTTTAAGTGGACGCCTTGTTTTCTTCATCGTTTTTTTGAAGGAAGGTTAAAGAAGAGCAAGAAGCTTCGGGTCATCATTGAATTTAAAGAAGATGCAGTTGAAGCAGGTATTCAAAGCACAAAGCAGCTAATGAAAAAAAGCAGAAAAACAAACATCAAAAAACATTTTTCACATATTAACTGCTGCGCTGCTGATCTTACCCCTGCTGCTTTAGAGGAACTCTTAGCAAATGGGGAGCATATTCGCAAAATATATTTAGACAGACAGGTACATGCACTGCTGGATGTGGCAACACAATCAAGTCATGCGGATGAAGTCGTCCGAAATGGCACGACCTTAACCGGTGAAGGCATTACGGTTGCGGTCGTTGACACAGGCGTATACCCACATGAGGACTTAGATGGAAGAATTCGCGACTTTGTAGATTTAGTCAAACAAAAAACGAAACCTTATGATGATAACGGTCATGGAACGCATTGCGCTGGGGATGTGGCTGGAGACGGAGCTGCTTCAGACGGCTTATACAAAGGACCCGCTCCAAAAGCCAATATCATTGGGGTAAAAGTGTTAAATAAACAAGGCGCTGGATCACTTTCTACTATTATAGAAGGTGTTGAGTGGTGCATACAATTCAACGAAGACCATCCTGATGACCCAATTCACATTATCAGTATGTCGCTTGGCGGCGATGCGCAGCGTTATGATGACGAACAAGACGATCCGATGGTGCGCGCTGTCAATGCAGCTTGGGATCAAGGGATTGTCGTATGCGTTGCTGCTGGTAACTCCGGTCCTAACAGTCAAACGATCGCAAGCCCTGCCGTGAGTCAAAAAGTCATTACAGTCGGAGCCTATGATGATCGAAATACGCCAGAATCAAGTGACGATGTCGTGGCACCATTTTCGAGCAGAGGTCCAACGGTCTACGGTGAAACAAAGCCCGACCTCCTCGCACCAGGAGTCAATATCGTCTCTCTTAGATCACCAAGATCATTCCTAGATAAACTAGATAAATCAAGTAGAGTCGATGATGATTATACGACGTTATCTGGCACTTCGATGGCGACACCCATTTGTGCCGGTATCTGCGCACTATTATTAGAGCATTCACCAGATTTAACACCTGATGAAGTCAAAGCCTTATTAAAAGAAAATACAAGCAAGTGGTCTGGAGAGGACCCAATGATTTACGGAGCAGGTGCCATCGACGCAGAAAAAGCAATCCAAGAATAAATAAAAAAGCCCTTTACGTTTTTCGTAAAGGGTGTTGTTTTGTCTGTTTTTATGTGTGAAGTCTTTCTTCTACTTGAGCAGCTGACATGTTATGCTTCGTTCTCATACATCTCATCTCCTTTTTGAATGTGCGTACGCGCTTCGATCACAATTTCAAAAAAAGTGGAAGATTCCTTGTACATGTCGCGTTCCTTATAATAATTAGCCGCATCAAGTGCCAATTCCTCTAAATCAGCAAACATTTTTTTGTTTCGTAGTCCCAAAAGGGCTGATCTCAATTGTTCAGAGCTGTCTGTTTCTATATAGAGTGCCTGTAAAAATTGGAATTTCAATTGATAAATTTCATCTCCCAATATAGAGGCCTGATTCATGCCTTCCTTTATAGCCTCACTCGCTCGCTCCATATCTTCGAGTTTAAAACAAGTAAGAGCCAGTGAAAACAATGATTTGATCATCGTTGCAGCTTGATCTTTTTGATAAAGTGAAATGGCTTGTTCAAAGAAGACAGTCGCTGTATGATAGGTTCCCATACTATAATGACAAGTTCCTAAGTTATTGAGGGCCATCGCCTTAAAATAAGATGTGCATTCTTTTCTTTCCATTGCTTCACACACTTTTAAAGCTTTTTCTAAATACGGGAGCGCTTTTTGATGCTGATTTACATCAATCCAATTACCTGCCATCACAAAATCGCATTGAATGCTTCTTTTTCCATAAAGCTGATGTTTCTTATAGATGTCTCTCGCTTTTTTCGCATAATGCATAGAAAAATAGGTTTGTTTCATATGATAGTATACTTCAGCAATTTTATAATAAAATTCCGCTTTTTCGATCTCATCTGTCACTAAGATCAGCTGATGTTCCGCATGCTTATAATAGGAAATGGCTTCGATATACCGGTGCTGGGTAAATGCATACATTCCATGGAAAAAATGAAAGTAATAGCCCAATAAACCCGTCATCTCATCTTCTGCCTCTTCAATTTCTTTTGGAAAAGAAACCGCTTGAAGCGATTCATTCCCTGCATGGACTGGCGTTAAGTGCTGAAGCATCATTTGATGGCGAAAATCCATGAGAGAATAATAGAGTAATAAATCTTGATCTTCTTCCATCTCATGAATGTCTTCTTCAACAAGGCGCTTCATATCGTTTGCCTGATCAACTTCAAATTTGCAAATATGTGTGTACCATTGATTGATTTTTACACCTACTTCGGAAGATGGTATTTTGTGTGCCATCCACTTCAGCCCCATTCTATCATATCAAACTGATAACTATTATTTTACATAATTTATGATTTTAAGGCAAATTGTCATTTATTTCATATTTTATGTTGATTTTGCACATTTCTATCTTTTTTACCAAGTTTAAAGAGAGTACTTTTGCCCATCAAAACCTTTTTTCTACGAAGAAGGGTCGAATTCTCTAAGCACTTCTTTTAAACCACTGACATAGCGACTAAATGCTTTTTTCTTTCCTTTTCTCGTATCAAAGTTGTCAAAAAAGGCTTTTCTCTGCGCCGTACTAATTTCTAACTGGACGCTTTCGCCACTGGCATTTTGATTATTAATGTTGTTTGGATCCGTTCCGGAGAGGCGCTCGCCTTTTTGCACGAGCTCTGCGGAGAAGCCCCGGTCTTTTAGTTCTCGCACAACCGCTTCTTGCATTTTTTCGTTTGTCCCGCCCACAAGTGTATGTCTTCTATCACTTTTATAGCCGTGGATAGATATAGAAAAGGGATATGTTTTAATCATTTGAACCAAAATCGGTTCATCGAATTTTGTACTAGTGATATGCAAGTCACGATTGTTGTCTTGTTTTGTCCCTTCAAATAAATACGTAGAGTACTTCTTTTCAAATGCTTCTACAATTTCACTTGTTCCTGGTTCAATTTCGCCGCCGTGAGGAGAAAAGACAAGTAAGTCACTTCCCCCTTTTTCATGAAACTCTATCTCATAGCCGTCTCTTTCATGCCGTATAAGCTGTTTAAAACTTTCATATTGATCCCCTTTTTTTCGCTCTTTCTTATACTTTTCTACTTCTTCATGATGTTGTTTTTGCTCTTTATTTTCTTGGATAGAATGGCTGCATTTCACCATTAAAAGAGCACACAGGATGAGAAAGATGAATCCACTTATGAGTAGTCTTTTCATTTCATCGCTCCTTTTCGTTCTCTTCGATGTCATCTTATCGCATTATTTTACTATCAATCGCTAAAAGAATTCAAAGAATGTCCGGCTCCTTTTCATGAATCAGGAGAACTTACCTGTTTTTTTATGTTGCCCTAGGTATTTTCGGCTTCTTTAAAACGGTTCATGTGCAAGTAAAAACTAAATCCTATGACCTCATTTTTGTTTTAGTCAAAAACACCTACAAAATTGGGAATTTTCATCTTTTTAAATAAAAAAGCTGTAAACAAAAGGAATATCTCCTTCTGTTTACAGCCAGTCTCTGTATATCCAGCATTAAACTCTTAATTCATTCTCTAATGCTGTCAGCACTTCATCTTGCGACATGCCTTGTGCAAGTGAAATTTCGCTCACTAACATGCCCCGTGCATCTTCAAGCATCTTCTTTTCACTAGAATTTAAGGCTTTTTTCTGATTACGTCTCATCAGATCTTTGACAACGTCTGCACCATCTTCAATCGAACCTGTTTTTAGCTTTTTCAGATTTTCATCATATCTTTGCTTCCAAGTAAGCGTGTCGTCGTTTGTTTCTTCTGCAAAATTGTTCATCACAACTTTCAGCGTAGCTTGATCAGCTACCGGACGTATACCTAGTTGATTGATTCTGCCTTTTGGGACCATCATCTGCATATTCGGCATTTGAATCAGAAAATATTCCTGCGTCTTACCTAAAATCTCTTTTTCTTCCATTCCTTCAATCACACCGGCTCCATGCATTGGATAAACAATTTTATCACCTATTTGAAACAAATCCGCCACCTCCGAAAGTATTCACAATATCATTATAACACATTTCAGCAGAGGATAAAAATTTATATTTTATCATGTTAATTTAGCACTAGTCAATTCTTTTTATTTGAGTTTTTAAAGAATTAGCCTTTTTTTACAAAAGGAGCGCCACCATCCAGTCCTCGTACACCTTTCTTGCATATACTAGCATTGAGTCACATTTAGGAGGGATGACAATGTGCAAATGCAAGAGCAAACATTCCCACTCAAAATGCTATAAAAAGCATGACGATCATCACCATATTGATCCGTGTGAAAAAAAGAAGTTTTATCATAAAAAAGATGATTGGTTTGAGAGCGATTTTTGGGATACGTCAAGAAGCTACGACCCCCATTATTTTCCTAAAAGTGTCTGCAGCAGATGTAAGAAGCGTCGCAGAAAAAGACATAGCTTCTCATTTTAGTGTTTGACGCTGCACCTGCTTTTTGTTTTCCCGGCTGAAAAGCCGGTTTTTTTGTTACATGTCGTTCTTTTCTTTCATATGGATAGGCTCATGAAACAGGTGCAGCTCATAAGATATGGCAACCTGAAAAAAAGGATGAGATACAAAATGAATAATATGAATAACCAAACCAACCATTACCATCAAGGAAATCCCTATCACACGTTTGAAAATGTGTATACAGCCAATCATGAGCATATGATTGCACCAAACATGCATGACCATATGAATATGCCAAATCATTATCATACCGGTAAAAAAGATGCTTATAGCGGACACCATCCGCATCATCATTCAGCCTATTCCCCTTTTACGAAGCAGTATGAACCCTATTCAAACGTACAAATGAACGATCACCATCACTTCGGTCACTACGGCGGTTATGGTATGGCTCCCTACCATCCAAACGGCTATCATGATATGCATATAATGATGCCTGCAAATCATCATATGACAGGAAATGCTTACGGAATGAACCAACCAAATGCATTCCTACCCCGTTATTACTAAAAAACAAGCAAAATAAGGGTATAAAATACCATTTAATGACATATAGGAATATGGTAACCTTATAGGTAAATAATGGATGTAATCATCTATTATTTACCTATAATCAACCAAGGGGGAAGGAAGAAATGAAGAAAACATGGACAATGATTATGATGGGGATGCTTACATTGGTCATGGCACTCTCAGTACCGCTAGCCGCATCAGCTGAAGGGGCTAAAACAGAGGAAAGCAAAGCTTCAACGAATGCAAGGCCAGCTGCCCTTTATGCAAAAATCACAGGAGCAAGTAAACAAGAATGGTCTTTTTCTGACATTGACCTGACTTACCGTCCAAATTCTGTTCTAAGTATTGGTGCAGTTGAATTTACTTTACCAGCAGGTTTTCAAGCCACAACAAAGGATATTATCAATGGAAAAGCTTTAAAAGACAGTTACATTTTGAACAATGGAAAAACTGTCCGCATTCCAGCTCGTTTCGATTTATTCGGAAGTTCCCAATATACATTACAACTTTCTCATAAAGTACTTCCTGCTGCAGGTACATATACGTTCCGCGCAGAAAATCGTGCGATCAGCATCGGTTCCACATTTTATGCAGAGGATACGATTGATATTAATAAACGGCCAGTTGTCGTCACACCGCCAAATCCTTGCGGATGCTAAACAAAAAAGCGCTCTTAGAGCGCTTTTTCTCATTTATCACATGTCTTGCCGCTGTGCTTACTGCATTTTATATAATTGTTACACCATATCTCATGATGGTCTGTCATCATTTAGTTGGCAAATCCATATATGGCGTTTTTTATTGTTATTTTTGCTCTTTTAGTTTTTTAAAAATCACAAATTGATATACGCCAAATAGTAAGGTTAGGATCATAATTGCGGTAAATAGTTGATCGACTGGAAGCAAAAAATATACGACAAAAAAAGATAAAAGCAAAACAAAGTAACCTATATTGAACGCTTTTTTAAATGTCATCATATTCCCTCCTTTTTACAATCATATCACGCTTCACCTAATCGTATAACCAAATAACAAAAACCCCTATCCATTTGAGGAAAGGGGTTATCCTTACAACATGACAGCGGATGTTTATCTTCACATCACAACAACACGAAACAGACTATCGGATTGAAAAATTAATTGGTGGGCAAACCGATTCACCCACCATCTCAAACCTAGCTACATCACCCGCTTAAACATCTTCTCCATTTCATATGTGGAATGATGAATCATAATCGGCCTGCCATGCGGACATGTAAATGGGTCTTGTGTTTGCCGGAGTTCATCTAATAAGGCTTTGATTTCATCGTGACGCAAATGACGATTTGCTTTAATCGAGCCTTTACAGCTCATCATGATCGCCGCTTCTTCTCTCAGTTTCTTGATATCCACACGCTTTTCATCAAGTACTTGCTGAATGATTTCTTCGATGAGTTCAGCCTCTTCTCCTTTAGGAAACCATTGCGGATGCGATCGAACGATATAGCTGCCTGATCCGAATGGCTCTAAGAAGACCCCTACTTTTGCTAAAATATCGATATGCTCTTCAATAATCAACATATCATTTTTTGAGTAGTGAAAGGTTAATGGAACAAGCATTTCTTGCACTTCCTGTTCAATATCTCCTACCTTTTCACGAAAGTACTCATACTTGATTCGCTCTTGGGCAGCGTGCTGATCGATGATATAAAGACCGCGTTCATTTTGAGCCAAAATATACGTTCCGTGCATTTGTCCAATCGGATACATCACAGGGACACGTTCACTTTCAGCCTGATGCTGGGCTTCACTCTCTTCCAGTATCCCTTCGTCATGTTGTTCATGCGAAACTGCAGATTCCTCTACATATACATGGTCAAACGTTTCTTCAGACGATGCTGGTAAAGTCGCTTCCGTACTTTCCGGTTCACGCACCCCGTATGTGTCGTTCTGACTGGTCTCGTATACAGCCGATTCGAGCGAGTCCGGCTCATAGGAAACAGGTGTTTCCATTCGGCTATTCATTGTTTGTTTAGAATCAAAAGATAAGGACTGCTGCTCATTTTTCACTGCTGGCATTGGTGCTTTTTTTGGCACTGTAGCACTTGGAATGAGCTGCTGCTTTTGAAAGACGTCCTTAATCCCTTGTTTGATCAATTCATGAAGTTCCTGCTCTTTACTTAGTCTTACTTCAAGTTTAGAAGGATGTACGTTCACATCGACTAAAATTGGGTCCATCTTCATCTCAATAAATGTAATCGGATGGCGTCCGATCGGGAGCAGTGTATGGTATCCTTCATGAACGGCTTTCACCAGTGGGAAATGCTTGACATATCTACCGTTGACAACAGAAGACATATAATTACGTGATGCCCTTGTCACTTCTGGTAAGGAAATATAGCCTTTTACTTCAAAATCAAGT
This sequence comes from Bacillus sp. FSL W8-1141, assembly GCF_038593205.1. Taxonomy (NCBI): domain Bacteria; kingdom Bacillati; phylum Bacillota; class Bacilli; order Caryophanales; family Bacillaceae; genus Bacillus; species Bacillus sp. FSL W8-1141. The sequence continues at coordinate 1,705,140 of NZ_CP151973.1, read as the reverse complement.
GATTGTACATGTAGTGGCAGCATTTTTTTGGCCACTGCCGTTCCATAAATGGCCGCAAGCACATGCCGCACATCTCCGTTTCCATTTGTTTGAAGCAGCACTTTTCCTTGATGTCGCAAACGAATCGACACTTCTGGATGAGCAAGTGCAATTCGGTTCACAACATCAGAAATGTTGCCAAGCTCCGTATGAACAGTTTTCATGTATTTTAGACGGGCTGGCGTATTATAAAATAAATTGGTGACCACAATTTCCGTGCCGCGACGGCCAGAGGTTTTTTTCTCCGAAATGATCTTCCCGCCTTGGAGAGCTAAGTGTGTTCCAGCACCTTCACCGGTACTTGTCTTCATTTCTAAGTGAGAGACGGAGGCAATACTTGGCAGCGCCTCCCCCCTGAAACCGAGCGTCCTGACACGAAACAGATCATTTTCATCTTTGATTTTACTCGTCGCATGACGCTGAAAGGCGAGCTTACAATCTTCAGCATCGATTCCCACCCCATTATCAATAATTCTAATAGAAGAAAGTCCTGCTTCTTCTACATCGATTTCAATGACAGTACTACTAGCATCGATTGCATTTTCCACGAGCTCCTTCACAACAGAAGCCGGACGTTCGACCACTTCACCAGCTGCAATTTTATTTGATAGGTCATCGGATAACTGAATAATCTTTGCCATTTCTTGCTCACCTCACCTTACATTATAATTTCTTTTGCAATTCATATAGCTTTGTCATCGCTTCAAGCGGTGTCATATCCATTAAATTAAATGACTTCAATTCTTCGATCACTGCTTGATCTTTGTTTTTCAGCACAGGTTTTGTTTGCGGTTTTTCTTCCACTTCAAAGAAAGAAAGCTGCTGTTTTTCCTCAGCCATTTCTTTTTTCGGAGCTTTAGAGACGCGCGGAATCACTTCATGTGATCCGCTCTCAAGCTCTGTTAAGATGGTCTGGGCTCGATCAATGATCGCATCAGGCAGTTCAGCAAGCTGCGCTACATGGATGCCGTAGCTTTTATCCGCTGCTCCTTCTTTGATTTGATGTAAGAAAACAACTGTCCCTTCATGTTCTTCTGCTCGTACGTGGACATTTTTCAGTTCGCTTAATTGGGATTCCAGTACCGTCAGTTCATGATAATGGGTAGAGAAAAGCGTTTTGGCTCCAATATGATCATGCACAAATTCAATGATAGCCTGTGCAAGAGCCATTCCATCATAAGTGCTTGTCCCGCGTCCAATTTCATCAAATAAAATCAAGCTGTTCTTTGTCGCATGCACCATCGCATTTTTTGCTTCGAGCATCTCTACCATAAAAGTACTTTGACCAGAAATCAAATCATCTGCCGCCCCAATACGTGTAAAGATTTGATCAAAAATTGGAAGGGTTGCCTTTGATGCTGGCACAAAACAGCCAATTTGCGCAAGAATCGAGATCAATGCCATTTGCCTCATATATGTGCTTTTCCCTGACATATTCGGACCAGTAATGAGCAAGGTTTGTCTCCCTTTGCCCATTTGGCAGTCATTCGGCACATACTCTTGATGATCCATCACTTTTTCAACAACAGGATGACGACCATCAATGACTTCCACTTCATCTGATGAAAATTCAGGGCGGACATAACGCCGCTTTTCACTCACAGTCGCAAAGCATTGCAGCGCATCAAGCTCACTCATTTGTTTTGCGAGCAACTGTAATCTAGGAATATAGGCTTTTACTTGTTCCCGAAGCGCAGAAAATAGTTCATATTCCAATTCACTAATATTTGATTCCGCCTCAAGAATAAGGGCTTCTTTTTCTTTCAATTCAGGTGTAATATACCGCTCTGCATTGGCAAGGGTTTGTTTTCTTTCATAACGGCCTTCTTCTAATAAATGCGTATTTGCACGGGTCACTTCGATATAGTAGCCAAACACTTTATTAAAGCCGACTTTCAACGATCGAATGCCTGTATATTCTCTTTCTTGCTGTTCAAGACGAGCGATCCAATCTTTTCCGTTTCGGCTCGCATCACGATATTCATCTAATTTTGCATTGTAGCCGTCTTTAATCAAATTGCCTTCTTTTAACGTCATCGGCGGATTCTCATAAAGAGCATCTTCTAATAAATCCAGTAAATCACCGCATGGGTCAATGTTATTTGCTCTAGATTTCGCCATATCCTCTGGGAGAGAATGGATAAGCTCTTTAATAGCCGGCACTTGCTTGAGAGATTCTTTCAATTGAATAAGATCACGGGCATTCACATTTCCAAATGCCACACGGCCCGCTAGACGTTCAAGATCATACACTTGCTTTAAACGTTCTCGCAGATCCTCTCGTTCAAAGAAATGTTCCATCAGAATTTGCACCATTTCCTGGCGTTCTTTGATTTGTGAAAGGCGGATGAGCGGACGATCAATCCATTGCTTCAGCAATCTTCCGCCCATTGCCGTTTTTGTTTCATCTAAGAGCCATAATAAAGAACCCTTCTTGCTTTTTGAACGGATGGTTTCTGTTAATTCAAGGTTTCTTTTTGAGTAAAGATCAATTTTCATCGTTTGTTCAAGCTCAAATACTTGAACTTGCTGAAGATGATCAAGACTCCTTTTTTGCGTTCTTCTTAAGTATGCATAGAGTGTTAAAAATGCTATTTTCAGATGCTCGTCAAGATGAGAAACGAGTCGTTCAGCTTCATCTATTAATTCATCGCTATCTTCGTATGAGATGGTCGCTTGGCAGCGTTCCTTCAGGGTTTTCACCGTTTCTTCATCGAGCTTCTTTGATACCACAATCTCTTTTGCACCGACAGAATAAATTTCAGACACAACTTCATCTAACCGTTCAATGAAAGCCGCCATGTTTTCACCTGTTGATAAATCGGAAAGCGCAAGACCGTAGCCATTTTGAAAGCTGGAAACAGACGCGATAAAGTTATTTTCGTTTTCATTCAGTCCTTTGCCATCCATGACCGTACCTGGTGTAATCAGTTGAACGACCTCTCTTTTGACCACACCTTTTGCCGTTTTAGGGTCTTCCACCTGCTCACAAATGGCGACTTTATAGCCTTTTTCTATCAGTTGTTCTATGTATGCAGACGCAGAATGATATGGAACTCCACACATTGGAATCGTGCCGCCATCCCTGCTTGTTAACGTAATTTCTAATTCTTGTGCTGCTTCTTTTGCATCATCAAAAAACATTTCATAAAAATCGCCTAAGCGAAAAAATAAAAAGGCATCTTGGTAATCTGCCTTGATCTTTAAATATTGCTGTATCATGGGCGTATAACTTGCCATATTTCTAATCCCTCACTATATTACTTTCGAATTCATACCATCTTTCATTATAGCATAAAAATTCACCTTTTTTCCCTAGATCAAGGCACAAAAAAACTAGGGGGATATGCGCCCTAGTCATCAATTACTCTTCTGGATCACCCGCGAGGAATTCTGGATGAATATCTTCTAATTCCTCATCCACTTCTTCTTCCCACTCGTGATCATCTTTTTCTTTCCAGCTTGAATTGACTTCTACAACAATTTTGGTTTCCCCTACTACTTCAGCAATGAATTCACGCTCTGCTTGAACGACAATTTTATTGCCATTTGGAGAAATGGTGACTTCTAAGCAATTGGGCTGCTGTAAGACTTTCGCAATCACTTCGTGCTCATCATCAAGGAAGTTTTTATCTTTATATCTCAGTTTGATGATATCTACGTATTTTACACGTTCTGTGACCACTTCGGTTTTCGTGTTGTCTGCGTAAGAATACCACACGTTAATATCAAATGTACCTTCAATCTCAACTGTTTTACCGACCTTTTCAGCATCATACTTATGATTAATGATCCAACCGCCTAGGATGCTGGTTGGTTTTTGCGATGGAGAAATGGTGTGTGTGCTTTGGGTAAATTTCCTCCCTTTTGCAACCACCGCTTTTGTAATAATTTCTCTGTATTCAGACATTCCGGCATGCCTCCTTGTTCTTGATCGTTTTATCTTATGCTGGGCATTCGTCTAGTGTGTCACGATTTTGAGTCTCATGTTCAATTAAATTCATTTCTGTTTCAGTGTATGCATGGTCGCCCATAAACTTGCCTTGAAAATTGGAAAAGTTGGAGAGTGAGAGATTGGGGTTGATGGAAGCTGAAGGAGAAAGAAGGTATGCAATTCTTACATCAGAAAACAAAAAACCCCGCATCTGCGGGGTTTTCTCATTTAATGGAGCAACTTGGGGATGAGTTTTTCACTTTTGAACCGGTTTCTCCTAATAAGAGGTCACCGCCGGTTGAAAGAATGATTTCATCCGTTACTTGATTAGAAATTGTGTGCGCTACAAGCTGAAGCAGGGAATTAACCTCTGTTTGTGATTCTTTGAATTCTTGAATCACTGGGATCTCATCCAGTTCTTCTTGCAGGGCATCAATTTTTTCTTCCACTTGTTTTAAGGCTTCATGTTTGCCATAATGCTTTAAATTCACAGCTTGCTTTTGAAGCGCCTTAATTTGATTAATGATCGCTGCAATTTTTGTATTTTCATTGATTTGCGCTTCTGCTTTTTTGAAGAAATCAACTTCTTCTGTTTCAGAAATCATTTTTGCGAGCTCTCTTGCGCGCTCGACAATCTCTTTCTTTGAATAAAGCGTCATTTTAATTCACCTCGATAGCTTCTCCAACCATTTCTCCGTCAAGAGACCAAGTTTTGGCTTGTGTGATTTTCACTTTGACGATGTTGCCAATCGCTTCTTTTGGTGCTTTAAAATTCACAAGCTTGCTTTTACTTGTATATCCGGCTAGGATCTCAGGGTTGTTTTTACTTTCACCCTCTACTAATACTTCGACAGTCTGCCCTTCATATTCCTTCATTTTTTTCGCAGAAATTTCATTTACGAGTGCATTCAGGCGCTGCAGACGTTCTTTTTTTACACGCATTGGCACGTTGTCTTTCATATTGGCTGCTGGTGTTCCTTCTCTTGGAGAGTAAATGAACGTATAAGCCGCATCAAACTCAACCTCACGATAGAGGGAAAGCGTCTCTTCAAACTGCTCATCTGTTTCATTTGGGAACCCAACGATAATGTCCGTTGTTAATGAAGCATTTGGCATTGCCTCTTTGATTTTACGCACTAAGTCAAGGTAACGTTCACGGTCGTATTTTCTTGCCATGAGTTTCAGCACAGAAGAACTTCCTGATTGAACCGGCAAATGAATATGGTCGAGAAGGTTTCCGCCTTTGGCAAGCACTTCAATTAAGTGATCATCAAAGTCACGCGGGTGGCTTGTTGTAAAACGGATACGTGGAATATCGATTTTACGCAGCTCATCCATTAGGTGACCAAGACCATATTCCATGTCCTCAAAATCTTTTCCATACGCATTCACGTTTTGACCAAGAAGGGTAATTTCTTTATATCCTTCTGCTGCTAAGCGTCTGACCTCTTGAATAATTTCATCCGGACGGCGGCTTCTTTCCTTACCGCGCGTGTAAGGGACGATACAGTATGTACAGAATTTATCACAGCCGTACATAATATTCACCCAGCCCTTAATTTTTCCTTGGCGGGCTCTCGGAAGATTTTCAATCACATCGCCTTCTTTAGACCAAACCTCAATGACCATTTCTTTTGAAAGGTAGCATTCAGATAATAGCTCTGGCAGGCGGTGAATGTTGTGGGTACCGAAAATCAAGTCAACAAATGGGTGTTTCTTTAAAATACGGTTAACAACAGATTCTTCTTGCGACATGCATCCGCAGACGCCTAAGATTAAATCTGGCTTTTCACGCTTTAATGCTTTTAAATGACCAAGCTCTCCAAACACTTTGTTTTCTGCATTCTCACGAATGGCACAAGTGTTTAATAAGATGACATTCGCATCTTCAGTCGAATTTGTTGGTTCATAACCAAGCGCCATAAAAATACCAGCCATCACTTCTGTGTCATGCTCATTCATTTGACAGCCATATGTGCGAATATAAAACTTGCGGCCGTTCCCTAATCCTTGAAACCGCTCGTCAATTTGAAATTGATTGTATTCGACTTCTTCTTTACCCCGTTTTTTTGCATCTTTTAAGGAAGGCGGAATGTACACAGCTTCAAAATATTGGCTGTAGTCCTTCTCGGATTTTTTGTCCGATGAACTTACTTGTCCGCTCGCTTTTCTCTGCTCTTCATTCATGAATTTGTACTCCTTTCAAACCAAGCTCCACCCTACAGTATAGACTATTTTGTCGTGAATTGAAAATAAATTCATATGTGTTTTTTCTATGAAAAATGTCTATTCATCTGGACAGTCATCAATACTCTTGATCAAAAGAAAAGAGAGCCTCAGCTCTCTCAATCAAGTATATTCAGTTTTTTTGCTTCTTCTTCGATGATTGTCAGTGCACGGTCAAGCTCTTCTTTTGTGTGCTCTGCTGTGATGATGGCTCTAATTCTCGCTTTTCCTTTCGCTACAGTTGGGAAAGCAATGCCTTGAGCGAAAACGCCGCGCTCGATTAATGCTTTTGAAAAACGGAAAGTGAGTGCCTCGTCTCCAATCATCATCGGAATAATAGGCGTTTCTGTTGGTGCCACCTCAAATCCAAGACCGATGACTTTTTCTTTAAAATAGGCCGCGTTCTCCCAAAGTGTTGCAATGCGCCCCGGTTCGTCTAACAGCACTTCAATGGCTTCTTCACAGGCTCTTGTGACAGCCGGCGGATGTGAGGTGCTGAATAAAAACGGTCTTGCTTTATGCTTTAAATAGTCGATTAAAACGGCAGAACCGGCGACGTAACCGCCTAGCACACCAACTGCCTTACTAAGTGTGCCAACCTGAATATGCACTCTGCCGTCAAGTTGAAAATGATTCACTGTTCCGCGCCCATTTTCACCAAGTACTCCAGACGCATGGGCATCGTCTACCATCACAAAGGCATCATATGCTTCTGCAAGTCTTACAATCTCAGGAAGCGGTGCAATATCTCCATCCATTGAGAACACACCATCTGTCACGATAAGACGGACGCGGTAATTCATCGATTTCTTTAAAATTTTCTCAAGCTCTTCCATATTAGAATGAGCATATACTTTTTTATCTGCCTTTGTTAAGCGAATCCCATCGATGATTGAGGCATGGTTCAGCTCATCTGAAATGACAATATCATCTTTTGTGAGAATACTGGATAAGACCCCTTGGTTGGTCGTAAAGCCTGATTGGAATACGAGGGCTGCCTCTGTCTTTTTAAAAGCTGCGAGCTTTTTTTCAAGCCGTTCATGCATTGTCATCGTTCCAGCAATGGTTCGTACAGATCCTGTTCCAGCACCGAATTCATCAATCGCCTCTTTTGCCGCTTTCATCAGCCTTGGATGTGAGGTGAGACCTAAGTAGTTATTTGAAGAGAGTTGTATGACGGATTGTTCATTTAATGTCACCGTGGAAGATTGTTTGGAATCGATTTCTTTCAGTGTTTGATGGGTGCCTTGCTGCTTCATTGTGTCCAATTCATCTTGTAAATACGTAAATTCTTTCATCATTTCGTCCCCCTTTGATATGATGGCATGATCAGTACGACCTTCCCGCACGTACCATTTCTCATGAGTTCAAATCCCTTTTCAAAATCTTCAAATGGCAGCGTATGGGTGACAACCGGCTGTACATCAATGGTATTCGTTCTTAAAAGTTCGGATACTTGACGCCACGTCTCAAACATTTTTCTTCCCGTGATCCCTTGCACGGTTAATCCCCTAAAAACAATTTGATTCGTAATGTCAATGGTTACTGGCCGCTCTGGCAAACTTAGTATATTCACTTTCCCTCCATTTGCACAAGCTTCGAGTGCTTGATTAATTGCAACGGGATGTCCTGACATCTCACACATCACGTCTGCCCCTTCCATCCGCGTGAGCTGCTTAATCATGGCAACAGGATCATCTTTTCCGATATCCACGATATGATCTGCACCCATTTTACGGGCAAGATCCAGTCTGTATTCATTTTTATCAACAGCGAACACTTGGACAGCCCCGGAGGCTTTTGCAACCGCAATCGCCATTAAACCAATGGGACCACAGCCAAAAATCGCCACTGACTTTCCTGAAACAGGTGTATGCAGAACTGTATGAACAGCATTTCCAAGCGGTTCTTGAATAGATGCAAGTTCCACTGGCATTTGAGCTGGATTATGCCACACATTTTGTTCTGGTACTTTGACATATTCAGCAAAACAGCCATCAATGTCTACCCCTAAAATTTTCGTATCGCTGCACAAATGCTGCTGACCTGTTAAACACATATAACACTGATTACAGACAATATGCGTCTCAGCCGATACAAAATCCCCTACTTTTGCTCGTGAGACTTGGTTCCCCGTTTTGACAACTTCCCCTGTGAATTCATGACCAAAAATGTACGGTGCTTGGACTCTCCCCTTCGCCCAATCATCCCAATTATAAATATGCACATCCGTTCCGCATATCGATGTAGCCTTTACCTGGATGAGCACTTCATGATCACTTATTTCTGGAATCGGCATTTCCATCATCGTCGCTCCGTAAGCGCTTTCTTTTTTAACAATCGCTTTCATCGTTCCACACATGACGTACAACCCCTTTGTTAAAAAACTTCTCCCAATCCGATCTTATCATGTCTTATTTTAGACGTAAATACCACTGTCTTTCAGGAAAAGACAAATGAACACTCCACATATTTTTTTAGATATTTTTCTAAAAAAAAAAGAACAAATCTCCTTTTATTCGGAGATTTGCTTTTAAGTTGTCAGCGTTTTTTTGAAACGGCTACATATAAAGCCGGCACAATCAGTAGTGTCAGAATCGTTGAGAAAAAGACACCTGATACGATGCAGATCGCTAGCGGCTTAAAGAGTGGGTCATTACTTAAAGCAACGGGCATAAGAGCGACAAGTGCTGTAAATGCTGTCAGCAAAATAGGTCTAATCCTTGCCCTCCCCGCTTCAATCACAGCTGCCTGTTGATCGAGACCTTGCTTGCGCCTCTGTTCAATAAATTCAAACAAAACGACCGCATTTCGGACAACAATACCTGCCAATGAGACAATCCCCATTGTGGCCATAAAGCTAAATGGCGTTTGAGTGACAAATAGTCCAATAATGGCTCCGGATATCGCTAAGTAAACCGTTCCAAGAACTAAAAGCGGCAGCATGAGTGAATTGAACTGGAAAGCGATGGTCACATAAATGAGCAGCAGGACTACCCCAAATAAGAGACTAATTTCAATAAAGAATTGGGTTTGATCTTCATTTTCTCCGCCCTGAGAAATGGTCAAATTCTTCGTTGCATCGCTTTTCCCAACTTCATTTATGACTTCTGTCATATCGTCTTTAAACGTATCTGATGTACCAGGATATGCCTTTAGCGTGATCGTCGGCATCCCGTTTTCATGCGGAATGCTTTCATACTGCTCTGTTTCTTTTTCCTTTACATATCGGCTAAGCGGCTCAAGTTGAGGCATTCCCCCCTCATTTGTACTCACAGGCACCTTGATGTCTTTTAACTTCAGTCCGTTTTGATGTGTGGTCATGTCTTGTTTCACTACGAGGTCGATGTCATCTGTTCCTTGTTTAAAGGTGCCTAATGGAATTCCTTCTGTGACAAGACCAAGCTGTCTGCTGACAAACTGAGCAGTGAGCCCGTCCTCTGCCATTCGGTCACGATTCAATTCAAATGAGATGGTTTTCACCGGTTGATTGACATCGTCTGTGATCAGACTTGCTCCGCTTTCTTTCATTTCTTTTGTGAGCTTCTCTTTCACATCCACGAGCTTTGAAAATTGTTCTCCTGCAATGGTTACGGTCACAGGCGCCCCAATTGGCGGTCCTTGAACAATGGTTTTCATAAAGATATCAGCATCTTTAAATTTCTTTCGCAATGGCTCTGTCATACGATCGATCAATGCTTTGCTTGTCATCTGTTCATTGTCTACTCTGACAACAACCTGACCCGTATGATCACTTGCGTTTGAGATACTTTCATTAAACAAGTTCGGCACACCGCCGCCTGCAAAAATGGCCGTCTCTTCAATGCCTTTTTGCTGTTTGATCTCTTGTTCTATTTTCTCTAATGTGTCATTCGTTTTATCTAAGGTTGTTTCACTTGGCAGTGTCACAGTGACAACCACCTCTTTCTTATTCGCCGCAGGGAAAAACTCAAATGGTGTGGCGAAAATAAGCAAAAAGGCAAGTGTGGCAACGAGCAAACCACTTAATCCAATGAGAAGTGGTCGCTTCACGATGTTTGTCAGTACTCGATCTGCATAAAAATCGGCTAACCTTTTTAATGGTTTGCCTAAAAAGCCCGGTTCTTTTTGAATCTTCTTGTTCTTTCTTTTTCGGTTTGCTGTATATTGGTACACTGGCACAAGTGTCAATGAAATGACCATTGACGCAAGTACAGTTGTGACTAGAACAGACGGTAACGCTCGAATAAATGAACCGTTCGCACCAGAAAGGAAAACAAGCGGCAAGAAGGCAAAGACAACAGCTAGTGTTGACGTCAAAATGGATCCAGCCACTTCTTTTACACCTGCAATTGTTCCTTTAAGCGGACTTTCGTATTTTTTCATCTGCCTCAAAATATTATCGTTGACGACAATGGCGTCATCTACAAGTATCCCTAGCGCAATGATAAAGCCAATAATTGAAATTTGATTAAGGTCCACTTGTAAAAACGGCAGCGGGATGGTTCCGATCGTTATGGATAGCGGAATCGCAAGTGAAACGATAAACGCACCACCAATAGTTAGACCAAGTGTGGTGACGACAATGACGGCGATGACGGCCACGATCGCTTCTTTGATTAAATCGTTAAAAATGGCATCTACTTCACTTTTTTGTGAATAGTAGTCTATCCAATCCACACCATTTGGCAGCTCTTTCTCTTTTTCAATGACCGCACTGACTTTGTCATACATTTTAGGAATATCCAGTCCTGGCTTAATATTGACTGTAAATGAATAGGCTGGCTTTCCGTTATATGAAACGATATCACTTTTCTCTTTTTCTACTTCTTTTAAACGACCAAGCTCACCGATTGTAACAGGCTCTCGGCTCGTTTTTGAGAAAATCTCAATCTTTTTCATTTGATCTAAACGATCATAGGCATCAATGGACAGCTTGACCTTTTCTCCATCTGCCTGGACGTCACCTAGAGGGGATGTGTCAAATTCTTGATTGATGGCATTTGTGACATCGGTCACTTTTAACCCGTTATCCTCCAGTTTACTTGAATCCAAGTTCAATATTGCTTGTTTGTCATTGAACCCTTTGATGACGACACCATCAACACCTTTGATGTCCTCCACTTTTTCTTTTAATGCACGCAGCGATTCCTGACTTTTTGCTAAATCAGATGAGTTACTTGCTACAATCATATAAGAACCAACTGGCACATTGCCAAACTCATCCTTTACATCTGGCTCCATCACACCATCTGGAAAAGAAGAGGCGGCATTTGTGGTTTCACTCTTGATTTGACTTGCCACCTTTTGAAAATCGGCTTGATCATCAATTTCAAGCACAATATTTGAGAAACCAATAGCAGAAACAGAGCTTGTCTTCTCTACACCATTGATATCAGAAATGGCCGACTCGAGCTTATTGGTGACATCACTTTCTACCTGTTTTGCATCAGCACCAGGGAAAACAGTCGAAATGGTTACAATATTTGCTTGAAACTCTGGCAGTTCTCGTTTAGGAAGCTGTGTAAACAAATAACCTCCAGCAATGAGAACGATAAAAAATAAAATAAAAACAAGCTTTCCTCTTTTTAAAAAAGCTTCGATCATTATTTCACCTACTTAAATATTTATTTTTGATGAAGTATTTTCAACTTAATCTTAATTTATCATCATGGTGAAAAAATGCAAGCTCTAATATGTCATTTTCTATCTATTTTGTGAAAGAAATATGTTATATGAGAAATGTATAGCGGTAAACAAAAACAACCTGCTTACATGATGTAAGCAGGTTGAAAATAATAAAATTAGAATTATCGTGGTTCAACAATCAGTTTGATTGCTGTTCTTTCTTCTCCATCGATAAGAATGTCAGTAAAGGCTGGAATGCATATCAAATCCACTCCGCTAGGCGCAACAAATCCCCTTGCAATGGCGACAGCCTTGACCGCCTGATTCAGTGCTCCAGCGCCGATAGCCTGTATTTCCGCTGCACCGCGTTCACGTAAAACGCCGGCTAATGCTCCTGCTACTGAATTTGGATTTGACTTTGCTGAAACTTTTAAAATTTCCATTTTTGCTCCCCCTTAAATTTACAATGGATAAGTGAGTGTTCATTAGAACAATCTTTGTTAGATGTTGCTATTTTTTTGAAAATCCATCCCCAAAATGTTTTTCAAAAATAGCAGGCTACCTACCATTTTTACTATATTCACGATAGAGGGCGCATATTCCTTCTTTCTGATTAATATTTTTCTGAAATAAATATGTGAATATTTATTCAAAGAAAATATGGTCATCATTTATCAAAATTCGATCAATTTTGACAGCTTTTTTCGACGGTTCGTCAATTTCTACGATCACTGCACTTAATGTCGTGCGGCCTTCTGCAATTTCAAAACGGACAGGGAGGCTCGTTTTAAATCGTTTAATAATCGTTTCCCGATCAACACCTAAAATACCGTCATAAGGACCAGTCATGCCAACATCCGAAATATAAGCAGTTCCTTTTGGCAAGACACGGTTATCTGCTGTTTGAACATGTGTATGCGTTCCAACGACACACGATGCACGGCCATCAGTATACCAACCCATTGCTTGCTTTTCACTTGTGGCTTCACCATGAAAATCAATAAAAATAAACGGTGTACGTTTTGAAGCTTCTGCTATGAGCTCATCTACTTTTTGAAATGGGCAGTCAATCGGAGGTAAAAATGTGCGGCCTTGCAAGTTGATGACAGCTAGTTCTTTACCTTGTTTTTTAATAAAAGTGAGACCTTTCCCTGGTGTACCTTGCGGGAAGTTTGCCGGACGAACAATATGGGGTGCATCATCGATGAAATCGAAAATGTCTCTTTTATCCCATGTATGGTTCCCCATCGTGAGCACATCAGCCCCAGCTTGAAGCAGCTCGTGATAGATTTTTTCAGTAAGCCCTTTCCCATGAGCCGCATTTTCTCCATTGACAATCGTAAAGTGTGGCTGATATTTTTTCTTTAGCTTTGGCAAGTATTCTTTCAGTGTATCTCTGCCAGGTGAACCAACGATATCTCCAACAAATAATATTTTCATACGTTTTGAACCCTTTCTCTTATAAAATGATCTTCTTATCAGTGTTGCATATTTACACAAAAAAATAAAGCGGCGCTAAGCGCACCGCTCTATTTTGCATACTCTACTGCGCGAGTTTCTCGAATAACTGTCACTTTAATGTGACCAGGGTAATCGAGCTCGTCCTCAATCCGCTTACGAATATCCCTTGCTAGACGGTGAGCTTCAAGATCATTAATTGAATCTGGCTTCACCATAATACGCACTTCACGTCCAGCTTGTATCGCAAACGATTTTTCAACACCTTCATAAGATTCAGAGATGTCTTCTAATTTCTCAAGTCTCCGAATGTAATTTTCAAGCGTCTCACTTCTTGCACCAGGGCGTGCTGCAGATAATGCATCGGCTGCCGCAACAAGAACAGCGATAATAGATGTCGGTTCTTGGTCACCATGGTGAGATGCAATACTGTTGATGACAACAGGATGCTCTTTATATTTCGTCGCAAGCTCAACGCCAATTTCCACGTGGCTTCCTTCTACTTCATGATCAATGGCTTTTCCAATGTCATGCAGAAGACCTGCTCGTTTTGCAAGCTTTGCATCTTCTCCAAGCTCTGAAGCCATGAGACCTGCAAGATGTGCAACCTCAATTGAATGCTTCAGGACATTTTGTCCATAACTTGTACGGAATTTTAAGCGACCGAGAATTTTGATGAGATCCGGATGCAAACCGTGAACTCCGACTTCAAATGTCGTTTGCTCACCCATCTCGCGGATATAATCATCGACTTCACGGCGTGATTTTTCCACCATTTCTTCAATTCGTGCAGGATGAATACGTCCATCCTGGACTAGCTTGTCCAGAGCTATCCTCGCTGTTTCACGTCTTATCGGATCAAAGCCCGATAAGATGACAGCTTCAGGTGTATCATCAATGATCAGGTCAATACCTGTTAACGTTTCTAACGTACGGATATTTCGTCCCTCACGCCCGATAATACGACCTTTCATCTCATCATTTGGAAGATTGACTACAGATACTGTTGTTTCAGCTACATGATCAGCTGCACAACGCTGTAACGCAAGTGAAAGAATGTTTTTCGCTTTTTTATCAGCCTCTTCTTTCGCCCGGTTTTCAGATTCTTTCGTCATGACTGCAATGTCGTGGGAAAGCTCATTTTCAACTTGATCCAGAATGATTTGTTTCGCTTCATCTCGAGTTAGACTAGAAATACGCTCCAACTCAGCTTTCTGCAAACGAATCATATCATCCACTTTGCTTTCCATCTCTTCAATATGTTGTTGTCGTTCATTCAGAGAATGATCTCTCTTCTCCAACAGGGACTCCCGTTTATCTAAAGATTCGTCCTTGCGATCAAGGTTTTCCTCTTTTTGAAGTAAACGGTTTTCTTGTCTTTGAAGCTCATTACGTCTTTCACGAACTTCTTGCTCCGCCTCTACACGAAACGAATGAATTTCATCTTTCGCTTCTAAGAGCGCTTCTTTCTTCAATGCTTCCGCATCACGCTTTGCATCCTCAACAATTTGTTCGGCCATGTTTCTTGCGCCGGATATTTTTGCTTCTGCAATGGTTTTACGAACAAAGTAGCCAACAACTAAACAGATTAGGCTCAGCAAAATGGAGATGATCGTAAACATCGTAGGCGACATATTTTCACCTCCTCTTGCTATGAACTTGGTTTTACAAATAAAGTGTCGGCATGTACATTGTTTTGTGTCTCAACATACAGGGCCTTCACAGGGAATGAGATCCTCACTGCCCTTGTCAAGTTTAAATTAGTTATCAATCATGTTAAGAAAAACAAGTGATACATTCCCATTGTAATTGTGTCGGAAATACTTGTCAAGCTAGTCAGACTAAGGCGTAAGTCGTTATTTCAAGCAAAGACAGAACTTTTGACCCGCTAGCTGTTATGTAATTGTAAAAAAAAGACGCTTTTCAGCGTCTTTTTAGTCATTCAATTCCAATTCTTCTTGTCCTTCTTCGTCAGTTGATTTCACTCCGTTTGTATCCAAACCGTAGTGCTCCCTGATTTGCTCTTGAATCATAAGAAGAATGTCTTTATTCTCTTTTAGGAATTGCTTCGCATTTTCACGTCCTTGTCCAAGACGTTCCTCTTGATAAGAATACCAAGCCCCGCTCTTTTGTACGATATCTAGTTCGCTTCCAAGGTCAATGATTTCTCCCTCTTTCGAGATACCTTCACCGTACATAATGTCTACTTCGGCAATACGGAATGGCGGTGCCACCTTGTTTTTCACAACTTTAATTCTCGTTTTGTTCCCCATGATGTCGTTCCCTTGTTTCAACTGTTCAGCACGGCGTACTTCTAAACGAACAGATGAATAGAACTTAAGTGCACGTCCACCAGGCGTTGTTTCAGGATTACCAAACATAACCCCTACTTTTTCACGAATTTGGTTAATAAAGATCGCAATTGTTTTTGATTTGTTGATAGCACCAGATAGTTTACGAAGTGCTTGAGACATCAAACGTGCTTGAAGACCAACGTGTGAATCTCCCATGTCTCCTTCGATCTCTGCTTTTGGTACAAGAGCAGCTACTGAGTCAATGACAACAATATCAACTGCACCACTACGAACAAGTGCTTCTGCAATTTCAAGTGCTTGTTCTCCTGTATCCGGCTGAGAAAGTAACAACTCATCAATGTTGACACCTAATTTTTGAGCGTAAACTGGATCTAGCGCATGCTCCGCATCGATAAATGCAGCTTGTCCTCCCTGCTGCTGAACCTCAGCAATCGCATGAAGTGCTACTGTCGTTTTACCAGAACTCTCTGGACCATATACTTCAATAATACGGCCGCGAGGGTACCCACCTATTCCAAGCGCAGTATCAAGTGCTAACGAACCACTAGGTACTGTTGAAATACGTGTATCTGTTTGCTCTCCTAGTTTCATAATAGAGCCTTTACCAAACTGTTTTTCTATTTGTTTAAGAGCCATATCTAAGGCTGCTTGACGATCACTCATTCTATTGTTTCCTCCTTTATCAATTCCACTATCTATACTATACCTTGTTTCACGTCATTTGCCAAGAAAAAAACGAACACATATTCGATTTTTTCTTGGCAGATTATTTAAGAAAAGAGCTGTTTCTATTAGAAAAAACGCTCTTTTATAAAGGAGTAAACCTCATAAAAAACAAAATTAACTTTCTTTTAATAATTTGAGAAGGTGGTGCAAACCATATTTCACAGCACGCTTGCGAATGCCTGATCGACTGCCAGTAAACATCCATTCAAACACGTCTGTCTGGTCTTTTGTCGATAGCCCGATAAATACTTTTCCAACCGGCTGTCCTTCGTGTGGTTCAGGACCTGCCACACCTGTAAAGCTAATACCGATATCGCTTCCCGTCAGTTTTCTAACGCCTTCGGCGAGCTCTAACGCACACTCTTTGCTGACAGCACCATGAGAAGACAATGTTTCTTCACGGCAGCCCAGCACTTGCTGCTTGACTTGATTTGTGTAACAAACCACACTGCCGTTTAAAATGGATGATGCCCCCTCGAGATCTGTCAGCCACTCTGAAAACATACCACCAGTCAGGCTTTCAGCCGCTGCTACTGTTTTCCCGTGTTCATGCAAGGCCTTTGAAGCTTCAAAGGCAAGAGATGTATCACCATATCCGTAAAAGTACTCGCCGACCCGTTCTAAAATTTGTGCTTCTGTTTCTTTTAACAGACGCTCTGTTTCTTTTTCATCCTCATGCTTGGCTGTCAGCCTTAGCGTCACTTCCCCGTCAGCTGCAAGCGGTGCAATCGTTGGATTGGTCTGTGCATCAATTAAATCTTCAAGATCTGTTTCCAGCTGAGATTCACCGATGCCAAAGAAACGCAAGACAACAGACACGATTTTTTCCTTTAGGCCGAGTTTTTCAGAAATAAGCGGCTTCGCTTCGTTTTCAAACATCGGGTGCAATTCACTTGGCGGTCCAGGGAGCAGAATGTAAAACGTATCTCCCTCTTGTATAAACATACCAGGTGCCATTCCGAAACGGTTTACGAGCACATCAGATCCCTCTAGAACGAGCGCCTGTTTACGGTTGTTCGGCGACATATCACGTCCGGTTTTACGGAAGTATTCTTGAATAGACTCAAATGCTTCTTCATTTAGCACAAGCTCTTTACCGAGCGTACTCGCAATGGTTTCTTTTGTTAAATCGTCTTTCGTTGGTCCAAGACCACCTGAGAAGATAATAAAATTCGATCTTTCCTGTGCCACTTGAATGGCCCTTTTTAAACGCTCTGGATTGTCACCAACAGCTGTGTGGTAATAAACATTCACACCAATTTCAGCTAGTTGTTTGCTGATGAATTGTGCATTCGTATTCGTAATTTGCCCTAGCAAAAGTTCGGAACCGACTGCAATAATTTCTGCTTTTCTCTCTGACTTCAAAGCGTACACGTCCTTTTTAGTTAGAATTCTTTAAGGCTTCCCAGTTTTTCGCAAAGTAATCCCAGCCTGAGACAACAGTGAAGAACACCGCTACCCACATGGCAAGATCACCAAAAGGGAATGATACAAGTTCAAACGGCAGGTTATGCAAAAGAAGTGCCGAAATCGCAATGATTTGCGCCCACGTCTTCACTTTTCCAAGCATATTGGCTGCGACCACTTCACCGCCTCCAGCTAAGACAAGCCTTAGGCCCGTTACAGCAAATTCACGGCTAATGATCACAATTGCCATCCATGCCGGTGTGAGATTGTATTGAACAAGTATAATTAAAGCCGCTGAAACAAGCAATTTATCTGCAAGCGGATCTAAAAATTTACCAAAGTTTGTGACTAAATTGAGCTTACGTGCATAGTAACCATCAATCCAGTCGGTTGTCGAAGCGATAATAAACAAGATCGCTCCAACAAGGTGAGTGACTTCAATGCTGACGTCACCAAAGCGCGCAACACCCCAATCTAATGGAGCAAGCATAATGATCATAAAAACAGGGATCAAGGCGATCCTAGAAAGAGTTATTTTATTCGGTAAGTTAAACATGAATTTCAATCCTCCAATAAGCCATTTTTTTATGTATATATAATAGTAGGAACAAAAGAAAAGTCATCTACTTGCTTAAGATGACTTTTCCTTTCCTTTATTCACAATCACAATGTTTTGTGTCATGGTGTTTTTAGGGTCTAATTCGTACTTCAGCGTTTCGTCATTGACTTTGATATCGATTCCCGATGCATTTCCTAAGCGGATATCGACTTGGGAAAGATCAGTTAAGTCTGTTTTAAACGATTCGCCATCTTTCAATTCACCCATCTTCAGCACTTTTCCAGATTCGTCTCTCACACGAAGCCATGAAGCTTGTGAGGCAGAAATGGTTAGCTCCATCTTTTCTGCACCTGATACTTCATACGTTGTCGTAGAACCCTCTGTATTCGTCGCCTTCAAAGAAACATCTTCATCGTCTTTAGATGAATCCTTTGAGGAATCGTCTTTTTCAGATGATTTTTCTTGATCATCTGACGAAGCTTTTTCCTTTTTCTTTTGATCCTTTGCAAGCGATGAATCCTCAGACACTTCGTATTTTGATTCTGATTGCTGAGGAGCCGCCTGATTATTTTTTTGTCCGCTATCATGATTAACCGCTTGAACGATCACATAAATGATAGCGATCACCACAAGGATCCCTCCAATGATTAAAATCGTCGGAAGCAGCTCCAGTACCTTTGAGGCAGGCTTTGGCAGCTCTCTTTGCGGTTTAATATTTGATAATTTATCAGACACTTCATCGTTATACGTGCTTGGTACATCTTTACGAAACTCTTCGAACAATTGTTCAGGATTCAGTCCAACGGCTTCGGCATATTGTTTAATAAACGCTCTGACGTAAAATTTACCTGGAATGATATCATAATTTCCTTGTTCTATTGCTAGCAAATAGCGCTTTTGGATTTTGGTAGCCGCCATCAGATCCTCCAGCGACATCCCTTTTTCCTCTCTGGCCTCAACGAGCCGTTTTCCCAATTCAGTCAAAACAAACACCTACCATTACCATATTAAAAATCGAAGCCAGAAAAACCAGAATGATCAAACACTTGTGGTTCTTCAGCGTGCTCGTATGTAATTTCTTCGTCTGCACTATTACGCAATTCAATGATGTAGTCGAAATCATCCATTGTATATTCTGAATTTTGAATAAAGATATCTGGATGCTCTACAACCTTTGTAGCAGGCAGTCTCATAATTTCTCTTAAAAGCTGCAAGTGCTTCTCAGAACCTCTTCTTGTCGACACAATCCCATCAATAATAAAGACGTTATCCGGGCTGTATTCATCTGCAATCAGCTGACTGCGAATGGTCTGTTTCAAAAGAGTCGACGATACAAACAGCCATCTCTTACTTGCACATACACTTGAAGCAACAATTGATTCTGTTTTTCCAACCCGCGGCATTCCGCGAATTCCAATCAATTTATGTCCTTCTTTTTTAAATAATTCAGCCATAAAATCAACAAGTAGACCAAGCTCGTCCCTTTCAAAACGGAACGTCTTTTTGTCATCCGCATCACGCTGAATGTATCTTCCATGACGAACAGCTAAACGGTCACGAAGTTTTGGCTGTCTTAGTTTCGTTACTTTTATCGTTTCCATTGTATTTAAAATTGATTCAAGCCGCTTAATTTGATCTGTGTGGTCACATCGAAGAAGCATGCCGCGTCTTGATACATCAACACCATTAATTGTCACAATATTAATTGAAAGCATCCCCATTAAAGAAGAAATGTCTCCTAAAAGTCCGGGACGGTTCACCTGTATCTCATATTCAAAATACCATTCGAGCTTTGCCAAATGATATTACCCCCTTCATTGTGGCAAATTTTTACCTTCCTTTATCATAAAGCATTTTCACATTTTTAGAAAGCACAATGTTGTGAAACAGTTAAAATAAAAAGAGAGGCACAAACGACCCCTCTTTTTGTTTAGTGCGAGCTATTATTTTCAACCAGTTTGACCATCATATTGGCAATTGCGCGCTGCTCATCTTCTGATGCGACGCTCCAAAGGTCAGCAAGTACTCTTTCTTGCTCATTCTTTGCTTCAACTTCATTAGCCAGGTATCCGCCAATTTCATACGCAAGGTTATTGATAGTATCATCTTTTAAGCCTTTATCCTGCGCATGATTTAAACGGTCTCCTAAAAAGTTTTTCCAATGGTCCCAGTTCTCAAGTACTGACATGTCGATTCCTCCATTCGAAAAGATGAATTACAGCCATAGCTTTTGTCATGGAGTGACGAATTATACACGTTTTTAACAGTACCAGCCGCCATTAACGGATAAAATTTGACCTGTCATATAACTTGACTGCTTTGAGGCGAGAAACCAAATGACATCGGCTATCTCTTCAGGTGCGGCAAGACGGCCGAGTGGAATCTCCTCTTCCATCATCGCAAGGTCTTCTTGTGTGAAGCTTTTCATCATATCAGTTTGAACCGCACCTGGTGAGACTGCATTTGCTCTAATTCCACTTGGGGCAAGCTCTTTGGCAAGCCCTTTAATGAAAGCATTTTGAGCACCCTTGACCATACTATACAGTACTTCACACGAGGCACCCGTTTCCCCCCATATCGAGCTAACTGCAATAATATGGCCTGACTTTTTTTGGATCATGGCAGGCAAAATAGATTGGGTAAGCTCATATGGACTTGTCACATGAAGCTGCACCATGCTGGCTAGATCTTCTTTTTCAGTATCTGTCACTAAACCAACATGACTCTTTCCGCTATTTAAAACAAGAATATCTGGATCAAGCGGCAGGCGGCTGACAAGCTCTGCTGCTCCGCCTGTTTTCGCTAAATCAGCTTGGATGACGTACGTTTCTACTTGATATGTTTCTTTGAGATCAGCGGAAAGACGGCTAGCCGCTTGTTCATTTTGATGATAATGGAGCATCAGATGGCAGCCTTCTTGGGCAAGCTTTTTGGCTGTCGCCTGCCCAATTCCGCCACTGGCACCAGTAATCAGTGCCCAACGACTCATACTTTGTTCCTACTTTCTTTATGGAATCCTTATTCTTTTCGTTTAAATGGGAACCAATTCGCTGATCCGAACAATTTGACCATCACAGGTACGAACAATGGTAGCACAACGAGTGCATACAATAAAAGCCCTGTGAGAACAAGTGTTGCAATCTGTAGGAGTGACAATACACCTGATGGCAGCATCGCTGCAAATGTTCCTGCCAAAATGACGGCAGCAGACATAATAACAGATCCCATATTTTTCATTGATTCAGTCATGGCAAACTGAATGTCTTTCGTTTTGTATTCATTGAAACGTTCCATTAAGAAAATCGAATAATCGACTCCAAGCGCCATTAAGATGACAAAGCCAAAGAATGGAACAGCCCAGTTGATGCCCGGATATCCGAAGAAATGGGTGAAAATAAATTCTGTTACACCAATGGCGGTAAAGTACGTTAAAATCAGCGATCCAACTAAGTAAAGCGGCATCACGAGAGAACGGAAGAGAATCACTAGTATTAAGAAAATACCGATCATCATGTAAAAAACCGTCTTATTGAAGTCTTGGTCTGACAGCTGTTTTAAATCAGCGTTCATACTTGATACACCAGATACGCCAAATGAAACATCTTTTAAGTTTGTTTCAGGAAGTGCACGTTTGACGGAAGCCTCTACTTGTTTAATCGTTTTCATGGCGTCGTTTCCATATGGATTGTCTTCTAAGATGACGTCAATCTTTGTCATCTTGCGGTCATCCGACATATAGGAATCGAACACTTGCTTGAAAGCTTTATTTTTTAGGACATCTTTTGGAATAAACCAACCGGCCATGTCTTGATCTGGTGCGTTTTTCAGTTCATCTAAGTAGTCTCCTGCACCCATTAAGCCGTTTGAAATTTTCTCAAGACCGTCGACACTTTTGTTTAGACCATCTGTCAGCTTGGTCAGATCGTCACCAAAGCCGCCAATTTTTTCTTTCATTTGTTTTTGACCATTAATGATGTCGCCGGCTCCATTTGCAAGTTTAGGCATACTATCAGCTAGCTGTCCTTGGCCTTTAGACGTTTGATCTAGCCCGTTTTCAATGGCTTCTAAGCCAGCAATCAGCTCATCAATTTGATTTGTAAACACTTTTTGCTGCTCTGAAGCTTTTGCGATAAAAGCATCTGCTGCTTCAAGCTGTTTTTTTGCTTCTTTTGCTTGTTTTGCATAGCTGTCAGCCTGTTTGGCTCCTTCTTGCAAGGTAGTAGAAAGTTCCTTATATGAAGCTTTGATGGCTTGATATGATTGATTTTCTTTCACTTGCGGAATTTGCTCTTCAAGTGTACTGAACTGTTTATTCGCTTGACTGATCAAAGCTTTCACATCCGCTGCGGCAGAGGATGAAGTATCGACTTGTGCCAATGCGGCTTTTAATTCTTTGGAAATGCTTTTATAAAGTGCCACTTGCTGATTCACTTGTGCGACTTGATCTGTTAATTCCTTTTTCGCACCCTTTATTCTTTCTTTAATTTCAGAAACACCTTTTTTGTTTTGATCAATTCCGTTTTGCAGATCTCTCATCTTTTTTTCGACGTTTTGAATACCTGATTTTACGGATTCGGTTCCAGAAATCAATTTGTTAATGCCTTTTCCAGATGATTTAATTTGTGGTGTTTGATCCTCGATGGACTTACTCATGGTTGTAAGAGCATCTTGGATCTTTTTCAACCCTTCGTTACTTTTATCAAGCCCGCTATTTAGCTCTTTGGCTTGAGATTTCACGTACAGATCATTCAGTCCTTTTCCAACAGGGCGTGTCGCACTTCTTACTTTACTCACGCCATCTGTTTGTTCAATGGCGCGGCTTAGTTTTTCAACAGCAATCAGACCTTCGTTATTGTCTAAAAGATCGGATGATTTCACGACAACGGTTGCTGGAAGGGCTTCACCTGGTCCAAATTTGTCAGAGATCGTATTAAATGCATTGACGGATTCGTATTTATTGCCGATTTCGTCTAGGTTGTTATATGAAAGTGTTCCTTTATACATAAGAATCGCTGGAAGGGTAATAATTGCAACGATTAGCAAGCTGAGAAGTGGTTTCTTAAATGAAAAACGACCGGCTGTTTCCCACATTTTCGATTGCGGGTGGGCAATATCGCCTTTGATCGGCCAAAATAACACTTTTCCTAAAACCGCCATAAAGAATGGAACGACAGTGAGCAGTGCCACAATTAACACGGCGACACCAACCGCCACGGCTACAGCTGATTTATACAGTTGGAATTGGGCTAAACCGATACACGTAAAACCAATGAGAACAGCAATTCCGCTGAATAAAACGGTTTTACCTGCCGTCTTATATGTTGTAATAATCGCCTCAATCTTATCTTTTCCGTGAGATAGTTCTTCTTTAAACCGGCTTAGCAACAGGATGCAGTAGTCGGTTCCAATCCCAAACATGATGGCGACCATAAAAATTTGGGTAAAGGTTGAGAGCGGAAAATCAACATACTTTACTAGGTAAGCCACAATGGATTGGCTGACCAAATAGGAAAGCGCCACAGCCACTAAAGGAACGAACGGTGCCACTGCGGATCTAAAGACAAGCACAAGAACAATTAAAATAAACCCAATTGTAATGAATTCCGTTTTTTTCAGACCTTCTTGTGAGCTTGTGATGACATCATCGTCGATTAGCGGCTGACCTGTCATTTCAAATTTCAGGTTCAGGCTCTTAAGCTTTTCATTGACTCTTTCTTTAAAATCGGATGCTTTGATTTTGTTCGAGTCGTATGTAACTGGAACAAGAAGTGTTGTTTGATCTTTAGAGAGCATCTGTTTTTTAATATCTTTGTTTGCATCAAAATAAGAAGTGATGTCTTCAACATGGAGATCTTGATCCTTTTCTAAAATCTCCATCGCTTTCTTTAAAGAGGCTTCTCTTTCTTTGACGATATCCTTTCCTTGAAAGACAATGACGATCGATTTTTCCGTATCCCCATTTTCAGACATGTTCTTTAATAATTGATCGGCGTAGGAAGAAGGATAACCATCTGGAACAGAAATCTGCCCTTTTTCTTTTGTTAATTGCGCCATATTAGGAGCGGTGATTAATAATACAGCCGCTAGTACGACCCAAAGGATCGTAATCAGCCATCTACCCTTTATGATTGCTCTCATTACTATGTTGTGCCTCCTCTTCGATGATAATTTGATAAATCTTTTCATATGTTTGAATAAATGATTCGATTTCTTTTTCATCAAATTTTTCTAAATATGACCGAACAAGATCCTGAAGCTGCTTTTCCATTCGGCTGACCACTTCTTTTCCTTCGGGTGTCACATAAAGATGAACGTTTCTTCGATCAGCTTGATCATGCTCTCGATAAATATAATCTTTATTAAAAAGACGATTGGTCATGGATGTCACAGCACTTTTATTGACATTACATTCGATGGCTAGGTCTGTTGATGTACATCCTGGGTGTAAATTGATGTATCGAAGCGAGTAATATTGATCAAGTGTCAGTTCTTTATCGAGCTTTTCCGTGATCATACTCGATACTTTTTTCTCCATCATGAGATAGACGTCCGCATATCTCTGGATGAGCTGGGCAATTTTATTTTGTACCATATGCTGCTCCTTTAGTTTGATTGTTTAACTATTAAAGAGTTTAACTAATTACCGAAACAATTGTCAATCAATATCTTCGCATATAAAGCGCTTTCTTCCATTGGACACAAAAAAGACAAACTCTTATACGTTGAGTTTGTCTTTTTTTCATTTATTTTGTTTTCGGTACGACTTTAAAAACTGACATTCGTTCTTCATCAATTTCTTCGTCTAAGATTTGCTGAATATCTGTTAATTGGATTTGCTCCAGTACTGGCACGACATCAAATAAGCTCATTTCTAAGAATGCGTATCGAGTGAATTGATTGGCGATGTACTCCGGGGAGTTCATTGCTTTTAAAAAGCTGCCAATTTTTTTCTTGCGAGCAAGTTCAATCTTTTCTTCTGTGATCAGGCTTTTTGCTTGAAGAAGCGTTTCTTTTAATTCATCTGCGAGTTGATCAGGGTCATTTGTATCTCCACCAACTGAAGTGAAGCCAAAACCGCCTTCTTCCGTATAATCGTAGCTGAAGGTCTCATCAATTAAGCCTTTTTCATACATCTGTTCATATTGTAAGGAGCTTTTACCAAACAGCGTCTCTAAAATGAGATTCATTCCGAGCTCATGTTTTAACAGTTCATTGCCTTTTTTATGAGGATTCTTTGTTTTTAATCCAAACATACATTTTGAGCCTTGTACGTTCATTGGAAGTTCGTATTCTTTTCGGTACACACCTTCAGGCTCATTGATGTCTTTTCGTTTGATCTCTGGCTGGTCTGTAAATGGCTTTTTCGCCTGATTCGCTCGAACTTGATCTAATATTTGCTTCGGATCAACGGGACCGACAACAAATAGAAGCATATTGCTTGGGTGATAGAACGTTTCATAGCATTCATACAAATGATCTTTTGTAATCGGAGCGATGCTTTCTACTGTTCCAGCTATATCAATTCTCACAGGATGCTCTTGATATAGATTTTCAATCAAACCGAAGAATAAACGCCAGTCGGGATTGTCATCATACATGTTAATCTCTTGACCAATGATGCCCTTTTCTTTTTCGACTGTTTTTTCAGTAAAATAAGGTTCTTGCACAAAATCAATGAGTGTCTCAAGGTTTTGTTCGACATTTGAGGTGCTTGAGAATAAGTAAGCTGTTCTCGTAAATGTCGTAAAAGCATTTGCGGATGCTCCTTGTTTACTAAATGTATGAAACACATCTCCATCTTCTTTTTCAAACAGCTTGTGCTCTAAGAAATGGGCAATTCCATCAGGCACTCGGATCATGTCTTCTTTGCCAAGCGGCACAAATTCATTGTCGACAGAACCGTATTTTGTTGTGAAGGTTGCATATGTTTTGTTAAACCCTTGCTTTGGCAGTACATAGACGTCAAGTCCGCTCTCCATTTTTTCGTGATAGACCGTTTCTTGCAGCTGATCGAATTGAATTGTTTTCACTGTCATGAAGCACCCTCCGTTCCTTTAAGAAAATAGGTCGTATCCCATTCGATTTTTTGACCCACTTTGATGATGTCCTCTTTTGTCACTCTGTCTAACGCTTCTAAAAAGGAATCGAGGCTCTCCCCTGTTGGCACGACGGCATGCTGATATAAGTATTCCGCTGTTCCATAAGACGTATCAATGGTTTCGAGCAGCTGATTTTTGACGACAGCCTTTGTCTGTTCAATTGCTTCATCAGAAAAATCGCCTTTTTGCATGGCATCAAATTGTTCTTTGATGATGTCTACTGCCTGCTGATAGTTACCGACTTCAATTCCTGACATGACCATCATCAAACCTTTAAAGCTCTCAAGTCTAGAGACAGCATAGTACGCAAGACTTGCTTTTTCCCGCACATTGATAAATAGCTTTGAATGAGAGAAGCCGCCGAATATGCCATTAAACAAATGCAGCGCCGGATAATCTTCATCAGCTATCGTTGTATGTGTGCGAAAGCCAATGTTCAGCTTTCCTTGTTTTACGTCCTCTTCATCAATGACTTCTTTTGGCTCTATTTGTGATCTTGATGATTCGGTATTTTGTTTGACCGGATCTCTTTCACTTGTTTTAAAGTATTGCGAGACCATTCGATTGATATCTTGTTCATCAACGTCTCCCACAACATAGAGATCCAGCTGGTTGGACTGAAGTGCATGCTCGTATGCTTTAAAGAGCGCTTCTGACGTAATCGCTTGGACGTCTTCCATTTCACCATTAACGTGCAGTGCATATGGCTCACCTTTACACATTTCCTGTACAAGTCTTAAGTTTGAATAGCGCATTTTGTCATCATAAACGGCTTGAATGCGCTGTTTCAATGTTCGTTTTTCTTGCTCAACGTACAATTCATGAAATACCCCGTTTTCCACGTACGGGTGGAATAATAGTTCAGAAAGTAAGGCAATCCCTTTTTCTAGTAAAGGGGTTTGATCCTTTAAATATTTTTCATTCGCCATTTCTAGACGGAAGGTAATGATGTGATTTTCACCTTTTTTCGCCATGTCTGCGGAAACGGTCGCCCCATAGAGCTCGTCGAAATATGCACGAAGCTCTCCCGTTTTCGGCATTTTTTCTGTTCCTCTTAAAAGCACATGCGGGAAAAGGGAACGCATGGTGACGTCATCTTTGGATAAAGGCGCAAGCATTTTAAAAAGGATCGTCACGGTTTTAAATTTTTCTGTTTTGACAATATGAGTATGAAGACCAGGTGTATCAAATGTCTTCTCTTGTAAGTACGTCATGAGAAACCTCCTTTGTTCATCCTATTTATTATGTATTAGAACATAGCTGATATATACGTGAAACAGCCATTTAATAGTCATTATATCAATCAGAGGAAAGGATAGGAAATAAAAACGCCTCTGCTAAAAGCAGAGACGCAGGTTGTTATTTCATTCTAAACGGCCACCAATTCCATTTTCCAAAGATGCGAACCATGACCGGGATAAAGAGTGGTAGAACAACAAAAGCATATAATAAAAGTCCAATGAGTACGACCGTTGCAATTTCAACTAATGATAATACACCCGATGGCAGCATCGCAGCAAAAGTACCCGCTAAAATAGCAACTGCTGAAATAATGACGGACCCCATATTTCTCATCGCTGATATCATGGATGCTTGAACATGCTCTCCCTTCCATTCATTAAAGCGATCCATCAGGAAGATCGAATAATCAATGCCAAGGGTCACAAGGATCACAAAGCTGAAAAATGGAACAGCCCAGCTGACACCATCGTAGCCAAAGAATGTTTTGAAAATCCATTCTGTTAAGCCAATGGATGTAAAATACGTTAATATGAGTGAAAGTGTTAAGTATATCGGCATGACGATTGACCTTAGTAATAAAACTAAAATAATAAAGATACCAATTAACATGAAAATAACCGTTCTGATAAAGTCACCGTCTGACGTTTCTTTTAAGTCAACATTTAAACTGGAGATACCAGATACACCGTAATTGGCATTTTTCAAACCACTTACAGGTAAATATTGATCAAGGGTTTCTTCGATTTTTGCTACACCTTTCATTGCTTCATTGCTGTATGGATTTACATTTAAAATTACTTCAAAGGTTGTTAATTTGCGATCTGGGGACATATACGTATTAAATATTTTCTTAAACTCATGGCGTTTCAATACTTCTTCTGGTATAAACCAGCCCGTTACTTCTTCATCTGGTGCTTCCTGAAGCTGTTTTAAGTAGCTGTCTGCCTCGGTAAAGCCGCTTTTTACTTGCTCAAGTCCGGAAATACTTTCATCTAATCCATCTGTTAATAGTGAGAGTTTAGATGATAGCTGGTTAAACCCTTTTTTCACGGCTTTTTGGCCATCTGTCAGCTGATCTGCGCCATCTTCAATTTTAGGCATTTCTTTGATGAGCTGTTTTTGGCCTTTATTCGTTTCATCAAGACCATCATAAATTTGATCTAGACCTGTCATCAGCGCCTTTACTTCTTGTTTGATTTCTTTTTGCTTGCTTGAGAACGTTTGAATGACTTGATCTGCTTTCTTGATCTTTTGTTTAAAGGCAGATGCTTCCTCTTCATAGACACTCATTTGCTCTCCAGCTTGATCGAGCATTCCTTTTGTGTCTTTGAATACTTTTTTGATTTCTTTATATTCATTCATGTCTTTGATTTCTGGAAGCC
Organism: Bacillus sp. FSL W8-1141; assembly: GCF_038593205.1. Lineage (NCBI taxonomy): Bacteria > Bacillati > Bacillota > Bacilli > Caryophanales > Bacillaceae > Bacillus > Bacillus sp. FSL W8-1141. The sequence continues at coordinate 1,676,146 of NZ_CP151973.1, read as the reverse complement.
GGTTTTCAAGCCCTTCAAATGATACGTTTTCATAGGATTGTTTCACTTTTTTAATCGTTGTCATCAGTTGCTCATTTGATGTTGCGTGACCTTCCAGTGTGCTTACGACTCGTTCAAGATCTTGAATCATGGTTTCACTTCTGCGGTATTCTTGCTCTAATTCTTTTTTCGCTTGTTTGATTTCAGTGCGAATGGTTCCTACGCCCTCTTTACTGCGCCTCACACCATCCTCTAAAGAAATGAGTGATTTCCTCACTTCTCCGATACCGCCTTTGATGGCTTTTGTCCCATCTATCAATTGATCAATCCCTTTAGCGGATTCTTCAATTTTTGGTTTTTGTTTGAGTAGTGCTAAGTTTGTTTCGGTCAAGCCATCTGTAATTTTCCCGATGCCCTCGTGACCTTTCCCAAGCTCTCCTCCCAGCTCTTTCGCTTGAGAGGTAACGTAGAGCTGACTTAACCCGTCTCCAACTGGGCGAGTGACACTGCGAACCGCTTTCACTTCCTCAATGTCATTTAACTTACGGGTCAGTTTTTCAATCATGACAATCTTTTCTTGATTATCGAGCTCATTGTCACTTTCGACAAGCACATTCAGCGGCAGCGCTTCACCAAAGCCAAATTGCTCAGATATCGTATTAAATGCAGACACTGACTCATACTTTGTCCCAATCTCATTTAAACTATTATAAGAAAGAGTGCCGTCATACATCAGAATCGGAGGAACAGTGATGAGTGCAACTACACCTAAGCTGATGAGCGGTCTTTTAAATGAAAAGCGCCCAGCCCATTCCCAAATCTTACTTTGTGGATGACGAATGTTTTCTCTTTTAGACGGCCAAAAAAGGGATTTTCCGAAAACCGACATAAAAAAGGGAACGATTGTGACAAGTGCAATGAGCAGGATGCCAACGCCTACGGCAACGCTGACGGCTGATTGGTACAATTGGAATTTTGCGAAACCAATACTTGAGAAGCCGACTAACACAGCTAAGCCGCTGAAAAAGACTGTTTTCCCTGCACATTGATACGTGATGATAATCGATTCTTTGACATCACGCCCTTGACCAATCTCCTCTTTAAAACGGCTTAAAAGTAATATACAATAATCCGTTCCTATACCGAACATAATAGCTACCATAAAAATCTGAGTGAAATTAGAAATAGGAAATGGTGTATATTCTACGAGAAAAGCCACAATACACCGGCTGACAGCATAAGAAATGCCAATCGTAATAAGCGGAACAACAGGTGCCAGTATCGATCTGAATACAATTATTAAAATAAAGAAAATAAAAATCATCGTGATAAGTTCAGTTTTCTTCAGACCTTGTTGAGAGCTTTTAATGACATCTGAGTCCACAAATTTTTGACCTGTCATTTCATATGAGACGTTGTAGGGCTTTAAAACTTCCTCAATTCGTTCTTTAACCTTCACAGCTTTTGTTTCGTAGTGGTCGAATTTGAATGGAACAAGAAGTGTACTTTTATCCTTTGATAAAAGTTGTTTTTGAATGTCACGATCTACATGAAAATACGAAGTAATTCCGTCAATGTGGAGTTCTGGGGCATGTGTCATGAGTGCAGCTAAAGCCTTTTTTAATTCCTGCTCTTTGGCAGGGAACAAATGTTGTTCGGAGAATACAATCACACCAGTATCTTTTTTCCCATTATGATCTGAAAGCTTATCCAATAAGTGAAGTGCCTCAGCTGTTGGTGTCCCCTCTGGAACCTTTAACTGCCCTTTTTCTCTTGTTAATTCCTCTAAATCGGGCGCAGTAATAAACAGAATCACAGCTGTTATCATCCACACCATTAATACAATCCATCTTGCTTTAATTATTTGCAACATAGCTGCTTCAAGCTCCTTCTAGTTCATCAATCAATTTGCTGTTTTTGAGCGTGTCTGAAGTGCTGACTTCGTCTCCTTCAACGTGCTAATGGCAGGATGACCTATTCAATTGTCCTTTCGTGTTGAAGAAACGCATATCCATCATCAGCCACGAGCTCAATTTCTGCCTTAAAACAAAGACAGAAAATGAATGTTTTTGAACACCTCCTATTTGGGATAATTTAAAAGATATTACTATACATTAGTTTAACTATCAAAATTTTACATGTCAATTTATAAAAAAGAAAAAAGATGGCAAAATACCGTCTTTTTTCTATGTTTAAACCGTTTTCAATTGTTCACTTTCATCCTTTTCATCTGGCTGGATGAAAAAGAGGACCAAAAATAATGAAATGAGACTACATATGGTCGATAGAATAAAAACGATGGCGTCTCCTTTATCCATAAGAAATGCGTAAATTGGAGGTCCTAAAGCAACACCGATAAACCGCATACTGCTATAAAATGACGTAATGGTTCCGCACTGCTCTTTTTCAATCCCTTCTGTTATCAACGCATCAAGTGCTGGAAGCACAATGCCGATCCCTACGCCGCCAATACTTAAGCAGACAAACAACACGTAAAAACTGTGATTCCACCATAAAAATATATACGAAAGTGATAAAAGAGCCATACCAACGATGAGAAATATCCTCATTTTCCCCTTTTCTTTCCCGATTGTTTTCCCCGCAATATACGAGCTGATTGATAAGAAAAGGAGCGGGATACTTAGCAGCAAGCCTTTTTTGACACCCGTTATTTGATACGCTGCCTCTAGGTTATCTGATAAATAAAAGAGCACGCCAAAAAGAAGAAACATAATAAAACCGCCAATAGCAAAAATGGCATAAAGCCAGCGTCCCTCATGTTTAAAAATCGTCTTTGTTGCTTTTAAAAACTCTTTAAATGTAGGCGGATCTTCCTCTTTCTTTGCGGATTCAACCATAAACAGAACCATCACAAAACTGATGATTGAAAAGAATGGAATGAACCAAAACGGCACAAACCAAAACCAAGAAGCGAGAAGTGCCCCAATAATAGGACTGAGTACCTTTCCAGCTGTGTTAGAGGTTTCGATTGCTCCAAGTCCCGCACTTACCTCTTCATCATCGTGAAACAAATCGCCAATAAACGGCATAACGACAGGTGCTGCTCCAGCTGAACCAACACCTTGAAGGACCCTGCCAAATAGAATCCACATGTACGGTTCTTTCATGATGGTTGAGGCAACAGCTGCCACAGCTCCTCCAAGCCCTGCGATTAAAAGACACGGTAAAAGTACCTTTTTCCGCCCAATTCGGTCAGATAAATAACCGGCAATCGGAATACACAAAATCGCCACAACGGAGTATACCGTAATAATGAGTGACACTTGAAAGGAAGTGATTGAGAGTTTCTTTTCTATCTCTGGTAATACGGGTATTAGCATCGAGTTCCCAAGCGTCATGATTAGAGGCACTGATGATAATGCAATAATATTCTTTTTACTGACTGTTTTCTCGCCCAACATCATTCACCCAATTCTATATACTGTTACGTATTAGTGTGGCACGTTTCACGGGTTTTATGTATAGACAAACAAAAAGCAACCGCCTATGGAAGCGACTGCTTTTTAAAATCGTTTACGTATGACATGAAAGCTGAATTTATCCGCTCGAAAATAATTGAGCGAGTATAAGACCGGCTGATCGTCTTGATCATAGTGCATTTGTTTCAGTAATAGTAACGCTGTTTCTGGGTCACATTCTAGTATCGGTGAAACCTGATCGTGATAACCAATCGGTTCGATGTCTGCCACGGCATATTTAATTCCGCTGTGCGGTTCTCTCCCAAACAGCTCAAAAAGCGACTCTTCCTCGTGAGTAAAAGAAGCGGGAAGATGTTTGACCGGAATTTTATCTAAACAATAGACGACTGGCTGTCCATCTGCTGTTCGAACGCGTTCCATTGAAAAAACCTTCTCGGATTCATCACACTGAAAACGAATGACATCATTCTCCGTCGGCTCCCCTTCTTGTGAGGACAAAAAGATGGTACCTGGCGTCATATTGACCTGTTCAATCATTTTTGTGACACTTGTCAGCTGTTCAATGCCAGTAGAAAAAAGCGGTCTTGAGTTGACGAAAGTTCCCACACCATGCCTTCGAATTAAATACTTCTCTTCTTCTAATATACGAAGGGCTTCACGAAGGGTCGCTCTGCTCACGCCTAAAAGCTTTGAGAGCTCAAATTCAGAAGGCAGCTTTTCCTTTTCGGCATATACGCCTGTTTGAATATCTTCTTTAATACGGTCAATCACTTTCAAATATAAATGGCGATTGTCTGTTTTGGTCGACATGTTTTCCCTCCGTCTAATCAATGCAAATGATAAGATGAGAAATCTCTATTCCGAGATAAGATGAACATAACTATATCATGTTTTTGCAAATAAATAAATAGTCTGACATCCAGTTAACATAATCAATATATCGTTAACTTTATGTTAGGAAAGCTCTCTTCGAATTATGAAGAGAGCTCGTCATGTTGTTCTTTTGAGAGGAGGACTTCTCTCGGTTTACTTCCTTCATATGGTCCGACAACCCCGCGCTCTTCCATTGCGTCAATAAGACGTGCAGCTCGAGTATAACCGATGCGGAACCTCCTTTGCAGCATAGAAACAGAGGCCGTCTGCATACCAATGATCAGTTCAACTGCTTCATCATATAAGTCGTCGTCCACAGCCCCAAGCTGATCTTGCGTTTCTTCACTTGGGATCATTTCTTCTTGATATTGTGCTTTTTGCTGTGTGATGACATGATCAACGACATGTTCCACTTCTTCATCTGATAAAAAGGCGCCTTGTACACGAACTGGTTTGTTCGCACCGACCGGTAAGAACAACATATCCCCTCTGCCCAGCAATTTTTCTGCGCCTCCCATATCAAGAATGGTCCTTGAATCGGTTTGTGACGATACGCTAAATGCAATACGGGATGGAATATTGGCTTTAATGACACCAGTAATGACATCAACCGAAGGTCTCTGTGTGGCGATAATTAAATGAATCCCTGCAGCACGTGCCATTTGAGAAAGCCTTGTAATGGAATCTTCCACATCAGAGGAAGCAACCATCATTAAATCAGCAAGCTCGTCTACAATGACGACAATATAAGGTAGTTCTGGCTGCTTCGCCTCTTCTGATTGATTCATTCGTTTAATGTAATCATTGTACCCTTCAATATTTCTTGTGCCCGTATGAGAAAACAATTCATAACGGCGCTCCATTTCACTAACCACTTTTTTAAGTGCCTGTGAGGCTTTTTTAGGATCGGTCACAACTGGAGCCAACAGATGCGGGATGCCGTTATAAACATTTAATTCAACCATTTTCGGGTCAATCATCATCATCTTTACTTCATGAGGTTTTGCTCTCATGAGAATACTTGTGATAATGCCATTGATACATACGCTTTTTCCGCTTCCTGTCGAGCCAGCCACAAGTAAATGCGGCATTTTGTTCATTTCAGCCAGCACAGCTTCACCAGAAATATTTCGGCCCAGTCCGATGAGTAGCTTGGCATTTGGGCGGTCATTTTGTTTCGATTCTAAAACCTCTTTTAAAGAAACCATCGCAATTTCTGCGTTGGGAACTTCAATTCCGATGGCGGATTTACCAGGAATCGGCGCCTCAATTCGAATGTCTTTTGCTGCTAATGCAAGGGCTAAATCATCACTCAAGTTGACGATCTTACTTACCTTCACGCCGACATCAGGGTATACTTCATATTTTGTGACGGCCGGCCCTAAATGAACTTGTGTCACTTTTGCTTTTACACCGAAGCTTTGGAAGGTCTTTTCAAGCTTTCTTGCATTTTCATAAATATTCTTCTTATCTGTTTGCTGACCTGAATGCTGCGGCTCAGCTAAAATATCAAGCGATGGCAGCTCATAATCCTTATTTTCAAGCTCCGTAAACGTCATAGGCGGAGCTTCTTTCGGTTCATCCCCTGTATCATGAGACGGAGTGCCTTGTACAGTTTCTTGAAGAGGATCTGGCTCATTGACCGGCTGATCTTTTTGAACCGGCGGTGTGAGCATGTCATCTCGATCAGCAAAACTTGAGATAATCGGCTGACGATTGTCAGAAGCCTGCTCTTCTTCCTCGATCAAGATTTGATCATGATCTTCTTCGGCCTCTTCTTGCAAGCGTGAACGTTTTTTCTTTTCACTTGTTCTCTGCGCAGGTGCATTCTTTTTCGCCTGCCTTATGCCTTTCATATCTTCAATAAATGCTTTCCACTGCTTCACCAAAAATTGTGATACAGGTAGCGTCACTTTTTTGACCATTTCTTGCAGTGACCGGTTAGTGATCAGAACAATGCCGATCAGCATTAGCACAATGGCCATGATTTGAGATCCTGCTTGTGCAAACAAGAAATAGGAGGCCGCAAATAATACAGCACCGATCATACCGCCTCCTAAATCGGGCGAGCCTGTCTCACCTTTCATATCCATTAAGAATAACTCAAACGTATTTCTGATTACACTTTGAGAGCCTATCACGCCTGCAGCTGAAAGATGCTGAAAAAGCTTCACATGGGACAAAAGCAAGATACTCGCAATGATGCAGTATAAACCTGCTTTTCTTCTTGTCAGTAAATCAGGAATTTGTTTTTTCCAAAAAATCGTTACACCAAAAAGAAATAATCCGATAAGGCAGAGAATAAACCATTCACCTGCAAAGAATCGGAATAGATGTACAAAGGTTTGTCCAACTACACCTAGCTGTAAAATGGCAATGATCGCTATGGCAATACAGACTAACCCATTTAATTCATATTTCAGTTTTAGCTGTTTATTTTGTTTTTTTCTTGTTTTACGTTTTCTCTTTTTCGCCATACTCATCACCTTACTACAAAAGAAAATATAACCTACGAAAAGATCAGAAAGAAAGCAGCCTGGTTTTGGCTGCATCTTGTTGTAAGTTTTCCCTTTATTATAGCATAGAATCATTCATATGAGTCGGTTTGATTGGTGCCTAAATGTAACTTCAATCGCTTACCTGGTGCAAGCTCCTGATTCAAAAAGTCCATTGGATTCGTACTCATTACTTGAACGATTTCCGCTTCATCTTCTTTCATTTCAACCATCACTGGCACGCCCTGAATGTTTACCTGCTGGAGTTTGCGTTCTCCTTGTTCCTCAGCGTAAATGGCTTCATAAGGCATAGGTGTATATAAAATCATTGGATCAGCCCCTCGTTTTGTGCAGCCCGTTCTCCAATAAGCTCGTTCAGCTTTTTAATCGCTTGTCCAACGCCGCCGACTTCATGCATCAGCCCGTATTCCGCCGCCTCATGGCCAACGACATTTGTCCCGATGTCTCTTGTTAGATTGCCTTTAGAGAACATAAGCTCTTTAAATTTCTCTTCTGTAATGTTTGAGTGACTCGTGACAAAGTTAATGACTCTTTCCTGCATTTTATCTAAGTATTCAAAGGTTTGCGGAACACCGATGACTAGACCGGTTAAGCGTACAGGGTGAATGGTCATCGTTGCTGTTTCGGCAATGTATGAATAATCACACGATACGGCGATTGGGACCCCAATAGAGTGGCCGCCGCCAAGCACAATGGATACAGTCGGTTTGGATAAAGAAGCGAGCATTTCCGCAATGGCTAGTCCTGCTTCTACATCGCCGCCCACTGTATTTAAAATGATTAGAAGCCCTTCAATTTTTGGGTTTTGTTCAACTGCTACGATTTGTGGAATGACATGTTCGTATTTGGTTGTTTTATTTTGTGGCGGCAGCTGCATGTGCCCTTCAATTTGTCCAATAATAGTCAGGCAATGTATGTTTGTATCTTGTGACAACTGCGGGACGGCTGTTTCACCAAGCTGTTGTATTTTGCTCATAATGCTATCTTTTTCTTCTGGTTTTCGCTCAGGCTGCTGTTCATTCTGTTCGTCCATTTGTCTCCATCCTTTCCTAAAAACTCTCCTCCTATTATGAACAAGATCGTCACATTCCATCCGCATTCATCATGTCACATCAAAAAAGCCCAAAGAGCTTGTGCTCTTTGGACTTTTCTCATCACACTTCCATAATAATTGGAATGATCATTGGCTTACGTTTTGTTTTTTCATATAGGAATTGATTTAGTACATCGCGCATGGATTGTTTCAGTGTTGACCATTCAACAATTGAGTTTTCCGTTTGCTCTTTCACAATCCCTTTGACCATTTCTGTTGCTTTCACAATCAGCTCTTCGGATTCTCTTACATAAACAAATCCTCTTGTGATGATCTCAGGTCCAGAAATTAATTGTTTCTTTTGTTTATCGAGCGTAATGACCACAATTAAGATGCCATCTTGAGACAATAGGCGTCTATCACGTAAGACAATATTCCCAATATCACCAACACCAAGACCGTCGATCAAAATGTTCCCTTGATGTACTTTTTCACCGATTTTGACGTTTTGACCTCTAAATTCCACAACATCCCCTTTATCAATTAAGAAAATGTCGCTTCGTTTCATGCCCACTTCTTCAGCAATACGAGAATGTGCTTTTTGCATGCGATATTCGCCGTTTACTGGAATTAAATACTTTGGCTTCAGTAAGTTCAGCATGAGCTTTAACTCTTCTTGACAGCCATGTCCAGATACATGCACACGTTTTTGAGCAAAAATCACTTGTGCTCCGCTTCTTGTAAGGAAATCCACCGTTTTTGAATAGGTGAGTTCTTGTCCTGGAAGAGGTGTAGACGCAATCACAACCGTGTCATCTTTTTCAATATGAAGCTGTTTGTGATTTTGTTTCGCCATTTTTGTTAAAGCAGCGAGAGGCTCACCGTGGCTTCCTGCTGTGAGAATGACCACACTGTTTTTCGCCATTTTTTTCACTTCTTGGACTGGAACAAATAATTCTTCGTCTGCTGTCACATAACCAAGTTTGATCGCAAGCTGAAGAGTTGTCATCATATTTTTCCCTGCTACTGCAAGCTTACGGCCATTTTGGTTTGTGGCATTAATGATTTGCTGTACACGGTTAATATTTGATGAAGATACAGCGACAATCACACGATTTTCAGCATTGTACATCGCATTTGAGATTTCGTCTTGGACGAGCGCCTCAGAAGGTGTATAGCCTGGTTTTTCAGCATTTGCACTGTCTGAAAGAAGTGCTAAAACGCCATTGTTTCCAATTTTCGCAATCTCTCCGATGTCACAGGCTTGGTTAAGCGCTGGGGTTTGATCAAATTTAAAATCACCTGTGCATACGATTGAACCAAGAGATGTTTTGAAGCTGATTCCGACTGAATCAGGAATACTGTGATTCGTTCTAAAGAACGATACCTTTGTTGTTTCAAATGTAATGACTGACTTTGCATGAACCTCTCGCAAATCAGCTTTTTGATTGAAGCCGTATTGCTTTAACTTTTCTCGAAGTAACGCAAGGGTCAGCTTCGTGCCGTAAACTGGTACAGACAATTTGCTTAAGCAATGGAATACGCCTCCGATTGCTTCATCATGTCCGTGGGTAAGAAAAATTGCTTTCACCCGATCAGCTCGTTCTGTTAAATAAGAGATATCAGGAATGACCACGTCAATGCCTAGCATTTCGTTTTCTGGATGCATGAGTCCTGCATCTACAACATATATGTCGGAATCAATCTCAATGACATATAAGTTTTTCCCGATTTCTCCAACGCCTCCCAGTGCAATAATTCTTACGTTCTCTGTATTTTTCTTTTTCAAAATTCTTATCCTCCTAGTCTCAAGCCCGTCCATCATCGCTTAATGCTATTATAACTGAATCTAATTTTAGAAAACAAGATGAAGTCACATTTTAAGAAAGTGTTTATGTATAAAAAACGGTCATACTCAGGGACATCTGAGAATGACCGCTTACGAATTTTTTTGTTTTGATCAGCTGTTTAATACGCTGCTTAAATTCAGTCTCTCTTCTTCTGATAAAGGTAAAAGCGGGAGTCGAACAGATCCGACATCTAATCCTTTCAGCTGAAGAGCTGTTTTGACAGGCGTTGGATTTGGCGCTGAGAACAGCTGGTTCATGATCGGCACCAGCTTTTGATGAATCAATGCCGCATTCGCTGTTTGTCCTGAGGCGTAGCTTTTTAGCATTTGCTGCATATCAAGGCCTACGATATGAGAAGCCACTGAGACGACTCCTTTTGCACCAACCGCAACCGCAGGAAGCGTTAAGCTGTCGTCACCAGAATAAACGTCAAAATCTTCTGGTGTCTCTGCAATGATTTTTGTCATGGCATCTAGATCACCGCTTGCTTCTTTGATTGCGACAATATTCGGTATTTGCGCAAGTTTAATCGTTGTTTCTGGTGCTAATGAAGCAACCGTTCTTCCTGGTACATTGTAAAGCATGACAGGAAGAGATGTAGACTCGGCAATTGCTTTAAAGTGTGCATACATGCCTTCCTGTGATGGCTTGTTGTAGTAAGGTACGACAAGCATCACTGCATCAACGCCCGCTTCTTCTGCTTTTTTCGTTAGTTTAATAGACGCATTTGTGTTATTACTGCCTGTTCCTGCAATGATTTTACAACGACCATTTGCTAATTTCACCGATTGCTGAAAAAGAGCGACTTTTTCTTCAGTCGATAAAGTTGGCGATTCGCCTGTTGTCCCTGCAACGACTAAAGAGTCACTGCCGTTTTTTAACAAGTAATCAATGAGAATTGATAGCTTTTGGAAATCAATGTTGCCCTTTTTATCAAAAGGTGTAATCATAGCTGTTGCGATATTTCCGAAATTCATTTTTTTCACCTCATCATGATTCAATCACATTTATCTTGAAAGTTCAAACACTTCATGAAGGGCATTAACAGCCGCTCTCATGTTTTCTTCGTTCACTAACACCCAAATCGTCGTATGACTGTCAGCGGACTGTAAGATCGGAATATTTTGCTCAGATAGTGCAGATACAATTTTAGATGTGACACCTGGTACACCCATAATGCCTGCTCCAACAGCTGATACCTTTGCACAGTTTGTCGTGACAATCGGCGTATAGCCTAGATCTTTTAGGATCGCCGTTGCTTTTTCAGTCATTGCACCTGTCACCGTATAGACGATTTCGCTTGGTGTAATGTTGAAGAAATCGACACTGATTTGGGCATTTGCCATTGCTTTAAAGACTTCTGTTTGTACGCTGTACTGTCCCTCTTTAGCTGGGACTTTGATTTGTGTGACATCATTGACATGTGCAATACCCGTAATCAGGCGGTCATACACATCATGACTCATTTTATCTGAGTAGTGTGATGTCACGAGTGTGCCCTCATCATCAGAGTATGTTGAACGGACCCTCATTGGTACTTTTGCTTGCATGGCAATTTCAACAGCTCTAGGGTGAATGACTTTTGCCCCTTGGTATGCGAGGTTACAAATTTCTGTGTATGTCACGACTCTCAGTGGTTTTGCATTTTCTACGATACGTGGATCTGCTGTCATGACCCCTTCTACATCTGTAAAAATATCGATGAAATCTGCCTGCAATGCAGCGCCTAACGCAGCAGCTGACGTATCACTGCCGCCTCGTCCGATTGTTGTCACGTCTCCATTTTTTGCAGCGCCTTGGAATCCAGCAACGACAACCACGTCATGCTCTGAAAGTGCCGCCTCAAGACGTTCACACTTCATGTCAATAATTTTCGCATTTGTATGTTCTTTATCTGTCACAAAGCCTGCCTGTGATCCAGTCATCGCTACAGCCTTTAGCCCGTTTTCATTCAGCATACTTGAAAAAACAACAGCTGAAATATTTTCTCCGCAAGACACGAGTAAATCTTTTTCTCGGTTTGTCATATGCTGCGCACTGCCGTAAAGCAGACCAAGCAGCGTATCTGTCGCATAAGGATCGCCTTTTCGTCCCATCGCAGACACGACAACGACCGATTTATAGCCTTTCTCTTTTGCAGATAAGATATGTGCAAGTGCCCTTTTTCTCCCTTGATCATCTTTGACAGATGTACCGCCAAATTTTTGGACAATTATTTTCACTGTTTTCACTCCAAGTTCATTCTGACGTAACAGAAGAGAGCAGGCGAAAGATGCCTAACTCTCTTCTATTCGTCCTCATCATCCATTGAATGTTAAACTAATTTTAATGCTCGTAAGCTTTCTGCAATTTGAACGGAGTTCCATGCAGCGCCTTTTAGCAGGTTATCAGATACAATCCACATATGGAAGCCATTTGGACGATCCAAATCCTTCCGAATGCGGCCGACAAATACGTCGTTTTTACCAACAGCATCTGCAGGCATTGGATAAATTTGCTGAGACGGATCATCTTGTAATGTGATGCCTGGTGCATCTTTTAGGATGGACTTGACGTCATCAACCGTTGCGTCATTTGATTCAAGTTCAACGTAAACCGATTCTGAATGACCCGTTTCAATTGGTAGTCTCACACATGTTGCCGCTACTTCCAGCTCTGGCAAGTGCATGATTTTTTTCGTTTCATTGATCATTTTCATTTCTTCAAATGTATAGCCATTGTCTTGGAATTTATCAATTTGCGGAATCGCATTGAAGGCAATTTGATAAGGCATGACTTCTGGTTTCACATCTTCTTTATTTAAAATGGCTTGCGACTGGCTGTACAGTTCGTCAATGGCTTCATGTCCTGCACCTGATACTGCTTGGTAAGTAGACACAATGACTTTTTTCATGCCATACGCTTGACGAAGCGGTTCTAGCGCCGCCACCATTTGAATCGTTGAACAGTTAGGGTTTGCAATGATCCCTTGATGATCATGTAAATCTTTTTCGTTTACCTCTGGTACGACAAGAGGGGTATTTTCGTCCATACGAAAAGCACTTGTATTATCGACAACAATTGCACCTCGTTTGACTGCTTCAGGAGCTAGCGCTTTGGAAACATTTCCTCCCGCACTGAATAGTGCAATATTGACCCCTTCAAAGCTTTCAGGTGTTGCTTCTTGAACGGTATACTCTTGACCTCTGAATGTCACTTTTGTTCCAGCAGAACGTTTTGAGGATAGTAGAGTAAGTGTATCCATTTCAAAATCTCTGTCAGCTAGTGTTTTTAACATTTGTTGACCGACAGCTCCAGTCGCTCCAACTACAGCTACATGCAATCCTCTTCCCATCAGTAAAACTCCTTCCGACCCATCCATGATTCTTTTCTTTCGGATGGCCATCCTATGACTTTTTACATTTTATTTTACCATAGAAAAGCAAGGCTTGAAGTACCTTTTTTGAATCTTTCATGATTTTCTAGTGAATCTATTATTCGTTTGATCCAATTAAAATGGGCTGAATTTGTCTATGCTGGAGCGCCTCTTCTACTGTTTTCGTCAGTAGATCCATATGCGCTACCATGGAAGTCGGTTTTTTGAATGGATCATCTTGGCCGAATGGAATAAAGAAAATGTTCTTTGTCGACATGAGTCTCATGAGATTTGTACCATTTAAACCTAATGCATCATTGGTGGAAATGCCTAAAACGACAGGGCGATGATTACGAATGGTCGCCTTAGCAGCCATTAAGACTGGACTGTCTGTTAGTGCATTTGCAAATTTCGCCATTGAATTGCCTGTTAAAGGCGCAATGACCATACAATCAAGTGGAAGTTTTGGTCCAAGCGGCTCTGCTTTGACGATTGAGTCAATCGCTTGAAATCCTGTCAGCTTCTCAATCCGCTCAATCCAGTCCGCTCCTTCTCCGAATCTCGTATTCGTATTTTGCACCGTATATGACACGACAGGACGCACTTCTGCCCCTTCTTTCACGAGTGATTCGATTTGCGGAAAAACAGCTTCGTACGTGCAGTGAGAACCTGTTAAACCAAAACCGATTCTTTTCCCTTTTAGTGTAGTCATGATTCCATCCCCCTTTTTTCCTCCGCAAGTTCACATAAGAGACCAGATAGCACTTTTGCAATGATCTGCCCGGCTGTCTTTGGTGCCACAATCCCTGGAAGTCCTGGTGCAAGAAGCGCCTTCACTCCATGCTTTTGTGCAAAGTCAAAGTCTGTTCCACCTGGGCGGGAGGCGATATCCAAAATGAGTGTCTTTGGTGTCATGCTGACGATGACAGATGAATCTAATACTAAGCTTGGAATCGTATTGATGATGATGTCGACATCCGTTACTTCATCTTTTAAACGGTCCATTGAAAATGGATCAAGTCCCATCTCAAAGGCTCGCGCTAAATGGGCTGTATCCGCAGCACCAACTTTCACTTCCGCACCTAGCGCCCGAAATGTGCGGGCAATGGTGAGCCCTGTTCGACCAAGTCCGAGAACAGCGACATGTGACCCATGAATCGTATAGTCCGTTTGCTGAATGGCCATCATGATAATCCCTTCAACTGTTGGAATAGAGTTATATATGGCAATATCATCTCGCTCAAACAGCTTCACAAGCTTCCGGTTCACCTGCTTTGCCATATTGTCTAAGTACATATTAGAAATACCTGAGTACAAGGTACAATGTGCAGGGGTTCTTTCTAAATATTTAGCTTCTAGCACGACCTTCTCATTTGAAAAAACGGTAGCAACGACCCCTTCGTCTGTAGCACCTGATACCGGAAGAATCATACTATCCACTTGTTCAAATGGAAGCTCTGACATTTTCAGCTTTTCAGCACCAATAAATCCATGATCCAGCTGATCAAATCCGACCAAAAACACTTTGGCATGCTGCTGTGACAGCTTGCGAATGATTTCAAGCTGCCTAGCATCTCCCCCGATCACCGCAACCGTTAAACCGCTCAACATACTGACCGTTCACCTTCTTTATTTAAAAAAGTCTGTAATATTTTCCGAATCTCCCTTTCAGCATATGAGGAGAGGATTCAGCCTGTGAACAAATCGGAGAGAGAAAAGAAAAAGAGCACCCTTTTATGATGGGTGCTCTTTTTCTCCGTGCGGCTGAAGTTCTTCAGGCACATCGAGAATGATCATATCTGATCCTATTTTTTGAATGTGATTCCACGGAACGCGGATGTCATTTCCTTGTTTTCGAAAGCCAAACCATTTGACGGAAGGTATGATGAGTGCTGTAATTTGACCGTCCTGTTCATTTATTTCAAGGTCGGTTTGTCCAAGCACGCCAAGCCGCTCCGCTCTTTTAATATCGACGATCTCTTTTCCTGACAGCTCACTCAGCCTCAAAATCGCATCACTCCCCTTCCATATCATATATGCAGCAGGGATGGTGAATAGACCGGGCCTCTTAATGACTAGTTTGGAGCGGAAGACGCGCCCCTTTGATATAGTGATCATGCCATAATTCCAAGTTGTAAAGCATCCACACTTTTTGGTCCGCTCCATTTTTGTTCTTCTGATTCGAATGATGTCGCAAAAATTGTTCTAGCGGCTCCTTTTGAAATAATTGTGTTGCAAAGCTTTGTTGATCCAGAAGTTTCTCTTCGATTTCTCCCATTCTTTTGTTCATCCAATGATACACCGGAACAGGAAAACCCATTTTTCTTCTATATAATATACGCTTATCCACCGTTTGCTCCATTGTCTTTTTCAACATATATTTCGGAATATCTTGGACCTCACTTGTTTTAAGGCTCGATTGGAAAAATGCTTGCACTTTGCTAGGTAGCCCTTTATAAGGAAGTTTGTACTTGAAAGGCATATCGTTGACAAATTGGATGATGCGATGATCAAGAAACGGTACACGTGCTTCTAGTCCGTGTGACATCGTCATTATATCAAGCCGGTCTAACAAGTTGGGTAAATGGATTTGTTGAAATAAATAGAGCAGTTTGTTTTCATACGACGCCCCTTCCATCTCTTTAAAGCAATGGGCGATCAACTGATTCATGTGCAAATCAGCAGAATCAATTGAATGAGCGTGCTGACCTAAGAGCTGCTCTTTTTCGCTATCCGTAAACCAAGCATATCTTTTTTTATAATGTTCCATTTCCCCATCAAGATGGATAAATTGATGCACCTGTTGCTGAAAGGACGGTTCAAATAATACCTTTGAAAGGATGGATGACAGCTTTCGGTTTTTTTGAAGCCATAAAATTTTACGCCAATCTGAAGGACTCCTAAACACACGTCCATACCCTGCAAACAATTCGTCCGCTCCTTCACCACACAAAACAACCGTTACATGCTTTTTTGCTTCACGTGACATATGGTAAAAAGCGACTTCATGAGGAATGGAAAGAGGATGATCTCTTCGCTTCACAACTTCTGGCAATAATTGAAAGTACTCTTCTTCACTCATTCGATGCGAGTGAAGCTTGACGTTGTATTGTTCTGCTGCGAGCTTGGCATAGCTTTCTTCAGAAAAACCTTCCTCTTCAAAGCTGGTCGAAAAACAGTGAATATTCTCGTTCGCATATTTGGACATCAAAGCAACAATGGAAGTCGAATCCACTCCTCCACTCAAAAAAGCTCCTACAGGTACATCAGACATCATTTGTTTTTGGACACTATCTTGAAGTAATTCAAACAATCCCTTTTGATAATAACGTTCTCCCCTGTCAATTCCATCAGATGGGAAAGGATATTGCCAATAGGCCTCTTTTGTCATTCCTGTTTCATCTATTTTCAAGATGACCCCTGGGGGTAATGTTTGAATTCCTTGAAAGAAAGTTTGCTCGCCGATCGCATAACGGAAGGATAAATAACTAAGGACAGCTTCAGGCTGAATGGCAATTTGTATATCTGGATGCTGAAGAAGAGCCTTCATTTCCGATCCGAAAATAAGCCCTCCTCTACATTCTGAAACATAAAGCGGCTTAATCCCAGACCGGTCTCTAAATAAAAAGAATTCTTTCTTCTTTTGATCCCATATCGCAGCTGCAAACATTCCATTTAATTGCTCAATAAAAGAAATACCATATTCTTCATAGCCATGAACAAGTACTTCTGTATCTGTCAGCGTACGAAACGTATGACCTTTATTCCATAAGTCCTCTCTTAGTTCTTGGAAATTATATATCTCGCCATTTAAAATCACACAAATAGACTCATCTTCATTTGTTATTGGCTGCGGCCCAGATTGAATATCGATAATGGAAAGCCGCGTATGAACCAAACCAACTGAGTCGTCTTGATATACACCACTATCATCAGGTCCACGCACACTAAGTACGTTTTTCATCTTCAGTAAGATGTGTGGATCAAGTGGTGCTTTGTTAAAATGACAATAACCTGCAATGCCGCACATAGACATGGCTCCCTTCCATCACTGATCTGACTGCTGGATCGTCATTGCGAAAATATGCATAAATGGATTATCTTGAAAGCGGATTTCATCAAAAACGATTTTTTGCGAGAAGGAAAGCGAATCAATCCATAGGTTTGATGTCAAATGATGATTGATGCCGGCTACCGTATGAATATAATCAAATGCATAAGCCAATCGATCATCAAATGCAGGTTCACGTTCAATCACATCGGTTAATGAAAGACGAGATTCCAAGACAACGGTCCCCTCTCGTAATAATGTCATCTTTTCGTAGAGATTACCATTAGATGAACAGCCAACGACATGGAGCGCTTCTGCTTCAACTGCCTGAAGTTGAATAGACTGACCTTCTAATTCAATATTGTCTCCTTGATCTTGATAAATGAACTGAAAAGGAATGCCTTCGACCAAAGAGTCTTTCACGTTCATGACCAACTCAGCCGGCAAAGAAGCCCCGCCAATGGTTAATTGGCCTTTTTCATATTCATTTTGATATGTGATGCCTCTGTTATTGACATAATCATGAAGAGTGAGGGGTTGATAGGTTTTCATTTTGAATCACCTCTTTTAGTTGCGTGAGAAGGCTTGTCTCCACTTCTAATGTTTTTTGAAACCGATTCGACGTTCTTTCAATCATACTGCGAGGATTTTTGCTGAGGCCGACTCTAGCTGTAAAATTAGCAAGCACTGTCCAGCTTTGATAAGCATCTTCAAATGCTTGAATAAGGGGTTGTAAATGCTCATTTTCATATGATGATAAAAATGTCACCATATGTTTTCTGGAGTTGGCGACATCCTTTAGTCCTTCAAAATAAACATTGTCTAATAAATTACCATTTTCATCACCTTTGATACTATCTATATAATCTCTTTGAATGACTGAAATTGCGTCAAGTCCTGTGATAGCTCCAGGCAATTCAAAATGTGGCGGTGCACCTTCTAATATGGCGACATGCTCTTTTAAAACTTTCATTACATCCGGTTCTTTCTCAAGATCAACCTGTTTGATCCATTTATAACGATTTTCGGTTCGAGGCGTATGTTCGTAGACAGAGCGTGCGGCTTTCATCAAATGATCTTTACTCAATGTGCCATGATAGGAATAAGCATGGTCACTGATCACTACATGATCATCATTCACCTCAAGTACTTCCAATGTATGATATCCATGTTCTCTTTCAAAAAATGGACAGTACGGTAATTCAAATATATCTAAAGAAACAGACACAGTGCCTCTCTCAGGATGCTGTTTAAATACCCGATTCATATAGAGGTCTAATTCCTCTTCGGTGTAAAAAATTTCTTCTAAATGAATGCCATTATGATGCAGAATATCTTCACGAAAATGTTTAAAGGAACCGATCAAAACAAATCCTTGGTCTTGAGATCTATAAACAAGACCAGCTTGCCTCCAAATCCTGTCGATTTGAATTCCTTGTCTAAGAAGCATGGCTGCAATCGTTAATTGAGAACAGTTTAAATAATTGTTTCGGTAAATAGGTGCTGCAGTAGCCACATCTGTCTCCTCCTTTTTTACGCCATCATACCCAGCGATTTTTTAACGGGATAATGCCCAGCTCTTTTTTCGCAATCACTTCTTTTAATACATCTTCTGAAGGCGGATGAAATTTTGCCGCTTTCACATCTCGGCTTAAGCGCTCGAGCAAAGATCCTTGCTGTAATGAAGAAAAACCCTCGACCTGAGAAGCCAGTTCCACGATTTCTTCTGCCGCCTGCGTCACAAAGTGTTTAGTAATCAGCGTCTTCGTATACAACTCACTCGAGTAATGAGTTTGTTTCTTTTCTCGATCTGCTTGCTGGGCACAGGCTATGAGCTGAGAATGTGCTACATCTAATTTCATTTTCATATCTGCAATACGAAATTGTTGACCTGGTAAAAAGGCTGATTTTTTCTTAGAAATTCGATCATTCCTTTTATATGCCATACCGAGGGCATGTTCATATGCTGCCTTTGCAATCCCGTAATAAACAGCGGTAACAGCTAAACGAAACCAATAGATTAAATGTTCAGTATCTTCTATTGCGTAGCCTTCCCGCCCGATGAGCTGATGATCGGGTATAAACACTTGATCAAAATGAATGTGATGACTCATCGATGCTCTCATTCCCGAATAATTCCACGATTCCTCCACCGCAGCACCTTCACTCGGTAATGTCATTAAAAGCGCCGTCATTCCATATTGAGATGTACATGACGACGGGGCATACTCACAATAGATTGGCAAATATTTAATGCGCGGTGCACCTGTCACAGTAAACTTAGTTCCACTCACAAGATATCCGCCATCTGTTTTTTCGGCGGTGATGGTTGGAATTCCCTCCATTTGCTTTCGCTGATAAATAAAAATCACATTCGGGTCGCTGACAGAAGCGATGAACTCTCCTGAATGCCGAATATCGTCAAATACCGAAGCCTGCTGCTCACTTGTCAGCACTTCAGAAAATGCGCCGAGCGAATAGTAATGCATCGCCATAATGAGGCCTGTTGACGCACACCCTTTAGATATGTGTGACAACAAGGTGATCGTTTCTTCAAATCCATATCCAAGACCTCCGTCTTGTTTTGGCATATTGGCGACATGTAATCCACAATCAATCAGCTCGTCTAGATTCTGATGTGGGAACCGAGATTCGGCATCCAGCTGCCCTGCTCTTTCTGAAAATTGGAGAATGAGACGATCAATCGTTTCTTGTCGAAGCTCTGTCAGTTTCATTTCCACCCCTCCTTTGTCTAAAGAGTGATCTATTTTGTTTCCATAAGAGATCTTCCGGGGTCCCTCTATCTCGCACAACATAATCGTTCCCCTCAAACAACAGTAGCTCAAGCGGAGAAGAATGACCTAAAAATAAGGTAGGGCTGTAGCTCAGTCCATATGCACCAGATTTCTCAATACAAAGAAGATCCCCTACTTCCCCTTGCGGAAGCTCCACCTGCCTGCCAATTAAGTCTTCTGGTGTACAAAGCGGACCAACAATTGATTGTTTCACTACGTCTGCGGTGTTGCTGGAATGTTTAATAAGCCGCATAGGGTAATTATTGCGGAGCAGTCTGCCTCTAAACGTCATCGCTTGATGATGATGCATCCCGCCATCTGCTATTAAAAACGGCTGCCCTTTTGATTCTTTTACATATTGTATGGTTGTTAAATAAACACCACATTCTGCTAAAAGAAATCTCCCCATTTCTATAATAAACCTCGGAAATTCAAGCTCAGTTTCATATGATCTAATCAAATCCGCTACGTGTTGAAATAGCCTTTCAGCATGAAGCGGGGTTTCATGCTGAAAATACGGAATGCCAAAACCGCCACCTAAATCAACCATCTGGCATGTTCGTCCATATTCATTCTTGATTCGAACAGCTGTGTTAAGTGTGTATTCAAACGATGATAAAAGCGATGTTTCATCAAGAACTTGAGTCCCCAGATACATATGGATACCTTTAAATAGCAGCGAATGAACATACTTCTGAAACAGATCAAATACATCATTCAGTTTAGATTCATCTATTCCAAACGGACTTGGAACTCCGCCCATTTTTATTTTGGCTCGTGATTCAATTGATTCTGGATTGATCCGAATGCCTACTGATGCCTGCTTGTCTTGACGTTTTGCAGACTCAGCGATGTAGGTCAGTTCTTCCTTAGATTCGGCGATAATACAATAGATCTCATGCTGAACAGCGGTATCAATCTCTTCCTTCTGCTTACCCGGTCCAGAAAAAATGATTTGCTGCGGTGAATAACCTGCTTTTATCGCCATGAAAAGCTCTCCTTCAGAAGCCACTTCTATACCAGCTCCAAAAGACCGTAACAATGATGCAATCGAGACATTTCCATTGGACTTAAATGAAAAGAACACCTCAGCTGTTTGATGGAGCCATGATGTAATGTGCTCATAGTGCTCTTTCAATGCATCTCCATCGTATACATACATCGGCGTCCCATAACGATTCGCTTTCTCTAAGAGCGTAAAGTCATTTTCCAGCACTACTCCTCCTCCTTTCTGATGAAAATTCCATCTCATCAAACATGGTCAGCATATGAATCTGCTTGTCCTTCTTCATATGGTAAAACAAGATAAACAATCGATAGTGCCACGTATCATCAGATCTCGTCTTACCAAAAGTATAAATAAAGAACCCGCCATCTTCTCCCGGATTGAGTGCTTCTGTTACCTCCGTTAGGACATCTTCAAATGGCAGGTCAGCGCGGCATGAGAATCGTTTAAAGCGGCTTTCGATATATTCGTAGGTTGAAAAAAAACGACAAATCAGTGGGAGTAAATAAGTGACCTGTGTGAACCGGGCATTTATTTCAATGATCGGTATGAGCTGTTCATTTTCATCAATAATTGAATCGACACCAACCACACCACGATACCCTTCATCATAAAGAAGCTCTATGATTCGATGCATGCTTGCTTCGTATTCACGTTTTTTGTCCAATTCATACACAGGCGCAAAATCCGTCCCTAAGTAAATGCCGTCCTCATTGATTTTCTGCTCTGTAATGGAGAGTAAGTGTGACCCCTCCTCTTGAATGAGCAATTGGGCATTTAAGGACCGTTTAATCGGATGCCATCCCTCTAAGAGCAAATCCGTTTCGATATTCCTTCTTTCAATAAAGGTCAGCAGCTGCATAAATTCTCGGTCATTTTTTAAAATACGCAGCCCCTTCCCAGATGATCCATAAGGTATTTTCAGAACCATTTTGGAGAAATTCTTCGCCTTTAATTCTTCATACGTCTGTTTTAATTCGTCAGCATGATGACAGATAGCGCCGCATGTGACGTTAAACAGATGTTCTTCTGCCCATCTTCTAGTAGAAATCTTATGATTGAACCGCTTTACGAGTGTAGCATTTGAGCCGTATATCGTTCTTTTTTCAATCAATGCTTCTTTTTCAAGGGATTCATCTAAAAGATACGGTACAATCAGTCCATTTAATTTAAATGCTTGGTCTAGTTGAGTCATATGCGGAAGCTGGACACCTTGATTTTCCAAATAGGCTAAAAAAGCTTTATCAGGCTGATGATGCAAGATGACATGATGCTCTTTAGATGCAATCAAAAGCAGTTGTTGTTCTTGCTGAAGAACCAGATCATTTTGAACATGGTCTGTCATGACTGGTAAAGCTCTTGTTTGATCCCAGCTTTGTTCTTGATTCATATTTCCATACCATATCACGTCATTTCTTCCCTTAAAATCAAATAGCGAGGCCGGATCTTTCATGACACTACTCCTTATGCACAGAATGCTTGTTAATATCTAAAGATCGATTAATATGAAAGAATCGTTTACGAATTGGTTGATTCCAAGTATGAACGACATCATTTGCATCCAGCACTTCGGATAAATAAGTAAGCGATTCAGGCTGAAGTGCATCCATGACAAGTTCAGGAATCGTTTGAGGAAAGACCTCATTCACATAATGAAAAGCAAAATAGACCATCTTTTCAAAGCCATACGCTTTCGTCTGGCGGACAAACAAATCCACATCGAGTAGGTCTTCCTTCATAAACATGCCATATATATCTAGCAGTTTATAAAGCAGTAAATCTTTCATTGACTCCACTTCATTTAAATAAATCGCTTCTTTATAAAAATGAATACATAGGAAAAGAAGCATATCCTCTTCTTTTAAAGACCATACAAGGTGTTCGTCAACAGACGTTTGAATTCGTCTAGACAGCATTTCTTTGACGATTGAATCCGTTCGGTTCCCTGTCATGAGGTCAACTGAAAACTGAACATCAATTTTATGACAATCAATAAAGCGGCAATCTGGTGTAGGTTTCATATAGGTGTAGGTTTGATGTGAGTTCATGATGAGGTAAAGGATGTCTTTGCGTTTGGCAGGTGTGACTGTCTCCGTTTCATAGTTCCAAGAACCTTGAATATAGCCTAATTCGTTTAATACGTGTCCAGTTTCTTGCAGCTGATCTTGTGAGATAAAGAGATCGTTGTCCCCAAACAAGCGAAGCCCAACATCACCGTATGCCCACTGGCCAATCACACTTCCTTTTACAATGGCATATTCAATTCCTTTTTGATCAAGTGCTTGAAATAACTGATCATTTAACTTGATATTGTCTCGAGCCGTTTCTAATTGACCCTTATACATAATCTCTAATGACTTTAAAAAATAAGTCGCTTTAAACTCTTTTCTTAAATGAATGGCATAACGTTTAATATTCTTCCACGCAATTCCTGCTGTCCGGTGAACATGCAGCATTCCGAGAATGACATTCCAGTCTTGCTGCTTATACAAAAGCTCCTGCATCTCTTCAATTTGACTCGCTTTTAAAAAAGGAGTGGATAAAGTGAGAGCTGTATGTTCTTCTTGAGTCAGATTACTTTGCAGCATAGCGCTCCTCCTTTAAATGAAGCATGTCTTTCGGCCAATCCTTTCGATTTCGACCGTATGTTTGTAAAAACACTTGAACCCAACGATCGATCCCAAATGCCGCACAACCTGAATAAAGCGGCAGACCATCTTCTCCGCTAATATGGAACCTTTCACAAAGCATCTCTCCGCAGTCGTTAAAAGAAGCGATTGAAACGTCTTTCTTTTCTGTCACAGCGACTAATTCATATTTGCTATTAGCCATTAATTGATAATTCGCTTTATCTATATCATCATAAAAGAAAAAAGGGTCATTTGCGGTCGTGACCTTTCCACTTAGACCAAGTTGATGAAAGCATTCCCATGTGTTCTCAAGGAGTGCTTTTCTCGTTTCATTGATAAATTCTTGATGACCAATAAAGACAATTTCGCGCATACTAAATTCTATTTTCCTGAGAGGGTCCACTTTCCAAGAGATTTCATGTCTAAAACATTGCCCCGCTGCTGTCATCATTTGATTGTCTGTATACGTCTTCCCTTCCCATTCCTCATAGCAGTGATAACAAATACACGGCTGTAAAAAACGGCCTGCCTGCTGGAAGTGTTCATGCTGAAAACCATGATGCTTTTCTCGAATATCATCAATGATTTGATAATCATGAGGGATCTCAAAAACAGAATAAATATTTTGCGGAAAATTCGTATGATACTTACATTTTTCCATTAAATCTTTACTGATCGTCGAAGGGTATCGCCTTACTTTCGCTCCAAGTGAAATCCCTATATTTAAAAATAATTGATCAAAGTAGTTTGAAAGTTCCAATTCAACTTCATCATAGAAAGTTCTTTTCTGATCTTCCTCGCTTAGTTTCGAATGAACAGGCTCACTAGATAAATGAATATTTGATTTTATTTCTTTTTCACGAAATCTCCGCAGCTGTGCGATATTTGACGATAGATTCGAAAACGCAGTTGATATTGCCTCTTTGTCTCCCATTTTATCTACGGTTACTTCAATCATAGATTCCTCTTCGTTAAGAGCCACGTGCACAATATGAGCAGATAAAAATGAAACTCTTTCCATAAAATCCGATATCATTGTATCTTCTAATGCTTCTGGTAAAGGCAGTTGAAGGGTCCTCAACTAAATACCTCCCTTTTCATTGATAACGTGCGGCGTTTCAAATGATTGTAAAACTTTAAATAGATAATCAGAAATAGGCTCCTGTAAATGAACATCACTTAACTCAATCGCCGACGGATGACTATCTTGAACGGCTAGCCCCCACTTGGCCTTCTTCAGCATCAGCCTGTCATTATGACCATTTCCAAAGGCAATCACACGATCTAAATCTCTTTCTCCAAAACAATCGTATAAATAGTGCTCAAGCATGTCTGCCTTACAAATCCCTTTTGGAGATATGACTTGAGCATTTAAAAACTGGGCATCTGCTACGTCGCAATGACAATTTTTTAATTGTTGAGCAAGATCCACTTTTTCTTTTGGTAAAATAAATAGTTTAGTTACATGGTCAAAGTTGAATTCTTTCTTGTGACCAACCTCTATTTTTTCTCGTGGAAAGCTATATAGCATGCAGTATTTCAACTTAGCACTTTTACTTGATGCCACGTGCTTCCCATGAGATTCCATGACAAATTCAGCTTTTCCATCAAGTGATGTGATGATCTGTTGGCATAAAGCTGCATCTACATACCGCTTAACCTCAAATGTTTTCTTTTCATGATGACAAATGACATTCCCATCATTCAGCAAAACATCATGATGAAATAAGGCGAGTAGAGATCGATCTAAATCCAGAGAGAAGAAAGAATCATAGGTTCTTCCTGTCACAATAATGGGTATAATGCCTCTCTGGCGCAGCATGTTCACTGCGCCATGGACATCACCAATAAGCTCGCCTCTGTCATCAATTAATGTTCCATCCAAGTCAAAAGCGGCAAATTTTATCTTGCGAAGATTGAGTTCCGCTTCCACTGGTTACACCTTTTTCAGCTCAGCATTTGCCACATATTCATTGAACAGACGTAATGATTCTGAATCGACTTGTCCAACTGGTGGACTCTTAAATAAGAATGGGCAGACGTCATGTATGACACCGCTATGATTCATATCTTTAGCTGCTTTTGCAACACGCATCGCATTCGCAATGACACCAGCTGAATTCGGACTATCCTCTACTTGTAAACGAATTTCAAGTGAAATGTCAGAATCTAAAACCGAATTCCCTTCTAATCGCAAGAAGCAGACTTTATGATCCCCTAAGTAGCTGACATAACCATTTGGACCTGCTGCCACTTCACTGGCATCAATCCCCGAAGCGAACAATGCTTTTCTCTTCGATTTTTGCTTACTCGTTGATCTCATAGGGTTGGCTAGGTTTAAAAAGTCCGTATTCCCTCCAACATTTAGTTGGTACGTATTGGTGATATCAATCCCGCGGGATTTTAATAGTTCAATTAAGGCTGTATGCAGTGTGGTTGCACCTAAGTGACTTCTTAAATCGTCTCCAAGGAGCGGGGTCTCCGACTCTTCAAACATTTTGACAAACTCAGGATCATTTGCCACCGGTTCAGGTGTCGCATTAATAAAGGCTGTTTGAGCGTGTGCACACGCCTCTGCGTACACACGAACTGCTTCAAACGAACCTGTTGGTAAGAAGCAGACGAGTACATCTGCCTGAACATCTTTTAACCTTTGCGTTACTTCATGTGTTTTCATATTCAGTGAATGTTCATGTGGTTGAATGCAGTTGGACAAATCTCCTTCAAGTCCATCACATAAAGGACCTGCTTCGACGGTTACTTGGAAAAACGGAACATCGATATGTTTCACTGCAGCTGTTGGTTTAGTAAAAATGGCCTCTGATAAGTCTTTTCCGACTTTATTTTGATCTACTTCAAAAGCTGCAACAAATTCGACATCAGATAACTGATAGCCTCCAATGACGTCATGCATAACACCAGAGAGCGTATCCTTCTTTTCCTTAGCCAACTCAACAAATTGAACGATACTTGACGCACATGATCCTACTCCTGCAATTGCTACACGAACTTTTGTCATTTTCATAACCCCTTTTTTATGAATTTATAGAGCCAATTTTCGCTTTTGACGAGATTGAAAAATACACCATTCCTGGTAACCTAATTCCTTTAGCGTTTGTTTCACTTTCAGCCAATCATCTGCCACGCGGGCGGGCTGATGAGCATCTGAGCCAAACGTGACTTCCACACCATAAAATTTGGCTCGCTCTAATAGATCCATTGATGGATACCAGCCGCCGCAGTCTTTTGTTTTGCCAGAGGTATTCACTTCAATCACAGAACCACTCTCCGCAATGACTTTTAGCGCATCATCGACAGCTTCTGTTTTGAGATGAGCAATTTCTGGATAAAAACCTTTTAAGGCGTCAATATGCCCTAAAACGTCGAACATTTGACTCTCAGCAGACATCTTAATCAACTGGTAATATGTCTCTTTTTCAATGATGGCTTGTTGCTCTGTGATTCGTTCCCAGCGTTTCCGGTTGAATAGATCGTATCCATTACTGACATGAACCGAGCCAATGATATAATCAAATGGATAATGTCGATACACGTCTCGGTAGAGGGCTTCGTGTTCTGGAAAATAATCAGATTCAACACCTAATAGCACGTGAATTTTCCCCTCATATTCCTTTTTCAATTGCTGGACTTCCTCTACATATGATTGAAATTCACTCTTCGCCATCGCTACCCATGGTTTAAAATGATCAGCCTCTTCACCAAAAAACGGGGAATGATCCGATATTCCGATACATTCTAGACCTAGTTTGACAGCCTCATCGATATATTCTCTGATGTTTCCCTCCGCATGACCACAGCGCTGATGATGTGTGTGCAGATCAAATTTCATCAAAATGTTTACTCCTCTACATGGCAGTATAGCCGCCGTCAACCATTAAATTTTCTCCTGTGATAAAACTCGCTTCATCAGAGAGAAGAAAGATGACAGCAGATGCGATCTCTTCTGGATCAGCTGTTCGTTTTAACATGTGCATCCCTCCAATATCAGGGTGCTGATTTGCTTGCTCTCTTGTCAACCCAAGTTCTTCCAAGTGAAATCGTTCGTTATTTTTGTTCCACACCGTACCGGGATTCACTGCATTCACACGAATACCTGCATCCGCCAAATCCATTGCCATGCATCGCGTCATATTCACAACGGCTGCTTTTGTCGCGTTGTATGTTAAATATTTCGGCTGGGCAATATGACCTGAAATGGAGGCAATATTTACAATGGATCCTTTTCCTATTTTCTCCATGTAAGGTGACGTGTGTTTGACACATAGGGCTTGCCCCATAATATTTAAGTCCATGATGCGCCGCCATTCTTCAACAGTAGCTTCAAGGCCACGCATGATAAAAACGGCTGCACAATTCACAAGCATGTCAATTTTCCCAAAATGATCGACTGTTCTTTCTACCATTGAGACAATGGCTGCCTCATCAGCAATATCAGCTTCTATAAACAACACATCATATCCAATTTCTTTGAGCCTTTTTTCTGCTGCTAATCCGTAATCTACATGGTGATCAGCAATGACGACTTGCGCCCCTTCTTGTGCTGCTCGTTCTGCGACCGCATATCCAATCCCCTGCGCCCCGCCTGTCACAATCACTGTCTTTTCTTTCATCCCTCGCATGTAGCTGCCTCCTCTTACCACTGAAGTCTTTTACCGTCTCTTAGTAGCTCTCCTGTTGGTCCATCTCGGGGGAGCTGTGCCGCCCATACGATTCCTGATGCACCTTCCTGAACAGTTTTAACAGCCTCTGATGTCCCCATGTCCGTTTGTACCCAGCCAGGACAAACCGCATTCGCAAGAATAGAAAATGGCGCCCCCTCTAAAGCCGTGACTTTTGTCAGAACGTGCAGAGCCGCTTTTGACATCCTGTAGTAAGGACCGCTTTTTCCGTCACGCCTAACATCGTTTGAAGCGGAGATGGCGGAGAGCCTTCCCATGCCGCTAGATACATTGACGATTCGTCCATATCCAGCCTCTTTCATGTAAGGGAAAACCGCCTTGGTCATTCTGGCTGCGCCATACACATTGACATTCATCGTTTCTTGAAGTGTCGATACAGGAAGATCTAAAAAAGATGGAAAGGCGTCATCCATTATGTTGTCAAGAAAGACTCCCGCATTATTAATCAGCACATCCACTCTTCCGTACGAATCCTTTATAAAAGCCGACAGACGTTCAACCGACTCTTCGTTTGTCACATCCAGCTGGTATGGCACAACCTGCTCATTTATATCAGAAGCAGCTAATTCAGCATTTTCAATCTGCCGTGCTGTTAAAATGACAAGCATGCCATCTTGCGCAAGCTGTCTGCACACTTCTTTTCCAATGCCTCTATTTCCACCAGTGACAACAGCAACCTTCAAATCCTCATCTCCTTTTGGAGATACCATTCTTCTTTCAGCTGGCTTGATGCAGATTCTAGTGCTTCCAAGGACCAATCAATATACCAGTTCAATAAGTGAGGTGTGTAAGTATGCAGAAGTGTTAAATACCGCCCTGTCGGAATATATAATAGTCTGATAAAACCAGATATAGAACGCCACTCGTTTTCAGATAGGTCATCGGCATATGCCTTTAAAAATTGAATCGTTTTCACAATATCTAGTTGAAATGTTCCCCGCTTGATTCTCGTTAACAAAAAAGCAGATATGGCTGCATCATAAATTCGTGGTCTATAACCTGCTGTATCAAAATCAAGAACCATGGCGAGCTTCTTATGACGGATGAGCAGGTTGCCAGAATGAAAATCACCATGTGTGACAGCATGTGGTAATGCCTCATACAGACTAGGATTTAGCAGCGTGAGTACATTCATCAGCTCCTGTTCATACACTTTAAGCAAAGAAGCAGCCTTTTTAGAAGAAACGACTTTCTTTAATACACTTGCCGTCTTATCCAGTGTTTCGTCCGGTGAAGTTATCCAGTTTTTCAATTCACAGTTTGGGTTCACAGGCCCTTTCGGTAAGTTCTTTAATGAATGAAGTTGTCTTAATACCCGAATGGCTTCTTGTTCATCTGAACGATTTCCCATTTCATATGGCCTTCCTTCAAAATAGGGCCGCAACTGCCAAAAATGTTCTTTGAATAAAATGGTTTTACGACCGTTCTCTGCCTCTATCATTGGTTGAATCGGGAAACCATGATCAAGCAAAGCATCTGTTAAATCTTCTAAATATTGAAGCCACTTTGCATCATGATTTCTCGCACATTTTTTTAAGACAAAGCGGTTTTTAGCATCCTCTACAAGCCAGCCTTCATTAGGGCTTCTTCCGTTTAAAGGTGTTAAGCGGATTTGCTGTTCCGAAAACCAATATTTCAAGACATTATCAGCATCATCAGATTTCATCATGTCCTCACCCCTTTTTCTCAAGGTTTTTGATTTTCCTAAGTACCAGATCTGCTGCTTCCTGCTTGTCTATGCGCAGGCATTTCACACGTGATTCTTTTTTTAATTTATGAAAAAGCTTCTCGTTTTGATGGAGCACCTCTGGATACACATGAAAGGCATATGAGAAAAATTGGAGCGCATTCCCTAGTCGCTCCTTATTTCCATTCCAAAGTTTTTCCCTTGTCATGAGCCGCTTGAACGTCCTTTTCATGAGACGGGGGAATGTCTTCCTTCTCTTCACATCAAGCCATATGATCGTATCAGCATATTCAGTCAAGATATGGTGAACAGATGAATATTGACCATCAATCACCCATTTCTTTTGTTTAACAACTTCATGGACGTTATCGATAAACAACTTCCGATCTGTTTTTTTCCAGTTCGCTTGCCAAAATAGGGCATCGAGCTCATAGTGAGGTAACATGAATTCCTGTTTCAAGTGATGGGCAAGGGTCGTTTTTCCAGATCCAGGTGGACCAACAATCCATATTCGCTGGCTAGCTCCTTCATTATTCAAGTGGTTCCCCCCCTGTTACAGAACACGTTCATGCTTTTGAATGTCGTTTCTCACTTTTGTTAACAGATCTAATGATTCATCCCAATTGAGGTTTTCAGTTAATTCAAATACTGGTACTTCGCTTGAATGAATGGACACATCTTCACATAACAGATCTAGTGATTCCTCCGAAAAGCCATTTTTCTTTAACAACTGGCCAAAAAGTGTATGTGCCGGAGTCAGCCTTGTTTCAGGTGTACGAAAATAGTGAATCATTCCCGCCATTGCTTCTACAGGTCCTGGTGACAAGTGAATGCCATTAAATCGAGTACACACGTTCGTTAAACCAAACCGCTTTTGCTCCGACAGCAGCATGTGTTTAAAAGAACCTGCTTTTGCCTCTTTAGGGTCCGTTGCACCGATAAAATCTTCTCTTAACATCCTCATAGGCTTCTTTGAAAAACATTCCATGACGATAATAGACTTTGCAGGTGCAGTGAACCACTCAATTTGACAAGGGTGGAATGAATTGAGCAGAAGCATCTGTTCTCCATCCACCTCGGCCTTTATGGCGTATGTGCCCGCACCTAGCTTGTCCACCTTCATGTTCCGTGTAAGAAGCTCTAAACCATATGGCGTAAGCTCTTCGTACTTTTGTAAAAATTGATGGCCTCCATATATGAAATGTTCCTTCTGTTTAAACTCTGGATATTTAAAGAACAGCATCTTTTTTGCCGTATCTGACAATTCACTCAGACCGTTTTTAGAGATTTTGTTCAGCATCCCATATTGTTTTTCTATTATTTTCTTTTCTTTCAAATATAAGGATGATACAACGCGCACGGCTCCTATTTCTACATCATGATTATCTAAGCGTAGGAGAAGTTCATCTAGTATTCGATCAAGCTGTACACCTTTGTGGATACTCGTTAATTCAGGCTTTAGCATCAATAGAAGATGATGTTGATTCAATTGTTGGTGTTTTTCAATTTCATATGGATGAATGGTCACTGCCATGGGTTCTTTTGTATGAATACATGCATGAACGGCATCAATGACTTTTTCTTTCATCCTTATTACCACATTGTCACGCCTTTAAAAATTAAATCTTTTGTCACATCGCCCATCGAATGGACCGCATTCATGACAATGTCTTCAATTCTCTTTCTATCCACTTCATTTCCATCCCACTGTTCAATACGGACGGCAATTTCATCAGGGTTGTGGAGCGGTGCTTCTTTTGAAGTAAAGATATGCACTTCTGTTGGCTTTTGAATGGTCTCAAAAATTTGATCTGCCAATCGTTGTGCGAGCACTCCATACAATTTCCCTGTATGATCAAGCGGGTTTTTACCAGCCGGCGCTTCAATACTCATAGACCGCATTGGGGTGATCAATCCATTTAATCGATTTCCTCTTCCAACAACACCTACATCGCCTGTATCTGCTACAGAACCAAGTGCTGTTAAGTACGGGCGACCATTGCGATCTGTTGCGTTCAGCATAAGATCAGGCGTAAGTCCTAACGTTTCATGAATATAGCGAGCAATTTGATCCTGACATTCTTTTTTACGGGAAAAATATTCCTCAAGACTATGAATATCTTTTGCTAGAAAAGGCATGTTTACTATGAGTTTGAAATCTTCATGACGTCTGCTTCCAAATATTTTCACATCCCAGCCGGTATCTGGGTTCACCTTTTTAAATTCTGGTCCATTCACATAACGCTCTGTATAGAGAACGAGTTTCTCAAGACGGCTTAACGGGGCATGAGCATGCAGTAAATTACAGTCATTTGAAACAAGCTTTGGATCCCCGATTTCGATCATGTCTGTTTCAACCATCGGACGATATCTTGAATTTTTACGGCCTGCCCCTTGATGATCAACAATCCGGCAATCAATGATGAGATGTTCGTCAGCATCAAATCCGGTCGTCACCTCTGATAACACATCTTTGGCTGCATCGAAAAGAATCTTTTTAAGAGGAATCGGCTCATCACCGTATGCATATGCCCCTTTTCCAGCAAACACAACTTGATAAGGTTTGACCATTGTTCCTTTTCCGTACGATACATCAGCATCTCCGCCAAGAAGCATCACTTTGTCAAACCAGTGGTGTGCTACTCTGCCGAAATGCTCCATGCAATATTGAGAATAATATTGAGAAGCTCTTTCTGCGATGGCGTCACACATCGTATCTGGATGCCCTACTCCTTTACGTTCTACAAGCTCATATGGAATTTGTTCGATATCCTGGCCATCACCTTTTAAAATATCAAGAATGGTTTTTTGAATTGTTTTCATTATCAATCGCCCGCTCTCTTTTAAAATATAAAAATATTGATCCTTTACCTTAAAACAACATGAAACATTTGGTAATATATATATATTCTGTATGAAAGAGGTGTCTATTTTGATCAATGAATCGATCCTACAACGCTTGCAAGATACAACCACTGATATTAAGAAGTTATTGAATCAACATCAAATTCCTGGCTGCTCTATTTGTATTTCTCATGAAGATAAGCACATTTGGTCGTGGCATGAGGGCCTAGCTGATATTGAAAGCGGCACCCCTGTTACAAAAGACACAACCTTTCGAATTGGTTCTGTGACTAAGCCTTTTACTGCAATGGTCATGATGAAAATACGAGAGGAAGGATTGATTCAACTCGATGAGCCTATTCATACTTACGAACCTTTACTTTCTTTCATAAAAAGTCACATATCTGAACCAATTCCACTCACTTTCCGAATGATTGCCTCTCATATCTCAGGCCTGCCCAAAACACTCGATAAAACAACTCATCTGCGAGATATGACATTAGCTCAGTGCATGGAAATACTGACTATTTTTACACCGCCTTGGTCTATCATCAATTATTCCAGTCTTGGCTATTCAATCTTAAGTAAAGTACTAGAAAAAGTGAGTCAACAGCCATTTAGAGAATTAGTGCATACCCACATACTAGAACCGCTCGATTTGCAGCAAACTGGATTTATTGAAACAGCATCCACAGCCAAAGGGTATACCCTTTCTTCCTCTGGTCTTTCCGGCATATCTTATCCAAGTGCTGAAACACCATCTTGGGAGGACGGTTCAAGCGGACTATTCTCTACAGCAGACGATTTGATTCGATTCATTCAAGCTCAATACGACGGAAACCGTCTGCTTCATCAGCATTCGCTAAAAGAAATGCAAAGCCCCGTTATGGTTGAAGAAGATTTCACTAGAGGTGTTGGTCTTTCATGGTTTTTGAGACCTTTTAACGGATTCACCTTAGCTGAACATAGCGGAGAAATTAAAGGCTTCACCTCCTATATTGGCTTCATTCCAAAGCGTAAATTAGGTGTTTGTATTCTCTTAAACTCTGACGAAAGGCTCGCTCGGCCGATTGCCGACATGCTCTTTCAAATCATGCTGCCAGCAGATCACGAACTGATGAAAAAGCGTGAAGACCGGCTCAAACGAATGTTTAGACAATCGTCTCTTTAAATGGAACTCACTTTTTTGTTTAATAAATCTGGAATCGCGTCCTGCAGATACCGTGGATCACCCTCTAAATAAAAACATGGCATATTGAATAAATGATGGATCAGCTCAGATGCCTTTTGTTCCAGAAAGGTATCTGACACATGCCGAAGGCCGAGCCAGCCTTTTAAATAGTCAGGATCTTCTGGTTCTCTTATATTGGCGACCATGATATCTTTTGCTCTCTGATCATCTTTTTTTACTGGTACAAGCCTGATCTCACCTGATCCTATTTTGAGTGAAGGGAAAATCACCATATTTACTTTCGTAGAGCTCCGAATCGTTGTTCCTGTCATGTCAGCAGCTTCTTTTGGTGTAATTTCAAACTTACAGCCGCTCGCCCATTTTTCTTTTGCTTCTTCCTCTGTTGATATGGTTTCATCCCATATTCTTTGATCTTGAGACCGGCTGAATTTTTTGTTTTTCAATTCCTGTATATTTGTTGTGGCTTGGACGGTTCCTACTCCAAGCGCTAAGCACATCGGCCATCCATACACAGTAAGCTCCTGATCTTCAAGCACTGAAATGGAACGATCATTTGTGATAAAATCTGCTCCTCCATGATGCAAAAACTGCCACATAGTGGTTGACTTCCCGGCACCTTTATCGCCAATAATGAGCGCTCCTTTTTGGCCATCTTCAAAAGAGACAGCCGCTGCATGCGTAAAGCATCCACCTTGGTTTTCTAATGTTCTAAGGGCAATTTCTCGAACGATTCGCAGTGGACAGCGTATCGCAGATTCATTATTGTTTTTTCCAATCACAGCGTAACGCCCTTTAAAGACCGCCACACTGTGCGGCTCGTCACCTTCATGCGAGGCAAACAATACTTGATCGTCTAATTTCAATCGTTTGTAAGTAAACTTCCTTTTTGCTGTAATCGTTTCACCCTTTTGAAAGCACGCATTGCGAACGGACTGTTCAAGGTCGGGATCAATGATGAACCGTATATCAATCTGTGAAGGCATATCCCCCACATGGCTGTCTGGTTCTTTCGGGATATAATGTTCGATATCTTCAATTGCCAGCGATTCGGTTGATAAAATGTGAAAATGAATACCTGCAAACACAAATGATTTTTCAAAAGGAAAATCGTTCTTTGGCTTTTCAAAAAGCGCTTTTATCTCCATATAGAATCCTCCTCTTCATTTTGCTACTGCCTTTCAGGGAACAGCTGTACGACAGGCTCCTCTTCAAGCTCATCACGATTATCCAAGCTGAAAAAACGCTCAACAAAAGATTTCTTCCACATTTTCGAAGAACCAAAATCATTTTCTCCATAGGTTTCTAAGAACGATTGGTCACTCATGTCTAACTGCTGCAATTGATCGATATAGTTCGTTTGATACAATAAATCTACAAACGTAAACGTGTAAAAAAGTGCTTTCTCGGCCCCTAATTCCTTCGCTCTTGCTTGCAAAGCATGCCAATCAAGTTGGTTTTGCTCTTCAGCAAACTTGACGTACTCTCTTACATCGCAAAACTTAATCAAATTGAGATCTGCATGTAAATAGACATACTGCACATTTGTTGCTTCCTTGTATAAATGGAAAGCAAGATGAATGAGAAAATCTAAAGGTTCAAGCATATAAGTATCCGTTTGCAAAAATGACTTTTCATTAGCAGCATCTAGCAAGGCATTTGTCGCGTCGTAGTTTTTTTTCAGCTCAACATCGTATGAAAAATCAACACGGTGAACCTTCAAAAAGTCTTCTCCGCTCCGTTTAATATGTGAATAAAGATTCCCGGCATTCATTCTCCACATCATTTCTTCTTCTCGGGAAATCGGTATTTCTTGATCGGTTGCCCAGTCATATTTCCCGATGATAAACCCTTCCTCCTTGAGCAATGAAGAAGCTCTTTTTCGATCATCTGGATGAATTAAGAAATCAATGTCTGACATCATTCGGAGTCCATAATCTTTGTAAACAAGAGGCGTTAAAATGGCTCCTTTAAGAGGGACTGCTTTCAGCTTTGCTTTTCGAAATGTTTGTAAAAGACGCTTTAATTCCTTGAATCTCTCCATATTTTTTTGACGATTCCCGATATAATGATAATGAAGTAAAAATTTGTAGGTTGTCGTAATTTTTTTTTCATCATCAAGGCGAATCAAATGAGGCGTCATCAGTTGAAGTACCTTATGTCTTGATGCAAGTCCAATCAATTGAGGTACATCGATGCCATCTTTTAATACATCTCTCATCAACTCTTCTTCTTTTTCATTTAATTGAATACGTGAGCCAAGTAATAGTAGCCTCTCTTCATTTGAGAGAGTGGATTGATCCAAAACAGCCCGCATGTGGATTACTCCTTCCCGTATAGTGATTTAAATCTAGTGATAAATCGAGAGCGTTTCCCTTTTCGATTGACTGGTATGTCCAAATCATCCGTTAGTCTATGAAACCATTGAGCTGCCTCATATGCTTTTTCACTGTCATATTCAATTTCTAATTCATGATCTGTGATGCCAAGATAGCTGCTTTGATCCAAATCCACTTTGATGCCTGTCTCGATATAAAAGGTAGTTCGTTCAGTAACCAATAGTCCTAACAACTCTGGCTGTTCAGTCATTGTAAAAGGTAAAGACGTTACGATGTTCTGTACATCTAGCTTTTGCGGTAGATCCTCAATAGGAAATGACTTTTCTTCTCTTACTCTTTTATAACCAGACGTTTGACTGGGACATTTGATCTCAAGTGTTCGTTTGCCGCTGGTTTGACGGACCCGTACGGTATAGCCATATCGTTTTAATAAAAAATCTGAGGTGTCGTAATAGTAATTGAAGTTCATTAAATAAGTAGGTTGATGATTTTGACTTAACATGTTGTAGATGTGTTGAAAATCTGTTTGTGACAACAAATATTTATATTCCTGCTCAACCATGACTCACCTCCAAAACGTCTTACACGACCATATCGGATTGTTCAAGAAGCTCTTGAATGAGAAAGGTTCCTTTCTCTAAAGAAGTAAATGCCTGTTTTAATGAATAACAAGGGATCTTTTCCGCTAGATGTTCAAGAAATGGTTCTAGCGCTTCGGGTGTCGGTAATGTGAAATATGGTAAGAGGAATTCATTATGTCTTCCAGGATTGATGACTGTGTGCTCCTTTAGACGTTCCGCTGCTTCATGTGGACTGATTTTCGAAAGTGTGGCGCCCGTTTGCCCATGAGGTAAGAACTCAGGAAACACCATGACATCGATTTTCCCCATTGTTTTGACTTCACGTGAAAACCATTTTTCTAATTCCTCCGGATAGACGAAATGGTAGTTCTTATCATCTTCATTAAATGGGTGACTCGATGTTTGAAGCCTATATGGTGAACCAAGCTTTTCAATGGCTTCAAAAGAATCTTTCCGAATACTCATAGATCTCGGCCAACCAGTTCCTTTATACTCGTTGTTCGTATATGAAATCCCTATATCATCGTTTGTGATGTACGTTGCATCGGTTAATGATAACAAGGATAAAATGGTAGATGTTTTGCCCGCTCTTGATCCGCCTACTAGTGCAATCCCTTTTTGATTCATCTCCATCATGCCGCCATGCAAATAAACAAGTCCATCCTGATAACACAAAAGGCGAAGCAATACTCTTATTAAACGCAGTGCGTGTTGGGCTGTCCATCTGACATCTTTTGGTTCATCTATTACAACGATTTTCTTCTCTCCGTGATACAGGTAGCGGCAGCGAGGTTCCATCTTGGTTTGATAAAAGACTTCTTCAAGTGGCACTTCTGTTTGAATGTCTTGTGCATATTTGCTGGTTAAAATCGTCCAAACGTCTCCTTCAAGTCTGTCTGTTATTTTGCTGCACTCAACATAGGGATGTACTTTACTGATGACTAAATTCTGAACTGATTCATCTGCCCCTAATACCACACGAACATTATTTTTTTGATAGCTTACATATGACAATGAATGCCACCCCTTATGATAGATTGATAAAAACAATTGCAATTTTCTCCTTAATCCACCAAAATATAACACATATTAATCTTTTAGAAAGGAGCCACGACATGAATGAACTGACACGAACAGAAGTTGAAGAAAAAATTGTCCAACTTGTGATGAATAAGTTGTCGCTCACTGAGCAGCCAGGCCTTGATGATAGTTTAAAAGCTTTAGGATTAAATTCTGTCCAAATTGTCTCTTTTGTTATTTCATTAGAGGACACCTTTCACATTGCGTTTGAAGACGAAGAATTACACCCTGACCACTTCCGCACCTTAGATCGACTTTTTACTTTGGTCAAAACCAAACTGACTAAGACGCTGTGATGACCTGCGCCATAAATAAAGAGCGGTAATGCGAGGAGGCTTCCATCAGCTCCTCATGAGTACCGCAGCTTTGAACGGCACCGTCTGCAAGTACATAGATCATATCTGCATTTTGTATGGTCGATAATCTGTGTGCAATCACAAGCAATGTGCTTCCTCCTTTTGTATCGTCTATCCCTTTTTGAACCTGCCTTTCTGTCTGCCGGTCAAGGGCCGATGTCGCCTCATCCAATATCAAGAAATCAGCCTGTTTTAAAAGCGCTCTAGCGATAGCTAAACGCTGTCGTTGTCCCCCTGACAAGGAGATTCCCCTCTCTCCAATGACTGTATCAAATCCTTTTTCAAGTCCTTTAATGAAGGGAAGAATTTGTGCAATCTCACAAACCTGTTCAAGTTGTTCTTCAGTAATATCAGTTAATCCCATGATGAGATTGAGGCGTATGGTGTCTGGGAAGAAATAGGGTTCTTGCGGGACAACGGCTACCTTTTTTAAGAAATGAGATGGCTCTATCTCTGATCGTTCAACGCCATTTACTAAAATGTTTCCGCTATCCGGTTGATAAAGTCCCAGTGCCAGCTTTGAGATAGTCGATTTCCCGCTGCCGCTCGCTCCAACAATGGCCACTTTTTTTCCTTTTTGAATATGAAGATTCAAGTCGTTTAAAGCCCCTTTAGATGTTTGTTCATAAGAAAAACAAACATCTTCAAACACCACATCTTCCACAGAATGTATTCGCTTCGTTCCTTTTTCTTCGTTTTCTATTTGCAGTACTTCTGCAATTCGATGAACAGATGCACGCTGCTGGAAAAATTCAAATACATACTGGAATAACTCCTGATAACTTTTCATTAATTGAGAAGCATATTGGTAAATGACGACAAACAAGCCGATTGACATGTTTCCTGCTGCTACTTGATATGTGCCAAACACAAGCACAGATAGTATTCCAAACCATTTCAATGGTTCTGTTAAAAATAGAAGCTTATTTTGAAACTTACCTTCTTTTATGACACGATCCATCATGTTGTTAAATAGCTTTTCATACAAACCGATTTCCCATTTACGTCGATCAAATGCAACCACTTCTCTTGTAGAAGAAATTCCTTCTTCGACATGCACGAATAGATCTGACTTTCTCTCTTGCACTTCTTTTGCGATGTTTGTTGCCGTTTCCGCCATTTTTTTACCGACAATGAAATAACACGTACTTGCAAAAATAAGCAAGAAAAATAATACAGGACTCACAGATAGTAAAATGATCGATAAAACAACGGCCATAAAAATGGTTTGTACAATCTTCGGTATATGTAAAGCAGCTGTGACAGCGACTGTCTTTACATCTTGGTTAAGCTTGTGTAGATAATAACTGACTGGATGAATTTTATATGATCTCATCGATACTTGCTGAAGCTGATCTAACATCATTTTCTGTAATGAATGGTGGATGGTAAGGTAGTTTTTGTGCATCACATATGGGCTGGCGACAAACATGACAACATAGACAAGAAAAATGATGGCAAACAGCATCAAGATATGGGGGAAATGTTGATTTCCGCTATTCAAAAGAACATCGTCAATGAGCCACTTTTGCAGCCCAATCATGGCTAAATTAGCTGCTGCTTCAATCAAAACGAGTAAAAGAGCGAGGATGAGCATCCATTTTTGCTTTGTGATCAAAAGAAACAGCCAATTTTTCCTCATGTTACACCTGCCTCCTTTTCTGAGCGGTCAGACGCCAATTGATAAAAATGTCCCTTTTTTCTCATCAATTCATTAAAATGTCCAGTTTCTAACATACGACCGTCTTCTATCAAAATAATTCTGTCAAAATGTCTTACAGTAGATAAACGATGAGCGACTGCAATAACAGTAGATTCCTTAAATGTTTGATGTAATGCCTGCTGGACTTTTTGCTCGCTGACACTGTCAAGAGATGCTGTTGCTTCATCGAGTAATACAACACTTGGATTCTTAGCAAATAGCCGGGCAATGGCGATCTTTTGCTTTTGACCACCAGATAGTTTTAATCCTCTTTCCCCAAGTATGGTGTCGTATCCGTTTTCTAGTTCTCTTATAAATGAGTCGCAATCAGCTTTTTTAGCGGCTTCAATGATCTGTTGATCTGAAAGACTTGTATCTCCAAAACGAATATTGTCCTTTACACTCATATTAAATAAAAACGTTTCTTGAAAAACAAACCCCATCGCACCTCTTATTTGACTAGTAGATAAACAGCGCAA
The DNA here is from genome assembly GCF_038593205.1 of Bacillus sp. FSL W8-1141. Taxonomy (NCBI): domain Bacteria; kingdom Bacillati; phylum Bacillota; class Bacilli; order Caryophanales; family Bacillaceae; genus Bacillus; species Bacillus sp. FSL W8-1141. Next base: position 1,635,661 of record NZ_CP151973.1, on the reverse strand, counting down.
ATCAACTCCATCAAGTGTAATCATCCCAGATGAGGGGTCATAAAAGCGTCCAATTAATTTAAGAAGCGATGTTTTCCCTCCACCGCTCGTACCGACAAGCGCCACTTTTTCACCACGCCGAATATGTAGATTCATCCCTTTTAATAAAGGAGGATGATTGGGATAATGAAAATCAACGTCATGAAACACGATATCGCCTTCGACTTGATCAAGCAACATAGGCTGACGAGGCTCTCTAATATCGGGTGTTTTTTTCATAAAATGATATAAAGGTTCAATTTGAAAGGTTAAGATTCGTTGTTCTGTTAGAAGTGTGACAATAGAAGTAAGCATATGCATTGCTGAAAAATAATATAGTATATATGCCACAAAACCGCCTGTCGTCAGCTGGCCATTATTTACAAGGTAGATGCCGAGAGCAAATGTAGCTAGAGCACCAATATAATAAGTGAGCCTGCGGTTGCTTCCTCGTAAGTAAGCGAAAAAAACATTTTTTTCATGATCTTGGCGGACCTGTTCATGCAGCTTTTGAATCCGCTCCATGTCCCAATTCATATAACCTAAAATTCTAAGCTCTTCCATTGAAGCAAGACTTTCGTATAATTTTGTTTGCAACGCACGAAAACCTTCTGCACTTTGTCTTCCGTAGATCGTTGCCTTCTTTTCAAGCCAAGGTCCAAAGATATAGTAGAGAATAAAACTTGGAATGATGATGAGAGTGAGTAAGATAGAAATTTGTATCATAAAGTATAGTGAGATGGCGATAAATAGTGTCTGATTGATAAATTGTGGGAAGTATCGTCTGTAAATTTCTTGTACAGCTCGTGTTTGTGTGTTAACAAAGGAGAGTGTTTCACTAACAGAATGTTGTTCGTAGTATGAGAAACCGAGTTGACGGATTTGCTGGAAGGCAGCAAATTGTGAATCTCTTGAGGCTTGTTCGATTAATTTTCTTTGCCATAAATTTCGTGCAGCTGTCAGTATAATACCAAGTGCTATCAAGCCAGTCAGACCTAACAATAATCCATTCATTTTAGAAAAGTCTTTTGCTGGCAAAATAGTTTCAATAAAATATTGAATAAATTTAGGTATAATGAGTTCGCTCAAGGTAATAACGAATCCACTCATAATGACTAGAATCACTTTACCTGTATAAGGCTTTAAAAATGAGAGTGTCCATAAATATACACGCCATAACTGCTTTGAATCTTTGTCGATTTGTTTCAATCCATCACCAGCCTTTTGCTCTTTTTCAACAAAAAACGGAATTTTTTTACAACTTTTTCGATCCTTGTTAGGATTATATAAAATGTTTCTACTCATGACAATGTGTAATTTGTATCATTATAACAGAAAAGGCAGTGACTTCCATCACCGCCTAATCGTCCTATATTTCACTGTTATCTAGTGATACGCGTATACCAATGAGGTTCTATTTGACGAAAATAATCATGGTCTTTTAATACATTTTCTAGTCTTTCAATCATCTCATCCATTTGACCTGGATCAAATTTAATGACCCACATAATCGATGAAAAGATGCTCATTGCGACATATACAGAGTAAAGCTGCCAAAAATCAGCTGGTATTTCACCATCAAAATACCCATTTATTTGACCAGCCGCAAAGGCTTCACTTGTTTCTCTACTGAAAAGAGCTACTTTATAAAAATCATGAATGGGGTCTCCCCAATCAAAATTATTAAAATCAATAACGCCTGCATATTTATCATTCTTTATAATAATATTCCCTAAATGAAAGTCATCGTGCTGAAATTGGTTAGGCCTTCCCTTCACCTTATCGATGTGCTGTGCGATAAACTGCGCAACTTTTTCATCCCCTTCTATGGAGATACCGCTTTCCCGATAAGCAGTTAAATATCGATGATGCTTTTTCACAACACGCTCTTCCCAAGGTTCGATATGTGATGGCGCTGGATATGTATGCATGTTTCGTAAATCCCGTCCTGCACTTACCCCGATCGCATACTGCTGTTCTTCTGTTAAATGACTCATGATTTCTTTTGCTTCTTGACCTTCTACAAACGATAAAATATAGTACACTTGCTGTGTTTCATCTAGAACGCCCATTTTCACTGGATCAGCACACTGAACACCGTGACGTCTTAATTGGGAAAGGAGCTCAAATTGCGTCTTTATTTTGTCATATTGGTCTTGATCTGTGATTCGAAGGACATACTTTTCACCTGATGACATCGTCACGACCCATTTTTCATCTCGAGAATAGCCTTTATCAATCTGGTCTGTGGAGATCGCTTTTTTTAATAAGGGAATGTGCTGCACAAGGTCTGTTTTATTCATGGATTGATCCATCCTTCCCAGTCTCTTTTCTTCTCACTCTACCAAATTTTTCATTTGAAGAGAATGATCAACAATTCCTATTTATATCGAAACTACTTTACAATGTTTTTCCATTCTAATATAGTTAATTTATGTAAAGAATAGAAAATTTGTAAAGAGGAGCGTTGCAGATGAATGAAACGACGGATGCCCTTTCACTATCAAGTCAAGTAAAGGATTTGGTCCTGCGTTCTTTGGACGATGATAGCAAGATTTCTATTGGTGCAGATGAAGAGTTAACAAATCACGGTCTCGATTCAATTAAAGCAGTTTCACTCATTTTGGAATTAGAAGAGGTTTTTGATATTCAATTTGCAGATGAGGAACTATTGACCGAGCACTTTTCGACAATCAATAAAATTGTTCATCAGCTGCAAAACAAGTTAGCTGATTAATCTTTAGACATGAAAAAAAGGCATCTCTTTTAAAAGACATGCCTTTTTTTGATTAAGCAGAAGGTACATCACCCGTTGGACTAATAAGCGAGAGGGCATAATCTTCTGTAAAGATTCTTTTCGATAAATTGTTCACGCCGTCTAATGAGACGCGATTGATTTCATCAATAATTTCATCAAGCGTACGATGTTTGCCAAGGAGTAATTCATTTTTACCATTTCGGCTCATCTTGCTGTTTGTGCTTTCAAGACTAAGCATGAGGTTGCCTTTCATTTGCTCCTTAGAGTTTTCAAGTTCTTTCTGCGTAATTCCCTCACGTTTTAAGACGTCTAATGTTTGTAAGATGGTTTCAGATAGCAGATTCAGCTGTTTCGCTCCAGTTCCACCATAGATCGTCAGCATTCCGTTATCTGCAAATGAACTATGATAGCTGAATACAGAATACGCAAGTCCTTTATCTTCTCTTACGTCTTGGAACAACCGGCTGCTCATGCTACCGCCTAGAACATTATTTAAGACGATTAAGTCATAGATGCCCTGATCTCCAGCAGGAAGTCCGTTAAAGCCCATGCAAAGATGCGCCTGCTCTGTTTCCTTTTTGCGTGTCAGTTTGTCATAGTGGAATTGCGGGGCTTCGACAGGCTGCTTTTTCCCCTTTCCTTCATACGAGCCAAATAATGTTTCGACCTCACGAATGAAGGTGTCATCGACGTTCCCTGCTACAGAGATGACGACGCGATCCGGCGTATAGAATTCGTCCATATATTTTCTAAGGGAATCACCGTTAAAAGTAGAGAGTGTTTCCTCTGTCCCTAAAATCGGATAACCTAATGAATGATCACCGTAAATGGCTTTGCTTAACAAATCATGAACGATGTCATCAGGAGTATCTTCATACATTTTAATTTCTTCATAGACCACATTTTTTTCTTTCTTCAGCTCTTCTTCGTCAAAAGCAGAGTTGAAAAACATGTCACTCAATACATCGAGGGCATAGCCAGCATGTGAATCAAGTACCTTTGCATAATAGCAAGTATATTCTTTTGACGTAAAGGCATTCACTTGACCACCAATGCGGTCAAAGGATTCTGCGATATCACGTGCAGATCTCGTCTTTGTTCCTTTAAAGAACATATGCTCTAAAAAGTGTGAGATCCCATTTACTTCTGGTGTCTCATGTCTAGAACCTGTTCCAATCCAGACGCCAATTGCGACAGACCTTACAGTGGGATTGTTTTCAAGTACAATTCTTACTCCGTTTTGGCATGTATACGTTTTGACCAAGTTTTGCTCCTCCTATTCAACAAACAGATCGCATCACGGATGTCTTTTTTCACTTAGGAGGTCAGAAACCGTTCCTAATTCATATCCTCTTTCTTTGATTTGAGTGATAAGTGCGTCAAGACTTCTCGCTGTTGCGTCTGTTGGATGCATTAATATCATCGCCCCATTGTGAATTTTCCCAAGCACTCGTTTTTGTAATACAGCTGGTGATGGTTTTTGCCAGTCGATCGTGTCTACTGTCCACATAATGGTTTCCATTCCTTCTTGTTTCGCAAGCTTTACTGTTTCTTCTTTAAAGCTGCCACTTGGAGGGGCAAACCATATCGGTTTTTTCCCAAGGGATTCTTCAATTTGGCGATTTGTTTTAATCATCTGCTCTAATGCTCGTTCTCTTGTCAGTGTGCGCATATCCGGGTGATTGTATGAATGATTTCCAATTTCATGACCATCTGCCACGATTTTTTTAGCAAGGTCTGGACTGTTTTTCACCCATTTGCCTTCTAAGAAAAAGGTTGCCTTCACTTGATGCTTTTCTAGTGTATTCAACATCTTTGTTAAATGCTCGTCGCCCCAAGCTACATTGATCAGGAATGCATTCATCTTTTTGTCTGGATGTCCCTTATAGATAGGTTCAGCACCAAGTTCATGTAAATGGACAGATGGTTTTGTTTCTTTAAAAACAAGCAGCTTTTCATCGAAAGAGCCCTGTTTTTTCATTTTTTCGTAAGAAGCATCGATATCGACTGTCTGTCCATTTAAACCAGGCATCTTTTTCCACACTTTATCAATCTTAGCATTTTGCGGCTTCTCTTCATAGTCAGAAGACTTCGATTCGATCTCTTGATACAGAATATCTTTTGAAACAGATGCTACCTCGGCGTGCTCTTTCATTGAATTCATATATGTAACAGCAGCCGGCTGCTTCATCGTTTGATATGACACGAGCAGTAAAAATACAAACACAAAGAATGGTATCGTTTTTTTCAATGGTTGTCCCTCCCCTTTACCACAAATTATGATGGGGGGAAACAAGCTAGAACTATTGTTAAGCGCAAGAAAAGAAAGAAGCCTGGCACGGATACCTGGCTTCTAACACATTTTATTTGTTCTCATTAAGACTGCTTTTCTTCTTTTTCCTTTTCTTCACGTAAAACAGCTTTACGAGAAAGGTTTACACGGCCTTGTTTATCGATCTCAGTGACTTTGACGAGTAGCTCGTCACCAATCTTCACGACATCTTCTACTTTGCCAACACGTTCAAGTGCAAGCTCAGAAATATGAACAAGTCCATCTTTGCCGCTGAAGATTTCAAGGAAGGCACCGAATTTTTCAATTCGTTTCACTTTGCCTAAGTAAAGTTGGCCAACTTCAACTTCTCTGACAAGATCTTCAATGATTTTCTTCGCTTTTTGGTTCATGTCTTCTTCAGTAGAAGAGATAAAGATTGTACCGTCTTGTTCAATATCAATTTTCACACCGGTATCTTCAATGATTTTATTGATTTGTTTACCGCTTGGTCCAATGACATCGCGAATTTTATCTGGATTGATTGTCATCGTTAAGATTTTTGGTGCATAACGTGACAATTCTCCTCTAGAAGCTGGAATCGTTGACAGCATGCTATCTAAAATTTCCATTCTTCCTTTTTTCGCTTGTTGAAGTGCTTCTTCTAAAATGTCTTTTGATAGACCATCGATTTTGATGTCCATTTGAAGCGCTGTTACACCTTTAGATGTACCTGCTACTTTAAAGTCCATATCTCCAAGTGCATCTTCCATTCCTTGAATGTCTGTCAGCACTGTGTAGTATTCACCAGATTTAACAAGTCCCATTGCAATCCCTGCAACTGGTGCTTTAATTGGAACACCTGCATCCATCATCGCAAGTGTGCTCGCACAAATACTTGCTTGTGAAGTAGAACCGTTTGATTCTAACACCTCAGACACAAGACGAACCGTATAAGGGAAATCTTTTTCAGATGGAATGACTGGCTCTAATGCACGTTCGCCTAGCGCACCATGTCCAATCTCACGACGGCCTGGACCACGCATTGGGCCGGTCTCACCAACACTGAATTGCGGGAAGTTATAATGGTGCATGAATCGCTTAGACTCTTCAACACCAAGACCATCAAGAATCTGTACATCACCAAGTGCACCTAATGTACAAATACTGAGTGCCTGTGTTTGGCCTCTTGTAAACAATCCTGAACCGTGCGTTCTTGGAAGAAGTCCTACTTCTGAAGAAAGTGGACGGATTTGATCGACGCCGCGTCCATCTGGACGTACTTTCTCTTCAGTAATAAGGCGGCGAACTTCGTTTTTCACAAGCTTATTTAAGACATCCTTCGCTTGTTTAATCGTTGCTTCGTCACGCTCTTCTTCTTCAAATTTTTGAACAACAGCTTTTTTCACAGCACTGATGGCATCTTCACGAGCATGCTTCTCATGTACTTGAATCGCTTTCAGTAAATCCGCTTCAGCAAGTTGTTTTACTTCCTCTGCTAATGCTTGATCGACTTCATATAAAGGAATATCGATTTTTTCTTTACCGACAGCTTTCACAATTTCTTCTTGGAATTCGATTAAGCGTTTGATCTCTTGATGGCCGTACATGATGGCTTCAAGCATTGTTTCTTCTGGTACTTCATCAGCACCAGCCTCTACCATGTTGATTGCATCTTTTGTTCCAGCTACAACAAGGTTGATATCGCTTTGTTCAAGCTGCTCAACATTTGGGTTGATGATGAGTTTTCCATCTACTCGTCCTACTGTCACGCCAGCGATTGGTCCCTCAAATGGAATGTCAGACACACATAAAGCTAAAGATGAGCCAAACATTGCAGCCATTTCAGATGAACAATCTTGATCCACACTCATGACAATACTAATGACTTGTACTTCATTTCTAAATCCGTCTGCAAATAGTGGACGGATCGGTCTGTCAATTAAGCGGCTCGCAAGGATTGCTTTTTCACTTGGGCGGCCTTCTCTTTTAATGAAACCACCAGGAATTTTACCAACTGCATATAATCTTTCTTCGTAGTTTACAGTGAGCGGGAAAAAATCAAGTGGTTTTGGTTCTTTAGAAGCTGTTGCTGAGCTAAGCACAGCCGTATCTCCGTAGCGTACGAGAACCGCTCCGTTTGCTTGCTTTGCAAGCTGGCCAGTTTCAACTGTCAGTTGACGTCCAGCCCAGTCTATGGTGAAGACTTGTTTCTCTTGTCCCATTCTGAGATAAACTCCTCTCTTGTCGTAAAGTTTTTAGGTTATTTCTTATTATGAACAAAATGATTTTCACATATCAATGTGAAAGCTGTATGTAGAAGGGTTTTTGCCATTCTTTCAACATTTTAACCATAAAATATTAGTGATTATACGATAAAAAAGCGGGAATCCTCCCGCTTTTTACGATTATCGACGTAAGCCTAGTTTGTTAATTAACTCACGGTAACGAGTTACGTCTTTATTACGTAGATACGTAAGAAGATTACGACGTCTACCTACCATTTTCAAAAGACCGCGACGTGAGTGGTGATCTTTCTTATGAGTACGTAAATGCTCGTTCAAGTTGTTAATTGATTCTGTTAGGACAGCGATCTGAACTTCTGGAGATCCAGTATCAGATTCGTGTGTTTTGAACTCATTAATTAATTGAGTTTTACGCTCTTGAGTAATAGCCATCCTGTTTCACCTCCAAATCATGTTAGCCCCATCTACCTCGCAACCGTCGGTGAAGTCGGCCTGCCAAGTAAGTGGTTTTAAAGCTACAGGAATTATCATACTAAAAATATGCCGATTTTGCAAATGATAGAGCGGTTTTTCTGCGATTTTTTTGTTTAATGAAGATGATCTTGAAAAAACTGAATCGCTTCTTCTTTATCTTGACTAATTTGAGCCGTTAATTCTTGGATACCGTTAAATTTTTGTTCACTGCGAATCCGTTTGTACCACTGTAATTTAATCGGTTCACCATAAATTTCTTCGTTAAAATCAAAAAGGTTCACTTCAATCGCAGGCTGATCAGGACGTTTTTCATAAAATGTTGGTTTGTAGCCAACGTTACAAACACCGTCATACACCTTGCCTTTCACTTCCGCTCTCACTGCATATACGCCTGTTGGCGGGATGATGTATTCAGCAGATAAACCAACATTGGCGGTTGGAAAGCCAATCGTGCGTCCTCGTTTATCTCCATGAATCACAATGCCGCGCAGCTGATACGGTTTCCCTAAAAGCTCACTCACATATTCAACGTCTCCATTTTTCAATGCGGAACGTATAAGGGTCGAGCTGACTTTTCGGTCTTGGTTGGAAAGCTTAGGTACAATGGTCGCAGCAATCCGCCCTTTCCCGTATTCGTCAAACGTTTCCATTGTGCCTGCACCAAACCGGCCGAAGGTAAAATCGAAACCAGCGACTGCATGCTTCACATTCAGTTCGTCCAAATATTGATCGACAAACTCTTGAGGAGACAGTGCTGCAAAGTTTTCGCTGAATTGCACAATGTATAAGTAGTCAGCACCTAATTGTTCGATAAAATCAATCTTATCCTCAAGCGGTGTGATTAAGTCTTTTGGTTCACGTGCTTTTTGCAGAACATGTGATGGATGCGGATGAAAAGTCATGACAGCTAGAGCTAAACCCTCTTTTTCCGCAATGTTTTTCGCTGCATCAATCACTTTTTGGTGTCCGAGGTGAACACCGTCAAAATACCCTAAAGCCATCACAGACGGGACTTGATCCTTTTGATTCAATGTATGTGGGTGTGAAATATGTATAGTCTTCACGAGATGGTCACCTTTTCTTTAAGATTGCTTGTCCTGTGATAAAATCTTCGCCGGCTTCATCAGGTTCTGTTTGGTCGGGTGCTTCATATAAATCGCCATACAACGGCCTGAAGGAGCAAAGACAGCGACACGATCTTCCTCTGCAAAATGAGCAAATTCATCAGGCATAGGTAGGACTGCACCGTTTTCCACTTTACTTGCTAATGTATCATTTATCTCCCATTTCGGCAAATGATTGAGCGCACGCTCGATCGGCACAAGATGTTCCTCAACCGTTCCTTCCTCGCTGATCTCCCGCAACTCATCAAGAGTGATACATTCATCTAACGTAAAGTCACCAGATCCTATGCGAATGAGGTGAGACATGTGGGCTGGAAACCCAAGTTTTTTTCCAATATCGACGGCTAACGTTCTCACATATGTGCCTTTTGAACACAGGACGGTGAATCTAAAGGATACCTTTCCATTTTCAAATGTGACAGGTGTTGTCCGTTCGATACGATGAATGGTAATTTCACGGCTTGGACGTTCAATTTCAATGCCTTGCCTTGCATATTCATAGAGCTTTTTTCCGCCAATTTTCACAGCAGAAAACATGGGGGGGATCTGTTCAATGGTTCCTTCAAATTGTTTCAACGCAGCATCAATGTCATCTTCTGACATCGGTACCGGCACCTTTTTTTCTTCTACTACTTCACCTGTTTGGTCTTCTGTCGTTGTAGAAAATCCAATGGTGATTTCCGCATCATACGTTTTCGATTTATCTGTTAAGTACTCCACAATTTTTGTCGCTCGTCCAATACAAATAGGCAGAACACCTGAAACCTCTGGATCGAGTGTCCCTGTATGTCCCACTTTTTTTGTGTGTAAAATCTTTCTCACTTTAAACACACAGTCGTGAGAGGTCATGCCTCTTTCTTTATGTAATAAAAGAACACCGTTTTGCACCTGCGTTCTCTCCTTTCATAAACGATGAAAAAGGACAGACGATCATCGCCTATCCTTATTTCAACGTCTTATTCGTGATCTTTTGTGTTTAGTTCAGCAATCAGGCTTTCAATTCGGTTACCGTAATCTACAGACTCATCGAATTCAAAGTGAAGCTCTGGTGTTTTGCGAAGTCTGATTCGATTGCCAATTTCAGAGCGGATATACCCTTTCGCCTTTGCAAGGCCTTTTAAGGTTTCCTCTCTTTTCTTCTCGTCGCCAAGAACAGAAATGTAGACTTTGGCAATTTGCAAATCACCGGATACTTCAACATCCGTTACAGTCAAAAAGCCGATTCTTGGATCTTTTAGCTTTCTGCCAAGGATGTCGCCTAATTCTTTTTTCATTTGCTCACCCACACGGGTTGCTCTCATACTCATGATCTTATCACCTCTAGTTAAAACCACTCAGTTTTCGTGATCGTTCGTTCAATTTCCGGAAAAGAATCAATAAAGCTTAACACACGCTGAAGTTCCTTTTCCACTTGAACCCGGGAGGAGGAAATGACGGCGATTCCGATCGAAGTACGCTGCCATGTATCCTGATAATCCATTTCAGCAATGGTCACATTGAATTTATGGCGTGTTCTTGTCATGATACGCTGCAGAACCGCACGTTTTTCCTTCAGTGAGGATGCATCATAGATCATACACTCACACTCGGTATAACCGATCATTTTCTTTCGATTTCTTGCATAACGAATGATTCCATGACATCACCTTCACGGATATCATTGTATTTCTTAATGGTAATACCACATTCATAGCCTTGTGAAACTTCTTTCACATCGTCTTTGAATCGTTTTAATACGTCGACTTCACCTTCAAAGATAACGACGCCATCACGAATTAAGCGGATACCACTGTCTCTAGTAATGGTACCTTCAGTGACATAGCCACCAGCAATTGTACCGATTTTTGATACTTTGAACGTTTGACGAACTTCAACTTGACCGATGACTTTTTCTTCATATTCAGGGTCAAGCATCCCTTTCATCGCAGCTTCAATTTCATCGATGACTTTGTAGATGATGCGGTGTAAGCGGATATCTACGTTTTCTGTTTCAGCTGTGCTCTTCGCATTGCCATCAGGACGTACGTTAAATCCAATCACAATCGCATTAGAAGCACTTGCTAAAATGATATCAGATTCTGTAATCGCTCCAACACCCGTATGGATGATTTTCACTTTGACGCCTTCTACTTCAATTTTTTGAAGAGCTGCCGTCAGTGCTTCAGCAGAACCTTGTACATCTGCTTTTACGATTAAGTTGATATCTTTCACATCACCTTGTTTGATTTGCTCAAATAGGTCATCGAGAGATAATTTCGCTTTGTCTGAACGCTGTTCATCAAGTTGTTTAGACGCACGCGCCTCACCGACTTGACGAGCTGTTTTTTCATCTTTGAATACGAGGAACTGATCCCCTGCATGCGGTACATCATTTAAACCAGTGATTTCAACAGGTGTAGATGGTCCTGCTGTTTTCACGCGGCGTCCGATGTCATTGACCATTGCACGTACACGGCCAAATGTATTTCCGACAACGATTGGATCACCTACTTGAAGTGTACCAGTTTGAACGAGAAGGGTTGCAACAGAACCTCTTCCTTTATCAAGCTCAGCCTCGATCACAGTTCCTTTTGCCGCACGATTTGGGTTGGCTTTTAGTTCTGCTACTTCGCTGACAAGAAGGATCATTTCGATCAATTCGTCAATGCCTTCACCTGTTTTTGCAGATAGTGGAACGAAAATCGTTTCGCCGCCCCAAGCCTCAGGTACAAGACCATGCTCAGTTAACTCCTGCATCACACGGTCAGGGTTCGCTGTTGGTTTGTCAATTTTATTGACAGCCACAATGATTGGCACCTCTGCCGCTTTTGCGTGGTTGATCGCTTCAATCGTTTGCGGCATGACACCGTCATCTGCTGCAACGACCAAGATCGTCGTATCTGTTACTTCAGCACCGCGTGCTCGCATCGTAGTGAAAGCTGCGTGTCCTGGTGTATCAAGGAACGTGATTTTCTTGCCGTTTTCTTCAATTTGGTATGCACCAATATGCTGCGTAATTCCACCCGCTTCGCCTTCAACAACTTTCGTTTTACGAATGCTGTCAAGAAGCGTTGTTTTCCCGTGGTCAACGTGTCCCATGATCGTTACTACTGGAGGGCGTACTTGCATATCTTCTTCTTTATCTTCAACTTCATACTTTTCAAGTTCAGTTTCTTCTAAAATGATCACTTCTTCTACTGGAACACCATATTCAGAAGCAATTAATTCAACTGTATCTTTGTCGAGCTCTTGGTTGATCGTAGCCATGACACCAAGCATCATCAGTTTTTTGATGATTTCAGCAGTTTCTTTGCCAAGCTCGTCAGCAAGCTGGCCGACTGTCATTGAATTTGTAAATTCAATTTTTTCAGGAAGCTCTTTTTTCGGCTTCACAGGTCTTGCTTGCTGATGCTGCGCCTTGTTGTTGCCGCCACGTTTATTTTTGTTTTTGTTTTGGTTGTTGTTTTTTTTGTTTTTATTAAATTGATTATTCTGCACGTCATTCTTCTTTCTATCATTGTTTTTGTTAGATGATTGTTTTTTTTGTTCTGCGGGTTTCTCGTTAGCTGTCTCTTTTGCTTTGGCTTTTTTATAGATAGCGTCTAGCTTTTTCACAGTGTCGTCTTCAAGCGTCGCCATGTGGTTGTTCACTTCCACGTTCATATCCTTAAGCGCTGCTATAATATCTTTACTTGAAACATCTATGGCTTTTGCGTATTCATATACTCTCACTTTAGCCATTCGTTCACCCCCAAATAAATTAATCGAGCAAGCTTATGAGCTTCTTAGCGAAGCCTTGGTCAGTGACAGCGACAACTACGCGAGCTTCCTTCCCTATAGAACGTCCGAGAACGGAACGATCTTCAACTTTTCTAACCGGAACATTGTAAAATTTGCATTTGTCAGATACCTTTTTCTCTGTGTTGGATGAGGCATCTGCTGCAAGAAGAACCAGCTTAGCACGCGCATGTCTAATTTCTTTGATCACCAGATCTTCTCCTGACACGACTTTACGAGCTCGATTTGCTAGACCAAGCAAAGGATACCATTCAGATTCAGTCATTAGGTTTTTTCACCTTTTCAGCTAGTTCTAGTAATTCTTCAAAAATGTGTTCGTCAATCTGTGTCTGAAATTGCTGCTGTAAACTACGTTTGTTCTTCGCCGCAAGAATGGTTTCTTTATCGAGAGAAAGGTAAGCGCCGCGCCCGTTCATTTTTCCGGTTGCGTCAACAGACACTTCACCTTCTTTTGAACGAACAACGCGAATCAGTTCTTTCTTTGGTTTCATTTCTCCCGTCACGACGCATTTTCTAAGCGGGATTTTTTTTCGGCTTTTCACCTTTTATATCACCTCTTATTCGTCAGATTCCTCAGCTACTGGTTCAGCCTCTAAGAAAAGAGATTCAGAGTCTTCAGTTCTTGGGAAAATACCGAGTTCTCTTGCATCTGTTTCGCTTTTAATGTCAATCTTCCAGCTCGTTAGTTTCGCTGCAAGACGCGCATTTTGACCTCTTTTACCAATGGCTAATGACAGCTGATAATCAGGGACAATGACAGTTGTCGCCTTATCTTCTTCATTTACAATGACATCAAGAACTTTTGATGGACTTAACGCATTGGCAACAAATTCAACCGGGTCATTAGACCAATGAACAATGTCAATTTTTTCGCCTTTCAGCTCATTGACAATTGCTTGTACACGCTGACCTTTAGGTCCTACACAAGAACCAACTGGATCAACATCAGGATCATCTGTACGAACAGATATTTTAGAACGGTCCCCTGCTTCTCTAGCGACAGATTTAAGCTCTACAGTACCATCATAAATTTCTGGCACTTCGATTTCAAATAAACGCTTTAAAAGACCTGGGTGTGTTCTTGATACATAAATTTGTGGTCCTTTTGTTGTTTTTTCTACTTTCGTAATGAACACTTTAATGCGGTCATGTGGTTTATAGTCCTCATTTGGCATTTGTTCATTGACCGGAAGAAGGGCTTCGATTTTGCCAAGTGACACGTAAATGAATTTACTGTCAATTCGCTGAACGATTCCCGTCATGATGTCTTCCTCACGATCGATAAACTCAGTGTAAATCACACCTCGCTCTGCTTCTCTCACTCGCTGCGTCACGACTTGTTTCGCTGTCTGAGCTGCAATGCGTCCGAAATCTTTTGGTGTGACTTCAATTTCAACCACGTCACCAACCATGTAATTCGGGTTGATATTTGCTGCATCATCTACTGAGATTTCAAGGCGAGAATCATACACTTCATCTACAACATCTTTTCTTGCGAATACGCGAATCGTTCCCGTTTCACGGTTTAAATCAACACGCACATTTTGTGCTTGGTTAAAATTACGCTTGTATGCAGAAATGAGTGCAGCTTCTATCGCTTCAATAATAATTTCTTTACTAATGCCCTTCTCTTTCTCAAGAACAGTCAGGGCATCTAACAACTCACTACTCATTTTTATGGTTCCCCCTTATATCAATGAAAAGGTTAATTGAACGAAACTGCTAATCTTGCGTTAGCAATTTTTTCGTATGGAATATTGATCTCTTTCTTTCTTGTCTTGATCTTCACTGTCACTGTTGCAATCTCACCATCAAAGCTTGTAAGCTCACCTTCAAATGCCTTTTCACCATCAATTGGTTCGTATGTTTTCATGAAAACATTTTTTCCAAGTGCTTTTTCAAAATCAGCTTTTTTCTTTAATGGGCGCTCCGCTCCAGGAGAGGACACTTCAAGAAAGTAGTTTTGGCTAATTGGATCTGCCTCATCAAGCTTTTCGCTCAAGGCTTCGCTCACTTTGGCACACTCCTCGATATCGACGCCTTTGTCAGAGTCAATAAATACGCGAAGGAACCAGTTTTGACCCTCTTTGACAAATTCAACATCAACGAGTTCAAGCTGTAAGCCATCTAAAATTGGCTGTACCATGTCGCTTACGATGTCCACTACTTTTTTGCTCATTCTCTTCCTCCTTGTGCTTTCGATAAACGCTCTTATCAATCATTCTGCATAAAAACCCTGCTTTATTGTGAGCAGGGGGAGCAGAAAACGGATGAATAATGTCGAGACAAAAATTGCCTGTTCAATACAAAAGAGCGGGTTTCCCCACTCTTGTCTCGGTAATCGTTAGCATTTCCATAAAAACTATACCATATCCAATTTTTTTATGCAAATGAAGTTCCTTATAAACAGGCATTCTTGATCAGTTCTTTTCATTCATTCTTTTGGCGTGTTCACGAATGATTCCTGCCTCCCGGCTCTCCTTTAAAACTCGAAAACCGTCATAATCCGGGTAGAGGGAATCATCGTCTTGAATGCTTGTTAAAATCCAAAATTGGCTACCTGCGCCTCCGAGCTGTTCAATTGTCTTCAGCCAGCTATCATATACATCAGGACGGGCTGCTTGATTTTGATAGCCAAACTCTTCTAATACAACAGGTTTTCCAATTGCGTTTCCTCGGGTGATATGATCTTTTATCCATTTCACTCCCCATGCAGCAGACTGATTCCAGTGATCAGGGTATAAATGATAGGTTCCATAATCAATATGAGGGAGAGCAGTCAAACGATCCCAATCAACACCTTCTCCCCCACTGTAAAACCAATCGTCATGACCTGTCATGCGAAAGAACCCTTCGTCTCCTACTGCAACAAGGTGATTCGAGTCAATTGATTTGATCCATGCACTCATTTCATCTGCCCAGTTTACTAGTATATCTCCCGAAGGGTCTGACTGAGCGCGCGGCTCATTGGCGAGCTCCCATGTCATAATAGCAGGATCATCTTTATATTGAACACCTGAGTACGTATTGGTTCTCTCTAATACATAGCGCACATAGTTTTTGTAAGCTGTTTTAATCCGAGAATCTGTATAAAAGTGATCATGTGATCCTGCCTGAAACCACTTCACATATTGATTCATCCCGCCAAAGTCATCCCAATTGTTCACGAGCGGGATGACCAGCTTGATTCCTTCCTGCCCTGCTTTATAAATCGCATAGTCTAGTTTTTGAAAACCGGATTCTTCATAAACACCTGGACGAGATTGTAAGACTGAGTTTTCTTGAGGGGTACCATCGTGAAATCCCCAAATACGAATAACTTTTAAATCCATTGCCTTCATATCGTCAAAAACAGCATCTACCATCTTTTTTGATTTGTAATGGAAATAATAATTATTTGTGCCAGCAAAGTAAAATGGGTGGTTGTTCAATACAAAATGTGTACCAGATGTTTGCACATAGGAGGAGGCCTTTACAGTCAGAGTGAACCAACCCGCCCATAAAGTGATCAGCAGCATAAAACAAGCCACCCGTTGAACCCATTTTTTCATTCCATTCTCCTCCTCACAATCTCTTATTCTACTGGTACGATGATATCTAATTGAAGCGGTGTTTGTTTAGTTGAATCAAGTTCAATCGTCTGCTGCTGCAACATTTTACTTTCTTCACCAATTCGAACCTCATACGTCCCGTGAAACGCTGGACATGTCACTTGGCCATTCGCATCTGTTTTTTCCACTCTTTGTGTCGTCCACTCCTGTAGAAGCTTTTCATAACGCCTGCCTGCTTCATTTAACGACCAATCATGATTCACGATGGCTGCGTGCTCACCTCTCCAATGAGCACCCGCCCAAAATCCCCACATCAGCACACCTTTTACGGCTGGATGACTAAAGGCAACCCGATATAAAGCTTCTAAGTTATCCGCTCGTCTATTGGCATCCGGATGAACAGAGTCATACTCTGTCACCCATATCGGTAGACCAAGCTCAGCAAGCACATCTAGTCTTTGTTTTACAACGACTGGATCCACTCGATCTTCAAAGTGACCTTGAACTCCAATGGCCTCAACTGGTGCCCCCAACTGACGAAGTTCATTGATATGTGCTTTATATGCGTGATGTTCGCCGTATGAGATTACATTATAATCATTGACAAACAGCAAGGCTTGAGGATCAATTTTTTTCGTTTCTTCATACATCCATTTCCAAATCTGTTTCCCAAACCGGTCTTTAAAAAATGAACCATGCATCATTTCGTTGTTTACATCCCAATGACGGAATTTCCCTTTGAAATGATTGCCTGCATGCTCAAGCCGCCTTTTCATGGCTTCATATACTTCATGATTCGGTAATGATTTCAGCCAGTTTGGATTGGCATCCTCTACCTCCCAAAATAAGGCGTGCCCCCTCACTGGAATTTGGTGTCTATTGGCAAAATTCAGCATGGCATCTGCTTTTTCGTAGGTTATTTTCCCTCTTTCAGGCTCATTTGCATACCATTTTGCCTCATTTTCAAACACAGCCCAATTAAAATGTTGAACAAAAAAATCAGCATACGTTTGATTGAATAGTACTTGGTCATTCATTGCTGAACCAAATGCAAATTCATGTCTGATTTGTTTTATTTCTACCTCTATTCCTGCAACTGGCTTTTGTTCCTTATTGATGACGTTTATGACAAGCTCTCTTTGTCTATGTTGTAAGATTCGATTATTTGCTTCTTTTCTCCAGCTTTGATTTTCTTGTTCCTGTGATCCGCCATTCGATGAATGATTCATAAATTCTTTCTTATTAACCATGATGACATCACCTTTGCTTTCATTTCATTTATCTTATTAGGAAACCGCCGGCTAAAAAAGCCGGCAGCTGCACTAGGTTCTATTCGTTTATGAGACGATGGTATTCTGCATAAGCGGTAGCCATATCAACTTGCGACCAGAAACGATGATAGGTGAAACTTGGCGCTCCGTTTTCCCATTTACCTGTCGCTTCATTAAAAGATGCTTGATATTTACTCTCCAGAGCTGACCAAGCTGGGTCTTGCTTGATTTTAGGACGAAGATCTGCAAAGCTCGTATACACTCCGTTACCTCCTCGCTGCGGGTCAGAAGGAATGGTGCTGGAACCAGGAATCTGATTTCCTTGACCAAATGTTCCATTCCAGCCATTTGGGAAGTACACTTCTTTTTTAAAGAAACGGTGGTAGTCTTCTCTGTCTTCCTCTGTCACAATCCCTACACCATCATTGTAATTCCAAGCGACCTCAAGGAGCTGTGCCGCTGTCTCTTTTGCTCTTATGCCAAGCGCTGTGTAGTTTCCTGTCTCTTTCTTTGTTGCAGCAGCAAAGAATGTGAGTGCTTTGATTAGACTGCCCAGTACACCAGTATCTTGAGTAGGATCTTTTGTAACTGCCGTTAAATTTGGATTACCTGTTGCAGATTGGAACCCGCTCCAAGTGTCAGGCTGGCCGCTCCATTCTATATTCCCAGGAATCCAAAACTCTCCAGGTGCACTCGTCGTAGCAACAGCAACATTTGTCCCCCCTAGAATCCTTTGACCCTGACCATCTAAAAAATACCCATCTTGATCCGACACAGGACGCGTGCCAATAAAAATATAATCTAGTGAATAGTTGACCCATTTTGTGATGACAGATTTGGCCATTTGGAAATTTTCAGATGTTTTGTCGCCATCTTTTGCAAAGATATAATAAAGCTCTGCTACACGCTCAATCGGCCATGCTTGCATTCCAAACCAATTATTGGACGGAGGATCATGGTAAACAGGCGCATCTTCATAAGCCATATCATAAAATGTGCTTCTTCCTGCTGGATAAGCGCTATAGTCTCCATTCCAGCTGTTGGTAGCACCTCCTGCAATCGCTCCCTCTTTTGATTGAAGCCAGACGTAAAATTCAAGCTGTCTCTTTAACGTCTTTTCCCAATCACTTGCAGCAGTCGGTGACGATGGCTTTAAGCCTCCCTTATCTGAGGATAAAGCGTAGGCAGCGACTGGGTTTTGATACCCTTGATGACAATGGCTCGCTCCGATACGCCATGACCAATTCGCATATTCTCCAAGTCCCCCGCCCCAAGAGGTGTACCATGCCATTAAGTGATGACATGCACTTTTTCCATTTCCAGGATACGGATTACCTTGCTTGCCGCTTCCAATTGTTTGAAAATATTTATCGTACATTCCGTAACGAAGGAAATCACCCATCTTTTTCGCTTTATCAAGATAGACTGACCCATTATAGCCAAGTTCCTTTGCCCAATACATCGCCTGTATTGCACGCGCATCAGCATCCGTCGCATTTGTATAGCGCCACTGGGCGGCGGGCGCTTGATTTTCTTTTGTGAACAAGCTCATGAAACCTTCATTGGGCTTTCCGGCTGTTTTATCATCTTGTGATGGATGAGGGATGGCCTCCCATACGGATTCTTGCGGACCCCGCTGAAATGTGTTTACATATGCGGCTGTATGTGATGGGTTGAGCAAATTCCCATATTCATACCAGTTGTCTACATCAAGAAGCCAATGCATTAAATACGTTTCATTCGTTCCGTAAGTTGACCTCAGCTCATGATCAATTGGATCTTGACCAGCAGGGCGAGCACCCGTCAACTGACTCGGATATTGATCTGGATATGGTTTTTCTGAAGCGTATGTGGCTGGGCTGGATGGATTGTAAGAACTCATATGCGGCTGTTCGTCATGTCCATCTTCGTTTACTGGAATGATAAACTTCTCCATATTATCCCAAGCCGCTTCTAGTTTGCTCCAATCGCCTGTGTAATGACCATACAATGCTTCAAGCCATAACCAATAGCTGTAAGCTTCTGAAGTTGTCATATGTCCGTAATCAGGTGCCTCGCAAATGAGTGTCTCAACGGAATGATACGGAATGCCTTCTTTTGAAAAATATCCATTCGTCTCGTTTTTCATTTGATGATAAAGTGTTAAAAACCGTTCTTTATTTGTCATGTCCTCACCCTTTATATTTATTTATTCGGAAGCGTACCAAATACTAAATCACCTTGATCAAAAACAGGAATTCTCGCTGTTTTTTGCATATTGGATGTTAATCCTTGAAAGGAATAATCATTTGAGGCATCCCATATATTCGCACCATTTGGCGCAGATAACCGGAACTGTATTTCCTTCTTATGAAGCGATTCGCCTCCTGGAAAAATAGCTACGCCAGTAAAATCGATTTCTGTAAAATAGATATGGGATGATGCGTCATACACCGTTAACGGAGATAAGGAAGCGCCTTCATTGTAGACAGCTGTCACTTGAATATCTTTATCAGTGAATCCCTTCGCAAATATCTCGCTTAGATTGACATAATATCTAAAAGAAAGTGATTGACTACTTCTGGCCGGCCAGCCTGATCGATTGTATAGAATGGCTTTGATCTGAGTAGATGTTGTATCGTTACTCATGACAGCTGCCTCTACAAAAAACTCATCTTCCACTTTTTCTTTAGGCGGAAAATTCGGCAGCTTTGACTGCCCCTGACCAAACAGCTGCACCATTTTGGCTACATTTCCAGTAAAGGCGGCATTATAGTCTGTTGCTACCTCGTTTGATACATAGTCAGAGATGTCATCGGTATACTGATCCTGTGCATTAGGCCCCCCAACAAGCGCTCCATAAAGCGTGTGCCGATGAGAAGAAGGAGTTGTCAGCTGATTAGACCATGAGCCATGTGCAGTTCGATGGTGTGGATGCATCGGCGGATTTTTGCCAAACCCAACGACATAGCTTCTATTTTGCGGATTATCCCCTAACATATAGTGTGTTTGCCTGATCGCAAATGTTTGGTATCGATTCTTTTTTTCTTGATCAGAGACCCAATCTGCGTAAACAAACGCTAAAAATGCAGCATTTGCTGTATAACGAAGTGAACCCCATTGATCTAACCACGCTAGTCCGCCAGGCGTATAAGTGATTCTTTCTACTTTTCCATTTTGAACAAAACCCGTCGACCAGTAATCGAGATTACGCTCCGTCGATTCGATAAACCTTTTCTCCTTTGTGATTCTCGCAAGTAAAATTTGCGAAGCAAAAAAGGTATTGTCCCACGACATCGTAAACGTATAGTCCCAATCCTTCGGCCATTCTTCTACTGCTTTTAGTGCTTTGTTTAAATAGGTCTGGTCATTTGTCGCCAAGTACAGCCATATTCCACCCCAAATGAGCTCATCAATATAGCCGCTCCAAGAGTTATAAAATGGCTGCGCATTGGTGACACAATCTGTATACTCACCGCGATATTGGTCAGCAAATGCATAAAGCTGCTTTGCATGGGTGAGAAGTTTTGCTGCATAAGGCGCATCAGTTTCTTTAAAAATAATTGAACCTGCTGCTAAAGCGGCTGCGGTTTGGGCGGCTACTTCTGTTCCTGGACAATGTTCATCAATTTTAAATGCCGGCCGGTTCATCGGCATCACTTCTGCTGGACCCCACCAGCCATGATCCGCATTCCCATCGCCTACTTGTGCCCAAAATTCATTTGGACCTGTATGGGCTTTCAAAAAATAATCGGTTGCCCACTTGATTTGATCTAACATATCATCAAGCAGCTCTGCCTCTTCGTAAGCTTCTCGGTACTCATAGACTGTCCATGCAAGCACGGTTGCAGAGTAAGCCATCGGAAGCCCGAACTTCACATGATCACCAGCATCGTACCAGCCGCCTGTTAAATCATGACCAACATCTTTCCCATCCTCTAGTCCAGAATCCCCTCGCCAGTTAAGACGATTGCTTTCAGGAAGCTTTCCGGAACGCTGGGCTTCGTAAAACAAAATGGATTTTTGAAGCACCTCTACATAGTTGTAATCTGACATGTACCTACTTCTCACCCCTTCTTTTTTCTTAAACGTGAAACATTGAACAAGAAATGACCACCTCCTTTTTATTCCGTTCGTGTTTTGTACAGTGTTGAAAAGAATCAAGCGTGTTTCAAAAATGTGCATAGTAAACAGCCATCAGCTTGACGCTCACCGAGGGTGGTTTTCTCCTGATTCTTCATGTGACTGTACCCAAAATGATCATATGTCGTATGAGAACATTTCAGACGGCTAAATTCTCTTTTTTGCTCTATTTGGGTAGAAAGAATGACATACAATCTCTTCTCTCAAAACACGACGTTAAATCAAGATATATGAAACAACAAGAAAATAATTCCAGTTAAAATATTTAGTTAACATAATAATATTATTGTATATACAAAAAAGAACGCCCTTTAAGGGCGCTCCTCATTTTTCACATTAGAACAAAGAAAGCTGGTTTTGATCAGGAAGTGCTTCTAAGCAACCTTGACGATCCAAATACTCAAGGATGGTCTTAGACACTTTTCCTCGTTTTTGTAAATCTTCTTTTGAAAGGAATTCACCATCTTGGCGTGCGCGTACAATATTTAACGCAACGTTTGTTCCGAGTCCAGGGATGGAGTTGAATGGCGGGATTAGCCCGTCTCCATCAATGATAAACTCAGTGGCACTTGACCGGTATAGGTCTACTTTTTTAAAGTGATAGCCTCTTTCACACATTTCAAGTGCAAGCTCTAGTACAGTTAATAGGTTCTTCTCTTTCGGTGATGCATCAAGACCTTTTGAGTTAATATCGTCCATGACCGCTCGAATCGCATTCGATCCTTTTGTCATCGTTTCGATATCAAAATCATCAGCACGAACGGTAAAATAAGCCGCATAGTACAGAAGTGCATGGTGCACCTTGAAATAAGCAATCCGAACGGCCATTAATACATAAGCAGCCGCGTGGGCTTTAGGGAACATGTATTTAATCTTTTTACAAGAATCAATGTACCAGTTCGGTACGTTATTATTCTTCATTTCTTCTTCCCATTCAGGAGGAAGTCCCTTCCCTTTACGAACAGATTCCATGATTTTAAAGGCAAGTGACGGCTCTAAACCTTGATAAATCAGATAGACCATAATATCATCACGACAGCCAATCACTTCGCTTAGTTCACACGTTTTATTATGAATCAGCTCTTGGGCGTTGCCGAGCCATACATCTGTACCGTGAGATAGACCAGAGATCTGAACAAGCTCCGAGAAGGTGGTCGGTTTTGTATCCTCAAGCATCTGACGAACAAACCTTGTGCCAAACTCTGGGATCCCAAGTGTTCCCGTTTTACATCCAATTTGTTCTTCTGTGACACCGAGAGGTTCCGTTCCTTGGAAGATTTTCATGACCTCAGGATCATCTGTCGGAATCGTTTTTGGATCAATTCCGCTCAAGTCCTGAAGCATCCGAATGACCGTTGGATCATCGTGTCCAAGAATATCTAGTTTCAGCAAGTTATCATGGATTGAATGGAAATCAAAATGCGTCGTTTTCCAATCAGAACCTGTCGCATCTGCTGGATATTGTATTGGTGAGAAATCGTAAATGTCCATATAATCCGGCACGACGATAATACCGCCTGGATGTTGGCCTGTTGTCCGTTTGACGCCCGTACAGCCCTGTACGAGCCGGTCAATTTCAGCACCTCTCATATGAAGGTTATGATCTCCTGCGTAGCCTTTCACATAACCATATGCCGTTTTTTCTGCAACGGTACCGATTGTACCTGCGCGGTATACATACTCTTCACCAAACAACTCTTTCGTATAGTTATGGGCAATCGGCTGATATTCTCCTGAGAAGTTCAAGTCGATATCAGGCACTTTATCTCCTTTAAAACCTAAGAACGTTTCAAACGGAATATCGTGTCCGTCTTTTTTATACGGCGTCCCGCATTCAGGACAGTCTTTATCAGGAAGGTCAAATCCTGAGCCAACCGATCCGTCATTAAAGAACTCAGAGTGCTTGCAACTTGGACATACATAGTGCGGCGCAAGCGGGTTTACTTCTGTAATCTCTGTTAATGTCGCAACGAGAGATGAACCAACTGATCCCCTTGAACCAACTAGATATCCATCATCAAGTGATTTCTTAACAAGCTTATGAGAAATTAAATAAATAACAGCGAAACCGTGACCAATAATACTCTTTAATTCTTTCTCAATCCGGTCTTCTACAATTTTCGGTAAATCGTCACCGTAGATGCTACGAGCCATGTTATAGCTCATTTCCCGAATTTCTTCATCTGCACCTTCGATTTTTGGTGTATAAAGATCGTCTTTGATTGGTTTAATACTTTCGACCATCTCAGATACTTTTTGCGTATTCGTCACGACAATCTCTTTCGCCTTCTCGTCTCCAAGGAAAGAGAATGCTTCTAGCATTTCATCAGTTGTTCTAAAATGAACTTTTGGCAGTTCATGACGATTCAGCGGATTCGCCCCGCCTTGTGATGAAATTAAGATTTTGCGATAAATTTTGTCTTCTGGATGCAGGTAGTGCACATTTCCAGTCGCCACGACTGGTTTATTCAGTTTTTCACCAAGTTTCACAATGTTTGTGATGATCTCTTTTAATGCACGTTCATCCCGAACAAGCTCCAGCTGGAGTAAATGCTGATACACTTCTGGCGGATGAACTTCTAAATAGTCGTAAAATGCGGCAATGTCTTCTACCTCATCAGGTGACTTCTGCATCATCCCTTCAAACACTTCACCCTTATCACAAGCAGACCCAACAATTAAACCTTCTCGATATTTCTCAAGCTGTGAGCGAGGGATACGCGGCACGCGGTAGAAATAATGAATATGAGAAAGTGAAACAAGCTTAAATAAATTCTTTAGACCCGTCTCATTTTGTGCAATCACGGTTGCATGGTAAGGACGTGAGCGCTGATACGCATTGGACTGTCCCATGTTTTCATTCAATTGATCGTGGTAAGCAATCTCTTTTTCAGCCGCATCTTTTAGCATCTTCAGCATGAGGTAACCAGTTGCTTCTGCATCATAAATCGCCCGGTGATGCTGCGTGAGTTCAATATCAAACTTTTTACACAGCGTGTTCAGCCGGTGATTTTTAAATTCAGGATAAAGGAATCGGCCGAGTTCTAGTGTATCAATGACAGGGTTTGACGCTTTATCTGTTTTTAACAGGCGCTTATATGCTGCATTTAAAAAGCCCATATCAAAGCTCGCATTGTGAGCAACAAGGATATCTTGTCCAATCCACTCTTTGAAATCTCGAACAACATCGACCACATCTGGTGCATCTCTCACCATGTCATCCGTGATACCGGTTAGTTCAATGGTTGTTGCTGATAACGGATGATGAGGGTTTGCAAATGCCTCAAAGCGGTCAATGATTTCCCCGCCTTTGATTTTCACAGCTGCAAGCTCAATGATCGTATCATACACAGCAGAGAGTCCCGTTGTCTCAACATCAAATACGACAAACGTCGCATCTTCTAACAAGCGGTGCTCTGGATTATACGCAATCGGCACCCCGTCATCGACTAAATTGATTTCCACCCCGTACATCATTTTGATGCCATGCTTTTTACTTGCTGCATACGCATCTGGAAAGGATTGTACAACGGCGTGATCTGTCAGGGCAATGGCCTCATGCCCCCATTTTTTTGCTTGTTCAACAAGTCTACCGATGCCAGTGACAGCATCCATCTGGCTCATTGGCGAATGCAAATGAAGCTCAACACGCTTTTCTCCCTCTGGTGCAGTATCTTCTTTCAGCTGAGGTTTCATTTCATTGACGTCATTTGCGATCATGACAAGATCTCTCACAAACGTATCGTTTTGAATGCTTCCTCTTGCTTTGACCCACATCCCTTTTTTCAAGGATTTCATGAGCTGAGCATCTTCTTTTTCTCTCGCAAACATTTTGATCAAAATACTATTCGTATAATCGGTAATTTTAAAGATACAAAGGGTTCTGCCGCTTTTTAGTTCGCGCGTTTCTGCATCAAACACGTATCCTTGGACGGTGATTCGTCTTTCTTCGTCCATAATACTATCAAGCGTACGTATTTCTTCATTGTCTTTGATTTGATAGCCAATCATCAGTGGGCCAGAAGGAGCTTCCTCTTGATCCTCACTTTCCTTCTTCTCCATCTCAACAAGGGCTTGCATGGCTCTTTCTTGATCTTCAGCAAGTTTTTGTTCTCTGAACTTCTGAATCTCTTGATCTGATACAAAAATTTCTGTATCAAATTGAAGTTCTGGAAAACCGACTTGTTTAAATGCAGCCTGAAGCATTGGGCTATATTTCTTCTTGATGGCCAGAGCCTCAGTTTCGCTTTTTGTTTTGATGATGATCTTATGTCCAGACAGCACTGGTTTTTGCTGTTGAAGCAAGCTGATGATTGGGGGAGAAATTCCTTGAAGCTCTTCCACACAATGTGACCAATACGATTGAACGAGCTCTTCAGATATGTGCGGATCATTGACTTCAATCGTACAAGTGACTTGTGCGATATGAGAAAATGCATTTGTCAGCCTGCTTAAAAACATTGCATATACTTTGTAAGGCAAAAGTGCCTTAAATTTAAAAAGAAAATGCCACGTTTTTGCCGCCTTATGCACCGTCAATTTGACGATCTCGCCTTCTTCAAAGTAACGGCTGAGGTCATCATCTGTCATTTGAATCTGATTGAGTAATATATGAAATTGCCGCCGGGTAATCGGTAATTGTTCATCCAAGACAGGACCCTCCTTTTGCAAATCAGAAAGGTACCTCTTTTTTGCAGGAGGTACCTTCATTTTTTTGTTCGTTTTTTATGCTTGGCGTATAAATGAAATCAGTTCATCAACAGATACTTCGTGTGATTCACCTGATTTTCTGAATTTCACTTCGACAATTCCTTCTTCTGAACGTTTCCCGCAGCTAATGCGAATTGGCAGTCCAATTAAGTCACTGTCGGCAAATTTGACGCCTGCACGCTCTTGGCGGTCATCGAAAAGGACTTCATAGCCCTCTTCCTGTAAACGCTCATACAGCGTTTCAGCCAGTTCCTTTTGTGCATCGTTTTTCATATTTAAGGCAAGTAGATGAAGATCATATGGCGCAACTGTTTCTGGCCAAATAATCCCCTTGTCATCATGATGTTGTTCAACAATCGCAGAAAGGGTTCTAGAAATTCCGATGCCATAGCAGCCCATGATCATTGGCTGCGCACGTCCATTTTCATCGAGGTATGTTGCATCCATTGCCTCTGAATAACGTGTGCCTAGCTTAAAGACTTGTCCTACTTCAATTCCTTTTGCGAACTGGATTGTACCTTCACCATCTGGAGAAACGTCTCCTTCTTGAATCAAGCGAAGATCTGTATATTCCTTCACTGATAGATCACGAGCAGGATTAACATTGACATAGTGATAATCCGATTCATTTGCACCTGCAACTGCATTTGTCATTCCTTTTACAGCGTGGTCTGCATAAATCGTTACTTCCGCTTCAAGCTTCACTGGTCCAACAAATCCTGGTTC
Source organism: Bacillus sp. FSL W8-1141 (assembly GCF_038593205.1). Taxonomy (NCBI): domain Bacteria; kingdom Bacillati; phylum Bacillota; class Bacilli; order Caryophanales; family Bacillaceae; genus Bacillus; species Bacillus sp. FSL W8-1141. The sequence continues at coordinate 1,608,615 of NZ_CP151973.1, read as the reverse complement.
TGTTCCGATCACGTCTAGTACTTCCTCACGTGAAGCAAGCTCTACAAGCTGTGCTCCAACTAAGTTTTTCACTTTCACATCATTTACTTCATGATCGCCTCTTGTCAGGACAAGTACATACGCATCGTCCGCTTTAAACAAGACAGATTTGATACATGTAGAAGGATCCACTTCTAAGAATGACGCAACATCTTGTATCGTCTTCACCTGCGGCGTGTGTACTTTCTCGAGTTCTTTGAAGTCCGCAGGGTTTGCTTCTTCTCCGTGATACACAGCCTCAGCCATTTCAATGTTCGCAGCGTAGGAAGATGTGTCAGAGTATGCGATTGTATCTTCTCCTACTTCTGACAGTGCCATAAACTCATGTGTATCTTTTCCTCCCATTGCCCCAGAATCGGCAATGACGGGTCTAAAGTTAAGACCTACTTTTGAAAAGACATTCGAGTAAGCTGTAAACATTTTGTTGTATGTGTCATCAAGGCTCTCTGGTGAAGAGTGGAATGAATAGGCGTCCTTCATAATAAATTCACGTCCGCGCAATAACCCAAAGCGAGGTCTTTGTTCATCACGGAATTTAGATTGGATTTGATAAAGTGTCAAAGGAAGCTTTTTATACGATTTGACTTCACTGCGTACGAGTGATGTGATCACTTCTTCGTGTGTTGGGCCAAGTGCAAACTCGCGGCCGTGGCGATCTTTCATACGCATGAGTTCTGGACCGTATGTATACCATCTTCCTGACTCTTGCCACATTTCTGCTTGCTGCAGCACTGGCATTAACAGCTCAGCTGCACCCGCCTTTTCCATTTCCTTGCGAACAATGGATTGAATGTGCTGAATCACTTTATGTGCTAGCGGCAGATAATGATAGATACCGCTCGTGTTTTGTCTAATAAATCCAGCTCTTACTAATAGCTGATGACTTTTTGCCTCAGCATCTGCCGGCACCTCTCGAAGAGTTGGAATGAAAGTCAGGGATTGTCTCATGTCGTTACACCTCATTTAAGAAATAGGACTTCTCACAAAAACTCTTGTTTCCCAGAATGAGAAACAAGAGACATTGGTTTTTATAAAAATAATCGCTGGATGTCATTCCATGTCACTACTAGCATTAATAGCATGAGGAACGCAACACCAATGAAGACAACAAGTGCCTCTTTCTCACGATTAATTGGTTTGCCGCGAATGGCTTCAACGAATAGGAAAAGTAATCTTCCTCCGTCTAATGCAGGAATCGGTAATAAATTCACGATCCCTAAGTTGATACTAAGAAACGCAGCAAACTGCATTAATGTTAACACACCTTGTTTCGCTACTTCTCCTGTCATGTCATATATTCCAACAGGACCTGCAAGCATATCTAATGAAAATTGTCCTGTGACAATCTTTTGCAAGTTCGTTAAGATAAGACCTGCTGTAGATATCACTGTCGTTCCTGAGGATGAGATGACTTTGAGAAAGCCATTTTCTGTTGGCGGGTAAGAGCCAAAACGGCCAATGGTTTTTCCTTCGGCCTTCACAGCTTCCGGTACAACTTGAATGGTGCTTTCTTTACCATCTCGGTCAATGACGACATTCATTTTTTTATCTGGGTTCTTTTGAACCGTTTGAACAACGTCTGTCCAAGAATTCATTTTATCCCCATTAATTGAAACGATATGATCTCCCTGCATAAGCCCAGCTTGCGCTGCCCGGCCGTCTTTTGTCAGCTTACCAAGTACAGGATCATCCACGGTTACACCTTGAATAAATCCTAAAGCCACTAGAATCACATATGCCAGGATAAAGTTCATAATCGGTCCAGCTGCAATGGCTTTAATACGCTGCCATACTGTTTTTGAACCAAACTGACGGTTGTATGGCGCAATTTGAATTTCTTCACCATCTGCAATATAGAAGCTTGTTTGGCTTACATTGTAGCCAGTCAGAATGTCTTCATTTCCAGCCTCATATCCTGAAATTCTCATCGCATGATCTAAATCAATTTGTTCAACTTCAATGACAAGTGCATCAGGATATTTCTCTTTATCATTTAAAATGATTTTTTCTACTTCATTTTGCTCATTGAATAAGAGCCCCACTGTATGACCCGGTTTAATTTCAATGACTTCAGGGTCTTCTCCAGCCATTTTAACAAATCCGCCGATTGGCAGAAGTCTGATGGTATAGACGGTTTCTTTTCGTTTAAAGGAGAAAATCTTCGGTCCAAAACCAATTGCGAACTCGCGGCATAAAATGCCTGCGCGCTGCGCCATAATTAAATGGCCAAGCTCGTGGAAAAAAACGAGCGTTCCAAAAATAATAATAAACGCAATCACTGTATTCACGAACATACCACCTTATGCGAGGATTGATTGAACAAAGTCTCGTGTATCTTTGTCCACTTCATGGATATCTTGCAAACTAGGCGTTGAAATCACATGATGTCTGTTCAGTGCCTTTTCAATCAATTCTTCAATTTGCAGGAACGTTACTTTGCCTTTTAAAAATGCATCAACAGCTATTTCATTGGCTGCATTAAGCACAGTAGGCATTGTCCCTCCTATTTTACCTGATTCATAAGCAAAATGTAAGCAGCGATACCTGTCAAAATCCGCTTTTTGGAAATTTAATTGTCCAATCTCCCAAAGGTTTAATGATTTCGCTTCTTTTAATGGCGCTCTATCAGGATAAGTGAGCGCGTATTGAATCGGAACCCTCATGTCAGGTGTACCTAACTGAGCCATGACACTTTTATCATGGAATTCCACCATGGAATGGATGATGCTCTCTTTATGTAACAGCACATCAATTTGATCGTATGGGATATCAAACAGCCAATGCGCCTCAATCACCTCAAGCCCCTTATTCATCATGGTCGCTGAATCGATCGTGATTTTTGCGCCCATGGACCAGTTCGGATGATTCAGCGCTTCTTCTACCGTTACACCTTCAAGCTCCGTGCGTTTTTTATCTCGGAAACTGCCGCCTGAAGCTGTGACGATTAAGCGTTCAATGTTTTTAGCTTGTTCACCTTGCAGGGATTGAAAAATAGCGGAGTGTTCACTATCGACAGGAAGTAAAGGCACGTCATACTTTTTGGCGTACTCTTTTACTATATGACCAGCTGTCACAAGTGTTTCCTTATTTGCAAGTGCGATCGTCTTTTTTTGTTCAATGGCTTTTAATGTCGGCACAAGTCCGACACTTCCTACTAGTGCATTGACCACAACATCCACTGCATCATAGGTCGCTGCTTCGATGTTTGCTTCATCACCCGCAGCCATTTTGACATCGTATTGAAATGAATGACCTTTTAACGTGCGATAGGTCGCTTCGTCTACACATCCAACAAATTCAGGCTGAAATTGTTCAATGATAGGGATGGCCTTGTCTATATTTCTGCCAAACGTCATCGCTTTCAACTTGAATTTGTCTGGATGCTGCCTGATCACATCTAATGTTTGTTCTCCAATTGATCCTGTTGCGCCTAATAGCGAAATATATTTCAAATTGCCACTCCTTCTCTCGTTCAATTAGTTTCTATGAGGTTAGCTAGCAAACGTGGCCAGCAATAAATATAAAAACGGCAGAACGAATAAAAAGCTGTCAAACCTGTCCAAAATTCCGCCATGACCTGGGAGTATTGTCCCTGAATCCTTCACATGGTAATGACGCTTTAAAGCAGATTCCACAAGGTCGCCAAGCTGTCCAAAAATACTGAGCAAAAGAGTAATAAACATAACAAGCAGATATGATGGCAAAAATCCTGTAACCGCCTGGAACACAAGTGACAGCACGACCGCTGTGACGATTCCGCCGATAAATCCTTCTACTGTTTTGTTTGGGCTGATCTCTGGCCAAAGCTTTCGTTTCCCCATAGATTTCCCAATAAAATAGGCACCTGAGTCAGTGGACCAAATAATCACCGCTGCGAAGAAGATCGCACTCATGCCATACAAGCCTCTAATTTGAATAAAATAATAGAAACTAACGCCAATATATAATGTGGCTAATATAACAAAAGCAACCTCATCGAATGTGAAAGAGTTTTTGCTCAGAACTGTATAAGTTAAAAGGATTAAGACTGCAAATAAAGCAATCTGCATTTTTGATGCGTCTACGTTCGGGAAGAAGCTATTTTCTCCGCCCATTAAAAGCCAAAGCAATATTAAGCTGACAATGCCAGGAAAGCTGAAAATCGAAATCTTTTTCATTCTAAGAAGCTCAAAGAGAGCGACACTTCCCATTAAATAAATCAGCAGGGTAAACGGCATTTGTCCATAAATCACTGCAAGTAAAAACACTGCAGCTGCCAGAACACCCGTCAAAATTCTTTGTTTCATCTGCACCACCCTCTAAATTCCACCGAACCTCCGGCCGCGGCGCTGGTACTCTCCGATAGCGCCTATGAGATGCTCATCAGAAAAGTCAGGCCAAAGCACATCCGTAAAGACAAACTCACTGTACGCAATTTGCCAAAGCATAAAGTTGCTTAATCTAATTTCTCCACTCGTGCGAATAAGCAAATCCGGATCTTGAAGAGATTCTGTCATTAAATACGCTGAAAACATCTCTTCTGTGATGTCTTCTGCTCGAAGCTTGCCTTCTTTGACTTTTTCAGAAATTTGTCTGCATGCAGAAATAATTTCTGTCCGTCCTCCATAATTGAGCGCAAAATTTAAAATGAGTCCGTCATTATTCGCCGTACTCTTCACTGCGTTCTCTACCGCTTTTTTCGTATGCTGCGGGAGGCCGTCTGGATCACCTGTTAAACGTACACGGACATTTTCCTCGATGAGTTCAGGCAGATAGATGTTTAGAAACTCTTCAGGAAGCTTCATTAAAAAGTCTACTTCTAGTTTTGGACGTTTCCAATTTTCTGTAGAGAAAGCATACAAAGTCAGCACTTTGACATTCAGCTCATTTGCAAGCTTGGTCATGCGCTTGACAACTTTCATTCCTTCATGATGTCCTGCTACCCGTGGAAGTGCACGTTTCTTCGCCCATCTTCCATTCCCATCCATGATAATGGCGATATGTTCAGGAATTTCTCCATTTAATATGTCTTCTTTTGTCAGGCTTTCTAAGTTGGAAGCTGCTGTTTGCTGATTCTTCCAATTTTTGAGTATATTGAGCATGAGATTCCTCCATCACCCAAAAAGGTTGCGTTCCCGCTAATAATATAGTCCTCAACAGTATTAACAAAAAAACCCCCTGTAAACATGAAGAGGGTCTTTTCACTATTATCTATTGTACATAGTTTTTTCTTAAACTTCCATGATTTCTTTTTCTTTATCTTTTGTCACTTCATCAATTTTAGCGACATATTCATCTGTCAATTTTTGAACATCCTCTGTAGATGATCTTAATTCATCTTCAGTGATCTCCCCATTTTTCTCTAGCTTTTTCAATTCATCGTTTGCATCACGACGAACGTTACGAACAGCTACTTTTGCTTCTTCTGAGTATTTTCTCACAACTTTTACAAGTTCTTTACGTCTTTCTTCTGTTAGTGCTGGGATCGCAATACGGATCACGTTCCCGTCACTTGTTGGTGTGATACCAAGATCAGACTTTTGGATCGCCTTTTCGATATCACCGATCGCTGTTTTATCGTAAGGTGTGATAATCAGCATACGTGCTTCTGGCACTGTAATTGACGCAATTTGGTTTAGTGGTGTTTGCGCACCATAGTAATCCACTGTTACTTTGTCTAAAAGGGAAGCATTAGCTCTGCCCGCACGGACAGTTGCTAGTTCACGTCCGTATGCTTGAACGGCTTTTTCCATTTTTTCTTTTGTTTGGTTCAACACTTCTTTTGACACGTTATTTCCCCCTCACGATCGTTCCGATTGATTCGCCATTGACGGCACGTTTAATATTTCCTTCTTCCATAATAGAGAAGACGATTAATGGAATGTCATTGTCCATACATAATGAGGACGCAGTAGAATCCATTACAGCAAGCCCTTCTTTTAGTACATCAAGATATGAAAGCTTATCATATTTTACTGCATCCGCATCTGTACGAGGATCAGCACTGTAGACACCATCTACATTGTTTTTCGCCATTAAAATGACATCTGCTTCAATTTCAGCTGCACGAAGTGCTGCTGTTGTATCAGTAGAGAAATAAGGGTTACCAGTACCTGCAGCAAAAATCACGACACGTTTCTTCTCAAGGTGACGGATCGCTTTTCTTCTTATGTATGGCTCTGCAACCTGTCTCATTTCGATAGAGGTTTGTACTCTAGACTGAATGCCAAGCGTTTCTAGGCTGTCTTGTAATGCCAATGAATTCATCACTGTTGCAAGCATTCCCATATAGTCTGCTGTTGCCCGGTCCATTCCTAAGTCACTGCCTGTCTTACCACGCCAAAGGTTTCCTCCGCCTACAACGACTGCAACTTCAACATCAAGTTCTGCAATTTCTTTTACTTGCTTTGCAATTGATTGAATGACAGTTGGGTTAATTCCATTTCCAGCATCACCAGCTAGTGCTTCTCCACTTAGCTTCAGTACAATGCGATTATATTTCGGTTTGCTCATGATAACCTCCAAGTGTAAACTATACCGTCTCTTATTATGCGTAAGAAACCGTCTTTTGTAAATCAATATCCTCTAAAAAATAGGGAACACAGTGCTTGTGCTCCCTAAAAAAGCCCCAGAGAGCTTTTCAAACATTATTTTTTCACTTGGCTCATGACTTCTTCAGCAAAGTTGTCTTGACGTTTTTCGATACCTTCGCCCACTTCATAGCGAACATAAGTTTGAACAGTTGCGTTTTTCGCACCTACAACTTGTTTCACTTTTTCATCTGGGTTTTTAACGAATGCTTGGTCAAGTAAGCAAATTTCTTCGAAGAATTTGTTTAGACGGCCTTCTACCATTTTAGCAACGATATTTTCAGGCTTTCCTTCTTGAAGCGCTTGTTGTGTTAATACTTCACGCTCACGGTTTGCTTCTTCTTCAGACACTTGGTCACGAGAAATGTATTTAGGGTTTACAGCAGCAACGTGCATTGCGATGTCTCTCGCAAGCTCTTCATCAGTTGTTCCGTTAAGAACCGCTAATACACCGATGCGTCCGCCCATGTGTAAGTAAGAACCGAATGCAGCGTTATCTTCTTTTGTGATGACTGAGAAACGGCGCAGTGTAATTTTTTCTCCGATTTTCGCAATTGCAGAAGTAATATGTTCTTCAACTGTTGAACCATTTTCCATTTTAGAAGCATGTGCTTCTTCAATTGTTGCAGGTTTCGCAGCAAGTAAATGATCAGCAAGTTCGTTAAGAAGATTTTGGAATCCTTCGTTTTTCGCAACGAAATCAGTCTCAGAGTTCACTTCTAGGATAACACCAGTGTTGCCGTCAGTTTTAATAAGAGTTAATCCTTCTGCCGCAATACGGTCTGCTTTTTTCGCAGCTTTTGCGATCCCTTTTTCTCTTAGAAGATCGATTGCTTTGTCGATGTCACCATCAGTTTCTGTTAACGCTTTTTTACAGTCCATCATACCTGCACCAGTTTTTTGACGCAGTTCTTTTACTAATTGAGCAGTAATTGCCATTTTACATTTCCTCCTTCTATGTTAAAACACGGATTACTAGGTGAAAAAAAGGTGATAAAAGGCAGTTCCCTCTTATCACCTTTTGAATAGGTTACGCAGTTGTTGTTTCAGTTTCTGTCGTTTCTTCTACAACAGCTTCTTCTTCGCCTTGTTTAGACTCAAGAATCGCATCTGCCATTTTAGCAGTTAGAAGTTTTACAGCACGGATTGCATCATCGTTTGCAGGGATCACAACATCAATTTCGTCTGGATCACAGTTTGTGTCAACGATACCGATAATTGGGATATTCAATTTACGAGCTTCTGCAACTGCAATACGCTCTTTACGAGGGTCGATAATGAAAAGTGCATCTGGAAGACCCTTCATGTCTTTGATTCCGCCTAGGAATTTTTCAAGACGTTCTAATTCTTTTTTCAGTTGAACGACTTCTTTCTTAGGAAGAACTTCGAACGTACCGTTTTCTTGCATTTTTTCGATATCTTTTAAACGTTTGATACGTTTTTGGATTGTTTCAAAGTTTGTTAACGTTCCACCAAGCCAGCGTTGGTTTACATAGAACATACCAGAACGGATTGCTTCTTCTTTCACTGAATCTTGTGCTTGCTTTTTCGTACCAACGAAAAGGATTTTTCCTCCGTCAGCAGCAAGGTTTTTCGTGAAGTTGTAAGCTTCCTCTACTTTTTTCACCGTTTTTTGAAGATCGATGATGTAGATACCGTTACGCTCTGTAAAGATGTAACGCTTCATTTTTGGGTTCCAACGGCGTGTTTGGTGACCGAAGTGAACACCAGCTTCTAGCAATTGTTTCATAGAAATAACTGACATGTTGTTGCCTCCTAATATAATGGTTTTTTTTCCTCCGCTTAAGTCATGTTCACATAAAACTGCGCCACGGCAGCACCTTCATACGAATCATTAAGCGTGTGTATTTAACACCAAGAAATAATATAACACATGATGGACTGACAATCAAGAATCCTTTACAGCTTTCCGCTAAATTTTAATAAAAGCTCGATTTCTGTCTTGCCCGTTTTTAATTCTTTCGCTATTTCTTCTAATGATAGCCCTTGATCATATAAGGCCTTTACTTGATCCTCGAATGTTTCTTCTCTTTCACTTTCAGAAGGCGCAGAAGCTTCTGTTTCGAGACTTGAAACGGGTTCGTTTACCTTCTCTTCCTGCACCTCAACTTCGCTAAGGAGAGCCGACAGGTGCTCTGGAACTGGATCTTCACTTTCTACCGATTGCTGGGATTCAATTGGTGGTTGTGGCTGCTTTGGTGTCTGAAGATCCGATTTCAGCTCTTCAGCAGAAAAATCAGGGGAAGTGGCTGCAGCTTTTGATAGTTTTTCATTCTCTTCTTTGACTTCCATCAAAAATGCAGCCAGGGTATTTTCCGTTTCTTCTAAAAGCTCTCGCTGCTTTTGTTCTGTTGCCTTCAGCGAATTCATTCTCGTGTATAAAATGATCACAAAATAAATAAGTGCAGCATGAAGCATAAAGCTAATCAGCCATAGCATATTTTTTCACTCACTAACTCTTTAAGATTGAATGGCTTTATCAAGCAGATGCTTAAGCTTGAACAATGCCTTTGAATGAATTTGCGAAATGCGGGAGGTCGATAAATTAAGCACTTGACCAATTTCCGTTAACGTCAATTCCTCTTTATAGAAAAGACTAATCACAAGCTTTTCTTTTTCCGAAAGCTCTGTCATTTTTTCAGCAAGCTGTTCAATTAATTCATCTTTCAGCATTTTCTCTTCAGGTGTCACAGTCTTTTCGTCGCGAATCATGACTTGAACGTTTTCTCCGTCTTCTTGATCATGCAGCTTCTCATCAATCGAGAGCAAATTCGCAAAGAACCCTTCATTCATCGTTGTGACCACATCTTGTTCACTCATGCCGAGTTCTTCAGCAACCTCTGTTGGTGTCACATTTCGTAAATATCGCTGTTCAAGCTTTTCAATTGCCGCTTCTACTTTTTTTGTTTTTTCTCTTGATGTACGAGGCAGCCAGTCCTCTTTACGAAGACCGTCGATGATGGCCCCGCGAATTCTGAAGGATGCATATGTATCAAACTTCAGATCTCTTCCGGGGTCAAATTTTTCAAGGGCATCATATAAACCGAGCATCCCTAGACTGATCAAGTCTTCTTTGTGCACTGACTTCGGGAGACCGATGGAAATTCTTCCAACATGATATGTGACGAGCGGCATATAGCGGCGCATAAGATCATCTCCAGCAGCTGGGTCCTTCCACTCTTTCCATCTAGCCCATAGCGCCTGATCTTCGTAATTTAAGGATTGCATCTTTCTCCCCCTATACTTCCTTAGTTATATCTTCATAATGCCTTGTTTCACAGTGCGGATCTCAAGTTCTGTTGTAAGCGGATCGAATTCAATCGTGCGTCCATTGTTTCCGCCCGTGTCCTCACTAATGATCGGGATATGATGAAGAGACAGATGTTCTTTCACAGCTGATACATTTCTAGGTCCAATTCTCATCAGATCATTGGTTGACTTAAATTTAAACATTTCTGCGCCGCCAGCAAGCTTCGCTTTTAGCGCATGTTTGCGCGCTCCTTCTTTTAAGAGCAGATCAATTGTATGCTTGACACCTGTATCTGCATACTTAGCCAAGTTCTCTACCGCTCCTTTTGAAAGAGAGGAGTCTGGAAGCATGACATGGACAAGTCCTGCCAGTTTTTTTTCTTGGTCAAAAAGGACAAGTCCTACGCAAGAACCGAGACCGGATGTCCGTATACGGTCCGGTGTTTTCACAAGCTGAACATCCGCTATACCAACCTTTACAACTGCCGGAATCTGCACGTTCATTATAGGTTACCTAATGCTTTGAACAGTTTTTCAAACGATTCAAAGTCTGGTAATAGAAACATATTTCCTTTCAGCTCTTGCTGATTTTGATCATCAAAAATCGATGTATCAATCACAATCGCCTGATCGCCGAGAGGGCTAAACTGCATTAATCCTTCACTAATGACAGCCCCGAACATGTCGAGCGTGACATCTGGAACACTTGGATGAAGCTGCAGTTTTGTTAAATCGGCAAGTGCTGATAAATAAGAGCCTGCTAAAATATTTCCTAGCTCATGAAGCGCTGATGTTCCTAGCATGTGTTCATGAATCGTATCAATATCAAATGCTGGGTCCTGAACAAGCTCTCTTACAAATTGTTCAGCTTGTTCAAACGGCATAATGAAAAAGATTGAACCGGTAAGGTCACCCTCCATTCGCAAAAAGATACTGGCAACTGGAAGGTCTGCTCCACCAAAGAAATCCATTAAATCTTCAAACGAGAGAACTTTGACAAAAGGAACAGCCATATCAATTTTGCGATTCAATAGGCTGGCAAGAGCAGACGCTGCATGGCCTGCTCCGATATTCCCAACCTCACTTAATATATCTAGCTGTTCATCTTTAATTTCATTGAAAATGCTCATCTCACATCCCCCTTAATGAACAGGTGCATCTTGCACGCTCTTGTCGAGGACCGCACCAGCATGAATGATATTGAATAGACGCTGATCATGCTTAATAATTCCTGTCACCCATGACAGTCCTTCTTTTTCAGCTGAATCAGTAGAAGTTTCTACCTCTTCCTGATGAACAGTAATGACATCATTTGCTTCATCAACAATCCAGCCGACTTCAATGTCACCAACTTGTACAATAATCATTCTTGTTTCGTCTGTAATCTCGTTGTCAGTTGATCCAAGTCTCACTCTAAGGTCAATGACAGGTGTCACGACACCACGTAGATTAATGACACCGCATATATAAGGGGCAACGCCAGGAACTCTTGTCGGCTGCTGCCATTTTTCAATGGACTTTACTTCTGATACTGAAATGGCGTATTCTTTTTTGTTTACGATAAACACAATCATCTTTTCGCCAGTTTTGATATCTGTACTCATTTCAGACCGCTCCTCTATTGTTTTTTACTTAATCAGTGCATTACAGTCAACGATGAGTGCAACCTGACCGTCACCTAAGATTGTTGCGCCTGATATCGCAAATACGTTTGGTAGGTAATCTCCAAGTGATTTCAATACAACCTCTTGCTGACCGATAAACGAATCGACCACAAATGCTGTTAGCTTGTCTCCTTTACGGACAACAATAATGTGCAGTTCTTCTTCTAAATCATTCGCATTTGGTACGTTGAACTGTTTCTTCAAGTACACAACCGGTACGATAAATCCACGGAAATCAATGACTTCACGATCATGCGTTTGAAGGATGTCACTCTTCTTAATGACAGCTGTTTCTATAATAGAAGAAATCGGAATAGCAAATGTTTCTTCCTCTAGTTTCACAAGAAGTACGGAAATGATCGATAATGTGAGTGGAAGCTGAATTGAGAACAGTGAGCCTTGACCTTCTGTTGAGTTAATACTCACAGAACCACCTAATGATTCCAGCTTGTTTTTCACAACGTCAAGACCTACACCCCGGCCCGAGATATCAGAAATCGTATCCGCTGTAGAGAACCCTGCTGCAAAGATCAATGAATCAATTTGGTGATCTTCAAGCGTTTCCGCTTCTCTTTCTGTAATAACTCCGCGCTCTAATGCTTTTTCAAGGACCTTTTTACGGTTAATCCCGCCGCCATCATCTTCTACTTCAATGAAGACATGGTTTCCGCTATGATATGCTTTTAAAAGAACAGTTCCTTTTTCTGGTTTGCCTTTTTTCACACGTTCTTCTGGTGATTCAATCCCGTGATCGAGACTGTTTCTAAGTAAGTGTAAGAGCGGATCGCCAATTTCATCGATCACTGTTCGATCAAGCTCTGTCTCAGCACCTTCAATGATCAGTTCAATTTTCTTATTGAGCTCTTTCGTCAATTGACGAATCATACGTGGGAATCTGTTAAACACCGTTTCTACAGGCACCATTCTCATGTTTAAGATGATCGATTGCAGGTCTCCAGAAATACGGGACATTCTTTCCACTGTATCCGTGAGTTCGTTGTTTTCAAGTTCTTTAGCAATCTGTTCTAAACGTCCTCTATCAATGACAAGCTCTTCAAACAGGTTCATAAGCGAATCTAGACGATCGATGTTGACACGGATCGTTTTCGTTCCGCCGGCAGCTGCACCGTTATTGCCATTTGCTTTTGGCGCATCGTTTGCTGGCGCTTTAGCAGCAGGAGCTGCGACTTCTTCATTTTTCTGCTCAGGTTTCTCTGCTTTTGTTTCAGCCGGAGCCGCTTCTTCAAAGGCAGAGACTTCAGAAATCTCCACTTGTTCAACCTCTGAGATCGCTGTCACGATTTTTTTCACTTCTTCCATCGGCTGTTTCGATAAGTAAGAAATGCTGAATTCAGATTCAAAATCTTCTGATTCTAAAAGTTCTGCATTCGGAACCGTTTTGACAACTTCTCCTGCTTCGTTCAGTCTTTCAAAAATCATATAGACACGAACGGCTTTTAATAAGCATGCGTCACTTAATGTCACGTTCAGCTCATAACATTTAAAGCCTTGTTCTCTCGCTTCATCAAGAACTGTTCGTTCAAATTCGTTATAGTCTAGGTCGCTTGCAGCTGATGATGCTTCAGCAGTCTCAACGGCAGATGCTGTTTCTGCATGGCTTCCTGTCACATCTAGTTTTTTACTAATCTCCGTGACATCACGTTTTCCATCCCCGCCCTCTGCAATCGATTGGACCATTGCTTCAAGGTGATCGAGTGCTTCAAACATCGTATCCATTGATTCAGGAGTGACAATCATTTGTTCGTTTCTGATGGCATCAAACATGTTTTCTAAATGATGTGTTAATTGAGCCATATCATCAAAGCCCATCGTTGCACTCATGCCTTTCAGTGTATGAGCGGCTCTGAATATATCATTCACTAGCTGCAAGTCTGTTGGGTTCTTTTCTAATTCAAGAAGTTTTTCATTACAAGTTTGTAAATGTTCTCTGCTTTCATCTAAAAAGATATCTAAGTATTGGTTTACATCCAACGTGTTCACGCCCTCTCTTTTTTCATGGAGCTTATAATTGCATGTGCGATGTCATCCACATGCCTTGTTTCATGTGCAAGGCCTGCTTTAATGACTGATTTAGGCATTCCGAAAACAACACATGATTCTTCTTTTTCTGCAATGACTTTTGTATGACCGCTTGCGACCATTTTTTTGACACCTTCTGTGCCATCACTACCCATTCCTGTCATAATGACAGCGATTTTCTCGTAACCTTTTATGTTGCTGATGGATTCAAATAAATAGTTAACAGAAGGTTTGTGACGGCTGTCAGTGTCTTCTGGGGACAGCCTGATCACTAAAGCTGCCCCTTGTTCATGAAGTGACATATTCAATCCACCAGGAGCTATGTAAGCCACTCCATTTTTAGCGATGTCTCCATCTTGAGCTTCTTTGATCGTAATTTGTGATAAATGATCTAATCTAGTAGCCAGCGATGCCGTAAATCCTGCCGGCATATGCTGCACAATCAAAATCGGCGCCTCTATGTCTTTTGGCAGCTTCGTGACGACTCGTTGAAGCGCCCTAGGCCCTCCCGTAGAAGTTCCGATTGAAATAATCTTTCGGAGTGATGAACCGCTTCTTACTTCTTGCAGGCGGGGAGCGACCGCTGGAATTGGACTTGGCGGCTTCATGAACGGCTTAGGAGAAACTTGTTTCTCAGTACGTTTCCTAGACAGGCCTGCCGCAAGTACCCGCTCTACAATTTGACCTCTTACTTTGTGTAAATCGAGCGAAATACTTCCTGAAGGCTTTGTCACAAAGTCAAAAGCACCGAGTTCTAAGCAATGGATGGTTAATTCCTTCCCTTGCTTCGTCTGGCTTGACACCATAATCACAGCAAGGTCGTGTTCAGCCAGAATTTGTTTTAATGCTTCTGTTCCATTTAGAACAGGCATTTCCACATCAAGTGTGACAACATCTGGATTCAATTCCTTAATTCGCTTTAAGGCATCTTCTCCATTTCGCGCCGTTCCGACGACTTCAATTTCTTGCTCGGCACTTAGGAAATCACTGATGAGTTTTCTCATAAAAGCCGAGTCATCTACTACAAGCACTCTAATCATGAGTCCACCTTCCTCCTTTTAAAAAAAGAGGACAACTTATCTATAAACGTATGCTGCTCTCTCCGTGCCTCTCTTATCTGCTGATGATACAGTGTTTCAGCTAGCATTTTAATGGTTTTACTTAGCCTTGAATGAGGCTGCTTCATATAAAATGGCATTTGTTCAGTGACTGCTTTAGGAACAGCAGGGTCATCAGGCACCGCCCCAGCAAACACAAGCTTTCGGTGTAGAAAGGACGTCACCACTCCTGCTAATTTCCGGTACGTTTCAGACCCTTCTGACGGGGTTTTACACCGATTGACGATGATTTGAACAGACTGTTCAAACTGATGAATGGCTAAGTGCTTAATTGCGCTGTAGGCATCCATGATGGATGTTGGTTCTGGCGTTGTCACAACGACCACCTCTCCTGCCGATAAGACAAAAGGGAGTTGATCTTTTGACAAGCCTGCACCCATATCAAAGAATATACAATCAAAGTCATTCAATATTTTCTCCATCTCTTCTAAAAAGAACGACCATTGATCTTTGTCTAAAGAAAACAGCTGCTCAAGCCCGCTTCCGCCAGAAATGTAATACAGATTTTCCGTTCCTTTTGTCATAGCCGCTTGGAAGGATTTTTTTCTAACAAGCACGTCTAATATAGAGCTGGTCGATGTTTTCCCTAGTAAAATATCAATATTCCCCATGCCAAAGTCGAGGTCGATGATGAGCACTTGCTTGCCCGTACTTGCGATAGACAGTGCCATATTCAGCGTCAAATTCGATTTACCTACTCCGCCTTTACCGCTCATGACAGCAATGGTTTTCGCCTGTCCATTCGCATGAAGAGAGTTCGGTACAATCAGTTGATTCTGCTGAACAAGCTTTCTTAAACCTTCGGCTTGGTCAGGCTTCATCATTGTAAGACCATCCTTGTCAAATCAAGGGGGGAACTCTCAAGAATATCCTCAGGTACATTTTGACCATTTGTTAAAAACCCGAGCCCGATTTGAGATTCTGCAATGATTTGAAAGATCGTTCCCATCGTGTCTGTTTCATCAACTTTTGTAAAAATAAATTGATCGATTGGAACGTGTTCAAAACGTTTGACCATGGCTTTCATATCTTGATATTTCGATGTCGCACTCATGACGAGAAAACTTTGAATGCTTTCATCAAATGGAATGATATCTGTCAGCTCTTTGATGTACGCCTCTTCTTTAAAGTTACGGCCTGCTGTATCGATGAAAATATGATCATAGTCTTTAAAGGTCTGCTGTGCTTTCACAAAGTCCTCTCTTGAATAACAAACCTCAAGAGGTGCATTCAGCAGTTCAGCATATGTTTTTAGTTGTTCAATCGCTGCAATCCGGTACGTATCTGTTGTGATAAAAGCAATTTTCTTTTGCTGCTGAATAGCCGTTTTCGCAGCCAGCTTTGCAATCGTTGTCGTTTTACCAGCACCAGTTGAACCAAACAACACAATGTATTTCGAACGAATCATCGGCTCATCAGAAGTGTGAGCCGGCAGCATCCCTGTGAGTAGTTTTTCAAGTTCTTTTTCAATCTGCTCTTCTTTCACAGCACCTTTTGTTAAAAGACCCTTTAAGCACTCATCTCGAATCTCAGCATCAAGACCTTGATCCTTTAGCTTTTGATCCATTTTCATGAGAGAATCCGGTAAGATCCCGGCATGGCGTTCGTTTCTTGCATATTCTATAGGCTGAGAATGAGAAGGCGCTGCTTTGACTGCTTGAGCAGCAACCGGCAGCTCTTGTGTAAGGTGTTGAGTCTGCTCCTTTTTCGGTAACACCGGGATAGGCGCAGCTGCTGGTTGTAATCCTTTACCGGCTCTTTCTTCAAAATCTTGATCCAGCACTGCAATCACTTCGACCATTTGCTGTTTCTTTAAACCGAACAGCTTTCGTTTGACAACGGTTTTCGAATTTAATATGACGGCATCCTTCCCAAGCTGCTGCCTGATTTGGATCGTTGCCTCCTGCATAGAATTCGCTGTGATTTTTTTCATTTTCATTAGATATCCACCACTCCGATGCTCTGTACTTCCACATTTGCTTCTAGTTCGTTATAAGATAGTACCGGTAATTCTGGGAAATATCTTTCTAACAACTGTTTGACGTACATTCTTATAGGAGGTGAGCATAATAGAACCGGCGTTTCCTGACGAAGCGAAAGCTGTTCAATTTCTCTCGCCACTGATTGAATCACACTTTCAGAGGATTCTGGATCTAACGATAAGTAGTTCCCATGCTCTGTTTGCTGCACGCTGTCTGCAATTACTTTTTCGACTCGGCCTGAGCATGTCACGACTTTCAGTGATTCATTTTCTCTTGCATACTGTGCAGTAATCTGTCTTGCAAGTGCCTGTCTAACATACTCTGTTAGCAAGTCTGTATCAGTCGTTAATTTTCCGTAGTCTGCAAGGGTCTCAAAAATGGTCACAAGGTTTCGAATGGAGACCTTTTCTTTCAGAAGCTTTGCAAGTACTTTTTGGATATCCCCGACTGCTAGTGGATTCGGTGTTACCTCATCTACTAGAACTGGATAACTTTCTTTCAGATGATCGATTAATTGCTTCGTTTCTTGGCGTCCAAGCAGCTCATGGGTATTTTGTCTAATCTTCTCTGTGATGTGGGTAGACACAACAGATGCTGGATCGACCACTGTATACCCAAGCATTTCAGCCTGATCTTTTTCTGCTTCTGATATCCATTTTGCCGGCAGACCAAAGGATGGTTCGATTGTTTCAATTCCTTCAATCGGATCATCATCAGGCGTTGGAGACATCGCTAAGTAATGATCGAGCAGCAGCTCTCCTTTTGCCACTTCGTTCCCTTTTATTTTGAGCCTGTATTCATTCGGGTTCAGCGCAATGTTGTCTCGAATACGGACAACTGGAATGACAAGACCTAGTTCAAGAGCAAGCTGCCTTCTGATCATGACAATTCGGTCTAGCAGGTCTCCGCCTTGATTGGCATCTGCAAGCGGGATCAACCCGTAGCCAAATTCAAATTCAATGGCATCCATTTGCAGGAGATGAATGACGCTTTCTGGACTTTTCATCTCTTCTACCTCTGCCTGTTCTTCCAGTACTTCTTCAATCTCTTCTTGATCCTGTTTGTTTTTCGACATCATGTACGCACCGAGTGCAAGTAAACCTGCGATCGGCCCTGTCAAAAGTACGCCAATTGGCGTAAACAATCCAAGCAGGAAGATCGTACCTGCTGTGACATAAAGCATGGCAGGGAAGGCAAAGAGCTGACCCGTAATGTCTGAACCAAGGTTTCCGTTAGAAGCCGCTCTCGTGACAACAATCCCTGTCGCTGTTGAAATAAGAAGTGCAGGGATCTGCGAAACAATTCCGTCCCCTACTGTTAAAAGAGTAAAGTGGGAAGCTGATTCTTGTATTGACATTCCTTGCTGAATCATCCCAATAATGATGCCAAAAATAATATTGATAATAACGATGATAATACCTGCGATGGCATCCCCTTTAACGAACTTACTTGCACCATCCATCGCACCATAAAAGTCTGCTTCTCTTGCTACTTTTTCACGGCGGTTTCTAGCTTCACTTTCTGTCAGCATTCCTGCATTCAAATCTGCGTCAATACTCATCTGTTTACCTGGCATCGCATCGAGTGTAAATCTGGCCGCAACCTCTGATACACGCTCTGCCCCTTTGGTGATGACAATAAACTGAATGATGATCAGAATAAGGAAGACAACCAGACCAACGAGTATATTGCCCCCAACAACAAATGATCCAAACGTTTCTACAACCTTACCAGCATCTCCAGTTGATAAAATAGAACGGGTTGTAGAGATGTTAAGCCCTAAACGAAACAGTGTTAAGAGCAAAAGCAAAGATGGAAAAATGGAAAATTGCAGTGGTTCTTGCATGTTCATTGTGGTGAGAAGCACGATAAGCGCAAGAGAAATATTAATAATGATTAAAATACTTAATAGGATGGGCGGAAATGGTATGACCAGCATCGCCACGATTAAAATAACACTGAATAAAACAGATAAATCTCTTGCTGACATGCCTGTTCTCTCCTTTTAAAACCAAAAATTCATAAAATCTTTTGTTTCGTTTTATATACGTAAGCCAAAATTTCTGCGATCGCCTTAAAATACTCTTCCGGCACCGCTTGGTCGATATCCACTTGATCATAGAGGGCGCGGGCGAGTGGCCGGTTCTCTACAGTCATGACATCATGTTCTTTCGCAATTGTTCTAATTTTCAAAGCCAAAATATCTGTTCCCTTTGCCACAACAAACGGCGCGTCCATCTTTTCTTCGTCATATTTCAAGGCAATTGCGTAGTGGGTCGGGTTTGTAATGATGACGTCCGCTTTTGGGACTTCCTGCATCATCCGTCTCATGGCCATTTCCCTTTGCCGCTGTTTAATTTTTGATTTTATGAGCGGGTCACCCTCTGATTTTTTATACTCATCTTTGATGTCTTGTTTAGACATCCGTAAGTTTTTTTCATAATCAAATTTCTGATACATATAATCAAGCCCTGCTAAGATCATGAGAGCACCTGCTGCATATAGACCCATAATCAAGGTCATATTTGCCACGAAATGAAGAGTTTCCTCTGCTGTTAATAAAGGAAGCCTCAGGATATCGTCAAAGTGCATCCAAAGTGCAATAAATGTCGCAAAACCAATTAAACCAATTTTCAAAATGGATTTTAATAGCTCTACGAGGGCTCGAATACTGTATATTCGTTTAAACCCTTTGATTGGATCGAGTTTTTCTAATTTCGGTTTGATTACTTCTGTCGAAAAGAGAAAGCCAACCTGCAAATAGTTACTAATGATCCCTGCCAGCATACCAACACCAAGGATTGGCATGAGGAGGAGTCCTGTTTCCTGAAGCAATTCCACAAATAGTTGATGAATATTAGATGTGCTAACCTTCATTAGCATCGTTGTTGAATAAAAACGTTCAATGAGCGCAATAATACGCTCTTTCATAAAAGGCCCAATAAAAAAGAATGATAAAAAGATTAGTAGAAATGAGATGGCTGTATTGACGTCGGTACTTTTGGCAACCTGCCCTTTTTTACGTGAATCCCGTCTCTTTTTCGGTGTTGCTTTTTCTGTTTTTTCACCTGCGAAAAATTGCAAGTCGAGTCTAAGTCTTGTCGTCATGACGAACCACCGACCAATGCTAAGAAATTCCTCATGGTGAGCACAATCGTTTCAAATGTATTTTGGACGACCCCGAAGATGACACCCATACAAATGATGATCATAATAAAACTCACGCCCATTTTAATGGGCAGTCCAACGACAAATACGTTCATTTGCGGAACTGTACGTGCCACAATTCCTAATGCCAAATCGACTAAAAACAAACTAGCCACAACAGGTGCTGAGATTTGAAAGGCTATGATGAACATTTGGTTGAAACTCTTTGCAATAAAGTAAGCAAAGGATTCACTGCCGAAGTTCAGCGCATACTGATCAACTTGAATATATTGAAAACTGTAATAGATTCCATCAAGCAGCAAATGATGTGCATTTGTTGCCAGCATCAGTAGCAAGGTAACCGTATAAAAAAACTGCCCCATCAGCGGCGTTTGCGCCCCTGTTTGTGGATCAATAATATTGGCAATCGCAAAACCCATTTGAAAATCGATGAATGAGCCGGCAATTTGAACTGCGGACACCATGATATATGCAATCAGTCCAAGCAGAAGTCCGACCATTGCTTCTTTCACGGCAAGCATCATGTAAAGACCGTCGATATCGAGTGCTGGCGGTTCTTTAATGGTGCTAAAACTAATGACAGCCAAAAACAGTGAAAAACCAACTCTGTGAACTGCTGGTATCGTTCGATGCGCTAATAGCGGCACTGTCACAAAAAAAGCGGTGATCCGAATGAAAACGAGAAGAAAGGCAGGAAATAATTCTATGATTGACATCTCTGATTAACCTGCAAATCGATCTAAATTCGAGAACAGCTCTGTTGTAAATGACACAATTGTTGAAAGCATCCAAGGACCAAACACAACAAGTCCAATGAGCACTGCAACAATTTTTGGAATGAACGCAAGCGTCTGTTCTTGGATTTGGGTTGTCGCCTGAAACACACTGACAATTAGTCCCACGATTAGTGCGAGCGCAAGAAGCGGCCCGCTGACAAGTAATACAACATACACTGATCTTTCAGCCATCGTAATGACAAATTCTGAACTCATGTTTTAAGCACCTACTCTAAAAGCTTTGCAGCAAAGATTTAACAATCAAATACCATCCATCAACTAATACAAATAACAATATTTTGAAAGGGAGCGATATCATAACCGGCGGAAGCATCATCATCCCCATCGACATCAGGACACTTGCGACCACCATGTCAATAATTAAAAATGGAATAAAAATCATAAAACCAATTTGAAATGCCGTCTTTAATTCTGAAATTGCAAACGCTGGTACCATCGCCGTTAAGGGAATATCTTTAATCGATTCAGGGGTATCCATTTTTGCGTAACTAAGAAATAAAGCCAAATCTTTCTGTCTCGTATGTTTACTCATAAACTCTTTAATTGGCACTTCGGCTTTTTCATAGGCCTGATTTAACGTAATATCATCATTTAAAAGCGGCGTGAGTGCCTCTTTATTAATCTCTGAGAATGTGGGTGCCATAATAAAAAATGTGAGAAACAAAGCAAGTCCTACAAGCACTTGGTTTGGCGGCATTGAGTTGGTTGCAAGTGATGTTCTAACGAACGAAAGAACAATCACAATCCGTGTAAAACAGGTCATTAAAATAAGAATGCCTGGTGCAACTGAAAATACAGTTAACAATAAAAGAAGACGGACAGATGTGCTAATATTCCCTGCGCCACTGGAATTAAATAAATCGATAAACTCATTCATTTTGTTTCGGGCCTTTCTTTCTGACTTCTGATTGGGTCTTTTTCAATTCGGCTAGCTGCGCCTTTAAATTGGCTGAAAAAGAAGAAGTGGTCGGCTGATCGTGTTTCTTCACTTGCGATGTTAATTTTTGCATCATTTTCGGTAAGTCAGTCTTACTTTCCATCGCTTCTTCGTATTGTTTCACAATCGCTTCGCATTCTTGTTCATCATCGATTTCTTTTAGCAGCTGGATTGAGTCTGCTACGCCGACAACTAATACTCGTTTGCCCACTTTGATCAGCTGAACTGAACGATTTTGACCAACCGTCGTTCCGCCAATATTTTCAACATAGCGAAATGGCTTGAGTAAGCGGTTTTGCTTTCCAACAAATCTCACCAATCCGTAAATGAGCAGGATGACAAAAAGTAAGGCACCAATCATTTTGACAAAATCCATAATGGAGACAGAAGAAGAGGGAACTTCTTCTGCCGGATTCGTTTGATTGTCAGTGGTTTTCTTTTCTGTATCCTTTTTGCTTTCTTTCTCATCTTTGAGCCAGTCATTCACTGTGCCATTTTCAGGATCTTTTGTTTCAGCAAACAGTGAGGCTGGCTGCGCTGTCAAGAAAAGCATAAAACTGATCATTGCTATACATATCAAACGTTTTTTCAACAAGTCTTACACCCTTTTTTAGCCTAACGTTTTATTAATTGCTTCAAGTACACGGTCTGCCTGGAATGGCTTCACGATAAAGTCTTTTGCACCTGCTTGAATGGCATCAATAACCATTGATTGTTGTCCCATCGCTGAGCACATAATGATTTTTGCAGAAGCATCGATTTGTTTAATTTCTTTTAATGCTGTGATCCCGTCCATTTCTGGCATTGTGATATCCATTGTGACTAGATCAGGAGATGTTTCTTTAAATTTTTCAACAGCTTGTGCGCCGTTTTCTGCTTCTCCTACTACATCAAATCCGTTTTTTACAAGAATATCCTTAATCATCATTCTCATGAATGCTGCATCATCTACGATTAATACCTTAGTAGCCATTTACTTATTCTCTCCCTATATGTTTGTTTATTTTAAATTAGAAAGTCTTTCTGACTGACTTAAAATGTCAGTCACACGTACACCAAAGTTCTCATCAATGACAACAACTTCTCCTTTGGCGACGATTCGTTTGTTGACCAGAATGTCGACTGGCTCACCTGCAAGTTTGTCCAGTTCAATGATACTTCCAGCGGAAAGTTCAAGTACTTCTTTCACACTGCGCTGCGTTCTTCCAAGCTCCACTGTAATGGAAAGTGGAATATCCATCAGCATATCAAGATTACCGAGCTGACTTGTTGTATGCTGAGGCTCACTAAATGCCTCAAATTCAACTGGCGCCACATTGACTGGTTCTGCCGGCTTTGGCTTCGCCTGTCTTTTCGGCGGTGCCGATTGCTGCATAGGAGCAGATTGTGCTTGCGGAGCAGCCTGCTGTGGTTCAGGTGCACTCTGAGGTGCTTCTTGAACCGGCTCTTCTTCCGCTGGGTCTGTTAATTCTGCAATCAAATCTTTCGCAAACGTAATAGGGTAAAGCTGCATAATATTTGAATCTATGAGTTCACCTATTGTTAATCTAAAGGACACTTTGACAAGCATCTCTTCAGCTGGAATGCGGTCTGTGCCTTCTCCTTCTTTCACATCAAGCAACTCAACGCGAGGCGGAGAAATATCAATCTTTTTATTAAAGACTGTTGACATGGACGTCGCTGCTGAACCCATCATTTGGTTCATCGCTTCTTGTACTGCACTTAAGTGAATTTCACTTAACGACGGGTCAGCATTTGTTCCATCTCCGCCCATCATTAAATCCGCAATGACTGCCGCATCGGTTTGCTGGATGACAAGCAGGTTACTAGCGCTAAAGCCTTCCGTATAATTCACTTCAATCGCGACATACGGATGAGGAAATTCCTCATTCAGCTTGCTTTTTTGAATCACTGTGACAGTTGGAGTTGTAATCTCCACTTTTTGACTTAATAGGGTTGAAAGTGCTGTTGCAGAGCTTCCAAATGATATATTTCCGATTTCCCCAATGGCATCTTGTTCCATTGCAGAAAGGAGTGTATCAGGCTCTATATCGTCATTGCTGCCTCCTTTAAGGAGCGCATCGATTTCATCTTGTGATAATTTACTTCCGTTATTCTCCATCTTCTTCACCTCTTATGTCGTGATCTAGAATTTGAATCGCCTGTTTCCGATTCACGCGGCCGGCCTGTCCCAAGAATTTCGGTTTATTTCCGACCATAACAGTAAGAGGCGCATTTACTGGTTTGTCCAAGGCAATACAATCACCAATTTCCAAATTCAAAAACTCTTCCACCGTCATTTCCGATTGTCCAAGCTCTGCGACTACCGGTATTTTCGCCGTCATAATCCGTTTTTCAATGGCCTTTGTTTCTTCTTGTTTCGGTTCATTTCGTTCAGATTGCATCCAGTAGTGTACAGACAGCTTCGGAATAATAGGCTCTAATACTACGTGAGGAATACAGAGGTTAATAACCCCGCTTACCTCACCAATTTGTGTATTAAGAGAAATGACGACAACTGTTTCGTTTGGTGACACCATTTGAACAAACTGGGGATTTACCTCGAAATCTGCCATTTCTGGCTCGATGTCGGTTATGGACTGCCACGCTTCTCTGTAGTTTTCCAAAGCTCCCTCAAACATGTTTGAGATAATCTTTGTTTCGATTTCTGTCAGTGATTCTGTCTTATTATGACTAATGCCAATCCCGCCCATCAGCCTATCCATCATGGCATAGCCAATCGTTGGGTTCACTTCAAGCATGATTCTTCCTTCAAGCGGGCTGACGTAAAATAAGTTTAATAATGTCATATTAGGAATCGAACGAATAAATTCTTCATATGGCACTTGGTCAACCGAGCTGACAGAAATTTGAATATATGATCTTAGCTGCGCTGAAAAGTGTGTGGTAAGCAGTCTAGCGAAGTTATCATGAATTCTTGTTAAACTTCGAATCTGGTCTTTTGAAAAGCGCAATGCACGTTTAAAGTCGTACACTTTCACTTTTTTCGTCGTTTCTTCTTTTTTCAGCTCTTCTGCATCCATTTCGCCTGTTGATATGGCGGATAATAATGCATCGATCTCATTCTGGGAAAGCACTTCTCCTGACATTTCTTCACCTCCATCGTGTCAATTAATCGCCTCTATTGCAGATTAAAGGAGGTTATATAAACTTCTTTCACCTTGCCATCTTGCAAATAGTTATTCACTTTGTTTTTGACCTGTGTTTTAAAATGTTCTCTGCCTTTTTTGCCATCAAGTTCATCTGCATTCGTGTCTGATAAAATGTCAATCACGGCATCTTTCACTTGGAAGCTTCTTTTTTCAAGCTCTTCTTTGGCTTTTTCTGAATCAGTTTCAATATTTAGTACAAGTTTAACCGCATTTCCTTCAGATTTTAAATTGGTCACAATCTCAGGAATTTCAACAGAAGCTTTTACGACTTCATCTGCTGTTGGCTCTTTTTCTGCTTTTGCTTCGTCTGACCCATTCACCAGAAAGACAATACCTGCTCCAATTCCGACGATAGCAATAATCATGATTAGCATTACTACGACTAATTTCTTCTTCATTCAAACTCCTCTATTCCTTGATTCAATGAAATGACTTGGATTTTTCTATAGAAAGAAATGATTTTCTCCTGAAGCTGCTCTTCATCTTCTTTCACAACGAATTTCTTTCCATTGGCGAGTGTAATGGTCGTGTCTGGAAAGCTTTCGATTTGCTCGATATGGAGAGCGTTGAGCATAAATCCTTTGCCATTTAATCTTGTCACTTCAATCATATTAAGCAGAGAAGCGATAAACCGCTCCCCCTACCTCCTATCGTTTCAGATTCACAAGTTCTTGCAGAATTTCATCAGATGTTGTGATCGTCTTTGCATTCGATTGGAATCCACGCTGTGCGATAATCATTTCGGTAAACTCTTCTGTTAAATCAACGTTTGACATTTCAAGTTTACCTGTTTGGACCACGCCAGTTCCTTCTTCACCAGGAACGATTGGATTACTTGGTGCACCTGAACTTAACGTTTGGCGGTAAAGGTTGTCACCAACTTTGTCTAATCCTCCTGCATTACGGAAAGATACGAGCGATACTTGTCCCACTGTTCTCGATACATTGTTTTCAACTACCGAAATCGTTCCATCAGGACCAACACTTACACTTGAAACGCCTGCTGGAATCGTTATTTTTTGTCCATCCATTCCAAGCAGGTAGTTCCCATCAGGAGTAATTAAGCTACCCTCTGAGTCAGGCTTGAAATTCCCAGTTCGTGTATAAAGAATTTCTCCTTGGCTCTGAATACGAAAGAACCCATCACCATTGATATAGAAATCATAAGGTTGATCTGTATTTTGAGAAGAACCTGATGTCATGATTTTATCAATAGAAGATAAAGCTGATCCTAAACCAACTTGTTTTGAGTTGATTGAACCAGAGTTATTCGTCGGTCCACCAGAACTTGCAATGGTTTGACTGACCATATCTTTAAAAGTGATACGGCTTTTTTTGTATCCATGTGTATTGACGTTGGCCACGTTATTGGCTACAACATCTAATTTTGTTTGGAAGTTTTTCATTCCGCTAATTCCTGAGTAAAGTGAGCGTAACATTTATTTTCCTCCTCGATTTGCTTACGATTTTTCTCCAACAGTTGTAACATCCCA
Organism: Bacillus sp. FSL W8-1141; assembly: GCF_038593205.1. Classification (NCBI taxonomy): domain Bacteria; kingdom Bacillati; phylum Bacillota; class Bacilli; order Caryophanales; family Bacillaceae; genus Bacillus; species Bacillus sp. FSL W8-1141. Next base: position 1,582,365 of record NZ_CP151973.1, on the reverse strand, counting down.
TGGGCTGATTTTCGTTCCATCTTCTAAATATAGGAAGTATTCATTGTTTATGTTTTTCACAGACTTCACAGTGCCAGATATGTCTTTATCATCTTGTTTGCCCGCTACTTCTTTACCAATCCAGCCTACATATGTCGTAAATGGATCTTGGTGTGCAACAAATGTAGACATGATCTGATTCATTTGAGTGATAGATTCGTTCATATTCATTTGCTGTTCTAAAGAAGAAAATGTTGCAAGCTGTGTGACAAACTCACGGTCATCAATCGGGTTTGTCGGATCTTGGTTTTGAAGCTGCGTAAGTAAGATTTTCAAGAACTGATCTCGGCCAAGTGTATCTGTTTTCTTTGCTGCGTTTGAAGAAGTGTCCGCTTGTGCGGCTGTTCTATTCGTCGCATCAACAGTTGCCATTAGATCTCCTCCTCTTCTTCTTCTGATCCAACAAGCGCATCTAGTACATCTTGGAATTCAGCTTCCTGTTCATCAGGCTGCTGGAAACTTTGTCCTTTTGATGGCTGCTGCTTGCCTTCCTCATTAAATTGTCCAAAAGACGGCTGCTCATTTGACTGAAGCGGTATATGGAAACGGTCAACTTGAACCGACATATTCGGTAGTGCCTGCTTGAGCTGCGGCAGATGATGCTCGAGCAGCTCTTTTGCTGCTTGCGTTGAAGCTGTAATTTTACTCGCATACATCCCGTTTTGTTTCGTTAGCTGGATGGTAATAAACCCTAGATTTTCTGGATTTAATCGTACGGTAAACCGTCCGCTTGAATTGCCAAATGGTGTGAACTTCATTTGTTTCCACGTATTTAAAATCTGCTGATCAACCGTGCCTGGCTTTTCGTCAGTTGTTTGCGTCTGCTGCACAGGAGCAGCTGATTGCAGTTGGAAGAACTGTTTATGCCCTGGAAGCAGCGTATGGGTGATTGTTTTTTCAGAAGCAGGTGCCGTAGTGCCTTGACCTTTGGTGACTTCTTTTTTCATGAGCCATTCAAGTGAGGCAACACCTTTTGCTGGAGATGAGAAGGAAGATTCTTGCCTTGGAGCAACCATTTCTTTTAACTCTCCTAAGGAAATTTTCCACTCTTTATCTGACCCTTTCGCATTCGCCATCATATGATCGATTAACTGATTAAAGTGTTTCAGCTCGCTTTGCGACATATTATTCAGCTTAGGTGCCGATCCTTGCGCGAAGAACTGCTCTTTTACTTGTTGAATGAGCTTTTCATCTGCTCCGTTTTTCGTTAGAAACTTGATGAAATCTTCACCTTTTGCTTGAATATCCTGTACAAGTTTTGCATCAAAGTTAACCGGCTGCTGATTCAGTATTTGATATAAGAAAAAGTGGACTTGTATGAGCTGTTCACTATGTTCAGCAACTGGCTTCTCATCCTGATCGCCATAGATAACCGATTCCATCTTTTGAAATAGCTCTTCAAGTGACTTTAAGTCAGCCCCCTCAAGCTTTTGACCTTGCAGCGCCTGAAGTGCCGCAAGAAGATCTCCATCTATTTCTTCTTCAGGTGATTGCATCCATTTTTCAATGATTTGCATCGCATCATTCATGGATAGAGTAGTTTCCGCTGGCTGAGAAATAGCTGGACCACTTTGAATACCTGCGCCATTTAACAATTGTTTAAACAGGCCGCGAGCAGATACTGCCCCCTCTCCCTTTAGTCCCGAGAGACCTTGGGAAGATTGCTGTAAGGCTCCAATGTCCAATAGCTTCACTTATTGTCCACCTCCATTTTCACTTTCTTCTTTTTTGGCAAGCTCCTTCGTGAACGTTGCTGCCTTCTGAGGTGTCAGTTTTGCTAATATATCCGTCAGCTTATTTTTACTCAGCTCTTCAAGGATCTTCAAAGCTTCTTTATCACTTAGCTCTGATAGAATTTTGGCAGATTTCCCTGCATCCATGCTTTCATAAATGCTGGCGATCTTTCCTTTTGATTGCTGATTAGAAGATGCTGACGAATCAGTTGAAGATCCTGATGCGTTATTACTTGATGATGTACTGTTTGATGAACTGTCACTTGCTGACGTGTTCTCTTTATCAGATGTTTTTTCAAGTGAATTGATTTTTTGATTCAATCGTTTAATCTCTTCATCACTTGTCTTCAAGTCTTTTTGAGCAATTTCAAGTTCATTCTCTTGTTCTTTAATCGTCTTTTTCAACGCTTTCAACTCTGTATCACGTTGATCGTTATTTGAAGATGACGTTTTTGATGTGTCATCTGATCCAACCAAGCTGCTAATCCCTGGAATGTTTTGGAGCGGTTTCTTTAGATCATAACCTGCCATATAAAGGATTGTGCCCGTTACAATCACAAGCACAACCAATGGGATAATGACAATAAACAAGATCCATTGAAATTTACCGCCGCCGCTTGATTCCTTTGTTTTTTCCTTCTTAGGCATTCATCTCGACTCCTAATGTCCTTGAAACATGAATTGGCTGATAGAGATATCATCCATTTCTTTCATTTCAATTGCCTTATGTTCAAGGGAGAACTTTTCAAATTGCTTTTCTTTCATTTTTTCAAACTTTTTAAACTCAATATTTTTTTCAGTTAAATCAGATTGTTTTTCATTCATTTGATGGCGTTTCATGATCACAAGCTGCTGATAATGATGAATGGTGTTATCTAAGTTCGTTACAAATTGCTGATAATGACGCATTTCTTGAACACTCATCCCACTTCTCAGCTTTTCTTCTTTGCTCTTTTCCATTAGCTCTTTTTTACTCATATTTTCATAGAGTTTTTCAGCGGCTTGCTCAAATGCCGAAACGGATTGTTGATACGCTGCGAGTGATTTGTCTTTTTCACTTTCTTTCAATTCTAAGAGCTTTTGAAATTTGTATTGATATCTCACTGTTTTTGTCAATCCTCTCTATTCATCAAACTGAGCAATATCCTCACGCTGTCTTCAATCGATACAGCCTCTTCAACGTCCTGCTTCAAAAATGAAATCAGTTGTGGGTAAGCTTGCATGGCCTCATCAATATCTTTAGAGGAGCCTTTTTTATATGCTCCAATGTTAATGAGGTCTTCAGCGTTTTGATATGTGGATAAAAGCTGGCGGAACCGGTTAGCCGCTTCCTTGTGATCATGACTTGCGATATTACTCATGACACGACTGATACTTTTCAGAATATTGACAGCTGGAAACTGTCCTTTGTTGGCCAGTGCACGATCAAGTACTATGTGGCCATCTAAAATCCCCCGCACTGTATCAGCGATCGGCTCATTCATATCGTCACCATCAACAAGCACTGTGTAAAACGCTGTGATGGAACCAAGTTGATTTGTACCAGTTCGTTCTAGCAATTTTGGCAGTATAGCGAACACTGAAGGCGTATATCCTTTTGTTGTTGGCGGTTCACCGGTTGCAAGTCCTATTTCCCGCTGTGCCATGGCGACCCTTGTGACAGAATCCATCATAAACATGACATTTTTGCCTCTGTCTCTGAAATATTCGGCAATAGCTGTTGCAGTATAGGCTGCTTTTAATCTTGTCAGTGCGGGCTGATCTGAAGTTGCGACAACAACAATCGAACGCTTCAGTCCTTCAGCTCCTAAATCTTTTTCGATAAACTCGCGAACTTCACGTCCACGCTCTCCAACAAGTGCAATGACATTGAGGTCCGCTTCTGTCTGCTTGGCAATCATCCCCATCAAGGTACTTTTACCAACACCGCTTCCTGCGAATATGCCAATTCTTTGACCAGTGCCGACTGTGAGCAAGCTGTCGATCACTCTGACACCAACGCCCATTTTTTCACGAATAGGCGGTCTGTCCATCGGGTTTGGAGGAGATTGTTCTGTTGAGACAGGTGCAAGTCCTTTAGGAAGCATGCTGCCGTCCAGTGGATCACCGAAGGCATCAACAACCTGCCCGATTAAACCTGTTCCTACTTTGACCTTTAACGACTCACCTGTTGCTTCAACAAGACTGCCTGGTGAGATGTTAGAGGCTTCTACGTAGGGCATGAGCAAAATGTTTTCATCTTTAAAGCCAACGACTTCTGCTTTGATCGGATGATTCTTACTCCCTTTTTTGTGAATAAGACATACATCACCGATTGAGCTTTCTGGCCCCTTGGACTCGATCATCAGTCCAACAACTCGATTGACTTTACCAAAACGTTTATAGGGATCGGCGGTTTCAATCGTTTCTTTTAGCACATCTATGTTCATTTGTGATCACCTGAATCAATGACTTCTAATAACTTTTCTTTTAACTGATTCATTTGGGTATCAACACTCGCTTCCACTTTTCCAAAGCTTGTTTCGACGTAACAAGTACCTTTTGGTGCTTTTTCATCCGAGTAAATGGCAAGATGTGTATTCTTTTGAAGGATTCTATTTAATTCGTCTTTATATTCCATCACATGTTCGTAATGTGCAGGGTCGACATAGATGGAAATATCGTCATATTCCTTCACTTCTGAAATGACCTGCTTCACTAGCGTTAAAAATTGTTCTTTTGTGTCCTCAGCTGCATTCCATACTCGTTTAGCGAGCTCAAACGCAAGTTCGACAATTTCTTCAGCAGAGCTTTCGATTTTTGCTTCATAGTCCTGCTTTGCAAGGCTGACAATGTCATTCGCTTGATCAAGAATCGATTGATACTGTAAATTCGCATCTGCTTCGCCCTTTTGAAAACCATCTTGATATCCTGTTTGTTTCGCTTCTTCAATGAGCTGTACTCTTTCTGCTTCAAAATCAGCTCGCCGCTGATTGATTTCAGCCATTGTTTGTTCCAGCTCACGATTTGCTTGTTCTAAAATACGGCTTGCTTCATCTTGTGCATCACTTAATACAAGCTGAGATGCTTCTGTCTCGTTGACAAGCTCTTCTTCGTGATGTTCTCTTTTGAATTCCACTTGCTGCAAGGGAATGGTTTGACGGCCTTGTTCAGGAATAACAGATGTTTCATGTTTGATAATCCTAGACAATGATATCGTCTCCTCCACCTCGAGCTATGACGATTTCTCCAGCCTCTTCAAGTCGTCTTACGATGCTGACAATACGAGTCTGTGCTTCCTCGACATCTCTAAGCCGGACAGGTCCCATAAACTCCATTTCTTCTTTGAACGTTTCGACCATACGTTGCGACATGTTGCGGAAGACAATTTCTTTGACTTCTTCGCTTGCCACTTTGAGTGCAAGTAGTAAATCGTCATTTTCAACATCTCGAATCACGCGCTGAATGGCTCTGCTATCAAGAGTAACAATGTCTTCAAAGACAAACATACGTTTCTTAATTTCATCAGCAAGCTCAGGATCTTGAATTTCCAGTGTATCTAAAATGGTTTTCTCCGTTGCACGGTCTACACCATTCAGTACTTCGACTACCGCTTCGACTCCGCCCGTTTGGGTATAATCTTGCGTAAAGGTTGAAGAAAGCTTTTGTTCAAGAATACGTTCCACCTCATTGATGATCTCTGGAGATGTGCGATCCATTAAAGCAATTCTTCTTGCAACCTCAGTTTGTACTTCCTCGCCTAACTCAGATAAAATCTGTCCAGCCTGTACTGGATCTAAGTAGGAAAGAATGAGCGCAATGGTTTGTGGATGCTCGTGCTGGATAAAGTTTAAAATTTGCTCTGGGTCAGCCTTTCTAGCAAAATCAAATGGTTTCACTTGAAGTGAGGATGTTAAGCGATTTAAGATGCTGTCCGCTTTGTCCTCACCAAGCGCTTTTTCAAGCACTTGTCTTGCGTACATAAGGCCGCCTTGTGATATGTAGTCCTGCGCGATGGCAATGCTGTGAAACTCTTCGATGACTTCATCTTTTTTAGCAGTATCTACACTTCGTACATTGGAAATTTCTAATGTTAATTTTTCTATTTCGTCTTCAGACAGATGTTTGTATACAGATGCTGACACGTCTAGCCCTAAGGAAATCATTAGGATTGCTGCTTTTTGTCTGCCTGTTAGTCGATTTGGATCTTTTCTCGACATGTGTATTCCTCCTAATCCTCGGACAGCCAGCTGCGTAGCAATTTAGCAAAGTCTTCTGGTTTATCTTTTGCCATTTTTTCAAGCTGATTTTTTCTCACCATTTCTTCTGTTTCTGGCTCAGTATCGATATCAGGAACATGAATTGGTGTACGTTCATCAAACTCAAACTCTTCTTCCTCTTCTTTTCTTCGCTTACGTACGAGAAGAATGATGAGAGCGATAATGGCGAGTAGTAGCACACCGCCAACAATATAAACCCAAATTGGAATATTGTTTGAAGGGTTTTCTGCTGCCGTTTGCTGTTTACCGTCTAATTTTGATACAGATAAAACGATTTTGTTATCTAAGTCAGCTTGAGTGAGCGCTTGACCGTTTGTGTATTCTTTATCAATCGATGTACTGATGATGGTTGAAAGAATTTTTTTGATATCATCCTGCCTTTCAGCAGTTAATGAATTCGGATCGTTTGCAGTAGGCGGTTCAACCAGTGCCTGAATGCCAACGTCTCTGATTTTATAAGGACTTTCTTTGATATCTTTATGAATGCGGTTGACTTCATAATTGATACGATCTTCGCTCTTTTCGTAATCTCCGCTTCCGTTCGTTCCATCGGCGCCTTGATAATTTGTGACATCATCGTCACCTGTTCCAGCGGTGCCTCCAGCTGCTGCGCCATTGCCTGAATAAGTTTCAGCAATCTTTTCAGCGCTGACAGCAATTCCTTGCATGTTTTCTTGATCAACTGGTTCGACAAGATCTTCTTTTCTTTTTTCTTCAGTAAAATCAATGTCTGTAGTGACCGATACGGCAACTTTCTCTTGACCCATCATCGTTCCAAGCAGCTGTTGAATTTTTCGTTGAAGATTCTTTTCAATCTCCTCTTTTTTCTGCTGCTGTGCATCCATTCCACTTGCATAGGAATCTGAGCTGCTGTTTAAGTCATAGTAGTTGGAATCTTGGTCCATAATGACAATGTTTTCTGTTTTTAAATTCGGCACACTTTTTGAAATAAGATGATAAAGGCCTTTTACTTGTTGCTGAGTAAGCGTGTAGCCTGGTTGAACTTGCAGCACAATTGATGCTGATGCATTACTTTGCTCTTCTCCAACAAAAACGGAATCTTTTGGCAGGTTAATCATAACCTTTGAATCTTTAATCCCATCAATCGTGTTGATCAGATTGGATAGTTCTGTCTGAGTTGCGTCTACTTTCAGAACATCAAATTCATTATCTGTTAAACCGAAGCCGGAATTGTTCGCAAAGAAGGAGTAATCAATATTCCCTGTTTTAGGAAGTCCTTCTGATGCAAGTGTTACTTTTAAAGTGTCTGCTTGCTTTTCTGGAACTAAAATCGTCGTTCCGTTATTTGCAAGTTCCGATTTAACGTTTTTGCCATCCAGTTCCTGTTTGATTTGTCCTGCTTCTGCCTCAGACAAATCTCTAAACAACGGAACCATTTTTTCAGAAGAAGCAAAGATGCTAACAACCGTAATAATGATTGCTAGGGCAGCTACGCCGCCAATCATGAGTATTTTTTGTAATTTTGATCGATTTCGCCAAAACTCAACTGTTTTTGTTCTTAATTGCATTAAAGTACGATTCATCTTAACCCCCGGTCATTCCATTCAGTCTATTTTTTGTCCACCAGCACCTCCTACATCTGCATTCTCATAATCTCTTGGTACGCTTCGACTGCTTTATTCCGAAACTCGGTTGCAGCTGTGAGTGTCACACTCGCTTTTTGTGAAGCAATCATGACTTCATCGAGATTGACATCTTTCCCTTGTGCGAGAGCATTCGTATACTGGTCTGATTTCAGCTGTGATTGATTTAATGCCTCAATGGAATTCTTCAGCACATCAGAGAAATTCGTTTGACTTTTAGGTGCAGCCGCCTGCACAGACGATGCATTCGTCAATTCACTTGCTTGCTGAGCGGTTTGAAGCTGGAAAGGAGATATTGCGTTAACCAATTCTTTTCACCTTACTTTCCTATTTCTAAAGCTTTCATCAGCATGCTTTTATTCGCATTCAGCGCAGTCACGTTTGCTTCATATGATCTTGAGCTGCTGATGAGATCAACCATTTCCTTTAATGGATCAACGTTTGGTGTTTGAACATATCCATTTTCATTGGCATCGGGATTTGTAGGATCATATTGAAGGTTGAATGGAGTTTCGTCTTCAGTAATTTTTGTTACTTTGACGCCGTTTCCTAATTTGCCGCTCGAATTCATGCTTGAGTTCAATATAGATGAAAATGATTCACCTGACGGCTGTAATGTGACGAGCTTGCGTCTATAAGGCTCCCACTTGCCATCAACCTGTTTAGCTCTTGTTGTATCCATATTCGCAAGGTTAGAGGATACAACGTCCATTCTGAGCCTCTGTGCTGTTAATGCTGAGGCCGAAGCGTTCACGCCTGAAAAAATCGACATCACTTACCTCCTGTCAAAACTGTTTTAAGAGAATTGAACTTTCCGCTCATTCTTTCAACCAACGCATTATACTGAATTTGGTTTTTAGCGAGTTCACTCATCTCTTGATCAATATCGACATTATTTCCGTTTTCTTGATAAGAAGTACGGTTACTCGAAACAACTGAATAATTAGACCCTGTTTTAGAAAAATCAATGTGACCTTGGTATGTTTTTTTAGCATCTAATTTGATTGACGCATCATTTAGCATGTCGTGGAATGCAACTTTTTTAGACTTGTAGTTCGGTGTGTCTATATTCGCGATATTATTGCTTATGACTTTTTGCTTAACATTCGCTCTGCCCAAGGCATTCTCAAGGTTGCTTATCGTTCCAGAAAATATATCCAAAACCATATACCTCCAATCATATGTATTTCATTCCATTTAATCATGTCGAGATTTGTAAAACCATATGTTCATTGTAAGAAATAATAGGATTAAAGTCTATGATGTAATTGTAAAAAAAACTCGTAATATATATCTATTTTACGAATAGGTATAAAGGCCTAGATTCAAAGCACTACAGAATTGTAAGGGGTTTCTTGGGAAAAAGAGTGTCATTTTTCGGACAAATCCTCTTTTTTCATACAAAAAACCCCTTTTCAACATTTATTTCGGCCGAAAAGGGGTTTTCTGATTAGTGAGATTTTAAATTTTCAAGTTCAATTAAAAATTTATTGTTTAATACTTTGATGTATGTTCCCTTCATTCCAAGAGAACGTGATTCAATAACGCCTGCACTTTCTAACTTACGCAGTGCGTTTACGATCACTGAACGAGTGATTCCTACACGGTCTGCAATCTTACTTGCCACTAGAAGCCCTTCGTTGCCATCAAGTTCTTCAAAGATGTGTTCAATGGCTTCAAGCTCACTATATGAAAGAGAACTAATCGCCATTTGGACAACTGCTTTACTTCTTGCTTCTTCTTCGATTTCCTCTGACTTCTCACGAAGGATCTCCATTCCAACAACTGTTGCACCGTATTCAGCAAGAATTAAATCATCATCTGTGAATGTATCTTGCAAACGAGAAAGGATTAACGTCCCTAAGCGATCTCCGCCTCCGATGATTGGTACAATCGTTGTCAAACCTGATTGGAATAAATCACGGTTCTCAATCGGGAAAGCTGTATACTCACTGTTGATGTCAAGATTTGAAGATGTTTCAGGGATGTTGAATAGACTCTTTGTATATTCTTCAGGGAACTGACGATCTTCCAACATTTTTTTCATACGTGCATTTTCAATCTGCTGGTTAATGGAGTAGCCAAGAAGTTTCCCTCTTCTGCTTAAAACGAAAATGTTTGAATCAATGACATCTCTCAATGTTTCTGCCATTTCTTTGAAATTAACCGGCTTCCCCGCTGCATCTTGCAGCATCGAGTTAATAATCCTTGTTTTTTGTAGTAACGCCATAATAATGATCCTCCTAGATTACTTTATTCATTTGTTAAAGTATAAATTGACTTAAGTCTTTATTATTTGCAATCTTTCCTAGCTTCTCTTCTACATACTGAGGGGTAATGGTCACTGTTTCCATCGTAATATCAGGCGCCTCAAATGAGAGCTCTTCTAGCAGCTTCTCAAGTATGGTGTGAAGCCTTCTTGCACCGATGTTATCCGTCTCCTGATTGACGTGATAAGCCACTTCGGCAATCTTATGAATAGCATCGTCAGAAAATTCAAGAGATATACCTTCTGTTTCAAGTAGAGCCTTATATTGCTTTAATAACGCGTTATCTGGTTCCGTTAAGATTTTCACAAAGTCTTCTATACTTAATTTATCTAATTCTACACGGATTGGGAAGCGTCCTTGAAGCTCTGGAATCAAATCCGAGGGTTTCGCCATATGAAAAGCGCCTGCTGCTACAAATAGAACATGATCTGTTTTCACAGCCCCATACTTCGTCATCACAGTGGAACCTTCTACAATCGGTAAAATATCACGTTGAACCCCTTCACGAGAAACATCTGCAGACGATGCACCACCGCTTTTGGCAATTTTATCGATCTCATCGATAAAGATTATTCCTTGCTGCTCTGCTTTTTGCACGGCTTCCTGACCGACTTCATCCATATCAATCAGTTTTGAAGCTTCCTCAGCAGTTAACGCTTTTCTCGCTTCTCTGACGGTCAGCTTTCTGCGTTTTTTCTTTTTAGGCATGAGATTGCTAAGCGCATCCTGCATGTTCATACCCATTTGCTCCATACCCGAGCCTTGAAGCATATCAAACATGGAAGGCTGCTGCTCTTCAACTTCAATCGTGACGTAATGGTCTTCAAGTTCACCCATCGCCAGCTGGTGCGCAATGCGTTTTCTCGTCGACTCAAGCTCTACTTCTTCACTTGAGTGATCTCGATCACTTTCATCAGCATCAGAACCACCAAACAGCATCTCAAAAGGATTTTTCACAGACTGACTTTTTTTCTTTCCAGGAACAAGTAGATGAACAAGCCGTTTGTTTGCTTGTTTTTCCGCTTCTTCTTGAACATCCTTCATTTTTTCTTCTTTGACTAGTCTGATTGCTGTTTCCACTAAATCTCTGACCATTGATTCTACGTCACGTCCGACATATCCAACTTCAGTAAACTTCGTCGCTTCCACTTTAATGAAAGGTGCACCAGAAATCCTTGCAATTCTGCGGGCAATTTCTGTTTTCCCCACACCTGTCGGACCAATCATTAAGATGTTTTTAGGAACGACTTCATCCTTTAGCTTATCATGTAAAAGACTTCTTCTGTAACGGTTTCTTAAAGCCACCGCCACTGCTTTTTTCGCATCAAGCTGACCAATAATGTACTGATCGAGCTTTTCAACTATCTCTCTTGGGGTGAACGGCTTTTTCTCCATACGTCTCATGTCCTTTCTATTCAAGCTCTTCTAAAGTGATTTGATCGTTCGTGTAGACACAGATTTCTCCGGCCGTTTCAAGAGCCGCCTTTGCAATCTCTCGAGCTGAGAGATGGTCACCTGCATGTTTTTTGAGTGCTCTCCCGGCGCTAAGCGCGTAGTTACCGCCTGACCCGATAGCCAAAATGCCATCGTCTGGCTCGATGACCTCTCCTGTTCCAGATACGAGCAGGATGCTTTCTTTATTCATGACGATCAGCATGGCCTCAAGCTGTCTGAGCATCTTGTCACTTCGCCATTCTTTCGCCAGTTCTACAGCTGCTCGTTTTAGGTTACCACCGTATTCTTCAAGCTTCGTTTCAAACTTCTCAAAGAGTGTAAATGCATCTGCAACTGAACCAGCAAAACCTGCGAGTACTTTGCCTCCGAAAAGACGGCGCACTTTTTTTGCTGTGTGTTTCATAACGACAGCCTGCCCAAAAGTGACTTGACCGTCTCCAGCCATCGCACTTTTTCCTTTATGTTGAACGGCAAAGATTGTGGTTGCATGAAATGATGACATGAAAAAACCTCCTTTTAGGATCGTTTAAAAGCCCTTGGGTGATGAGACATGTACGTTTTTCTTAAAGAATCTTTTGATACATGTGTGTACACCTGTGTTGATGATAAATTTGAGTGACCGAGAAGTTCTTGAACACTTCTTAAATCCGCTCCCTCGTTTAAAAGATGCGTAGCAAAGGTGTGCCTTAACATGTGAGGATGGATATGTAATGTGCCAGACGCCTTTTTCATTAATTCAGTTAGAATGAATCGAACGCCTCTGTCTGTAAGAGGAGCTCCGCGCTGATTCAAAAACACATGTGAATCAGCACGATCCTTTCCCTTCACTTTCAGCTTCTGCCTTCCATCCTCTAAATATGTGGAGAGCGCTTCATGTGCATAAGAGCCGAAAGGTACATACCGTTGTTTGCTGCCTTTCCCATGAACAAGCACTGTATCCATCGATAAATCAAGATCAGATTCTTTTAATGAACATAACTCACTGACCCTCATACCTGTTGCATAAAGAAGTTCTAAAATGGCTTGATTTCTTTGACCAAGCGGTGTATTTACATCAGAAACTGTAAATAGCTCTTTTAGCTCCTCTTCATACAAAAATGAAGGAATTCGCTTATCCTGCTTTGGTAAGCTAACGAGTAAAAAAGGATTTTCTTTCACAAGCTGTTCTCTTAATAAAAATTTATAAAAGCTGCGAAGTGCAGAGACTTTCTTACTAATCGTTCTTCTTGTAAGGCCTTTTTCATAAGCTTCTGTTAAATAAATTCTCGTATCTTGATAGGATACCTCTTCAAAACCGTCTATTCCTTGAATGTTCATAAATCTGACAAACTCTTCAATCGCCTCAGTATAACCCGAGATCGTTAAAGCTGAATAGTTCTTTTCAATCTGCAAATATTCAATGAATAAGTGGACAAGACGCTGTTTCTCTGTCATTTTTACACCTCTTTAAGGCTTTTAAATGGTATCACATATCTTGCTTCCCGTGCAATGTTTTACTACAGAGATTTCGAAATAGTTTGAATAGTTTCGATTGCGCGTTTAGCGTACTCTGCATAGCGCTCTTGTTTGTTTTTAATTCGAACGCCAAGATCTTTCAGCAAGCCAAAGTTTGCATTCATCGGCTGGAAGCTTTTCTTGTTTGTTGATGTGATGTAGTAAGCCATACTGCCAATCGCTGTTTCTTCTGGAAGTGTCACAAGCTCTTCTCCTTTAACAAAACGAGCTGCGTTGATTCCAGCCACTAGTCCTGAAGCCGCGGACTCAACATATCCTTCAACACCAGTCATTTGTCCGGCAAAGAATAAGTCGTCTCTATTTTTAAATTGATACGTCGGTTTTAGAAGGCTTGGCGAGTTAATAAATGTATTACGGTGCATCACACCATAGCGAACAATCTCTGCCTCTTCAAGACCTGGGATCAAACGGAATACTTCCTTTTGATCGCCCCATTTTAGATGTGTTTGGAACCCAACAATATTATATAAAGTACCTGCTGCATCATCCTGTCTTAATTGAACAACAGCGTAAGGTCTTTTCCCAGTTTTTGGATCTTCAAGTCCAACTGGTTTCATCGGGCCAAACAACATGGTTTTTTTCCCTCTTTTGGCCATGACTTCAATGGGCATACAGCCTTCGAAGAAGATTTCTTTTTCGAATTCTTTTAACGGCACAGTTTCAGCAGAAATGAGCGCCTCATAAAAACGATCGAATTCTTCTTCTGTCATCGGACAGTTTAAATAAGCCGCTTCCCCTTTATCATAACGTGATTTCAAGTACACTTTATCCATATCGATGCTGTCTTTCTCGAGGATCGGCGCTGCTGCATCGTAGAAATATAAATACTCTTCACCTGTTAAGGATTTTAATTCTTTTGAAAGTGCTTCTGATGTTAGAGGACCCGTTGCGATAATCGTCGGACCTTCTGGAATGCTTTGCACTTCTTCTTGAAAGACCGTCACATTCGGGTGATTTTTCACGCGGTCTGTGACGTTAGCTGCAAATTCATGACGATCTACTGCAAGCGCTCCACCAGCAGGAACCGAGCTTTCATCTGCTGCTGCGATGATTGCTGAATCTAAATGACGCATTTCTTCCTTTAGTACACCTACTGCGTTTGTTAAAGCGTTCGCACGCAATGAGTTACTGCATACGAGCTCCGCAAATTTATCAGTGTGGTGAGCTGGTGTTTGTTTGACAGGTCTCATTTCATACAGATGAACTTTAATTCCGCGCTTGGCAATTTGCCATGCCGCTTCACTTCCTGCTAAACCTGCTCCGATCACATTTACAAATTGACTCATTGTACAACTCTCCTATTTCGTAAGTTCTATTTGATGACATAAAAAAGCAGGTGAACAAGGTTGCTCACCGCTATTTTTGTTGTTCCTCTTTATAATCACAGTTCACACATTGAACTTGAATGCCTTTTTTCAGCTTTTTCTCTACAAGCATATTTTCGCATTTTGGACACTTTCTTTCAATTGGTTTGTCCCAAGAGACGAATTCACACTCTGGAAAACGATCGCAACCGTAAAAAATGCGGCGCTTCTTAGATTTCCGTTCAACGATATTTCCTTCGTGACAAGTCGGGCATTTGACACCAATATCTTTGACAATTGGTTTTGTGTTACGGCAGTCAGGGAAATTAGAGCATGCCATGAACTTACCGTATCTCCCCATTTTGTACACCATTGGATGACCACACTCTTCGCAATCAACTCCGGCGTATTCAGGCTCGATCTCAACTTCCTGCATCTCTGCTTCTGCTTTTTCTACCCGTTTTGCAAAATCTTGATAGAAACTGTCGATAATGCGTACCCATTCAATCGTACCTTCTTCAACGCTATCAAGTTCTTTTTCCATTTTCGCAGTAAATTCTACGTTAATGATTTCAGGGAAGAATTCAATAATTAAGTTGAGCACAATCTCTCCAAGCTCTGTTGGAATAAACCGTTTGTTATCAAGTGCCACGTAGCCGCGCTTTTGAATGGTATCTAATGTTGGTGCATACGTCGATGGGCGGCCGATACCTAGCTCTTCAAGGGTTTTGACAAGTCTAGCCTCAGTGTAGCGTGGAGGCGGCTGCGTAAAGTGCTGCTCTGGTTCAATATCTTTTGAAAGAACGGTATCTCCCTCTTTCAGATCAGGAAGCATTTTGTCCTTTTCTTCTAACTGGTCGTCCTTCCCTTCAACATATACTTTCATAAATCCAGGGAATTTCACCTTACTTCCATTTGCACGGAAAGTAAGCCCGTTATTTTCAAGATCCACACTCATTGTATCAAGAACAGCTGGTGCCATTTGGCTTGCCACAAAACGTTCCCAAATCAATTTATAAAGACGAAGCTGATCTCTGCTTAGCACGTGTTTGACATCTGCTGGTTTTCTTAGCGTAGAAGTCGGACGGATGGCTTCGTGAGCATCCTGTGCATTTTCGTTCTTTTTGGCAGTACGTTTTGTTGTATTCAAGAAATTCTTGCCATACGTTTGATCAATGAAAGCAGATACTTCTTCAATTGCCGTATTGGAAATACGTGTCGAGTCCGTTCTCATATATGTAATGAGACCTACTGTACCTTCTTTACCAAGATCAATTCCTTCATATAATTGCTGTGCAATCATCATCGTTTTCTTCGCACGGAAGTTTAGTTTTCTCGCTGCCTCTTGTTGTAAGGTAGATGTTGTAAACGGAACAGCTGGGTTGCGTTTACGTTCTTTTTTCGTCACTTTTTCAACAGAAAACTTGCTTCCTTTTAATTTCGAAAGGATTTCTTTTACATCTTCTTTTGTTTTTAGCGGATGTTTTTTGCCATTTACGCCAAAGAAACTCGCTTCAAAGCTTTCTTTCCCTTTTAGGAAGGTACCATCAATTGTCCAGTATTCTTCTGGTTTGAATTCATTAATTTCATTCTCGCGGTCAATAATCAGGCGGAGTGCAACTGATTGAACACGACCGGCGCTTAAGCCCTTTTTGACTTTCTTCCATAAAATTGGGCTGATTTTATATCCAACGAGACGATCTAAGATTCGTCTTGCCTGCTGCGCATCAACCAAGTCCATATCGATCATACGTGGATGTTTAAAGGAATCTTTAATTGCATCTTTTGTAATCTCGTTAAAGACAACGCGGCAATCTGAAGAGAGGTCAAGGTCAAGGCTGTGGGCTAAATGCCAAGCAATCGCTTCTCCCTCTCTGTCGGGGTCAGCTGCGAGATATACTTTTTTTGCTTTTTTCGCTGCTGTTTTTAATTCTTTTAAGACTGGACCTTTTCCTCGAATCGTAATATATCTCGGTTCGAAGTCATGCTCAGTGTCAACACCAAGCTGACTTTTCGGTAAATCCCTTACGTGCCCCATTGAAGCCTTTACTTTATACTTTTTTCCTAAATAACGCTCAATCGTTTTCGCCTTTGCTGGCGACTCAACGATGACTAAATAATCAGCCATACTCAAAATCCCCCTTAAGAGGTGTTCTCTCTTTATCCATTTCACAAATTTATATTTATGTTAATTGCACCTATCTAACAGGCAATCGTTAAAAATTCTTTATGATGAACATCATTATAAACACGAAAAACAAAGTGTAAACTTAAATCCTCACTATTATTAAATATTCCGATGTCTTTTGTCAAACGATATTTTTATGGGAGTTCAGTATATTGAACACCACTCAAGGAGAATTCCTCTAAAATATCCTTCGTTGAATGAACAAGCTTGGCACCTTGCTGAATCAGTCTAGCTGGACCTATAGAATTAGAATCAAAGATCGATCCTGCAACAGCAAACACTTCTTTTCCTTGCTCTAATGCCTGGTAGGCTGTAATAAGCGAACCGCTCTTTTCTTTGCACTGGACCACGATGGTTCCTCTTGTCAGGGCACTAATTAATCTGTTTCTCATTGGAAAATGCCATTTTTCTGGTTTGATATAAGGCGGATGCTCTGACAACAGTAAATGATGTTCTCCCATATATTGAGCCATTTGCACATGTTCTTTTGGATATACATGTTGAAAGCCGCCAGCTACAACACCAATCGTTTTTCCTTTTTTTCTTATGCACTCTTTGTGTGCAAGTCCATCAATTCCTTTTGCTAAACCACTCACAATCATCCAATCTTCCTCTACAAGTTCTCCAACAAGTTTCTTCACGCACGCTTCTCCATAAGAGGATGGCACTCGTGTACCTACTACACCTAAACTTTTTTCTTCATTTAAATAGGTAACGTTTCCTTTTAGGAATAATACTGGGGGAGGATCATAAATGTGTTTTAGTGAGCTGGGATATAAAGGTGATGTGATGGGAACCATGTGAATATTTTGCTTTAAATAGGCTTGAACGATGTGTTGAAAAATGGGGAATTCATTTTCTTCAGCTTGTTGTAAGCGGGTAAAGTCGATCTTTTGTAATGATCGATCCTGTTTGAAATGATGTGTTTCTTCATTTATATATAGCTCAGGATCGACTTTCCACCATTTTGTTAACAAAGAGGGTGAGATGAGGCCTTTTAAGCGGTGAAAAATCATTCTTTCGGACACGTTGTACATACCATTCCTCCAGTTTAAGATAGAAAGAAGAAGACTTGTCAAAGAACAAGTCTTCTTGTGTCATTAATGCGTTTTACAAGCTTCGAAGAGATTCTTCTCTTTTAACACTTTAATTAAGGTTTCTCCCATGACAGATGGTGTCTCTGCCACTTCAATTCCACATTCACGCATTGTTTTTACTTTTTCATCAGCAGTTCCTTTACCACCAGAAATTATGGCACCAGCATGTCCCATACGTTTTCCTGGAGGCGCTGTTTTACCGCCAATAAAGCCAACAACCGGCTTGGTCATATTTGCTTTTACCCATTCAGCTGCTTCTTCTTCAGCAGTACCACCGATTTCACCAATCATGATCACAGCATGCGTTTCAGGATCTTCATTGAAGGCTTTTAATACATCAATAAAGTTCGTGCCATTGACAGGGTCTCCGCCAATTCCTACAGCTGTTGATTGACCAACACCAGCCTCTGAAAGCTGATGTACCGCTTCATATGTAAGCGTTCCAGAACGAGACACAACACCAACATGACCTTTTTTATGAATGTAGCCAGGCATGATGCCAATTTTACATTCTTCAGGTGTAATCACGCCAGGACAGTTCGGTCCAACAAGTCTTGTCTTCTTACCTTCCATATAGCGTTTCACTTTAACCATATCCAGAACTGGAATGTGTTCTGTGATACAAATCACTAGATCCACTTCTGCATCAACAGCCTCTAAAATGGCGTCTGCTGCAAATGGTGCTGGTACATAGATAACAGAAGCATTTGCTCCAGTTGTCTGTACTGCTTCAGATACAGTATTAAATACAGGAACTCCCTCTACTTCAGTTCCACCTTTTCCAGGTGTGACACCGCCAACGATATTTGTTCCATACTCAATCATTTGTTTTGTATGGAATAAAGCGGTTGAACCGGTAATCCCCTGAACAATTACTCTCGTATTTTTATTAATAAATACACTCATTTAGGTTCCCTGCCTTTCTGCTCTACTTGACTAAAGATACAATCTTTTCTGCCCCGTCAGCCATAGACTCAGCAGAAGTGATATTTAAGCCTGAATCACTCAGGATTTTCTTCCCTAATTCAACGTTTGTTCCTTCAAGACGTACAACGAGTGGTAATGTTAAGCCGACTTGTTTCGTCGCTTCAACAACACCTTCTGCGATGACATCACATTTCATGATGCCGCCAAAAATGTTCACGAAAATCCCTTTGACATTTTGATCAGATAAGATGATTTTAAATGCTTCCGTTACTTTTTCAGCAGTTGCACCGCCGCCAACATCAAGGAAGTTTGCAGGGTCCCCGCCGTAATGCTTGATGATATCCATTGTAGACATCGCAAGGCCTGCTCCATTCACCATACAGCCAATATTCCCATCTAGAGAAATGTAGCTTAGGTCATATTTAGATGCTTCAATCTCTTTTGGATCTTCTTCATCAAGGTCACGGTATTCTAATATATCTTTTTGTCTATATAAGGCATTGCTATCAAAGTTTAATTTTGCGTCAAGTGCCATGACTTTTCCATCACCTGTTACAACAAGAGGATTTATCTCGGCAATTGAACAATCCTTTTCAATAAACGCATTGTAAAGGCTTGTCATAAACTTAACAGCTTGACCAACTAATTTTGTTGGAATATTAATTTTAAACGCAACTTCTCTCGCCTGATAGGCTTGGAGACCAATCGCTGGGTCGATGACCACTTTCACGATTTTTTCTGGCGTTTTTTCTGCTACTTCTTCAATTTCAGTACCGCCTTCTTCAGAAGCCATCAATACAATTCTTGATGTCGCTCTATCCAAAACGAGTCCTACATAGTACTCTTTTTGAATATCGCAGCCTTCTTCAATAAGTAAGCGTTTTATTTCACGCCCTTCAGGCCCAGTTTGATGTGTGACAAGTGTCTTGCCGAGCAATTCCTCTGCAAACCCTTTCACTTCATCTTTTGTTTTTGCAATTTTTACCCCACCTGCTTTACCACGGCCGCCTGCATGAATCTGTGCTTTTACGACATATACAGAGCTTCCTAGCTCTTCTGATGCTTTCACTGCTTCATCAGGTGTAAATGCTACTTTACCATTTGGAACTGAAACCCCATATTTTCTTAGGATTTCTTTTCCTTGGTACTCATGGATATTCATTTCCCATCCTCCCAACATATGTAGAAACAAAAATTATAAAATAGACTGCGCTTTCATTTTAAAGAATAAAAAAGAGAATGTCTAGGGTTCTATGTAAAATCGTAAAATCCTTCTAAACATTCAAACTTTTATTTTATTAAAAATATAAATTTTTCAGTCAAAACACTTATTTTACCTTATTTTTTCATTTTTTGATCCAACCGATAGATAAATGAAAATATTTCTGCTACAGTATCGTATAACGCTTCTGGGATTTCCTCATCGAGCGTTAAGTGGCGCATCAGTTCTACTAAATTACGGTCTTCTTGGATAGGGACGCCAGCTTTTTGGGCTTCTTCAATAATATGATCAGCCACATAGCCGCTGCCTGTTGCAACGACTTTTGGCGCTTTTTGTTTTTCTTCATCATAGTGTAGAGCGACCGCTCTTCTAAGCGGTTTTGAATCTTTCATACTCGTAAGTCCAGCCCTTTCTCGCTGATTTTATGAAAGTGTTCATCTAGAAAGTCAGACGGATCAATTGGCTCTTCTCTCTTTTTCGCTGTAATCCCCGTTAAACTATACCCTAGGGCATTTAAATTCTCTCGAACAGCTGGAATCATTGGATTAATGGTCCCTTGAAGTTCGTGAGCCGTCTCGACTGTAATTGACATCACTTTTTGCTGAATCGTACAGTCTATTAACGTTTCTTCTAAGTTCTCCATGTTTAAATAAAACATTAAACGGCACTGAGAAATATCAATAGAGCCATCTTTTTTCTTATGCCCTTTTAGAATAAAGGTTAAATCTTGAACACTATGTTTTGAGAAAAGAGGGTAAGAAACCATCATTTGACTAACTGTTTGGTTTTCCTGATGCACTAGTAACTGCCCATTTAATCTATGGAATAATTGATCCATTTCTTTTTTTACGGGTTCCGGAACATCAGCTTGCCTTGCATCATTTAAAACCATCTTTAATTGGTGAAGCTCTTGGCTTTTGACATCTTGGCTGCCCTTTTCCAGTAATTTCAGCATCCCAATTTCATCTCGTACACCTATCGCTTTTTTCATCGTCATCAGTAAATCGAGTACATCGGTTTTATTGCTTAATGCTGGTTCAGTCTGCTGAATGACCTTTGCCAATGCGTTCGCCTCTGTTTTTGAAAGAAACGGAAATTCCTTTTGAAGCACGGCTGCCTTTGCGTCAGCCTGTGGCCCTGCCTGCTGGACTGCTTGAACCAGTGATGTGAGTTGTTTTACATCAAGCTGCTGCTGTCCGTCTGTGCCTTGCTTTGTGATGCTTGTCAGAATGCGTTCTATTTGCTGAAGCGGGAGCTGTTTTGGACTTAATAATTGCTGCACGCTGTTCTGATTCACTGTATCCACCTGTCGCCCTTGTATAGCGGCGGGCTGGCTCTGCTTTGTTTGCTGAGCCGGATTGACATGAGGCTGCACCTGCTGCAAGCTTTCTCCTTGCTTCGTTTGACCTTCTTTTGCTCCTAGAAGCACCGATAAGAGCTTTTCTGCATGAACAGTTGTCTCAGCATTTACAACCGTACGAACGGCCTGTGTAAGAGCCTGTGTGGCTTCTGATTGCTTCGGAAGCTGTGTTAATCGATCTAGCAGTGCTGTCACATCCTGATGAAGTGTAGAGGGGGATTTCATCGCTAATATTGATTGGAGTACTCCTTGTTGAATCGGCAAATCTTTCTTTAAAGCAAAAAGAAGTGCTTGCAGGCCTTTTTTGATATCCGCGCCTTGAAGTTGTTCAATCCATTTTACTGCCGTTTTTAACTCTGCTTCGTTGATGACCGGTTTTTCTTTTAAAAAGGCTGTAGCTGTTAACATTTGTTCAAGTCCATTTTTAAGCGACAGACCTTCTAGTAGTTTAGCTGCGGCATCCTTTAATGTTTTAGGATCTTGGTCAAATTGCTGAACAGGTCTTAATTTACTCAGACTGCCTCCACCTTCTTGTTCTAATTGGAACCAGTAGAAAGAATCGGCTTTTAGCTGAGCCGCTAGCTGCGCTTTGATTTTGGTCGAACCTATTTGAACAAGTGCTGTATCATCCCCAAGCATTTTCAGTACTTTGCCGAGAATGAGCCGGTGAATATTTTCCTTTCCTTCCGTGTTAAGCGGAACAGATTCTGCTGTATTCAGCCGACTATTCAGTGCAGTATGTATATCTTCAACTCTTGTCATCACAGGCAGCCTCCTTGTGTCAAAATATTTATGAAATAACAGATTTCACTGGTGCAAATGATAACCGGTGGATAGGTGTGGCGCCATGTGTTTGAATGGCAGCCAGGTGCTCTTTCGTTCCATACCCTTTATGTTTTTCAAATTGATACTCAGGGTACTGGCGTCCATACTCTTCCATCATTTTGTCCCTTGTCACTTTGGCAATACATGCACCAGCTGCGATGGATGCGCTTTTAGCATCTCCTTTGATGATATTCTCCTGTTGAGTAGGAAGCGGGAGCGTCATCGCATCTATGAGTAGATAATCAGGTGTGTGAGTGAGCTGCTTTACAGCCTTCACCATCGCCAGTCTTGATGCTTCGTATATATTTATTTCGTCAATCGTTGCCGCATCAACAATGCCGATGCCGATGTCGAGTGCTTCCTTTTGAATGAGCTCATAATAGGTCATTCTTTTTTTCTCAGATAGCTGTTTTGAATCATTTAAACCGAGTAGGACGGTATCCTCTTTTAATATCACAGCTGCCGCAACAACTGGGCCAGCAAGTGGTCCTCTTCCTGCTTCATCTATGCCTGCAATACAATTGTATCCTTGCGCTCTTGCTTTGGTTTCAAATTGCAGCATTTGCTTCCATGCTGCACGTAGTTCTTGCTGCTTTTCTCTCTCTTTGTTCCATTTGTCCATCAGCTTATGGACACTTTTTCTTGTATCGTCTTTCAATAGTTCACGAATGTATGACTCGTCGTCAGCATGTTGTTCTATTAATTCTTTTATTTGTTTGACCGTGTACATTGGCTTTTCCGCAGCCTCCTTCTTTATATCGGCAGTTTTTCGCAAAAAATAAAGACCCGCATGAGCTGCGTGTCTTTTAGCTTTCAGGCTTCTCAAAAGTGAGGGGACCAAATTTTTCCGTTCGAATATCCCGAATAATGATTTCGGTCGTTTTGTCGTAATTAATGAATCCTCCACTCATCAGACAGCCGCGTTTTGTGCCAATGGCATCAAACAGCTCAACTGTATCTTCAGGTATTTCTGCTAAATCATAGCGTTTTTTTAACCGCTCTGGATAGTGCTCTTCTAAAAAGCGGAGCGCATACACTGCGACATCCTGCAAGTTGATGATAGAGTCTTTAATCGCTCCAGTGACGGCCAGCCTAAGACCTACTTGTTCATCTTCAAATTTCGGCCAGAGAATTCCGGGGGTATCGAGCAGTTCAAGTTCTTTTCCTACCTTCACCCATTGCTGTGACGTCGTAATACCAGGTCGATCTCCTGTTTTCGCAATATTTTTCTTTGCCAACCGATTGATCAGCGTTGATTTGCCGACATTGGGAATTCCAATAATCAAAGCTCGAATGGCACGCGGCTTAACACCTTTTGCTTTCATTCGATCGAACTTTTCTTTTAAGATTTCTTTTGATGTCGTAATGATTTGATTTAACCCTTGTCCATCGACAGAATTAATGGCAAGTGACCGTACACCTTGCGCTTCAAAGTGTGCCTGCCACTCTTTTGTCATACGAGGATCTGCTTTATCTGCTTTGTTCAAAAGCATAATTTTCGGTTTGTTTTGGAGGATTTCTTCAATCATTGGGTTTCTAGAGGACATCGGAATTCTTGCATCGGTTAATTCAAATACGATGTCGATGAGCTTTAGTTTTTCTGTGACTTCCCGTCTTGCTTTTGCCATATGGCCTGGAAACCATTGAATTGTCATATGTGCACCTTCTCTCTTCTAACGGTTGTCTCTATACATTGTACAAAAAAAGAGCCTGTTACAGGTAACAAGCTCTTTCTTTTGATATCATTATCGTCTGATTTCTTTGATACGAGCCGCTTTACCGCGAAGTTCACGTAGGTAGTAAAGTTTCGCACGACGTACCTTACCGTGACGTACAACTTCGATCTTAGCGATTTTTGGTGTGTGTACAGGGAATGTACGCTCAACGCCTACACCGTAAGAGATCTTACGAACTGTGAAAGTTTCGCTGATTCCACCACCACGACGCTTAATTACAACACCTTCAAAGATCTGGATACGCTCACGAGTACCCTCGACAACTTTCACGTGTACACGTAAAGTGTCACCAGGACGGAACGCAGGAAGATCAGTGCGTAATTGTTCTTTTGTGATTTCTTC
Organism: Bacillus sp. FSL W8-1141; assembly: GCF_038593205.1. Classification (NCBI taxonomy): domain Bacteria; kingdom Bacillati; phylum Bacillota; class Bacilli; order Caryophanales; family Bacillaceae; genus Bacillus; species Bacillus sp. FSL W8-1141. The sequence continues at coordinate 1,558,489 of NZ_CP151973.1, read as the reverse complement.
AATCAATTGTTGCATCGTTTTCAACTCCTTCCAACAGATGCTCATGTCCTCTTTCTTCATTGCAGCGGAACATCGTTTTCAAACTTGAATCGGCAAGCCGTCCAAGTCACAAGTAGTATCATACCACACCTGTATACCTTGTGCAATACAATCTAGTCATTATGAAGCTGCCAAAGCCATCTTTTTTCTTCATCCGTTAATGTTTTGCAAGAATCGATCAAATCTGGCCGTCTTGTATAGGTTCGCTTCAACGATTCTTTACGCCGCCACTCTTCAATTTTGGCATGATTTCCAGAGAGAAGCACATCTGGTACTTTCAATCCTTTATAATCAGCTGGTCTTGTATAGTGCGGATGCTCAAGCAGACCTGTACTAAATGAATCTTCGATATGAGACGCTTCTTTTCCAAGCACATGAGGCAAAAGCCTGACCACACTGTCTGCAATCATCATCGCCGGCAGCTCTCCGCCTGTGAGAACGAAATCCCCGATTGAGATTTCATCTGTGACAAGATGCTCCCTGATGCGCTCATCGTAGCCTTCATAGTGGCCGCAAATGAACATAAGATGCTCTTCTTTTGCAAGCTCTTCTGCTTTCTTTTGTGTATATCTTTCTCCTTGAGGACAGACAAGAATAATGCGGGGTTTCTTGTTTGCTTTTTTCGTTAAATCTTCTACCGCATCAAATACAGGCTGTGCTTTCAGAACCATGCCAGCACCGCCGCCATACGGATAGTCATCCACTGTTTTATGTTTATGATCGGAATACTCCCTAAAATTCACGACATCAAATGAGACCGCATCTTTTTCCTGAGCTTTTTTTAAGATCGATGAGTGAAGCACTCCTTCAAACATTTCAGGAAACAGTGTTAAAAAGTCAATTTTCATTCGTCAATGAGTCCTTCCATCACTTCAATGTGTACTTTCTTGGATGAAATATCAACTGTTTTGACGACAGATGGAATATAAGGGATGAGGGCATCTTTTTTGCCTTTTCTTCCAACCACCCATACATCATTTGCCCCTGGCGTTAAAACTTCTTTGATTTGACCAATCAGTTTGTCCTCTTCATCATATACTTCACAGCCGATGATTTCGTGGAAATAGAATTCCCCTTCATCTAATGAACCAAGATGTTCTTTTTCTACTTTTAAAATCGACTCTTTTAATTGCTCAGCTTCATTTAATGAACCGACTTCTTCAAATGTCAGTAAATCAAATTGTTTGTGCTGTCTATGTGATGCGACAGTCACTTTTAGCGGTTCTTTTTGATTTTGTTTGAAAATATAAAGGACGCTGCCTTTTTTGTAGCGTTCTTCTGGGAAATCAGTCTTTGACACAACACGTACTTCTCCGCGCACTCCATGTGTATTGACGATCTTTCCGACATTCAACCATTCTAGTTCCATGTTCTATAATCACCCCTGACGTATTTCCACAATGGTGCCGTCTTTCACGACGATGACATTGTCTTGCATTTTGTCATCCCATTTATCACCTATTTTTACTTCAATCAGCGCATCCACTTCTGTTTCTTTCATTTCACTGCCAAGAGGCAAGATATGCAGCTGCTCGACTTGAAAATCAATTTGCCTCATTTTCTCTTGTCTTTTTTCAATGGCTTTTTGAAATTGAGGGATGGCTTCTTGCTGATGTGGTTCTTTTTCATGCTTTTTGAGTTGAAAATATAGTTGATTGCACTCACGTTCTAGTCTTTCTTTTTTCTCCAAAAAAGTCGTTAACAGTTTGTCCTTACTGCTTTCAGTTAATACTTGCATGACGGTGACATGTTGAATGATCTGCATCTTCCTTTTTGTCCCCCTATCCGAAGGCATTTGTCCTCTACAGTATAACGAAAAATAGATTTAAACGTGTAAAAAAAGGGGAGGTCCTAAGCCCTCTCCCTTTTTAGTCAGCAATCTCAAGTTGAACTTTCTTAGAAGACTCTGCACTTGCTGCAAACATGACTGTTCGTATCGCTTTAGCTGTACGTCCCTGCTTTCCGATCACTTTTCCGGTATCTTCAGCATTGACAGACAGTGTGTAAATGACCTGCTCATCTTTTTCTAATGAAGATACGTGAATATCTTCAGGGAAATCAACAAGTGGCTCGACGATGGACACAATCAATTCTTCCAAGGACAGCTCATTCATTATTTGCTGTTTTTCGCATTATGAAATTTTTCAAGAATTCCTTGGCTTGAGAAAAGGTTACGAACTGTATCAGATGGTTTCGCACCATTTTGAAGCCATTTAAGCGCTAATTCTTCGTTGATTTTCACCTCAGCTGGTGATAACACTGGATTGTATGTTCCAACTGTTTCGATGAAACGACCGTCACGTGGTGAACGAGAATCTGCTACAACAATACGATAGAAAGGAGATCTTTTTGATCCCATACGTTTTAAACGAATTTTTACTGCCATTTTACTAGCACCTCCGAAAATATTTCAACAAGATAGTATATTAACAATGATAAAAGGGTTTGTAAAGTGTTTTTTCTTAACAACGGTTTTATCATGTATAACCAATTACATAAATGGTAATTTAAAGCCGCCTTTTTTCTTTCCTTTGGACATATTGGTCATTTGCTTCATCATCTTTTTCATTTCGTCAAATTGTTTTAAAAGGCGATTGACTTCCTGTACAGATGTTCCGCTTCCTTTTGCAATCCGTTTTCTTCGGCTTGCATTGATGACCTCTGGCTGTTCTTTTTCTTCGGTCGTCATTGATTTAATGATCGCTTCGATGTGATTGAGCTGCTTTTCGTCTACTTGGACGTTTTTGAGCCCTTTCATTTTACCGGCTCCCGGCATCATTTGGATCAGTTCATCAAGTGGACCCATGTTGCGAACCTGCCCAAGCTGCTCGAGGAAATCATCGAGCGTGAAGCTCATTGTCCGCATTTTTTGTTCAAGCTCTTTCGCTTTATCTTGGTCAACGTTTGCTTGTGCTTTTTCAATAAGCGTGAGCACATCTCCCATGCCAAGAATTCTCGATGCCATCCGCTCTGGATGGAATGGTTCAATTGCATCAAGCTTTTCACCTAGTGCGGCGAATTTAATTGGCGTATTTGTGACTGCACGAATTGATAGTGCTGCCCCGCCTCGCGTATCACCGTCTAGTTTTGTCAGAACGACACCTGTTAAACCAAGCTGTTCATTAAAGCTTTTTGCGACATTGACAGCATCTTGACCAGTCATCGAGTCAACAACGAGGAAAATCTCTTCTGGATTTGCGACTTCTTTTACTTTCTGAAGTTCATCCATTAAGTCTTCATCAATATGAAGACGTCCTGCTGTATCTAAAATGACATAATCATGATGTTCTTCTTTCGCTTTTTCAATTGCCTGTTTGGCAATTTCGACAGGACTAACTTGATCACCTAATGAGAATACGGGCATATCAAGCTGTTTCCCAAGCGTTTGAAGCTGCTGGATCGCTGCTGGTCTGTAAATATCAGCGGCCACCATCATCGGCTTGCGATTATGTTTTTTGCGAAGTAAGTTGGCAAGCTTTCCAGTTGTGGTCGTTTTACCTGCCCCTTGAAGACCAACCATCATAATGACAGTTGGAGATTTTTTCGCTACAGCGATTTTACTCTCTTCCCCGCCCATTAATTCAGTGAGTTCTTCTTTTACAACTTTAATGACCTGTTGTCCTGGGGTAAGACTTTGCATGACCTCTTGTCCAACTGCCCGCTCGCTTACTTTTTTCACAAAGTCTTTGACTACTTTAAAATTGACGTCAGCTTCAAGAAGGGCAAGGCGTACCTCGCGCATCATTTCTTTTACATCTTGCTCTGACACTTTTCCTTTGCCGCGGATTTTTGAAATCGTCTGCTGCAGTCGGTCGGCTAATCCTTCAAATGCCATACTGTGCCGCCTCCTAATCTAATTTCTCAAGCGATTCAATTAAAGCTTCTGCTTCTTCCTTTTGCGCGGAATCTGCTACAAGCTCTCTCATTTTTGTGAGAAGTTCTTTACGCTCTTTAAATTTCTTAAACAAGAGCAGCTTTTCTTCATATTGTTCAAGCATCGCTTCAGTCCGTTTAATATTATCATAAACAGCCTGTCTTGATACTTCATATTCATCCGCAATTTCACCGAGGGAAAAATCGTCTAGGTAGTAAAGCGACATGTAGCTCTTTTGTTTTGCGGTCAACAACGATTGATAGAAATCAAACAAGTAGTTCATTCTCGTTGTCTTTTCAAGCGTCATGGGCTCTCTCCCCTTTGTTAAGTTCATTCCCTTTACAACAACTAAGTTTACACGGTTCTAATCTATGTGTCAAGTTTTTATCTTGTCACTTCCTGCGGCGATATTTAAATAAAAAAGCCGGCAGTTTTGCCGGCATTTTGATTAGTCTTCTTGATCAATCATGTCTGAGAATAATCCGTACACATACGATTCAGCATCGAACTCTTGCAGATCGTCTACTTTTTCACCTAATCCGACAAGTTTTACAGGGATGTTGAGCTCATTGCGAATGGCAAGAACAATCCCGCCTTTTGCAGTACCGTCAAGCTTTGTTAAAGCGATACCTGTCACGTTTGTCGCTTTAGAAAATTCCTTCGCTTGCGCCATCGCATTTTGACCCGTTGTCGCATCAAGGGCAAGCAGTACTTCGTGCGGTGCATCGGGCACTTCGCGTTCAATGACTCTCTTGACCTTCTCTAGCTCTTTCATCAAGTTGACTTTGTTTTGCAGTCTGCCTGCTGTATCACAGATCAAGACATCTGCTTTTTTGGCTTTAGCTGATTGAACGGCATCATAGATGACCGCTGCCGGGTCAGAGCCTGCTGTTTGTTTAACGACAGGAACACCAGAGCGCTCGCCCCATACTTCAAGCTGCTCAATCGCCCCCGCACGGAACGTATCACCTGCTGCTAAAATGACGGATTTCCCTTCATTTTTTAGCTTGTTTGCCAGCTTACCAATGGTTGTGGTTTTGCCGACACCGTTCACGCCTACAAATAAAATAATATTTAAACGGCCGTCTTCAATGTTCAGTTCAGAAATTTGTTCCTCGCCGCTATTGTAAATCTCCACGAGTTTTTCAGAGATGACTGCTTGTACTTCACTTGGGTCTTGAATGTTTCTTAATTTCACTTCTTTTTTCAGCTCATCAATCAGTTCCATCACAGTCGTGAAACCAACATCCGCACCGATTAACACTTCTTCTAGTTCTTCAAAAAAGTCTTCATCCACTTTACGATAGCGAGAAATGAGTTCATTTACTTTTCCCTGAAACGAATTTCTCGTTTTTTCAAGTCCATCTTTAAACTTTTCTGATACTGAATCGGTTTGCTGCGTAAATTTTTCTTTTAATTTCTTAAAAAAGCTCATGGGTTCAAAAACCTCCTTTAATTACTGGACAAGCTCTTTCGTTTCCTCTAGTTTGACAGATACCAGTTTTGAGACACCTGACTCCTGCATCGTGACACCGTACAGAACATCTGCTTCTTCCATGGTTCCTTTTCGGTGTGTAATCACAATGAACTGTGTTTCTTGGCTGTATTTCTTTAAATACTGGGCAAAGCGGAACACATTCGCTTCATCAAGTGCCGCTTCTACCTCATCTAGCACACAGAATGGAACTGGTCTCACTTTTAAGATCGAGAATAATAAAGCGATGGCTGTTAATGCTCTTTCTCCGCCTGAAAGTAGGCTTAGATTTTGCAGCTTTTTCCCCGGCGGCTGCGCCACAATATCGACACCTGAGTTTAGTAAATCGTTTGGATCTGTCAACTTAAGGTCTGCTCTTCCTCCGCCAAATAATGCTTGGAAAACAGATTCAAAATGCCCGCGGATTTGAGAGAATGTCTCAGAGAAACGTTTCGTCATCTCCTGATCCATTTCTTCAATGACTTGGAATAACGTATTTTTCGCTTCTGTCAGATCATTGCGCTGTTCAGTTAAGAAGAGAAAACGTTCATTCACACGTTCATACTCGTCAATGCTGCCTAAGTTCACTGTTCCAAGCTCTTCAATGGCTAGTTTGATCAATTTCACGCGTTTTCTTGCTTCATCCGGCGATAGCGTCAGATGATACATTTCTTTTGCTCCTTCAAACGAAAGGGCATACTCTTCGTTTAAATAGGCGATGAGGTTATCAAGTTCAACTTCCATGCGGCCAAGCTTGATTTCTTCATCTTTTAAGCTTGTCGTGAGCTGTTTATACAGGCGTTTTTGCTCTTTCAGTTCACGTTCAGCGAATTCTAATGTTTCAGAAAGAACCAGGCGCTGTTTGCGTCGCTCTGAGATAAGCGCTGTCGTTTTGTTTTTATGCTCCAGTTTCTCTTTTGCCGCTTCTTCCAGTTGTTCGGCGCCGCTTGAGCTGGATGACATTTCACTTGTTAAGAGGGACAAATCTTCTTTTGTTTCCGTCAGCGTCTTTTCAGCCTCTTCTAATTCAGCCGTTAAGCTCGACAGTTTTTCTTGTTCATTTGCTAAAGACTGCTCTTTTTTGGCAAGCGAGATTTTCAGCTCTGTTAATTCGGAAGAAATGGTTTCTTTCGTTGAGCTTTGGGTCTGCTTCCGTTTTGTTAACGTGTTGATCTCTTCGTCAAGAGAGGTCAGTTTCTCACCTATAGATGTTTCAAGGGCTGCCTGCTCTTTATCCTTGCTCGCAAGTTCGCTAGAGCGCTGCTGCAACTCTGCTTTTTCTTGATCATAGAGCTCTAGATGAGCGTTAATATTTTTTTCAGCTACTTGCAGTTCATATAATGTCCCTTTTAACTCTTGCTGCTTTTCTCGAAGCATTTCGCCGCGCTGACGCAATTCATTTAATTGGACTTCGCTTTCGGCAATCGATTGCTTCGTTTCTTTTGTTTCTTTTTCAAGGATCGTTGTTTTTTCTTCCATTTCAACGAGCTGCTTTGTTAATGTTTCAATCTCTCGGTTTCTGGACAGGAGGGAATTGTTCTTTTTCTTTACGCCTCCCCCAGTCATTGAACCGCCTGGGTTCACGACGTCCCCATCAAGGGTCACGATACGATAACGATGTCCAAGCATTTTCGCTAGCTCGTTGGCACCTTTTAAGTCTTTCACGATTAGGACTGTTCCAAGCAAATTCCGAATGACTTTTTCATACTTTTCATCAAAGGAAACGAGCTGACTCGCTACGCCGATAAATGCGTCATGCTGCTCAGCTGTTTGAATATCTCTTAACTGAATGGTTCGTTCTTTGATGACGTTCATCGGCAGGAAGGTCGCACGCCCAAAGGAATGCTGCTTTAAGTATCCAATGGCCTGTCTGGCAGCCGCTTCATTTTCAGTAACGACATGCTGCGTGGCTGCGCCAAGTGCAATTTCAATCGCTGTTTCATGTTGCTGCTCTGTTTGAATCAGCTCTGCAATCGCCCCGTGAATACCGCCTAACCGGTCCTTTGCCTTTAAAACCTCTTTCACTCCTTGGAAAAATCCTGAGAAGTCTTCCTGCATGGATTCAAGCATTTCTTTTTTAGATTTTGCCTGCTGTACATATTGATAGGCTTGGTAAAGAGCCGTTTCTTTTTTCTCGTATTGACGTTTCATCTGCTCTAGCTTTTGTTCCGCTTCTCTAAAGCGTTTCACCTGAGCCAAAATGTCTTCTTCTCGTTCTGAAAGTTGCTTCTCGGCTTCTGTTTTCTTTTCCTTCACAGATACCCGTTCTTCGATATGTTTCTGATTATTTTGCGTTAACCGCTCTAGCTGCAAGGCTGCTTGGCGCTGCTGTTCTTCTAGTAATGTACGTTCGTTTCGGATAGAAGCTTGCTCGTTTAGTAAGTCAAAATAATCGCTTTTCAACTGTTCAATTTGCCCTTCCACATCTTCACTATGAAGAGACAGCTGATGCTGTTTTGTTTTCACTTCATCTTTTAGCTGCTGCACTTCTGTTTGCAGGCTGTCACGTGTGACTTTCTGCTGTTCAATCTTTTCCGTTAACAACGCCTGTTTTTCGGTTAAACGCACGAGCGTGTCTTCTAGCTGCCCTTGGTTAGCGGCCGCATTTTTTTTCCGTTCTTTTAGAACTTCTTTTTTCCCTTCAAGCTTTTCTAGTTCTTCACTTGTGAAAAGGAGGACTTCTTGGAGGTCATGAATCGAATCGTCAAGCGCCTGAATACGGTCTCTCGATTCTTCGATTTTGGCTTCCTTCGCTTGAATGTCTGTGGACTGCTTCATTTCATCTTGTTTGAACCGCTCGACAGCTTCACCAAGTGTTGTCCATTTTTTGTGCAGTGCTTCAATATCATGGACGGTGAGAGCAATTTCTACATTTTCAAGTTCTTCTTTCTTTTGCAGATAGTCTTTTGCAATAGATGCCTGCATTCTTAGTGGTTCTACTTGATCTTCTAGTTCATGCAGAATATCTTCTACCCGGTTTAAGTTGTCCTGCGTTTCAAACAGTTTGTTCTCGGCTTTTTTCTTTCTTGTTTTATATTTCAGGACACCAGCTGCTTCTTCAAAGATGCTACGTCTTTCTTCAGCTTTACTCGATAGAATCTCTTCTACCTTACCTTGGCTGATGATCGAAAAAGCTTCTTTTCCAAGACCTGAATCCATGAAAAGATCAATAATATCCTTTAAGCGGACAGATTGATTGTTAATGAGAAATTCACTTTCTCCAGAACGATAGACTCTTCTTGTCACACTGACTTCGTGAAAATCGATCGGCAAAAAGTGATCTTCGTTATCGAGCGTTAATGTCACTTCTGCTAAGTTGACTCGTTTTCTTGAGTCACTTCCTGCAAAAATGATGTCTTCCATTTTTCCTCCGCGGAGGCTTTTTGCTGATTGCTCTCCAAGTACCCAGCGGATCGCATCAGTAATATTACTTTTGCCGCTTCCGTTTGGTCCAACAACAGCTGTAACCCCTTTGACAAAGTCTACAGTCACCCGCTGTGCGAAAGATTTGAATCCTATCACGTCTAAACGTTTGAGGAACATGAGAGTGATCCTCCTTATGTATTTAAAGTACTATTATCTTACCATATGAACTGAAAAAAGATGATGGAAAACAGAGTGAAATCCCCCTGAATCACGAGGGGGATTTTATTGGTTCATATGATGTTTCTGTAATTTAGCAAGTGCTTCCTGTGCAGCATGCTGTTCCGCTTCTTTTTTTGAACGGCCATTTCCAATTCCAAGCACTTCTCCTCTAAGGGATACATTGGCTTCAAATTCCCGGTTATGTGCTGGGCCTTTTTCATGCAGGATTCGGTATTCAAGTACACCTTTTCCATCTCGCTGAACAAATTCTTGAAGCTGGCTTTTAAAGTCCATAACATGTGAGAATGCCCCGTCATTAATTTTCGGGTACACATAGGCTTCTAGGAATCGTTCAACAGGCTCAAGTCCTTGATCTAAATAAAGCGCTCCGATAAACGCCTCAAATACATCTGCTAAGAGTGCCGGACGCTTTCTGCCGCCTGTCATTTCTTCCCCTTTTCCTAAAAGAACAAGGTCTCCGAAGGACAGCTCATGTGCTAATGACACAAGTGATGGCTCACATACGATCGCCGCTCTCAATTTTGTTAAATCTCCCTCGCTCATGGCTGGATACTTTGCAAATAAGAACTGTGAGATCGTCAATTCTAAAACAGCGTCCCCTAAAAATTCAAGTCTTTCATTATCCTCATAAGGTTTTTTCCGATGCTCATTCACATAAGAGGAATGTGTAAAGGCTTGATAGAGTAGTTTTTCATTTTTAAAGTGTACAGAAATGCGCTGCTGAAATTCTCTGAATTGCTCTAGTTTTTTGCTCTGTTTCTGTTTGTCTTTATAGTGTTTTGGCATAGCAACCTCCAGGTAGGCGTCATCGCCTTTAAGGATACTGATTATATGGAGTCTCTCTTTCTACATGCAAGGAAACCGTGCTCCTTAGCATCTGAAAAAGGCTGACAATTGATCAGCTGAATATGTTGAAACTAACATAAATTTTCAAAGTCCCGCCATGAAAATAGACGGGACTTTGTTACGCTTATTGCTGGCTATTTATGTAGTTCACAGCGTCACCGACTGTTGCAATTTTTTCAGCATCTTCGTCAGAAATTTCCATATCGAACTCATCTTCAAGTTCCATAACTAGCTCAACTACATCAAGGGAATCAGCGCCTAAATCTTCTTTAAATGAAGCTTCCATTTTCACGTCAGCCTCATCAACGCCAAGGCGGTCTACAATAATTTTTGATACACGCTCTAATACGTCTGCCATTGCCTTTCACCTCCCCTCAAAGTATTATAGTTGATTCGTTTTTAAAAAACTAGAGAAAACGTAACGAAATTTTGATATTTCTTAGGACATAACCATTCCGCCATCCACTTGGATGGTTTGGCCTGTAATATAACCTGCTCCTTCTGAAGCTAAAAAGACAACAACGTTGCTTATATCTTCAGGCGCACCAAAGCGTGCGAGCGGAATTTGCTTCAGCATTTCTGTTTGAACATTCTCATCAAGCTTGTCAGTCATATCAGTAGAAATAAAGCCTGGTGCTACGGCATTGACTGTAATATGACGGCTTGCCAGCTCTTTCGCTGTTGTTTTCGTTAAACCGATCACACCAGCTTTTGCTGCAACGTAGTTTGCTTGTCCAGGGTTTCCGCAAACGCCGACAACAGATGCTACATTGATGATTCTTCCGCTGCGCTGTTTCATCATTTGACGTGTCACAGCTTTTGTACAGTTGAAGACACCTTTTAAGTTTATGTTAATGACATCATCCCATTCATTTTCTTTCATTCTCATGAGCAGGTTGTCCTTTGTAATTCCAGCATTATTCACAAGAATGTCGATTGAACCAAATGTATCAACGGCTTGTTTCATTAATGCCTGTACTTCTTCTGCATTTGACACATCCGCTTTGACAGCAAAAGCCTGCTGGCCAAGTGCTTTGATCTCATCGACGACTTCATTTGCTTTTGCTTCGTTGCCTGAATAGTTCACCACAACATTGGCACCTTTTTTCGCCAAATCGATCGCAATCGAACGGCCAATACCGCGAGATGCACCTGTGACAACGGCTGTTTTATTTGTAAGCATCAAGAATCCCCCTTGAGTGTTTGAATGGCTGCTTCAATTGTTTCTTGATCTGATACGGAAATGGTCGTCAGGCGGCGATTGACTTTTTTCACAAGACCTGAGAGCACTTTACCAGGACCAATTTCAATAAATGTTGTCACACCTAAGTCAATCAGGCGTTCTACACTTTCTTCAAATCGAACAGGAGAATACAATTGTTCAATCAGCTTCGTTTCAATTTCATTACGTGATGTCACGATGTCTGCTGTTACGTTTGAAATCACTGGCGTCGCGGCATCAGAAATGTCTAATTCAGATAATACATCTGTGAATTTTTCAGCTGCTGGTTTCATTAATGCAGAATGGAAAGGTCCACTCACTTCAAGTGGAATTGCACGTTTTGCGCCCTTTTCTTTCGCTTTCTCTGATGCAAGTTCCACACCTTTTGCTGTACCAGAGATGACGATTTGGCCCGGACAGTTTAAGTTCGCAAGTTCTACAAGATGACCGCTTTCTGTCACTTCTTTTGTCACTTCTACAAGTGCTGCTTGGTCTAAGCCAAGAATCGCCGCCATTGCGCCTTCTCCTGCTGGAACGGCTTCATTCATTAATTCGCCGCGCTTTCTCACTGCGTAAACGGCATCTTTAAACGAAAGAGCTCCCGCTGCAACAAGGGCTGTATATTCACCCAGGCTGTGCCCTGCTGCATAATCTGCTTTGATTCCGCTCTCTTCAAACTTCTTTAAGATCGCGATGCTTGTCGTTAAAAGAGCTGGCTGTGCATTATATGTCAGCGTCAGTTCTTCTGCATCTCCTTCAAAAATCATTGAAGATAAATCAAAACCAAGGGTCTGATCTGCTTCTTCAAACACAGCTTTAGATGCTGCTTCTTGGTCAAATAAATCTTTTCCCATGCCAATTTTTTGAGAGCCTTGGCCTGGGAATAAAAAAGCAATTTTACTCATGCTGCTCTACCTCCATTACGACTCATTCGTGTCTTCTTTTTGAACTTCTTGATGAATGATAGCTGAAACGTCTTTTTTAACGATGTCACGCGCCTGACGAATGGCATGAAAAATCGCATTTTCATCAGAGGAACCATGCGCTTTAATAACGGGCGCTTTTAAACCAAATAATGCGGCACCACCATATTCGGAGTAATCCATTTTAGATTTCATCTGCATTAATTTTGGCTTCATCATACCTGCTGCTATTTTAGCTGTGAAACTGGATGTTAAGGTTTCTTTCAGCATTTTAAAAACAGAAAGGGCTGTGCCTTCGATCGTTTTAAGGGCGATATTCCCCGTGAAACCATCTGTGACAACGACATCAGCTACACCCTCTAATAAATCACGCGATTCTACATTTCCTACGAAATTCAAATCTGATGCTTTTAATAATTCAAAGGTTTTTTTCGTTAAATCGTTGCCTTTTTTATCTTCTGTCCCGACATTTAAAAGTCCAACGCGTGGATTGCTCTTCGGGAAGACATGCTCTGCGTAAATAGATCCCATCATGGCATATTGCACAAGATGCTCTGGCTTTGCATCAACGTTTGCGCCGACATCCAATAATAAGAACCCGCTGCCATCAAGTGTTGGCAACGTCGGAGCAAGTGCTGGTCTGTCAATGCCATCAATTCTGCCTACGATAAACAGGCCTGCTGTCATGAGAGCCCCAGTATTTCCAGCTGAAATACAGGCATCTGCTCTTCCTTCTGAAACTTCCTGCGCCATTTTCACCATAGAAGAATCCTTTTTACGTCTCACTGCACGCACTGGTTCATCCGTTGGTTCAATGACTTCTTTTGCATCTAAGATCGTGATGCGTTCATGATTTGTTATGTATGATTTGATCTTGCTTTCATCGCCGACTAGTGTAATCTCGATATCTGAAAATGCTTCTAAGCTTTTTTGCACACCGTCAATAATGGCTTTAGGGGCATGATCTCCCCCCATTGCATCGACTGCAATTCTCATGTTATGTGCCACCTTTTACTTTTGTTTTGAGCGATACATGACGAAATCGCCTGAGAAGACAACTTCCTCACCTACATAGCTGTTTACTTCAACTACGGTTCTGCCTTTTTCTTTATCATGTGAGGCAACTTTGGCTTTTGAGACAACTCTTTCGCCTTGTTTGACCTGCCTTGTAAACTTAATATTTGCTTTTGCTGTCAAAGCCAGTTCATCGTCGATGACGGCTACTGCCAGCGAATTTGCCTGGGCAAAAAGATGATGTCCCCTGGCAATTTGGTTACGGCTGAATACATGCTCTTTTCTTACTTCAAAAATGGAAATCGCTTGATCATCAAGCTCTACATCAATCATTTCTCCAATGACTTCATCCAGCGGAAGAGACTTCACTTCATCCTCTAATGTCTTTTCGGCCACGTGTTTAATTCGTTCGCGTAATTCAGGGATCGACAGCTCCAAACGGTCCAGACGAACTGTTTGAATGCTTACACCGAACTTACTTGCCAATTCTTCATCAGTAATGAACGGAGTCGAGCTGATCGTTTGCTGGAGAAGCCTTTGTCGTTCTTTTTTATTTAGTTTCATATGCAGACACCATCCGTACATTTATGACTAGGTACTAATAGTAGTATATAATCTCATAGATGATAAATCAATCCTTGTTTCAAAAAGACAAGAAAATTCCTCCAGCACTTGATCAGCTCAATTTATCTCCGCCAAGCACACCGCTGTCTACGAGTGTTTGCCTAAGTTCTTTGTATTCAGGGTCTGTCCAAAAGGCTTCAGACTGCACGAGCTCTGCCGCATCTTTTCTAGCGGTTTCAAGCGCTCTATAGTCATGAACCATATCTGCCACTTTAAATTCAGGCATTCCGCTTTGTTTTTTGCCAAAGAAGTCGCCAGGGCCTCTTAGTTCTAAGTCCTTTTCAGACAGTTCAAAGCCATCCGTTGTTTCAGACATGATCCGCATGCGCTCTTTACCGGTCTCTGATTTAGGGTCCGCCATTAAAATACAAAAAGATTGATGCTCTCCGCGTCCGACCCGGCCTCTTAACTGATGAAGCTGTGACAGCCCAAAACGGTCCGCATCATAAATGACCATGATGGTCGCATTTGGCACGTTGACTCCAACTTCAACAACTGTCGTTGATACAAGGATTTGCACTTCATTGGAAGTGAAATCTCTCATCACTTGATCTTTTTCATCACTTGCAAGTTTCCCGTGCATTAAGCCGATCGACCATTTTCCGCGATACGCCTCTGTCAGCATGCTGTGAACATCAATCGCATTTTGGACATCCAGTTTGTCTGATTCTTCTATAAGTGGACAAATAATATACGCTTGTCTGCCTTTTCTCAGCTCTTTATCAACAAAAGCAAGAATCCGCTCAAGCATGTCATGCTTCACCCAATACGTTTCAATCTGCTTTCGGCCAGCTGGCAGCTCATCAATGACAGAGACGTCCATTTCTCCAAATACTGTGATGGCAAGCGTTCTTGGAATCGGCGTTGCGGTCATAAACAAAACATCTGGGTCCTGTCCTTTGCTTCGCAGTTTTTTCCGCTGTTCCACGCCGAACCTGTGCTGTTCATCTGTAATAACAAGACCAAGCTGCTGAAATTCCACTTCGTCCTGGATAAGGGCATGCGTGCCGACTAAAATATCAATATCTCCCTCTTTCAGACGTTCAAGCAGTTCTCTGCGGCGCTTTCCTTTCACTGAACTCGTCAAAAGAGCAATATTTAGCCCCCATTTTTCAAATAGCTGATACAGTGAATCGGCATGCTGTTCAGCCAAAATTTCAGTTGGCACCATCAGCGCACCTTGAAAGCCGGATAAATGAGCGGCATAAAGGGCAATTGCCGCTACAGCTGTTTTCCCCGATCCAACATCCCCTTGAAGAAGCCGGTTCATTCGGTACGGGGATGCCATATCTGACATAATTTCATCCAGCACTCTTGATTGTGCTTTTGTCAGCGGGAACGGCAGGCTATGAACAAACTCAAAGACCGCCTCTTTTGAGAACGGATGCTGGATGCCTGATGTTTTTTCTCTTTCTTTTTTTCTGATCGCCTGCATCTTCAGCTGAAAGATGAGAAATTCCTCGTACACGAAGCGTCGTCTTGCTTGCTTGAGCGAGTCTCTCGTTTCAGGGAGATGAATGGTTTTTAGTGCTTCTTGATAAGACATGAGTTTATAAGCAGCTACAAGCTGCTTTGGCAGTGGATCTTCTGCATGATCTACATAGAGTGACAACGCTTGTTTCACAAAACGCCTCATCATTTTCACGGTTACATTTTCTTTGACCGAATAAACAGGTTCTATACTGCCATCTTGTTCGTGTGTTCCTTTTTTAAATTCCTGAACCATAATGGATTGCCGGTTTTTATCCCATTTCCCTGTGACGGATACCGTATCGCCTAAAACAAGACTTCGTTTTAAATAAGGGCGATTGAAGCATATGGCTGTAATCAAAAAACGACCGACAAGCAGCCTGAATGTCAGCCTGCTTCGTTTTTTTCCATAATAGGTGAGAACGGGCTCACTGTGCACTTTTCCTTCAACTGTGACACGTTCGTCATGCCTGACTTCTTCTAAGTTGCGAAGCTCATAGTCGTCATATCGATAAGGAAAGTAGCCGAGTAAATCGGCTACTGTGTAGATTCCAAGTTCATTTAGGGTTTTTTCTGTTTCTTCTCCAATCCCTTTCAAGGCAGAGATCTTATCTTGCAATTTCTGTATCACGAGATGAGGTCACACCTCCGAAAATCTTCTTTTCAAGCTCTCTTGCTGTCGGTGTTGCAGCAAGTCCGCCTTGTGCAGTCTCACGAAGAGCGGTTGGCATCGTTTGACCAATTTTGTACATCGCATCAATGACTTCATCACAAGGGATGCGGCTTGTAATGCCGGCAAGTGCCATATCTGCTGCAATCATCGCATTAGAAGCGCCCATTGCGTTTCGTTTCACACATGGCACTTCCACAAGTCCTGCGACTGGATCGCAAACAAGACCTAGCATATTTTTTAGGGTGATGGCCATGGCTTCAGCGGATTGCTGTGGCGTACCGCCTGCCATTTCTACAATGGCTGCTGCTGCCATACCTGATGCAGATCCTACTTCTGCCTGACAGCCGCCTGCTGCACCAGAGATACTTGCGTTATTGGCGACAACAAAACCAAATGCACCAGATGTAAATAGGAATCTGACCATTTGTTCCTTTGTTGGCTTTAATGTTTCTTTCACCGCAAAGAGCGTTCCTGGCACAACACCTGCTGAGCCAGCTGTAGGCGTTGCACAGATCGTTCCCATTGCTGCGTTCACTTCATTTGTTGCCACTGCCTTACTGACAGCATCTAAAATGGTATGACCAGACAATGTTTTGCCTGATGCGATATATGCTTGAAGTTTCACCGCATCCCCGCCTGTTAAACCAGATAATGATTTCACACCTTTCAGTCCGTTTTCAACGGCCTGTTCCATCACTTCTAGGTTGCGGTACATCTGCGAGAAAATGTCTTCACGTGACTTCCCTGTCACTTCCATTTCTTGAGTAATCATAATTTCTGAAATGGAGGTATTCCGTTCTTCTGTTAGCTGCACGAGTTCTTTGACGTTTTTAAACATCATACATAACCTCCTTGTTGTTACTCTGCAATTTGTGTGACTTGAATAATGTTTGGCAGCGTCTCAAGCTCTGTTAAAACCGCTGGATCAATATTCTGATCCACTTCAATCGTCATGAGTGCTTCTTGCCCGACCTCTTTACGTGCCACTTCCATATGACCAATGTTGATGGCGAATTTCGCTAACACATTGGCAACTGCTGCAATCGTCCCGTAACGGTCGTTATGAACCACAAGAATGGCTGGGTGATTCCCTGAGAGTCTCAGTTCAAAGCCATTTAATTCTGTGATTTCAATTTTACCTCCGCCAATGGAAATCCCGATTAATTCAAGGCTTCCATTCGCATCTGAAATTTCTACTTTTGCTGTATTTGGATGCGCTGGCACCGCATCTTCTTCTTTAAACTCAATGTCGATTTCTTTGCTTTTTGCAATATCGATCGCTGTTTTAATTCGTTCATCAAATGTATCAAAGTCAAGAACACCGCCGATAATGGCTACATCTGTCCCGTGTCCTTTATACGTATCTTTAAAAGAGCCATAAAACGATACAGTAATTCGTTTCGGTTCTCTTCCGAACAAGCTGCGAGCCACTCTTCCAATACGAGCCGCACCCGCCGTGTGCGAACTTGATGGACCAATCATGACGGGTCCAATAATATCAAACACACTTCTAAATTTCATAGGTCTTCCCCTCTCATCACCAATCACAGATTGGTTTGTTACTCCCTTTAGACTAATGGATTCATTCGATTCCCGCAACTCATTTGACGAATGAACACATAGTAAAAAAATGCAAAAGAAGAAGAAGGGCTTCATGTGCCCTTCTTTCTTTATTCAACAGCCAAAATATATGAATAAAGCGGCTGTTTTCCATCGTGGACTTCAACTTCTACATCTTCAAATGTTTCTTCAATATATGCTTCTAAAGCTTCCATCTCATCAGATGATGCATCTTCCCCTTTGATGATTGTGACAATCTCATCATCTTCTGTCACCATTTGGGTCAAAAGCTCTTTTGCTGCATCTAATTGATTTTTAGCTGTTAAGGTGATTTTTCCATTGTATAGGCCCATATAATCGCCTTTGGCAATGTCGATCCCATCAATTTGGGTATCTCTCACTGCAAAGGTAATTTGGCCGCTTTTCACATGATCAATCGCTTCTAACATCGCTGCTTCATTGTCTTCATTTGAAGCTGCTTCATTTAGAGAAAGAAGTGCCGACATTCCTTGAGGAACGGTCTTTGTCGGAATAACAACGACCTCACGACTTGAGACAGTTGCCGCCTGTTTAGCTGCCATGACAATATTAGAATTATTAGGTAAGATAAAGACGGTTTCGGCATGAATGCTATCAATTGCTTTGACAATGTCTTCTGTGCTCGGATTCATTGTCTGTCCGCCTTCAATGACGACGGATGCTCCGATACTTTTAAACAAGTCAGCAATCCCTTCTCCCATTGCGACACTCACTACTCCAAAACGCTGTTTTTCAGCAGCTGTTGCTTTTGGTGCAGCAGGCGAGTGATCTTTTTCTTCATTGACGATCGAGCTATGCTGCTCTCTCATGTTTTCAATTTTCATATTAATTAAGCTGCCGTAGCGCTGTGCATATGATAAGACATCCCCTGGCTGCTCTGCATGAATATGAACTTTTGCAAGCGTATCATCAGATACCACAAGAAGTGAATCTCCGAATTCGCTTAATTCTTCTCTGAAGGCATTTTCGTCAAAGGACTGTTTGTCTTCTTCGAATTTCACCATAAATTCTGTACAGTAGCCAAATTCAATATCTTCTGTGTTCATATGGCTTTGTGCACTTTTATGATGCTCTGCACTCACTAATTCTTTTAATGTTGGCAAAGAGGCCGTTTTAGGAGGAAGCTCTTCTCCTCTTAATGAAGCAAGGAATCCTTCATATACACAAAGAAGTCCTTTACCGCCGCTATCTACAACGCCGACTTCTTTTAAAACAGGAAGGAGATCTGGTGTGCGGTCAAGTGATGCTCTTGCTTCCTCAATCGTTAATTCAAGCACACGATCGATTTGGTCTTCTGTTGCTGAAACAGCAACCGCTTTCTTTGCTGCGTCTTTTGCAACCGTTAAGATGGTTCCTTCAATCGGTTTCATGACGGCTTTATATGCTGTATCAACACCGGCCTGCAAGGCAAGCGCAAATTCTTTTGCATCAATTGTTTCTTTTTGTTCTATATTTTTGCTAAAACCTCTGAAGAGCTGAGACAGGATCACACCTGAGTTTCCTCTTGCCCCCATTAACAGCCCTTTTGACAGAGCCACCCCGACCTTACCAATGTGATCGGTATTTGTTTCTTCAACTGCTTTTGCCCCTGAAGTCATTGACAAATTCATATTTGTCCCCGTGTCTCCGTCTGGCACTGGAAAAACATTTAACGCATCAACAATTTGTGCGTTTTGAGAAAGATGGTGAGCACCTGCAAGAATCATTTTTGCAAATGAGCGGCCACCCAGATTTCTAATAGACAATATATTTCCTCCTTACTACGGGTTCGTAACTTTTACTCCTTGTACATAAATGTTGACTGAGTCAACTGAAAGTCCAATCGTGTGATGAATCGTATATTTGACTTTCGTTTGAACATTATGTGCGACTTCTGATATTTTTGTACCGTAGCTGACGATGATGTACATATCAATATGAATGCGATCTTCTTTTTGACGCACAAGAACACCCCGGCTGAAGTTCTCTTTGCGGAGAATATCCGTCAAGCCATCCTTTATTTGATTTTTGGACGCCATGCCAACAATACCATAGCAATCGATCGCAGCGCCTCCTGCCACCATTGCAATGACTTCATTTGATATATCAATTTGTCCGTATTTCGTTCTAAGTTCAATGGACACATTGGTTCCCCCTTTTTGAGAAATTGCCCTGAGTTATCACTATTTTACTATAAGACCCTTCTTTTTAAAAGAAATCATTCAATCCGACCCAATCCTACTTATACTATAGCCTTGATTTTTTATCAAGATGTCAAGGTATTTTTCTTGAAAGAGGAGTAAACAATCCTTGCAAACCCCTTGAAGCTGTGGTAAATTATTAAAGTATCTTGAGGCATCTCTAAGTACGTATATGAAGAATATGATGATGTTTTCGCAGTTAGGAGGGAAACAAATGGCACGTAAATGCGTTATTACAGGCAGAAAAACAAAAGCTGGGAACAACCGTTCTCACGCAATGAACTCTACAAAACGTACATGGGGCGCGAACCTTCAAAAAGTTCGTATTCTAGTGGACGGTAAGCCTAAAAGAGTATATGTATCAGCTCGAGCTTTGAAATCTGGTAAAGTTGAGCGTGTATAAGCAAGAGTAAACGCCTGCTACAGTTAAATGTAGCAGGCGTTTTTATGTGGAAATAAAGGAGATTACTCATTAATCTTTCTTAAATGAACCAAGCATCGCACGGACAATGCCGCCAAGAAATCTAGGCAGTTTGATTGTATAAAATTTCATTTTGTCCCCCTCCTAAAAGTACCGCTTGCAGCACAATTGAGCTTAATCAGCCATCCACATTGATAGGTTGGTCAATCTTTGCTTCTTACCATTATTAATATGCCTTCATGAAAAGAAAAAGTACCATTTGAGTGGATGAGTTCGTTACTAATACATAGTGTGGAACCAGGCTCAATATGACAATTTTTCAGAGGATATTTGAAACCTTTTAATGTCAGCTTTTCAATCGATGTACCGAAAGGCAAAAACGACACATATTTTTTATCCAGGTCTTGTTTGATTTCGTATGTACCAGGTCCAAACATTTGAATGATATTTTGTTTATCTACAAGGGTCATGCTCTGTTTGTGCTGAATGCCTTTGTAAAGGAGATGGATATTCCCAAGAAAATGATCTGCTCTTCCGCCTGTGATGCCGTAAATTTGAATATGTGCTGGATTCTGACGCAAAGACCAGTTCAGCGCAAGTTCTAAATCCGTTTCATCTTTCTCTGCCTGAAATAGATTGAGTGCAGGCAATTTCTTTTTCAGCTCATGAAGCTCTTCTTCTGTCACACTATCAAAATCACCAAATGCTCTGTCAGGTACAATGCCATGCTCTAGTAAGAAAAGGGTTCCCCGATCTACGCCGACCCAGAGAATGTCCTCCTCAGATGCTTCATGATCAAGCGGCGGGATGTACGCAAAAGGACCGCCGGCTACGATATGTATGTGCATGATTACGCTCCTCTCCATTGAAAAAGAACCAAAGATCACAATGACTTTGGTTCCTTTTCTTATGCTTCTCGAATGGCCTGAATGGCCGCCGCGCGGTCATCTTTCCCATATACCGCTGAGCCGGCAACAAGTAGATTAGCGCCTGCTTCTTTGCAGCTCTTTGCTGTCTCTACATTGACACCGCCATCTATTTCAATGAGTAAATCAGTTAAGCCTTTTTGTTCACTAAGTGTCTTTACTTCTTTTACCTTTGAGAGAACAGATGGAATAAACGCCTGTCCGCCAAAACCAGGGTTCACCGTCATGAATAAGACAAGGTCAACATCCTCTAATACATGCGCGATTTGAGAAACGGGTGTGTGCGGGTTTAAAACAACCCCTGCTTTGACACCTTGTTCTTTTATATGCTGAATCGTGCGATGTAAGTGTGGACACGCCTCGACATGAACAGAAATAATATCAGCGCCCGCTTTTGCAAATGCAGGGATATACTGGTCTGGCTGCTCAATCATTAAGTGAACATCGAGCGGCAGCTTTGTATGCGGCCTGATCGCCTCCACTACATTTGGTCCAAATGTCATATTCGGTACAAAATGACCGTCCATCACATCAATATGAATATAATCCGCTCCACCTTGTTCCACATCACGGATATCTTTCTCCAGATTGGCAAAATCGGCTGATAAAATGGATGGGGCAATATAAACCATGACTTAGTACCTCGGCTTTCTATCTTTAATTTCAGTTAAAAACTCTAAATAATGCTGATAGCGATACTCTCTGATGCGATCGTCTTCTACTGCCTCTTTTACCGCACATCCAGGCTCTTTTACGTGCAAACAGCCCCTGAATTTACATTCTGCACTCTTCTCTCTGATTTCTAAGAAATAGAGCCCTAAATCTTCCGCTTCGATACCTGTAAATTCAAGCGAGCTGAATCCTGGTGTATCAGCAATGAGCCCTTCAGCCGTTCGAATGAGTTCCACATGTCTTGTTGTATGTTTCCCCCTGCCAAGATGGGAGGAAATATCATTTGTTTTCAGTGCTAAATCAGGACTCATCGCATTTAAGAGTGAAGACTTCCCTACACCTGATTGACCTGCAAATACAGTAATCTTGTGATGGAAATGCGGGGTCAGCTTTTCAATTCCATCCCCTTCGATCGTCGATGTTAAATGAACGTCGTATCCAATTTGGCGATAGTCTTCTGCATAGGCTTGAATCGTTTCTCGCTCTTGCTCTGTTTTCAGCAAGTCCATTTTTGTGATGCAGATAATCGGTTCAATCCGGCTCTCTTCAACAAGCACTAGGAATCTGTCTAAAAGCGATGTACTAAAGGTCGGCTCTGCTGCTGAGAAAACGAGCACCGCTTGATCAACGTTGCTAATAGGCGGCCGAATCAGCTCATTGGTCCGCTCTTTTACTTCCAGCAAATAGCCTTCCTTATCGTTATCTGCTTGATAGACGACATAATCTCCAACAAGAGGGGTTATTTTGTTTTTACGAAAAATCCCTCTCGCTCTACACTGAATTACTTTGCCACTTTCTAGAGACTCATCCAGCACATAATAAAATCCACTTAATGCTTTAATAATTTTGCCCTCAGGCATAAAGTCCCTCCTTTATTCATCATCAGGGTATTCAATCGTTTTGGAGCTTACTACTTTATCATCCACTGTCACCTGATAGTATCCTTTTTGACCAGGTTCTATCTTAAATTTAATCGTTCGCTCAGTGGGCGCAGTGATTTTAAAGGTTTCATATAAATCAGAAATGCTATGTTCTGCATCGTCAATGGATATTTGAACATTCATTTCTTGTCCTTCTGTTTCTGGTTCATACGGGATCGCAATCTTTTCAGTCACCGTTTTAGCCGGTTTCTCTTTTGGGCCAAGAGAGAACGTAATTTTAACCGTATCACCAGGTTTAACAGCTGTCCCCGCTCCCGGTTCCTGCTTCATGACCTCACCTTTTGGCACATCGTCAGAATATGCTTCTTTTTCATCTAGCTTTAGTCCATTATCCTCTAGATAATTTGATGCGGCCTGTTTACTATACGTCGTTAAATCCCGTAAGGTAATATCGGCAGGGCCTATACTGACGGTCAATGTGACTTCTTCATCTGCTGCGACAAGTTCTGTATTCGCGGAAGGTTTCTGTTCCATGACAATGCCTGATTCTGTGTCATTATCATTCACTTCCTCTACAACAACCTGTTTAAACCCTTTTTTCTCTAATAGTTCTTTTGCTTTCTCGACCTTTTCACCTGTTACATCAGGTAATTCGGTTTTTTCTTTACCAGTACTTTGATAAAGCTGAATTTCTGTCCCTTCTTTTACCTTTGTTCCGATTTTAGGGTCTGTTTTGACAACCAGCCCTTTTTCAATCTTCTCGTCGGCAATATCAATGGGTTCAGAAGCGACGGCAAATCCGGCTTTCTTCAAAGTGTCTTCCGCTTTTTCAACCGTCATGCCAGAAACATCGGTTACCTCTACGTCTTTTGGAAAGAGTAATCCTGGGAAGACCGTGATTGCTAAAATGGTCGCAGCCGTCAAAACAAATAAGATCGATGCTACAATCCACGGCCATTTTTTCCGTTTTTTCTTCGGTTTTTGTTTCTCTTTTTTCTTTGGTTTTTGAACCGGGTGGACGGCTGTTTTTTCATTGTCTTGATCGACTTGATGATCTTTTATAATAGGAATGGCTTTTGTTGCTTCATGATCTTCTTCAATGACAAAGCGCTTTTCTTTTAGTCTTGCAGGGTCAAAAGCCGTTTTTAAGTCTTTTTGCATTTCAGATGCATCTTCGTATCGATAGAATGGATCTTTGGCCATCGCCTTTAAGATGATGTTCTCCACGCTTTGTGGTACAGAAGGATTCCACCTTCTCACAGATGGCGGCTCTGATTGCAAATGCTTCAGTGCGACACTGACAGCGGATTCTCCTTCAAATGGCATGCGTCCTGAAATCAGCTCATAAAGAACAATACCAAGTGAATAAATGTCTGACTTTTTCGTTGCAAGACCGCCGCGCGCTTGCTCTGGGGACAAATAATGCACGGAACCAAGAACAGAATTCGTATGGGTAATGGTCGCTGAGCTAAGTGCCATGGCAATGCCAAAATCAGTGACTTTGATATTTCCCAAGTTGTCTATTAATATATTGTGAGGCTTAATGTCTCGATGGACGAGCTGTTTCGCATGGGCTTCTTCCATCGCCGCAACGACTTGCTCCATGATGCGAACGGCTTCTTTTGGATGAAGCGGTCCATTGGCGTGTATGTATTCTTTCAGCGTCATCCCTTCGACATATTCCATGACAATATAATAAATGTCATCTTCTTCTCCTACATCGTAGATACTGACAATATTCGGATGATCTAAGCTGGCTGCTGATTGCGCTTCTCTCCGGAACCGTCTAATAAAATCATCATCGCTTGCAAAGTCAAACCGTAAAATTTTAATCGCCACTTCGCGATCTAAAATCATATCCTCCGCCAAATAAACGTTGGCCATTCCGCCTCCGCCTATGGCGCGAAGAATTTGATAACGGCCGCTGATCCTTTTTCCGATCAACACTTGCTGTCACCCTCCTCTGTTTGGGAGGAGATTTCTAACAGTACTGCTGTAATGTTATCTTCACCGCCGTTGTCATTCGCTGTTTGAACTAACTCTGTTACTTTTTCATCTGGTGCGGTTGTTTGCGATAAAATCTGAATCAAATGTTCTTCTTCTACTTTATTCGATAATCCGTCTGAGCAAAGCAAAATTTGATCTCCTGGATCCACTTCAAAAGTTCGTGCATCAATTTGAACGTGTTTATCCGTTCCTAACGCTTTGGTCAGCACATTTTTTCTTGGATGATATTCTGCATCCGCTTTTGAAATCTCTCCTGTTTTCACTAACTCATTCACTAGTGAGTGATCATCTGTTAATTGGGTCAGCGCGCCTTCTCTTAGCAAGTAGCAGCGGCTGTCACCAATATGGGCAATTGTGACCGTTTGCAAATGAACGAGCGCACAAACGATGGTCGTCCCCATTCCTTGGCATTCCTCATTGTTTTTCGCATGTTCGTATACTTGGTCATTAATGTCGCTAATTTTTGAGATTAACCAATTTTCTTGATCGGCTGGTTTATTTGGAATTGAAGATGTTTCCTGCCAGTATTCTTTTAAAGAAGAAACTGCCATCTTGCTGGCTACATCACCAGCAAGATGACCTCCCATTCCATCTGCTACAACAGCTAGAAGTGTGTCTTCTTTTGCTTCAAAAATACCTGCATCATCTTCATTATGCTGACGGACTTTTCCTGTATCGGTTTGAAAGGCTGCCCTTATCAACATTCGTCACCTCGTCTCTTCCTGACGCTCCTTCGCTCTTAGCTGACCGCAAGCAGCATCAATATCATGGCCTTGCTCTCGTCTAATCGTTACGTTTACGCCTCGTTCTTTCAGCGTTTTTTCAAATAGGAAGATTTGTTCTCTTGGTGTTCTCACGTAATCTCTTTCTGGTACATAGTTCACCGGGATGAGGTTTACATGGCATTTGATTCCTTTTAATAAATCAGCAAGTTCTTCTGCGTGATGGACTTGATCATTGACTCCGCCAAACAGACCGTATTCAAAGCTCACGCGTCTGCCTGTTTTTTGAATGTAATATTCAATAGCTTCCATTAATTTTGGCAGCTTGTATGCCTTATTGATTGGCATGAGGCGGCTTCGAATTTCAGTATTTGGTGCGTGCAGGGAGACAGCAAAGTTGATTTGCATTTGCTCATCCGCAAATTGATAAATCTTTGGAATGATCCCGCTCGTCGAAACCGTAATATGACGTGCTCCAATATTTAAGCCGTTATCATGGTTAATGATTTTAAGGAATGCAAGCATTTCATCAAAGTTATCAAACGGTTCGCCAATTCCCATAATGACAACTGAGCTGACACGTTCATCTGTTTCATCAAGCGCCTGTTGTACTTTCAAGACTTGGGCCACAATTTCTCCCGCCTCAAGGTTACGTTTCAATCCACCAAGTGTAGATGCACAGAATGTACAGCCAATCCGGCAGCCAACCTGTGTTGTGACGCAGACAGAGTTGCCGTATTCGTGGCGCATTAGCACGGTTTCAATGGTATAGCCATCGTGTAATTCAAATAAGAACTTGATCGTTCCATCTTGAGATGTTTGTTTGATCACTGTTTTTAAAGTCGTGATGGCGAATTGATCTTTTAATTTTTCTCTTAATTCCTTTGAAAGGTTAGACATTTCATCAAAGGATGTGACGCGTTTTTCATAAAGCCACTCAAAAATTTGTGTTGCACGGAAAGGCTTTTCGCCTTGTTCCTTTAACCAGTCTTTGATTTCATTTAGCTCAAACGAGTAGATCGACGGCATGTCTGTTTTCAGTTCTTTTCTTACTTTTTGTTTTTGTTCTGTCATTTTTTATCCCTTCTTTCTCATGCTGCAAATAAAGAAACCATCTGTTCCGAAATAATGAGGAAGTATTTGTACACTTCCGTTTTGAACAAACGGAGCAACCTGCTCAGGCAGCCGTTCATTAAGAGATAGATCGGGTTCGAAGTCTTGGTGTTCTTGTAAAAACGCATGAATCACTTGTTGATTTTCTGTTGGATCCATTGTACATGTACTGTATACAAGGGTTCCGCCTGGCTTTAGCAGCTGGGCTGTTTCATGCAAGATCGATTGCTGAATTGTCGCAAGTCTTGCTGAGTCTTCCGAGGACTTTGTATATTTCATATCTGGTTTTCGTCTGATGACGCCAAAACCTGAACATGGTGCATCAATGAGAATACGGTCAAACGAAGCATCATCATAATGGTCGGATGCTTTTCTTGCATCAAGCGCTTTTGCCTCAATATGCGTTAAGTTTAGACGCTTTGCCGCCTGTTTGATCAGTTTTACTTTGTGCTCATGTAAATCAAGAGACACAATGTTCCCCTCATCGTTCATTCGCTCTGCAATATGTGTTGATTTACCACCAGGGGCGGCACAGGCATCAAGCACCATTTCTCCCGGCTGAGGGTCCAGCGCTCTTGCGACAAGCATGGAGCTTTCATCTTGGATCGTGACAAAGCCCTCTTGAAAGAAAGGAGTGGATACGATAGATCCTTTCATGAGTTTGAGTGCATCCTCAGAGAGATCGCCGAGTTCTGTCTCAATTCCTGCATCCATGAGTTCTTGCTGCAGTGCAGTGCGGTTTTTTTTCATTTGATTGACACGCAATGTCTGCTTTGGCGGGACTAAATGAATACGGCACATGCTTTCTGCTGCTTCAAAACCGTACGCCTCCACCCATTCTTGTACGAGCCACAATGGATGGCTTGTCTCAACCGATAGCCGCTTGACCGGATCTTTGATCGCATCAAATGATGGCACGCCTTCTCTTTGCACAGAACGAAGAACGCCGTTGACTAGTGAAGAAATACCTTTATGTCCGCGCTTTTTCGTGAGTTCCACTGCTTCATGGATGGCTGCACGATCTGGAATTTTTTCAAGATAAACCATCTGATAAAGAGACATCCGTAAAAGCTGCATCACCCAAGGAGCCACTTTTTGCGGTTTTTTCACAAAGGGTGTGAGCATATAATCAAGTGCCAGCTTGTTTTGCAGTGTACCGTATACAAGTTCTGTTAATAGCGGTTTGTCTTGATCGGAGAGTTCTTTCTCTTTCATCACTGACTGCAAAAGCAAGTTACTGTAGGCTTGATTTTGTTCGAGTTTGATTAAAGCGTCTAGCGCTACTTCTCTCACATTACTTTTCTTCATTGATTAGCCCTAATTTCTGTCCAATTTCGATATTTGCGCCTCTTAAGAAGTCTTCACCGCTCATTTTTTTCTTTCCAGCGGGCTGTACACTCGTTAATAAAAGGCCTTGCTGATTTCCTGTTCCAACGACTGGTCCTTCTTTTTGAAGCTCAATCACTTTCCCAGGTTCTTCTGGTGCTTGAAGCGGAACTTTTTTCGCTTCCCATACTTTTAAGTTAGCACCGTTCCATTCAGTATAGGCAACTGGCCATGGATTTAAGCCGCGAACTTGGTTGTAAAGCTCTTCCCCTGGCTTGGTCCAGTCTAACCTTTCCTGCTCTCGCTTAATATTTGGTGCATACGTTGCTGCCTCTTCATTTTGCGGAATTGGCGAGATAGACCTGCTTAACACATTTGGAACTGTGTCTTTTAATAAGGCCGCACCAGCCACACTTAATTTATCGTGCAGTGTTCCGACGTTGTCTAATTCATCAATTTCTACTTCTACTTTGCTAATCATGTCACCTGCATCAAGCTTTTCTACCATATACATGATCGTCACGCCTGTTTTCTTTTTGCCTTGCAGGATCGCATAATGGATCGGTGCACCGCCTCTTAGTTCTGGGAGCAGTGAGGCATGAACGTTGATACAGCCAAATTCAGGTTCATCAAGTAATCTTTTTGGCAAAATTTGTCCGAATGCTGCTGTTACGATCAAATCTGGCTTTAACGCAAGCACTTTATCAATTTCTTCATCAAGACGTACCTTTTCAGGCTGTAAAACTGGAATGCCGTGTTTTAAGGCTTCTACTTTTACAGGAGGCGGCGTGAGCACTCGTTTTCTGCCTTTCGGGCGATCTGGCTGCGTGACGACCCCTACCACTTCGTATCCTTCTGTTATAAGTGTTTGCAGCACAGGTACTGAGAAATCAGGGGTTCCCATAAATACGATACGTGCCATTTTCTTCACCCTTCCATTTCCGCAAGTTCTTTTTCTGTATACGTTTGAATGATCTTCGACGTGAATAATACGCCGTCTAAGTGATCAATTTCATGCAATAAAGCTCTTGCTAAAAATCCTTCTGCTTCTATTGTAAATGGTTTGCCTTTCTTATCAAAGGCTTTCACCTTCACATAATTTGGTCTTTCAACCGTTCCGTACAAAGATGGAAAGCTCAGGCAGCCTTCAATGTCTGTCTGGCTCCCTTCCACATCAAGAATCTCAGGATTTACTAAGTCAATCCTCCCAGAATCTTCTCCGATATCGACCACGGCGATTCTTTTTGAGATGCCGATTTGTGGTGCGGCTAGGCCGACTCCATCTAGTTCAAGCATTGTATCATACATATCATCCAGCAGTTTTTTCAGTTTTTTATCGAATGTATCAACAAGCTCTGTTTGTTGTTCAAGCACGTCTGCAGGATGTAAGACTATCGGTTTGATTGCCACGAAAAGACCTCCGTTTTACATCATCATATATGGATTCATATCGATTGATATCATCAACTGTTTTTGTTCCATTTCTTTTTGATAATGATCTTGTATTTTTCGTAATAAACTTGCCAGTTCATTTTCCCTTTTGTATTTTATCACGCATTGATATCGATATCTATCTTTGATCTTAGCGATCGGAGAAGCAGCAGGACCGAGAATTCTTGTATTCGGTGCACAATTCATTTTCAGGAACTGAACAATTTTGTCTGTGACATGCGCTGCCTTTGTCACTTCTTCATGTGATACAGTCACCATCGCCAAAAAATAAAATGGCGGATAAGACTGATGACGACGGTGCAACATCTCCTGCTCATAAAAGGCTTCATAATCATGCTGTTTGGTTAATTCAATACTATAATGCGAAGGTGTATATGATTGAATAATGACTGACCCCGCTTTTTCATGACGTCCCGCACGTCCGCTTACTTGTGTAAGAAGCTGAAACGTTTTTTCACTTGAACGAAAATCAGGGATGTGAAGAGACGTATCCGCACTAAGGACACCGACAAGTGTAACATCTGGGAAGTCTAATCCTTTTGCAATCATTTGCGTCCCAAGCAGAATGTCTGCTTCTTTATTACCAAAGGACGTGAGAAGCTTTTCGTGCGCACCTTTCCGAGAGGTTGTATCTACATCCATTCGGATGACCCTCGCTTCTGGCAATACCTTCGTCAGCTCTTCTTCCACACGCTGCGTGCCTGTACCAAAATAGCGAATATGCTCACTATGGCATTCTGGACATTCTGCAGGTACAGGAGCTTCGTGACCGCAGTAATGGCACTTCAGCCGTTTTTGAAAGCGGTGATAAGTGAGAGAGATCTCACAATGAGGACATTGTTCCACATATCCGCAATCCCGGCACATCACAAAGGATGAATAACCTCTTTTATTGAGAAATAAAACTGCCTGCTCTTTCCTTTCAAGTACTTCTTTTAACTTGAGCATTAATTCTTCTGAGAACATGGAGCGGTTGCCGTTTCTTAATTCTTCTCTCATATCAATTAAAGAAACGTGCGGCAGCTGCTGCTGATTGACGCGCCGTTTGAGCGTCAGCAGTGTATACACACCCTTTTTCGCACGCGCATATGACTCAAGTGAAGGCGTTGCACTGCCTAATACAACCGGACATTGGTGCCGCCCTGCTCGTTCAATGGCCACATCTTTCGCATGATACCGAGGCATTTCTTCTTGTTTATATGACGATTCGTGTTCTTCATCTATAATGATCATTCCTAAATTCTCAAACGGGGCAAAAACAGCCGATCTTGCGCCAACGACAAGTTTGACTTCCTTGCGGTGGATTTTCCGCCATTCATCGTATTTTTCCCCAGTCGATAAGCCGCTATGAAGGACAGCCACATTGGAGCCGAAGCGCTCTTTAAAACGCTGGACCATTTGAGGCGTTAATGAAATTTCAGGAACTAGGACGATCGCTTCTTTTCCCTTTTGGAGGACATGATCAATCGTCTGTAAATAAATTTCGGTTTTACCGCTTCCTGTGACCCCGTGCAGTAAAAACGTTTCATGTTTTTCATCGCTCACTGCTTGATGAATGGGTTTTGCCGCTTCTGCTTGCTCTGTTGTGAGATCAAGAGGAGTAGATGGTGTAAACTCCCTATCCCGATAAGGATCTCGATAAATCTCTTCATAGCTTTCTGTTAACAGACCTTCTTGAATCAAAGCTTTTATCGTTTGAGAACTAGCACCTGTTTGCTGCTGCAAATCTTTTGCTAAAAACGTCGTTTCATTCGCTTGAAATAAAAAGGTAAGCAGCGCCTTCTGTTTCACCGCATTTTTCTTTAACTGTTCCTGCTTTTCTTCAAGTTTTTCTTTCGTAACTGCTACCTGAAGTGTCCGCACCTTTTTCTTTCCGGATTTTTGTGAGACGTGATATCTGACTTCTAGATGACCTTTTTGGACATGCTTTTGAATAGGCTTCAGCTGTTCAGGCGGAATGTCAGCGTAAAGGATGCTCTCTTGCTGACCGAAAAGCTCTTTCAATGACTGCGGAAGTTCCTCAGCTGATAACACCTGAATTTCTTTTTCATATTTGGCTTTCATCGCTGCTGGAAGCATCGATTGAAGCGCCGTAATATGATAGGACAATGTTTTTTCCGTCAGCCAGTGGGAAAGCTCCAATAGCTCATCTGTCAGAACAGGAGATAAATCAAATAAATCGACAATGTCCTTGATGTTTCCTGACTGTACGTCTGTTTCTTCTTTGATTTTTGTCACAAACCCTTGAATCTTCCTTGGGCCAAAAGGAACCACTACCCTCATACCAGCCTTGACAAGGCCTTTAAAGCGGTCTGGCACACGATAGTCAAATGGCCTGTCAATGGCTTTCGTTGTGACATCGACGATCACTTCAGCAATCATGCTCGATCACGCTCTTTTGGCAGCAGCTGCTTTGCCTCCTGTAAGATTTCAAAGGCAAGATCTTTTTTGCTCATCATTGGCAGCTCTTTTTTTGTTCCGTCTGCTTTGATCAATGCTGCGACATTTGTATCTGTGCCAAAGCCTGCGCCCTCTGCTGCAACATTGTTCGCGACAATCATATCTAAATGCTTGGATTCGATTTTCTTTTTCGCATAGTATTCTACATCTTGCGTTTCAGCTGCAAAGCCGACTAGGACCTGATGTTCTTTTCTTTTCCCAAGCTCTTTTAAAATATCTTTCGTCCGCTTAAATTCAACCGCTAGTTCACCGTCTTGTTTTTTCATTTTATGAGAATACGTCGTGACAGGCGTATAATCGGCAACGGCTGCTGATTTAATCACTATATCTGCTTTCTCGTACACCTCTAACGCTGCTTGATACATCTCCTCAGCCGATTCCACTTGCACCACATTCACATGCTCAGGCGCAGTTAACGAAACAGGTCCTGAAATGAGCGTGACATCAGCCCCCATTTGCTCGGCAGCTTCTGCAATGGCATAGCCCATTTTCCCAGAAGATCGATTTGAAAGGAAACGAACAGGGTCGATCACTTCTCGTGTAGGGCCAGCTGTGACCACGACTTTTTTGCCTGAAAGCGGCAAGCTGGTTGGCTCATCAAAAAACGCACGGATGTGTTCAACAATTTTTTCAGGCTCCTCTAAGCGTCCTTTTCCAATGTAGCCGCATGCTAAATAGCCTTCACTTGGCTCTATAAACCGGTAGCCGTCTTCATATAAAGTGCGGATGTTCCGCTTGACAGCTGGATGGTCATACATGTGTACATTCATAGCCGGTGCAACCCATACAGGAGCTGTTGAAGCAAGCAAGGTCGTTGTGAGCATATCATCAGCAAGTCCTGCGGCCATTTTACCAATGGTATGTGCTGTTGCAGGGGCAACAAGAATGAGATCGGCCCAGTCAGCTACATCAATATGCGCTATGACTTTTGGATTATTTTCTTTAAATGTATCCACATACACCTCATGCCGAGATAGGGCTTGAAAGGTGAGCGGAGACACAAACTCACGGGCAGATTCTGTCATAATCACTCTTACGTTTGCGCCTGCCTGTACGAGTTTACTAGTGAGTGCAGCTGCTTTATATACGGCGATTCCTCCGCTGA
The DNA here is from genome assembly GCF_038593205.1 of Bacillus sp. FSL W8-1141. Taxonomy (NCBI): domain Bacteria; kingdom Bacillati; phylum Bacillota; class Bacilli; order Caryophanales; family Bacillaceae; genus Bacillus; species Bacillus sp. FSL W8-1141. The sequence goes on along the minus strand of NZ_CP151973.1, from coordinate 1,525,860 downwards.
CGCCGAGTAAAATATTTTTTGACTGTAACATTTGTTTGTCCCCCTTAACGGCCTTTTTCACAAATTCGTCTACAATTCAAAAAAGTCAAAACCAATCATAGTTTTGACTTTTTTGAACGTATCGTATCTGCATAGCAGAAGCGATGTTATTCTTGCTCTTCTTTTTCAAATGTCAAAAGACCAGCATCGATTTCTTCAAGAGCTTTCCCTACAAATTTATAGGATTTTGTGTTTTCGATTTGTTGATCTTGATGGATTTGCATTTCACGTGCACGGCGTGCAGACACTGTGACAAGTGTATATTTTGAGTCAAGTTTGTTCATCAATGAGTCAATTGAAGGATCTAACATGGTTTATTCTACCCCCAGCATTTTTTTATATCTTGGTGCGACTCTGTCTCTTCGCAGGTGCTCTGCAAGGACGATCGCTTTAATTCTTTCACATGCAAGCTCGACATCGTCGTTTTCAACGACATAGTCATAAGCATCCATCATTTCAATTTCTTCTTTTGCAGCAGCCATTCGGTTACGAATGAGATCCTCAGATTCTGTCCCGCGTGTAATAATGCGGTTTTGAAGTTCTGAAAGACTTGGCGGTGCAAGGAAAATAAAGAGACCTTCCGGGAATGCTTCTCTTACTTGAAGTGCACCTTGCACTTCGATTTCAAGGAAAACATCTTTTCCTTCGCTCAATGTTTGTTCTACATAGTCAACAGGCGTGCCGTAGTAATTCCCGACATATTCTGCCCATTCTAACAGCTTTTTGTTTTCAATCATATGTTCAAATTCTTCCCTGGTTTTAAAGAAATAATCAACACCATTTCTTTCACCTTCACGCGGTTTGCGGGTTGTCACAGAAATAGAGTATTCAAATTTCGTATCTTCCTGGGAGAAAATGGCTTGTCTGACCGTTCCTTTTCCAACTCCCGAAGGTCCAGAGAGAACGATTAAAAGTCCTCTTTCTTTCATAATGGCGTATTACCCCTGCCCTTCATCTATGATTTCTTCTTTTACAGAAAGTCTTTGCGCGACAGTCTCAGGCTGAACGGCAGATAAGATGACATGGTCACTGTCCATAATGACAACAGCACGGGTTCTTCTTCCGTATGTCGCATCAATGAGCATGCCTCGATCTCTTGCGTCTTGTATCATTCGTTTAATCGGTGCTGATTCCGGACTGACGATCGAAATCATCCGATTCGCTGAAATGATGTTTCCAAATCCGATATTGATCAACTTTATGGTCATCTTCTTTCGTCCCCCTGTAATATAAACGTCTCTAGTCTCGCCGAAAGAGACGCACTGTAAACAGCATACACAATGACTATTCTATATTTTGCACTTGTTCTTTTATTTTTTCAATAGCGCTTTTCATTTCAACCACCAGCTTTGTTAAATGGTGATGGTTTGCTTTTGATCCAATCGTGTTCACTTCACGGTTGAGCTCCTGTACAAGAAAGTCAAGCTTTCGTCCGGCAGCGCCGCCTTGCGTCAAAATTTGCTGAAACTGCTGAAAATGACTTTTCAGCCTGGTAATCTCTTCTGTAATGTCACAGCGATCAGCAAAGATGGCCGCTTCTGTGGTCAGCCTACTCTCTTCAAGCGCCTCTCCGATCCATTCTTGCAATCTTTGATTCAATCGTTCTTTGTACTGACTCACAACCTCTGGTGCAAACACTTTGATTTCTTCTGTAAATGCCTCGAGTTCAGACAGCCTGAGTTCACAGTCTTTTTGAAGTGATGTTCCCTCCCGCTCTCTCATAAAGCAAAGCTCCTTGACAGCTTCTTCACAAGTGTCTATCAGCAAATGCTCCAGCTGCTCATTTCGGCTGACTGACTCTTCCACCTGAACAGCCTGTTCCAGCTTCAGTAAGTCATGTGCATGCTGAATACCTGAAATATGATAGCGGTCCTCAAGGTCTTTTGCGGCTTTCATATATTCATCAAGCAGCGGCCAGTCAATCTGTAAAGACCGGTTTGCAAGTTTACCGCCTTCAATCGTAACAAACAGCTCAATTCGACCGCGCTGCACGTGACGAAGAATGATTTTTTTTAATGTATCTTCGAAATATAAAAGCGGCCTCGGCAAACGGGCATGAACCTCTTTAAAACGGTGATTGACCGATTTTAGCTCAACTGACACTGTCAGTTCTCCATCCGTTTTACTCGCTTGGCCGAATCCCGTCATACTGCGTATCATGTGAAAACACCCAATTCTTTCATATTAATAAAATGAAAAAGGTAATAGCAGACACTATTACCTCAAAATTATACCATAACCAATTATTTTTTTCTTGTCAAAAGTGATCCTGCCAGTAAAAAAGTTGGCAATGCAGACATACCGATGATCAGAAGCCAATCGACTGGGGCGACCGCCACCGTTTTGAAAATTGGCTGAAGCGGTGGATAATAAATGACCACAAGCATCAGCAGCAGGGAAGACACAACAGCGCCGATCAAGTACATATTCCCGAATGGATTGCGTTCAAAAATAGACCGTTCACTGCGGCAGTCAAACACATGAATGAGCTGCGCCAAAACGAGTGTGCTGAATGCAACCGTCTGCGCATATTGAAGATTGTTCGGATCACGGTGATACACAAACATAAAGGCTAACAAAGTGGCAATCCCAATCAGAAACCCTCTTGATATGACCTTCCAACCAAGCCCTCTTGCAAAAATCCCCTCTTTCATGTTCCGCGGCTTTCTCTTCATGACATCGCCTTCTGGTTTATCCATTCCAAGTGCCATAGCCGGCAAGCCGTCTGTGACAAGGTTTACCCACAAAATTTGAATTGGAACGAGAGGCAATGGAAGCGCAAGAAGCATCGCAAACAGCATGACCAAAATCTCTCCCACATTCGATGCCAGCAAATAGCGGACAAATTTGCGAATGTTTTCATAAATATTCCGACCCTCTTTAATAGCGGATTTAATGGTCGCAAAGTTGTCATCAAGCAAAATAAGAGAAGAAGCTTCTTTGGCAACATCTGTTCCGGTAATCCCCATGGATATGCCGATATCCGCCTGTTTAATCGCTGGCGCATCATTCACCCCATCACCTGTCATCGCGACAATATGTCCATTTTTTTGATAGGCCTTCACAATTCTCAGTTTATGCTCAGGTGATACACGGGCAAAGACGTACACATCTTCTGCTGTTTGCTCCAGCTCTTTGTCGCTTAGCTGATCCAGAGCTTTTCCATCAAGCACCTTTCCTTGCTTCGGTAAGAGACTTAAATCTTTAGCGATCGCTTTAGCCGTTTCTACGTGATCGCCTGTAATCATCACTGTTTTAATGCCGGCATCCCGGCATTCTTTAATCGCTCGTCTCACTTCAGGACGAGGTGGATCAATCATGCCCTCTAGACCGATAAATGTGAGGCCAGTTTCTGCCTGCTGAACAGAGGTGATTTTTTCTGTCAGACTTACTTTTTTATATGCAATCGCAATGGTTCTGAGCGCTTGTCTTGCTAAACCTTGAATGGCAGCTTCTGTTTCTTGCCGGTGGGCCTTTGAAAATGAGGCGGTGCGTCCGCCGTGCATCATATGACTTGAACGGTTCATCAGCACATCTGGCGCCCCTTTGGCAATGACATACCGCTCCTTCTGATTCGTTTCCACGACGACTGACATCATTTTTCTTTCAGAGTCAAAAGGGAATTCCTCCACCACACGAAATCCCGCTTCGATGAATTGCTCTGTAAAACCCGCTTTACGCGCAGCGGTTAGAAGTGCTCCTTCTGTCGGATCACCATCAAGTCTCATCTCTCCGTCTTTTTCAACGATGGTCGATGTATTACAAAGTGCTCCGTATAATAGCACCTTTTGCAGGCTTGGATGTTTGTCTACATGGACAAGTTCTCCGTTTAAGGTAAAATCACCTGACGGCTCGTACCCCGTGCCAGAAATATTCCATGTTTTCCCCTCTGCCCATACATGTGTCACTGTCATTTTATTTTGTGTCATTGTGCCTGTTTTATCTGAGCAAATAATCGAGGCGCAGCCGAGTGTTTCCACAGCCGGCAGCTTTCTGACAATGGATTTTTGTTTAATCATCCGCTGCACACCTAGGGAAAGTGCGACAGTGACGATCGCCGGCAGTCCTTCTGGAATCGCAGCAACAGCGAGAGATACACCCGCTAAGAACATATGATACAAATCATGACCTTGCACCACACCAAGAACAACCACAAGAACAGTTAAAAATAATGCAGCAACAATTAAAATTTTCCCCAGCTGCTCAAGGCGTCTTTGCAGCGGTGTTTCCATATTACCTGCTGAATCCAACATACCGGCAATTTGTCCCATCGCCGTATTCATCCCTGTACCAATGACAACCCCTACACCGCTTCCCCTCGTGACAAGCGTCCCCATAAAGGCCATGTTCGTCAAATCTCCAAGTGAGACATGATCTCGCGAGAGCGGACTCGCATGTTTGACCGCTGGGATGGACTCTCCAGTGAGGGCAGATTCTTCGATTTCCAAACTCTTTGTTTCTAGTAATCTGATATCTGCCCCAATTCGGTCCCCGCTTGAAAACTTCACAATATCTCCCGGCACGAGGTGCTTTGACGGGATCTTGACCCATTCATTGTTTCTCCTTGCATAGACATGCGGCGTTGATAATTCCTTTAGTGCTTGGAGGGACTTTTCCGCACGGCGTTCCTGATAAAAGCCAAGCACACCATTTATCAGCACAATCGCCACAATCGCCACAGCATCAATGTATTCACCTAAAAAAGCAGAAATAATCGTTGCCGCAAGCAGGATTAACACCATAAAGTCTTTAAATTGCGCTAAAAAAATAACGAACGCCGACACCTTTTTCCCTTCCTGTAATTCATTTGGCCCATACTTTTCAAGCCGCTTTTGCACATCTTTGTCTGACAGTCCGTCACCTATCGATGTATTCATTGTTTTTAATAAATCGGTTTGGTTCAGTTCATGCCAATTCATTTGACCTCGTCCACTCCTCTTTTGTTCTCTCTCTTATGCAGTGTTCTATAAGCCAGTTTATTCAGACTCGTCCTAAATCATGCTATAATAATAAGACTGCCTAAAGAACGAGAAAACGTAAGGTTCTTTCAGTAGATTTGTGTGAAAGAAGAGGGTGTATCCAACATGTCATTTGACGGCATTTTTACATACGGTATGACAAATGAATTGCAAGAAACATTAACTGGCGGAAGAATTTCGAAAATACATCAGCCATACAAGCATGAGCTGATTTTTCATATCCGGTCAAAGGGGAAGAATCATAAACTTCTTTTATCCGCTCACCCGAGCTATGCAAGGGTACAGCTCACTGAGCACCATGATGATAATCCGAGCGAACCGCCAATGTTTTGTATGCTTCTCAGAAAACATCTTGAGGGTGGGTTCATTGAACGTTTTGAACAAATTGGGTTAGATCGGGTGATCGTGCTGCACGTGCGAAGCCGAAATGAAATTGGCGATGAACAAACCCGTAAGCTGTATATTGAAATTATGGGCAGGCACAGCAACTTAATTCTCGTGGAGGACGAAACGGAGCAGATCATTGACGGACTGAAACATCTTTCTCCATCTGTGAACAGCTATCGAACGGTGCTGCCCGGACATCAATATCTTCTGCCGCCGGCACAGCAAAAGCTGAATCCTTTTGACGTGACGAAGGAAGATATTTTAAAGCATTTACGTTTTCAAGAAGGGAAAATCGCCAATCAAATTGTCGATACATTCTCTGGGGTTTCTCCGCTGTTTGCTAAGGAAGCCGTCCACAGGGCCGGTCTTGCCAATCAGGAAACGATTCCAAGTACATTGCTCGAGATGTTTCAGCTCATTCAGGCGCATTCTTTTACCCCTCAGCTCACGAGAAAAGACGGGAAAGAGTATTTTTATTTATTAGAACTTCAGCACGTCGATGGTGACATGAAGACATTTGATTCTCTTAGCGAGCTACTTGACCGTTTTTATTTCGGAAAAGCTGAAAGAGACAGAGTCAAACAGCAGGCGGCTGATCTTGAACGTTTTGTTGCCAATGAAAAAAAGAAAAATGAAAACAAGCTGAAAAAACTAACAAGAACACTTGAAGAATCTCAAAATGCGCATAAGTATCAGCTTTATGGTGAATTGCTTACTGCCAATATATATGCGATTAAAAAAGGGGATAAAGAAGCAACTGTCATCAATTATTATGATGAAGAAGGCGGAGAGATCACGATCCCGCTCAAAACAAACAAAACCCCTTCTGAAAATGCACAAGCGTATTTTACAAAATACCAAAAGGCAAAAAATGCAGTAGAGGCCGTAAATGAACAAATCAAGCGAACACATGAAGAAATTGTTTATTTTGACGAGCTGATCCAGCAGCTGTCCTCTGCCTCACCAAAAGATTTAGAGGAAATAAGAGAAGAACTGGTGGAAGGAAAATATTTGCGTCCCAAACAAAAACGCAACGCCAAAAAGAAAAAACCATCGGCCATTCAGCTTGAAGCATATGAATCTTCTCAAGGTGTTCCGATTCTCGTTGGAAAAAACAACAAGCAAAACGAATATTTGACCACAAAGGCGGCAGCTCGTGATGACATTTGGCTGCACACAAAGGATATTCCTGGATCACATGTCGTCATTCGTCACAAAGCGCCTGATGAACAAACCTTGCTTGAAGCGGCACAAATTGCTGCCTACTTCTCGAAGGCAAAAGAATCAAGCTCCGTCCCTGTCGATTATACGAAAATCCGGCATGTAAAAAAACCAAACGGAGCAAAACCGGGCTTTGTCACGTATGATCAGCAGCAAACATTATTTGTGACGCCTGATGAGGATGTTGTCCTAAAGCTGAGAAAATAAAAAAGAGCCGATTAAATCTTTAGATGAGATTTTATCGGCTTTTTCTTTGTCTTTTTTTTCTTTCTATATAGAGCTCATCCAGTGCATCTACATCCTCTTGTTCAAGCAAGGTCTCAATGGCCGCAGCCAGCTGTTTAGTGCGGGCTGGGCTTGCACCACTCGTAGATATGGAGATTGTTACTTTTCCTGCCCTTACAACCTTTGGCACAATCACATTGCCTAGCTCTGACTGGCTCACACAGTTGACGAGCTGATGAGGAAGCGCTGATTGCGTCATCCACTCGTTTACTGAAGGATCGTCTGTAGCAGCGACAATTAAAAATGCATCCTTTACATCTTCCGCATCCACTTTCTTTTTCTTCCAAGTCAGCTGATATGTCTCAATGAGATTCGCCATTTCATCACAAATGTCAGGGCTCACAATGGTTATGCTGCATGGCTCCATGCATAGCGCACTCGTCCTTCTAGCCGCAACCCTTCCACCACCGGCAATTAGCACGTGTTTATTGGTTAGATCAAGATGAACTGGAAGCATGGCTTTCTCCTTGAAAACGAAACGCATCCTCTTTGTTTAAGATGGTTTCCTGCACACGTTCAATATAAGCTGCTTTTACATGGGGATGAAACCCAATATATCGGCAGACACGGACATCTCGCAGCCGCTCTCTCGCCTGATTCGCTTCACTCTCAATCTCTTTCATTAAAATGCCGGTAAATAAAAGATAAGGCACGAGATAGACAGGCGTATCATCATCTACTGTTAACTGTGCTAAGACGTCACGATAATTCGGTTCACACGCTGTAATAAAACACGGAAAAACCTCTGCACAAGGCAACATGCTTCGGACATCATCTGCAATGCCAAACACATCCCGCTTTACATCTGGATCAGAGCTTCCACGGCCAATTAAGAGAATTTTTGCGTGCTCTCCCTTGTATCCTGCTTCTTCAATCCTTGCGATAACCGCTTTCGTGACTTCTTGGTTCACGCCTATAGGTCTTCCATATGTCACCTTCACTTGTGGGAAACGTTTTTGTACTTTCACAATCTCATCTGGAATATCTGATTTGGCATGCATGGCAGTTAAAAGGAGGAGCGGGACGATCGCAATGTGGGTTGCTCCTTTTTGTACACAAGTCTCAAACCCTTCTTCGATTGAAGGGTCCGTCAACTCTAAAAAACAAATTTCTTGGATATCTGCTTCGACTAACGGCATACAGCTTTTCATAAAAGAAATGGCTTTATCCTGTGCTTCTTTTACCCTGCTTCCATGCCCAACATAAAGGACAGCTTGTTTCATTTGACTCCTCCTTGCGACCTTAGTTTTATTCAGACGAAAAGACACGATGTCTACACGTGTCTTTTCACCTTTGTTCTCATTTCTCAATCAGTGCTGGTTCAAACCAGTTCAACTTTTGATGAAAGTGAACGACATCTCCTACCACAATTAAACTTGGGTGCTCGATCCCTTCTTTTTCAACCGTTTTAGATAGTGTCGCCACCGTGCAGCAAGTCGTCTTTTGCCTTGTGGTCGTTCCCCAGTGAATAAACGCAGCTGGGGTTTCAGGATTCCGCCCATTTTTCAAAAGCAGCCGCTGGACTCTTTCCACGTTTTTGACACCCATGTAAATGACAAGGGTATCAATCCCCGTCGCCAGCGCTTCCCACTTTTCTTCAAAATGTTCATCCTTTTGATAATGCCCTGTCACAAACGCAACATTTGAGCTGAATTCTCGGTGCGTGACTGGAATGCCTGCATAAGCAGCCGCTGCAATGCCAGAAGTAATCCCCGGGACAACTTCATACGGAATACCATGCTCAGCTAAGCATTCGATTTCTTCACCGCCACGGCCAAATACAAAGGGATCACCGCCTTTTAGACGAACGACTATGTTCCCTTCCTTCGCATGAGCAACAAGTGCTTCGTTAATCGCTTCCTGTCTCATCGTATGATGATTCGGCAGTTTGCCGCAATAGATCAACTCCGCCTCCGGTTTGGCATGGGCAAGAATCTCTTGATTGACAAGACGATCATATAAAATGACATCTGCCTGCTGTATTGCCTTATGGGCCTTTAGCGTAATTAAGTCTGGGTCACCCGGTCCGGCACCAACAATGTATACTTTCCCCATCTTGCTTTCTCCCCCTGCCATCAGGCGATTATTTCGTTTTATCCTTTACATAATCAACAAGGCGCTGTTTTGACTCCTCGCGTGATAATTCACCTGTATCTAGGACGAGCTCAGGCGCAGCTGGCTCTTCGTATGGTGAATCGATTCCCGTGAAAAATGGAATTTCGCCGTTTCTTGCTTTTTTATATAATCCCTTTGGATCACGCTCTTCACACACGTTCAGATCACATTTCACAAACACTTCGTGAAATTCTCCGTCTTCGACTAACTGTCTTACGATTTGGCGGTCTTCTTGAAATGGTGAAATAAAAGCAGTAATGACAATCGTTCCTTGCTCAACAAATAATTTCGCCACTTCACCGATGCGCCGAATGTTCTCTTTTCTGTCGTCATCTGAAAAGCCTAAGTCTTTATTGAGTCCATGGCGTACGTTATCGCCATCAAGGACTGTCACTTGGTACCCCTGTTCAAACAGCTCTCGAGCCGCTGCGTTGGCGATCGTCGATTTACCTGAACCGCTTAGACCTGTCAGCCAAATGATCCCGCTTGTATGGTTGTTTTTCTGTTGATATTCTTTTTTAGTAATAGATGAATCATGCCACACGATATGTTCGTTGCTCATGTCATACCCTCCTTTAAGATACCGTCGTTTTTAATCCTTCGATTAATGTTTCAATGACTTCTTTTCGGCTGAACGTGCTCGGTGGTAATTCACCATTTCTCAGCATCGTTCTGACCTTTGTACCTGAGAGAATGACATGTTCGCTTTTATCATGTGGGCATGTTTTTGGTGTTGCCATGGCTTCACATGTATTGCAGTAAAAGCTGTGCTCAAATTTTAATGGTGTGATCCCAATTTCTTCGCTTGTAAATTGTTCAAATAGCTCCTGCGCTTCGTATGTGCCGTAATAATCACCAACACCCGCATGATCTCTGCCGACAATAAAATGTGTACAGCCATAATTTTTACGCACAAGCGCATGAAAAATGGCTTCTTTTGGTCCAGCATAACGCATGGCAGCAGGAAAAACACCTAAAAAGACGCGGTCTTTCGGGTAATAACCGTTCAGTAACACTTGATAGCTTTTCATTCTTACATCTGCTGGAATATCATCAGATTTTGTTTCACCAACAAGTGGATTTAGAAATAGACCATCCACTGTTTCCAGTGCTGTCTTTTGAATGTATTCATGCGCACGATGGACTGGGTTTCTCGTTTGGAAACCGACAATGGTTTTCCAGCCGTTTTCTTTAAACTGTTTTCTTGTTTCTTCTGGCTCATACGTAAATTGCGGGAAAGGTTTTTCGCTGCGTTTCGTCAGTGTAATTTTACCACCAATATACGTATCACCGCGTTCAAATAATTTTTTCACGCCTGGGTGATTGCGGTCATCTGTTTTATACACATTCACTGCTTCTTTTTCCTTATCAGGTGTGTATTGATCTTCCACCTCAATGACCCCGTATACTGTTCCATTATACGATAGACGAACAATGTCACCTTGATTGATCTCCGCTGCTTTTTCCTTTGTGACAGGCAAAGTAATCGGAAGAGACCAAACGACACCACTTGCTAGTCGCATACTGCTGACAACTGCTTCATAATCAGCTTTCGTTAAAAACCCTTCAATTGGACTATACCCGCCAATTGCGATGAGTTCAAGGTCTGCAAAAGAGATGGCATCCAGCTCAATTTCTTTCGCAGCTGTGCTTAGATCAAATTCTTCATTTACTCGATTAATTAATACGCCACCATGTGGTGTTAAACTCATTTGTTCATCTTCCTCTCAATGTTCATATTTATTAGATGTTAATAGTCGGATTTATATTTAAATCCCGCCGCCCTGTTCATGAATCGAGCTGCTCTCATTTTTAACTGCCTTCATAAGACTCAGTGCACCTAATGAAGCAAGCAGTACACTCATCATGATAAAGATAGAGTAATAGTCTCCTTTTAAGAAAAGGCTTACCAACAAATACGATAGACTAAGTGATAAGAAAGGTGACACAACCCATACCTTCAGCATTTTTTTCACAACATGTTTATGAAAAATGTTCGGTCCACCCTTTGCCATACCAAGCCCAATAATGGATGAGGAGGTAATTTGAGTAAGGGGAACAGGGAGTCCGAATATAGAGCTGACGATGACAAGTCCTGCACCGGTGCTCGATAATAGAATGCCTTCACCCGTTTGATAGCGTGTAATTTTCTTTCCGTTTGTTTCTAGTACCCTTCTTCCTAGAAGCAGCGCCCCAATGGCCACAAAGATTCCGCCGTAAAGGGTTCCTTGCCCGACTGATAAAACACCTGACGCGACAAGCGGGCCGACCGCATTGGCGACATTGTTCATGCCGGCTGAAAATGCTTCTAAAAACCCACTGATAATCAAAACAACAGATAAGATCAATGTACCTTTTTTGGATAATGTCCGTTTAGGGAACAATCTGATGATTTTGACAACAGCAAAGGTAAAAACAAAGGCAACAATCGGAATAATCACCCAAAAAGAGACAATGACTAAGATCGATTTCACATACAGCACTTTATATGCGGCTGCCACACCGACCACAGCTCCTACTGTGACCTCACTTGTGGATAAAGGAATGGCTAAGAGATTCGCTATGAAAAGTGATAATGCGGCCGAGCCAATGATGATACACACAATTTCAAGTGTGATGACAGATTCAGGCATAATCCCGGAGCTGATCGTTTTGACGACCTCGCCGCCGCCAATCACTGAACCTGCTAATATTCCAACTGCACAAACGCTGAGCGCGTATATTGGCTTTTTGATCGCACCTGAACCATATGCGATGCCCATCGAAGCGGCTGCTCCGCTTGCGCCAATATTTAAAGCAAAGAATAAGCTAAATAAAATTGCGGCGATTTCCATACATTATGCTCCCTTACTCATGTAATCCGCACTCAGTCTTCGCTGTCCCTGACCATCTTCCAGAACGCAAATCATCAGCAGTAAATGCCGGCTGTGTACAAGGTGCACACCCGATGCTTGGATATCCTTGGTCATGCAGCGGATTATAAGTAAGATCCTCTCTAGACGCATATCTCCATATGTCCTTCCACGTCCAGTGGATGAGCGGACATACTTTGACTGATTGGAATTTTTCATCCTTATTTAAGAAGTTCGTACCTGCTCGTTTAGGCGACTGCTCTCTTCTTAAACCAGACAGCCATGCCGGATAGCCAGATAGTGCCTCTTGCAATGGAATGACCTTTCTCATATGGCAGCAGCTTTGAGGATTCGTTTCCCATAATTTATCACCATGCTGCTCATTCTGCTCTTCCACTGTCAGCTCAGGTGTTTTCAGCACGATGTCTAAACCAGGATATCTTTCCTTAACTGCATCAATGGTGTCGTATGTTTCCTTGAAATGCAGACCTGTATCTAAAAAGACAATTCTTGCATCTTTTTTTACTTTCGCAATAAGATCGATCAGGACAATGCCCTCAATGCCAAAACTGCATGCATAAACGAGCTGATCACCATAGTGGCCGTACGCCCATTTCAGCACAGATAGGGCCCCTTTATACAAATCGTCCTCTTGAAATGTAATGGACGGCTCTTGCCAATTTTCATAAGTTAACATTGTTTCTCCCCTTCCGGAGTACTGCTTCTATTGCTATTCTCCGCACTACTTTAATCTGATTTTTTCATTTTTTTCCACTTGAATCACTTGACCGTCCTGAACGATCAACGTAATTGAACCGAATTTCATATCCCCAATCAGCTCTTGCATATGCTTCACTAAGTCCTCATCCTGGTTTTGTTTCAGTTCCATCTCCTCTTCCTCCTCACCGTTAAAATAAAAAAACTTTCTTTCAGTCCGAAAGAAAGATGAGGAAGCTCACGATTTCCTTATCTTTCAAAATAGAATCATTTTGCAGGAAGTAGCACCTTGCAAATCGCAGGTTGCCGGGCTTCATCGGGCCAGTCCCTCCACCTCTCTGGATAAGAGTTTTAATTTGTATTAAATATTAACACAATTCAAACAAAAGTCAACCCGACTTTATTGATAGGATTAGTTTTTATTTAAATTTGAGTCTATTTTACTATTTTTAACCAAATAAAAAACTGTGCAGTGCAGCACAGCTTTTTTAAAACAAGACAAGCTTTTTAGACCGTTTCTTCCATCCAAGATTCAGACGAAGGATCCTGTCTCCAGCGTTTTAGTTTATTCATAGCAGAAGGCTCGATTGCTTTTAGCTCAAGTGCCACTTCTGTCAGTGTGTCATAGTCTGTCAGCGTGACATAGGGAATGTTTTTCTCTTGAAAAGCCGCAGCTGCTTTTGGCAGTCCATAAGTGAAGATCGCAACAACTCCGAGTACGTCACAGCCTTCTTCTTCTAGAGCAGCCACAACTTCAAGAACGCTGCCTCCAGTTGAGATGAGGTCTTCTACGACAACCACCTTTTGTCCAGGTGATACGGCTCCTTCAATTTGATTTCCTTTTCCGTGTGCTTTTGGTTTACTTCTTACATAACACATCGGTACATTCAGACGATCAGCTGCTAATGCCGCATGAGGAATGCCAGCTGTAGCTGTACCTGCGACAACTTCCGCTCCTTCAAAATGAGTGAGAATCAAGTCTTTTAAACCTTCCGCAATGTCCCCTCTGACCTCAGGATAAGACAAGGTGAGGCGATTGTCACAGTAAATCGGTGATTTGATACCGCTCGCCCATGTAAATGGTTCGTCTGGTTTTAAAGAGACAGCTTTGATTTGTAATAAATGCTTCGCGATTTTCGTTTTCATCCGGCAGTCACTCCCACTCTTTCAAAATTTGTTGATAAGCTTCCACTGGGTTTGTGGCTTTTGTGATCGATCTTCCCACAACAATCTGTGAAACACCCTGTTCTTTGGCAAAGGCAGGTGTCGCCACACGCTTTTGGTCATCCGTTTGATCATTTGGTAAGCGAATTCCTGGCGTCACAGTGAGAAAGGAAGGAGAGATTTGTTCATGAAGCTGTTTTGATTCATGAACAGAGCACACCACACCATCAAGTCCACTTTCATATGCCAATTGTCCATAATGAAGCACAGCCTCTTGCAATGGGCGGTCAATTAGTAATTCTTTTTTCATCATATCTTCTGACGTGCTTGTCAGCTGGGTCACTGCAATAATAGCCGGGCGATTTTGCCCGGCAGGGGTTCCGCTTTCAAGCCCCTCTACAGCCGCCTGCATCATTCTTTTCCCGCCGGCTGCATGTACATTCACCAAATCAACACCAAGTGCAGCAAGCCTGTTCATCGCTTTTTGCACAGTTGTTGGAATGTCATGAAGCTTCAGATCAAGGAAAATACGGCAATTTTTTTCTTTCAGTGCGTCAATAATGGCAGGACCTTCTTGGTAAAACAGCTCCATGCCGACCTTTACGAATAATGGAGTGCCTTCAAAACGATCTATAAAGGCGTGCGCCTCCTGTCCTGATGGAAAATCAAGCGCGATGATGGGCAAGTGCTTCATGTTTCCAGCTCCTTCCGATGCATTCCTCTACAGATGAATACCCATAAGCCGCTAACACATTCGGCAGTTCATCAATGATTTCCGGGCAAATAAATGGGTTCACAAAATTGGCTGTCCCAACAGCTACCGCACTTGCGCCAGCTAGTAAAAATTCAAGTACATCTTCAGCGCTTTGCACCCCGCCCATCCCAATAATCGGAATAGAAACGGCCTGACTGACCTCATGCACCATTCGGATGGCAACAGGTTTTACAGCAGGACCTGATAATCCGCCTGTTTTATTAGCAAGAATGGGTTTGCCTGTTTTTAAATCTAAACGCATCCCAATCAAGGTATTGATCATGGTGAGTCCATCCGCTCCAGCCGATTCAATCGCTTTAGCAATCTCAACGATATTGGCTACATTAGGTGACAGTTTCACATAAACAGGAACGGAGGAAACTTCCTTAACAGCTTTTGTCAATGTAGCCGCCATTTCTGGATCGGTCCCAAAGGCAATTCCGCCTGTTTTCACATTCGGACACGAGATATTCAGTTCAAGGGCGTGAACATTGCTTGCTTGACTAATTTGCTTTGCTACTTCAACATAATCATCAACTTGTGATCCAGCAACATTGGCAATAATAGGGGTATCGAACTGCTCAAGCCAAGGTAATTCATGTTCAAGCACGCCTTTTAGACCTGGATTTTGGAGACCAATCGCATTCAGCATACCGGCTCCTGTCTCAGCTACCCTCGGTGTCGGGTTGCCAAATCTCGGTTCAAGGGTCGTGGCTTTAATCATGATGCCACCCAGCAAGGAAAGGTCATATAATGATGCGAATTCTTTTCCAAATCCAAAACAGCCTGATGCAGGAATGATTGGATTTTTTAAAGATAAGCCGGGTAATTCGATGTTTAGCATGATAGCGCCACCTCCTCCGCTTTAAAAACAGGTCCATCCAGACAAACTTTAACGTACGGTTTCTCGTGCTGATCGGTATGACAGACACAAGCAAAGCATGCACCGATTCCGCAGCCCATTCGTTCTTCCATTGAAATATAGACAGGCTTATCGGGATAAGAGTCTTTTAGTGCTTTTAACATAGGTGTCGGTCCACAGGAAAGCAAGACATCAAAGTCCAGCTCATTCTCTTCAATGACATTTGTCACGAAACCTTTCGAACCATATGTCCCATCAACGGTTGCGATAAACGTATCTCCGAGTGCTTGAAATTTCTCCTCATAAAATACATCCTTTTTCGATTGAAAACCGAGAACATGTTTTACGATGACGCCTTTTTTCGTTAACCGCTTAGACAGTTCATATAGCGGAGGCACACCGATTCCTCCACCGACTAATAATGCGGTCTGTCCAGCCTGAACGACTGAAGGGTCATAGCCGTTTCCAAGCGGACCTAACACATCGACTGACTCTCCCGCCCGCTTTTGGGAAAGGAGCTTTGTGCCCTCTCCCTCTGCGCGGTAAATGATGGTTGCTTCTTGCTTTTCGGCATGAATGTTGGCAATACTGATCGGTCTTCTCAGCAGCGGTGTCATGGATTCACTGACCTTTATATGAAGAAACTGTCCAGCTGTTTGAAAGGATTCAACAAGATCACCCTTTAATGTCATTTCGTAAATATGATCAGCGATCTCTCGGTTCGAGACGACCGTCAAGTATGCTTTTTTCATATCGTTACTGTCACCTCAGCATTCGTTTTCACTTCTGGCATTTCATCTGCTCTAAATGTCATGCTCTCTAGCACTCTTAAAATCGCTTCCGCTGTATCTAGTGACGTTAAGCAAGCGACACCATTTTCAACAGATTCACGTCTAATTCTAAAGCCGTCTCTTGCTGGCTGTTTTCCTTTTGTTAAGGTGTTGATGACAAATTGGGCTTCACCATTTCGAATGACATCCAGCAGATTCTTTCCTTCTTCTCCTATTTTGCCGACAACACTTGATGGAATGGAAGCTTGTTTTAAGTAATTCGCTGTTCCTTCTGTTGCTAAAATATGATAGCCGATGGAATGGAATCTTCTTGCAATCTCAAGTCCTTCTTCTTTATCTTTATCAGCCACTGTCAGGAGAACCGTTCCGTCTTTTGGAATTTGAATGCCTGATGCAATCAATCCTTTGTAGAGGGCTTTTTCGATTGTGACATCTTTCCCCATGACTTCACCTGTTGATTTCATTTCAGGCCCTAGTGTAATATCTACTCTTCTTAGTTTTGCAAAAGAGAAGACTGGAACTTTAACATATACGCCTTCTTGCTCAACATGAAGCCCTTCTTGGTAGCCATAGTTTTTCAGTTTTTCTCCTAAAATAACCTTTGTAGCTAAGTTCGCCATTGGAATGCCTGTAATTTTACTTAAGAATGGGACAGTCCGGCTTGAACGCGGATTCACTTCAAGTACATACACTTCACCTTTTGATAGAACAAATTGAATGTTCAAAAGCCCAATGATGTTAAGGCCTTTTGCGAGTTTAATCGTGTATTCTGCGATTTTCGCTTTGATGTCCTCAGACAAAGTTTGCGGCGGGTAGACCGCAATGGAGTCTCCAGAGTGAACGCCGGCTCTTTCAATGTGTTCCATAATGCCTGGTATGACAACCGTTTCTCCGTCAGACACAGCATCTACTTCAATTTCTTTTCCTGTCAAATACTTGTCAATGAGCACTGGATGCTGCGGATTGACTTTCACCGCATTCTCCATGTAGTGAAGGAGCTCAGCTTCTTGATACACAATTTCCATTGCACGGCCGCCTAATACATAGGAAGGACGGACAAGCACAGGGTAACCGATTTGATTCGCAATGGCTACTGCCTCTGGTACAGACGTCGCTGTCTTACCATTTGGCTGCGGCACGCCGAGTGTTTCTAATGTTTGTTCAAACTTGTCACGGTTTTCCGCACGGTCAAGGTCTTCAAGCGAAGTTCCAAGAATCTTAACCCCTCTATTTGATAATTCATCTGCTAAGTTAATCGCTGTTTGTCCGCCAAACTGAACGACGACACCTTCTGGCTGTTCAAGGTCGATGATGTGCATCACATCTTCTACAGTGAGTGGTTCAAAGTAGAGCTTATCTGAAATACTAAAGTCTGTTGAGACAGTTTCAGGGTTGTTGTTAATAATAATGGCTTCATAGCCTGCTTGTTTGATTGCCCACACTGAATGCACGGTCGCATAATCAAATTCAACCCCTTGTCCGATTCTGATTGGACCTGAGCCTAGCACGATGACACTTTTCTTATCTGTTCGTTCGGATTCATTTTCATCTTCATATGTGCTGTAGAAATACGGTGTTTCTGATTCAAATTCTGCCGCACATGTGTCCACCATCTTATACACAGGAACGATGCCTGCTTCTGTTCTTAGGTTATAGACATCTGCCTCATTCATATTCCATTCGCGGCTAATATAAATATCTGAGAAACCTTTTTCTTTCGCTTCTTTTAAAACGTCTACATTGCCTTTGTTTTCTTTTAGTGTCTTTTCAAATGCGATGATGCCTTCCAGTTTATGAAGGAAGAAATAATCAATTTTCGAGAATTCATGAATCTGTTCGACGGTATAGCCTCTTCTTAGCGCCTCAGCGATATAAAACAGACGCTCATCTCCTGCTTTGATAATCCGCTTTTCAAGCACTTCGTTTGTAATGTCCGCTTCGTCTTTTAATTCAATGTGATGCACATCCGCTTCAAGTGAACGCACAGCCTTTAAAAGAGACTCTTCTAATGTGCGGCCAATAGCCATGACTTCACCAGTTGCTTTCATTTGTGTTCCAAGTCGTCTGTTGGCAGATTCAAATTTATCGAACGGCCAGCGCGGGATTTTTGAAACAATATAGTCAAGTGCTGGCTCGAACGCTGCATATGTTTTACCTGTGACTGGGTTCATCATTTCATCAAGTGTTAGGCCGACTGCGATTTTCGCTGCAAGTTTTGCAATTGGATATCCAGTTGCTTTAGACGCAAGAGCAGAAGAACGGCTCACGCGCGGGTTTACTTCGATAATATAGTATTGGAAGCTGTCTGGATCAATCGCCAGCTGTACGTTACATCCGCCTTCAATGCCAAGTGCACGAATCAACTTGAGTGACACATTACGAAGCAGCTGATATTCACGATCACTTAGCGTTTGACTTGGTGCCACAACGATACTGTCACCTGTGTGAATGCCGACAGGATCAAAGTTTTCCATGTTACAAACCACAATGGCATGATCTCCGCTGTCACGCATGACCTCATATTCAATTTCTTTAAAGCCTGCGATACTTTTTTCAAGCAAACATTGTGTCACCGGACTTAACTTCAGTCCATTCTCGACGATTTCTTTTAATTCTTGCTCATTTGTACAAATTCCGCCGCCTGTTCCGCCTAGTGTATAGGCTGGTCTAACAATGACCGGGAAACCGATTTGATCTGTGAATGCCATCGCTTCTTCAAGGTTATGGATGATTTCACTTTCTGGTACAGGTTCATTTAATTCATTCATTAGATTACGGAATAAATCTCTGTCCTCTGCTTTTTGAATAGCTGACAGCTTGGTGCCTAGTACTTCAACATCGCATTCAGCGAGTACACCAAGATCTGATAATTCAACAGCAAGGTTCAATCCAGTTTGTCCGCCAAGTGTCGGCAAAATCGCATCAGGACGTTCTTTTCGAATGATTCGTGTTAAAAATTCTGGTGTCAGTGGTTCGATGTATACCTTATCGGCCATTTCTGTATCCGTCATGATCGTCGCAGGGTTAGAGTTCACAAGAACGACTTCATAGCCCTCTTCTTTTAGCGCTAAGCAAGCCTGTGTGCCTGCATAGTCAAACTCCGCTGCCTGACCGATGATGATTGGACCTGAACCGATCACTAAAATCTTTTTGATATCTACGCGTTTTGGCATACTTCTTCCCCTTCTTTCTCAGTTGTATGAATCATGTCCATGAACTCGTCAAATAAGTAGTTCGCATCTTCTGGACCCGGCGATGCTTCTGGGTGATACTGGACAGTGAATGCTGGTGCTTCTTTATGTTTTAATCCTTCAATGGTATTATCATTTAGCGCAATATGTGTGACTTCAAGCACGTCTTCATTAATGGCGCTAACCGTGTAGCCATGGTTTTGAGACGTCAAGGTTACCTTGCCAGTTGCTAGTTCTTTGACTGGATGATTGGATCCTCTATGCCCAAATTTCATTTTTTCTGTACTTGCGCCGCACGCAAGCGCGAATAACTGGTGTCCTAGGCAGATACCAAAGAGTGGTACCTTTCCAATCAGCTGCTGAATCATTTCAACCGCTTCTGGCACATCGACTGGATCCCCAGGTCCGTTTGAAAGCATGATGCCATCTGGTTTTAACTGTAATACTTCATCTGCTGTGATATTGTATGGCACCACAATGACATCACAATCTCGCTTATTGAGTTCGCGCAAAATGCCATGCTTCATGCCGAAATCGACAAGCACAATTCTTTTGCCTCTTCCTGGGCTTGGATACGCATTTTTCACAGATACTTGGCTTACTTGATCTGTTGGTAACTGCATTGTTTGAAGGCGGCTCACAACGTCTTCTACTTGTTCATCCGGTCCTGCAAAAGCTCCTCTTAATGTACCTGCACTTCGAATCATACGCGTGAGCTTGCGTGTATCAATGCCGCTAAGACCCGGGATCTTTTTCATTTTTAAATACTCATCAAGTGAGTATGAAGAACGCCAATTTGAAGGCTTTTCACAAAGCTCTTTCACGATCAGCCCTTTCACAAACGGTGTGATCGATTCAAAATCATCACGGTTAATGCCATAGTTGCCGATCAGCGGGTAAGTGAGTGTGACAATTTGTCCGCAGTACGACGGGTCAGACAAAATTTCTTGATAGCCTGTCATCCCTGTGTTAAAGACGACTTCTCCGACTGACGGTTCTAAGCTGCCAAAGCCTGTTCCTTCGAATACTGTTCCGTTTTCTAGCACTAAGCGTCTCTTCATTTTACTAGTCTCCCCTCTTCATAAACGACTTTCCCAGATGCAAGTGTCATGACCGGCCATCCTGATACAGTCAATTTGTCAAACGGTGTATTTTGCCCTTTAGATAAGAAGCTTTTTTTGTCAATTGCCATTTCTTTGTTTAAATCAATCAGTGTGATATCAGCGATTTGACCTTCTTCCAGCTTTCCGTATGGAAGAGCAAAGGCTTCTGCTGGTTTGATGGTCATATAATCAACAAGTTCTTTTAATGTCCATTCCCCTGTTTTCACAAAACGTGTGTACAGAAGCGGGAACGCTGTTTCAAGTCCGACAATCCCAAATGGTGCCCTCTGCATCGTTTCGTTCTTTTCTTCTTCTGTATGCGGTGCATGGTCTGTGGCAATAAAATCAATCGTGCCATCTAAAAGTCCCTCGATCAGTGCCTCGCGATCTTCTGCTCCTCTGAGCGGCGGATTCATTTTATAGTTTGTGTCAAGACCTGGAATGTCTGCATCACATAAGAGAAGGTGATGTGGAGAGACCTCAGCCGTCACACGAATGCCTGCTTTTTTTGCATCGCGTACCACTCGGACGGATTCCTTTGTACTGATATGACATACATGATAATGACAATTCGCTGCTTCTGCTAAGAGGACATCTCTTGCAATATGCACCGATTCACAAATTGACGGTATCCCATTTAACCCATTTGCTTTTGAAAAGTCTCCTTCATGAACGCATCCTCCATAAATGAGTGAGTTATCTTCACAGTGCGCCACTATGGCTTGATCAAGGCTTGCTGCCTTTTTCATTGCTTCGTACATCATGCCTGCGGTTTGAATACCAACACCGTCATCCGTAAAGGCAAATGCGCCCGCTTCTTTTAACGCTGCAAAGTCTGTCATCTCTTCGCCAATTTGTCTCGTCGTGATGGAAGCGTATGGCAGTACTCTTACAGAGGAGGTCTCTTTGATTCGATTCATCAGCCATTCCATTTGTTCTTTTGTATCTGGAACTGGTCTTGTATTCGGCATCGCTGCAATGGTCGTATACCCACCTCTTGCTGCTGCCTTAGAACCTGTTTCAATAGTTTCTTTTTTCTCGCCGCCTGGCTCTCTTAAATGCACATGCAGATCAATCAAACCTGGTGATACAAATAGCCCTGCTGCATCAATGACTTCTTCTCCGTCTTCTCTTTCTAAGTGACCCATTGCTTGAATCACTTTTCCTTCTACCCTAATATCCTGCTGCACTCTTTCCCCTGTGCTTGTTAAGATAAAACCGTTTTTAATGAGATATGACATAGACAGAATCTCTCCCTTTTTGATGTAGTCTGCTATTTTGAAAAGCTCTTTTTAACACAGCCATTCGGATATACACACCATTTTCCATTTGTTTGAAAATCCTTGACTGTTTTGACTCTACTAATGAATCATCTATTTCAACACCTCTATTTACTGGTGCTGGATGCATAATAATTGCTCTTTCTTTCATTTTGCTTGCCCTGTCTACTGTTAATCCATAAGTCGATAAGTAACCCTCGTTGCCCATCTTTTCTGAGTGTCTTTCATGCTGAATTCTCAGCAGCATCACCACGTCAGACCGCTTCATGGCTTCGTTCACTTCGACATACGTTCCATGAGGGTTTTGTTCATCTTGGAAGGATGCTGGTCCTGAAAAGAGCACTGTCGCTCCTAGTCTTGCGAGGACTTCAGCATTGGACCTTGCCACCCTGCTATGTTTGATATCACCATGAATCGAGATCGTTAATCCTTCAAAACCGCCAAACTCTTCATAAATCGTCATCAAATCCAGCAATGATTGGGTAGGATGCTGACCGCAGCCATCTCCCGCATTAATGATTGGAATCCCGACCTTCCCAATCAGCTCTTTGTAATATTCGTCTGTACTGTCTCTGATGACACATGCCTTGACTCCGATGGATTCAAGTGTTTTCACTGTATCGTAAAGGGTCTCTCCCTTTTGAACAGAGGTACTTGCTGCGTCTAGGTTCAGCACATTCATTCCAAGTTTCTTCTCTGCCACCTCAAAGCTAAAACGCGTTCTTGTACTTGGTTCAAAGAAGAGGTTCGCTACAAATTCACCTGCTAAACCATGTTCCTGTTTCCCTTTTTTCAATGCACATGCTTCTTCAATCAGCTGTAAAATTTCTTCCTTTGACAAGCTGCTCATTGTCGATAAATCATTCATTTTTTCTGCCCCCTCTAGTTTTTCATCACTTTCAGGTTCAAAAAAACCCTAAGCCTCGGCAGCTTAGGGTTCTCCAAAAGAAGCAGGGGTGCTTTCGCACGTTCTGCTCCGTTTAGAACCCTTGTCAGCCTCACTGGACTTCTTTTAAAAGGTTTTCGGTATTCGATTCATTTGACTCATCATCTTCTGCCTTCTGATGCGGCAGAATCATGTTTAACAGGACGCCAGTAATGGCAGCGAGTGCCATTCCTGACAGCGTCAGATTGATTTGTTTCACCTCAATGAATGCCCCGCCAATTCCAATGACTAAGATGACTGATGCGATAATGAGATTGCGCTTTTCTTCAAAGTTCACTTTATGATCAATCAGGATTCGCAGTCCGCTTGAGGCTATGATTCCAAAGAGCAGGAACGAAACGCCCCCCATAACCGCGGACGGTACTGTACTGATTAATGCTGAAATTTTCCCAACAAAGCCGAAGCAGATCGCAAACACCGCTGCTCCGCCGATGACGAAGATACTGAACACTCTTGTGATCGCAAGGACGCCAATGTTCTCTCCATAAGTCGTTGTTGGAGGTCCACCGATGAGTGAAGCGAAGATTGTCGCCGCACTGTCTCCTAAAATGGAGCGATGCAGACCTGGCTTTTTAATAAAATCTTGTCCAACAACTTTGCTTAACACGACTTGATGGCCGATGTGCTCAGACATCGTCACAAAGGCAACCGGCACCATCACTGTGAGAATGCTTAAGGTAACAGCAGGTGTATAGTCGACAAATGGCACAACAAAGTCTGGTACAGCAAACCATTTTGCGTCAATAACCGGCTGGAAGTTCACAATGCCTTGTGTTAAAGCAAAAAGGTAGCCGCTGATAATGCCGATTAAGACTGGAATCAAGCTAAGGAATCCTCTTAGGAAGATCATACTAATAATGGTGACAGCGAGCGTGAAGCCTGCAACCATTAAATGCTTCAGGCTGTAAACAAGCTCCTTTGCATTTGGATCCACGTACATCGCCATGTTAACAGCTGTTCCAGCGAGTCCGAGTCCGATGACCATAATGACGGGTCCTACAACAACAGGCGGCAGAAGCTTCATTAACCAGCCTGTGCCGAGCCATTTGATAAATAATGCGATGAGTGCATATGCCACACCCGCCATAAAGGCACCTACCATTGCGGCTCCTGGGCCGCCGGTGGCTTTTACATTCAAGATAGGGGCGATAAAGGCAAAGGACGATCCAAGATACGCCGGAATCTGTCCTCTTGTGATGATTAAGTACACAATGGTTCCAACCCCGCTTGAGATGAGCGCAACGGCTGGGCTCATATCAATGATCTTTGGTACAAGAATGGTTGCACCAAACATGGCAAACAAGTGCTGCAGGCTGAGTGACAGCCATGTGAACGGTTTTGGGATATCTCGAATGCCTAAATTGGCTTTTTGCTGACTCATGATTTTCCTCCTAGATGTGTCCTTTTCATTAAAAAAGCCTCTTTGCGAGTATGCGCAAAGAGGCCTAGAAAAACCGTACACGTCACTTTAGTCGTGTGCTCGGTGTCTCTGTTATTGCCCTCTTTGCAAACTCTCTGGAATGCATTTAAAAAGGTTATTTTTCATATATAGCGACAAGGTCGTTTTGATCTACTTCATTGAGCTGAACCATGACTGTCTCTGCTTTTGATGTCGGGATGTTTTTTCCGATATAATCCGCTCGAATCGGCAGCTCCCGGTGTCCCCGGTCGACTAAAACAGCCAGCTGAATGGAAGATGGTCTTCCTACATCCACAAGCGCATCCATAGCTGCTCTCACCGTTCTGCCTGTGAACAGAACATCATCCACGACAATGAGTGTTTTGTCATTAATGTCAGCTGGAATGTCTGCACCCTTGACAAGTGGGTCTTGATTCTCTGTCTTTTTTGTCAGGTCATCACGGTATAGCGTAATATCCAGTTCACCCACAGTCACGGGGTTTCCTTCAATTTGCTCGATGCGCTCTGCAAGGCGCTTTGCAAGATGAATACCTCTTGTCTTGATCCCGGCCAGGATGACATCCTTCATCCCTTTGTTGCGCTCAATCATTTCATGTGCAATACGGGTAAGCGCTCGTCTTATCGCTTGTTCATCAAGAATAACTGCTTTTTGTTCCATCTTTTACACCTCTTTTTGACAAATAAAAAGCCCCTTCTGCAAAGGGCAGAGAGGGGCGCTCATTTGTGCATACTCGTGCACAAATTGATCCGTTATCCTTCTCAGCCTCTCTGGACTGTTTTAAAGAATCTCAATTTCTTCGTTTATTATTTCAAAAAAAGAACGGCCTGTCAATCGTTATTTCTTAATGAATCGATAAAAGCTTGCATATCAGCTGGAATTGGAGCTGTAAACTCCATATATTCTCCTGTTCTAGGGTGATCAAATCCTAACACGCCTGCATGCAGCAGTTGTCCATTGAAATCAACGGTTTTTCTCGGGCCATATTTTGGATCTCCGGCAAGAGGATAACCAATGTATTTCATATGAACACGAATTTGGTGGGTTCTTCCTGTTTCAAGGCGGCATTCTACAACGGTAAAGTCTTTAAAGCGCTCCATCACATCAAAATGAGTGACTGCCTGCTTTGCATTTTCTTTTGTGACCGTCATGCTTTGGCGATCTTTTTTGTCTCGACCAATTGGTGCATCAATCGTTCCAGTATCATGCTGAATGATGCCATGAACAACGGCTGTGTATTTTCTAGTGACCGTTTTCGCCACCAGCTGATTGACGAGTGATTCATGCGCCATATCATTTTTTGCGACCATTAAAAGCCCTGAAGTATCTTTATCAATCCGGTGGACAATTCCTGGTCTCATCACACCATTAATGCCTGACAAATCATTGCAATGAGCCATGAGGCCATTGACAAGAGTACCTGTCACATGTCCTGGTGCTGGATGAACGACCATTCCTCTTGGTTTATTGACCACTAGTACATCTTCATCCTCATAATAAATATCAAGATCCATTGATTCCGCTTCTACATCTAGTGCTTCTGGATCTGGAATCTCTACTTTGATTTGATCTCCAGCTTGTACTTTATAATTGGCCTTCACTTGTTTTCCATTTACTTCGATGAGACCATCTTTCACCCACTGCTGGACTTGGGTTCTTGACCATTCTGGTTCAGTTGTGCTTAAAAATTTATCAAGCCGTTCACTCGTTTGTTCTTCTGAAACGGCAATGTTTACTTGATTCATGTAGTTGACTCCTTATTTTTCTTTCCATCTAACAGCATTTGAATAAAGAGCAGAATGACCCCCACACATAGAGAGGAATCTGCGATATTAAAGATTGGATAATGATAATCCCCAAATACGAAATGAGCAAAATCAACCACTTCTTGACGGAAAATACGGTCAATAAAGTTTCCAATCGCTCCGCCAAGCATTAAGGCAAGCGCTACGCCAAGTAGCTTGTCCTTTTGTCCATGTTTTTGCAAATAATAAACAATTCCTGCAATAACAACGAGTGTGATCACATAGAAAAACCACATTTGTCCTTGGAGAATCCCCCATGCGGCTCCTGAATTTCGGTGGGATGTGATGTAAAAGAAGCCATCAATCACAGGAATAGAATCACCGAGCATCATATGTTTGACAATGAGCCATTTTGTTAATTGATCTAAACAAATTATCACGAATGCGATTATGTAATAGAACACACACGTTCCTCCATCTTCATACTTTGGTCTTTATGCATTTTATCAAGAAAACAGGAAGGAGTAAAGAAACTTTAGTTGACAGACAAAAACCTCCCTACATGTGGAAGGCTTCAAAATGAGAATCGTTTGATTCATAAGGATAAGGGGTGAATGCTTTTTTCTCGTATTGCTTATGATATAAAAAGTCGTCAGTCGTACGAGCTGTCGGAAGAATACTCATTTGTTCAATGGGCATTGTATGCCCTGTCGCCTCACATATGCCATAAGTTCCTTGTTCAATTTTTGCAATCGCGAGCGAAACATCTTGCAGTTCTTCTTTGATGTGATAAAGAAGCGTGGTCGTTTTTGCTTGATCGAACGTGACATGTTCAGCGGGTGAACGCAATGATGCATATTCAAACAGTTTCGATTGCAGTTCTTCTCTCATTTGAAGGAGTTCCATGTAAATCGTCTCTAGATCGCCATTCATGTCGCTGTTTCAACTCCTGCCCTGTCGTAATAATCATATTGTTGCCCCGCCTGTTCACTTTAAAGCCATAAGATTTTTCCTTTCGTTCTAAACGCTGTCATTTTCTCTATATCAAAAACGCCCCGCTATATGCGGGGCGCTAGTTGGTGATATCACGCTGTTAATTCTGGTAATATTTCTCCACGATTTCAGCATTTTTGAGCGACAATGTTGGGTATTTTGGATTTGCGCCAACATCTTTTGAAATAATGCGGGAGCGTTCGCACAGTTCGCCTTCTGCTTTTTGAACAACAATACGTCCTGATGTGTATTCAGGCGCTGATGCGTCTGCATGCTTCTCATCTTCTACTGTTAACTCAGAAATGATAAAGAGCTGCTTCACATCTTCTTTAATGGATGCAAGAAGGTTTTTCACTTCCTCTGTTGCATAAACGGTCACACTCGCTTCAAGTGAACGTCCGATGACTTTCTCATTACGCGCAATTTCCAGCGCTTTTAGCACATCGTCACGTACTTCCATAAAGCGGTCAAACTTCACTTCTGTCGCTTCTGCTTGAGGAACAGCTACACCTTCTGGCATATCTGTTAACTGAACACTTGGCTCTTCAACAAAGCTTAAGTGGCTCCATAGTTCATCTGCTGTATGCGGAAGAATTGGTGCTGTGAGCTTCACTAACGCCATTAATGTTTCATAGAAAACCGTTTGCATGCTGCGGCGGTCTGGATGATCCGCATGCTCAATGTATACCACATCTTTTGCAAAATCGAGATAGAAAGAGCTAAGCTCAATCGTACAGAAATTGTGGATGGCATGATAGACAACCGCAAATTCGTAATCATCATAAGCTTTTTTCACTTTATCAATCAATTTGTTTAATTTGATTAAGATATATTGATCCACTTCGCGAAGCTCTTCGACTGGTACTGCATTGACTGCTGGATCAAAGTCAAACAGGTTACCATGCAAGAAGCGGAACGTGTTACGGATTTTACGATAAACTTCTGCGACTTGTTTTAAAATGTCGTCAGACACTGGATGATCGGCTTGATAGTTGACAGAAGATACCCAAAGTCTAAGAATCTCCGCACCAAGCTGCTTCGCTACTTTCGTCGGATCAATCGTATTTCCTAATGATTTACTCATCTTGCGTCCTTCTTTATCAAGCGTAAAGCCATGGCTGAGAACACCTTTATATGGCGCTTTTCCAGTGACTGCAACTGCTGTAGATAAAGATGAGTTAAACCAGCCGCGATATTGATCAGAACCTTCAAGGTAAAGGTCTGCCGGACGAACCAGGTCATCTCGTTCTTCTAATACCGCTTGGTGAGAAGAACCAGAATCAAACCATACATCCATGATATCTTGCTCTTTTGTAAATTCACCGTTCGGGCTGCCTGGATGTGTAAAGCCTTCAGGCAATAATTCTTTTGCTTCTTTTTCAAACCAAATATTCGAGCCATGTTCTCTAAATAATTGAGAGACGTGCTGAATCGTTTCATCTGTGATGATTGGCTCACCATTTTCAGCATAGAAGACTGGGATTGGAACGCCCCATACACGCTGTCTTGAAATGCACCAGTCACCTCTGTCACGCACCATATTGAACAGGCGCGTTTCGCCCCAAGCTGGAACCCATTTCGTTTCTTTAATATTATCTAATAGCGCTTCTCTGAAATCTTTAATGGAAGCAAACCACTGAGCAGTTGCACGATAAATTGTTGGTTTTTTCGTTCTCCAGTCATGCGGATAGGAGTGCGTGATAAAGTCGAGCTTTTTCAATGCGCCTTTTGCTTCAAGCTGTTCTGTGATGGCTTTATTGGCATCCTCGTAGAATAGTCCTTCAAAACCAGGTGCTTCTTCTGTCATCACACCTTTTTCATCTACTGGACATAACACATCAAGACCGTACTTCATACTTACGATAAAGTCATCTTCCCCGTGACCTGGCGCTGTGTGAACACAGCCTGTTCCTGCATCTGTTGTGACGTGATCGCCAAGCATCACAAGAGAATCTCTATCGTAAATTGGATGTGCTGCAACGACCTTATCTAATTCTTTACCTTTTAAGGTTTTCACAACTTCGTACTCTTCAAAGCCAAGTGTTTTTGCCACTTGTTCAACTAGCTCAGATGCGATGACATATCGCTCAGCACCCACTTGAAGCACACTGTACTCTAGGTTTGGATGTACACAAATGCCAAGGTTTGCAGGAAGTGTCCAAGGTGTTGTTGTCCAGATGATGAACTGCTCGCCGTTTTCAAGTACGCCTTTGCCATCTTTCACTTTAAATGATACGTAAATCGATGGTGAACGTTTGTCCTTGTATTCAATTTCTGCTTCAGCAAGTGCTGATTCACTTGATGGAGACCAGTTAACTGGCTTAAGACCTTTGTAAATATAGCCTCTTTTCGCCATTTCACCAAAGACAAGAATTTGCTGCGCTTCGTATTCAGGCTTCAATGTCACATATGGATTATCCCAGTCTGCTCTTACGCCCAAACGTTTAAACTGATTGCGCTGACCTTCGATTTGTTTCCATGCATACTCCTCACATAGTTTACGGAATTCTGCTGTCGACATTTCTTTGCGTTTGACTTTTTTATTTTTCGTAAGGGCTGTTTCAATCGGTAAGCCATGTGTATCCCAGCCCGGTACGTACGGTGCATGGAATCCATTCATTGATTTAAAACGGACAATAAAATCTTTGAGGATTTTATTGAGTGCGTGCCCCATATGAATGTCACCATTCGCATATGGAGGTCCATCATGCAAAATAAAGGTCGGGCGTCCTTTTGTCCGCTCTAAAACCATTTGATAGATGTCTTTTTCTGCCCACTCCTCTTGGATTTCAGGCTCTTTGTTCGGCAAGTTCCCTCTCATCGGGAATTCTGTTTTTGGCATTAATAAGGTGTCTTTGTAGTTCATACCTATTCCTCCACATGCAAATTCGTATTAAAAAACAATAAAAAAAGCCCTCTCATCCCATAAGGGACGAGAAGGCTTGTCTCGCGGTACCACCCTTTTAGACAAGCGCTTTGAAATTGCCGCTTATCCACTCTAAAATCGTAACGTGATCTGACGCCTTTTCTTACTCATTCATTTCAGAAAAGGAACTAAAGGGGTGATCTCATTGCAGCGTTTCGTAATGTCAGGCTTCCACCGTCCCTGATTCGCTTTATTACGCATGTAACCGCTGCGAGTGTCCCTTTCAAACGTTTATCTCTTGTTAATTTATGATGGTATTATATGCAACATGAGCACGTCATGTCAAGGTGATGCGCTTATTCTTTTTCGTCAAAGACAGCGTCAACTTCATATTCCAGCAAATGATCCCAATCATCATTTTTCAGAAGATCAAGCTGAGCTTCGATGAGCATTTGGAAACGAGTTCTAAAGACTTTCGACTGTTTCTTGAGCTCTTCGATTTCCATTGCAATCTTTCTTGATTTTGATAACGCTTCGTTGATAATACGGTCTGCATTTTTCTCAGCTTCACGAATGATCAATTTCGCTTCTTTATCAGAATGACGCTTCACGTCTTCTGCTGCTTCTTGCGCCACAAGAATGGATTTGTTTAATGTTTCTTCAATTGTTGCAAAATGGCCTAGTCTTTCATCAAGCTCGTTGACTTTGTCTTCAAGCTCGTTCTTTTTGCGAAGTACGATCTCGTAATCTTTACGTACTTGGCTTAAAAACTCATTTACTTCATCTTCGTCATAGCCGCGAAAACTTTTTGTGAACGTTTTATTATGAATATCATTAGGTGTTAATGGCACTCTTGCCACCTCCAGATTCAAATTCGTTATGTCAGAAGCTCAAATGTTACTTTGAATTTATCTTTTTTCGTCTTCCCATCAATTGTTTTTAAGCTAAAGCGGCCAAATCCCCTGACAGAGAGCTGATCACCTTCACCAATTGTAAAGGAAGGGTCTTCAGTGACTTTCCAGTTTACTTTGACAAGACCATTTTTGACCAAAAGCTGTGCTTTTTGCCGAGACTGACGGCTGACAGCAGCACATACAGCGTCAAGCCGCAGTGAAGAAATCGTATCTTCTTTGATATCGGTTTTGCTGATGACTGGCTGAAGATCTGCCTTGCTGATTTCCTCTAATGAAACAGATGCTCTGCCGACATGCGTCAGCTGAGCCCGAACAAAATCGGCAACATCGCTTGTACAAATAAATTGCACGCTGTCCTCTGAAAACAACAAATCACCGAATTTTTGACGCTTCAGGCCTGTCCCAATGAGCGAACCGAGAAGGTTGGGGTGTTCTATCGAAATAAACTTTTTCGCATAGTTCACCTGAAAATAAGTCAGTTCAAAATCCTGTATGGTCGGTGCTAAATAGTCAGGATAGATCAAAGCCCTTTTCCGCTCTGCTTCCTCATACCCGCCAAAAAACATGAGACCCAGTTCATCAGAATGCTGAATCACGGACTGGGTAATGAACTGCTCACGCGGATCAAGAAAGTCTGTTAATTTCATTCGATATTGTTCGAGTGCGATGTTTTTCCAGCCTAATACTTGGTCGACAAATGGCTGTTCGTCTTTTCTAAAATGTTGATAAATATCGCTCATTTTGTTCCCCTTTTATGTAAAAGAGCCTGGCAGATGCCAAGCCCGGCAGCCTGTTTACATGAATCGTACAATCATATTATAAAGACCAGTTAGTCCATACGATGATGCGAAACGAATCACAAGCAATGCCACAATCGGCGAGATGTCAATCATGCCAATTGGCGGAATAATTTTACGGAATGGTTCTAAATACGGTTCGCAAATGTTTGTCAAGAAGCGGCCAATCGCTGTTTCTCTTGCAGATGGCACCCATGACATAAAGATGTAAATAATGATCGCGAATGAGTAAATCGTTAATACCGTACCCAAAATATTAAAAATGAAATTTAGAATAACTATGATTTACCACCTCTGAGGTTCTTCCTCTGTCAATAGCTCTGATATTGTGCCAGATACATCCACATTATCAGGAGTGCAGAGGAATATATTCGAGCCAATACGCTGAATGTCTCCACCGATTGCATAAACCGTTCCGCTTAAGAAGTCGATGATTCGCTTTGCTTGATCGTGCTGAATGCGCTGCAAATTGACGACGACTGCACGCCGATTTTTAATATGATCTGCAATCTCTTGAGCCTCTGCATAAACACGTGGCTCACTTAACACCACTTTAGAGGATTTTTGCACGCTTTGCAAGCTGACGACATTTTGTTTTCCTGCCTGAGGACGCTCTTGAAATGCCGCTTTATCTTTTGTGTTTTTTTCTTCTTGTGCTGGTTCTCTTTCTTCATCAATATATTCGTACTCATACTCTTCATCATCGAGTGTGAAGAAGCTTTTAAACTTATTTTTTATGCTCATGTCACGCACCTCCTGTTTCATTTCCAACAAGTGAAGAGCCAATCCGAACAAATGTCGCACCTTCTTCAATTGCAATTTCAAAATCGTTTGACATGCCCATCGATAAATGCTGACAAGGTGCATTTACTTGGTTCAGTTGTTTTACCTCTTGTTGAAGGCTTTTTAATGTTTTAAAACAGTTTCGTATCACCGTGTGATCATCTGTAAATGGAGCCATCGTCATGAGTCCAGCAATTTCAATATGTTTGAAATCAGCCAGCTGTTTGACAAATGGAATCACGTCTTCGCTTTGTAAGCCGTGTTTTGACTCCTCAAGTGAAGTGTTCACCTGTACAAAACAGCGAACCGTGTGATCCGCTCTTTTTTCAATTTCATTCGCAAGAGACATTCTGTCTAGCGAATGTAAGTAGTCAATGGTCTGAATGACAGATTTCACTTTTCGCGTCTGTAAACTGCCGATGAAGTGCCAGCTAATGTTTTCATCGGTTATGGCTGCCTGTTTTTCAAGTAACCCTTGGTCACGATTTTCACCAAAGTGCAAAATTCCGGCATCCTTGGCTTCTAATGCTCGTTCAATCGAGACATACTTTGTGACAGCGACAACCGATACATCGTCTGGATGTCTACCTGCTCTTTTACATGCTTCGTTTATTTGTTCATTTATTTGTCTGAGATTCTCTCGTACATTCAATTGCACTTATGCCTCCTTAAACCCGACAAAAGACATCATACGTCCTGTTTTCCCTTGATCACGCCGGTGTGAGAAGAAATGTTGCTCATTGCAACTTGTGCACATCGAACTGACATGTATGTTTTCTTCTTTTAATCCTGCATGAAGTAATACGTTTTTGTTTAGTGTTTTTAAGTCAATTTTGTATTGTCCTTGTGACATCTCGGAATACACATCCTCTGTTGAAAAAGGAAGCTGTTTCACTTGATCTATGACAACATCATCTACTATGTAGCAGCAGCTGCCAATGGATGGTCCAATGACGACTTGTATATGATCGGCATCAGCGCCTTCTTGGCGAACCCATGCATCAACCATGTTGGCGCCAATTTGTTTGACGGTTCCTTTCCAGCCGGCATGAGCCGTTCCAATCAGCCCAGATTGCGGCGCTAGAAAATAAAGCGGAACACAGTCAGCGAAACAAAGAGCGAGCATGATGTTTGGTTCAGAGGTGTATAAACCATCTGTTCTAGAGAGCGCTTCATCATACTGAAGACTTCCTCTTCCCTTTTGTTCCTTCGTGACTTTCATGATGCGATCCTCGTGTGTTTGGTCAGCAAACACCCAATTAGAGAGCGGCACAGCAGTAGCATCTGCAATGACTTGACGATTCATTTGGACACTAGAAGCATCATCTCCTACATGGAGTCCAGTGTTCATTGATTGATATGGATAAAGACTAAAGCCGCCATTTTTTGTCGTAAAACCGGCCAATATCTCTTTTCCAGAACATGTCATGTTCGTCCAATCATGAATCAGCATTGCATAAGGTGATTTCTGCTGAAAGGGGTCATATTTGTCTATCAAAGCTGCCTCCCACCTTTCATTCATCTCTCTTTATATCGCTCCTATTTTACCACAAGACCTGCTAAGACAGTTAGTGGGATTCATTAAATATTACACTCAAATGTGCCCTTTCTACAGGTTTTTTTTCAAATTGATATGAAAACGTAATCTTTTTACCCGAAAAAGACATTGATTGCTGAGAATGGAGAGCTTGTTTTAAGGAAAATTTGATCTATTAGTTGAGGAATTTACACAAATTAAGAAGACAAACGGACAAGTATCACATCTTCGCCAATTTTTACTATATTTCGCCACGGGACAATCATTTCCTCTTCTTTTCCGAAAAATCCCATCATTTTACCTGTACCGCCAATGATAATCGCTTGTATTTTACCGCTCGTGACATTGATATCGATGTCTCCAATAGTACCTAATTTTTTTCCGCTGGACACATCGACGACATCTTTGATTTGGAATTCAGAAATACTGATCATCTGTCCTTCCCCGCCTTTCGTTTTCTACTATAATATGTATGATGGAAAAGCAGGGAAGCAGACCAATAGTTTCTCTTATCTACAATTTACTTAAGTGAGGGCGGCCGTTTTGCCACATGACTTCGACTGGACATTCAAAAAAGGAAGAAAGCAAGTCACTTGTCATCATCTGCTTTGTCTCCCCTTTATGAAAAACAGTACCTTCTTTTAATAATAAGGTGTGCTGAAAAATCGGGAGAATCTCTTCTGCATGGTGGGTCGTATAGAGCAATGTGGGCGCATCTGGTTTTGATGCAATCAATGAGATCGTCTCTAGCACCTGTTCTCTTGCTAAAAAATCAAGACCCGTCACAGGTTCATCTAATATTAGGAGCTTCGGATCATTCATTAAAGCTCTTGCGATGAGCACTTTTTGTTTCTCTCCTTGCGACAGGGTTTCATACGTGCGATTGGCATATTGAAACGAGCCAAATGTTTTTAATAAATCAATCGCCTTCTCTCTTATCTCATCTGTCGGTGTTTCATAAAGTCCGATGGAAGCAAATGCCCCGCTCAAAACAATTTCAAATGCATTGTCATCTCTGTGCAGCTTCTTTTCAAGACCAGCAGAGATGAGACCAATTTTCTTCCTTAGTTTTTCACCAAGCGCTTCCTTGCCAAACACATGGCCTAACACCGTCATCTCACCTGACGTTGGAAAATAATATGAGCAAAGCATATTTAATAAAGCCGTTTTCCCAGCACCATTTAAACCATAAAGCACCCAGTGTTCCTGGTTTTTCACCTGCCAGTCAATAGAACGAAGCAGCCATTTTCCATTTCGTTTTAAAGAAACATCCTTCAAGTCAAGCGACACGATCTTTTCCCCCTGAATAAAAATTCTGAATATACAAATAATAACGTCTACAGCATATCGCAAATGTTTCAATCAGTAAACCTAACGCAAAAAAGCTGCTCCCTATAAGGAACAGCTTTTTTCCATGGTTACGAAATTTCAATTCGTACGCCTTCTTTAATATCAGGAAACGTATGTGGGGATGCAAAGACAGCTCCCGGTAATACATCATCAAACGGCTCTTGGAAGTAGATCGAAATATGGCCGAGTTCCTTAAAGTTGTCATTTGCTTTATTGCCTAAAGCAGTAATGGTATAAGTTTGGTCGCCCACTTGAATCGTTCCGCCTAATTTCAGCGGCTCTTCTTCTAAGTGTTCAAACTCATGAATGACAGACATATCTCTTAATTCCTGCGGCGCTGCTGGTCCAAATAAAACAATCAGCTTATCTTCTTTAAACTGCGGGACTAATATCCCAATTTCTTTTACGACAGATTGTGTTACCATGTATCTCGATTCCTCCTTTAATACGTTTAATACATACCGAAGCTAGCAACGTATGCGATCACAACAGATAGAACGCCTGTAATGAGACGGCTATACAAAACAGCTGGTACCCCATATTGTACCGTTTCCGGCTTCGCTTCACCAAGTGATAGCCCAACCGGGATAAAGTCACACCCTACTTGACCGTTGATTGCAAACAGTGCTGGAAGAGCAAATTGAGGCGGAATGTTTCCTAGTGCAATTTGACTACCAATCAGTACACCGATGACTTGTGCGATGACTGCCCCAGGTCCTAAGACAGGCGATAGGAACGGTAAGGTACAGACAACAACGAGCAGTAAGAGCCCCCATAAAGATCCTGCCAAAGGTGAAAGGAAATGGGCAATCAGATCACCGATTTTTGTATAATTGATAATTCCAATTAACATACTGACAAAGGCCATGAATGGAATAATGTTTTTAAGGAGCATATCAACAGAATCACGACCAGCTTGATAGAATGTGCCGGTTACTTTTCCGATTCCTCTTGAGAATCTCATGAGGAAATTCCCTTTTTCTTGACGCTCGATATTTTCCTCTTTCAGTTTTGAATAGGTTTCTTTGAAATTCTCTTTGTCAATTGGGCCGCTGCTTTCTTGACCTTCTACATTCCCTTCACTATCAGATGCTTCAGCAAAGGAAATATCTTTTTCTGTGACACCTGATACGAAGATATCCTCTGTAATGTGTTTTGCAAGCGGTCCAGAAGGAGAGGATGCCAGCACATCGACAGTAGGAATGCGTTTCATTGGATAAAGCCCAATTCGCGCTGTTCCTCCGCAGTCAATGACAACACACATCATTTCATCTTCTGGTATAGAATTTTTAAAGCCATCACATGCTTCTGTCCCTGTCATTTCTGCAATTTTACGTGCAACTGGGTGAATGCCTCCTCCTGTAATGGAAACGACCTTTCTTCTTTTACCGGTTGGTTCGAGCTCTAATCCTTTTCCCCATCCGCCAGCACCTTTTGCAACAAATACTTTGTGGTTTGTCATGTCTAACCCTCCCCTATTGTGAATTCGCTTTCATTTTTCCTGCTAAGTACTTTGTGATCCATTCCGTAATGATTCCGCGAAGTAAAATGACAACGATCCCGACTAAGAAGTAACGAACAGCCAGCTCTGACATAGAGTATCCAGCTTCTTTAATCCCGTTCGCAATTCCTAAGTAGACAAACAGTTCTCCTGCGTTGGCATACGGGAACAGCGATGTCACCGGATGAACAAATGAAACAGCTGAATCATAGAATGCTGGTTTTTGTTTTTCAGGTAAGAAGCGGCCAAACGTATAAGCCATTGGGTTTGTCAAAATAAGAACGGATAAGATCGGCATTAACGTATAGCGCAAAATGGTATATTTCGCTGCAAACTGAATCGCTCTATTCACTCGCTCTTCTCCAATAAACTTCATGACAGCATAAGTGAAAGTAAGTAACACAACAAGAGTTGGAACGATACCTGTCACAAGACCCATGAACTGCTTTCCGCCGGCTTCAAACATCCCGATAAAGTGCTCTCCAAACCATTGAATCCATTCCATGTTTCATCTCCCCTTTCTTAGTTCACATTTGTTATATTTTTTTTAGAAATCGAGACAAGCGCCTGCTCCGCTGCCATGGAGAGTGCTTGCATGACAGCTGGTCCCCTTTTGCGCTTTTTCAATGTTTGTTTCATCATGTGATGCTCATCAAGCACAGCCCCCACATGTTTTCCTTCATAGGAAGGCAGTTCCTTAAATTTAGACAAAATCGAGACGCCACCCAGCACATGACACTTTTGAATGATGTATGATTCATCGACAATGATGAGCGCAATGGCTCCAGGACCAAATTTGCGCCGCTCCATTCCTGAAAACAAGTGATAGCCTTGTTTCCCTTTATAGTCGTCAATCAGTGAATCCATGCTCTTGCGGTAGTACTTGATTTGAATAAACGATAAACCATACTGCACAATCAAAATGATACAAAGTACGATTGCTAATTTTTCCATAGCCTCACGTCCTTATGATTGAAATAAGTGATCTTGTAATGAACGCAGCTTCCAGACCGTTGTGCTTGCATCAAGTTCTACATCATCATGAGATAGGAATTGCCCCAATTTGATATCTTTTTTCGCTACCACTTTTCCGCTGATTAAGCCAATTGGGATGTGGCCGTTCGCTTTCATGTCTTGATGTGTTTCAAGTACACCTCTTACGGAGTATCCGCCAATACCATCAAGTGTTTCTCCTGCTTTAATATCTCTTTTCGCCACAGCGACAGTTTCTGATACTGGTACACCAATTGGATGGATTGAAGAATCGTGTTGTAAGACTGCTTTTGCGATCGTCACTGGTGTTTCAAGACTTGCTAAGTGGAAAGGACGATACAGTGTGTAGTGAGGACCTTTTCCAACTTTTAAGTAGCGAAGTTCTTCATCTACTGGCTCAAGATCACTCTTGACGATGACAAAGACACCTGGTGCCAGTCCGTTTACATATTCAACGACTCCGAAGTTATCCAGTACGCCGCCTTGCTGTTTTTGATTTAATTTATCTGCTACATTTTCTAAATTCGCTTCTACTCCATGCATGCCGACTTTATCAGGCAAAAGTCCTGTTGCATTACTTAATAGGTTCATTTCTGCCATCGTTTTTGTTCCGTCTTGGAATGCTGCTAGCATGTGGGCACTCATATGTTTACTATCTGCTTCAGCTTTACACGTATCTGGGTTTGCTTCTGGGAAGAATGGGTTGTTCTTACCTTTCCCAGCAACCAATACTTCAAGCCCCATTGTTTTTGCAAATTCGTATAGTTCTAGCGTTGCTGCTGGTTCATCTCCAGCTGATCCAGAGTAAACAAGTCCTGCATTCGTGAATAACTTATGCATGACCAAGCCGATCGTAATATCGACTTCTACATTTAAAAGAACGAGATGTTTTTTTGAATTAAGCGCTTCCAAAGAAATGTTTGCTCCGACCTCTGGAACACCTGTTGCATCCACAACGACTTCCACAGAATCTGATTGAATCACTTCTCTGTAATCATTTGTGACGACCATTTGATGTGGTTTCGCATGTTGCTTGTAAAAATTCGCTGCTTTCTCAGCTGCACTAAGATGAATATCACAAACACCTGCAACAATCATGCCTGGAATTTTAGAAATTTGTGAAATGAGTCCAAACCCCATTTGGCCTGCCCCGATAATCCCAACTTTGA
This sequence comes from Bacillus sp. FSL W8-1141, assembly GCF_038593205.1. Lineage (NCBI taxonomy): Bacteria > Bacillati > Bacillota > Bacilli > Caryophanales > Bacillaceae > Bacillus > Bacillus sp. FSL W8-1141. Next base: position 1,487,108 of record NZ_CP151973.1, on the reverse strand, counting down.
TTGGATCTCCGCTGCGTTCTCGTGCTAACAATTGTTGATAAATTGACATCTAAATCATCCTTTCAGGTTTTCTTGCTTCACAATAGATTGCTAGAAAAATAATCTGAAACTTTTAACAAATGTTATAAAAATTAACAAAAATCTGTTTACTGTAACATTTGTTATTTTATTTATCATTTGTTATGAACTTAGTTTATATGATGTGTCAACTTTGTGTCAAGATAAAATCGATAAAATTCTCAATCTTTTTGAGTCTAAAGACTCAAAAAAACTACCTAATCGGCTTAGGTAGTTACTTTAATAGGGCATCTCCGGTTTGTTCATCTGTAATTAACACATGAATTAATCCACCTTCTAACGCTGCCCTGATCGCTTCAATTTTCTCTTCTCCTCCAGCGACACCAATCACAAGAGGGATCTCTTTCAGTTTTAGAGGACTGATCCCCATCACCCGGTCGTTCCACGGATGCGGATACACTTCACCTTTATGATCAATAAAGTTATAACAAATGTCGCCCGCAACATCTTTCGCTTGCAGGATATCTTCCTCACCACTTGTCATATAGGATTTCACCATCGTTGAATGTTGCGGAACCCCGCCTATTCCTACGACCGCGATATTTGATGATTCTCCTAATTCAATGACTTTTTTGATCGACGGCTGTCTAATGAGTACATCTTTCGCTTCTTTCGTATCAAGCATAACAGGCACATGTAAAAACTCACATTTGGATTTGAGTGCTTCTGAGCATCTTCCAATAATATAGTTGGCATGAATATCAACATCTTCATTTCCGACGCCTCCGACAAGCGGAACAAATGTCACAGATGGAAAATGCTGAACAGACGTAAGCGCTTTCGCCATTTCATGCAAGGTTGTCCCTGATGAAAAACCGATGACTTGTCCATCCTTCATGACTTTTAATAAAAAGCCCGCAGCCGCAGCTCCTATTCGACTTTTTGTTGTTTCTTGACTGAGAGATTCCACACACACGACTTCTCGCAGCCCGTATTTCCGCTCTATTTTTCTTTCTAACGAACCATATTGTTGATTTACTTCATCATGAATAATGATTTCCACGATTCCTGCTTCACGTGCTTTTGCCAAATATTTCGATATGAGCGAACGGCTAACCCCAACAGCTTCTGCAATTTTAGATTGAGTGGCGCCTTCTTCATAGTACATATGCGCAACCTTAATGAGCAGCCTTCTTTCATCATGGAATGTCATAATAACCCTTCTTTCCGCTTCTCTATTCCCTCACAAATGATATTTTAAATAACATTTGTTAAAAACAGATTAAATGAAAAAAATAACAGAGTCAATACTACAGATGGGTTCTCTAAAAAGAATGAAAAAAGCCGCACATTAGCGGCGGCTTTAAAAAATATTTTTATTCATTTGTTTGATTGCTGCTTTTTCAAGCCTTGATACTTGTGCTTGAGAAATGCCGATTTCTTCTGCCACTTCCATTTGTGTTTTGCCTTGGAAGAAGCGTTTACGAAGAATCATTTTTTCTCGATCATTCAATCTGCGCATTCCCTCTTTTAAGGCCAATTCTTCTACCCATTGTGTATCTTTGTTCCGTTCATCACTAATTTGATCCATCACATAAATCGGATCTCCTCCGTCATTATAAATCGGTTCAAACAAAGAAACAGGATCTTGAATGGCATCTAGGGCAAAAACAATTTCCTCATGAGGGACTTCTAACACTTTGGCAATGTCTTCTGCCGTTGGTTCCTTGCTTGTCTCACTAATCAGTCTCTCACGGACTTGAAGCGCCTTATAGGCAATATCTCTTAGTGAACGAGACACCCGGATAGGGTTGTTATCGCGCAAGTATCGACGGATTTCTCCTATGATCATAGGGACCGCATAAGTTGAAAATCTGACATTGTGGCTTAAATCAAAATTATCAATTGATTTCATTAATCCGATACAGCCTACTTGGAAGAGATCATCAACATACTCGCCTCTGTTGTTAAAACGCTGAATCACACTTAAAACCAACCGCAAATTGCCATTGACTAGCTTTTCTCTTGCTGTATCGTCACCTTCATCTTGCAGCTGTCTGAATAATTTTCTCATCTCGTCGTTTTTCAGAACAGGCAGTTTGGAGGTGTCGACTCCGCAGATTTCCACTTTATTTCTGGACACTTTTTTCCCTCCCTACAGGAGCTGTTGTACAAAGTTCAGTATCTCCGTGGGATGGAAAAATATGCACGGTCTATGACGAGAAATATGTGAAAAAATGGTGATCCCTTTGACAGTACAGGGATAAAGCTTTCAAAAAAATTTTTTTAGACCATCTTATTAAATTCTTTTTGCAATCGTTTAATAATTCTTTTTTCGAGCCTTGAAATATAGGACTGAGAAATACCAAGCATGTCGGCAACATCTTTTTGTGTCTTTTCTTCACCGCCAACTAAACCGAATCTCAGTTCCATGATCTGTTTTTCACGATCGTTTAATTGTTCTAACGCTTTTTTCAGTAATTTTTTATCGACATTTGCTTCAATATCGCGGGTGATAATATCATCATCTGTCCCAAGTACATCTGATAAAAGCAATTCATTGCCGTCCCAGTCAATGTTAAGCGGCTCATCAAACGATACTTCTGAACGGATTTTATTATTTCGGCGCAAATACATCAAAATCTCATTTTCAATACATCTAGACGCATATGTGGCCAGTTTGATCTTTTTTTCTGGATTAAACGTATTTACTGCCTTTATGAGGCCTATCGTTCCGATACTAATCAAATCCTCAATATTAATGCCTGTGTTTTCAAATTTTCTTGCGATATAAACGACCAATCGCAAGTTTCTTTCGATCAAAATGGCTCTTGCTGTTTGATCCCCTTTAGGTAATTTAACGAGCAATTCTTGTTCTTCATCCTTTGATAATGGCGGAGGCAGTGCCTCACTTCCACCAATATAATAAATCTCATCACTCTTTAGCCCTAGCTTCATGAGGAGTTTATACCAGTAGTAAGTGAGTTTAAATTTTAATTTTTTCATCTTCTTCTCCCTTCTAAATGTCCAGTTGACTTCGTAAGATAAAAGACATCACAAAAAAACTACGACACCCCTTGTATCATTTTTCCGTCTAACATCTCTGGATGAATGATGGATTGAAATTCCTGATCTGCTGATAATCCGCTTAGACTCATCCCAACAAAACACTTCGCTGGCTGGATCATATGCGTTTTTGTATAAAGGACGACCGTATCTGGTTTAAAGCATAGTAGAAACCCGTGATCATGACCGACTGCGCGATACGGAACGAGTCTTAAACGATCAAGCAGCGGAAAATGGTCATCGAGCTTTTGCATCACTTCAACAGGATGAAACTGTTTCATTTTTTCTATAAATGGCTCTCCAAAAATAGATGTGAGCTGATCGAGCTGGACGATCATGACAGGTGTTTTCGTCAATGGATCATACAGCTGATTTCCAGAATCGACCAGCCCATTTAAGCGGATTGTTTCTCCTTGAATGTGTATCTCCACAAGTACTTGTTCGTCATATTGTCTTTTTTTCGCACCAACCTCTCCTAATCGTTTCTTTGAAAACAGCCAAATGGCCGGAAAGCCAGTGAGAACAAAAAGCCAGCTAATGGGATCACCAAATCCATCATTTTGTGAAATAAGCAGTCCATCTTGAATGACTGTATTTGTCTGCAAAAACGAATGAACCCCGATCATGCCCCCTCCCATCAAAAATGTGACAAAGTAAAAAGCAAACAGGTTTTGAAAAAAGGAACGAAATCTTTGAAAGCCAAAGGTTCCATGCACGATCAAGACAGAAAAAAGCAGTTTACCTAAAGGATGCGACACAATCATTGCAAATGGCGTAAAGAGCAAGAGAACAATGCTCGATCCAATGAGAGCTCCTAACATATATCGCCTTTTTTTCACTTGTCGTTTGAGAATAAATGCCGTGAGTAAGAGCAGCAATAGATCAAAACAAAAGTTTAACAGCCAAATGACATCTAAATAAATGACCACCTTCTGCTCCTTTCATCTGAAACAAAGAATCAAAAGCAGTACTTGCACTTGTTTGTACCAGTATAAAACAGTCATCGGATGGAAGTCTGTCAATTCTTGTAGGGGATGATAGAGAACTTTTGGTGGATTGTTATCGTTTTTGTCGACGTATGAGACAGAAAGAACATCCGAATGATTTGTTGGACAAGTGTCTCCTCTACCCATTGCACAAAAAAAGACACGCTCCGAAGAGTCGTGTCTTTTTCGCTGTCATTCTTTCTCATTGATGGTGAGTGTTCCTTCTGCCTTCTGTCTTGTGACATTTCCATAATCATCTTTGACAATGACTTCAATCACCGCACCTTTTGCTTTTGCAATAGATGTTGCCGTCCAGTAGCCTTCATACTTTCCCGGTGCTACTTCACGAATCGGCAGTTCGGTTGTGTTTTGAAGTTTTGATCTAGCATTTGTTAGCGGCATATGAAGAACAAAGGTGGCATCTAGCTTTTCCCTGCTTTTAAATGAAATCTTAACCGATTCACCTGATGATAGATTCATATTGTCTTTTGGCGTTAATTCAGAAATGACAGGTGCATCATATTGTACATCGATGTCGACCTTTTTAGTCGTTTTGTTTCCAGCCGCATCTTTTGCTGTCACTTTGATTGTATTTTTCCCGTTCTCAAGCAGCACCCTTGCAGAATATGCCCCATCCTTTACGGTCGCTTTTTTTCCATTGACTGTGACTTGATCTAGATAATCATCCGCTACTTTCCCTTCCACCGTGAGTGATTCTCTATTAGACTTGTCGCCTTTTTTCGGTGTATCAATGGTCAATGTCGGTGCTGTTTGATCGATGATCACCTTGACTGGCTTGGAATGTTTTGTTGAGCCTTTATCCGTTACAGTCGCCGCCGTGAAGACATGCTCTCCACTTGGAACAGATACATTTTCTTTGAAAGTACCCGACTCATCTGATTTGACGTTGGCCACCTCTTCATCATTCTGATAAATGGCCACATCGAGACCCGGAGAGGCTGTGCCTTCAATCGTCAATTCACCTTGATTTGTAATGGTTCCTTCCTTTGGAGAAGTGATTTCTGGTACATCTGCTTCATAGTTTACGAGCGCACGAATCATATAATTCCCCTCTTCTTTCGGAGAAGGAGAAAAAGCACCGCTCGTCAGCTGCCAGCTTCTTTCAGCATTAGGGCCATCTTCATCTGTGGCAAGTCCCGGCGATTCGGTATTCTTTTTCGTTTGAATATAAACAAGGTAGAAATCTCCATCCACTGTAATGGCTTGATCTTCTAAATCTACTTTTGTCCATTCACCATTACGCAGTGCATTTGCTTTTAAAGGTCCTGCGATTTTCTCACCTGGTGCGCCACCCTTCCCAGAAGCATCATATACTTCAACAGCAAATTCATCGCCTCCAGGAGCTGGCCATTCTGATGTCCAAAACCGGAAAAGACCACCTGTGACTTGTGCTTGTTTCTTTCCTTTTTCTAATGAAAACTTCACAGCCCAGCCATTGCCAGGATCGTAGAAAGCCCGTGCATTTTCAGCCGTTCCATCATCGTAGCCAATCTCCCCCGGAAAACCGATAAAAGGCTCAAGTTTCACTGACTTTTCAAGTGGCTTTGCCGTCACATCCGCTGTAAACGTATAGCCTTTAAACCCCTTTGCAAAAATTTTGACTGTATAGACACCGCTTAATGCCTCTAGAGAAAATTCACCGGATTCATCTGTTTTCACCGGCTCAATTTTTGCGTCCTCCACAAGATAAACAGTTGCATTCTTCACCTTTTCACCAGTTGTTTCATTGACGACCGTGCCGGAGATCGTTCGTTTCTCTAGCGGCTGTAAGGAGAAATTCGCTTCTGCTGTTTCTTTTGATGCCACTTTGACTTTTTGGGACCGTGATTCAAAGCCGTAAGCTTCCGCTTTCACTGTCCATTCTCCTGCTCCTTGAGACAGCTGATATTTCCCTGTCGCTTCATCGGTGGAAGTTGATTTTCCGCTTTCTAGAACACTGATTTGCGCTTTCATTGGAAGAGCTTGAATAGATGGAGCATCATGACTGTTTTGCTTTTGAATGTGTACATGTTTATTTTTTACTTTAGCAGGCTTTGCCTTTTTTGGATCAACTGATTTCTTATTCTGGCTTGTGGATTTTTCTTTTTTGATCACACCTAGCTGGTTCTTAGCTTGTTGAGACAAAGCCTCATCTGTGATTTTCACATCATCTAAATAAAAGCCATCTTTTGTGACACTGCCATCTGTTCTTATCTGAAACAGGACTCTCACTTTTTGCCCTTTATAAGCAGATAAATCAACTTCGCCTGCTGTCCACGCATTTGTTTTCCCCGTATAAGCTGTCACTTGAACGGCGTCTTCACCCTCTGGCTGTACATAGACATGCACATAATCATAATTGGCTTCGAGATCATGCCAGTATTGATATTGCAGGTAGGAAGAAGCTGAATCTGATACAGCAATGAGCGGCATAGACAAATTGGCGTCCGTTTTATTTTCATAAGGACTGTCTAAATTGGTGGCATAGACATGTTCCCCGCTAAATGCTTGTTTTGGACCTGTGGACGGTTTTCCCCACTGCCACGGATCTTTGGTTCCACCACTGAACCATCCACTTGGCCATGCTTCAAAATCTTGTGAGTAGCCAGTGGTGATGGATGTTTTAATTGGAAGTGTATAAGAATCTGATGCCGCTTCATTTTCTCCAAAATCTTTCACAATCCATCGGTACGTCACGTTTTCCCCCTCAAGTTCAGGGAGCTGTACCGTATAGGTTCCTTTTAAATGATTTCCATCCGTGCGGTTGGCTTGCAACGTCTCCCATTCACCTTGATCTACTCGGTAAGTCAAAGAAACATTTGCCACTGCTATCTCATCTTCTGCAGTGATGGTCAATGGGGTTGGCGTTGCAGCAAAAATTTCATTCGGACCTTTATGTGAAAAAACAGGTGGTTCTGTATCTTCTCCCTCTTTTGTCACCTGGCCTTCAATCGTACCGATTCCATTGGTTAAGGCCGTAATCGCCTCTCTTGCATCAACTAACCCTGCCCCATAGCCGTTGTTAGGGGATTCAGGAAATTGCTGATCTGTCAGTGGTTTCGCTGTCTCAATGAGAATTTGCTGAATTTCATCAACAGAAAGGTCTGATTGCACTTGGCGAAGAAGAAGAACAACAGCTGAGACATGCGGACCTGCCATCGATGTACCATTCCACCCATCCTCATATCCTTTTCCCGGGATCGAAGAACGAATGTTTACTCCCGGAGCAGCAATATCTGGTTTCATTACGCCATATGGAGAAGGACCCTGAAGGGAGAAAGACCCTAACTTGTTGTCATGATCTGTTGCGCCTGTAGCAAAGGCTTCTTGATAGTTAGCGGGATTTGCAATCGAACCCGCGCCACCTGGATTGAATAAATCGGTATTACCGGCTGAAAATTCTGGAAAGATGTCTGCTGCTCTCCAAGCATTCACTACATCTTTATACCAATCATCAAGACCTGGGCCACCGCCCCACGAATTATTCACAACATCAGGTGCCTTTTCTGGGTGAGGATTTCCGTTTTGATCTTTCGGTGCTAAAACCCACTCACCGGCATCTAACAGATCAGCATCTGTACCGCCATCTTCTGAAAAAGCTTTCACTGCAATCCATTCTGCTCCCGGTGCGACCCCAATTTGATTCTTTCCATCTGGCTCAGAACCAACCATTGTGCCTGTCACATGGGTCCCGTGCTCCAAGTCATCATAAGGGACTTCAGAGCCTGTCGTGGCATCATACCAATTCAGTTCATGAGATGGTTCGTTCGGACGAGCAGGATCAAACCCGCGGTATTTTTCTTTTAGCGCAGGATGATCCCATTCGACACCTGTATCAATACTTGCCACAACGGTTCCGGTCCCGTCATAGCCTAAATCCCACGCTTCTGGTGCATGCACCTGAGCAATATTCCATTCGACCCCATCTACTGCTTTGATTTGTTTGTTTGGCTTAGCATGCTTCAAATCAACAGGACGATGAAGTTGACGTGTTTCATTCGGCAGCACTTGAGCTACTTCTGGAAAAGAAGCAATCTTTTCCATCACTTCTTTTGTTGCCGTCACAGCTAGACCATTCACAATATAGTAGGAATGAATATCTTTCACTTGCTTATTCTTTTTTTCCTTTTGTAAATACGCTAGGAGCGCTTGCTGCGTTTCATCAGATGTTGCTCTCAGCTCAGATACAACGGATGATCTTTTTGTGTACTGCGTTTTAGCCGCAGTTAATTTTTGTTTTTTTGCTTTTGATACAGCTTCTTTTGCTACTTTTTGTACATTCGTTTGTTCCTTCATTTTGACTAAGAAGGTCACCTTATCTTCCTTTTGAAACTGCTTCTTTAATCTCGAAGAAATCTTGGCTTTTGTTGTCTTAGAGGAAACGGCTTCCTCCTGATATGAGGTAGAAGTCGATTTTGCTTGAACCATCCCAAAGCTTGTCATCGTTAAAGTACCAATCACCAAAAGACTCATGAAACGATAGACGGCGGTTTTGCGAAACTTCACTTTCAATAAAATCCCTCCTCCTCAAATGGTCAAACAGTGTGTATCCTGCCCCTCCCCCTTCTTTTTGATCATGACAAGTTTCATGGTGTTCTCATTAATGTAGTCAAATAAAGTTCAACATTTTGTCGTTTTTTGTAAAGGGAATTAAAAATGATTCTTTTGACTTAAAAGACTCAAACCAAAACACATACGATAGTTCCAAATAACACGTCGGAAACAAGACTTTTATATCAATCAGGCTCAGGATCTTCTCACCATGCAGACATAAAAAAACCCCTTCCAAAGGAAGGGGATGAATCGTGCCTGCTTATCGTTTGTTGCGGTTACGTAAGAACGTTGGGATATCCAATGTATCATCACTTGACTGTGTATTTTGTCTTGGTTGTGATGATGTTTGCTGATGTTCCTCACGTTTTACTTCACGCTTTTGTGGAATGGATTGATTTTGCTTTAATCCTTGTCCTAATGGATTTCTTTGAGGTTTTGTCACTTCCGGCTCTTGCTCAATAAAACCGGTTGCGATGACTGTGACCACAATTTCATCCTTCAAGTTATCATTAATGACAGATCCAAAGATCATGTTGACATCTTCATCAGAGGCTGATGCAACAATATCCGCTGCTTCTTGTACCTCATAAAGACTAAGGTTCGTACCACCAGTAATATTCATGATAACACCTTGTGCTCCATCAATCGCTGTTTCAAGAAGTGGTGAAGAAATGGCTTTTTTCGCTGCTTCAGCAGCACGGTTTTCGCCTGTTGCGACACCAATTCCCATAAGAGCTGAACCTTTGTTAGACATGATCGTTTTCACGTCAGCAAAGTCAAGGTTAATTAAACCTGGTGTTGCAATGAGATCTGAGATCCCTTGAACACCTTGTCTTAACACGTTATCTGCTGCACGGAATGCTTCAAGCATTGGCGTGTTTTTATCGACAATTTCAAGCAGGCGATCGTTTGGAATCACGATTAACGTATCAACTGCTTCTTTCATAGAAGCAATCCCTTCAACTGCTTGAAGCTGACGCTTTCTTCCTTCAAATGTGAAAGGACGAGTCACAACTCCAACTGTCAAGGCTCCAGAATCTTTTGCGATTTTCGCAATGACAGGTGCAGCACCCGTACCAGTTCCACCGCCCATACCGGCTGTCACAAAGACCATGTCAGCGCCTTTTAGGACTTCTTCAATTTGTTCTTTGCTTTCTTCAGCAGCTTTTTTACCGACTTCAGGATTCGCACCTGCTCCAAGCCCTCTTGTCAGCTTAGCACCGATTTGCATTTTTGTTTCTGCTTTTGATAAGTTTAACGCCTGTGCATCTGTATTCACTGCAATAAAATCGACACCCTGTACGTCATTTTCAATCATTCGGTTGACAGCGTTATTTCCGCCGCCACCTACACCGATTACTTTAATTGATGCTAGGCCGTCTATATTTGTTTCAAACTCCAACATGCTGAATCCTCCTAATCCGTCGAAAATCTAGTTCTATTCCCAGAACATATTAAATAGTTTTTTCATTTTGCCCGGTTTTTTATTTGTCTCTTGTTGCGCTTTTTGTTTCACTTTCGGTCTTGGCTGAGCTTCTTTTACTTGTGGTGTAGAAGAAACCGGCTCCATGGACGCGCCTACTTCATGAAATGCTTCATCCGGCATTTGGAATCCAACCTGTCTGCCCTGAATCTTTGCATTGCGATAAGCAAAATGGATCAGGCCCACTCCTGTCATATATTGAGGTTCCCTGACCCCAATATAATTAGGACTTGCGATTCTTACATTGTTTTGTAAGACCGTTTGTGCCAGAGAAAGGATACCTGGTATAGCTGCCTGTCCACCTGTTAGAACAAATCCGCCAGGCAAATCATGGACACCCATATTGCGTAATTCCTCTGCCACAAAAAGCAGAATCTCTTCCAATCGTGCTTCAATGATATTGGCTGCTTCAAGTTGTGTATACGTCTGTTTTTGGTCCGTACCGATGACGGAAACTTCAAATGTCTCCTCAGACGATGCCTCATCATAGAATGCATGCCCAAATTGCTTTTTGATTCGTTCAGCTTCTTCAGTGGAAGTTCTAAGTCCTATAGACAAATCTTTTGTAATGTTCTCTCCGCCCAATGGGATACTGTGAGTAGAATAGAGATGCCCGTTTTCAAATACGGATATCGTAGTAGAGCCGCCGCCAATATCGACAAGAGCTACCCCTAGATTTTTTTCATCTTTCGATAACGCTGCTGAACCCGATGCGAGTGGCTGCAAGCAAATATCCATAATTTCAATACCAGCCCGCTCTACACATCGGAGCCAGTTATGTAGAATCGTTTTAGAACCTGTGATTAACGATCCATCCACTTCTAGCCGTACACCTAGCATTTTTTTCGGATCTGTGATCTCATCTCTTCCGTCGACGATAAATTGTCTCGGAATTACGTCTACTACGAGATGTTCTTGCGGAATAGATACTACCTGTGCAGCATCCAAGACACGTCTCACATCTTCAGCATGTATTTCTTTATTTTCACTAGACACTGCGACAACGCCGCTCGTATTTTGAATATGAATGTGGTTTCCGTTAATTCCGACTATCGCCTTTTGTAAAGGAAAACCTACCATTCTCTCAGCCTGTTCAAATGCTTGTCTAATAGAATGAACTGTTTCATCTATATCAACAATCGATCCTTTTTTTAACCCCTCTGAAGGGACATTTCCAACACCTATAATGTTAAGCGAATCATCCGCCATTTCTCCGACGATGACTTTTATATTGGATGTACCGATGTCAAGGCTGACGTAAATTTCATTGTTGTTCATTCTATGGCACCTCCTCACATATCAATACTTTCTATTCTATTATTTGCTGAACAACAATACAATGAATGTGTTTTTACAAGTGTGTAACAAAACTTAAAAAATCAACATTTTTTATTAGGATTACTGAAAATATTCGTTACATCATATGTATATCCTTTTTTATGACTCACTTTTTTTCTTTTTTTCTCTAGAAATTGTCCATTTTGTTAGTAGAATTCTTCGAATAACGGCGATATTTTGAAACAATCTAACACCGAATGCAAACATTCCGACTAAATACAAGTCTACACCAAGATGGACGCCCAGAAAAGCTAAACTTATTGCGAGTATAATATTAAAGAAGAAACCTGATACAAACACTAGTTCATCGTATGCCCCTTGCAGATGTGCTCTGATTCCACCAATCAATGTATCAAGCGCAGCAAGTACGGCGAGGGAAAGATAGTTAGAATACTCATTCGGTATCGTAAAATTCGTTAAGAAACCGATCGCAACTCCTATGATTAAACCAAGTACAGGAAGCCACATTAAGATTTTCCCTCCTTTACATCGTCAAGAGGCTTCAATTCATTTAATTGAATTGTACCGTCAAATGCTTTTAAATGAATTTTTTTCTTCGGCGGTCTAATACTCAAACTGAAATTTTCCTGAGCAAACAAATCACCAATATCTGATACATTTAAACGGCTGTATAATTTATCGGCCTGCTCGCTGACCATCTTAATCGTGACTGTATCACCATCTATGCTGTAACCATCCATTTTCGTCGTACCATTAATATCTCGAATAACACTGGTGTTAATCACCCGGTGTTCATTAATGGAAATATGTTTTGCCCCAAACATATTGGCTTCGTTGATTAATTTTTTCAGAAGATCAGGTGGTATATTTTTGACTTCTTCTCCGGTAAGTTCCTTAGAAAAAAGCTGAGTAATTTCTATTTCAACTCCTTCACCCGTTACCTCTGTAAAACCAGCCTTTTCTTTCAAATCCTTCAACGTTTTTGTTAATTGTGCTTCTTTTGATTGATCTTCTTGGTTGCCATACTTTTTTAGCATTTCATCATATTTATCAATTTCTTTCAATAAATCCAGTTCTTTACTTTTAGATGCAGATAAATCCTCTCTTAATTCCCAAACGTCTCGAGTATCGCGAACTTTAGGCTTTTGTAGAGAGTTAAACTGGATGGAGACCATGATGCCAAATATGACCATCAGGACTGTCAAACTAAGTAATGGCTTCTTTTTCCTCAACACCACTCACCTTTTCACATTTAATCTTTGTTTCTTAGAAGAGGATTCATACGAATATCCTTCTTTTCAATCGTCATGGAAATATGATCACTTGTCAGCTGATCAACCACCCCGCCTGCAATGTTTAATGCAGGAATTAAAACAGCTGGATCTCCAATAGCAGAAATGACAAATGGTGCTGGATGTTGAACACCATCAACCGTGACGACTGGACCGTTACAATGTATGTATGATTGGTGTGTGATTCTTTGTCCGTTTATAGCTACAGCAGATGCCCCTGATATAAATAGTTCGTTTATCACATGGAAAATGTGGCTCTCATGCACAATGTAATTATTGACATTTTGTCCACTCGGGATATAAGATGCATCTTCAAGAGATACTTTTACCCCTTTCCCTTTTACACCTATTTCTCCTGTAAACATTCTGTATTTCTCAACATCTTCCAAAACATTAAAATACTGCTCTTTTTCATTTTTCAAACCAAACTCTGTTTCTTGGACTTTTGATTGAAGACGATAAAGTTCTTTTTCAAGTTTTTGATTCGCCTTTTCTTGCTTTGTTAGCTGACTTTTCAAAGAATATTCTTTTTTCCATTGTTCTGTTCGATTGACATCTGCTCGATGCTGCTTCGTATATTGGTATGAAAAAGAAATCAGAAATCCAAGAACAAGCATTACAATTGAGAATATGACGGTTTTGCCTCTCAACGTTCATCTTCCTTTTTCTTAGATTTAAAAGCTTCAAAATATGTGGCTACTTCCATATGAATCGTACCTTTCTCAGAGGACGAAAGCTCTTTGACAATGGCAGGGTACGTTGTCATTTTATCTGCGAATGTTTTAATTGATGCAATAACGGTGTTTCCATCATTCATATAAAATTTAACGAGCCACTGATTGGAGCTAGTCGGTACGTAATATACTTCTGAGATTAGTTCCTGAATAGAAGCCGGCAGTTGATTCAGAGCTTTCACTGTTTGCTTCAATTTCTCTTTATTGTCCCAATCGACAAAAATAGGTCCTGCGTGACTTGGCGTTACTTCATCTGGCAAAGCCGTCCCGTTTTCAAGAAGCTCATAATAAAAATGTCCCTTTTGCAGATACGCAATATTTGCATACTCTTTGACAGCAATACTGACCTTATTAGGGAAATGTTTTTTGATACTGACACTTTTAATCAATTTATTTTGCTTTATATGGTCTGCTGTCATATCTTTATTTAAGTTCCAAAACTCTGTCTCGCCTTCTTTAATTTGCGAAAGTTTAACGAGCTGTTTTGTTGGTACATGTTCATTACCACTAATGGTCAAAGAAGAAATTTTACTGATTGGTGTTTGCAAATAGACAATAATTAAAACCATGATAAAAAACAGCAGAATAAAAGAGATTAATCTCCGATTCGCTTTCTGCTTCCTTTGTTCTTTAATTTTAGGGATTCGCTCTTCTATATTGACGATCTTTTCATTTTCATGATCAGGCCGCATATATACTCTTCACCTCATTCAAAGCTGCTTGTCCGCACCTTTGGATCATTCTTTATCTCATATTGATTAGAAAACAAACGGCATGAAAAAATGCCGTTTGTTTTCCTGTGATACCATCATTCATAAGTAGTAGCCTTTAATTTGCTTCACCAATAATTTCTACTTCTGTATGCATCTCTACATTGTAGTCATCTTTGATTTTCTTTTGAATGTACTGAATTAAGTCGAGCACATCTTGAGCCTTCGCCCCACCAGCATTGACAATAAAGTTTCCGTGCATATCAGAAATTCTAGCGCCGCCAATCTGATATCCTTTTAAATTCGCCTTTTCTACAAGCTGTCCTGCATATTCAGGTAATGGATTTCGGAAAATACTGCCGGCGCATGGTTTATTATACGGTTGTGTTTCCTTGCGATAATCTTTATTTTGCTGCATTTTCTTTGTGATTTTCTCACGTTCGTCCTGTTTAAGCTTGAACACTGCTTCGAGAACAATTCCAGGGCGTTCCTTTTGAAGCACAGAAGTTCGATAGCTAAAATTCATTTGCTCATTAGTTAACCACTCGATCGTTCCATCTTCAAATAAGACTCTCGCTTTCACAAGAATCTTGCTAATGTCAGATCCATGTGCCCCTGCGTTCATATAAACAGCACCACCAATAGATCCTGGAATACCAGCTGCGAATTCCAATCCTGACAGCCCCTGCTTACTAAGAGACGTCGCGAGTCTTACAACTGAATAGCCTCCACCAACTGTAATTTCTTCATCATTGACAGTTAAGTGATCAAGCCCAGCGCCCAGCTTTAAAACGACCCCGCGAATTCCTTTATCAAGGACAAGTAAATTGGATCCTCTCCCAATGACCGTCCATTGAGTATCATGTTTTTTCACCTGATCCATAATTGTTTTGACAGCATCGACATCTTTAGGGATGACTAATAGATCGGCCGGTCCGCCTATTTTCATTGTCGTATGATTTGCAAGCGGTTCATTTTCAAGTACTTTACCAACTTGCGCTTCTAATAATTCATTCTTCAAGTTCTCCATATTACCCTCCGCCTTACCTCATATCATTCATCATGAAGTCGTAATTTCTTTTAACACATTATATAAACGTGTGGCCGCATCTGGTACTCCAAGTTCTTTTGTTAAACGGCTCATTTGATGTAGTTTCTCGTCATTACCAGCAATTTCATCAATTGCATGAAGCAAGCGATCTCCAGAAAGCTCTGATTCTCTTAAAACGATCGCAGCATCATGTTTTTCAAGTGATCTAGCGTTAATTTCTTGATGATTTGCGGTCACGTATGGACTTGGAATGAAGATGGTCGGAATTCCAAGTGCCGTCACTTCAGCAATCGTTGTGGCTCCCGCTCTTGCAACAATGACATCAATTGATTTTAAATACTCCGGCATTTGATGCAAGAAAGGCTTTGTGATCATATTCGGTGCTTCACCTTTTTCTTTTAATTCGTTCAGCACTTTTTCATAATGAACCTCACCTGTAATATATAAAAGCTGATAGTTCTTTGCCTTTAATTCATCTTGCATGTCAATCACTGCTCGATTGATTGGAGCTGCACCTCTGCTCCCGCCAAAAATAAGAACCGTTTTTTTCTTCTCATCCAGCCCAAACTCTTTAAGAGATTTTCCCTCTTTAATAGAGACGACTTCAGAGGCTCTTGGGTTTCCCGTAAAAACAACCTTTTCTGAAGGAAAGTGTTCCTTTGCTTCTTCAAAACAGATGGCTACTTTATTCACATACCGTGCCAGAAACTTATTTGTGATGCCTGGCAGGCTATTTTGTTCGTGAATGATCGTTGGGATTTTTAGCTTAGACGCAGCATAAACAACTGGACCACACACATAACCACCTGTTCCAATAACAGCATCCGGCTTAAATTCTTTTAAATAAGATTTACTTTTTTGGACGCCCTTTAGAAACCTCATCACTGTTTTTACATTATCAAAGGAAAGCTTTCTTTTAAAACCTGAAATTTCAATTGATTTAAAAGGGATATTTTCTCTTTCTACAATTTTCTTTTCAAGCCCATTCTCAGTGCCAATATATAAAAATTCCACATCAGGATGCAGTCTTTTCACTTCTTTAATAAAAGCTAGAGCAGGATAAATATGCCCGCCTGTTCCGCCTCCACTAATAACTATACGCATTATACCATTTCCCCTCAATTTTTTTCTGCTCTGAACAAAGTATAAACCCTGTTTTAAACAACAGGGCTCCGTCAAAACCTGTAAAGAAGAGTCAATCATCATGTTTTCGAAACAGAAACTGCCATTTTCACTCTTCAAATCATTTTTTCATACTTTTGCAAAATAAAAGTCTATATGGTTTCATGAACTATCAGCACATTAATATCTAGCATACCTGCTTACATTCAAAAGTACGCCAATTGCCATCAGCATTAATGTCAGTGATGAACCGCCATAACTTATGAATGGGAGTGTGATGCCCGTCACAGGGATGAGACCTGTGACAACTGCGATATTAATCATTACTTGAATGGCAACCATTGAGATGATGCCCACTGCCAAGAAACTTCCATATAAATCTGGTGCACCGAGGGCTATTCTAATGCCTCTCCACAATAGAACACTAAAGAGCAGCAAAATGAGTGATCCACCTATAAATCCAAGTTCTTCAGACAATATAGCAAAGATAAAGTCTGTTTGAGGCTCAGGCAAATAGAAGAATTTTTGTCTACTCTGACCTAGCCCCATTCCAAACAGACCGCCTGGACCGACAGCGTATAAGGATTGAATAATTTGAAACCCGCTGCCAAGTGGATCCTCCCAAGGATTTAAATAAGATGTAATTCGTTTTATTCGATAGGGTGCTGATAAGACAAGTGCGGCAAATCCGCTAAGCCCTAAAAGACCGAGAAAGATAAAGTGAGCGATTCTCGCACCTGAAACAAATATCATAATAATACAGGTTCCAACCATAACCGTTCCTGTACCTAGGTCCGGCTGTAGCATAATGATGGCAAATGCAGAAAACACAATGCCTAGTGCTGGGGCGAAACCTTTACGAAAGGATGTGATATTCTTTTGTTTTTCAGATAAGAATTTTGCAAGAAACGCAATCATCGCAAGCTTCATAAATTCAGATGGCTGAATACTAAACGCACCGACACCAATCCAGCTTCTTGAACCATTTCTCTCCATACCGATACCAGGAATCAAGACAAGCACGAGTAGGAGAAAACACACTGCAATCAGTATCTTTGACCAAGTCCGCCACGTCCAATAATCGACCCGCATAATGAAAAACATTGCGATAACTCCGATTCCGGCAAACAAAAGCTGTCTTTTTGCAAAATAAAACGAATCATCAAATTTATACGATGCCCACACAGCACTTGCGCTGTACACCATAATTAAACCAATCGTCAATAAAAGTAACGTAATGACAACAAGCAAAAAATCCGGAGAAGTTTTCTTATTCGTCAAGAGACCGACACCCCAAGCATAATTTCATTTGGGCTGTCAGTCATATGAGAGACAAGCCCTTATTTAAGCATATGCACGGCGTTTACAAACATGTCTCCACGTTCTTCAAATGTTTTATGCTGATCCCAGCTTGCACAAGCTGGAGACAATAAAATCACGTCTTCTTCTTCAGATATGCTAAACGCCGCAGGTACTGCTTGTTCAACATTATCGACATGTTTTACGTGATGTATTCCCAGCTCTTCACCAAGCTTCACAAACTTAGGCGCAGTCTCACCAAATGTAATTATTCCTTTTACATTCTTCATAAAAGGTTTTAATTCATCAAATTCATTGCCACGATCCAGTCCACCTGCTAGTAAAATGGTCGGCTGCTTGAAGGCAGACAAAGCTTTACTTGTTGCCAGTATATTGGTCGCTTTACTGTCATTATAAAATTTTCTATTTTGAATCGTCTCCACAAATTGCAAACGATGCTTCACTCCACTAAATGTAGTAAGAACTTGCGCAATCGCTTCGTTTGAGCAGCCTGCATTTTTTACAACACAAATAGCTGCTAGAATATTTTCTTGGTTATGCTCACCAGGAAGAACAACATCCTTGAGGTCAATGACAAGTTCATTCATATAGTAGATGGCACCATCTTTAATAAACGCTCCATGTGCTACCGGCTCTTTAACTGAGAAAAACACTTTTTGCGCTTTCGAATCTTCTGCTAGTTTGACAACAGATGGATCATCTAGGTTAACCACAGCTACGTCATCTTCTTGTTGATGTGCATACACTTTCTGTTTTGCTTTTTCGTATTCTTCACGCGTGTGATGATAGTCTAAATGTGCGTCAAAAATATTTAATATTAAGCTGATTTTAGGTCTGAATTCAAAGGTTCCCATTAACTGAAATGATGAGAGCTCAGTTACGATCCATTCATCGCCCGCTGCACGCGCGGCAACTTCACTTGCGACCGTTCCGATATTACCTGCTACCAATGTTTTTTGACTGTCTTTTTTCAACATTTCATAAATCAAAGTGGTCGTGGTCGTTTTTCCATTTGATCCGGTAATCCCAATAAAAGGAGATGAGGTCAAATGATACGCCAATTCTATTTCAGTCCAAACTGGAATTTTTCGGCGAAGCGCCTCTTGAACCATCACATTCTCATAAGGAATTCCAGGGTTCTTAATTAAAATCGTAATTTCTTTATCGTCGAACATACGAAGAGGATGACTGCCACAAATGACATCAATCCCCTTTTCAGAAAGTAACTGAGCAGGCTCGTTTTCTTCAAAAGCTTTTTGGTCATTGACCGTCACGTTTATTCCGTGCTCGTGAAGAATTGAGGCTGCCGCATATCCGCTTTTTGCAAGGCCTAGTACTAGTACATGTTCGTCTTTTAACATTTGCATCCTATTCAATTATAACCACACCTCGATGTAAATTCCTAAAACAGCAAGCAATAAACCAGCTGTCCAGAAGGTGACAACTACTCTCCACTCAGACCAGCCAACTAACTCATAGTGGTGGTGAAGCGGGCTCATCTTAAAGATTCTTTTTCCAGTTGTTTTGAAGGAGATGACTTGAAGGATAACGGATAACGTTTCAACAACAAATACTCCTCCAATAATGACGAGTAAAATCTCAAGTTTCGTTAAAATGGCAATGGCCACTATGGCACCGCCTAAAGCAAGCGATCCCGTATCACCCATAAATACTTTTGCAGGATGCGCATTAAAGACAAGGAACCCAAGGACAGCGCCTGCTACTGCTACCGAAAAGATCGCCACATCATACTGAGATTGATTCCAAGCCAATATAGCAAAAGCTCCGAATGCAATAGCAGCTGTTCCAGATAATAAACCATCAAGTCCATCCGTAAGGTTTACCGCATTAGAACCACCGACAAGCATGAAAACGACGAGGATAAAGTATGCCCATCCTAAGTCAAAGCTGACATCTGTTCCTGGAATGCGAATAGTCGTTGCAAACTCATAATAATGGAAGACTGCATAGAAAATCACAGCAATCACAATTTGCCCGATCAGTTTTTGTTTCGATGTTAAGCCAAGATTTCGCTTCATCGCTACTTTAATATAATCATCTAAAAATCCTAATAATCCGTAGCCAAGGGTGACAAATAACAATAAAAACATTTCTGGACTAATCTCAGAGAATTTGTTAATCATTACGATCGTTGTAATTGTAATAGAAAAGATAATCATAATTCCGCCCATTGTTGGGGTACCAGATTTCTTTTGGTGAGACTGAGGTCCTTCTTCTCTAATACTTTGACCAAATTTAAGTCTTCTTAAAAACGGAATAAAAATCGGGGATAAAAGAACACTGATTAAAAATCCCATTATGATTGTAAACAATATCACCTGTTCAAGCATTGTTCTTTACTCCTTCCGAATTTCCAAAGCCGTTTTCCATTAGAAAATAGCATTCATTATTATGATATTCATTCGTGTCTTTCGTATGTTGTTTTTGTACAAAATGCTTCATTTCATTACACTCTTTTCATCATTTTTAAGATTTGTTTAGATCTAAAATAGCGTCCGCTGCCACCTTGGCATCATCAAAGTCATAGACTTGATCACCAATGATTTGGTACGTCTCATGGCCTTTTCCAGCTATTAAGACTGTATCGCCCTTTTTTGCATTAGCAATGGCAAAAAAGATGGCCTGTTTCCGGTTCACAAAGCTGTGATAATAGGCGTTTGGCACGCCATTTTCCATGTCTTTCAAAATGGCTGATGGATCTTCACTTCTTGGATTATCTGATGTGAAAACAGGCTCATCTGCATATTTCACAGCGATTTGGGCCATCTGAGGGCGCTTGGTTTTATCACGGTCGCCCCCGCAGCCAACTACACAGAAAATTCTACCTTCTGTTAATTCTCTACACGTAGTCAGTACATTTTCTAAACTGTCAGGTGTGTGCGCATAATCAACGATGACTGGGAAGTCTTGATCAAAATTCACAAGTTCGAATCTTCCTTTGACTCCCTCAAGTTCTTCAATGGCACTAACGATCGTTTCAAACGTTAAGCCTGATACAATTCCTACTGATACAGCTGCTAGAATGTTATACACATTGAATTTCCCAATAAGGGCAACCGTCACATTTTTTGTGCCGATTGGGGTGATCAAATCAAATTGTGTTCCCTTTGGTTTAATTTGAATGTTCTTTGCCATTACATCTGATTCTTGCTCTAAGCCATACGTCATAATTTCAGCAGCTGTGACTTTTTCAAAATAACTAGACGCTTCATCATCTGCATTTAAAATGGCATGCTTCGGCTTATCGTGCTGAAAGGCACTTCCGAGCTGGGAAAAGAGCAAGCTTTTTGCATGTTTATATTCTTCCATTGTGTTGTGGTAGTCCAGATGATCTTGGGTAAGATTTGTAAAGACGGCAATATCATAATCACATCCATGAACACGCCCAAGATGCAAAGCATGTGATGACACTTCCATAATGGCCGTATCTACGTCTTGATCAAGCATCTGCTTAAAGGTCTTCTGAAGGGTGACACTCTCAGGTGTTGTGTTTTTCACTTCGAGAATTTCATCGTTTACCTTCATATACATCGTACCGATTAAACCTGTTTTTTTATCGGCTTTTCTCATGATTTGCTCAATCATGTGTGTTGTGGACGTTTTCCCGTTCGTTCCTGTAATACCAATTAGATTGAGTTTATGAGTTGGCTGTTCGTAAAAAGCATCTGCCATTCTTGCAAGTGCTCTTTGAGAGTGTTTTACAATAATGACTGGTACATCTGTTATGTGAAGTGGGTGTTCTGCTACAATCGCTGCAGCCCCGCTTTTCACAGCTTTTTCAGCGTAATCATGTCCATCTACTGTATAGCCTTTTATACAGACAAAAAGACTCCCTTTTTTCACTTCTCTTGAATCCATTTCAATGGAAGTAATCTCCGGATTTTCGTTTATCAGTTCTCTGTTTTCACTTTTAAAGTATGTAAGGAGTTCTTGTAATTTCATTTCATATCAAACCTCTCAAATTCGTTCACGTGCATGTCTTGTGAAAAAAACACACAGTCTATATTTTATCGTAAAAAAAAGGATACATCCAGCGTATTCCTTAAGTTTCTCTTGGAAAAAACACACTTTATGCTCTTTTTTTAAAGCGACCCTTCACTTTCAACAAAAAGAGGCAGCCGAATGAGTGCGGCTACCCTCTGTTCATTCTTTATTATTCATCATTTAAGTATAATCGGATCGTGGAACCTTCTTTGACCTTTGTGCCGGCAGCAGGCGATTGCTTCACCACTTTACTGCCAGTTCCTGAAGCATCAATCTTTAAATTAATCAGGAGTGATTCAAGGTCAGAAACAGATCCTCCTACAAGATTCGGTACCTCAATGGTTTTTGTGTCCAGCCATTGGTACTTCTTTTCAATTTGTCCTTTTCTTTTTTTCACGCCCATTTCAGGCAGACTGTCTCGCATAATATGGCCCACAATAGGTGCTGCTACTGTCCCACCAAATTGAATCGTGCCTTTTGGGTTATCTACTGCTACATATACAACAATGCTTGGATCATCCGCAGGTGCAAACCCGATAAATGACACAATGTGGTTATTTTCCATGTACTTTCCGTCTTTTACTTTCTGTGCTGTTCCTGTTTTTCCGCCCACCCGATATCCTTCAACGAATGCATTCCGGCCAGTTCCTTGAGCGACTACACTTTCAAGGGCATACCTGATTTCTTTAGACGTCTCCGCTGAAATGACTTTCTTCTTGGCAATTGGTGATTGCTTTTTCACCACCTCTTTTGTAATTGGATCGATCCATTCTTTTGCAATATACGGCGTGTAAAGCGTTCCTCCATTTACTGCGGCTGCCACTGCAGCTACTTGTTGAATCGGCGTAACAGATACACCTTGACCAAAGGCTGTTGTTGCCTGTTCTACAGGACCAACACGATCAAGCGGGAACAAAATTCCTCTACCTTCTCCTTGAAGGTCGATGCCTGTCTTTTGACCAAAGCCGAAATTTTTAATATAAGAAAATAATTTATCTTTTCCAAGACGGTCGCCTAGCTCGACGAATCCTGGGTTACAAGAGTTTTGTACCACTTCTAGAAACGACTGTGATCCATGTCCTCCCTTTTTCCAGCATCTGAGCCTTGCGCCATCCACTGTCACAGATCCGCTGTCAAAAAATTGATCACGTTTTAAATTTACTTTATTTTCTTCCAGAGCAGCTGCCAGTGTAATGATTTTAAACGTCGATCCTGGCTCATATGTGCTCCACACCGGTAAGTTTCGGTTAAATACTTTTGAATCAACTGATTGATAGTCAGCCGGATCAAAGTCAGGTCTGCTCGACATTCCCAGCACCTCACCATTTTTCGGATTCATGGCAATGGCAATCATGCCATCTGGGTTATATTTTGCCTGAGCATTGTCTAATTCTCGTTCGATGATGGTTTGCACTTTTGAATCAACTGTTAATTTCATATCAAGCCCATCTTTAGGCGGTGTATAATCATCTGCTTCATCTGGCATTTTCTGCCCTTTTGCATCAGAATAAAATTTCACAGAGCCTTTTTCACCTTTTAGGTCATCATCATAGTACGCTTCTAG
This sequence comes from Bacillus sp. FSL W8-1141, assembly GCF_038593205.1. Classification (NCBI taxonomy): domain Bacteria; kingdom Bacillati; phylum Bacillota; class Bacilli; order Caryophanales; family Bacillaceae; genus Bacillus; species Bacillus sp. FSL W8-1141. The sequence continues at coordinate 1,463,904 of NZ_CP151973.1, read as the reverse complement.
CCCAAGTAAGCCTTGATTATCAATTCCAGCAAAACCCAATACATGAGATAAGAAACTTCCAAACGGGTAATGTCTGATGCTGTCTTCTGCTACATAGACTCCATCTAAATCAAGTTCTCTGACTTCTTTTGCTTTTTCATGAGATACTTTTCTCCCCTCTGGGGAAATTCGTTCTATAGACGTTTTCTTGGTGACATGCTTGTACGCTTTCTCCTCAGACATATTCAGTACTGCAGCTAATTTTTTGCTTGTTTCTGCTGGGTCTTTCACCTGCCGCGGCACGACTAAAATAGAGGGAGCACTTTTGTTCGTCGCAAGCTCCACCCCATTTCGGTCCAAAATATCTCCTCGTTCTGGTTCAAATGGAAGGTTACGGCTCCATGAATCTTTCGCTAAACTAGTCAGCTTCTCGCCCATAATAAACTGCACATATCCTAATCTAGTATCTATGATGAAAAAAATGATCACCCCAAACAGCAGCACGAAAAGCAATCGTTTTCTCACTGTTACACTTGACACTCGCACGCCCGGTTCACTCCTTACATATGGCTTGTTTTCATCATATGCAGGCTCGTCTTTTTATAGAACGATCTCGTCCATCGCTCAAGCAAAAGAAAAAAACCTAGCAAATGATTTGCTAGGTTTTCAAGTTAATTTGGACTTTTGAAGGTCACTGTGACGACTTTATCTGAAATCTCTGCTCCACTTTTCACGCTTTGTTTGACAGCATATCCCTGTCCATTTGTTTCAATATGCACACCTGAAATAGACGCATATTGAAGAACTTCCCTTCTGGACCAGCCTGTCATATCAGGCATTTTAATGGTTTTCCCTGCTGTTTTCAAAAAGACTTTCTGGCTTTCAGAGTATTCAGAGCCCGCACTTGGCCATTGGCGTTTAATGGATAAACCGTCACCAATGACAACAGGTGATAACTTTTTGTTTTTTGCTTCTGTTTCTGCCTGTTTCACTTCTAAATCTAGGAATGACGGCATTGTTTCTTGTTTTATTTTCTGTTTGCCAGATTTTTTATCGTCTGTTTTTGTTGGTGCGATATTTAAATAGAGCAAACTATTTTTCATCACAGGGTTAAAGATTTCTGAAACAGGGGCAGAGCCTGTTTGTGTTTCAGATAGCTGAGGCTGTTGGACAGCCACATAAACGAGCAGCTTCGGATCATCTTTTGGTGCCATTCCCATAAATGAAAAGACGTAATCGTTTCTCCCTTGAAGGTAGCCGCCAGCACCGCCAATTTGTCCTGTACCCGTTTTCCCAGCGACATCAAAACCTTTGATTTGGTATGGCTGTCCTGTGCCAATTTTTGAGGAAACGACCTCACCTAAAATGTCACGGACTTGCTTCGCTGTATCAGAAGAAATTGGTTTTCCTGCTACTGTTGGTTCGTGCTGTAAAATTGTTTTGTTTGTGTTCGGATCTGTAATATGATCGATTACATATGGCTTCATCATCGTTCCACCGTTTGCAATGGCTGTCGCCGCTTCAATTTGCTGAATTGGGGTAATCGCGGACGCCTGACCATAAGCAGTCGATGCTTTGTCATATTCGTATCTGAAATTGATTTTACTAGACGCTTCGTTTGGCAAGTCTATGCCTGTTTTGTCATAGAAATGGAATTTTTGCAAGTATTGTTCGTAGCGTGTGAAACCTAATTTTTCTTTTGCCAATTTCGCAAAAGCTACGTTTGAAGAACGTAGAACACCTTCATGAAAATCAATTTTTCCCCAGCCATTTCCGTTGTTATGGTCTCTTACAAGACCGCCGCCTACTTTATAAGTACCAGACTGATACTTGTCACTGCCTTGGTACACTCCTTCTTGGATAGCAGCAGCGAGTGTGAAAATTTTCATCGTTGAACCTGGTTCAAATGCGTAAGAAATGACATCGTTGTTATAATTCGTAATGTCGAGTTCATTTAAATTAAAGCTTGGCCGCTGTCCCATTGCAAGAACTCTTCCAGTTTTCGGATCAACGACTGTCGCAATGATTTTCTTCGGCTTATATTTTTTAGCGACCTGCGTCATACTTTCTTCAAGAAATGCTTGAATTTTTTGGTCGATGGTCAGTGTGACGTTTTTCCCGTCTTTCGGGGCAACGATGTCTTCTTTACTATTCGGAAGTGCCCATCCGCTTCTATCGCTGTTATACGTTACATAGCCATCTTTTTCTTTTAAATATTTATTCAGAGCCTTTTCTAGACCCATTGCGCCTGACATGTCCTTGGTGGCTTCATCTAATCTAGCATAACCGATTAAGTTCGAAGCAAACATGCCGTTTGGATAATACCTCTTTGTATCTTTTTCAAAGGCGATCCCAGGAAGTTTTAGCTTTTCAATTTTTTCCTTAGTTGAAAAACTAATATCCTTTCCGGCTTTACCAAACTCGACTTGGAACGCATCCTTTGTATTCAGACGCTTTAAAATTTCACTCTCACTCATATCAATGACTTTTGACAGCTCTTTTGCTGTCTTTTCTTTGTCAACGACATGCATCGGATGCTTTGGATCGACCGTCATTTTCTTGCTCATGATCGCAATCAGTTTATACACAGATGTATCTTCCGCAATCACATTTCCGTTTCTGTCTAAAATGGAGCCTCTTTTGGCTTCAAGTGTTTTTTTCGATTGATATTGTTCATTGGCTTTTGCAGCTAACACTTGTCCATCGACGGTTCCCGTAATCTGAATATAAATAAAACGTGCAAGGATGATAAAGAAAAACAGGGCGAAGCAAATACTCGCAATTGCCGCGCCTCTGTTCATCATTTTATTCTTTTTAGGCATCGCCATGTTAATCGACCTTCTTAACATCTTTCGACATGCTTAAGCCTGCTTTTTTAGCGGCTTCAATGATTCTCTCTGGTTCACTTAGTAAATCTTTTTGCTTTTGCAGTTCAGTGATCTTTTTCGATTCTAAAGTCACTTGCTGTTCTAGCTTCTGCACTTCGATATTTGCGTGATAAACAGCAAAGGCTTTCGAAATGATGAGGATCGAGCTGCACATGAGAGCCATGACAAACATGACAAGTAAGATTTTTTCACCAAGTGTAATAGAACCTCTTCTTCTAATCACAACCGATTGACCTTGTTGCTCGGTTTGATGTTGCTTTACTTCTCTTTGGTAAGCCAAATTACTCATAAGAAACCTCCTTTTTATCATCATCTATGGTGTCGTTTACTTTTTTTCTGCAATTCGGAGCTTCGCTGAACGGGCACGGTTGTTATATTCCAGCTCTTGTTCTGATGCAACGATTGGTTTTCTCGTGATCAGCTTCAGTTTTGGTTCAAGTCCTTCTGGAATCACTGGCAGTCCGTGCGGAAGTTCTGGAAGAGAAGACATTTCTTTAAATGTACTTTTACAAATCCGATCTTCAAGTGAATGGAATGTAATGACAGAAATTCTCCCCTTCGGATTGAGTAACTCTATTGCTTGTTCTAGTGCTTCTTCAAATACTTTCAATTCATCATTTACGGCAATTCGGATCGCTTGAAATACTCTTTTCGCTGGATGTCCGCCTTTTCGTCTTGCAGGTGCGGGAATTCCTTCTTTAATAATGTCGACAAGCTCTCCTGTTGTTTCAATTGGCGCTTTTTTTCTGGCTTCTTCAATTTTGCGTGCGATTTGCTTGCTGAACTTTTCTTCCCCATATTTGTAGAAAATCCGAACTAGATCTTCAAATGGCCATTCATTCACCACTTGTTTTGCCGACAAAGCAGCGGTTTGATCCATTCGCATGTCAAGAGGTGCATCATGGTGATAACTAAAGCCTCTCTCTGGTGTGTCAAGCTGAGGTGATGAAACCCCAAGGTCAAAAATCACACCGTCTACGCTTGTAATTCCTTGTTCATTCAGACGTTCTTTTAAATATCGGAAGTTGCTTTTTATGAAAAGAATGTTCGCTTTAACATGTGCGAGCTTCTCTCGTGCATGATCCAGTGCAGCATCGTCTTGGTCAAACCCAATTAATGTACCTTTTTCTGATAATTGAGATAGTAAATATGAGCTATGACCTGCGCCGCCTAGCGTGCAGTCCACATATGTACCGTCTTCTTTGACGTTTAAACCGTCAACTGTTTCTTTTAATAATACTGTCTCATGTTGAAACATGATGATATGGTCCCACCTTTTTCAAATAGAAATGAATGTGTAGAAAGCTTGCTGCACAAGGGATTATTATATATCAAATCCAATCATGTTTTCAGCAATTTCAGCAAAAGAATCTTCTTGCTCTTCTGTATATTGTTCCCAGATCGACTTACTCCACAACTCAATTCGATTTGAAACGCCGATGACCACACATTCTTTTTCGAGTTTTGCATATTGGAGTAGGTTGGATGCGATGTTAATGCGCCCCTGCTTGTCCAGATCACATTCAACTGCGCCGGAGAAGAAGAACCGGGTAAACGCACGTGCATCTTTTTTCGTTAGCGGCAGTGCTTTGAGTTTCTCTTCAATTAGTTTCCACTCACTCATAGGGTAGCCAAATAAACATTGATCAAGCCCTCTCGTCAGCACAAACTGTTCTCCGAGACCGTCTCTAAATTTAGCAGGGATGATCATGCGCCCTTTTGTATCAATCGTATGTTGGTATTCACCCATGAACATGATCATCAGAGCCCCACTTTCTCACCTATACTCTCCACTATCCACCACTTCTCTCCACAAAACTTATTTTACACTGTTTCTACATAAAAAAAAACCCTGAACTAGTCAGGGTTCATTAAAACTTTATTTCAAAGTTTGACAATTTGTTGCTTGTTTTGAAATGAAAATGGCAGATTTTTAAACGTTTTGAAGAATTCTGGACCATATTTGTTTAAAAAGTACATGATATTCCAAATTCTTTCTTGTGGTGCTTCGAGTGGTTTTAAACTATTTTCAATCCGTTCAAAATCTCGAAGGATGTATCCTTCCTTCTCTTCCACACGCTTTGCAACCTTTTGATAAACAAATTGAAGCTGGTCTTCTATAAATTTGGCATTTTTATCTAATAGCTGTTCAAAGCTTGGTTCGATCTCTAGCGCTTCTTGTCTCATGGCCTCGTGAACATTCGCTAATTCACGTTTGGCATGTTGAACCGATTGAACGAAGCTGTCTGGAAGACTTTGCTGAAAGTGCGCATCCTTCTTTTCTTTCACGCCTTTTGTCAGCACTTCTTCAACCGACAATTCTCTTATCGGCAGCTTCTTATCAATATGCCTTTCAAGAATGGTGACGTGCAATCTTGGAAGAACGGGTGCCATTTTGACATCGAAGTACTCGAAGATGCCTTTCAGCTCACCCCAATAGTTCACTTCACCGTGTCCAGCCATAAAAGCAAGCGTTGGAAGAAGGGTTTCCTGCATCAATGGACGGGTCACCACATTATTGCTAAACCGCTCTGGGTGCTCCTCGACTTCCTGCAAAAGCTCATCTTTTGTCCAAGTAAGCCCCACTTCAGATATAGAAAATTGGCCATTCTCTTGTTCAATGAGGAAACGCTCATCATCATATTCGTAAAACAAGTTGGCTTGATGGTCACCAGCTTCAATAATCGGCTGATACCCCGCTTGTTCCATGGCAGCTTGCGTGTTATTTAAGTGAGCCACGATCGCATCACTCGACTCCACAATTTGCTTGAATAACGTACGTTCAAGTGGCTTCACGCCGAAGTCTCCTGAATTCAATAACAGCAGTCCATCTTCTTCAAATAGATCGCAAACAATCCACTCAAAGAAATCAGTAAACGTTTCTGATTTGCGTAAACATCGAAGAAGCTGATCAAACAAGTCATTTGTGTAAGCAGATTCCTCATAGGTTGAAAATACATCACGAAGCCATCTCTCTGTTTTCTCTTGGTGGAGAGGTGTTCTTTTCGCAGCTGTTTTTTTCACATGATGTAATGGAAGCTTTTGTTTGACTGGGCCTTTTTCGCCAGACGTGTACACAAAGTTAATTTCGTCTACGTCGTGATCTTCACCCGCTACCCAAAAGACCGGAATAACAGGAACGCCAAGCTCTGATTCTTTTTCTTTGGCAAACTGAATAATGGAAATGATTTTATGTATGGTATAAAGCGGACCTGTTAAGAGGCCTGCCTGCTGTCCTCCAACCACCATGACGCTCCGTTCATCACGGATCTTCTCAATATTCTCACGCATGGCAGCCGAATCAAATTTTGCATGATATGCGCTCATATAATCCGCTAAAGCCTCGCGCGGGAAGCTCCTTTCCATGAGATCGTCGTATCTCTTTTTCCATGTGTGCTCAGAATGTATATCATAATCAAAAAAAGCAGTCATCTCTTTTTTTTCTTCTATATAATCACGTATGAATAAATTCTGACTTCGGATGGAAAGTTCAGTCAATTGCATGTTTAGAACTTCCTTTCTTCAATAAATAGTTAGTTTCCCGAAAAAAGTATAGCATGTAAATGAGCTCACTCAAAAGATTTTGTTTGCTTTTTTTCCAATACTTCCAAGCTTCTATTCAAGAAAGTGAGGAATGGCGGCGTCATCCCTTGACCTTGAGCTTTTTTTAAAAGGTAGCCAATGATTGCTTTTCTTTCAGTTTGGCGGCCTTTGACGATATCTTGCAGCATCGACGATTGATTGGCAGCCGTTTGATGGCAAATTGATTTCACATGAGCCCATAGACGATCTTTCTCAAGCAACCCTAGAATGGAAACCGCTTCTTCAAATGCACATGTCATCATATGTTCATATGACGGGTTCGATACCAATTCCCCATTATTCACATGTAATAAAGCCGTCAACGGATTAATACACACATTGACGAGCAGTTTTTCCTCCAGTACTTTCTTCCATTCATCTGTATAAACCATTTGAAAATCGACCGTTGATAGTTCACTACCCATAGGTTCTTTTTCCTCATGCAGAAATGCTCCCCACTTGATGACACCAATTCCTGTATGGTTTACTGCGCGATCAGACACCTTCATTGCGCCATGCTCTACTACACCAATATATAACTGATGTGCCGTTTTCCAGTTCTTTAAATCGACGAGGTGGGCCATTCCGTTCTGCAAAAATAAGATCCGATGACGAGGCAGTCCCGATAATTCCCCTAGAACATCTTGCAGATGATGATACTTCACTGTCACAATCAGCAAATCAAATATTCCTTTGACCCCGGTATCGGCCCCAACAGCTGATTGAATGGTTTCCCCTCTTACCATTCGTTCGATGCCTAATGCTCGAATTTCTTCTGCCTGCTGTTTTCTTCTTGTAAAGACGGTGATGTCATGATGCTCTGATAAATAACTGGCACAAAGCAGACCAATCGCACCACCGCCAATGATTCCAATTTTCAATTGCCGCACTTCCTTTTTTCTGTTTACTTCATGTTATCAACCATTTTACCAGTTTAGTGCTACGATGCAAAAAGCAGATAACGCGCTATGATTGAATTTTTTTAATTAAAAAACTATAATAATAAGTGTAAAAACTTTTTTAGGCGGATGGGATGAAAACGCCTTCAATGACATCACTGTCGACATTATGTGTGTAAGGGGGAAGATCACATGACACAAGTAAAACGTCTTCTGATTAACTACAAAACATTAGAGGAATTTAAACAATTTAAGGAATATGGCATACAAGAACTTTCCATGCTTGAAGACCTAGAAAGTAATATGATTGAAAATGACAGCAACTCTCCATTTTATGGGATTTACTTTGGAGATAAGCTTGTGGCACGTATGAGCCTCTATCAAGTAGATGGCTCGACGACGACGTATTTTGACCATAATCATGATTATCTAGAGCTGTGGAAGCTAGAAGTGTTGCCAGGATATCAACGTAAAGGATACGGTGAAGCACTTGTTGATTTCGCAAAATCTTTTGGCCTTCCAATTCGAACGAATCCACGCGTCAAATCCGCCGGTTTTTGGGATAAAATGGGCTTTGAAGCGGTGAAATATGATATGGAACGCGATAAAGGAGAAAACCCACTCATTTGGGAGCCTGCACATATTCAAAAGAACACAGGTGAGTCCGCTTAATCATTTTAATCATTAAGAAAACGCCCCTCTTTCCATCTATGAGGGGCGTTTTCTTATTTTGCGTAATCTTTTAAGCTGATATTCTGTTTGACTCTTTCAACAATACCAATAAGTGCCCGGTAATCTTCTTCTGTCATTTTTAATTGACGTTTCAGCTGTTCATTTTCTTCGGTGAGTGATTTTAATTGATGCTGTGCATCTTTAAGCTCCTCCCGTAAATAAGCTGGACCAGATGGTTCTTTCTCAAGCTGCTCTAGAAACCGAATTACTTCTCGAAGCGTCAGTTCAGTCTGATCAGAAGATGCCTTCTCTTCTATGGTGAACGCATGCTGCGGTAAACCCGAAGAATGGATACCAATTTTTTTACGCAGTTCTTTTCGCTGTTTTTTGGCAAGCTCAATGCCTGCCTGGTACTGCTTTCTGACGTAAGAATTCCACCTGAATCCACATGCTGCTGCTGTTCTTGACAATGCTTTTCCAACCTCTTCAAATGCTGAAAGCTGGGTACCTCCATCTCGGATATGCCTTAAGACAACTTCTGCTAAAAGTAAATCTTCATCTTGTGTCCATGCGTCCTGCCGTGTAATCGTCAACTCATCATCCCCCCTGAATCTGAATACCACATCATATGCGCTTACTAGAGTAGATAGACTATTTGCAGGAGAGAAACCTAAAAAATAGATCAATAAAAAAACGCAAGGGAAGATTCCCTCACGTTTTTTTATCAAGCATTAGTTGCTTTTTACGTCTTTGCCTTTGTATGTTCCGCAAGATTTGCAGACACGATGAGAAATTTTCATTTCACCGCATTCTGGGCAAGCTACCATACCAGGTACTTGTAGTTTGAAATGCGTACGACGCAATCTTTTTTTCATTTTAGAAGTTCTTCTAAAAGGTACAGCCATTATTCCCACCTCCTTAAAGAGTTAAGATTCATTATTTTCTTCTAAGAGCTTCTTCAAGCCTTCCAGACGAGGATCAATTCGGTTTTGATGTGCATCTTCCGAAATGACCGCCCAGTCATTCCCTTCCTGTGGTGCAGCACCTTTTACGCCAGCTTGGTCGCAAAAGATTTGCATGGGCACTTCAAGAAGAATTTCTTCCTTGACTATAGGCGTTAAGTCGATGATATCGTCTTCTACAATAGAAACGTCTTCATCTTCTATGTCGTCTGTCTTATGAAGTACAAATAGTTCTTTTGTTGAAATCGCAAATGGATAATTTACATCAACAAGCGTTCTTGAACAAGGCAATGTCATTTCACCTGTGATGGTTAAATCAAATGCGACTTGCTTTGATTCGATCACTCCAGTCCCTTTCACCTCTACTGGTGAAATACGACGTATATCTGAATGAAGGCTAGTAAGTTCATTTAAGTCAACCGTCTCATGAAAATCGAAGCTGTTTTTAGCTTTTTGATGTAACTGATAAACTGTCCATTTCAATTGTATCACCTCTAAGAGCAACAAACATGATTATAGCTTTCATCATGCTATTTGTCAATATTTTTTCTTTACAGTCCTTCATGATGTCAAAGGGCTGTTTGACATCAGTTCTCGGAATGCCTACACTGAAAAAAATGGTCTTCATTTTTCCCTTATGCTACTGTAGCACAGACCATTTAACCATAGCAAGAAAGGCGGAACATCTATTGAAAGCAGTGGGAGTCGTTGTCGAGTACAATCCATTTCATTATGGGCATGCCTATCATGTGAATCAGGCGAAAAAACAAACCTCCTCAGATGTTGCCATTGCCGTTATGAGCGGTTCTTTCCTCCAGCGCGGGGAGCCTGCCATCGTCTCAAAATGGGCACGTACAAAAATGGCACTGCAAAACGGTGTAGACATTGTGTGTGAGCTTCCATACATATATGCCGTACAAAAGGCAGAAACCTTCGCCAATGGCGCTGTGTCCATCCTCGATGCATTAAAATGCCATTCTCTTTTTTTCGGCAGTGAGGATGGAGAAATCAACGCATTTGAGCGCACAGCACACGCTTGGCATGAAAAAAAGGCAGAGATTGATCTTTTAACAAAAGAAAAGGTGAAAGAAGGTCTTAGTTATCCCGCAGCAGCAGCAGGTGCGTTTCAAGAGGCCATTCATTCTGAACACTTACTGGATTTGTCCAAACCAAATAACATTTTAGGCTTTCATTATGTTAAAGCCATCTTAGAGAGAGCTCCTCACATGCAGCCTTTTACGTCTCAAAGAATTGCATCTGATTATCATGATGAAGAACTGCCTGACAACCAAAAAATCGCAAGCGCCACAAGTATCCGAAAAGCATTAAAAGAACAGAGCTCATTTCAAGAAGTCACGCCCTACCTACCAGACGCTACTTTAAAGCAATTACACGACTATCATTCTTCATATGGTCTTTTACATACGCAAGAAGCCTATTTTCGCTTTCTGAAACATGTTTTTCATACAATGGATACGAGTGAATTAGAGGGCATCTATGAAATTGAAGAAGGCATTGAACACCGCATGCAAAAAGCCATAACACATGCGTCTTCCTACGATGAGTATCTATCACTTGTCAAAACAAAACGATATACGTGGACAAGGTTACAGCGGATGAATACGCATCTATTAATGAACGTGAAGAAAAAGACGATGCACGAGCTGCTTGAAGAGAAAAAAGCGCCCTATATTCGTTTACTTGGAATGACAAGGAAAGGACAACAGTACTTGTCTCTTGTAAAAAAAGAGTTGGATGTACCACTTGTGAGTAAACTGTCTTCCTTTTCACATCCCGCCCTTGATCTTGATATTCGCGCTTCAAGGGTGTTCAGCCTTCCCATCTCTGAACCCATGCAAACAGAGTTAACAAAAGCAGAGTTTAAAACATCACCGATTCGATATGATGAAGAGAGCGGACTCTTTTCACCTCGATAGAAAAAAGCAGCCTGATTTGCAGGCTGCTCTTTTTTATGATGCTTTCTCTTTTAATTTGTTTAAATAGTTTAGTGCGTCCTGCATGGTATCCACAGGAACGATTTTCATATCACTTTTAATATCTTTTGCTGTTTTGACTGCATTTTTGTAGTCAGAGTTTGGGTCACCTTTATCATTCGGTGCAAAGAAGATGTCTTTCCCTGCTTTGTCTGCTGCAACAACCTTTTGATCAATTCCGCCAATCGGTCCGACTGTACCATCTGCATCAATCGTTCCAGTTCCTGCGATCGCATAGCCGTGTGTTTCATCTTCTTTTGTCAGCTGATTATAAATTTCAAGTGACATCATTAAACCAGCCGATGGACCGCCGATGTTTTCAATATCCACTTTCACAGAAGGAGACACTTTCACATGACGGTCTGTAAATAATGATACGCCAATTCCCACTCGTTTTGGCTCTTCTTTAAATGGTTTTAACGTCACGTTCTGCGTGATTTCTTTGCCATTACGTTCAAGTACAAAACGGACAGTCGTGCCTGCTTTTTTACTGCTGATATACGAAACCATTTTATCTGCTGACTCATATGTATGGCCGTCGACGCTTTTGATCTTATCGCCCACTTCAATCTTCCCATATGCAGGCATTCCTTTCATCACATAGCTCGCATATACCCCATTAAACGTATAATCTACTTTTTTCCCTGCTTTTGTATAAGCGGCAATCATCGCATTTTCTTGAGAACTTTTCATGAGCTGCAGCTGCCGTTTCATATAATCCTCATCAGACTCTCCGTCCGCTTTAATATTTTCTTCTGGAACGATTTCGTCATACTTGTTCATTTTTGCAAGCAAATACGTATATGGATTGGCTGGACCTACTTTAATGGTCATAAGAGAAAAGCTCCCCTTCTCGCCATATCCTCCGTCTACTTGAATGTGTGGCGCAATTTCTGTTGCATCACCTGGCTTTGTGACGTAATAGGGCAGTTTCACAAAAGTTAAGCCAAATAAGACTAGAACAACAGCAAAAAAGCTGAGCCAGCGAATATTTAATTTTTTCATTCGATTAACACTCCCATTTATCAATGACATCTTTCAGTTTTTCTTTTAGTTGGTCGGCGGCGAGTTCACCTGCTTCAATCATTTCTTGAACCTGTGTAAACGCACTAGAGCTAAAGGTCTCGAGCTTCGGCCGAATCATGAGATCTGCATGAATGGTTTGGTGACGAACCAATTCATTTTGAAGGATGTCCAAACTTTGCATAATGACATCCGATAATCTCGTTGCCTTTTCTGTTTTTTTCACCCTTGATACATCAGAGGCGATAATGAGATCTGCCCCCATTTCTTTGAGAACAGAGACAGGAATGCGGTCCACTACCGCTCCATCCACCAATTGCCTGCCGCCTATTTCATGCGGAACAAACACACCCGGAATGCTAATGCTTGCCCTGACTGCTTGTGAGACAGACCCTTCTTTAAACACAACCTTCTCCCCTGTCTGAAGGTCACAGGCGACAATCGCAAGAGGCACGCGCATTTCTTCAATATTCTTCCCATATGTAAACGTGTGAATCAGCTGCAAAATTCGATTTCCTTTTAACAGACCGATTTTTGGCAGTGTATAGTCAGCATAATACTTTCTTCTGAAGACAAGTGCAAGTTTTTTCATTTTTTCTACGTCTTGTCCTGCTGCATAAAAGCTCCCCACAAGAGCACCAATACTGCTTCCTGCGATCATATCCACCTGAATTCCTTGTTTCTCAAGACTAGATAAAACCCCGATATGCGCCATCCCTCTGGCACCCCCGGAGCCCAGCGCAAGCCCGATAATCGGTCGTTTCATGAATCCACCCTCCTCTTTCTATGCATATATACGAATCTATAGGTCTAAACATGCCCCTTCTCATCGTATAGTAATAGAAGACAGGCTCGGCTAGCATCTCTTTTTCTTTAATCACGAGCTCGCCAATAGATTATAACGGCAAGGGGCGACATCTCCATGAAAAAATGGAACACTCTGTTCATCGCTGCTTTTTTTATCTTTTTAACAGCCACTGTGATTACACATCCACAAGCCTCTTTGCAAGCATCGAAAAATGGACTTGCAATGTGGTGGGAAGTGGTTTTTCCATCGCTGCTACCTTTTTTTATTTTGTCCGAGCTATTAATCAGTTTCGGGATTGTCAGATTTGTCGGCGTATTATTAGAGCCATTTATGCGGCCTATCTTTCGGGTGCCTGGTGTCGGCGGATTTGTACTAGCGATGGGAATGGCCTCTGGTTTTCCTTCTGGCGCTAAATTGACGACAAGACTTCGGCAGGAAGGACAGCTGACAAGAATTGAAGCAGAACGCCTTGTGTCATTTACCAATTCTTCAAACCCTTTGTTCATTTTTGGAGCAGTGGCTGTAGGATTTTTTCATCACCCAGCTATAGGCATTGTGTTAGCCTGTGCACATTATTTAGGAAATCTCGCGGTTGGGGTGACGATGCGCGGATATAAAGCACGTCATGATGCGCACCTCAGAAGCCGAAAAGGATTTTTATTGCCTCCAATTCGAGAAGCATTCAGCGCTCTTCATACGGCAAGACTTGCAGAGAAAAGACCACTTGGCCAAATATTAAGTGACGCTGTCATGTCATCTGTTCAAACTTTATTTATGATTGGCGGCTTTATCATTTTATTTTCTGTCTTTAGTCAAATGCTCGCTGTCGTTCATGTGACAGATCTTCTCTCTATCGGGATCGGCTCTATACTGAAAACGATGCACCTTCCGCCGGAATTAGATCTAGCCATGATTGCGGGTCTATTTGAAATCACATTAGGAAGTCAGCTCACAGGATCACAAGAGGTTTCCATGCTCGCTAAAACAATTGTGGTCAGCTTTATTTTAGGATTTAGCGGATTCTCCGTTCAAGCTCAGGTAGCCGGGATTTTGGCAGCAACCGATATACGCTTTAAACCGTTTTTCTTCGCCCGTTTGCTTCACGGTATTTACGCAGCCGTCTTTGCCTTTTTGTTATTCAAACCCCTTTATGTCTCTAAAGCAGACATGGCGCTTCCAGCAGGGGCATTTGAAACAAGCGAGCAAGTCGTGATGTTTAGCAGCATGTTATGGAATCAGCTTGTATCTGCTGGTCCTCTCATCACCTTGTTCAGTCTGATCGTGTATATTGCACTCTATTATCAGAAATTAAAAAATGGATGAGTGCACAATGCACTCATCCATTAAATTTCTCTTTCAGCGCAGCTTCGACCTCTTGCGGTACAAGCTCTTTGACTGATCCATGATATTTCGCTACTTCTTTAACAATGCTTGAACTTAAGAAGGAGTATTGATTATTCGTCATCATAAAGAACGTTTCAATGTCATCATTCAACACTTTGTTCATTGATGTCCCTTGCATCTCGTATTCAAAGTCCGTCACCGCTCTAAGTCCGCGTAAAATGACTTTCGCCTCTTTTTGTTTCGCATAATCAACGAGCAGTCCATGAAAGGATTCCACTTTGATATTTGGTAGCTCCTTTGTTGCTTGACGAATGAGTTCACATCGCTCTTCAACAGTAAACAACGGCTTTTTTGACGAGTTATTGAGGACGCACACATATACTTCATCAAAAATCTTTGCCCCTCTTTTGATAATATCCAAATGGCCCAATGTGACTGGATCGAAGCTACCCGGACAAACGGCTATATTCCCCATGCTTTAATTTCCCCGCTTTCTATAGATCGTAATGCCAGTCATTCCGTACATTTCCTGCCTTGAGATATGCAGCTGTCCTGCTTCCTCTGGCAGTGTCACATCTTTATCATGCTCACACACAATGACGCCATCATCTGCTAATAAGGAATGCTCATCAATCGTATCAAGAAGTGCTTTCAACTTTTGATCTTTATACGGCGGATCAAGGAAGATGGCTTGAAAAGATTCTTCTCGCTTCACTACAGCGGCGAGTGCACGGTTTGCATCATTTCGAAACACTTCACTTTGATCCATCAGCGACAATTGATTCAAGTTGCCTTTAATCGTCTGAATCGCCTTCATATCTCGATCCACAAATATACAATGATCGAATCCTCTAGAAAGCGCTTCAATACCTAAACCACCACTTCCAGCAAATAAATCAAGGGCCCATCCCCCATCAAAATACGGTCCAATCATATTAAAAATGGATTCTTTTACTTTATCTGTTGTTGGTCTTGTTGATTGGCCGGGTACGGCTTTCAGCGTGCGGCCTTTTTTTGTTCCAGAAATCACTCTCATTTTTCCACCACTTTTTCTGCTTG
Organism: Bacillus sp. FSL W8-1141; assembly: GCF_038593205.1. Lineage (NCBI taxonomy): Bacteria > Bacillati > Bacillota > Bacilli > Caryophanales > Bacillaceae > Bacillus > Bacillus sp. FSL W8-1141. Next base: position 1,448,694 of record NZ_CP151973.1, on the reverse strand, counting down.
CATCTATTGAATATTGTTTGATGACAAAAAATTCAACATTATCTTACCATATCCACTCCACATGGGACAATGCACTGAATTCCATTCATTTTCTATGTATAGATCACAAAAGAGAGGGTCATACTACTGTTAACAGCATCTGATGTGGTGCTGTTGCCAACCGCGGAGAAGACTTACGTTTCCCCATAAGTTCTTCCTCCGGTTTCTCCTCTCCCTTTGCCTTCTCCTTAATGAATCATTAAGAATAGAAGGACCCCGCGGGTGATGCCGCGGGGATTTTTTTGTGTCTTTAAAAGCCCACCTTATAATCATACTCTTTTGCTTTGTCCAATTTCGATTCGTACTCTAATTTAATAAAAGGTTTATAGGAAGGCTCAACACGTTTTACAAATGGCAATGAACTGAGCTTTGCCATGTGGCGCTCAAGATCATTCATATCACAATAAATCACTGCATATTTCATTTTCCTTGAAATATAGTGAACATTCCCAAATTTCCTTAGCGCTTTTGACTGCTTTAACGAATGCAGCCAAACGACCATCCCTTGACGTTTGGTATCCATCTTTTCACCTGCCGCTTTTCAATTCTTTCCGTTCATTATGTAAAAGACGAGACGTTCAAGTCTCGTCAAGATACTTTACAGCCACAGCTGCCTCCTGATCCACAGCCACCGCCGCATGATGATAGACCATCAAAATATGGGTTCCCTGTTGGAACTTTAATATATGCTGATACAGCTTGACCGATTTCAATACTAATCTCATCTAAGATGGATTGAATCGCTGTTTCTGCTTTTTTGAAATCAACCACTGTATCGTGAAGATCTAGCTTTCTTTTGACCTCACGCATTTCTTTTGAGATCGTTCTATAGTCCGGATGGTATTTGCCGAACCGCTGCACATCTTCATATTGCTCTTTTACTTTTGTAAAATGGGCAATAATTTGTTGGGCTTCTTCGTCTTGCTGGAGACGCTTAAAGCAGTTGCGGTAATGTTCAGCCTCCTCCGACTGAAGAATCATGGCAGCCAATTGATTTGCTTCCTCTTGGAGCTCCACGAATTCGATTGTCGCATACATAAATGTTGCACCTCCAATTCATAGTTTACCACGAAACCTATGGATCAGAAAATGCTTTTACGTGACAAATACATCCCACGTCTCTCTTTTCTGCTTATATTCAGGGTGACGAGAATTTAGCACAACGGTCATTTTATGCTTTCCTTTTGAAAGGTGCTTGACCACAAACGCCGCAGTATACTCATTGCCTGCCCGTTTCCCGTCTACATACACAGTAAAATACCCAGCCTTCTTATCCTTTTTTAGGGGTGAAGGTTCAAGGTGAAAATCTTGAAGTGTACTTTCTATATACACAACAGATCCCTGCACTTTGTATTTTAAAAAGCCTTGCTGCTTCATTTCACTTTGCGTCTGCTGCATGACTGGTACTGCTGGTTCTTGCCTAGTTACTTGCTCTTGATCATGTTGACTTTGACATCCGGTGAGAAGAAAAAGCAATGCGCATATTGACAGCATCCATTTCATGTTCTGATTCTCCTTTCGTCTACTTTCATAGGATGCTCATGAAATAGACATCTTAATCAACTCAAAAAAAGCCTCACCCGGCTCCATTTTGATTGCGCATTGCTTGGAACATCTGGATCATCATTTCAGCCATTTGGACACTATTGCTCAACTGGCTCACACGATGAGGAATGGTTTTTTCGTAAAAGTTCATTTTATCTAATTCAAACGAAGTGACATTTTCAGGATGCCGCGTTAACTGTCTATACCAGAGTGGGCGCTGCCTGATGAATTTGATTCGATCCTCTTCGGCCATGACAAACTCTTGTACTTCTCTCCGCACCAAAAGCATCCCCTTTCAATTAATCTTTCCTGAAGGAGAATGGGTGCTGGCTGCCTCCAGATGAACCCTTCTTTGAGCCATTTGATGAAAATTGACCGAGTAAGCTTTGTAAAGAGGAAATAGACTGGCTCATTTTATTAATTTGTTCATTCATTTGATCAGCGTCCATTTTTTTCACTGCAGAAACCATTTTAGACATAAAATCTGCTTTTCCCGGTTCACTTTGCTTAGCGGCTTTTTCTTCTTTTGCTTCTTCCGTTTGTGTTTGCCGGTAAGGAGACCACATGTCATCTTCCTCACCAAACATGACCCAATTCTCGTATAAACTTTGCCAGCTTTTTTCTTGCGTCTGCACTTCTTGAATTAATTTCGGATGGCGTCTGACGAACTGTTTAAATTCATCAATGGATGTTTGCTTTTGCTTATTTGTCATATCCTCACCCCCCATACAAATGCCTACTATACTATATACATCTGGGTCTATTTTGGTGAGCCCTTTTCATAAAAAAACAGCCGCCATCTGTGCGCAGCTGTTTAGAGGATTAAGACGTTTTCTTAATGAAGTTTTGTGTATAATACTTTTCTTTCACACCAACGCCAAGGTGCGTGTAATCTTGATTTAACAATGCTTTCCGGTGACCTTCGCTATTCAGCCAACCTTCTACAGCTGCAGGGCCATCAACATAATTATACGCAATGTTTTCCCCCGCAAGCTGAAATGCGACCTCGCCTCTTTCTAACCGGTCTTTCAGCGTGCCGTATTTTTTAGATTCATGGGAGAAATAATGATTATCCTTCATGTCCTCACTATGCATGAATGCCACTTCAGAGGTTTCATCGTCCCACTTTAAGGTCGGCAGTTTGTACTTATGGCGGATAATATTGGTCATATCAAAAATTTGTTTTTGACTCGACGCTTCAATATCCTTCCACTTTTCGCCTGATATCGCCTCAGGTTCAATTAATTGACCTCGATAAACGACTTCATACGGCTTTTGTTTGACAAATGTATCTGCGTTAAAGGCTCGAATGCTCGAAAGAGTGCTTTCAAACTTATCCATGTAGAGCTGGACATACACATCATCTCCCACTTTCACCGTCGGCCTGGTATTCATATCATCTTCTGAGAATTCAAAGCGATATGAATTTCCCTCGTCCTCTACATGAATGTAAGGAGCGATTTGTGTTTTTTTAAACACTTCACTTGTGGCTTGACCGATTTTAAACGGCTCAACATTCAGCCCATCCCCTGTCGCAAACAAGGTCACCACTTTACTGTCCTTTACCCCTACTTGAATATAGTGCTTCTTCGATTGATTGTATATCCACCAGTCATAATCATATGCGGAAGGATCAATGCGATCTGGTTCCCCTAGCTGTTTAAGCACTTCGTTTGAAGACTTCCCCATAAAGGACATGAGACCTTTTTTCGGAATGTTGATCGGCTTATCGCTAGATGTTTCTTCATTAGACACCTTCGGCTCATTGCTGTTTTCTTTTTCTGGTGAAGATCCATATTGAATAAACAGAACATACGTTCCAGATATAATCAGGAGGATGAAGAGTGTTTTCAGCACAGTTTTCAAATAAACACCTCCGTTAAATTGGCAAGGTACAAAAAGTACCTTCTACTGTCATTTAAACAAAACTTGCTCCATTTATCAACGACAATACAGCCTATTTAACACGAATTTAAAATATGCCCCTCCTAATGAAGAAATCCTTGGCCATGATCCTGGTCTTGTTGAGAGATTTCCGTCAGGGCATCACCTGCACGATCGTTTGATAAATCTTCAACTGATAAATCCCCAAGGGCTACGATCCCTGTGAGTGCCCCGTTTTTGACAACCGGGATACGGCGGAGCTGATGTTCTGACATCAACCGGACAATTTCTTCTAGGGTTGCATCTTCTTCAGCTGTCAAAACTTCCTTCGTCATGATGGCACCAACCTCTTGTGAGTTCGGCTTTTTCTCAGCAATACCTCTAAGTACAAGGTCGCGGTCTGTGACAATACCAACAAGCTGATCTCCGTCGACTACTGGAATGGCACCAATGTCAGCATCTTTCATTTTGACTGCCGCTTCATATGCATTGTCGTCCTTTTGCAACGTCACTACTTTTTTCGTCATGATATCTTTGATTTTTTTCGTTTTCACGTTGATTCCTCCATCCGTTATTTTCTTTATTACTGTAACCAGCTTATAAAAGAACATACCCTTCACAGTTGAAAGTTTAACGCTTTCATACTATGATTGTCAGTAAAGGGAATTTTTATAAGGAGGGATTTTGGGTGAAGTTTGAAGGTACGGGGATTGAAAAGGTATCAGCTGACTTAAATAAATTGGATTTCATTATGGAAAGTGAAGGATTTGTACGAGCCGATCAATGGGATTATGAGCGTGTGACGTACGACAGGAAGTATAACATGGTAGAGGGGACGTTTTACTTACGGATCTCTGGCTACGCCACTGAGGGAGATGTCGGCTCCAAAAAAGCCCACATCCAGCTGCTGACACCTTTACTTGGAAAACACTATTATCCGCATGGTGTTGAATATGGAGAAGGCGAAGATTTCCCTAAATCTCTTATTCAATCCAGCAAAAAAACACTGAACCAATTGAAAGAAAAACTAGAAGCGATAACTGCTGAAGCATAAAAGCACAGCCCCTGCGGCTGTGCTTTTCATTTATTCATATTTCGGAATGAGCGCATCTGGTACGGCATCTTTCGCTCTTTCTTTTCTCGCCCAGTCAAAGAAGACAACAGCAAGAATCGATCCGTATACAATCTCCTGAATGATTTTCATCAAAATAGCACCTAGCTGCTGATCTTCTAGCAGCGGCAATGTATGAAACATGTCAGGTCCCGTAAGCGCAAGACCAGCAAGCATATCACTCGGTACGCATAGGTGCAGTGCTTGTATCCATGCGCCGGCATCTGAATAAGTGGCATAGATAGGCGCTTCACTAAACATAATGAGTGCGCAGGCAGGTGTCATTAAAATCCCATCTGCCATAATATATCCAAGCTTTAAAATGCCTGTAATCTGCGGCTGACTTTGCACTTTATGGACAAGCGGCCACCACATGAAAAAGGCAGCGATAAAAATGACAACCGTCATCAATGCGTGATAAAACGGATCTGTTTTTACAAAATCGAACACAAGCGGAATATGATACAGCGAAAACAACCCGTTAAAACCGAGTAAGGCAATCAACGGCTTAGAAAACAAGCGGAAAATCGGCTGAATACCCCGTGTTTGAATGATCCGCTCCCAAATCGCCGCAGGTACACCTGTGATAAGAAGGGGCGGGATGACCAAATAGAGCACTGCCATTTGCGCCATATGCGCACTGAACATAATATGCCCCATTAAATCAATCGGGCTCCCCTTCACTGCATAAAGCAACACAAGCCCCGTGAGAAACAGCGTTTTCTCTTTCACCGTCGCACGGTGCTTACCCTTCGTCACGAGAAGCAGATAAAAAGCGGCTGCTGCTACAATACATGTCAAATAGTAAGGACTCCATAATGCACGAAATCCAAATATCTCTAAGTTTTCCATTGCTGCGCCTCCTTCAAGGGCAAAGCGAGCTTACCACCAAATAATGGTCAAAAAGGCTAAAACGGTAATAAACGCGACAAACACACCTGAGTAAAGAAACAACGCGGGTGTTTCATGCCCTTTTTGGTTCATGTGCATAAAATAATAAAGCTGAAAAGCGACCTGAATCACTGCAAGCAGTAAAATAAAAGGGACAGCGAACCAATTTCCGACGTCTTCAGAGGCGATTGTTAAAAAGGCAACAAACGTTAAACCAATCATCAAGCCGAAAGAAATGAGCTGATGCTTCATTTCTTCGGCATTTTTCTTTTTCCGATAGACAAGATCGACTTTGGACTGATTTGTGTTTTTATTTCCCATTCTTATCCCACCATTCCCATCAAATATACAACGGTAAAGATGAAGACCCACACAACATCAATGAAGTGCCAATAAAGGCTTGCCACATAATATTTTGGTGCATTGTATAAATCGAGTCCGCGTCTCATATTCCGAATCATCAGAGCGGTGATCCAGCAAAGTCCAAATGCGACGTGAGCCCCGTGTGTTCCAACAAGCGTATAGAAGGAAGAGCCAAGTGCAGAGCTCGTAATGGTAAATTCATACGCATGCACATAATGATAAAACTCATAAATTTCTACCCCTAAAAATCCAGCACCTAAAAGAACGGTTACACCTAGCCAAAGCTGCATTTTTTTAAAGGCAAAGTTTTTCATATGATACATAGCATACACACTCGTTAAACTGCTCGTTAACAGAAGCATTGTGGCAATAAAGACAAGTGTGAGGTCAAACATTTCAGTTGTTGTTGCGCCGCCTGCATTTGAATTTTTCAGCGCCAAATAAGTGGCAAACAAAGATGCAAACAGGACCGTTTCTCCCCCAAGAAACAACCAGAACCCGACGAACTTATTCTTTCCTTCTAACGTGGCTTTCTCAGGAGAAGCTGGAAAGGTTTCCGCTGTCATTTTTTGTGGTTCCATTATGCTTTCACCCCTTTGTCATCGTCATCCGTCAAATCTTCTTTGTGAATATGGTATCCATGATCATCTTTAAGAGAGCGAACGAGCATGGTCGCAAAAGTGATGCCAAGACCAATGAAGATCACCGGTAGACCCCAGCTGTGTTCTTGACGATACATAAAACCAAACGCTGACACAAATAGACCGAATGAGATAATGATAGGCAAGATGGAATTATTCGGCATGTGAATATCATCGAGCGGTTCAGATGCTGTCATTCCTTTTTTACCATCCATTTTCTCAATCCATAATGGATCAAGTCCCCGTACAAGAGGCAGCTGCTTAAAGTTATATTCTGGCGGAGGTGAAGATACTGCCCATTCAAGCGTTCTTCCATCTCCCCAAGGATCGCCCGATACACGCTCCCCTTTTGCTGTCGTCCAGATGATATTAATCAGCATGATGACAACTGCTACAAACATGAACAGTGCCCCAATCGTACTCACCAAGTTCCCAAGGTCTAGACCCTGACCTGGCAAGAATGTAAAGACTCGGCGCGGCATGCCCCAAAGACCGAGAAAATGCTGGATAAAGAACGTTAAATGGAAACCGACGAAAAACAGCACAAAGCCAATTTTCCCAAGCTTCTCATTCAGTATTTTCCCAAACATCTTCGGCCACCAATAATGCACACCTGCTAAAATACCGAAGACCACACCACCGATAATGACATAGTGGAAATGCGCCACAACGAAGTACGTGTCATGGAACTGATAATCCGCTGCTGCTGCTGCAAGCATGACGCCGGTTACACCGCCAAGTAAGAATGACGGAATGAACGCAACTGAATATAGCATCGGCGTTGTAAACTTCACATTACCGCCCCATATGGTGAGCAACCAGTTAAATACTTTAATTCCAGTTGGCACCGCAATCGCCATTGTGGCTACGGCAAAGATCGCATTGGCAATTGGACCAAGTCCTGTTGTGAACATGTGATGCGCCCACACCATGAATCCAAGGAAACCAATTAATACAGTCGCAAACACCATGGACGAATAACCAAACAATCTTTTTCTTGCAAACACCGGAATGATCTCAGAGAAAATCCCAAATGCCGGCAAAATCAAGATATACACTTCTGGGTGTCCAAAAATCCAGAACAAATGCTCCCAGATGATTGTATTTCCTCCGAGCTCTGGATTAAAAAAGCTCGTATCAAACATTCGATCAAGCATCAGCATCGCAAGCCCTGCTGTCAGCGGCGGGAATGCGAATAAAATTAGTGCAGATGCCACAAACGTTGTCCAGGTAAAGAGTGGCATTCTCATATACGTCATACCTGGTGCTCTCATATTAATAATCGTTGCAAGAAAGTTGATTCCGGCAATTAGCGTACCAATACCCGCTATCTGCAACCCTAAAATATAGAAATCCATGCCGTGCCCATCTGAATTCAGCGTGAGCGACGCATAGGCAGTCCAGCCTGCATCAGGTGCTCCGCCCATAAACCATCCAAGGTTTAAGAAAATACCTCCGAAAAAGAAGAGCCAAAAACCAAGTGAATTCACAAATGGAAACGCTACGTCACGTGCACCAATTTGAATGGGTACAACCGCATTCATTAATGCAAATAAAAGCGGCATTGCTGCAAGGAAAATCATCGTTGTTCCATGCATCGTCATGACTTCATTGTAAAACCCTGCACTCACAAAATCATTTTCAGGGATGGCTAGCTGAATACGGATAATCATCGCTTCCAGGCCACCAATTAAAAAGAAAAATCCCCCTGCCACTAAATATAATATGGCAATTTTTTTGTGGTCAACCGTCGTTAAGTAATCCCATAAGACAGCGCCAAACCCCCGCTTTTTAGCTATTGTACTCACCATGAAATCCCCCTCTTATCTCCCATTTGCCCCTTTTCATATCAATGTCTATCTTCACGTTCTAAAAACAGACTATATCTGACAGATGACTTATTCTTGGATGTAGAGACTTATTCGGGAGCTCTTAACAAAAACTTCACATAGATCGTATACCCTTTTGAATGTGCGCAACTTCAAGCTGCTCAAGGCATTTACTGTATTTTAAGACCTTTTAAATACTCGTAGAGTGCGTCTGCTTCTGAGTCATTTAGTTTAGGGTACGTCCCTGTCATCTTATTACCTGGTTTAAAGCTCTCTGGATCTTTCAGCCATGCTTTGACATTTTCTTTGTTCATGTCTTTAATTCCAGCTACTTTTGTCCGCTCTCCGAAGGTTGCAAGGTTTGGTGCAGTCCTTGCCGCCTCTGGCCGTTCATCTCCAGGCTCTACCGCATGACAGCTTAAACAGTTTTTCTCTTTAAAGAGTTTTTCACCCTCAAGGGCTAGATCTGACGTAGATGCAGGCTTCTTATAATCTGTCATCTTTTTCGTCCAGCCTAAAAACTCATCTTGAGAAAGCGTTTTAACTTTAAAGTCCATTAAAGCATGTGATGGACCACAAAGCTCTGCACATTTCCCATAGAAATATTCTCCAGCATCTTTCGTTCGTTTTGAGTCAAATGTTAAATAAAACTTGTTCTCGTTGTCTGTATTTGTATCAATTTTACCCCCAGCTGATGGAATCCAGAATGAGTGTTTCACATCAGATGCTTTCAGCTTAAAATAAACCTTTTGATCAGTTGGAACAATCAATTCCTGACTTGTCACAATCCCATAATCAGGGTATTCAAATTCCCACCAATATAAGCTGGCTCTTACATTCACTACAAGTGTCTTTTCAGGATCTCGTTTTTTCTTATCCATGGCGCTTGTATCCCCTAGCTCAAGCGTGTATGCCACAACAGGTACAACGAGAATAATGAGTAGAAGTATCGGAATCGCTGTCCACGTAATTTCGAGGTTACGGTTCCCTTCTACCTGTTTAGGAATCGTATCTTCTCCCACTTTAGAACGTTTGAATTTAATGATGACGTAAAAGAAAATGATCGATACAACAATAACGACAAGAACCATAATAAGTGTACTCAGTACCGTTAGGAAAAACTGTTTATCTGCTACTTCCCCAACTGGCTTGAGTGTTGATAAGTATGGTTCACCGCAGCCCGCCAAAACGAGCGTCAGTAAGAGAAACAGTGAATAAACACGCCATTTTCTTATCATAATTTGTCCCAACCCCTTTTGCTTGATCTCCTTTGCCTTTCGCTTTTACCTCTTATTTATAAAATCACCTTTCACCCATCCATAACCCCCGCCTCTTATAAAAGCACTTACATTTCCTCTTTTCATAAAAAAATGATGTTTTTACTCAAAATACCATCTATGTATAAACAGAAAGCCGCCTAAATAGAACTGAATATCAGGCGGCTTTCATAGTTGTAAGAAAATGTTGTGTTATAAGATATAGCCATTGTTTTGATGTGATCAAAGTGTATTTCACTCTAGAATAGTGTAATAATAATCATCGCAACGAAAAAGATCGTTAAGTAGTTTAATGAATAAACGAACATGAGTGTTGACCACTTCATGATATCTTTCATTTTAAAGCCCATAAGACCAATAACGAGCCATCCAATGTTCAGCAATGTGCCAAGTGCGACAATCGGCCATCCTAATCCACCTAAGAAAAATGGAAGCGGGAGAAGACATGCTGTCCAAATGATGATTTGGCGTTTTGTGACTTCAAAGCCGTAAACAACTGGCAGCATTGGAATACCTGCTTTACGGTAATCTTCCGTTTTCTTAATCGCAAGTGATAAGAAATGCGGAATTTGCCAGATGAACATAATCATAAACAGGACCCAAGCCGTTGTGTCGATGGTGCCTGTAACAGCTGTCCAGCCAATTAATGGCGGAACCGCACCAGATACACTCCCAATGACTGTATTAATGGTGTAATGACGTTTAGACCACATCGTGTATAGAACTGCATAAGTAAAGACACCGATAAATCCAATCACTGCTGATGTAACAGTTGTCATCAGAAGCATAATCAGTCCAAGTACAACAAGCAGAATACCAAATGCATACGCTTGACCCGGCTGAACTTTACCTGTCACCGTCGGTCTTGTTTTTGTTCTTTCCATTAGTATATCAATATCACGGTCAAACGCATTATTAATGGCGCATGAACCGGCAATAATAAGAGAAGAACCAATCATTGTTAACAGCACAATATCAAGATTCCCAAGAAAACTCATACCTGTAAAATAAAAAGCAAGCCACATTCCAGTAAAAGTTGTAATGAAATTGGAATTGACGATGCCCATTTTAATAAGAGCAAGAAAATCTTTTAAAGCGGTTGTTTCTTCTATTTGTCCATGAATAGCTGCTTCCGCGGCTGTTTTGGAATTTGCCAATGTGTATAACCTCCCTTGCCCAAACCTTCAAACGAACGAATAAAACGTAAAATCGTTACAACTCTATCATACAAGATAAAGAGCTGTAAAAAAACATCCTATTAAATAATAAACGACAAACTTGAAGTTATTTGTGAACTTTTCGTGAATTTATTAGGATGTGCGTTTCAGAAGGCGGTGCAAAATGAAATATTCTCTCCTCTATTTCTATCAGACTGTCAAAGAAAGATCAAGCACTCTAAATCTGTAAACTTTGTGAACTAACATATCATTTTTTTGTGAACTTTGGTCATTATGAATTGCAACAGAACACGCATTTGGCTTAAACTTGAGAGCATGTGAGGTTTTCATTTAGATCAGAAGTTATTTAGAGAAGGTGAAATCATTTGATGAAATTTGCTTTAAGGTTATTGAGCGTTGTCACAACATTTGTGATGCTGATCGTTCTGATTGGCGGTGCGCTTGTGACGAAAACTGGCTCCGGTCTTGGCTGCGGCAGACAGTGGCCCCTTTGCCACGGTCGTTTCTTTCCAGAAATGAACCCTGCTTCCATTATCGAATGGAGCCACCGCATGTCAACAGGAGTTTCCACCATTCTTGTATTGGCACTGGCGGTCTTATGCTGGAAAAAAATCAGTCCAGTATTCCGTGAAACCAAATTTTTGGTCATCATGTCCATTATATTCTTACTGCTTCAAGCGCTGTTAGGGGCACTCGCCGTTGTGTTTGGTTCTAACGCACTTGTCATGGCACTGCACTTCGGTATTTCACTGATTTCTTTTGCTTCCGTTTTACTGCTGGCACTGCTTGTGTTTGAAGCCACCAGATCTGAAACAAAGCTTGTGAAGCCGCTTCATATCGGCAAAAGAATGCAGTTCCATATTTATGGGTTGATCACATATACGTATATTGTGGTGTATACGGGCGCCTATGTGAGACATACAAAATCAAGTCTTGCATGCTCTGTCTTCCCATTTTGTTCAAAAGACGGCGCACTTCCAGCGTATTTTAATCAATGGGTTCAAATGTCTCACCGAGCAGCAGCCCTTCTTTTATTCGTTTGGATATTTGTTGCGATGTTCCATGCCCTTAAACATTATAAAGAACAAAAGCAGCTGTATTATGGATGGATCATTTCAGCCATTCTGATTACACTTCAAGCGATCTCTGGTGTCATGTCTGTTTATTCTCAGCTCGCACTCGGTTATGCGCTTGCTCATTCATTCTTTATTTCTTGTTTATTTGGGGTACTATGCTACTTCTGCTTACTCATTGCCCGGTTTAAATATGAAAATAGAGAGCCTTTCAGATAAACATACAATCCCCCTTTCATCCGAAAAGGGGGATTTCTTTTATGTTCGTTTCGCTTCTTCAAATAGCGAAATGGCTTTTTTTCGTCTTTCTTGATGATCGACTGTAGGCAGAGGATATGTATCCCCCAGCACACATCCCGATTTCATTTGCTCATCTATCGGCATTTTACTCGGTTCATGAATCCATTTTTCATTCACATGCTTTAGTTCTGGTACATACCTTCTAATATATTCTCCGCTTGGGTCAAATCGTTTCGACTGGGTCGTTGGGTTAAAAATACGGAAGTAAGGAACAGCATCCGTTCCGACAGAGGCTGCCCACTGAAATCCTCCAATATTCGAAGCCTCATCATAGTCGACAAGTTTTCTCGCGAAATACGCTTCGCCCATTCTCCAATCGATGAGATAATCTTTTGTCAGGAATGAAGCCGTCACCATTCTCAAACGGTTATGCATCCAGCCTTCTTCATTTAACTGTCTCATCCCAGCGTCAACGAGTGGGAAGCCTGTTTGTCCTTTACACCAAGCTTCAAAAAGTGTCTCATCATCATTCCATTTTATATGTTGAAAGGAGGAGTTGATTTCTTTTTCTTTCATCTCTGGATAATGCGCAAAGATCATATGATAAAAATCGCGCCACGCTAGCTCTTTCATAAATGTTTCCTTGCCCTCATCTTCAAAAAGTTCTTCCTCATTGACTGCATGAAAGATCGTGCGAATAGAAATGGTCCCGGTTTTTAAGAACCGAGACAGCTTGCTCGTCCCAAAAACAGACGGAATATCTCGTTTCTCATGATAATGCGTCAATCTTTCTTGAATAAAGCCGCCTAGCGTGCTCATCGCTTTGTCTGATCCAATCTGATCGAATTTCCTTGTACATTTCTTGATGATGTCCCTTAGTTTCGCATCTCCCTTTTCAGAAAGTGACTCATCACAAATCGTATGCTCACTGCTCAGAAATGATTTGTCAACTTTTATCACAGACTGCTTCTCCTGCTTCCGCCACGCTTGGTAGTATGGAGTAAACACTTGATAATGAGAACCATCCGCTTTTAAAATATCTCTCGCCCCATGCAGATGCGTATCTTGCCACTTTGACACATGAATGCCCTTTTCTTCTAAGAAACAGGTCACTTGCTCATCACGAATTCGACCATTTCCTACTTCGTCCTCATTAAAAAAGACCGCATTGATGTCATAAGCATTCATGAGCTTTTGAAAAGCGGACAAAATATCATCATGAATGAGATGAACATACATGTGAGATTCTCTCGCTTCCTTGACGAAATTGGCCAAGTTTTGAAAGAAATGTTCGTTGTTCAAATCCAGTTCCATTTCTGTAAAAAATGGATCTAGATGATAAAAAGCAAATAATCGGTACTGATGTTTTTTTGCATATGTGATCGCTTTTGATAAGGCGATATGATCATCCAATCGCATATCTCGGCGAAACCAAATCACGACAATTTCCACTCTTTCTTCACCTCATTCTATAGTGTAATCACTCTAGCGGGCGGCTGCACATTTTAATGCGCTCAAAAAAAGACACATCGCAGGGGATGTGTCTTGGATTGTTGACAAAGGGCTAAAATGCTCTTTATTTTATCCCTTTGTCTTCTTTTCAGCGTGATAGAAAGCACTTGAAGTCTAGGAAGAACGAGTACTGGAGCGGAGCGAATGTGACATTCGTGAGCACCAGCACGCAGGACTGACAAAGAATGCAAGGGTTTGTCTATACGCTGAGACACATCGCAGTGGATGTGTCTCACTCATTATTCAGGCTTTAAGACAATCAACAGATCTCCAGTTTGAATCCCTTCTCCATTCGTGACATGAATTTCATCCACGATTGCTGAGAACGGTGCTTGTACCGTCGTTTCCATTTTCATCGCTTCATTGATCATCAAGTGCTCACCTTGAGAAATTTTCTGTCCTTTTTCAACAAGCACTTTGATCACAGTACCTGGCATCGATGCGGCAATGTGATTTGGATTTGAGCGATCTGCCTTCATTTTTTCTTGAACGGAGGATTTGATGCTTTCATCCTTAATGACCACTTCACGCGGCTGTCCATTCAGTTCAAAGTAAAGCACTCTTGTAGCATCCGGATTCGGTTCTCCAATGGACACGAGTTTGACAATGAGGGTTTTCCCTTTTTCAATTTCCACCTCAATTTCTTCACCAAGTCTCATGCCGTAGAAGAAGGTTGGTGTGTCAAGAACAGAGATATCTCCATAGCTTTCTGCTGTTTGAACAAATTCAGAAAAGACTTTCGGGTATAAAGCATATGCAATGGCATCTTGTTCTGTCAACGTCAGATCATGTGATTCTTTGAACTGCTTTTTGATCTCTTCAAAGTCCACAGGCTTCAGTTTCTCACCCGGTCTGACAGTAAGCGGCTCCTCCCCTTTTAAAATCAGCTTTTGCAGCTTTTCTGGGAATCCACCATGAGGCTGTCCTAAATAGCCTTTAAACAATTCAACAACCGAATCTGGGAAATCCAGTGTTGCTCCTTTTTCATAAACATCCTCTTCTGTCAGATCGTTTTGCACCATATAAAGTGCCATATCTCCGACCACTTTAGAAGACGGTGTCACTTTCACAATGTCACCAAACATGTCATTTACACGTCTGTACATTTCTTTTACTTCATTCCAGCGGTCGCCAAGGCCGACCCCTTTCGCCTGCTGTTGCAGGTTACTATACTGGCCACCAGGCATTTCATGCTCATAAATTTCTGTATGCGGTGAATTCATTCCGCTTTCAAACTCATGGTAATATTTTCTGACGGAATCCCAATATTGAGAAAGACGTTCAACCGCTTGAACATTCATTTCGGGCTTTCTTTCATGTCCGTCTAAAGCATAATATAATGAGCTCGCACTTGGTTGTGATGTGAGCCCCGCCATAGAGCTGACAGCAACATCAACAATATCAACACCTGCATCAATCGCTCTTGCATAGGTGAAGAGTCCATTTCCACTCGTATCGTGTGTATGAAGATGGATTGGAATCGTGAGCTCGTCTTTTAGAGCAGATACAAGTTCATAAGCCGCCTGCGGTTTTAATAATCCCGCCATATCTTTAATGCCTAAAATATGAGCGCCTGCGGATTCAAGCTCCTTCGCAAGAGAGACATAATATTTCAAATCATATTTCGGACGTGATGGATCAAGAATATCACCTGTATAACAAATCGCTGCCTCTGCCACTTTGCCTGATTCACGAACAGAATCAATAGCAAGCGTCATGCCTTTGACCCAGTTTAGGCTGTCAAAAATACGGAAGACGTCAATGCCTGCCTCTGCCGATTCCTTTACAAATGCTTTAATCACATTATCCGCATAGTTTGTATATCCAACAGCGTTTGATGATCTTAATAACATTTGGAACAAGGTGTTTGGCACTTCTTGACGAAGCTCTTTCAATCTTTCCCAAGGATCTTCTTTCAAGAAACGATATGCCACATCAAATGTAGCACCGCCCCACATTTCCATACTGAATAACTCTGGCCATAAGCCTGCGGTTGGCTGCGCAACTTTCTTTAAGTCGTGCGTTCTAAAGCGTGTTGCAAGCAGGGATTGATGTGCGTCTCTAAAGGTTGTATCCGTTAAGAGTACACCGCTTTGCTCTTTCACCCAATTGGCGAGCCCCTCAGGTCCATGCTTGTCTAACAATTGTTTTGTTCCAGAAGGTATCGTTTCATGGACAGCAAGTTTCGGCACATTTGGTTGATCAAAATGAGGCTTCTTATTTTCCGAAATACCAGGGAACCCATTAATGGTAACGTTACCAATATAAGTAAGCATTTTCGTTCCGCGGTCTTTTTGCTTAGGGAAGTTAAATAGCTCAGGTGTTGAATCAATAAACGATGTATCATATTCCCCTCTTAGAAACTTCTCGTGCTTTGCAACGTTTTCAAGAAACGGAATATTTGTTTTAATACCGCGAATCCTGAATTCTTGTAAATTTCGGACCATTTTAGCCGCAGCTTGATCAAATGTAAGTGCCCAAGTTGACAGCTTGACCAACAGTGAATCGTAATAAGGTGTAATCACCGCACCTTGGAAGCTGTTCCCTGTATCAAGACGTACACCAAAACCACCGCCTGAACGGTAAGCCATGATTTTTCCTGTATCTGGCATAAAATCATTCAAAGGATCTTCTGTTGTGACCCTTGATTGAATGGCAAATCCATGTGTAAAGATATCTTCTTGTTTTGGTATCCCGACTTCTTTGCTGTGGAGGTCATGTCCTTTTGCGACAAGAATTTGGGTTTGGACGATATCGACACCTGTGATCATTTCTGTGATCGTGTGTTCCACTTGGACCCTAGGATTGACTTCAATAAAATAAAACTCGCCATTTGCCACTAGGAATTCTACAGTCCCTGCATTGATATACGATACATTCTGGGCCAGCTGAACAGCCGCTTCACAGATGTCTTCACGCAATTGATTAGAAAGAGACACACTTGGTGCAACCTCAATGACTTTTTGATGACGCCTTTGAACAGAGCAGTCACGCTCATATAAATGAATGATATTGCCGTGATTGTCTCCAATCACCTGCACTTCAATATGTTTCGGATTTTCAATCAGCTTTTCAACGTATACTTCGTCATTTCCAAAAGCCGCTTTCGCCTCTGACTTTGCACGGTCATAGGCTTCGCTCAGCTCCTCTTTTGATCTGACAATCCGCATACCTCGGCCGCCGCCTCCAAGTGAAGCTTTAATAATAAACGGGTAACCGTATTCTTCACCGAATTTTTCGACTTCTTTGACCGAATCAACTGGCCCGTCACTTCCTGGAATGACTGGAATTCCAGCTTTTTTCGCTTCATCTCTCGCTTTTACTTTATCTCCAAACATATCTAAATGTTGAGAAGTTGGGCCGATGAATTGGATGCCTTCCTCTTCGCATCGTCTTGCAAAATGAATGTTTTCAGATAAAAATCCGTATCCTGGATGAATTGCATCCACGTCATTTCGTTTTGCAATTTCGATGATCCCCTCGATATCAAGGTAGGCATCAATCGGCTTTTTCCCTTCTCCAACTAGATATGCTTCATCGGCTTTATAGCGATGATAAGAGCCCGAGTCTTCTTTGGAGTAAATGGCCACTGTACGTAAGTTGAGCTCCGTACAGGCCCTAAAGACTCTGATAGCGATTTCCCCTCTGTTTGCAACTAGAACCTTTTGAATTGTTCTCTGTGACATTCTCACTCCTCCATATCCCTTAAAATTTTATATGTACTCTATAATAAAGGAAGAAATGAAAACTGTACACTTTTGTTTTCTAAAGATTCAAAGTTTTCTGCAATCCATTTTTTTGAATCGATGGTTTGCTGATTGATTTTTTCTTTTTATAACGCTCTTTATATTCAGTAAACATGCTGATATTCAGCAATATTCCCATACATCCACTCAGTAAAATGATAGAGGATCCCCCGTAGCTGATAAACGGAAGTGTGACCCCAGTGATCGGAATGAGACCTGAAACACCGCCCAAATTAATACACGTTTGGATGGCAATCATTGAAGAAATTCCTATTGCAAGCAAACTTCCAAACGGATCTTCACACTTTCTCGCAATGTAAAAACCTTTCACAACAATAAAGCCAAGGAGAGCAAGGACAAAAAATACACCGAAAAAACCAAGCTCTTCCGAGATAATTGCCATGATAAAATCTGTATGCGGTTCTGGAAGGTATCCATACTTTTGTACACTCTCTCCAAGACCAAGCCCAAAAAAGCCGCCTGATCCAATCGCATAATATGAATTAATCAATTGATGCCCAGAAGCGCCTGCGTCTTTAAATGGATCTTGGAAACTCTCAAAACGTCCAAGACGATTCTGCGTGAAAATTTTATCCCAAAAAAGAATAATAAACGGTGTCACAACAACCATCACCGCACTAAATAAAGCGAGCAGCTTGGCCAGCGTTTTACCGCTAAACCCTGAGCATAAAATCATCGCAAGGGCAATCATACCAATGATAAAAGCTGTCCCATAGTCTGGCTGCAAAATAATAAATCCGCATAGGATGGAGACAACCACAATTGGAGGTGTAACCCCTCTTAAAATATGGTCAATATAATGCTGCTTCTTTGCATAGACAGCAGCAAGATAAATGATGACAACGATCTTCACGAATTCCGCTGGCTGAAGACTAAAAGGCCCAAATTTGATCCAGCTTCTAGCATTCCCTGCAATGTGACCGCCAAAGTACACATAAATGAGAGAAAACACAGATAGCAAAAGCATCACAATTTGGAATCTTTTATTTAAGAGCAGCTGATACGGAATGAGGGCTGTAAAAATCAAGATGACCGCCCCGACAATCATAAATAAAAGCTGTTTCTTGAAAAAATTATCTGGCGCAGCATCATATCTGATCACAGATGTAATCATACTTGAGCTATACACCATCACCAAGCCGAATGCGCTAATTAATATAATGGCGAACAATAATGAGTAGTCATACGATTTTAGCATTCTCTTTAACATATAATCCTCTTCCTAACGTCTATTTCTACTGCTTGATATTCTCTTCTCTTAGCTGTTCTTATTCTACTACATTTTCTCCGTTTGATCCCGTTTTACCTCTTTATATTGTTCGTCTTTCATGAGACAATCAAGTCCGTTTGGCATCAATCAAAATAAAAAGGCGGACAAAAAAACTCAAACTTATGTTGTGGAAGTTTGAGTTTTCAATCATTATTTTTTTGTGAACGCATCATGAAGTGCGGATAGTTCTCTCTCAAGTTTATCGAGTAGTTTTTTGCCTTCATGTTGATCAACTAATCCAAGCCGGACAGCGAAATCAATTTCTCTCGATAATCCGAACATTTGAGTATCTAAAACCTCTTCATAAAGAGGACATTGCGGCATCGTTAAGTTGTCCATTTGCACTTGGATCAATTTTAAAATTTTATCTGCATCCAATTTTAATAAAGCCAGTGCTTTTTGCCGATGATCGACTAAAATTTCTGACGCCAAAAGTATCCCTCCGTTCCCCAGGCGAGTACCTAATTCTTCTATTTATCATAAAGCGAAACGCCCAAAATTGCAAGCAGATTTGTACAGTTCGCTCTGTAAAAATAAAAAGAAGCCATTCGTCATTAAAAGATACTCATCTCATATTTTTCACTCATGAGTTCAAGCAGCTTAATACCCGCAATACTATTCCCTTTTTCATCCAAAGCAGGCCCAAATATACCTATCCCAAAGTCGTATGGCGCCGCCCCCATAATTCCGCCTGAAACACCACTTTTAGCAGGGATTCCGATATTGATCGCAAATTCCCCGCTCGCATTGTACATACCGCATGTGACCATAAACGTTTTACAAATTCTAGCAACATCTTTCGAAAGAATTTGCTTTCCTGTCTCTGGATGCCTGCCATCTAATGAAAAAACACACGCGATCTTCGCCAAATCCAGGCTATTCATCATGACGGCGCACTGCTTCGTATAGACATCCATCACCTCTTCTACATTCCCTTTAATGATATGATATTGCTTCATATAATAGCACATTGCGCGGTTAATCATTGATGTTTCAAATTCGGATGCAGCGGTTTCTTTGCAATATGTAATGGTGGTGTCATTGGCAAGCTCTCTAATAAAACCAAGCAGCCGGTTCAGCTGATCTTGCGGCGTTGCCCCTCTTATTAAACTTGTAACGGCAAGCGCTCCTGCATTAATCATTGGGTTAAGCGGCTTATTGGGGCTTGCTGTCTCTAGTTTAATCATCGAATTAAACGGGTCGCCAGTCGGTTCTTGTCCAACATATTGAAACACTTTTTTCGGTCCTTCTTCTGAGAGCACGAGCGCCAGTGCTAATACTTTTGAAATACTTTGCAGGGTGAATCGTTTATCAACATCCCCTGCTGAGTGGCACGTATTACTCACATGATAAACAGCGACAGATAAATCCGATTGATCCGCTTTACCGAGTGCCGGAATATAGGATGCTACCTTTCCATTTTTGGCCACCTTTTTTGCCTCTTCTACAAATCGCTGAAGCTCTTCATTGTCACGACATGCCATGCCCAAAATCCTCCCTATTTTTCGTCTAATCGTAGTGTGTACAAGGAGGTGCATGTTTATGAAAGTGACAAAGCGGGCGAAAACTTCTATAATTTATGTTGGAAAGGGGTTGTCTTGAACATGAGTATTATTCAAATCAAGGGGAACGTACAATACAAGATCACCATTGATCCGAGTGTATGGATTTTTGATGACCGTAAATTTTTAATGGATTCATTTTTTGAGAAAAGTGCAGCAAACGAAGAGCAGCAGCTAGATCAGGAACTCGATCAAGAGCGGGTCATAAGAGAAGGTCAAACACTTCCACCCACATTAAAAACAGAGAAAAAGTACGAAAAAGAAAGACTTGTCACAGGAAGCTTCGGGATGAAACTTGGCGACATGATAAAAAATGCAGAACCGCTCGAACAAGCGGAGACGTGTGAATTTGTCACAGAAACAGAAACAATTGCTGTTCCGCTCTCTAAGGCGATGGATAGCATTGCCCATTTCAGCCAAAATGGAAAGCCTATAACAGAAGAAGGACCAATCCACGTATATTTCGAGGATCAGTCCAACATCACTCAGCCGATTAAAGGCGTCAAAGAGTTAATCATTACATAAGATGACGGGTCTGGACTATAATAAATCAGCTGCAAGCTGTGCAAGTCCAGACCTTTCTCCTTTGACAAGCTTGACATGTCCAGATATTTGCTGCCCTTTGAAACGCTCAATGACATATGTGAGCCCATTATTTAAGCTGTCTAAATAAGGGTGATCAATCTGCTCTGGGTCTCCCATCAGCACAATTTTACTTCCCTCACCAACCCGCGTTAATAATGTTTTCACTTCGTGTTTTGTTAAATTTTGCGCCTCATCGATAATGATAAATTGATCAGGGATACTTCTCCCGCGAATATACGTTAAAGCTTCCACTTGAATTGAACCGATGCCCGCTAGTATCGCATCGAGTTCACCAGTTTTTTTTGTGTTAAATAAAAATTCTAGGTTGTCATAAATCGGCTGCATCCACGGTCTGAGCTTCTCTTCTTTTTCGCCTGGCAAATACCCTAAGTCCTTACCAACAGGAACAATGGAGCGGGCCACGATGAGCTTTTTAAACATGCCGAGGTCCTCTGTCTGCATTAATCCAGCAGCAAGCGCAAGCAGTGTCTTTCCTGTTCCCGCTTTTCCGATAAGTGTCACAAGCGGAATATCGCGGCGTAAAAGTAACTCAAGCGCCATCGTTTGCTGGACATTTTTTGGGCGAATTCCCCAAATATGTTCTTGGTCATAAATAAGCCGTTTTACATGCTCTGCTTTTTGATCAAGCATCCCCAAAGCAGAACCACCTTCATTTCCCTTCATAATGATAAATTGATGAGGGTTTAATGGCGCCTGGGTGACTTCTTTTATCGGTAACTGATTTTGCTTATAAAATGTATTCAGCTGCTCAGTCGGAATATAGAGCTCGTGATAGCCGTTATCAATGTCTTCATTTTGTAGCACTCGATCGCTTAAGAAATCCTCTGCTTGCAGACCAATGGCATCCGCCTTTACTCGCACTAGGACATCTTTGCTGACCAAAATAACAGGCCGGCCATCCGGTTTTGTTTCTTCCTCTAGGCTCAAATTCTTCGCAACAGCCAAAATTCGGTTATCGTTTGTTTTTTCGATGAAAATTTCTTGAAGCTCGTGGAAAGAGCGATGATTCAGCTCAATACGCAGCGTTCCTTTTGACTCCAGCGTAATTTTTTCATGCAGTTTCCCTTTCGATCTCAATCCGTCGATTAAACGTGAGACACGTCGTGCATTTTGCCCAACCTCGTCCATATATCTCTTCTTCGAGTCTACTTCTTCTAACACTACGGCCGGAATCACGACCTCGTTGTCTTCAAATGAAAAGATTGAATTCGGATCCTGTAATAACACATTTGTGTCTAATACATAAATTTTACTCAGGTCCTTCGCCTCCTGATCGGGGTTTCATTCATCCTTGTCTTTCCAAAAACGATTGTTAAAATATATGTTTTCATGAATAAAGTTAGAAGGTTAATTCAACAATAAAATAAATCATGCAGTTTGTGAAGGAGGGAATACACATGCGACTATTTTTGACGTTATTCATGGTTCAAACCATTCTTTTATTAGGCGCTTGCCAACATCAAGAGAAGCCTTTGGCACAAGAACATCAAGACGGAAACAAGCATTTAGTAAGAGTATCAGACTCATCCAAGAAAAACACTGACAAAGCCCGCCCATCAACAGATGTGGCAAAGCACCTAGTGAATGTGACTGAGCATGTAGCAGATGTAAATGACGCAACAGCGATCGTCATCGGCAAGTATGCTGTCGTCGGCATTGATGTAAAAGATGATTTAGATAGAAGCAAAGTTGAAACCATTAAATATTCAGTCGCCAAAGCACTGAAAAATGACCCAGAAGGTGCGAATGCTGTTGTCGTCGCTGATCCAGATACAGTGAGCCGTTTAAAGGAAATGGGCAAAGAAATACAAGCTGGCAGGCCAGTAAGTGGAATTATGGACGAATTAGCAGCTATTGTGGGCCGTGTTATGCCAGAAATGCCTCGAAATGAAATCGACCGTAACGAAATAGATCCGACAAATGATCCGAATCATCAGCTCAAACAACAAGATCAAAAGCAATTAGAAAAAAACCAAAATGATCAATCAAACCATCATATGAATCAGAAGAAATAATGAGAACGGCTTATATCTATTGTGATATAATCATCAGATTGTTGACAAAGGGCTAAAATGAACTTTATTTTGGCTCTTTGTCTTCTTTTCAGCGTGATAGAAAACCTTTGCAGCCCTAGGAAGGACGAGCATCGGCGCGGAGCGAATTTGACATTCGTGAGCACCGAAGCGCAGGACTGACACCGAATGCGAGGGTTTGTCTACACGCTGCGGCTTATATCTCTTGTGATATAAGCCTTTTTTATGCTGATTTTAAGTGGCTCAAAAAACATGCTATAATGAAGGCATGACCAAAGTGAGGTGAAAATGATGAGAGTGAAGTGCTCATTATGTGAAAAGCTTGAAACCATTAATGATGATACACTTGTTGCTAAACGGTTAAGAAATCGACCGATTCATACATATATGTGCGATGACTGCCAGGAAAGAATTAAAGTAAAGACAGAGGCACGCATCAAAACTGGCAGATTCTCTCTTTATCAAGATCCTGCGACGAAAGAGAAAAAGAAGAAAAAAGGAAAAAAAGAACAGAAGACGTAAAAAAGACCTGACACAAGTTCAGGTCTTTTTTACGTACTTACTGTTCCTTCTTTTTTCGCACGATGCAGCCGTATTTTATAAATAATCAAAATGACAGCTGCCACAACCAGGCCTTCTGCGACTGGCAAGAAGATACCTAGAAATGTGAGAAACGTGCAGCCAAAAATCAAAAACAAATAAATGACAAGTGCTTTTAAAATCGGTAAACGTCTAGCAAAGCCGAGTTTAAAAACAATAATCGCTAAAACAAGGATGGTGCCATATAAGAGCCACATCCCTGTTTGCGGATTTTCATCGACACGAAACAGCATCGCGAAAAAGGATAGATTCTCACTTACTTCCTGATCATTCAAAAAGATTCCCTCCCCTTATCTTTCAGGGTTCTATCTTTTTAATTCTTCATGGAATTAAGATAATCCTGCTAGCTTTTTCTTCTTCGCTGCTTTCTCACGTTCGTTTTTATCTAAAATTTTCTTTCTTAAACGGATAGATTCCGGTGTAACCTCACAGTATTCGTCTTCATTTAAGTACTCAAGAGATTCCTCAAGTGACATAATACGTGGTTTTTTCATACTAACCGTTTGATCTTTTGTCGCTGAACGTACGTTTGTTTGTTGTTTCATACGGCTCACGTTGACAACAAGATCGTTTTCACGGTTATGCTCACCAACAATCATTCCTTGGTATACTTCAACACCCGGCTCAACGAAAATCACACCGCGCTCTTCAACGCCTTGGATTCCGTAAGCAGTTGCTTTACCTGTTTCCATTGAAACAAGTACACCTTGACGGCGTCCGCCAACTTGACCAGACTGCATCGGCTGGTAGCTGTCAAACGTATGGTTCAAAATACCAAAACCACGAGTTAATGAAAGAAATTCAGTTGTATATCCGATTAAACCACGTGATGGCACTGTAAAGATCAGGCGAACTTGACCGTTACCATTATTGATCATGTCAATCATTTCACCTTTTCTTGCGCCCATTGATTCCATGATAGAGCCAGTGTGCTCTTCAGGTACATCAATTTGAACGCGCTCAACAGGCTCACATCGAACACCGTCAACTTCTTTTACAATAACTTCTGGCTTCGATACTTGCAGTTCAAATCCTTCACGTCTCATATTCTCAATCAGAATTGATAAGTGAAGCTCACCGCGTCCTGATACGACCCAAGCATCAGGTGAATCCGTTGGATCTACACGAAGACTTACGTCTGTTTGAAGCTGCTGTTCTAAACGCTCTTCAATTTTACGTGACGTCACGTATTTTCCTTCACGACCTGCAAATGGGCTGTTGTTCACAACAAATGTCATTTGAAGTGTTGGCTCATCAATACGAAGGATCGGCAATGCCTCTTGGTGCTCTACCGGGCAGACTGTTTCCCCTACGTTGATGTCTTCCATACCAGATACTGCAACAAGATCTCCAGCTTTCGCTTCATTGATTTCCACTCGTTTTAACCCTTGGAAACCAAAAATCTTCGTCACGCGGAATTGTTTTACACTGCCATCCACTTTCATTAGAGCAACTTGCTGTCCTACTTGCATCGTCCCTCTAAATACACGGCCAATTCCAATTCTTCCAACATAATCATTGTAATCAAGTAGTGCCACTTGGAATTGAAGCGGCTCTTCATGGTTGTCGACTGGGCATGGGATATGGTTGACAATCGCTTCAAACAACGATTCCATGTTTTCATCTTGCTTACTAGCATCGTTACTTGCTGTACCATTGATTGCTGATGCATACACAACTGGGAATTCAAGCTGTTCTTCTGTTGCATCCAATTCAATGAACAAGTCAATGACTTCATCGACTACTTCAGCTGGACGAGCAAAGTCACGGTCAATTTTATTGACAACAACAATTGGTGTTAAGTTTTGCTCAAGTGCTTTTTTTAGCACGAATCGTGTTTGAGGCATACAACCTTCATATGCATCCACAACGAGAAGTACACCATCTACCATTTTCATGATACGCTCAACTTCACCACCGAAATCGGCGTGTCCTGGTGTATCTAAAATATTAATGCGTGTATCTTTATAATGGATCGCAGTATTTTTAGCTAAGATCGTAATACCGCGCTCTCGCTCTAAATCATTTGAATCCATGGCTCTCTCAGCGATATTTTCATTCGCACGGAAAGTACCAGCTTGATGGAGCAATTGGTCAACAAGCGTCGTTTTACCATGGTCAACGTGGGCAATAATTGCGATGTTGCGAAGGTCTTTTCGAAGTTTCACATTTTCATCTCCTAAAATAATTAGATAACTTTCATATTATATCACAATCCCCTTTAAATGCCGATCGTTTTTCTGTAAACTTATATTAACTCTAAAAAAAGGGATGGAGACAAATGAAACAAATCAAATGGCTTCTATTATTATGTGCATTACTTGCGGTTGTCAGTATGGCGTTTATTGGGGTAACTCTTGCAGAAAAAAACGTGCTGGGTATTTGTCTAAGTATTGTGTTCGCCATGATTTTCATGGGTACAGGATTTACATTAAAACGAAAATTAAACGTACAATCATAAAATTTATGAAAAGCCTTTTACATTTTACATGTAGAAGGCTTTTATTTTGGGTAAAAACAAGACCAACCACCTATGTAACACTAATGATTCAACTAAAAATTTCATATAGTGTTGGCAAATCTAAGCAATCTGAACTCCTCCATTTTTCGACAAGAACTTTTATAGTTCTCCAAAATCAAACACAAAGTTACATTTTTCCTATTCTTCCACAAAGTTTCTCATGGTATGCTGTTCTTGCAACAAAATTTAACAGAAAAGGGAGAGAAAAGAAGCATGAAGAAGTTTTTGAGCAAATCGCTCAGCTCTGTTGTATTTTTCGCTTTAGCTATCATTTTTACTTTCACAACAGTAGCTCCTGGGCAAGCAAGCGCTGCAACTTTCAAAGGGATTCCTTTTGAGCAGCAACAAATTATTAAAGATTTATTGGAGAAAAACGAGCGTGTTATCAGCATTCTCATCAATTCATTTGTTGAGGAAGACAACAGCTACACATTTGATGTGAAAAAAGCTGTTGAGCTCGGTTTGACTGAAGAAGAAGCGGCGACTGCTGAGAAATTCTTAGATCGCGCAGCTGTTCTTACAATCGTTTTCAGTGAAAGCATCTCTAAAAACGAAAAAGGAAAATTAGTTTTTGATGCAGAAAAAGCTGTTGAACTTGGTCTTACTAAAGAAGAAGCAACTAAATTCGAAAAGCTTTTCAAATCAGTGATCAGAATTGCTGATCTTGCTGGTGATGCACTTGTTCTAGACAAAAAAGGAAACGTTGTAATTGATTCTAAAATCGCTAAAGGTCTTGGATTCAGCTCTACTGAATTACTTGTTTTCAACCAATTGCTTAAGAAAATTCCTCAAGAGCAATTAAAAACATTCTATGATGCAGTTCAAATTGCTAAAGAAAAATTGAACTAAGCTCAAAAAACCCCCATCCGGTTCATCCAGATGGGGGTTCTTTCTTATATCCAATAAATCAAGAGCATGATGAGATAGACGATACTAAATACGATACTTGCCCGTAATAACAGTTTTCCATAGTAGCGCTTTTCAAACTTTCTTTTTTCTTCTTTTTCATCTATGAACGGTATGAAATCTGTTGACTTTGCAATAGAGACTGGTTCTTTCATTTCTTCATATAGATGAAGGCATTTTTTGCATGAACGTAAGTGCTCATTCACTAATTGATTTGTTTCTTCACTCGTGTCCCCTTCTATATAAAGTGGTAATAGTTCTTCAATCAAATAACAGTTCATTTGTTGAACTCCTCACAATGTAGCTTTCGTTTCAGCTCTAATCTTGCTCGATGAAGGGTTGTCTTTACTTTAGATAAAGTCCAATTCAAAATTTCCGCTACTTCTTCATACGATAATTCCTGAATATCTCTTAAAATGAGGACTTCTCGATAAGAATCCTTCAATTGATTGATATGGCTCCACAGTCTTTGAATATCCGTTTGAGTTTCTAAATGCTCTTCAGGTGTCATGAATATCTGCTGCTCTAAAAAGTCAGCTTTTTCTACATCCGTAAAAGTTCGTTTTACTTTTCGGCGATAGTCGTTGACAAATGTATGATAAGCAATGGTGTAAAGCCATGTTTTAATGCTTGAATGTCCTTTAAAAGAGGATAATCCATGCAATGCCTTGATAAATACATCCTGCGCAAGATCCTTGGCTGTTTCGACATTTCCCGTTCTGCGATATAAATATTTGGTGATTTCCTGAAAATATTCTTCATATATTTTTTCAATTTGATTGGTCGGTCTAGACATCAAAAATAAAACCACACAGTCATCCAAATTGATAAAACGATAAAAAAGAAGTATAACGAAGAAATAAACCACTTCATGCGTTTTAATTCGTGATAATCGCTCTGATCCTCAGTGTGTGCAGGAGCAAACTCGTTTCCCTTAACAGAATGCTGAAACTGCTTTTCATGCATCTTCATCCAGTTAGAAGCCTCTTCTCCAAGCTCCCCTTCCTGATACAATTCATATAAGTCTTGAAAGATGGCTTGTTTTTCTTTATCTGTCAAAACGTTGCACCTCTTTTGTTCGTCCATTTACTTCATATATTTTCCGCTCATTCGATCCGAAGGTTTGAATGATCACAAACCACGAAATGCTCATTTTTCCCTCTTTGTCGATCATTCTCACCGGCTTGATTTGTTTTTTATAGATGGCATAAGGTTCATACTTTTTGAGAACTTGCTGATAGACTTCATCACGTTCTTGATTCGATACCGTATGCGGTAAAGAAGAGTCTGATTGCCAATTCAACTCAATTCCATCGGCATCTCTCGTCACATGAAGTAAATTTGATGATCCGTGAAAAGTATATTGTTTGTGTTCACGAGTTCCTGTTTCTATCTTCACGTCTTTTGACTGTTCCCCTATCATTTCAAACAAATCTTCGTCACTGATATTTCCTTTTTTCTGTTGAAGAATCGCTTTTGATAGCTGTATTTTCTGCAATTCTTTCGTTGAACCATTAAACAGAAATTCAGATTGATCGGCTGTCTTTACCGCCACTTCATGCTGCCATTCAAAATAAAAAGCATCAACGTCTGTGATCTGGTAAGCTGGGGGCTGTAAATTTAACTTTTTATAAATACGATTAATTTTCGTTTTCATTTCTTTGTTTGTTAAATTGATCCCGTCTACATCCTTCAATTGAAAGATGGCGTTCCCATATTGCGCTTGTCGAAGCGTCTCTTTTTTCCAGGTGGCAAACGCTAAGCTCTCATCTTTATTCTGAGACATTTTTGGCAAAAGAAGAACGCTTGTCTCCCCGTCTTCTTTTTCAACCACTACATGAATGCGGTCTAGATCAACGGATCGGCCGCTTCTTTCAAAAAATTCAATGGTTTTTTCCCTATATTCTTTATCGGTCAAATGCTGACCCTTTGCGCGACCATGATAAAAATAGCTGTTTAATTCACCTGTAAACGCAGAAACATTCACTTCATATTGATCGGCTGCAAACACGTAGTTATCAGAGATCGGCTGTTTAATAGTCGTTGAATATAATGAAGTGTCCGCCGGTACAAACTTTGAAGCGAATGCTTTTGCACTTGCTTCAGATAAAGGGCGATATTCTTCTGAAAAAGTATCTGTCAGTTCCGTTTTGGTGAATTGAAACATGATATGTGGGAGATTTAGGACCGGGTTTAGCATTAGCATAAAAAAGACGACAATTCCCCAAGCACCCCACTTTCTCAACTTCACCTTGTTTTGTAGTAACGCACATAACAAATGTAATGTCATAAAGCTTCCTGCGGCCGCTACTAAAATCACAATGGATTTAAACGAAGATTGCAGCTCATACTTCGAGATAGAAGGATAAAAAATATACAGCAGCGCAGCGAAAATCAGGCCATAGAAAAACAGCAATTCTTTCCACTTCTGATGCCAAAACAAACGAAAGAATAGGTAAAGTACCAAAGCGGCAAAGGCAATCATAAGCACAATGGTCATCAAATTTCTCCATATCAGCTCCGTATCACCGCTGAGAAAGAACTTTTTGCTTTCAACTAACACAATAAATACCGTTTGACATAAAGGCAGAAGTAACACAGATAAATCAAATGCAAAAAACATGCCCCTATTTTTTAAATAAGGAAGAGAAATCACATAGAAAAGTGATGCAAGCAAGACATATCCATAGATGAGAAATTGCATGAAATCTGTCAGCACTTCAAATGTTTCGATCGTATACTGTCTAGCTAGCACTTGGTGGATCATCTCAAGTGTCATACTCCCTAGCAGAACTACTCTTAATACGATTCCAGCATAAAATACATAACTACTCTTCTTTTCTTTCCATATGGGAAGTGTAATGAAAAGGACAAATAGTCCAAGCACACACCATTGAATCATGTGAATACTGTACTCATTTAAAATAAAAAACCTTTCAAAATGGAGGGATAAATCACTAAACAAATCAAACATCGCTACACAATCCTTTACTTCAAATTAAGGCCTCGTTCGTATAGACATTTGACTTGTCAAAAAGTTTCATCAAATACAAAAAATCACTTCATTCTCATGAAGTGATGTTGTTTATTTTTTATTTCCGCTTCCCTTTATGTAATCATGCAAGATTTTTTCACAGACGGATCGATTTCCAGCAACAATGCTATTTTTCTCTAGAAACGTCAAGCGTTCTCCGTGAATATTCGAGTAAACAGCGCCTACTTCATCAAGTAACACACATCCAGCCGCATAATCCCAAGGCGCTAACCTTAACGTGACATATGCGTCGCTTCTTCCGCTTGCAATATAAGCTAGTTCAAGTGCAGCTGACCCAATCGTTCGTGTTCCTCTCACATCGCGTACGAGACGGGCAAACGGCTTAGCGTCAAAATGGGGGCTTTCAATCGCCCATGTTGGGTTAATGCCGACAATGGCTTTTTCAATGGCAACATCTTTTAAAGGCGGGAGTAAGGTATCGTTCATATACGCCCCTTCTCCTTTGACTGCATGATAGAGCTCGTCATGGATGACGTCATAAATAAGGCCGATTTTCCCCACACCATGTTCAAATATCCCAATTGAAATGGCAAAATTTCGTTTTTGATGGACAAAGTTCATGGTGCCATCAATTGGATCAATGATCCATACTATCCCGTCTAGAGAGGTCACTTCTTCCCCTTGGCCCTCTTCTCCTAAAATATGATGATCTGAAAATGTCGACTGTATCTTTTCAATGAAGAAACGTTCTGTTTCTTTATCGATGTTTGTGACAAGATCATTTGGATTTGATTTCGTTTCAATTGATAGACCTTCCTGCATGGATGCTTTAATGCGGCTACCCGCTTCTTTTACCCAAAGCTTTGCAAGTCGGTCAATTTCCACCCAGTTTGTCATCGGACTGTAAACCTCTTTTCTATGTAGTACCTATTTGTATTAGCATACTGATATTATGTACGTAAAAGCAAGAAAAAAGCAGCTTCATACAAAAACGAACCGATGAATTGGTTCGTTTTTACCTCACCTTGTTTTACCCTTGAAGCTGCTCCCATTCTTTTCTTAGGCGCTCAAGCTTTCGTTTGCTGCGTTCTACCTGGATATCATCTTTTTGCTCGATGGCTTCATGAAGCGTAGAAAGCTCATAATCAACCTCTAATCTCCACACAGCGATGCGATTCTTCTTCTCTTGTCTATACCCATGCTTCACGATTTGCTTCACTGGTCAACGCCCCTTCCAGAGAATGATTCATTCCTTGTCAGTTTTCATTGATAAAAAATACAATCGATAAGAGAAATGGTTCTTGCTTATATCGTATGAAGCGATCGCATAACCGCAACGACATTCTGAAAATTGTGTTTTTACCTATTTGTTATGTACCACAAAATCGAAGTTTTTAAACGCCGAACCAAGATCCCTGCTATCTTTCTCTTTAAAGTGCATCTTTTTTTGAGCTTGACCCAAGCTATGATAAAATATGATCAGCGAAAAGATACAGGAGGCATAACATGAGTGAAATGCGTTTTAGAGATGAAGATTTTGAAACATTCACAGTAGACGGTTTAGATGAACGTATGACCGTATTAAAAGAGAGAGTCCGTCCAAAGCTTGAAGCACTTGGTGAACATTTTGCACCGCTTCTTTCTTCTATTACAGGTGACGAAATGTTTGTCCACGTGGCAAAACATGCAAGAAGATCAGTCAACCCGCCAAATGACACTTGGGTGGCTTTCGCTAACAGTAAGCGTGGGTATAAAAAGCTCCCTCATTTTCAAATTGGGCTTTGGAAAACTCATGTATTTGTATGGTTTGCGCTCATTTATGAATCTCCAGTGAAAGGTGAATATGGGCAACTATTCGAAAAAGAGCTGAACACGATCCAAAAGAAAATACCGCAAAACTTTGTTTGGTCTAAGGATCATATGAAACCGGACGTCCTCCGCCACAGCGAACTTGATGCTGAACAGCTGAGAACACTATTTGAACGTGTTCAAACAGTCAAAAAGGCCGAACTCCTTTGCGGCATCCAGCTTCCTAGAGAAGAAGTTGTTCAAATGAATAATGAAGAATTCTTATCGAAAATTGAAGATGCCTTCCGCACAGTAACTTATCTATACCGCTTTACACAAAAAGAATCTGTATAAAAAAACGAGCCTATATTGGCTCGTTTTTTACATCCGTATTATAGCTGCTTCTTCAGCCTCTCTTGCACTTTTTACTGTGCGATAAGGGGAATACCCACTTCCCTTTTCAAACGCCGCACAATGCGTCTTTTCTTCTGCTTTTGATGGTACAACTTCTTTAAATCGTTTATAAGCCTCTAGTAATGCTTGTTTCGCAATTCCTGTTTCATAGGCTTTTTCAACGGCTTGAAAAAATGAAATGACCGCCATCTTTTCTTCAGTTGTCCAGTCGACGTCCATTGGATATTGATATTCCATTTACTTGTCCCTCACTTTAATCCACATTTCTTATTTGAACTTTTATTATAGCATCTGTTTGATCAGAATCCGATTGATTTTATGCTTTACATTCCGATCAGTTCATAATATAATTCTTTTGTTTTATGCAATGAAATCTGCTGTTATTGGGATAATAATAGCAGGTATTTCGATGAAGGTGGGAAAGCAATTGTCACAACATGATACACCCTTATACACTGGACTAAAAAAACACGCTTCAACCAATCCAGTCCAATTTCACATTCCAGGCCATAAAAAAGGAGCCGGAATGGATCCTGAATTTAGAGCATTCATTGGAGACAATGCATTAAGCATTGACCTTATTAATATAGAACCTCTTGATGATTTACATTCGCCTCGAGGAATGATCAAAGAAGCACAGGAGCTTGCAGCAGAAGCATTTGGTGCAGACCATACGTTTTTCTCTATACAAGGAACAAGCGGTGCGATCATGACAATGGTGATGACCGTCTGTGGCCCTGGAGACAAAATTATTGTTCCACGTAATGTCCATAAGTCGATTATGTCTGCTATTGTATTTTCTGGTGCAGTACCTGTTTTTATTCACCCGGAAATTGACAAAGAGCTTGGCATCTCTCATGGCATCACGCCAGAGTCAGCTAAAAGAGCGCTGACTAAACATCCAGATGCGAAAGGGCTGCTTGTAATTAACCCAACGTATTTTGGCATTTCAGCTGATTTAAAAACCATTGTAGAGATTGCTCATTCATATGACGTACCTGTTCTTGTAGATGAGGCACATGGTGTGCATATTCATTTTCACGATGAGCTTCCATTGTCTGCGATGCAGGCGGGAGCTGATATGGCAGCAACAAGTGTGCATAAACTTGGCGGCTCTCTCACCCAAAGCTCGATTTTAAATATAAAAGAAGGGCTTGTTTCAAAGGATCGAGTACAATCTATTTTAAGCATGCTGACAACTACGTCTACTTCTTATTTGCTTTTAGCCTCCCTGGATGTCGCTAGAAAGCGATTAGCGACTGAAGGAAAGGCACTTGCAGATGAAGCCATTCGATTAGCTGAATCAGCAAGAACTCGTTTAAACGAAATTGAAGGTATTACTTGTATTGGTCAAGAAATTCTCGGTTCACCTTCTACTTACGATTATGACCCAACAAAATTAATCATCTCCATTAAAGACCTTGGACTGAATGGCCATGATGTAGAGAAATGGCTGAGAGAAAGCTACCGAATTGAAGTAGAGCTCTCTGACCTATACAACATTTTATGTATCGTGACGCCTGGCGATTGTGATGAGACGATTGATACGCTTGTAACGGCTATGAAGGAAATTGCGGCCACCTCTGCACGTCAAAGCGGCAAACAAGCAGTGACAGAAGTGTTACTGCCTGAGATCCCTTCGCTTGCGATGACCCCGCGTGACGCCTTTTACGCAACAACGGAAGTCATTCCATTTAAAGAAGCGGCTGGCCGGATCATTGCAGAATTTGTCATGGTTTATCCGCCTGGTATTCCTATTTTTATACCAGGAGAAATCATCACAGAAGAAAATATCTCCTATATCTTTAAAAATATCGAAATCGGTCTTCCTGTTCAAGGACCTGAAGATTCCACACTAGATATGATTCGTGTCATTAAAGAACAAAAAGCCATTTTATAAAAAAGAAACATGCAGCCCCAATTGGGGCTGCATGCTTTTTTATTTATTCAGAGGCTTCATCACAGCAATGACAGTGACCACATGTTCCATAAAGTGTTGTCACTTTTTCATTTTCAAATTGATCAATGGTTTCATTGCAATCTTGACAAATAATTGTACCCACTTGTACATTCCCCTTTTCTTTACTCAAAGTTTGAAAGCGTTTAATCTATTTCATATCTCTATAATATGATGTCACATTTAAGTTGTCAACGGTTAATTGTATGACACATTTAATCATTTTTTATAAAAATATGCTTTTTTCTCAACATATTGAGGAAACGTTTCAAATGTATTTTGCTTCATATCAATTCTGTAACAATTGAGTAACAATCGAAAATTGTCAAAAAGGACGTGATACACTAGAGTGACTAACAGGGAACTGGCTCCTAAAAATGTTGGTACAACCCCAAAGGATTTTGAGGTGAATAGATTGAATTTTATGAGGACCCTTCTCATTATATTCCCTATGCTCTTTGTACTTAGTTCATGCTCATTTGCGTATATCATACCGAATCAGACAGACCAGGTCAGTCATATTCAAAAGCCGAGAATTCTCTTTTTTACTGATGCAGAAAATCTTGATAAAGAAAGTCCTTATTATGACGCAGTGCTCGATTTAAAAAATGAATATCCGAAGGAAATGTCCAAGATGATTGTCAAAGAAGATCGTAAAGGCTGGAAAAATGAAGTAGACGAACTGCCGGCTATTTTACTTGTCAATAATGAAAAGGTCATTGTGAAGGTGGAAGGTAATGTCCGAAGTAAAGAGGATATCTTATCACCCATATGCCAAGCATTAGATCGAGTGAATACAAATTAACGGTTCGACTTTGCACTTATATATCCATATGAAAAAAGCCCTCAGCTCATGAGGGCTTTTCGTTTTCAGCGAGGTTTCACATACATAAAAAAACCCTCTCCATGTGGAGAGGGCTTCAGCGTGTAGACAAACCCTCGCATTCTTTGTCAGTCCTGCGTGCTGGTGCTCACGAATGTCAAATTCGCTCCGCGCCAGTACTCGTCCTTCCTAGACTTCAAAGTTTTTCTATCACGCTGAAAAGAAGACAAAGGGCTAAAATCAAGTTCATTTTAGCCCTTTGTCAACAATCTGAAACCCTCTCCGTGTGGAGAGGGTTTCAACGTTCATTATTTTACGATATGGATTGGGCTTCCGATTGCTACTTCAGCCGTTTCCATTGTGATTTCACCTAAAGTTGGGTGAGCGTGAATTGTCATTGCGATATCTTCAGCTGTCACACCAGCTTCAATTGCAAGGCTAAGCTCTGAAATCATATCAGAAGCACCAACACCTGCGATTTGTGCACCGATCACAAGACCATCCTCTTTACGAGTGATCATCTTCATGAAGCCATCAGTTGCATCAAGAGAAAGTGCACGTCCGTTCGCTGCGAATGGGAATTTCGCTGCAACGATGTCGATTCCTTCTTCTTTTGCTTCTGCTTCAGTGTATCCAACAGTTGCAAGTTCTGGCTCAGAGAATACAACAGCAGGAATACCAAGGTAATCAATTTCAGCTGGCTCTCCAGCGATTGCTTCAGCAGCAATTTTACCTTCGTAAGAAGCTTTGTGTGCAAGTGGTGGTCCATCAACGATGTCACCAATTGCATAGATGTTTGAAACGCTTGTACGGCATTGTTTGTCAGTTTTGACAACTCCGCGGTCTGTCAGTTCAACACCAACTTGCTCAAGACCAAGCTCATCTGTGTTTGGACGACGACCAACAGTCACAAGTACGTAGTCAGCATCGACAGTTTTTTCTTCACCTTTTACTTCGAAAGTAACAGTGACACCGTCAGATTTTTCTTCAACGCCTTTTGCAAGAGCGTTTGTGTGAATTTCAACGTTTCCTTTTTTCTTCAGGTTACGTTTCACTAATGAGCTCATTTGCTTTTCAAAACCTGGAAGGATTTCGTCTCCACCTTCAAGGATGACAACTTCTGTTCCAAAGTTCGCATAAGCAGTACCAAGCTCAGTACCGATGTATCCACCACCGATGACAACTAACTTTTTAGGTACTTCTTTAAGCGCTAAAGCACCAGTTGAGTTAATCACGCGGTCTGTGTATTTAAATGTAGGCAATTCGATTGGACGAGATCCAGTTGCAAGAATTGCATTTTTAAATGTATAAGTCTGCGCTGAATTTTCATCCATGACACGTACAGAGTTGCTATCTACGAAATAAGCTTCACCTTTGACGATGTCTACTTTATTTCCTTTTAGAAGACCTTGAACTCCACCTGTTAATTTGTTTACAACAGAAGCTTTCCACTCTTGAACTTTTGTGAAATCAACTGTTACGTTTTCAGCTTTGATACCCATGTCTTCAGAATGCTTTGCATTCTCGAAACGATGTCCAGCATTGATCAATGCTTTTGAAGGGATACAGCCGACGTTTAGACATACGCCGCCAAGTGTTCCTTTTTCAACGATTGTTACTTTTTGTCCTAGCTGTGCAGCACGAATAGCAGCTACATATCCACCAGGACCTGCACCGATGACAAGAGTATCTGTTTCGATTGGGAAATCTCCTACTACCATGAATTTACGCCTCCATTAAAATTAATTGTGGATCATTCAATAAACGCTTGATGTGGTTAAGGGCATTTTGCGCAGTAGCTCCATCAATCATACGGTGGTCAAAGCTTAGGGAAAGAGCTAAGACTGGAGCTGCAACGATTTCGCCATCACGAACAACCGCTTTTTCAGCGATACGGCCAATACCAAGGATCGCTACTTCTGGGTGGTTGATGACTGGAGTAAACCATTGTCCACCAGCAGAACCGATGTTTGTGATTGTGCAAGATGCACCCTTCATTTCAGCTGGAGCCAATTTACCATCACGTGCTTTTGTTGCAAGCTCGTTGATTTCATTAGATACTTCGAAAATCGCTTTGCGATCTGCATTTTTCACAACTGGAACGAGCAAGCCTTTTTCAGTATCAGCTGCAATTCCGATGTTGTAGTAATGCTTTTGAACAACTTCATCTGTTTTATCATCGATAGAAGTGTTAAGTACTGGGTACTTTTTCAAAGCAGAAGTTAGAGCTTTTACAACGTAAGGCAAGTAAGTTAACTTGATTCCTTGATCAGCTGCAACTTGTTTGAATTGTTTACGATGTGCAACAAGGTTTGTTACATCAACTTCATCCATTAATGTTACGTGAGGAGCTGTGTGCTTAGAGTTCACCATTGCTTTCGCGATCGCTTTGCGGATTCCGCTCATTTTCTCGCGAGTTTCTGGGAATTCTCCTTCTAGAACTGGAGCTGCTGCCGCTTTTGGAGCCGCTTCTTCTTTCGCACTTTCAGCTGCTTGAGGTGCTGCTGCTTGAGTTGCTGCAGAACCGCCATTAAGGAAGCTGTCGATATCTTCTTTTAGCACGCGGCCATTTTTACCAGTACCTGCAACTTTGTAAATTTCAACGCCTTTTTCACGCGCATATTTACGTACAGATGGCATAGCAATAACGCGTTTGTTAGGATCAGCATCTACTTGCTCTTGTGCGCCAGCACCAGTTGCTGCTGCCGCTTCTTCTTGAGCAACTTCTTTCTTTTCAGGCTCGTTACCAGCTTCAGCAGTACCTTGTACTTGAGCTTCAGTTTTCGCTTCGCCTTCTTCTTCGCTGCCTTTAAATTGAAGATTTTCGTAACCAGGTGCATCAAACGTAATGATTGTTTGTCCTACAGTTGCAACTGTTCCCTCTTCAACTTTTAATTCTAATACTTTTCCTTTAACAGGTGAAGGAATTTCTACAACTGCTTTATCATTTTGTACCTCTGCTAAAACGTCATCTTCATTGATTTCGTCGTTTGGTTTTACAAACCACTTAACGATCTCACCTTCGTGGATACCTTCTCCGATGTCCGGAAGTTTAAATTCAAATGCCACTGTTTTTCGCCTCCTAGATTATGTTAAACCCTTGTTCTGTCAACATTACACGGTCATGTAATTGATAAAGGGGAAGAGAAATAAATTCTTTTCCCCTCTGTCATTTAATTAAAATTCAAGAACTTTCTTAGCTGTTTCAAGCACGTCTTTATGGTTTGGAAGCCATACGCTCTCAGCTTGAGAGAAAGCAAATACAGTATCAGGTGCAGCTACACGAAGTACTGGTGCTTCTAGGCTAAGAATTGCTCTATCATTGATTTCAGCTACTACGTTTGCTGCAATACCAGCTTGTTTTTGTGCTTCTTGAACAACGATCGCACGGCCTGTTTTTTCAACAGAAGCGATGATTGTTTCAATATCAAGCGGGCTCACTGTACGAAGGTCAACGACCTCAGCAGAAACGCCTTCTTTTTCAAGTTCTTCAGCAGCTTTAAGTGATTCGTGAACCATTGCACCGTAAGTGATGATTGAAAGGTCAGAACCTTCACGTTTCACGTCAGCTTTACCGATTTCAATTGTGTACTCTTCTTCAGGAACTTCCTGACGGAAAGAACGATAAAGTTTCATATGCTCAAGGAATACAACCGGATCGTTGTCACGGATTGCAGAAATTAATAGTCCTTTTGCATCGTAAGGTGTTGAAGGAATAACAACCTTGATACCAGGCTGTTGTGCAATAAGACCTTCTAAGCTATCAGCGTGAAGCTCAGGTGTGTGAACTCCTCCGCCAAATGGAGAACGGATTGTCACTGGAGAATGCCAGCGTCCACCAGAACGGTAACGCATACGAGCCATTTGTCCAGAAACAGAATCTAATACTTCGTAAACGAATCCGAAGAATTGAATTTCCATTACTGGGCGGAATTCTTGTAGTCCAAGGCCAATTGCAAGACCGCCAATACCAGATTCAGCAAGTGGAGTATCGAATACACGATCCTCACCAAACTCTTTTTGCAATCCTTCAGTCGCACGGAATACGCCGCCGTTTTTACCAACGTCTTCTCCGAAAACAAGAACGTTTTCGTCATTTTTCAGTTCTGTGCGTAACGCATCAGTGATCGCTTGAATCAATGTCATTTGCGCCATGGCTTACTTCGACTCCTTCTGTTTGTAGATTTCAAGCTGTTCAACCAAGTTAAATGGTTTCACATCGTACATGTTTTCAATCAAATCAGTGACTTTCTGCTTAGGCTGTTCGTCAGCTTCTTTGATTGCTTGTTTGATTTGTTCTTTTGCATCTTCGATGACTTTATTCTCTTCTTCTTCAGACCAAAGGCCTTTGTTTTCCAAGAATTTGCGGTAGCGTACCAATGGATCTTTTTGCTCCCACTCATTTTCATCTTCTTTTGTACGATATCTTGTTGGATCGTCACCAGCCATTGTATGTGGGCCGTAACGGAATGTAAGAGTTTCAATTAATGTTGGACCTTCACCATTTACAGCACGCTCACGAGCTTCAGCAGTCGCTGCATATACAGCTAATGCATCCATACCGTCAACTTGTACGCCTACGATACCAGCTGCAGCTGCTTTTTGTGCAATCGTTTGTGCAGCAGATTGCTTTTCAACAGGTGTAGAGATCGCATATCTGTTGTTTTGGACAACAAAAATCGCTGGCGCTTTGTAAGCCCCTGCAAAGTTAATACCTTCGTAGAAATCACCTTGTGAAGCTCCACCATCACCAGTGTAAGTGATTGCAACAGCATTTTTACCGCGCTTTTTCAAACCAAGAGCTACACCAGCAGCTTGAATGATTTGTGCACCGATAATAATTTGCGGAGAAAGTGCATTCACATCTTCAGGCATTTGGTTTCCAACAAAGTGTCCACGAGAGAACAAGAATGCTTTTGTTAGTGGAAGACCATGCCAGATTAATTGTGGTACATCACGATATCCTGGAAGAATGAAATCTTCTTTCTCAAGTGCAAAGTGAGTTGCAAGCTGAGAAGCTTCTTGTCCAGCTGTTGGCGCATAGAAGCCAAGACGTCCTTGACGGTTCAATGAAATTGAACGTTGATCTAATACACGTGTAAACACCATACGGCGCATTAATTCTTTTAATTGGTCATCTGAAAGATCTGGCATTGCCGCTTCGTTTACGACTTCGCCTTTTTCGTTTAAAATTTGGAACGTTTCAAACTGCTTTTTGATGGCATCGAATTGCTTTTTGCTATCAACAATTGCTTTTTTTGTTTTTGCAGCCATTCTAAAGTCACCTCTTCCTTTCTTTTAACAGTCAATTTGTCGTGAATCCATTTATACATACAGATATAGGATAACCCAAAATGCTCATATGACTCCTGTATATAATAGCCACAAAGATCATTGTCGAAACATTGGATGATCGCTTGCTTTTGAGTTTTTCTAACTGTATTAACGATAGTTCACAAAAAACTAATACAACTTCTGTTAACAAGGAATAGTTTACAACAAGAAAAATAGTCCGTCAATTGATTTAACGGCTTTATTTAAATAAATGTATTCGCTTTACTTTTTATGGTGACCTGTATCAATCTGTTTAATCAACAGCACAAACTGTACTAGTATAGAGTGGATCACTGTACTACAATAGCACATGTTTGTTTTTGTCGAAAAATAAAAAAAGAGCTATTTTCAGCTCTTTTGATCGTGATGGACAAAGGGTTAAAATGAACTTCATTTTAACCCTCTCTCTTCTTTTCAGTTTGACATCTTGGAAAAACGAGTAACGACACGCAGGCACTTTGTGAGTAGCAGCGATAAACAGAGCTAGCAAATATGCAAGTACTGTTTTTAGCTATTTTGTGATTCTTTCTGAGCTGTTTTGTATAAAGCTTGTTTATATTCGTTCAATTGATCTGTATATTGATTGAACTTCTTGCTTTCTTTTCTAACTTTACTATAGGAACGATTGACTGTTTTCAGTTTGGATTTCAGTTCGGCGTATCCTAAGTCTTTTCTTTTTAAGGATTCATACAAGTGCTTGTCTTGTTTCAGCGCCTTTTGATACTCACGGTAAAGCTGATCATACGATGCATATCTTTTTTCAATTGATTTGACTGTTTGTTCTGCTTTGTCTTTTACTTCCGCATCTTTTATCTGTTCAGCGAATTCCTTTACAGATTGAAATTCTTTTTTCGATTGATCCATGCTGTCTTTTTCTGTTTTTAAATGTTCTTCACGCTTTTCTGCCGATGCTAATGCTTGATCAGACAAGTTTGAGACGGTTTTTGTGTGGTCTTTTGTTGTTTGAATCATTTTTTTATACAACTGCTGCTCTTTTTTCTCATAGCTTTGCAGTGCGCCTTGTTCTTTTTCAAAGGATGCTTCTTTTTCGCTCATTTTTGTCATGGCATCTTGCATCTCATTAAGCGGATTTTGACCTCCGCAGCCCGCAAGCAAGAGGGTGCATATCCCCGCTAAAGTTGCACCTGCTTTTATTCTTCTTTTCATCTGTTTCAATTACAAGGTCCCCCTTTACATCTCCACATACCACTATAATTTTTCAGGGCGGTTGTGACAAGGAAAGAGGATGGTTTTTTGAGGGGAAAGAAGATTTTTTTCATGCTCTAGGCTCATGACTATACAAATAGTGCATTCATACATAGTTTATATTACACGCTTCGCCTTCACTTATGAGAGGCCGAGTGTATTTCCAAAGGAGGTCAAAAGTATGTCTAATTATAGTCATGGAAGTATGTATGGTGGATACGGCGGTTACGGTTATGGATACGGCGGCGGTTGTTGCTATCCAAGTTATGGTGGTGGATACGGTTGCGGTTACGGTGGTGGACGTACATTCGCTTTAATCGTCGTCCTATTCATTCTATTGATCATTGTTGGCGCAGCATTCTTAGGCGGCGGTGGCTGCTGCTAATGGCTGAATAAGCCTCTGACCGGTCTCATACGACCGGTCTTCTTTATTTCATTGCATATGTTGTGTATCATTTTATATACTTTACATACAAAGGAAATAGGAGTGAAGTTTTGTGATTACCATGGATGATATCGTACGAGACGGGCATCCCGTCTTAAGACAAACAGCTGAAGCGGTCGAACTCCCGCCAACAGAAGAAGAAAAACAGCAATTAGCTGACATGATTGAATTTGTCAAAAACAGTCAGGATGCAGACATTGCTGAAAAATATGAACTTAGACCCGGTGTTGGCCTAGCAGCTCCGCAAATCAATATCAGTAAACGAATGATCGCTGTTCACTGTGAAGACGAGGGCGGAGAACTTTACAGCTATGCATTATTCAATCCTCGCATTGTTAGCCATTCAGTCAAAAGAGCTTATTTAGCTACTGGAGAAGGCTGTTTATCTGTTGATGAAGCCATCCCTGGATTCGTCCCGCGCTATGAAAAAATCAGGGTGAAAGGTACAACGCTTGAAGGTGAAGACATTGATATTCGCCTAAAAGGGTTTCCGGCCATCGTTTTTCAGCATGAAATTGACCACTTAAATGGCATTATGTTTTATGATCATATTCAAAAAGATCATCCATTCGCCGAGCCAGAAAACGCGGTTGCGATCGGCAGATCATAATATAAAAACAAGACCCGTCCATCAGCGGGTCTTGTTTTTTATTCATCAATAAGGCCTAATTCAGTCACAGCGTGGAATATGCCATCCTCATCTACAGGTTTGGTGACAAAGTCAGCTAATGTTTTTAATTCATTGACTGCATTCCCCATCGCAACGCCTGTTCCAACAAAAGAAATCATTTCTCGATCGTTCAGCCCGTCACCGAAGGCAATTGTGTCCTTTTGATCGTAAGGAAGTCTTTCAATGACTCGTTTAATTCCTTCAGCCTTTGATCCACCTTTTGGCAGGACATCAGTAGACAGCTCATGCCACCTGACGAGATCAATTTCTTCACGGAACGCTTCATATAGATGTTCCTCTTCTGCTTTACAAAATAACAGCATTTGATAAATGACGTTTTCTTTAAAGAATGACAAATCATGCTCGGGATGCTCTGTTTTTAAAGTGCCAATCCCTTCATGGATAAATGGATGGTTCGGCACAGACGCCTTCATCGTCTTCTCTCCCATGAAAACAAGCGGATGATCATGTTGATCCGCTGTTTCATAAATTTTATCCATCAGCTCTTGCTTAAGCGGATTGCCGTAAATGACTTCTCCTTCGTACATGACATACTGACCGTTATAAGCAATAAATGAGTCAAGCCCTATTTCTTCTAAAATAGGCTGGATGAGAAAAGGCGAACGACCAGATGCAATGAAGAGATGATGCCCTTTTTCTTTTAATAAACGAACAGCTCGCTTCGTTGATTCAGGTATTTTTTTATCATGGTCATATAAAGTACCGTCGATATCAAAGAAGATGACTTTTTTATTCATATCTCGTCTCCTGTCTCTTGTTATGTATACCCTCTCCCCTTCATCATACAGAAAGATCTTCACTGACGAAACCACTTCCTCTTAAAACGCCCATTTCCCACATATAACCATGTAACATTAAGTGGAAACATCATATAATACAAGTATATAGAGAGAACGGAACAAATGGCTGAATGAGACTCATACCGAAAGGAGGCGATCCGCGATGCTTCGTCGTCTGCGCAAGAAAATTCGAAGACAATGGAAGGACATGCTTCGTAAAAAATCGATTGCTTAAAAGGATCTTCCGCACATTTGCTGAAGGTCCTTTTTTCTCTGAGACTTTTCTTATGCGCGTTTTTTTAATATAATAGAATAAGCGAGTGTAACATACGGTATTTAAGGAGAGATTTGGATGATATATAAGGTATTTTTTCAGGCAAGTACGACTGAGGTACCTGTGAGAGAACACACAGATTCACTATACGTTGAAGCGGTTTCTGAAAGAGACGTACGCGATAAGTTGAAAAAACATAACTACAATATTGAATTCATTCAGCCTGTAGACGGTGCTTTTTTAGACTATGAACGAGAAAGTGAAAATTTTAAAGTATTGGAGCTATGAGAGGAATGAAATTTGTAAAAAACGATCAGGCGGCAGTTTTTGCGCTCGGCGGATTAGGCGAGATCGGTAAAAACACGTATGGCGTTCAATTTCAAGATGAAATCATTTTGATTGATGCTGGTATTAAGTTCCCTGAAGATGAACTTCTTGGAATTGATTACGTCATCCCTGACTATACGTATTTAGTTAAAAACGAAGATAAAATCAAAGGTCTTTTTATTACTCACGGACATGAAGACCACATCGGCGGTATCCCTTACCTTCTCAAGCAAGTGAATATTCCAGTTTACGGAGGCAAACTCGCAATCGGCCTACTTCGTAACAAATTGGAAGAGCATGGTCTATTAAGACAGACCAAACTTCACATCTTTGAAGAAGAAGATACGATCAAATTTAGAAAAACAGCTGTGTCTTTCTTTAGAACGACGCACAGTATCCCAGATTCTTATGGAATTGTCGTGAAGACACCTCCTGGTAACATCGTACATACAGGCGATTTCAAGTTTGACTTTACTCCTGTTGGCGAGCCTGCCAATTTAACGAAAATGGCTGAGATCGGAAAAGAAGGCGTTCTTTGTCTTCTATCTGACAGTACAAATAGTGAAATTCCAGAATTTACGATGTCCGAAAGACGTGTAGGTGAAAGCATTGATGACATCTTCAGAAAAGTAGATGGACGTATTATCTTTGCTACATTTGCATCTAACATTCACAGACTTCAGCAAGTGATCGAGTCCGCTGTTGCCAACGGTCGAAAAGTTGCGGTGTTTGGACGAAGTATGGAGTCTGCTATTGATATTGGACAAGATCTTGGCTACATTAAATGTCCAAAAAACACGTTCATTGAACACAATGAAATTAACCGCCTACCAGCAAACAAAGTAACCATTCTTTGTACTGGTAGTCAGGGCGAACCGATGGCCGCTCTTTCTCGTATTGCCAACGGTACGCACCGCCAGATTTCAATTAACCCTGGAGACACTGTTGTCTTCTCGTCTTCACCGATCCCAGGTAACAATATTAGCGTAAGCCGTACCATTAACCAGCTTTATCGTGCTGGTGCTGAAGTCATTCATGGCTCACTCAATAATATTCATACCTCTGGACAC
Organism: Bacillus sp. FSL W8-1141; assembly: GCF_038593205.1. NCBI lineage: Bacteria > Bacillati > Bacillota > Bacilli > Caryophanales > Bacillaceae > Bacillus > Bacillus sp. FSL W8-1141. The sequence continues at coordinate 1,403,743 of NZ_CP151973.1, read as the reverse complement.
GGCGGGCAGGAAGAACAAAAGCTGATGCTCCGTTTAATTAAACCAAAATTCTTCATGCCGATTCACGGTGAGTACCGCATGCAAAAAACGCATATTAAACTTGCGAATGATTGCGGAATCCCTGAGGAAAACTGCTTTATCATGGATAACGGTGAAGTACTTGCACTGAAAGGTGACGAAGCAAGTGTCGCTGGCAAAATTCCATCAGGCAACGTGTATATCGACGGTAGCGGTATTGGTGATATCGGCAACATCGTGTTAAGAGACCGCCGCATTCTTTCAGAAGAAGGTCTTGTCATTGTTGTTGTCAGCATGGATATGAAAGAATTCAAAATTTCTGCAGGTCCTGATTTAATCTCAAGAGGCTTTGTCTACATGAGAGAATCTGGCGACCTCATCAACGACGCACAAGATCTCATTTCAAAGCATCTTGAAAAAGTAATGGAACGTAAGACGACTCAATGGTCAGAAATTAAGAACGAGATTACTGACACTCTTGCTCCTTTCCTTTATGAAAAAACAAGACGCCGCCCAATGATCTTACCGATTATTATGGAAGTGTAATGACGTACAAGGAGACACAGCCAATTGGCTGTGTCTCTTTTTTATGCGTAATAAAAAAACCCGCATATCTGTACGATACGTGCGGGTTCAGTCATTGTTTTACGATTGAATCGGGAGATGCTGAAAACTTCTCACATCAAACAATCCTTGTGTTGTCATTTTCACATCAGGAATGACTGGCAGTGCCAAGAAGGATAATGTCAAAAACGGATTAAAGTCTAAGGCAAAGCCTGTTTCCTTTAAAGCATCATGGAGTGCATGAAGGCTTTCATTGACCGTATGTGCAGGTTGATCTGATAATAAACCGGAAATCGGTAATGGAAGCGTATGAAGAACTTCTCCGTCTTTTACAACGGTCAAACCGCCCCCTGCTTCTTTTAACGTCTCAATGGCTTTGATCATATCAGCATCATTTGTTCCAACAGCAATTAAGTTATGCGAGTCATGGGCAACTGTTGTTGCAATCGCCCCCTCTTTTAAGCCGAAACCGCTGACGACCCCTATCCCAATTTCAGATAGACCTTTATGGCGTTCGACAAGTACTATTTTTAATACATCTCGATCAATATCACTCGTAAATTGTCCATCGCTTCCAGAAGGAGATATTTGTTCTAATTTCGTTTCAAGCTGATTCGGTATAATGCGAATGACATTCATCTTTTGGTGATCTGTTATAGGCAGCGTTAGATCTTTCTCTTGAACGTCCACTGCATGTACCGATTGCATGAGCGAAGAATTTGGCGTGATCTTGTCGACACTTGGCAAATATTCTCCATGTTCAGAGACCAATTCTCCTGCGATAAAGACGCTTGTAATTCCTACCTCATGTAAGTCAGAAATGAGCATAAAGTCCGCGTCAAAGCCTGGTGCAATTGCTCCCTTTGTTTTGAGACCGAAGCACTCCGCTGCGTTTAAACTTCCCATTTGATATGCTAAAAAGGGGTCCAATCCTTCTTGTATCGACATCCGTACTTGTTCATCAATACTTCCTTGAGCCATTAAATCATCTAAATGTTTATCATCCGTACAAAAGAAAAAGCGTCTCGCATTCTTCTCATTGACAGCAGGCAATACGTTTTTCACGTTTTTAGCAACAGAGCCTTCTCTCAGCATGACATACATGCCTCTTTTGACACGTTCAAGGGCCTCTTGAGCTGTTGTCACCTCATGATCCGTTTGGACATTAGCTGTTCGGTACACATTAATTAATCGGTCCGTTAATCCTGCTAGATGGCCATCAATGAGTTTATGTTCATGTTGAGCATCAAGCAGTTTTTGAAGCATATCTTCTTCCGCTTGTTCCACCGCGACATAATCCATCACTTCGGCAAGACCAAGCACTTCTTTCTCCTGATAAAGAGGCTTTAAATCTTTTGCTTTTAGTGTAGCACCTGATCGTTCAAAGCTGACTGCCGGTACACAGGATGGCAGCATGAAATATATATTTAGAGCAGCTTTTCTCGCTTCTTCGAGCATAAAACGGATACCTGCAACACCGGATACATTGGCAATTTCATGCGGGTCTGTTACAACAGTTGTCACACCGTGAGGAACGACAGCTTTGGAAAATTCAGCAGGAGTCACCATCGAGGATTCGATATGAACGTGGCCGTCAATGAAACCGGGAACAAGCATTTGACCTGTTGCATCCAGCTCCTGTTCTCCTTCATACTCCCCAATTCCTACTATTTTTCCATTTTCAACAGCGACATCAGCGTCTATCCATTCCTGGTTAAACACGTCCATAACCTTCGCATGTTTAATCACTAGGGCTGCTTTTTTTCTCTTTGCAGCTACCTCAATTTGATGTCTGAAAAGCTCCTTATCCAACGACACTGCCTCCTCCGAGTAAACAATATAATGTTTCTTATCGTAAACGAATCTGTTTGCCCAGTCAATGACATTTAGAGAAAATCAACCATATCAAAAGATTGATTTTTATTTCTGAATAGTGATAATTGGCTGAAAAATAACCATGTTCTATTTTGCTGTTCTTTTAGAAAGTAAACGGCTCTTTTCCACTTTGTGCTCTCCCACAATGTCCGCCCAATATGTACACTTCTAAAGCAAAAAAACACCCCTTCTCGGAGTGTTTAATAGTCGTTCTGCATTTCCCGTTTTTCAAAGCGCCCGATATCTGCCACTGCCCCAATGACAATGAGGATATCTTCTTTTTGAATCATTTCATCTGCGAGCGGTGAAACGATCACTTCTTTCCCGCGTTTAATTGCCACGATATTGATCCCGTACCTTGCACGAATGTCGAGATCTAACAAAGAGTGCCCAGCAAGTCTGCTGTTGGCGACGATTTCAATGAGGCTGTACTCATCTGACAGCTCTAAATAATCAAGCACGTTGTTAGAAATAATTTTATGTGCAATCCGTCTGCCCATGTCTCGTTCAGGATGGACAATACGGTCCGCACCAATTTTATTCAAAACCTTTTCATGGTAGTCATTTTGAGCTTTCACTGTGACCATTTTGACACCAAGCTCTTTCAGCATAATCGTTGTTAAAATACTCGCCTGAATGTTTTCACCTATCGCCACGATCACATGATCAAAATTGCGGATGCCTAGGTTTTTTAGGACAGATTCGTCCGTCGAATCACCAATCACGGCATGTGATGCAATTTTAGCATATTCGTTCACACGATCTTCATTCATATCCATGGCCATGACTTCAAGTCCTTCTTCGCTTAGCGCCTTGCAGATACTTCCGCCGAAGCGTCCAAGACCAATGACTGCATATTCCTTTTTCATGTTCAGACTCCTTTTATATCACTTACCATGCATTTTACTACGGTTTCATTAATGAATCCATATGCGACCGTATTTTTTTACGGAACGCTTCACTTAAGTAAAGGTCTGCTCCTTTTTCGATTTCACTGCGATAATGACCAGGAGGCGCAATTTCTTCGCTCTTTTTTAAAACGAGAAACGTCAAGCAGTCCTCATACACTTGATCACCTACTGTGACATCGACAAATGCTGGACGATAAGTCCCTTCATTTACACCTTCTCGTTTGTACAAATAACGAATGGCATCAAAAGGTACTTCATATAGAACACCCTCTGTTTCTCCGCCGTCTTCTACCAAATCTGCTCTTGATCCATCAGGGCGCACCAATGTAAACCTTGTGGTAAAACGATCAAGTGTGCCGCCGCCGATGATTTGTTTGAAATAATGTTCCACTTTCGCAAGCTTAAACCTTGCATCATCCATACAGGACCCATAGGCAAAATAATAGAAGGAAGACGGTTTGCGCTCCCATAGTTGATATGACTTCCAGCAGCCGCTTTCAATCTCCTTTAGACTCGATGCCTTCTGCTTACATATTGTATAAGCAACGGCTGACCTTGGCCCCTGGTCTGTCATAACCTCTATTTCCTGCTGGTCATACCCTTCCTCTAGCTCATCTATCTTATGCAGCGTTTCATCACTGACCTCATACAATTCACCATATACTGTGTTTTGTTCCGAGACAACACACACAGGGTAACCCTCACCTGTATCGTACAGTCTCCCTTTTATCCAAGCAGATGCTGCTAATGGACTGCTTTCTTTCATCAATGTCTCGTGATACTTTTCGTGCTTTAAAAGTGTCCCATACACAAATAACGTCTTTGTCTCCTTCGTCATCACACATCACATCCTCTCACCTTGCTACTATCTGCTTTTTTGATACACAGGTAAGTAAATATCAAAAGCCGTCCCTTTGCTGAGCTCGCTCTTTACATCCATTCTTCCATGGTGATCTTTTAAGATCGTCGCACAGATCGTTAAACCAAGTCCTGTACCTTCTTTTTTAGTCGAAAAGAAAGGATCATATATTTTCAGAATGTCCTCTTCGGACATTCCTTTTCCTTCATCTTGAATCGTGATTTTCCATTCATTCATCACTTTTTCTGTTGATATGTATATACTGCCGCCTTCAGGCATCGCCTCGATCGCATTTTTGATTAAGTTAATGAACAGTTGCTTCATTTGATTGGCGTCTGCTAATATCGTGCCAGCATCCTGCTTTTTAAATGGCTGTTTGAGATCAATATTTGAAAGAACGGCATTGGTCTTTAATAACGTAATCACCTGCTCTAGCAAATCATGGAGCTGTACTTCTTGAAATTGAACCGATTGAGGTTTTGCTAAGACAAGCAGCTCACTTAAAACAAAATCAATGCGTTTAATTTCAGAAAAGATGATATCAAAATAATCGGTTCTTTCAGGATATTGCGTTTTCATCAGCTGCAAAAATCCATTGACTGAGGTGAGCGGATTTCTGACTTCATGGGCAATGCCAGCAGCTATTTGTCCTGCAACAGCCAGCTTTTGTGCCTGCATTTGTAATTGCTGATTTGATCTTTCAAGTTCAAGCTTTGCCTGCTTTTGTTTCGTGATATCTGCAACCGTTCCAATACCTCCAGTAAACTGGTGCTGTTCATCGAAATAAAGCTTATAATGCACATCTCCCCATACCTTTTTTCCTTCTTTATGGAGAAGCTGCAGCTCCACCCGCCCCTCATCCTTATGCTCTTTGATCACAGACAACAAATGCTGAACGACATGCTCTTCTTGATCAAAGTACTGATTATACATCGTACCTAGACACTCCTCTATGTCGTAACCCGTCATTTGTTTCCATGCTTGATTTAAAAAAATGATTTCACCTTTTTCATTGGTTTCAAAGACGATTTCTTGCAAGTTATCTGTTATTCGATTCAGCCGCTCTGTCAGTTCGTGTGCTTCTTTTTCTCGTTTATTTAAATCTGATACAAGCAAATTCAACCGGTCCACATAGCCTGAGATGCTCCAAATACCGGCCAAAACAACGACTGTAAAGGCTAGATCGAGCGGCCAATTAATGTGATAGCCGCTAAGATAATAAAAGAAATCCCAGCTCAAAATTAATATAAATGCAAGAACGGATAACAGGATCCGTACTTGATATGTTTTGTTCAAATAATTCCACCTGCCGCCCTGAGATTCTTTGTCAATTGTACCATTTTCCACTTATTTTTTGAGGGAGATGCGGCATTTTTAAGGAACTTTTTTAGAAAAAATAGCCTGCTCTCAGCACAATGGGAGAGAACAGGCTATTTTTATTTACTGCTGAAGGGCTTCTTGAAGCTCTTTTAGCAGTAGTTCTGCGCCTTCAGCGCTTAATGTAATTTGACCATTTCCATACTCGTGGTTCTCAGAAGTAATCTCACCAGTCATCAGGCAGACGCCCTCTGGCTGATATTTTTTCAAGACGATTTTATCTCCATCTATAAAAAATTCCATACTGTCTTTAATAGCGATATCAAGTGCTCTTCTCAATTCGATTGGCATCACAATACGCCCTAGTTCATCTACTTTTCTTACAACTCCGATAGATTTCAATTTCGTTCCCTCTTTCTTTCATTAGCTCAAGATCAATCTGTTTTTCACCAATTGATATATCGTAGACGTAAGAGATTCTTAAAAGGTTTCTCCTGCATAAAAATTTTTTTCAAAATCGAAAAACCAAAGGGAAAATTTATTGTGATTGTCAAAATGAGACTTGAATTTTACAGATTCATTTCAAGGTGATCACAAACCCCCACAAATGACCTCAACCCTCTGAACTTTTAAATGTAAAATTGTTTAAAACAGCAAAAATAGAGATTGGGTGAAAACATGTTTCAAAATGCCGAAATTGGAATTGATTTAGGAACAGCTAACATATTGGTTTACAGTAAAAATAAAGGAATTATTCTCAATGAACCATCCGTTGTGGCAGTAGATACGGAAACAAAAACTGTCCTTGCAGTGGGGTCAGAAGCAAAAGAGATGATTGGGAAAACACCTGGAAAAATTGTAGCGATCCGTCCGATGAAAGATGGTGTCATCGCTGATTATGATATGACAACCGATTTACTCAAACAAATTATGAAAAAAGCAGGAAAAAATATTGGGTTTACCTTTAGAAAGCCGACTGTGGTTGTTTGTACACCATCAGGTTCAACAGCTGTCGAACGCCGCGCGATCAGCGATGCTGTCAAAAATTGTGGGGCAAAGCATGTGCATTTAATTGAAGAACCCGTCGCAGCTGCAATCGGTGCTGATCTCCCGGTGGACGAGCCTGTTGCCAACGTCGTTGTAGATATTGGCGGAGGAACGACAGAGGTAGCGATCATTTCATTTGGCGGAGTTGTCTCTTGCCACTCGATCCGAATTGGCGGAGATCAACTGGATGAAGATATCATTACTTTTGTGAGAAAGAAATACAATTTACTGATCGGTGAACGGACAGCTGAGCAGGTAAAAATGGAAATTGGTTATGGACTCATTGAACACGAACCTGAGTCATTAGAAGTTCGTGGACGCGACCTTGTCACAGGTCTTCCAAAAACAATTACACTTGAATCAACAGAAATTCAAGGTGCTATGCGAGAATCACTTCTTCATATTTTAGAGGCGATTCGGGCTACATTAGAAGACAGCCCTCCAGAACTGAGTGGTGATATCGTAGATCGTGGCGTCATTCTAACTGGCGGTGGTGCACTATTAAACGGCATTCAAGAATGGCTCTCTCAAGAAATTGTCGTCCCAGTTCATATCGCAGCAAATCCTCTTGAATCTGTCGCAATTGGAACAGGTCGTTCATTAGAAGTAATCGACAAATTGCAAAAAACATTAAAATAATCTTCATGTTCTACTTCTTTTTTCTTCATTTCGATCATATCGTGATGAATGGATAAACGTGAAGGAGGAAGAACATGTTGCTTGATTTAGGTAAACGGGTCGTTGTCACAGTCATTTTAACCGGTATTATTTTAGGAGGAATGAGCCTGTCGTTTTCACATATGCCCCCTTCTAATGCACAGCCTGTGAAACAACTGAACCGCTAAAAAAGCCGCACGAAAGCGGCTTTTTTATTTTGCTTCGGGACGGCTCCCCATTTTCCTTTTCGGTCTTAAATCTGATATGATGAACATGACTAAAGGAGGGTTTTTTTATGAGTTCATTTGAAAAACAACTAGATCAATATGCAAAAACCATCGTTGAAGTAGGTGTAAATGTTCAAAGTGGTCAAGAAGTGGTCGTATCTGCGTTCACTGAATCTGTAGACCTTGTCCGCCTTGTGGCAAAACACGCATATGAGCGTGGAGCGAAAAACGTACATATCCGCTGGAGTGATGGTGTTCTGACCCGTTTAAAATATGAACATGCCCCACAAGATGTGTTTGAGCAATTTCCAGAATGGGAAGCACAGATGATGGAAACCATCGCAAAACGTGGCGGTGCTTTTATTACGATCTTGTCAGAAAGCCCTGATCTTCTAAGTGGCATTGACTCGAAAAAAATTGCTTCACAGCAAAAAGCTGCAGGTTCAGCACTTCATACATATCGTCAATACGTTCAATCTGACAAAGTTGCATGGACAGTCGTCGGGGCTGCATCAAAAGATTGGGCGAAAAAGATTTTCCCTGAGCATGCAGATGAAGAAGCTGTTGCATTATTATGGGATCAAATCTTTAAAGTCGCCCGCGCTGATCAGCCAGATCCTGTTGAAGCGTGGAAAAAGCATGATGAATCACTAAATGAAAAAGTAAAAGTATTAAATGAACGTCACTACCACAAGCTGCACTATGAAGCACCAGGTACAGATTTAACGATTGAACTTCCAGAGCAGCATATTTGGGTAGGTGCTGGCAGCGTGAGTGAACGCGGCGTATCATTCATGGCCAATATGCCGACAGAAGAGGTCTTTACCGTACCTAAAAAAGATGGTGTAAACGGAACTGTCTCTAGCACTAAGCCACTTAGTTATGCAGGAAACATTATCGATGAATTTACGTTAACCTTTGAAAATGGGCGTATTGTAGATGTGAAAGCAAAAGAGGGCGAAGACATTTTAACCTCTCTCGTTGAAACAGATGAAGGCTCACATTATCTAGGTGAGGTTGCCCTTGTACCAGATGATTCACCAATTTCTAACTCAAATATCCTCTATTACAATACACTTTACGATGAAAATGCATCCAATCACCTTGCCATCGGCAGCGGTTATGCATTTAATATCGAAGGCGGTAAAGAGATGAAACGAGAGGAATTAGACGCAGCTGGTGTGAACAGCAGTATTACACACGTCGATTTCATGATTGGTTCAAAGGAAATGAATATTGATGGAATCACAAAAGATGGTAAACGTGAACCGATTTTCCGAAATGGAAATTGGGCTTTTTAAAGAAAAAAGACATCCTCATGTGGATGTCTTTTCTTTATGTTTATGCATACAGCTCTTGTAGTCTTTTTTGAATCTCTTGATCTGATAAGAACTCATCATAAGTTGTTTGTTTATCAACGATGCCATTTGGCGTCACTTCGATAATCCGGTTTGCAACTGTTTCAACAAACTGATGGTCATGAGACGAGAAGAGCATAGCCCCTTTAAAGCTCATTAGACCGTTATTCAGCGCTGTGATGGACTCTAGGTCTAAATGGTTCGTCGGCTCGTCTAACAGCAAAATATTCGCTCCAGACAGCATCATTTTTGATAACATACAACGAACCTTTTCTCCACCTGATAAGACGCTTGCTTTTTTCTTCACTTCTTCCCCAGAGAAAAGCATACGGCCTAAGAAACCACGCAGGAAGCTTTCACTTTGATCATTAGGTGAATATTGACGAAGCCAATCAACAAGATCTAAATCGCTTCCTTCAAAATATTCGCTGTTGTCTTTAGGGAAAAAGGCTTGAGATGTTGTCACGCCCCATTTAAACGTCCCGCTGTCTGGCTCCATTTCACCAGCAAGGATTTTAAATAAAGTAGAGACAGCAAGCTCATTACGGCTTAAGAACGCAATTTTATCCTCACGATTCATAATAAAGCTGACGTTATCCAGTACTTTTACACCGTCAATCGTTTTTGATAGACCTTCTACTTGAAGGACGTCATTTCCGATTTCACGCTCTGGCGCAAAATGAACATAAGGATATTTACGAGAAGATGGTTTAATGTCATCTAGCGAAATCTTATCAAGCAATTTCTTTCTTGATGTCGCTTGCTTCGATTTAGATGCGTTCGCACTGAACCGAGCAACGAATTCTTGAAGCTGCTTAATTTGTTCTTCTTTTTTCTTGTTGGCATCCTGGCTGAGTTTTAATGCCAGCTGGCTTGATTCATACCAGAAATCATAGTTTCCGACATACACTTGAATTTTTCCAAAGTCAAGGTCTGCAATATGCGTACATACTTTGTTTAAGAAATGACGGTCATGCGATACGACGATGACGGTATTCTCAAAGTTAATGAGGAACTCTTCCAGCCACTGGATCGCTTGTAAGTCCAAGTGGTTCGTTGGCTCATCGAGAAGGAGAACGTCAGGTTTACCGAATAAAGCTTGTGCTAACAATACTTTTACCTTTTCAGATCCGCCAAGCTCAGACATTTTCTTCGATTGTAGGCTCTCTGGAATGCCAAGACCTTTTAATAGGATCGCAGCTTCACTTTCCGCTTCCCATCCGTTTAACTCAGCAAACTCACCTTCAAGCTCTGCTGCACGAATCCCGTCTTCATCTGAGAAATCAGGTTTCATATAAATCGCATCTTTTTCCTGCATCACATCATATAGACGTTTGTGACCCATGATGACGACTTTTAACACTTCAAACTCTTCGTATTCAAAGTGGTTCTGTTTTAAAATCGCTAAACGTTCACCAGGACTCATATGAACATCGCCCGTTTGAGCTTCAATTTCTCCAGAAAGAATCTTTAAGAACGTTGATTTACCAGCTCCATTGGCACCAATTAGTCCGTAGCAGTTGCCAGGAGTGAACTTAATATTTACTTCTTCAAATAATTTACGATCGGCAAATCGCAAACTAACATTATTCACTGCAATCATTTATTAATCCTCCATCACTCATTCATCAATATGAAGTATAACATGAATAACGATTGATAGAAACGTCTCTCGCTAAGAACAAAGGCTTTTTGTCCAATATGGTATAATAAGTGGGAATGTTTTTGTTGAAGGAGTTCGGGCGATTTGAGATTACTCACACTCATGGAATACTGTTTATTGATTTTCTTTATGGGCATTTATTTATCAGCGACTGGCTTTAATGCAAGAGACTTTGGCCTTTATATTGGACTTGTCCTCATTTACACACTGGTCCATATCTTTTCAAAACGGTTTTTACAAAAGCGCGGAAAAGACAATGTGAAAATTGGATTATTCCGTTCTGTTGTGGCGATTACCGGGTCCGTTTTCGCTTCTGTTTTGGCCATTGTCATCATTGTCACGATGCTCACACCAAATTAAAAACGACCCTACATGAAGGGTCGTCCATTCAAGCACCTTTCTTACGCAATGAGAAAGGTGTGTTTATTGTGTTTGTCGAATATCGCCAAATGGGAAGAAAACAAATTCTGATGTGCCGACAATCCGATCCTTTTCAATGAGTCCGAGTCCATTTCGACTGTCCATGGAATTCAGTCTGTTGTCACCCATAACAAAGTAATCGTTTTTCGGTACTTTCACTGGACCAAAATCTCCTGTTAAATGTACCTCATACTCTTTGGCATGCGCCTTGTTCTCTTTTAAATAAGGCTCATCTACTTTTTTACCATTAATGTAAAGCGTATCATCCTTCATTTCAATCGTGTCGCCTGGAAGGCCGATCAATCGTTTGACATAATGAATTTTCTGACCGTCTTTTCCATTAATAATCACGATGTCACCACGTTTGACTCCACCGAGATAGTTGATGGTTTTGTTAACAAACAGCTTTTCTCCATCATGAAGGGTTGGTTCCATTGACTCTCCTTCCACCACATACGGCTCAAAAATAAACGTACGGATGATGAGGACGAGGGCAAGTGCAATTAAAATGGCTTTGATCCATTCAAACAGAGAACTTTTCTTCTCTGTTTTGGCTTGTTTCCCATCAGATTGAATGTCATTTTCGTTTTGTTTGTTTTCTTCGTTCAAAATACTGCTTCCTCCTAAGACTTTCTGCTAAAAGACTTGAAACGCGAATTGAATAACTTTACTTTATCACATGTCATTTAAAAATTCACAAGACAACCATTCATTTAGATATTTTTTCCCAATTTGCTGATGATTAAACAAAAAGAAGCACCGCTCTTCACGATGCTTCTTTTCAAATTAAGCTTCTTGTCGGACTGGTTTTTTTAGAATTCCGAGAAGTAGCGCTGTAACAATGGCACCGATTAAGATGCTGATGATGTAAAGAACTGGATGGTTTGTTACCCAGAAAACGAATAGTCCGCCGTGCGGTGCAGGAAGCGTCACTCTAAAGAATTCTGTTAATCCACCTGCAACTGCTGCACCAATCACAGCTGAAGGAATGACGCGCAGAGGATCTGCCGCTGCAAACGGGATCGCCCCTTCCGTAATGAACGCAGCTCCCATGAAGTAGCATGTAATACCTGCTTCGCGGTCACGTTTAGAGAATTTGTTTCTAAAGATCGTTGTCGCTAGGGCAATTCCTAGAGGCGGCACCATTCCACCTGCCATAATCGCAGCATGCGGTGCATAGTTGCCAGCAGCAATCATCGCAAGACCAAATGTGTAGGCCGCTTTGTTAATCGGACCACCCATATCAATGGCCATCATACCAGCTAAAATAATCCCCATTAATACAAGGTTTCCAGTACCAAGTGATTCAAGCCAGTGTGTTAATCCGTCCATGACCATTTTAACAGGTGTGTTGACGATGTAATGCATGATAATCCCTGTAAAGAAAATACCGAACAATGGATAGAGCAGAACTGGTTTAATACCATCGAGCGACTGTGGTACAAAAGTGAATACTTTTTTGAGTAGCACCACGATGTAACCAGCAAGGAAACCAGCAATCAATCCGCCTAAGAATCCAGCACCTGCTGCTGAGGCCATGAATCCGCCAACCATACCTGGTGCGAAACCTGGACGATCTGCAATACTCATTGCGATAAATCCAGCTAATACAGCAACGATTAAGGCAAGTGCATTATCTCCGCCAATTCCTTTTAATACAGCTGCAAATGAATTGAAAGAAGGATCTTTAGGGTCAGCTGAGTTAATTCCCCAGAAGAATGAAATCGCAACGAGGATACCGCCCCCAACAACAAACGGAAGCATGTTGCTTACACCGCTCATTAAGTGCTTATAGAATCCACTTCTTCCCTTACCTGACGGTTCATTTTCATCTTTTGAAGAACTGCCGCCTGAACCTTTATAAATCGGCGCATCTTGATTGATGGCTTTTTCGATCAATTCTTGCGGACGGCGAATTCCAGCTGTCACAGGTACTTCAATGACATGTTTGCCTTTAAAGCGTTCCATTTCCACTTGTTTATCAGCTGCCACAATAATAGCTGGCGCTTCTTCAATTTCTTTTGCTGTCAGGGCATGTTTAATTCCACTAGAACCGTTTGTCTCAACTTTAATGTCAACGCCCATTTCTTTTGCTTTTTCTTTCAAAGCATCTGCGGCCATAAATGTATGCGCGATGCCTGTTGGACAAGCTGTCACCGCTAAAATTTTAGCAGGTTTTCCCGGTGCAGCCGGTTCCTCTTTGACTTCCTCTTCTTCTTCATCGTCTTTATCATGTGTATTGATAATTTCAATGATTTCATCTTCAGTAGCCGCTTCAAGAAGTTGCTTTCGGATCTCTTCACGCATGAGAAGTGTGGATAAACGAGAAAGTGCTTCTAAATGCGTGTTGTTTGCGCCTTCAGTTGCTGCAATCATAAAGACAAGATGACTTGGCTGTCCGTCTAATGATTCATAATCTACACCAGCTGTTGAACGACCAAATGCAATAGCAGGTTCTTTCACACTTGCTGTTTTCGCATGAGGAATCGCAATTCCTTCTCCGATTCCCGTAGAGCTTTGTTTTTCACGATTAACAACAGCTGCTTTGTAGCCTTCTTTATCATTTAATTTACCAGCTGTATCTAATACAGTGACCAGTTCTTCAATAACGGCTTCTTTTTGCTGGCTGTCTAATTGAAGCTTAATCGTATGCTTCGTGAGTAGTTCTGTAATTTTCATGATGACTCCTCCTTTAAATGCGTGTGACTTTTACTTGTGGCAATAATGTATCGACAAGCTCTTTTGTTCCAAGTTCCTCAGAAAATGCTGTAGCACTTCCTGATGTGACGCCAAGCTTAAATGATTCTTCTATGGAAAGGCCTTTAGAAACGCCAGCTAAGAATCCTGCAACGACTGAATCACCTGCACCAACTGAGTTGATCAGCTTGCCTTTTGGAACATTAGATTGAAAGATCCCTTCCTTACTGAATAAGAGAGCGCCGTCTCCAGCCATAGATACAATGACATGTTCAGCACCTTGTTCCAACAGCTTTTTCCCATAAGGAATGGCTTCTTCTGCAGATGAAATACTGGTTTCAAACATTTCACCTAACTCATGATGGTTTGGTTTCATTAAGAATGGTTTCAGATCTGCTGCTTTTTTTAAGGCTTCTCCAGAAATATCAAGTACTACTCTTACCCCTTGCTTCGCACATACTTCAGCAATGCGCTCATATGTGTTATGAGGCAGCGAAGAAGGAATGCTGCCTGCTAATACAACGACATCGCCTTCTGTTAATGAAGTGAATTGGGATAAAAACGAATCGAACTGTGCTTCAGTAATACTTGGACCGAGCCCATTGATTTCCGTTTCTTCGCCTGTTTTTAGTTTCACATTGATACGTGTATCTTCTGACACCTCATGAAAGGCTGTTTGTAATTGTTCGTTTTGTAAAAAGTCTTGAATATATTTGCCTGTAAAACCGCCAATGAATCCAAGTGCTTTTGATTCAACACCGTGCCGTTTTAAAAGCCTTGAGACATTGATTCCTTTACCACCTGGATATTTTTTGTCATAGATTGAACGATTTAAACCGCCGACCGCAAAATCCTCCACGTGTACGATGTAATCAACTGATGGGTTTAAAGTAACTGTATAAATCATGTTTTCACTACCTTTATAACCGTTTTTTCATGGTAATTATCGAATGAATCCTCTTTTGCGTCGTTTGTGATAATGGTGGCTTCCTGTAAACTAGCAAAGGTTGAAAACGATATTTCGCCAAACTTTGAGGCATCTGTTAAAATGTAGGTTTTTTTCGCCTGCTTTATAGCTCTTTTTTTAATGAGCGCTTCTTCTGGATCAGGTGTTGTAAACCCTGCCTCGGGATGAATGCCGTTCGTCCCAACAAAGCTTTTGTCAAAACGGTAATTTTCCATAGCTGTCAAAGCTGCGGCTCCCACCATGGCTCCTGTTCGATGTTTCACTGATCCGCCTATCAGGTAAAAAGAAATGCCTTTTCTCATGAGTGCTTCAATGTGCATGACACCATTTGTCACCACCACGATATCTTGATCTGGATCGATAAAGTCAATCATTTGCTGTGTTGTCGTACCAGCATCTAAGTAAATACAATCGCCTTGTTTTAAAAGTGATGCAGCTGCCTCTGCAATCAATGACTTTTCATGAAGGTTTTTGGCAGATTTCTCAAACACATCTGGCTCAAGACGAATACTAGATATTTTAGCAGCTCCTCCATGAACTCTTTTAAGAAAACCTTTTTCTTCGAGGGCTGACAAATCTCTTCTAATTGTAGATTCAGACGCATCCGTCATAATCGTTAAGTCCTGTATTTTGATGACATCGTTTTCTTCTAAATAGTCGATAATGAGTTGATGTCTTTCTGGTGTTAGCATTGAAAACACCCCCTTTTGAAAACGTATTCATTTTGCGCGCACCTTTATTGTAATCGCTTTTTTCAACATTATCAATACAAAACAATCAAATACATTCAATAACTATCAAAATCTTTCACAATGGTCATCTTACCTTTATATGTACCATTTGTAAACTGAAAAATATGTGACATTGAGAAGAAAGTCATGATATTAGCATTTCTATCATTTTTCATTTCATTCAATTGAACGAAAAAAAGCCTTTATGCGTTTTGCATAAAGGCTTCAGGTGCGGAACAGCAGGCAACATATCTCGTTCTACCTTCTTGTCAGCACCTTGAACGTTAACTTTAGGATTATTCATATCTAAGTGATTCAATAGGATCGAGCCTCGCTGCTTTATTGGCAGGAATCAGTCCAAAAATAATACCAATGAGCATACTAAATAGGACGCCTCCACATACGATTTGCCACGATACAAGAGAGGGCCACCCTGCAAACAGTGACACAAGTGAAGCACCTCCTAAGCCAAGCGCGATTCCAAGTAACCCACCGATCAGTGTAAGGACGACAGACTCAATTAAAAACTGAACGAGTATTTGAGCCCTAGTTGCCCCAAGTGCCTTTCGAATTCCAATTTCTCTTGTTCTTTCTGTGACAGATACGAGCATAATATTCATGACACCAATGCCGCCGACAAGTAATGAGATACCAGCAATTGAGCCAATGATTGTTGTCATGACAGACGTAATCTGACCAATGCCTGCTGCAATCTCTTCCAGATTGATCATTTCGTAAGCATTTTCTGTATGGTGATTTTCATTTAAGCGTGCAGCCGCACTCTTTCCTACTTCTTTCATTTGATCAACATGTGCGACTTGAATAGACAACTTATCATATTCTTTCACACCAAATGCAGTTGTCAGCATTGCAAAAGGGACATATATTTCATTCATATCAAATGAAAACAGCCCTTCCTGTTTTGCTAGAACTCCGATCACCTCAACCGGCTGTCCATTCATCCAAATCAACTCGCCTACTGCCTTCTCTCCATTAAACAATTCTTTTTGTATCCCTTCTGAAATAACAGCTGCCCTTCTTCCGCTCCTAAAATCGATTTCACGTAAGTCCTGTCCTTCTGCTATATGTAACGAGTGTACATTCGTGTAACCTTCATTAATCCCATTGACCGTTGCATCTATTGTTGTATCTTGGAATCTTAATTGCATGCCTTGTGCCGTGGAGGAGGCAACCTGTTTAACCCCATTCAATGCTTGAACACTTTGAATGTCTTCTTCAGTAAATGTGGCTTCAAATAACGCATTCGGATTCGCATTTAACTCCTCATCAGAGGGTGTATAGGTCATATCAATGGTATTGTTTGGCCCTGAAATTGATTCTTTCAGCATTTGCTCGCCGCCTTGACCGATGGCAACGACTGCAATCACCGAGCCAACCCCAATAATAATGCCAAGCATCGTTAAAATAGACCGCAATTTATGAGCAAGGACAGAATTCAGCGCTATTTTGATATTTTCAAAGAGTTTCATTCATTCGTCTCCTTGTATCAATCTATCTTGAGCGAGGCGTCCATCTCTCACAACGACTATCCGGTTTGTATACGCAGCTATTTCTTCTTCATGAGTAACGAGCACAACCGTTGTTCCTTCCTCATTGAGCTTTGTAAACTGTTCCATAATCGAGCCGCTCGTTTTTGAATCAAGAGCGCCTGTTGGTTCATCTGCCAAGATAAGCTCCGGCTCATTGACAATCGCACGTGCGATGGCTACTCTTTGCTTTTGACCCCCTGACAACTCGTTTGGCATATGCTTCATTCGATCTGCCAAACCAACCTTTTCAAGTGCCATTTCCGCACGTTCTTTTCTTTCCTTTTGACTGATACCAGCGTAAATCATCGGAAGTTCAACATTTCGCCTCGCATTTAATCTAGGCAGTAAATAAAATTGTTGAAAAACAAAACCAATGGATCGATTTCGAATCACTGCCAGTTCTTGATCCTTTGCTGCCGACAGCTCCATACCTTGAAAATGGTACTGTCCGGAGGTCGGGTGGTCCAGACAGCCAATGATATTCATTAACGTTGATTTCCCAGAGCCGGACGGGCCCATAATGGACATATACTCGCCTTTACCAATGACGAGGTCCACTTCACTTAATACATCAAATGTCTCCTCAGCGACTTCGTAGCTTTTTGTCACGTTTGAAAGCTGAATCATTCAGCATTCACTTCCATTCCGTCATACATATCATCTGATGGCTCTGCAATGATTTGATCTTCTTTTGTTAAACCTTTCGTCACTTCAAGATCTTGACCTGACGTTTCACCTAATGTCACTTTTACTTTCTTCAGTGCATTCTTTTCAACAACATAAACGTATGAACCATCTTTCTCTTTTTTCACAGCTGTTTCAGGAATTGTGTGCACTTGACGCTTGTCCGTTTCAATTTCCATGATCATTTTAAAGCCTGGTTTTGCATCCGGCTTTTTCCCTTTTATTTCAATTTCGACTGGATATTGTACGGTTTGATCACTAGCAGCTGTTTCTGCTGTTGACTGGGCAGGCACAGCGCCCACTTTTTTCACCACTCCTTGCCAACTCTTTCCGCGAATGACATCAGACGTTACCTTTACTTTTTGTTTCTTTTTGACTTTCATAGCATCATACTCACTGATTAAGCCTCGTACAATCATTTTTTTCTCATTGGCAATATGGATTACCGGCTGTCTCTCTTCTAGCTTCCCTGCGCCAGCATCTTGCTCGATGGAGATGACTGTTCCTTCAATTTTGCTATGTATCGTTAAATCTTCTATTTGTGCCTTTACTTTTTCTTGGTTAAGCTCCGCTTGTTTTTGCTCTAATTCAGCAGCTTTGAGTTCGAGTTCAAGCTGATCTCGCTCGTTTTTCGAATCAGAGCCCGCCTTTTTTCCCTGATTTTCATCTAATGAATTGAGTCTATTTTGTAATTGTTCAAGCTTTAGTGTACTTGATTCAGCCGCAAGTGCTTGCTGCTGTTCTTCAAGCTCCAGTTCCTTATTTTCATATGTAAGGAGCGGTGTTCCAGCTTTCACTTTTTCTCCTTCTTTCACAGCGATATGATTCAGGCTTCCCTTCTCCTCTTCTGTATAAATAAATTGCTCCTCCGAGAATGAAAGTGTTCCAGGCGTCATCACCTTAGAGGTTATTTCTTTTGATGCAAGTTGGACTGTTTTAAATGATGCCGTAGAAGCAGGCTTTGATTGGTTTTTTGCAATATTAAATCCAATAAATAGACCAATCACAATAATGATAATGGATCCGATGATGATTTTCTTTCTCATAAAAACATTCTACCTCCAGCTTACTGCATGTTGATGGTGATCGTAGTTCCTACATATTGAAAAATTAAAGATAATACATAAAAGACACTCACAATAATCCAAGATATTCTTGGCGAAATGCGGCCGACCTTGATCAATAAAAAGCCTGTTAAAACAAGATTCCAGATCACAAAAAGGTCAATATTTCCTAACACAGCATGCCATGAACCAGACATTCGAATGAATGCGTTTAATGAGGTAATAGTGATATCTTTTGGCACATGAAACATAATGATCGCTAAATGAGAAATGATCGTACCAATGATCGTAATAGGTGTGATATAAAGCACACCTGAAAATAGCTGCTGAAACGTTGCATCACCTTTTGCTAAAAAGACGATGAACTTGTATACGGCAGTATTAATGACAATCCCAATGACCAAACCAATGAGCGTGATCACATAAACGAAAGGGATTGGTAAAATTAAATCTGCCCACATTCCTTCATTCACTAGCTGAGACAAATAAGTGACAACAACTGTTAATACAAGCACACATGATAAAGGCCACCAAACGAATGGCTGCTCCCACACTCTTTTTAAATGCTCTGATGGTCTTGTGCTTACGCCTATAATTGTGGGTTTTTGCGTTGTTTCTTTCATCAAATGTCATCCTCTCCATGTGCTGTAAGTATGGAAACGTTTTTTCATACTCTTGTTGTTTCTATTTTATCAAAAGATTGCCAATAAGTGATAGATCATTTGATTTTCTTATTTTCATAGTGATAGGATTGAATCTATTATTCTATTTTCATGAACGACATCCTTCAAATGATACTTGGACCGACCATATTCATATGAAAAAATCCTGATTTTACTGACTGAAAAACATTTTATGAAGTAAACAACATGTCTTTCGGAATAAATATCCTTTTCCTTTGGATTCAGATGGTCTCAGTTAGACACAACAATTTTTTGTTAAAATATTCCTAGTAATTTCAATGAATCCCGGCTTTATAGGACTATGTTTAGCGCCTTTTATAGAACAGATGAGCCTTTAGTAACAATACTTTCATATTAAAAAAATAAAAATAAAAGGATTTTACTTGATCAAATGTTATTTTTTCATATAATGTAAAATAGAGGTAGGTTAAATGATAGTGGAAATGGAGTCAAGTGAATGTTAAGAGAAAAATTGAAACTGCAATTGATTTTACTTTATGAAAAGGAACAAGAAGCATGGCAATACTTTCGAAAGGAAAGAGAACTGATTTATCATGAGCTTAAATTACTTGATATGAAAGAGAGCAGACCTTCTAATGACAAAATATACTACGCAGCAAGGTGTGTAGATATTATTAAAGAAAAAAAGGGAAGCATTGTGAGCACAAAAGAATTAAAAGAACAGCTTCAAGCACGAACAGATTTCAATGTGAGACGAATCAGCGAATTGTATGATCTCATTCAACAGCTCGATCCTCACATTTCTAAAGCACGCCGGGGATGTTTTATTTACGAAGATCATACCCAAGTACCTCTACAATCTTTTCACACATAAAAAAATTGGTTACAGCCGCCGGCCATAACCAAGTCCTCTAATATCTATTATCCACCACTTACAGGAGGAATGAGTGCAACAGTGTCCCCGCTACGCACTTCAGCATTTCCCCTCGTATATATTTCGTTGACTGCAACCATCACGTTTTGTGCAGTATCAACACCATATACCTCCTGTAATTCTATTTTAATCTCATCAACCGTTGTTTGATCTTTTTGAATGATGATTTGTTGTTTACCGGCCTTCTCAGCAAGGCCGGCGAACAATAATACGCTAATCATGCCGCTTCCCTTCTTTCTCGTTAAGTTGGAGAGTACTAGGTTTTCCTTCCGGGTATGAAACGGTTTCAAGCTGATCACCTATCCAAGCCTCTCCATCTTCCCAGTATTCCTTTTTCCAAATAGGAACTATTTCCTTTATTCGTTCAATCGCATATTCATTGGCTTCGTATGCAGCTTTCCGATGAGGTGATGAAACAGCTATTGCCACTGCAATGTCACATATCTCAAGAGTGCCAATACGATGCACAATAGCAGCTTCTGTATCGGGCCAGCGTTTTTTAATTTCTTGTCCAATTTGACTCAACATATTTTCCGCCATTGGTATGTATGCTTCATATGTTAAACGCAGCGTTTTTTTGCCATTTGTCCATTCTCTTACCGTGCCTATGAATGTCGTAATGGCTCCCGCTTTGCGTCTTGTGACATGCTGAATCAATTCATTCACATCAATCGGCTCTTTTGTGATGTTAAAAAGTTCATTCATACGAGGCTTCCCCCTTCAATAAATTAAAAGCAAATGTGATCCCGCGCTTATCAAATGCTGAAAACACAGGAAACGGGTATTTCTCAGTGAATTGTATTTCTTTATTGAAATAAATGGCTGCTTGTATATGAGAAAGTGTTGAAAGATCAATGAGTTCCTGTTCGTCTTTGACACACAGGATTTTGCGGTAAGGCGCCTGTTTGTATCCTTCGATCAAGACGGCATCTAAAGGAAGATGCTGACACATGTTGAGTAGTTGCGCGAATGTCATGTGCCGTATGAAAAAGTGACATTCACCTTCTCCCTCCACACCTGCGGCAAATGCACCCGCTTGAACATATCGATCCGTATCTTTTTGTTTGAACAGACGGTCTGGCTTTCCGCCATGTCCGTGATGTTTGAAGCAGCCTAGCTGCATTTCTTCTTCATCCGCCAGCTGACATAATTTTTCGATCAGCGTCGTTTTACCACTATTTTGATAGCCCACGACTTGTAGAATGTTTAATTTGTCATCCAACATGGAGCACCGCCTTCGTGATGAAATAGCAGAACGCTGACCTGGTCACCTGCACTAAACCCTCTTGTTCCTCCGGGCAATACAATGAAACAATCAGCATGAGCAATCGATGTCACCGCACTAGATTTATCAAGACCTGTTGGCGTCACACTCAGCTGGCTGCCAACGAAATCAAGTGATGCTCTAACAAATCGTGTGAACGGATTGGCTTTTGGAAAATCATGTGTCAGCTTCGCCTCAGCAAAAACGGGAAATGGATTTTCTTTCAAACACCATTTATAAATGATCGGTTTGACAAATAGTTCAAAGCCAACAAAACAGGCAGCCGGATTTCCTGACAGCCCATAAAGCAATTGACCATTTGGCAACGCAGCAACGGTCGTCACACTTCCAGGTCTCATGGCCACTTTATTAAACAACACATCTGCACCAAGTTTTTCATAAATAGCAGGTAAAAAGTCAAAATCACCTACCGATACACCACCTGTTGTGATGAGCATATCAACTTTGCTTAAGGCTGCTTTTACGGCTTCATAGCTTTGATCAAAATCATCGGATACACCGCCTAAATCAAGCGGTTCTCCTCCAGCTTCAAGAACCTGGGCGTAGACCATACTCAGGTTACTATTTCTAATTTTACCGTCCACCATGGCATCACTTACTTGTAGGAGCTCGGTGCCTGTTGAGATGATACCGATGACCGGTTTTTTGACGACCGGCACAACCGCATACCCGAACGTTGCCAATATCGCCGTCACGCCTGGGGTTACTTTTGAGCCTTTTTTGATCATGACGTTCCCTTTGAGGGTCTCTTCTCCTTGGCGAGAAATATTGTCACCCTTTTTCAGAGGTCTTTTAAGTGACATCATTGATTTACCGTCTTTTTCAAACGTTTTCGTCAATTCGAGCATGATCACAACATTTGCTCCTTTTGGAATCTTCGCTCCTGTCATGATGCGAATCGCTTGAAAAGGGCCGATCGTTTTTGCAGAAACAATACCTGCCCCTATATGATCAATGACCTCAAATTCAACCGGATGCTCGCTCGATGCATCCTTTGTATCTTCTGCTCGAAGTGCAAAACCATCATACGGAGAACGATCAAAGGCAGGAACATCGTGATCTGCTAAAATATCCTCTGCAAGCCATCTTCCAAGGCTGTTCTTTAAAGGAACCCATTCGACTTGTCCATGTTTTTGAAATTGGTGGACTTTCTTTACTGCCTCTTCTACTGGAATTGGCTGTCGTCTTTCCATCACTTCTCACTCCTATATGCCTAGCAGTCTTGCTAGTAATGAATTGGCTACTTTTTCATCATTTGTCCCATGGATTAATACACGTCCTCCTTTAAAACAAACGATACGGTGTCTTTCATAGCGTATATGAATTAAAAAATCGTTCACTTCCACCTCACAAATAGAGGACAGACGCTCTTTTACATGCTGAAATGAAAGGTTTTCTAAATCCTTCGATATGATTTGAACGGTGGCACGTCCGCAAAGAACCGCTGTTTTTTTGCGCTGTTCCTGTAAATATGGATACGTTCTATTTGTGCCGCAAGATGGACAACTTTCCTGCTTCGTACGAGATACATCCATTTTAAACGAAGACGACTGCCACAAATCAAACGTGACAAACTTTCGCTCCATTTGCTCTTCATGCCCTGTTAAATATTTTAATGCCTCTGTTTGCTGATAAGCCGACACCATTTGGACAGCAGGAGAAATAATACCAGCTGTATCACATGTCAAACCCCCAACAGGCATTGAGGTAAACACACAGGATAAGCAAGGTGTTTTGCCCGGCAAAATGGTCATATACATTCCCTGACTGCTCACACAGGCACCGTAAATCCAAGGCGTATTTGTTTCTAAAGATAAGTCATTCATCACCATTCTTGTCTCAAAATTATCAGTCGCATCAATGACGATATCTGCCTTTCGGAATAAAGGTCTTAACAGCTCTACTCCTGCATCTTCAATAAGAGCGTGAATGGTCACTTCATGGTTGATCTCTTGGAGACGTTTTTTAGCTGCTGCCGCTTTTGGCACATGCATCTTTGCATCGTGTTCAGTGTACAGCTGCTGCCGCTGTAAATTTGAGAATTCGACATAATCACGATCTACAATCGTCAAAGTACCAATTCCTGAACGGACAAGCCCTTCAGCAGACGCTGTTCCAAGTGCACCAGCTCCAACAATAAGGACATGACTTTCGGCAAGCGCAGACTGCCCTTTTTCCCCTACCGGAGGGAACAAGATTTGCCTTGAATATCGCTCGTTCAATATTGTTCTCTCCTCCTCGTTTTTATGTATCATATCATACCGTTTTCAGGTAAATCGCTTCTTTTATTGATATTGTGAAATTCATTTGGTGCCACGTTCAGTTCGTCGGCTGGAACAACCTGGACGTGAAGTTTTTGTAATAAGTCTTTAATAGCTAATTGATTCTCTTTTAAGCACGCATAAATAAACGGAAGACTGCGGCGGTGATAAAGCGCAAATAACGGCTGTAATCTTTCCTGCACCATCGGGACCACAGCATCTACATGCTCATGGCAATAAGAAGATAAAGCGACGGCTGTCTCTTTTCGTATGAATGGCATATCACATGCCGTCACTAAATACCACTCTGCTTCTTGCTTTTGCATAGCGGTATATATGCCTGCAAGCGGGCCATACCCACGCATCTGTTCATCATCTAACCAAACAGCTTGTTCCCCTCTCGCTTTGAAAAAAGGCAGAAGCTTCGGGTGACTGATGATGATGGTTTCCCCTTTCAAAAGTTGCTCTTTCACATGTTCATATAGTGGTTTCCCCTGATAGACATGACTTGCCTTTGGCTCTCCAAAACGCCTAGAAGCACCTCCGGCTAGTATCACATTCACTATTCTCATCATCTCATCCCCTTTGATATGGTTGTTCTAATCGCACTCATTTCGCATACTTTATTGATAACATGAATAAGGAGGGTCTACCTATGAACCGGCGCCATGCTTCTCCCCTATTCCATGATCTGTCTCAAGAAAATCTATTTTTAAAAGCTGAAACGGCCAAATATCAACAGATGATTTCAGATTTACAGTCCACATATACGTATGCTAAAAACAAGAAGCTATCTCAAGAATATCATGAGATGAAAAAGGATTTCACTCAATTAAAACAACAATTGGATGAAATGACCATTGACCAAGACGAAGCATCATCTAAAATACAGGATCTCTCTTATAGCAAATCGGAATTATTACATAAAATCGTCCTTCTTCATGAAATGCTGCAAAAGGAAACCTATCATAGACGAAAAGAAACAGAGGAAAAGCACCGATTGCATTTGAAGGTTGTAAAATATAAGGAAATGTCTCAGCAACTACAGGAGCGATTACTAGACCAAGATAAACAGCTTGCAAAAGAGGAGAAAAAAGGAAATACTTTATCCGTGGTGATTGAAAAACTGCAGCAAACTCTAGGCGATAAAAACGCAGAGCTACATTTATTACAAGAAGGCGTCCGGCATCTACAGGAGCGTTTTTATGAAACACAAGAAAAATTACTGCAAATCGAAAAAGCAAAAGAAGCCATTTTTTATGAAACGCTCACGAGCTACCAAAAACAGTTAGCCGAAAGCGAGGAATGGATCGCTTCTCATTTTGCTGATATCGACCAGTCAGCCCAAACAAATGCCGAGCCGTTCTCACAAGACCCTATTTTGCAAACAACCGAAGAAATAGGACCGATTTTGAAGAAACTAAACGAACAAGTAGAAACGCTCCAGGCAAAAGTCGATGCTGTGCAGCGGAGTGGAGAGGTCATGACAGTGAAGATCGATGGATTTAAAAAACAGCGCGACAACATGCCCAAAGAACGAAAGATTGTCTATACAGTTGATCAAAAAAAGTGATCAGTTCATCACGTACGCAAGAAAAAACTGCTGGCATTTAAGCCCAGCAGTTTCTTTTTTATTTATTCGTCTTCTGTTTGAATGTCGCCTTCTAAAATATACTGTCCGCGATAAGGTTTCTTCACTTCTGGGTACATTTTAATTAAGCTTTGCATAAACGTTGTCATATTTGGAATTTCAAGACCGCTCTCTTTTTCAATCTCTTTTTGAAGTTCAGAGCTTTTAATCGCCGCATTATGACGCTTTAATGTTTTGATTGCAGCTTCACGAAGCTTAGCTGCCTTTGATCCAGGTCTAGCTGTGCCTCTTCTGCGTCTTGTAGATCCTTCAGGAATACCTACAGGTGCACCATTTAGCTGACCTGTTCCTAAAGATGATGTAACGTTTGACTGCGTTTGCGCAGGCTGATTGTAGCTTCTCATTTCTTGTGCAGCCAGCTCAGCTAATACAGGCAGTGAATCTGTTTTTCTCTCTGTACGCACTTCTTTTTTTGTATCTGTGACGAGACCTGTACCTTGACGGTCTAATTCTCTTAGTTTTGCGTAAATCGCATCTCGTTCAATTTGATATTCACGGATGACCTTTACTTCTGCTTCATTTAATTGTTCCAATCGTAAACGTAACGCTTCCCTCTCATTAAACAATGGATTTCCCCCTCATCATATAAAAAATATTCTATAGTAAATATTAGATTAGAAAACTAATTTTATCAACTATTTTTTTATCATTTTACAGTTTGCTATCAGATAGGTATTTCCAACTAAAATTTTGCCAAAGAAGAAAAATCGGCACCCATTTCATTGCCACTATAGGCTTTTGACCACCTTTAAAATATTGTAAAAATTTTGAATAAATGCTTATACTACTTGATTTATATAGTTATTTACCAAACTGAAATTTCTTTTGTGCAAAAACGTTCTGAATAGTAAAAAGTTAAAATCTTTACATTTTCATTTCAAAATAAAAATGTAAATAGGTCATAATACCTTTTTATTTCAGGGAATTTTTTTAATGAAATCCCTCATTTTCTCTTTTCTTAGGCATTCCACCTACAATCATATTCATCCAGTGCAATATGACTCCTATTTTTCCCCATGAAAAAACCCCCATTCATGGGGGGAAAGCCTATTCTGCAGCCTTTTCAGACTCAGAAAGAACTCGATTGACACGTTTTTCAAGCATTTTCATACCGCTTCCGCCAGCTTGGAAGTGGCGTAAAGCACCTGTTTTATCGAATACATAGTAAGCTGGTACATATTCGTTCTCAAATGCTTCTGTTAATTTATGGTCGCTGTCTACAAAGATTGGCTGTGTGATTTCATGCTCATTTGCAACCTCTTTGATTTTTTCTAGGTCTAGGTCATCCTCTGAACGTGGCATATGAACTGCGATCACGTTTAGTTGATCCTTGTATTCATCACGGAATTGGTTCACTTGCGGCATCGCCTCTTTACAAAGGTGACAGCTAACTGACCAGAAGTGGATCAATGTTGGTTTATCACCAATTAATTCTTCTCTTGTTACTTCTCCATTTAACCATTCTTTTGCACCAGTTAGTTCTGGCATTGGTTGACGTAATTTCATTTTGAAGCGCCTCCATCCATTGTATGTCTCGAAACAAAAAGGTCTAACATCAGTTAGACCCCAGCGTGTAGACAAACCCTCGCATTCTTTGTCAGTCCTGCGTGCTGGTGCTCACGAATGTCACATTCGCTTCGCGCCAGTACTCGTCCTTCCTAGGGCTGCAAGGGTTTTCTATCACGCTGAAAAGAAGACAAAGGGCTAAAATAAACAACATTTTAGCCCTTTGTCAACAATCTGAAGGTCTAACATCAGTTAGACTGCTTCTTCAACTATCAATTAAAGTGTTTTTTGACCAGGCTTCCAGTTCGCTGGGCAAAGTCCACCAGTTTGTAATGCTTGAAGAACACGTAGTGTCTCATCTACATCACGACCGATATTGTTGTGGAATACTGTTTGATATTGAAGTTCGCCTTCTGGGTTAATGATGAATAGACCACGAAGTGCAATTCCTTCTTCTTCAATTAAAACACCGTATTCTCTAGATACTGTGTGGTTTGTGTCAGCAGCTAGTGGGTATTTTAATTCTCCAAGACCATTGTCTTTACGATCTGTGTTGATCCAAGCAAGATGCGTATGGATTGTATCAGTAGATACACCGATGATTTCTGCATCTAAATCTTCAAACTCATCATAACGATCGCTCATTGCTGTAATTTCAGTTGGACAAACAAAAGTGAAATCCATTGGATAGAAGAAAAGAACTGTCCATTTGTCATTCTTGATGTTTTCCTCTAAACTCACTTTACCAAATTCCTTATTAGCAAGTACTGCTTCCATTTCAAAACGTGGAGCTTGTTTTCCTACAAAACGCTCTGCCATATGTAAATCCCTCCAAAAATAATATCTTTATACAGACTTCTTAGCTGTATATAAAATGAGAATCAATAGGTTAAATTCTCATTTAGTTAATAACTTCACAAATATAATTATAATACTTAAGCGATTTTTAGTCAATATTAATTAATAATAAATTTAATTAACGATTTGTCACAATCTCTCGTTCCAACTATTAAAAGTTTAACATGACTTGCATAAGGGAACAAATGATTAGCTTCTCATTTCGCACATACATAGAAAGGTTTTGAAGATCATGAAAGCACTTGAACAAGCAGATTGGGTTTCCATCATCATGAATATCAGTATGATTTTGCTAAAACTCATTGCTATTTTTGTGATTTATTTTATCATCAAAGCGATTGGAAACAAGATGATTAAGCGTGCCTATTCAGCATTCTCTGAGAAGCACGATGTCTCTTTATCACGAGCTCAAACGTTGCAAAGTCTTACCTTAAATATTTTCGCCTACTTGCTGATTTTTATTCTAGTTGTGATGATCCTCGACTTATTTCATTATAACCCAACCGCCTTGCTGGCTGGGGCAGGTGTTGTAGGACTTGCCATTGGATTTGGCGCTCAGGGATTAGTGAGTGATATTGTGACAGGCTTCTTCATACTGCTGGAAAAACAATTTGATGTCGGCGAGTATATAACGGTTGCTGGTTTCGATGGGATCGTTGAACAAATTGGACTGAGAACAACACAGCTTAGAAGCTTTGATGGCACTCTTCATTTCATTCCGAACCGAAGTATACTTAATGTAAGCAATCATTCACGAGGGACGATGCAGGCACTCGTTGATATCGAATTATCCCCAGATGAAAATGTGGATCAGATGATCACCACTTTGCAAGCAGCCTGTGATGAAGTTCGTGAGAGCATGCCGCAAATCATCGAAGGTCCTCAAGTCGTTGGAGTGGAATCATTTGGCTCCTCATCCCTCGTCCTTCGTATCATTGCAAAAACTGAAACGATGGAGCAGTGGCGTGTCGAACGAATTCTGCGCAAAAAAATGAAAGAAGCACTTGATCTAGCCAAAGAGCAAAAAGAACCAGGATCATAAAATCCTGGTTCTTTTGTTTGTTTTATTGAACACGCTGTTCTACTTCTTGACAAATTTCATCAGCCGTCATACCTGACGCTGTAATGACAGATGCCTTTGTCGTTGTGTCTGAAATGCCAAGAACATTTGAATCTAGTCCTGTGACCACATAGCAGTCACACTGATCCATTTGCTGTTCATTTTGAATACGTACGACATCATACCCTTTTTGCTTCAAAAGCTCTTCTACATCGGATAAAGATTGTTCTACACCAATTCTTGTCATAATCAAGAACACCTCCTGTACATAAGGTGTACAGGAGGTCATTTGATTATTCATTCACCTGCTTGCTTTTTAAAATAAGCCGTCATGACGTTCACAGCTGTTTCAATCGCATTTTCGTCAGGAGTCAGCTTGGCATGGTGCAGTCCATATTCTGAATCTACCCCTAACCAAAACATGAACCCAGGGTATTTTTTCAGCATGTAGCCGAAATCTTCTCCTGTCATCGCTTCTCTGCATTCAATGACATTCGCAAGCCCTTCTTCGGCTACATATGACATAAATTCCTCTGTCAAATCCTTTGAATTGTCCACTTCGTAATAAGATGAAGGGTATCGAACGGTCGCCTTGCATTCGTAGCCAATTTCAATTCCCTTTGCGAGTGCTTCAATTCGTTTTCTCACCTTTTCCATAGACTCTGGCGAGAGCGTGCGAATGGTTCCATCGAGCTTTGCGTGCTGCGCAATGATATTTTGAGCAGTGCCACCTGTAATCGTGCCAACTGTAATGACGGCACTATCAAGAGGGTCCACATTTCGTGAAATCACCGATTGCAGCTGCCCTACTAGTGCACTTGCAGCCACCACCATATCATTTGCTAAATGAGGGTATGCGGCATGCCCGCCTTTTCCTTCAAGATCGATCACAAGCTCACTCGTATTAGCAAATAATAGGCCCGGCTTTGTTGCAATCGTGCCGACTGGATATTCAGGTGCAATATGCAGCGCTGTAATGAAGTCTGGCGTCCACTTTTTTAGAACATCACTTGTAAGCATTGGTTCAGCTCCGCCTGGCCCTTCTTCTGCCGGTTGGAAAATAAATAGCAGATCTTCTTTGATTGGCTGATGCACGAAATGATCAATGATACCAAGAGCAATGGTCATATGAAGATCATGTCCACATGCATGCATGTTGCCCTCATGTACCGATTGAAATGGGTAGCCCGTTTCTTCAGGGATAGATAATCCGTCCATATCTGCACGATACGCAAAGACGCGCGTAGGATTTGTCCCTTTTACTTTCACAAAAAGTCCAGTCCGCCATGTTTCCATCTCGATTCGATCTGTTGGGTACGATTCGAGATGCTTGATGAGGTAAGCTTGTGTTTTAAATTCCTTAAAACCAAGCTCAGGAATTTGGTGTAAATCTCTTCGAATGGATATTAATTGCTCACGATTTAACAAGTGAACTCGCTTCCTTTCCTCTATACGAATAAGACGTGGATATATCATCCACGTCTATGTCTTCAGCTGCGAATTGTGTCAATTAAAGCTGACGCAGTTCTTGTTTGATTTCAGTTTTACCTTTTGTTTTTTCATCAATGTCTTTGATTTTCTTTGCAGGTGTACCTGCTACAACCGTGTAAGGCTCGACATCGTTCACAACGATCGCTCCAGCTGCTACAACTGCACCTTTCCCAATGGTCACACCTTCTAAAACAACAGCATTTGCACCGATGACAACATCATCTTCTACTACAACTGGCTTAGCAGAAGGCGGCTCAATAACACCTGCAAGAACAGATCCCGCACCGATATGACAGTTCTTACCTACTGTCGCACGGCCGCCAAGAACAACGTTCATATCAATCATCGTACCTTCACCGATGACTGAACCGATATTAATAGATGCCCCCATCATGATGACTGCATTATCGCCAATTTCCACTTGATCACGAATGATTGCACCTGGCTCAATACGTGCTTTGATGTTTTTCAAATCCAACATAGGAATCGCAGAGTTACGACGGTCATTTTCCACGACAACATCTTCAATTTTGTCTTTGTTTGATGCTAGAGCTTCTTGAATTTCGCTCCATTCACCGAAGACAACCCCAGTATTACCTGTGATAAATGTTTTTGCATGTTCACCAAATTCAATACCTTCTAAGTCCCCTTTAATGTAGACTTTCACAGGTGTTGATTTTGTACTATTTTGAATAAATGAAATAATTTCATTAGCGTCCATTTGTTTCATGTATGTATGTCCTCCTCTTAATTTATACTTCATTACTGTACCAAAGGAGAGTTTTAATGACAAGTGAAAGAATTGTCTGCGCCTTGGCAAATAAAACAAGCGGGCCTCTTTATCCCGCTTCTTGCTGATGAAGATGAACAAATTGTCTCCCAAAAGAAATCAATTCCTCTTCCTCGTTTCCTTCTGGATTCAGCTCTATTTTGATGGATGGTAGGACGATATCACCGCCCAGCTCCTTCACTTTTTCTTCAATTAAATCCACAGCTCCGCAAAAATGTTCATAAGATGTATCTCCAGAACCGAATACAGCAAATGCTTTACCCGTCAAATCAAGCTCTTCCATTTCCTCATATAGATCAATAAAATCATCTGGAAGATCACCATCTCCCCAAGTATATGCACCTAACAGAATGTGCGAGTAATCATGAAGGAGTTCAGCATCAATATCCATCGCTTCATGCCGGTCCACGCTAGCACCAGCTTCCTTTAATCCTTTTTCGATTAAATCAGCCATTGCTTCTGTATTTCCTGACATTGTGGCATACACCAATAAAACTTTTTTCGTCACTTTTTCTTCCTCCTTATTAATGAATCAGTGCAGGTTCCTCATAAGGCCTGACAAACTTACTTTCATATAAACCCGCACAGAAAAAATTCTCCTTTTGATTGGCGACACGAAAACCGTGCCCTTTGATCGTATCAAACCATTTGAGCTCTTTTTGCTCTATATCAAGCTGATACACTTTAGAAAATCCATACTCATCCTGTGAAGTGGTCACGTACACAATGCCGTTATCCTCTGACACATCCAAAAATGATTCCTCTTGCGCAAAAGCTTGTGATTGAATATCATGCAGCATATTTGTATGTAAGTCTAAAATTTGAACAGACCCTCTTTTCCCTTTTTTAGAGCCCAACGCACAGACAAGGAGGTGTTCCCTGCAAAGCAGCATAGAAGCAGTCATTCGGTGCTCTTCTCTGTTTAGGAGAAAAATCTGTTCACTTTGCAAGTCATACACCCATATTCCTCCATGCACCTCATGAATCTGCGTTCCAATATAAAGATAATCACCGGCTACACATAATGAACGAATCACAGGGGGCTGATTCACATGAGCAAACGGCTTCATAATTTCCCAGGAAATTCCGAAATCGGTTGACACATAAATACTATGCTTTCCATGTGCGCATACAAACCCATCTTTGCGTCCTGTAATAGACCAAACAACTGCATTTGTTGGAAAAGATGATAGCGCCCATGTGTGGCCCTCATCTCCTGATCGTATGACAGTTCCATTTTCACCAACTCCGAACAAATACGGACCAATATAACTGATAGCGTGGATTTTATGCTTGAGCTTAAAAAGCTGCTGCCATCCGCCCTCCACACTGTAATGAAAAATACCTTCTCGTTTGACGGCAACAAAGTAGCCGCCACTTTTAGACGCAGCAACAGCTGTCGCACCTTTATGAAACATGATTTTCAACTCTTTTCTCAGACAATGATGCCCACGTTAAAAAGCTCGTTGCAAACTCCTCACAGCACGCCACATCTTCATCTGTATCTGGTGCAAGTTCCATTTTCAATGTTTCAGGAAATACGGATGCACCTGTCGATTTCAGCATGTCATGAAAGGTATGAACAGCCTCGCAAAACTTCGGATAACTGTAATCGCCTGATCCAAATACCGCCGCTTTGATGTGACTAAGTTCAAGAGCTGAGACCTCTTCATAAAAATCTTCAGCTTCATAAGGGAGATCACCGTCACCCCATGTGTAAGAGCCGATCATGACATAATCGTATGAAGAAAGATCTTCTGCACTTGTGTCGTCAAATTCCATCATCTCTGTCTCTATCCCTTTTCCTTCAAGCGTTTGTTTTAAGATCGCTGCCATGTCTTCCGTATTGCCAGACATACTCGCAAATGCAATTAGTGCTTTCATCTATTGGTCACCTCATCTAAATGATAATCATTTTCAATTATTATATGTACACTTTAAATGATAATGATTTTCATTGTCAAATGTTTTATGAAAAGGTGCTGTTCAAAATAAACATGACGTACATCAAAAAACCGCTCATTCCAATTGGAAGGCGGCTATAATTGATTATCACTCTATCTCTTTGTGATTTACTCTTTTTTTATTTCTGAATAAAATATGGACCGCAATCGGATTCGTGCGTCATCACAAATGTCCAATTTTCTTCCCAATCCATGACATACAGATCGCTATAGTCCATGTGTCCGTCTGTATATGGCAATTCCTTCACTGACAGTTCCTTGGCGTTTTCAAACAGATACGCTTCTTGAGTAAATTGATAAAAAATAGTACATGTATGCTTTGATTGCTGATGAAAGGCGTTTATCGCTGCCTCTTTTTCAAGGCATTCAACTTTTCCCCAGCTGCATAAGTGCCATAGGAAACCATCCATCCCAATCTCTTTTTGTTCTTCTAAAGAAAGATGACTTGCAAAACGTCCACGCCATCTCTCGCGTAAATAAGTTCCCCACTT
The DNA here is from genome assembly GCF_038593205.1 of Bacillus sp. FSL W8-1141. Lineage (NCBI taxonomy): Bacteria > Bacillati > Bacillota > Bacilli > Caryophanales > Bacillaceae > Bacillus > Bacillus sp. FSL W8-1141. The sequence goes on along the minus strand of NZ_CP151973.1, from coordinate 1,370,199 downwards.
CGGTATATCCATCTTCTTTTTTTGTTGATTTCTCATCATTTCTTCCAGCTTTCTGCTTTTTCAGTAGATAAATCTATTAGAAACCTAATCAAACCACTTATCCTAAAAAGCACCTCCTCTTCCAGAAGTACTTACACTGCCTCACTTTCAAGCATTTCTTTCACCACACCAACAAATGCTTGAACTTGTTTTAACTGAAAAGAGGCTTCATATCCTAACAGCCATGTGTCACGTCCGATTTGCTCTCCATTTGCGTCTACGAGCGGGGTTTTGTGTACACTTTTCTCATGATCATATAAGGTGACCGAAGGCAAAATGGCGTAGCCGATACCGTGATAGGCCATTTGTTTACATGTCTCAATCTGGTCCACAAGAATCGTCTGTTTTGGCGACACTTTAAACTTTTGATGCCACCAGTGCTGAATTTCTTGATAATAGGTGCTATCACTTTTAAATTGAATAAACGGGCGTTCTGTCTCAATTAACTCATCCACGTCCTTGATGACAGAATCGACTAAATATAAATGATCGGTCATTAAGTATTCCTTTGTGCCCTTCCAATCAGGATTCCCGCGAATGATGCCAATGTGGACATGGTCTTCATACAGACTTTTAAGCATCTCACTGCTCCAGCCTGTCACAAGAGATACTTTGGCATTTGGGTATTTCTCGACATACCGCTTCAGCACCTTTGGCAGCCAGTGCTGACCAATAATGGACGCAACTGCAAGCTTGAGTGTACCGTGAATTTCTCCTTCAAGCTCGTCAATTCTCTCTCGCACTCGATCCTGCTCAGTCGTGACCTCTTTGGCGAATTGAATAATCTGTTCGCCAGCTGAAGTGACTGTCAAGCCTTTTTGTGAACGAAAAAAGATTTTGGTTCCCCACTCTTTTTCAATCGTTTGCAGTCTTTGAGATAAGGCAGGCTGAGAGACAAAGAGCCGCTCTGAAGCCTTTCTCATATTCAATTCCTCACTAAGTACAACAAGCATATGTAACTCTTGAAGCTGCATGGGCGCCCTCCTTCTCTTGATAAGTTTTTCTTATTTTATATAGTCATTATATAAATAATAGCTTATGAAGGCAAAAAAAATAAGCTGGGCTACAGCTCATTTTTTTGCGGAATGAATGACTTCATTTAAGCGCTTTAATACAACACGCCGAGTGAAAATTCCTTCGAATACTTGCTCTTCATTTTCCACACAAACAAATCCATTATTCGTCACAGCGTGAACGCCTTTTAAAACAGGATCCGTCGTTTTCAGTCTTGGAATATCTGATAGCATGACCTCTTCTACCTTCAATTGGTCGAGCTTTTCAAATTCAATTCGTTCTAAGCCAAAGATTTTATCCATGATCATATTTGTTCCAATTAACCCATGAAGGTGATAAGAAGCATCCAGAACAGGTATCGCTGTATATCCTGTTTTTGTCAGGACCAATAGGGCGTGCTCAAGATTATTTCCAATTTGAACGTGTGCCACTTTATCTGCATCAATCATATGCTCAGCTACTGTTGACTCAAGTAATTGAGCCGGTTCTATCTCTATCATGTTTCTTCGACCCCTTTTCTCTCAATCATCAATCATACATTCCCCTTTAACATTAAGCATAAACTAAAACGAATTTTGTCGAAAGATTTTTTTTCTGCATAAAAAAGATACTCAGCGTAGAGTATCTAATAGAATGTTCAATCGATATTAATTCTCAAACCTTACTCTGTCATACAATGTGATCAATTTCTTATACGTATTGTCGTCGACATTTTTTGTTCCACATTCTATATCATTGATCTCACTGCTTAGTAATTCGACAGCATATTCCTGATTCAGTAATACGTTTAATAATAGCTTTTTCTCTTCTTCATTAAAACGATTTTCGATGACGCTCATTCAACATCAGGCCCCCTGTTTCATATATGCTTTTATATTGATTAGCAGGCGTTTGAATGTCTGCTTCCTCTCTATACAGCTAGAATAAGGAACTAGAATCGAATCGTCAACCGCACGTTTCGACAACGTTTGGAGAAAAATGACGGAATTTATTTTGTGTATCGATTGGCGTAGCAAAATGCTGCGTATGAGTCGGGTTTTATTTTTGCTTCAATTCCCATGGCTGTGATCATTCCGGTCATTTCCTGGATCAGCTCTTTTGTACTTCCTTTTTTGCCAATATCTAGATGGACTTCAAAACGAAGGTCTGCCCCTTCCTCAGCAAACGGAAGAAGCAAATCCATCAGTTCTGTTAAAGGTCCCTCAAGGATGTCTGCACATACCTTTTGGCTAAACGCTGTCTCTAATGAAATTTTTTCTCTAAGACTTTGTACAGGCCGATTCAACACTTGCTGCGTGAGACAGCCCCAAGCTCCTTTGCCGATCCGGTGAAGATGAATTGCAGTCATAAATCTTGTGACATTCTGATTGACCTGAGAGTCCGTACCAATTGATAGTACATAAACAGATCTCGGGTCTTTCTGAATAAAGTCTTTCATTCTCATGACAACATCAGAAAACGCTAAATGCTCTTCAGAAAGATTAAAGAAAAAAGAATCACTCACAGAAAGGAACTCCTTTTCAATGGTCTCTTATCCGAATATTGCACTGAATGATCATCTTCCATTTGTTCATCACTTATGAAGTGTATGCTTCCGCAATCAACGAAGGAATTCTTAGAAAAAACATTTCATACGATTCAGCTTAGGATTGTAGAAGCTCAAAAATCTCAATCGAAATCATATCAATGTTGTCAAATGGGAAAGTGTTTGGCTTATCCCCTTGTTGAAAAACAGTCAATTCAAACGTTTGATTCTTTTCGAAATACTTAACACTACAGATTTTCTCACCGTTCACTTCGAAATAACGCTGTGCCGGCTCGTTTGCAGCTTCTGCTGTCTCTTGAAGACTTTGCAGCCTTGTAATGATACCCATTAATTGTGACATTCTAAAAAAAGACTCCTTTCAAAAAAACAACTCAAGATGAACCCGTATTGATTATACACAAGTCCTACAAAGCATCATACCATAAAGTGTTCTCAGATGATATTTTTCCTCTTGAATTCAAAAAAAGAAAAAGAATCTGTTTTTTTATTTTGAGTCTTTTTTCTTTTCTCATGCATCTTGTTTTTTATAAACCGGCCGATCTCATCAGGCGTTTTGCAATTTCGTCAAAATCTTCTTTCGAAATACCTGGAGCAAACTCTTCCGGCAAATCTCTATAATCTGGCACGGGTGCACCTTTTGGCGTGCCCTCAATAACTGTCAGCGGCTTTCCATCAATCGGATGGTTTCCTTTCCAAATTTGATTGATATCCTTATAATCCGTATCACTAAATGTATACAGTTTTGTATGAATATTCTGATCTTCAAACTTTCTTGCAGAGTCAAAGTATTTATTGTCGAGATTTGGAATTGGCAGCATCTTCCCAACATCTACCCCTGTCGCTACCTCAAGGGCTTTTGCATACGCCACAACATGAACGCCGCCTCTGACAAGTAAATAACCGATCATTTCTCTTGCCGTAGGGTGATCCGTCATTTCATATACACGCATTTTATGCGTGCGAGCTCCGCACTCTAGGAAGAAGTTATGAAGAAGATCCAGAATCAGATTACCACTTGAGAACACATTCTCACCCGTCCACGGCTTTGCCATGGAGTCAAACGGATAGCCTGTTTGTGCCGTTTGGATAAAATGCTGCGTATTTCGTTTATCAACAGCCGCTTTCATCGGGGTCGTATCTGGATCGCCCCCATGGGTGGTTCCCGTAATCATGAGATTGACTGCAGTTGTCACAAGCTCTACATGACCGAATTCTTCAGCTGTAATACTTGATACAAGATCATAAAATGGTTTGAGCTTTCGTTTCCCTCTAAAGTTAAACGATTGAAACATGTAGTTGTTTAATGTGGACATTTCACCAAATTTTCCGCCGAGTAATTCTTGCACAGCCGCTGCACCATTTGCATCTGGGTGATCTGGCATTGGTAAATCAATCAGCAGCCGCTTGTCACGTTTGATCATGACTTTTCCCTCCTACTGTCTAACTATCATCATTTAAGGTGTATGGATGAATTGGGATGTCCTATGCATGAAGGGAATGATTGGCGCACAAAAAAAAACTTGGCGGGGGTAGCGCCAAGTTTTTTGGATCTTGATCTGATAGAGGGGTTGGGGAACAGAGAGTAGCTTCTCTCTATAACTAAATGATAATGATTATCAGTTTCATTGTCAACCATTTTTTCTATCTTTTTTCTAATAAAAAAAACAGCCATGACGGCTGCTTTTAAATTAATCCTTCCTGCTCATATAGATAAGCATACGGAAGATCTACAAACAAATACACGTCTCCCTCTAGCGGATAAGAAAACGTACGTATTCGTTCTCCAGTTTCTAAATCACTGTAGATATCGCTAAAAAATCCTTTTCCGCTAATTCTCATTTGAAGAATATTTGCTAGAAAATAAGGGCGCCAGCTCCAGTTTTTCTCTATATACTCTGGCTGAAACAGCCATTCTTTCTCTTTCTTAAATACGTTTCCAGTGATTTGAAACCCTTCTTCATTACACATATAAATGCGAAAGCTGCAATCGGTTAGTTCAAGTGCCAGTTTTTGTATAAGTTCATCATTTGTGCTGCATGATTTTTTTAACGTACTGACGGCTTGATGAATTCGCTTATAAAAGGTTTCAGAATGTTCATAGACAGCTTGGAGTTTCTTTTTCTCATGGGCAATGAATTGTTGAAATTCTTCTTTAAGCTGCTCTTTTCGTTTGTTACGGTCAATTAATTGTGCGGCAGGCTCGTGAAGGTAGAAGCCTTGAAAATATCTTCCTCCATTTCTCCATGCATATTGCAGCTGAAAATTCGCTTCAATGTCTTCATAGATTAAAGCCGCTCCTATTTTTCTTGCAAGAAGTGAAATGCTGTATAACACATATTCATAGGAAGGAGATGGAGACGAAGCTCTTAAAGCCTGAAGATCTATTTTTAATAGATCAGGTGAAAGCAGAGCAATCCGGTCAAGATTGCTGCTTTCTTTTCCTATATTAGATACGGCGATTTTGATCCCATATGTACGATAATACGTTAACGTATGGTAAAGCTGTTCAATGTCGCCGCTAAACGTATGTTCAGTAATTTCAATGACAAACCGGTTAAGCTGAATACCCCTTGCTTCATATTCTTTTAAAAGTTCTAAAAAACTTTCGCCATGATCAAGCATGAGGACATTCGCATCATGATTAATAAAGATGAGCAAATCTTCATCTGCGGTTGTGAAGAGATCAAGCGCTTGACTTAATACTTTGTGATCTACTTCCAATTTATATTCGTCAGGAATAGATGAATCCGTAAAGAAGGAGCCTAGACTAACTGTTCCCGACTCAAGCTTCATTCTTCCAAGAATCTCATAGCCTATCACTTTTTGTTCCTCCGCACTGAAGATCGCTTGATAGTGCGGGAAAACATCTTCAATATTCGTTAAAATATCCAATGGATCGACCATTTTCATCACCTGCTTCTCTCTTTGTGTGATTATACCATATCAAAAGCAGGTCTTACACGGTCATTCAAAATGGTGATTGGTTGAGCCATTGCCCCCCATCCATCGTGATACAATCTCCATTAATATAAGATGCATGCTCAGATAATAAGAAACTCGCAAGTTCTGCAATTTCTTCTGGTGTGCCAAGTCTACCGAGCGGAACACTATCTAATGTTCTTTGGGCAGCCTCTTCTGATTCCCACAGTTTATCTGCACCACCTGTTCTTTCAATGGGCCCCGGCGCAATGGCATTTACGCGAATCCGATATTGCTTTCCCCATTCGACTGCAAGCGTTCGGGTAAGTGATAGTACGCCTGCTTTTGCAGCTGCTGAATGCGCTACACCAACACCAGCCCCCCATGCATATGTGGCGACCATGTTGATCATACTTCCACTTTTCTTTTGACGAATCCAATAGTTGCCCACTGCATGGCTGCAAAAAAAGGTGCCATTTAGCACAATATCAATGACCGCTTTCCAGCCGTTAGGAGACAGTTTTTCTGCTGGAACTAAAAAGTTGCCTGCCGCGTTATTAATAAGTGCATCCACATCACCAAATGTATCTACCGCAAACTTCACCATTTGATCAGCATCTTCTGGATGTCGCACGTCCATTTGAAAATAAGCGATCGAACCACCTTGCTGTTTGATTTCATTTGCCGTTGTTTCAAGGGTCTCTTCTGTTCTTCCAGTAATCACAACATTCCAGCCCCCGAGTGCCAAATGAGTCGCCATCGCCTTTCCCATTCCGCTTGATCCTCCTGTGACAATCACTGTTTGCTTCGTCATTTGTTCTCCCCCTTTGTGTGTTTTGAATGACTATTCATTCATTATCCATCTATCATATCATGATTTCCCCTCCATACACCATATGGGAGATTCATCAAAAATCATGCTATACTTAATTTTATTTTTAAAGGAGTCTTATATGAAGCAACTTTCCCGTAGGCAGTTTTTAAAAGGAGTAGCTGGTGCGAGTATTCTCGGACTTTTAGCGACCACATCCGGTTATGGCTATGCTCGGTACATTGAGCCGCGCATGATCGACACCGTATCACTCACCATTCATGATGCTCAGCTACCGGCTTCTTTTGACCAGTTTAAAATTGCGCAATTTAGTGATGTTCATTTAAGTGATACATTTTCGGCAAAAGATTTAGAGACTGTTGTCCAAAAGATCAACGCCGCATCTCCCGATCTCATTGTGTTTACAGGTGATCTTGTTGATTTTGAATCATCGATTAAAGAACATGAAAAAGCCAAAGCCTCTTTGTCTAAGCTTGATGCTCCGTTTGGAAAGTTTGCCATATGCGGAAATCATGACTACGGGCCATTTGGCATTGATCTATATGAGGAAACGATGAAAGCTTGCGGTTTTACATTATGTAAAAATGAAGTGTTTCACTTAGAAAAAGAAGGCGGACGGATACAGATTGCTACACTAGATGATCTCATGATGAGTATGCCTGATTACCATTTCATCAAACGAGAAGTCTCTTCTGATCTCTTTACGTTATTGCTTGTGCATGAGCCTGATGCCGCACTAGAACTTGAAACAACACCTATTAACTTGCAGCTTTCTGGGCATACGCATGGTGGTCAAATACAGCTTCCTTTCTATGGACCGATTCTCACAGCACCTTTTGGGCGTACATATGTCGAAGGCTTATACGGTAGCTATCAGCACCGTATCTATGTCAACCGCGGGCTTGGGACAACTAGACTGCCGCTTCGGTTTTTAGCCAAACCTGAAATCACTTTTTTCACCTTAACATCTCACGTGTAAAGAGAAGCCAAATCACCTTTTCCTGCATATGTATAAACAAAGATCTTTCTCATGACAAATGTTAGGAGAAACCTTACTGGGCCTGATCCCGTCCATATAGTATATGTGAGGCGGGGATCATGGCTTCTTTTATTTGAGTAAAAGGAGTGTGCTTTCGTGCTGCGATACACGGTAAAAAGTGGAGAAACACTTGCTTCTATAGCACTTGATTTTCGAACAACGACAGATGCTTTAAAGGCTGCAAATCCGTCACTTCAAGCCCGCGAGCCAGAACAAAATGAAATCATCATCATCCCTGGGTTACCGGATCCTAACACGATCCCTTACCGCATATCTGTGTCAATTTCAGCGAAACGTCTCGTGCTGTTTTCTGGATCACAGCTCTTGCGCTCATACCCGATTGCAACCGGCAGAATATTAAACATGACACCGACAGGTTCTTATTATATTGTCAACAGACAGCCAAACCCAGGAGGTCCCTTTGGCGCCTATTGGCTGAGCCTTTCAAAAGTTCATTACGGCATCCATGGAACGAATAACCCGTCTTCAATTGGTAAAGCTGTGTCTAGAGGGTGCATTCGCATGTATAATCAGAATGTTATCGAACTTGCTTCAATTGTTCCAAATGGAACACCTGTGACCATTAGCCAGTAGGAGAAATCAATTGTACGAATGGTTAAAATTTTATATGATAGAAAGTGGGATCTTCAGGTTAAGGAGCGTATTTATGGATATTTTTAAAAACAGAAATTTTGTTCGTCTCTTTTTTGCAGCACTTGCCTCGCAAATGGGGACAACAGTAGGCAATATGGCGTTTGCCTTTTATTTGCTCGACCATTTTAGTCATCAGCCCGCTTATGCCACTTTAGCAGAGCTAATGTATTCACTGCCTACGATCTTTGTCTTTTTTATGGTCGGTGTGGTCGCAGACCGTTTTGATCGTAAAAAAGTCGCAGAGAATTGTGATTGGATACGAGCTGGGCTGACGATCGTTTTATTTATCGTCATTTATTTTAATTCACTGCCGCTTATTTTCTTGATCTTGTTTATACGAAGTGCCATTACGAAGTTCTTCTATCCAGCTGAAGCCTCTCTCGTTCAGGCCATTTTAAATAAAGATCAATATGCAAAAGCTGCAGGTTTAAATCAGATGCTGTTTAGTTTGTTTATGGTATTTGGTGTTGGAATTGGTGCCATTATGTATAAAACGATTGGACTTCACGGTGCCATTACCATTGATTTGGTCAGTTTTATTATTTCCGGTATTCTCATTCGATCATGCAATATTCCAATTGAAGCACGACAGCCTAATGGACAAGCAGGCTGGAAAGGCATGACCGTTAAAACGTCTCTAAAAGATTTTAAAGAAGGCATTCTCTATATTTTAAAAAATAAATTATTGGCTTCTTTAATTTTTGGCTTTTTTGTTTTTGGTCTTGTGAATGGCGCATTTGCCGTTCTTCCGATGTTTACAATGAAATACGGTCTTTCACCGGACCATTTTGAACTGCATACATCCTTTTTTACGATCGCAATCGGTGCCGGACTTCTAGTTGGAAGCTTACTTGGCTCTATTCTTGCGAAAAAGGTAAAGATGCAATATCTCATGTCGATTCCAATTCTAATTGCAGGTATTTTAATTTTTGTCCTTGGTTCTACCCATACATTATGGTTATTTTATGTCACATCATTTGTCATTGGTACGTGTATTGGTCCAGTCAACATTGTCATTGGAGGCTGGCTCCCAAGAATTGTTCACCCTCGTCTGATGGGACGCGTATCAGGGTGGGTTGATCCGCTCACCATGTTTGCACAATCATTGACGCTAGGTTTAATTGCCGTGTTATTTCCAAAGCTCATCACCAATGTTTCTTACATTTATTACGGAATGGGTATTATTATTTTACTCGTCTTCCTTTTTTACTTCATTACACTGCCAAAGTTCAGCAGAGAAGCTGCCGACTTAGATGTACAGCGTGAATTAAAAGGTCAGGGAGTACAATAGATGAAGCTAAAAGGACTTTCTTCTATAGAAAGTCCTTTTTTCATGGAAGTATCAAGATAAACGACGATTATTTTTTCTGCTCATCGAAATGAATTGAAGCAAAATGAACGATTCTATCGACTGTATAAATGCTAATAAATAAGATGAGAAAAAGAAGAAAAGGATGAATCGGCTGATCATCTATCACGTACACAATACCTCCAACGACAAAAGCGACCAATAAAGGCGTTAAAATATCTTTCAATCTAAACCGTCCTTTCTGTTCTCATTGACTTTGCTCTTCTTATCTTATAACAAATTTTTCTTTTTATGAAATAAAAGGGATGTGTATAAATGCAACATTTTTAATAAAAATTCTTTACAATATTGGAAGTTTTATAGTAATATAGTCAGGTTGGAGGTGAGGGATATGCTAAAAAGCTATTATTTTATTCATTCAAAAAATGAACAAGGACAATATGTTGTACATACAGAAGACTGCGCATTTTTAGGTGATGCAGCAAGCCGTACGTTGATTGGTCTGCACATGAACAGTGAAAGCGCCATGGATGAAGCCAAAAAAATGACGAGTGAAACTGATTTTAACGGCTGTTTTTACTGTGCTTATTCTAGCCATACGAAATAGTCCATGTTTTTAAGCCATATGTTCGACTTTGATTGTCTTGCATATGGTATATTTTACACGATGAACCATCTATACATTGATAAACTACCCATTGATTCAAATAGGTAGTTATCTTGTTATGATAGTTCACTTTGTATACATTTCACTACATCCTCTAATGATCGAAAACAAACGATCTTTTAACTTATGCACCCCTACTGCATCTTCTACCAATGCTCAGCCAATTCCTACCACTTGAATATTTAACATAATGGTATGCTTTTCATCTAAAACAGCGAGACATTCATCATAAAAGTGATAGAAAGATGTGTCGACCTCTTCAAATTTCAGCAAGGTTTTAACATTATGATTTTTGGCTATTTTAAATAATAACCATGTAATCTCATTGCTTTTTACAATAAGACTATTTGCAATTTACTAATAAAAACGTATAATTTATACTAAGCACAGGAAGACGAAAGACAAAGGAGAGAAAAAATGGACGATTATGCTCATACTAAAGACATAGAACCTACAGCAGAAAACATCGCAAAAGCCATTTATACTGTTAACCGCCATGCTAAAACCGCACCAAATCCCAAGTTTCTTTATCTTTTGAAAAAACGTGCGCTGCAAAAACTATTGCAAGAAGGTAAAGGAAGAAAAGTGGGCCTACATTTCTCTAACAATCCCAGATATAGTCAACAACAGTCCGACGTGCTGATTGAAATCGGAGATTATTATTTTCATCTGCCACCAACTAAAGAAGACTTCGAATTTTTGCCACACTTAGGAAATTTAAATCAATCATATCGCAATCCGAAAGCGAATATGTCATTAAATCGAGCAAAACAAATACTTCAAACGTATGTCGGTTTAAAAGAAAAACCTGCCGCCACAAAACAAAAATCACATTATACAAAACCCGTCTTCAAACGGCTCGGGGAAAGTTATTTTTAAACAGAAAAAACCACTCAAAGCGAGTGGTTTTTTCTTTATATAATAAAATGATCTACCTTTTCAATCAGCTGATGAATTTCTGGTTTACTAATTTGATCATCTGCACCGATGGTTTCCCCTTTATGACGCAGATCGTCCGTAATTAATGAAGAGAAAATGAGAATGGGAATGGACTGTGTTAAAGGATTGTCCTTCAGCAGCTTTGTTAATCGATGTCCATCCATTTTTGGCATTTCTATATCCGTAATAATCATATCAATTTCTTCTGTCACACTGATGCCTTTACTGACAAGATCCATGACATGGTCATATGCTTGTTTCCCATCTTCAAAGGTTACAATGTTTTTATAGCCTGCCTCGGTTAATTCATTTGTTAATAAGCGCATGAGAAGCGGAGAATCTTCAACAACATACAGCTTCTTCCCTGTTCTTCTCTCGTCTTTCTCACCGTCAAACATATGATATGTGTCTACGCCAGATGCGGATTCAATATCATAAATGATTTTTTCGTAATCTGGAAGGAAAATCATTTTCTCGTCAAGCTTGATGATCCCTGTTAAATGACGGTCCATTCCTTGATTGAGTGCAGTTGGTTTTTCAATCTCTTCCCAGCTGACGCGGTGAATTTGTGATACCGTTCCTGTATGGAACACAAATTTCCGTTGGTTGAATTCAGTCACAATGTATTTCTCTTGTTCTGACTGATCTGACTCGACATTAAAAAAGGAAAATAGATTGATGACTGGTAAAATCTCGCCTCGTAAACTAATCATCCCTTCTACATCTTGGTGAGAGTGCGGTATAACTGTCACCTCAACTGGCTGAATAATTTCTCTTACTTTCATGACGTTAATGCCGAATTGATTTGAACCAATTTCAAACTTCACAATTTCCAATTCATTAGTACCAGAGTCAAGTAAAATTTCTTGTTTGTTTAAAGCCACGGAAATCCCTCTATTCTTCAATATAAGATTGTACTTTTTATATCGGCAGCATGGGTAAAAAGTTGACGTTTCTTTACGCTTTCTCTCGCACGAATTGATGAATCACAAGTCCTATGGCTGCAAGGATGAGCAAAGACCCTAATGCAAGACGGCTTGCGAGATTCCCATGTGCTGCAAATAGCAGTGTGACGGAGCCATAAATGATGGGACCAACAATTGAAGACACCTTTCCCGAAAACGCAAAGAGACCAAAAAATTGCCCTCGTTTTTCTTTAGGCGTCAGCTCAATAATGAGGATTCGTGATGATCCCCAGCTTGCGCCAAGTGAAATTCCGAATAGACTGCCTGCTACCCAGAAGACCCATTCAGTTGTCGCTGTCACAGCTAGAATGAGCGCCACAATTAAAATGACATACACGACTGTAATCGAGCGCTTTGCCCCGATGGCCTTTGTGACATATCCGAATAGAAACGAGCCAATGATACTTGAAATCGTGGACACAAGATAAAGCAAAATAAATTGACCTGCCGTAAAGCCAATGATAATTTTCGCATAAACCGCCATCATCGCAATCGCTGTCTGCAACGCATCATTCATAAAAAAGAAAGCGATCATAAAAATAAAGGCCGGTTTGTACTGCTTCATCTCTTTAAACGTACGAATAATCTCTTTATACCCGCTGAAAAAAGACGCCTTTTTCTCTTGCTGCGGGAGAGGTTGAGGATCTTTTATAATAAAGAGAAAGGGAAGAAAAAAGAGAAAGAATAAAAGGGCTGTCGGAATAAATGCTTCATGAAACTGGTCATTTCCTACAAGTAAATAAACAGAAAGGCCGACAAGTGTACCTAAATAGCCGACAGCAATACCGAATCCAGAAATGAGGGGGATTTCATCCTTTGTCCCAAGATCGGGCAAAATGGTGTCATAAAAAACAAGACTAGAGTGATAGAAAAATTTGGCGATGACGAACAAGGTAACCACCACCAATAAGGAAACAGGAAGACCAAACCATTCGCTTGAGAAATCAATCCCAGCAAAGATCCCCATCATAAAGGTACAGGCAATACAAATCAGGGTAAACACCGTGATATACCGCTTCTTTTTCCCTGTACGATCAATCAGCACACCGTATAAAGGCGTAAAAATGACGAGGAAAAAGCTTGCAAATGCGTTCGCATAAGAAATAAATGTACTGGCGATTTGATCCATCCTCGCACTGTCGCCTATCGTCTCCTGCAAGTAAAATGGGAAGAAAATGGTGATCATATTCGATGAAAATATCGTATTTGCAAAATCATACAATGCCCAGGCCAAAACAGGTGCGGTGAAAAAGAGCCCGAAGCTTGCCCCTTTTTTCTGAACGATCATTTTCCCTCTTTTCAATAGATTGACTCCCTTCTCTGCTTTATTTTCACTATCATTCTACTTTATGTGACGTTTCCCTCTTCCATACAAGCAATCTATACAAAAAGCACCCCTTACTATTTAGCAGAGGTGCTTCTTTTCATTATTTCTTTACGACAATGGTACTTGCAATCAAATCGTGAAGTGCTTGTTTTTTTTCTGTGAAAAACGCAATGATGTAGCCAATACATAAGATTGGAGACAAAAAGCCTTTTGCAAAAAAGCGACCTGTCGCGCGCCCGAATGTTATTTTTCCACCCGTTACTTTTGTCACTTTGATTCCAAGAGCCATTTTGCCAAGAGTTCCTTGCAGCTTTGATGATTCCATGATCGCATAATACAGCCAAGTCACCGCGATACCGACTAAAATCGTTACGCCATAGAAAAAGATAAAGCCCATTATGACTGCCCATTCTTCATCCGTGATCACCGTTGAAGAATAGTAATAGCTATCATCATACATTAAAAATGCCGCCTCAGGGCTTGAGACAAAAAAGAGTGTTGCGAGAATAAATACAATGAATGAGAATGGTACACTAATAATGACACCGTCTAAAAGATGAGCAAGAAAACGATAACCTACTCCAGCTAGTTCAGGATGTTTTTCTTCTTGAATAGGTGCTTCTGACATGTTTGTTTCCATCCTATTTCTCCTTTATTATGTATGTTTTCTATAAATTTCTTATAATCATTCGTTATTATATCTTATGAATATCGCAAGATCAATGGAGCTTTTCATTTTTACATGAATTTTAGATCATTTTGTAATGATGATTTATGTGAATAAATACTGAAAATTCACGAAAATTATGGCACATCTAGTTCTTTCAACGCCTGATTTTTTAACATTTTGTGATATTTTTGTCTCATTTCGATTCTTCTGTTGACAATCACATTTCACATGATACAATAGTCAAGGATTTTTTAAAGAAAGGTGTTCATGATGGGAACTGTCGTACTATTAAAGAACAACGAAATGACTGTGATTGAAGATATTTGCGAAGCTGATTTTTTAGATATGAAACATGGTTTATCTAATGAAGATGCTGCTTATATCTCTTGGTATGAAGATTACGATACTGCTTATGGATATTGATTTCATTTCATAGATGAAGCGTAAAAAAAGGCGATACAACCTTCAAAGAGGTGGTATCGCCTTTTTACGTTTGTGTGCTTCTTTCACTTTCAGGTTCTACATGAATAAAGATTTGTGCATGCGGAAACGCCTGCTGAATGTTCTCTTCAATTCGATCACATAATTGGTGAACATCTTCAATGGTTGTTTTTCCATGAACAATCAAATGAAAATCAATATATTCTTCAGCACCGGATCGTCTTGTTCGAAAGTCATGATATTCAATGAATTCTTGACTGAATGTTTGAATGATGCCCTCTATCGCTTGTTCTTCTTCCGGAGTTAACCGGGCGTCGACAAGCGGCGGGAAGGCTTCCTTCATGAGTTTAAACGCTTCACGCATAATATAGAGCGCTAGCACCATTCCAATAATCGGATCGAGGAAATACCAGTCCGTTAATGCAACAAGCAATAAACTAATGGCGACCCCTAGTGACGTAAACACATCTGTTAAAAGATGCAGTGCATTCGATTTCATGGCAACAGAATGTACTCGCTCTGCCTCTTTGTTCACAACTCTCGACACAACAAAATTGATAAGTGCCCCGATCAGCATGACCACAATACCAAGTACCGGCAGTTTAACAGGCTCTGGATGCATTAATTTATGAACACATTCATAAATGATCCAAATCCCAGCAACAAAAATCAACAAAGTTTCAATCGTTCCAGAAATATTCTCAACTTTCCCATGTCCATAAGGATGTTTTGAATCTGCCGGCTTTCTTGAAATACGAACAGAGATAAATGCAATAAAAGAGGCCATTAAATCGAGAAAAGAGTGAATGGCTTCTGATAAAACCGCAACAGATCCAGTTAACACCCCTACAATGATTTTAAGGACCACAACAAACGTATTACTCATGACGGATAAAAAGGCTATTTTCGATGTCTTTGCTGATTGATCCATCTATTATCGTCCTCCTTCAGGAGATCGTATGCCTGTGAAAGCAATTCCCATGACTTGATTCTCTCGTTCTTTCAGTTTATACCGTTTTGCCTTATTCTAATCATCTTAAGCAGAGCTGTATTTTCCGAGCAGGTTACGCTATAATAAATGTTGCTCTTTCTTCATATATCACTCATGCTGTGATGGATAGGAGAATAGACTACATATAACGATATCCGAAGCCTTTCCGCAGGTGACATTTATGCAGTGAATGGTAAAATAGGATAAAAACATAAATTTTTAAGGTGATGAGAAATGGAGCATTTGCTGAATCCAAGAGTAAAGGATATTGAAATTTCAGGCATTCGAACATTTTCAAATCTCGTATCTTCATATGAGGATGTCGTTTCATTGACCATAGGTCAGCCCGATTTTTATACGCCGCATCATGTCAAAACAGCTGCCAAAACAGCCATTGACGAGAATTTCACCTCGTATACTCATAATGCTGGATTTTTAGAGCTAAGACAAGCGATCCAGCAGTACATCAAAAAGAAAGTCCATCTTGATTATGATGCAGAGACAGAAATCATTGTGACAACAGGTGCTAGTCAAGCAATTGATGCTGCGTTTCGAACCATTTTGACTGAAGGCGATGAGGTCATCCTGCCCGGCCCTGTGTACCCTGGCTATGAACCGATCATTCGGATGTGCGGTGCGGTGCCTGTGCATATCGACACAACAAATGCCGGTTTTAAATTAAACGCCAAGCTGATTGAAGATGCATTAACGGAAAAGACAAAGTGTGTTGTCCTTCCATACCCTTCAAATCCAACTGGGGTCACGCTATTAGAAGAAGAATTGAAAGAAATTGCACAGCTTCTTGAAGGAAAGGATATTTTTATTCTATCTGATGAAATTTATAGTGAGCTGACATTTGATCGTCCGCATCATTCCATTGCTTCTTTCTTAAAGGAACAGACGATTGTCATCAATGGACTGTCAAAATCTCATAGCATGACCGGATGGAGAATCGGCTTTTTATTTGCTTCCGCTCCTATTGCTAAACATGTATTAAAAGTACATCAATATAACGTGTCTTGTGCCTCGGCTATCTCACAAAAGGCGGCACTTGAAGCAGTGACAAATGGTGTGGATGATGCACTGATCATGAGAGAGCAATATAAGAAAAGACTCGACTATGTATATGATCGGCTCATTTCTATGGGGCTTCCGGTCATTAAGCCTTCCGGCGCTTTTTATATTTTCCCTTCCATTGAATCGTTTGGGATGAGTTCATTTGATTTTTGCATGGAGTTGTTAGAAAGTACAAGACTTGCGGTCGTACCTGGTTCTGCTTTCTCTTCACTCGGAGAAGGATATGTGCGTCTTTCCTATGCATATTCACTTGAAACGTTAAAAGAAGGACTTGACCGTCTCGAACAATTTGTTCTTGAAAAGCGTTCCATACAATCAATAGACGGATGAAACAACGGCTCTCTTGCCGTTGTTTTTATTTTGCGGGAAACATGATGTGAAACACAGTCCCTTTCTCTGGGTGGCTATCTACCCGGATGGTTCCGTTGTGATTTTCTAAAATATTAAATGTCACCATGAGCCCAAGTCCTGTTCCCTTTTCTTTTGTTGTTAAAAAAGGTTCGCCGATCCGCTTCATGACCGATTCAGGAATACCAATTCCTTCATCTCTAATCGTGACAAGTATTCCTTCTTTTTCGGCTTTGGCGGTAATGTCTACCTTCCCTCCGTCCGGCATGGATTCGACGGCATTTTTGATTAAATTGATAAACACCTGCTTCAGCTGGTTTTGATCCCCATTCATCAGAAGATCCTCCTCGATATCACTTGTGTTCATCAAAATTCCATTTAAGTTGGCCTGTGTCTCTAACAGAGCGGTGACTTCGCTAATGATTTTTTTCAAATCAAGCGTCTGCATGGATGCCGTTTGCTGCGGCTTCGCAAGCATTAGTAGCTCACTTAAGATGATTTCAATCCGGCTCAGCTCAGAGAAGACAATTTCAAAATATTGATCACGGTCTTTTGTTTTTGGTTTAATGAGCTGTAAAAAGCCCTTAATCGCCGTCAGTGGATTCCTTATTTCATGTGCAATGCCTGCTGCCAATTGACCTGCGATTGATAATTTTTCAGAGCGCAACATGAGTTCTTCTGTTTGTTTTCGTTCAGATATATCTCTTAAAATAATTTGAACGGCTGTTTCACCAAAAAATGTGGTAGGGATACACACCATTTCTGTATAAATCAACCGGTGTTTAAACGTATGGCAGCTCATCGTCACAATCTCAGAATCTGATGCTCTTTCGATAATACGTGATATGCTCTTTTTGACTTTTTGCTGATCACATGAATGGATTTGATGAAAGATATCTTTTCCGATTAATTTATCGTAATGTTCGGCTTCAAATAATTTAATACCTGATTCATTCATAAATACCCATTTATGATCGTGGATGACGGCAATGGTATCAATAGAATTTTGGATAAGCAGCTGATACCGCTCTCTGCTTTTCTGAAGAACGGTTTGAAATTTTTTACGGGAAGAGATATCCACTAATAGTAAAAGTTCTGCCCGTTGATTTTGATAAATTGCCGGAGATGACTTCACTTCAATATGAATCATGCTCCCGTCTTTCCTTTTCCATATTTGTTCAATCATTCCGACTGGAAGGCCTTGCTGTAGTCTTTTGATTCGGCTTCTCACAATGTCATGGTACTCCTCGGCAATAAAATCAAACGCAGACTTGCCGATCATTTCATCTTTTGTACATACACCCATTAATTGCAGCATCGCATCGTTGGCATACACAATTTTCCCAAGCGCCGTAATACATAACGGATTTGGCAGCATGGCAATCAGCTTTTCAGCTTCACTGACATCTTGGAAAGCCGGTAGACTGCCTAACGACTGTTCTGACACTTCTGTTGGTTGAAATGCTGCTTTTTGAGGCTCTGTATTCATTACCCTCATTTTCAGGATCATTTCTCTACTTAATTCGTTGTCTAACCCATCACAAGCAACAAAATCAATGCTTGCTTCTACCCATACAGCTGTAAGATCACTTCTAAGCAGTCTAAAGTGGCAAATCTCTAGCATGTGCTGATTATAGAAATAACTTTCGACGAGAAATTGATCTTCGGTATGAACAAAGTCTTTCAAAAAACACCCTAGTAAATCCTTTTGTTCATAGAGCAAAAGCTGCTTACAATTGGAAGAAATGTAGAGAAAGCGGCCATTAGAAGAAAGAACGGCATGTAAATCAATATTCGAGTACAGCTGATTCGAATCTTTCATTTTTTGTTCCATCGTCGTCCGACCCTCCTTTAATTTTTTTAGGGTTGTCCTTAGTTTGATGTATAAAAAGGATTCGCTAGAAAAACCGTATTTTCCTCCCAATCTCTTGTGAAACGTCCATATTTTCAGCAAAAAGGGAGCACTTTCTCTTGCTGTGCTCCCTGCTGTTTATTGCTTTTCATATTTCTTTTGTAATTCAACGTACTTATCAACAATTTTACTTGGAATGGTTTTAATGACAGGATCTTTATCTGATACATACGGTGTGACGACACTAAATGCCACTTTCGGATTGGAAGAAGGATAATATCCTCCAAAGGTTAAATTGTACGTGGCATTCCCCCACCAGCTCCGGTTGGCACCATAGTAGAAGGTTTGGGCTGTACCCGTTTTCCCTGCGACATCATGCTGACCGAACCGGCCAGCTGCAGTCCCGCCTGTTGATGTGACCATTTTTAGTCCCATTTTGACACGGTCGATATCTGCTTTCGAGTTGTTAATGGTGTTCAGCACCTTCGGCTCATATTTCTTCACAACAGGACCTACTTCTTCCTTATTCGTTGGGAAGTGAACACTTTTCACCACTCTTGGCTGAATACGGTTACCTCCATTTGCGATGGTCGACATGTATTGTGCAACTTGAAGTGGTGTATACGTGTCATACTGGCCAATCGCTTCATCAAGTAAGAGTCCGCCGACTGTCTTAGGATGCGTCTGCATTCCGCTTGATTCCTGCGGCAAATCGATGCCTGTTTTTACGCCAAGACCGAATTGCGCATAGTAGTTTCTCATTTTTTGTAAGTGTTCAGGTCTTGCCGGTAATGGCCCATTCTTTTGGTAGGTGATCCCTGCCATTCTCATCGCTACATGAAACATATAGACGTTTGAACTTTTTTGTAGCGCTCGAAGATCATTAACCCAGCCAAGATTGGTATATGATTTCTTCGGTTTTCCATTTCCCGCAAAATACAGCGGTGTATCCGTATAGGATTGGTTGTGTGACATGCCATCTTGATAACCAGAGAGGACAGTAGCTCCTTTGACAACAGAGCCCATTTCATACTGAGTCGTAAATGTTCCGATCGCATAATCTGTGACGTCTCTTCCGTCCATTTTCTTCCCTGACATTGCGAGAACATCACCTGTGTTAGGGTCCATCATCACAACAAAGGCACGGTCCATCATATAGTTTCTTGCACTAGCGGATCTTAGCTCTGATTCAACGATTTTGTCGACTTCCTTTTGCAGCTCCATATCAAATGTGAGTGCAAGGTCAAGTCCTCTTCGTCCTTCTGTCCGCTTGATTTCATCAAGCAGTTTGCCGCCGACCTGTGTATATTGAACAGTTGCTTTTTCTGGATTGAGAAAATCTTCATATTGATATTCTAAATAACTTTTTCCTACTCGGTCATTTCTCGAGTAACCTCTTGCCATATAGTAATCTTCACGCTCTTTTATAATGCCTTGCTCTGGGGTGGTGACACCGCCAAGGACATTATAGAGGGTTTTTTCATACGGATATTTCCTTGTCCAGTCATTGATGACATTTACACCAGGCAGTTCATCAAGATGCTCTGATACAAGTGAGATCTCTTCGTATGTCAAACTTACGGATGATGTCTGTTTTGATTCTTTTGTTTCATCAAGCAACGCAACTTTTTCGTCCCCTTTTTTCTCTTCGTTCGGGTCCATCGCTTTCACGATTTGAGGTTCAAAGGCATATCCGCCTGTAAACCTGCGATAGATCGCTGCAACTGCTTTTTCCTCTGCATCTTTTTCGATCGCCTTGACTTCTTTCTTAGGCACACGCTCTACTTGAAGAGGATAGACATCTTTTGCTTTAAGATTCTTTTGCTCTGCTTTTGAAATGAGCTTATCCGCTTCTTTCGGATGGCTGGCCAGCCAAAAATCTCGAATGTCACGCTCTCTCAAAAAATCTGTATCCATTTTTATATAAGTCGCAAGTTTTCTTGCTACTTTAATCTTATCCTCCGCTTTCACACCGCTTTCTGATGTATAAACGATGGCAGGTACACTTTCGTTATCAACAACGACTCTTCCTCTCGCGTCATACATTTTTCCTCTTGGAGACGGGTATGATGCTGTTTTGACCTCAGTTCGGTTGGCTTGCTTTTTATAATCCTCACCATTGACGATTTGCAGCACACCGAGCTTGATGACAAGTCCAGCAAATAAACTAAATACAGCGAAGAAAAAGAGATTAATTCTCCAGGCGTTCCGGCGCTTCATTTTTTTCTGCTCGGCAGCACCTTGATGCTGTTTCTCTCCCACTTATGTAGCTCCTCTCATCCTTTCAATCTTTTACAATTACCACTCATTATTGTAACACTTTTGTAATAGTTGTTACAGCGAAACAAGTGAAAAAAAGCTGTCAATCCCTATTCTGCAAAAAAATATACTAACACTTTAAAATATTGGTATGTTTATGTCGTTTTCTTTAAATAGAAAGATTCTCCATTCATTGATATAAGGAGACTCTTTCTATGACTTTAACAAAAATGACAAATGGGCGTTGTCAATGGAGGATGCTGGTACGTTTATAACAAAAAGTCTATGTTATGATTTTCTGTGAGAAAACAAAACAAAGATTTTAGGAGGAGTTACAAAATGAAAAAGAAATCATTCATTTTTTCAGCGCTGACAGCTGCTGCATTGATCACGTTCACTGGAGGGCATTCAGCTGATGCGAAAGAGCTTAACCTGAAACAAGTCATAAACGTACAGCATCAAGCCATTGATCTTCATACATTAGCTGCAAAATTACATATCTCTTCAGATGTAAACAAGCTAAGCACTTCAAATCAAAAAGAGATCGAAGCTCTATTAAACAAGCTGATCAAAAGTGGTCAACCTGTTACTGGAACAAAAGTGGTGAAAGAAGTAAACAAAGCAAAAAATGAGCAAAAACAAGAATCAGTGAAAAAACCAGCTGCTTCTAAACCAAGCACACCAGCAAAAGAAAACACAACGAACAACAGCTCAAAATCTGATCAAAAAGACACAACTGCAACAAAAGCAGACAGCAGCTTAAATGCATTTGAACAAGAAGTGGTTGAGCTGACAAATAAAGAGCGTGCAAAACAAGGCTTAAAAGCTCTTTCTGTTGATTCTAAATTAAGCAAATCTGCTCGCGCTAAATCACAAGATATGAAAGATAAAAACTATTTCTCTCATACAAGCCCAACTTACGGATCTCCATTTGATCAAATGAAGCAATTTGGTATCACGTACAAAACAGCAGGTGAAAACATTGCGCAAGGTCAAAGATCACCTCAAGAAGTAGTAACAGCTTGGATGAACAGTGAAGGTCACAGAGCGAACATTTTAAACAAAAACTATACACATATCGGTGTAGGTTATGTGAAATCTGGTAACTACTGGACGCAGCAATTCATCGGAAAATAAGATCAAAAAAACCTGTCTCTATTTGGGACAGGTTTTTAGTTTGTCTTCTTTTTTCAGCAATGTGAGGGCTTGTTTACACGCTACAAACTGTTCCACCTAGGCGGAGCAGTTTTTTTATTTCACCCATAATTTATAGATGCTTTGTGTTCCGCTGTTTTCTTCGCCCTGTTCGCTGAGCTTTTCATATAATGACTTCGCTAGTGACAGGCCTGGCATCTCTTCTCCCATCAGCTCTGCTTCTTCAAGTGCAATGCCCATATCCTTAATAAAATGCTTCACATAAAATCCTGGCTCGAAATCACCTTTCAGCATTCTTGGCGCAAGGTTTGACAAAGACCAGCTGCCGGCTGCTCCTGTTGTGATACTTTTAAGTACCTGCTCTGGATCAAGTCCTGATTTTTCCGCATAAGCCATTGCCTCTGCCACACCTACCATCCCTGCTGCGATAGCAATTTGGTTACACATTTTTGTATGCTGACCACTTCCTGCAGGTCCTTGATATTGAATATTTTCTCCCATTTGCTGAAATAGCGGCAGGCACTCTTCATAGGCTGCTTTTTCTCCGCCAATCATGATGGCCAGCGTGCCGTTTTTGGCTCCTACGTCTCCGCCAGAGACCGGCGCATCTAATGCAAATAGTCCTTTTTCCTTCGCTTTCGCTTCAATTTCTTTTGCCAGCTGAGGTTTCGATGTGGTCATATCAATGAGATATGTACCAGGCGCAGCATGTTCCAAGAGTCCATCTTCTCCTAAATAGACTTCTTCTACATCTGATGGATACCCGACCATTGTGATGACGGCATCTGCCTCCTTTGCGATCTCCTTTACGGTCGATTTCCAAAGAGCACCTTTTTGAACCAATGTGTCTGCCTTTGCTTTTGTTCTTGTATAAACGAGAACTTCGTAGCCAGCATCCATTAAATGCCCTGCCATACTACGTCCCATTACACCGATTCCAATAAAACCAACTGTTTTGATTTGTGCCATCAAGAATTCCTCCTTATAGAGACTTTGTCAATCCACCATCAATGATGAGGGTTTGACCTGTCATATATGTATTGGCTTCAGATAAAAGAAAAGCCGCATATGCTGCAAATTCCTCTGGCTGTCCGTAACGGCCCAGCGGAATCATACGTTCAGCTTGTGCTTTGATCTCTTCAACCGATTGTTGCTCCTCTTGTGCACGGTGTTTGTCCAACTGTTTCACGCGCTCTGTTTCAATTTTCCCCGGGGCTAAGGTATTGATCAAAATACCATCTTTGGCAAGCTCCTGGGCAGCTGTTTTTGTCCAGCCGGTAATGGCCGGTCTAAATGTATTCGACAGCATCAAGCCTGGGATCGGTTCTTTGACCGACATAGATGCAATATTTAACACTCGTGCACCTTGTTTTTTTAAATACGGCAAGGCTTCTTTTAATAACCGAATATAGCTGAGTAAATGAAGCTGAAATGATTCCATCCAATCTTCATCTGTTAAGGTTTCAAGTGTTCCTGTTCGAGGACCGCCTGTATTGTTCACTAGTATATCAAGACGTTTTTCATCACCTGCTGCTGCGACGACAAGCGCTTTAATTTGCTCGGCATCAGATACATCACATACTTGATACGTCAGCTTCCCTTTTACAAGCGGGGATAATTCTTTGACCGCTTCTTGCAGCGTTTGCTCATGTCTTCCCGAGAGCATCACATCTGCCCCCTCTTTTGCAAGATGAAAGGCAATGGCTTTACCGATACCTTGACTGCTTGCTGCGACCAATGCTTTTTTTCCAGATAGATTAACATGCATGTTGGCACCCTCCTCTGTTCATATTTTATCATACAAAAAGAACCTTGCTCACATGGCAAGGTTCTTTTCTGCAAGATTATAGTTTAAACCGATTGACTGCCTGACGCAGTGCCTGACTTGATTCGTTCAACATTTCTGTTGATGTTTTCGTTCTTTCTAAAGCTTGTACTTGTTCGTCTGTGGAAGCATGTACTTCCTCAGCTGAAGCGGCGGATTCTTGTGAAATGGCCGCAATACTTTGAATGGAATCATTCATTTTCTGCTGTTCTTCAGTCATTTCATTGATTTGTGTATGAATGCTGTCAATGGAGCCGACAAGTGCCTGCATTTCCATTGTGATACTGCTGAGTGCCTCACCTGTTGAATTGATGGCATCACCTTGTTCTTCATTCATTTTGCTTGCTGCTGTCATCGCTTCAGCTGCCTTTTTCGATTCATCTTGAATGAGTTTTACGGTTTCACTAATATGTTTCGTTGATTCTGCAGATTGTTCAGCCAGCTTTCTGACTTCTTCTGCAACAACAGCAAATCCTCTTCCGCTTTCTCCTGCTCTCGCTGCTTCAATACTTGCATTCAGTGCGAGTAAATTCGTTTGATCTGAGATTTCAGAGATCGCTGTTACGACGTTTTCAATATTTTTTGTTTTATGCTCAAGGTCAAGCAGCATTTGCTCTACCTTCTTCGATTCTTCATTCGCTTGTGTTGATTTTTGGACGAGCAGACCAAGAGCATCAAGTCCTCTATAGCTTGCATCTTCCGATGATTTTGAGTTGGTTTGCATTTGCGTGGCAAGCTCACCCATATGACGAACTTTTTCATACAAATGCTCTGATTTTTCATTAATGGTTTCCGCTTCTGATGCTTGTTTCGTCGCTCCTACAGCGACCTCTTGAATAGCCGTTGCAATCTGTTCACTAGACAGCAAGGTCTCGTTTGAAATTTGGGTCACTTCATCCGTTGATTTCACAACCTGATCTGAAGACTCTTTCACTTTTTCAATTAAATCCCTGATGCCTTCAGTCATTTGATTAAAGCTTTTCGTCAGGAAACCTATCTCATCCTGAGACTTCGACTCAAGCGAGCTGGTTAAATCGCCTTCAGACACTTTACGAACATGCTCGATGAGGCGTTTAATTGGTGTTGTAATGCTTCTAGCCAATAAGTAGCTTAGAATCATGGCAAGTATAATGGCAATGACAGAAATAATGATACTTGTCTGATTCATTTGTTCAGTGATCCAAAGAAGTTTCTTTTTCTCGAAGCTCACACCGATCGTCCAGTTTGCCTCTTTAATTTTTGAGATGACGGTCAGCTGTTTGTCATCATCAATACCCGAGTTGTCGATCGCTTTTTTCACAGAAGCGACTTTTGAGATATTTTTTCCTTGCTCTGTTGGATGTGCCAAAATGGTCCCTGTGCCGTCAACTAAGAAAGCCGTTCCCATATAAGGAATCTTTTGTTCTTTTATATAAGACTGAATGGAAGCCAGTTTCAAGTCAAGTCCAGCGACACCGACTACTTTCCCGTTTCGTACGATCGCCTTCGTGGCTGAAACGACCATTTCATTTGTTGCTTTATCAATGTACGGATCTGTCCATAGGACGTCGTCAGGCTTTTCAGCCGCTTGAATATACCAGTCTCGTTTAGACGGATCATACCCTTCACCAAAATCGGACTCCGGGAAAGCGAACATTTTACCATCACTTGTTCCTATATAGGCAAGCGAGATGAGTTCATCCTGCTCCTGCAATCCTTTTAATTCATCGTTTTCAAATGCCAATGTCTGCTTTGTTTGTTTCTGTGCAAAATCTTCAGTAAGTGTACTTGTTGCCAATTTGTTAATCGTATCACCGTAATTCTCAAGCTTTAGTGCTATGATGTCTCTCATGCTTTCTGCCGTTGCTGCTGTCGTTGTTTTCGCATCTCGTTCAATCAGTGGTCTTAATACTAAATTGGAACCCACTTGAACTGCGACAACGGTTAAAATTAAAATAACTGAGATGAAAACAGCTATTCTCACTTGAAGTTTCTTAAACATCTCATCACCCCTACATCCTACTTTCGCATCTTAATGTGTATATCGGCAAAATTGGTACCGCATTCAATAGTTGTAAGAAAATTTAAATAGAAAAAACAAGCCATAATGACTTGTTTTAAGTAAAATATTCAATTTTTGCAGACGGAAAGTACTGTTCTATATATGATTCTAATGTCTGTCTAAGTTCTTGTTCTTCATCTTTTTGATAGATATATTTTCCAATTCCGTATCTACCCCACTTATATCTTCTCTTTTCTTCATCTAGTTCTAGTTTTGTTTTTGGATAGTTTTTTTGGATGACACGCTTCGCCGGTTTTGTAAAACGGTGCTGAATCATTTCAAAGGTGATATCTTGTCTCACTTCTTCAGGGAGAGCTGCATCGAGTTTTTCAAATAGGACTTTATAGCCCTCTTGCCACCCTTCATGAATGTAAATAGGGGCAATAATAAAGCCCAGTGGATAGCCTGCTTTCGCTACCTTTACAGCCGCTTCAATCCGCTGATCGAGTGGTGATGTGCCAGGTTCGAAATATTTAATGACATAATCGGCATTGATACTAAAGCGGAATCTTGTTCGTCCATTGTGTTTTGCATCTAACAAATGGTCTACATGATGAAATTTCGTAACAAAGCGTAGTTTGCCAAGATCGGTTTGACCAAAGTATTCAATCGCTCGTTTGAGTGTGTGAGTCAAATGGTCAATTCCGACGATATCAGATGTACACGAGGCTTCAAATCGCGTGATATCAGGCGCACGCTCGTTCATGTACTGTTCAGCCTGATCTAAGATCTCTTCTACATTGACATATGTGCGAATGTACGGCTTACTCCCCATAGTCGTTTGCAGGTAGCAATAATGGCAATGCCCCATGCATCCTGTCGCAAACGGAATGGCATACTCTGCAGATGGTTTAGATGTATCAAATTTTAAGGTTTTTCTCACGCCGATAACGAGCGTCGACTTTGCATTACGGTACTTTTGCAAATCATTTTTCCCCGGAATATTTCTCACTTGGTTGTGTGAGGTTGTTTCTCTAATTTCAATTCCCATGCCTTCAAACTTTTCTTTCAGCTCTTGTCCTAATGGGTACTCTAGCGCCCGAGGTTCAATATACACAAGCTGGGGAACGAACGGTTTGATCATAATTAACACATCCTTACCTTATAGGTTCATATCGTTACTTTAACCTCTCAGGATGGCTTCTATCCTTTCTAAAATCTCCCTTATTCAAACAGATCTTGATAAAGGGCTTCTGCTTCTTCGTATGTTGGAAATACGGCATCATCAGGGGCTAATGGGTGATATGTTTCAAGTAGAAATAGCGCAAGCTCTTGCTCATTGTAAGGGTGTGAAACGATTTCCGCTTCTTTAATTTGTGCGACATTGGCTGCATGTGGATTTCGATAAATGACATATACTTGATCACCCGGCTTATAGTTAGAGAAAGACAAACTGGTCACCTCCATTTTTTTATTTTAGGATGCCCTTCTCTGCATGCGATATGACTGATTATGATAAAATTCGACAAAAAAACCAGACAGTTTGACCTGTCTGGTTTACATCACCTAGTTATGTTGAAACGTTTTTTTCACGAAATCAACCACTTCTTCAGTTGTACTCAGTGATAAGATATGCTCTTTAAATGATGCAGCTTCTTCCTTAGAAAGCTTGCTTAACTGCGTTCTTGCTGGAAGAATCGATGTTGCGCTCATTGAAAATTCATCTAATCCTAATCCAAGTAGGAGCGGGATTGCGATTTCATCTCCTGCCATCTCACCGCACATGCCAACCCATTTACCTTCTTTATGCGCTGCTTCAATCACAAGCGTTATGAGGCGTAAAATAGCTGGATTGTATGGCTGGTAAAGATAAGACACTCGTTCGTTCATTCGATCAGCAGCCATTGTGTATTGAATCAAATCATTTGTTCCAATACTGAAGAAATCTACTTCTTTTGCAAATTGATCTGCGATAACAGCTGTTGATGGAATTTCTACCATCATTCCGATTTCAATGGAATCAGATACTTCTGTACCAGCAGCAACCAATGCTTCTTTTTCTTCAAGTAAAATAGCTTTTGCTTCTCTAAATTCTGATAACGTCGCGATCATAGGGAACATGATTTTCAAGTTTCCATATGTACTTGCACGAAGTAACGCGCGTAGCTGTGTTCTGAAAATCTCCTGCTCTTCAAGGCAAAGGCGGATCGCTCTATAGCCAAGGAACGGGTTCATTTCTTTTGGAAGCTGCAAGTAAGGAAGTTCTTTATCGCCACCAATATCTAGTGTGCGGACAACCACAGCTTTGCCTTCCATCTTCTCTAAAACGGTTTTATACGCATCGAACTGCTCTTCTTCTGTTGGGAGCTGATCTCTGCCCATGTATAAAAATTCTGTACGGTACAATCCAACTGCTTCGCCGCCATTTTCAAGTACACCTTTCACATCTTCAGGTGTTCCAATATTCGCAGCTAACTCTACGTGAACGCCGTCTTTTGTGACCGTTGGCTGGTCAACAAGTTTCGCCCATTCCGCTTTTTGAGCTAAGTAGTCTTCATGCTTTTTTTGATACGCTTTCACTTCATCTTCAGAAGGCTGAATGATGACGTCTCCGCTAATACCATCAACAATGATCAGATCATTGTTTTTCACCGTTTTTGTTGCTTCTTTTGTTCCAACAACGGCTGGAATCTCCATTGATCTTGCCATAATTGCTGAGTGAGAAGTACGACCACCGATATCTGTCGCAAAACCTTTGACGAATTGTCTGTTCAGCTGAGCTGTATCAGAAGGTGTTAAATCTTCAGCAATGATAATGACTTCTTCAGAAATCATACTTGGGTTTGGAATGTCAACGCCTAGCAAATGACCAGTGACACGTTTTGTAACGTCGCGAATATCCGCTGCACGTTCTTTCATGTATTCATTGTCCATTGCTTCAAACATTGTAACAAACATTGTTGCTGTTTCTTTTAAAGCAAATTCAGCATTTACTTTATCCGATGTGATTTTATCCTTCACTGGGTTGAGCAGCTCTGGATCACTTAACACAAGAAGGTGTGCAGAAAAAATATCCGCTTTATCTTGGCCAAGTTCTTTTAGCGCATGCTCTTTAATTGCTTCAAGTTCTTGCTTTGAAACATGAATTGCTTCTTCAAAGCGTTTCACTTCTGTCTCTGGATCATTGATGTCTTTTTGGTGAACTGTTAAATCTGGTTCTTCTAGACGATATGCTTTTGCAATCGCAACGCCTGCTGAAGCACCGATTCCTTTCAGTTGTTGCATTACTCGCCTAGGCCTTCACTTTTCATTGTGTCTTTTAGCGCAGCAAGTGCATCATTTTCATCAGAACCAGAAGCAGAGATTGTGATTGTAGCACCTTTCGCAATTCCTAGAGACATTACACCCATAATAGATTTCAGGTTCACTGTTTTACCATTATATTCTAAGTTGATATCAGCATCATATTTACTAGCAGTTTGTACAAGAACTGTTGCAGGACGTGCGTGAATTCCAGAATCTGCAGTTACTTTGAATGTTTGTTGAGCCATTTTTATCAATCTCCTTTTTATACATTTCATACATCCACAATATTATATCATACTGCCGAGCTTGTCATCTAACAAGAACGGCAGTTATGAAAATTATTTTGAAATTTTCATGATGTTTTCTTGGCCAGCTTTGATTTCACCGGATTCTTGAAGGTCAATAAATTGTCCTTCACTTAAGTTTGTAAATACAATTGGTGTCATTAAAGATGGTACTTCTGACTTAATTTTATCAATATCAACCTCTAAAAGTTTTTGACCGATTTCTACTTGGTCTCCCTCTTGTACAAATGCTTCAAATCCTTCTCCTTTGAGGCTGACTGTATCAATCCCGAAGTGAATCAAGATTTCAAGTCCACCATCAGACTGGAGGCCGATGGCGTGTTTTGTTGGGAACACATTTAAGATTTTTCCTCTTACTGGTGAAACCACTGTTCCCTCTTTTGGCAAGATAGCAAAACCGTCACCCATCATTTTCCCTGAGAATACTTGATCTGGCACATCTGTAATTGGATGCAGCTCCCCTGTAATTGGTGAAGCAAACGTTTCTTCCCCTTGTTCGTTTTGAAGCGGTTTTGCAATGACTTCTTCAACCTGCTGACTGACTTCTTCTTTTGCAGAAGGGTCTTTCGCTGGTCGAGGTGTGCGCCCTGCAATAATGTCTTGCATTTGTGTTTTTAAATTATCAGAGCGTGGTCCAAAGATGGCCTGGATGTTATTCCCTACTTCAAGGACACCTGAAGCGCCAAGCTTTTTCAAGCGGTCTTTATCCACTTTTTTCTGATCATTTACAGTGACACGTAAACGCGTAATACAAGCATCTAGGTGTTTAATGTTTTCTTGGTCACCCATTGCTTCAAGAAT
This sequence comes from Bacillus sp. FSL W8-1141, assembly GCF_038593205.1. Classification (NCBI taxonomy): domain Bacteria; kingdom Bacillati; phylum Bacillota; class Bacilli; order Caryophanales; family Bacillaceae; genus Bacillus; species Bacillus sp. FSL W8-1141. The sequence continues at coordinate 1,339,938 of NZ_CP151973.1, read as the reverse complement.
TTCATAAGGTAAGTCATCGCCTTTTCCAGATTGAGCGCTGCTTGCACCGTCAGCTGCTTCATCTTCTCGTCCTGGCGTTTTCAGATTAAACTTGCGAATCGCAAATCTGAATCCGAAGTAGTAAATGACAGCCAGTACGAGACCGACTGGAATAACAAGCCACCAAGCGGTTCTATTTGGCAGGATACCAAATAGGAAGAAGTCGATTAACCCTCCTGAGAAGGTCATCCCGATTTTCACGTTTAGAATATCCATTATCATAAAGGATAATCCAGCGAATACACAGTGAATCGCAAATAATATCGGTGCAACAAACAAGAATGAGAATTCAAGCGGTTCAGTGATCCCTGTTAGGAAAGAAGTAAGGGCCGCTGACCCCATAATTCCTGCTACAAGTTTTTTATTCTTAGGTTTTGCTTCATGGTAAATCGCAAGTGCTGCTGCTGGAAGTCCAAACATCATGAACGGATATTTCCCTGTCATGAATGTCCCAGCTGTCAGCTGAACACCATCTTTGATTTGCGCCATGAAAATACGCTGGTCACCACGGATAATATCTCCTGATAAGCTCTTATAGCTAAAAAATTCATACCAGAATGGTGCGTAGAATATGTGGTGCAGACCAAACGGAATTAATGAGCGTTCAATGACACCGAATACAAAGGCAGCTAGCGGCTCATTCGCTGCAAGCAGTCCAGTTGAAAATGAGTTCAATGCACCTTGGATTGGCGGCCAAATGACGAGCATCAAAAGCCCTAAAATAAGTGCTGAAATCGACGTAACGATTGGAACAAAACGCTTACCAGCAAAGAAGCCAAGATATTGCGGGAGCTCAATTTTGTAAAATTTATTAAACATATAAGCGGCTAATACCCCGACAATAATCCCGCCAAACACGCCGGTAGACAAGGTCGGTATGCCGAGCATATTCACATACGCTGGATGACTTTCCTTAAAGAACTTAGCCAATTTGATTGAATCGGATGGAATGGAACCGTTGGCCATTAATACGGCACTCATCGTTACGTTCATGACAAGGTAACCGATGATCGCGGCAATCCCTGCCACACCGTCTCCATTGGCAAGACCGATGGCAACCCCTACAGCAAATAGGAGTGGAAGATTCGAGAAGACAATATTCCCCGCATTCTCCATAACACTAGCAACAAGCTGAATTGTATCATTGCTTAAAAATTGAGCGACATCAATCAGTTGCGGATTTTGCATCGCATTTCCGAGTGCTAGTAAAATACCAGCAGCAGGAAGGATCGCAACTGGAAGCATAAGTGCTCGTCCAATTTTTTGCAACACACCAAAAAGTGATTTAAACACTGGTTGAACCTCCTTTTGTTTTCGCTTACAACATGCATTTCAATTACACACTGACGTACATTTCATAATTAACCGTTTACATTTCACTTTCAGAACACAAAAAAGGCATGGTGATATAAGGTTGCGCAAATAACAGGATCTTATCCTGTATTTACCTTAAGTCACTCATGCCTGATCGAATCAGTTACACGTTTCAAGGAAACTATGAAATTTTATTCGTCAATCTGTACAGGTGAAGTGTCAAATAGACAGCTTCGGCATCTTGTACAGGCTTTTTCAATGCATGTTGCAAAATTTTGATCATTTTCCAAGCAGTATTGTAGCATAAAGGATATTCATTTTTCAATAGATGAAGCAACTTTTCTGGCTCCTCTAATGATTCTTCCCGTTTAATACGCTCAATCGAAAACGTAATATGGCGCAGTAAGCGTAAATAATGAATACTTTCTCTATCTACTTTCATATGAAATGCATCTTCTATGACTTGGACCATTTGTGTCATGAGCTGCGAATGACGGTTGACCTCGGATAAAGGCCGGTTCGTTAAAGCAGAGTGAATGTGGAGCGCAATAAACCCAATCTCTCCTTCGGGCAGCTTTGTTTCAACATCTGGCCGCGCATTTATCAGTTCCACGACTTCCTTTGCGACCTCATATTCTTTCGGGTATAAGGATTTCGTTTCAAGCATAAAAGGATTGGTGATATCATAGCCTTGCTTAACTCGTTTAAAACTAAAGGCAATATGATCTGTCAGTGCAATATGAATATGCTCATTTAAACGATGCCCCATTTTTTCTCGTATATGATAAATGACGTCATTGGCAAGCTCAATCATGTCCTCATTAATGTGGTGCAGCAATTGTTTGTATTCTGTTTGCTCTTTTGTATTCTTTAACACAAACATTTTCTCAAATGCCGCTTGATCGAGAACGTCACCCGATTTTTTCCCAAAGCCGATCCCTTTATCAATCAGGACCACTTCGCCTAAAGAAGGGTGTTTTGCGATGATGACATTATTATTTAACGCTTTATCAACGGTGAAGGATTCCATGAACATCCCCACCTCCTTCTTATTCAATCCTTCTTATCGTACAAAACAGATGAAACGTGCGTCAACGATTGTTTTTCAAAATAGTCGTTGTGCGCTCAACGAGTCGATATGACAGCACCCTTTTTTCTGGTGCCTCACCTTGTAATACTCGATTAAACAAGTCAAATGCTTCCTGCCCCATTTGTTTGAGAGGAATATCTATACTAGAAATCCCCAATGCTTCACTCAATTGATCGTTTTGAAAGCCAAGTATGGCTGGTGATTCTCCAACGTTTATTTGGTGACGCTGTGCCTCTAGTAAAAAACCTGCTGAGACATCATCGTTTGTAATCAGTAAGGCTGTCGGACGATTTTTCATCTCTTTCCATTCTGTAAATAATTGCTTGCCATCAAAAATGGTCAGTTTTCCTTCAATGACCCATTCTTCATCAATGTCCTGCCCAAGCGACTGCATCATTTCTTGATAAGTCTGAATTCGAACTTGGCTGTTCTCCCCTTCTGTTCTAGCAAGAACGATTGCGATTCGCTCATGACCGCATGCCGCTAAGTGTTCAAGCCCTTCCTTAAAAGCCTGATCATGCGCAATCGATACCGATGAACATGTATCATGCGGAGTAGGATGACAAAAGATAATAGGACCAGATTCCTGCCACTTTAAAATTTCTCGATCAATTAATGCATTTGAGCAAAAGATTAAACCATCCACACGCTGCTCTTTTAAGCTCATTAATGCTTCTTTTTCCTTTAATGGGTCATATCCTGTTTGAAACAAGGCAAAATGCATTCCGCACTCCTGTGCTTTCTCTGCAATCCCTGTGACAATTCCGCTGAAATAGGAGTGATCAATTGTCGGAAGTACAATTCCAAGCATATTGGAATAGCCCTTTGCTAAATGCACTGCCTGAATATTCCGTGTATATTTGAGCTCTTTCATCGCACTAAGTACGCGCTCTCGCTTTTCTTCTTTGACATAAGGATGATCATTCATCACTCGTGATACGGTGGTAACAGATACACCCGCTCTTTTCGCAATATCCCTTATGTTAGGCATTTTTTCTCCTACTTTCTCTTGATATGGTAAGCGTTTCATACTTTAAGATGTATGTGAGCTGAACAAATCACTGGGTGGAAAGGGGAATTCAAGATGGGTATTATCATATGGATCATATTATGTTTGACTATTTTGTTTTCTGCTCGATTCGCACTACATCCTTTAGGAAAAGAACATAAAATCAAGCCGTTTCAATCAATTGATGATTTTTTTGTTGATAAGGATCGCAAAGAGTGACAAAAAAATCACGATGACGCTCCCAATACTTGGACGTTCATCGTGATTTTTTTCATTACTTGATGATCGTCAACTCTTTTGGATAATTGGTTAAGGTGACTGGGCCATCTTTTGTAATGAGAACATCGTCTTCAATTCTAACCCCGCCGACTCCTGGTACATAAATACCCGGCTCGATCGTATAGACCATCCCTTCTTTTAGAAGGTCATCATTTGCTTGACTCATAGAAGGGAACTCATGAACAGAAACCCCGAGTCCATGCCCTAGACGGTGCGGGAAGTAATCGCCATATCCTGCTTCTGCGATCAGCCCTCTTGCTTTTAAGTCAAGGTCACCAATCCTCACACCCGGCTGGCTCATATCAAGTGCTGCCAATTCGGCTTTCAAGACGGTGTTGTAAATATCTTTTTGTTGTTCAGACGCTTCTTGATAGATGAAGGTTCTTGTAATATCTGAACAATAGCCATCCACAATCACGCCGAGGTCAAATAAAACAAAATCACCTTTTTTCAAGGCTGCCTGCCCCGGATTTCCATGAGGTTCTCCTGATTTTTCTCCGAATAGTACCATGGTTGAAAAGGACATGCCCTGAATGCCTTTTTTCTTCAGTTCATATTCGATGACAGCAAGAACTTCGGTTTCCGTCACCCCTTCTTTTAGGGCATGAACCCCAATTTTGACGCCTTCGTCTGCCAATTGAGCAGCTTTTTTCAATGTTTCAATTTCAGCTTCGTCTTTAATTAGTCTTAGCTGATTGAGCACATCTTCTGCCCGGACGAATGTTTCTGCCCCAGTGACAGCTTGAAGCTGCTCTGCTCTTTGCAAAGGAATGGATTCTTTTTCAATCGCTAGGCGAGTCGCTTTTACTCCTCGTTTTTCTAGTGCCTTTTGTATGAAATCAAAGGGGTTTTCATGGTCTTCATATCCAATGAGATCTCCAGCCCATCCCGCATTTTTTGCTTGCTCAACTTCCATCTTAGGCAAAATGAAAAATGGATCTGCTTCCTGAAAAACAAACAGCCCCATCACTCTTTCATGCGGCTCTGTGAAGTATCCAGATAGATAGAATACATTCTCCTTTGTATGTATAAATGCACCTTGAATGTCTTTTTTCTTAAGCCAAGAAGACAAGTCTTTCATTCGATTCATCGTGATCCTCCTCACACGTTTGACTACTGATCTATTGTATCAGTTTTCACTGTATTTCGCACAAAAGCGCACTAACCTAAAGCCAGTGCGCTTTTGTGATTTGCTTAAGAAGCACGAAGCAAACGAAGTCCGTTTAAAATAACCAAAATCGTACTGCCTTCATGCCCAATGACACCAAAAGGTAAATCAAGAACTTGTAAGAAATTCGCACAGATTAACAAACAAATAACTGTTAATGAAAAGATGATGTTTTGTTTAATGATTCGGTTCATCTTTCTTGAAAGACGGATCATCTTTGTTAGATTGTTTAAGTTATTTTTCATTAAAATGAGATCTGCTGTTTCTAAAGCAACATCTGTGCCTCCGCCCATTGCGACGCCAACATCCGCTGTGGCGAGTGCAGGTGCATCATTGATTCCATCTCCGACCATAATGATCGAATCACCTTGTTTTTTCAGTTGATTGACTTCGTGTACCTTTTCATCTGGAAGACATTCAGCGACAACGGTTTGGATGCCTGCTTCCTCTGCAATCGCTTCAGCTGTTTTTTGTTGATCCCCTGTGAGCATGACGGTTTGGATGCCTAAATCATTCAGCTCCTGAATCATTTTTTTGGCCTCAGGTCTGATTTGATCCTTCAAACCGAGACAGCCGACGACTTCTTGATTTTTTTGAACATAGACAACTGTATATCCTTTGGATGAAAGAACATCACCATTCACTTCAATATCACGATCCATTGAAGCTTTTCCAGCAAAATCTTTCTTCCCAATCCGCCATATATCCTCATTTAATTGTGCTTCCACACCAAAACCTGATGTTTCTTCAATGGTTACGTGGGCTGCCCGCTCTGTATGATGCTCTTTTGCCATATCAGAAATGGCTTTAGCTAATGGATGGTTTGACTGACTTTCAATTTGATAGAGCGCTTGATAAAAGGTCGATTCATCTTGCCCTTTTGCCAAGACCACTTTTTCAACAGCTGGTTTTCCACTTGTAATCGTACCCGTTTTATCAAATGCAATCATCGTACTTGTGCCCAGTTTTTCTAAAAAGACACTTCCTTTTACAAGCATACCGTTTCTTGCACCGTTTGAGATGAGTGAAAGAGCTGCTGGCATAATTGAGGCAACAAGTGCACAAGGTGAGGCAACTACCATAAACACCATCGCGCGGTAAAACGTTTCACTCATGCTCCAGCCAAGTACAAAATGAGGTAGGAACATTAAAATCGCTACAGTGATGAGCACACCTTTTACATAGGCACCTTCAAATTTTTCAATAAACGCTTGGCTTGGCGATACACTTTCTTGTGCAGATTCCACCAGCTTAATGATTTTATGAAAAAGTGTTTCTTCATTATGTTTTGTTACTTCTACTGTTAATGAACCATTTAAATTCACTGTTCCTGCAAACACATCTTCACCTTGCCCTTTTTCCTGAGGCACCGATTCACCCGTTAAGGCAGATTCGTCTACACTTGTTCTTCCGCTCATGATCACACCATCTGCTGCAATTCGTTCGCCCGCTTTGATTAAAATACGGTCGCCTGGTGTAAGTGAAGAAGCAGCGATTTGGATGGTGGTGCCATCTTCTTCAATTAAAGTGGCTTCATCTGGAGCGATACTCATTAAGGCCGTTAAGTCTTTTTTACTTTTATTTGACGTATACGTTTCTAGCGCACCGCTAAGCGAAAAAATAAAAATTAAAATGGCGCCCTCTGCCCAGTAGCCAATGATCGCTGAGCCTATCGCAGCAAATATCATTAAAAGTTCTACATTTAATGTCTTGGATGAAATGGTTTCTTCAATTCCTTCCTTTGCCTTTGCAAAACCACCAATAACAAAAGCAAGAATGAAAAGAGGAATACTCCACATCGTTTCATCCTTTAGAAACCATCCAATCAAGATGAGAATCCCCGAAATACCTGCTGCGATTAATTCTCCGTGCTGTGCCCATTTTTGAAAGAGCGAGTTGGATCCCTTTTGATCTGTCGTTTGATAAAGTGCTGTATTCTCATTCATGATTACTTTCTCCTCTCTAATTGATAATGATTTTCACATTATCAATCGTTGCCCGTTCCGTTTATCATCTATATTTTCTGCTATTTCAAGCTTTTTATAGGTCTGTAACTCATTATAACAGGTTCTGACCAATTTTCAATTAATAATTATTATAATTTCTTTTTGATAATAATTATCATTATTAGTATCCGACATTTCTTCCTCTTTCTGAGCACATTTTATTCATCTGAAAGGTAATTGAACACAAAAAAGAACCAACGGATCGCCCATTGGTTCTTACAGAAAGCTTGTGTTCTAAGAATTTGTCCACTCTTTGATTTGTTTTTTCGTCAGCGGACCTACATGGTTTTTGACCACTTCACCCTTTTCATTGATGAAAAAGGTCGTCGGGATCGTAATGATTTGGTATTTTTTCATCATTTCTCCGTGTTCATCGAGAACGATCGGAAATGTAAATTTTCTGTCTTTCACAAATTGGGCAACTGCATGCTTGCTTTGCTCAGCACCAAGTAAATTCACAGTTAGTATGTCTACATCACTTTGATTTTCTTTCACGATCTGTTCAAAGGCTGGCAGCTCCATTTTGCAGGACGGGCACCACGTTGTCCAAAAATGCAGAATGGTCCGCTTCCCTTTCACCGGGATCACCTGCGTTTCACCTGTTAATGTAGGAGCTTCTATCCTCGGCGCCATTACAGGCTCTTTTGCTTCAGCCTCTATGCTCATCAGAAATAAAAGAAGGGTCATCATGAGAAGACTGGCGGGTAGATATTTACGATTCATCAGCATCTTCCTTCCTGATTTTCCTATAGCTTGCCCGCTAGCTGCACATGACATTCAAGCTTTTTTCAATGTAAGAAACATGGAGACGCCGAGTTCTTTGCAAATCGTCGCATAATGCAAAGCCGTTAATAGCAGCATCCCCGTGTTCATTCCTAAGATAACGCCCATCATATTTAAGGATTCGATGGATCCTAGGAAATACACCATAGAGAACGACACCACGTGCACCCATATATTATGTAGGAACACATCTTTAATGAGACCCATACCAATTAAACACGCTTGAAACGGCATGACGAACAGGTGACATAAGAAGTAAGGCCAGAGCAGCTGCAAGTAGACGGCTGCTTGAGGTGAGTCAAAAAAGAGCTGCGTGAGCGGATAAGCGAAATAATACATAATCATCACCGCTGGCACCCCATAGCCAAACGTAATGAGAATCGCTTGTCTGACACGTTTTTTCACGAGATCATACTGCCCCAAGGCATAGGCTTCTGATACATTCGGAATCATCACAATCATAATGGAATGAGCGATAAACGCCGGAAAAAAACCAATCGACATCGCTACGCCAGCAAGCATTCCGTAATGATCAACAGCAAGCGTACCAGAAATGCCCGCTGCAACGAGGGCTCCTTTGATTAAAAACGGTTCAATCGCATTGGCAATGGCATGAAAGATACGCATACCTGTTGTCGGAATGGAGACTGCTAACAAACGTTTTCTGACGTCAATCCCTCTTAACTCAACCGATCTGACATTCACAGCATTTTTTGCCATGACGTATTGGGAATATAAATAGATAAAGACAACGAGATCACTTGCAACAATCACACCAATCGCGATAAGCACCGCTGTTTCAATATCAAACGAATACCAATGAAAAAACATAAACAAACAGATAAGCTGGATCGTTTTTTTCAGCATATTGGCTAGAGCAATTCTACCCATTTGCTGCTTGCCCATAAAATAACCGCGTGCAATGGACGTAAATGCGATGATTGGAATGAGTGACAGAACCAAGCCCTTCATCAGCGGATGATACGATTGAAATACAGGAATGAAAGGCAGTACAATGGCTGCTATTGCCGTTGTTGTGCATGTCACCACAAGCGTCATTTTAAATGCATGGCGAAGCATACTTTTATGAAGCCGCTCATGCGATTCTGCAATGAATTTAGAAATGGAGACTGGCAGCTCTAAGCTGGCGATCACAAGCACAAGCATGATGATGGGAAGGATGCTCATATATAAACCCATTCCATGTTCTCCAAGCTCTCTCGCTAAAATCATATTGACTAAAAACTCGATACACTCAGCAATGAAAGCTGCGACAGATAGCAGAATGACCCCTTTTACAAATCGATTCATGTAGCCTCCCCTTGTCTAAAAGCAAATTCTTTTCACATTCTATGAGACAAGTCCTGAAAATATTTTAATAATTGAAGACAAAAAAACAGCGACTGATTGATCGCTGCTTTTCTTTACACTGCAAACACGTGACGGCCAATGCGTTCTACAATTTTACGAGAACGAATCCAGTTATCTGTCGCCGTTTTTGGATTATAAAAATAAATCGCCTTTGTTGTTCTGTCATCTTCTTTGACAACCTGCTTCACAGCTTTTACGGAATCCTGGTCTGCCTTATCATTGATACTTCCATTTGATACGGGCTGGAAGGCATTTCGCTGATAAATCACGCCTCTGACACTGTCAGGAAAAGAGCGGTGTTCTACGCGGTTTAAGACGACGCTTGCTACAGCTTTTTTCCCTGCGTAAGATTCACCTTTTGCTTCTGCATGTACCAACCGAGAAAGCAAGTCCATTTCTTCATTAGAATAGTGTGATTGATTTCTTGAGCTTGCTGGCTTTGCCGTTTCCTTTTTCTTCGGCTTCGGTTTTGATGCCTTTTCCTCTGTTGATGTGCTTAGCATTTTCACTTTCGGCTGATGTTTCTCCTCTGAAAACGCTGGAATCACGGTATGCTTATTATCTTGATCTATATATGAAAGCTGATGCTTTTCAGGTGCTTGTTCAAGTTTCTGACTTAATGTGCCCTCTTGCTCTTGTATATTGTCCATCTTGATCGCTGAGATGAGCATAAGGATGGCAAAAAGAGCTGTATGAATTTTGATCATTCGCCTCATTCCTCCCTTAATTAATGTAGGCCGTAAGATACTTGTCCACTCTAACAAGAGCTTCTTCTATTTTCACGCACAAAGATTTTCATGCCTGTCCAAATTCCGTCATTAAATGGCATGTCCTAGTTGAAATACGCATGAACTGGTAATGTAAGCGTTTAATATAGTCTCTTTTTAGCCTATAATCATCCTTATGCTCCTGATTATGGGTTATTACATTTTCTTTTCATATGTATCAAGCTGGTTTGAAGTGTGACAAAAGAACCAAAATAAAAAGCTTTTTCTCATGAATGAGAAAAAGCTTTAGCTTCTTGCTTCTTTAAGATATTCAAAAATAACATCTCCACCATGCTTGGCGATTCCGCGAAAATGTTTAAAATCATCTTGATTGACCAATACAGAACGAAATGTTAAAAAATCATCCTTTTGAATGGTCACTTGTTTTTCAGTACCATTCCGTAATGATTCTAGTATTGTGTTGATGTGTTCTTCAGTCAAAGAAACCGCTCCTTTTCAGCCTTGATCAAATATTAAATATACCATTCGTTTTCAAAGCGTACAACGAAAACGAAAGAAAAACGTCTTTATCCTTTACATTGGTATGAAAATATTGCAAAATACTTTTTAATAGGGAATGAAATCTGTTTTTAAAGGAGAGGGATCGGTTGAAGATTGCAAAAATTGGGAATGTGATCGAATTTAGAAATGGTTTAACAGGTGTAGTTGAAAAAGTGAATGAAAACTCTGTTATTGTGGATGTCACCATTATGGACAACTATAGAGATTTAGAACTGGATTCACTAACAGTCGTTAATCATAAAAACTATAAAATCATCAAAGACTCCGTACATTAATTTGCAATCCTCAATTCAGACTACCGTTACATAAAGATATACACAGCAAAGCTGACTCGTGTCACAGCTCTGTTCTCTTTTGACAATCACATATGAAAAAGGCTGACAACCATATAAAGTGGCGTCAGTCTTTTTGCGCGTGAAAGGTTTGCATTTCCGCTTTTGATTTGTACATGTCAACTTCTTCAGGTGTTATCACGCCTTTATCAATTAAAAGGGCGATCACTCCAAGTAATGTGGAGGCACTCCATTTATATCGTTCTTTGTTTTGATGTTCAAGCATCTGAAGCTCTTCCCTTAATTCCATTAGCAGCTTCTCTGTTTTGTCTTCTTTGTTTGCCAACACAAACGCCTCCATTTTCATTCGCTCGTTTCAATTTTATCTTAAAGTAAATATATGAAGAATAAAAGCATGATACACCTTTACAAACATACGTTCTGTCGTGTATACTATACATACGAGCTGGTAGCCCCCAGCCGTCCTAGCAAGTTCTATTCCTATTGGTATGAGAAGAGTGACATGACTCTTCTCTTTTTTTATGTGCCATCATAATCTATTCCATAAAAAAAGACATGTCATCCACATGTCTTTTCTTATTTATTAGCGATTATCAATCGTTTCTGGATACATATCGTGATTCATCATACGATACGATGCCATCTCTTCATACTTTGTCCCAGGTTTTCCGTAGTTCGTATACGGATCAATTGAAATACCGCCTCTTGGTGTAAATTTGCCCCATACTTCGATATATCTTGGGTCCATTAATTCAATGAGGTCGTTCATGATAATATTCATACAATCCTCATGGAAGTCACCGTGGTTACGGAAGCTGAACAAATATAATTTTAATGATTTACTTTCGACCATGATTTCATTTGGGATGTAGCTGATATACACGGTCGCAAAATCTGGCTGCCCTGTTTGCGGGCAAAGGGATGTGAATTCTGGGCAGTTGAATTTCACAAAATAATCTCTATTCGTATGTTTATTCGGGAACGTTTCAAGCACTTGTGGTGCATAGTCAAACAAGTAATTGGTCCCCTGGTTTCCTAGTAAAGTGACACCTTCTAATTCTTCTGGTTTTCTTGTCGTCATTTTGTCTCTTCCTTTCTATACGCCTCGTTTATTTCCCCACAATAGCGTGTGCAGTTGTGGTAAGACTCTCACACGATTCAAATCAGGGTCTTTCGCTACTTGATCTACAAGCATTTCGTATTTCTTTAATAAGTGCGTCAATAGGTACGCATCATCAGCTGTTGTCGTATCATCATTTCCCACCTGCAAATAAAAGGGGAGTTCTGGGTATTTCGCATGAACATCCTTTGCATAGGCTAGATCAAGATCATCAAAGATCACGACCTTCAGACTTGCATGTTGCAATCTGTTTCCCTTTTTCAATTCATCTATGATACGCGTAAGTTTCGTAAAATCTGTTTTCATATTAGAACTTGGTGGCTTTGGAGAAATGGTTAAATCATCTATCTTCAAAAACCAATCTTGATACATCGTTCCCTGCGTTTCAAGCGCCGTATCAATTCCTTCTTCATGCAATAAATCAATAAGTGATTCCATTTGTTTTAAAAGCGCAGGATTCCCACCTGAAATGGTGACATGAGAAAAAGCCTTTCCACCTATTCTCTTCAGCTCTTTTACAATGTCCTCTGCCTGAAGCCACTGAATATCATGCTTAGCTGATCCATCCCATGTAAAAGATGAATCACACCAGCTGCAGGAGTAGTCACAGCCAGCCGTTCTGACAAACATGGTTTTTTGACCAATAACCATTCCTTCTCCTTGAATGGTCGGACCAAAGATTTCTAAGACAGGAATCGCTTTAGTCATTGAGCTCAACTCGTTTCGGACGGTAAATGCAGTAGCTTGTTGGTGTCTCTCTGACAAAAACTTGAACACATACTGGTTTGTTCGCTAAAGTCGTTAAATATGCGGCCACTTTATCATACACAGTCTTTGCGACAACCTCAGTGGTTGGCATCGCATATGGATCATTCGATGAGAATTCTTCATGGTCATTGAGCAGTGTATGGTCGTACTGTCCATGAATGAGTTTTTTTAGCGTGCTAAAATTCACAAGGAAACCTGAATCATCTAGATGATCTCCTGCAATCGTAATGTTAATCGTATACGTATGACCATGTACGCGGCTACAAGCGCCAGCATCTTCTCTCGGGATAAAATGGGCTGCCGATAGATGCATATCTTTATTTAATTCAAACGAAAATGGATGATTCGTCTGTGGATAGATTTGAGAAAGCATTTAGTTCGCCTCCTTCATGTCCATATAAGTGTCATAGCCATTTTTCCGAAGTTTACATGCAGGACATTCCCCGCAGCCATCAGAAATGATGCCATTATAGCAAGTGAGCGTTTCATTTTTCACAAAATCTAGCGCATTCAGTTCATCAGCCAGTTTCCACGTTTCAGCTTTATTCAGCCACATGAGCGGCGTATGGATGACAAATGGTTTTTCCATTGCCAAATTCACGGTGACGTTACAAGATTTCACAAACTCATCTCGGCAATCTGGGTAGCCGCTAAAGTCTGTCTCGCACACACCCGTGATAATATGACGTGCTCCAATTTGATACGCAAGAATGGATGCAAATGATAAGAAAACTAAGTTTCTCCCCGGAACAAATGTGGAAGGCAGTTCTCCTTCTTTTTCTTCAATATCAATGTCATCTCTTGTTAAGGCATTGGGTGCAAGCTGATTTAAAAGAGACATATCTAATAGATGATTTTTCACACCTAGCTTGTCAGCAATTCTTTTGGCAACATCAATTTCTTCTTGATGACGCTGATTATAATGAAAGGTTACCGTTTCAACCTCTTTAAATTGTTGAAGTGCCCATAGTAAACATGTCGTACTGTCCTGTCCCCCGCTAAAGACAACGACCGCTTTTTCATTTTTCATTTTTCCTTTTCCTCCTTTTGCAGATCCGCACCTCCGCACAAAGCTGCATCTGAAAGGTTCATGAAAACCCCTATTTTTCTCAAAAGAAAAGACACCTTTACATGTGTATGAGGTGTCCCAGCCATAAAAAATAAAAAATGCCACATCCAAGGATACGGCAAGTCCTTAGTTTTTTATAGAGGGTTTTGCTAGAACCTCTCCCGTTTTCACGGATTTTTGTTCAATTTTCACAGAGGATAGTGTACCACATAATTGGTGTACAAGCTATCCCTTCTTTACTTATCACCTGATGCAGGCACTTTTTTCAGACAAAGAAAGAGGATAAAAAAGATACTGACATAGCCAAAAACAGGGTAAACCGTTGAAATGAGTGTGCCGTATCCAATTTTACTGATGACATAACAGCAAAGCAGAATAAAGGATATCGTATACATACTGTTCAATCGGATATACGCCCTCACCTGTCTTTCGAGACCGTATAAATTCCCTATAACGGATGTAAAGACTTCACCAAAGATCACGAATAAATAGATGAGATGAATGGAGTTTGCGACTTGATACACCACTTGGGCCATCGGAATATCATACGCCTCCAGCATATCTAATGAAGAAAGGGATAAAAAGCAGGCGAGCAGAATGAGTGTCAGCATCAGACCTCCAAGCACCGCTCCCCTTTTTATGACGGCTTCGGATGTCATTTCGTTTGCGACCGGCACTAATACGGCTTGAGACAGCGCTAAATTAAATGCACCATATGAAATCGCAGACAACATCCATTCGCCCTCTCCCATTTGCAGCCCCAGAACGTGGCTTTCACCGCTACTAAACACAAATGAGTCTAGAAACACAATCAGCGAAAAGAAAATCAGCATTGGAACGACAAGTACATTGACACCAAATAACCCTTTTGAACCTTTAAAAAGGACAATGACACTTAAAATAATCGTTAAAAAAATACCATATTCTTTTGAGATGCCAAGTTGTTCTTCAAAAATAGCGCCTGCGCCAGAAATCATCACTGACGTCACACCTAGTAATATAAAAAACATGACGATGTTAATATATCGACTCGCAGCAGCTCCAAATAAAAACCGATTCATATCTTGATAAGACTCCGCTTCAATTCGTTTGGAAATAAGCATCATTTTTGCGCCAAGGCCGGTAAAAATAACACCGCTAATCAAAATCCCGATCAATCCAATCCAGCCAAAACGAACAAAAAATTCTACGATTTCTTTTCCTGTCGCAAACCCAGCTCCAACCACTGTTCCTACATATACAAAGGCAAGCTGAAAAGCGGATTCATTTGAACGTTTCATATGACCCCTCCGCACCCATCACTTTCGATTGTCTCTTTTTTATCCTATGAGACAAGTTCCTTGAAAAGAAGGACAAACCATGATTAAATGCAAAAAAGGATGTTTCATTCAGCTATGAGCAAAACAGTTGAAAGTCAAAATAGGTCAGAGTATACTATAGTCAAAGATGGTCAAACAACAGACCATTTTATTTAACATTCATTGGTCAAATAAAGTCAAACTTTATTTTAAGGAGGTCATGGCTCATGCGTTGTCAACATTGTCAAGTAAATGAAGCAACTATTCGCCTGAATATGCAAGTAAATTCGTCCCGTAGCCAAATGGTTTTATGTGAAGACTGCTATACCTCTTTGATGGAACAGTCAAAAATGAAAATGGGTCCTAACCTTTTCGGAGGCGGTTCATTCTTCTCTGAGCAAGCAGGACATGCGACGAGCCAAGAGCGGCCTAAACAAAAAGGCTTACTCGATGAGCTTGGCCGGAACTTAACGGATGGCGCACATGCTGGTTTAATCGATCCTGTCATTGGCCGTGATGAAGAAGTCACAAGAGTCATTGAGATTTTAAATAGAAGAAATAAAAACAATCCTGTCCTCATTGGTGAACCTGGTGTTGGTAAAACGGCCATAGCCGAAGGACTAGCATTAAAAATTGCAAATGGAGATGTACCAAATAAATTAAAGAACAAACAAGTTTATTTATTAGATGTCTCTTCACTTGTGGCAAACACAGGTGTACGTGGTCAATTTGAAGAACGGATGAAGCAATTAATCAAAGAATTGCAAAGCCGTAAAAATATCATCTTATTCGTTGATGAAATTCATCTTCTTGTAGGCGCAGGCTCTGCCGAAGGGTCAATGGATGCCGGAAACATTTTGAAACCAGCTCTAGCTCGAGGGGAACTGCAACTAGTAGGTGCGACGACATTAAAAGAGTATCGTCAGATTGAAAAAGATGCTGCCCTTGAACGCAGGTTCCAGCCTGTCATCGTTGATGAGCCAACACAGGATGAAGCATTCGAGATCTTAAAAGGCATTCAGGATAAGTATGAAGCCTATCATGGCGTCACCTATTCTGACGAAGCCATTAAAGCGTGTGTTCAATTATCTTCGCGGTATATTCAAGACCGCCACTTGCCAGATAAAGCCATTGATTTAATGGATGAAGCAGGTTCAAAAGCGAACCTTTCCATTGATGCAGCAAGTGAAGATGAATTAACAAACCGTCTTGCGCAAATTGCCGCTGAAAAACAAGCTGCTTTAAATGAAGAACGATATGAAAAAGCAGCGAAGCTTCGAGACGAAGAAGAAGCGATTGAAGCGAGATTGCAAAACAAAACAAATGACAAAGAACATGTCGTCACAGCTGAGGACATTCAGTCGATTGTAGAACAAAAAACAGGTATCCCTGTCGGCAAACTACAAGCAGACGAACAAACAAAAATGAAAGAAATTGATGTCCGCTTAAAAGCCCGCGTCATTGGTCAGGAACATGCGGTTGAAAAAGTGGCGAAAGCCGTAAAAAGAAGCAGAGCCGGCTTAAAATCAAAACACAGACCAACTGGCTCCTTCCTATTCGTTGGACCAACAGGCGTCGGGAAAACCGAATTGTCTAAAACATTAGCGGAAGAATTATTTGGCTCAAAAGAAGCGATCATTCGTTTAGATATGAGTGAATACATGGAGAAACACTCCGTGTCCAAAATCATCGGTTCTCCTCCTGGTTACGTTGGACATGATGAAGCCGGACAGCTCACGGAAAAGGTTCGCAGAAAACCATACAGCATCATTTTGCTCGATGAAATCGAAAAAGCGCACCCTGATGTCCAGCATATGTTCCTTCAAATCATGGAAGATGGCCGGCTAACAGACAGCCAAGGCAGAACCATCAGCTTTAAAGACACAGTCATCATTATGACAAGTAACGCTGGCAGCACAGATAAAAAAGCGGTCAAAGTCGGATTCCAGTCTGAACAAGAAGAAGCCATCGAAGAACAATCTTTGATTGATTCACTGAGCGCTTATTTCAAACCGGAATTCTTGAACCGTTTTGACAGCATCATTCAGTTTGATTCATTAGATAAAGACGATTTAGTCAAAATTGTGGATCTTCTGCTCAAAGATTTGTCAGAGCAGTTAAAAGAACAAAATCTAACTGTTCACGTCACAAACGAAGCGAAAGAAAAAATCGCTGAACTTGGTTATCATCCAGCATTTGGGGCTCGTCCGTTACGAAGAACGATTCAAGAGCATGTTGAGGATCAAATGACGGACATCTTGCTTGAAGAAGAACAACTTACTGGATTTACAGTCGATGTTGAACATGACGAAATTGTTGTGAAAAAGAGCTAAGTACATCCTAAGGAGGATCTTCAGCTCCATCATGTTGCAGTGTCTAAATTCCATCTGAGCGCCGACGCTCCCCCGCCTTTTTTCCTTTACGATAAAAGAAAAAGAGGTGGATCACATGGATCACATGATCAATTGGAACTACGATTTGATCAAAATCATACATGAAGAAAAATTAAAAGAATTGCTCTTAGATGAAACAGCTCAAAAAAGATGAAGTTTCCAGATTGTTGACAAAGGGCTAAAATGAACTTGATTTTAGCCCTTTGTCTTCTTTTCAGCGTGATAGAAAACCTTTGCAGTCTAGGAAGGGCAGCTACTTGCGCGGAGCGAATTTGGCATTCGTGAGCACCAGAGCGCAGGACTGACAAAGAATGCGAGGGTTTGTCTACACGCTGAAAACTCCCTTTTATATGAGGGAGTTTCTTTTTTTTACGGCTTTCAGAAAGCGCTTTCGTCAAAATTTCTTCACATAAACTGTCTTAATTTTATATTCTGACTAAAACCCTTCTAGAAGACACCGATATTAACTATAGAAAAAGATAGTTAAAGGATTTGGTGAGATAATGGACAAAACATCGTTAATTGGTATTATTTTAGCATTTATTGCACTGAGTGTCGGTATGGTTTTGAAAGGTGTGAGTCTAACCGCTCTTATCAACCCGGCGGCTATATTGATCATTGTGGTTGGGACAATTTCAGCTGTTGTCATTGCCTTCCCATCTAGTGAAATTAAGAAAACACCAAAATTATTCGGCAAAATTTTCAAAGATAGCAAGCTTCCAACGATACAAGAAATGATTCCTCTATTTTCAAACTGGGCACAAATTGCTCGTCGTGAAGGTCTTTTGGCATTAGAGGCAAATCTTGAGGAAGTCGATGACGATTTTCTAAAGAACGGCTTAAGCATGGCAGTTGACGGTCAAAGTGCTGAATTTATTCGCGACGTCTTAACTGAAGAAGTCGATGCCATGTCGGAGAGACATCAGTCAGGCGCATTAATCTTTACACAAGCTGGTACATACGCTCCGACTCTAGGGGTACTTGGTGCCGTTGTCGGACTTATTGCCGCACTTGCAAACATGGGAGACATTGAAGCACTTGGACATGCGATTAGTGCTGCCTTCGTCGCCACACTGCTTGGGATTTTTACAGGGTATGTGTTGTGGCATCCATTTGCTAACAAGCTGAAGCGTAAATCAAAGGAAGAAGTAAAGCTTCGTCTCATTATGATTGAAGGGATTCTTTCTGTCCTTGAAGGCCAGTCTCCAAAGGTCATTGAGCAAAAACTTCTGATGTACTTACCAGCAAAAGAACGTGCAAATCTTGTCATTGAAGAAGGAGAAAAACAGAATGGCTAGGAAACGTAAAAAACATGATCATGAAGACCATGTAGATGAGTCTTGGCTGATCCCTTACGCCGATCTTCTTACGCTTCTTCTCGCCCTCTTCATTGTGCTGTTTGCATCTAGCTCCATTGATGCGGCAAAATATGAACAGATGGCTAAATCGTTTAATGTTGTCTTTACTGGCGGCACTGGCGTAATGGACCAATCAAGCATGCAGAGCACCGAAGAAACAGAAAACAGCAATCAAACCAAAAAATCAGCAGAAGATGAAGAAGAAGAAGCAAAAGCGAAAGCTCGTGACCAAGCGGTATTAACAAAGGTTAAAAAGCAAGTGGATTCATTCATTGCGGATAAAAAACTTGGTTCGAAGCTTGAAACAAAGCTGACGGATGAAGGTCTGCTTATTACAATTGAAGACAGCATCTTCTTTGATTCTGGGCGAGCGGTGATCCGCTCGCAGGATGTTCCGTTAGCCAAAGAAATATCCAAGCTGCTCGTCATTAACCCTGCTCGTGACATCGTCATTAGCGGACATACAGATAACGTTCCGATTCGGAATTCTGAATTTGAATCCAACTGGTATTTAAGCGCCATTCGTGCGGTCAACTTTTTAAATATTCTCCTTGAAAACAGCAACCTAGACCAAGAGAACTTTAGCACAAAAGGTTACGGTGAATTTAAACCGATTGCCTCTAACGATACCGCAGAAGGCAGAAGTAAAAACAGACGCGTCGAAGTTCTTATTTTGCCAATTGAGAAAAAAGCTAAATAAATAGGAAGCCAGCAGCTTCCTTTCAGATCATGACAAAGGGCTAAAATGATGTTTATTTTAGCCCTTTGTCTTTCTTATGAGCGCGATTGAAAGCGCTTGTCGTTTATCGGTGCGCAGGATTGACACTATATACGAGGATTAGTCTACATACTAAAAAGGAAGCCAATGGCTTCCTTTTTTATGTGTTTATTCTTTATGATCATATAAATGCTTGGCACGCAGTCCTACATGTTTGAGCATATCGATGCAGGCATCCTTCTCCTCTTCACTAAGCACACTGATCATCTCGTGAATCTCTTTTGCATGATCTGGGAAGATGTCATCAAGCAAAGCTCTTCCCTGCTCCGTAATATGTGCAAATGTCACCCTGCGGTCTTCTGCACAAGCTTTCCGGCTAAGAAGTTCTTTTTTCTCCAATTTATCAACCACATACGTGATGCTTCCGCTTGCGAGTAAGATCTTATCACCTATTTGCTGAAGCGGCTGATCACCTTTATGATACAGCAATTCTAATACAGCAAATTCAGTCGGATTCAGACCGTGCTTCACAATATGTTTGTTCATGTGGTGATTAATGGAGCGATAGGCACGTGATAGTACAATAAATAATTTCAAAGATTTCTCAACATTATGATTTTCCATTTTTTATCATCCTTTATGAAATGCAACCCACTAATGTGACATTAATAAACAATAAGTAAAATGTCAACATGTTGAACCGTTTTTAGCATGAAAAAGAGACCAGAACGAATCACCTAATTTTTTAAAAATCTCACAAGTCATCGTAATAAAGATAGGTTCAATGCTATAATAAGTCTATTAGGTAATACGTTGGAGCGATGAATCATGAGTATACTGAAAGGGTTTTGGAAGAAGATCAAGCTTTACCTTATTTTGGTCGTAATTCCAACCCTCATCATTAGTTATTTTATCTACGAAAAAGAAACTGAGAAAATTGATGTAAAAAACAAACAAACCGCTACACTTATGTTAAATATTCACAAAAACCAAATGAATTATTTAATCAGTGAAACAGAAGCAAGATTAACTTCCCTTGCCATGGGATTTGACCAGCCGCTTGAAGCGAAAAGAGTACAAAACATCCTAGAGAAAATCTATAAACAAGAACCTCGTTTTTCAGGCCTGTATCTCCTAGACCAAAAAGGAAATGTCACAGCCAGCACCACACCATTAAAGGAAAAAATCAACCTGTCATTTAGAGATTACTTTAAACGTATTCAAGTCACAAAACAGACCGTCATCACAGATAACTATGTAAGCCGCATTACTAAGCAGCGGATTCTCTCCATTTGTGTCCCTGTTTTGAATGAGAACGACGAAGTCACGGATGTGCTAGTCGCTGCGATTCAAATTGATTATTTAAGAAATATTATGAATGTATTAAACCCAGAGCTTCATTTTAAGATGCTGAATCAAAATGGAGACGTTGTGTTTACAAGTGGTCCACAGCCAGCATCTGAAAGTGATAGCACCGTGTCTACATATTTAGATGAAAACAGCTGGAAGCTGGAGGTTTTTCCGCAGCGTGCGACAACAAGTGAAGTACTGTCTGTGATGCTGTTTCCTTTATCCAGTGCATTTATTCTCTTAAATATCTTATTCACACTCGTCCAATATATCATTTTAAGACGACAAACCCAGCAGGAACGCCACCAAAATGAAGCACAAAAACTTGAACTCATTGGAACACTTGCGGCAAGTACAGCGCATGAAATTCGCAATCCATTAACAGGCATTAGCGGGTTTATTCAACTTTTGCAAAAGAAGTATCGTTCAGAAGAGGATCAGCTTTATTTTTCTGTCATCGAGGAAGAAATTAAACGGATTAACCAAATCGTCAGTGAGTTTCTTGTGCTAGGAAAACCAACGGCTGAAAAGTGGCAAAATAATTCTGTGAAAGAAATTGTGAGTGAGATCATGCCCATTGTATTTTCTGAGGCGAACCTTTATAATGTCGAGGTTGATTTGCAAATCAATACCATTCAAGATGTTGGCGTGTATTGCACGAAGGATCACATTAAACAAGTGGTATTGAATGTAGCGAAAAACTCGTTAGAAGCGATGCCAAATGGCGGTCATTTGAAGATTGTCATTGAGGCTGAAAAAGAACAGGTCATCATAAAAGTGAAAGATACAGGTGAAGGTATACCAGAAGAGATGCTGAAACATATCTTCCTCCCTTTTATTACGTCGAAGGAAAAAGGAACAGGTCTTGGGCTTGTTGTGTGTAAACGAATCATTTCGATGTATGGGGGGACAATCGATATCGAGAGCGAAGTGAATAAAGGAACAACCGTGATCATCATGCTCCCTTCTGCACACTAATAGCTGACGCATTCATCCGGTTTTGCTAATGGCAAGACCGGTTTTTTGATGTCAATAAGAAGGACGATTGACAGAAAGGAGACTCATTTGTGATACAAGATCATGAAAGGAAGCAACAGATTGTTGTTCATGAAAAAGAAGATACTGATACTCATTCATCAGGTTGTCCAGTTCTTGACTATATTTAATTGTCGTCTCACCTGTATAGCCTTCTACTTGAGCAGCTTCTACCATTTGTCTTCTCTTTTCATCAATTGACATTAATAGCTGTTCTTTCCGTACATAAATATTCATGATCTCAGCTCCCGCTATGAATTCGTCTGTCTACGCTCTAAATGATCCGACACCAAAATTATACTTTATTTGTAAATTAAATTAAATATGCTTATTTTATTTAATTTTTTACAGCCTAAAGACCTTTTACCCAATGAATTCTGGGGGTAAACTTCAAAATTGGACAGGACTGACACATTGATTAAACAGAATTTTATCCTATGCAGAAGACCAAAATCAACTATTTTCTCTCTCATTTTATGTCTATTTTCCTAAAAAAAAGCTGATCTTCCGCCTCATGCGAAATAATCAGCTCCCACTATTAAACCGTTTCTTCTTCGTAAATTGGCACCCAGCCCTCAGTTGTGACAAATATGCGAACTGCGACGACTTGACGATCTTCTTGAAGTGTAAAGTAGTGACGAATATTCGGGGGCACAGAAATTAAATCACCTGGATTCAGTCTCACATCAAAAAAGACGCCGTCTTTGCCTTGAATGGCAAAGATTCCATGACCGCTCACGATAAATCTGACTTCATCATCCGTATGATGATGCTCACGTTTAAAGTTTTGAAGCAGTTCATCCAGGTTAGGGGTCGCATCTGATAATGAAATCACATCCTGCGCTTTGTATCCTCTTCGCTCGGAAATACTCTTTATTTCCTCTTGAAACACAGTTAAAATTTCTTCCTTTTCATCATCTGTTAAATCGTACTTTTCTGATAACTGTTTTGGTAGTTTTTCAATATCCCAATGTTCATAAATGACCCCTTGCTGTTCTAAATACGCCTGGACCTCTTGTTCGTTCTCAAGTAACGTGTTCTCTTCATTATGAATGTAAATGGTCGCCATGTGTGTTTCCTCCTTTTTATTTAACAAGCTGCTTTTGATAAAGCGCTACTTTCAAATGATAGGTAAATAAAAATTCATAAGCCTCTAAGACTCGTTTGGCTTCAAATACGCTTTTCCCCCAAACGGTGATGCCATGATTACGAATGAGTACAGCACCAGCATCGTCCGTCAGGTGCACTGCAAATTGCTCTGCAAGGTGCGGAATATGAGCTGGGTTTTCAATAATAGGAACAGCAACTTCTGCATCCTCTTCCCAATAACCAAGCGCTTTAATGATTTCGTTGCCTTTAAAACGAACTTCTCCTTTATCGCCATACAGCTCAGAAATGACATTGTTATCGATCGTGTGGACGTGAAGACAACATCCTGCTTTCGTCCGCTCATAAACGTATGTGTGAAGCAGTGTTTCAGCTGATGGCCTGAGCGGCTGATTCGGATGAACCGGCTGACCTACTGCATCAACAAGAACAAAATCTTCATCGGTTTCTTTTCTTTTATCTTTGCCGCTTGCCGTCACCAAAAACGTGATGGGATCATCCGACACTTTTATCGATAAATTGCCGCTTGTTCCGTAAAACCAGTCTCTTTGTGCCAATTCGCGTTTGACGTCTGCTAGTTCCTTCCAGTGTTTACTCTTCTCGTCTGCCATTCCTTCACTTCCTTTATTTGATCAAATTGCGCTTTTAGATCAACAAATGTTTCATACTCTTTATGTACGAGCCCTAGCTCTTTACATTCGTTCAGTAAATAATCACGCGCAAACGTGAGATCCGCATGTTTCGCTGCCTCAATATCAGTCACTGAATCACCAATCATGATAATAAAATCATCTTCCTGCGTCAGCTCTCGAATAATGGAAGGCTTGCAGCAGCCACAGCCATTTTGGCATTCTGAATCACAGGCATGCGGCCATTCAATTTGAATATGATCTTCTTTAAATGATGCATGGTTACAATAAATATTCTCTTGTTCGACAATCCCTTCAAGGATAGGATAGACAAAAAAGTCCATACCGCCGCTGAGTACATAGAAAGGAATGTCTGCTTTTTTGACATCATCGACAAACTGTTCAAATCCTTCACGAATCTCTGTATCCTCTAAAATAAATGACCGAATGGCTTCTTTCTGATCACTCGTCAGTAACTGAAACATCTGCCCGACGCCTTCTTGGATCGTGATCTCTTTTGCTAGAACACCATCCTTCCATTTCGTCCATTCTTTCGGAGCAAACTGCTTCATGATGCGAATGATATTATCATTTTTCGTAATCGTGCCATCAAAATCACAACATACAATTGGTTTTTTCATTTATTCTGCTACCCTTCCCCAAAGATCAAGTGCTGCTTGTAAGTCTTGACAAGTTGATGCTTTTTCTTCGATAGACTCTTTTTTGACAACTGCATCAATGATCGAACGAAAG
Source organism: Bacillus sp. FSL W8-1141 (assembly GCF_038593205.1). Taxonomy (NCBI): domain Bacteria; kingdom Bacillati; phylum Bacillota; class Bacilli; order Caryophanales; family Bacillaceae; genus Bacillus; species Bacillus sp. FSL W8-1141. The sequence goes on along the minus strand of NZ_CP151973.1, from coordinate 1,315,699 downwards.
GCTTTCCCTCCTCCAATTGCTCCCCGCGGATGTCCGTGAATTCCCCCGCCTGCATTAATGACATGATCAAGTCCAAAATCTTTGACTAAGATCGGCACCATTCCCGGGTGAATGCCTGCTGAAGGGACAGGAAATGTTTGTTGAACTGTATCCTCTTTCACACATGCTTCGAAAATGCCAATGGCATCTTTTTTCGGAAGGGCGACTGATCCATAAGGAGAGGGAAAAAGACTTAAATCAGCACCAGCATATCGATTTAATTTGCCTAAAAGAAGAGAATGCGAGAATCCATAGTCTGGAGATGATGTCAATGCACCGCTCACTGCCGGATGTGCCATGATCGGCAATGGGATCTCTGGATCTTCAGCCAAGCTTTGCATGACATCAAGTCCATAGGCAAAAACGTTGAATAAAAGCGCATCAGCCCCGAGTTCGGCTGCCTTTCTTGCTCGATCTTTCAAATCAAAAGTTCTACCAGTTAAATTAACAGCATAAAGCGTGCGATGTCCTGTCTCTTCATATGTTTCTTTTAATATCTTTTTTCCTTCCTTGATTCGATCTTCAAAAGGGGCTAATGGGCTTTCAAATAAAATCTCATCATCTTTGATGAAGTCTACTCCACCTAAAGCCTGTAAGCGGAGCTGTTCTTTTAAATCCTCCATATCACGACCGATCACGCCTTTAAATATACTCATCAATAGCGGCCGATCAAACACGCCTACTTTCTTTCGTATCCCCTCAATGCCAAATACCGGTCCTGGCAGACAGCTTTTAAACCTTTCCGAAAATTCGATATCGACGAGCTTTACTTTCCCATCCAGTGAAAGCTTTCCAAAAATCGTCGTCAACACCGCTGGTATATCAGCTGAAAAGTTCGCCTCAGGATAAGCAATGGTCACCTCTGTTTGATACAGACCACCATTTGCGGGAGACTGTTCTTTTACGCTCACCACACGTCCTTTATGTTTTTTCAGCTGCTCCTTTTTGAGCTGCGGCAAGTCCGTCCATGACCCGACCGTTAACCCAAGTGCGATCTGCTCTGCTTTTCGGTCTATTTGTTCATCCTCTCGATGTGTTAGTACGTATGTTGCCAGTAGTTCACTCACTAGGAATCCCCTTTCGATTGCGTCCTGTATATGGTCAATAAAAAAACCTCTTTAAGTGCTTGATCAGCGCGTTAAAGAGGTTTCGTCTCATTCATCCGAATCTTATCTCTCAGCGCTTGCTGCAAGAATTAGCACCGTGCTTCATGGAAGTCGGTTGCCGGGCTTCATTGGGCTAGTCCCTCTGCCTACTCTTGATAAGAATATTCAATTTCCTTAAATATTGCCTGAATTATCGCACCATTTTTTTACGTTGTCAATGGCTTTTTTTCAAATAACTGCAAGGCAGCGATACGATCAGCTGCTTCCTTTAGCCGCTCCTCACTTGTTAAAAGTCCGACTCTGACGTAGCCTTCACCGTGAGCACCAAAGCCATTCCCGGGTGCCACAACAACATGTGCTTTTTCTAATAATACATCAGAAAAAGTTTCAGATGTATACCCTTCAGGCACCTTTAACCAAGCAAAAAACGAGCCCTTTGGCGCACTGACGTCCCAGCCAATCTCTTTGCATGCAGCAATCCAAGTGTTTCGTCTTTTTTCGTACCGATCATTTTGTACTTGTACGCACGTTTGATCGCTTAAAAGTGCTTCTGCTGCTGCATCTTGAGTTGCTTTAAACAGTGACACAAACAGGTGATCCTGATAAAGCTCAATGGCTTCGATAACAGAGGCATTCCCTGCTGCAAAACCGACTCTCCAACCAGCCATATTATACGTTTTGGACAATGTATAGATTTCAATACCTGTCTCTTTTGCTCCGTCTATTTGCAGGAAACTAAGGGGCTTTTCGCCGTCAAATCCTATGCCGCCATATGCAAAATCATGGACAACACACATCTTATTTTCACTCGCAAACGCAACAGTATCTTCAAAAAATGTCCGGGTTGCAGTCGCACCAGTCGGATTATTTGGGTAATTTAAGTACATCAATTTTGCTTGATTCTTATCTTCCTCAGACAGTTGGTGGTAGTCAGGCAAAAAGTTATTTTGTTCAAGAAGAGGCATTGTGACCATGCGAGCTCCGGCAAGCACAGCGCCTGACCAGTAATCAGGATATCCTGGGTCTGGAACAAGCAGCGTATCACCTGGATTCAGTAAGCATTGCGGCAATTCGACTAGTCCCGCTTTCCCTCCAAATAAGATGGCAATCTCTGTCTTTGGGTCAAGCGTGACGCCATATTCTCTTTCATAAAAAGCAGCTGCAGCTTTTTTTAGTTTCGCTGTCCCGCGGAATGAGGAGTATTGATGATTTTCAGGTTTTGCTACCGCTTCCTGCATCGCTTTCACAATATGTGGAGGAGTGGGCTGATCAGGATTTCCTTGACCTAAATTAATCACATCTGCCCCTTCCTGCACTTTTTTCTGCACTTTTTGTACAAGCGACGCAAAAAATTGTTTCGGTAAATGTTTCAATACATCCGATTGCTGGAATTCCATTTTTTCACCTTCTATTCAAGTTACGTGACAATACAATCACTGTAATGGATTGTTTTATGAATTGTAAAGCAATTTTGAAAAAAGATTGACATGTGAACTGCAGCTCTGATAATATCTAGAATTAAGAAATGCAAGCAGACATGAAACAATTACATATTGATTTCTCTTATCGAGAGTTGGGCGAGGGATTTGGCCTTTTGACCCCAACAGCAACCGACCGTTAATACCACTGTGAAGTGGGGCGCAGCAAGTACAGCGCCAAGACAATTGTCTTATAGGGCACGGTGCTAATTCCATCAGACGTATGTGCTGAGAGATAAGAGAGGCTTCGAGCATACACGCCATCAAGCCTCTTTCTCTCAGGAGAAAGAGGCTTTTTTATATGATTTGGAGGGGAAACAATTGGTTACACTTACGGCATCATATGAAGAATTAACAGAAAGTTCGGCAGTTGCACTTGCCATTAGACTTGGATTGATTCAGGAGAGCAGTCATTTAACATGCACTGAAATCGGTGACGGAAATTTAAATTACGTCTTTCATATTTATGATCACAAACAAGCAAAAGGACTGATTATCAAGCAGGCCCTTCCTTACGCAAAAGTCGTTGGAGAAAGCTGGCCGCTGACATTAGATCGTGCAAGAATTGAAAGTGCAGCACTCATCAAGCAATCAGAGTATGCACCACATCTCGTACCAACCGTCTATTATTCGGATACAGCTCTTGCTGTCACAGCAATGGAAGATCTATCACACCTTGAAATCGTCAGAAAAGGGCTAATTGCCGGAAAACATTATCCGTATTTATCAGATCATGTCGGAGAATTTTTAGGCAAAACACTATTTTACACGTCTGACTTTGCCACAAATCCTAAAATCAAAAAACAATTCGTGAAGCAGTTTACGAACCCTGATCTTTGTGACATTACAGAAAAACTCGTCTTCACAGATCCTTTCTTTGACAGCGAAACGAATGACTTCGAAGAGGAATTAAGAGAAGAAGCACAAGCACTATGGGCTGATCTTGAACTGCAAGCAAAAGCAGCCGAATTGAAACGGATCTTCTTAACCTCTGCTGAAACACTGGTACATGGAGATCTTCATACAGGCAGTATTTTTGCAAACGAAACGGAAACGAAAATCATTGATCCAGAGTTCGCTTTTTACGGTCCTTTCGGATTCGATATCGGTCACTTTATTGCCAATCTGTTCATAAATGCTTTATCTCATGAGAATGAGCAGGATCAGCAGCACCTTTTTGATCATGTCGTCAATGTGTGGACAACATTCAAAGAAGTGTTCACAAAAGCATGGAAAGAAGACAGTATTGAAGCGTTTAGTGTATCGGACAGCTTTTTAGAAACAACGTTTGACCGTATTTTAAAAGAAGCCACCGGCTTTGCTGGCTGTGAGCTTGTTCGCCGAACCATCGGTCTTGCGCATGCGGCTGATCTCGATGCGATTCCATCACATTCTAGAAGGCTTCAGCAGAAAAAAGCAGCACTTACACTAGGAAAAACATTCATCAAACAATATCAAGCAGTGGAAACAGCGTCTGACCTCGTCGCATTATTCCAGCAAACTGTAAAGGAGTGACGAGTTTTGTCTAAAGAATTTGAAGTTCCCCGTTCCGTCGAATGGGAAGAAAACCGTATCAACATTTTGAATCAGCAAAAATTACCCGCTGAAACCGTGTTTGAGCATTTATATACAAAAGAAGATGTGTATGATGCCATTGTGACACTAAAAGTACGCGGAGCACCTGCTATTGGCATTACAGCGGCTTTTGGGCTCGCACTCAGTGCACAAGAGATTGATACAGAAGACATTGATCTCTTTAAGCGAGAAGTCGCTCGCCTGAAAGAATATTTAAACAGTGCTCGTCCAACCGCTGTGAATCTTGCCTGGGCATTAGACCGGCTTTATCAGCGCATTGAGCGTGCTGCTTCGGTGAATGCAGCCAAAACTGATCTTGTCCATGAAGCCATTCAAATTCAAATCGAAGATGAAGAAACATGCCGGCAAATCGGTCAAAATGCTCTTCAGCTCTTTAAATCTGGTGATCGAATTATGACCATTTGCAACGCAGGCTCCATTGCCACAAGCCGGTACGGAACAGCGCTTGCACCCTTTTATTTAGCGAAAAAGAAAAACCTCGATCTTCACATTTACGCATGTGAAACACGTCCTGTCCTTCAAGGCGCTCGTCTGACGACATGGGAATTGATGCAGGGTGGCGTAGATGTGACGCTTATCACGGATAATATGGCAGCCCATACGATGAAAGAAAAACAAATTTCTGCCGTTATTGTTGGTGCAGATCGAATCGCTAGAAACGGTGATACAGCAAATAAAATTGGAACGTTAAGTCTGGCTATTTTAGCTAAACACTTTCAAATTCCATTTTTTGTGGCTGCGCCTCTTTCGACCTTTGATGTGTCAACTCAGGATGGGTCAGATATTCCGATTGAAGAACGCGACCCACAGGAAGTAAAGGAATTAAACGGCATCCAAATTGCGCCTCCTGACGTGCAGGTATTTAACCCTGCCTTTGATGTCACTCCTCATCATCTCATTTCCGGGATCATTACAGAAAAAGGCATTATCACTTCCAACTATACAGAAGAGATTGATGCACTATTCACCGAAAGCGTGTCACTTTAATCAAACAAAAGCGCGGAGTTCTTATCATTTAAGAGCACCGCGCTTTTTTGTTTCGTTCGTTTTTGCTAATATTTCTTTTTTCTGTTCTTCTGTCAACACGTTCATTTTGACACATAGTGATGTGACGGCGTACATTTTATCTTTTTTGCCCCATAACATGTTAGCAGCCTCCTTTTTCCCTAGACCAACTTTTTTAGCTTAATAAAAGGATATGTCGCTCACTAAACATTTGGAACAGGTCAATTCATTTATTTTTGAACAAATGGGATGCCTTCTAATTCTAATAAGATCGCTTTCATCCCTGTCTTCGTCCCTGCATAACCAGTCAGAGTCCTGTCTTTTCCAATGACCCGGTGACACGGGATAAAAATAGGCAATGCATTGCGTCTATTAGCTTGTCCAATGGCTCTGACAGCCTTTGGATTGCCGATCGCTTCTGCAATATCAGCATAGCTTTTTGATTCACCATACGGAATAGTAGAAAGTGCCTCCCACACTTGCTCTTGAAACGGAGAGCCTGCTTGCTTGAGCGGGAGATCGAACACTTTCCGATCGCCCTTAAAATATTCATCCAGCTGTTTTTTCGCTTCTTTTAATACAGGCGTGTCTTCTTGTTTAAAACGGTCTCTCTGTTTTTTGACCAAAAACGATTCATCATCAAACTTCACTTCAATGATGGCGCCATCATTCTCTAGTATGTATAATGCCCCGATTGGTGCGGTATAGACTGTATAATACACATTAAAGCTCCCCTTCTTGTTTCTGCTGCCGGAGTGGAAGCGTGAGATGGAACACTGTTCCGACCCCTTCTTCACTCTCTACTTCAATGGTTCCTTGATGCTCTTCAATAATTTTATAACTAACCATTAACCCAAGTCCAGTGCCTCTTTCTTTTGTTGTATAAAATGGTTCTCCGAGACGCTTTAGTTTATCCTCTGTCATGCCGCAGCCTTCATCACGAAGAGAAATCACAATGTGCTCCTCCCCCTTCCTTTGAATGCTCACGTATACATTTCCTTTCTGAGGCATTACTTCAATCGCATTTTTTAAAATGTTAATAAAGACTTGCTTCAATTGATTTTGTTCACAGTAGATGAGCGGAATATCATCGAGCACATCTAAATGCATTTGTACATTGCCAAGATTGGCCTGTGCGTGAAGAAGGTCCATCGTGTCTTTGACAATTTGCACGACATTTTTTTCTTCATAGATGATGGCCTGCGGTTTCGCTAAAATCAAAAATTCTGTAATGATGGATTCGATTCTTTTTAGCTCTGATGTGATGACATTAAAATAGAGCGAATACTCCCCTTCAATGTTTCCTTTGAGCAGCTGAATGAAACCTTTTAAAGCCGTCATTGGATTTCTAATTTCATGGGCAATTCCAGCGGCAAGCTCTCCGACAACATGAAGCGTATCCGATTTTCTTACCCGCTCCTCTAATTCCTTGCGCTCAGTCACATCTCTAAAGATGGCCAAATTCATGTTATGAATAATATTTCGTTTAAAAGAAAACTCCAAAATACGTTGATCTGGATGGTTCAGCACAAATGGAACTTCATTGTCCATCTCATCTAATGACATCGCCTGAGCTGGCTGTGCCAAATTTTCAATTTGATATGGCGCAAGGATATGAAAAAGGTTCATTTCCGTTAAGTGATCATCTTTGAGGCCAAGCAGTTCACTTGCGGAAGGATTCACATCTATAATCCGGTATTGATTATCGAAAAGAACAATGCCATCCATAGAGCCATTAAATACTTTACGGAATTTGAGCTCACTTTCTCGCAGCTCCTCTTCCATTCGCTTTCTGTCACTGACATTCCGTAAAATGGTTAAGTGCTGTCCTTCTAATACCGCATGCTTAGAGGTGAACTCAAGCTCTTTGAATTGGCCATTCGCCATTCTAAAGAGGAGTTCTTCTCTGATTTCAAGATTCCTTATATACCGTCTTCTTGTCGGCCGGTATCTGCGATCAGATTTGACTAGAAAATCCATGAGTTTCTTGCCAATCAGCTGATGCATCGGTAATTCAAAAATTCGGCAGGCTGATTCATTTGCCCTGACAATTTCTCCATCATCCGCCCAAATGATGATGGCATCCATCGCATTTTCGAATATTTCTCTAAAACGTTCTTCACTTTTTAGCAGCTTTTCTTCCATTAATCTTTTTTCTGTAATATCACGCATGATGGACATGTAAAAACCACTCATCACATTGGATGTGATGGTCAGTTCGAATAATTTGTGCTGCCCAGATTGAAGGGTAACAGGAAGTTCTCCCTTTGCTTTCCCTGTTTCTTTCAATGAAGTTAAGAGCTGCTGGAGCGCTGGAAGGTTTTCTTCTTCAACAAATTCATTTAAGTAGCGGTCTGTTAAATCTGTTTTTTGAAGTTCAAAGCTCTGGCAAAAAGAGTGATTGGCGTCAATCATACAACCATCCTGATCAAAAATGACCATACCGTCAATCGCTCGATCAAATAAATCTTTAAACAGCTGCTCATTCATCGAACGTTCTCGCTCTAATATTTTCTTTGAAGAAATATCACGCATGACGACAATATATTGTTGATTCACCACGTCGTGCTCTGCTACAAATTCAATATATTTTGTCTCTCCATTTTCAAGTTGAATGGAGATCTCTCTTTTTAACGTTCCTTTTCGAAAAAAAATCTCAAGCGAGCAGTCAATTTTGTTTTTCGGGATGCCGTATAGGAAATCTAGAACGGATTTATTGAGGAGGTCTTCTTTCGGTGTTTGCACAAGCCGGCATGTCGCTTCATTGGCTTGGATAATGTTGAGGTGCTGATCAAATATAAAAATCGCATCTAACGTCTTATTTAACAGCATTTTGTGCTGTATCAATTCATTTCGCAAATATTCGTTCTCTTTTTCTAATTTTCTGATATTTTTCGCACCATCGAGCGTTTCAGTCATTCTCTTACACTCCTTTTCCAGCCTCATTCCTCTACAATATTTCTACAAGATTTTCATTGTTCCTTCATTCGACTCATAAAAAAAGAGAACTTTTTACACGAGGCTTGCTTCATTTGTTTCATTTGGATGACACGATTGTATAACGATTCTCTTTTCTTACGCTTCTTTTACAACCGTTCTACAATTTCACATCAAATAGCGAAATGAGCCAATTTGTATTTTAAAATGGGGCAAATGAGGGAACAGTGCACTTAGAACGTTTATGTTCGAAAAGAAGCAGGAAAGGTGATGTTATGACGTCAACGAGAGACAGTTATTTTGATAATGCAAAATTTCTTCTGATTTTTCTAGTTGTTTTTGGTCATTTGTTACGGTCATTCATACATGATAATGACTGGATACTCTACTTATATAAATTTATTTATACATTCCATATGCCCGCTTTTATATTGGTGTCTGGCTTCTTTGCCAAAGGTTTTAGAAAACCAGGTTTTATGAAAAAAGTCGCAGTTAAGCTGATCATCCCATATTTGATTTTTCAGGTCATCTATTCTGTGTATTATTATTTCTTACAGGATCAAAGCATCTCTAACTTAAATCCGATTGATCCGCAATGGTCTTTATGGTTTTTAATCAGTTTATTCTTTTGGAACTTACTACTCATTCCTTTTTCAAAACTGCCATTCCACTGGGCAATGATCGTTAGTTTATCAATGGCGTTACTTGTCGGTTACGTGGACAGCATTAGCGATACACTCAGCCTATCTCGTACGTTTGTCTTTTTGCCGATGTTTTTAGCTGGCTTTTATTTAAAAAAGCAGCACTTTGAATTTATCCGAACAAGCAAAGGGAAACTGACTGCACTTCTTGTACTGATGGCCGTGTTCATGTTTTGCTATTTTTATGAATTCGATTATTCCTTTTTATTTGGGTCACAATCGTACGCTTCTCTTGGAGATGAAGGACTCATTGCAGCTATGAAACGAATGGCATGGTATTTACTTGCATTTGCTGCTACCTTTAGTTTCTTTGCATTAGTCCCTACACGCCGGTTCTTCTTTACCAAATGGGGCACAAGAACGTTATATGTCTATTTACTTCACGGCTTTGTGATTAAGCTTTTAAGAACGACTTGGTTTGATGATTGGGCTCTAAATACGGCAAGTGTATTGATTCTATTGCTGCTTACGGTTCTCTTAACCTTTACCTTATCTAGCACATTTGTTAAAACTGTTGCACAACCAGTCATCGAGCTCAAAATGACCAGTCTGATGCGAACCATTACTGGCAGACAAAACAGTTATATTAAATAGAAAAAACGATCTCTCAGGATCGTTTTTTTCTATTTATTTTTGTTTTTCTGTTCAGTGTGACATTCATCGTTTTTTTTAGGCTTCATTAAGGTATCAATCCATTTACTGCTGTTTATATCTCCCAGCTCGCTGCCAAATTCCTCTTCCAAGATATCGGGGTTCATCGGTTTTTTATGGTCTTTCATATCTTTACTTTTCACATGTTTTTTAGTCACGAGATGCTCCCCCCTGTTTACCTTGATGAGAATTTCGGTTCGCTTGGCGGTCTTCTGATTGCTCGTCAAATTGTGTTTGTCCTTGATCGTGTGCCATGCTTTCTGTAGGCGTCATATTATTCGTGAGTGCTTCATTTTTTGCTGTTTTTCTTTTCATTTGTCATCATTCCTTTTTAACATGTTTAGTTCTTCGCTCAATTGATCAAACAGCTCTTTCATTTGTTTGACTGTCACTGGTTTTTCCTCAGGCTTTAACTCATATCCAATTTGCCCATTCGCTTCTAGTGTTGCTTTTTTGAGACTGCAAATGTCTGTGATGCCCTGCTGCTTTAAGCGCATTTTGAATTGATCCCTTGTCAGCCGCGTTTTTTTCAGCTTGTGTTCAAGCATTTCCCCATCCTCTAAAATCACCACAGACTTCCCTGAAACCAATTTTTCAAAAAAATCAAATTGGATCGACAGCTTTTCCATAATCACAAGCGCCACAATAAAAATGGCGGCCGCATAAATGGTTTCAAGTAAATTATGCTCAATAAAGGGTTGGATAATAATCGATCCAATCGAAATCATGATAACTGTCTGTTGAACCGTTAATTGACTAATGGATTTGGGCCCTGCTATTCTCAGCAGCAAAGTACCAACGAGCAGCATTACAATTGCTTTCCATAACACATCCAGCACGTCTCTTTCACCTCTTACCTATAGATTGCGAACATCCTTTGTGATTTAGCCAGTTATATAATGGAAATAAAAAAACCAGCATTCAGTAGGAATGCTGGTTAGCCGATGATCACACGCTCTTTCGGATAATGATAATTCGCTTCACTTTCCCGGCGGCCAATTAAATACAAGAAGCTTGGAATTCCAATCCGTCCTATAAACATGACGACCATAATAATACACTTTCCAAATACGGACAAGTCAGACGTAATTCCGAGCGACAGTCCCGTTGTTCCGAAGGCAGAACAAACTTCAAATAAAGTTTCAAGAAGTGTATGATGGTCTGATAAAGTTAACAGAAACGTAGCACCAAACACTAAAATAAAGGCCATCATCGTCACCATGAGGGATTTATTAATATCCGCTTGATGAAGCTCTCTTTTAAAGATTTTAATGGACTTATTTCCTCTCGCAAAATGAAACAAAGCAAGTAAATTAAGGGCAAACGTGGTTGTCCGAATTCCGCCCCCTACCGAGCTTGGAGATGCCCCGATAAACATCAACAAACATAAAAATAACAGTGTCGGCTCTGTCAATTGCGTAATATCTAATGTCGAAAGCCCGCCACTTCTGGTGGCTGTTGATTGAAACAAAGAATAAAACAAGATTTCATGCCAGCTCTTCCCTAGAAAAGTAAACCGGGCTTCAAGTGCATAAATCCCAATTGCCCCAACGACAACAAGGAGGCCAAACGTGATTGTTGTAATTTTCGTAAACAATGAAAACGATGCATGTTTTCGGTCTTGATTGAATAAATAATCCTTTACTTCGACAAGTACCGGAAAGCCAATAGCACCAAAAATGATGAGCAGCATCGTGATAAATTGGACGAAATAGTCATCTTTATAAGGAATTAACGAATTCCCTGTAATATCAAAGCCTCCATTGGTTGTGGCACTGATACTAGAGAAAAATCCGTGTAAAAAAGCGCCTTGCACATCGTAATACTTTAGAAAATACATACTTAAAATCAGACCGCCTACAAACTCAATCAGCAAGATTAAATATAAGACCTGCTTCATGAGTTTTACAATTCCTGATAAGTTGCTCTGGTTTTGGTCTGCCATAATTAATTTTCTTTCTTTAATGCCGATCCTTTTTCGCATAACCAGCCAGACGAATGTACCAAGGGTCATAATGCCGATACCCCCGATTTGCAAAACAAATGCAAGGATCCACATCCCGGTCACACTAAATGTTTGTGACGTATCGACAACAGTCAGACCCGTGACACTGACAGCACTCACAGCTGTAAATAGCGCATCAATAAATGTCCATTTGACTCCTTCTTGGTGAGCCACTGGCAGACTGAGCAGTATGAACGACACGGTCACAGCAAGAAAATAATAAAGGGCAATCAGCTGAAAAGCCGACAGCCGGTCGATTAGTTTTTTCATTGGATTCATGGTTATTCCTTCTTTTATCTTTCTTTTCGAATACTATATCATTTTAATGAAAAGAAAAAAGATTTTAAAGGTATTTTGTGCTTTATTTACTTTTTCATCAAAAAGAAAAAGACATCCTTACGCAGAATGTCTTTTGATCTTTCTTATATTGCTTCTAGTCTTCTAATTCTTTCGTTTAAATCAGGGTGTGTTGAGAAAAGAGAAGCTTTTCTTTTACCACTGATTTTCAGTGTAGCAACAGCTGCTTGATCATCATCTTTGATTCTTGATGTATACGCCTCTAGTGAACGAAGCGCATGAATCATTTTATCTTTTCCTGCAAGGTCCGCACCGCCGCGGTCTGCATGGAATTCGCGATGTCTAGAGTAAGCAAATACGACAAGGCTTCCTAAGATAGAGAAAATAATTTGGAAGACGATCACAGCGATAAAGTGAACAATCGGCACAAGCTCTTCACGTGGAACGAAACGGCTTGCGATCCATGCCGCAATTCTTGAAAGGAAGACAACAAACGTGTTGACGATCCCTTGAAGTAACGTCATTGTAACCATGTCACCGTTCGCTACGTGAGCGACTTCGTGAGCGATAACCCCTTCAACTGCTGCATCATCCATTTCATGAAGCAATCCAGTTGATACGGCAACAAGCGATCTTCTTTTAGAAGGACCTGTCGCAAATGCATTTACTTCAGATGATTGGTAAATACCGACCTCAGGCATTTTAGAAAGGCCTGCTGCTCTTGATAGTCTGTGAACGCGGTCAACAAGCTGCTGCTCATCATATGTTAATGAATCCTTTTCTGGATTTAACACACGCACACCCATCATCATTTTTGCCATCCAGCGAGACATCGCTAGTGACATAAACGAGCCTACAAAACCAACAACTGCACTGAATACAAGAAGATAAAGGATATTAAGTCTTCCGTCTGCTCCTATATAAGAACCAACACCAGTTGCTGCACTAATAACCGATAGGACAATACCAATCGTAGTGATAACAAGAATGTTCGTTAATATAAACAGAAATATTCTTTTACCCATACATAACCTCCGCTGTCATATTAAGTTCATTTGAACTTATTAATAAAATTATAAAAATAAACGTCTCAAATTGCAAGGAAAAAGGAATCGTTTTCTATGTTTATCATACTGGCTAAAACCTCGTCATTTCAATGATTACGCTACTTGCATCCGCAAACAAGTGAACAAATTGTGACGCAGCGGTCCTATTTTAGTTTATTTTGCATTTTCATTAAAAAGAGATTATGATGTTGAATTAGATCAATAATCACGTTTTTGACGTACAAAATGAGGTGGAACATGGTGACTTTTAAATTAACGAGAATTGACATGACGAGACTTCTGTATTCTCTAAAAGGCGAGGGAGATCTGACTCCGCTTCAGCTTTTGAATTTATCTGTAAAAAGCGATAAGGAACATGAATATGATGAATTAAAAATCCCTTCTTTTTTTGAAAAACTCGAACGGCGGAAGCAAAAATCAGAGCACGGGCTTTCAACGAACGAAATCGTTGAGCTTGGCAACTTGTGTGAACTGACTTCTCTTAAATCAACAGCCATTCAAAACTGGATCAAGCGCGATATTAAAGATATGATTGGCCATCCAGAGCTTGGCAAGAAGTACTCCATTGATCAAGTCGTTATTTTATTAATTGTCCGGGATTTAAAATCAGTATTTGATTTTGATGCTATTCGTACGATTTTATCTGCCTTATTTAATACGATCACAGATCGAACGGATGATATTATCAGCCCCATCCGTTTTTATGAAGCATATGCGCACGTCCTTGATTTTATTTATCACCATACACATTTTCCATTAAAGGAAACGAATTTACGAGAAATGACAGAAGAGCAGACGGACAAGCTACACGAAGAGTTTACAGAATTGACGAAGCCGCAATGGCATTTGATTAAAGGCATTATCAGTTCTACCGTTTTCTCCGTTTTCACTTCTCACTTGCAAAGCACAGCGCAAGAAATGATGTTGAATACGCTTCAGCTGAAAAAGGCTTAAAACTGAGCCCGAGGTGACCTTCATCACCTCGGCTTTTTTGTGCAGCAATTGCCAGCATAATTGCAGGCTGTTTTTTTCAAAATAAGAAGGCGCAACAAACATGAGGTGAAAGGAGGAATATGTGATGGCAAACCGAAATCAACTTCTTGTTCCTGGAGTAGAACAAGCTTTAGATCAATTTAAATACGAGATCGCTCAAGAATTTGGCGTGAATCTCGGTTCAGATACAGTCGCACGTTCAAACGGTTCTGTTGGCGGCGAGATGACAAAAAGACTCGTACAGCAGGCGCAATCTCAAATGGGCCATTCAACTAAATAAAGACATGGTGAAATACGCCGGATCTATTCTGGCGTTTTTTTACTGTTCATATATAGGCTCATCCGTTTTCACGGTATGAGGGCGATGTGTTTTTTCCTTTTTGTTTGACGCCATCTCTGTTACGTTCGCCGTACGGACGATTCTGACCACTGTCGTTTTTTTTTACATGCTTTTCAGCATCACCACGTGATGTGCCGTTTGGATGTTTTTTTTCATCTGGATCAGTTGAGTGATTTTTTTTTTGCTCTTTGTCTTTTTCAAAAGAGCGATCCTTTTCTTCTTTTCCCTTTTTCTCTTTGTTGTCAAGATTAGGGCTTGTTTGGTGAGGCTTTTGAACAGCTCCTTGCTCTTCCCTCTCAACTTCCTTCTGCTCTTTGTCTTCGCCTTCAGGAGCCTCTTTATCCGGCTGCATCTCATCGCTATCGTCTGTCTTTATGTCTTCTTTTTTGTCTTCGTCTTTTTGATCTTCATCAGCATTTTTCGGCTCTTCTTCTTTGACAGCCTCGTCATCTGCTGGATCTTCATCATCTTTTTTAACGTCCTCTTGTTCGTTGTCTTGCATTTCTTGATTTCTAATATAAGTTCCTGTTGAAATGCCTGCTTTTTGTGCCTTTTCTCTTGTTTCCAGGTCACCTTCCACAGTTTCCAGCTTATAATTGCGCTTTTGATATTCCCCCGAGATGGTGCTGATTTTACTTTTTACGTTTGTTTTGTATGTATGATCCTGCTTGTTTTCATAAACAGTTGAAATATAAATGCTTTTAGAGTGGTTCACGTATCCTTTTTTATCACAATCATCGATGATTTCCTGCACGACTTTGGTCATGTCGTTTTTTTCTAAATCTTTCATACTGGCCAGTACTTGCTTCGCATCTTTATTCAGTGGAGTGACACCGATCACTTGATAGTTGTGATCGAGTTTCAGCTCAAAGCTTGGGTTAATGTCAATCGTCATATATGCATATGCTTTTTGACTTGAGAAAGATGGCATCATAGTGAAAATCACGACAATAATTGCTGCAATTGATAGAATTCCTGCATTTAACGGACGTAAACGAAGCAGGTCAAAAAAACCGGCTCTTTTTCTTTCGAGACGTGATTCATTCGGAAACGTCACTTCTTGACCGATTTCATAGTCTTGCTGTTCATACTTTGTCCGCAGAAATTGTCCATCAGGGGTCAGCAGTGTGACATATTTTTTGTTTTTCTCTACTATAATGCCTCTTCTCATGAATTAAGCACCCCTTTAAGGTAATCTTTCAAATACACATAATCACCTGTCATAATGATCGCCATCGCAATAATATATTTTCTATTTCTCTCAATCGTTTTGCGGCTGACTTCCACTAGCTTTTCCAGCTGTTTGACTGGCAATTGTTTTTTCTGAAATAAAATGGTTCTCAGTTCATCGTGCTTAACGAGTGTATGGGCCACTTTAATGGCATTTTGTCTCGCATCCGCATGCTTTGGTGAATGCTCAAGCAGCTCTTGAAACGTAAGACCATATACTTTCAATCGTTCTTTAAAATGTTCAATCTCTTCTCTTCTATGTTCTTGTTCAATTAAACGCCTATATTCATTTGCAGAAAGCTCTGCTTCAATCATGCTTTGTGAGTATTCGCCATTCTCACTTTCTTGAAGGTCCATTTGAACAGTTGGCGCGTTTCTTGCTTCTTTTCGAATATAGTCGATTACTTTTCTTTTAATAATTAACTCCGCAAATGCAAGGAGTGAGTTGCCTTTTTCGGCAGAGTATTTTTCTATCGCTTCATTAAAGGCAATTAAGCCTACGCTGAATTCATCATCTTTTTCATCTATATATCGTTTACAAACGGATGAAACCGTCTTAGCGACAAATGGTTTGTATTGCTCTATTAATGCATTTTGCAGCTCGGTATCACCCTGTTGGATGTTGATTGCCGACTGCTCTAATGTTTGCTTTTTCTTTCCCTTTTTAAACAAAAGGCTAAGCAATGGTTTCACCTCAGTTCTCCCTATATTACTCATTTATGATAGCTAATTTATGAGGGAAGCGCAAAGGAAGAAATGAGGAATTCATTTCCTGTTACTCAATTGTGACATGTATTTCTTTATCTACTTTACAACGTTTCGTTTAAAAGCAAAGAAATAAGGGGGTATCCCCCCCTTTTTTGTAATATACGTGTTATGAAAATGAAATGATATTTCTTTCAAAAAACCTACTCTTCTAGCCGAATCTCTTGTTTTTCCTCGTTTTGCTGGCCGCCTTTTCTTGATGGACTTGATAAAAACCAACCAAATGCTGCAATCGCGAGAAGGACCGTCCAGAAAATAATTTTCCATAATGTTGAATGAATGAAATGAGAGGACACGACCCCAATAGCTGGATGAGAAAGTGTATAGAGCGTCAGCTTCACGCCAACCCATCCGACAATGACAAATGCTGCTGTTTCTAGGCTTGGTCTCGTTTTAAGCAGTTTCACAAATACAGTCGCCGCAAACCTCATGATCACTAGACCAATGATACCGCCTAATAGAATGACAATAAATTGACCGCCATCAAGCCCGCCAATTTGTGGAAGGTTTGTGGCTGGCAAAGTCACAGCTAATGCAACGGCTGCTAAAATAGAATCTACTGCAAATGCAATGTCAGCAAGCTCAACTTTCACGACGGTTGCCCAAAAGCCGCTTTGTTTCATGTTTGTGTCTGCTTCCTTTTTCTTAAATACGTGTGATTTTAAAATATGGTGAATCGAAATATATAGAAGATAAATTGCGCCAATCGCTTGAACTTGCCACACATCTACTAAAAACGAAATAAGAAAAAGAGAACCAAATCGCATGACAAATGCTCCCGCAAGTCCGTAAAACAATGCCTTTTTTCTTTGTTTTTCAGGAAGGTGTTTGACCATCACAGCCATAACCAGCGCATTATCAGCTGCTAAAATGCCTTCTAATCCAATCAATACGAGAAGAACCCACCCGTACTCTAAAATAATTGCTGCATCCATCATCATTCCTCCTTATTTTTTATCTATTGTCCCACAACAGACAAAGGCTTATGAATGCAAAAAAGACCTTTGCCTGTAATGGCAAAGGTCTTGCTAGACATGTGATATGTAAATCATGCCAACAAAGCCGATGGAATACTATTCCATGTAATGACGACTTTGTTTCCGGTGAAAACCGGACGCTACTCCCCTTTGGTGGGATTAAGAATATTTAGATTACTTATATCATAATCAACAGACCCCGGATTGTCAACAGGTGACTTTTCATCTTCACCCACTGATTAAGCCGTTGGTGTTTCTGTTTTTCTTTTTCTTCGTTTGAGCCACACGTAGACAACAAACAACAAGAGCACACCAATACCAATCGGCAATACATATGGTTCTAAAATGGTTCCAACCTCTTGCCAGTTCTCTCCAAGGACAAATCCTAAATACACGTACACAAATGTAATCGGCGTAATCGCCAAAAACGTATACAGGCAAAAAACCCACACATTCATCTTCGCAATCCCACACGGAATGGAAATAAGGGTTCTGACCCCTGGAATAAACCGGCCGCTAAACGCAACAAATCCGCCATGCTTTTCAAAAAAGGCATCCGATTTATCAAGTGACTCAGGTTTAACAAAGAAATACTTCCCATATTTATTTAAAAAGGGTCTCCCTCCATAACGCCCTAACCAGTACAAGGTCAAGGGGCCTGCCACACCACCAATAGAACCGGCAGCCACAACACCAATGAAGGCCATGTCCCCTTTTGAAACCCAGTAACCTGCAAGAGGCAACACCACTTCAGCAGGAACAAATTCAATGCATAATGCAAGAAAGATGCCGAAGTACGACAAATTCTTAAAGGCATCAGCTAATGAAATAATAAAATCTTCGATGTTTATCAATCCCTTTCACACATAATCAGTTTGACAGGCTATGCTTGCAAATCGTACCGTGCCACCTATTAAACGATTAAAAAACCAAAAATGATTCACTTTTCTTCGTTTTTTTACATTAAATTTGATTTTACTATAAAAAATGTTCAAAAAAAATGCTGAATGCCCTTTTTAAGTAAAGGAAAAGTGAACACAGGCGCCACTTGATCCGATATATTAAGTATATGTCTGTTTTTAGATACAGGAGGTTTTCTTACATGACACATTTAACAGGAAGCTACAACGGATGGCTTGTCTTTCTGTCAGTCGCTGTCGCCGCTGTCGCCTCCTACTCAGCTCTTCAATTAGCCAGCCGGGTGATCCAGTCGAGCGGCGCAAAGAAAAGAGTATGGTTGATCGTTGGTGCGATGATCATGGGGATGGGAATATGGTCAATGCATTTTATTGGCATGATGGCGTTTCATCTACGCTCTGGTATCACATATGAAACACCCTTACTCATTTTATCGATTTTGGCCTCTTTTATCGGTTCTTTCATTGCTTTTTCAATATGTATTCAGCAGCAACTTTCCACAAGGCGACTTTTGATTAGTTCGATCACGATGGGCTCAGCTATTTGCAGCATGCACTACCTCGGATTGGAATCAATGGCGAATGTCACCATCAGCTATGATCCTGTTCTCTTTTTTCTTTCGTTTTTTATTGGTGCGCTCGCTTCATTCTTTTCACTACACCTTTTTTTCCGGCTCCATCGCTCTGAGAAAAGGCGGGAGGATCAGCTGTTAAAAATAGCGGGTGCACTGATGATGGGCGGTGCTATTGCGGGCATGCATTACACTGGCATGGCGTCTTCGACGATGTTTTTTCATTCAGATGGTCAGGTCGCTACGGGTGGTTCTCTTGAAATGTCACCATTTAGCCTGTCCATTTTCATCGGCCTGATGACGCTTATCGTCCAATCACTCATGATTTTCGGCGCCTATATTGATCAACGGATTATGTCACAATCAGATCAGCTAAAAGAAAATGAACAGCGGTTCCAATCACTGATCAAACATAATATAGATGGTATTATCGTGTTATCTGTTGATCGAAAAGTGATATCGGCGAATGACCCAGGCAAACACATTTTGAAAATGTGCAATTCCTGGATTGGTGATGATGTGAGTCAATACGTCATGCCGACTGAGATGTGGGAAGACTTTATTTATCAATCAAAAAAAGCAATTACGCGTGAAGCAGAACTGAAAGCCGCAGATCGTTTTTATTATTATCATGTTACATACATACCCGTACACGTCAACCATACACTTGACAGCATTTATCTCGTTTTAAAGGATTTAACCCAGCAGAAGATTGCTGAAAAAGAAATTCATGTGATGGCACATTATGATGCATTAACTGAACTTCCGAACCGTCGTCACGGAATTAATCATTTAAATGATGTATTATCCGCTCAAGAAGAGACAAAAACGTCAACGGCAGTTCTTTTTCTTGATTTAAATCGGTTTAAAATTATTAATGATGCCCTTGGTCATAACATAGGCGATCTGCTGTTGAAAGCCGCCGCAAACAGACTAACCAAATGTTTGCCTGACAATGGCTTTATTGCAAGAATTGGCGGGGATGAATTTTTAATGATCTTTCCTCACATGGAGCATAACACACATAAAATTGAACAGCTTTTGGAAAACATCATTCGCCAATTTGAACGTCCTTTTTTCATCCAAAACCATCAGCTCATTACATCCATTAGTATTGGAATCGCCATCTCTCCGCAAAACGGAAAGAATGGTATGGAATTGATGAGAAAAGCAGATATGGCCATGTATTTATCAAAGAAACATAAACAAAGCCGCTATGAATTCTTTACTGAATCTATGGAGAGATTGAGTGAGGACAGACTCAATCGCGAACTAGAGCTACGAGATGCCATTCAAAGAAAGCAGTTTGTGCTTCATTATCAGCCGCAAATCAGCGCCAAAACAAGACAGATGACAGGTGTTGAAGCCCTTTTAAGAATGAAAGCACCAGACGGTTCTCTAAAATCACCAGAGGCTTTCATTGAACTTGCTGAAGAATCGGGCCTGATTATCGATATTGGAAGGTGGGTCATTGACACGGCATGTAAGCAGGCAAAATTGTGGTATGACAAGCAATTGAAAATCCCTGTAGCGGTCAATTTATCTGCTAAGCAGTTTAACTCTGAAGACTTAATTGATTTGATCAAACTAACGCTAAAAAAATACGACCTTCAACCATCACTTCTTGAGCTTGAAGTGACAGAAAGCATGACAATGGACAACATCAAGCAGTCAAAACAAGTACTGACATCTCTAAAACAACTTGGCGTCCGTATTAGTATTGATGATTTTGGTACAGGCCACAGCTCTTTAAGCTATTTGAAGGATTTGCCGATTCACCGTCTAAAAATTGATAAATCATTTATCGAGGATATTTTGAGCGATTCAAAGTCTGAGCAAATCACAGGGGCTATTATTGCAATGGGGCACCAGCTATCTCTAGAAGTCATTGCTGAAGGTGTTGAAACTTTTGCACAAGCGCAACTTTTATCTGCGCAGGGCTGTGACGATCTACAAGGCTTTTATTATGCCAAGCCACTTCCAGCTAGTGACATTGAAAAATTTATCGCCTATCCTGCTCATCAGCTGGATACATAAAAAAGGTGCCAACCAATGGCACCTTTTCGTTTTATCTAAATAACAAATGCTGACTGTGAATACCTGCTTTTTTCAGCAGACTAATTAATTGCTCCTGTTCTTCACGCGAAAGACCAGAAAACGCCCGCGCAATTCGAAGAGAATGGATTGGATAAATTTTATCCAGATAACTGCGCCCTTTATCCGTTAAATGGGCATAAACTGACCGCTTATCCTTTGGGTCCTGTTCTCTTTCAATGAAACCATTTCGTTCTAACTTGTCAATTACGTACGTAACATTCCCGCTGACAAGCAGGAGTCTTGAGCCGATTTGCTGAAGTTTTTGAGCACCTCTCGTATACAGTAATTCGAGAACGGCAAATTCAGTTGGATTGAATCCATGCTCCTTGCTGTCTCTAATACTGTGTTCGGAAACGCTTTTAAATGCCCTTGCAAAAACTTTGTAAAGCGTCATTGAACGTTCTACTTCTTCTTCATTAAACGATAGTCTCATCACATATCTACCTCTTATAATATTTTTTTAACTTCAAGGCTTTCTTGCGGTGCAGTTGGAGCCTTTCGTAAAAAATAGAAGTACGTTTCTGAAAACCCTTTCAACCACATAAGTGACTCCATTCGTGTTATGTATAAGATTTCGATATAAACTTTTAAAATCCTTCTTATTTTTCACAATCATCTCGAAAAAAAGCTTTTCCAGCAAACCATCATGTTACGACAAATTTTAACATAATCTGTAAAGGCTCTATATTTTCTTACATTTGATTCGTCAAATTTCTACAAAATCCAATATTGCTATAATATTAAACACACAAAAAAAGAACCCTTCATGTGACAACGCACATGATAAGGGATGTTAAAGATAGCGATCGGTTTTGTTGAAAAAGAAATGATACTCTTTTTTTAAGTCACTAATTGTCATGTTCTTGGTCATATCAGGGCTATACACCCCAAGTGAGCAAAGCTGCTTCGTATAATAATGTCTTTCTTTCGCTAAAGCTTCTTTTAATATACGCCGCATGACTTCTCCCCTCCTATCAATGGATATGGATCGGGTGCTTATGAGGACTTTTTATACAAATCATTTTGTACGGCTCTAAGAAGAGCATGTGCATTCTGACCTGCAGCCTGCATGAACTGCTCCAGCAGTTCATCCCTCTTCACATCTAATGCGATGATTTCTTTTGCCATACGGATGATCTGTGTTTTCTCCATCAAGTGCGCCTCCTCCTTATTTTTTCTTTTTCTTATCATATGTTCACGTGATATGATTTGCACTTTATATGTTAATTTTCCTTCCATTGTTTTTCGATTTTTTCATTTTTGTGTTATATTATCTAACAAACGTTAGGTTTTTTTACTGACTGTTGGATATAATATGAAGAAAAGACTTGCAGGGGTGAGGATATGACGCAGGAAGATGTATCTTATAAAGATAAAAAAGTCATTTCAATTGGGATAGTCAGTGAATTAACAGGACTTTCCGTCAGGCAAATCCGATATTATGAGGAACGTAAACTCA
Source organism: Bacillus sp. FSL W8-1141 (assembly GCF_038593205.1). Classification (NCBI taxonomy): domain Bacteria; kingdom Bacillati; phylum Bacillota; class Bacilli; order Caryophanales; family Bacillaceae; genus Bacillus; species Bacillus sp. FSL W8-1141. The sequence goes on along the minus strand of NZ_CP151973.1, from coordinate 1,293,467 downwards.
TCTACCCCCAGCGCTCAACAAGAGGCACACGGAAATATTCTTTTTCTGATGTAGAACGTTTAATGGATATCGCCAATAAACGGGAAGATGGTGTGCAGACAGCGGAAATTTTAAAAGACATGAAGAAAAAAGAACAGGCATTAAAAAGCGGACAATATAAGAAAAAAATGCTGGAAGGACAGATCAACGCGCACTTCCGGTACAAGAATCGATGAACTAAATAACAATTGCTTACTCGGCAAAATAGACTTAGCATCTAATCGTCCTGAATATGAATCGATGAAAGCACGAACTGACCCAAAGACCGATTCTTGCTGAAGAGTCTATTTCAGGTAGCGAAAGGAAATGCGTTACAGCTCATCTTGAATCATTGAAGCAACAAAACGAGGCAGCAATTGCAGCCTCGTTATTAGCTAAAACAACCATTCAACTATTTATCCCCTAAGGTACTTGATCTTTAACGATTTAGTTTTTCAAATTTGTTCAGGAATCGAAACAGTTCGTTCATTGAGCACATTCCCCGTGTTTAGCGTCGTTTTGGGTTCTATTAAGAGCAAGTGAACTTCTTCTTCAGCAATGGGCTGATGTTCAACTCCTTTTGGAATCACAAGAAATTCTCCTTCATGAAGCGTTATTTCCCTATCCCTAAAACGGATGACTAGATTGCCTTTCCACACAAAGAACATTTCATCCTCATCATCATGGTGATGCCAAATGAATTCACCCTTCATTTTCACCATTTTCATGTATGAGTCGTTCAACTCTCCACCTATTCTAGGATTCCAATAATCATTTATTTGCGAAAATTTTTCTTCGATATTTACCTTTGAAATCAATCGATTCCCCTCCTTATTAAATGGAAACGTCTGTTTTAGTTGCCACAGCTAAAAAATTCTCATTTTCTCCTCTCGATCTGATAAAAGGGACACCGCAATGAGCATCAACCTCTTCTATCATTTAGTTTACATACTTCTTTGGATCACGTAAAATCAAAAAATAGCATATAGATCATCACGATTTGTGATGCAAAAAAGGAGAGTTAGTTTGGATATTAAATCTTTGGAAGTATTTAAAGCCGTTGCCATTGAACAAAGCATCACAAAAGCTGCTCAAAAATTAAATTATGTGCAGTCCAATGTCACCGCAAGAATCCAACGTCTTGAACAAGAGTTAGGTGTACCTCTTCTCTATCGATATCATAAGAAAATATCTTTAACGCCTGCAGGACGTGAACTGCTGCCCTATGTAAATAAATTACTATACGATTACGAAGAAGCGATAGAAGCAGTAAAGCTTTCCTCTACTCCGCGGGGATCTTTACACATTGGATCTATAGAGTCCACCGCATCTACAAGATTGCCCAGCATTTTCACAGAATATCACAAAAAATTTCCACAAGTAGAATTGAGCTTGTATATGGCACCTACAGTCGACCAAGTTAGCGCTATCCTCAACTACAAAGTAGACAGCGCGTTAGTAGATGGGCCAATTCTTCATCCAGAAATCATCGAGTATCCTGTATTGGAAGAATCCCTCGTTCTCATTACAAGCTACTCCACGGAGCAATTCCAGGTAGAATCTATTTTACATGAGCCGTTGCTCTCGTCCTTCGCCCATTGTATTTATTTAGGACGATGGCAAAAGTGGCTAGAGAACAACGGCTATCCTCCTATGAAGGTCATGGAATATGGTACGTTAGAGGGCGTCCTTAAATGTGTTGAAAGCGGGCTGGGCGTGACTATATTACCAAAATCTATGGTTGAATCTCGGGGGGAAGGCAAATTTACCTGTCATCCATTACCGGAACCGCATCGGATCGTGCCCACTGTGTTGATCAGGCGACGTGATTCGTACATGACCAGTGCTCTGTCACAATTTATGGAGTTAATAGGCATTACGAATATGTGATCTGAGACAGATCATTGTTTTCATAAATAAGATCATGTGTGATAAAAAAGAGGATAGATAGAGCGACATTCTTTCAGCTCTTCTATCCTTTTACATTATCTCAACTTATGCCTGATTTATCATAAAGCATATGAACGATTCTTTTTATTTAGATGAAGCGTCAGTTCCTTCAACAACCCCTACAAAGTCAATTCGTACGCCGCCTTTTTCAGGATCTTCTTTCACCCGAAAGGCAAGCGCCTTTTTTTCTCCAGTGTTTGCATCTTTATAATTTGCATGAAAGACATGGATGCTGGCTTCTTCCAATTGAAAATCTTCATAAGAAAGCGTCTCAATTCCCCATTCCTTTTTCGATTTAAGAATGTCACTTGGGCTTGGGACTGCGCCTTCGACATAGACATTGTCCATTTTTCGTTTATTTCCTTCAGTTATCGCTTCTAACATATGCTCTGATGCCACAAGTCTTCTGTCTTTCCCCTCGTCTTCTCTTGAACATGCACTTAGCAAAACAATGCACATGAAAATGAATAAAAACTTCTTCATTTTTTCTCCCACCTTCTCCTTAAAATGTAAAGGATGGAAGCGCTATATGCAATCTTTATTCAAAAAAGACTGTAAAACGTTACATTTTACAGTCTTTTGACTACATCAGTGTATGAAGAAATGCTGTTGCAATTCCAAAATAGATGAGTAAGGATAAAATATCATTCAATGTTGTGATCAGCGGTCCAGATGCAATGGCTGGGTCGACGTTTAATCTGTGTAAAATAATCGGCACGACCGTACCTGCCATTGTCCCAATAATCAGTGTTGCAAGAAGCGAGGAACCAACAACAAAACCTAAAATCATATTGCCCTGCCATACCATGGCAACGACCGTAATAATGATTGAACAAACAATCCCAATATAAATACTTGTTCTCAGCTCTCTGAAAATCAAGCGCATAATGGTTTTTTTCGTTAATTCTTCTTTTGACAATCCTCTAATGACAACCGCTAGAGACTGTGTCCCTGTATTCCCTGTCATACCTGCAATCATCGGCATGAAGAATGCTAAAGCAACGACTTGCTGCAAGGTATCTTCAAAATAATTCAAGATACTGCCTGAAATCAGCCCAATGAATAGAAGCAAAATGAGCCATGGAAGACGGCGGTATGCCGCCACAAATGCCGGTGTGTCGAACGTGATATCTTTACCAGAGGCAGCAAACTTTTCATAGTCTTCTCCTGCCTCTTGAATCACAACATCAATGATATCATCGACTGTCACAATTCCGACTAAGACATTGTTCTCTTCTACAACAGGGATGGCAAGGAAATCATATCGCTCAATGAGCTTTGCGATTTCTTCCTGGTCTTGAAAGGCACCAACGGCAATGACTCTTGTAAACATAAGATCCTGCACTTTTTCATCTGGCTCACCTAAAATAAGATCCCTGTATGAGAGTACCCCTACAAGCTGTTTTTGATCGTTTATGACATATAAGTAGTTGATCGATTCAGCAATTTCAGCAAAGCTTTTCAGCTTCACCACGGCATCCTGAACCGTATAATGCTGCGGAATCCAAACGTACCGATTGGTCATGATCCGGCCTGCTGTCTCAGCAGGGTAATTCATGAGAAGCTGGACGGCCTTGGATTCCTCTGCTTCCATGTTAGATAAAAGCTGATCCTTCAGCTCATCCTCCATCTCATCAAACAAGTTGGCTAGATCATCGTTATCCATTTTGTTTGTGACGAAGGTGGCTTTGTCTTTCCCTACTTTTTCAAGAACAATCTCTTGATATTCCCGCTCCAGTTCACCCATCATTTCCGTCACGTCATCGACTGTTAAAAAGCTGAGAAAGCGGCCGCGGTGTTTTTCTGGAAGCTCCTTGAATAAGTAGGCCATATCATAAGGCTGAAGTTCTTCCATAATGTTTTTAAATTCTTTACGTTTTCCATCTCTTAGTAAAATAATGATGCGTAAAATGAGTTCATCGTACGTAATGTTCTGTATCATCGCTGTTACCTCCCCAAAATCAGGAGATACCCGAATCCCTTAGATTGTGCGGGGGGTCAGGATCTCCTCTATCTGATGCGTCAATCTGATCTTTTGACATACTCTCTATGTGTCTCGAATCGGGATGATCCATCCCCACACCTCCTTTTCTCATAAAAAAGCACCTTCAACCGAATGAAGGCGCTTTGTAAGCATGACAAATAAACACTTGCTCCTTCAATCGTAGAGCTTTAGCACTGTATGGCATAGGATTCATCCAGCTGCATTAAAAATCACCTTATGTCGATGATTCCTGTTGACCCATTGGCGTCTTTGGACATTTTTGGGCAGCAGCGTATCTCCATACAGGAGCCTCACCTAACGAAGTCTCATATTGTTGACACACTGAGATTACAGAAAAAGCGCAATGATGTCAATAAGCAAGATGCCAAGTTTCCTGATGTATTCGCTTACTTTTCAAAAAAAGAGCGATAGACAAGTTGACCATCGCCCTTTCACGTCTTCTATTCCTCTTCCGGCTGATTCATATCCTCTTGGGAGAGGAGATGAAAAGAATCATGCAAAAACAAAGCATATCCTTCTCCATCAGGATGGGGAACATATTCCGCACGATCCATCGTCTGTTCTTCTTCTTTTTTCTTCATCATATTCTCTCGCCTCCTTTCCAGTAGTTTGTCCCAATGAAAAAACCTTACACATAAAAGTGTAAGGTTCAGCATGTGCGTGCTGGTGCTCACGAATGTCAAATTCGCCCCCGCACCAGTACTCGTCCTTCCTAGGGCCGCAAAGGTTTTCTATCACGCTCAAAGGTTCATTTATAGCTTAATCGTCCCATTCTTGCTTGAGGATTTTGCCTGTTTTAGCGGAAATCTCAAAATCAACTTCTTCACCGCTTGGTGTCGTAATTTCAATTTCATACAAGTACACACCATTTTCTTTATCTAATTCTGAATCTGTGACTGTTCCTTTTACTTTTGCAAGGGCAATTTGTTCAGCCTGTTTTTTGGTGATTTTTACATTTTGTTTCTTTTCTTTGACTGGATCATTGAGCGCTTTGCCTGTTTTGGCATCGACATATACTTTATATTCAAAGCCGCCTTTTTTAATCTCGACCTCATATACCCATTTTCCTTTTTTACGCTCAAGATCTACATCATCTACATAGCCTTTCACAACTTTTAATGCTGCTTTTTCAGCCTGTTTCTTTGAGACAAATGAAGATTTCTTTTGCACCACTTGTTCGGCATTTGCCGTTTGATTTGTATTTTGCGCTTGAAGGGTGAAACCACCTGCGACAAGGGCTCCTGTGAATGCTGTAGCTACTAGTACTTTTTTTATCATATTTCATTCCTCCTCTATTTGATTTCTCCTTTATCTTAAAAAAACAAGATGATAAAGGAAGGAAAGGAAGATGAGAAAATCATGAGAAAATGATTAGTTTTCGTACGTAATGCCTTCAATATCTCCTGTATAGGCATTCACTAACACCTCTGCCTCTCTTCCATCCGGCAAATCGAGCTCTACCTCAAACACGAGCATTCCACTAAAAGTTTCAAGATCTGCATCATCCACTGTACCGCCCACTTCTTTTACGGCAATCTGAATGGCTTCTTCTACCGTTATTTTTGTCAGCTTCTTTTCTTTAGAGGTTGGCTTTTTCTTTTCTGCTTCAATCACCTTGAACGTGTCTTTCTCAACATCCACTTGATACAGTTCTTTTTTTGATTGAATCGTAAAGATAAAACGATCCGATTTTTCTTTCTTTTGAATCACGGTACCCTTCACTTTTTTCACTGCCACTTCTTCTGCTTGGAGTTCAGCATTTTTCTCATTTGGTTTTTGATAGCTCTTTAACTGTTTCATCTCTTTCATTTGACCGCTTGAGGAAGATGCAATGATTTGATAGATGCCATTTGAATTTTCAAGCGTCAATGTATAGTCCTGTTTATGATTGATCAGATCAATATTTGTGATGTTTCCATTGTAGTCTTTTGCGATGATTTTTTTAATGTCTGCTTCGCTTAATATTTTTTGGTCAATGGTTTGAATCATGAGCATTGCAAAGGCCACAAGAATGAAAAGACATCCTGTGAGCGTAAGCAGCATTTTCATTTTTTTAGACATGCAGCGCCTCCTTCCTATTTCCTATTTTATAAGGAGGAAATGAGAAATTGATGAGAAAAGACCTACTTATTTCTGAAAAAGAATGGTCATCACGGTTCCTTCACCGATACGGCTGTCTACCTTTAGCTCAGCCCCATGCTCTTCAGCAATTTGCTTCGCAATTGACAGGCCAAGTCCAGTCCCGCCCGTCTCACTGTTTCTCGCTTCATCCACACGGAAAAAGCGGTCAAAGATTTTCGGCAGATCCTCTTCTTTTATGCCAATTCCTTTGTCAACAACCGAAATAAACGGTTTCTCTCCTGCTCGTCCGCAGTTCACATCAACTGGCTCTGCACTATATTTAACCGCATTATCAATCAAGATGGTCAAAAGCTGTTTGATCTTCTCTTCGTCTCCTTCAGCAATCACAGGCTGATCTGTTTGTACATGAGTAAGGATGGTTCGATTGGTTGCCACTTCAAGTGTATGACCAACTTGGCTGCACAAATGACCAAGATCAACCGGCTTCATGTCCAAGTAAAGCGGCTGCCCATTTTTCGCCAGTGTGAGTAGTTGATCTGTCAGCCTTTTCATTTTTTTTGCCTCATCATGAATGGCTTGAGAGGATTCTTCTACGACCTCTGGCCGGCTTTGCCCCCAGCGTTTTAGTAAATTGCTGTAGCTCATGATGACGGTAATGGGTGTTTTCAATTCATGAGAAGCATCGTGTAAAAATTGCTGCTCTTTCTCATAATGTTTCTCGAGAATTTCGGCCATTTCATTAAAGGTTTGACCCATTTGATACAGTTCATCCTTTGAATCGCCTGTTAATTCAATTCGTTTAAATGCCTTTTCTCTCATACTTGCTTTCATCGTATTGGTCATTCGACTAATTGGGCGGACAATTTGTTTCGTTAAAATGTGGCCTGCAAAATAAGAAAGCACAATAAACAAAACGCCAGTAGTGATTAAAATCATTTTTAATAACGCCAAGTTCTCTTCTGTATTTTCAATTTCTTCATATACTTGCAGCGACACAATGTCCCCATTTGTCCAAATGACAGGGATAGCCGCGAACGCAATCATATGCTTATTGTATTCTTGAATTTCTGCTGTCTGACCAGATTCGTATGTAAAAGGAAGTGAGCTAAACGTAGATTCCTTCGTGACGGTCAGCTTTGATTCACCTTTCTCTGTGACGACACGGATCATACCATTTTGAGGCAGATACGCTTTCAGAAGCTCTGAAGATGGAAGGCCCTCTTCTTCTGACTTCTTTAGTGCAATAGCAATATTTTCAGCTACTTCCGACAGTCTGTACATATCTTTTTGCGTCAAGGTCATCGAAAAAATAAAATAAATCGCTGTATGAAACAGCAGCACCATTAAAAACAAGGACAACGATGTATAAAGCTGGATCTTATTTTTTAATCTCATGCTTTATCCTTTCATCACATAACCCACACCTCTCACTGTGTGAATCAATTGTTTTTCAAACGGGTAATCGATTTTTTTTCTTAAATAGCGAATATAGACATCAACCACGTTCGTGTCACCAAAATAATCAAAACCCCAAACAGCTGTTAAAAGCTGATCTCTTGTGAGCACTTGCTGCTGATGTTTCAATAAATGAACAAGCAAGTCATATTCTCTCGGTGTCAGCTCAAGCGTCTGATCGCCTCTTTGAATTTCTCTTGTTTTCTCATTCACCGTTAAATCTGCAATACTTAGCTCAATTTCCTTTTCCTCTTGCGCATTGTGATTGAACCTCAGCTGTGCACGAATTCGCGCTAATAATTCTTCTATATCAAAGGGTTTTGTAATATAATCGTTTGCCCCAAGATCAAGACCGCTGACCTTATCGGGAACACTTCCTCTTGCGGTAATCAAAATGATCGGTGTTGCCGTATTTGTCTTTCGAACCCTTCTAAGCACTTCAAGTCCGCTTAATTCTGGAAGCATGACATCTAGAAGCACTAAATCAAAACTCTCCTCCTCGAGTGCCTGGAGTCCTTTCATCCCTGTATCTTGGACTGTGACCTCATATCCTTCATATTCAAGTTCTAATGACAGCACTCTTGCAATTTTCTTTTCATCTTCTACCACGAGTATCTTCCCTTTGTTCATCTCTATCTCTCCTATCTGAAAGGCAAGCTTGTCTTTCCATTATTATATGTTGCCTTTCTCCATTGGAACAGTCACAATCTTCATATCTTATTTTTCATGAAAGAGGAATTGTTATGTAATATGGTTGATTTTTATTTTCAGCTGATCCTTTCACATTACACAAATCAACAAAAAAAGCCTCTTTTCTGAGGCTGGTCCCTTACTTCTTTTTAGGTTGACTGACAAAAAGCTCATCTACAGTCGTATTCAAAACAGAGGCGATGTCAAAGGCTAATTGTAAAGTAGGGTCGTACTTATCGTTTTCAATGGCATTGATGGTTTGTCTCGAGACCTTACATCGTTTAGCAAGTTCTTCTTGGGATAATTTAATGGATTTCCTTAGTTCTCTTATATGATTTTGCAATTTAATCACCATATTTTTTTCTGTATATGAGTAATGTAACTAAATATATGACCGAAATCACAGTTAGGAACATGATGGGAGAAATCCCAAACCCCTTATCAGAATTGTTCCCTTGGGTCGTTAAAAATATGGACTCTGCGACTTCTAATAAAAGAATACCAATGACCACCATAAATGCATACGATTGAGCTTTTGAGTAGATAAATCTCTTTCTTTCATCACCCTTTTGAATCATGGGCGCGATAAAAATGAACAGTCCGACCACTAATAAGATGACTGAATACACAACTTTGACAACATCCAACGGTTAGTCCCCTCCCAATCAAAATGTCAAATACTTTTTACATTTCAATCATATCATCCGCTTAAAAAATGTCAAATACTTTTTACATTTTATATTCCTTCGATCATTATAATGAAAAAACAATTATCTGCACATGCCATGTACCTTTTTCTTTTCTGTCATCCTCTATCTCTTTATATGATTGTTTTTTCGATCTGCCTTTTTTAGTTCTTTTCACCCATTTTCATCTGTACAGGTGCAAGCTCACTATGCAACATTTCATTCTTTTTCATATGATACTAAGAGTTTTCCTCAAAAGGTGACTTCTTTCGGCAAGATATGAGGAGAATTGCACAATAAATAATTATTTGATTATTTGAAAAATTATTACAATTGACCCTTTCCGATCAAACATTTGTTTTATACAATAACATTACGCAACCTGAATCTACTTTGAAAACAAAATAAGGAGGGCTTTCTTATGAAAGGTGAAATTCGCTTAATTCCGTATGAAGTAAAAGCCAATGTGATGGAAGCGAAAGAGACGCCGGAAAGTATTCAGGAGATTAAAGCACCCGAACTTTGGTCAAGTGGCTTCAAAGGAAAAGGCATAACCATTGCTGTCCTTGATACAGGTTGCGACACGGAGCATCCCGATTTAAAAGATCAGATTATCGGAGGAAAAAACTTTACCGATGATGACAATGGCGATGCTGAGAATGTAAGAGACTACAACGGGCATGGTACCCATGTATCAGGAACGATTGCAGCAACGGATCAAAATGGCGGCATTTTAGGTGTTGCGCCTGAAGCCAAGCTGTTGATCGTGAAAGTTCTTGGAGGGAAAAATGGCAGCGGGAAATACGAATGGATTATCAATGGCATTAACTATGCGGTTGAACAGAAGGTTGATATTATTTCCATGTCTCTCGGTGGGCCAAGCAATGAACCAGAACTGCAAAAGGCCATCCAACATGCTGTAAGCAGCGGTGTGCTTGTTGTCTGCGCAGCAGGAAATGAAGGTGACGGAGACGAGCGTACTGAAGAGTTCTCCTACCCAGCTGCATACAACGAGGTCATTGCCGTCGGCTCTGTCTCTCTTGCAAGAGAATCCTCTGAATTCTCCAATGCGAATAAAGAAATCGACCTCGTCGCTCCAGGTGAAGACATTTTATCCACTCTCCCTAACCATAAATACGGAAGACTAACAGGCACTTCCATGGCTGCCCCTCATGTGAGCGGTGCACTCGCCATTATTAAAAATGCCGAAGAAGAAGCGTTCCAGCGTAAGCTGACAGAACCTGAGGTATATGCTCAGCTCGTACGGAGAACCCTTCCGCTAAAACAATCGAAAACCCTTGTAGGAAACGGGTTTTTATATTTAACTGCACCAGATGTGCTTCTTGAGAAAACATTGGAAGCAGAACTTTTGTCTCTATAGGTACATGTTAGGTCCTGAGAAAAGATAGAATTTTCTCAGGATTTTTTTAATTAAAATTATTCAAAATTTACTTTGACGAAATGAAGTGAACGTTATATAATCGAACACAATAAATTCATAGTTTGAGAGTCGGTAATTCGATCACACGTCGAATTTTAATTGGGAAGACCGGTGAAAATCCGGCGCGGTCCCGCCACTGTAAGTGAGGAGAGCTTTTCGTTAATCATCCACTGTCGTGAAGATGGGAAGGATGAAAAGCTTGCAGATTCACTAGCCAGGATACCAGCCGCTCTATCACATCAAACCCCCTACGGTTGATAGGAGATGTCGGAAAAGCGTTCGTCATTGGTACTTACGCCTTCTTTCGCACACACATTTTGTCTTTTTAAACCAGACATTTGCCCTCATCAATCTTGACCATGAGTGTGAGTGTCTTTTTATATTTAGAGGAGGAATTGGAATTGACAATTGTTAAAACAAGTAATCTAGGTTTCCCGCGAATTGGTTTAAACAGAGAATGGAAAAAAGCACTTGAGTCTTATTGGAAAGGTCAAACTGACCGAGAAACCCTCTTAAGCACACTCGATGAACAATTTTTAGCCGCTATTAAAACTCAAATTGATCAACAAATTGACGTTGTTCCTTCTGGGGACTTCACCTTCTACGATCACGTGCTGGATACTGCCGTTATGTTCAATTGGATTCCAGAGCGCTTCCGCAGCTTGAAAGACCCGCTAGATACATACTTTGCGATGGCAAGAGGAACAAAAGATGCTGTCTCAAGTGAAATGACAAAATGGTTTAATACAAACTATCACTACATCGTTCCAGAATACGAAAAAAGCACAGAATTTAAACTCACACATAACAAACCGCTTGAAGCATACGAAAAGGTGAAAAAAGCGTTTGGTGTTGAAACAAAACCTGTCGTTCTTGGTCTTTATACATTTGTTTCTCTTTCTAAAGGCTATGAAGCCAATGAAGTGAAAGAGATTCAGCAACGCCTAGTGCCGCTTTATACTCAGTTGTTAAAAGAGCTTGAAGAAGCCGGTGTAAAATGGGTTCAAATTGATGAGCCTGCTTTAGTCACAGCTTCAAGTGAAGACGTGAAAGCAGTAAAAGCCATCTATCAAACGATTAAAGAAGCTGTACCTGCCTTAAACGTTCTCCTTCAAACATACTTTGACTCAGTAGATGCCTATGAAGAGCTTGTGACGTATCCTGTTGAAGCCATCGGTCTTGATTTTGTCCATGATCAAGGACGAAACCTTGAACAATTGAAAAAACACGGCTTCCCAAAAGATAAAATTTTAGCAGCCGGTATCATCGACGGCAGAAATATTTGGAGATCAGATCTAGGAGAAAGATTATCGTTTATTTCTGAAGTGATTGCTGACGTGCAGCCGAAAGAAGTATGGCTGCAGCCTTCAAGCAGCCTGCTACATGTACCAGTTGCAAAACATCCGAGCGAACAGCTTGAAGAAAAACTATTAAACGGACTTTCTTATGCCACTGAAAAACTGGCTGAATTAACGCTATTAAAAGAAGGCTTATCAAAAGGAGCGGCTGCCATTGATGCAGACATCCATGCAGCAAATGAAGCACTTCTGACGTTAAAAGAATTCGCAAAAGGAACGAATGCGGACCTGACAGCAGAGCGCAACAGCCTTTCATCAAAAGATTTTAAACGTCCAGTTGCTTTTGAAGAACGACTACGCATTCAAAATGAATCTCTCGGACTGCCGCTTCTTCCAACCACAACAATCGGAAGCTTCCCTCAGTCAGCTGAGGTGCGCAGTGCTCGTCAAAAATGGCGCAAAAATGAGTGGACAGATGCAGAGTATGATGAATTTATTAAAAAAGAAACAAAAAGATGGATTGATATTCAAGAAGAGATTGGCCTAGATGTACTCGTTCATGGAGAATTTGAACGTACAGACATGGTTGAATACTTCGGTGAAAAACTCGCTGGATTTGCCTTTACAAAATTCGCTTGGGTTCAATCTTATGGATCACGCTGCGTGAAGCCGCCGATCATTTATGGAGATGTAGAATTTACAGAGCCAATGACAGTGAAAGAAACGGTTTACGCTCAAAGCTTAACGGAGAAAAAAGTCAAAGGAATGCTGACAGGGCCTGTCACGATCTTAAACTGGTCTTTCCCAAGAACAGATATCTCTCGTAAAGACATTGCCTTCCAAATCGCTTTTGCTTTACGCAAAGAGGTAGAAGCGTTAGAAGCAGCGGGTATTCAAGTGATTCAAGTGGATGAACCTGCGCTAAGAGAAGGTCTTCCTTTAAAAGAGAGTGATTGGGCAGCATACTTAAACTGGGCAGCAGAGTCATTCCGTCTATCGACATCGTCTGTTCAAAATGAAACGCAAATTCATACACATATGTGCTACAGCAACTTCGAGGATATTGTTGATACGATTGAAGATCTTGATGCAGACGTGATTACGATTGAACATTCACGCAGTCATGGTGGGTTCCTCGATTATTTAGAAAAACACCCGTATTTGAAAGGTCTTGGACTTGGGGTATATGACATCCACAGCCCGCGCGTTCCATCTGTTGAAGAAATGAGTAAAATCATTGATGATGCACTGAACGTATGTCCGACAGATCGCTTCTGGGTCAACCCTGACTGTGGACTGAAAACAAGACAAGAACCTGAAACCATTGCTGCTTTGAAAAACATGGTGACAGCTGCTGAAGTCGCTCGTAAAAAGCTAGCGCAGCACGCATAATGGACTCACTCTTCCCCTGCTGAACATTTGGCAGGGGTTTTTATGCGCAAATTGTCCTGTTCGATCTCCTCCTACAATGATTCCTTTTCTATCATGATTCGTTTATACTAGAGAAGTCAGTCGAACAAAGGGAGGAAGACAATGAATCACGAAGCTTTTTTACAACGCGCAATTGATCTTGCAGTAGAAGGAGTAAATAGTGGCACAGGCGGCCCTTTTGGAGCGGTCATTGTCAAAGACGGTCAGATTATTGCAGAGGGAAGCAACAATGTCACAACGAGTAATGATCCAACTGCACATGCAGAAGTGACAGCTATTCGAAAGGCGTGCCAAACACTACATACATACCAATTAGAAGACTGTATTTTGTATACAAGCTGTGAGCCTTGTCCAATGTGTCTTGGTGCTATCTATTGGGCTAGACCAAAAGCCGTATATTTTGCCGCTGGACACAAGGATGCAGCGACTTCTGGTTTTGATGACTCCTTTATTTATGAAGAAATCAATAAAGAATACGAATCAAGAAACATTCCATTTTACCAGCTGACCCTTCAAAAAACCCTTGCTCCATTTGAAGCATGGGACACATACGACAAAAAGAAAGAATACTAAAAAAAGACACCTGCTCCACAGCAGGTGTCAGTGAGAAAGGGCTAAATTTTAGCCCTTTTTTCTTTTCATGATTCCGCCACTTCTAGCTCTACTTCGATGTTTCCTCTTGTTGCTTTTGAATATGGACAGAATTCATGTGCAGCCTCAACAAGCTCTTTCGCTTTGTCATGATCAAGCCCTTTAGCGGAAACAATCAGCTTCACGCCAAGTTTAAAACCGCCATCACTTTCATCTTTTAATAGACTGACATGTCCTTCTACTTCTGATTCAATTTCGACACCTTGCTTCTTGGCGACTTGTTCAAGCGCCCCTCCGAAGCAGGCCGCATAACCCGCTGCAAATAATTGTTCAGGATTCGTACCAGTTTCTCCATCTTTCTTTGCGTTTGGCATCACAATGTTGTGGTCAAGCACACCATCATCAGAACGAACATGTCCTGCTCTTCCGTGCTGTGCTTTTACTTTTGCAGTAAATAATGGTTTCATCTTGATCTCCTCCTTCTTCTACTTATACCTTTCACGTTCTATTCGTTGCTCAAACATTTATGGCACATTGAAGAATTTTTCATTTTTAGTCTGTATTTATTTTAAAAAGGAAGAAAATCTTATACAATGATAAGTATGACAAAAAATAGTTGGTGACAGATATGACAAATGAATTTGAACATATGAAGCTGGAAAATCAGCTTTGTTTCTTGTTATATGCAAGTTCAAGAGAAATGACGAAGCAATATAAACCATTATTAGAAGAGTTAAATATCACATACCCGCAATATTTGGCACTGCTTTTGTTATGGGAGCATGGGACATTAAATGTGAAAACAATGGGAGAGCTTTTATATTTAGACTCCGGTACACTCACACCTATGCTAAAACGAATGGAACAAAATGGACTCATCATCCGTGAACGTTCAAAAGAGGATGAGCGTTCGGTCCAAATTCGTTTAACAGAATACGGAGAAGCCTTACAAGAGAAGGCCACTTCGATTCCATTTCAAATGCTGTCTGGAACAGGCAGATCAGAAGAAGAGCTGAAAACACTTCGCGCTTCTTTACATGAGCTTCTGCAAAAATTAACACAATCAAAAGGCTGAGGGAATATTCCCTCAGCCTTTTTTTGATGTCTATTATTGAGCGACAGCTACTAATTCTACTTCAATGTTTCCTTGCGTTGCTTTTGAGTATGGGCAAACGCCGTGTGCTTTATGAACAAGTTCATCAAGTGCAGATTGCTCAATTCCAGTTCCTTTTACTTCTAATTTAACACCTAGTTTGAAACCGCCGTCTGAACTGTCTTTGATTAAGCTTACATGTGCCGTTACTTCACTTTCAAAACGGATACGCTCTTGTCTTGCGACCATTTGAAGGGCTGAATCAAAACATGCCGAATAGCCCGCTGCGAATAATTGCTCTGGATTCGTTGCTTTCTCAAGCTTTTTCGCTCTTGGCGTTCCTGGCATTGCTACATCATGCTCTAGTACACCATCTGTTGACACAACCTTACCTTCTCTTCCTCCTACAGCTGATACCGTTGCAGTAAATAAAACTTCTGACATGAATATAACCCTCTTTCGCTCTATTAATATTTTCTACAATTGAATTGTACACAATCTAAATTCAAGAGTCAATGAAAAACACTCACTTTCATCTTTCCTCCATTTTTTATTTTTATGAATGTGCAACCTACGATGATTGAAGCGGTCAATAAAAAAAGCCCTTTAAAAAGGGCTTTTCAGATCGTGATATGCTGCGGATTCGGTTTTTCTAGCGTATGGTTTCTGTTATCGGGGTCGGCATTAGGTGATGTGATCCATAATGCCAAGATCGTGATGCTTGTACAGACGACTGCCCATTTTTTAAAATTCATATAAACAATCCCCTCTCTGAATATAGATACGAGCATGTTCCGCTTCCCCATAGAACATGGAAGATTTTTCATAATCCTCCATTTCATTATAATACTTTGCGGTGTCTAAAGCCAGCTCTTCTATATCTGGATATGCATAGGAAGATTCTAAAAAATGGAAAATCCGTTTAATATGCTCTGCATCTTGTCGTAAGTACAACGCTTCTAAAAAAATGGTCTTCTGAATATGAATGTCATCCTGCAGAGCTTCTGCTCGTTTCATACATTCTTCTCTGTAATATAATGCTTCATCGTTTTTACCTTGTTTGTATAAGATCTGAGCGGCTGTATAAAGAGGGTCTATCGATCGACGAAGATGATCAGATTGGTTTTGATCAAATAATGAGATGGATTCTTTCATTAAGTCGAGTGCGCGGTTCAAGTCTCCCATTCTGTAATAACTGTTGCCCATATTAAACAAAGAAGAAGCAATAAAACGCACATTCTGAAAGTCTCTTGATCTTGCAAGTGCTCTTTCGAGATGTGGCAATGCCTTTTCATGCCTTCTCATATCATCATAATTACCGGCTACAATAAATTCACACTGAATGGTACGAAGCGCATATAGTTCGTGCTGAATATAGACATCCAGCGCTAGTTTGGCATGGTGCATCGAAATGTGTGTTTGTTTCATGTGATAATATATTTCTGACATTTTAAAATGAAATTCTGCACGTTCAATATCGTCGGATACAAAAGAAAGCTTGTGCTCTGCCTTTTGATAGGACGATATGGCAGCAATGTACTCTCTCCGGCCGAACTCATACATGCCTCTGAAGAAATGATAGTAATATTCAAGCATGCCTGTGACATGCGTTTGATGCTCATCTATTTCTTTCGAAAGCTCGGAAAAGTTGGCGCGAAGCTTTCCTTCCTTTAATGGCTTTAAATAATCGAGCATGACCTCATGCCTGAATTCCATTAAAGAAAAATAGAGAAGCAAATTCTGATCTTCTTCCATTGAATCAAGAGAGGTGCGAATTTCCTGCTTTAACTGTTCTGCTTGTTCTGAATCAAATCTGCGGATTAATTCATACCACTTGTTGATTTTCACTCCAATATCCGAAGAGGGAATGATTTTCGCCATACGTTGCCTTCTCCAATCTTCTCAAAATATAAAACATTACCATATTTTATCATACTTGACCGAAGAAATACAAAAATGAAAGGAAAAAGAGAGCCTTGTGCGATAAGACTCTCTTTTTGGATGGGTTATTCTCTTATTTGTCCTTGACCACGAATGACAAATTTTTCAGAGGTTAGGGCTGGCAGACCCATTGGTCCTCTAGCATGCAATTTTTGTGTGCTAATGCCGATTTCCGCTCCGTAGCCAAATTCAAAGCCATCTGTAAACCGGGTAGATGCATTATGATACACAGCGGCAGCATCAACGGCTGTTAAGAAAAGTGCCGCATGCTGCTCGTTTTCCGTAATGATCGCTTCAGAATGCTTAGAGCTATACATTTGAATATGCTGTATCGCCTCTTCCATGGTCTTGACGGTTTTAATACTGACAATCGGCGCTAAAAATTCCGTTTCAAAATCAGTGGTCGTCGCTAATGTGGCACTAGGTGCAAGTGCACATACTGCTTCATCGCCCCGTATTTCTACACCATGTGTCTGAAGTGCTTCAAAAAGCGAAGCGCCATGTTCTTTTGCCCATGTTTCATGAATGACAATGCTCTCAATGGCATTACAAACAGATGGTCTTTGTGTTTTCGCATTCAGAACAATTTGTTCAGCCATTTCTTTTTGGGCTGTTTCATCAATGTAAATATGACAATTCCCTGCACCCGTCTCAAGTACTGGAACAGTAGACTCTCTCACAACAAGATCAATTAAATGTTTCCCGCCTCGTGGAATAAGGACATCTAGATAGTCATTTAAAGTGAACAGGGTTTTAGCCGTCTCACGGCCTGTATCTTCAATCAATTGTACACTGTCTACGGGAATATCCGTTGGTTGCAGCGCTTCATGAATGACTTTCACAATCGCTTTATTACTATGAATGGCCGATGAACTTCCTCGAAGAATCACAGCATTTCCAGTTTTCAAGCAAAGAGTGGCCGCATCGACTGTCACGTTTGGTCTTGCTTCGTAAATCATCCCAACCGTTCCAAGAGGCACACGTACTTTTTCAATGAGAAGCCCGTTTTCTTTTTGAATGGTCTCTAATGTTTCACCAATTGGGTCTTTGAGCTGAATGAGTTGATGCGTAGCGTCTGCAATCGCTTCAATTCTCTCTTCTGTTAATGTAATTCTGTCGATCACAGATGGCGTGAACTCTTTGTCTATAGCCGCCTGAACATCTTTTTGGTTTTCGGCAATTAAATAAGCTGAAGATGCTTTTAATGCTTTTGCAATAGCGTCTAATGCAGCATTCTTTTGTTCAGTTGTTTTTAATAGCAGCTGATCTTTGGCTGCGCTTGCCTTTTTTGCTTTTTCTAGAACTTCATTCATCGTTTTCCCTCCTCAGTTTTGTACGTGCTGAACCCAGTGATCTCGGTGAATGACTTCAGGTTTTTCATGAGAAAGCTCATGACTTCGCATCCCTTTAATGCCAAGAAGCTCATCTGAATCATACAATGTTTGTCCTTTACCGACTAATCCGTTTGGACCAACGACTTCGACGACCTCTCCTTTAGAGAATTCACCAGCTACATCAATGACACCAGCTGGAAGAAGACTCCTTCCATTATGCAAAATCGCCGCCTCTGCCCCCGCATCAATCATGATCTTCCCAGAGACTGGTGAGTGGAATTGAATCCATTGGCGACGGTTATTGACTGATGATAAGTCTTGTTCACCAATATATGTGCCGTCCCCTTGACCAGCGAGAATGTGAAGAAGCTTGTCTTCCCCTGTACCTGTGCCAATGAAGACTTTAACGCCAAGGGAGAGAGCTGTTTGTGCAGCTGAAAGCTTAGATTTCATCCCGCCTGTTCCAACCTTTGAACCCGTACTCTTCGCATATGAGAACAATTCATCTGAAATGTGAGTCAGCACATCAAACCGCTTCGCATCAGGATTCTCATTTGGATTGGCATCATAAATTCCGTTGATATCTGTTAAAATGATCAATTGGTCTGCATGAATTAAGCCACTGACCAGTGCTGATAACATGTCATTATCACCAAAGGTAAGCTCCTCGATGGACACAGAGTCATTTTCATTAATGATCGGTAAAATTTTTCTTTCGAGCAGTTCCATCATCGTTGCGTAAGCATTTCGATATCTTGTACGATCTGAAAAGTCATTACGTGTTAAAAGCATTTGTGCAGGCGTCATCTGAAACTGTGAAAATAGTTCTGTATATTTCTGCATTAACAAACCTTGACCAACAGCAGCAGCAGCCTGCTTCCCTTTTAAGGTCACAGGTCTTGACGGATATCCTAAACTGCCAAATCCCGCCGCAACGGCACCTGACGAAATGAGAATGATTTCATGGCCTGCCTCTTTTAGCTTTGCGATGGCTTTGACATGATCCTGCATTTTTTGTTCATCAATGGCTCCCTTTTGCTCTGTTAATGAACTGCTACCAATTTTTATGACGATCCTTTGCTTTTTCATCATTGATTCCCTCCGCTATACCTTTCACCACATAAAAAATCCCTTTTTCTCCTTATGTAAAGGACGAAAAAGGGATTTTCCGTGGTACCACCTTCATTGAATAAGCATACGTCTGCTTATTCCACTCAACTCCTGTAACGCCAGGCATGCGCTTAGATTTTTCCTCTAAGGCTCAAAGGGTAGGTTCAGCAGCTGTCTGCGGCAAATGTTTCAGCGTATCATTTGCTCTCTTTACACAGCAGGTCCTGCTTACTATTCCTTCTCAACGCTCGTTAATTTTTTTATATTATCACCAATTGCTTCAGAAAAGTCAAGCGGTCAATTAAACACAATCGTTTTATTCTCATGGACAATGATTCGATCTTCCAGATGCCATTTGACAGCTCGGGCAAGCACACTGCGCTCAATCGTACGGCCAATATTTTTTAATGCCTCTGCATCATCTCTATGATCTACCCGCTCAATATCCTGTTCAATGATTGGCCCTTCGTCTAAATCATTGGTGACATAATGGGAAGTCGCGCCAATTAATTTGACTCCCCGCTCGTATGCCCGCTTGTATGGGTTTGCACCGATAAACGCTGGCAGGAAGGAATGATGAATATTAATGATTTTGTTCGGGTGCTGTTCGATAAAGGCTGGCGTCAAAATTTGCATATATCTAGCAAGCACAACCGCATCAATATCATATTCTTCTAATAATGCAAGCTGCTGTTTTTCTGCATCTTGGCGAATGTCTTTATTTGCCTTCACGAAGTGGAATGGAATGCCGAGTGCTTCGACTGTATCTTGTGCCGTTTCATGATTGCTGATGACAACCGCTATTTCAGCCATTAAATTACCGCTTTGCCATTCCCATAAAAGTTCATGTAAACAATGAAGCTCTTTGGACACAAAGATCGCCAGCTTTTTCAGATCACTTGCACGCGACATGCTCCACGTCATGTGAAATGATTGCGCAATTGGCTCAAAGCTGCTTTTCAGTTGATCTAAGTTGGCCGAGATGTCTTTCCAATCAAATTCAATTCTTAAAAAGAACCGGCCGCTCTCATGATCTGTTGTGTATTGACTAGATTCAATGATGTTTGCACCATGTTCAAATAAAAAAGTAGAAACAGCTGACACAATACCAGGCTGATCCGGGCAGCTGACTAAAAGCCTTCCTTTTTGCTCATGCTTTTGTCTGTGTAATTCAAGTTTCTCTGTAATCAATGTTCTCATGTCTTATGACCTCATTTACGTTTTTCATTCTAATGAAATATTATACTGGACTGGAAAGAGAAAAAGCAATTAAGCGGCGTATTTTTTATTGAATATTCATTCAATTCTGCACCTGGCGTGATATAATATGAATAGACCTTTTATCACAAAAGGAGTGATGGAGATGAAAAGCATGACTTTGTTTGGTAAAGTGAGCTTTTGGCTCGGCATCGTATGTCTAATCACGGGCATTTATCTATTTATGACCGGAGAAAGACTCATTCCTTTACTTACATTTGGTGTATGTTTTCTGCTTGTGAGTCAGCTTTACCGCAAAAATGAAAACGATTCCAATCATCATTCGATGTAGCAAAAAGGCTGGCACATGTTTGCCAGCCTTTTCTTATTCAATGATTTTCAACCCGACCGCTGCTGATAAAATGAGTGCGATAAAGAAAATACGTTTTGCGTCTTTCGACTCACCATAAAACAGCATCCCAACAATCGCTCCTCCAGCTGCTCCGATTCCTGTCCAAATCGCATACGCCGTTCCCATCGGAATTGTATTCATCGCAAGAGACAGCATCAAAAAGGATAGCGAAAATCCAGCTGCTATGAAGAAAATCCATTTGACATGGCGATCTTTCTGGAATTGATTCATCATGGTGACACAAAGCATTTCTAAGATGCCTGCCCCAATGAGTAAAAGCCAGCTCACGATTCAGCCTCCCCTTTCTTTTCACCTGTGGTCAATTTGAGTCCTAATACACCGCTTAAAAGCACCATGATCAAAAGTAATTTTACTAGCTGTACCGGTTCACCCATGACCATCCCTACTATGACCGTACCGGCTGTTCCAAGTCCGGTGAAAACGGCGTAAAGTGTGCCAACTGGAAGTACAGTCGTGGCTTTCAGGAGTAAATAAAAGCTGACAACAATACAAACGATGGTTGCACTCCATTCCAATATAGAGCCAGCATATTTCAACCCCATCACCCAGCCGACTTCAAATACGGCTGCAATCAAAACATTTCCCCATTTCATTCGATCTCTTCCTTTCTTACCGATTCCAAGCAATAAAAAAAGCCCGGAAATCGATCGTTTGATCAAATCTCCCGGGCTTTTATCCCTCCGTGTCCATACGGTCTATTGTCTAGACCCTATGTGTTTTCTCTCGGTCCAGACTGCGCTGCCCGCACGGAACCCTAGAAAACCAATTCATGATAATCAGATCTAGCATACAGCCGATTCTGTATGAAAAAGTGTATCACACCCTGATATGCCGGTCTACCACTTTGCTTTTTCCCTTCAAATATACTTGTTCATTTTTCGAAAGAAAGTGGATGAAAGCGAAGTATACTAAATGTTAGAAAGAGGAACGACCACATCACTGATATAATAAAACAAGAGGTGGATCAAATGATGATGACCGACGAACAAAAACACGAATTTTATCAAGCACTTGTTGATAAGAATCCGCAATATGATGGCACGTTTTTTGCTGGTATTAAAACAACCGGCATCTTCTGCCATGCCACGTGCACTGCTAGAAAACCAAAATATGAGAACTGCGAGTTTTTCTTTACAGCAGAGGAGGCACTGCTTGCAGGGTATCGGCCGTGTAAGCGATGCACGCCTTTAACATATCCTAACAGCATTCCAGAAGAAGTCAAAACACTTGTATCAGCAGTTGAAGAGAGTCCTGAGAAACGGTGGAAAGAAGAAGATTTTCGCCAATTAGGGATTCACTCTGCAACAGCTCGGAGAAAATTCAAAGAAATCTATGGAATGACCTTTGTTCAATATGCTAGATCACGCCGAATGGGGCTAGCGTTTAAAGAGATTCTGAACGGAAAAAAAGTCATTGATCAGCAAGTCACCTTCGGTTACGAGTCTTCCAGTGCCTTCAATGACGCCTTTACGAAAATCATGGGGAATCCACCCAAAAAGGCGCAAGTCAATATTTTGCATGCGAATTTTATTTCTACTCCGATTGGGCGGATGATGAGCATTTCAGATGCAACCCATGTGTATTTGCTTGAATTTATGGACAGGCGAGGATTAGAAAGAGAAATTGAGAACATCAGAAAAAAACATCATGCCCGTATTTTAGTTGGAGAAACAAACGTCCATCAGCAATTAGCAAAGGAATTGGCCTTATATTTTGAAAAGAAACTCACGCAGTTTACTGTGCCACTTGCTATACATGGCACCCCTTTTCAGAAAAGGGTATGGGATCTTCTATTACAGATTCCGCCAGGCGAAACGAGATCGTATCGAGATCTTGCCATCATGCTTGGCGATCCCCATTTGGTTCGGGCAGTTGGAAATGCAAATGGTGCCAATCAGTTGGCCATCATCATTCCTTGTCACCGAGTCATTCAAACAAGCGGTGAACTTGGCGGATACGGCGGGGGAATCGAACGAAAGAAATATTTACTTCAGTTAGAACAGCGTCTATAAAAGAAAAAGCGGCTCTCCTTATGATTCAAGCGAGCCGCTTTTTCCGTCACGAGTAACACTGTAAACATCAATCATTTGATCCCATTTTGAAATGGTTTTTTCTTTTTTCATCCCCATTTTCATTGCGACCTTGACTGACGCTTCATTGTCAGGGCGAATTAAGCTGACCATTCGCCTCACCTTCATTTCGTCAAAACCATACGCAAGACAGCCTTTTGCAGCCTCAACAGCATATCCTTTTCCCCATGCCGATCTCTTTAGCATATAGCCAATTTCAAGCTCTGTTTGTCCTTCGACGTTTTGGAGAACAATTCCGCTTTGACCAAGTGGTTCCTTCGTTTCTTTTTCTTCAATGATCCACAGGGATGTATGAAATGTGCGGTCATTCTTTTGATTCCAAGCAATCCACTCTTTTGTCTGCTTTTCATCCTTTAGTGAAGGATAATACTTCATGACCTCTTCATCTTGGAACAGCTTTTCATATAAAAAAGGCGCATCGTCTTCATCCATTGTTCTCAGTCTGAGGCGCTCTGTTTCAAGCACGATCCGTGTTTGATGTGTCATTTGTTATCCCCCCTGCTTACTTGCTAAAAATATCTCCGAACAACCCATTTGAATCTGGGGCAAAGTAATGGAACCCCGCACCCGTTAAACTAGCAGCTAATGCGGTCCACATGATTAAACTGACCGTCATCCACACAGTGACTTGTTTTCTTTTCGTACCGAAGCTCATACACATAAAAGCCGCTAAATGACTGCCAATAATAAAAGGACCGATAAGTGCCAAACCAGGGAGACCGTACCGTTCCCAAACCTTTCTGGCTTTCAGCTGTTTTTTCTCTCCTTTTTCATCATGTTTCTCCTCTTTCTTCTTCAGCCACCACGCTTTAAATCGGTCCACGAAGACGATGAGTAGCAAGACGGTAAGAAAGTTGCCGACGAATCCAATAACTGCCGTTGTCACAGGATGCAGACCACTTAAAATCCCCAGCGGAACGACACCAACCACTTCAAAGAAAGGTAAAGCAGCCAATATAAAAACGAGTACATACCCCCATACAATATCCAATCACAGAACCCCTTTTCATTTTTGTCCTCTTCTCATTGTAAAGAAAAATGTGATCCCATATCTACATTTTTTTAGAAAAAGAAAAGCACATCGCAAGTGATGTGCTCTATCTACATTAAATGTTCATTTTTCTTGTTTGTTTTCTGTAAAAAAGCGATTGTGAGCAAGACTAAAATCACAATGGATACCAGACTTGTGAAAAGAAGCATCAGAGGTGATGTCCATCCAAGCCATTCGAATAGGAGCTGCGGCCCAAAGAAGATCACCGGAATGAGCGACACCATATTGGCTTTTAAAATGGCATTCAATAAGACAATACACAGCAGCAACAGAAGAATGACGCCCCATCTTTGGCTCGAGGTCAGCACAAGTAAAGGAGTACCAAGTTTTTGGTCCAATAATTTCACTGTGATCAAGGCTGTCATCTGAAAAACACCTAATATCCAAAAGTAAAAGAATGCCCTCCTGCTTGTTTGAAAGGCAGAAGCTCTAAACATCACAATGGTCATGATCACATTGGCCACTATGATTAGCGGATAACCAATGAGTGCATACCAAGAATACGATAAACTTTGACTGATGGCATCTGCTAACATCATGTAAAAAAGAGATCCAATTAAAAAAGCACTGACAAACGGAACCCAGTCTTTATGATTTCTAGAAAGCTCTTTCGCTAGCTCATCAGCAAAGCCCCGTGGATCTCCGCCAAATACATCTTCCCCTGTTTTCCCATCTTTCTCAGCTTCGACAGCGTGTGTCGTTAATTCATCCATCACTTCGTCGATCTCGTCCTGATTTTTCCCTTTTGATATGAGATAGAGTTGCAGCTCTAATAAGATGTGTCTCGTTTCTTTTGTTACCATCTTCTCACTTCCCTTTATGTAATAATCGCTCTACATTCCCTGACAGCTCATTCCATCGCATAGTAAAATCCGTCAGCGCTTCTTCGCCTCTTTGTGTGAGCGTATAGTATTTCCTTTTCGGCCCACTCGCCGATGCTTTTGTGGACGTATGAACCAGTTGTTCTTTTTGCATGCGCAGCAAGATCGGATAAATACTACCTTCACTAATTTGATCAAACCCATAGTGCGCAAGCTTCTTTGTCATTTCATAGCCATAAATTTCACCTTCAGAAATAATCGACAGCAGGCATCCTTCTAAAATTCCTTTTAGCATTTGTGTTGATTGTGTCATCATCGATCCTCCGCTTTCAGTACCTTGCATGACAAGATAGTTTGATCTTACCACACACTATCTTGCCATGCAAGATACCGACTCAGAAAAAAATCACCGCTTAAAGGGTGATTTTTACGCCCAAGGCTTATCCGTCCCAAGTGCGTCAGCCAAAGCTTTACTATGCTTCCGGCGGCTTTTTCTTTCCTCTGCCCGCTGCTTCGCTGTTTGATGAAGCATGATTTCTTCCTCTGTTTCCGGCATGACTTGTGGAACTCGTTTTGGCTTCCCGTTTTCATCAAGCGAGACAAAAGTAAGAAATGAAGTTGCTGCGAGTCTGCGCTCTCCAGACATCAAGTTTTCCTTAATGACTTTGACGAATACTTCCATAGAAGATGTACCGACCCATGTCACATAAGATTCTAAGCAGACGGACTCTTTCTGTCCAATCGGCTCTAAAAAATCAACTGAATCCATTGATGCGGTGACTGTTTCACTACGGCTGTGTCTTGCTGCCGAGATGGAAGCAATGTCATCTATATAACTCATTAATTTCCCACCAAATAACGTTTGGTGGTTATTCGTATCGAGGGGGAATACCCTGCTGGTTTTCACAACTTTCGATTCCTTGCAGTATTTGAAATTTTCTTCACTCATCGTCATAGCTCCTTCTTGCTGTTTTCGTTGATGCGGAACGACTTTTATTAAACACTATTCTATTAGGTTTGTCTAAACTTTTTGCTTTAGTCTCTCATGAGAGATTTTCTTTCGGAAATGTTTCAACATTTACTAGAAGGAGGAATAATATAATTATCGATAAACAAGGAGGCCCTTTGATGGATTCTATGAAATCAGAGAAAGTGTATAAAACGCCGCAATGTATGAGTGAATATGATGATTTACAAGAAGTCCTCTTATGCAGTCCAATTTATATGGAAATTAAACAGATCATCAATGAAACCCAAAAGCATTTTGCAAGAGAAAATATTTCTCAAATCAAAGCCCTCACGCAGCATAAGCAATTCATCCAAACGCTGAAAAACCATCATGTCCGGCCTGTCCTTCTTCCTGCAAATGAACGTTTCCCTGAACAAGTCTTCACTCGGGATATTGGATTTACAATTGGACAGACTTTATTTGTTTCAAACATGGCAGCCCCTGTCAGACAAGGAGAAGAACATTCCTTAAAAGAATGGGGACAGACAAAAGGATGGACAACCATCACGCTGGATGATGGAACGATTGAAGGCGGCGATGTGCTTGTAGACCAAACCCGGGTATTTGTGGGGATCAGCAAAAGAACAAATCTAGCCGCCATCCAGCAACTCAAAAAAGAACTGCCGAATCACGACATCATTCCTATTCATCTTCCTTCTCACATTTTGCATCTTGATTGTGTGATGAATATTCTTTCTCATCATGAGATCTTGATTTACCCTGAAGCTTTTACGGAAAAGGATCTTCATATGCTCAAAAAGCATTATGATCTCATTGAAATAAGTGAGCAAGAGCAGTTCACACTTGGACCAAATGTGTTGTCCATTGGACAGAAAAAAGTCATCAGCTTACCAATCAACCAAGAAACAAATGCTGCATTAACAGCCAGCGGCTACACCGTCATTGAAGTAGATTTTTCAGAAATCATTAAATCCGGCGGCTCTTTTAGATGCTGTACATTACCTATTAGGCGTTCATAAAAGCCAAAAAGCCAGCTTGTCTACTCGCTGGCTTTTTAAATGCTTACCTTCTTCCCTCTATCTATTTCCTATCATATAAATGACAAGCCACTTCATGCCCTTCTTCGACTGCTTGTAATACTGGCTTTTTGTCCGCACATACATCCATTGCAGCAGGACATCTTGTCCGAAATACGCAGCCGCTTGGCGGATTCACTGGACTTGGAATTTCTCCCTTTAAAATAAACCGCTTGCGTTTATCTTCCACATCAGGATCTGGAATCGGGATAGCAGACAGCAATGCTTGTGTATATGGATGAAGTGGTGTTTTATATAAAGCATCACTGCTGGTCATCTCCACGAGATGTCCTAAGTACATGACACCGATTCGATCGCTAATATATTTGACCATCGATAAATCATGGGCAATAAATAAAAACGTCAATCCCTCTTCTTTTTGCAGTTTTTTCAGCAAATTCACGACTTGAGCTTGAACGGATACATCTAGTGCAGAAATCGGCTCATCTGCCACGATAAACTTTGGTGATAAGGCGAGTGCTCTAGCAATCCCTATTCTTTGCCTCTGACCTCCGCTGAATTCGTGAGGATAGCGTGTAGCAAAATCATGACTTAGCCCCACCGCTTCAAGCAGTTCCTTCACGCGCTCGAGCCTTTTCTTTTGACTGCCATACAATTGGTGGATCTCCATCGGTTCTAGCATAATATCTTTTACAGAGAGCCTAGGATTTAAAGAAGAATACGGATCTTGAAACACCATTTGAATTTGTCTATTGAAATCAAATGATTCTCGGTTCGATAAGTGATGGAGACTTTTCCCTTCATACAAAGCTTCACCTTCTGTCGGGTCATAAAGCCGCATGAGCACTTTTCCAAGTGTAGATTTACCGCAGCCTGACTCACCAACAAGACCAAAGGTTTCGCCTTGTTTCAGCTGAAAGGTGACACCATCTAATGCTTTTAACGTTCTTCCTTTCGATAGATGAAAATGCTTTTTTAAGTTGTTGACTTGCAGAAGTGGTTCACTTCCCATCACATCTCCCCCTCTCAGCTTTCAAATACCGCCTTGTTCCTGCCCATTCCTGTTCATATGAAGTACCAGAAAGAGAAAGAAGTTCAATCTGTCTGCCCGTTTTAGGTG
This sequence comes from Bacillus sp. FSL W8-1141, assembly GCF_038593205.1. Lineage (NCBI taxonomy): Bacteria > Bacillati > Bacillota > Bacilli > Caryophanales > Bacillaceae > Bacillus > Bacillus sp. FSL W8-1141. The sequence continues at coordinate 1,265,623 of NZ_CP151973.1, read as the reverse complement.
AGTGAAGCATCATGCCATCTCCAGCATACATCCCTACATGGCGAACTGCTCCCTTCCCATTGTCATTGGCAAAAAACATGAGATCACCTGGCGCCAAATGGTTTGATGCGACTGGGGTTCCTTGAACTGCTTGGTCACTTGCGTCTCTCGGTAATAAACATCCACACGCTTTGTACATACTGTAAACAAAACCCGAACAGTCGTAGCCATAGCTGCTCATGCCGCCCCACAAATATGACAGTCCAATAAATTGTTTTCCTATAGCTAAGGCATCCTTACCGCTCATAGAAGAAGGTGATGAAGCACGGCGCACATCTTCTTTTTTGATTTCTCTTCTTCCTACTGGAGTTAGAACATCAAAGGAATCGCTCGTTTCTTCAACAGGTGCTAGTTCTGTTAAAAAACTAACCTCCATATCCGGTGTTCCATTTTGATATAAAACCGCTTTTTTCTGACAAACAATCAAGGGACTAGCAGGTGGTTCACTCTCTGATACTTCATTTAATTGCTCTACAGGGATATAACCTGGATAGCCTTGCGGGTGTTTCCGGCTTGCCTGCTGCGGGATGACAACTTTCATCCAGCCATCTGTTTCCTCCAGCCCAATGACTCGTTCGCCAAGCAGTACTTGGGTTTGAATAAGGTTTTCTTCACATAAGGCCAATTTCTGTTCATATGTTTGCTCATCAATCCATTCTTTGATCTGGACGGAACTTTGAAGAACGTGTCGATCTATTTCTCTCGGTGACTGCGGTGCTGTCCATATATTTGCGACTGGAACCTTTGATTCATATAACATCATAAGACCCCTTTCACTCTTTGAATGCCTAACCCATGATGCGGCGGAAAGAGAATATCTTTTCCTTGATAGATAATTCCTCCGTCTATTAAGTCCTCTTTGAGCATAAGCGGCGCATCAAAATCGTAACGGGTAATATTCGGTTGGCTTGCAGCAAGATGAGCGGCTGCGGTAATCCCTAGTTTTGATTCGATCATACTGCCAACCATGCACTTGACGCCGTATGCTTCTGCTAAACTATTGATTTTCAGCGCTTTTTTGATACCGCCTGTTTTCATTAATTTTAAGTTGATGAGATCACAGCTTCTCGTTTCTAACACCTTGATGGCATCATGGAGGCTAAAAATACTTTCATCTGCCATAATCAATGTGTCTGTTGCTTCCGTCACCCGGCGCAGACCCTCGATGTCTTCTTTAGGCACTGGCTGCTCGACTAGTTCAATATCGAGTGCCTCCATTTTTCGAATGGCGACAATCGCTTCCTTCCATGTCCAGCCTTGGTTGGCGTCAAGCCTGATTTGAATATCCGGCCCGACTTTTTCTCGAATCCGTTTGATCCGTTGAATATCCGTATCTATATCATCTTTTCCCACTTTGATCTTTAAGGTACGAAAGCCTTCAGCTGCATATTGCTTCGCATCCTCTGCCATTTCTAACGGACGGTTGACACTAACCGTGTAATCCGTTTCCAGCTGATTACGATAACCACCAAGATATTGATAAAGCGGCAGGCCAGCCTGCTTCGCTAAACCATCGTAAATCGCCATATCTATTGCAGCCTTTGCACTCGTGTTTCCTACAAGTACACGGTCGATCGCTGAAAAAATTTGTTCATATTGTGACAATGAGGCCCCAATCAAGATCGGCCTCATCACAGCGCAAATAGCATAGTCGATGCTTTCCAGTGTTTCACCTGTAATGACCGATGTCGGCACTGCCTCTCCATAGCTGACATCGCCTTGATCATAGGTGATGATCACAATAAGAGATGCGGCGTCATACACCGTTCTTAATGCTGTTTTGAAAGGCTTCTTTAGCGGTACACTCGTTCTGCATGTGCGAACATCTACGATTTTCATTTGATCGCCTCTTTCGCTGCAACACCTGGGGAAATATGCAGTTTTTTCCCTGTAGCATCTAATGTAGCCTGCACGCCGATTGGAATGGCGAAGTTTGGAGAGGAATGACCGATCCGAAAGCCGCCAAGTGCAGGTTTCTGTTGCGGGACAATATACGTCTCCCATAACTGATCGAGCGTCAACGACTGCTCTTTCTTTTTCGGCTCACATTGATGAAAATCACCAATGATAAATCCCGCCGCATCATGTAATTTTCCTGCAGAGGCTAGGTGCTGCATCATTCGATCGATTTTATATGGTTCTTCGTCTATATCTTCTATCAATAAAAGCTTCCCCTTTGTATCAATTTCAAAAGGTGTACCAAGTGTCGTGACAATAAGGGCAAGATTTCCTCCGGTGATTTCGCCTGAAGCCGTGCCATGATAAAAAGTGTGAAGAGGTGACAGGTGGTTCGTATACGAAAAGGCTTTCGGAGTGAATAGCTGTAAAAAGGTATCCTTTGTATACGGATGAACCTCTTCAAGTCCCACATCAGAGGAGAGCATTGGACCATGAAAGGTCACAAGACCCGTCTGCTGCTGAATGGCTGTATGTAAAAATGTAATATCACTGTATCCCCAAAAGATTTTTGGGTTCCGGCGAATCAAATCATAATCAATGGCTTCTGCAATTCTTCCTGTTCCGTATCCTCCGCAAGCACAAATCACTGCCTTCACGTCTGGATCTTGAAACATGTGATGAATATCTTCCACTCGTTCATGATCATGACCTGCTAAATAACCATACCGGGAGTCGATATACTTCCCCTTTTTCACCTTTAGCCCTAAGCTTTCTAAAAAAGAAATACCTCTTGCTAATTTCAGCTCATCAGGCGGGCTTGCTGGTGCAATGATTCCCACTGTATCTCCTGTTTGAAGTGCCACTGGCAGATGGTTCACGCCAATCCCCTCTTTCTCTTCGTTTCTTTCAATCTATGGGCATCTTCTTCATAACATGAACAAATAAAGGAACAGACGCTTTTTTCAAAGCGTCCCGTTCTCTCATTTTTTTCATTTACTCTCCATCTACCTGTGCCCATTTCAAATCAATGTAACCAACAGGATGGCGGACAATGCCCTTTACGCCTTCTTTTTGTAAATAGACTTGGTTATAAAAATGAATGGGAATGATCGGTGCTTCATCCATCAGAAGTGCCTCGGCATCATGCAGCATACGATTTCTCTTTTGTTCATCTGCTTCTTGACTCGCCTTTTTGATCAGCTGATCATACGTATCATTTGACCAACCTGTCCGGTTCATCGCATTTCCTGTTTGGAAGCTCTCTAAGAAATTGATAGGGTCTGCATAGTCAGCTAGAAATGAACTTTGCGAGAATTGGAATTTGAGTGCCTTTTGATCTTCTGCAAACACATTTGCTTCCATGTTTGCAAGCTTCACATCTACCCCTAGCGCTTCTTTTAATTGCTGCTGAATGGCTTCTGCTTTCTTCTTATTTTCAGGCTTTGTACTGTATGTTAATGTGACAGGCGGCAGCTTTGAATAGTTCTCTTCTTTCAACCCTTTTTCTAATAGTTTTACAGCTTCACTCGTATCATGTTTGACAAGGTCGCCGCCAGCTTCTCTGAAATCTTCACCCTTTGAATCTAAAATTCCTGGTGAAACGAAGGCACGTGCTGGCTTCTCTTCATTTTTCGTCACATACTCTACAATATCCTGAGGATTGATCGCCATTTGAAAGGCTTTGCGAATGTTCTTATTTTGAAAAGGCTCCATGTTGACATTTAGACGATAAAAAAACAGCCCTGCTTGATCCTCAATTTGCACATCTTTGCTTTTTAACAGGTCTTCACTTTGTTCTGCCGGAACGAAGGCCGTATCTAAATCTCCTGATTGATACATTTGGTAATCTGTGTTTCGATCACTGATCATGAGCCATTTCACTTGATCTAGCTTGACCGTTTGTTTGTCCCAATACGTGTCACTTTTTTCCATTGCAAAGCTTTCATCATGCTTCCACTCTGTCAGCTTAAACGGTCCATTGCCGACAAAGGTTTTCGCATCCTTGGCCCAGTTCGGGTCCTTTTCTGCTACCTTCTCATTCACTGGAAAAAAGGCGGGGTTTGCCGTCATATTTAAGAAAGATTTCTGCGGGTATGCTAGCTTGACCTCTAGCGTTTGATCATTAACAGCCTTGACTTTTACATCTTCTTTCTTCCCTTTTCCGCTGTTAAACGCTTCGCCCCCTTCAATCATATAAGCTAAGAATGCCGCAGAAGAGCCCGTCTTTGGATCTAGCAGCCGCTTCCACGCATATTCAAAGTCACTTGCTTTGACTGGATCACCATTTGACCACTTAATCCCATCCCTTAAATGGAACGTGTACGTTTTTCCGTCCTTTGAAATGTCCCATTTTTCCGCCATGGCAGCAGATGGTTCGTGCTTCTCATTCAGTCTCGTTAATCCTTCCATTAAGTTATTGAGCCCTTGCCAGGACACATTATTAAAACCAATGGGCGGATCAAATGATGTCGGTTCGTTTTCGTTATTTAATGTTAAAACTTTCTCTTCACCCTTGCTTGAAGATCCTTTGCCTGCTTGCTCATTGGCTGTACATCCTGCAAGCAGCATCACTGTGATAAAGCACATACTGAGAATCCAACCTGTTTTTCTCATGAAAAACTCCCCCTTTGTGTTGAAGATAAAACCGTTTGCTTCGCTCGTTCATCTTGAAGCCAGCAATGTACTGCATGTGTAGGTGAACGCTGCGTTTCATGCGGCATAATATGATCACACACTTTCATCGCAGACGGACATCGATCGGTATATGGACAACCTTTTGGCGGAGCAAATAAATCTGGCGGGCTTCCTTCAATAGGAATGAGTTCATCTTTCATATCCAGCCTTGGAACGGATTGCAGCAGCCCTTTTGTATAGGGATGCTGTGGACTGTAAAAGATATCTCGCCTTGTCCCAACTTCAACGATTTTTCCCCCGTACATGACAGCCACTCGATCAGCGACTTGTGCTACGACCCCTAGGTCATGTGTGATTAAAATAATCGTCACGCCTGTTTTTTTCTGAATCTCTTTAAATAGTTCTAAAATCTGCGCCTGTATGGTGACATCTAGTGCAGTTGTCGGTTCATCTGCAATCAGCACCTTCGGCTCACAAATAAGAGCCATTGCAATCATGAGCCGCTGCCTCATGCCGCCGCTGAATTGATGCGGATATTGCTTCAGCCTCTCTTTCGGCTGCGGTATCCCCACCAAATCAAGCATACGAAGTGCCTCTTCTTTCACTTCTTTTTTTGTCAGCTTCTGATGCACTTTTGCAGCCTCCATCAGCTGATCTCCAATTGTCAGAGTCGGGTTGAGTGCCGTCATAGGATCTTGAAAAATCATGGAGATATCGACACCACGTATGCTGCGCATGTCTTTTTCAGATAATGACAGCAAGTTGCGATCACGAAACCAAATTTCCCCTTGATCGACTTGTGCGCTGTATGCAGGAAGAAGCCGCATGATACTTTGAGACGTCACACTTTTTCCGCAGCCTGATTCTCCGACAATGGCGAGGGTTTCTTTTTCATACACATCCACATTCACCCCGCGTACCGCTTGAACAGAACCGCCATATGTCCGAAAGCTAACATGCAGATCGATAATCCGAAGCATTTTTTTCATCACGCCATCACCTCTTCATCTTCGGATCAAGCGCATCTTGCAAGCCATCACCTAAATTATTAAAGCAAAACATCGTCAGCGAAATAAAAAATGCCGGAAAGAATAAACGCCACCAGTGACCATTATCTGACAGCACTGTCGGCAAGGCATCATTGGCCATCACACCCCAGCTTGCAAACGGCGCTTGAATCCCTAAACCAAGAAAACTTAAGAACGCTTCAGCAAAAATCGCTGTCGGTACAGTTAGCGTCATCTGGACAATAATCGGTCCCATCGTATTCGGCAGTAAATTTCTGCGGATGATGCGCAAACTTTTTGCGCCAAAGGTTTTCGAGGCAAGGACATATTCTTGGCTTTTCAGCTGAAGGACTTGACCTCTCACGATTCTTGCCATCCCGATCCATCCTGTGACAGTGAGCGCCACAATAATAGTGACAAGCCCAGGCCCCATCAGAACCATCAATAAAATGACGACGAGTAAATACGGCAGACCGTAAAGAACCTCGACAATCCGCATCATGACATGGTCATACTTCCCACCTTTATAGCCTGCAATACCGCCATAGATGACACCGATTGCAAAATCAATGAGAGCGGCCATCACGCCCACAAATAATGAAATGCGTGCGCCGTACCAAGTACGTGTAAACACATCACGTCCAAGTTCATCTGTTCCAAACCAGTGAGCAGCTGACGGTGGCAAGTTTTGCATGGAAAGCCGCTGTTCTGTCACACTATTCGGTGCAAGGAGTGGGCCTAATACAGCCATGACGAACAGAAAAATCAGCACCGATAAACTAAACATAGCGAGTTTATTTTGTTTTAACCGTCGCCAAGTATCTGCCCAATACGAAAGTGAGGGTCTTTTAATGGCATGGACTTCAGATGTCTTTTGTTCTTTAGGAGCAAACCATTCATCTGGCACTTCATGCGCTTGATTCGTTTGATCATGCTGAAGGTGTATACTCATGCCTTTCCTCCTTTCTGATGCAACTGGATCCTTGGATCAAGCAGACGATATGTCACATCTACAATGAAAAGAAGGGTAATTAAGATGATGCTGTAAAAAACAGTGGTTCCCATGATGACAGGATAGTCACGGTTGTTAATACTCTCGACAAAATATTTTCCCATTCCAGGGATCGCAAATATTTTTTCAATCACAAAACTGCCTGTTAAAATACTTGCGACAAGTGTGCCAAGGATCGTGACAACAGGTAAAAGTGCATTCCGCAGGGCATGTTTAAACACAATTTTATAAGGGGAAAGTCCTTTCGCTTTTGCAGTTCGAATATAGTCCTGCGACAGCACTTCAATCATGCTCGATCTCGTTAACCGGGCAATGATAGCCATTGGACCTACCGCCAGTGCAATGGTAGGAAGCACCATATGCATTGGACTTGTCCACATTGCTGTAGGAAAGAGCTTTACATTCACAGCAAGCTGCTGAATTAATAAGGTAGCAAAGATAAAGTTTGGTATGGATATACCGAAAACAGCAATCGTCATGGCGATATAATCAATCAAGCCATTATGCCGGAGGGCAGCCATGATTCCGAGCAAGATGCCGGAGATGACAGCAATCAAAATAGAGATAAGACCAAGTTCTAATGAGACTGGAAAACCTCTCGCCAATAAATCATTGACACTTTCAGAAGGCTTTTTAATGGAAGGACCAAAATCAAAAGTAACGATGGATTTTAAATAGATCATATATTGAACATAGAGTGGTTCGTCTAAGTGATAGTAGCTTTCGAGGTTTCGCTGGACAGTTTCGTTTGTATTTCGTTCTTCATTGAAGGGCGATCCTGGGATGACCTTCATTAAAATAAACGTTAACGTCGTAATCGTTAAAATCGTGGCAATCATCGCAATCAAACGCTTGAGCAAAAAGCTGGCCATCTGCTGTCTCCCCCTCGCTTAACAAAATGTTGTACGTGCGGCAAGCTCTGTCATGACAAGCATCGCTTGGTAGGCTTCTAATATATTCTCTGCTTGGTACGTCACCGTTGTTGTCCCTTCGATGATGGCCGTACCCGGCATTAAATTCGCCCATTCGGCTTGTCCATAATTGGCAAACTCGATTTTCAGCACTGGCTGCTCAGGAGGCGTGAGCGGCTTCATTTGATGAATTTGTTTCATGGCAGCTTCCACTTGCTGCGAGATGAGGGTGCTTACTTTCGCTGGTGTTAAGCATTTCACAGCAGATCTTGAAATGGTTTCTTTCACCGCCACTGTTTTCACGCCAGGCATTAACTTTTCGGCTTCAAGTGCCGCTTGATCGTCTCCGCATACAAGAATGACTGGAACACCATAATAGCCTGCGACATACGCATTAAAGCCCATTTCACCAACTGGATGATCATTTATGTAAAAATGTCTGACACCAAAAATCATACTGTGAGACATCACACCTTTCATTGATGCCCTCGCATGGTAGCCTAAAAAAACAGCGGCATCATACGTTTGATCTAATCCTTGGACCATTGAATAAGGCTTTACATCGCCTGATATGAGAGATGCTTCCTCATGCAAATCTTCAATCAACAGATTATTCATTTTAGAATGGCTATCATTCACTAAAATATCGGTCGCCCCATGTGTAAGAAGAGCTTCTACACAGACGTTCACTTCACCTGTCATGATTTTTCTCCCGCGCTCATAATTGTGCTGGCGGCTATCAACAAATGTATGATCAGCTAGACCAGTAATTCCCTCCATATCGACTGATACATAGAGCTTCATCCCCATCCCCCTTTAATTAAACTTAAAATTTGTGTATATTTTTCTAAATTTTCTAAAAAATTATATGAGAACTTGATTGATTTTTCAATACAATGTCTGAAAATAAGGAAATTAGACTCAGGTAATACAGGTCAAAAGCATTGATGCGAAAGGATTTATTTTACAGAAAAAACACCACTAGCTATGTCTTTAGTGGTGTTTGTCTGCTTCATCGATTTGCGATTTTAGCTGCGCATATTTTTTCAGCGTTTGTGTAAACAAGTCATCGAACATTTGCGGTGCCTGCTGCTGGATGACTGCAGCGCCTTCTCCTGTAATCCCGCCTTTTGTTGCGACCCTATTCACCGTTTCAGCAAATGTCAGTCCGTGTTCAACAAGAACTTGTCCTGTACCGAGCAGCGCATATGTTAAAAATTCATAGGCTTCGTCTAAAGAAAGCTCACTATTCCGAACAGCGGCTCTCGCCATTTCTTCAAAGATTGCTGCAATAAAGCCCGGAGAAGAGCTTGTCAAATTACTCGCCGCATCAAACCGGTCCTCTTCCACTTCCCTGACGATACTAAAAGCTGAAAGCAGGCGGTGGAGTCGTTCTTGTGCCTCCTGTCCAGCAGTTTCACCATGCGCCACAAGGGATACACCCGTCCCTACGGCTGATGTCAAAGTGGGAATGTATCTAGAAACCGGCTGATTCGTATGTTGCATTAATTTGTCTAACGTGACAGCCGCTGCCACTGATACGATATGAAGAGATGTCTTTGCGGGGCTCAGCTGATCTAATACGTCAAGTACAGCAAGCGGTGGTACACAAACAAACACGACATCACATGATGCAGAGATGTCATCTAAAGAGCAAATGTTGACATGCTGGTTCTTCTCTTTCAGCTGTTGCAGCCGCTCCGTTTCACTTCTTGTATGGATCATAAATTGACTGGCATGAATTACTCCTTTGTCCAGCCATTTTTGTACCATCATATCTGCCATGCTTCCATATCCAATGATTCCAATAGTCTCCACAGTTTAATCTCCTCTATTTTGCTTAGATTCACTACTTATTTTAACAATTTCCCACAATGTTTTCATTTTTATCCCACACTTTTTTCTTACGATAAAGTCAGTATCCACCACATACGGTCATTCACCTTAAACACATACATGTAAAAATCGATGAAAGAGAGTGATCTTGATGACACATCACAAAGATGAAAAACACACTTCTTATGAATTACAAACCATTGAACAACCGAAACAAAAGCAGAAGAAGCCAAGTGGCTGGCTGAAGCCATTTGTCAGCGGGATTGTAGGAGGTACGTTAGCGTTAGGTGTTTACGTTCTAACTCCATATGCTCAGCATTCAGAAAATAGTTCAACTGATTCGTCAACGAAAACAGCCGCTGTATCGACAAATGATACAAGTACAAATTCGTCAAAAACAACAGCGTCACAAACATCGAATTCGACCAGCAGTATTTCAAATATGGTCGAAAACGTATCACCAGCCATCGTCGGCATTACAAACTATCAAACACAAAGTCAAACAACCACAGATTTTGGCGATATGAACACACCTTTTGATGGATCACAGCAAAATCAAAACAGCAGCAGTCAAGAACAAGAAAGCGGTACCGGATCAGGGGTTATTTTCAAAAAATCCGGCAGTAAAGCCTATGTATTAACAAACAACCATGTGATTGAAGGAGCAAATAAATTAACAGTCTCCTTGCATAATGGCAAGACGGTAGCAGGAAAAGTGGTCGGTTCTGACCCGCTGACCGATCTTGCTGTCGTGGAAATTAGCAGCAGCGGCGTTACAAAAGTCGCTGAACTCGGAGACTCCTCATCCCTTCGTGCGGGAGAAACCGTCATCGCAATCGGAAACCCTCTTGGTGAAGATTTATCAAGAACAGTGACACAAGGAATTGTCAGCGGTGTCGATCGAACAGTTTCTATGGATACATCAGCTGGCGAAAGCAGTATTAATGTCATTCAAACAGATGCCGCCATTAACCCCGGTAACAGCGGCGGACCGCTTTTAACAACAGACGGAAAGGTTGTGGGGATCACCAGTATGAAAATTTCTGAAACAGGTGTGGAAGGTATCGGATTTGCGCTCCCAATCAATGATGTCAAACCAATTGCAGAACAGCTTCTCACAAAAGGAAAAATCGAACGACCTTATATCGGTATCAGCATGCTGGATCTCGAACAAGTACCAGATGCTTATCAGAAGGAAACGCTTGGACTGACAAGCAGTCAGCTGGATAAAGGCGTGTACGTAAAAGAAATCGCTGCTGGCTCACCTGCTGCAAAAGCTGGATTAAAGGCAGAGGATGTTATCACCGCCATCAATGGCAAAAAAGTGACAACCGGCAGTGAATTACGCCACGAGCTTTACACGAATGCAAAAGTAGGAGATACCATCAGCATCACACTCGTTCGTAATGGAAAAGAAGAAACAAAACAAGTGACATTAACACAATCTGAATCAAAGCAAGTCAGTTCTTAACGAAAAAAGCAGCTCATAAAAATTGAGCTGCTTTTTTCATGTTCACTTGATTGGGACCAATCTTTGTTCAATTTCTGCTCGTTTGTGCTCTAAAAATGGTGGAAGTGCTAATTGATCACCAAGTTCATCCACGCTTTCATCCACTGTAAATCCAGGACCGTCTGTTGAGATTTCAAACAAAATACCGTTTGGCTCTCTAAAATATAGGGCTTTAAAATAAAAACGTTCTACAACACCAGAGTTGGTGAAACCGGCTTTGGCTATTTTATCATGCCATTTTTCAAGCTCTTCTGCGTCCGCTACACGAAAGGCTACGTGATGAACACTCCCTCTACCAGATCGCTCAACAGGTCCTTGTGCTTTTTCGATGACATGAATCTCTGTTCCAGCTCCGCCTTGTCCTGATTCAAAAATCGTCACGATTTCCCCATCATTTGATTGTTCACGTGCTTTTTCTGTGAAACCAAGGATGCTCGTTAACACACTGATCGTTTTATCTGCTTCTGCGACTGTTAATTCTACTGGTCCCAAACCTCTGATCGCAAAATCAGCAGGAATCTCATCATGCACTGGCGGCTTCGCTCCATCTTGCACGCTTGGTTCTACAGTCAAAAACAGCTGCTGTCCTTCTGGATCTGTAAATTTCAAGGCAGGTCTGCCGCCTCTTAAAGAAGCTGTTTCTTTCTTTACACCTTTTTCTTCAAAGCGCTTTTCCCAAAAGGTGATTGCCTCTTCTGAAGTGACAATCAGACCTGTGCGTGAGATCGCATTTGTTCCGTCCAGCCGGCGGGCGAGCATCGGTATTTCAAAAAACGTCAGCTCTGTACCAGGTGAGGCGACCTCATCTCCATAAAATAGATGATACATCGATGGATCATCTTGATTGACTGTTTTTTTCACCAGTTTTAAGCCAAGGATTTGGCGGTAGAAATCAACGTTTTTCTGAGCATTTGCTGTTAGTGCTGATACGTGGTGAATCCCATTTATTTTCATTGTGTTCACTCCTATTATAAAATATCTCGAATTCAAGATAATTTCCTTATGAATAAAATAGGTCATTTTAGAAGAAAAGTCAACCATTCGGCTTCATCTTTATTGGATGTTCGGTTTCCGCCCATTAAATTAACATTACATCAAAAATATTCTTATATTGTTCGCTTTTAAGATAACATTCATCCTAATATCTCCAATAAACGAACACTTTTAAATACAAATACGAAAATCAGAAAATTTTTTTAATTCTTGTTTTCCTAAAATCGTATTACAATGAACAAAATACATGTCACAGTAACGTACGAAAGTGATACAGGAGGTCGTGTGTAATGAACAAAGAACAACCAGCGTTAAAACAAGACATCGGCTTATTTTTTGCCCTATCTCTTGTCATCGGAACAATTATTGGATCTGGCGTTTTTATGAAGCCTGGCAACGTCCTTTCTTATTCAGGAAGCTCAGGCATCGCCTTATTCGCATGGCTGTTAGGCGGGATCTTAACCCTTGCAGGCGGACTCACAGTCGCTGAAATTGGTACACAAATCCCACGTACTGGCGGTTTATATGCCTATCTTGAAGAAATATACGGTGAATTTTGGGGCTACTTATGTGGCTGGGTGCAAATTATTATTTACGGGCCAGCGATTATTGGTGCTCTTGGTCTTTATTTTGGTTCATTATTAGCTAATTTATTTTCTCTTTCTTCTTTATGGGCTTCAACCATTGGCATTATCACCGTTCTTTTTTTATGTGTGATCAACATCATGGGAACGAAATACGGTGGTTTTGTCCAAGGACTGACCACGATCGGAAAGCTTGTTCCAATTGCAGCAATTATTGTGTTTGGCTTATGGAAAGGAAATGAACATATTTTCACAGCCGTCAATGAGAGTATCGCACAAATGAACTTCGGTGCAGCAATTTTGGCAACATTATTCGCCTATGATGGCTGGATTTTGCTTGCAGCGCTTGGCGGTGAAATGAAAAATCCAGAGAAACTGCTTCCTCGTGCGATGGCAGGCGGTATTTTAATTGTCACAGCATGTTATCTCTTTATTAACATCGCCCTTTTGCATGTGTTACCAGCTGATCAAATCGTTCAACTAGGTGAAAATGCAACAAGCACAGCTGCTACAATGCTCTTTGGTCCAATTGGCGGTAAAATTATTAGTATCGGAATCATCATTAGTATCTTTGGCTGTTTGAATGGAAAGGTTCTTTCGTTCCCGCGTGTCATTTTTGCGATGGCAGAACGAAAACAAATTCCGTTTGCCAAAGCCATTTCACGCATTCATCCTACTTTTCAAACACCTTGGATCGCTGTATTTGTACAGATTTTGATTGCCATTGTGTTTATGATCGTCAGTAATCCCGAGAAGCTGTCAGAGGTTTCGATTTTCATGATTTACATCTTTTATGTGATGGCCTTTTTCGCTGTCTTTAAGTTAAGAAAACAAAACAAGGGAATGAAGCGCGCTTATAGCGTACCACTTTACCCGCTCACACCGATCATTGCGATTATCGGCTCTTTCTTTGTCTTAATCAGCACCATGATCACCGATTGGCAAAGCTGCCTGATCTCCATGCTGATCGGCATTGCCGGACTGCCGATTTATTACTACATGAAAAAAACACAAAATAAAGCAGAGCGCTAAGACAGCCTCTGCTTTATTTTTTATATTGCTTAATGACCTTATAAGATTCGTTTAAATATCTCATCAGCCGGTATGGCTTACTTAAAACCCGGATGGGGAGTCTTGAAATAAATCCATTCAGATTCGCCTTATACTCCTGCGTCATCCGCTTCGGCTTTGTGGCAATTTTTTCATATACTTCTTTGTAAAATTCCTTCATGATGTCGACTTGCACACTGATCTTCTGATGACACTCTGTACACTCAACGCTTTTCATCTGATCATTCACATAAACGATGCTGTGGAGGGTCTCTTCTTGGCACCGAGTACAGTGTAGGTTTGCTTCCATTTCGGTTTGCTTCAAGATACACAGCTCCTTTCTCGTTTGATGTTGCTCTTTTTATACAATACGATGGCTGTCAGCTGTTTATTGGACAGATGCTTCCTTTAAAATAGCTGCCGCAGTCAATTCATCGGTGACGAGCACCTGAATAAAGCCGCCGTTTAAGGCTCCTAAAATACTTTCAGCCTTATGGGTTCCTTCCACAACTGCGATGACTTTTTTCACGCTCTTTAATTGTTCTAACGATAATCCAATCACCTTTTGGTTCAGCTCATCTTGGACTGGTTTCCCTTCCCCGTCAAAGAAACGAAAACCAATATCACCAACAGCTCCTGATTGCCTTAAACCAGACAAATCTTCTTCTTTTAAATAACCGACTGTTTTCAATGTAGAGCCTTTATGCGGATTCCCAATACCGATCAGGGCAATATCAACATTTCTGCCTTCTTCAAGCACAGCTTCTATGTCCTGCATCGCCATCAGCCGCTCTTTTAATTCTTCTGTTTCTAAAATCGCAGGTGCATATAAATAGGAGCACGTACCATTCATCTTCTTTGCCAGCTCATATGCCAGCTGATTCGCGTGAATGTCGACTGCCTGCCTGCCCATTCCGCCCTCTAAAGGAATGACTTTGACATCGTTTCTTCGCTCAAATGGATATTCCTTGACGAGCTCGGCAAGTGTGGTTCCCCATGAAATACCGATTTTCTCAGCGCCTTTCATGTTTTTAGACAGATAATAGGCGCCCGCTTGACCGACTGCCCGTTTGACCATCTCAGACATTGTCCCGACACTTGGGACAACGACAGCATCCGTTAATTGAAAGGTCGTTTCCAGCTGCTTTTCAAGTTCCACTGTATGAATACTTTCGTCTTTAATGTACACTTCAACGATTCCCACATCTTTTGCTTTTTGTAAGAGCTTTGAAATGACTGGTCTTGAGACATTGAGCTTTTTTGCAATCTCCTGCTGCGTCCACCCGTCTGTATAATAAAGATGAGCAACCTTGACGAGCTGTCGTCTTTCTTCCCAATTCAGCATGTGACATCATCCTTTTAATATACTATGATTACCAGTATACCAAACATTCGTTTCTAATTGGAACAATTGTTATGAAAATAAAAAAAGAGCGATTAACTCTCCGCTCTTTTTCCCTCGCTATATTTAGGCTGATACGTTCTCCCGCCATCTAATAAGAGTATCTGTCCGTGCAAATAGCTTCCCTCGTCACTTGCGAGAAATAAAGTGACTCCAGCAATATCTTCTGGTTTTCCTAATCTCCCGATAGGAATAAGTGATCGAAGCTGACTTTTCTCAAGCTCAGTCGGATAGAGCGTATCAAGCATCTGAGATTCAATGACGCGCGGTGCAATGACATTGATGCGGACATGATGGGAACCCAATTCCTTTACAAGCGAACGCATGAGACCAAATGCCCCGGCTTTTGACGCGTAATACTGGATGCCGCCGCCAGAGCCTGTTATCGCAGATCCTGATCCAATAATGACAACGCTGCCTTCTTTCCGCTCACATAGATAGGGTGCTAATGCTTTGATGCAATAGAAAAGACCATATAGATTCACAGCCAGTGTCTTTTTCCAAAGGGAAAAATCAACCTCTAAAAAAGGAAGGGATTTCGTCATTCCTGCTGAATAGACAAGATGCCCAATGCCACCCAACTCCCTTTCAGCTGCTGACGCCATTTGCTGAACACTTTCCCACGATGAAACGTCAGCTTGGAACGTCAGCAGCTGAGGGTGCTGTTGTTTTAAAAGCGAAAGTCCCTGTTCATCTATATCTGACACAGCTACACGATGCCCTTCTTTTAAAAAACGCTGAGCAATTTCTTTGCCAATTCCTTGGGCGCCACCTACGATGAGAACTGGTTTTTGTTGATTAGCCAGCGCTCTCACCCCCATCGAGCATAATCGCTGCTCCATCTGTAAATGCACCGTACGATGTACTTAAGAAAACCGTCATATGAGCCACCGTCTCCTTGATTTGCTCTTTGTCAGGAAGCAAATGGAGAGGCGGTGGAAGTAGTGCCAATACCCGGATGCCTTTGTCTTTAAATTCGCGCGCTAATCCTTTTGTCATGGCATTCAACATACTATTTGATGTAGCATGTGAGATCCCGCCATCACCTGTTATGCTGCCTGATGAGGAAATATTAATGATGCAGCCCTGCTTCTGATCCACCATATGCCACACAGCGGCTTGACTGGAAAGAAAGACTGTATTTACGGACCTTTCCACTTCATCGACCCATATCTCAGGACTTACGTCATCAATCTCCTCATCTGCTTTTTGCTCGGCTTGATTGACTAAAATATCAAGCTTGCCGCATGTATCGATGACTTGTCTTAGCATAAGCGTAGCATCACGCGGTGTCTCAAGCGGATTGATGACAACAGTCGATTGGCCGCCTAATTTTTCAATGTCTTCGCTTATCGACTTTGCTTTTGATTCATCACCAAAAGCGTGTATGAAAACATGTGCACCTGCCTGGGCCAAAGCTAGGCAGATGGCTTCTCCAAATCCATCTGTGCTATCTGTCACAAGTGCCACTTTCTGATGAAGCTGGACGTGCACACGGATCTCCTCCCTATCCCTTGTTTGGCATTTATTTTCTCAGCTTACTCACAATATCAAGAGCTGCTTCATAAAAGCCTTCTGAGATGGTTGGATGCGGGTGAATCATTTTGGCCATCTCTTCCGCTGTTCCTTCTAAATACATAAATGAGGAAGCCTCTGATATCATCTCCGTTACATGCGGACCAACCATTGTAGCGCCAATGACTTCACCATATACGGTATCGTACACGAGTTTAATAAAACCGGTTTGAACACCTGCTGCCAACGCTTTCCCGCTTGCAGCTAAATCAAATCGCTCTGCCCGCACGTTTAGCCCTTTGGCTTTTGCCTCTTTCTCTGTCAGTCCCACACTCGCTACTTCTGGCAATGTATAAATACATCTAGGAACGATGTCGTGATTCATTTTTTCAGGCTCGCCGCATATATTGCTGACCGCAACGGCTGCCTCTGCCATCGCCGTATGAGCGAGCTGATAGCCGCCGGCTACATCTCCAATTGCATATACACCTTCAACACTTGTCTTCATCTCGTCGTTTACTTTAATAAAAGGACCATCCAGCTGAAGATCAAGCTGACTGACAGCAGAGACATTTGGTCTTCTTCCGACGCAAACTAGCAGTCTTTCAGCCGTAAAGATGTGCGTCTCTCCTTTATCGTCTGTCGCATGAATCGCTTTGACTCCTTCACTTTCTGTTACCTCTGTCACCGTCGTTTTCTTTGCGATATGGATGCCTTTTTTCTTCAATTCTTTTTCTAGTAATTTCGACGCTTCTTCATCTTCCTGCGGAATAATCGACGGAGCGGCTTCTATAATGGTGACTTTTGATTGGAGACTCTGGAAGATGCATGCCAGCTCAAGACCAATTACACCCCCGCCAATAATGACGACAGATACAGGAATATCTGGGATGTCAAAGATCGTATCACTTGTGTCAAATTGAATCTCTTTGAGCCCTGGAATAGGCGGAATAGCAGGTGATGAGCCAGTGGCAATGATCAGCTCTTTTGTTTCAATCGTTTCTGATCCATCTTGTTTTTCAATGTCAATGCGATTTTTTGTCACAGCTGTGCCTCTGCCGTTATATACATCAATCTTTCCTTGCTTTAATAAAAAGGCGATTCCGCCCCTGAGTTTTTCGATGACATCATCTTTACGTTTTCTCATTTTATCGAAGGAAAGAACCATCTCACCTGTTTCGATTCCCCAGCTTTTTGCTTTCTCAATGGATTCAATGACTTCTGCATGTTTGAGCAGTGTCTTTGAAGGGATACAGCCTCGATTTAAACAAGTCCCCCCTAGAAAATCCTCTTCAATCAATGCAACCTTGTGTCCACGTTCAGCGGCTTGAAGGGCGGCAGTGTATCCGCCAGGCCCTCCGCCAATGACTGTCAGATCATACGTTTTTGTCATCCGATTCATCTCCTACATTAGCAATTCAAATGGTTGTTCAAGCACTTTTTTAAGGTCTGTTAAAAAGGCTGCTGCTGGTGCACCATCTACCACTCGATGATCAAATGATAAGCTGACGCCCATCATTGGCCGCACCTGAATTTCTCCATCGATCACTACAGGTTTTTCTTGAATGCGTCCAACACCTAAAATCGCCACTTCCGGCTGATTAATAATTGGGGTAAACGTGTCAATGGCATACATCCCTAAGTTACTAATGGTAAATGTAGACCCCTTCAACTGGTCTGGCAGTAGCTTTTGATCGCGTGCATTTCGACCAATTTCTTTTGCTTCTTTTGTGAGCTGTTTCAGCCCTTTTTGATTTGCATGAGAGATGACCGGAACCATTAAGCCGTCTTTCACAGCAACCGCAAGACCAATGTGCACATCCTCATGGAAATGGAGCTCATTTTGTTCAAACGTCATATTGATTTGCGGATGGCGCGTGAGGACACTGCTGACCGCATGGATGATGATTTCTGTAAACGACAATCTGTAGCCTGTCTCTTTTTCAATCGCTGGGAGCAGCTGTTTGCGCACTTCTTTTGCTTTTGTCATATCAATTTCACTTGTTAATGTGACGTGCGGCGCTGTAAAGGCACTTTGTGACATGCGATCTGCGATCACTTTTCTCATCCCGGCTAGTTTTTGTGTTCTCACTGGAGCAACCTCTGCCTTTTGTGCGCCTGCTGCTGTCACATCACTCTTCATGATTTTTCCGTGAGCGCCAGAACCAGCAACATTCGCTAAGTCGATTCCTTCACGAGCAGCCACTTTTCCTGCAAGTGGTGATACGCGTTGGCCTTCCTCGTTCGTCTGAAGGGCCGCTTCGACATCCCGTTTTTGAATTCTGCCTTTTGGTCCTGTACCAGATACTTCTTGAATGGCTACTTGGTGATCTTTTGCCGTTTTTCTCGCTGCAGGTGTTGCGCGTACTTTCTCACCCACCGCTGGTTCAACTTCAGTCGAAACAGATGGTTCAGATGGTGATGACGTTCCGCTGTCTTCAGAAGATGCTTCATCTGACTGCGCTGGCGGCTCGCTCGGTACCTGCTCATTAGCCTCTCCGATATATCCAATGACAGCATTAACTGGAATCTGATCATCTGCTTCATAATATTTCTTTAGAAAAACGCCATCATCATAGGCTTCAACCTCGATATTGATTTTGTCTGTCATAATCTCAAATAGAGGCTCACCGATTTCAACCGAATCTCCTTCTTCTTTAAACCATTGAAGCAAGGTACCGATCTCCATCGTACTGCTTAGCTTCGGCATAAATATCTCTTTTGGCATGATCTTCTCCCCTTTACTTAAGAGCGCACGAGCTCTTTTGCTGCTTCAATAATATCTGGCACTTGTGGAATGACTGCTTTTTCCAGCGTTGGGTTGTACGGTATTGGGACGGCAAGACCGCCAAGTCGTTTAATAGGTGCATCTAAATAGTCGAAGGCTTCACTTTCCGCTATCATACTGGCAATCTCTCCGCCGTAGCCGCCTCGTTTCACTGCCTCATGCACAACGATACATTTGCCTGTTTTTTTCACAGATTCAATAATGGTTTCTTCATCTAATGGGACGAGCGTTCTCGGATCAATGATCTCGACATCGATTCCTTCCGCTTCTAGTTCCTTCGCTGCTTCGAGCGCTTTGTGCACCATAATGGCTGTTGCAACAATTGTGACGTCCTTTCCGCTTCTCTTCACATCCGCTTTCCCTAAAGGAATCGAATACTGCTCTTCTGGTACTTCACCAATTGTTTTATATAAAAGCTTGTGTTCATAGAAAATGACAGGGTTGTCATCATCCATTGCTGCTTTTAAAAGTCCTTTTGCATCATAAGCTGTTGAAGGCTGAACCACCTTTAGTCCAGGAATATGAGCCATCCACGCTTCTAAGCTTTGGGAGTGCTGCGCTGCGGCACCTGTCCCGGAACCTGCTGGTGTTCTGACAACAAGCGGCACTTTCCCTTTTCCGCCAAACATGTAACGTGTTTTCGCTGCTTGGTTTACAAGCTGATCCATTGCAATTGTAATAAAGTCAGAGAATTGTAGTTCTAAAATCGGACGCATCCCTGTCAAAGCCGCTCCGACTGCCCCCCCTGCGATGGCAGCCTCTGAAATCGGCGTATTGCGGACGCGTTCTGGACCGAATTCCTCGATCATCCCGCGCGTGACACCAAATGCGCCACCGTATACGCCGATATCTTCACCTAAAATGAAGACATCTTGATTTTTTCTCATTTCCTGACTCATTGCTTCTCGAACGGCTTCTAAATATGAAATCTCTCTCACTGTCGTGTTTGTCACGTGATTCCCCTCCTAATTAGGCGTATACATCCTCTAATAGTGTGTCAATTGATGGTTCTTTACTATTTTTCGCAAATTCAACAGATGCCTCGATCTCTTGCTTCGCTTCTTCTTGTAAACGAGCAGCCTGCTCTTCTGTCAGAACATCTAGCTCCATTAAGAGTGACTTAAAGCGTTTAATTCCGTCTTTTTGTCTCCATTCTGTCTCTTCTTCACGTGTACGGTATTTTTTCGCATCACTCTTTGAGTGACCCTTCCAGCGATACGTTTTCATTTCAATGAGTGATGGCCCTTCTCCAGCTCTTGCACGGCTGACCGCTTCATCTACTGTATTCATAATCTCAACCATGTCATTTCCATCAATCGATTTTCCTGGGATTCCATAGCTTTCTGCTCTTGTTGAAATGTCTTCAATGTTGATCATTTCTTTCACAGGACCAGACATGCCGTATTGGTTGTTTTCACAAATAAACACAACAGGTAAATCCCAAATGGAAGCAAGATTCAGCGCTTCATGGAAGCTGCCTTCATTTGTGGCGCCGTCTCCGAAGAAACAAAGGACCACAAAGCCTTCCTTTTTCATCTTGGACGTGAGCGCCGCACCTGTTGCAAGCGGAATACCGCCGCCAACAATTCCATTTGCCCCAAGGTTTCCTTTTTCTAAGTCGGCAATATGCATGGAGCCGCCTTTTCCTTTGCAGTAACCCGTTTCACGTCCGAACAGTTCAGCCATCATTTTATTGACCTCTGCACCTTTTGCAATACAGTGACCATGTCCGCGGTGTGTACTGACAATCTTATCTTCATCCTTTAACACAGCAATAGATCCAACAGCAGATGCTTCCTGTCCAACACATAAATGGGTCGTTCCATGGATTAATCCTTTAGCAAAGAATTGATCGACCTTTTCATCAAAATATCTTACTAACCACATTTGTTTATATAAATCTGCTAATTTCTCATGACTAATCTGTTCAGGCAAAGTGATTTGTTTTTGCATTTCTTCTCTCCCCTTTACATTTGTTCTTATGTGTTACATTTGTAATTATCATACGTTTAACTCTCATTGAAGTCAAGCATTTCCGTTTATTTTTTAAGCGTTTTCATCTTTTTTCAGAAAAAAAGAGAAAGGCAAAGCCCTTTTCCAAAGACCTTCTCTTTCTCTCCATCTCGTACATTCTCATTCATCTGGATACATCATGATTTTGACGCTTTCACCTTCTGGATGCCTAGCGCATTCTATCGCCTGACGAAGCTGACTTAATGGATATCGATGCGTCACCATTTTTTCTGTATGAACGACTTTCGCTTTTAAGAGCTCTAGCGCTTCACGATAATGATAGGGATGCGAGGAATAAGCTCCGACTACTTTCACTTCATCATGGAAAAAACGTTCTGCTGGAATGGAGACATCCCCTTTCGGAAAGTGAGCAAAGACCAAAATCGTTCCGCCTCTTGCGACAGCTTGAAATGCTTCTTTTAAAAGCGCACTGCTCCCCACAGAAATAATGACAAGGTCCGCTCCCTTTCCATCTGTTTCTTTCATGACGCGGTTTTCTACTGGCTCAGATGCTGGATGAAAAGCGACGTCCGCCCCAAGATTTCTTGCTTGAAGGAGCCTGTTCTCATTTACGTCTGTGATCATCACTTTTCCAGCCAAATAATATTTGGCAAGCTGTAATTGAATGCAGCCAATTTGCCCCGCTCCAAGAATCAAGACCGAATCTCCAGGATGAACGGGCGCCCTTTCAAAGCCGTGAAGACAGCAGGCAACCGGTTCGACCATCGCTCCTTGTTCATATGAGACGTCATGTGGGAGCTTGCCCATTGTATGCTTAACATGTAAAGCAGGAACACGAATATATTCCGAAAAACCGCCCGGCTCTACATTTGTGGCTGCAAATTGCGGGCACATTGTATAAAATCCTCTTTGACAAAAGTCACATGTAAAACAAGGGACATGATGCGCTACATACACCCTGTCTCCCGTTTGAACATGTGTAACGTGACGGCCTGTTTCGATAATGTCACCAGCGATTTCATGCCCTAGCACTGTGCCAGGAGGTACCGTCTCATGTGTCGCTTTATAAATATCCGTCCCGCATAACCCGCAGGCACGCATTTTTAATAATACTTCGTCGTCACCAATGGCTGGCCGCTTCCGCTCCTCGTAACGAATGTCCTCTGAAGAATAAAAGACAGCTGATTTCATTTAGCCGCATCCTCCTTTTCATCACATGTCGCAAGACTCTGCAAGGATTGAACGAGCTGCTTGTACTCACTCATCTCACTTGAAATCCAGTAGCGTCCGCCAAATATTCGCGCAGGTCCCACTCTGACATATACTTTCCCGATATGAGGATATGGTTTTAAAAACAATTTTCCTTTAATATCGGACACGGCATATGTGTGCCACCTGCCAAAAGCACCTATTTTCAGCTCATCTTCACTAATCATGATATTCGTTGGCTGATTCAGGCCAGTGATGCTAGAAAGCATAAGGATAGGCAGCGTATAGACACCTAACACAGCTAATGGCTCAGGTCCTGCCGACATCAACGTATAAAGAGACCAGAGAAAAAACACACATATTAACAAGGCCGGAAGGAAAATAGAAAACATGGCAGACGTTCGGCTATAAGCATGCTGCTGCATGAGAGCTCCTCCTTTCAAATGACATGGAAGGAGCTTTCGCAGCTCCTCCACGCGATCATCGTTCACTTAATATGATCGATAATTTTTTCAATATCATCTTCAATGCCAAATCCCGTTAAAAAAGATAACGTTTGAATCACAGGCGTTCCTTTTGTATCACTAACAGGCGTTGTCGTCACAATTAAATCAGCACCCTCCGCTTTCTGCGGAACCTCAGATGCCTTACATTGTTCAACGATGACATCGTATCCTTTTTCCTTTAATGTCTCTTCTACCTTTTTTGCCACAACTGTTGACGTAGCAACTGCCGTTCCGCAAGATACTAATATTTTTTTTGCCATGAGAATCCCTCCAGCTCGTTTATTGATCTTTCTGATCTAAGCCCATTTCTTTTGCATACTGCTTTTTAATATCATTTCGCACCCAGTACCAAAGAAGCGCATATGCCAGTGCACAGACAATCGCTGCAATGAAGTAAGGATTGCTCGGATCAAGAAGTCTCACCATGATCCAAGGAATGACGTGTGAACCAAGATCGATACCAGAGATCATATTTGCCCCTTCTGGGAAGTCGAAACCAACTGCTTTCCCCATTGTTGTGGCGAGTGGTGCAAGGTTCGTTGCAATGAAGAAGACAATCATTAAGGTAAAAATACTGTTAATGAGGCCGCGAATAATATTCCCACGAGCGGCTGCTACTGCCCATACTACTGTAAATGGCAGAACCGATAAGTCTGCAAACGGCAGCATACCATTGTAAGGAAGAACGACAGCGAGCAAAATGGTGATTGGCACCATCAAAAGGGCTACAGCCATATTCGCTGGATGACCAATGACAATCGCTGTATCCAAACCAATATAGACATTTTTTCCAGGGAAACGCTTTTGAATATAAGAACGAGCACCCTCAGAGATTGGAATAAGTCCTTCCATTAATAAAGCAACCATTCTTGGCATTAACACAAGCACTGCAGCCATTTGAATTCCAAGGGTCATGACACCTTTTGCATCATAGCCCCCAAGAAGACCAATAATGATACCAAGTATAAGACCCATCACAAGCGGTTCACCAAAGATGCCAAAACGTTTTTTCAAAGTTTCTGGATCCGCATGAATTTTGTTTAGACCAGGGATTTTATCAATCACGCGGTTTGACGCATACATGAGCGGAGCGAAGTTGACCGTTTCAGCATGAGCCATCGATACGCCTTTTAATCCGAAATGGTGTTCAATCGTCGGTGCCGTCCAATCGGCGAGTTTTAGTGTAATCGCAGAAACGATTAAACCAACGGCAAGAGCTAAGAACATATTATGATAAGCGTAGTAAGTAACAGAAGCAGCGAAAATCAAATGCCAGAAATTCCAAATATCCACATTCAATGTTTTCGTAAAGTTAACAGACAGCAAAATGACATTTAACAAGAGCACAAGAGGAATCATCAAAGGGGCAACAGGTGTACCAAATGAAATGGCGGCTCCAATCGGCCAACCGACATCTAAAATATCAAGCTTTAATCCAAGGGAATTGACCATGGCTTTGGCTGCTGGTCCAAGACCGCTTACAAGTAAATTAATGACAAGATTGACCCCGACAAATCCAATTCCGATGGTAATACCTGCACGGAAGGATTTTTTAAATCCTTGCCTTAAAATCATACCGAATAACGTCATAATAATTGGGAGCATAATTGTTGGCCCTAAGTCTAAGATGAAATCGACGGCTTGCTTGATCATACATCCACCTCCTGATTTTAAATAAAGCGCTTACATTATGTCTTGAATAACTATTGGTTTAATTCTTTTTGAAGTACATCAACGGCTTCTTCATACGATGTCATGTGAGATAAACTTGTCATTACTTCTTCTTTTCTGAAAAGCGTCATCAGTTTCTCTAACATCACGAGCTGCTTACTAGGTTCAGAGATTGCCAGAACGAACACAATTTTGGCTTGAACTGTCTCATGAGGGCTTCCCATCTTATGAAAAATAACAGGTTCCTTTAATGTCGCTACACTGATCGCCGGTTTGTTTACATGTTCAGGATCTGTATGGGGAATGGCTACCCCAAAGGTCGCAAGAGGAAGACCGGTCGGATATGTTTTTTCTCTTTCAAGCACTGCTGGTAAAAAGCTCGATTTAATATACCCTCCAGTTTCTAACCTTTCTGCTAAATAGGCAGTCACCTCCTCACTTGAAGATGCTTCGTATTGCAGCTCAATCAGCTGTTGATCTAACTCAAACAAGCTGTTCAAACAACCACCCCTTTCATTTGGTATAAATATGAACACATGTAACAAATAGAATGAACATTTTAAAATAAAACCTTTTGTAAAGCGCTTACAAACAGGTGTGTTATAAAATGTTCAATACTGTTACCTTTGTAAAGATATTATAATATTCGAAATTATAAGTCAATGTTCCTAGGAAAATTTTTATAAAAAAAGATGCAGCTTTTTGCCGCATCTCTTTCATTACATCACATCAATTTCTTGTTAAATATGGCTTCCTATATCTAAAAACTCAGATACAAAAAGGTTGTCTGTCTGCTCTGTCATTTCTTTTTTTGTGCCGATTTTTTCGATTCTGCCCTCATTCATCACCACAACACGATCAGCGATATCAAACGCTTCTTCTTGATCATGCGTCACAAAGATGGTCGTCATTTGAAATTCTTGATGAACTTTTTTCAGCCAATGTCTTAAGTCTTTTCTCACCTTTGAATCTAGTGCACCAAAAGGTTCATCTAAGAGAAGAGCTTTCGGTTTAACGGCTAGAGCACGTGCAAGTGCTACACGCTGCTTTTGTCCACCTGACAGCTGCTCTGGATAACGATGTTCATACTGCGTTAATTGAACGACTTTCAGCAGCTCATGCACGCGCTCTTTGATGTCTTTTTTAGGCAACCTTTCTCCTCTAGGTTTCATCTTCAATCCATAAGCCACATTATCAAATACCGTCATATTTCGAAAAAGCGCATATTGCTGAAAGACAAAACCAATTTGCCGTTTTCGCACTGGAATATAAGTATAATCCTGTTCTCCAAATAAGATTTGCCCTGTATTCGCATCATCAAGCCCTGCAATAATTCTTAATAAAGTCGTCTTACCTGACCCAGACGGTCCAAGTAAGGAAATCAATTCCCCATTTCCGATCGTCAAATCCACGTTTTGCAAAACCTTCGTCTGCCCAAATTGCTTTGATATTTGTTTCACTGTAATCCCCAAGGCTGATCCCTCCATTTATTTTGAACGCTTGCCAAGCCTATGATCCATCTGCTGAATGATCTGCTTGATGATTAATGTAATGACCGCCACAAATGCCATGAGAGAGGCCACGGCAAAAGCCGCTTGGAATTGATACTCGTTGTATAGAATTTCTATATGAAGCGGCATCGTATTCGTCATTCCGCGGATATGACCGGATACAACCGACACTGCACCAAATTCACCAATTGCCCTAGCCCCTGCTAAAATGGCGCCGTAAAAAAGGGCCCATTTTATATTTGGAAGTGTCACAAGGAAAAAGGTCTTCCACCCACTGGCACCAAGCGTAAGCGATGCTTCTTCCTCATGAATGCCTTCATTTTGCATAAACGGAATTAACTCTCTCGCAACAAAAGGAAATGTCACAAAGATGGTCGCAAGAATCATCCCCGGTACAGAGTAAATCACTTTCCATCCATTTGCTAAAAGCCACGGTCCTAAAAGTCCATTTGAACCAAATAAAAGTACAAATACAAGTCCTGCAATGACAGGTGACACCGCAAACGGAAGATCAATGACAGTCGTTAACAAACGTTTTCCCGGGAAATGAAATTTTGTGATGAGCCAAGCAGCACTGACCCCAAAAATCATTTGAAGCGGCAATGTGATCATCACAATGAAAACAGTCAATTTAATTGCCGCAAGCGTGTCTGGATGTGAGATGGCAAGAAGATAAGAACTCCATCCTTTCTCAAAAGCCTTTGAAAACACAGCAATCAACGGCATGAGTAAAAACAAAATCAAAAAAGCATACACCACACCAATCAACATACTCTTCACCGCTTTTGATTCCGTCACAGGACTCCTGTACTTGATGCGGTGCTCTTTAATAAGCTCCCTTTCCAATCATCTCACCTCACTTCCACTTGTTTTTTCCGCTCGACAAACCACTGCAATCCGTGAATCAATAACAAAATGACGAATGATAAGAGCAGCATGAAACAGGCAATGGCTGCGGCACCTTGATAATCATACTGCTCAAGCTTAGACATGATCATCAGTGGTGTAATCTCTGTTTTAAACGGAATATTTCCCGCTATAAACACAACGGAGCCATATTCACCGAGTGCTCTTGCAAATGCAAGAGAAAATCCAGTCAGCACCGCTGGAAACAAGGCAGGCAGCAGTACATGAAAAAAGGTCTGTTTTCTTGTAGCACCAAGTATAGCTGCGGCCTCTTCCACTTCCTGCTCAAGCCCCTCAATGACCGGTTGAACCGTTCTTATGACAAATGGAACGCCAATAAAAATCAGTGCCAAAATAATACCGAGCGGGGTGTATGCCACCTTCACATGCAAAAATTGCCCAATCCACCCATTCGGAGAATATAGAGTCGTCAAAGCGATGCCAGCCACTGCCGTTGGAAGAGCAAACGGCAAATCGATGAGGGCATCCAGGATGTTCTTTCCTGGAAACGAGTACCGCGTGAGAACCCATGCGATCAGTACACCGAAACCTGCATTGATGAGTGCAGCTGCAAAAGAAGTCGTAACCGTAAGCTGCAGCGACTTTAGCACCCGCGCATCACTAAAGACATTCCAAATTCCTTCTGCTCCTAATGAAGCCGTCCAAATAAATACCATAGATAAAGGAATCACGACAATCGCACTGACATAAACAAGTGTCACTCCGAGACTCAGCCCGAATCCAGGCAATACACGTTTTCTTTTATTGGCGGCAGCATAGCCTTTCTTCATCACGTCGCCCCCTATTTTTGTCCGCTATATATTTGATCAAATAATCCGCCATCATCAAAAAATCTTTTCTGCGCCTTTCGCCATCCGCCAAATGCCTGATCAATGGTCACCATATCAATCTCTTTAAATTGATCTTTATATTTGTTTAGCACTTCTTGATTTCTTGGGCGATAATAGTTTTTAGCCGCAATTTCCTGTCCTTTTTTAGAATACAAATAATCTAAATAAGCCTTTGCCACTTTCTCTGTTCCTTTTCGTTTCACATTTTGGTCGACAACAGCAACGGGCGGCTCTGCTAAAATACTAATGGAGGGACTGACAATCTCAAATTTGTCTTTGCCTAATTCATGCAGTGTTAAATAGGCTTCATTTTCCCAAGCAATTAACACGTCACCAAGACCGCGCTCGACAAAAGTTGTTGTGGCGCCACGAGCACCTGAATCGAGCACCTCGACATGCTCATATAACTTTTTCACAAAATCCTTCGTTTTTTCTTCATCCCCATGAAAGGTTTTATCTGCATATGCCCATGCGGCTAAATAATTCCATCTTGCACCGCCTGACGTTTTTGGATTTGGTGTGATGATAGATACACCCGGCTGAATCAAGTCATCCCAGTCTTTAATTTTTTTGGGGTTTCCTTTCTTCACAAGAAACACAATAGTAGACGTATAAGGTGTGGACTGATTCGGAAATTCTTTTTGCCAATCCTTTGAAAGTAGCCCTCGATCTGCAATGGCATCAATGTCGTACCCAAGAGCAAGTGTAGCCACGTCTGCTTCGAGTCCATCAATAATCGATCTCCCCTGCTTACCTGACCCTCCATGAGACTGCTGTATTGTCACATCCTCACCGGTTTTGTCTTTCCAATAAGTCTGAAAGGCTTGATTGTATTCCTGATACAATTCACGTGTAGGATCGTATGACACATTCAACAGCTCAACCTTTCCCTTTTGATTTGAGGCTTCATTCGCATTTGAGCATGCAGCACTTGTGATGATGAAAAGTGTCATCGCAATAGAAATCCATATCCATTTTTTCATGTTATCCGCTCCCTTTCACATTGAATAGTGACACCAACCTTGCCGTTTTCAGTTCTATACGCAAAAAAGGCCCTCAGCGATTGAAGTACAAAAAAGTCCTGTACGTCAATGCCAAGAGCCTTCGGTTGTCCGATCAGCTATGTATGATTGATGTTAGTCTATATATTATTCAAACTATTCACAGGTGTCAACTGTGTTTTTATTTTAATGAAAACTAAAAAGAAACGCCTTCTTGATGAGGCGCTTCTTTTCCCGGGAAATGCTATTGATCTGCAGCTACCTTTAGATTGACACCTACAGCAGTTCCATTTCTCGTTGAATCAGCTACTCCAGTAAATGTCCCTGCTTTTCGATCAATCAGTAAAGCTTGCACATTCCCTATATCAATAGGGGAACTGCCAAACTGGTGACCCATATCATTTAACTTTGTTCTTACATCTAGAGGGACACCTACTTCATAACGATACGAAGTTAAGCTGTTTGTGTAGATTCTTGGCTCTTCTACGGCATCTTGAAGCTCCATGTCATATTCAAGTAAATTGAGAATCGTCTGTGAAACAGAAGCAATGATCGTCGTTCCACCAGGAGACCCAACAGTCATGACAGGCTCTCCATCTTTAAAAATGATCGTCGGAGTCATACTTGATAACGGACGTTTATTGGGCTGGACTTCATTTGCCCCGCCAGGTCTTGCATCAAAATCAGTCAGTTCATTATTTAAGAAAAATCCATACTCTGGAACAAGTATCCCTGTACCAAATAATTGTTCAATGGTTGTTGTAAATGACACAACATTTCCCCACTGATCTGCAACAGTAAAATGGGTCGTCTCACCAATGGTTTTATCTTCTGGCTGAGGAACAATTGGGGATGGATTTTTCTCATCCTCATATGCCCAAGGATCTCCTTCTTTCGGGCTGCGATTCATTTGATCTAATTGAATGAGAGAGGCTCTTTCTGAAATGTAATCATCGTCTAGTAGTCCTTTTAGTGGAACATCTACGAATTCGGGGTCGCCGGCATATGCGGCTCTGTCAGCATAGGAGAGGTGCATTGTTTCAGCAAGCAGCTGATATTTTTCGAATGATTTGGGGTCATACTGAGACAGGTTAAAATGGTCAAGTATTTTGAGAATTTGTAGCATAAACACCCCGCCTGAGCTTGGTGGAGGCATGCTTGCAAGCTGATATCCTTTATAGTCTCCCCAGATTGGCTTGTCAGTCTTGACTTCATAACGTTTGATATCTTTTGAAGTCATCGTCCCGCCAAAATCTTGAACTGTATTTGCAAGTGCCTTTGCTACTTTTCCTTCATAAAACGCTTTGCTTCCTTTTTTCGCAATGAGTTTAAATGTTTTTGCAAGACCTGGTTGGACAAGCAGATCTCCTTCTTCGAGCGGCTGATCATTTGGAAGAAAAATTGGCGCTGCGGCCGTTTTTTTCAATTTTCCTTGGTGATCATCAATCGCATTTGCCAAGACAGAATCAATTTCAAAACCATCTTCTGCAAGTTGAATGGAGGGCTCAATCAATTCCTTCATAGAACGAGTACCCCACTTATCTAATGCAGCTTCAAGACCTTTTACAGTCCCTGGAACACCTACCGCATTTCCATGTGTAGATCGCTCAGAGAACGGAATCACTTTCCCATCATCTGTTAAAAACATGTCAGGTGTTGCGCCCTGTGGTGCTCGCTCTCTGCTATTGATGATGGAAGTTTCCTTTGTCTTCCCATCATAAACCATCATAAATCCGCCGCCGCCAATTCCAGACATCATTGGCTCTGTTACGTTAAGTGCGTACTGAATGGCAACAGCAGCATCCACTGCGTTCCCACCTTTTTTCAATACGTCAGCACCAATCTCCGATGCAAGCGGATGTGCAGTAGCCACCATACCATCTTTGCCAACAGCTACTTTATTCCCATGAGTTTCGTTTGCAGTGACTTGGCTGACCGGCAGGAAAAACGAGAAAACAAACAGACATATGGACAAAACAGTTAGAGAAATGCGTTTCATGAACAACACCCCTTCCATATTCTTACTTTGACCTTACCGACTTCTTGACCAGAATACAATAGATTATTCTAAAATTTCAAAATTTTTCATTCTATCATCCTATATCTGCCAAACAAAACGCATGTTTTCAAAACATATGACATGCACATCTTGTAGTAATAAAGACATACGTTTTCCAAGTTTGAAACTTCACGATATAATAAACTCATAACAAAGGGGGAAAAAGAATGAACCACAAAAGCACTTTATTTTGGGAATCTTATTGGGAAGAAAAATCAGAAAAAACTCCTGATCACGCCTCTGTTTCTGCTTGGGCATTTGGCGCAAATCCAGATCACTTGCTTGACCTTGTACAACAAGGAAAAAAAACAGCCACTTGTTCTGGATACCTTTTTTACGAAAAAGAACAAGAGCCTCTTCCAAAACCCGGTCAATATGCGGTCATTTTGGACAGCCAAGAGGAACCAAAAGCCATCATAGAGATCACACAAGTAGATATCATGCCAATGAATGAAGTTCCTGAATCATTTGCAAAAGCAGAAGGTGAAGGCGATCTTTCATATGACTATTGGTACAAAGAACATGAAGAATTTTTCACAGAAGCCCTTAAGCCGTACGGATTAACATTTAAGGAAGATATGCTTCTTGTTTGTGAGCGATTTAAGCTTGTTTATTCAGCTTCTTAACTTTTAAGCGGTGCCAAAAATGGTCCGCTTTTTTGCTTTCTTTTCCCCTTTCTGAAAAAGGTGAGTTGAGATCACATCTTTAGGTCAGAATAAGATCAAATAGAAAAAGTGAAGAAATTTTCGACTACACCTGTTTTTTTTCGACAAAAGAATATATAATTATTTGATGTGTGCATTGTCTCATTTATACAATGGAGGGTTTTTACATGTTAAAAAGGAAAAAAGACAAGTTTTCCGTCTTGTTAACGGAAATTGCTAAAAATTTAGATGAAACTGCTGAGTATTTTGTTAGCTATAAAGTAACAAATCAAACCACTCTGAAAGAATTTTCTGACACATTGAAGGAATATGAGACAAAAGGTGATAATCATGTTCATACCATGATTAAAGAGCTGAACAAAGCCTTTATTACACCGATTGAACGTGAAGACATTCTTCAATTGACGAATAGCCTCGACGATGTTTTAGACGGCATTGAGCATTTTTCAGCAACTTTAGAAATTTATTCAATTACAAGCTCTGACGAACATATCGACAAATTCAGCCACTACATCAGAGAATGTGCGAAAGAAATTTTAACGACTATTGAATTACTGGCTGATAATCGCTTGAAAGATATTCATCCGCACGCAATCAAAATTAAAGAGATTGAGCATAATTGTGACAATCTTCACCGCAAATCACTAAAGAACTTGTTTGGAAAAGAAACAGATCCAATTAAGGTCATTCAATACAAAGAAATTTACGAAACACTTGAAGAAATCGCAGATTCCTGTCAAAGTGTTGCCAACAATCTAGAAACAATCATTATGAAGAATGCGTAACGGGGTTAGTTAAACATGGATACTTTACTCATCCTTACCATACTTATTGTCATTTGTGCACTTGCTTTTGATTTCATTAACGGATTCCACGATACAGCAAATGCCATTGCTACTTCTGTTTCAACAAAGGCGTTAAAGCCAAGACATGCTATTATTATGGCAGCGTTTATGAACTTCTTAGGAGCAATGACATTTACAGGTGTGGCAAAGTCCATTACAAAAGACATCGCAGATCCTTTTACACTTCAAAACGGATCTGTCGTCATTTTGGCTGCTTTAATTGCAGCCATTACTTGGAACTTGCTTACTTGGTATTACGGGATTCCGAGTAGTTCTTCACACGCACTGATCGGGTCAATTGCAGGAGCTGTTATTGCCTCTGCTGGTTTTGGCGCTTTAAACTATTCAGGATTCATTAAAATCATTCAAGCACTATTGCTTTCACCTATCCTGGCTTTTGTTTTGGGATATATCGTGTATACCATTATCAAAATTATATTCCGAAACAACAATCTCGCAAAAACAAATAAACAATTCCGACGTGTTCAAATTTTAACGGCTGCACTGCAATCGTATACCCACGGAACAAACGATGCGCAAAAAGCGATGGGAATTATTACGATGGCTTTAATTGCAGGTAATTTGCATACAACAGACGACATTCCTTTCTGGGTACAATTCTCTTGTGCGCTTGCAATGGGACTAGGTACGTCTATTGGCGGCTGGAAGATTATTAAAACAGTCGGCGGTAAAATCATGAAGATTCGTCCAGTAAACGGAGTATCTGCAGACTTAACGGGTGCAGCTATTATCTTCGGTGCAACATTTATTCACTTACCGGTTAGTACCACTCACGTGATCTCATCTTCTATTCTAGGTGTAGGATCTGCACATAGAGTAAAAGGAGTCAACTGGGGTACGGCAAAACGTATGCTTGTCACTTGGGTGATCACATTACCGATTTCGGGAACTCTAGGGGCACTTATATACTTTGTGTTAAATGCGATTCTTTAATATCAAAGACCTGTCTAACAGGTCTTTTTTATTTGTTTGCATCCTCAAAATGCTCTTTTCCTGCGAGCCATTTTTTCATGAAGCAGGGTTTCCAATCATATCCATAGAAATAAAGTAAGTATCCATCTGTCTATGGGAGAGAAGAACATGCTATTATTTTTTCAATTGACTGTTTGGTTATTGCTAGGTGCTCTTGCTGTATATGTATTTGCGGTATGGCGCTTTGAACAAAAAGTAAAAGAAAAGATGTTTGCGATTCGTAAAACGTGGTATTGGATTTATGTAGCGGGTGCTGTTGTGTACTGGACAAATGACCCTGCTTCAATCTTCACCGATTGGATGCACTACCTGATTATTGCTGTTTTTTTCGCATTAACTGATGCCTTTATTTTCCTCAGCTCCTATATAAAAAAACTCGGAAATCATGAACTTGAAACCGACACCCATCAACTCCTAGAACAAAATAACGACCTGCTTCATTCTTACCTCAATAAACTAAAAACGTACCAATACCTATTGAAAAATGAACCGATCCATGTATATTATGGAAGTATAGAAGCTTATATAGAGGGAATTGAACGACTGATCTATTCTTTTGCAGAAAAAATGAATATTCAAGCAGTTCTTTGTCCTTATGATACGCAGGAGCAAAAAGATGACTTGCTGCGGACACTTGATCAGAGAGCGCTCATTCAAGCAAAGCTTGACAGGCAGGAAGTGTATTACGATGATTTCGGCAAATTGGTTCTCATCCCGTTTTCAGTAGCGGATGCACACTTTGTGATTAAGCTGACCTCTGAGGATATTGTCACTGAATTCGACTATTTATTAATGACTTCACTTACAACGATTTATGACCTAATCTTGCCTGACGAAGAGGAAGGTGATGAAGATGGAACACGCACTTCAAGGGGATAATAACAATCGCAAGAAAAACCCATTTAAGATTTTAAAGAAAAAGCGCCATATTAGTATGGCTGATTACAAAGTAAGTCCCCATACGGAGCGTATTTTCAAAAAGAATGAACAGCTCCTAGATGAGTATAAAAATAAAAAAGCTTGATTACACTAAAGGACGCGGAACTTCATCCGCGTCCTACTTCCGTTTTCACATCTACTTGCATACAATAAAACCAACTGCTGCAACGATTGAGGTGCCAATATGAAAAAGAAACTTAAACAATTGAGGTATGTTCAGTTTGCTGAATTTAAGCCATCCCCTTATGTCTGCCGATTACACGAAAAAAGTGTAGCCGTCATTCAAGCGGCCAAAAAGAAAGACTCACTGATTCAATAGTTGAAGCAACTTCACTTTTGTTTTAGGACCGTATACTCCATCACTCGTTAGACCATTCATCAGTTGAAATCGCGCGACGGCATTGGCTGTTTTTTCCCCATAAACGCCATCAATGCCCTTATCTACAGCTGTTTTGTCAGGATAAAAATACACAGCAGCAAGCGCTTTTTGGACGAGACGTACATGCTCCCCCTTTGTCAGAGGTGATGTCACCTTTAACACCCCATCTGGCAGTTCATAACTGAGCTTTTCTTCTGCATGATAAATCTTGAGAACTTGTCCAACTCGAATCATGTTCGGGTCACTAATCTGATTCCATGTCTGTAAATCACTCACTGTGACACCATGGGCTTTGGCAATACTCGTTAGCGTATCCCCGCTTTTCACCACATATGTGATAACCGTTTCCGGATCACCTGCAGTCTCAATTCCTCTTTTAAATTCATCCCATGTAGCTAGCAGCAGACGTGGACATGTTTTTCCTGACCAATGCTGATGCGTCACCACATTTGCTAATGGAATGCCATGTTCTTTTAAAAGCTTTTGAATAAGCCACTGGGCATGTTTGACAGCTTGTTGAAAGTTTCCATCCTCATTTTCACAAATTTCAATGCCAATCGATTTTCGGTTGCCATCTCCATGTCCATCCCCAGCATGCCATCCATTTTCATTTAAAGGGAGATGCTGAAAAATTTCCTTGTCATCCACTGTAAAGTGCCAGCTTACCTCTGTTGTTGAGCGTTTGACATATGCCGCGTGACTTTTTGCGTCAGCTCCCTTAGATGTATTGGCTGTGTTATGCACAGTTACATAAAGCGGCGTCATAGCATATCCTGGCCGATTTCCGTTTCCAACTGGAATAAAATCTTGATAAATTTGTACCATGTTTTGCACTCCTTTTTGTTAAATTGATGTTTGATCTTGCTCATCAATCGGTGGCAAACGTAAGACAAATTTGTTTGTTTTCGTCATAAGACTATGGTAAAATTTGAATTCAATCGCCGTTTTATCTTTGTAAAATATAAAAAAATAGAATAAAAAACAGGAAAAACTTCCAATTTTCTTTGATTTTATGTTAAAATTGTTAAAAACAAGCCGATATAAAAAGTAAGCGATAGCTTTATTAGCCATTTAGTCCTATATGGACTTTTCTTTTACGGCAAAAATAGAACATACGTTTGTATGGAGGTTTTGACATGACTTATTTTTTAACCCATTTAGAAGAAGATATTAAACGGTTATACACTCAACTGCAAATAAGCGGTCCTGCCTATGTAGACATGCATAGGATCGCCGCTGAATTTCATGTATGGGTACACTACGAGGATACTGGCAGCATGATGATCAAACATCAAGGTCTTTACAGTATTATTTTAAACAGAGCCTTATCGTCAGAAGAACAGTGGCAGGATTTCGCCCACGAGCTTTGTCATGTGCTGAAGCATACAGGCAACCACTTTAACATGCACAAGCTCTTTCGAGAACTGCAAGAGTTTCAAGCAAAACAATTCATGTATCACTTTTGTGTTCCGACTTTTATGCTGCTGCAAATGACGCTCCCAAACCTTAGGCAGCAAGCCATTTTGCATATTGCTCAAACATTTCATGTCACTCGGGATTTTGCTGAAAAACGGCTTGCTCTATTTGAACAGCGAAGAGCCGGCATTCAATTTCAAAAAGAATTCACTTCTTATTTAATGAGAGCCAGCAAGGTCGCAGAAAATGAAGCTAAATATCAAACAAAAGCGTCAACACACGTGACGTCAGAAGTTTATTCATAAAGGCTTAACACTTGTTTCAGTACATTTGTGTATTGATAAAATTGTTCGGTTTGTGTATCACGCCTACGGCTCCGCCTAAAGTCTTGAAAGAAAGCTCTTCTCTGAGCTTGGCTAATTTCAATTTGAACACTTTTTCCTGTGAGGCATTGATTATTAATATTTTGAGGATGTGTTCCAGCAAATTGATCCGATTCAGATAAAAGTAAGGCATGGAAGCCATTTTGTGTGAGATACTTCACTGTTTCAGCAGCTTTTTCCCTGTCGGTACCGCCAACTAAAGTTTGTAGGACGTCTGTTTCTCCATAGCCGTGGAGTGCAAACGTATAATGATGTGTATGCACTTGAGAAAGACAAATCGGCTCATCAAAACGTGTGCTCGTAATATGAAGAACATGATTGCCTTTCACTTTAAGGCCCTCGAATAAATACATAGAATAATCGGTTGCTACTTCATGGACCAGCTCGCTCACACCAGATTCAATTCCTCCCGCATGAGGTGACAGGACGAGAAGCTGATCCCCTTTCCGCTGATGAAGAATCTGATAGTCGATCCCTTTTCTTTCATGAGCGGAAAGCTCTTCATAATTTTGATACGTATCTATGATTTGATTCATTCCATCTGCCCCATTTCTCTATATGAGCATAAGTCTACTGATCGCAAATTCTTTTGTAAAGTGTTTTCGAATAACCAGTGTGATCTGAATGCATCCTTAAATTTTCCTTATCTTTACGGGCTAACTGTTGAATGTTGAGAAAAAATGACCGATAATTGAAATGAATAGAACTTTTGGACTATATGAATCTTTTTGTATTCTCTCTCATATATTAGAATATTGCGATCTACACCTGGAGGAATTCATGTTTAAAAAGAAAACCACCATCATCCTTGCCATCTTATGTCTTAGCTTCGCCGGAATTATTTACTGGAAATGCTTCTCTCTTCAAGGCGTGTCTCACGGGACATTCATCCGCTCGATATCATCACCTGATGGAACCTATACCATTAACACATATCGACATAGCGGAGGAAAGCTAAAAGAGAATGCGGTCAGAGCAGAAATTGAAAACAAACTCACCCATCACAAAAAAACAATCTACTGGAAGTACCCTGATAAAGATCCTCTGATCAAATGGGAAAATGCACAGCTCGTTCAAATTGGACATGAGTTTTTAAATGTGGTCAAAGGTGAAACATACGATTATCGCTTTGATCAGAAAAATAGAAAATAACGAGCCAGCAAAAAAACGAACCCTTTTTGGATTCGTTTTTTACGTTGACATCACCTTTTGCATAAATTCTTTCATTTCTTTGCTAACCGTCGTCAACCTATCTACAATTTCACTAAACTCCGTCACTAATAAAGCTTGTTCTGAAGATGACCCTTTCATATGGCCCATACTCTCGAGTAATGTATGTATATTAGAGGAAATCCCTTGCAATGAGCTTTCTATGTTTTCTGTTGCACGTGAGGTTTCGCTTGATAGCTTTTGAACCTCGCTCGCTACCACACTAAAACCCGCTCCCTCTTTCCCTGCCCTGGCTGCTTCAATTGAAGCATTCAATCCTAGCAAACTCGTTTGTTTAGAGATACCTTTGATCATTTTTGTAATATCTGAAGTTTTTTTCGAGCTTTCAAGTGTTTGCTGTGTTTGGAATGTCATTTCCTCACTTGTCGCAGAGAGCTCTTCTGAATGAGCCGCCACCACATGTACTTTTTCTTGAATACTTTGAATGATGTCGTTCAATGACTCCATATACGCCTCAAGTTCTATTTGATTTTTAAGTGGAAAACCTAAAGCGATTGCACCAATGACTTGTTGATTTTCATCGAAAATCGGCAATCCCATTGCATTTAAAGGCGTCCCATACACCGATTCAGGTACAAATGTACTTGATGTTTCGCCTCTAAGCGCATTTTTCATATTCTGATCATCTGGTTTAATGGGATCTCCTGTCCGTATTTGAAAATCCACATCTTTTGATGGCAAATACAGCAAGAATTTTTCTCGATCAATGACCCCCATCGTCACTTCATCTTTTAAAATCTTCATCATATAAGGTGCTGCGGTTACAATACTCTGTAGTATATCCATTTTCTCTACCCCCTTAATGTATTTATCGGTCATTCCTCTTAAATTTGATCATTATTTTTTAAAAATAATGATCATGATTGAAGTTTTTTTCATATTTACGAGTAAAAAGTATGCCAATTCCTTTCTATATTCAAAAAAACGAGAATTTGCTATACTTAGAAAATCAACATATGATGAAATGGTCATGTAACCATTTGATATATTCACTGGAGGCGCATGTTGTGACACAACCCATGAAGTATGAGCGGGCGATCGTCATCGGAGGCGGAATAACGGGAATGCTCGCTGCAAAGGTTTTATCAAGTTTTTACCTTGAAGTATTGATCATTGAAAAGGACGAATTGCCAGACGCTCCTGAAAATCGTCTTGGCACACCTCAAGCTTTTCATCCACATAGAATGCTGCCACTAGGCAAACAAATAGTGGAACGTCTATTTCCTGGTTATACAAAAGAATTACTCGAAATGGGCGGGTACAACACATGGCATCAGACATCTCGATTTATGACAAAAGATGGCGAGTTAGTACTCACCGATACTGAAGAAACAGCTGTCACACGACGTGCCATGCTAGAGTGGGTGCTGATGCAAAGAATGTTACGTGAGGATCGTGTTCAATTTTTAGAAAAACATGAAGCGATCGCTCTTCTTTTTGAAGAAGAAACGACTAAAGTGAGTGGATTACAGGTCAAAGATCGGAGAATAAAGCCTGGAATCATCAACAAAATGAGTGCGGACTTAGTCATTGATACGTCTGGAAGAATGTCTAAATTGCCAAAATGGCTGAAAAGCGCAGGACGAACCTTGCCGCAGACAGATGAGCTAATCGTCTCTCTTGGCTATAGCACGAGATACTACCAAATACCATCTGAGGCACCAAACCTAGAACCAATGGTCATCGTTGGACAGCCAAATAAAAAAATTCCAACAGGACTGTTTGAACGAGTAGATCATGATTTAGCAGCGGTTCTTCTCTCTGCAGCTGGCGGCTCTCATTATCCAACAACGGACGCTGATCAGTTTGATGTAGAGACCGCTAGGCTGACCAATCCCTCGATAGCAGAAGCCATCACTCATTTAATTCCCTATACGAAACCAAAAGGATTTAGAGTTCCGGCTTGTGTCAGAAACCACTATGAACAAATGGAAGATTGGCCAAGCGGCTTATTGGTCATGGGTGATGCCTTATGCACATTAGATCCAATACATGGTCAGGGAATGACAAAGGCAGCTCTTGAGGCACAGACACTTGAGCGTATGCTCAAACAAGCACAAGAAGATGAGCTTATTTCTTTTGAACGGCATACCTTACAACAAATGCAGCACGCCAATGAGCTTGGCTGGTGGCTTTGTGCAATTGCGGATATGGCTTGGGAAGGCGTCGAATTAAAAGGAACCCCCATTCCCCATCTGACATTTGTACAAGAATTTTTCAATTATTATGTACAATATGCCGTTCAAACAAAACAACCTAAATGCCTTGAGGCGTATCATCGTATGCATTCATTCTTAATAGAACCGAGAAAAATCATCAACCTAGAGCAGCTGCAAGACATGATTCAAGCTGACTCCACTGGTGAGGTCCGCAACTGGTGGCATAGGTGGGATCAAAAAAATGATGAATTAAATCGAGCTTTCTTCTATGAAGCTGTTCCAGATTTTCAATTACATCTGTTGCTAAAATCAACATAAAAAAAGCCCCTCAAAGGGGGCTTTTAATTAACGTAATAATTGAAGTACGTTTTGTGGCTGTTGGTTCGCTTGTGCAAGCATTGCTTGAGAAGCTTGAGAAAGAATGTTGTTCTTTGTGAACTCACTCATTTCTTTCGCCATATCAACGTCACGAATACGAGACTCAGCAGCTGTTAAGTTTTCAGCAGAAGCGCTAAGGTTGTTGATTGTGTGCTCTAGACGGTTTTGGACTGCACCAAGCTTAGATCGCTGAGCAGACACTTGCTTAATAGCTGTTTCAATAATACCAAGTTGCGCATCAAATCCAGCAGCTTCCTCGCCATCTTCACCACTTGCACTAATAAATTTTGTCACATCGATTCCAGCAACAGAACCGGCTCCATCTTCACCTTCAGCCGTCCCATCTGTACCTAAAACTGAAGCACCCATGTTTTCAATGTTAAGTGTAATTTGTTGTGTTGCGTTTGCACCGATTTGGAATACAAGGCTTTGTGCCTCACCACCGTCATCAGCACCCTTAGACGAATAAGTTCCATCTAATAATTTCTTCCCGTTAAACTCTGTACGAGTAGAAATACTTGTAATCTCATCTTGCAAGTTTGAAATTTCATCTTGAATGGATGCCAAATCCTCTTCCTGCTGTGTACCTGTGTTCCCAGCTTGAACAACAAGCTCACGAATACGTTGAAGTATCGCATGAGATTCAGTCAATGCGCCTTCAGCCGTTTGAATAAGAGAGATACCATCTTGAGAGTTTTTAGTAGCCATTTCTAGACCACGGATTTGACTTCTCATTTTTTCAGAGATCGCAAGACCTGCTGCGTCATCCCCTGCGCGATTAATGCGAAGACCAGAAGAAAGTTTCTCCATGTTCTTTTGGCTTGAACCGTTGTTAGTAGAAAGACGATTCAATGTGTTAAGTGCTGCGATATTGTGGTTAATTCTCATATTAAATGACCTCCATGTGTTTGAACCAATTAGACATCCATGTCTAAAAGTTCTAAATTAGAATTTTTCTGTAAGCCTTACAATCCATTTATCGAACTTTAATGGAATATGTTTAACAAAAAAGGAATAAATAAGGGAAAAGTCTCATTCAATATGATCGTTTCGCTAGAGTATGCCAAATTTAAAGGTCGTTTTTCATGATTTAACAGAGGGATTAAAGAATCACAAGTGAAAAGAAGGAGAAAAAGCGAAGAAAAAAGAGCATAAAAAAAAGCCCCATTAAGGGGCCTTTCATTAACGTAGTAATTGAAGTACGTTTTGTGGCTGTTGGTTCGCTTGTGCAAGCATTGCTTGAGAAGCTTGAGAAAGAATGTTGTTCTTAGTGAACTCACTCATTTCTTTCGCCATGTCAACGTCACGGATACGAGACTCAGCAGCTGTTAAGTTTTCACCAGAAGCACCAAGGTTGTTGATTGTGTGCTCTAGACGGTTTTGAACTGCACCAAGTTTAGAACGTTGAGTTGAAACTTGTTTGATTGCTCCATCAACAATTCCTAATTGTGCATCAAAACCAACATCAGCTACATCAGCTGCGTTTGCTGCAAATTTTGTGACATCAAGATTTGATACAGCTTGGTTCGCTACTAAATCACCAGTACCTGGATCAACTGCACCAAGTTTGTCAGCAGACATTGCTTCAATGTTAACTGATAACTGTTGCGCGCCATTAGCACCGATTTGGAAAGTTAATGATTTTGGATCAGCACCACTTGCGCTAAA
This sequence comes from Bacillus sp. FSL W8-1141, assembly GCF_038593205.1. NCBI lineage: Bacteria > Bacillati > Bacillota > Bacilli > Caryophanales > Bacillaceae > Bacillus > Bacillus sp. FSL W8-1141. Next base: position 1,223,700 of record NZ_CP151973.1, on the reverse strand, counting down.
AGTACCGTCAAGTAATTTTTTACCGTTGAACTCTGTACGATCAGAGATACCATTTTTATCTGCACCATTTCCGATTTCTTCAACAAGCGCCTTGATCTCATCTTGAATTGCACCAAGGTCTGTATCGTCTTGTGTACCAGTGTTTCCAGCTTGAACAACAAGCTCACGTACACGTTGAAGGATTGAGTGAGTTTCAGTCAATGCACCTTCAGCGATTTGGATAAGAGAGATACCGTCTTGTGCGTTTTTAGTAGCCATTTCTAATCCGCGGATTTGTCCACGCATTTTTTCAGAGATTGCAAGACCTGCTGCGTCATCTCCTGCACGGTTGATTTTAAGACCAGAAGAAAGTTTCTCCATGTTCTTTTGGCTCGCACCGTTGTTTGCAGACAAACGGTTTAATGTGTTAAGTGCTGCGATATTGTGGTTAATTCTCATTTCCTATTACCTCCATGTATGTGGGACCTGACAGACGTCCTTGTCTGAAAAAAGTCCTTTATTCTAGGGCTTATCAACCCTGACAATTCTATTATCGGACGTGGTTATGGGATGTTTAGCAGATTTTTAAAAAAATATCTTATTTTTTTATGATGTTCATCCTAATTTTAACAATAATGCAAAATATAAAAAGCTGCTAATCTATTATCAGCAGCTTTCATTTTATCAATATTGCTTGATATCAAACATTAAGATATTTTGGTACACCACGTAATCCTTCTTACTTGTGAAAGGCCCTTTATTGTGTTCATCATTGATCTCATAAAAGTTCATTCCGATACCAAAGCTTCTTTCTTTATACCAATTAAGAAAATCGTTGATTTCTTTCATTGAGAGCAGATAATCCTTTTGTAACCCATTGATCATGGTAATGGAAAGTATACCTTTTACAGTTTCTTCTCCTGGTTTTGTTCCATCTTGGTCTTTCGGCTCTTCTGTTGTGCCATCACCTGGCTGTGTCCCGTCCTGATCTTTCGGTTCTTCTGTTGTATCATCACCTGGCTGTGTCCCGTCCTGATCTTTCGGTTCTTCTGTTGTATCATCACCTGGCTGTGTCCCATCTTGATCCTTTGGGTCTTCTGCTATCCCATCATCCGGCTTTGTTTCGTCCTCAGTCACTTGTAAGTCTTTTAATGAAATAGAAATCACGGATCTGTAATCACTTTTCACAGAAAGATGTCTCATAGATTCTGAATAGTTACGTCCACCAATGACATACAATTGGTCATCAACAATTGCTGCGACAGCTGATACTCTACCTTCTGGTAAATCATATGCTGAATTTTTAAATTGGCCATCTTTTGGATTGAAAATCTGAACTTTGTTTACCATATTTTTTGAACTATCACCATATAATTGCCCACCAATAATAAAGAACTTGCCGTTGTAAGTTTCATAGGAGGGTTCATATGTATAAGATGTTAACTGAACATCAATTAATCTCTTCCAAGTATCTGTTGAAATATCATACTGAAACAAATACTTTTCTCTACTATGCCCTATCGAATTTTCGCCACCTGCAACATATATATTTCCGTCAATTGCAGAAATTGCTCTCCCATTCCGAGATGGCAAACCCGATGAGTTCAAGCTCTTCCATTCACCAGAGACTGTATTGTATTCATAGACATTATTCTTATATGAGTTTTTTGAAGATACAATATATATCTTCTCTTTCACTGCAACTGCTTGTAAAGTTCCTTTACTATAAGCTGAAAAAACCGGCTCTCTTGGAATTCGAATCGGCTCTTCAGCCCACTGATCAAGTTCTGCATCATAAATATCTATAGTGTTATAAGCTACTTCTGTCTCTTCATTAATTCCACCTATTAGATAGATTTTTTTACCTACAGTAGCGTAAGTACCGCCTGTTCTATTTCTTGGCATACTGGCTTTCTCTTCCCAAACATCTTTTTTTGGATCATACATAAATGTTTGGTTATTCAACTTATTTTTTTCACTTGCTCCACCAAATACATAAATCTTCCCATCAACGACTCCCACACCAGCATTAATACGTTCTTCTGGTAAATCAGCTCGTTTCGTCCATCCAATTGAATTTTCTGCATTTGCTTTAAATGGACTAAGAGTACTCATTAATAGGAGTACCGTGATAAATAATAAAAACCTTTTTTTCATTTTCTATTCCTCCAACTCGTTATGTTCCCTCCTTTTATCGTTCTATTTTTTACAAAGTTTACAATTTAAAGAAGTTTTAAATAAAACTTTATATACATTCAAAATGTTGTGCGCTAGAGATGCAACCTAAGCATTACCTTTTCATAATCACTTCTTCATTTTTCAACTGAATCATGAGTGAGGATTGAATATATAATAAATTGATAATGCGGCGTGCCATTTCTGAAGGAGATGCATTGTAGTCATTTCTGATCCATTCAATGATAAAACCAAAGATGCCGTATGAACGATACTGGACAAAATAACTGTCGTTGATTTCTGCATACTGATCACTCACAAACGACATTCTATTTTGGAAAATATATTGTATTTTTTTAAGCAATTTTTCTTGTATTTGGGGAATTCGGTCTTCCATCACTAATAAATCATAATAGTCGCGATTTTCAACGATATATTGAAATACATCGGTGCCCTCTGGTTTCATGCGAGTTAAATCCAACAGTGGATTTTCACGAGTCGGCTTACAAAATTCATATTCGAAATCTACCATTTCCCGGTGAATAACATCTGCTGCTAATTCATCTTTACTTTCATAATGCACATAAAACGTCGTCCGATTATAGTTTGCCTTTTCCACAATATCCTTCACTTTTACGTGCGAATATCCTTTTTCTTTTACTAGTATTTTGAATGTTTGACGAAGTGTTTCTTTTGTTCGCTCAACACGGCGATCCTCTTTTTTGATCATGGGCCCCTCCTTTAGACACTTTTTAATAAATGTTGATTAGATATACATAAATTTATTTGTGTTGAAAACCTATACAAAAAAGATTTTTTGCTGATTGAAACGAAAAATCTTTCGTCCTACAATCAACTTAGTCATAAAGAAATGAATTTTTTGTGACATTTGATCTAACTTCTTCAGAATATCATACTATACAAAAAGTGAGGGCACATGATATGGAAATTCAAGCGATGGTCACAACAAATGAAAAAGATTTCGAGAAACAAACACTATTACTAGATGATCCAAAAGCAGATGAAGTGCTTGTCAAAATCGTTGCATCTGGCGTTTGTCATACGGATGCCACTGTATTAGATGGCACGCTTCCTGTCCCACGTCCTGCTTTATTAGGACATGAAGGCTCTGGCATTGTCGTGAAAGCAGGTTCTAATGTCACAACCGTTCAAGAAGGAGACCACGTTGTACTTGGTTTCGCTTATTGCGGTCATTGCCATAATTGTCTTGACGGGAACGCTGGTGGATGTGAAAACATGATTCCACTGAATTTTTCTGGTCGTAATAAACATAATGAAACGCCTATCCATACACATGATCATCAAGATGTATCACAATTTTTTGGTCAATCGTCATTTGGTACATATGCAACGGTTGATGAGAAAAATGTGGTGAAAGTAGACAAAGAAACTGATTTACGTTATTTAGGACCATTCGGCTGCGGCTTAATGACTGGGAGCGGTACTGTCTTAAATTCACTTGCTCCAGCTCCAGGTACAAGCCTTGTTGTGTTCGGTACAGGCGCTGTTGGTTTAAGTGGGTTAATGGCAGCAAAAATTGCAGGCTGTGATCCGATTATTGCCGTTGATATCCATGATAGCCGCCTTGAGCTAGCAAAAGAATTAGGTGCAACACATGTCATCAACAGTAAACATGAGAACCCAGCTGAAAAAGTGAAGGAAATCACAGAAGGAAAAGGGGCACATTACTCATTTGAAACAACTGGAGTACCAGAAGTCACGCTAGCTGCCCTTCACTGCCTGCGTGTCAAAGGAACTTGTGCAACAGTAGCAGTAGGAAAACGTGATTTAACGTTTAATGTCACAAATGATCTCATGCTCAATGCGCTCACGTTAAAAGGTGTGATAGAAGGCGATGCCGTTCCTCAACTATTCATTCCTAAACTAGTCAAGTTCTTTAAAAATGGACAATTCCCAGTTGAGAAACTAGCAAAATTCTACGAATTAGAAGAGATTGAACAAGCTTTTGAAGATTCTAAAAATGGATCTACGATTAAACCAATTCTTATTTTAGATAAAGAGTATCGAGCTTAAGCCGTAATAAGACATGAAACTCAAAATCCCCCTTTCCATATAAAGGGGGATTTTTGGACTTTCATGCAGTCCTTACCTTCACACATACATCACCGGCGTCGATATTTTAATAATCTTCCCGCCTCGACGATAAAACCTTGGAACACGGCGGCTTAATGTTGCAATGACTTCATAGTTAATCGTATTGAGCATTTCAGCAATTTCATCAACAGAAATTTCTCCGCCCTTTTGACGGCCATAAATGACGACTTCCTCGCCTTGCTTTGCTTTCATCTCTCCTAAGCTGATCATCGTCATATCCATTGTGACTCGGCCCGCAATTGGCATTCGTTCTCCGCGGAAAAGCATAAACCCTCGATTGGATAAAGCACGTGAGTACCCATCTGCATAACCAATCGGTATGGTTGCAATGACTTCGTCAGGCTTTGCCACATAGGTTGCCCCATAGCTGACCGTTCTTGGCTTTGTCACCATTTTCTTCACGAACGCAATTCTTGCTTTTAAACTGAGAGCGGGCTCTAGCTGAACAGCGTCTAAGCTTTTAATGTATTGCGAGGGATACAGTCCATAAAGTCCGATACCAAGCCGGATCATATCGGCGCTAAATTCAGGAAACGCAATCGAAGCAGCTGTATTGTTCATATGTACGGTCGGCAGTTTGATCCCTTCTTCTTTCAAAAACCGAAGAAAATCAATGAAGATGCTGTGCTGCAGCAACGTGAAATCAGGATCAGGCTCATCCGCAGTAGAGAAATGCGTAAATATTCCATCCCACCTCAGGTTTTCACTCTTTTCAAGCGCCTTCACCACCGCTAACAGCTCTTCCTTTGTCCGTACACCTAATCGCCCCATCCCTGTGTCAACATTGACATGAATCCCAAGCCGGCGCTGGCTTTCTTCTTCCGCTAAGATCTCATTTGCTTGAGCAATCCAGTCTTCTCGAAGGCCGGAGAGATCAATTCTCCAGGCTGCGGCCCTTTTCACACAATCGAGCGGTGTAAATCCAAGCACAAGAATAGGTGCTTCTATTTTTGCTCTTCGCAATACAATCCCTTCTTCTAAGCTAGCAACTGCGAGCTCCGTCGCACCGCTTTCTAGTGCCTGCCGTGCTACCTCCACTGAACCGTGTCCATAAGCATTCGCCTTCACGACAGCCATGATCTTACTTTTTCTTGGAATATGCGCTTGAATCGCTTCGATATTTCTTTTTATCGCATCAAGATTGACTTCTATCCAGACTTCCCTGCAAAGCTTTTGCATGTATTTCTCCTCCTAATCAATTTAATCATCCCTTTATCCATGTTCGCTTTTATGCGTAGTCTATCTTTATTCATTTTTAGGAAAAAACATTCAATCACGCCAAAAACAAATAATTCCTAAATATGTATATTTTTTGAATTTTTATTTATTTAGACATTTTTTGACATTTTTCTCCTACTAGACGTGCTATTCTTATAAGCATCTGTTAAACATTGGTTTAATAGAAAAATAAGGAAAAGGGAGATGTTTTAATGTTTAAGGGAAAAATGAAAAAAATAGTGGGAGCTACTCTCTTCACTGGTGCTTTAATGTTCTCTGCAATTCCTGCTGATGCCGCTTCGAATTTAATCCCTATTAGGGACAAGTATGATGGCTATCAATATCAATGGAATGGCTACAATAGCAGTGGAGTAGCAACCGTTACCGTTTTCTTTAGAGATTCGAATGGTAAGTCTTACTCTAATACTTATGAATGTGTCACTGTTATAAGCGGCACTTGTTATGTTTACGAATAATGTAAAAATGCAAAAAAATCTGCCCCCTTTATTAGGGCAGATTTTTTTACTTCACTTACTTAGAGGCCTCACATGAAATTGTGATCCCCCTAGTAATCATTTTTCATGTGGTACACTTTTCTAGCTATTCTCATATTATTAACAACATTCAATCGATATAAAGGTGAAAGAGAAATTTAACATTGGCAATTCAAATTTTGAATGAGTTTGTAGTGGAGTTTTGCGAATGAAAAATGAGACTTGAGAACTTTTGAATCTTTGTTGTTCTAGTATCGGCTTATACTGCCTGCCTTCCAATCAGAATGTTAGATTCATGAATGCTTTGCTAACTATTGATTTTGATTAAAATCTTTAGCGATAAGAAAGGTGACAATCAAATAGAAGATTGTGCCGAAAAACATACCATTTAACAAACTGATTAACAACATCTTACAAATCAGACCAACATAATAAGACACTGGCGTCCCTGGAAATACAGCCATATTTAACAGGCTAATCATAAAGGTTAAAGCAAAGAATATAATGAAAATCCTTCGAAATCATTTGGATTTTAACATTGTCATTTTACTTCTTCCTCAGTATATTTTATGTGAAAAATATACTTTATCCATTGCATAAATTCCATTTTAAAGTAAAAAGCCCTTTAAGGGCCTTTTACTAAGCAGAATAACCGATACTTGCTGTATGACCTCTCCTAGCTTCATCATGACTTGCTGTAACTTCAGATGTGAAATAACTCACAACACTTATCACACTCATCACCACGAATACAATGGATACAGTTTTAAATTTCATATAGACAGTCACCCCGCTTTACTTGAACTTGGAAATAAAGAATTTTTTCATAAAACAGCATTGCCTTGTCTTTATCTCCCAATTCATTATAATATTTTGCGGCATCTTTTGCTAAGTCTTCAAGGTCAGGATACATGGACTTCATCTCTAACCATTCTGAAATTTGTTCTAGTTGTTCAAAATTGTTGTCAACGTATAGTGATTTTAAAAACGTAAAGATACGTAACAGCACATGATCTTTCAGTTTTTCAGATAGTTCTATTCCGCTATGCAAAGCATACGTACCTAAATCCTGTTCGTTCTTTTTAAAATAGGCTTTTGACAACATCACGAGAGGGTCTAAAATCCGATTTAAATGCTCGTAGCCCCGCTCTTTAAATGCTCGAATCGAGTCATTAAAGTGAATAATTGCTTGTGCTAGGTCACCGTGATGAAAATAGCTCAACCCTAAATTATAGAGCGCTGACCCTTCTAATCTTTTTGTTGAGTGATCGGCAACTTGTTCTAGTGCGCGTTCAAAATGTGGAATGGCTTTTTCGGGACAGCCCATATCGATATAGTTTAAGCCAATGACAAAAGAACATTGAATTTCTCTAACTGTGTATGTATCTTTTTCTCGGTAACATTCTATCGCCTGTGCGATATGGTGCATGGACATGTGGGTTTGTTTCATGTGGTAATAGATTTCAGCCATTTTGTAATTGAACTCGGCACGTTCAATATCGTCACTTACAAGGGTTAACTTTTTTTCTGCCCGCTTATAGAAGGTAATCGCATTTAAGTATTCGTAGTTCTCAAATTCATACATGCCGTAGAAAAAATTGAAGTAATATTCTAGCAATCCTGTTAATTTCTCTTGATCTTTTTTTATCTTCACTGCAAGTTCCCTGAAGTTCGCTCGTTCTTTCCCATTTTCTAAAGGATCCAAGTAATCTAGCATTAATTTATGTCTGAACTCCATGAGTGAGAAATATAATAATAGATCCTGATTTTCTTCCATATCATCAAGCATCGATTTGATTTCTTCTTTATACGCCTCGGCATCAGGAACATTAAATCTTTGAATATGATAATACCATTCATTGATTTTCAAGCCGACGTGAGAAGAAAGTACTTTTTTCATCCACCCCTACTCCTCCCTCTATTTTCCCTATAATGACATATATTATCATTTTATAAATCTTTCGACACCGAAAATAAACCGCAAAAAAGCCCCTTGTAAAGGAGCTAAAACATAAATGATCTTTCTTCATAAACAAGAACCCAGTATTCCGCCCCCGGTTCTCCTTCTTCTACCACTGCCTTCCAACCTCTTTTGTGATAGAAAGATAAAGCCTTGTGATTTTCGGAGACGCATTTGAGGGTGACCGGTGTTCCTAGAACTTCTATAGCATGTTGAAGCAATAGATCTCCAGCCCCTTGACCAGCCGCATTTGGATGGACAAACAAGAGATGAATAAAACGATCTGGTACATAGAGAGAAATGAAACCAAGGATTTTACTGTTCTTCTCGACTAAAAAAATTTGTTCCTCCCGGGTATCCTGATCAAAATCATGCTGATGTATTTCTTCCGTATGGAGCCAGTGAAAACTTTGCCGGCGGGATTCGAAATAAATGTCTCTTAATTGTGGATAGTCGATCGTTTTTGCTTCTCGTATAAGCATGTGAATCCCTCCAATTTCCAATTAAATAGGGCAGCATCTAGACATGATGACCGAAATGCTTCCAGCGAGTAAAATTATGAGCTGGATCCTTCTTCACGTTTTCCCCCTAACTTCATAGATAACTGCACGCCAATCATCAGCATCACGATGGCGAGCATTGCGACAATAGCAGCTTGAAAATGTCCGCTGATATCGAAAATCAAACCGATTAAAAATGGACCAAATCCTCCCATGACGTACCCGCCCATCTGTGACATCGCTGACCATGTACCGGCTTCTTCTGGCGTACGCGTTTCAATAATAGGCAGCATAAGCGCCAAAGGAAATAATCCACCTGCTCCAATCCCAAGAAAAATAACAGCTGGCAGGATCGGCATTGGAAATAGAAGGAATATGAGGCCAATCAGCTCTGACAAACTGCATAAGATCAGAAATAATTTCGGCTTTCCTAGACGATTGACGATGTTTGGAACGAGTAATGCCACCGGAATCTGAATGAGTGTAAATATCGTAAGCAGCATGGCGGCATACTGTGGACTATTCCCAAAATCAAGCGCAATGGGTGAAATCCACGCTGTTAACGAATAGAACATGCTAGACATAAAGCCAAAGAACAAGGTAAATTGAATGGCTTTTTTGTTTCGTAGCGGTAATCTCAGCGGCACATCTGCATGATCCGCTTGTTGGTTTTGACGAGCTAGACCGAGCCATAAAATCATGGCAATAACGCCTAAAATCGCCCAGCAGGATAACGCAAGTGGAAGGTTATGCTCACTGCGAAGGTAAATCGGAATGGTCAAGCCCGAAGCAAGTGCAGCTCCAACTGTCATCGATATAGAATACACACTGACAATCCCAGGACTTTTCGGGAAATACTTTTTAATAAAACTAGACAACAATGGTCCGGCAAAACTAATTCCAACTCCTCCTGCAAAAGCAGTCATGAGAAGGATGGTAACCGTTTGACTTGTACCACGCAGTCCAGTCGCAATTGTGATAAGAAAAATCGAGAAAAAAAGAGTTCTCTCTAATCCAAACCGGCGGCTTAGTTTCGTTGCTACAGGGGCAAACACTCCCATGCACAAGACCGGCAAAGTGGTTAAAAGACTTGCCGTGAGTGCACTAACGCCAAGGTCTGATTGAATCATGCTCATCATAGAAGCTACGGATGTAATGATTGGGCGCAAGTTTAAGGCAGCTAAAAATAAAGCAGCTAAATAAAATATTTTTTTTATCAATACTCTTCTTCCTCTCTCATCTTGTTGAGGTTACTATGAGTATAAATCCGCTTCATTCATTGATCAATACAATAATTCGTATTATGATGATAGGAAAATACTATCATTAATGAAAGGATGGCATATGGATACTCGTCACATTACCTATTTTATGGCTGTATTCGATCATTTACATTTCACAAAGGCTGCAGAGCAACTAGGTATATCACAGCCTACATTAAGCCAACAGATTCAGCTGCTTGAAGCTGAAGTTGGGATGCCGCTTTTTGACCGAATCGGTAAAAAAGTAGTTGCAACTGAAGCTGGTACGCTTCTTTATCAATATGGCATGAAAATGCTTCAGGCTGAACGAGATGCCAAAAATGCTATGAAAGAGCTGTTATCTGAACAGCGGGGTACCGTTCGGCTTGCCGTCCTTCCCTCTGATCTTGACTTTCAGCTTGTTCCGCTTTTTGTAGAATTTAAAATGCTGTACCCAGAGATCAACCTAAAGGCTTTTTCGACCATCTTTGTTCGTGACGAGGTGCTCTCACATAAAGTCGATATCGGAATTGGGCTGCGCGGGCCTGCGGATAAACGACTGATTCAAATTCCACTTGGCGATGAGCCCTACGAATTGTTTGTTCATTCAGACAGTGAACTGGCAAAAAGGCGTGAAGTGACGCTAAAAGAGCTGACAAAACATGCACTGGTCATGTATCCAAAAGGCTATCTAGGAAGAGATTTGGTCGATGACGTATGTAAAGAACACGGTTTTGAATTGGACACGGTCATGGATGTTGGGTCTGCCACTTCATTATTGCAGCTGGTTGAAGCCGGTATCGGCGCCACCATCCAGCCAAGAGGGCTGTTAAAGCAACATTCAGCATGGCCTAATATTGTCTCTATCCCTATTTCTGCCCCTGCTCCTGTTCGGCATCTTGAATTAACGTATTATGCCGATCGATTTGTGACCAAAGCGCAAAAACAGCTATCTGAATGGCTAATAGACTTTTTTAAATCAAGAACAAACTAAAAAGTGAGGGTAACACATGAAGAATGCAAACAGCATATTTACAAGAACAAACCGGGTTGTGATTCGTCAGTTTGATCAGCAGGATATTGAAGCATTTTATCAATACCGATCAAATCCCTCTATTGCCACATTTCAATCTTGGGAAAACTACACGCACGAAGACGCTGAATCATTTGTACAACACCAAATGACGCAACAACCTAATCAACCAGGGACGTGGTTTCAATACGCGATTGCCTTATCTGAATCCAATCAGTTGATAGGAGATTGCGCCATTCATACACTCGGCAGCGAGCCTAGAATCGTTGAAATAGGATTTACACTCGCGCCTGAATTTCAAGGAAAGGGCTATATTCATGAAGCCTTGAATTCAATGATCGAATATATTTTCACTACACTGAACAAACATAAAATCATTGCCTTTACAGATGTACGCAACGAAAAATCTATTCGAGTGCTGGAACGTTTAGACATGAGACGCGAAGGACATTTGCTACAAAATTATATGTCAAAAGGACATTGGGTCGATGAGTATCAATATGCGATTCTTCAATCCGAGTGGGCCGCGAAGCGTCATTAATCATTTATTTCCTATTCAAAATCCCTAAATAAGCGCTCCACGGTCCTACATCGGTTCGATATCGTTCCGCCATGACCCGAACAATTTGGGAAATATGGGTGAAATCATGGACAACCCACGCAGAAAGTAATTCGCTCACTTGCACGACGCCGAATTCTGGATGGACGCCCTTTTTCTCTAGATCAAGACTTGAATGTGTCATACGCTGAATGTATGCCACATTCTCCATCCGCACATGATGAAGCTCCGCTAGTGCTTGTTCTATCTGTCTTTCAGTTTGATTCAAATGGGAGTAGCGGTCAAATGCAGGAAATGGGGTATTCTCTCCATCAGCAAGAATGACATTTAATCGGGGAATCCAGTTGAATTTCTCTGCTTCAATCAAATGTTCAATGACTTCAACGGGATTCCACGTTCCCTCCCCTTCACGACTGTGAAGCCAATCCTTCGATAAACCTGACAAAAGACTTTCTAATGTACGAGGAGTTCGACTCAACATATCTAAAGCTTCATTCAAATTGAAATTCATATGGTTGCTCCTTTATCAATTTTTCTTTATTCTAATGTTTTTTGATTAGATTGCAACTCATACCTCAAAACAGATAAAGAAGAAAATAAAAGGTGCTTTTAATCAACCTTCTATATACAAATAGAACTTTTCTATAACACTCACCATCCTTTCTTTTTTTATAATAGAAAAAAATGAAATGTGGTGATAGTGATGTCTACAACGATTGGGGTTATGGGTGGTATGGGCCCTTTAGCGACGATTGATCTGATGAAAAAAATTATCTCTCATACACCAGCTATTAAAGATCAGGATCATCTCCATGTGATTGCTGATAATTATCCGCAAATCCCTGATAGAACCAATGCCATATTTGGGAAAGGCGAAGATCCTACAGAATATATGATTGCATCAGCTAAAAGATTAGAACGCGCAGGAGTGGACTTTATTCTGATTGCATGCAATACCGCTCACTTCTTTTTAGAAAACGTACAACAATCCACTCATATCCCTATCATGAATATGCCATTAGAAACCGCTAAGCACCTGAACAAACATCACTATACGTCTGTGGGATTACTATGTACTGATGGCACATTAAAAACCCAGCTCTATCAAAAGGCTTGTGCCCATCACAAGATTGATGTCATGACTCCTAGTGAAAATCTTCAGAAAAACGTGATGAATGGGATTTATGCCGTGAAAGCAGGGAAATTGAGTAAAGGCGAAAGTGAACTGGCGTTAGCTGCAGAAATTTTAATCAATCAAGGAGCAGAAGCTATCATTGCCGGCTGTACAGAAATTCCTTTAGTTCTAAGGTCAACCAAAGCTGTGAAAGTGATTGACCCTACTGTCATTTTGGCGAAAGAAGCTGTAAAATTAGTGTATGAGCTTGAAAAGCTAAACATTTAAAGAACGTCATATAAGGGGATAACATGAATATTGAGAATATAGAAGCGTTTATTTATGTATGCCAGCTAGGCAGTATCAATAAAGCTGCAGAAGCACTGTATTTAACCCAGCCTTCTGTTTCGGCACGTATTCAATCGTTAGAAAAAGAATTAGATCTGAAATTATTTGATAGACAGAGAAATAAATTATCTCTGACGGAAAAAGGTGAACAGTTTTACCCGCATGCCAAAAAGATTCTCCATTCTTATCAAGAAGCAAAGCATAGTCTCAAACAAACGATGATCCCTTATGAATTGACGATTGGATGCGCATCCTCTATTTCCAATAATCTATTGCCTAACATATTGCCCGCCCTAAAAGAAAAATACGAAAACCTGAAAGTGAAAATTGTAACAGGACATTCAAAGGATGTTGTCCAAAAAGTGATTAACAACCAAGTAGACTTTGGCATTGTCAGGACTGAAACACATCCTCAAATTGAATCCATCCCGATTTTCAGCGATCCAATCGGGCTGTTCGTCCCAACTCATCACCCGCTCGCCAGCCATGACAACATCAATATGAATGAACTAGAAGAACAACCTTTTATTTTCTTTGACTATGGGTCATTTGATTGGTTGATGCTCCACCGATTATTTCAAAAAAACAACATCACACCGAACATTTCCATTGAGGTTGATCATATGGAAACTGCAAAAAATTTGGTACTGCAAGGAATGGGACTATCGTTTCTTCCTCATCATTGTGTTAGAAATGAAGTAAAACAAGGAACATTAAAACAAATTTCAATCGATCCATCTATCAATTTCAACATCAATATTGAGTTTATCTATAAAAAGGGAAAATCCAAATCCGTTTTCATTGATCAGCTCAAACAATTTTTTCATGAATTAGATTAAAAAAAGCCCTTTTTGGGGGCTTTTTTTCTTTCACTGTCGTTTTTTCACTGGATGAATGTCCCCTCCCAAAAAGGCGATATTCGGATCTCCACTATTTTCTAGAAATTCAGCCATTTCTTGCAGCTCTTGATTGATACGGTCATTCCTTGGCATATCTGGGTTTAACAGAAGGTTGGAGTGAATAGCAGTAGCTGTTTCATACAAGACATGTTGATCTTTTATCTGTTGAATGCACTGTTTCATGCGCATGAAAAACCATGCGATCTCTTCAATGTCTTCCATCGGATAATGCGCTATTTTGAAGAGATTCTGCTGACGAAGGTCTCCTCTCTCAAAAATGTGTTCAAGCTCTTCTTTACTGATATATAAATCCGAAGCTTCCTCCTCAATCTCTATTACTTCAACCATGGCGTCGTCAGCTGTATATAACCGCTCAACAAATTCATCGAAACTATCTGCCAGCTTAAAATCTACTTCCAGCTCTAAATCGAAATAGTGAATAGGAGGATGTTCTTTCGTTTCTCGGTAATCCATGGCGATCCATGTATCTTCTTCCCCGCTGATGAAAATAAGTCCCTCAGGCAGCTCCAATTCATCACTTAACTGAACACTATTCATAATTACATCATCTTTGGCGATTCCTCTTAGATGGTCGAATTGAACATGATCCTCTGCCCATGAATTCGGCCGTTCGGTTGGAAAAGCATTGCGAACTGTAAAACCACCATTCCATTCTAAAATGAGTTTTTTGTATGTATCAGGTAAAGTGACACCAAGCGTTCCCTCTGCTTCATGAATTTGTTCCTCATCTATCTTTTCTAACGTAAAAGGACTCTCTTCATCTTTCTCCCAGAATGATTTCAAAGTGGATGCCTCCTCGTATCTATCTGAGATAAGTATAACATTGACCAACTGTTCATTTGCTCATTCTACTTCATAAAAAAACAGACTCTTAAAGTCTGTTTTAATCTTGTCTATACGTTTTCAGAAGTTGTATTTCGATCAATCATAGTCGTGTTTCGATATGATTTTTTGTTCCTCCATTGTTGTATTCCGAATTGATTTTGTTTCAATGATTTTTAAAGTTTCTGCTGTTGAAACACTTAACAATACAATGGATACAATGATTAGGAGTCTTTTAATCACCATACAGACACTCTCCTTTTTGAATATCATTTTGAGCTTTAAGAGCCTTTCTATTCTGCTACTCTTTCCAAAAAGAAACCGTAAATAAAGAGCTCCCTCTCAGGAGCAGTGTGCTAAATACGCTGTCATAAACCATAACTCAATGGACTACTTGTGTGTCTGATTTTCTTCTAATAATTTTATAATCTTTTCATTAGATTGTTGAATATTTCTCTAAATCGATACCATGTTCCCTGTAAATCCTATCAATATAATGAATAAAATAATGATCATCCACATAAAATTGCCTCCTATGGTTGAATTAACGTTCTAATAGAAGAATAGCCTCTAAAATTAACTTCCTCAAATTTAGTACTATTATCAAAAGGTGCAGGAAAAGCAATGACTTGAAAATTCTTTTCCTTTTTCACTTTTGGCAATTTTATTTGATAAACATTTGTTTTTTCACTTTCTACAGATACATACATCACAGGTTTTCCATTGAATTTTTGTTGATCGAATTCCGAGAATGCGACTAAAGCATAATTCATTTTTTCTTTACTTGTATTATCCACTTGGAGATAGACCGGCATTTGACTTTTTGAAGTATACAGCACTTTATTTGAAACCTTTCCTGAAGCCATGAAAATTTCTTCTCCAGTTAATTCATCCGTTTTATATATTGGAGAAAATTCACTTCTAATATGATGAGATGAAGCTTTTTTTGTAATGAATCGCATAATATAATTTTCTTGTAAACCTGTCGCTATATCTATATGACTATCTTTCAAATGATACTTTGCTTCGGGAACAATAATAAACGCTATTTCTCCAACATCTTTTGGTAATGTCGCTTTGATTGGTAATGTCATCACCTGGTCTTTAGTCATCTCAAATGTGTATGATTTAGCTGGTCTATGATTATCTGCAGAAAATGCTATTTGATTAAAATTTGCTAGTAAGAATAACGTGTACTTTCTATCTGCGTCTATGTAGTGTGAGAAGGAAAGAACTTTGTTCATTTGGTTCTTCTTAATCAAACCGATATCTAGAGTATCAAGAAGCTTCCCCTCAGGTTCATACATACAATATGATACGGTCTCCGTTCCTGGTCCAGTAACATCCAACATTTCATCATTATAGTCTATATCGCCAGAGACTTTTCCTTGTCTGACAAATAAAATAAAAGTCATTAGTAATACGATGAAAATGGTTATGAATAAAATTGTTCTATGTCTCATCACGACTATTAAATTTTAAAAGTCTTTTGGCGACTAACAGTTTTATAACCACTATCTTTATATAAAGAGTTTCCAATCGCTCTACCTTTACATCCCCAGCCACCATCAACACCACCGGCAGCATTCGCTCCAGCATAATTTGATTTCTTCGCAGAATCGGTCTTGCTTTTAGAAAGTCCTCCATCTCCTCCATATAGTCGTGATTTTGCTTCTATATAATCAATTTTACCCTTTGACTTCGCTGTCGTTAACATGCTGTAGTTACATTGAAATATCTCGCCAATCAATCCACCAGTTTTTCTTAGTTTCCAATTCGTAACATAGTCAGCTTTTGCCGATTTTTTGTTAGTTGAATGCGATACAGAATCCGTTGAAGTATCCTCTGCAATTGTTATCCATTCAGTTTCATTTTTCTCAACAGTAGTTGCTGAAACAGTTGCAGGGAATATCGTGCTAGCTAAAAATATTGAAGACAGTAATAATGTATTGCTTTTTTTCATCATGTAAACCACCTTTATCAATTTTTAGAGTAAATACATATACATTTAATTCAATATAATGATTTTAGGATAGAGTGAGCATACATTTTTTCACATCCGACAAAATCACTGCTTTCTTCTATAAGAATCTCCCGCCCTTTTTACAGTTTCAAAATATTCCATTACTCCGTAGTTCATCACCTATCATTAATTAATTTAGAAGCTTACATGACAAACACTCAGAATCATTTTTCAGGCCTACTACTCTTGAAGACAGTTTCAAGCTGAAAATTTCTATACCCCTATCCACACTCCAACAATTCCCTTTATATTACATTTATTATCACATAATGGAATTTATAAAACACCGAAAAGAAACCGCAAAAATAATTGAGAAACAAAACATGATTGCCTTATTTGCAAACTAATAACTTCTTCATCACACAACAAATAAGCAGACTCGTTAAAGTCTGCTTTATGCTAACTTCTATAAACCATTGGAAACCTCTTGCAAATCACTCCTGACATTTAGGACATATCCAATGAATCGTCTAACCACTCTTCACAATGTTCAATAAGCCACCTCAAATATTCCACATATTGACCGGCATGATAGCCGTCACAAACAGCATGATGGACTTGAATCGCGACTGGCAAGGTGATTTTTTCTTCTTTCATCTTAAATTGACCTACCGTAAATATTGGTAGTAAATAAGTTATATCTGTAGATACATTAAGGTTAAAAGAAGTAAAATCAATCCACGGCAGACTTGAAATATTGAACATGTTTTCTGGCATATGAGGTTTCGGAAATAGGTTATTACTTTTGCTGTAAGTGTCCATGTCCGCTACACAGCTTTTATAAAACCGAGCAAAGTTTTCGTCATAAGGCGTCCAGATACTTGAAAATGTCTTTGTTTCTTTATTTAAAATCGTATAACTAGGATGGAGAATCTCCCAGTAACCAAGTGCATCGTTCACTTGATCCATCCGAAACTCAGGAATTTGCTGCACAGCTCTTGCTAACAAATAAATTTGCACAGGATATACTTTTAGCCTTTTTTCTTTTAATATTGCATACAATTTTGTGATGTCTAGATCGATCACCAGACTATATGTGCATCGGGTTACCGTCATATAATGATGAAAGTGCTCTTTTCTCGGATAATTTTCATCTATTTGTTTAAACATTTTTTATCTCCTCCTGAATGTAATTGCTTGTATTCAGGAGGAAGCTTTATCTGTTTTTACCACCACGATCATCCTTTCAACCGGTAGGTTATGTTTCTGTCTACCACTACTCTAAGTTATAACGTTTTCATTCAATGGCTACCATAAGCTTAGCCTACGATAAAGCCTTCAGCAATTCTTCTTAAGTGATCTTGACTAACGTGAACTTTTCTAGTGCTCTATATCTTTCTCAGCTTACAAAGAAGATATAAAAATCCTGTAATTATTAACGATATACTGTATTCACTTCTATCTTTTCTGTAGAAGCTATTTATCCTCCTCTTCTTCTTTAATATCCCCCTCTGGTATTTCTTCGTTTTTAAGAGCAAAAAAGATATTCCTTTTTTATATTCTACGAATGATTTAAATTCTTTGCTAGTCATGTCTTTTCGTAATTAATATGTATATTATACCATTCTATCCTATAACAAATAACCTATTTACTTCATTTATTTACAAATGATAACATTATTTAAAGAAGGAAGAATATTTCTAACAACTAAAACAATTATTGAATTATTAATTAGTTGAAAGCTTAATCTAAAAAATATTCCAAAGTAGGAGCTTATTATGGGAAAATCAAGTACTTCCAAAGGTTTAATATTATCAATGGTTGCAGGAATTTCTGTTTTTATACTCTCACCTTTTGCAGAAGCAAATGCATCTAAAGCTTTTGAGAAAGAACAGTTCTATTCTTATTCATTTGTAAAATCTTCTTTTGATCAAGCAAAAGAGCCTACAATAGATAAAATAACACAGTATTGGAATTTAAATGAAGTAGAAACAGAAAAGTTCAAAAAAGCAATTAAAGGAGCTCAATCAAAAACAAATGGAGAAGCTATTACACACGGTAAATTCACATGGGCTATAAAAGCAATAAAAGAAGCTTATGATCAATTACCTACAAAACTGAAAGTAATGATAGGCGGTGTTACAGGGTTAGAAACAATTCTAATAACTATTGAACATTATACAGGCACTCTTGAACATGGTATTTATTTAGGTGCTCTTAAAGTTACTGGAAGTGAAAATGCAGCATGGTGGGTTGCTAAAACCATCATGTTGTTCGTTTTTTAAAATGTACTAAAACACACCTAGATGCTGAAACAAAAAGGAGGTTCTTGGTTAATGACACAGGAAAATAAAGCATCCAAAAGTTTGTTAATTACTTTACCCATCGCTATTATAGCTGTTGTCTTGATTTTAGGAAAAATTGATACACCTGTAACAAATATTTTATTTTATGTAGTAGCTTTCGGTGTAATGGGTTTAACTGTTTCAAGCTTAGTAAAAGACTACAAAAAAAAGAAAGATTGATTCTGTGCAGAGAGCCACTTTATGTAGCTCCCTGTTTAAGAAAAACAGGTCAACGAACCACCACCTATAAAAAATTTTATTGTTAAATGGTGCACCTGTAAAAGTAGTGAGTGAAAGACTAGGATACAAAAGTATAAAAGTAACGCTTCAAACATATGCTCATGTACTAACTTCAACAGGCCAACAGATAGCTGATCAAATGGACGGCATTTTAAATTAACCACACTATATTTTCAGTGTGGTTTTTATTTTGGTAATGTTACCTTTTTCTTTTTGGTTTTAAAAATACAAAAGCCACTCTCGATTATCTCGAGAGTGGCTCTGTATCAACATCTATGATTCCGACTGGCTCGAACCAGCGAACTCTATCCTGTCAAGGTGAATGACCTCATCCGAAGCAAACAGACCTTCCCTGAAAAAGACTGATTTAATAAGGTTCTATGATGAGCCTTTCTGATAAAAAATGTGCATTTCTGAAGAGAGCTGAAAGGGTTCGTCCCCAATCCGTCCCCATAAAAAACAGACCATGCAGGGTCTGTTTTAATTTTGCCTATACGTTTTGAGAAGTTGTGTTTCGATCGATCATAGTCGTGTTTCGATCGATTTTTTGTATTTGTATCGATGTTGTGTTTCGATCAGTTGCAATAGTGTACACTCCTGCAGCTGCAACCACAGTAAGAGCAATCATCTTAAAACCCTTCTTAAAACTCATACAAACAATCCCCTCTCTGAATTTTGAGTTGTGTTTCTAATACCTTTTGATAAGCAGCTGTTGCTTCTTCAAATTGACCTTTTTTCCCATACTCATCTGCATACACTATATAGCATGCCTCAGCGTAAGCGAAAAGCTGTTTCTGTTCTAGATACTGAAATACTTCGGCCAGCTGCTCCTCATTTATATTATTAACATAAACCGCTTCTAAGAAGTTAAATAGATTTTCATAAAGCTTATTAGGGGCTTCCTTAAGTATATTAGTTCCTTGTTTTAAAGATGCTTCTCCTTCTTTAAGTCTTCCTGCTTTAAATTGCGTACAGCTAATCGCAAAATACAATTTTGTAAGAAGCTCAGAATCATCATCTGCCTTTAGAATAGCCTTCTCAAAATAATTGATTGCTTCATCCCATTGACCGTCTCTATCAAATGTATGGCCAATATTCAAAAATGCTTTAGTTAGGATTTTTTGATCTCCAATTTCCTCTGCTATTTTAATTGCATTCTTTAGATGAGGAATTGATTTATCATGTCGAGCCAAATCATCATAATTTCCTGCTATGACAAATAAACATTGAATTTTTCTTACTTTATACAGATCATATTGATCGTAGATTTCCAGAGCTTTTAAAATATGATGCATCGAGACGTGGGTTTGTTTCATAATATAGTAAGCTTCAGCCACCTTGAAATGAAATTCAGCTTGTTCAATTTCATCTATAACTAGCGTAAGTTGTTTCTCCGCCATTTTATAGTATTGGATGGCCTGTACATATTCTTTTATACTGAACTCGTACATCCCACGAAAAAAAGCGTTGTAATACTGCAGCATGCCGGACAATTTATGATTGGAGTTTTCTATTTTATCAACTAAGTCTGCAATGGATAAAGAGCGTTGATCAGAGGGCTTAATATAATCAAGCATAAGCTGATGACGAAAGCACATCAATTGATAGTAAATCAGTAAATCCTGGTCTTCTTCCATTCGTTCAATTTCTTGTTCTACCTCAGCTTTCAAAATCTCTGCATCTGGAACACTAAATTGACGAATCATTTTATACCATTCATTTATTTTCACACCAACATGTGAAGAAAGAACCTTCTCCATCCCCTTACTCCCCTTCTACAAGATTTCCTTATATTACATTTATTATGACATACAGAAATTTACAAGACACCGAAAAGAAACCGCAAAAAGAACCATTGTACATCAATAAACCTTTGGCACATGTCTTTATCATCACAAAACTAAAAGGCAGACTCATTTCAGTCTGCCTTCATCTTCTAGATTTCCATGAGAATACCTTTTGTCTTCAGGTAATTTGCATTGAATCTAGCCTTTTTTCTTTTAATATTGCATACAATTTCGTGATGTCTAGATCGATCACCAGACTATATGAGCATCGGGTTACCGTCATATAATGTCATATAATGATGAAAGTGCTCTTTTCTCGGATAATTTTCATCTATTTGTTTAAACATTTTTTATCTCCTCCTGAATGTAATTTCTTGTATTCAGGAGGAAGCTTTATCTGTTTTTACCACCACAATCATCCTTTCAAAAGATATATCATGTTTCTGTCTATTCAAAGACTACCATGACCTTTACCTACGTTAAAGCCTGCAGCAACTCTTCGTAAGTTATCTTGCCCAACGTGAATTTTTCTAGTGCTATATATGTATTCTCCGCTGAGGTATTCATTCTATTATGACAGTCATTCACTAGCTCATGTTCATTTGGTAATGGTTCATGTATATGTTCTGTTTTTCGAAATGCTTCATAGTATCTTATACCAAATATTCTTTGGGACAACGCATTAATGTGAATTCCGTCCGGATTAGATATAAGGCCTTTCGCAGTAACATAATAACAATTTTCATGATGATGTGCATATTTTTGTAGTACCTCATTGATCAGTTGATATTCCACACATCCTGCGCCAAATGCTGTCTTTCCTAAGAAATCGCCCAAACCACCTATCACAAGCGGAATGTTAGGTACAGATAATTCAGTTCTTAGCTCATGAAATAATCTTCGTATTTTTTCATCGTATTCTTTGTATTTCCCATCTTGGCTGTCACTTTCTCCTTGATGCCATAATATCCCGGCCAATTCGCTATCTTCCTTTGCAAATGTAGCTTCATTTATTGCATGACGAAATAATACCCCATCTCGTGACCACTCATCAATGGAACTGCCACCTTCGGCACATGGAATAAGACCAATTTTTTCTCCCTCATGATCCTTACACCAAGTCTCCGCGAAGGAAGCCGCCAGTCCTACACCAGCTACCGGCCTATCAAAATGAATCGGTTCAGTCATCATTTGCCATCTTCCATTTCGCAGCATCATGATTCTTTCATTATAAATTGGCGGCACTTCATGCTTAAAGCCTCGACCCGCCATATTAGATTGTCCAATTAGTAAAAATGACTTCATATTTTTCTCCCCCTCTCTTTATTTTTCATATTTTCCTATTTTTGTTGAAAGAACAGTAAACAGCAATTACTTAGGGTAAGATCCTGATGCATCTATCAATCAGGTGGATCGACTATAATCAATCCACTTAAACCATTTTAACAAGAAGAAATCTCTTGTCCATGTTGTCATATGGGCTTACGTTAAACTTGTGAAAAAAACATATTCATGTATAATACAATTGATGTATCACACATGAATTTTAGGAGGGTGACCTTTTTGAAAAGAGAAGATGCCTTAAAACTAAGATCAGATATTAAGAAGATGATTATAATAACTGGGGTTTTTGAATCTCAAAATTTGCCCAATGGACCATTTGAAAAACCTCTACCAACTTCTCAAATGATGGCGTTAGAGGAAATAGAGATGGAAAAATTAACCGTTTGGCAACTATCCAATAAACTTAGATTAGAGACTTCAACTGTAAGTAGATTGGTAGATAAGTTAGTAAAAAAGGGACTTGTTTATCGTGAAGTAAATGAAGAAAACAGAAGAGAACTTTTTCTGCACCTCACAGAAAAAGGCCACATTACTGTTAATCGCTTAAGAGAACAATCCCTTACATTTTATCAACGTATCCTCAATAATTTATCAGAATCAGAACAAAAAATAGTTGTGGATGGTTTTGAATTATTTATTGATTCTATTTCTAAGTCTTTTGATTAGAGTTAGGTAAATCATACCCTTTGGAGGATAAAATGAGTTTGGATTTTGAACGTCCTATTATTGAACTAAAAGAGAAATTTGATGAATTAAAGAAAATGATGAAAGAACATAATGTAGATTTATCATCAGAAATTCAAGAATTAGAAAAACGTTTAAATAAAATGCAAGATGAAATTTATTTTAATCTTACACCTTTTCAACGAGTTCAAATTGCAAGGCTACGTAACCGGCCCACGACATTGGATTATATACCTTTATTGTTTACAAACTTTTTCGAACTTCATGGTGATCGATTATATGGTGATGATCAAGCAATGATAGGTGGTATTGCAAAATTTAAAGGGATGCCCGTTACGGTTATTGGTCATCAAAGAGGGAGAAGTACAAAGGAAAATATAGAAAGAAATTTTGGAATGTCACATCCAGAAGGATATAGAAAAGCGCTAAGACTGATGAAACAAGCTGATAAATTTAATCGCCCTATTATTACATTTATTGATACAATTGGCGCCTATCCAGGCAAAGGGTCTGAAGAACGTGGAATTTCTGAAGCGATAGCTCGAAATCTATTGGAAATGGCTACACTTAAAGTGCCAATTGTTTGTATTGTAATTGGAGAGGCATCAAGTGGTGGAGCTCTTGGTATTAGTGTCGGTAACCATATCCATATGTTAGAGTATTCATGGTACTCGGTCATTTCGCCAGAAGGAGCAGCATCTATCCTATGGAAGGATGCTAAGTATGCTCCAGAAGCTGCTAAACACATGAAAATTTCAGCAAAAGATTTAAAGCATTTAGGAATTATTGATGAAATCATTCCTGAAATTAAGGGTGGAGCACAAAATGATATAAAATCACAAGCAAAATTGATTGAATCTGCAATCGAATCATCTCTTAAAAAATTGATACGATTATCCTCGGAAGAGCTTATACAACAGCGGTATGACAAGTATAGACAAATAGAGAATTATAAATGAAAATACTTAAAACCGTATTACATTTCTGAGAATTCTTACTAAAAAGTTCTAGATATTTTGTAAGTAACCTCTTAAACTGGATATGCTGATACTATTAAAAGTGTGTGATCTGTATGGAAAAGGGATTTTTTGATTCTAAAAATACTGAGAAACAATCTGGTGGATAAAGTTCGTCCCCAATTCGTCCCCAATTCGCCCCCAACCAAAAGAAAAAAAACAAAAAACCCTTGCTAGGCAAGGGTTTCAACGATGATTCCGACTGGGCTCAAACCAGCGACCTCTACCCTGTCAAGGTAGATATGTAGAATCCTGTGATTATCACCGATATCCTCTATTCACTTATAAACCTTGATACATAAGCTTTCCTTACCCTTCTGTATCCTCTGGTGTTACTTCGTATTTTTTAAAAACCGAAAAAAATGTTACCTTTTTATACACCTGTTTTAAGCTTTATCACCATTAATATATTTCACTAACATAGCTGCTGCGTACATAAAGAATGCAGCGATTAAACCATTCACCATACTTCCAAAAACTACAATCAAAATCTGTCCTGCGTAATCTGTCCATGTTTTATCTGGAAATACAGCAATGTTCCATATACTCACCAGCATATAGAATCCAGTCACAACGATAAACGTCCAAACAACTAACTTTGATTTGAGCATTTAACGACAATCCTCCAATATCCATTTTCTTCTATGATAACATGAGTTCTTTTAAAATCCTCAATCAATTCACCTTGTTTAGACAAAGACGCTTCGGATGCACCAACAATCCTAATATTTTTATACGCCTAGAACGATGCTTTAATTTCATCATTAGTCGGCTCTCGCGTTCTAATTTCTTTAATTTTTTGTTTAGCCAAACTATAATAGCAGTATAAAAGATCATCAATATAATTAATGTAACTGTTCCTTTCTTCCTTCACCTTCAGAGCCCTATAGACCTTCAGCTCCTTGATTAGAGCATTTCAACTTGCTTCTCATCGATCCCTGGTAATATACAGATTTCACCTTACCACTCCTTGAAAGTTCATATTGAAATTTTCTTATAATCTATCTAACTCTAAAAACCGTTCATATTTTTACAAAAACACCCTTGATTTTATTATAAAAAATGGGATAATCTGGAATATCAAAATAAACAAGGGAGAGTTTTAAATGAGATTAAAAAAAATTTTAACTTTTTCGGCATTATCCTTTGCTTTACTTGTTTCTGCATCTCCTGCATTCGCTTCAACTTCTAATGCAGACAGCAACATGAGTCAAAAGGTAATAACTCCTCAAGATGAGCTGAAAACTATTCATCTAAAAGCCAATACACAAAAAGAATCTATCAAATGTTTCGGTCTCTTTATTAAAAGATGCATAAAAGGGTGATGGTACTTGGACAGGCAAAATAGATAGGGGGGTGACCCTCCTATCATTTTTAATTAGCTAACTTTAAAATATATAGCCGCCATCACTATGCCTATGTTAGTGATTTCAAGATTTTAATTCAACCTTGATAATTACTGTCTGTTGATGAGTTCCAAATGGTCTAATTTTACCTTTTGTTTGTTCCCATCTAAGAATATTAACATTGAAAAGTTGGTATTAGTCCGTTTACTTCTTTCCCCCATTATGCTTATGTTTCCACCGTTTGTTAAAAGATCAACCACTTTGAGAAAAAACGTTTCTTTTTGTTACATGCGCTTATATGTAACTAAACGTTACGTTAGAATGTATTTATTAAAGGGTAGGCAACAACAAATAGAAAAGAGAAATAGCTAAAATAACAATATATGGAAATAAACTTGGTATCTCAGCATATACAGCCTATGAATTAGGGAAAAGAGAACCAGACCATAATACGTTAATAGCTATATCGAACATTTTAGATGTCTCGATTGATGTTCTTCCCAAAGGTAGAAACAACAAGTCGAATATTAAAAAGATCTCGAAACATTAATCGCTTCTCGAGATGGAGAAATTACAGAAGAAGAAGCTCGCGAATTATTAGAAATTAACCCTTAAAACACTGCAGAACACTTTAATCGTTTTGATCCTAAAGATACTGAGAAACAATCTGGTGGATAAAGTTCGTCCCTAATCAAAAGAAACAGAACGAATATTCGTTATCAGAAAAACAAAAAACCCTTGCTAGGCAAGGGTTTCAACGATGATTCCGACTGGGCTCGAACCAGCGACCTCTACCCTGTCAAGGTAGCGCTCTCCCAGCTGAGCTACGGAATCGGGTTATGTATCAGTTCTGGGCTTTCTGTTACTGACAGTCTCTATTATATAACCATCATGATCAGTCGTCAATGGTTTTGTTCAAAAAAGGCACAAAGCCGGTATCCATACCGGCTTTTCACTGACTTTTATGATTGGTTCACAAGGACGGGCTTTAGTTGATCTAGTGCTTGTTTGAAGTCCCTTTTGAGGTCTTCTCCGTTTTCTACGCCCACACTTAATCGAAGTAAACCATCCGTAATGCCTCTTTTTTCTCTTTCTTCTTTTGGCATAGCGGCATGGGACATTTTGGCCGGATAGGAAAGAATGGATTCGACTGCTCCGAGGCTGACGGCGAATACAGGTAATGTGACGCCATCGATCAATTCTTTGACAGCCGCTTGGTTTTCTAGTTCAAATGAAAGAACAGCACCTGCACCGCTCGCCTGTTTCCGCTGAATGTCTGCCCCTGGGTGATCATCTAATCCTGGGTAATATACTTTTTTGACCGCAGGATGTTCTTTGAGGAATGAAGCCAGTTCTAATGCGGTTTGACTGGCTTTTTCTAATCTGACTTGAAGGGTCTTTAATCCTCTAAGCACAAGCCAGCAATCCTGTACGCCAAGCACCGCCCCGAAGGAGTTTTGCAGCGAATAAAGTTCGTCTCCTAGCTTCTCATCTTTCACCACGGCTAAGCCTGACAGTACATCACTGTGGCCGCTTAAAAATTTCGTTGCGCTGTGCAGCACAACATCAACACCAAGGTCCAGCGGACGTTGAAGCGCAGGCGTTAAAAACGTATTATCTAAGAAAGTCAGACAGTCATGTTCTTTCGCAATCTGTACGACACCTTCAATATCCGTAATACCGAGTGTAGGGTTTGACGGTGTTTCCATGTAAATGACTTTTGTATTTGATTGAATGCCTTGTTTCACTTCATTCAAATTGGTCATGTCCACAAAGGTATGCTCAATCCCAAATCTTGAAAGCACTTGGGTGATCATTCGGAAAGTCCCGCCGTACACATCTCTTGTGACAAGGACATGATCTCCTTTTGATAATAGAAGAAAAGCAGTTGAAATGGCTGCCATACCTGACGCAAAGGCAAGCCCTCTCGTTCCTCCTTCCAGCGCTGCAATCGTATCCTCTAATGCTTGACGTGTCGGAGTTCCCGATCTGGAGTAGTCATATTGGCCAAATTCATCGAAGCTGCTTTGATGAAACGTCGATGCATGTTGAATCGGTACACTGACTGCACCTGTTGAACGGTCTGTTTTAAACGCATTATGAACGAGTTGTGTTTCTAGTGTCCAATCGTGTGTGGTCATTTCGTGTGTACCTCCTCTTTCACATTTGATAGTGCCTGTTTCAGGTCTGCTTTTAGGTCCTCCACATGCTCAATCCCGACTGAGAAACGGAGCAATTTGTTACACACACCGTTTTCGATGCGAATCTCTTCTGGGATGTCCATATGGGTTTGCGTTGCAGGATACGTAATGAAGCTTTCAACTCCGCCAAGGCTTTCAGCAAAACAAATCGTTTTCAGCTGCTTCAAAAATGGATTGACCCAGTCCTCTTTGGCTACTCGGAATGACAGCATGCCTCCCTTGCCTGGGTAAAGGACATCTTGAATTTCAGGCTGCTGCTTTAGAAAATCAGCTAATTCCTTCGCATTTGCTTCGTGCTGGCGCATTCTCAGCGCCAATGTTTTCATTCCTCTCATTAAAAGCCATGAGTCAAATGGAGATAAAACCGCCCCAATGGCGTTTTGATGCTGGAACATGTCTTCCGATAGCTTCTCTCCTTTTGTGACGACAAGTCCGGCAAGAACATCGTTATGTCCGCCTAAATATTTGGTGGCACTATGAATGACAATGTCCGCTCCGAGTGTAATCGGTTTTTGCAAGACGGGCGTATAAAAGGTGTTATCCACAATGACCAATGCACCGTGTTCTTTTGCGATTTTCGCAACCTTTTGAATATCCGCTTCCTGCATGAGTGGGTTTGTTGGCGTTTCAATAAAGACGGCTTTTGTATTTGGCGTCATTTTAGAGCGTAAACAGTCTTCATCTGAAAAATCATCATAAACAAAGCGCAGTCCGTACTTTTTCCATTCGTTTTCAAATAGACGGTATGTACCGCCATATAAATCTGATGAAACAATGAGTTCATCCCCGCTCTCAAACAGCGCCATGATCGTTTGGATGGCAGCCATTCCCGAACTGAAGGCAAAACCGGCCGTTCCTTCTTCGAGTGAAGCAATTGCATCTTCTACAAGCTGCCTTGTTGGGTTTTTCGTCCGAATATAATCAAATCCTGTTGATTCCCCAATGCCTCTATGTCTGTAAGCTGTTGAAAGATAAATGGGAGGACTGACAGTACCAGTCACCTCTTCGCTGCGGTTTCCAATTTGCGCTAACTTCGTTTCCACATGTTCTGTCATTTGACACCATCCTAAGTAAAAATCTAATTTCAAAACAGAAAAACCCCTTCTTCATAAGAAGAAGGGGTTTAATCGCTTCCTCTTATCTTCCAAGCAAAAAAGCTGCTTGCTGGATTTAGCACCTTGGTACATCACATGAAGTGATGCATACCGGTTGCTGAGGTTTCAAAGGGCCAGTCCCTCCACCTCTCACGATAAGAATGTGTTGTCTGTCTGTTCTAATTCTTAATACTGTAACGCATTAAACCTCATTTTTCAAGGGGAAATGTAACGATTAATTAAAATTTTCTGTATTTTGTAGCAGATTGAATGTTAGCCAATTTGATTGCATGTTAGCATATAGGAACAACGCTGTTTTTCGTGTTACAATGAATGGAAACGTTTCACTTATGATGAATTTGGTTAGCTGGAGGAATGGTTTATGGTGAAGAAAACAGGCATCATTCAAGAAGAAACCTTACAGTCAAAAGAACTTGGGGCAGATATGACCATTTTGATTTATTTGCCAGTCAATTACTCCCCCCTTTATACATATCATGTCATCATTGCACAAGATGGTCATGATTATTTCCGTCTAGGTAAAATAGGCAGACAAGCGGAAGAATTAATGCAAAACAAAGAAATGGAACGCTCGATTATCATTGGTGTCCCATATGAAAATGTTACTGAAAGACGAAATACGTATCATCCAGACGGACCAAAGTTCGAGGCGTATAAACGCTTTTTGGCAAATGAACTAGTTCCGTATATTGATGAACACTATCCAACGTATCAAGTTGGATCAGGTCGTACATTTATTGGTGATTCATTAGGTGCTACGATCTCACTTATGACAGCCATTGATTATCCTTCGTTATTTGGCGGACTGATTTTGCAGTCTCCTTACGTGGATGAGTCGGTTCTGCAAGCAGTCAAACAGTCATCATCCCTTGCTCATTATGCCATTATCCATCAAATCGGGTTAGAAGAAACAGCTGTGAAAACGACAGATGGGCAAGTGCTAGACTTTATTCAGCCGAACGAAGAATTAAAGGTCCTTTTGGAGAAGTCCGGTGCGGATTATTTATTTGAGACATTCGAAGGCGATCATAAATGGACGTTTTGGCAGCCGCTCATTTCACCTTCGTTAAAAAGAATGCTCCCATATTCGTTAATCAACTGAATTTTGTTATAATAAAAAATAATAAATACTTTCTTAATCAGGAGGGAACATGATGAAATACGGAGTTGTTTTATTTCCATCAAAAAAATTGCAAGACATTGCGAACTCTTATCGGAAACGTTATGATCCGAACTATGCACTCATACCACCTCATTTAACATTAAGAACACCTTTTGAATTAACGGATCTAGAAGCAGCTGAGGTCGTCTCCACCTTGCGAGAGTACGCAAAAAATGCTTCTCCTATTACGTTACGTATTAAAAAATTCAGTTCATTCGCTCCTGTAAACAACGTGATTTATATGAAAGTAGAACCGAACGAAGAATTAATGACTCTTAATGAGAAGTTGTACACTGATCCGCTTGCTGGTACACCTGAATATGCATTTGTCCCGCATGTGACAGTGGCTCAAAAGTTATCAGACGATGAGCATTCAGACGTTCTAGGCACATTGAAGCTGAGAAAAATTGACCACGAGGAAACGGTTGACCGCTTCCACCTTTTATATCAATTAGAGAACGGTTCTTGGACCGTTTATGAAACATTTATCTTAGGAGAAGAGGGTTAAAGACATTTGAATACAGTCATCGTAAAAGAACAAACACAACGAGAAGATGCTTATTATGTTCGAAAAGAAGTTTTCGTAAAAGAACAAGAAGTCCCGTTAGAGATCGAAATTGATGAACTTGAGGACGAAGCCATTCACTTTGTCATTTATAATGATGACAACAAACCACAAGCTGCTGCTAGACTGCGCATAATTGAAGGTCATAAAGCAAAGCTTGAACGAATTTGTGTATTAAAAGAGGCGCGCTCTTTCGGTCTTGGCCACCAGCTTTTAGAAGCACTTGAGTCTGAAGCGATGGCAAACGGAGCGAAAGAAGCTGTCATGCATGCACAAGTCCAAGCTCTTCCTTTCTACGAAAAGAAAGGCTACAAAGCCATTTCAGAACCGTTTGAAGAAGCAGGGATTACACATGTCAAAATGACAAAAACACTATCCGTTTAACGAAAATAAAAAGCCAGGGCATCATGGATGCTCTGGCTTTTTATTGATTCCATCTCGTTCGCTCAGGAAGAAAGCGCAGTCATTTAGACGTAAGTATTGATATGAACGCCCTTACCTTCTTCCATAAACATATCTCGTACAAAGCGTTCCCGCTTTTTTTGCTGTACTTTCGTTTCCGCTTCTGTCACTAAGTCCTCTTTTTTCTCCAGCTCTCTGTATACCTTGTCATGAAAGGTGCGGGTGACCTTCGTCACTTTCGCATAGTCTTCTTTATCCTGAGGAGCAGGACGATTGATATATTGAAAATACAGATCCGGCTGAATCGGGGCTATATATCCCATCAAGAACGCCTCCTTTGCTTCTCTTCTATTCTACTATTCCCTAATTATGACTGTTTGAAACACGCCTCATTTGATATGATTAGATGTGTTTCTTTTTAAGATTGATTGACTATTGGAGGACTAGCTTTGAAATGCGCACGACGACATGATCGAACGATCTCATTACATACATATTCGAGAGAACACTATCAATTCCTCCATGATGAGGGGAAAAAAGGGCATTTATCTTGCCCATATTGCGGACAACCCGTCTTTTTTAGATTAAATATACATGAAGAACCTGCCTTTATCCATAAGCAAATATCTCAGCAAGAGATTTGCGAAAAAAGAGAACAACAAGAGGAAAAGAAACCGGCTGAACGAGAGGAAGATGCATCCTACAAAGAACTTGGCGGCTTTCGCTTTCCAACCGGCAAACAGATCATCTCACAAACAGAAGATTCGGATGACTGGCAGGAACCACGGTCCATTCAATTTGGCGAAACCTTTCATTTAGAAAAGAATGAAGAAGTGCATACCATTGACCTCTTTCCACACATCACCTTTAGCGCACCACAGCTTCAAGCAGTCACACACAAAGACGGTCCGATGCTTGTGCTAGCTGGCGCCGGCAGCGGGAAAACAAGGGTACTGACAGCAAGAGCTGCTTATCTGATGTCATACCATCAAATCCCTGCTCACCATATCCTGCTCGTGACCTTCACCACAAAAGCAAGCAGTGAAATGAAAGAAAGACTGCGTATGCAGTATCAGCTTCATCCTTCACAGGCGAGCCAAGTTGTGACAGGCACATTCCACAGTCTATTTTATAAAATGCTGCTTCACGATGATCGGGGTAAATGGAACGGACAGCATTTGATTAAATTCGACTGGCAAAAAGAGCAGTATATTCGCAAAGCGATCATGAATGAAGGACTTGATGAAAAAGACTATCCAACCGATCAAGTGCTGCAATCAATCGGCTATTGGAAAAATGCTTTTTTACCAAACGAACTTCCTGAGCTGAAAGATGAAAAGGAAAAGCAAATGTGGGCAATCTATCAGTCATACGAACAGCAAAAGCGTGAAAATCAACAATTTGACTTTGATGACATGGCGATTGCCTGTTTACACATGCTGAATAAGCAGCCTGAATTGCTCAAACAATATCAAGAACGATTCAAGTATATTTTAGTAGATGAATTTCAAGATATTAATCCCGTACAATATCAATTAATCCAGCTTTTAGCTGGAGAATCCGAGCAGCTATTTTGTGTAGGCGATGATGATCAAGCCATCTATGCATTTAGAGGAAGCAATCCTGCTTTTATTCTTGACTTCAAACAGGACTATCCTTCGGCCGAGATCGTCCATTTACATGCAAATTACCGCTCTCATCATACGATTGTCGCAAGTGCAGACGCCATTATTAAGAAGAACCAGCATCGTTACGAGAAAACGTTAAAAGCCGTTCGCGTGGAGAAAATTCCGCCGACTCTTTTTTATCCATATGACGAGGAAGAGGAAGCGACCATGATCGTAGCAGATATTCAGGAGAAAATTAAAAACGGTGCAAAACCGAATGACTTTTGCGTGCTGTTTAGAACGAATACAGGAGGCCGCGCGATTTATGAACGTCTTCATCAATCGGCGATTCCGTATCAAACCGATGCTGGTGTAAAAGCCTTTTATAGCAGAAGAATTGTTCGGGTGCTGCTCGCTTTTCTTTCGCTAAGTCAGGATGCAGATGATGTCGCCGCAATGAAGCTGCTGCTGCCCGTTTTCTTTTTAAAGCAGCAAACACTGAATACCCTGAAGGCGCTGACCATTACAGAAGATTGTTCTATGGTAGAGGCACTTGGAAAGCTAACAGACATTCAGCCGTTTCAGCGCAAAAAACTGCAATCGATCGTTCCCCTGTTTCGAACGTTAAAATCGTTAAAGCCATCTGAAGCTGTAGCGTTTATTGAACAAAGGATGGGACTTGGTGATTATTTAAAAAAACGTGTGAATGATACGAATGTGCTTGAAAAAGGAACAGATGATGTACGAGATGTGAAAACAGCGGCGAAACGTTTTGAAACAATTGAAGCCTTCCTCGCTCATGCCGAACATATGAAATCTGCTGAAAAGGAAAAATCAGATGAACCAGGCGTTCAGCTCATGACGATCCACCGTGCGAAGGGACTAGAATTCCAAACAGTGTACATCACGAGCGTGGTTGATGGGGCGCTCCCTCATGACTTTGCACTTGATGAGCTGAGAAGCGGTGATGAAGAAGCCATTGAAGAGGAGCGGCGCTTATTATACGTTGCCATGACGAGAGCAGAACAATCCCTTTATCTATCCGTTCCATCATATAGAAGAGGAAAAACTGCTCATCGTTCCCGCTTTTTGTACCCTCTTTTAAAGAAACATCGTGAAGGTTTTACCCAAAAACAACAGGCCCCCCTTTAAATGGAGAGCCTGTTGTTTATTTTTTGTTGTTCATCATTTTAGCGATTGTATTAAAATCAAGCTTTTCTTTTCCACTTGTAATCGATTGAACGATTTTGTCTTCCATTTCTTTAGGTACACGTTTGTTTGCAAGCTGCGCCACTTTTTTAATGACACCTCGAACGGTATTCTCATCTTTAAAGTTCGCGTTTTGCAAAGAACCTGCAAGCTTAAAGACATCATTCATATTTACACCTGTTTTATTTTCCACACTTTTAAAGAACTTATTATCCATTCCTTTGCCTCCTCTTTGTGGAGTAATCACCTTACTATATGAAAATAGGCGAGATATGTGCCTATCCTGCTGCCTTGTTAGCAAAGAGAAAGGAAAGCAAAAGGCTTCCCTATTGCTTCCCTCACCTTCTTACTGTTTAGTTAAAGAAAGAAGCACCAACGATGATTAGAAGAATGAAAAGCACGACGACAAGAACAAAAGTTGAACCATAACCGCCGCCGTAGCCGCCGCCATAACCTCCGCAATAACCGCCACCGTAACCGTAACAACTCATATTTAAGCACCTCCTCTTCTCCCTTACAAAATATGAAAAATACATGAAATGGTTTGGACGATCACATAAAAAAGTGCGGAATTTTTATTTCTGCTGTTTAAAGACGTAATCTGCCTCTCCATGACGGATCATGAATGCTTCTGTTTCTTTCGCAAAAGTATCCATTTTCTCGCCAAATGCTTTTAAGTGCTCTTCAAGATCCTTCGCTTTATTCGCTAGATCCATTTCAGCTTTTTCGTGCGCTTGCTCTTTCCCATCATGGGGTTTAGTGAACAAGGAACCGATTAATTGTTCGAATGCATCCATTCTGGTCACCCCTTCTCTCTTACATATGCATCACCCAAAAAAAGGGCAACAAAAAAACCGGATAAATCCGGCTTTTGTTTTTCCCTATTGAGGTTTCTTTTTCTTCCCGCAGCCGCAGCCAGTCTTCTTGATTTTCTTCGTATATACAGATTGTTGATTTGACTGCGCTGGATACCCTTGAAGCATATGTGACGGTGTTTCAGTTGGTTTCATCGCAACCCTTCCTTTCCTATTCCATGTTAGTATATGCATTTTCTTTAAGCGTGTCTGATCAGAATGCCTGTTTATTTCACAAGCTTCGACACGACTGCTTCAATCAAGCCTGCTGCTGCGGCAATCGCTAATAGTAAATTAAGCCACATGCTGATGACAGGAAAAAATATGTATATCAGTAGTAAAGCAGCAGTGCACCACATACCCGTACACCAATAACAGCTTAACAGCTCTCCTATCCAAGATCGCAGTCCCTTCCCCTTAATGACGATATAGGTCTCGACTTCACCTTGTTCGTTTACCTCTTCTTGCTCTTCATGAAATAGACGGCGAAAGGGGGCTGTAATCGTATCAAACACGATCAATCTCGTCAGCCTAAAGGATGCGAGGGCAAATATAGCAAATGACAAAGCGCCGCTCATGGAACCTCCACCTCCTTCATTCTTCTTTTTCCGTCCTTTCTTTATATATGCAAAAAGAAAGACCGCCATGATGAATCGGGTGCAAATAAAATTGGGTTGTACTTTTTCATGCTTTCCGATTCCACCTTGAGCCTCTGCTGCATTAAATAATGTATAGATAAGAAAGGAGTGAAAGTATTGTCTATTGAAGAAAGTGCTGATTTATTATACACACAACTGTTGAACGAATTAATCAGCAATTATGATGATTTCATCGAGATCAAGGATTCCGAAAATGTCACGATTCATAAAACAGATGTAACAGCCGCACTCTCCCTTCAAGCGACCGTAACGACAATCATTACTCTTTTAATTCAAATTCTTGTACCAGATGATGAATTGGCTGCAGACATCACAGAACAGCTTTTAGCTGCACAACAAGTGACAGTTCAAAAGAAAACCGTGATTCAAATCATCAATTGTTATAACGTCACGATTACATTATCTGATGCATCCATTATGAACTCCGTACAAATTCTCACTCAAACACTGAATGTACTTTTAGTTGAAGCCGGCATTCTTTGACCCTTTCTTTTTCTAACATCATGTATGAAAGAGGTGAAATAATCGTGGCTGAAGAGAACGAAAAAAAGGAGTTTCAAATCAACACTGATGTTGATCCATTAACAAGCCTTCTTGTGAGTGATATTTTAAACAAAAATAATGTCACAGATGATCAGAAAGCAAACCTTTCAGAAGATCAAAGAAGGATGATTTTGAAGCTGGTTCAGGATTTACAAAAGAAAGCAGATGATTTCGTACAGCAGCAGCAGGAGAAAAAGCGTCAGGCAGAGGCAGCAAAACATGCAGAAGAGGTCGAGCCTGAACCACAAGTGCGCCCTAAACGAAATTCACTTCGAGAACGTATCCAGCAGCGTCGTCAAGCGCAGCAAAATAACGATTAAATAAAAATGGGTTGCCTGCTAGGATAAATGCCCGAGACAAAACCAATCATTCCAGCATTTAATAAAGTAAACGGAAGGAGGAAAAGAAATGGATTCTAAACCATACTCTTGGGTCGCTCTAGATCGCAACTGTACACACCACGGCGATTACCATCATAACTACGAAAGAAAAGCAGTTTGTGACGGCCACTATTATGATGATGAAGATGTTTTACAAGACTTTGATCAAGTGAGTGTAACAAAGCAGACATCTGAGGAAGTCATTATCGTTAGAGATTCTTGTGACATTAACGTCTCTTCTGTTGATGCACAGGTTGCAGCATCTATCCAAGCAGCTGTTCAAACAGCGATCATCACCATTACAAACATCTCAATCGCTGATGGTGACCTAGCTGACCGCGTCACGCAAGATCTATTGCAAGCAGCTAGCCACAAACAAACAAATCGCCAGAAACTTGTTATCGAAAACTCTAGAAACGTTACAGTTTCTACAATCGATGCAGACATCTCTATTGCCATCCAAACGCTTACACAGACACTTGTTGCGACGATCGTTGCAATTGGTATCCTCTAATGTACAAAAGCAGAGCGAAAAGCTCTGCTTTTCCTTTTTCTAAAAATACAACAAAGATAAATAGTCATTTACCCACACCAACTAGAGGGCGCATACATATGTTGTTAAGGACTAAAGTCAAATACCTTGTTAAAGGAGCTGAAATCCATGAGCTGCGGAAAACACCATGGCCGACATGATGAAAACTGTGTATGCGATGCGGTTGATAAGATTTTAGCAGAGCAGGAAGCTGTAGAAGATAAATGTCCTACGAGCTGCTACAGTAATTTATTAAGCCCGACAGTTTCTGGAAAAGATACGATTCCGTTTTTACTTTTTGATAAAAAGGGCGGATTGTTCTCTACTTTCGGAAACATTGGAGGATTTGTTGACGATTGCCAATGCTTCGAATCCATTTTCTTCCGGGTTGAAAAATTGCATGACTGCTGTGCCACATTATCTGTATTAAGACCTGTTGATGTACACGGACATACGCTAAGCGTTTGTCACCCTTGCGATCCTGACTTCTTTGGTTTAGAAAAAGCGGACTTTTGTATCGAAGTTGATTTGAACTGTTTCTGCGCGATCCAATGTTTAAATCCAGAACTTGTCGACAGAGTCCTGCCAACAAAAGATAAAAAGCATCATCACCACGGCTAAACCAATCGCCCGCTCATCTAACTTGTCATAAGTCAAAGCATCCCCTTCCTCACGAATGACAACCAATCATGCGGAGCAGTCAGCAAAAGGCGGCCGCTTCCGCATTGATTGACATTAGATGCATCAACCGGCGAGACACGTAATAAAGCTTATAGATGATGACAGTGCTCAAACACTCAAACAAATTTCCTTGTATAGGAGGGTTGAATATGAGCCGCAAACATTCATGGAACTGTGTAGCAGAGGCTGTTGAAAACATAAACGACTTACAAAATGCCGTCGAAGAGGATTGCCCGACCAGCTGTTACAGCAATCTCCTTTCTCCATCACATTCATTAGGTGACACTGTCCCGTTTGTTCTATTTACCTCAAAATCAAAACCATTCGTCGCATTCGGAAACGTCGGAGAAGTAGATGCTGGCCCTTGCTTCAGCACTGCATTTTTCAGAGTCGAACACATCTCTGATCACTGCGCAACACTCAGCTTGCTTATTGCATTTGACAAAGATCGTCATATTTTAGATTTTACAGATAAAGATTCCGTATGTGATGTGTTCCGTTTAGAAAAATCAAAATATTGCATTGAAGTAGACCTTGACTGCTTCTGCGCAATCGAGTGCTTAAATCCAAGACTCATCAACCGTAGCTGCTAACAAAAAAAGTCCCGTTATGGGACTTTTTTTATGTTCATTAAAAACCAAGTGGATGAATAGAAGAAATATCACCAATCGCTAATTCCACTGGATTACCGCCGCCTGCTGTGCGGATGACGACCATATTGTCTTTTCTCTCCATGATGATTCCTCTGTATGTTTTTCCATCGGCTTCGATGAGGCAAAGCGCTCTCGGCATATTATGCGGCAGACTTGTAAGAAAATCGACTTTCTCCTCGATATTCATTTGGCTTAACGGCTTCTTCACTCGTTTTCTTCTTGGTTCTTCTTTTGTTTCATGAAATACGCCTTCTGGCTGTTTTTCTTGTTCTTGTACTGGCTCTCGATTTTGTGAATTATCTTTTTCTTGATTGATCTCCCGCTCTTGCTGTAGCGTAGGCGGCTCTTCTTTTTTCTGCTTTACTTCCTGTGATACAGGTTCTTGCACGCTCTCTTCGATTGCATGCTCTTTGTCGCTTTTTTTGGTTTCTGAAGGTTTTTCTGACTTCTTGCGCTTTCTCACAATATTTTGCATGGCCGGCGCTGATTCATCATAGCTCGGCTGAACAATATACATAAGCGGCTTTTGATTCTCATCACCTTTATTTGACATACTAATCCCTCCCGAATGATTCATTCCTTATATATATGAGAGGACACCCCAAATCAGAAGAAAAATAAAAAACAGCATACCAGTGATTGGTATGCTGCAAATCATTTATTCGTTTAGCGGGCAATGATATGGAAGCCAGAATCAACATGAAGATTCTCACCTGTCATGCCGCGCGATAAATCACTGAATAAGAATAGTGCTGTATCGCCAACTTCTTCAGGAGTCGTTGTACGGCGAAGCGGTGCACGCTCTTCAATATCCTTCAGGATCGTATTAAAGCCGCTGATTCCTTTTGCAGATAACGTACGAATTGGACCAGCAGAAATGCTGTTCACACGGATGCCTTCCGCTCCAAGATCAGCTGCTAAGTATTTCACACTTGCTTCAAGGGCTGCTTTTGCTACACCCATGACA
The DNA here is from genome assembly GCF_038593205.1 of Bacillus sp. FSL W8-1141. NCBI lineage: Bacteria > Bacillati > Bacillota > Bacilli > Caryophanales > Bacillaceae > Bacillus > Bacillus sp. FSL W8-1141. The sequence goes on along the minus strand of NZ_CP151973.1, from coordinate 1,184,945 downwards.
TTGTAGTTAGAGACAACGCGCTCTCCGCCTAGGTAAGTAAGTGTGACAATGCTTCCGCCTTCTGTCATGAGCGGACGTGCTGCTTTTGCTACAGCTGTTAGTGAATAGGCACTAATGTTGTGCGCTAAAAGGAAACCTTCACGGTTCGTGTTCAAATATTCACCGACAAGCTCTTCTTTGTTCGCAAATGCAATCGCATGTGCAACACCATGGATGACTTGTACTTTTTCTTTAATCGTTGCAAAACATTTTTCGATTTCTTCATCACTTGTCACATCACAAGGAAGAATAATGGAATCATCACGCTCTAGCGTGCTTGCTAGCTCTTTCACTGATTCTGCCAGACGATCTCCAACATAAGTAAAAATCAAACGAGCTCCTGCTTCGTGAAGTGAACGAGCAATTCCCCAAGCGATGCTTCGTTTATTGGCAACACCCATCACCACAATATTACGGCCTTCTAAAGAAAAATTCATATGTATTAAAGCCTCCTATTTTTTCAAGACATAGTATTAGTACCTGATCATAATCTTATCACAAATCATGAGATATTGACAATTTCCTCTGAAAGAAAGTTTTTATTTCAGAAAAAAGACCGCCCTCACAAGTGAAGACAGTCTTCTTTTTATGCTTTGACTCTGTTTTGCTGATAAGCAAAGTGGTTAGTCGGTCCGTGCCCAGCGCCAATATTCAGAGGAAATTTGATCGCCTCATGGACAAAGGTTTCTGCCGTTTCAAAGGCTTCCTTCATGGAACGACCTTTTGCTATTTCTGCCGTTAATGCCGCTGCAAATGTACAGCCTGTTCCGTGTGTATGTGGTGTATCAATATGTTCATTACTGAGTTCAAAAAAGCTTTTTCCATCGTACAAAAGATCTGTAATGAGGCCGTCTGAAGGGCTATGACCTCCTTTGATCACAACATAGGACGTGCCAAGCTCATAAAGTCGTTCTGCTGCTCTATGGCGATCGTCTTTTGTCTGAATGCGCATGCCTGTCAGCACTTCTGCCTCAGGGAGATTCGGTGTGACTGCATAACTGACAGGTAGTAACTGTGTTTTCATAGCAGAGACCGCATCTTCATTTAATAAAGAAGCGCCGCCTTTGGCAATCATGACTGGATCGACAATTAGTTTCAAATCATATTGCTTCGTCTTTTCAGCAACGACACTGATCATGTCGGCACTCCACAGCATCCCTGTTTTAGCGGCATCTGGCAACAAGTCTTCTGCTACTGCATCAATTTGACTTTCGAGCGCCTCGATAGACAGTGGATAAATACCGTGAACACCAAGTGTGTTTTGAGCTGTAATGGCCGTAATGGCGGACATTCCGTACACACCAAGCTCCTGAAAGGTTTTCAAATCTGCTTGAATACCTGCTCCACCACCAGAATCAGTACCTGCGATGGTTAATGCTTTTTTAATCGTCATGTCATCTCACCCTCTCATTAGCCAATCCATTGATGATAAATCGTTCTCGCTTTCGCAATATCATTTGTCCCATGTACAAGCGCTCTGCCATCTTTGAATAAAACGAGCTTGTACTCATCCTTCTGACACGAAAGCAAATAAGGATTTTCCAGCACATCCATTCCTGCTTTCTTTAGCTGACGGGCTACTTCATGCAGCGCCGGGGGTGCCCCTAGTGCACTGCGAATTTGGACGGTATTTCGTCCACATAATACATCTGCTTTTGCTCTTTGATCATATGAGAGAAATGGGTATGTCTTAAGACCGCAGCTTGGACATTGTTTCTTTTTTAAAGACGTAACGGATCGAATATCAGATCGCTCGTTTGTCCATAAATCAAACGATCTTAATACCGGCGTGATGTGGTGTCCTGTTAAAAGCTTCAGTGCATCCGCCACTTGATAGGCCGCAACCTGCTGTACAACTGGACTAATAATTCCTGCTGTATCACATGTCATGCCTTGTGCAGGTAAATGCTCAAGCAGGCAGTGTAAACATGGTGTTTCACCAGGAATCACTGTGAATTGAATACCGTAGCTTGCTACACAGGCTCCGTAAAGGAACGGAATTTGATGTTTGACGGCTGCATCGTTCGCAATCATTCTCACCTCAAAATTATCCGCTGCATCCACGATGATGGATGCCCCGCTGACGTACTCATCAATATTTTGAGCGGTCACGTCAATGACGATTCCTCTCACATGAACGTCACTGTTCACCTGCTTGAGTCTTTTCTCAGCAGCCACAGCCTTTGGCAGCCGATCAAGAACATCTTGTTCTGTGTATAGCTGCTGACGCTGCAGGTTGCTCCATTCAATATAATCTCTATCCAAAATGGTGACAGACCCTACGCCGGCACGAACGAGCATTTCGGCACTAGCTGTTCCAAGTGCCCCAGCCCCAATAATGACGGCCTTTGAGGCATGTAGCCGTTTTTGTCCTTCCTCTCCAATAGGCCTAAAAAGCTCTTGGCGTGAATAACGTGTGCTCAAAATGCTGGCATTCCTTCCTGCGGACTGCTGGCTGTTCCATAGTTTTTGAGTGGAATACGGCCTGCCTCGAACCCGAGTCTTCCAGATTCAATCGCCAGCTTCATCGCTTTAGCCATTTTCACAGGGTCCTTTGCGCCAGACACGGCTGTATTCAGTAATACAGCATCAGCGCCCAATTCCATCGCATAAGCAGCATCCTTCGGAGAACCAACACCCGCATCAATAATAACTGGCACCTTTGCCTGTTCGATAATAAACGATAGATTCAGAGGGTTTAAAAGCCCTTGACCTGATCCAATTGGAGAAGCACCTGGCATAATGGCATGGACACCAAGTTCTTCTAATTTCCTTGCCAGCACCACATCATCTGACGTATATGGCAGCACGATAAAACCTTCTTCTAATAGCATTTCAGATGCTTTTAACGTTTCGACTGGATCTGGCAGAAGAGACCTTGAACAGCCAATGACTTCTACTTTGATCATGTCACACAGTCCAGAAGCTTTCGCTAAACGGGCAATCCGCACCGCTTCTTCCGCTGTACTTGCCCCGGCAGTATTTGGCAGCAATGTATAGGCTGATAAATCAAGCTGCTCTAAAAAATTAGGCTGTGATGGTTCAAATATGTTCATTCTTCGCACAGCAAAGGTCAAAATTTCAGCTTCTGATACGTTGACCGCCTCTTTTTGAACTTCAAATGATGGATACTTTCCTGTCCCTAGTAATAGTCTTGATGTAAATGTTTTTCCGCCAATACGCAGCATGGTGTCATCCTCCTCCTACAAAGTGAACGATTTCAATCGTGTCATTTGATTGAATTTTTACCTGTTGATAGGCTTCTTTATCTATAATTTCTTGGTTCTTTTCAACGATCACCACTCGGTTTTCAAGTTGATAGGCTGATAGCAGATCAAAAATCGTGCCATTTTCCTTATCGAAATCAACCATTCTTCCATTCAATTGAATTTTCATACGAACAATGCCTCCTTTCGCCCAATACGAAACGCATGAAGCCATTCCTTGTGAACAGACTCGCCCGCTATTAAGCCGCGAATGATTTCCCCCGTAATTGGCGCAAGTAAAATGCCATTTCGGTAATGTCCCGTTGCAAAAAGAATACGCTCGTCTTCTGGATGTTTTCCAATATAGGGGTGTCGGTCGCTTGTCGCTGGCCGAAGACCTGCCCAGCATTGATCAATCGGCATCTCTCGAATAGAAGGCATGAGCTGAGATGCTTTGTGAATAACTGCTTCAATACCGCCAAGTGTCGGAACGGCCTGCCAGTCATTCGGTTTCATCGTTGCACCAATCACTAGCTTACCGCTATCCCTTTGAACGATATAACAATGATCATGATAGATGGTGTGTGCAAGCGCTGGACCGTTATTCCAAACAGACACGCATTCTCCTTTTACAGGATAGAGAGAGTGTGATAACCCCAGTTCTTCTAAAAAACGGCCTGACCATACACCACTTGCTACAGTCAGATGATCACATGTGAAGATGCCTTTAGCTGTACTGACTGTCAATGTTTCTTTTCCCCTCTTCACATCGATAACGGGGGTAAACTCCTTCACATCCGCTCCGTGCCGAACAGCCGCCTGCCAAAAAGCCCTGCATACCGCATATGGCTCGACATGTACATCATCTGCTATCAATCCTGCTCCTACGATGTTATCTGCTATTTGAGGCATACGTTCTTTTACGCTGCTTGCTTCAAGCCATTCAAATGTGGGCAAATGCTGCATCCGGCAAAGCGCTCGCTTTTCTTGTTCTGTAAAAGCCACCTTCATAATCCCGCCCACTGATGTCCGAATATCAATGCCCGATTCACGCTGAAGGTCGACCGTTAATTTTTCATATAAAACCTGACTTTGTCTGCCTACTTGAAAGAAAATATCCTCATCACCTTCTCCTTCAGCATGTGCACCCAGCATGCCAGCAGCCGCACTCGTCGTTTGCTTCCCGATCTCATTTGCCTCAAATAAGACAATCTGCTTTCCTGCTTTTACAAGGTGATAAGCGATCGACATCCCTATGATTCCACCACCAATGATTGCAACATCATAATGCTTGTTCATAAGGATTCTCCTTTCGCTTTTTAGAAAATGTTTGCGCCATTTTGCGCGGATGAGGATGAGCAAAAATCCCCGACATGACGGCTATTCCCTTTAAATCAACATGCATCAATTCTGGCAGTCGTTCTGGTGTGATTCCACCAATGACAACGACTGGAATGGACAGCGCAGAAGTCATGTTTTCCACAATCTTTATGCCTCTCGCCTGTAGTCCGGGTTTGCATGCGGTATCATACACATGCCCAAACATGACATACTCTGCCCCGTTCTTCTCTGCTGCTTTGGCTTCTTCTATCGAATGAACCGATACCCCCGCATGGAGGTGAGGAAATTTTTGTCTTAATTCCTTTGGCGAAAAGCTGTGTCCTGGAAGATGAACCCGGTGAATATTGGTCAGCAGCGCAACGTCAACTCGGTCATTTATAATCAGCTTTTCTTTCGGAACACCTTCTGCTAGGAGTTGTTTCACGAGGTGAACCAGCTCACCTGCTGCCTTCGATCGTTCACGAATATGAATAAAGTCTACTTCAGACGCAATGTCTTTTATTTGCTTGATGAGCTCCCTGACAGGAAGCATATCATTTGTCACTGCATGGAGTTCCATTTGCACCAACCCCATCTAAGCATGCTGTTTGCCACATTTCTTTTTCATACGCCATCTCCCAGAAATGGTATTCGTAATAGCTCGAAATCACGAAATTTTCTTTCATATTAGCCCGCACATGTTCTGGCGCTTTTTCTGCAAGTTCATCAAAACGGTTCACCTGTTCAAAAACAAGCTCTTTAAACCAATCCCCGCCATATGTCAAAATCCATTCTTGATAAATCGGATGGTCAGGCGTTGTTTGTTTCAGTTTTTCTCCTACCTCATAATAAAGCCAGTAGCACGGCAATAATGCGGCTAAAATTTCTTCAAAACGACCGCTTTTCACAGATCGGTACATATGCGAGGTATATGCATAAGCAGTTGGAGAAGGTTTAAAGTTTGCCAGCGCTTCATCAGAGATCTGGAGCAGTTCTGTGAACTTTCTATGCAGTGATAGCTCTGCTTCATACGTACCCTGCGCATGATATGCCATTCTGCCTGTCGTATGTAAGTCCTCACTAATAGCGGCTCCATACGATTGTACTTTTGCAAAATGAGTTAAATAGTACGAATCCTGCATCACATAATAAGTGAAACGATCGAGTGAAAGTGTGCCATCACCAATCCCTTTCACAAAAGGGTGTGTAAAGCTCCCATTCCACCATCTAGCTGCTGCTTCTTTACATTCGTTCGAAAATGTCATGTTCCTCTCCTCCTGTTTTTCCATATAAAAAAACCACTTTCCGCGTGGAAAGTGGTTTGGAATTTGTAAAAAGCATAGTCAAACACCGCACCACTTCCCTACGCAGGTATGAACCTGTTCAGGTAATGAGGGTCTAAAAGTCTACACTTTTATCTCAGCCCTTATAAAGGACTCCCCTAGTGGATCAAACATATATTGTTGTACCTCTATCTTAATCAGGATTTGTTCATCGGTCAAGGGTTCATTGCAACTCTAATTGGGCTCTAAGTCCTGCCACATACTCCCGGGAGCCAGACACAAGCACGCGGTCACCGCTTCTAAGCGTCGTATCCCCATGCGGTACTAAGCTGTCAATTCCTCTAAAAATACGGACAAACACCAAATCGCCGGTAAAAGGAAATTCCCTCAGCATGACATTATGATACCGATGATTGTTCATTTGAATTTGATACAAAGAAGAATCCTCATTTGTTAACAAGCGAATCGCATCAGGTGCTTCAATCAATGCCCTCAGCACCGTTTTAGATGATAAGAAGTTAGAAAAGGTATCGATCCCTGCTTCCTTTAAAGTCAGCTCGGCTTCCGCTTTGTTAACACTTGCAATGACTTGTTTAGACCCTTCTTCTTTTGCAAATAAAGCAATTTCCTTATTTTTCGTTTCACTGCCTGTAGCTACAACGAGCACATCCTCTTGCCCGATGCCAGCCTGCCTGAGCGTATCATCGTCATATTGTTCAATCGCTTCAACTTCAAAGATGGAGTCAGCAAGCAAGGCTTCTTTATTTTCCTGAAAGACGTGTAAAATACGGATGTCATATTCATCCTGATGCAAATCAAGCGTCACAGGTAACGTCAGCTGATTTGCTCCAATAAACGTCACACGCTTTTTATGATTGGTTTCACGTTCTTGTTTAAATAACGCCTTAAACCAAACAGGCGTTAAAACACTCGTGAGCACAGCGACTAGAATAAGGGCTCCTGACATTTTATGATCAATGACACCAAGCCGCTCACCAATCGTTGCAGCAGCAATAACTAGGGATAACGTCGAGGTTAATAAAAAACCAGAACCAATGACTTTTTTCATGTCATACCATTTTTTTAAATAAAGAATCGGAACGAGTTTACTAAGCAATAATGCGATAAACAGCAGCGGAATCATGATCATGATGGTTGGATCTTTAAAGAGTGACCATATATTCAGGTCCACACCGACCATCACAAAAAAGATCGGAATTAAAAATCCATAGCCAAACGAGTCCAGCTGCTGTACGAGCTCTTTATTAGGCGAAAGAAGAGACACAAGCACACCTGCTAAAAAAGCCCCAAGAATATTTTCAGCACCGAGTGATTCAGATAAGGCAACTAAGACTATAATGAGAGTAAAGATGGCTCTTGTCCCAATTTGCACCGTTCCTTTTGACATGGACTGAAAAATGGACTTTGTCTTAAATACCCGGCCAAATAAATAAAGAAGAATACCTGCCGTAAATAATAATAAGAGCAACCACATGTTCCCTGTTCCATCGCCATAAATGGAGGAAAACACAGCAAGTAAAATCATTGTCACCAAATCAGCAATGACGGCTACAAGCAAAATGATTTGACCAATATTCGTCTGCATCAACTTTTCCTCTTTTAAGGTAGGAACCACCACACCCAATGAGATGGTGGAAATAATAAGCGTCATTAAAAAGGCATTTTGAATAAATCCTGCAAGGACAAACGCATAAGACAGGATAAAGGACATACAAAATACCCCAACAAAAATAATGGTCGCTGTTTTAAATGTATTCGGTTCTTTTAAACCATTTGGTAGTTCTCGCGCTTTCTTCTTTGATTCAAAAGAAGAAAAATCTATTTCAAGTCCACTTAAAAACATAAGAAAAATAAAACCTAGCATGGATAACGTATCTAGCCATGCGTCGTGTTCAACAACTAGTTGAAGACCGCTTTTTCCAATGATGAGCCCCATGATGATTTCAGCGACAACGACCGGGATGGTCAGCTTAAATCGGTGCAATAAAATGGGGGTGAAAAAGGCTACAATAATAACGACAACAAGTGATGAAACAGATGTATGCTCCATTGGCTAAAGCCTCCTAACATTCATGTTTAATTTTTAAGTTTTACGTTAAAGCATTGATTCTAACAATTGCGCAAATGAAATGAAAGCCATTCGTTATATTTTCTAAAATTCAAACTTCTTTATATCCGATCAATGGATGAAAAAATCAGGAGGAACCTTTATGAAATTCGATATCATCGGCGATATCCACGGCTGCTACGAAGAGCTGCTTACCCTCATACACAAACTAGGATACGAACTCAAACATGGACTACCTGTCCACCCTGATAAGAGAACACTGGCCCTTGTTGGTGATTTAACAGACCGCGGCCCTCGATCAGTTGCCGTCATGCAATTTGTCATACACGCCTATTCTAAGGGCGCAATCCGCTATGTGCCTGGTAACCATTGTTTTAAGCTGTATCGCTATTTGAAAGGAAATCCCGTAAAATTACTGCATGGCATTGAAACAACAGTGAATGAAATCAAAAACCTGCCGCATGATGAACAAACCATTTTATCACGTGAATTTAAACATTTATTTGAAAAGGCACCGCTTTATGATGTACTGATTCCGAATGAACTGATCATTGCACACGCAGCGATGAAGGAAAAGGATATTGGCAAAAAACCGAACAAACAGATGAGGTCTTATCTATTATTTGGAGCAGTCACCGGAGAAACATGGCCAGACGGTCGACCTGTCAGGAAGGACTGGGCAAAGGAATATCACGGAAAACCATGGATTGTGTACGGGCATACACCCGTAAAAGAACCAAGATTTATCGGTAGAACGGTTAACATTGATACAGGCTGCGTCTTTGGCCACAAGCTCTCTGCCCTTAGATATCCAGAGCTTGAGACAGTATCTGTTCCTTCATCTATGTCATATGATGATTCAAGATTTCAGCATTTCATGCAATAAAAAACCCGGTCCACCATGACAGGTGACCGGGTTTACTTGTTTACTGAAGCAATAATGTCATATCATCCGGCAAAGGAGCCGAAAAGGTCATGGACTCCCCTGTTATCGGATGCGGAAAAACAAGGGTTTCACTATGAAGTGCCTGCCTGCCTATTCTCTCGCTTGTTCCACCATATAGCGTATCTCCAACAAGCGGATGACCAAGGAATTGCATGTGAACACGAATTTGATGAGTTCTTCCCGTTTCAAGGGTAAGGGACACATCAGACATATCTAAATGAGTATGTACCGCCCGCACCGTATAATGTGTTACGGCTTCCTGACCAGATTCATCCACCATTCGTTCAATAATGCTGTCCCCTTTTCGAGCAATTTTTGCTCTAATTGTTCCTTCCTTTTGCGTGATCATGCCATGTGTAATGGCTCTATACGTTCGCTTGACTTCCCCTTTTTTCTGCGCCTTTGATAAAAGGCTGTGTGCAAAGCGATGTTTAGCGACTAACATGACACCAGAAGTATCACGATCAAGACGGTTCACCAAATGGACAGTCAGCCGAACGGACTGTTCAGCATAATGGTGAAGCACCCCATTTGCAATACTATACTCAGGGTGCTCTCGAGAAGGAATCGATGGGATATACGGCTTTTTATTCAGCACAAGCACGTGCTCGTCCTCAAATAAAATATCAAGCGGAATGGCCGCAGGTTTTAGCCCTTCACTCACTTTTTCCTCGGGAAATAAAATGGTGAGCCTGTCTCCCTCGCGTAGCTCATATCTCACGGTCACATGCTCTCCATTAATCAGAAGGTCACCGCCATCAAATTTAATATCTGTCAGCATTCGTTTTGAAATGCCAAGATCGATTAAGTAATCCTTCAGCAGCCTGCCTTCTTCTTTGGCTGATATGGTTTTGTTTATCTTAAAGTATTCCAGCGAGAACAACCTCTTTCTTATTCTCCTTTGCCGATAAAGGAATCTTGCACCCTTTTCCAAAACGGAAATGGTCTAAATCGGGCAAACCGGACATTCTCGTCTGCCACTCGGCATTGAATGGATTTCACATCTTTATGCAGCAGCGACAAATGATCTATCGTCACCTGAAAATCCACATCATTAATCGGTTTGATCACACACGTATGGTGGTCCGGCAAAATGAGCGGCGAACCGACCGTTCTAAACACTCTGTTGTTGATTGAAGCCATTTCTGCCAGCTGGATCGCCCTAATGGATGGGTGAATAATAGCCCCGCCAAGTGCCTTATTATAGGCTGTACTGCCAGATGGTGTAGACAAACAAAGACCATCTCCTCTGAATGTTTCAAAAAGCTGACCCCTAATCTCAACATCTGCCACAAGTGTACCTTCCATACTTTTAATCGTACATTCATTCATTGCTAAATATTTTTCTTCCCTGCCCCCATCGTTGTACCTGACGATGACTTCAAGAATCGGATATTCCACAATATGATAAGGCGTTTTGGCAATGGCTAACACAAGCTTTTCAATTTCACTCGGGACCCAGTCCGCATAAAAACCAAGATGGCCTGTATGTACGCCGACAAAAGCGGTTTCGTTCAGACGGTTGCTATACCGGTGAAAAGCGTATAAAAGGGTTCCGTCTCCGCCAACTGTAATGACGAGATCGGGTTCCTCTTCATTTAATTCCATTCCAAAATCCAATAAGTAGGTCTGTATTTTATTTTTAAGTGTGTCAGATACAGAATTCCCTTTCGAAGAAACTGCAAATTTCATGAATTCTTCTCCTTTTCCACCTTGCTGCGACGAGAAAGCAGCATCATATTTGTTTAAGCTCAGGCTCAGCTATCGTTTTTCTTTTTCCGGGAAAAAGCCACTTGTGCTTCTTGAATTTCGCCTCTTATTTCAGACATCTCATCATCAAGAAGAGATGCTGCCTCAGAAGCTCTTTGAAGGCGCTGCTTGACCTTCTCCGGGATATTCCCGCTATATTTATAATTCAGAGAATGCTCGATGGTCGCCCAAAAATTCATGGCTAATGTACGGATTTGGATTTCGACGAGGAGCTGCTTCTCTCCATTGATCGTTTGCAGCGGATATAACACAACAAGGTGGTACGAGCGGTATCCGCTTTCTTTATGTTCTGCAATATAGTCGCGTTTATCTACAACCACGAAATCTTTTCGTGACTGGAGCATTTTCTTGACGACTTGTATATCTTCTACAAATTGGCACATAATGCGAAGCCCTGCAATATCCTGCATCGTTTCAATCTCATGCATCGGGATGTTTTTACGCTTTGCCTTTTCCAATATGCTGGCAACGGGTTTCACTCGGCCAGTGACAAATTCTACTGGTGAATGGTCATCCTCAAATTCATACAGTTTTCGAATGCCTTTTAGTTTCACTTTTAATTCTTCGACTGCTTGCTTATATGGTGCGAGGAATTGATCCCATTGTTTTTTGTCCATGAAACTTCCCCCAATTCCAAATACCTAATTATTTCAGAGGAATGTGCTCTTCACTTTCTCTTCCATATCTCCGTAATTGGCATTGTCTTTAATATTGTCGATTAAATAGTTTAATTCCTGATGAAGTTGAATGAGTTCTAGCGTTTGCTCTTCCGCCGCCAAATAGACAGGGATTTCACGATTCATTGCTTCTTTTAATGGAGCCCATGTATGTTCTCCTAAAATAAGATACGTAAAAGACTCCTCAGTCTCAAGTATGTAAACGAACGCAAAGTGATCAGAATCAACAAGCATTTGTCCTGATGCTTTTGCTTTTTGAATTTGCTCATCTGACTGGACCGTCAAGATCAGCCTGTCTTCTTTTAAAGTTGCTTCTGTGATTTCAATTCTGTTTTGCATCATGATCTCCTTTACAACAAAGTACAGCTTTATTTTATCATATCAAGTTCAATATTGATAAACCGAACTTTTTGAGAAAATTTGATTTCTCCATTTCGTTGTTCATTTTGCCTCATTTAGCATCTATATACGTCTCTTTTTAAGGAATAAATAAGAAAAAAAGAAGCTTTTCATGTACAATAATCATATTTCCTCTAAATGAAAGGTTGATGTCAAAATGGCACAGGAAATTGAGATAGAACTAAAACAATTATTAATGAAAGAAGAATTTGAACAGCTAAAAGAATATTTTCAATTAAAGGACGAGGACTTCCACACTCAAACCAACTATTATTTTGATACACCACAATTTGATATAAAATCCAAATTCGCTGCATTACGAACGAGAGAAAAAGGCGGGCAGTGGGTCCTTACATTAAAGGAACCGCATGAGATCGGCCTTTTGGAAACGCACCAAACGATCGACCCTCCCGAAAGTCTTGAACATTTCCACCTGCCAGAAGGTGAAGTAGCAGACAGATTAGTACACCTTCACATTCAAAAGGATCAAATCGTGTATTTTGGTTCACTGGAAACGTCAAGAGCAGAAAAAATGATCAAAGAAGGCTTAATTGTTTTGGATCACAGCCGATATTTAACAGTAGAGGACTATGAACTTGAATTTGAAGTAAGCGATTTAGACATTGGACAAGTCGCTTTCACAGCATTGCTTCAGCAATTTCAGATCCCACCAAGACACACGAAAAACAAAGTCGTACGTTTTTATGAAGAAAAAATGAAAACAAAAGAATAGATGAATTCCTTGAAGGAGGAACATGATGAACGTCAATCAACTTCAATCCTTTATGCAGCTTCAAGCACTCAAAACGTTACAATCTGATAATGGACAAACACAACTCACAGCTGGACAAGAATCAAGCGCTGAGACTTCATTCCAGTCGCTGTTGCAAGATTTTTTAGGCGGATCAGAATTATCTCGTCTCCCGCTTTCCATTTCTGCTTTCATGGGATCGGACCCATCAACGTCTCCGAACACGCAATATGCACGCATGAATCCATATTTATCTGCGATAGCGGGCAGTGAACAGCTTCAATCTCAGTCTCTTTATGCAAATGACAGCCAATTGAATACCGCAAATGGTATTGGAAACGTCTTAAATAACAGCTACACACCACCGCTTCAAAAAGCTGTTTCAGGCTCTTCATCAAAAGAGATTAATCAGATCGTCTCACAAATGGCTCAAAAGCACGGAGTTCCAGAAAAGCTGATCCACGCAGTGATCAAGCAAGAATCCGGTTATCGCACGAATGCTGTCAGCCATGCTGGTGCACTTGGACTGATGCAGCTTATGCCGTCTACTGCTAAATCACTTGGCGTGAACAATGCCTTTGATGCAGCCCAAAACATTGAAGGCGGAACGAAGTATTTAAAACAAATGCTGCAAAAATATAATGGAAATGTCTCACTTGCCTTAGCCGCTTATAACGCAGGCTCAGGGAATGTAGATAAGTACGGAGGCATTCCTCCATTTAAAGAAACACAAAATTATGTAAAGAAAATCACAGCTCAATATTTCGCCTAAACCGAAGAGAATAACCTCTTCGGTTTTTTGTATGTCGCTTTTCACCCTTTTTTGACTGAATGTGTTATGATATGGTCAATTGAACACGGACCCTGTTTCCCTCACTATTCCCAAAGGACCAAAGCGGTTTGTTTGTGGAATTGAGTAGAGGTTGTTAAAATAAGTATACAAGAATAGAAACAACAAAATAGAACAAACTGAATATCACTTTTGAAATACATGAAATTCGCAATAGGGTGAGCCATCCTATTAGCTACGAGTTAAAGGAGTAGTCAACATGGTACAATCGTTTAACGCACCTTACGAAGCGGTTGGAGAGGAACTTCTATCGCAACTTGTTGATACTTTTTATGAAAATGTAAAGTGTCATCCTTTGCTTCATCCTATTTTCCCGGATGACTTAAAAGAAACAGCAAGAAAACAAAAACAGTTCTTAACTCAATATTTAGGCGGACCGCCGCTTTATACTGAGGAGCATGGTCACCCAATGCTACGGGCGAGACATCTCCCTTTTCCGATTACTGAGGAGCGGGCGGACGCATGGCTTGAATGCATGGAGGATGCAATGGATCAAGTAGGACTAACCGGCGATATTCGTGACTTTTTATTTGAGCGACTGTCTTTGACGGCTCGTCACATGGTCAACCAAATACCTGAAAAGGACGGACGATCTTGAGCTGCAATCCGCATGAGCAATATTTCTCACATTGTCACGGACATCCTCAAAAGCCGATTGAAATCTATGTATTCATTGATCCTCTCAGCCCGGACTGCTGGTTATTAGAGCCATCAATTAAAAAGTTGAAAATGAAATATGGCCGTTTCTTCACTTTACGAACGGTTACAAGTTCTAGTATTAATGCTTTGAACCGGAAACGAAAAAAACATTTACTAACCGAAGCGTGGGGGAAATTTGCCACGAAAACTCAGACCAAAAAAGAACAAATGCTGTCTGAACAAATTGTGACATCACCTTATCTCGCCTCTCTTGCATTAAAAGCAGCTGAACTTCAGGGCAGAAAATGCGGAATGAAATTTTTACGACTCATTCAAGAATCGCTTTTTTGCCATCAGCAGGACGTCACCAGTGAACAAGTCTTGCTAGAAAATGCAAAAACGGCTGGACTGGACATTGAAGAGTTCCAGCGAGATATCCATTCTCAAAGTGCTGTCAAAGCGCTCCAATGTGATATGAAAATCGCAGCTGAAATGGATGTGTCTGAGCTTCCCACTTTCGCCTTTTTTAATACGATAAATGGTGAAGAAGGATTAAAGATTTCAGGTGCATATTCTTATGATATTTACGAGGAAATTCTCTTTGAAATGATTGGCGAAAAACCAACACCTTCAGAACGACCGCCAATTGAATGGTTTATCGCTTACTTTCAATTTGCATCAGCAAAAGAAATTGCCGTTGTATATGACCTGACCCTTGAAGAAGTTGAACGCGAGATGAAAAAGCTCGCATTCGCTAAAAAGGTAGAACGTGTACAAGTACATCAGGAAATGTTTTGGCGTTATACAGAAGGAGACAATCATTCAGATCTTGATGTCTACCGCTGTGAGAATGAACATGGGTGCTGACCCATGTTTTTTTCTTTACCCCCCAAAAGAACACTTGTTCTATTTATAAGTACGAAGAAACCGCGCCGGGATAAGCGCGGTTTCACTATGTCTTAACGACAACAAAGGGGATGGGAGAAATTTTTCACGGTCAAACAAAGGGGTAATGTTTGTATGTGATTAATTTCACATCTGTAGTATATCAAATTTTGTCGACTTATGACAACCGATATACTATATGTTCATATTTTTGTCACAAAACATAAGAGGACTGTCACTTTCATATAGTGAAAGTAACAAAAAAATGGGGGGATCTGCATGCGCAGCACAACCATTGGACTTGTTGCCATTGGCTTATGTTTCTGTTTAAATATATTAGGCTTAATGAAGATGCTGCCTCTTTACCTAACGTCTCCACTCCTATTCGCTTCCATTCTCTTTACACTCTATCGAATGAATCACCGGAAAACCTTCAAAGGTTTTAAAACGTAATCATTGAATGTACAAACCTCGTTCATATAGACGAGGTCTAGCGTGTAGGCAAAACCTCGCATTCGGTGTCAGTCCTGCAAAGGTTTTCTATCACGCTAAAAAGAAGTCCAAGGGCTAAAATCAAGTTCATTTTAGCCCTTTGTCAACAATCTGGTCTTTTTTATTTCAAGAAAAAACTCCTGCCAAAAGGTGAGTTTGCACTCACACATCTGACAGAAGTCTTCTCGTTACTCACCAGTCTTTGAGATGAGCTCTTCCATTTCCTTTAATTTTTCTTCAAACAATTGACATGCTGCCTCAATTGGCTCTTTCGATGCCATATCTACACCAGCTTTTTTCAGCACGTTGATTGGATAGTCAGAGCTTCCTGCTTTAAGGAAGTCTGTATAGCGCTCCACCGCAGGTTTCCCTTCTTCTAAAATTTGTTTACTTAATGCCTGAGCCGCACTATAGCCTGTGGCATATTGATACACATAATAGTTGTAATAGAAATGCGGAATTCGCGTCCATTCTAATCCGATTTCCTTATCCACAACCATACCTTCGCCAAAATACTTCTTATTCAGGTCGTAATACAGGTTCGTCATAAACTCTGGCGTTAATGCCTCCCCTTCTTGCGCTTTCACATGAATCAGGTGCTCGAACTCTGCAAACATCGTTTGTCTGAATACCGTCCCTCTAAATCCTTCTAACAAATGATTGAGCACATACAAGCGCTGCTTTTTGTCCTCTAAATGATTGAGTAAGTATTCGCCTAGTAATGCTTCATTTGTTGTAGAAGCTACTTCCGCTACAAAAATGCTGTAGTTTCCGTACGGATATGGCTGATGCTTTCTTGTATAGTAGCTATGAACAGAGTGACCAAATTCATGAGCCAGTGTAAATAAATTATCAATATTATTTTGCCAGTTCATTAAGATATAAGGATTCGTACCATAGCTTCCAGAAGAATACGCGCCGCTTCGTTTCCCTTTATTCTCATAAACGTCTACCCAGCGATTTTCGAGTCCCTCTTTTAATACCGAAACATATTCTTCTCCTAATGGCGCTAACCCTTTCAGCATATAATCCTTTGCTTCATCATAGGTCAGCTTCATGCCAGCATCTTTTACTAATGGTGTATACAAGTCATAATTGTGCACTTCATCAAGCTTTAATACCTTTTTACGCAATTCAATGTAGCGGTGTAATAACGGTAAATATTGATGAACTGTATCAATTAGATTGTCATACACTTCTTCAGGAATACTGTTGCGTGATAACGCTGCTTCTCTTGCAGATTTGTAATGACGTACTTTCGCATAAAAATTATCCTTTTTAATCGAGCCGCTGAGTGTAGACGCCAAAGTATTCTTATATTGATCATACGTTTTATAAACGGCTTTAAAAGCATTCTTTCTCACTTCACGATCATCACTGTTTAAAAAGGTAATGAAGTTGCCATGAGTAATTTTCTTTTCTTCTCCATTTTCATCCTTAACAGAAGGGAACGAAATATCTGCATTATTAAACATACTAAACGTAGTGGATGATGTTGATAAAGGTTCAGAGGCTTCAGCTAATAAAGCTTCTTGCTCCTCACTTAAAATATGCGGACGCTCTTTGTTAATTTCTTCGAGAGCGTGAGAATAAAGTTTTAATTCTTCTTTTTCCAAAATGAATTGCTGCAGCTTATCTTCTTGAATAGATAAAATTTCCGGAACAATATAGGCAGATGTACTAGACAGCTGTGTAAATAAATTGGATGCTTTATCATTTAAAGCCTGAAATGATGAATTTGTTGTATCTTCATCGTATTTCATGTGCGCATATGTATAAAGCTTGCCAAGCTTTTCAGAAAGTTGATCCTGAAATGTTAGGGCTTCATACAAGACATCAGCAGAATGGGCCAGCTTGCCTTTAAATTGGGCGAGCTTCGGAATTTCTTTTTTTACAGCTTCGAATTCCTTATTCCAAGAATCGACACTTTCAAAAATATCTTCAAGGCGCCATTTGTTTTCTTCTTTTACTTCGCTTCTGTCTGGTAAATGATTGTTGTTATTTTGTGAAGTCATATGAATCCCCCTTGCATGAGTTGTGTTGAACCAACCTTTCGGAAAGTGAAAGAAATTGGTGTTGTATTTATCTTCTTTGTTTTGAACTATATTTGTCAAATCATATGCAGAAATAAATACCAAACAAACTAAAAAAATGAGAAAAAAGCGTTTCTTTCTATTCAATAGCAGCACCACCTTTTTCTTATCATGATCAAAGTGGGCATGAAACATGCTAATGAAATAAGAAAGCATCTCGTTTTATCGCTTCATCTGCTGTTTGTATAGGCTTTTGATTCGACGTTACTTGATAATTACCCTCTTTCGTCATGTATAAAAACCCTAGATTCACAAGCGCCCGTACATATGAAATGATCACCCCTTTGATTTCTTCTATTGTGACATTGGTATATCGGAGCTTCACTTCTTTATTCTGGACACATCGCTTAATTTCTTTTAAAAGTAGATGAATGGTCACTTGTTCTTTTCCCTTTCTAACCATCCAATCATAAAGACATCCTTGCCACACATAAACAGGGCTTGAAAAGATATATGCTTCTGTCAGGGGGATAAATAATTCTGTCGGTAGAAATGGCCATGCTGTTTGATGATGCTCATAAAAAATGGTTCTTAAACGCTTGCTTTCATTTGCTAAAATGCGGGGTGGCCGCTCCCTAAATTGCCGAATACACTTGAGCCACTCTTTATACAATTGATGATTGCTCGAGGAAACAGATAAGAGTGCTGGTAGTTGGCGATAAGCTGAAGGCGGTCTAACGGTCATTGAGGCACATATTTTCGTTGGCTGAAACACGAGAAGTTGATCCAGGTGGATGAATCTATTTTGGATCGGACAATAAAAAATGAGTCTCCTATTCTTTGACTGCCTTAAAATTCCCCAATGAATGGAGGAGAATGAAAAGAGTTGGCCAGCCATTCGTTTTAAACGATTCGCCTCTATGATCCATATAGGATAGAGCCCCGCAGCATGGAGACCTTCCGTTCGTTTATGTAGCTCTTTCCACGAAATATTTGCACATTGAAATTCGATGGCATAGCTTTTATTTTCTATAGCAACGGTCACATCAGGGCGCTGCTGAATGTTTGAAACATATTTCTCTAGTAACGGCTCATATCCAAGCTGCGTGAGCCAATCCTTAAGAGCCATTTTCCCTGCCTGATGATAAGCTGTTTCACCGGTGGACGCTAATGGACATGCCGAGAGCTGTTTATGTGCAAAATGATGGACACGATGCTCACCTAGCTTTAATAGAACCTCCTGCCTACATTCAGGACAGTAAAATTTGCACGTAGCTCTTACATGCTCTAGCCGCCTTTTAGTCAGATGTTGTGTGATGCGAACCAGCTTGCCATTCTCCATGATCGCTGCATTCATATATTTCGCCCCTTGCTCTTTGATGACCGTATTATAGCTTTTTCTCTCACAAGAAAGCGAATATCGAAAATGAACTTTTACCGTGTCAAAACACGATTTCAACCTGCTTTCCCTTAGTAAAATCAAAAATCCCCCTTTTAGAAAAGGGGGAAATACAATTTTTATAAAAGTGGTGATAACAATCTTGCTGTTGATTCAAACAGCCTCACCCTCAAAGGTCTCTTCGCAAATTCTTCTGGAACAATTTCATGCGACTGCTCTAAATCACCTAAGAAATCGTTGACCAGCTTCTCTGTGCTTTTTGTTTTATAGAGGAAAGCATTCACTTCAAAGTTCAGATGAAAACTTCTCATATCCATATTTGCTGTACCAATTGATGCTAGCTCACTATCCACAATGATAAACTTGCTATGCATAAAGCCTTGATCATATTCGTATACCTTCGCACCTGCTTCTAAAAGTTCGGGGAAGTATGAACGGGACGCATGAAATACGATGCGTTTATCTGGATTTTTCGGCGCAATGATTCGCACATCGACTCCGCTCAACGCAGCAATTTTCAGTGCGGACAAAATATCATCATCAGGTACAAAATAAGGTGAAGCAATCCAAATTGATTTTTTGGCGGAGATAATCATGGAGAAAAAAAGATTTTTAATGACTTCCCACTGTTTATCAGGACCACCCGCAATCATTTGTACGCCTTCTGCTCGACTCTCCATATGGCTGAAATCTTTAAAATAATCCACACCCGAGCATCTTTCATTGGTCATGTAATACCAATCCTGCATAAAAATCTGCTGCAAATCACGAACAGCCTCACCTTTAATCATCAGGTGTGTATCACGCCAAAATCCATATTGTCTGCTTCTACCCATATATTCGTCCCCAATGTTAAGTCCTCCGACAAATCCTACTTCTCCATCAATCACCACGATTTTCCGGTGATTTCGGAAGTTGATTTTATTATTTAATAAGGGCAGTCTCACTGGTAAAAACGGAACGATCTGCACGCCAGCCTTTTCTAAGTCAGCAATATATTGACGGGAGAGTTTTAGGCTGCCTACATCATCATATAAAAAGCGGACAATCACACCACTTTTTGCTTTCTCGATTAAAATGTCCTTTAATTCTTGTCCCAGATCATCATGACGGAGAATATAATATTCTAGATGAATGTGATGTGTTGCTTTTTTGATCTCTTCAAAAATATGAGAGAACGTTTCTTCTCCATTGGTCAGAACTTTAGAGGATGTGCGATACGTAATAGGGGTATGTCCAAGTCTGTGGGCCAGCTTAAATAAGAGCTGCTGATGGTCACCCATATGAGTCATTTTTTCAATTGCTTCTCTGTGGATACGTTCATCTTCCTGAACAAGCTGTTCATCCAGTACCGCTTTCTTTTCAAAAAGTCTGCGCTTTTTAATATTGCGTCCAAAGAAAATATAAAACAAAAACCCGAAAAGCGGAAAGCTCCCAAGCAGCACAAGCCACGTAATCGTTTGAGAGGGATTTCTGTTTTCTAAGAAAATGACAAACCCGATGAAGATAATCGATAAAGTGAATAGAACACTGACGGAACTTAATACACTTACCGCTAGATCACCGGCAAAAATTTGGATAATCAAATAAGCACCTATCGTAATGATAAGAAAAAATAGAACTTTGACTACATTTCTCATTTCATTTTCTCCTTGCCGATCACTTTATTTACTTTTTCATTCAGATAAAAAAGTCGATTCCTCTATAGAAATCGACTTTTGGTTGTTACGAGAAGTGCTGTTGAATTGTTTCAAGCGCATTCTCTTTGACAATCAGCTGACCGTATTCTTGCAGTCTGTAGATGCTGACCACTGATTCATGAGCATATTCAAGCAGAATACTAAGCTTATTCTCCACCTGCTCATCTGACAAATCCTCGTGGAAGTCAACATATAGATAATAACGGTTTTCAAACGAATATAAACTTGTCGTAAAATCCTGCATATTTAATTGAGAAAGTGCAATCAAATCTTCAAAGTCATCCATTTTCAATACGAACTGAAGTTGAAGTTTTTTGTCCTTCTCATTATGATCTTCTTGATCTTGCTCTTCTTTATGAAAATCATCAAGCAGAGCATCTAAACTTTCTTCATCTGTTTGATCTTTTTTATCTTCTGGAATCGGCAATTCGAGCTTTTGTCCATCTTTAGAAAGTTGGGCTTTTGTCACGACAATTTCAAGACCTTTGTCAAGTGCCTGTACTTGAATCCAAAGTGGTCCCTCTACTGCAAATTCTTCTTCTTCGTGCACTTCGTCCATCACTTCCCAGAACAGCTCTTCACTGCGCTCACGATTATACCAAATCTCTTCACGGTCAAAACCGCGATCTTCAATATCACCGTAGGAAATATAAAATTTGACTGTATGTTCATTTATTCTTTCGATTTCCATTTTGCCAACCTTCCCTTCTATATAAGATGTTGAAGGGACATACAAGCTCCCAATTAATAGTACTTTACTACACTTTACCCGTTCCGTCTACATGTTAACCATTTAAAGAAATGAGGTATTGCTGTGTACTGTCTATTTTATGATAAAACATGAATAAAAGAAATAAAAACGCATTTTTTGCAGAGAAAACTTGCAGAAACATATATTTGAATTGTCCTCATATATTGGTTGTACGAGCTATTTTAGTGAAATGAGGTGAACTGGATGGAAACAGAGTGGATCGTATCCTTACTGATGATTATTGGCATAGACCTCATATTAGGCGGAGATAATGCATTAATCATTGCGATGGCCAGTCGAAGCTTATCAAATGAAAAACGAAACAAAGCCATATGGATCGGCACACTTTTGGCAGTGCTGATGAGAATCACCATGACTGGTGCTGCCGTTTATTTATTGACCATCCCCTATTTGCAATTTATCGGCGGTCTCTTTCTCCTTTATATAGGATACAATTTGTTAATTGAACAAAAGAAAGAATCCATTCGGATTAAAAGCAGCGGCTCCCTTTGGCGTGCTGTTCAGACCATCGTGATTGCAGATCTTTTTATGTCACTTGATAATGTGATCGCTGTTGCAGGGGCAGCTAAGGGGAACATGGTGCTCACTGCCTTTGGCTTAATGATTTCAGTTCCGATTATTATTTGGGGGAGTAAGCTGATTCATGCAGCACTAACCAAGTTTCCGATTCTTTTATACGGAGGGAGTGCCCTTTTAGCTTTTACTGGCGGAGAAATGATTGTCCGTGATGTAAAACTGAATGAATTTATGGCGCAGCATACAACACTTGAATTGTTGCTTCCTTTTTTAACCGTCGCAACCGTTATTTTAGCCAGTCTCTTTTACGAACAAACGGCTGAAAATAAATAAAAAAAGCTGCCAAATGATCGGCAGCTTTTCGTGTTGTCTATTAGTTAGCGAGTCGCTGAGCTTCTCGAAGTTGGAATGTACGAACCGTTCTAGGAAGGAAACGTCTAATTTCATCTTCGTTGTACCCAACTTGCAGTCTTTTTTCATCCAAAATAATTGGACGTCTTAGAAGACCAGGGTGCTCATTGATTAGTTTATACAATTGTTGAAGCGGCATTGTCTCAACATTTACATTTAGTTTTTGGAATACTTTAGAACGTGTTGAGATAATTTCATCTGTACCATCTTCCGTCATACGAAGAATCTCTTTGATTTCATCGATTGAAAGAGGCTCAGAAAAGATATTTCTCTCTTGGTATGGAATATTGTGCTCTTCTAACCACGCTCTTGCTTTTCTACATGATGTACAGCTTGGTGATGTGTATAATGTTACCATAAATCTTCACTCCTCAATTTGTAGAATGAATATTGATCTGTATTCTTAAATTAAAATTGTTCTAAATAAGTAATCTTTATAGTGATTATACTATAAAAAAGTAAGTGTGAACAGATTTTCTTGCAATTTTTGTGACAAAAACTAGACAATTTCATTCTTTTTGTGCTGATGTTTGAAGTCTGAACATTCTCATTTAGTCGAGATGATCGAAAATATTTTTTTGTTTTCTATTTTCAATGAGTTTCAGCACATCATCAACATCCTCATACGATTGTCCATACCATTCTTCGTCTTTATACGTATGGATTCTTTCGTACGTCTTTCTCATGGCCTCCATCATTTCTTCCTCATTATCTGTACGAGGCGACCAATAAAGAATTTCCATGCGGTTCACTTCATTCGTTGCAAGTGACCTGCGTTTATAACCAATTGATTCAGCATGCTTGAAGTGCTCTCTCTGATAAAACTTTAGGCGTTTTGCAGTATCTGCATCATCTTCATCTACAGGCTCGACCTCAAGCAAGATCGGTTTTCTTTTTTCCTTCAGCTTATGAATGAGCTTTGAGCCGAGGCCTTCACCTCTTGCATCCTTGGAAACAAATAAATAATCAATAAAGATGAAAGAATCAAATTCAGCGTACATCATCACATGATGAGGCCCTTCTTCTTTATGATAAATATCACTTCTTTCCTTTAATAAAGCTTCCATATGCTCTTTTGACTTCATTTCTTCTATCGGGAAGTATTCACTGAGCTTTTCATACCAATTCATGGATCCGCTCCTTATGATGTAGTTAAGAACCACTTCCTTATCTATTCCCGATTTCCTGCTATTTAAACGCCTGTACTAGTAAGACGCAGCAATGCCATTGGTGGTTTCACTTTTTTTCAAGAGAAAGCAAAAAAGTTTTATATCGAACGATTCATGAGCATTTGAAAGCAAGTAAACAAAAGAAGTGTCATGGCGATCTGAAACATGATGAAATAAAGGTACTTCATACGCCGGACTTCTTCCTTCTGTTCATTCGTGCGCCGATACAGAGCAAATTCAACCGAAAACGAAATGATGCAAATGAGCACTAAAAATACGATCATCCACTTTCCCCCGTTTGGTTTCGATAAAAAAGATATTGAAAAAAGCATCGTGACGATAAAAAAGTGAAGACATGAATAGCGAAACGTCTTCCATAACAACATTTGATTTCCTCCTGGTTTACTCACTTTACATAAAAATTACCATCAACTTGTTTTTTTGTAAAATAAAAAAAGAAGCACTGATATCGCAGTGCTTCTTCTCTGTTCTTATTGTTTTGCTTTGATCTCTTTGAATTCTTCCTCAGTACAGCTGACAAAGTGACCTGGCTTCACTTCACGAAATTCCGTATTTGTTCCTTTATGAACAGATGGATCGTATTTAATCCGTTTGCGGTTACGCTCATAATCAGGATCTGGAAGCGGAATCGCAGATAGTAATGATTTTGTATATGGATGAAGCGGGTTTTCATATAATTCATTCGCTGGTGCCAGCTCAACCAATTTCCCAAAATACATCACACCGATACGATCGCTGATATATTTCACCATGGAAAGGTCATGGGCAATGAATAAATACGTTAAGCCCTTTTCTTCTTGCAATTCTTTCATTAAGTTGACGACCTGCGCTTGGATCGACACATCTAGTGCAGAGATTGGCTCATCGGCAATGATGAAATCCGGCTCAACAGCTAACGCACGAGCAATCCCAATACGCTGCCTTTGACCGCCTGAGAATTCATGCGGGTATCTATTCGCATGCTCTTTATTCAAACCAACTGTTTCAAGCAATTGATATACACGGTCTTTACGTGCTTGTGCTGATTTTGCAAGACCATGAATATCGATACCCTCTGCAATAATATCCACAACTTTCATTCTTGGATTGAGGGAGGCATATGGGTCCTGAAAGATCATTTGCATTTTTCGGTTAAATTGTTTAAGATCTGTTGTTGATTTTTTATCATGCACATTCTGCCCGTTAAAAATAACTTCGCCACCTGTTGCATTATATAGACGAATGATGGTTCTCCCAGTAGTGGATTTCCCGCAACCAGATTCACCTACAAGACCCAATGTTTCACCTCTATAAATGTCAAAGCTGACATCATCAACAGCTTTTACTTCATTAGGTTTACCCACATTAAAATATTGCTTAAGATTTTTCACTTGTAAAATAACATCTTTTTCACTCAATGTGATCCCCCCCTTTTTGCGCATTAAATTGTCGCATTCTTTGCTTAATTGATTCAGGAGGTTCTACTTTTGGTGCGTTAGGATGTAAAAGCCATGTAGCTGCAAAATGAGTTTCTGATACTTGATATAAAGGCGGCTGCTGTTCAAAATCAATTTTCATTGCAAATTGATTTCTAGCCGCAAACGGGTCTCCTTTTGGAGGATTCAGCAAATCAGGCGGCGTGCCTGGAATGGCAAACAATTTCTCCTCTTTTGCATCAAGACTTGGCATAGAGCTCAGTAATCCCCAAGTATATGGATGTTTTGGGTTATAGAAGATCTCATCTACGGTGCCAATTTCAACAATTTGACCACCATACATAACCGCTACACGATCTGCTACATTCGCAACGACCCCTAAATCATGTGTGATAAAGATGATAGATGTTTCAATCTTCTTTTGAAGATCTTTCATCAGTTCTAAGATTTGGGCTTGAATGGTTACATCTAAAGCAGTAGTTGGCTCATCTGCAATTAAAATTTTCGGATTACAAGCAAGAGCTATTGCAACGACAACCCTTTGTCGCATCCCACCAGAAAATTGATGAGGATATTGCTTGAACCTCTGTTCCGGTTTCGGAATACCTACAAGACTCAAAAGCTCAAGTGCTCTTTTTTTAGCTTCTTCTTTACTTGCATTTTGATGTTTTAAGATGGGTTCTATAATTTGCTTGCCAATTGTCATTGTCGGATTCAAAGATGTCATTGGATCTTGAAAGACCATGGCAATATCTTTCCCTCTTATTTTCTGCATCTGTTTGTCAGAAAGTTTTGTTAGGTTTTTACCTTGAAACAAAATCTCTCCTTTTTTCACTTCGGAGTTAGATTTAGGAAGCAGACCCATGATTGATTTAGAAGTTACCGATTTACCAGAGCCTGATTCTCCAACAATGGCAAGCGTCTCACCTTTTTTCAATTCAAAATTCACACCTCGAATTGCCTTAACTTCGCCAGCAAATGTGTGGAATGAAATATTTAAGTCATTTACTTTTAAAATCGTTTCTTGTTTATTCATCAACATCACCGCCCCGTACTAATCTTTCATTTTTGGATCAAGTGCATCTCTCACACCGTCGGCAACAAGGTTAAAGACGATCATGATAACACTAATGATAATTGCTGGATAAACCATCTGATATGGGAAAGCGATCATTGATTTAAACCCATCTTCAATTAATGTCCCTAGTGAAGCTTGCGGCTCTTGCAGACCTAATCCAATAAAGCTTAAGAAAGCTTCAAAGAAGATCGCACTAGGAATAGTGAACATTGTATTAATAATCATCACACCTGTTAAGTTTGGCAACATGTGCTTAAAGATAATTTTAAAGTTACTTAATCCCAAAGTTCTAGCGGCTAGTACATATTCCTGTTCTTTCAGCTTCATGACTTGAGCACGCACGACCCTAGCCATACTGATCCACCCGGTAATACTTAGTGCAATAATAATTGGAATAATCCCTGGTTTTAAGACGAGAATCATTAATATGACAACGATTAAGTTTGGAATCCCCATTAGAACTTCCAAAATCCGCTGCATCGCATTATCAATTTTCCCACCGAAATAACCAGAAATAGCGCCGTAGGCAACACCAATAATTAAATCGATCACAGCTGCAACAACAGCAATAAGCAGTGAGATTTGAGTTCCTTTCCACACACGTGTAAATAGATCTCTCCCAAGATTATCGGTACCGAACCAGTAGTAATGTTCAATCCCTTTTTGTTCATATGGATTGACCACATCACCATTTTTTAGTGTTCTTTCACCAGTAAAAGGTAAGAAACTAACATGCTCTAACCCTTGGATTCGCGGCGGTAAGTTCGCTTCAGACGTTGTTTGAGTACTAAAGTCTTTGCCACTAATTAATGGTCCGACGAGCGCCATGAATACAATTAAAAATAAAATCACCATACTAACAACAGCGGCTTTATTCTTTTTAATTCTAAGCCATGCGTCTTGCCAATAATTTAGACTTGGTTTTTCAATTTTTTCAGCAGATAATGTATCAACACCAGCGGGTTCAAACAGACTTTTATCAATATTTTCTTCTTGCTGTTTCATTATTTGTTACCTCCCGCTACACGAATTCTAGGATCGATAATTCCATATAGAATATCGACAATAAATACAACCACTACAAAAAGAACGGCAAATAAGATAGTTGTACCCATGATAACTGGGTAGTCGTTTACTGTAATGGCTTTAACAAACTGCTCACCAATTCCAGGAATTGAGAAGATTTTTTCTATTACTAGTGATCCCGTCATTAAACTAACAGTCAATGGACCAAGTACTGTGACAACAGGTATTAAAGCATTTCTCATTGCATGTTTAAATGCGATCTCAAAATAGCCTGCTCCTTTTGCTTTTGCAAGTAAAATGTAATCTGTCTCAAGTACTTCAACCATTTCTGTTCTCATAAAACGAGCACAAATGGAGATAGGGAACATTGCTAACGCTATAGTAGGTAAAATTGTATATTCAAACCCATTCCAAAATTGAGTTGGTAATAACCCCAATTTCACCGCAATATAGTACTGAAGTAATCCAGCGAATACAAAACTCGGAATTGATTTACCGATAACTGCCAAGAAAGTAGCAGAGTAATCCACCCATGTGTTCTGTCTTAAAGCTCCAACTACTCCCAAAAAGATACCAACAATCGTTCCTAAAATAATCGCTTGAAGGCCTAGGACAGCAGATGGTCCTACTCGATATGAAAGAAGTTCTGTTACGGAGGTATTGTTGAATTGGAATGAAACACCTAAATCCCCAGTGAATGTATTAATCATGTAATGAAAATATTGAACAGGAATTGGCTGATCTAGTCCATATTTTGCATTAAGTACAGCTTGTTGAGCTTCTGATAACTTTTGCGCATTAACAAAAGGAGAACCCGGAATAAGTTTCATTAAGAAAAAAGTGATTGAAACAATGATGAAGAGGGTAACAACCATGTAGGCAACCCGTCTGATTAAGTATTTCAGCATACTTGCACCTCCTGATAAAACTGACTTTTCTGTATATTTCGACATATTTCTCTCAGTGAAAAAGAGAGTATATTCAGAGAATACACTCTCTTTTCTATAAGATTGTTAATTATCCTTCAATTTTCATCCATTTGTAGCTGAATTCAGGTCCAACTTTGTGAATGACAAATCCTTTTACTTTGTTATTAATCAGATAGTTAGTTGCTCTCTGATAAATTGGTGAAAGTGCTGCGTCATCTTGTAATAATACTTTTTCAGCTTCTTGTAAAGCTTTCCAGCGTTCTTCAGGTTTAGCAGCTAATTTGCCAGATGCATCTTTTAACAACTGATCATATTTTTTATCTGAGTAACCCATGTGGTTGTTTCCGCCACCTGTGATGAACAAGTCAGAGAACGTGATCGGATCAAGGTAATCTGGACCCCATCCAGCCATCTGAAGATCGTAATCCTCTTTCTTATCACGATCAATACGAGTAGCGAAAGGAACACTTTGAATATTGATATCTAAGCCAGGTAAAGTTTTCTCGAGCTGATCTTTAATGAAAGCACCGATTGTTTTAGCTGTCTCAGAATCATCACCTAAGTAATTAAGCGTTACTTTAGACGTTCCTAATTCTTTCAACCCTTTTTCAAAAAGCTTTTTCGCTTCATCTTTATTAGTTTCTAAGTATTTAGGCATTCCATCACGGAAGTCTTTTCCGCTTTCATCATGTACGAAATCTTTTGGAATTTGATAGTATGCAGCAACTGAACCATTCTGCAATACATCATTTACAAACGCTTCTTTATCAATTGCCGTTGCAATTGCACGACGAACGTTTTCATTCTTTAAAGATTTATTTCCTTGGTTCATTTTCAACCAGAACACAGTAGGTTCTAGTAATCTTTTCATCCGCTTATCACCTTCGTATTGAGAGATGATGGCAGGTGTTGATAATTTAGGTGTAATATCAGCTTCTCCCGCTTCAAATGCGTTAACAGCTGCTTGTGGATCTTTAGATACTTTAAAAGTAAGTTTTGTCATAGAGACGTTCTTTTTGTCCCAATATTCTTCATTCTTTTTGTATTCCCAAGTAGTTGCTTGTGGTCCATCCCAAGAAGAAAGTTCATATGGTCCGTTGTATACAAGGTTCTTTGCAGTCTTCGCATATTTGTCACCTTGTTCTTTAACGAATTTTTCATTCACTGGATAGAATGTTGGGAATGAAAGCAGAGATTGGAAGTAAGGAATTGGTTTTTCAAGTGTAATTTGCAGTTCTTTATCGCTTACAGCTTTAATTCCTAGTTCCTCAGGCTTTGCTTTTTTGTTGTAAACTTTATCAGCATTCTTAATTTTACCAACCATCATATATGGGCCATACTCAGACTTTTGTTCTGGATCTAAAGCACGTTGCCATGCATATACGAAGTCTTGAGCTTTAACTGGGTCACCATTAGACCATTTTGCATCTTTAATTTTGATGTTGTAAACTGTTTTATCTTTGTTAGCAACTGGTTCCCCATCAGCCATACCAGGCACTAATTCTTCTTTATCGTTGAAACGATACAAACCTTCAAACACGTTATTCATAGTCGTAAAACTGATTGTATCACTCGCTTGGATTGTATCCATTGCAGGCATTTCCTGTGATTCTAAAATTGTAGCCTCTTGTTTTGAATCTTTGGATGCAGTGCCCTTGTCGCTACTTTGTTTACCTGAACATGCAGATACAAAAATAGTCAGCACCAATAAAAAAACTAAAAGCAGTGAAAATTTAGACTTTTTCATCTAGTTGTTGACCTCCCCTTCATAAATGAACTACAGGAACTATTATACTAGCAAATAAGTAATTGTGCATTCATTTTTTTAAGAAAATTTTCATATTTCCACTGTTTTTTAATATTTTTATTAAAAAATTGAAATAATTTGGTTATTTTTCTGAGATTTTGTGATCTTAAATACCTAATCAGAGGTAATCCTGTCTATACAATTGGCAATCTTCTTGATTCATTGTAAACTGATATCAAGAAATTGATTAAAACAACAGCTTCGTTCCTTGTTTCGTTTTTCTTATATAGTGAAAGTCTTGAATTAAATGTTTTTATTGCTATTTTAGTACAGTAAAGTTTTAATGCGCAGGAGTGATTGTTATTAGATTTTTTATTCTTTTACTTAGTTCTAATGGCCTTGTTTTCATTTTAAGCTTCCTCTTTTATGGGCACATATCTTTCTTAAGCATGATTAACATCACATTTTATTTAGCTTCTGGCACTTTGCTAGTGTGGTTATCGTTCATCACTTTAAAAAGTGGATTTTTTGATCAAATATCTTACAGCTTCCGAAAGGTGTTTGATTCTTTAAATAAGCAAAAGGACCATGTTGATGACAGTTTAAACAAACATTTATCATCATCTTTTCAAAGTAACTTTTCAACCTTAAGAACATTAGGTTTGAGTTTACTCATTGAAATGTTAATATTGCTCTTGATTTATTATATGTAAGTTTTGACTTTTGATTTTTGCTTATTTATAATGAATGAAATTACATTTTTGCGATGAAAAAGAAGAGTACATATATTCACCATTTACAGAGAGTCTGCGGTTGGTGCAAGCAGATAATGGCATGTATGGAATGGGCTTTGGAGCAGCTAACCGAACACTTGACAGAGTCAGTAGGCTTAGACGGAGCAGTCTCCGATATCAACGTCTTGAGTGATTTCGTATTGAAATAACAAGGGTGGTACCACGGTTCATTCGTCCCTTTTCTGTTGAAAAGTGATGGATGGGCCTTTTTATATTGAAGAAAAGAGGTTTTAGTATGACAAAAAAGACGATTTTCTCAGGCATACAGCCTAGCGGTTCTGTGACATTGGGGAACTACATTGGAGCGATGAAGCAATTTGTCGATCTTCAGCATGATTACAACGGCTACTTTTGTGTGGTCGATCAGCATGCCATTACGGTCAGTCAGGATCGTTTAGCCCTTCGACAAAATATTAGAAGCTTAGCCGCTCTTTATTTGGCAGTGGGACTTGATCCAGAGAAGGCAACATTGTTTATCCAATCAGAGGTACCTGCCCACGCCCAGGCAGGATGGATGCTGCAATGTGTCGCTTATATTGGGGAATTAGAAAGAATGACTCAATTTAAGGACAAATCTGCTGGTAAGGAAGCAGTCGTTTCAGGACTATTAACGTATCCGCCATTAATGGCTGGCGATATTTTATTATACGGTACGGACTTGGTTCCTGTAGGAGAAGATCAAAAGCAGCATCTTGAATTAACGAGAACGCTTGCTGAACGCTTTAACCGAAAGTATAACGACATCTTTACTGTACCTGAAGTCAAAATTCCAAAAGAAGGCGCTCGGATTATGTCTTTAACAGACCCAACGAAAAAGATGAGCAAATCTGATCCGAACCAAAAATCTTTCATTACCTTATTAGATGAGCCAAAACAGCTTGAAAAGAAAATCAAAAGTGCTGTGACTGATTCAGAAGGCATCGTCAAATATGACAAAGAAAACAAACCTGGAATTGCCAACTTGCTGACGATTTATTCTGTATTAGGGAACGTATCGATTGCAGAGCTTGAACAAAAATACGAAGGCAAAGGTTATGGTGAATTTAAGGGAGATCTTGCGAACGTGGTCGTGGATGCGTTAAAACCGATTCAAGATCGCTATTATGAACTCATTGAGTCAGATGAGCTTGATCGCATTTTAGATGAGGGTGCTGAAAAGGCAAACCGCGCGGCAAATAAAATGCTGAAAAAAATGGAGAATGCAATGGGTCTTGGCCGGAAACGCAAATAAAACAAGCTTGCAGCATATTCAGCTGCAAGCTTTTTCTAATTCACTTTTGATTCGTTTTCCATTTCCCAAAGTTTTTCAAAAAATGGCTGTCCTTTAATCATTTTTTCACAAAAGGCTAAATGGTTTTCTGACCATCCATCAATGGTTTCGTTATAAAGCATGTTCCAAATTTCCTCGAAAGACATTCGTTTAATCTGGTTGTACATACGCGGATTCCATTCTGTATACCAATAGGCAATTTCTGCTCGGTTTTGAAGCCCCTTTAGTTGATCTAGCGCCATAAACATCAGCTGCTTCAGCTGTCTTTCTTTTCTCGTTAATCCGCTGATATGCTGCGGTGGTAATGATAGGATGTGATATTCTTTCGTCGATTCAAGGCTGTCCGGCGTGAATTCATACTCCTCTGCCTTCACATCTTTCACCATTTCATAGACCAATTGCTCCTGTCTTGGAATCAATCGGCTCTTTCTCACAGGGATGGAATAACCAATCGTATCCACAGCGATGATTCTAATCCCGTCCGTAACCACAAAGCAATACTCTAATTTACGGCGTTCATGATTTTTTCGAATATATGATTTCTCAAATACAGTCTCTAGCAGCGTCTTTGGCAGCTCTGATAGATCATTCTCTATGTAATCAAACAAAGGACTCTGCACCTTGAGTAAAGGTACTTGATCTAACAGCTCCACGCTGTCCTCCTTGCGCCACTCATGAAAATGACACACATTATAGCCATTCTCTTCCCCTTCAAACCAATTCACCCATACGTCATGAAGAAATAACATAACCAATCCCTCACTTTTTAAAAACTGTTGTCAACAGTATGGGCAAGGGATAGAGAAATTATTCCAACTTTATTAAAACTTCGCCCTGACGGAAGGACGGCTTTATTTCCTGGGAAAAGGAGAACGTCTCGCAGAGTCCTTTCACGATCTTCTATAAGCAGAACCTTATTTTAGCTTTTTAGGATCAAGGGCATCTCTCAGTCCATCACCTAAGAAGTTAAAGCATAAAACGGTAAGTAGAATCAGTAAACCTGGGAACAGTGGATACCACCATGCTTGCACCATTATGGAGAAATTTTGTGCATCTTGAAGCATGTTTCCCCAGCTCGCCGTTGGAGGCTGGATGCCGAACCCTAGATAGCTAAGTGTCGACTCAGCTAAAATAACAGAACCGACTTTCAATGTAGCAGACACAATGATAGGGCCGATACAGTTCGGTAAAATATGCGAAAAGATGATGACATGGTTTTTCGTTCCGATCGTTCTTGCTGCGAGTACGAATTCTCTTGTGCGAAGTGACAAGAATTCACTGCGGATCAGCCTGGCGGTTGTTGTCCAGCCAGTCAGCGCAAAGATTAAAATCAATTTATCAATACCCGGTTTAAAAATTGTCACTAGCGTGATCAAGAGAAAAATATCTGGAATAGACAATACGACATCCACCATTCTCATGAGCACAGAATCAACAAAGCCTTTAAAGTATCCCGCTACCGCCCCAATGACGGTACCAATGGTGATGGCTCCGACTACTGAGACAAAGCCAACTAATAGAGACACCCTCGCTCCGTATAGCACCCTTGAAAAAATATCTCGACCAAACTTGTCGGTTCCCATAAAATGCTCTGCACTTGGAGGCTGTAGCCGTTTCAATAAGTCTTGCTGTTCCGGTGCGTAAGGTGCGATCACCGGGGCGAAAATAGCGGAAAAGATAATGACCAATAAAATAGCGGAGCCGGCAACCGCCAATTTATTTTTGAAAAATTTCTCGCAAAATAAACGAAGCATCGTCTCTGGTTTTGGCGGAAGGCCTTCTTTTAATTTGAGATCAACTGGAGGTGTTCCCATATTAGGTTGTGCCAATTGTGCTTCAGCTCCCTTCTAATATTCAATACGCGGATCAACGATCGCATAAAGAATATCCGCTATTAAGTTTCCAACGACCACGAGCACAGCAGAGATAACAGTCATCGCCATAATGACGGGATAATCTCTTGAAAAAGCAGAATCGATAAACAGTTTCCCAAGCCCTGGCCATGTGAAGATTTGTTCCACCACGACTGCGCCGCCAATAAAGGATGGAATCATGAGTCCAAAGATCGTAATAACAGGCATCAGACCGTTTCTCAATCCATGTTTGAAGATGACTTTGTTCTCTCTAAAACCTTTCGCTCGTGCCGTGCGAATGTAATCCTGCCGCATCACATCGAGCATACTTGACCTTGTATAACGTGTAAGGCCGGCCATATCAGCCGTTGCTAAAACAAAAGCCGGTAAAATAATATGATGAAGCCGGTCAAATAGATTAAAATCTGCATTTAAGGTAGAGACACCCCCGGTTGGAAACCATCCTAAATTCACTGATAACACCATAATAAGGATCAAACCAAACCAGAAATTCGGAATAGCCAGTCCGATAAATGATGTAACCGTAATACCATAGTCAAGTTTTGTATACGGACGTTTTGCTGAAAGAACACCAAATGGGATGGCAATGATCAGGGCAACTAATGTAGAAAAGATCATGAGGATGAGGGTATTTGGCAGCCGGGCAAAAATCAAATCAGCCACGGGCGTTCCCTTTTTGACAATGGATGTGCCAAAGTCACCTTGAAGCATATTGCCAAGCCATTTCATATATTGCACATATTCAGGATCGTTCAAGCCGTACTTATCAATAAAGGCTTCCCGATCTGCCGCACTAATGGTAGGGTCCATCATGAGTGACATCGGATCGCCTGGTGCTGCTTTCATAATGGCAAAGGACAAAATCGTAATACCAAACAAAATCGGGATGGAAAGAAGTGTCCTTCTAATGATATATGTAACCATGTGCACAACTCCTTTTTCATCGGATGGCCATACTATGATGAAAAAAGGGGAGACCCCTCCCCTTCTTCACTAGCAGACTACTGTTCAATCCACCATTTTTCAATTTTGTAATATTCATCTTTCGGGTGGTAAGAGTAGCCTTGTAGATTAGATGGCATCGCGCGATGTGAGTTGGCATAATAAAGGAACGTATACGGCTGGTCTTCTGCAATCAGCTCATAAATTTTTTCATACGCCTTTGAATACTCTTTTCGATCACTCAAGTTTTTGGCATCAACTAGCAGTTTATCGACTTCTTCATTTTTATACCAAATGTTATTTAAGCCTTTTTCAGACTGACTTGAATGGAAAATGCTGTATTGGTCAGGGAATGTCGCTAAGCTCCAGCCGAGTAATAACGCATCATAATCCCATTTTGGCGGGGTTGTTTGTTCGATTAATGCACTAAATTCTACAATTTGCGGTTTTGCTTCAATGCCAATTTCTTTGAGCTGCTGCTGGACAACGACAGCAATATCTTCACGGACTTTGTTTCCTTGGTTCGTCTTCAAGACGAAGGAGAACTTCTTACCGTCCTTATCAAGATAACCATCTCCATCTGTATCCTCCCAGCCTTCTTCTTTCAGCATCTTTTTCGCTTTTTCTTGATCAAATTCAAATACTGGGACTTTTTCATCTTTTGGGTAGTTCCATGACAGCGGGCTTTCTGGGATGTTGGCTACTTTCCCGTCTCCATCTAACACTTGATCGACAATCGTTTGACGATCAATGGCATGGGTAAGAGCTTGACGGACTTTTTTACTTTTGAACAGTTCGTTTTTCTGATTCCAGCCAATATATGAATAATTTAGCCCTAGATCAGATTCAATTTTGATGTTACTAACTTTTTCAGCTGTTTGCAGTTCTGCTCCAGGCACTGCAAAGAAATCAATATCACCTGCGGATAACTGAGCCATGGCTGCATTTTGATCAGGAATCGTTTTAATGGTGACTGTATCAAGGTATGGCCGTCCATCCCAATAGTCATCAAATGCTTCGAGTTTGACATAGTCTCCTTCTTTCCACTCGGCAAATTTAAATGGACCGGAGCCGATTGGATTTTTTCGGTTAAATTCATTTTCGCCAAGATCCTTTATAGGGACATCACCTAAAATATGCTTTGGTAAAATCCCATAGCTTCCTAGCGTGACATTATAAAAATATGGATCTTTTTTATTCAGCTTAAATTCGACCGAATAGTCCCCTGTTTTTTTGACAGACTCTAATACTTCAAAG
The DNA here is from genome assembly GCF_038593205.1 of Bacillus sp. FSL W8-1141. Taxonomy (NCBI): domain Bacteria; kingdom Bacillati; phylum Bacillota; class Bacilli; order Caryophanales; family Bacillaceae; genus Bacillus; species Bacillus sp. FSL W8-1141. The sequence continues at coordinate 1,149,246 of NZ_CP151973.1, read as the reverse complement.
CCTGATCCACGCTCACCATTGTAATCCTTATTAATCGGAATGCTGTATGTAAACACAACATCATCAGCAGTCAGTTCTTCTCCATCATGAAACTTCACGCCTTTTCTAATGGTCACATCAAACTGTTTGCCGTCATCGGATTCTTTAATATCTTCTGCCAACGCCAGCTGTGGGTTTAGCTTTCCATCTGTTTGTAGTAAAAAGCTATAGATTCTTTCTTCAATATCAGAACTTGCCACGTCTGTTGAGTAAAGTGAGTTAAATAATGTAGGCTCTGCAATCGAACCAATGACAAGATCGCCGCCTTGTACAGGTTTACCTGTGGATTTCTTTTCACTGTCTCCAGACGTTTTATTTCCACCAGAACAAGCAGCAAGGATCAATGTAAAGATCAGCAGCAAACTGACCAAAATGGACTTTCTCTTTTTATCTTTCATAGACAATTCCCCCTATCTTTTTTTAAAAAATGATGACAGAAGCCCGTTTTATCCCCCCTCTCAAAGATGAGATCATACAAGCGTGATCAAGCGTCGTAGAGGTGGCAGGCCACAAAGTGGTTCGTTTTTAATTCTTGAAATTGTGGTACTTTTTCTTTACAGACTTCTTTCGCATGCGGGCATCTTGTATGAAACACACAGCCTTTTGGCGGATTTGCAGGGCTTGGTAAATCCCCTTGCAGCATAATCCGTTCCCTTTTCACCTGACCTTTTTTACGGGTGACTGGAACGGAAGATAAAAGCGCCTGTGTATATGGATGAAGCGGATCATCGTACAGGCTATGTTTATCCGCCAGTTCCATCATTTTCCCAAGATACATGACGCCCACTCGATCACTAATGTGGCGGACCACACTGAGATCGTGAGAGATAAAGAGATAGGTGAGGTCAAACTCTTCTTGAAGCTCTTCCATCAAATTGATGACCTGTGCCTGAATGGAGACGTCAAGCGCTGAAACAGGCTCATCTGCTATGATCATTTCAGGATTCATGGCAAGTGCACGAGCGATACCGATCCGCTGCCTTTGTCCGCCGGAGAATTCGTGCGGGTATCGATTCGCAAAACTTGGGTGAAGGCCGACTTTGGATAAAAGCTGTTCTACTTTTTCATTTCTTTCTTTTAAGGAATATAAGTGATGTGTTTTGTAGGGTTCTTTGATGATACTTCGAAGTGTTTTTCTAGGGTTGAGTGATGCAAAGGGATCTTGAAAAACCATTTGGATGTTTTTCCTTGTTGATTGTCTTAGTTTTGATTCAGATACATGAGAGATATCTTGCCCTTTAAATAGAATTTGTCCTTCTGTTGGTTCATATAAACGAATCATCGTCCGTCCTAATGTGGATTTACCGCATCCAGACTCTCCAACGATGCCTAACGTTTCGCCTTTATAAATGTTTAAGTCGATGCCGTCAACCGCTTTGACTGCTCCTACTTTCTTTTGCAGCACCCCAGCTTTAATCGGAAAGTGTTTTCGTATATTTTTTAATTCCAGGATGGTTTCTTTCTCAGATCGATCTGTCATGTATGGTTGATTTTCAGCAAGTGTCATGTTTGGCTTGCCTCCTCATATAAGAAACACCTGACGCTTCTACCATTTTCAAAGGTTGTCAGTTTGGGCAATTCACCTATGCAGCGTTCCATTACTTTCGGGCATCTAGGCGCAAAACGGCATCCTGCCGGAAGCTGATCTGGCGCAGGGACATTTCCTTTTATCGCCGTTAATGGCTGAATGTCTCCGTCAATGACTGGAATGGATTCAAGCAGTCCTTCTGTGTATGGGTGAAGCGGCTCATCAAACAACTCTTCAACGGTTCCATTTTCAACAACCTGTCCGCAGTACATGACAATGACGCGGTCTGCTACTTCCGACACAACACCTAAATCATGCGTAATGAGAAGTATAGATGTACCAAAGGTCGAACATAAATCTTTCATTAAGGTCAGCACCTGGGCTTGTATGGTCACATCGAGAGCAGTAGTCGGCTCATCCGCAATGAGGAGCTTCGGATCACAGCTTAGCGCAATGGCGATCATGACTCGTTGACGCATACCGCCGGATAAACGGTGCGGGTAATCTTTGATGATTTGTTCTGGCCTGGAAAAGCCTACAAGCTTTAGCAAATCAATCGCTTTTTTGGTCGCTTCTTTTTTTGAAAGTTTTTTGTGGTAAATGAGGATTTCTGTTATTTGTTCCCCGATGGTTAAGACGGGATTAAGTGAGGTCATGGGTTCCTGAAAGATCATGGATACATCATTACCGCGAATATTGCACAATTCCTTTTCACTATATGTAACAAGGTCTTTTCCATCAAGCTTAATGGAACCATCCATAATCTTCCCACCAGTCCCATTAATCAGACCCATGATGGATAAAGACGTAATACTTTTACCAGACCCAGACTCACCGACTAATGCGACTGTTTCCCCTTTTTTGATACTAAAATCCACGCCATCAACAGCAGGTATTGGTTCCTTTTTTCGAAAAAAATAGGTTTTTAAGTTTTGCACTTCAAGCAGTGTGCTCATGCATTCGCCCCTTTCTCCATAGATTAAATGAACCGAATCGAAAAATTCTGCCTTTTTAGAATAAAAAGAATTATCAAAATTTATATTTGTATATTATTACATCAGCATGACGAAATCAAGAATTATTTAGTAAAATTGTAATATGTCACTTTTTTTGTGAATGATTGTCTTTATGATTCTATCGCCTTTAAAAACGTTTCCGCTGGCTCCGCAATCATAGACTCCTCGCTGATTCGGTGCTCATCGAAATACTTTTTCACGATATAAAATCCAGTGGCATAGCCAAGCATTTTGGGGTAGTTCCCTTTTCCATAAAGGAGATTCTGTATCAGCCTTTCGTCGTCCTGCACTTTCTGATAAAGGTGACTGGATACCCATTTCTTGTACATGCGCTGCAGCTGCGATTCGTCATATAAAGTCGTCCACTTTGCTGTATAGCTTTCTCCATATCTATGATACACAGCATATTCAGCGAGCCCCTCCATCATGATTGTATCAAGGAATGTAAAATCTTTTTCTTCTTTCGTGAGAAAATGCAACCTGCATACATGATGATATTCATGCGTCAGCAACGTACCGATTCGTTCCTTCGGTGTATGCGGGGATAAAAAAAGAAAGATTTTGTCATCAAATGCCATGCCGGATTGAAAGTAAAATTGTTCTCTGATCTCTTTGCTGCTCTCATTAACAGGCAAAATAAAGACGGGGACATCAGGACCTCCCCACTTTTTTTGCAGCGCTTTGTATTCTTTCATCACAAGCTTGAAATACCCTTTTTCTTTGAGCTTGTCGATCATTTCCTGGCAGGCGTTCCATGATCGCACCATTCCGTGATGTTGTAAATGGGCGAGAATAGATGATCCTTCTTTTTTCTCCGCTCCTTTAAAATAAGGGACAAAACGTGCCGCCAGCTCCTGAAATGATGATGATTGTTGGATGAGATATTGTGTATTGATCAGACCCATACCGCTGAACACCTCCATTTTCATCATATGCAAAAAGGCGGCGATCTGTTTATAGATCGCCGCCTTCTTAAGACATATTACGCTTCGTATTTTTTGAAGATAATTGTCGCATTGTGCCCGCCAAAACCAAGTGAGTTGCTCAACGCAACTTGTACTTCTTTTGAACGTGCTTCATTTGCTACATAATCAAGATCACATTCTTCATCTGGTGTTTCAAGGTTAATCGTTGGCGGAATGACACTGTCTTTAATCGCCAGAACAGAGAAAATCGCTTCTACTCCGCCTGCTGCACCAAGTAAATGACCTGTCATTGATTTTGTCGAACTGATCGCAAGCTGATTCGCATGCTCTCCGAACACTTCTTTAATCGCCATTGTTTCAAACTTATCATTATACGGTGTGCTTGTTCCGTGGGCATTGATATAATCAATTTCTTCCACTGTTAAACCTGCATCACGAATTGCTTCTTTCATTGCACGTACGCCGCCTTCTCCGTTTGGAGCAGGTGCTGTGATATGGTATGCATCTCCAGTTGAACCGTAGCCAACGATTTCTGCATAAATGGTCGCACCACGTTTTAACGCATGCTCTAATTCTTCAAGAACAACAATTCCCGCTCCCTCACCCATCACAAATCCGTCACGGTTTTTATCAAATGGACGACTTGCTGTATCTGGATCAGGATTTGTCGAAAGGGCTTTGTTTGCACAGAAACCAGCAAACGACATTTTCGTTAATGGTGCTTCTGTTCCACCTGTAATCATCGCATCTGCATCTCCGCGCTGAATCACTTTAAAGGCATCACCAATGGAGTTTGTTCCTGTCGCACATGCTGTCACTGTACAAGAGTTAACCCCTTTTGCGCCAAGTGCAATCGAAATTTGACCTGTCGCCATATCTGGAATCATCATTGGAACGAAGAACGGGCTTACGCGTCTTGCTCCTTTATTTGAATACACTTCGAATTGCTCTTCGAATGTTTCAAGTCCGCCAATACCAGATCCAACCCATACCCCAACACGAGGTGCGTTTTCATCTGTAATTTCGAGGCGTGAATCTTCTAAAGCCTTTTGAGCAGCAACGACTGCATATTGTGTGAAGCGTGCCATCTTTCTCGCTTCTTTTTTCTCCATGTAATCTTCGATGTTAAAATCTTTTAGTTCTGCTGCTACTTTTGCTGTATATTCACTTGAATCAACACGTGTGATCGGGCCAACACCTGATACACCTGCTACAGCATTTTTCCATGTTGTCTCTACATCGTTGCCAAGAGGTGTCAAAGCACCTAATCCTGTAACAACTACTCGTTTCTTATCCATTAATTTGTGCACCCCACTCTTTTATCGGCCCCATCGCATAGCGATTGCGCCCCACGTTAATCCTCCACCAAAACCAACCATTACAATCACATCGCCGTCATGAATTTTTCCGGCTTCGATTTCTTCACATAGTGAAATTGGAATGGATGCTGCTGATGTGTTTCCATATTTATGGACTGTTTTCGACATTTTTTCAACTGGCAGCTCTAAGCGTTCGCGTGCCGCTTCCATAATGCGAATGTTTGCTTGATGCGGAATCAAGAAGTCTACGTCTTCTTTTGATAGTCCAGCTTTTTCAATCACGTTTACACTTGACTCGCCCATTTGTCTCACAGCAAATTTAAATACTTCTCTTCCATTCATGATTGTATGATCTTTTTCATCTAAGTACAAGTGCTTCCCGCCTCTTCCATCGGCTCCAAGCTCAAATGATAGAATTCCCTTGCCTTCGCTGACTGTTCCTAGTACAGCAGCACCTGCTCCATCTCCAAACAAAACAGCTGTGTTGCGGTCATCCCAGTCGGTAATGCGAGAAAGCTTTTCTACACCAACGACAAGCACATGTTTGTAAGTGCCAGATTCGATAAATTGTTTTCCAGTAACAAGCCCATACATAAAGCCAGCGCAGGCAGCGCTAATATCCATTGCACATGCTTTATGTGCACCGAGCTGCTCTTGAATCATACAAGCGACTGTCGGAAATGCTTGATCTGGCGTAACTGTCGCTACAAGAATCATATCAATATCTTCTGCAGCCACATCTGCGTCAGCTAATGCTTTTTTTGCAGCAGCAAGCGCCATATGAGATGTATTGACATCATCAGATGCAATTCTTCTTTCTTCTATACCTGTTCTAGTACGAATCCACTCGTCAGAAGTTTCAACCATTTTTTCTAAATCACGATTTGTTAATACTTTTTCAGGTATATAGCGGCCAAGGCCAATAATTCCAGCATTCATTGAATAAGACTCCTTTTACTCATACGAGCATGTGATATTGTGATCTTATATTAGTATCTGGTACTAATTTTACCTTATTTTTTTCTCCTTGGCAATACAAACGTCTAACCTTTCCTCTCACTTTTTTCATAGATTAATGATATACCAATAGTAGAAAGGAACATGTGATATGGCGCAAAAGGATATTTTCTCAGCAATGATGTTTGGTCAGCCGCTTGAAAAGGAGAAAAGCAAGACAGAAAAAAAGGAGGAGCGTGCAGAGACTTCTTCAAGTGATGACTCCATTGACTACATGCATGTCATGAATCAAATTGGAAACATTATGAACTCCATCGATGAGCTGAAGCCTGTGTTTAAAGATGTTGGTCCTATGATTAGTGCCTTCAAGAAAAAATTATCATAAAAAAAAAAGCCACTATTCTGTGGCTTTTTCTGATGCTGCATCTGCTTTTCCAAGCTCATATGCCTCTTGCATGACAGATGTAAACAAAGAGAGAAGCGGCTGAAGTGCTTCTGGATCAAGCTGAATCCCTGCTTTATCTAATTCTTCTTTTGCTTGTGGAAAATACTTCATCGCAATTTGTAAAAACTCCATCGATTTTTCGTGTTGCATGTTCAACGTCCTCACTTTTCATTTGGCAATTTGCCTGTTTTTTTGTAATTCGCAATATCCTTCTCAATGTCTTTCACAAAAGCGCGGTCTATGGTTGAGCTAAATTTCCCCATTTCGATCACTCCTTCTTTAAAGTCAAAGGAGTACTCACCTTGTTCGTTTAGCTTGCCTTCATTAAACTTCTTCGCAATGATACTGTACGCTTTATCGACATGCTGTACAGTGCTTGTTAACACCGTATGGCTTCCAAGGTTGGATTGATCAGTGACATATCCGATCGCAGATAAATTGTCGGTTTTGATTTGTTCAATGACAGGGATATTATAACCATCACCTGCTGGATACACAACATCGACACCTTGTTTTTTCAATTTTTGATAGAGGTTCACCGCTTTGTCAGCATCATCCCAATTTTCGACAAATTCCGCTAGGACTTGCACATGTTCGTCCTGATATTTTGCACCTTTGATAAAACCGTCTACTTCACTTTGCCAATCATATGTAGCCAGAATACCAATCTTTTTTGTTTTGGACATATGTGCTGCTGTCATGCCTCCGAAAAAGCCCATTGCTTCTCCTTTAAACGTGACGTTTGTGACATTATCAGCTTGAGGCTTGCCTCCATTGACCGTGATAAATTGTGTTTTCGGATAATCTTCACTGATCAAGTTGAAAATTTCGCTGTATTCATTGCCATGGCCAATAATTAAATTGACTCCTTTTTTATGAAATTCTTCAATGGCATCAACGATTTTCTCCTTGTCGACCATCCCTTCCTTATAATAAACATCTACACCAAATGTTGATTGGATATTTAATAAGCCTTTATAACCTTTCGTTCCCCAAACTTGATCATTAATCGTATCGGGGACGAGTAAACCCACCTTCTCAATATGTCCTTTTAACGGCGCCTGCGAGCAGGCAGATAGCATAAGAAGAAGGAACGAAAAGATCATGACAAGCCGCTGGTACTTCATGCCATGTTCAACTCCCTTTGCAACACGCAGGCATGAACCTGTATGTTAAATATAGGTTTATTTTATACTGAAAAAAGATAAGATGGAAGATCATTCTTGCTTTTTGTCGAAAAATGTTGAGTTTTGTCTTTTCCATTCTGCTATGATTTCTTCTGCTTGTTTGTCACCTGTTTGTCTTTCTACCTTCAATTGATGGATCATTTCCTGCCTTTGATCAGTCCGTGCCCACTTTAAAAGCTCCTTTGCGACATCTTCTACAAAAAATGCGTGATCGTCCTTTATTCGTCTCTCTTCATGGAGTGTCCACGGACCAAACATGCGTGGAAGGATAACAGCCGAAACGCTTTGTTCATGCGAATGGCTTTCGGGTTCTTCGTAAAACAAGCGGTATATGCCATGCTTCGCTTCGAGGATTGTCTCTCTGTTCATTGAATCATCTGATTGAAAAAAGATCAGGTCATATGCCTCTTTCCTATCTTGACCATCAATAACGCGGACAAGATCATTGCGGCCGAGCCACATCATTCGCTCTTCTAATAACATTTTTTGCTCCTCTGACTGCTCCTTAGGATATGTGATATCCACTTGTATGCCCTCTTTCATCATATATTCACAAAGTGTCAGTCCAAAAAATTCATCTGCACCTATGATCAGTCCTGTTTCCATGTTCATGTCCCCTTTTTTAGCATATCGAATAAAAAGAAGAGCCCTTTCCATGAAGGGCTGTTATCATCCTATTCATTACAATTCTCTTTCATGCGATTTATAAAACTTGTGAATGGACTGAAAGATTCTTCTTGGATGATCAAACATATGCAAGGTAAGGTCCATCTGACAATGGTCTGGATTCATCATATGTTGATCAATAAAAGGCTTTGCATGTAGTTCATAGGCATACGGTGCGCCGTTTAGTCTCTGCCATATATGAATCGGTACATGAGCTGAATGAACGGGGCAAGAAGGAAGTGGATACGTTTCTGCTTCCTTTGCAGAGCACCCATAGCTCTGTGCGAGTTCTTTCATGAACTGTTTGTAGAAGAATTTGTGTTCCTTTTCTCTTTCTCTTTGTGCTTGCAGGTGTAAACATGGATTCATCATGGCTATAGACCTTAGCACTTCTGGCATTTCTTCGGCAAGACTCATGGCGATAAGTGCGCCCATTCCCTCTGCCAGCACATGAATTTCCCGGTTTAATATTTCTTGTTTTAATGTGTGATGAACAAGCTGTTTCGCACTAAAAACAGCATCTTCACATCCCCAGTGATTCCCATGAAGATGACTATTAAACAATGTATATCCTTCATCCTTTAAAGCAGTTAATAGCTGGTTTCTTCCGTAATGCTGAAGCCAGAATGATGTATTTTCCTGCACAAAGTGATTTCGGTCACCGAGGATTAGAATGCCAAAGCCATTTGGTTTTTGAGGAAGGTGAATGACGTTCCACTGGGAACCAAGCTGGAAAAAACGTTCGCTTACACCCATATGGCCAGCCTCCTTTCAGTGATTCTGCTTTCTATGATATGAACAACAACTCTTGTAGGAATAAGGAAATCCCCTAAAGACAGAAGAATTCTTTTTATTTTTATAGTAGAAGGTCTCAAAATGATCACATAAAGGCGGAAAACAGTCTTTTCTCTGAACTCGTATCTATGGTATGATAGTCAATAGATTGTTACATAAAGGACGGTGGAATAATGCATTACATTATCACCCTCATTTGGACTTTTCTGCTGACACATATGGCTGGTTACATCGTTTCATCTATGAATGGAGCTGCTTATGATTTTACGTTAACTTCCATTCTTGCCATAGTGTTTACGGTTATTTTATTCATCTTTGCTGAAGTAAGTCCAATGAAAGAAACAGAAAGTTCAACAGAACATTCTTAATATTGCTGGAAAAGAGCTAATGATTTGAGATTAGCTCTTTTTCTTTTTTTCAGAATGATGACTAGAAGTTGAGAGCGCACGCTAAAACCCCCTGCCGTCAATTACAGGGGGTTTTTGAGTTACACCTCAACCGTTTCGGACTTCTGTTTGTCTGCTGACAAATGGCTTTTCGCAAGCCCTGTGAACAGGAAGATCGCGATGCCCGATAAAATTTCAAGCACACCACCCCCCGCAATGACAGGTCCTGCTCCAAAGCGTTCTGCCAGGACGCCCGATATGACGGCTGCAAGCGGGAGAAAGACATTTGATGACGCATTGATCACGGCATATACTTGCGGCTGATCTTCTTGGTCAACAGACGTTTGAATAATAACCATCTCTGGGACATTGATCGCACTGACGGCTGCACCAAAAATAAAGGAAGCTAGAAGAACGACTGGAAGCCATGTACTCATTCCAGTGATAAAGAATGCAGCACCTTCAATCATGCCTGCGACAATAAAGAACAAGCCGAATCTTTTGATTTTCACCTTCGCCAGTGCAAAGCCCATCATAAACGCACCGACTGCAGCGACACCTCTTAAAATGGAATACACCATTGAATCACTTTGCAGCGCTTCTGCTACATATACAGCGGATAATGCCTGCCACGGAGCTGCAGCGACATTCATTAAAATACAATAAAGGGTTAGTGCAAATAAAATATGATGATTTTTAACGACTAGAAAGCCTCTTTTTAAGTTATACAGATATGTATTCTTTGCTTGTTTAATGTCTGCTGCTTTTTCTGCATCTGACTTTTGGAGTTTAACGCCAATAATGAACAAGCCCGATATGATAAATAAAGCAGTGGTGATTAGGAGCGTATCTGCAGGGCCAATTAATTTGACCAAAAGACCAGCGACCATCACCGCAGCAAGTGCGACAATTTCAAAAGATGATTGCAGGATCGCATTTGCTTTTTGAATGAGATGCTTTGGAACAATCTGCGGCAGGATGGCCACAGAAGCCGGGTTATATGCTGCACCTGTTGCCGATTGAATAACCATTAATGAGATCAATAACCATAGAGGCAATATGTGCGAAAAATGCAGTAGTGGAATAATGAGTACAATGGTTGCTCGAATGACATCTGAAGCAAACATCCATTTAGATAAATGATGTCTTTTCATAAGAGGTCCTAGTATTGGGGCCAACAATGATGAAGGAAGAACTGTCACTGCTAGAAGAAGTCCGGTACCGAGCGCTCCATCCCCTCTTAAAATCAATAACCAAAGAACGGATGTAAAAGCAAAACTTTCTCCTGTATTTTTTATGAGTCTTGATATGAACAATGAGGTGAAGCGTTTATTCCAAACACTTTCACTGAGATTCATCTTTTCCATCACACAAATCCTTTCAACCTTATACTATTTTTACATATTTTACCTTAATCTTTCTTTTTTTCATACTATTTATTTGAAAATTGGAACTTAATTGTTTTTTATTATAAAGAAAAAAGAGGCATGACACATGCCTCTAAAGACTTATTCATATGGACTCTTAGTCAATTGCTTACGGCTTCCTTTGGTAAGTCCAAACGCGGTTATGGTTCGAGTTATCCGGAAAGACGTCTCCTGCTTTAAGCTTTATCTTTAAAGGATCTTTCACCATACTACCGGTCTCACCGATTTCGATATAAACACCATTATTAGGTGCCTTATTACCAGATTTAAACTGATGCTGTTGACCCATTTCCATCCTCCTTTCTCGATTGATGTTATTATGTCCCGTCCATTGCCTCTCCAATCCAATATGTAAAAAGTCCCTGCTCAGTCGAGACAGGGACACTTGTGATTTATTTAGGTTGTTGATACATGAGCTCTTTGATTAACGCTTTTTGCACATGCAGGCGATTTTCTGCTTGCTGGAATACTTTAGAGTGTGGTCCATCAATGATATCAGCCGTCACTTCTTCTCCGCGATGTGCCGGCAGACAATGAAGGAAGATATAATCTGCTGCTGCATGTTGCATGAGTTCCTCATTGACTTGATATTCTTTAAATTCTGCTAGACGTTTCTCTGTTTCAGCTTCCTGTCCCATGCTTGTAAATACGTCTGAATAAATGACATCTGCATCCTGAACAGCAGCTACTGGATCTGTTGTGACGATGACTTCTGCGCCTGATTGTTTTGCAAACGCCCGAGCAGTGTCTGTCACCTCTTGAAGAGGTTCATAGCCTTTTGGTGATGCAACGGCAATGTCACAGCCTAACTGCGCGCAGCCGACCATTAAGGAATGAGCCACATTATTCCCATCACCGATGTACGCCACTTTCACACCTTTTAGTGTGCCTTTTGCTTCTTTAATCGTCAGTAAATCAGCCAGTGCCTGACATGGATGAGAGTAGTCCGTTAGTCCGTTGATCACTGGAATAGAGGCGTATTTTGCAAGTTCTTCTACCTTCTCATGTTCAAAGGTTCGAATCATAATGCCATCTACATACCCAGACAGCACCTGCGCTGTATCACCAATCGTTTCTCCTCTGCCAATTTGCAGATCATTTGAGCTGAGGAAGAGCGCATGTCCGCCTAGCTGCGTCATGCCCGCTTCAAACGAGACACGGGTTCTAGTTGAAGATTTTTCAAAGATCATCGCTAATGTTTTTCCTTTGAATAAATCTTGATATGGATGTTGTTTCATTTCTTCTGCTTTTTCAATTAAGTACGCAATGTCATTGATCGAAAAGTCTTTTAACGATAAAAAGTCTTTTCCGTATAATGCCGGTTGCACGTCGACTTGGCTCATGCCGTCACTTCCTTTTTATATAATTCGTGGAGAGATACTGGTGATACATCTCCATCTTTTCCTTGCAGGAACGCTTGCGCCGTTTCATATTCGGTTAGAACTTGAACACCATGTGTGAGTGCTTTTACACGCTGTTCTTTTGCCTCTTCATCATCACCTAAATGAATGTGAAGCGATTTATCGTCTTGTTGCAGCCACGATTCAAAGCTGCCAGTCCAGACGTCAAAGCCTGCTCGTTTTGCTTCATCTACGAATAATTCACTGCCTTGTATAAAGAGGCTTCCTTTCTGTTTCCAGATCGGTGCAAACACTTTTTTCAAGGCGCTTTCGACGTTCTTTCCTACACACATTCCTTCACCCGTCGCCTTCATTTCAGGTGTGAGCTTTAAATCGATATCTTGAATGGCATGTGAGGAGAAGACTGGGAATTTAACAGCTGTGCCCCCCTTATTCTTCGTTACAGGTTTCAATTCTTCAAGCGTTGCACCAGCTAACAGCTGAGTCGCCATTGGAATCATGTCAACACCCATGACTTTACTTACAACTGGAACAGTCCGGCTTGCCCGAGGATTCACCTCTAATACGAGCGCCTGGTTCCCTTTTATCACAAATTGAATATTCATAATGCCTTTAAAAGCTAATTTCTTTGCGATTTGTTCAGAAGCGTTATACACCTGTTGTTTGATGTCTTCACTAATAGAGACACTTGGTAAGATGGCAAAGCTGTCACCTGAGTGTACGCCCGCTTTTTCAATATGCTCAACAATGGTTGGAATGAATGTCGTTTGTCCGTCTGAAATGAGATCCACTTCCACTTCTTTTCCAGTGACATACTCATCAATTAAGATCGGATAAGGTAAATGATCTGGCTGATCAAGTAGTTCTGCCAATTGAGCTTCTGTATGAACAACGATCATGCCCATTCCACCAATGACATATGATGGACGAATAAGAACAGGGTACCCGATGCTTGCAGCATGCCCCAGTGCTTCTTCTTTTGAATGAGCTGTATCTCCTTTTGCATGAGGAAGATTCAGTTCATCAAGAAGCTGATAGAATAAATCGCGATCTTCTAATGCATCTAGTGTGTCAAAGGACGTGCCTAACAAGGTAACGCCGGCTTTTTCTAAACCTTCCGCCACATTGATTGCTGTCTGCCCGCCAAATTGAACGATGACAAAATCAATTTGCTCCGCTTCAACTACGTTTAAAATATGTTCTAACGTGATCGGCTCAAAGTATAAACGATCTGCAATCTCATAATCGGTACTAACCGTTTCTGGATTATTGTTCATCATGATGGTTTCAAATCCAAGCTTTTGTAAAGTAAGAACGCCGTGAACGGCACTATAATCAAACTCGACCCCTTGCCCAATTCGAATCGGACCAGAGCCAATGATGAGTGCACGCTCCTTTGTTTTCTCTTGATGCTCTCCATCACTTTTGCCAAAGTACGTAGAATAGAAGTAATTCGTTTTTGCATCGAATTCAGCCGCACATGTATCGACAATTTTAAATGAAGCGGCAATGCCATACTCTTGGCGAAGCTGTCTGATATCTTGTTCACTGCGATCCGTCAGAGAAGCGATTGTTTCATCAAGGAAGCCTTTTTCTTTCACCTTTTTTAAGGTGTCTTTGGATAGCGTCCCCTGATGATTCTTCAATTCTTGTTCGAGTGTGATCATATTCTTGAAGACATGTAAGAAAAACAGATCAATCTTCGTCGTTTCATGAATCGTTTCAACGGTTTCTTGTCTGGAAAGCAGCTCCATGACAGCGAAGAAACGGCGATCGTCCGGTGTTTTGATTAATTCAAATAACTGTTCAGTCGAATGTTCTTTCAGTTCAGGCAAGTGGAAGCCCTTTGTTTTGATTTCAAGTGATGCGACGGCTTTTTGAATGGCAGATTCTAAATTACGATCAATCGCCATGACTTCACCAGTTGCCTTCATTTTTGTGCCTAATTTCCGGTCTGCCTGTTTAAATTTATCGAACGGCCAACGCGGGAATTTCACCACGACATAATCGAGTGCCGGCTCAAAGCTAGCATACGTTGTTCCTGTAAGCGGATTTTTCAATTCATCTAGTGTATAACCGACCGCAAGTTTTGCCGCCATTTTGGCAATCGGATAGCCTGTTGCTTTCGATGCAAGAGCAGAAGATCGGCTGACCCGAGGATTGACCTCAATGACAAAATATTCTTTGCTAAGTGGATCAAGAGCGAACTGGATATTACAGCCGCCAACGACATCAAGCGCTGAAATGATTTTTAAGCTCGCTGAACGGAGCATTTGATAATCCTGATCCGTTAATGTCTGTGACGGTGCAACGACAATCGAGTCGCCTGTATGCACACCAACTGGATCTATATTTTCCATGTTACATACAGTGATACACGTATTTTGACGATCTCTCATGACCTCATACTCGACTTCTTTAAAGCCAGCAATGCTTTTTTCAACTAAGCACTGATGAATCGGACTCGCTAGAAGAGCACCTTCAATCAGCGGTTTAAAAGCCTCTTCAGTTAAAGCGATGCCTCCCCCTTTACCACCAAGTGTGTAGGCTGGTCGAAGAATGACAGGAAAGCCCACTTCTCTTGCAAATTGAAGGGCGTCTTTCGCATTATCTACAATTTCACTTTCTGGTACAGGTTCATTCAAATGCTTCATGAGAGCACGGAATTTCTCACGATCTTCACCGTTTTCAATTGTTTCAACTGACGTTCCGAGCAGTTTTACCCCATGCTTTTTCAGCACACCGGCTTTTTCCAGCTCGACAGCAAGGTTTAAAGCCGTCTGTCCGCCAAGATTGGCTAAAAGACCATCTGGTTTCTCTTTTTCAATGATTCTTGTCACTGAATCAACTGAAAGCGGTTCAAAATAAATTTCATCAGCAAATGACTCGTCTGTCATAATGGTTGCTGGGTTGTTATTCACTAAGATGACGTTGTAGCCTTCTTCTTTTAAGGCCATACAACCTTGTGTTCCTGAGTAATCAAATTCTGCTGCCTGACCAATGATGATTGGACCAGACCCGATGACTAGAATGGTTTGTATGCTTTGATCTTTAGGCATGTGCGACTTCTCTCCTTGCTTGTTTCACTTTCTCAATAAAATCATCGAATACCCATTCACTTTCTGCAGGGCCTGGATGTGCTTCTGGATGAAATTGAACGGACATAATCAGCTTCTCTTTATGAATGAATCCTTCAACAGATCCGTCATTCACGTGGAGGAATTTGACGTCCACTTCTTTGTCATTCATGCTTTTTTCATTGACCACATAGCTATGATTTTGGCTTGTCATAAAGACACGTTTTGATTCTGTATCTTGTACAGGATGATTCGCCCCGCGGTGGCCAAAAGGAAGCTTATACGTATCCCCGCCAAGCGCAAGAGCAATTAATTGATGACCTAAGCAAATGCCTAGTGTCGGGAAGGTCATCATGATGTCATGAATGGTTTTTAAATATGGCTTCATTGTTTTTGGATCTCCAGGTCCATTTGACAAAAGGATCGCATCTGGCTTGATATCAAATACCTTTTCCATTTGTTTGTACGGAATCACTGTGACTTTACAGCCGCGCGCTTCGAGTGAGTCCGCAATTGATTTTTTAAAGCCAAAATCAATGAGCGCTACATGATCCTCACCGCTGCCTTGTGTGTATACTTCATCTTCTGTGACCTGCTCAACCACATTGTCTTGCTTCATTGCAGGTGGCGTTTCATTTTCGTCTAAACTAAGCACTGCATTCATCGTTCCATTTGCTCGAATGTTCTGCACGACTGCGCGAGTATCTGTATGTGTAAGAAGCGGAATGTTCCACTTCTGTAAATAATCTTTTAAGCTTACGGCTGCAAGGTGATGAGAAAAATGGTCAGCTGCCTCATAGACAACGACCGCTTTCACTTGTGGTTTTTTGCTCTCAAAGTCTTCATGATTGATGCCGTAATTTCCGATGAGCGGATATGTGAAGACAATGATTTGTCCTTTATAAGAAGGATCTGTAAGCACCTCTTGATAACCTGTCATCCCTGTAAAAAAGACCACTTCACCTGTCATGCCAGCTTCTCCTGTCAGATCTCCTTCAAAAGAGGCTCCATCTTCTAAATTTAAATAACCTTTCATGCTTGTGTCACCCCATATTGAATAATTAATAATATAAATGCATGTTTATGCGTTTTGGTGTAAAAAAAATTTAGACCGTTACTGTTTCATTTGCTAACACTTGAATGATTGCTTCAATGGCTTGATCCAATTCAACTTTTTTGACATTCAACGGAGGTAATAAACGAATGACATTCGGACCAGCTGGAAGCACAAGCAAACCTTGCTCTCGAAGGGCTGTGATGTAATCACCTACTGGCTGATGACACTCAATTCCTGCCATTAATCCTTTGCCACGTACTTCTTTCACGATGTTCAGCTGCTTGACTTCTTGCAGTCTCTTTAAGAGGTACGCACCCTTTTCTTTCACTTCTGAAAGAAAGTCTTCTTTAAATATTACATCAAGAGTTGCGTTCACAGCTGACATAGCGAGCATATTGCCACCAAATGTTGTGCCATGAGAGCCTGAAGAAAATGCATCTCCTAAAGCTTTTTTCCCTATCACTGCACCGACTGGAAATCCATTTCCTAAACCTTTTGCGGCTGAAATAATATCAGGATCAAGTCCCGATTGCTCATAGGCAAATGCTGTCCCTGTTCGCCCAATACCCGTTTGGATTTCATCTACAATCAGCAGTGCTTGATGTTTTTTGCAAAACATTTGAACGGCTTCTAGAAATTCAGCTGTAGCTGGATTCACTCCACCTTCACCTTGCACCACTTCCAGCATGACCGCTGCGACATCATCGATTTCACACGCTGTGATAGCTTCAGGGTCATTATACGGTACATAATGAAAGCCTTCCAGCATCGGTCCAAAACCAGTTTTGATTTTATCTTGACCTGTGGCAGCCATACCAGCATACGTGCGCCCATGGAAAGAGTGCAAAAACGTCACAATATTTGTTTTACCTGTTGCTTTTCGGGCCAATTTGATAGCCCCTTCATTCGCTTCAGCCCCGCTGTTGCAGAAAAATACGAGATCTCCTGAACTGTTGGCTGCCAGCTTTTCCGCTGCTTTTTCTTGCAGTCCATTTTCAAATAAATTTGATACGTGCCAGACCTCGTCAAGCTGCTTCTTGATGGCTTGATTAACCTTTGGATGATTGTGACCTAAATTCGTGACCGCAATGCCTTGTATAAAGTCTAAATATTTTTTCCCAGTTGTATCAACTGCCCAAGAACCTTCTGCCTCTTTAATTTCAACATTCCACCGTCCGTACGTTTGAAAGAGATGACTCACAGGACCGCCTCCTTTTGTTTTACAATTCGAGTTCCTTTAAAGGTATCTCCTGTAAAAATACTGCCTTTTCCATTCACAATCATGACTTCATCCACATCTCCTGATAAAGCACTTAGCGCAGATTGCACTTTTGGAATCATTCCCCCGGAAATAATGCCTTCATCGATGAGCTTGAGAGCTTCTTGTTCGGTGACAACGTCTAACAGCTCACCATTTTTTAAAATTCCTTCCACATCTGTGACAAACATGAGCTTATCAGCTTTCATAGCTCCTGCGACTGCTGATGCTGCAAGATCAGCATTTACATTTAACGTTTGGCATTCTTCGGTCATAGATAGCGGCGCGATGACGGGAATGAATTGTTTCTCCATTAGTGCTTTTGCCATCTCTGGATTGACTTCTTTGATTTCGCCAACGTACCCATATACATCTTGATCGAGAAAATCGGCGACAAGCATCTGTCCATCTTTACCAGATACACCGACAGATGATATATCATGCTTTGCCAACTCTGAAACAAAGTATTTATTCACCGTTCCTGAAAGGACCATTTCGGCTACCTCTAACACCGGCTTTGTTGTTTTGCGCTGTCCATCTACAAATTCCGTTTTCACTTCTAATTTTTGCAGCATGCTCGTGATTTCAGGACCCCCGCCATGTACGATAGCCAGTTTAAATCCAGCAGCTTGAAGTGAGCGGACATTTTCATAAAAGGTATCGGAAAGTTCTCGAATGACACTGCCTCCACACTTGAACACGATCGTTTTATCCATGTCTATCTCCTTCATTATGTGCGATAGCTCGCGTTAATTTTCACATAATCATAGGTAAGGTCACAGCCCCATGCTGCCGCTTCACCATTTCCTTCATTCATTTGAATGAAAATCGTAATCTCATCCTGCTCTAGATACGCTTTTGCTTCCTCTTCTGAGAAAGACTGAGGTTCATTTTGTTTAAACAGACATTGCCCGCCTAAGTAAACTTCAACCTCTTCTGGCGTGACAGAAGCTGCGCTATGACCGATTGCTCCGATAATCCGTCCCCAGTTGGCGTCCGTACCGTATACGGCTGTTTTCACAAGACTTGAACCTACGATTTTTTTTGCAATAATACCCGCTTCTAAGTTGTTTTTTGCACCAACAACTTTCGCTTCGATTAATTTGGTTGCGCCTTCTCCGTCTCTTGCAATCTCTTTTGCTAGATCTTCACAGGCTAGTTTTAATCCTTCTTTAAACAATGGCCATTCTGGATGTTCTTCATTCAGTGCCTGGTTTTCTGCCATTCCATTTGCCATCACAAGCACCATATCGTTAGTTGATGTTTCTCCATCGACGGTAATTTGATTAAACGTCACATCTGTAATGTCACGAAGAGCATTTTGCAAAGCTTCTTGTTCGACATTTGCATCGGTTGTGACAAACCCGAGCATTGTTGCCATGTTCGGATGAATCATACCAGAGCCTTTTGCTGCACCAGAAATGAGAATCTCTTTCCCGTCTATCGTCAAGGAATATGTCGTATTTTTAATGACTGTATCTGTTGTTAAAATCGCTTCTTCAAAGTGGCCATTTCCTGCTTTTGCTTCTTTTAGCTGAGCAATGCCTGTTTTGATTTTATCCATATCCAGACACTCTCCAATGACACCAGTAGAAGAAACGGCAATGTAATCAGGCTCTGTGCCTAACATGTCTGCACAGGCTGCCTGCATGTCGTATGCATCTTTTAATCCCTGTTCACCTGTGCATGCGTTGGCGATGGCACTATTGACAATGACACCTTTTAGTTTGCCCGTCTTTTTTAAGCTTTTTTGTGTGACTTGAAGAGGCGCAGCTTGAAAGTGACTTTGAGTGTATACCGCTGCACTCGCTGCTGGTACTTCACTGATGATCAAGCCAAGGTCTTTTTTTGAATAGCGTAATCCTATATGAATCCCCTTTGCTTCAAAACCTTTTGGTGATGATACGTCCCCGTCAATTTTGACAATACTTTTTTCATTCAATTCGATCATGTTTGTTGTCTCCCCTGTTCTTATGGATAGAGAGGTGTCATTGTGAGGCCCGCCTCTTCATGTAAGCCTTTGATGATGTTGAAGTTTTGAACCGCTTGGCCGGCTGCACCTTTCATGAGATTATCTATGACAGATACAATCGTCAGTCTACCTGTTCGCTCATCTAAATGAAAACCAATGTCACAGAAGTTACTGCCGTATACTTCTTTTGTTTGCGGATATATCCCATGATCTCTCACTCTTACAAAATAGGAATCTTCATAAAAATCCTTCATCTGTTTCATTAATTCTTCTTTTGTGACATCTGATTTCAATTGTGTATACATCGTCGCCATAATCCCTCTTGTCATCGGGACAAGGTGTGTTGAAAATGTGATGTTCGCCGTTTGCGGGTTCCATTCTCTAAGTACTTGTTCTATTTCAGGTGTGTGCTGATGTTCATTCACCTTATAAATTTTAAAGTTATCGTTCAGCTCTGAAAAATGTGTGCCAAGTGAGGCTGATCGTCCTGCACCGGACACCCCGGTTTTTGCATCTATTATGATCATAGATTCATCGATTAAATTCTGTTTCATCAGCGGTGCTAAACCTAGAAGAACTGCAGTAGGAAAGCAGCCGGGGTTTGCAATGACTTCCGCTTGCTTAATGGTTTCACGATTCAATTCAGATAATCCGTATACAGCTTGTTGAACCGATGCTTCATCCGCTGCCCTTCGTTTATACCACGCTTCATAAACAGTTCCATCTTGAATGCGCAAGTCACCTGATAAATCAATAATTGGCACCCCTTGATTCATGAGCTTCGGTGTGAGTTCACTTGAAACGCCTGCTGGTGTCGCTAAAAACACAGCATCTGTTTCTTGCACAATGGCCGCCGGATCAATGGCTTTTAATGTTTGGTCAGTAATCGTTGTCAGATGCGGATAAGATTGACTGTATAATTGCCCATCACCACTTGATGAATACAATATACATTCCTCCACATGTGGATGCTGCTTAAAGATACGAACTAATTCCGCACCGCCGTACCCTGTAGCACCTATAATACCTATTTTCAACGTCAATACACCCTCTTGATCTTTGTGAAATTATTTAACATTATAACATGTATAAAAATTAATTCAATTGTATATTTAATATTTGTTTTCATTTTTTTTCATAAAAAAATCCACATATCTTCGTGAGACATGCGGATTTTATCTATTGTTCTTCATATTGAGGACCAGAAGCGCACTGCATAAATATAATAGGGAACTTGCATAAAAAATCAAATGAATGGTGAAGAAATCAGCAAACAGGCCGCCAAGCATAATGGCGATCGATGAAAAAAGCGCTGTCCAAAAATGATAGTGCCCAACTTCTTTCATACGCTTTTTCTCGTTTGTGAGTTCGGTGACGAGTAATTTCTCTCCGTGCTTCTGAACACCACCTAGCACACCTAAGGCAAGCTGAATCATATAAACTTGCTCTACTTCTGTGATATGTGGAAAAAGTAGAAGAAGAAACGCCATACCAAACGCATGAATGATTAAAAAGAGACGCTTGTCGGTCGTTTCAGGAAGTTTTCCTAATAATAAATGAATGAACGCACCGCTCAAACCAAACAGACCATAAGCAAGACCAAATTGAGAATAGCTCGACCCAACATTTTTAATAAAAAGAATATAAAAAGGGAAAATGAGACTACTGGCGAAAAACAGTAGACTTTGTGAATAGACGAACCATTTCATTGCTTTAGCATTCATTGTGTATTGTACCTTTCATAAAAGTAGTTGATAAATCTGCCATCTGGATCTGCTTGCTTTTTCTTTTGAAAGAATAGATCGGTTTTTGGATACGCTTGTTTCATTTGTGCTTTCGTTTGATACGGCATGTATGGTAAGTAATAGCTTCCATGGTGCCGCAAGGTGATATCTGTCATTTGCCGGATGACCCGCTCCGCTTCTGCCTTCTCTTCTTTCTCAAAACCATAATTCACTAACAAAACAAGTGCAAACATATCTTCTTTCGCATATGAGAGATCCGCTTTTTCATTTTTTTGTACGTAGCGGATCGTGATGTTCATTAAATTCAATTCTTCCTGTTGTAAAAAGCTTCTCATGTCATCGATATACGCACGAAAACGATCAACTGGAACAAAGTATTCTTGAAGCACATCGGTATCTGACTCATTTTCATATTCTAAAAAAGCAGAATCAGACCGCATCACGTTATTTCTTGTGATCAGCTGGTCATTTTGACTTTGAAAATACTTCTTTTGCAAGTTCCATAGCAAATCTTTCCCCATATCAAATCTTCTCGAAAGGCCGAGCATAAATTTTAAAGGGATGACGAGCTGATCTTCTTTGAGCTCGCGGTATGGATCGATCTGTTGATCAGAAGTAAGCGAATAATTCGTCACATACATCTCTTTCAAAAAATTTGTTTTCGCTGTAGAGATTCTTGCGAGATGCATGCGCACTTCTTTATTGTTCTCTACATGCTTTTGAAAATAATCAGTGTATTCATCGAAGTGTAGAGAGGTTGTCTCCATTTTATATAATTCATCCTTTGTTAAGGACAGCTCAACATCTAAAATGACACCGAATAAGCCGTATCCTCCAATCACGGCAGTAAATAAATCATCGCTAGGCTTTACTGTGATGATCTCTCCATCTGCTTTTAACAGTGTGAAAGAGCGCACAGTGTCAATGAGTGAGCCGTAGCGAATGTCACGTCCATGTGCATTTGCACTTAACGAGCCACCAATCGTAAAGATGTTTTGAGATTGCATCACCTTTACTGCAAGACCATATGGGTTCACATATTTTTGAATATCATCCCATGTGGCGCCGCTCTGGACCCGAATGGTCTTCTTTTTTTCATTAAATGATACGATTCGGCGAAATTTCGTCATGTCTAGTACAATGCCATTTTCATAATACGTGTGGCCGCCCATACTATGCTGCTTTCCGGCGATTGAAATGGGCAGATTCTTCTCTTTTGCTTCTTCTAATACTTCTTTTAAAGATTCTATTTCTTTTCCTTGCACGACTTTTTTTATTTTGACCGGCATAAGGTGACTCACATCTGTAAACGCCTCAAGTCCTTGTCTTTTGTGTGCTTGACCTTCACGTATAGAGACTGATGCAAAAAAGGCAGCGCCATATCCCATCAAAAGAACGATCCATATCCACTTTCGTTTCATTATAGGTACTCCGTTCTATAAAATTACATCCATTATATCAAGCCATACTCCTCCTCTACCTTAATTTTTCATAAAAAAACCTGGTACGAGTTCAACTCATACCAGGCATTTTTCGTATTTACTTATTGAATACCAAGCGCAATTTTAGCGTATCTTGACATTTTGTCACGTGTCCAAGGTGGATTCCAGACGATGTGAACTTCAGTTTCCTTCACTTCAGGCAAGTCACTTAATGCTTTTTTCACTTCATCGACGATAACTGGTGCAAGGGGACACCCCATTGATGTTAAAGTCATCGTGATATCCGCTTTTCCATTCTCATCAAGATCGACATCATAGACAAGTCCAAGGTTGACGATGTCTACGTTTAACTCAGGGTCAATCACCTGTTCTAGGGCGCCTAAAATATTTTCTTTCAATGCTTCATCCATGATATCCACTCCTTTTTCAACTAGTATAACGTACTTTTCCTTTTGGCTAAACGTTTGTGCTTTTCAGGTGTGTCACAAACCAGTCAATGGTTTCAAACATTGCTTGTCTTGAGACCTTATGGCCAGCCTGTCCATCTGTGATAAAACGAATCAGGTGCGGATCTTCTTTATATTGGGTTTCTGCTAACTCGTCATAAAGAGCTTTTGCATGTCTGTAAGGGACAACTGGATCGTTTTCTGCATGCCAGAATAACAGCGGTCTTTTGTTTAATCGATCTGTTTGCAGCGTTAAATCATAAGGGCGCAGCGCGTCTAATTGCTGATGAACCTCTTCATCTGTAATCTCTTTCATCAACCCTTTGTGCCGCATGTCCATAATTTGTGCTTGTAGGAATGTCGTATATTTCGGACTGCCCATCAAGCTGACTGCCGCTTTAATCCAATCATGTTTTGCGAGTGCACCAAAGGTCGTGATGCCTCCCATGGAAGTACCTGCAACACCTATTAGGTCGGCTTCAATCAATTGTTTTTCTTGAAAATGTGTCTTAAGTATATCGATTTCACGGATTTCGTTCAGGACGATTTCCCAAAACTTTGATGCCAGTTCCTCTAAGCTGAGGTTTTCTGATCTTACACCATGATAAGCACAGTCAGGCAAAATGACTCTCATGCCTTTTTCCGCCAAATGAAAGGCGAAGTGTAAGTTGTGCTCGCGTGCACTTGTAAATCCATGTATAAAAAATACAAGTGGCAGTGGTTTATCTTTATTTTCAGCTTTTACGATATGTAAAAATGGAATATCGTGCGTCATTTGCTCATCAATGGTGATCACAGCTTATGAATCCTCCTTTATCATTCCCGTCTTTGTTTATTTTAACATGTAGACAACGAAGATGTGATAAAGATACACTATAGGTGGAGGCACCCGCACCAGATGCCTCCTATTACTTACAGATCAAAGGAGATTTTATGGAGACTAAACCTTATCTAATCGCACTTGACCTGGATGGCACGTTATTAAAAGACGATAAAACGATTTCTGCACACACACTTGATGTCATTCAAAAAGTGAAAGACAGCGGGCATCATGTCTGTATTTCAACTGGCCGGCCATTTCGTTCCAGCTCTCCTTATTATCAGCAATTGCAGCTCGATTCACCGATTGTGAACTTTAATGGAGCGTTTGTCCATCATCCTCTTGATGAAAAATGGGGCAGATTTCACACATCACTTGATCTTCAAGTCGTGAAACAGCTTGTGGATATTAGTGAGGAATATAAAGTGCACAATGTGTTAGCTGAAGTGCTAGACGATTTGTATTTCCATTATCATGATGAAAAGCTCATTGATATATTTAATATGAATGCAAACAAAGTGACCGTTGGTGACCTTCGGGACAATCTTGGAGAGAATGTCACAAGCGTCTTAATTCACGCAAAAGAAGAAGACGTCGGAGCGATCCGGAGCTATTTGACAGATGTTCATGCAGAAGTGATTGACCACAGACGCTGGGCTGCTCCGTGGCATGTCATTGAAATCATTAAAACAGGTATGAACAAAGCCGTTGGACTGCAAAAAATTAGTGATTATTACGGTGTGCCTCAGGAGCGGATTGTAGCATTCGGAGATGAAGACAATGATTTAGAGATGCTTGAATTTGCTGGATGCGGGGTTGCAATGGGCAACGGAATTGATGCAGTGAAACGCGTCTCTAATGAAGTGACAGATACGAATGAACAAGATGGGATTGCAAAATTCCTAACGAATTACTTCTCGCTTTAATTTTTCCATTCATACATAGCAGGTCGAAGCGGGCATACTACCGTTAGACAGGTTGTCCTGTCAGCTTGTGTAAAGGGGCGGATTCCGAATGGGTAAAAGAAGCAAATCGAAACGCTTTATACAACAAGGTAAAGATTCAGTCAGTCTGCATGACGCACGTTTTCCGTATCGTTCCACACTTGAAGAAGCTGCGGAGGACAGGGGAAATATGAAGACTGATGCTTCTGGAGGTTCATTGTGAGAAACGAACTTTTTGATCAAGCCAAATCATTTACTGAAGAAGCCCTTACTTCTTCATTTCCATCTGGTTTAGAGCGTCAACAAGCAGTTCAGCGAGCTAAAAACGCCGTATCATCTGCATTTGCTAATTCGACAGATGCAGAAAGAAACCAGCTGCATACGTTCCAAGACCTGCTTGATGATCTTTAACGAAAAAAGCTGTCCGCTTTGCGGACAGCTTTTCTTATGCTTATTTCACTTGGAACGTTTTCTTCTCAGTGATTTGCTTTAGCCCTTCTGCTTTTCCTTTAAATGTGACGACCGCTTCATACGTTCCCGGCTCCACACCGTTTGACCACGTATCTTGGAAGTCATATGTTTCATCTGCTTTCAGCACAAAGGATTGGATGGCTTGTGTGAACATACGGTCTTTCGAGTAACGGTATTTTTCATTTCCGTCTTCATCGTACACACTCAATTCGAATTTTTGGCTTGTGTTAAACGTGAATTCAATATCTCGATCTGATTCATTTTTTAGTGACATATGAAATTGAACCGAAGAACCTTTTTGGACGGGGTCTACTGTGAGTACAACGGTTTTTTCTCCCATTTGACCGGATACCTCCTTGTTTGGTTCATCCTTTTTTTGTTGTCCACAAGCTGTTAAAACCAATAGAACGAGAAAAAGCACTAACCCTTTTTTCATCTTCTACCCACCTTTTAATCTCGTCTGAAAAATCCAAGAATATTGGTTGTTTGAACAATATTTGTAAAGGCTTTTGGATCGACTTCCTTTATAATTTGTTCAAGTTCATACAGCTCATACCTTGTAATGACAATGACCATCATTTCTTTTTGTTCATTGGTAAATGCCCCTTTTGCCGGAACAGTCGTAATCCCTCTGACCATTTTTCCATAAATGGCTTCTTTGATTTCATCTGCTTTCTTTGTCACAATCATGGCGGTCAGCTTTTCATGTCTCGTATGGATGGCATCAATTACCCTAGTCGTCACATATAATGTGACAAGGGTATATAAAGCTTTCTCCCAACCTTGTAACAATCCTGCTGTAAAAATGATAATTCCGTTTAAAATGAAGAAATACGTGCCCACTGGTTTGTCTTTCCATTTCGCTAAAATCATCGCAATAATGTCAAGGCCGCCTGTAGATGCCCCATATTTCAGTGTAATCCCAATGCCAAGTGCAGAAATGACTCCGCCAAATACAGCATTTAATAAAATATCTTCAGAAACACTTGTCTCTGGTAAAATGCCGAGGAAAATCGTTGTCAGTGCCACACTAATAATGCTATACAAAGTAAAGGAACGACCAACCTTCATCCAGCCTAAAATGCCGACCGGAATGTTTAAAATAAATAATAGGATCCCTGTTGATAAATAAAACGGTGCATATTGATCGATTAAACTAGATAACAGCTGGGCAACCCCTGTAAAACCACTTGCATATACGTCAGCAGGGATTAAAAATAAATTCAGCCCAATCGCATTAAGTAAGGCACCAATGACGACGACGATGAATTTTTTTGCTTCTCCAATGAACATGTTGTCATTCCTCCACTTACCATTCTCTCTATGGTTTTCCCTAAAATTTAGAATTTGAACACGAAAAAATGATTTTCTATGATATAGTTAGGCTAAAAAGATGTAAAATATGGTTGATTTTTTTAGAAAGAAGGGATTTTGATGACTGTTCATATCATAGCAGACAGTGCTGCTGATCTGCCTCTTTCTTATTATGATGAACAAAACATGACACTCATTCCGCTGCGTGTGTTACTCGGCGAGCAGGAATTTGAGGATTTGATCACCATTGAACCAAAACAAGTATTTGATGCGATGAGACAAGGTGCAAGTCCAAAAACATCACAAGCTTCACCGAACCGGATCAAAGAAGCCTTTGTTTCTGCGGCCCAAACCCATACATCGGCTATTTATGTTGCCTTTTCATCAGAGCTTTCAGGGACATACCAAACCGCTGTGATGATGGCAAACGAAGTGAAGGAAGAATACCCTGATTTCGATTTACGAATCATTGATTCTAAATGTGCTTCACTTGGTTATGGACTAGCTGTCAAACACGCTCAATCACTTGCCATTGACGGAAATACAATACAAGAAATTGAAACGTCTGTAAAGCATTTTTGTGAATCTTTACAACATATTTTTACTGTAGACGATTTATCGTATTTAGCAAGAGGCGGAAGAATCAGTAAAGCGTCCGCATTTGTTGGCGGATTGTTAAGTATTAAACCCATTTTACACGTTGAGGATGGAAAACTGATACCCCTTGAAAAAATTCGTGGCCGCAAAAAATTATTGAAACGCATTATCGAGCTGATGAAAGAACGCGGATCTGACTGGTCTAGTCAAACTGTTGGCATTAGTCATGGAGATGACCCTGCACTTGCAGAAGAAATGAGACAATTAATCGAAGCGGAATTTCACCCAAAAGAAATCGACATCCAGGTCATCGGAGCGGCTGTTGGGTCCCACTCAGGCCCTAGCACACTTGCCATCTTCTTTACAGGCAGCCCATCATAAAAAGCACCCTTCCCTGAAACATCACGGGAAGGGTGCTTTTCTTATGATAGCTTAAATCGGTGAACAGTTTCGTTTAACCTTGCTGTCATACTCATCAGTTCTTCTACTTGTTTGTTCATTTGATGGAAAGATTGCAGCTGTTCGTTTGCCGAGGCAGAAATTTCTTCGCTGCCCGCTGCCGTTTCTTCTACAACGGCACTAATATTTTCAATCGAGTGCAGCACTTGTCCGCCAAGCTCTGTTGATTGAATAATTTGGTCATTTAAGACCGCCATTTCTTGCTTAATATGTTGTGCTTTTGTTTCTATATCTTCAAAGGAGTGTGAGGTTTTGTCCATTGCATCTTGCTGCTGAAGTGATAGCTTGACCCCTTCTTGTACAGTTTGGCTAATGGATTGAATGCCTTTTTCAATATGACTCACCATGTCAAAAATTTGTCTTGTTGCACGAGACGATTCATCTGCCAGCTTACGGATTTCGTCCGCTACGACGGCAAACCCTTTGCCAGCTTCTCCTGCTCTTGCCGCTTCAATCGCCGCATTGAGCGAAAGGAGGTTTGTCTGGTCCGCAATATCAGAAACCGTTTTGGCCATTGCGGAGATTCCGCTTGCGTACTGAGTGAATTCTCCTGCTGACTCTTCAATTTGTCTCGTCGCACGTGTATTTTTTTCAATGGCTGCTTTTGTTTCTGTTAACGTGTGCTTCCCGCTTTCCACCGCTTCAATGGCATCCTCTGTACTACGGATGACTGTATGTGATCTTTCCGAATTCTTACGGCCATGTGAATCCATTTTCTCAATCAAACTAACGCCATGCTGAAGGTCTTCTGAAATCGCTTGTGAACCATTCGCCATTTCGTCTGTCGATACAGACACTTGATTGGCTGATTCCATAAGCTTTTTGTTTTCATCATCTAGCTGAATCGAGAATGATTCCACTTGACTTGAGACATGACTGATTTCTTGAATCAAGCTAATCAGCTGATCCGTCATTTGATTGAACGACTCATTTAATCCGCCGATTTCATCTTTCCGCTTGATGTTCATCCGCTCCACAGCGAGGTTTCCTTCGGCAATCTGTTTTGCCCGGTAAGAAAGGGATTTGATTGGTGTCACAATGGATCTCGTTAAACCAATATTTAAAAAGACGGCGATGACAATCAGCGTGAGGGCTGCGACAGATGCGCTTGTAATGATCCTTTGCACATTGTCTGCCGCCTCCTCTAAATGGTATTCATACGCTTCTTGTGCTCTTTTATTCATCGTATGCACGTCGTTTAAAACACCGTCAATTCTGGCAGCTACTCGTCTGGCATCAGAGGCATTTTTTTCACCAATGGCATTGTTTGCTTCTTGCGTCCATGTGTCATACTTTGAATTTAACCGTGTGAGGGCTTCTTTGTTCATATTTCCTGCGTTTTTGTTTAACGTTTGCAGCTGTTTTTTCGCTGTCGATATATCGCTTTGAACGACCTCTAGCTGTTCATCTGAAAGGGTCATGGAATAATTGGTCATGGCTTGTTCGACACTTTCAAAGCTGGCCTTCGTTTTTTGTACGTTCAGTAAGGTTTGAACTTCTGTTTCGCTTGATGACTGAATCTTTGTCATGCTCACAATAATAAAAGCAATTACGCCAACCGCTAAAAGAAGTGAAATGAGTGAGTTGAGCAAAATTTTGATGCGTAAGCTCATGATGCTGCCCCCTCTTCTTTCAGAAGTGTCTGCTTCAGTCCATTTAATTTTTTGGTCAATTTCTCAGCATCTTTGAGCACCCGGATTCTTGCCATATCGATTCCGTCATTACTTAAGTCATAGACGATATGCCCGCTTTTGATTTTGCTGCTTTTAACGAGCTGTTCGCTGAATTGATAGACGACTTCATCTACTTTTTTGACCATAGACGAAATAACGGCTTTTTCAGCTGTATAATACTGATCGCTGTCCACGCCAATTGCATATTTGCCTTGCGTTTGCGCTTCTTTTAATACACCAACACCCGTATAACCGGCTGCAGCATATAAAACATCTGCTTTCTTTTTGATCATGTCTTTCGCTATTTTACTGCCTTTACCTGCATCACTAAATGTGCCAGCATACGTGGATACGACCTTGATTTTCGGATTCACAGATTTTGCGCCTTTTTGATAGCCTTGTTCAAATCGGTGGATCACCTCTGCATCGACTCCGCCCACAAAACCAATGACATCACTTTTTGTTGTCATGGCAGCAAGTGCTCCCGCTAGATAGCTGCCCTGCTCTTCTTTAAAAGTCACTGATGTGACATTTTTCAGTTCAGACACAGCATCAATGAGTAAAAATTGCTTTTTCGGATATTTTTTCGCTACCTTTTCTAAGTCTTCTTGCATACTGAAACCTACACCGATGATCAGGTCATTTCCATCTTTCACAAGCTCGGTCAGCCCTTTTTCATATGTATCGGTTTCTGCAATTTCTCTATAATCGAATTCAATGCCAAGCTCATCACGTGCTTTTTCTAATCCTTTAAATGATGAATCGTTAAATGATTGATCACCAAGACCATCATCCGTCAGCATGACACCAATATGCTTCGCATTTGATATCGGTGGTCCTCCCTGCTGATTGCTGCATGAGGCGAGTACCATGATCATCGCTGCCATCAGAAGTAATGAAATCTTCACTTTCATCCAAAAACACACTCCTTTTATCATCCTTACCCCTTATTTATCGGATTTGAGAGGCATTGTTTCAATGATAAAGTGAAGGATTTTCAGCTTTTTTCATGACTTTTTTCACTGAAAAAAACCATTATTTAAGATAAAAATAAAAAAAGCGAGCAAATGCTCACTTTTTCTCGTATGTCCATCCTTCTTTTTGGTAAACAAGATCATTTTTCATCAGATGACCTAATGCTCGTTTGAAGGCTGCTTTGCTCATTTGAAATCTTTCCCGGATATCTTCTGGATCACTTTTATCCCCGTAAGGCATTGCACCGTTTCTCGTTCTCATGTAAGTTAAAATTTCTTCTGCATCGACAGATAATGCATCCTGTTTTCTAGGAAGCAGAGAAACGTTCACGGTTCCGTCCTCTTTCACTGCAATGACGCGTCCTGTCACGGTCGATCCTAATCTAGGCTCTTCCTTTCGTTCCGTGCGGTGGATAAACCCACGCACGCCTGTATCTGTCAGCATAAAAGAACCTGTCGCAATTAAGCGATAAATCGTTCCCGTCATTTCTTTGTTCATTAACGTTTCTGGCGCCTCAGTAAATAATTCACTGATCACATCTTCAGTGGCTGGTTTTGCGAACATTCTCCCGTAACTTGTCACTTTGAGCATACAGTATAGTTTGTCGCCTTTTTTCGGCCACGCTTCCTCAAATGGCGGGAGGTGTTCAGTTGCAACAAGTGCATCCTTTGACAAACCTATATCGACAAAAGCACCCATATCTTCTACAACGTCTACGACTTCTACCCAATCGTATGTATGTGCATTGATTTTAGGAATTTTCATCGTCGCTGCCAGTCTTTCCTCATGATCTACATATAAGTAGACCTCTACTTCATCACGATCTCCAATATCCTCTGTCATCTCACTGCGATGTAGGAGAACAGAATCTTCGCCATCTGTTAAAAAGTAGCCGTATTCCATCTCGTTATCTATTTGCAAGGTCAGTTGCTCACCTGGTCTCATGTTCTCTTCCTTCCTATCTGCCCTTAAAAGAGCGTTCGTTCATCTTTTGATTCACTTTATTCTACTATACTTCTGTCATCATGAACATCTCTAGTTAGCTAAAGTGGACAAACTGCACTTGAATTATACCGCATACATCTGAACTCTCTTCGATAAAGTTTCTTCTTCCCCTATGGGCATGATAAAATAGACGCAATATCTATAGTTGGAGGTCATATGTGATGGCAAAAGAAAGTTCATTTGATATTGTATCGAAGGTGGAGCTGCCAGAGGTGCAAAACGCCATTCAAGCAGCACTGAAAGAAATTAAAAACCGTTATGATTTTAAAGGAAGTAAAAGTGATATTTCACTAGAAAAAGAAGAACTCGTTCTCATTTCTGATGATGACTTCAAGCTGGAGCAGCTAAAGGATGTCCTTGTGACAAAACTGATTAAACGAAACGTACCGACTAAAAACATTGACTATGGAAAAACAGAACATGCCCTAGGTGGAACCGTTCGCCAGCGTGCAAAGCTGATTAGCGGGATTGATAAGGACAATGCCAAAAAGATCAATGCCTTGATCAAACAATCTGGTTTAAAAGTAAAGTCGCAATTTCAGGATGACCAAGTGCGTGTGACAGGAAAAAATAAAGATGATTTACAAGAAGTGATGGCGCTCATGCGCAAGGCAGATTTACCGATTGACGTCCAATTTATAAATTTTCGATAAATTTCAAATTTTCCATTGATTATTTCCGATTTTTTCGATACAGTTGATGGAAGTTCAATTCATTGACATGTTCATATCGCTTTCTTATCAAGAGAGGCAGAGGGACTGGCCCTGTGAAGCCTCAGCAACCGGTGTAGTAGAAATCTATTTTCTATGACCAAGGTGCTAAATCCAGCAAGCAACTGCTTGGAAGATAAGGAGAAGAATTTCAATACAGCCAAAAAGTCTTCTTCTTATCAGAAGGCTTTTTTTGTTACATAGAAATAAGGAGGAAACCAATGGGCCTATTACAAGACTTACAAAATCGCGTACTGATTGCTGATGGAGCAATGGGAACACTTTTATACTCTTATGGCATTGACCGCTGCTTTGAAGAATTAAATTTATCGAAAGAAGATGAAGTCAAAAGAGTGCACGAAGCATATGTGCAAGCTGGAGCGGACATTATTCAAACGAACACATACGGTGCGAATTATATTAAACTATCCCGCTACGGTTTAGAGGAAGAAACAAAACGCATTAACACAAAAGCTGTACAAATTGCCAAAGCAGCCGCTGGCTCAGCTTATGTCCTCGGAACGATCGGCGGCATTCGAACATTTAACAAAAATGCCTACTCTTTAGACGAGATTAAACGGAGCTTTAGAGAACAGCTCTATATCCTTTTAAATGAAGAGCCTGATGGGTTACTGCTTGAAACGTATTACGATATTGAAGAAGCAAAAGCCGTTCTTGAGATTGCTCGCAAAGAAACTGCGCTTCCGATTGTCATGAACGTCTCCATGCATGAGCAAGGTGTATTACAGGACGGTACACCGCTAAAAGACGGTTTATCTGAATTATCCTCACTTGGCGCTGATGTCGTCGGCATTAACTGCCGATTAGGCCCTTATCATATGATTCAGGCACTTGAAGGCGTTCCGCTTTTGGAAAATTCCCATTTATCTGTCTATCCAAACAGCAGTCTTCCCTCCCTTGAAGAAGGCAGACTCGTCTATGATACAGATAATGATTATTTCCGAAAAAGTGCACTTGAGTTTAGAAATCAGGGCGCACGAATCATTGGAGGCTGCTGCGGAACAACCCCTCAGCATATAAGCGCCATGGCTGAGGCGGTCAAAGATTTAGCACCTATCACCGAAAAAGAAGTGAAAGTATTAAAAGAAGAAATCATTTCCATCCAAGATCAACGGACAGAACCAGGTCTTGACGAGCTTGCTGTGAAAAAACGTTCGATTATCGTCGAGCTGGACCCGCCGAAGAAGCTGAACTTTGAAAAATTCCTCGTCGCAGCGAACGAATTAAAAAGTGCAGGCATTGATGCCCTCACACTGGCCGATAACTCTCTAGCTACCCCGCGTATTAGCAATGTGGCATGCGGCGCTTTATTAAAACAGCAGCTTGATATGCGTTCACTTGTCCATATCACATGTCGTGATCGCAATTTGATTGGACTACAATCTCATTTAATGGGGCTAGACACGCTTGGACTAACCGATATTTTAGCCATCACAGGCGATCCGTCTAAAATTGGAGACTTCCCAGGTGCGACATCTGTGTATGATTTAACCTCCTTTGATTTGATCCGTCTGATCAAACAATTTAACGAGGGACTATCTTTCTCTGGGAAGCCGCTCGGGAAAAAGACCAATTTTTCAGTGGCTGGTGCGTTTAATCCAAATGTCCGTCATATTGATAAAGCGGTCAAACGCCTCGAGAAGAAAATCGAATACGGTGCCGATTACTTTATCTCACAGCCTGTTTATTCTGAAGAACAGCTTGTGAAGATTCATGAAGAAAGCCGACATTTGGATAAACCGATTTACATTGGTATTATGCCGCTAACAAGCAGCCGAAATGCTGAGTTTATTCATCATGAAATTCCCGGCATTAAATTGTCTGACTCGATTCGTGAGATTATGGCCAAGGCAGGCGAAGATAAAGAAAAGCAGCGGACAGAAGGGTTAGCGATTGCCCGCTCTTTATTAGATACAGCCTGCGAATTGTTTAATGGTATCTATTTAATTACCCCTTTCCTTCGATCAGATTTAACAGCAGAACTGACAACTTACATCCATCAGAAAGAAAAGGAGCCAAACATCCATGCCAACTATCACTGAACAGCTCAAAAAACGCATCCTCGTCCTTGACGGTGCAATGGGCACAATGATTCAAAACGCCGATCTCACAGCAGTGGATTTTGGCGGAGAAGAGTATGAGGGCTGTAACGAATATTTGAACGTCACAGCCCCTCATATTATCTCCACGATTCACCGGCAATATCTTGAAGCAAGTGCAGATTTAATCGAAACAAATACATTCGGCGCGACGAAGCTCGTTCTCGATGAATATGGACTTGGCCATCTCGCCTATGAATTGAACGTAAAAGCAGCTCAGCTGGCAAAGCGTGAAGCAGACCGTTTGTCGACACCAGACTGGCCCCGCTTTGTTGTAGGCGCAATGGGACCCACTACAAAAACATTATCCGTAACAGGCGGCACAACGTTTGAAGAGCTCGTTGCAAATTACGAAGAACAAGCCCGCGCCCTGATTGATGGGAAATGTGATGCTCTTCTTTTAGAAACGAGTCAAGACATGCTGAATGTCAAAGCTGGATTTAAAGGTATTCAAGAAGCCTTTCAAGCAACCGGTATTGAGCTACCACTGATGGTGTCAGGGACGATTGAACCAATGGGCACCACCCTTGCCGGTCAAGATATTGAAGCCTTTTATATCTCACTTGAGCATATGAAACCAATCAGCGTCGGACTAAACTGTGCAACTGGTCCAGAATTTATGACAGACCATATCCGTACACTCTCCTCCATCTCAAAGTCGGCTGTCAGTTGCTATCCAAACGCTGGTCTCCCTGATGAAGAAGGGCAATATCACGAATCCCCTACTTCGCTTGCTAAAAAAATTGCCGCTTTTGCAAAAGAAGGCTGGTTAAATATCGTCGGCGGCTGCTGCGGTACAACGCCTGCACATATTCAGGCATTATCAGATGAAGTACGTTCGCTTCAGCCCCGCAGCATGACGCATGAGTCATCACCGCATACCGTATCAGGCATCGAGCCCCTCATTTATGAAGAAGCGATGCGCCCCCTCTTTGTTGGTGAGCGCACAAATGTCATTGGTTCACGCAAATTCAAACGGCTCATTGCAGAACAAAAGTTTGAAGAGGCGGCAGAAATTGCCCGTGCTCAAGTGAAAAATGGCGCTCACGTCATTGATGTGTGTCTAGCAGACCCTGATCGTGATGAGATAGCAGACATGGAAGGCTTTTTAAAAGAAGCCATGAAAAAAGTGAAAGCTCCTTTTGTCATTGATTCAACCGATAAACATGTCATCGAAAAAGCACTCATGTATTCTCAAGGAAAAGCCATTATCAATTCTATTAATTTAGAGGATGGAGAAGAGCGCTTTGAAGAGATTCTTCCGCTTGTCAAGCTATATGGCGGCGCACTTGTTGTGGGAACAATCGATGAAACAGGGATGGCCGTCACTGCAGATCGAAAACTTGAGATTGCCGTAAGATCCCATGACCTGCTCACGAAAAAATATGGAATCCCTGCGAGTGATATCATTTTTGACCCGCTTGTCTTTCCAGTAGGTACTGGAGACGAACAGTATATTGGTGCTGCTGAAGAGACGATTAAAGGCATTGAGCGAATCAAAGCAGCACTGCCTGAATGTCTCACCATTTTAGGCATTAGTAACGTGTCTTTCGGACTCCCGCCAGTTGGCAGAGAAATATTGAATGCCGTTTATTTGTATCACTGCGTAAAAGCAGGGCTTGATTATGCGATCGTGAATACTGAAAAGCTTGAACGCTTCGCTTCAATTCCAAAGGAAGAAATCAAGCTGGCTGAAACTTTACTTTATGAAACAAATGATCAAACCCTTGCTGAGTTTACCCAATTTTATCGCGGGAAAAAGAAAACAGAGAAGAAACCAAAGATCTCCTTATCACTTGATGAAAGGCTGGCACTCTATGTCGTCGAAGGGACCAAAGAAGGCCTGATTGATGATTTGGCCCTTGCTTTGGAGAAATTTGAATCACCTCTTCATGTCATCAATGGACCATTAATGCAGGGAATGTCAGAGGTTGGGCGCCTTTTTAATCAAAACGAATTGATTGTAGCTGAAGTCCTCCAATCCGCTGAGGTCATGAAAGCATCTGTTTCATACCTTGAGCAATTTATGGAGAAAAAGGACGCAAGCGGCAAAGGGAAGATTCTCCTCGCCACCGTCAAAGGCGATGTCCATGATATAGGGAAAAACCTGGTCGACATCATTTTGAGCAATAATGGCTTTCACGTCGTCGATCTCGGAATCAAAGTAACCCCACAAACATTGATTGAAGCGGTGCAAAAAGAAAAGCCAGATATGATTGGATTATCAGGTTTACTTGTCAAATCAGCACAGCAAATGGTCTTGACCGCTCAAGATTTACAAAAAGCAAACATCTCTGTTCCCATTTTGGTGGGCGGCGCGGCGCTTTCCCGGAAGTTTACGAAGATGAAAATTTCGCCTCAATATGATGGCCCCGTCCTTTACGCCAAAGATGCAATGGACGGCCTGTCTTTAGCGAATGAATTAAGAGCGAACCCTCTTCAATTTCAAACAAAACCCTTAGAGGATCAAGAAACACTCCATAAGGAAAAAGAAACAACGCAGCCAAAAGCCGTGATTGAATTACTAGAAAAACGCGCGACACTTCCGGAGGCAGCCATTTTCACGCCAGAAAATACGAAACGCCATTATGTACGGGATATTGATTTGCACCACATAATGCCCTATGTCAATGAGCAAATGCTGATCGGCCATCATCTCGGTTTAAAAGGAAAGGTCAAAAAGCTCTTGGCTGAACAGCATCCAAAAGCATTGGAGTTAAAACAGCTGATCACAGATCTTCTTCAAGAAGGCAGAGAGAAAAACTGGTTTGCACCTGCATTCGTCTATCAATTCTTCCCTGCCAATTCAAATGGGAATGACCTGCATATC
Organism: Bacillus sp. FSL W8-1141; assembly: GCF_038593205.1. Lineage (NCBI taxonomy): Bacteria > Bacillati > Bacillota > Bacilli > Caryophanales > Bacillaceae > Bacillus > Bacillus sp. FSL W8-1141. The sequence continues at coordinate 1,112,279 of NZ_CP151973.1, read as the reverse complement.
TATGATCCAAAAGCGCCTGACCGCGTCATTGAGACATTCCAATTTCCAAGACAGGAAAAACTTCCGTACCGGTCTATTTCTGATTATGTGCGGAAAAGCGGAGAGAACGATAAAGATTATATCGCCTTATTTGCAGTGACGGCTGGCGCCCGCATACGAGAGGTTGCGCAGCAATTTAAACAAGAGGGTGACTATTTGAAAATGCATGCGGTCCAAGCTTTAGCACTTGAGCTTGCAGAAGGATTGGCTGAACGAACGCATCAAGTAATTCGTGATAAATGGGGATTCCCAGACCCAGTCGATTTCACGATGGAGAAACGGTTCCAAGCCAAATATCAAGGTCAGCGCTATTCCTTTGGCTATCCAGCGTGCCCTAATCTAGAAGACCAAGAAAAACTATTCCACCTGCTGCAGCCAGAAAAAATCGGGATTCATCTCACAGAAGGGTTTATGATGGAGCCCGAAGCATCCGTTTCAGCCATTGTCGTTTCTCATCCTGAAGCTCGATATTTTAACGTTCACTAAAAAAACCTCCTGAATGGGAGGTTCTTTTTATAAATAAAAATGGAATAAATATGAAAAATTACGTTTATTTACCGATATTATAAATGAAAGTCATTTACTTAAAAGGAGATGTTTGTCATGTTCAAAAAGAAGATCGGGGTTTTATTGCTTACAGGCCTCTTTATCGCTAGCCCTCTTTTCCAATCACCTGCTCAAGCGAGTGAAACTTCTACGAAACAAACAACATATTATACAGAAGAATTGGAGCATCTGTATCCAGACAGTGATTATGCAAACAATGATACGATGGAAAAAGCTCAATTCTTACAGCACTCTCTTCATCTAAACAAGACCTATTTATATCACGAAGGTAGTATCTCTTCTATGAATGACATTGATTTTTACCGGTTCACCAGCTCTAAATTTGATGGAGCAGATGGCCGCTTTTCTATCAAACTCGTCAATGTGAAAGCTGGAAATGATTTTGATCTTTATCTTTACAATCAGAGCGGGTCACTCGTGTCTTCCTCTGTGCGGACAAACAACCAAAATGAAATCATCCATATGCCAAAAATTGCCGCAAGCACTGACTACTATTTAGCCGTCAAACCAAAGCAATTATTAAATGAAGAGGACAACATGTATCGTATTGTCTTTGATAAAAGTATTGAAAAAGCCACAACCAAACGATATGGATCACCTGCCACATTGAATAGTTTCAATGAAGCCGGATCTCCCAATTCTTCTTTTGATTTAAGCAGCTTGCCGCAGGATGCCGTTGTCACTGGCCTGTCATTAGAAGCTGAAAAAGGCAGTACAAATGCATATAATTATGTATTCACCGTCTCTTCCTTAAAAGGCGGAACAGTGAACGTACCTTGGAACGGTCAAAAAGTTGACATCTCTTCTTATAAAACAAGTCAAGTGCCAGCTAAAGACCGCTTTTTTGTTTCTTTTAATGCAACCGAGGTTCCTCAATTGATCGGTGGACGGCTAATCAAAGTAGGCGTTGTCTCAATTAAAAACTTACAGCTCACCTTTGAATATGAATACAACCGTGACCTCAATTATTAAACTATACAAAAGGAAAAGGTATCCCCTTTTCCTTTTTCTTATGCGTTCTTATGGTACGATACATATAGTGAAATCAGCTAAGAAGGAGTTGCGTGTATTGCCAAACGTTATACAACGAACTTTAACCCTTGATGACATACCAGACCTTGTCGCATTGTCAAAAGAGGTCGACTGGCCTGATTACAATGCGGAAGAGCTCACATCTCTTTTAACAAATGGACATTTTACCGGTTTTACAACAACTGACGGACAAGTCATTTCATGCGCTGGACTTTTTCAGTATGACAGTGTGGCATCAATTGGGGCGGTGATTGTATCTGAGACACATCGAGGCCTCGGTCTTGCCCGTCAAATGATTGACACACTGCTTCGTCATAGTGATCCAAGTGTCCCTGTCGTTTTAACTGCTACTGTACAAGGACGCCCAGTTTATGAAAAAATCGGCTTTCAGACAGCCGGTTATATTCATACATACAAAGCACAAAAAACAAATCCTAGTGCCCTTCACCCGTCACATCAGATTCATCTTTTTCCCGCTGATCAAACGCACCTCCCGTCTATTGAAAGGCTGGATGAAAAAGGCGCAGGGACCAATCGATCAAACTTCTTAATAAAGCGAATGGAGCGAGCAGCATTTAAACTGATCGCAAAGGATGAACACCACGAAATCACCGGCTTCGCTTTTGGTGTGGAAACACCAGCTAATCTGATGATTGGCCCGCTTGCAGCAAACGATGAACAAACGGCGCTATCACTCATTCAATCACTTCTCACGTCTTATTCTGGCGCCTTTCGTTTAGATATGCAGGAAGAAACAACTGAACGCCTGCATGCATCACTTGTAGAAGCAGGATTTACGAAAACAAACGTCGCACATTTTATGATGATTCGCGGGAACGAAAAGCAGAACGATCCGGCGCTTCTCTATTTCCTGGCCTCACAAGCATTTTCTTAAAAAATCAAAAAGCTGTAGACAGATGTTGTCTACAGCTTTTCTTTTTTATTTTTCGCCTACGGATGAGAGAACTTGAGCGAGTGCATTTGTGACCTTGCCATGCTCTGATGCATGCGGCCGGTCATCTCCATCTCCATAGCCGTAATCAATCATGCGATTACGGTTTAAGCAAAGCTTTGTCAGCTGAGGCTGGAATAGATCAAATAAAGCAAAACGATCTTTTAGCTGTGGAAATTGCTTTTGATACTGCTGAATTTCTTCTGCAAGCAAGCGCCAAAGCGTCGTTTCATCTAACAGATTGTGATTGTCTAACACGTTTGACACGTAACGAAGATTGCAAATAAACAGACCCGTAAAAATAAATTGTACAAGACCCTCAGGCGGCTCACTACGCAGCACTTCCTTTAGTTCTTCTTCTAATGAAGCCAATTCAGGCAGCGGTTGATCACTAATGTTCACATCATCAACAAAATCTTTGATCGCCAAACGATGCGGCTTGTGATCTTTTAATACAAGAATTGTATTTTGTCCGTGCGGTGAAAACACCGTGCCATATTGATACATAAAGTGCAGAAGCGGCGGCATGACAACGTGGAAGAATGACGCCATCCATTCTTTTGCTGACAGACCCGATTTTTCAATGAGCTGCTTCAGATAAGGCTCGCCTTCATGATCTTCATACGTCAGTGCCGCCAACGTAACAGGGCTCTCCCCTTCATCTAAATACGTATAAATGCTTTCTCTAAAAATGACCCCAAGCATTTCAAGGTATTGATATGGCGCACCAGGTAGCTTGCTGTAATAAGGATGATCAACATTGATACTCGCATTCTCACCCGGTAAAATCACGCGGCATACATCGGATAAAAAGGCGTCTTGATCGGCGATTCCTTTAATATGTGCTGTAATACGAGGTGCAATCACCGTACGTTCTGATGGGAGCCCCCGGTACACTAGCGTATTTAAAATACTCATTGGCAGTTTAATATGATGCTTGCCTTTATTTGAGATGTTTGTAAAGGTTCTGATCGATTGCTGTGGAATATATTGATCCAGCCCTTCTCCTAAATACACAATACGGCGCATGGCTAAATCTTCAGGGAAATGCTGGATGATCATATGCGTCCACTGCCATTTATGAACAGGCATCATATAATAATCAGCCGCATTCAGCCCTTCATCCTTTAACACACGTTGGAATTGACGAATCGTGACTTCGTCTAATTCTTTGGCAATGATGTGCTCATAGTTCTCATGATCGACCGCATGGAAAGTCGCAAGTTCTCGGTGAACAGCAATCCAAGACAGCTGCACACATTCCTGCCTTTCAGGTGCATAGGCTAAGTAATCATCGTAGCTGAATCCAATACGCCCTTTGTTATAGACGATCCACGGATGACCAGTCATCTCGCCCTCAATCCATGCATAATCTGTATCTGTTAGCTCATCTGCACGAAGTGCTTTTTTCGACAGCAAATGAACATCCGCTAACAAGGTATGGTGAAGCTCTTTGATCAGATGACCAGTTGTTTCAGAAGACATTGGGATGATTGGCTGAATGTCTAGTAAAAACACAATGGCACTAACATCCTTTGTCCATGTTCCGTCTTGACAGCACTCGATCGATTCAGCAATCGTATCAAAACTATCAAACAAACGAGGTTTTGCGAGATAACGATATTTCTTCTGTTCGTGAATGATTAATTCATATTGGGCGATGCCATCCTGATGATTTAGCTGAACGGGATGAAGCATATCCTCATACATATATTCGGACAGCATTTTTGCCACCATTCGCTGGTTTGCTTTTTTCCAAGCAGCAGGATTGACCGCTTTTTTCAATTCATCTTGTACACTCATCGGTTCATCCTCCTTACCCTTTGATTTCTTCAAATGTATTTGCGTGTTTATGTGTACCGAATGTCTGGAAAACATGCTTTTGATAAAGTGGATACACAGGTCGACGAGCCAGTTCATTGATAATGACACTGTTTCGGTACGCCCCTAGCCCTAAATCTGGTGCGCCTACTCCATGTGTATGAAGCTCTGCATTTTGTACAAAAATATCATTCTCACTTAATGTGTCTGTTTTCAATCGATATTCACGTTCAACCTGGAAGCGTCCTTGATGATCCCACTGAATATGATGGGAAATCGGATCAATAAATGGCGGTAATACAGATTGATAGCCCGTTGCCAAGACGACAATGTCTGTCTCATGCGTAAAGGATTCCTCTTTGACCCATTGATTGCATGAAAGCGATAAGCCGTCCCTCGTTTCCTCAATCAAATTGACTTCCGTCATCGCCTGCAGCACGGTGTTCAGCTGCTCTCCGCAAGCAGAACGTTCATAAAGCAAGTGATAAATATCTCGGATCATCGCTGAACTGATGCCTTTATACAGCAAATCTTGCTGCTTTAATAGCGCATCTTTTTTAGGCTGCGGAAGCTCATAAAAGAAATCAATATAGTCTGGAGAGAAATACTCAAGACCCAAATTTGAATATTCCATTGGGAAAAACCCTTTAGAGCGTGTAAACCAATGAATATCCTTCGCCTCATCGTCTGATAAAATGTCATAGAATACTTCTGCTGCACTTTGACCAGAACCGATGACCGTCACGGATTTTCCTTTAAAACAGCCTTCTTTCTTTCGTTTCAAGTAATCAGCAGAATGAAACACCCGATCCCCTAAAGCTGGCTGAAGAGATGCTGGTACCGCAGGCTGTGTACCGATACCTAAAACAAGATGCTTACTTTCAAACACCTCTACCGTTTGATCTTTCACATGACGGACATGCACTTCATATCGTTTTTCTCCAGCTTTTTCAACGATGGAGACAGATTCGACATTCATGCCAAAACGGCAAGAATTTAATTGATCCGCGACCCAGCGGCAATAATGGCTATATTCCTTGCGCGGGATATGGAAGTTTTCTAGAAAGTAAAATGAATACAAACGGTTTTGTTCCTGCAAATAGTTGAGAAAGCTATATTTGCTTTTCACATCTGCCATACTGACAAGATCCGCTAAAAAGGGGACTTGAAGTGTTGTCCCTTCAATGAGCATACCTGGATGCCAGTGGAACGCTTCACTTCTTTCAAAAAACAAAGCGTCAATTTCGTCTACTTCTTCAGATAATGCAGCAAGCCCTAGGTTAAATGGTCCAATGCCAATCCCAATGACATCCACTACATTATTTTGCTTGTTGAACCGCGTCATGGTTATACTTCCTTTCAAATCGATCTCGATGACAAAACATCAAAAGACCTGTTTTATCTGGTAAAGTAACTGGTTTCACTCGTTCGAATCCACACTTTTCAAAGACATGAATCATTTTTTCGTTCCGAATATCTGGCTCAGCCACGATTTTTTCTGTTCGTTTGTTCTGCTCAAACTGAAATGCTGTCATGGCTTGAAGCAGCGGAGCCGCAAATCCTTTCCCTACATAATCTGGCTCTCCAATTAACAGGTGAATGCCTTGATCATGCGGAGAAGGCTGATAGTACGATTCAATGATATCCCCTTTCACATTGTATGCTTCAAAATAGCTCATCGGCATGCCATCAATGGTTCCTAAATAAAGGGTTTGATGCGGATCATGAATGGCCTGATAAAAGTGCTTTTCAAAAGCAGGAAATGGAATATTCAAATGCCAAAATGGGTGGACATACTCTTCTTGCATCCACTTGTGGACAAGCTGGACGTCCCGTTCATATTCAGCGCGAATGAACCCAATTCGATGCCTCATCCAATCAGCGCCTCCTTATGTAAAAAGAGCGGATTCAACACAGACGTGTACCTGGATTGAGTTTCTAAAGAACCGGTCAGCTCATCCATATCTTCAAACCGCGTGAGTAAGTTCGCTTTTGAAGGCAGCTCCTGTGACCGAAGAAGACTGTTCGTCAGCTCAGATGCACCATATGTCTCTTCATGCGCAAGCAGTGTGTCTCTAATCAGGGCTAATAAATCTTCTTCTTTTGCAAGCCCCTCTGTACCAAAACCATTCACAAGACCAAACAAATGATTAAAGAAGAAATAGTAACGCAGTCTCTCAACCGCTACATCGTCTGCACAAATGGTTTCACTTCTGACGCTTAAGTTTTGAACAAGCTTCGCAAGCTGATCCTTTTTCGATTCGCTATAATAGTAGCCTTGGTTGTCACGATAATAGAATGTGTGCGGATATCCATTCTTTAGCTGTACGACAGCATTTTGCTGATGGGCTTCAAGGGCAAGTCCATACGTTTCAAACAGCCAAAGCATCGGCTCTAACGCAATCGATAAATATTGTGTGAACCAATCACGGCTGACATCTTCTGTTGATCTGCCTTCAGCGTCTGCTAATTCATGGATAATGCCTGAAAGGCGTGATTTTTCTCCATATGCATGATCCTGACATAGCCCTGCAATTAAGCTTGCCCCTTTTTCATGATGCAAAAATGGATTTTGACGAATGACGACTTCAAAGCCAGATTCCGCCTCATCCCCTTGAATAGATAGATACGCAGGATCTTCAATCACACGGAATCCAGAGAATTTGTCATATAAAGAAACGCCTAATTCTGTTTTTAAGATACGAGACATCTCAACTCCACGATCAAGTTCCTTTTGTTTGTTAACGCGTAAAGAGTTTGTGATCTTTACAGGGACAGAGAATTTAAGCATGTACGCAGAGTCTTTTTGATAGACCGTTCTAAAGGAAGATGTCGCTGTGTATTCAGATCCTAGCGGCCCTAAATACGTCAGCATCCCGTCCTCTATATAACGCTTGACGAACGCTTTCTCCATGACCACTTGGACTTGTAGCGGATGAATCGGAATCAGGACATATTCACCGCCTTCTGTTAACGTCGTCAGTCTCTCTTTTTCTTCTGGCATCTGGCGCATGAGCTCCTCAAACATGAGACTTGCCGCAGATTGTGAAAGAGAAGAATCCTGAAGCACAATTGACGGATGTGCTTTAAAGTAATGAAGCTGGAAAGAGCCTTTCAACTCAGGAGAATAAATAGCTTCCTCCTCTTCTGTCATTCCTTGTCTGCTTTTTGGTGTAGGATGCGTTAAATGCCCAAGAAGAAGTGACTGCTCCGCTTCAATATATTCAAAATCAGCTGAAGAAAGAGCCGCTCGATCACTTTCTCTCTCTCTGATAAATCGTTCAATATTCCGGCAGCTTAAAATGATGCGAAGCATGAACTCATCCTCTGCATCTGTGCGGCCATATTCAATGAGAAGTTCCTTTGAACATAAAGCAACAAGTGTGGTGTAATCGATGATCGTTCCCTGTTGCTCACTGCCTTGCGGGCGAAAGCGAACGGGAAAATCAAAGAGATGACGGCCTACAGGCGAAAAATATCGAATCGGAATGACAAGCTCAAGATCTTGTTTTGCTAATGCCGCTACAAATACAAGTGAGCCGTCTGCTTTTGTCTCTTTCTTTGCAGATCGATCAATTCCTGTTTCACGTAAAAAACAGTTTAAAAAGCTTTGCATAGTTGCATTTTCAGCCATTTGTTTATATTGACTCAACGTAGTACCCTCCCGGATTGAATATGAGCGATCCCGATATCAACAATGTCAGAAAGGATTTCCTCAATATGTGTAATAGTCGTTCTCGGATTTAACAAAGTGAATTTTAAGCAAGTTTGACCATCGGCTACTGTTTTTGCTACGACAGCCGTTCCTGTTTGGAAAAGTGTGCGATGAATGATTTTATTGATGTCCTCTGCTTGTTGATCATCTATAAAACGAAACACGACTGCATTGATTTCAGGATCAGGATTGATCACCTCAAGATGCTCATTTTTCTCAATCAACGTAGCCACATCTTTCGCAAAATGGATGGTATGGTCAATGATACTTGCAAACCCTTCTTCTCCAATCATACGCAGAGAGAGAAGGAGTTTTAGCGCATCAAACCGGCGCGTCGTCTGAACAGATTTATTCACGAGATGCAGAATGCCTTCCAGTTCATCTTCCTTTGGATTGAGATAATCTGCGTGGTAATCAATCAAACCAAAATGTCTTTTATCCTTTAGTAAAAATGCCCCGCAGGAGATCGGCTGATAAAATTGCTTATGAAAGTCAATCGTGATCGAATCAGCCAGCTCGATGCCATCTAATTTTCCTTGGAAGGTTTTGCTTAATACAAGCGCCCCTCCATAGGCAGCATCTGCATGAATCCACAAACCGAAAGGCTTCACCATGTCATATATGTCACGTACAGGATCAATACTGCCAAAATCAGTTGTCCCGCAAGTCGCCACGACTGCAAATGGAAGCAAATCCTGCTCTTTAAGCTCCATAAGCTTCTTCTGCAAATCATGCAGGTCCATTCGGTGATGTTCGTCCGTCTCAACTAACACAACAGCCTGTTCACCTAAACCTAGCTGAGATGCTGATTTTTTCACAGTGAAGTGGGCATTCTTGGAGCAAAGAATCCGCATACGGTTTGCCTCGCTCGGCAACCCTTTCTGCTGTACGTTCCATTGCCAAGTATTTTCGCAAAATGCATCTCTTGCTAAAAGCAGTCCCATGTAGTTAGATTGGGTTCCACCGCTCGTAAAGGTCCCATCTGCTCGTTCTCCATAAGAAAACTTTTCACCTAACCACTTGAGGATTTCCTCCTCAACCAAAGATGCAATGCCGCTTTGATCAAAGGAATCCATTGATTGGTTAAAGGAACTTACGATCACCTCTGCTGCCAGAGCAGGGATAAGAGGTGGGCAATGCAAATGTGCCAAGCATTTAGGGTGTGACACATCAACTAAATGTGGTAAAAGATGATTTTTTATATCTTGAAAAACAGACTCAATGGATTCACCAGCCGGTTGAATCTGGAATAACGATTCGACATGAGCCGCTAATTTCCCAGGCAATATTCCGCTATACGGTCCTCTGCTTGTTTGCCACTCTGCCAGTAAGCTGTCGATGGATGTGTAGAGAGCCGCTTGGAAGGACTCCCTCCCAAGCTGGCTTTGTTGAATAAATAATGAATCGACAGATGGTTTAGTTGACTGCATCGTAAACTGCCTCTTTAAAAATCGTGATGACTTTTTCAAGCTGTTCTTCTGTCATGATCAAAGGCGGTAAGAATCGAATCACACTTCCAAAACGGCCTCCTGTCTCCACAATTAAGCCTTTATCAAAACAATTCTTTTGAATGAGACTGGCTAGCTCTGGATTTGCTGGATAACTGCCGTCCACATCCTGTTTCTCATCTGGATTCACAACTTCAACACCAATCATTAATCCTCTTCCTCGCACATCACCGAGAGCAGGCACTTGTTTTTGAATGTCTTTTAGATTGGCCTGCATACGCTGACCAAGCGCTTCTACATGATCAAGCAGATTGGTTTCTTTTATAAATTTAAGCGTAGCAGTTCCAGCTGCCATCGCCATTTGATTTCCTCTAAACGTGCCAATGTGTGCACCTGGATTCCATTGATCTAAGTCTTTGTCATAAATCACAACGGATAGTGGAAGGCTTCCCCCAATTGCTTTTGATAACACAATGACATCTGGCACAATACCAGCATGTTCAAAGGCAAACATCTTACCAGTTCGGCCGATGCCTGATTGAACCTCATCAATAATAAGTGGAATTCCTTTTTCTTTTGTGATTCGTCTCATTTCTTGTATCCATTCAATTGATGCCGGGATGGAGCCGCCCTCCCCTTGCACCGCTTCAAAGATCATGCCTGCTGGCGGGAGAATTCCACTCTCAGGGTCATTTAATACACGCTCAATATAAGAGCTTGAAATGCGATGTGAGTCTTTACCGCCAATTCCAAATGGGCAGCGGTATTCATATGGATAAGGCAGGAAGTGAACATCTGGCATTAATCCTTGTACTTTTTCCTTTGGCGATAAGTTGCCGCTTAATGACATCGTGCCATGTGTAGCACCATGATATGCTCCGTGGAATGATAGAATGGAACGATTTCCCGTCGCTGTCTTGACTAATTTAATTGCTGCTTCTATAGCATCACCACCAGTTGGTCCACAAAATTGAATTTTCGCTCTTTTTGCAAACTCTTCTGGCAAGTGAGAAAAAATCTCATTCACAAATTCTTCTTTAATCTCTGAAGTGATGTCCAGCGTATGCAACGGTCTTTTTTCATGAAGCATACGTTCAATAGCATCTATAACAACCGGGTGATTGTGACCAAGGGCAAGGGTTCCTGCACCTGCTAGGCAGTCATAAAATTCTCTACCATCTGCATCTGTCACGATCATACCTTCGGCTTTTTGCATGGCTAATGGGAACCGTCTCGGGTAAGACCTTGCATTAGATTCTCTTTGACTTTGTTGCTCTAAAAATTGCTGATTTTTAGAAACGGTTTTGATGGACATAATAAAACACTCCTCCAATTGATAAAGATTATCATTTTCATTTACTAGCCTAGAGGATGTAAGATACGAAAGTCAATTGTATTCAAAAAGATGATTCTAAAAGCATATGAATGCTATATTCTCTTTTTAACGAGTAATTTCGTGTATTTTTTACAAACATCTACAGCCATAAGGCGATGTAACGTTTGAGTATGAAAAATATTGAAAAAAATTACAAATCAATTTTCCTGGTTCTTTTGCTCTATTCGTTGTAGCTCCCTTGTTTGATACGGGACGGCAGAATGAAATGAATGTAGTAAAACAAAAAATGAACGTTATTTTATCTTGATATAAATGGTTATGATGGTATAATTTCTCTGAAACGAAAGGGAATCGAGGGAGATCTGATGATTTTAACGAAGCATGACCTTCACCACTACTTGGCACAAGATCAGAAAGCACTTGCCATCAATCGAAAAAGACCAAAGTGGCTTGGGGATGATATTTGGAAATATCAAAGATATTTACGAAAATATGAGTACTATACGAATAGCGGTGCTACGTTACGCAAATGGTTTTATCGTTACTTACATAAAAAGAAAGGCATGCAGCTTGGCTTTGATATCCCAATTGGTGTATTTGGACCTGGGCTCAGAATCAACCATACTGGGCTGTTGATTGTGAACAAGCATGCCAAAATCGGCGCGTTTTGTGATATTCATCAAGGCGTAAATATCGGTCAAAACCATCATGAAAAAGATGTGCCCGTCATCGGAGATCATGTATGGATCGGCCCTGGCGCTAAACTGTTTGGAAATATTTATATTGCGAATCATATTTCCATCGGAGCAAATGCAGTAGTGAATCGCTCCTTTCATGAAGAGCGGATTGTCATTGCAGGTGTCCCTGCTCAGAAAATAAAAGAAAAAAGCCCTTCTTTATGAAGGACTTACTTGACCAAAGCAGTGAACCACATGAGATAAAATAAGATGGTTAAACATGAGGATTATCCTGCCCGAGCCCCATCACCATTTATCCTATGACAGCCGTACTCTCTAATTTGCGTTGGAGTACCCGAAGACCAGCATGAGAAAGTACAAGACAAAGACGAGGATGGCAATCGCATAGATGAGAATGGACACAATCAGTACTGTCCAGCCCAACCCTTTTCTTCCTGTTTGAATGAGATATATTCCAAGTGTGAAGAGCCCGAGTAAAAGGCCTAAGATGGCCCATAACCATTTATTTTTCCCGTGTTTTGGTGCATCGACGAATAGGTAGATTGCGACTAAGATGGATACAAACCAACCTGTAATCCATTTCACATTCATCCGCCACCCTTCTTTTTCAATTTATTTAATCTTACTATACTTTTTTCCTAATCTTAAAAACAACTATTCAAATGAATGGTGCGGAAGGCTTTGCCATTCTTCTCTCAGCATCCCATACCGCATCGAATCATAATACTCCCCTTGATAGTAACGTACCTTACGCAGTCTTCCCTCAAGGATAAACCCGCATTTCTCTGCGCAACGCATCATGCGTTCATTTCCAGACCAGGTGGTCAGACCGATGCGTGGGATATCAATGTGTGAAAAGAGTTCATCGATCCATAGACGCAATGCCTTTGTTCCAACGCCCCCATTCCAAAAACGTGAGTCATAAATAAGAATCCCACACTCCAGCCAGCGTGTGCGTTCATTCTCCCAATAATAAGAAACTGTGCCCTTTAATTCACCTCCGACATCAATGCCAAATAGTTTTGGCAGGACAGAATCATCCTGTAAATAGCGTTTTTTAAATGCAGCAAGCGATATGTCATGTTCAATAAAATACGGTGCATTCCACTTTCGATAGGCCTGGTCTGGTGCTTTAAACCTTAAATGCCATACCACTTCTAAATCGGTTTCGTCTAATGGACGTATGCTCACAATCTCTTCTTTTTTCCCTTTCATCTGTTCACGTTCCTTTACTTTGTCGTTCTTTTAGCAAGATGACGATACTCGATAGGCGTCATGCCTTCATTTTGCCGAAACAGCTTTGAAAAATAAGTAGGGTCTTCAATGCCTACATGTTCTGCAATAAGAGCTATTTTTTCATTCGTTGAAGCAAGCAGGCTTTTGGCTTTTTCAATTTTGAGTCGATTGATGTACTGGCTCGGCGTCAGTCCGTACACGGTCTGCATGCACCTTGTCATGTAATCAGGATGATAATGAAGAATCTCTGCCAGCTTCTCCATCTGTAATTTTTGCGTAAAATGACGTTCAAGATAGTGAACCACTTCTGAAGCGACAGTCTCCTTTGCACTTGGAATATGAAATGCTTCTTTTTGTAAATGAATGAGCATTTCCTCAAATTGAAGCTGCTTTTTGAGCTGAAGTTCAGACGCATCATCATTTAAAGCGTGCATCGCTGAAAGATGCTTCTGTAGCACGCTTCCCCCTTTCACTTTTCCTTTTCGGGGCAGACGAAATTCATAGCTTGCTGCTTTTTCAAAAGTGGCTTGATTTTGCTTCATGTCAAACCAGTGTTCTCTCGGCCGATCTGTAAACTCAAATGAATCAATTGAAAAATGCAGCCACTCATAAAGTGTTTCTTCTTTGCATGGCAGATGTCCACCATGGGCAAGTCCCGGTGATAAGATGATATATTCTCCCTCTTTTACGTGATGAGGCACCTCGTCTTCTGTGATCCATAGTTCACCTTTCGTGACATAAAGAAGATCAAATACGGTGAAAATTCTGGAGATATGTCGTTCTCCTCGATGGAATACACCTTTGCCTGAAGCAATATAGACTGGAAATGGCGGTACAGTAAATGTAATAAACGGACCCATATTCATCCCCTTATGAAGTCGGATTTCTCCAATAAGTTTCGGTTTCATCTCTTCTTATTATAGTCGATGCAAGGTACACTATAAATCGGATTTATACGAAAGAAGGCGATGTGATGAAACCACAAGCACTGACAATACAAAAGGTTCAAGCCAAAAGTGAAAAATCCCACCCTTCATTATTTGCATTAACTTGGCCTATTTTTATCGAAATCTCTTTATATATGCTGATGGGGAGCGCAGATACACTGATGCTCAGCCAATATTCTGACAATAGTGTTGCCGCAGTAGGGGTAAGCAATCAGCTATTAAATCTATTGATTGTGATGTTCAGCTTCATTACGACTGGGACGACGATTGTCATTGCGCAGCTTTTAGGAGCGAGCCGCAAGCAGGAAGCGACCCAAGTTGCCTATGTTTCACTAGGCACCAACTTCCTCATTAGCTTTGTGATCAGTCTTCTTATGTTTGTGTTAGCTGTGCCCATCCTGCATATGATGGGATTATCAAGCGAGCTCATGCCAGATGCAACCGTCTTTTTACAGATTGTCGGCCTGCTTTCTTTTATTCAGGCGCTCATTATGACATATAGTGCTATTTTAAAAAGCTATGGATTCACGAGAGATACGATGTATGTCACCATCGGTATGAACCTGTTAAACGTTGCTGGTAATTATTTGGTCATCTTCGGACCATTTGGCTTCCCTGTATTAGGTGTCATGGGTGTCGCTCTTTCCACATCATTTGCACGGTTGATCGGTCTTACAGCCATGATTCTCATTGTTCGACACCGCATTGGATTGCGGTTTTCATTCAAGCGAATGTTTTACATCCAGCGAACGCATTTAAAAAAACTGCTAAAAATCGGCATTCCTTCTGCTGGAGAACAACTTTCTTATAATGGCTCTCAAATGATTATTACGCTGTTTATCACATTTATGGGCACCCAAGCACTGGCAGCAAAAGTCTATACCCAGAATTTGATGATGTTCATTATGTTATTTGGTGCCGCCATTAGCCAAGGAACGCAAATCTTAATTGGGCGCCTGATCGGGGCGAAAGAATTTGATGCGGCCTATCGAAGATGCATGAAAAGCTTATACTGGGCCATTGCCATCTCACTTCTTTCTTCTACTGCTTTATCTTTATCATCGACGCATTTACTTACTTTTTTCACTAGCAACAGTGAGATCATTCAAATAGCGAGTCTCCTCCTCATATTGACAATTATTTTAGAGCCTGGACGTTCTTTTAATATGGTCATCATCAACTCCTTGCGGGCAGCTGGTGACGCGAAGTTTCCAGTCTATATGGCGATGATTTCAATGTGGGGCATCGGCCTTCCGATCGCTTATTTATTAGGCATTCAACTTGAGATGGGCCTTATCGGGGTTTGGATTTCTTTTATCGTGGATGAATGGGTAAGAGGTATCTTCATGTATAGGCGGTGGCGTTCAAGGGTATGGACGGAGTACCGGTTTACTTCCACATAAAAAGGACTGCGGGTGCAGTCCTTTCAGATTGTTGACAAGGGGCTAAAACGAACGAACTCTATTTTACCCTTTGTCTTCTTTTCATTACGTAATATCTTCTAAAATAAGTGCTTTTTCTTGTGTTGAAATATATGACCGCTTCGTAAAGACGCGGTATTCGTTTTCTCTAGTTTTATCTAAAATAGCCTTATAAAAGTGAGCAGCTGCTTTCACTGGTATCCTTGAATAAAGTGGGAATTCATGGAGATGGTCAAAAAATTCCTCATAGTACGCCTCTGCCTCAAAAGCAATATATTCCCATACATGCTGGAAGGCTTGATTGACGATCCCTTCTTGTAATTCTTGCTCTGTATACCCAAATTGATCCATGACTTGTTTTGGCAAATAAATGCGGTTCCTTTCCGCCTTATCCTCACCAATATCTCGAAGAATATTGGTCAACTGCATGCCAATCCCAAGGGAAATCGCAGCTTCTTTTAGCTGTTCTTTTTTACGCGGTGCAATGATCGGAAGCAGCATTAATCCAACTGTACTTGCGACATGATAGGAATAGATGAGCAGTTCATCTAACGTTTCATATCGATGTTGCTCTAAATCCATCTCCTGTCCTCGCAGCAGGTCACGGAATGGGGATTCATCCATACGAAACTGTTGAAATGTATACTCCAGCGCCACCCACATTGGATCATCACGATCTACTTCTCCTTGCAAGAAACATTCAAATGCCTCCTGAAAAGACGCCAGTTCTTCCTTTGGTGAAGGAGACTCATCTACAATGTCATCCGCTCTCCTACAAAAAGAATATACGGCCCAAACAGCCTGTCTTTTCTTTTTAGGCAGCATGGAAAAGGCACGATAAAACGTTTTTGAATGGGTTTGAATGGTCTCTTCACATATTTTCAATGCTGTTTGCACATCAACCACTTAGCTTCACTTCCTTTCTGTTGTTCAGCTCTTTAAGCAGTACAGAAGCCATGAGCTTTGCACTTTGCATCACGATCGGTACCCCGCCGCCGGGATGGATGGAAGCACCTACCGCATATAGATTGTCTACATCTGCAACCTTTACTTGCGGGCGAAACACACCTGATTGAAACAAATTAGGAGCGAGTCCAAAGCTGCCGCCTTCAAACAATCCTTCTCGCATTGAATCATTCGGTGTTCTCACCTTTTGCCAGACAACCGCCTCTCGCAGCTGTGGAAAGCCTCTTTTCTCAAGACGCTCCACCATTTTATCCACAAAGTCTGTCTCTTGTTCCCAATTGATGTGATCTCCTGATGGAACAGGAATGAGCATATATAGGACACTGCTGCCTTCTGGGGCAAGGGATGGATCGATGGTCGATGGATTAAATGTATAAAATGATGGATCTTGAGGTATCGTTTTCGTTTGGAACACCTCTCTCATATGCTGATCAAAGTGTTCTCCAATGAAAAATTGATGAACAGGTGCTTCATCGTATACTTTGTTTAACCCTAGATACACCATCACGCAGCCGGAGGATGGAACGTATTTACGCCGGTCTTGTTCACCTAAACCAAGCTGTTTTAACGCCGCTGGATAATCTCCGTTCATCACAAATGCATCAGCTGCTATGTGCTCATCATTTATTTTTGCCTTGACCACACGTTTCCCCTCAAACTCAAATTGTGCGACTTCTTCACTTTTTCTTATGTGTACACCCGTCTTTAAGAGCTGTCTCTCCAATATATCTACTAAACTCGCATATCCGCCTTTTAAATAGTAAATTCCGTGTGCGTGCTCACTATATGAAACAAGCGAATAAATGGCAGATGCTTCATACGGATTTCCTCCGACATAGAGGGTTTGAAGTGCATATGCATCTCGGAGGCGCTCATCTGAAAAATATCTTTTGAGAGAACTTTGAACGGTTCGATATGCTTTTAATTTCATTAAAATCTTCATGTTCGCTTTTGTAAAAAAGGTTCGTTTTTCATGAAATGATTTTTCTAGAAAAGCTTCCTGCCCTTCTTGAAACCGATCCGTCATTTCTTGCATAAATGTTAAATATCCCTGTTCTTCCTTTGGAAATACACGTTTGATTTCTTCTAGTTGTCGCAGTGTATCAGAGTATTTCGTATAGGAGGTTCCATCTTGATAGTGGATCGTATACAGCGGATCGAGCTGCAAGAGATCAAGAGATGTTTCATCAATGCCTACGTCATGTAAAATGCCTTTTAACATATCAGGAAGTAGGACAATGGTCGGACCTTCATCTACTTTATATCCTTTCTCACGTACAAAAGCAAGTCTCCCGCCGAGCCGTTCATTTTTTTCAACAAGGGTGACATCATGTCCAGCTTTTTTTAAATAGAGGGCTGAGATCATTCCGCCAATACCGCCGCCAGCAATCAATATATGTTTTTTCATGAGGCGCTCCCCTTTTCTTGATGTGGCACTCTTTTGTGCGTATGTTTCTCTTTTGACAGAATCGCATTTGTCGTAATACGCGCTGATTCTAAAATGGTTGGCAATCCGCTGCCCGGGTGGGTTCCTCCACCAACGAGCCAGCAGTGTTTCAACTCATCAAATTCATTATGCGGCCTGAGTACCATCATCTGCGTCAACTGGTGACCAAGATTAAATGTAGCTCCTTCATACACGTACATCTCTTCTTCCCAGTGCTTAGGCGTGATCATCCGCTCGACTTCAATATGCTGCCTGATATTCTTAAAGCCTGTTTTCCGCTCCAGCGTATCCAGCAAAAGCTCTCTAAATTCTTCTTGATGCGCTTCCCAGTCAATACCGCTTTGATTATTGGCAACGGGTGCTAACACATAAAGAGCGGACTTGCCTTTTGGCGCAAGCGAATCATCTGTCACACTTGCATTTTGAATATAAATGGACGGGTCATCCGGCAGCTCAAAGGTTGTCGTAATTTCTTTGACGAACTTCGCATAGTCATCGGAAAAAACGATGGTATGATGTGGCTCATCATATATCGTATCTAAACCTAGGTACAGCATAAAGGTGGAACATGAGAATTTTTTCTTTTTCAGTTTCTTCTCGCTATATTTCTTTAAAAGACCCGGCTCTACAAGCTTTGTCATCACGTGTGCAAAATCACCATTTACGACCACCTCATCTGCCTGTATTTCTTCACCAGTTTCTAAGCGAATGCCCTTCACTTTCCTGCCTTCCGTCAGCAACTTGTCAACTCCAGTTGATAGATGAAGGGTAGCCCCAGATTCAACAGCTGCCTTTGCCATCGCTTCTGACAGCTGATTCACTCCGCCTTTCGGATGATAAACGCCTGTGTCATGCTCCATAAAGGAAAGAATTGAGAACGCTCCTGGGCATTCCCAAGGTGACATCCCTAAATATTTTGATTGGAATGTAAAGGCATATTTCACCGATTCATTTGAGAAATAATCCGACAGCACATCATATAAGCTTTTATTTAATGAGAGCTGAGGAAGTGCTTTGATGACTTTTGGACGCAAATAATGATGGAAACGATCCATTTTACTTTGTAGAATCGGCGTTAGGCGGTCCATTTTTCGTTTTGTATCATTCATAAAACGTACATACCCCTCGCCCTCACCAGGTGCAAAGGCTTCTAGACGTTTGTACATTTCGTCTCGATCTCGAATCATATCAAGCTTCTCATCTTGAAAGATTAATCTATACATTTCTTTTAATTCAATCACATCTATATAATCATAGAGATTTTTACCGGCAAAGGTGAATAGTTCCTCTGCAATATGAATCATACTGAGAAAAGTAGGACCTGTATCAAACGTGAAATCACCAAGTTGAAACTTAGAGTTACGTCCGCCAACAAAGGACTGTTTTTCATATATATGAACATCATGTCCTTTGCTTTGCAACATCATAGCTGCTGCAAGTCCCCCTGGTCCTGCTCCGATCACAATGATTTTCATTATCCTTTTTCCTCCAAATTAATTCACTTTAAGTTAATTATACAAATTGAAGCGGTTAGATCAACTTTTGATGTGCTCTAAAAGTCTCATGTTATGTATCAAAAAAGCCGACTTCCTTTCAACAAGTGCAAGAAAGCCGACCCTTTGTTATGCTTCTATATCAATTCGATATGTTTCAAACCAATGATGAATCTGTGCCAAATGGGCAATGAGCTGTGGGCCTTTCATTAACTGACCATACCAAGGAACCTGGAAAGAAGCCCCTTCTGTTTCAATCAGCTGTTTTAATTGATGTGGATCTAAAAATTCATGAAGCACAGAATCCTTTTGCGCGAGACAATCTGTTAACATCTCTTTTACCGCCTGAGTATAAGCAGGATGATGTGTTTTCGGATAAGGGCTCTTCTTGCGATAAAGCACTTCATTCGGTAAAATTCCCTCTAATGCTTTTCTCAAAACCCCTTTTTCCCGATTTCCATACATTTTCATTTCCCAAGGAATATTCCATACATACTCAACAAGACGATGATCTGCGAATGGTACACGTACCTCAAGGCTCGCCCCCATGCTCATACGATCTTTTCGATCCAGCAGTGTTGTCATAAACCAAATCATATTTAAGTAAAAAAGTTCTCTTCGGGCTTTATCTACTCCAGTTTCCCCATCTAAAAGAGGGGTTTCTGCCACGGTTTCTTCATATTTGCTTTGCGCATATTCCTTCAGTGATAATTTCTTTTGCCATGAGTCTTGAAGAAGCTGAATGCGTGCTTCCGTTGATCTCATCCACGGAAATCCATTGGTTTCGCTTGCCATGTGAAACCATGGGTAACCTCCAAAAATTTCATCTGCACATTCACCTGATAAACCGACAACAAAATCCTTTTTAATTTCTCGACAGAACCATAGTAAGGATGAATCAATATCTGCCATCCCCGGCAAATCTCGCACTTCAACCGCTTCTTTCAAATAAGAAGCCAGCTCTTTTTGCCCAATGATACAGCTGTGATGATTCGTTTGAAACGCTTTGGTCATTCGATCAATCCACGGGCCGTCAGCATTCGGCTGAAATTGACTTGCTTCAAAGAATTGATCATTTCCGTCGTAATCAACGGAATACGTATGCAGCGGGGCTTTCCCTATTTTCTCAAAGTGCTTGGCGGCAATGGCCGTAATGGCACTAGAATCCACACCGCCCGATAAAAACGTACATACAGGCACATCAGAGACGAGTTGTCTTGTAACAGCATCCGTAAAGAGTTCCTTCACGTGCTGAGCGGTGTCATCAAGCGAATCTGTATGCTGCTTGCTTTTGACATTCCAGTACCTCCACACACGCAAACCATCTTTTGAGAAGGTTAAGGCATGAGCAGGTCTCAGCTCTTTCACCCCTTTAAATACGCCTTGCCCTGGTGTTCTAGACGGCCCTAAACCAAAGATTTCTGATAACCCTTCATGATCCACTTTGGCTTTCATTTCAGGATGAGCCAGAAGTGCTTTGATTTCTGAGCCAAACAAAAAGGAATGATGACGTTCTGTATAGAAAAATGGCTTGACACCGAGCCGGTCTCTCGCTGCAAATAATAATTCACGTTCACTATCCCAAATGACAAATGCAAAAATTCCATTAAAATGGGTCACACACTCTTCCTTCCATTCTGTATAGGCGTGAAGAAGAACCTCTGTATCAGAATGCCCAAGAAAGCGGTGCCCCCTTTTGAATAATTCTTTTCGTATATCCTCCGTGTTATAAAGTTCTCCATTGTATACCACCGTATAATCATGGTGTTGATGGGTATATGTCATCGGCTGCTTTCCGCCTTCAACATCGACAACGGCTAACCGTTTATGGCCGAAAAGAACGTGCTCACTTTTCCACGTATTTGTATCATCCGGCCCTCGTTTAGATAATGTCTCTGTCATTTGATTGATTACATGATCCTGTTGGATGAGCTGCTTTTTAAAGTCTGCCCAGCCTGTTATTCCACACATCATCATCAGCTCCCATCCGTTTTTCATCAAGTGTTCTCATTTAGCCTTTCTTAGTTTATGCATCGGCTCCTTGATAGTTGATTTGTCCTTTTTCCCCCTGTGTATAGGACAAGCTTCATTTGGTAAGAAAAGAAAGAGGAAAGGAGGTTTTGCGAATGGAGAACCGAATGACATATCTTCAGCAAAACCACCCAAAATGGTGTAACGGGTACTTACTGATGGAAAACGGTCATTGTCTGATTGAAGACGAAGAAGGAGACATCATGCTGCCTGAAAGCCTTCAAAGTTCTATGATCTGTTTGAAAGAAAAGGAGCGATGGACAAAAGGAGAATTGCTCGGGTCTGTCGTTCTTTGTGAAAACGGACAGTTGATGGAGGTAAAAGGCGGAGAATGTATTCAATATCCAGCGTCTCTTTCTAAAGGGTGGCTTGATTTGCTCATGTTCGTACCGGAAAGCGTCTTTTATCAGATCATTGACTATGTAGAACAGCTTGGCTTTTCCGTCTATGATTGTGTCTTCTCTTCCTTCCATCCTTCTCATCGCGTGTCTTTTTTTCAGTTTTCAGGAGACATGCAATCACTTGCCCTTCAATTCCACCATCATTCGGGTACAAATCAAGTTCAATTGGAATGGACGACGTCTGACGGTCACCGGCTGATGTCTCAGTTTGATCTCACATAAAAAGGGCACTGCTTTTGATAAGCAATGCCCTTTTTATCTTAAAAGATATGGAAACCGATCGGCAGACGTAAGCCGAGAAGAATGGTCACAATGGCAACCACAATAAAACCAATGAATACACCCGTCACCGATTTTCCTTTTTTCTTGCGTACAAGGACCATTTCCATGAAACCAATCACAAGAATACCAAGTATCATTTTTCCAACATACTCGCCCCCGTAACCCGGGATTTTCATTCCTGTGCGAACATACAGCTCTACGCCTGTTGCAATAATAATCAAGTAGAACAGTCGTACGATCATATGCACAATTTTAGCGCCTTTATCGTTTTTACCTGCTAATGCAAAGGCAACGAAAAATAAAATAATACCTAGCACCCACGCTGTAATATGTAAATGTGTTCCCATTTGTGATTTCCCCCTTTATCAGAACAATTACCTTCTCATCGTACCACGAAATAAGTCGAACACAAAGCGACAATCCTGTGTCAACACGCCTTTATTTGACGCGATTTGATAACGTCCCAATTGGTTCAATTGTTACTTCAACCTGATCGCCTGAGGCTAAAAATTTTGGCGGTTCAAAACCTTTGCCGACTCCAGAAGGTGTACCTGTTGCAATGATGTCTCCCGCTTCCAGCGTCATCCCTTTTGAAAGAGTTGACACAATGTCTTCAATTGGGAAGATCATTAATTCCGTACTGGCAGACTGACGAACCTCTCCGTTTACCTTTGTTTCCACATGGAGTGCTCCATGATCCTCGATCACTGACTTGTGAACGATATAAGGTCCCATTGGACAAGTTGTATCTAAGCTTTTTCCGATGAAAAATTGTTTGTGTTTTTTCTGCAAATCTCTTGCCGTTATATCATTTAAAATGGTGTAACCGAAAATGTAATCGTGGACCTCTTCAGGAGCAATATTCTTTCCTGTTTTGCCAATGACAATGGCAAGCTCCCCTTCGTAATCCAATTCACTTGTCACATCTTCATGGAGAAGAATGTCCGCTTCATGCCCTACAACAGAGGTAGGCGCCTTTGTAAAGATCATCACGTCTTTAGGAATATCTGCCGCACTTCCCATTTCCATGACGTGATCTTGATAGTTTTTCCCAACACACATGATGTTTTTCGTTGGTTTTGGAATCGGTGCATGGAGTGTCACGTCCGAAAGCGGATAGACATAAGAGCCACGGTCTTCTTCTTTTTTCTCCGCCCAATCAAGAAGCTGTTTGACGTGTTCGACAAACTTGTCCCCCATGTTGATGCATTCAGATAAAGAGTTTGGCAATGTCTCCAGCTCAAATAGTTTTGCTTCTGCCTTTTTGACGTCCATCACCCATTCATCATCAATGACGACCCCGATAAACAATCTGTTATGTATCTCACCTGTAAAAAACTTCATGTTTTCCCCTCACAATCTTCATTTCACTACATTATGATGTCTCATTTTTATTTCTCTACGAAATAAAAAAAACCCTTTTTTATCATACTCTCTTTTAAAAAGGGTTTCAAAAATGAAGACCTGATATTTAGCGGTAGCGTCGATACTCCCACATATTCCCTTGATCCCATTTACGATCAACATTTCCTTGATGGCGGGAATGATGTTTTTTCTTTCCGCATCTTCGGCAAGAGTGACTCCGTTTATGGTGATGAGAACGCTTAGATCGATGGCTGCGATGTGATTTGCGGCAGCTTTTCTTATGAGATCTGTATTTGCTGCGGCATGATTTTTTTGGTTTACTCTTTTTACTGCGGTATGACTTTTTGCTTTTATACGACTTTTTGCTTTTGCATGATTTCTTGCTTCTATACGACTTTTTGCTTTTGCATGGTTTCTCGCTCTTTACACTTTTCTTTGAGCAGCGACTTTTTTTAGAGCGATAGCTTTTTTTAGAACGATAGCTTTTATGGCTTTTTTTGCTGCGATGTGACTTACGGCAGCCTCCTCCACCAAAGAACCAGTGACGGCGATTTGAATGACGAGAACGAGATGATTTGTGCGAATATCCCGATTCTGGTTCACGATCTAAGTGATGATCACGCCCCTCACTTCGAAGTGAATCAACTGCATGTTCAATATGCGAATGATCAAATGTGCTCACGAACAATTCCCCTCCCAATCTGTGCTCTGACAAAACAAACAGACAAAGCTGTTTATCTTCTCTGCTTTATGTTACGAGACTCGATAGACAAGTGTTCTTGGCGAATGCCTCTTTCTTAGAAAACTCCATGAATACCTACCAGCAGGTACAGGACATTCCTTCATTTTCATATAGTGGAGGAGATATAGGAGGGTGATGAACGCATGGACAAAGAACCTTTAAAACAACTGGATATCTGGATTCATCCAAAAGATCTCATGGAATTAAAAAAGGACGTATGGAACGATGAACCCGTCGAGGCCATTCTGAAAACCGGCCAAACGAAGTCACATATTTATGCCTCATACCGAGGATCACACATCCGAAAGCTCAAGAAAAAATCCTATCAAATTGAATATCGAAAACCAAAGCAAAGACAGGGCGAATCCCTTTTTCACTTAAATGCAGAGTACAATGATCCTTCTTTCATTCGCAACAGGCTGTCTTTTTATTTCTTTGAACAGATGGGTGTATTCAGCCCATCCGCTTCTCATGTGTTTCTGACCATTAATGGAAGAAAAGAAGGCATTTATTTAAAAATAGAATCTGTAGATGAGCTGTTCCTCCAAAAACGACAGCTGCATGGAGGCGGCATTTATTATGCTGTAGATGATGACGCCAATTTCTCTCTTTTAAGTTCATTTGATAAAAAGCCAAAAAAACATCTTCTTCTCGGTTATGAGAAAAAAACGGGAACTCCTGAACACGACAAGCAGCTGAGTGAATTTATTTACTTTTTGAACACCGCAAGGGACGACACGTTTGCAAATAAGATTGAGCAGTACCTTGATGTAACACAATATTTCCGCTGGCTCATTGGTGTCGTGTGTACCCAAAATTTTGATGGCTTTGTTCATAACTATGCGCTTTATGTGAATGATCAAGGAAGGTTTCAAGTAATGCCTTGGGATTATGATGCGACTTGGGGTCGTGATATTCACGGAGAAGAAATGGCGTTTGATTATATTCCAGTCAGCGGTTTCAATACATTAACCGCTAGATTACTAGACATCCCTGCATTTAAAAGAGACTATTATGCCCTTTTCCAGCACGTACTAGATACACATTTTTTAGAAAAACGGCTTCTCCCCATCATTGAGACATGGCATGCTTCGATTGAGCAGCGAATTGGAGATGATCCATATACGAAAAACCGACAAGACATGCTGCGTTCAGAGCGAGAATTAATCCGACAGTATATCAACAAAAGACGACGTTATTTACAAACTGAGATTAAAAAAGAGACATCGCGCCTGTAAACACACTTTCGAATTTTGTCACTTTAGTTCTCATATTGACGAAAGAGCTTTTTTTATAGAAAAATAGGGTATACTAACCATATCCTTCTATTTGATAAAAAATGTGAGAGTTGGCGTCCGTTATGATCAATTATGAAATTGAACAAAAAAGATTACATTTGATTGAGACCGCAAAAAAATTCGGAATGAATGCCGAAGAAACCATCAGGTGCAGTCAAGAGCTTGACACACTCTTAAATAAAGGCATCAAAACCACCTCTAAAGAATGCTCGAATAAAGGGTAAACCATACACTTCATTCCTCTCATCAAAGTTCTTCAAAAAGACAATCACATATTAAAAGACCCATCATAAGCTATGGTGAAACGCCCAAAAACGAAGTGCCCTATTTTTCTAAAGGATGTGCACCGCTATGCCGGCTATTGTTGGAGCCTTTAAAGTAAATGCCGTCGGAACGAGCGGAGTCGTTCATGTTGGAGACTGCATCACCATTTCTCCAAATAGTCAGGTTAAAACGTTTGCCGGCGCAGGCAGTTTTAACACTGGTGATCAATTACGCATTAGCAACTATAAAAGTGTGACAAATACGTATGATAGTGATGTCATTGATCAACCGCTTGTTGGTAACTTGTAAGGAGTGAGAATCCATTGAACTTCTATATTAATCAAGCGATACAAATTAATTACTTACGTGTGGAGTCTGTGAGTAACTCATCCGTTCTGCAAATCGGCAGTGCTGGATCAATCAAGGCACTCTCCAATCTGTATAACACTGGAAGCTATGTAGAGTCAGCACCTGCCGCAGCAGGCACACAAGGAATTGAAGAGTCTCAAGGCGCAAGCACGGCACCTTTTGTACCGCTTCAGTCACCAACAACATAAGTTCATCTGCAATCCCCGGAGGTGTATGCATATGTATGACTATCAAAACAGCGCTTCACAAATGTATGGCATCATTCAAAAGCAAACACAGCAAATCATGATGCTTGAAAAAAGGCTTAACGAGCTTCAGCAGGAAATGCAAATGATCAAAGATAAACCGACAACAACGATTGAACGGATTGATTATCAATTTGATCAACTGAAAATCGAGCGGCTGGAAGGCACATTAAATATCGGCCTCAATCCATCTGATCCAAATAGTGTTCAAAATTTTGAAGTGGGCCAAACAACAACCCCGGGAATTGGAATGATGCAGCAAGAAATGGCTGATCAATTTTTCAATCAAACACGCCAGCTTGTCGATGCATTCTTAAATGAAGAAGCACCGCAGCTTCTTGAAGAACTAGAGCAGCGATACGAAGGCTCGCTTGATGAAAGCAACAAACACCATATCATTGAGGACATTCGAAAACAAATAGACAGCAGAATCAAATATTATGCGGGGCAGCTGCCACAAAGGGAAGATATGACCCCGCTTCAACGTTCCGAGCAAATTGCTGAATACGTGAAACATGATGTCAAACGGGCAATCGAGCACTTTTTAGCCCATATTCCAAATGAAACGAAAGGAGAGGAAAACGGATGAATTTCACAGTCGTCAACCGCAACATCGAAACTGGAAGCATTAAAGTAGTTGGGGTATCGTCCTCTTCCCTATTTATTATCGGGGACACGGACCATGTACAACTGTCATCGATTTTCGATACACCGCCAGAATCATTAATTATTGGCCCGTTTGTTCCTCTAGCCCCTCGATAATGATCAAGCGCACATCTCAAGTGAAGTTCTCGAAGGTGAATTCTGTCGGGATTGCAAGTGTTGTTCAAATTGGTGATACACAAGAGCTCTGTCCGAACGTGAAGGTGCTAGCTGTCCAGCGAACGATTAGTTTATTTTATGGAAATGAAGCTGAAAACCTAGATGCAAAAGAATTTGAAGTGTATTATGAGCCGATCCCATTGATGCTGCCAGAACGAGCGGTTAGAACGGCCTTTTATCATGAAAAGCCTCTCATTAAAGTGTCGTCCATTCATGTAGAAGGGGTCTCTTCCTCCTCTATCTATCAAATTGGCTCTACGTGCGGAATAAATGCCGTTGCGCGAGTGAAGCATATTCGAGAGTTATTTAGCAACAACGACGAACATCCGCCAAACTCACAATTGGACCTACCTGCGCATATGATGGTGATATGACTTCGAATAAAGGATGTCGATTATGCCAGCAATTGTCGGACCCATTTACATTAACTCGATTTCTGGGGGCGTCGTAAACGTCGGTGACTCATTTTATCTTTCGCCTAAAAGTTCTTCAAAATCTGCTTTAGGCTCTGGAGCGGGGAATACCGGAGATTTCTTGATTTTAAATAATGGCATTAGCGCCACCAACTATGTGGATCCTGACTTAAATGATCAGAATATGGTAGGCAATGCATAAAGCGGCTCCTCTACACTCATTTCATTTAGAGGAGCGCTTTTTTATGCTTATTTCTTTCTGCGTTGTCTTGATTTCTTTGTTTTGACCAGCTTGCTTGCCGGCTGCTTTCGAATCCATTTGATGTACGGAACAAGCTTTTCATCTTGTCTTAGGGCATCCAGCGTATTCAAACGTGCGGCAAGCTCCTGGTTTGTATAAAGAGCATGTACCTGTTTATGGCAAGGGATACACAGGAAGGCAGTCGGTAGAAAGGCCCCTCCTTCTTCTCTTGGCGTTAAGTGATGTTCTGTAAGGACGACCTCTTGTCTTCCGCACAGCTCACATAATCCAATCGTTTGCTTTGCCATCCTGAGATCACCTCACTTTACATTAATTCCATCGAGACTGTTGTTCCTTTCCCGCTTGGATCTGCTGGGTGGACAATCAGTTTCTTTGGCAGTCTCATCTTTAATTCTTCCACATGGCTGATCACACCAACAGCCAAATTTTGAGATTGTAGCTTCTCTAATGCTGTAATCACCGTATCTAACAAGTCTTGATCGAGTGTACCAAATCCTTCATCTAAGAAGAAGAATTGCAGCGGGAACTCACCTCTCAGCTGAATTTGTGCAGACAGAGCAAGGGCAAGTGCTAAAGACGTCAGGAAAGTTTCTCCCCCAGACAAGCTGGATACCGGACGTCTGACACCTCCATTGGCATCATCCCGCATCACAAAACCGCCCTCTGAATCGACTTCAATGGCATACCTTTGTCTTGTCAAAATCCCAAGACGATGAGAAGCATCACGACTGACACTTTCTAGCTGTTCTTCTGCTAGGAACTCAACAAATGTATTCCCTTTAAACACCGTTTGAAGCTTATCCAGCCGGTCAATTTCTTGCTGCAGTTCTTCAAGGCGTTCATGAATGCTTGCAAAGCGCTGATGGTTTGCTTCAATCACTCGCAGATGCTCCTGTGCAGATCCACTCAGCGCTGTCGCTTCTTCAAGCGCTTTTTCTGCCGCTTCTTTTTTTAGTTGAATGTCTGTCCACTCGTCTTCATCCAGCGACTCACCTTTTAACAGTTCAGAAATTCGCTTTAAGTTTGCTGCACATTGCTTTCTTTTATCCTCAAATTCCTCAATTTCCTGTTTGACTGTAAGACGTACAGATCGATCCATTAAAGCAGGTGCTATCTCCTGAGGATGAGCAAAAGGAGTAGATGCTGTTTCTTTTTGCCACGCTTTCTCAGCTTCTTGTTTTCGCCGCTTCGCCTCTTGGAGCTGACGTTCACTGCTTGAGAAATGGCTTTGTGCCTCACTAAATAATTGCTGTGCATGCTTAAATTGCTCGTACGATTGCTGTTCTTTTTCATTTAGATGAACAAGAGATTGTTGAACTTCGTACAGTTCATCAGAAAGAGAAGCCGCTTTTAAAGGATATCGCTGTAAATCTGTTTCATATTGATCGATCAGGTGTTGCTGGCTTCCCAGCTGATGCGCCAGCTTATCGAGTTCCTTCTCTAGATCGTATATAGCTGTTTGCAGATGCTCTTTTGCCTGCTGTTTTTCCTCTAGAAAAGAAATACTCTTCTCAATACGCTCTTGATAACCTTCCGCTTGTTGATCCTTTTCGTCAATTTGTTGCTGCATTTCCTGCACTTGGTTGATTGTCAGGTGAGGAAAGGTCTGTTCAAATTGCGTCAGTTGTTCGGAAAGCTCAGATCGAAGCTCCTTGATCAGCATGTCTAGTTCTTGTATGCGCTGCTGCTCAAATGTCAGTTGGTCTTTTACTTTGCTCATTTCTGCCGCTTGATCATAAGTGACGTCCATTAAACGAGCTCGTTTGCTTTCGATTGCTTGAATATCTTGTTTTACGCCTTTCCATTCTTGAATCAGCTGGTGCAAAGACTGCGGATTCTGTACTGCTTCTACTGCTGCAGCTACTTCCGAATCGGGGGCTTTTTGAGATAAAAAGGAGAACTGTTTAACTAATTGATTGGCATGCGTTTCAAGCAGCTGCTTTGCAGCAAACATGTCTCTAGCATATTCCTCTGCCAGCTTGAGCTCTTTATCCATTTTTACAATCCATTCATCAATTTGGGCAACCGTTTCTTCATGGTCATTGTCTATCACAGCCTTTGGATCATGATGAATCGATCCACAAACAGGACATGGTTCACCGTCTACTAGCTCTGCCGCTAATTCTTTTCTTAATTCTGCCGATCTGACAACATCACGCTGTTTTAATTTTTCTTGTTTTTTGTCCTGCTCTTTATGACTCCATTCTGTAAGACCTCGTTCAAATTCACATACATAAAAATACAATTGCTCTATCGCTTGAAACGATTGATTTATTTTTTCATGATGATCTTTTTGCTGTTTTTGAAGCTTTTCATACGATTGTGTCGCCTTTGCTGAACGCTGTCTTAGCTTCTCAATCTTTTGTTCTTCCTTTTGAATGCTCACATTCATTCTTTGAACATTTTCACTGAAACGAAGTGCGTCTTGTACAAGTTTCCGCTCTTTGACAGAGACTTGTAATTGTTCCAGCTCATGCTTCAACTGTGTTTGTTTCGCAAGCGCACGCTCTAATAAAGATTGCACGTTTTCGGCTTCCGCTTTTTTTTGAGTCAATTGCTGCGCTTTTTCATGGTTTTGCTGCTCTAGTACGGTCTTTTCCTGAAGAGCTGTTTCTTTTTTTCGTTCAATTTCTTTTAATTGAATAAGCTGCTCTTTCTTTTGAAGAAGCTCTGGCTCATTTTCCATTTTCTTTTGCCGCGTTTGCTCATACTCCTGCGTCATTTGATCATAGATCGTTCGTTGATGAAGTAAATGTTTTTCTGCTTCCTGCTTCTCTTTTGATGCTTGAGAGAGCTGCTTTTCAGCCTTTGTTAATGCATCCGCATAAGGCTTTAATGTCTCTGCCTGCTCTGCAATGTGAAGTTGATTCTTTTTCTCTTCCATCGTGGATGCCAGCAGATTGAGGTTGTGTTGTTCCTTCTCGTACGCTTCTTGTTCCTTTTGATACTGCCAGATGGCTTGCGCTTTTGTAAAAGCAGTGAACGCTTCGTCCCGCGTTTGTTTTTTCTCATGAAAAATAGCTTGCGCCTGCGCAGCTGCTTCTTTAGCTTTCGCTAATGCCTCTGGCCCAGCTTCTCCTAATCCAGTCAATTCAGCCAGCAGTTCGTTTTTCTGTCCGTAGTGATTTTGAGCCTTTGCGCGTAAACGTTTGACGAGCTGATCACCATATTTCTCTAAATTAAACAAACGCTGAAGCATTTGGCGTCTGTCGGCTCCTTTCAATGAAAGGAATTCCGCAAACTTTCCTTGGGGTAAAACAACCGCTCTCGTAAAATCGTCAATGGTTAAACCAAGTAATTCTTCTATTTTACGATTGACCTCACTTGCTTTATCTGCAAGAACTGTCTGCGTATCACCAATTTCAATCAATCGGCATAACGTCGTTCTAACCTTCATTTCATCTGCACGTTTAAAGGCACGTTCCACTTTATAAGAAATATGGTGTTCTCTTTGCAAAGCGAACGTAAAGGAGACAGACAGCTTTTCTTCAGCTTGGTTCAAAATACCATGCGTATTATTGAGTGCACGTTCGACCTTGCCATAGAGTGCGAGTGTCATGGCATCTAATATGGACGATTTTCCGCTTCCAGTCGGTCCAAAAATACCAAACACACCTGCATCACATAAGGAGCTAAAGTCAATGGTTTGCTCTTCTCTGAAGCTATGAAGTCCTTTAATGGTTAACGTGATCGGCTTCAATTCGCTTCCTCCTCTTGCATGTCATTGGCAAGCTCTAAAAATAGCTTGACGGTTTTTTCATCAGGTAGACCTCCACCTGTCTGACGCTCATAAAATTTCACGAACCGCTCTTCAATCGAGAGCTTTTCCACTTGTTTTTGTTCTTCTTTTTGCTGTAACTCTTTAAACTTTGGTCTAATATGGACAAATCCACTATGCTGTTTTCTAAGCTGATGAATTTGTTCGATCGACAGCTGATCTGTTAAGTGAATCTCTAAATCAATCCAGGCTTGAAGATCCCGCTTTTCATCCAGCCAATTGTGTACTTGGCTCAGCCCTTCAGTCGCCTTCCACTTCATAAGTGGTTTACCGCTTGATAAAAACACTTCTTTCCAGCTTGCTGTTTCATTCGGTTTTGCATCCACAATGGTGACTGATTTGGCGTAGCCTGCTTCAGAAAAGCTGTATGCAAGTGGAGATCCAGAATAGCGGGCAATCGTCTTGGCACGTTTAATGGTTTGGGGGCGATGCAAATGCCCCAATGCGACATAACAAGCCGCCTCAGGCAGACTTTCGGCCGCAACGGTATATGCGCCTCCCACTTCAATCGGCCTTTCCGAATCCGTTTGACTGCCACCTGCCACATAAATATGACTTGTTGCGATATTGACCGTATTCGCCTGAAATTGGCTGCTTAAATGTTGAAACATTTGTTGTATTTTTAAATTGTACTGATCACGAAGCAGTTTCTCTTCAAATGTTTCAGCCAGCACCTCGTTTAGCCTTGCTTCAGACGGGTAAGCGAGTGCTGCAATAGATAGACGTTCACTTGCAGAAGAAACATCGACATGAATTAAATCATTTGTCGGATATCCAATTAAATGAATCCCCTGCTCATTCGTTAAAGGAGATGCGGCTGATAAACGGTCTGGGTTATCATGGTTGCCAGAGATCACAACCACCTGACGCTTTCCTTTATCAGATAATGCAGACAAACTTTCATAAAAAAGCTGTTCTGCGCGAGCAGGAGGGTTTACTGTATCAAAGGCATCGCCTGCCATCACAATGACATCAATGTGTTCATCCTTGACGATTTGATTTAATTCATCTAAAAACTCCGCTTGCTCCTCAAGCCGGCTTCGACCTTCAAGGGTTTTCCCTAGATGCCAATCCGCTGTATGCAGAATCCTCATGTGATTCACCTCTCATTCATTCCACCTATAAAGAAATTTCTAGATTTCCATCAAAGAAATAAAGGATTTTCTCCTCTAATGTTCTGTTTGTTAAACGTTCTACCGCTGCTGTATACAACGATATTTGCGTTTCATAGCGTTTTTTTAACATCGCTTCAGCTTCCTCTAATCCACCTGAGAATCTGCCAGTCACTCGATCTGTTTTATAATCAAGTAAATAGAGCTTGCCATCTGCTTCAAATAAACAATCGATCATTCCTTGAATGAGCACAGGTTCACCTTCTGCATCAATATGGCTGTATACCTCTTTAACCGGTAAAACCATACTAAACGATACTTCTCGTTTCACCCAGTCCGCTTTCTGCAGTTTTTGACCAATAGCAGTAGAAAAGAAGGCCACAATTCCTTCTCGATTGATGGACTGGATTTGTTCATCTGTTAGTAAGTCTTTCTCTTTTAAAGAATGGAGCAGCTCTTCTACACGAGATTCATCATATGGTTCATTTGAAGGAAGAGGTATATGCTGCATGACTGTATGCATGGCCGTCCCTTGTTCTGCAGCTGTGAG
The DNA here is from genome assembly GCF_038593205.1 of Bacillus sp. FSL W8-1141. Taxonomy (NCBI): domain Bacteria; kingdom Bacillati; phylum Bacillota; class Bacilli; order Caryophanales; family Bacillaceae; genus Bacillus; species Bacillus sp. FSL W8-1141. The sequence goes on along the minus strand of NZ_CP151973.1, from coordinate 1,079,227 downwards.
TGTTTTTTTCTTCATAAAAGCCGGTCGTTCGTACAGTGTCGCATGAGCTTTTCGAATGGAAGCAGGCACACTGTATTCATCCTGTATTTCTTTCATTCTTTTGATCTCGGAAACTGACTGCTTTGTCCCTACTTGGGAGGCCGCTAAATATGGATAACGCCATGAAAGTCTTTCTTTTACTTCCTCCTCGTAATCGCCATATCCTTGAACAGGCACACCTTCCATTAATGCTTGTAGCACTTCGTCTTGTTTTTGTTTTTCAAGTGACATGTCTTCTTGTAGAAGATCGGACGCTTGATGAAAGGTGATAGAAAATGATGATGGATGCGAGAGAACGACTTCTCTCGATTCTTCTAAAAGAGAAGACATCGCTTGATGACGGATAAGGGCAGGGCCAATAAAATCTAAGTATGTTCTCGCTTGATAACGTTCAAAATCAGGGAGAAGCCAGTCGTCTCCGTTTGCGGCATTTTGCCACTTACTTAAAGCTTTCACTTGATTTTTGACAGAGCCGACTAAAAATAATTTTTCCTTCGCCCTTGTGAGCGCCACATATAGAACCCTCAGTTCTTCAGATAACAACTCTTTTCTCATCTTTTTTTTCATCGCGATCAGCGGTAATGTTGCATAACTAATTCTCAGCTCAGGATGAATATATTTGCTGCCAAAACCTAATTCTTTATCGAGCAAATAGGACTGGTTTAAATCCATCATGTTAAAGTTTCTGCCAAGTCCTGCAGTAAATACAACAGGGAATTCGAGTCCTTTACTGCTATGAATGGTCATCATGCGGACAACATCCTCTGTTTCACTGAACGTTTTTGCCGCTCCAAGATCATCTCCACGCTCTTGCATTCTTTCAATAAATCGAAGAAATCGAAACAGCCCTCTAAATGCAGCCTTTTCATACTGTTTCGCTCGATCATATAAAGCCCGAAGGTTTGCCTGTCTTTGCTTACCTCCTGGCATCCCGCCGACATAATCTAGATATTGTGTATCTCGGTACACTTCCCAAATCAGTTCTGCTACCGAATGCTGAATCGAAAAATCACGCCATTTGCGTAATTGAAGGAAGAATCGCTCCAGCTTTCTGCATGTCGGATGATCAGAGTGTGTCACACTCATAAATGCCTTCACAGCGTCATAATAAGTGCCTTTTTTATCACTGGTTCTAATCAGTGCCATCTCATTTTCGTCTAAATGAACAAGAGGTGACCTTAAAACAGCAGCGAGCGGAATATCTTGATATGGATTATCAATCACTTTTAACAAAGAAAGAATGACAGATACCTCTGTCGCTTCGAAATAGCCTGAGGAAAGATTCGCATAAACAGGGATTCCCTGCTTCTTCAACTCTTCCATCATTTGCGGAGCCCACGGCATTGATCGAAGCAAGATCACAATGTCTCGATACTGCAAGTTGCGTGTCAGCTGCTGTTTTGCATCGTACACTTGAAAAGGCTGTTCTACCAATTCTTTTATTTTCTTTGCAATCACTCTCGCCTCAAATTGTACCGTCTCTAGCTCTTCTCGTTCTTCATCGCTTTCTGTGTCGTGCTGATCTAAATGAACAAGAAGCATTTCTGTCGTCGTGTCTTCGCTTTGCGGATAACTCGCTCCAAGCTTTAATTCAGCTTGTTCGTCATATTCAATTTCTCCAACTGTTTCTCCCATCAGCTGTTTGAACAGAAAGTTGGTACTGTCTAAAACATCAGCCCGGCTACGGAAGTTTTTATTTAGATCAATTCTTTTACCTGTTTCTTTGTTATCTGCTTTAAATTGTTTATATTTATTTAAAAAGAGCATCGGCTCTGCAAGTCTAAAGCGATAAATGGACTGCTTCACATCACCAACCATAAAGCGATTGCCTTCTGCCGGTTGTTTCCCTTTAGACACAAGCTTTAAAATCGTTTCTTGGACAAGATTTGTATCCTGGTATTCATCCACGAGTACTTCTTCAAATTGCTGTTGATAGTATTTAGCCGCTTCTGTTTCAATGAGATTTCCTTCTGCGTCCTGCTTCGCTAAAATGCGCAAACAATAATGTTCTAGATCCGAAAAGTCTACGATTGATTTTTCTTGTTTTGCTCTTTCGAAACGCTCTCCATATTGAATCACAAGCTCTACAAGTGTTTCTACAACTGGCTTCATTTCAGCCAAGCTTTTTAAATGCTGATCGGGACTGCGCATAAAGTATTCATCTTTTAGCTTTTCTAATTGTTTTTTGGCTTGATTGCGTGCATCTGTTGCTTTTTCTAACAGAGCTGGGTCATAGTCATCCCCTTTGCAAGTCTTTAACCTTTTAAAATTGATAGTTGGTAAAAGCTCATAAAGTGTCTCAAAATCATCTTGATGCCTTATTAATTCATTTACTTGCTCTAAATCATCTATAAAATTCTCTGCTCTCGGTGCTGGACCGCCCGGCTCTTTTGATAAAGTGAGCGCTTGTTCCAGCAGTTCCTGGCAGCTTCTTAAAACGAGAGAAAGGTCCTCTTTGATATATGGATAAAAGGGTAATTCTTCTACCTTTGTCTGTGTATCCACATCATAAAGAGAAAGGAATGCCCGCATCCATTGTTCGGGCGCTGGATGTGACCTAGAAAACTCATAAATTCTTTTGACAAGCCATTGAAGATCTAAATCATGCCGATCAGATGTGTAACGATCAACGAGTTCAAAAAATGACGGCTTTCCAGCCTTATACTCATCCTCAAACAGTTCATCTAACACTTCATCTCCTAATAATTCTCCTTCTGTTTGATCAGCCAAACGAAAACCTGGATCAAGGTCAATCTCATAATAAAAAGTGCGAAGAACTTGCAAACAAAAGGAGTGCAAGGTAGAAATATTGGCACGATTCATAAGTGACAGCTGTCTCCGCATATGAAGTGATCCAGGGTTTTTAGATAGTTCTTTTTCAAGTGCTTCAGTGATCCGGTGCTTCATTTCTGCTGCTGAAGCATTGGTAAAAGTCACTACGAGCAGCCTGTCCACATCAACTGGCTGCTCCGGCCGAGTCATTTTTCGAATGAGCCGTTCAACCAAGACCGCTGTTTTCCCTGACCCTGCCGCCGCAGCAACAAGAATATCTTGTCCTTCTGAAACGATGGCGTTCCATTGGTCATCTGTCCAAGTACTGTTATTCGGTTTTGGTATTTGCATACTGATCCCCTTCTTTTTTGATCCGGTCTAACATGACATCATCCTTCTCAGAGGTGAGCACCCTAAATTCATTATCTTCTATTGATTCATCAAATTGGCAAATAGACTTAAAGGAGCAAAAGCGGCAAGGGGTTTGATCCTTTAATTTATATGGGTTTATCTCTACCTCACCGCTTGTAATTCTTTCTCCTGCCTCTTCAAAGGTTCGCCGAACGTGTTTTGTGAGAATGTGAAAATGATCTTCACTTAATACCGCAGAGTCAGATCGGAAAGAACCATCCTTTTTCAAACCAGCTTGGATGACTTGTGATCTTCCTGATTCGAGTGTTTGATCCATCAACTTCACTGCTTCCACATCTTCGAGCAATAGACCCTTCATTTTAAATTTCTTCAATATTTCCTGCTCAATTGCATCTTCTCCAAGCGGAATAGGCGCTTGAATCAGCGGGTCATGAATATGGAAGTATAAAATTCCTGCCGGTGTCGCTTCCATGCCAAGCCATTCTTTAGAATACGTAATGGTCAGGTCTAAATAAGTGAGCATTTGCAAGGCTAAACCGTAGTAAACTTCTGCTAGATCAAGCCCCTTCTCACTGGACTTATAGTCGACAATTCTTAATAGAAGTCCTTTTGACCCTTCTGCTTTATCCACTCGGTCAATCCTTCCAACAAGCTCCATCGTGCAGCCGTTTTTTAATTGAAAAGTAAACGGCGGCAGAGGTCCTTGACCTCCAAAACCTAACTCAAGTCCAACCGGAGAGAATCCGCTCACTTTTGCATGTTCGCTTAATATAGAAGACACCCTGATGAGGATTTTTTGAAGCTTTTCTTTTATATAAGCATGCCGATTAGAGCTTAATAAAATTTCTTTTTGCAGACGTGGAGCCAGCTGTTCAATTGCATGCCTTGAGTAGGTCACACAATCTTCCTTCGTTAAGTTTTTCCAATCCTTTTTTTGTTCAACAAGCGTATCTGAAATCAGTTTTAAAGCCGAGTGAAAGAGCTGGCCGATATCAGGTGCTTCTAATTTGTAAAATTGTCGGTCTTTTAGTTTTAGCCCGTGGGAAGCAAAATGAGAAAATGCACATGCATTGAATTTCTCCATTCTTGAAACACTGCCCTGAATATGGTCACCGTAAAGTTCTTTTGTGACATTCGGCTTTAAACGTTTCGCTCTATTGGTAAAGAACAAGCTGGACATGATTTTTTTTGATACGTCACGGTTGGACGAGGTCATCAAATGATTATATACACTCCACCATACGCCGCTGATCGGATATTGATTGAGCCATTGTTGCAGCTGCGAAACGGTATAGGATAACGAGACATGCTCGTTTGTTACAAATTTTAATTGCTCCTGATCATCCAACTGCTCTGGATCTAACACATAGAGGGCTTGCTGATGGTTTGGCATCAGTTCCTCACAATACTTGATGAGGGTCGAAGGCAAAAGAGACCGCCCTTCCGTATCTGAAGCTGAATAGGATAAATACAGGTAGTGCGATGGACTGGACAGCGCTTGATATATCAAAAATTGTTCATCCAGCAGCCGTTCCTTCCCTGTCTCTGCCAGCTCTGCTCCTGCCCGCTTTAACCATTCCCGGTCGTCTTCAGACAATACACTTTCATCAGAGGGCCGTGCAGGTATAACTCCATCATTTACTCCAATGACAAACGTACACTTTACTTGATACATTCTGGATAAATCCATACTTCCGATAAACACTTGATCAAGTGAAGGGGGAATCAAAGCAAACTTGAGAGAGGACAGTCCTGTATCCATCATCTGTTGAAATAATGGAAATGAGAGCTCCTCCTCGCCCAGCATTTCAACAAATTCATCCATCAATTGAATGACAGCATCCCACACTTGCCCATGCTGCATCGCTTCAGCTAACCTGCCTGCTTCTTCTGCCTCAAGCCTTGCCTTTTCAAGCTTTTCTGGCACTTGGGCTTCTTCTAGAAAGATATACACTGCCTCCACCATGTCTCTTAGCTTTTGCGCTTTTTTCAATCTTTTTTGCAATTGAAAGAGAGGCGGAACAATCCATTCTTTTACATCATTCAGCATTTGCTCCATTTCTATTTCTTGATCGGTTTGTCCAAAATCTTCATCTAGTGATTGGAAGCGGCGATAATGAAATCGTGAACCATTCGTCCAGCGTTCACCTTTTACACCGTAAGCAATACAATAGTTTTCAAGCTGATCCGCCTGTTCTCTCGCTTTGTTTTTGGCGAGTTCAAGCGGAAATAAGAACTCCGTTTTCACACAGCGAAACACCGCCTCATACCGCCAGTTCCCTTTTATGACATCGAGGCTCGAACGAATGAACTCAATGAGCGGATGATACTGCATCGATTCATTTCCATCAATAAAGAAAGGAATATCGTAATCTCGAAACACCTCTTTTAACGTATCTTTATAGTCGTCTACATGTCTTGCAACAATTGAGATGTCTCGTAACCTAAGACCTTCACCTCTTACTAAATCAAGAATATCTCTCGCTACTCCCTCAATTTCAGCTCGTTTATTTGCACTTTTCGATACGGTAAGGTGAGGCGTTTCTTCTTGATACGGCTGCAAAGGTCTCTGTTCATATTGATTTTCTAAATAAGCTAGATCTGGGGTATGAAGATGCCGCTTATTTCTCTCCAAAATGTTCTCAGAAATAGCCGCTCCGCACTCTTTAGCCAGCTGATAAAGCTGGGAATATGTCTTACCTGTCATGCGAAATAAATCAAGTTCATTTGGCTGCGTGTCATGATAGGAACGATCCACTGTGAATGCAGCTGTTATTTTTTCGGCATGTAGCAAAAGCTGTTCAATGACAAGAAGCTGCTGGGGGGTAAACTGATAAAAACCATCTATATAAATGTGTGCCCCTCTCAATTCTTCTGATAAAGGAATTTGCTGAGCCAGAAGTGTCAAGTAATCCTCTGAGTGCACATACTCATCTTGCAGATGCTGCTCCATCTGCTGATAAAGAACATGAAGATCATGCAATTTTTCCGCCGCACGTCTTTCTTCTGTATACTCTGAATGCATGCTGGCTGCCGAGATTTTTTCAATATCCTCCGGCATCATACAGTACCTTTTGAATTCAGCCATCGTCTTTTCTATTTGTTCAACAAATCCCGGTTTATCACTCGCCTTTTTGAATACCTTAAACTTGTCTTTCTGTTCTTCTATTACTTTTCTTAAGAGCATTTGAATCCCTGTGCTTGTGACAAATTGACGGTTCGCACCGCCAGTCTGCTGTAATATAGACCAGGCAAGCCGAGTAAAACTAAAGACTTTGGCCCTGATCATTCCACCAGCTTCAGACGTTTTTGCAAGCTCATATTCCATTAAAAATGTCATTTGATCCGGGACTAAAAAAATGATTGGCGGACCCAGCGGATCAAGCCGCAGTTGTTCTTTGATTTCTTCTAGAATTGCAGTCGTTTTTCCACTCCCCGATCTGCCTGCTAAAAACTGAATCTCCACGTTCCACAACACCTTTCTTATGTACTCATATTCTAGCGAAAATAAAGGTAAATAGCTATTTTCCTATCACCTTCCCTTTCTCCTCCGATTGAAAAGAAAATAGGCACCTTTCCCGACTCTTTTCATATCATAAACCATCATGATCTAAAAGGAGGCTGGCAATATCATGTATTACGGTTATTATGACTACTCGCCATATGACATGCGCCAAAACACAAGGATCATTGCAGACCTTGAAAAGGCCATCAATGGCGAATATTCTGCGATCCAATGCTATGAAAAACTTGCACAAAAAGCAAAAAATCCTGAAGCGAAAAAAATCATTCAAGAAATACGTCAGGATGAAGTCAGACATTATCAGCTATTTACAAAGCTATACTATTCTTTGACTGGTAAAAACCACAAACCAAGCATAACAGAGCCTTGTCCAGACCAATTTAGGGAAGGTCTCTTATTTGCCTTTAAAGACGAACAAAAAACAGTCGATTTTTACTTAACGGTATCAGACTATGTCCGTGATCAAGGAACAAAGGAATTAATGAAGCGTATTGCTCAAGATGAACAGCAGCATGCCGTCTGGTTTCTATATCTTTTAACGCACCATGTTTCTTAGATAACCCTATTTTAATAGGAGATCGTATGTTCCGTCAAAAAATGAAATTGCTTTTTTGCTCATTCAATATGTGAAATAAAGGGCTGTCATCATCAAAACGCCTCTTCGCTTTTCCTTTTTTAATGATAAAACGACCTTTTGACCAAAAAAAAACTCCTCTGCTACAAATCGCAGAAGGAGTTTTTTGTTATTTAATGAAATTTTGCTTCATTACTTTGCTGCTGTTGTTTTAACAATCCATCAATCGATAGCATCTTGCTGCCACTAAGTGTCAAGTAAAGCGCCATGACCATTAAAGAAAGTTCAAATTCATAACCGCCCACAAATCCTCTTGCAAAACCAACTGTGATAATGGCTACAGCCATAATTGGCACAAATAAAGCTGCGAAAAGACGTGTGCCTAAACCTAGAATCAGGGCAATTCCACCAACCAGTTCAATTGTTTTGACAATATAGGCCATAAATTCAGGGACACCAATTTGACCAAAAAATGCAGCAGTGCCTCCTAGTCCACCTTGATATGCTTGAAGCCCATGTAAAAAGAAAATAATGCCTAAGATGACACGTACAAAAAGTGTTCCTATTTCTTGATTTGTTTTCATATAGTGATTTCCTCCCATTTTTACACTACATCATGTAATGTTCATTCGTAAAAAAAATTAGTAATTTAAGTTGAGCATAATCATTAAGACCAACATGAGGATGGTTGATGTCACAATTGGGATAAGTGGTACATTGAACGGTATGTTGTATGTTGGGTTTAAGATTTTTTGGATTCTTAAATTCAATGCTCGATCTCCAAAGGACACGGCAAATTTTGTTTGTTTTTGAAACTGGGTTCTATTTTTAATGAGTTTCAAAAGAGCTTGCCCTACTCCAAGCTCAGTCCCTGTCTGCTGAATGGCATAGTCATCTGCAATGACTTCACGAAAAACGGAGTAACTTTGTCTCATATGCTTTAACACAGGAATGTACCAAATCACTTTTGTGAGCATAGAGAAAGCGAAAGTCTTTAAAGGATCGTAGCTGTATTTGTGATGTAATTCGTGATAGACAACAGCATCGATTTCCCCTTCATCCAGCATGTCTATAAGCGCTGTTGAGAGATACACTTTTGGCCGAAGCATCCCCATTGCGAAAGCAAGCGGTTCATGGCAATGAAACACAATGATCTCATTTCTATAATTGTCTGATAGACTTTGCGTTGAATGTTGATCGACTGCCATCATCATATTTCTTTTGAAATGAAGATACTTTCTGACCTGCTTTGTCATATAGAAAACGGCAAAACCAAGCGTATACAAGACGAACGCATCCAGAAAATACTTTAAAGGAGTGAATCCATAAAATTCGAGAACAGATTGACATACATGGATCAGGTTATATGCTTGATTCCAGCCAAAAAAGCTTGAGAGTACATAATAGCCCATCTGGTAAAAGATCACTAAGCCAATCAATATACCGCCTAAAAACAGCAGACTCGACTTCATTTTAATCATGTCGTTTCTCCTCTTTTTTGGATGCAAGCCTTGCTTCGAGTACCTTCAGTAATTCAGGATCAGCACTTTCAATTGCGTCCACCATATGATTGACTGCAAGGGGGCCGAAATCATCCATCAGTCCTTGAGTAATCCATTTCGTTTGCTCATTTAGAAATTCTTCTTTTGTTAAAACAGGGTTATAGATAGATGAACGCCCTTTTGTTTTCTTTTCCACAATTCCTTTTTCGGTTAATCGATTGAGTACCGTCATGACCGTGTTGAAATTAATTGGCTTCTCATCTGACAGCTTCTGCTGTACCTCTTTAATCGGCATATCCTCACCTTGATAAAGGATCTCCATAATCCTTCCTTCTAAAGGACCGAAAAAGCGGTTCAATCCCTTTTCGTTATATTTAAAAGAAGGAATTTTCATGTCATCACCTCACACTAAGCATTGTAGTGTAATTGAAAATGATAGTCAACAGATAACAAAAATAGGGGAAAATCGTTGTATATTGTATTTGTTTTTGGCGAAAATTATATGTCATTTATATCAAAAAAATCTCTTTTCTAACAGAGTTAACCATAAGATAATCTTATGAAAATACTAAAAAAATTCGTATTTTATTTATAGAGACTTTTGTATTATAGTGAAGATAACAACATTTCACTTACTGAACAAATATACAGGAAGAAGGTTTATACGTGATGAAGCAAGGAAACAGCCTTCGAACCGATCTCATTTTGATTGCGGTAAGCGGTTTAGGTGGATTCCTTTTGTCTCTAACAGGGATGTCTATCGGCTGGATGATTGGCACATTAATGACAGCTGCATTTATTGCCCTGCGCCGTCCCGCCCTGTTTCAGCGTAAAGGAAAGAATACCTTACGTATTCACAGCAGATGGCTACTCCTTGGTCAATTCATTCTCGGAATCGAACTAGGACAAAAAATGAACATGAAAGTCCTTCACATTTTCGCTGAAAATTGGCTTCCCGTGAGTTTCATGCTCGTTTTTTCTATTTTATTAGCCATGCTCTCCGGGTTTGTCTTATGGAAGCTGAGTAAAACAGATATGCTGACCAGCTTTGTAGGCACTGCCCCCGGCGGTCTTTCCGCTATGCCGGGCATCGCCCAAGAGGTTGGAGCAAATACAGCTGTAGTGAGTCTCGTACAAACGATACGCGTGTTAATGGTCGTACTGACCATTCCTTTTACGGTATTTTATTTAAATACAAAAAGCCAATCAGATGTGGTAGTCGCCCAAGGCAGCGCCTTCTCATCAGGCGTTTTCACAATATCAAACATTTCTTGGACTGCTGCACTCATTTTAGGGGCATGGCTGATGTCACGCCTAGCCGTGCGTCTTCACTTTCCCGCCCCATGGCTGATCGGCAGTATGTTAGGTGTGGCGGCTCTCCAAGTAGGGGCAGGCGCCTTGACAGGTCATGATTTGATTCCTTACTGGCCAGCCCAAGCGAACATTGCGTCACAGGTATTTCTAGGGGCAACCATCGGGTCAAAAATGAATAAACAAATGTTTGTCGGGCTAAAAAATACCTTGATTGTGGCCGTCGTCAGCTCAGCCGGATTGATTGCTGCGACCGTTCTCAGTTCAATTGCCATTGCAGAAATAACAGGTATTTCTGTCATTACGGCCATTCTTGCTTTTTCGCCTGGCGGTATTGCAGAAATGGCGACAACAGCTGTGACACTTCACGAGGATTCCACATTTGTTGTGGCTGTACAAGTCGTTAGAATTATTTTGGTCATCGCCATGCTGCCACCGTTTTTTCGTTTCTTACATCATGTCTGGGCAAAAAGACAGACTGATTATAAAGCCGCTAAATAAAAAGAGCCGCTTTGCATAAGCAGAGCGGCTTTCAGATGGTCTGACAACGGGCTAAAATGATGTTGATTTTAGCCCGTTGTCTTCTTTTCAGCGTGATAGAAAACCTTTGCAGTCTAGGAAGGTCGAGCACCAGAGCGGAGCGAATTTGACATTCGTGAGCACTGGAGCGCAGACATGACAACGAATGCGAGGGTTTGTCTACACGCTGAGCCGCTTTGCATAAGCAGAGCGGCTCTTTTTTATTCATCATGATTCCTTTTTACACCGACTACTTGATCCTTTGAGATCGTTCCAAAATGCCGGCTGTCAAAGCTATGTATTCGATTATCTCCGATCACGAAGTAATGATTGTTTTGTATGTTCTGACGACCGGTGATGGCTTTCAGCTGAAAATCACCTGTTAGGACGTTGCCCATTTTATGTTTTTTCTGCTCTTTTAAATACGGTTCTTTCCATTTCACACCATCAACAAACAGTTGATCATCTTCATATTTGATTGTTTCTCCTGGAAGTCCAATGACCCGTTTGATCAAGATTTGATTTTTAGGGCCATGAAATAACACATAGTCAAACCGGCTAATTTTCGTGAGTTTTGGCGAGAACTTGTTAATTAATAATTCTGTTCCATCTGTAAATGTCGGGTCCATACTAACCCCTTCTACTTTGTACGTGACAAACATGAAATTCTTTACTTGGAACAACAAGACGATGCATGTAATAATCATGAACCATAGCAATGGCTTCTTTTTCATTAAGAGCCTCCTTTGTCCTCACGCTGACTCATCCGAATATTCAACCTATTTTCTACTCTCTTTCCAACATACCATAATAAAGCAATGACTAGAACCGCAAAAACACTTCTTAACGGATTCTTTACTAAAGCTGAAATGTCATAGCCAATAAAACTAATAATAAAGAGCATGACACACTTCCCTGATAAAGCAGCTAATGAGAACTGCCAGACGCTGATTCTTGATAGACCTGCTACGACATTAACGGCAGCAGAAGGTGTAAAAGGAAAGCAGAGTAAAATAAATAACGGACCAAATCCCCGCTTTTCAACCCAAAGCATTAGCTTTTGAATAGAAGGGTGTCTGCTAATAAAGTTCAGCATCCTCATCTGTCCAAATTTTCTGATCAGTAAAAAGACAAGGATAGACCCTGCACTTGCACCAATCCAGGTCAATAAAAAGCCTTCCCATAGCCCAAAAGCATTTGCATTGGCCACCGCAAATGCCACGAGAGGTAAAAACGGTAGAAATGCTTCTATTAAAGGGAGTAATATAGCCACAATGGGTCCAAAAGCCTTGTAGCTTTCAAAAAATGATGTGATATTTTCATGAGTAAATATAGAAAGAAATAATGGCAACTTGTTTGACTCCTTCAAGGTTTGTCTATCTTTCATTTTACATGGAAAACATAAAAATATACAAATGAATCCCTCTCAGCCCCCCTTGAGATTTTTTAACTCATCCGATATAATAAATAAGAACAAATGTTCTATAAATAAAGAAAGCAGGCATGGACATGACGAGATTATCAAGCGTACAGCTTCAGATGATGGAACAGGCCATCTTTCTTCCAATGGTCATCTCCATCCTCAATCGTGATTTGACGTACCTTAAAAAACATCAAACATTCAAACTAAATGAACCATATATTCAGCTAGTCACCTCTTCATTAAAAGAAGCACAAAAAGCCCTTTATCAACTGAAACAACAGTTACGTAAAGAAAAAATGAACGTACAGCAAATTGAACACGATGAAGGATTTACGACATATTTATTTCTGATAAATGGCTATGAAGAAAAGCATAAATATTTTAATCCCCGTATACGTCATCGTGTAGAGGAAATGCTCACCCATTATTTCCTCCATTCAGGAAAATAATATGGTTATATTTTACATTTATAGAAGGAACTCTTCAGTTTTTGGCGAATTGATTGTTATACCAAAAATTAGGAGGTTCCAACTCATGTTCAAAAAAATAACAGCACTCACCTTAGCAGCAGGATTACTTGTGCCAAGCACAGTGTCAGCATTAGAACCACTGCAGACAGGAAAACAAGCCCCAGCAGCATCTTCACAAATAACAAGTGTAGCCTATACAACGGTTTCTATCGTTGGAAAACGAGTGAAGTTTGAAGTGAAAGCACTCGAAAATCCTTTCAACATGAATTACTATAATCGAATTGCTTGGACGAGTACGGACGAAGAGCCAAGTGTATTCAATGACAATATTCTATCGGTCATTGTCGCTAAAAAAACCGGACAGGCTTATCAAGTCTTTTCATACGAAGCGCTCACTTCGGTAAAGGACAAGATTGAATCAGGTCAAAAGGTGTATGGCTGGGCGCTTGCTTTAAATGGTGTGTGGTACCCAACGATGCCTGCAACCCTCTATTATTAAAAAAAGCCTGCCACAGTGGCAGGCTCCAGATTGTTGACAAAGGGCTAAAATGAACTTTATTTTAGCCCTTTGTCTTCTTTTCAGCGTGATAGAAAACCTTTGCAGTCTAGAAAGGACGAGTACTGGCGCGGAGCGAATTTTACATTCGTGAGCACCAGCACGCAGGACTGACAAAGAATGCGAGGGTTTGTCTACACGCTGAAGCCTGCCACAGCGGCAGGCTCTTTCTCCATTATGATAATTCGAGCTGTTTTCTCAGCTCTTGTCTCACTTCTTCTAATCCTGGTCCATCTAACTCAAAGTAATACACATTCCCAGGCTGGTAATCGTGCCCTTTTAACTGGATGGTATCCACTGATTTTAATGAACTCAGTAAAGGGAATAGACCGATCAACTGCTTCATGGATAAATTGGTGGAGACGTTATCCCCAAGTGTATCAATGATGTTGTCATAAGACGGTATGGAAGAAATGGATTTGGATTTTTCAAAGATGGCTTGAAGTGCTTCCATTTGGCGCTTTCCACGCATGAGATCACTATCTGCCTTTCTCGTTCTCACAAACGCTAATGCTTCTTCACCACTGAGCGTATGCGTGCCGGTTTCCACATGAACTTTTCCTTTCGAATCCTTTTCCATTTGTTTTGCAATGCCTTCATCTTCAATCGTTACGTCAATTCCATTTAGCTCATCGACAATGTCTTGAAACGCCTTAAAGTTTCCTGCAATTACATAGTCTACCGGGATGTTTAACAAATTCTCTACCGTTTTGACTGATAAATCTGCACTCCCAAACGCATGGGCGTGAGCAATTTTATCATATCCTCTCCCCGGTATATCGACATAAGAATCACGAGGAATACTTAGGAGCTTGATCGTTTTGTCTGTTCGATTCACCGTCGCCAGTAAGACCGCATCACTTCTTGCTTCGTCTACCGTTTCACCTGGACGGCTGTCAATCCCTAAGAGCAGCACCGAAAAGCTATCCTTTCCTGGATCAAAAGCTTTCACACGCTTTTGCGAGGTCTCTCCTCTTTCTAAAGATACTTGCGCTTTATTCGACGCTTTTGAAATTTTATAGTATGCGTATCCTGTGACAGATACTGCCATGATCATGACAAATGCCATGATAAACAGCACGACTTTCACCCAAGGTCTTAGCCTTCTTTTTGATCTTGTTTTCTCCTTCATCCTTTCCGAACCCTCACTCTATCTTAGTCTCACAATGTAGGTTCCACTATAACATATTTTGATGAAAGTTTCCTGCATGCAACATATTTTTATGTATCCACAATAAAAAAGCTGCTCAAAATAAGCAGCTTTTCATCCATTACTTTTGTTCAATTCCTTTTTTCACTTCATCAATCATCGCATTTAATGATTCAAGGCCGCCGCCTGCTAAATACCACATGTCAGAGTTTAAATACACCACATGATTGTTTTTAACCGCTTTGACTGATTTCACATAATCATTTTCAACAAGCTGTTTTGCAGACGTTTCTTCTCCAATCGCCGCGCCTCGATCCACGACAAATAAGTAATCTGGGTTCGTTTTGACCATATACTCATACGAAATGCTTTGTCCATGTTTATCAGATGGCTCTAGCTTTTGATCTGCTGGTGTGATCCCAAATACATCATGGATCAGACCATATCTTGACTTAGGACCAAATGCCGTCATTTTGCTGTCGTTCGCCATGATGACGAGTCCATTTTTCTTTAACTCTTTTGCTTGTTTCTTTAATGCAGCCACTTTTTGGTCAATGGCAGACAGTTCTTTTTTGACTTTGTCTTCCTTATCAAAAATCTTTCCTAATGTTTCAGCATTCTTTTTAAATGATTCCATATAGTTTGCATTATCTACATCCATATAAATCGTCGGAGCAATTTTAGAAAATTCATCAAATGCATCTGCTTGACGGTGCTGAATAATGATCAAGTCAGGCTTCATCTCTGCAATTTTCTCAAAGTTTGGCTCTTTTAACCCGCCGACATTCTCATATTTGTCACTTTCATATTTAGATAAATAGTGAGGAATCACTTGTTTTGGTAAGGCTGTCACGTTGACACCAAGCTTATCAAGTGTATCGAGACTTCCCATATCAAAGACGACGACTTTTTTCGGGTTTTTCTTGATCTTCACACCGTCTTTATTCAACATATCCTTTACTGTTACGGTTTCCTCATTCGTTCCCGCTGTTTCTCCTTGGTTACCACAGGCAGCAAGGACAGCAATCGCTGTTAATACTGTTATCATCCAAATCCATTTTTTCATGATTGATCACCTCTTCATTTTTTCAAGAAAAATATAAGCAAATACGCTCACCACGAATGACTTCGATCGGTATGCGCATGTCATAAATGTGTTCAAGTGCTTCTGTTTGAATCACTTCATCAACGCTTCCTTCTTTGATCACCTGACCCTCTTTTAAGGCGACGATGTGATCTGAATAGACAGATGCAAAGTTAATATCATGGAGAACAACAACAATCGTTTTTCCAAGATCTTTCACGAGCTGCTGAAACAGCTTCATCATTTCAACTGAATGGTTCATATCTAAATTATTTAAAGGCTCATCTAAGAAAATATAATCCGTATCCTGAGCTAGCACCATGGCAATAAAGGCTCTCTGCCTTTGTCCGCCGCTTAGTTCATCTAAATATTGATGCTGGATTTCGACGAGTCTCATGTATTGAAGCGACACATCTATCATGTTCTCATCTTCTTTTGTCAAGCGGCCTTGAGAGTAAGGAAAGCGGCCAAAGCTGACAAGCTCACGAACGGTCAAACGCACACTCATGTGGTTCGACTGCTTCAAGATGCTCATTTTTTTCGCAAGCTCCTGAGGAAAGTACGCACGATAAGGTTTGTCCTCTAAATAAGCTTCCCCAGTATCAGGTTGAATCAGGCGGCTCATGATGGACAAAAGCGTACTTTTGCCTGCGCCATTTGGACCAATGAGAGAGGTCAGCTGTCCTTTTTTTACACTGACAGTTGTTTCGTGAAGCACTGTTTTTCCGTTATATGTCTTACTGACTCCCTTCATCACGACCATGAACGACTCTCCTTTAAAAGTAGATAAATAAAATACAGTCCGCCGACTAAATCAATCAGCACACTAAGCGGTGTTTGAAACGTAAATACCTTTTCCACAAGAAATTCCCCGCCTACAAGCGCAATGACACTAATGAAAAACGAGCCTAATAGCAAGTACGTGTGCCGATATGTACGAAACAGCTCTCTTGCCACATTTACAACGAGTAAGCCAAGAAACGTAATCGGGCCGACGAGGGCCGTCGCAATCGAAACAAGGACGGCAATGACGATCAGCATCTTTTTTGTGATCCTGTCATAGTCAATCCCGAGATTCACAGCCTGTTCCTTTCCTAATGACATGACATCTAATTTCGCGCGGAAGGTCCATATATAAAGACAAAGTGCCGCAAATAAAAGAGAAGCGAAGAGTAAAATATCTGTGTTCATGTGATTAAAACTGGCAAAAGACTTGTCCTGTACGACTTGGTATTCATTCGGGTCAATGAGCATTTCCATAAAGGAAGAAAGACTTTTGAACAATGTTCCAAACACAATCCCGACAAGCAGGAGTAAGAAAATATGCTTGTTTTTGCGCTTGAACATGACTGTATAGAGCAGCACAGAAAAAAGAATCATTAATCCAACGCAGAGAAAGAAATTCAGGTTCTTATTCGCGATCATCATATTGGTCGATCCAAAAAGATAAATAATCGCCGTTTGCAAAAACAAGTAAAGCGCGTCTAACCCTAAAATGCTTGGCGTTAAGATTCGGTTATTGGTCAATGTTTGAAACACAACAGAAGAAAAGGCAATCGCGCCTCCTGTCAAAGTCATGGAAAGCACCTTTTTTAAACGGCTCGGCACTGTGTACTCCCAGTACCCCATTTGAAAGGTGACGAAGATGACAACGAATACGGCTGCAATGGCTGCAATGAGAAATAATGTTCGTTTCTTATGCATAGCGCTTCCTCCTTAATAACATGTACAGGAAGATCGCACTTCCAATGATGCCAACCATAAGCCCGACAGATATTTCATATGGATAAATGATCACCCGTCCGAGTACATCACATATGAGCACAAAAATGGCCCCTAATAAAGCCGTATGCGGCAGGCTCTTTTTCAAGTGATCCCCTCGGTAGATCGATACAATATTCGGAATGATTAAGCCGAGGAATGGCAGCATGCCAACAGTCAAAATCGTTACAGACGTAATCATCGAAACAATCACCAAACCAACTGCCATGACACGTTTATACGTTAAACCTAAATTGACGGCAAAGCTCTCACCCATACCAGCCACTGTAAAGCGGTCAGCATATAAATACGCGATGATCAATAGAGGAACACTCACATAGAGCAGTTCATAACGCCCCTGAACAATAAGAGAAAAATCCCCTTGCAGCCATGCGGATACGTTTTGGATCAAATCATATTTATAGGCTATAAACGTGGAAATTGAACTAACAATTCCGCCAAACATTAAGCCGACTAACGGTACGTAGATCGTATCGTTCACCTTAATATGGCGTAAAATTTTTAAGAATAATAGATTGCCAGCTAACGTAAATAAAAACGCAATCGCCATTTTCATCAGTGGGCTTGCCTGTGTAAAAACAAGCATGGCGGTTAAAATACCCAGCTTGGCCCAATCCATTGTTCCTGCAGTCGTTGGAGAGACAAATTTATTTCTCGTCATGCTTTGCATGATAAAACCGCATAAGCTCAGGCTCATGCCAGCAAGCACAATACTCATTAGCCGCGGGATGCGACTTGAAAATAAGGTGTTCATTTGTTCATCTGATAGATGAAACAACTGTAAAAGAGACAGGTCCTGTACCCCGACAAACAGCGACGCACATGCCAAACACACAAACAACAAACTTAATTGGTACAACTTCATACAGGGTTCACACTTTCTATCAAGCTCTCTGCCACAAATGATTATCATTATCAATTAAGCGACAGTTCATATATTATCATATTTAGTGAAATATTCAATAGTAGAATGAGGGTGAAAACCGCATAAAAAAAACAGCTTTTGGGATCAGCTGCTTTTTTACGCTTCAATATTCAATTGAAACTGCCCTTGCAGTTCCTCTTCAGCCTCTTGAAATAACTGCCGCAAATTCTCTGCATAATCACCAAGTTCGTCTTTGCTTGCTTGATAATGAATCCACGTGAGCTCTACAGGCATACTCACTTCTCCTGTTAAACAGTCCCAAAGGGCATCAAGATTTTTCCCGTAATGATCAGGAAGTTGTAACACTGTTTTTAGTTGATCATGAAGCTCCTCTTGTGATCTGCACATCGCACCATTTAGCTGTACTTTTTTCATTTCCCTCCCCCTCTTCTGTCTTTATTTTAAACGAATTGGAGAGGAAAGAGAAAGAATCCATTTCACTTTTGCCTCTCTCTGAAACTTAAACTAAACAAGATCAGACAGGCAGACAACACGAGCGTGAAAAAGAGCGTTAACACTGTCTGAGTACCGTACATATCAGCAAAGAGACCAACGAACACACTTGGTATGCCAAGACCTAGATACGCAAACAAGTAATATCCAGCAACGGCTCTAGCCGCTTCCTTCTTCCCTTTCTCAACAATCAGCTGGAGACCTCCTAAGTAAGTAAATCCATAGCAAGCTGTGCCCGCTAAAAGAGTTCCAGCAAGGACAAGGAATATGGACCCGCTATTAGCACCGAATAACAGCAGGCCATATCCACACGGAAGACAAATAAAACCGATACGAAGCGCTGCACTGCTATTCATCTTTCGGACAAAAGGCTGCATCAGAACACCTGCCATATTAATAAAAAACAGCGCTGGGCCTACCCACAATTCATAGCCATTTAATTTAAGCTGTGCTGGCAAAATCGAAATGACAAGACCGCACACAGACCATGCGATAGCAATGGCTATGTTCGCAGGCATTGTCCCTTTTGGAAACCTCGGCATGTTCATTAGCGGTTTACTTGCCTCCCCTTGTACAGGCGGCACCAAAAAGAATACAGCAACAATCGTCAACATAATCAAGACCAACACAATCCAATAGCTAAGAGGCGTCAGTGACACTTGCTCAAAAGAAAGAATCGCTGTAAAAAGAGCACCTCCCCCAAATCCAATTGAACTGCATAATGCGATAAACGTTGGGATCCAGCCCGATTTCTCTGGATATAAAGCAATCAAGTAGGCAGTACATGTGCCAACACTTAACCCAAGTCCCACTCCTTGCAGCAGCCGGGCGACAAAGAGCATTTGTATGGTCGGATGCACGATCATGAGCAGGGTGGCACATAATGAAAAGCAAAGAGCGATCAATAAAATCGGTTTTCGTCCTGCCCGGTCAGACATGCCGCCAAGTAACAGTAATACTGGAATCAGTCCGAAAACATACGCAGCAAACACAAGGGCTGTTGACGCCTTTCCGTATCCTGCCTGCTCTGCATATTCCGTATAAAGAGGGACTTGCAGGTTCACTGCTGTTGTAATCATAAAAAGGCTAAATAAAACGAACACAAACGGAATCATAGATAGCTGTGCTGTTTCTTCTTTTGATGCAGGAATCATGGGACTCTCTCCTCTGTGCAAATGATATGAACCAGTGTACACATCATTTGGATTTCTTCCTACATCCAAAAACGAAGCTATTGACCAGTCCATAATTCCATGTCATCATCAATGATGACATGACAAGGGAAAGAAGGTGCACTGTGTACATTCATTTAGACCGTTCCAGCTCTACCCCGCTCTGGCAGCAAATCGTCAATGGCATCATTCAAAAAATTCATACAAACACACTGAATCCTGAGGATCAGTTGACTCCGTCAAGAGTATTAGCACAAGAGCTCAACGTATCTCGATCCACCGTACAGCTTGCCTATGATGAACTGCTGGCAAGAGGCTATGTCAGCACCTCTAGAAGAGGCGGAACAAAGGTCATTTCAAGTGATCACAATGCTGCTTCTCCCCCACATCAAAACGAACCGCCTTTTGCACTTCCGACAAGACCTCACTTTGACGAGGCTGAAAAACAAATGGATCACTGGCTCTCGGCCAATCAATTTCATGACACACTTGAGATTGATTTCCGCCATCAAGAACCAGCCATCGACGACCATTTTCAAAACATATGGAAACGCTCGCTTCTAAAAGCATTACAGCGCTTAAATATGAAAGATTGGGGCTATTCTTCTCCGCACGGATTATGGGAAGTACGTTCAGAAATTCGCCAATACTTATCGGTTGAACGCGGCATTGATATAGAAGAAGACCAAATGGTGTTAACAGGAGGCACACAGCAAGCCATTGACTTGATTTCACAAGTCATGCTCAAAAAAGGAGATACAGTCGCTGTTGAAGATCCTGGTTTTCCTGGAGCAAGGTTGTCCTTTTTACATCGCGAAATGACTATTTACCCCGCACCAGTCGATGAAGAAGGAATGATGGTGAATACATTGCCAGAACGTACAAAGCTGATCGCTGTAACGCCCTCTCATCAGCGGCCAACCGGTGTCTGTATGAGCGTCAATAGAAGACGGGAGCTGTTGCAGTTTGCTGCGAAGGCTCAATCTTACATATTAGAAGATGATTTTGATGGGGATTATCGTTATCATGGCGGACCGCTTCCTTCTTTATTTTCAGAAGCACCCGATCATGTGATCTATATTGTCAGTTTTTCCAAGGTACTTGCTCCAGGCATCCGCCTTGCTGCCATCATCGGCTCCAAAGCAGTCATTAAAGAAATCGCTGCACTGCAATCACTTATTCAAAGACAGCTGCCGATCATGGAGCAAATCACTCTTGCCTCTTTTTTCAGAGAAGGAGAGTTTACGCGATATGTCAGGCGGATGAGACAGGTGTATAAAAAACGGCAGGCAGCGATGATGGATGCTCTTTTGACACATCACTTTGACAAACACTTCCGTTTATATGGAACCGATACAGGCCTTCACGTCTTTTTGGAAGGAACATCAGACTTTGATGAACAAGGCACGATTGAGGCCGCAAAAGCGGCAGGTGTCGGCATTTATCCATTAAGCCCCTATTGTTATGAAAGCAAAAGGAAAGGGTTGCTGCTTGGTTTTGCCTGTACGGATGAAGCCATGATTCAAGAAGGTGTACGCCGATTAAAGCAAACACTGCACATCTAAAAAAGCCTGGAAGTCTCCTTTCCAGGCTTTTCATTGTGATTGCTGAACGTTTCCCACTTCTTCAATGAAAGAGGCTGTCTCTTGCAATCCATCTTGAAAATGTTGAGTAGCTGACATAAACAGCTTTTCTTGATCAGGACGCTTTAACAGCTGCTCTACCTTGCTAATTCCTTTTTCAAATGAAGCAAGACCTGTCTTTAATTGTTTGTCTGCCTTTTGATACACAGCTGGCACTTCTTGATGAGTAAGCCCTTTTTGAATGACACGGTCGAATGCTTTCGTCGCTTTTGTCAATTTTTCATTTACTTGAATTTTTCCATGTCCATCCGAAATAAATTGATCGGTCATGTTTTCATATGCTTCATTTAACTCATCCATATAACGCTGAACCCATTGTTCATACGCAGCTTCTTTTGTGTTTTGTTTTGAAGGCGGCTGACCTGCTTGATTGCAGGCCGTGAGTAGTGTCACTGTCACGGTAAATAGCAGCATCAAATGCCATCGTTTTTTCATACAGGGCCCCCATTTCTCTTTCCCATTTGTTCATATCGGTCAAATATGATCAACTTTTACCTCATACGAACACCTTGTAAGAAATGACTTATTTTTATTGTAACAGACCGCATGTATCACTTCTGTGATTTATGCGGAAATGAATGAAAATCCTTCTAATGGTTCACATTTCCCTGCCATTTCATGATGATACAGTCAATAGACGACGAGAAAGGCACATTTGGTTTCAATCTATTTCATTTTCGCCATTTTTTCTCAAATAAAAAAGACCCCTTTCGGCGCCTTTTCCTTAGATGTATGGATTTCAAATGATGATCTTTCTTAGAATGGAAGCTGCCTTATATTCTGCTATGCATGCGGCAACACCCTCTATGATCCTACCCATTTATTGCAGCTTTCCTTTACAAGCAATCTCCAGCTCTTCTACCACCTTGCCATCTTGAATGAGATATGCTTTTTCATGAAGATTCACAGCAGGACAGATGTGATTCGGAATCATTTGCACCTTCTCACCGATCTGTACACTTTGACGAAAGCCTTCATGATAGATAATGGCATGCTCATCAAATACGCTTGAAACAAATACATCATCATATTCTTTCACTTTGCCTAAGCCCTCTGTTTTGGTCAGCCCTTTTGTACGCGTTTGTGCCGTCAGCCCCTTGGCCCCTACATCTGTAATCACCCGGCGCTCTGTCGGTTTACTAATGACCGTCGTCAGCACAGATGCTGCACAATGTGAATATGTGCCGATTACATTGGACTGGGAAGCATCCATCAAAATGTATGTGCCTGGCCGTATTTCAGTGACTCCTTTTGGAATATCAAATTGAAATAAAAATGGCGGTGTTGATCCAATACTGACGACCTCTAGCGGCATACCAGCTTCTTCTGCAATCTGCGCAAAACGGAGTGTTCGATTTACAGCCTCCTCGTATAATGTCCGGCAATGTGCTTTACTTTCCGCTTGATACGTATGACCATCATGAGAAAAAATCCCCTTTAAATGAACGGCATCACTTGTTTGAATCGCCTCTAATATGTGGCAGAAATCACGTTCTTCAATGACACCAGACCTTCCCTCTCCAACCTCTATCTCAATTAAAACCTCCGCTTTTTTCTCTGATTCACAAAAGACTTGCTCAATCTGCTTCACATGCTCAACACAATCTACACCGAATGAAATCTGTATCGACTCTGCCAGTTTACGAATCCGCTTGAGTTTAATCTCACCTACAATTTGATTGGCGATAAAAATATCCTTTAGCCCATGGGCTGCCATTACTTCAGCCTCTCCTACTTTCGCTACCGTAATGCCAGATGCACCTTTCTCTTCCTGCAGCTTGGCAAGTGCAGGCGTTTTATGAGTTTTCGTATGAGGGCGCAATTTGACATGCTGACGGTCTGCGTATTGTTGCATCGCCGCTACATTCTCCATCAACACCCGTTTATCAATGAGTAGTGCCGGCGTATCCAGTTCTTCATACATCATCCCCATGACCCCTTTCATTATATAAAAAATTATACGATATATATAAATTATATATTTTTTTATACGATAATCAATGGTTTTTTCTGCAAAAAAGTGATGGCGATGAGTAAGCAGTCCAGCGGCTGTCTGCCGCTGATCTCTCACTAATAACGATTGCGAAGTTCTCTTAAGATAAAATCATACACAAGGTTGAGCTGCTGTTCTTTTGGATACAGCATAAATTCTTGTTTCTTAGGAAGACCTCCATCAAGTCGATCTTGAAATTTCGTTCGGAGATACGCTGTTCGGTGTACCTGACTCTCAAATGACTTATATGAGACATCTAGTTTGACCGATTGCTCATTTGTAAAAGTAACAACCGTGTCTCCGAGGGATGATTCCTGAAAGATATGAATGTATTTGTGGGAGATCCATCCGCATTGAGGGCGGTTGGATGAATAGGTTGGGAAGAAATACAGATGATTGGATGAGTCAATCACGATGGGAGGCTTGTGGGAAATACCTGTTACTTCATATGTTCCCGCTTTTCTGCCTGCATAGCTTGAGCCAAAGAACCTGCAACTGCGTTCTATAATTTGCAGCGGCTTTAATTCAACGTAAAAGCTTGTCTCTCTTTCGATCACTTTTGAATATACTCGTTTTCCTTCTTCAACCGGAAGGACCGCCATTGTTGTTTGATTAATGACGTATGAATCTAATGGTGTTTCACTAATTCCTGACACTTCATTTCCTCCTGTGTTAATTTTTGGTTATTTTAGATACTATTAATCTATCACCAACGTATAAGAAACGACAGGATTTTTTCAATATTTATTTAAAATTATCTTTTTATCATGTTATTTAGTACATTCGATCTATCTAAAAGCCATTTTTAAAGATATATCGCATCTTGTCGACTGGACAAGGGGTGTCGATATGACTCAAAAATAAATTGTCTAAAAATTATAAATTCTTGTTGATTTTTTCTCCGCCAATCCATATACTATAAAAAAGGCATCGGGGGGATTCTTTATGAAAGAGAAAAAAACGTATGCTGAGCTCATGAAGTCCCGCAACACCCAAAAAACCGAAGAAAACGGCGTGACGATTTTAGACATCTATATTCAAATGGTTTTAGATGAGGCGCTTTATAAACAGCGCTTAACCTTCCTTAGAGAAGAGATTGATAAGGCACTGGATCAGCGTGATGAAAAGCGATTCAACGACCTGTCAGCTCAATATGCAGAACACTGCTTACATTAATTATGATGATTTTACTTGCGGCAGAGAGACAGAAACTTGTCTCTTTACCGCAAGTTTTTTGTTTTTATCCATTTAATATGGTTCCGCCATTCACATGAATCATTTGTCCATTCATATAAGAAGAGTCTTCGCTCGCTAAAAATAAATAACTTGGCGCTAACTCTACTGGCTCACCAGGCCGCTCCATTGGGACATCTCCACCA
Organism: Bacillus sp. FSL W8-1141; assembly: GCF_038593205.1. Classification (NCBI taxonomy): domain Bacteria; kingdom Bacillati; phylum Bacillota; class Bacilli; order Caryophanales; family Bacillaceae; genus Bacillus; species Bacillus sp. FSL W8-1141. The sequence goes on along the minus strand of NZ_CP151973.1, from coordinate 1,054,585 downwards.
AATTCAGACACTTCCTTTTCCGTAAATGTGGATGGAATCAGTGGTGTCCAAATCGGTCCAGGCGCTACCCCATTTACCCGAATCCCTTGTTTGATAAGAGATAGAGATAATGACCTTGTAAACGTTACAACCGCCCCTTTTGTCGATGAATAATCAATTAAGGTTTCATGACCTTTATAAGCAGTGACCGATGCTGTATTAATAATACTGCTTCCTTTCTTTAAATGAGGGAGCACCGCTTTTGTTAAATAGAACATGGCAAATATATTCGTTTGAAATGTCCGAAGAAGCTGGTGAGAGGTAATCTGTTCAATGCTTTTTTGCGGATGCTGTTCACCTGCATTGTTGACCAAAATATCAATCGAACCGAAAGCATCTTTTGTTTGTTTGACGACCTCGTGTGAAAAAGCTTCATCCCCTAGGTCACCTGATATTAAAATGACGCGACCTCCCATCTTTTCAATATAGTCCTTCGTTTCTTCCGCATCACGATGTTCATTCAAATAAACAATCGCTACATTGGCTCCTTCTTTGGCAAATAAGACAGATACTGCTCTTCCAATCCCGCTGTCTCCACCTGTGACAATCGCCGTTTTCCCTGTCAGCTTTTTGCCTTGCACCTCTCGATCAAAGATAGGTCTAGGGTTCATTTTATATTCAAGTCCTGGACGTTCGTTCTGATGCTGAGGCGGTAACGTTTTCTTTGGCTGCTTTGTTGACACGTCAGTCCACTCCTTCCTTTTTATCTCGTTTATTTTTATGTGTTGCTCATTTTTTTATGTATTTCGCTCTTGTTTTCACTAAAATGTATGATTTTCAGCATCGTGGAAAAATTATACACAATAAGTGACTGGAGGCGACAACATGGAACAAGAACATAAAGGATCGGAACAAGCAAAGTCGTTATGGCTAGCTGATAGTGAGAAGCCCTCTTTTCCTACTGTCAGCGAAGATCTTACAGCAGATGTCATCATTGTCGGTGCCGGTATTACCGGTATCGCTACTGCATTTGAAATGACAGAACGCGGACTGGATGTCATCATCATAGATGCTGATCAAGTGCTGCAAGGAACCACTGGACATACGACAGCGAAAATTACCTCCCAGCATGATGTGTACTATCATGAGCTGATTCAGCATATTGGTATGCCGAAAGCCCGTTTATATGTAGAAGCAAATGAAAAAGCAAAGGAGCTCATCCAAGCACGTGTGAAAGAGTATGACATTGATTGTCAGCTTGAGGTAAAAGATGCTTACCTTTATACAACAGAAGAAAACGGCGTCAAAAAGTTAAAGAAGGAATTAGATGCGTACAAACAGCTCGGTATCGATCGCGAATGGAAAACAGCGCTCCCGTTTGATGCTGGCATCAAGGCAGCCCTCGCCATGACGCAGCAGGCACAATTTCATCCTCTTCATTATCTTCATGCACTGATCGATCAGCTCATTGACCGAGGCGTGCGCATATTTGAACAGACAGCGGCAGTCGATGTAAAAGAAGGAAAACACCCTGCTGTCATCACAAAAAGTGGTCATCATCTGATGGGGCGCTCTATCATTTCATGCTCACACTTTCCTTTTTACGATGGCAAAGGACTGTATTTCACGCGAATCCATCCTGAGCAATCTTATGTCGTCGCAGCCAAAACAAAAAAACCGCTTCCAGACGGCATGTACTTAGGAATTGATCAGCCTGCCCATTCATTAAGAACGGCGAAATTCCATGGAGAAGATGTCGTGCTCATCGGTGGACAAGGCCATAAAACCGGACAAGGCGGAGATGAATCCGCACACTATGAAGCACTAGAAAAGTTTGGTGAAGCCACCCTTGGTATAACGGAAGTCCTTTACCGCTGGTCCACGCATGATATGGTCACAATGGATCAAATCCCTTACATTGGCCGCCTGACATCACATCATTCGAATATTTTCATTGCAACAGGCTTTAGAAAATGGGGCATGACCACAAGCCACGTAGCAGCGACACTGATCGGAGATTTGATCGAAGGAAAATCGAATCCTTACGAATCCATCTTTACTCCATCAAGACTCGTGTCAGACGCATTCGTAAAAGACTTTATCAAAGAAAACACCAATGTTGCAGCGAAGCTAATCAGCGGTAAATTAAAACGAGCTGATCAAACAATTGATGATTTAAATCCGGGTGAAGGCGGGATTGTATCTTATGAGCATAAAAAATGTGGCGCATTTAAGTCAGAGGACGGCGATATCTTTCTTGTCGATACAACCTGTACTCATTTAGGCTGTGAAGTCGCGTGGAATAATAGTGACCGCACGTGGGACTGTCCTTGTCACGGGTCTCGCTTCTCCATTACGGGAGAAGTAGTAGAAGGTCCGGCGAAAAAACCACTAAAAAGGTCATATAAAGAACAGTAAAATTTCACTGTTTTCCCTTTAAAAAAACCAAAATTATCCGATAAAAAACATAAAGTCTGATATTTTTGATAATCATGGGGGGACAAACACATTGTTATTTAAAAAAGAGAGTAAAAAGAAAAACACTGCTTTTTTCACACAGCAGGATGATGGGATAAAACGAATTAATTTTCCGGAGAATACGGACATTGCCAAACAAATTAAAATGATTGATTTGACGCAGCAAGACCTTTTTATCTTGAAACAGCTGAATCCAATCGTTCAAGATGAAATTGAACATATCGTCGATAAATTTTATAAAAACCTAGAAGTCGAGTCTTCCTTGATGCACATCATTCAAGATAACAGCTCAGTCGAGCGTCTAAAGAAAACACTACGCATTCATATTAGTGAAATGTTTGCCGGTGTGATTGACGAATCTTATGTGGCCAAAAGAATTAAAATTGCACAAGTTCATTTAAGAATTGGACTTCAACCTAAATGGTATATGGCAGCCTTCCAAGACCTATTGCTATCCATAATGGATTTATTTGCCCAGCATATCCAAGATTTCAAAGAATATCAGACGGCAGTGAAAGCGACGACGAAAATTTTAAATCTAGAGCAGCAGCTTGTCCTAGATACGTTCCAAAATGAATACTCTAAAGTTCGTGATGAAGCAGAACTACAGCAAAAAGAGCTTCATACAAAAATTACAGAAACATCTAATTCACTTGCTTCTCTCTTCTCAAACACAACAAATGCAGTGGACAAACTTGTATCAAAATCTGATGAGATGGCGGATATGTCACAGGCTGGCACAAAGATTTCAGCACAAGTTGAAGAGAAATCAATTGGCGGTAAAAAAGAGTTAGAAATTCAGCAGACGCAAATGAACCAAATTGACGGCAGTATGACAAAGATTGAAACAGAAATTAAACGCTTAGAAGAAATTGCGAAACAAATTGAACAAATTTTTGGGATCGTCACAGGTATTGCGGAGCAAACGAATTTACTATCTTTAAACGCTTCAATCGAATCAGCTCGAGCAGGTGAACATGGCAAAGGCTTTGCTGTCGTTGCAAACGAGGTTCGCAAATTATCAGAGGATACAAAGAAAACGGTTTCAACTGTATCTGAGCTCGTCAACAACACAAATTCACAAATCGCCATTGTGTCACAGCATATTGCTGATGTGAATTTACTTGTGACAGACAGTAAAGAAAAAATGACCCAAATCAACTCGCTATTCGATGATATCGTCAGCAGCATGAACTTAAGCAAAAACCAAAATGGAAAAATTGAAATAGATTTGCAAACATTCCTAAATGAATTGAAAGAAGTCAAACAAACAGTGTCCCAAGTGGCAAGTTCGGTCGAGTCCTTAACGAGTCTGACAAATCACTGATCCAGTCATTCTTCTTCTGTTTTAGTATAATAGAGGAAAAGATAGAAAAGGCGGGATTTGATTGACAGCAATTTGCCTAGTCAGACACGGAGAAACCGATTGGAATGCAGCGAAACGAATTCAAGGACGAACAGATATCCCTTTAAATGACACTGGTAAATGGCAAGCGGAACAAACCGGTCTTTACTTAAAAGATGCCCACTGGGATGTTGTCATTTCCAGTCCGCTATCAAGGGCAAAAGAAACAGCTCATTTGATTTTACAGCATGTACATGCACCGCTCGTGATCATGGACGATTTTATTGAACGTGACTATGGCGACGCTGAAGGCATGTCATTTGAGGAACGTCAGAAACTGTTTCCAAATAAACAGTATCCAAATATGGAACCACTATCGGCACTTCAAGATCGAATGCTAGAAGGTATCGAAAAAGTGAGAGCAACCTACCCAGATCAACGGGTACTAATCGTAGCACACGGTGCTGCCATCCATGCCTTACTCACCTCACTAGCTGACGAACATATGGGTATTAAGGATACAAGGCTTGAGAATGCCTGCTTAAATTATGTGGAATGGACAGATGGTGAATGGAAGGTGAACGATTACAACGTGGTCAGCCATTTAACACAATCTGCCCCTTCTTAAAGAACCTGTTTTCATAGCAGGTTCTTTTTCATGTCAAAAACAATGATAAAATAATATTTTTTTATATCGAAATTCGAAATAGATGATAGCCTTTTCTACCTATTTTATGGCATTTCGGGTATCGAATGTTTATCCTCAAATGGATCATGAGAAAAAAAGCACGATTCCTTTTTAATAGGAAACCGTTGGAAATATAGAATAAACATATTTTACCATCATTTCCAAGCGACTTAATTCCCTATTTTTCGCTAGGACTTCCACAAAAATTCGGGCCTACTCTTATTTGCCTATCTCTATTAAACTGAAAATACAGAATAATCAAACGGATCATTCTAATAGACTACGGATGATTATTCTGAAATAAGAAAAAGGGATGTGGAATGTGCGTGAAAAAGAAAAATGTGATGACAAGTGTTTTATTGGCTGTCCCTCTTCTGTTTTCAGCAGGGTTTGGAGGCTCGATGGCAAATGCCGAGACTGCCTCAAAGTCAGAAAGCGAAAAAAGCTATATCGTTGGCTTTAAAGCTTCTGCCACCACAAACAGCTCTAAGAAACAAGCAGTGACACAAAATGGTGGGAAATTAGAAAAACAATACCGCCTCATTAATGCTGCACAAGTGAAGATGTCTGAACAAGCCGCAAAAAAACTTGAACACGACCCTAGCATTGCTTATGTAGAAGAAGACCACAAAGCAGAAGCATATGCCCAAACCGTCCCTTATGGTATCCCTCAAATCAAAGCTCCAGCCGTACACGCTCAAGGTTATAAAGGTGCTAACGTCAAAGTAGCTGTCCTTGATACTGGAATCCACGCCGCACACCCTGACTTAAATGTTGCAGGCGGTGCTAGCTTCGTCCCTTCAGAGCCAAATGCCACACAAGACTTTCAATCACACGGAACTCACGTAGCCGGAACCATTGCTGCCCTTGATAACACGATTGGTGTTCTTGGGGTTGCGCCAAGCGCCTCCTTGTATGCCGTTAAAGTGTTAGATCGAAACGGAGATGGACAATACAGCTGGATTATCAGCGGTATTGAATGGGCTGTTGCCAATAACATGGATGTCATCAATATGAGCTTAGGCGGACCAAACGGCTCCACAGCGCTTAAAAATGCTGTAGACACAGCGAATAACCGCGGAGTAGTTGTCGTTGCCGCAGCAGGGAATTCAGGTTCAATTGGCTCTACTAGCACCGTAGGCTATCCTGCAAAATACGACTCTACAATTGCTGTTGCCAACGTGAACAGCAACAATGTCAGAAACTCGTCTTCTAGCGCAGGTCCTGAATTAGATGTTTCTGCACCTGGTACATCGATTTTAAGTACAGTACCAAGCAGTGGATATACGTCTTATACGGGAACATCAATGGCATCTCCTCATGTAGCAGGAGCAGCAGCGCTTATCCTTTCTAAGTATCCGAATCTATCAACGTCTCAGGTTCGTCAGCGCTTAGAAAATACGGCAACACCGCTTGGTAATTCGTTCTATTATGGAAAAGGATTAATTAACGTTCAAGCGGCTTCTAACTAAAATAAGTGTGACAAAAAAATCCGGCGAACTGAGCCGGATTTTTTATTTATTGCTTTTTCGATGTTTCCTCTTTTTTTGCGGCTTTTTCCATATCGATGATTCTCTCCATCATCGTCGGGTGTCCATAGCGGAATATTTTCACTAAAAGTGGCGGATTGACTTGGGAAAGCCCTGATTTTGCAAGCTTTTGAAATGACGTCACCCCCGCCTCTCCATCTTTCGTCAAGTTCACGGCGTATTCATCAGCTGCACGTTCTTGATGCCTTGACACAGCATTTGTAAAAGGAGAAGCAACAAATGACAGCATAGACACAATGATCAACAGAAGCGGCAGAGCAGCAACGTCATGTGGTGCCTTCAGACGAAATGAAGAAGCGCCTTTTTGGTAAAGGGAAAAATAAAAACGGTCAATGGCAAAAAATCCAACCAGAGACAGCACTAAATATCCTGCTAAACCGATATACACATGCTTCATCACGTAATGTCCCATCTCATGCGCCATGATAAATAAGATTTCACGGTCTTTCAGCTTTTGAAGTGTCGTATCCCACAAAACAATACGCTTATTTTCACCAATTCCTGTGACGTAAGCATTCATCGTGTTTGTTTTCTCTGACATGTTGACTTCATATACATGATCTGCTGGAATGTGTGCTTTCTCTGCAAGAGTTAATATCTTTTTCTCAAGCGCTTGATCCTTCAATGGGTAAAAATCATTGTAGAGTGGATCAATAACGACCGGCTGTATAAAGAAGAGAAACAGTGTAACTGGAACGGTTAAACACCAGCAATACAGCCACCAATATTTCCTTTTCTTTTGAATGAGCCAAAAGAACACAATTGCGCATAGAACAAGCAGTGGATATTGAATCCAAAAATCAAGCGTTTGGTCTTTTAGCCAACTTGCCGTGCTTTGTGCTGAAACACCGTAGTACAAGGACAACTGGTAGCTCACCCACTTGACCGGCAATGTGATCAGCATCGTCAAAAATGACAGCACAAACACATACACAAGTTTGCTCAAAAGGTCAAAACGAGCTGCTACCAAGCTCCAATCTGCTAATTTCCTTGAAAACCCTGAAATGAGCAAAAGGAAAAAGACATACCAATCTAAAGGAATTGTCATAAAGTACAACAGGTTACGAATGTTCGAGTAATTTCCACTGATCAAAAGCTCATGGCTTGTCATAAATGTATGCGGGTCTGCACTTGTCCCTTTCACACTGTCAGGGACAGATGAATCCCCCATTAGAAATAAGTAAGAATAAATAAAAAGACCGTACAATATGTATGCTACCGTTGCAAGAGCTACCCATTTGCGTACTCGCACTGGTCAGCCTCCTTTCCATTTCTCTCTCTATTGTAATCACGCACGTTTTTGTTTAGAACCTGTCTCATGTGGCTCCATCATAGCATGCCCTATCTGAAAAAGCTTGAGTGAAAAAAATGATTATGCTGTTCAAAAATCGGAGAAACTAACTATAAAAAAGTGAGTTGGAGGTTCATCATGAAGAAAATCCTTGCAGGAATTGTGATCTTTGGGCTTTTACTGATTACCTTCTTTTATGTGTTCAGCCGGACAAGTGACATCTTCGATGAAAATCGAGCAGAGAAATTATTGCTTTCACCGACGAACCAGTCCATTTCTTATGAAATAGATGATAAAGATACAACTGAGGATCTAATTGAACAATTAAACAAAGGGAAACAAACAAGCAGCCATCTCAAAAAGAATGTAAAGAAGCCAGATTATATCGCCAAGGTCATGTTCGGACGGACAAATGGTACTTCTTTTCAGCTATGGACCAACCGCTCTCAAGTTGTTTTTTTAGTAGACGGCACCTATTATGAATTAAATCAAAAACAGTCAAATTCCTTTCGAAAACAGGTACAAGAAGCGATTCAAAAAGGAGCCTCTTCATAAGAGACTCCCTAGATTGTTGACAAAGGGATAAAATGAACTTGATTTTATCCCCTTGTCTTCTTTTCAGCGTGATAGAAAACCTTTGCAGTCTAGGAGGCGCGGAGCGAATGTGACATTCGTGAGCACCAGCACACAGGACTGACAAAGAATGCGAGGGTTTGTCTACACACGACGCTAAGGAGCCTCTTCATAAGAAGAGACTCTTTTTTTATTTACTTGTTTCTGCTTGGTACTTATCCTTTAGCGCTCTTCTTAAAATTTTACCAGTCGTGTTTTTTGGAATATCATCAATGAAATGGATCGTTTGGGGCTGCTTATATTTCGCCAAATAGCGTGAACAATGTGTGATGATGTCTTCTTGATTGATGTGAGCATGTTTCTTAGGGGAAATGTAGCAGACAACAGCCTCTCCTGTGTTTGGATCGGGCACACCGATGACAACGGCTTCTGCTACAGCTTCATGTTGATAAAGCACTTCTTCTACTTCTCTTGGATAGACATTATACCCGCCAACGAGAATCATGTCCTTTTTTCGATCGACGATATAAATATATCCGTCTTCATCTCTTCTCGCCAAATCTCCTGTGTACAGCCAGCCATCTTTCAGTGCTGCTTCTGTGTCTTCTGGCATTTGATAATAGCCTTTCATAATGTTTGGCCCTTTTGCAATCAATTCTCCGACTTCGTTTGGTCCAACTTCCTCTCCAAGTTCATTCACGATCTTATTTTTCACATTCATAATATCAGTTCCGACTGAACCTGGTTTTCTCTTTCCATCAAGGGGATTGAATGCCGTCACTGGGGAAGCCTCTGACAATCCATAGCCCTCTAACACCGTGACACCGAACTTTTCTTCAAAACCGTGAAGTAAAGCAACAGGCATGGACGCACCGCCTGATATACAAATCCTCACCGACTTCATCGCTTCCTCATGACCGTCCTGACGATATAAATAGTTATACATGGTTGGAACACCAACAAATAGCGTTGGTTTTTCTTTCTCCATCATTCGTAAAAGCTCTGATGGGCTGAAATGCGGCAGGACATAGATGGTCGCTCCATGAATCAAAGGGGCATTCATACAGACGGTCAAACAAAACACATGGAACATCGGCAATGCAGCAATCACCTTGTCCTTCTCATCAATTGACAGGTACTCTGCAATGTCTCTTGCATTTGAATATAGGTTAACATGAGAGAGCATTGCCCCTTTTGGCTTTCCTGTTGTGCCAGATGTAAATAAAATAACGGCCGTATCGTCAGGTTGGATGACAGGATGCTCAGTTTCCGGCGCATCTCCAGACACAAGCTTTCCGAAGAAAACAAGACGATCAGATACTTCTTTTAAACTTGACCTGCACGCAGATTCATTTTGTGCACAAATAATGACTCGTTCAATAGCTGGAAGCTGTTCATACACCTGCTCGTATATCGGCAGAAGCTGATCCGGTGCAACAATCCCTTTTACATCACCAGTGACCAGCATATAGCCGATTTCACTTGGCGTATATGTTGGATTGACAGGTACAACAACAAGTCCTGCCTTTAATGCACCAAAAAATGAAATCACAAATTGCGGTGAATTTCCTAAAATCAGCGCGATATGATCTCCCACTTGAAACCCTTCGCTCACTAAACCATCTGCAAAACGTTCGATACTTGTCATCAGTTCTTGATAGGTCCACTTGTTCCCTTCAAAGATCAGTGCGACGTTCTCTCCCTTGGTCATCGCAGTCTGCTCAAGATTTTTGATCAAATCCATTCTCCCACCCCTTATACTTCATCAATGAATGAATAGCCATTCATTTTATGACCAAACATTCCTCCTTTCTATTATAATAGACAATCGAAAAAATTCACAAGATCAAATGTAAACCGCTTTCATCCCTTTCATTAGAAAAAGCACCGCTATCTCTAGCCGTGCTTGTCCTTGCTTAATAAATCAAATCCAGAAAATCTTCTTTTGATACGTTACCAAAATAATGGCGCATATCCATGTCTTCTAATACATCACTAATGGTTTTGCGATCATATTGCTGCCCGATGAGTCGTTTCTCAATATCAGCAATATCCCCTACACCGAAGAAGTCACCAAAAATTTTGCAGTCTTGAATGATGCCTTTTTTCACTTCTAATCGAAGATCAATCGATCCAGCTGGAAAACGCTTAGAGTGCTGCAAGTTAAACTTAGGTGAACGGCCGTAGTTCCATTCCCATTTTTGGTATCGATCACGAGAAATCTCATGAATCTTCTCCCAATCCTTTTCTGTCAGCTGATACTCAGGCACGTCTCCGTTCGTGTCAAAAATATAGCTTAAAAGAATTTTTCTAAATTCTTCTGTTGTCATCTTTTGATCCATCAGTTCACTAATATTCGCAACCCTGCTTCTAATGGATTTAATGCCTTTTGATTCGATCTTTTCTTTCTTCACATTTAATGCCGAGACAACATGTTCGATTTCTGAATCAAATAATAGGGTGCCATGACTGAAGATACGTCCTCGTGTAGCAAATTGAGCATTCCCCGAAATTTTACGCCCATCTGCCATGATGTCATTTCTGCCGCTTAATTCCGCTTTGACGCCAAGCTTTTCAAGCGCTTTGATGACTGGCTCGGTGAATTTTTTAAAGTTATGAAAGCTGTCCCCATCGTCTTTTGTAATAAAACTGAAGTTCAAGTTTCCTTTGTCATGGTAAACTGCACCACCGCCAGATAACCTGCGAACGACTTTGATGCCATTGTCTTCCACATATTTTGTATTGATTTCTTCTATTGTATTTTGGTTCTTTCCAATAATAATGGATGGCTGGTTGATGTAAAACAGCAAATACGTTTCTTCTGGATCTAAATATTTTAAGCAATACTCTTCAATTGCTAAATTAATCATTGGGTCATAATGTTGCTCGTTATCGATAAACAGCATCTCTATCTTCCTTCCTTGTTCCATCTAAGCCCTGATTGGGCAAGCTGTATATTGCCAGTATATAACGCCTGTGCTTCATTGACTAGGTCTTTATGCCGACCGAAATGAGGCAGATGGGTGATGATAAGCTCTCCAACATTTGCTTCACTTGCCAGCTTCCCTACTTCAGTACTGTTCATATGTCCTGCACCCGATCCGTCTTGTCCAGCGTAAAAGTTGCTTTCGGCAATAAGTAAGTCTACATCCTTGCTAAAAGGGATAAATGCATCTTGATAGCTGGAATCAGCTGTATACACCACCACAGCCTCATTTGCTTGAATTCTCATCGCATAGCATTCTGCCGGATGAACCGTTTTCAAAAAATCAATTTGAAATGGTCCGATTTGAATGCCCTCTTCCGGGTGATAAGGTTTTGTCTTTGTATGTACATCATCAGAGAGCCGCTGAAATGCTGCTTGATCCCCGGTATGTCCGTAGATCGTCAGCGGACCACTGCTTTTTCCTAAATGATAACCCACTAGCTTCGCATATTGGAGAGGTCCGATATCTGCAATATGATCGTGATGATAATGAGAAAGGAGTACAGCATCTAGTTCTTCTATATCAATGTATTGCTGAAGCTTTGACAGAACTCCGCTCCCGCAGTCGACAAGCAGACGAAAACCATCTGATTCAAAAAGATAACCTGATGTGGCTTCACCAGCTGCTGGAAATCCTCCGTAGCAGCCAATCACGGTTAATTTCATCGTCATATTTCCTCCTTTTCAAAAAATCCCCTTCTTACAATATACCCATTTTTCATAAAAAAAGCATTCTTCTTGCCTATTGTTACAAAACAGATTGACAATTATCAATCTGTTATAATACAATGATAGCAATAAAACGTATTGGAGGATGACAAATGCTAGGAAAAATCACTGAGTTTTTTAGAAATTTGCCTTCAAAAAAATGCACAAAATGTGGAAATGATTTAATGGAACAGCACGAGTGTTACGGTAATGAATGTGAGGAATGCTCACAAGTAAGTTATCTTAAATAAGGAAATAAATAGAACGAAAAGGCACTTTTTTCCTCCTTCGTCAGTTGGAGTCAAAAGTGCTTTTTATTTTTTCTGAAAAATAGGTAAAAAGGTAAAACCCTTGGTACAGAAGGGTTTTTTAGTATTTTCATATGATGACTTTTAGTTCGGAAGGCACTTTTTATTGACTTAAAACAACGAAGGGGGTTCGAAGTGTCCATTTTTTCAAATAATTTTGTATTTTCTTAATATAATTTAATCGTGGACGAACCTCTTTAATTTTAGTTATACTTTAATTCATATATTAAAACTTAATATAATGGGAATATTCCTTTAATGAATATGTTAGGGAGGAAATCTATGAAAAAATTAAAATTTGGATTAGCAACTCAAATCCTAATCGGTCTTATTCTCGGTGTCGTGGTTGGTGCGATCTTTTTCGGTAACCCTGGTGTTGAGACATATTTAAAACCAATTGGAGACTTCTTCTTACGACTCATTAAGATGATTGTCATTCCGATTGTCGTATCTAGCTTAATTTTAGGTGTTGCAGGTGCGGGTGATGGTAAAAAAGTAGGGAAGCTTGGTTTTAGAACCATTCTTTATTTTGAAATTATCACAACGTTTGCGATCATCCTTGGTCTTGTGCTTGCGAACTTTGTTCAACCAGGTGCAGGCGTTGACTTTGGACATACAGAAAAACAGGATATTAGCCAGTATGTTGAAACGGAAAAAGAACAAAGCAGTAAATCAGTTGCTGATACGTTCCTTCATATCGTTCCGACGAACTTCTTCCAATCATTGGCGGAAGGTGATTTGCTTGCGATTATTTTCTTCACTGTATTATTCGCACTTGGCGTTTCAGCGATTGGTGAACGCGGCAAACCAGTGCTCGCCTTCTTTGAAGGTGTGTCACATGCGATGTTCCATGTCGTCAATGTTGTGATGAAAGCAGCACCATTTGGTGTGTTCGCGCTCATTGGTGTGACAGTATCAAAATTTGGTCTTGAATCTCTTGTTTCATTAGGTAAGCTCGTAGGTCTTGTTTATTTTGCGCTCGCTCTCTTCCTTATCGTTGTATTCGGAATTATTGGAAAGATGATTGGCGTCAATATTTTCAGATTTCTTGCTTACATGAAAGACGAAATGCTTCTCGCCTTTAGTACATCCAGCTCTGAAACAGTTTTACCGAGAGTCATGGATAAAATGGAGCGCATCGGGTGTCCAAAAGGAATTGTTTCTTTTGTTATCCCAATTGGTTATACGTTTAATCTGGACGGCTCCGTCTTGTATCAAGCCATTGCGGCGCTTTTCTTAGCGCAGGTATATGGCATTGACCTCACGATCGTACAGCAGCTCACACTAATCCTTGTATTGATGGTGACATCAAAAGGAATGGCTGCCGTTCCTGGTACATCCTTTGTTGTATTACTTGCAACACTTGGAACGATCGGTGTTCCTGCTGAAGGTCTAGCCTTTATTGCAGGTGTTGATCGTATCATGGATATGGCAAGAACCGTTGTCAACTTAACTGGTAATGCACTTGCAGCTGTCGTGATGTCTAAATGGGAAGGGCAATATGACCCTGAAAAAGGACACCGCGTGATGACTGGACAAGATGTACCTGAGCCAACACAACTTTCAAGCTAATCAAAAAGAACCCCGCGATCGGGGTTCTTTTTTTATACTGTGATTAATTTGCTTTGAACATAGTGGTACAGAAGATTGGCTGTATGAATCAATGAGTCTTCATGGGTTCTTTCAAAGGCATGCGAAGAGTCAATGCCAGGTCCAATCAGTCCATGAATGATATCATGCCCTGCTCGAATCGCTGCTGACGCATCTGAACCATAATAAGGGTATATATCAAGGCGGTAATCGATCTTATTTGCCTCAGCTAATGCTGCTAAATGTTTGCGCAGACCATAGTGATAAGGACCACTAGAATCCTTCACACATATTGACACACTGTATTCATCGGTTGATTGACCGTCACCGATGGCTCCCATATCAACCGCCAAATATTCCACCGTTTCTTCCGGGATATTCGAGTTCCCACCGTATCCGATTTCTTCATTATTTGAAATTAAGAAATGTGTCGTATGCGGCAATGTGATGTTCTCTGTTTGAATGCGGTGAATCAATCTCAGCAACAACGCCACACTTGCCTTATCATCAAGGTGTCTTGATTTAATAAAACCTGAAGATGTCACTTCCACTCTAGGATCAAATGAGATAAAGTCTCCTACTTGAATGCCGAGTGCTTGCACATCGTCTGCATTTTTCACTTTCTCATCTAAGCGAATCTCCATATTTTCTTGATTTCGCTTCGCTTTTCCAGCATCCTCATATACGTGAACGGACGTTTGATGCATCAGAATGGTACCTGTGTATGTACGGCCTGTTACTGTTTCAATTTCACAATACTCGCCTTCTATCGAGTTATATTGAAAGCCTCCAATGAGTGCAAGACGCAGCCGGCCATTTGATTTAATTTCTTTGACCATCGCACCGAGCGTATCGACATGTGCTGTCAGCATGCGGTGTTCCTTGTCATCTGTTCCTTTTAGGGTGGCAATTAATCCGCCTTTTCGATTTCGCTTCGTTTCAATATTTAAATCTTGTAAAAAACGTTCGACAAAGCCAATCACTTTCTCAGTATTTCCTGATGGACTTGGGATCGACACAAGCTTTTGAATAAGCTGAATCGTTTCATTTACTTCCGTTGTCATTCGGCATATCCTCCTTCATCTAAAAGAAATTCTTTCCAAGCATGCCTTTTTTCAGCATCCTTCTTAAAATATATCGCTTCGGGTTCCTGATGTCTAATTTCTAATAGAAAAACCTTTCTCATGAAAGAGAAAGGTTTCAGCGTGTAGACAAACCCTCGCATTCGGTGTCAGTCCTGCGCGCTGGTACTCACGAATGTCAATTCGCTCTGTGCCAGTGCTCGTCCTTCCTAGACTTCAAAGGTTTTCTATCACGCTGAAAAGAAGACAAAGGGCTAAAATAAAGTTCATTTTAGCCCTTTGTCAACAATCTGAAATAAAAAACCTTTCTCATGAAAGAGAAAGGTTTTTTTGATTAAGCTTCTTCTTGTTTCATTTTTCTTATGTTCCAAGCAAAGTATGCTGTTGTTGCAGCCATCATGATGATGGCTACTGTTCCAAGAATCGCTGCTTGGTGCCATAAATAACTGTTATCACCGCTTGCAATGATCGTTCTAAATCCGTTGATGGTATACGTCATTGGAAGCAGACTGTGAATAACTTGGAAGAATTTTGGTACAAGCTCAAGCGGGAATGTACCCGCACTTGCTGCAAGCTGAAGAACCAAGATAATGACGGCAATAAAGCGTCCTGGGTTCCCCATCGTCGTCGCAAGAAGCTGAATGATCGCTAGGAATGTCAGACTGACGATGATCGCAAAGAGATAGAAGCGCCAGAGGCTTTCCACTTCAAGTCCAAGTCCAAAGATCAGCATGGAGCTTGCAATCACTGCCTGCAAGATACCGACTAAGAGAAGCACACTATATTTGCTGACAAACCATTCAAACGCATTTCTAGGGCGTCCTGCAGGATCTTTCATTGGGAATACAACAGTCAGCATAAGAGCTCCAACAAAGAGTCCCATTGATAAAATATATGGTGTGAGCCCTGTTCCATAGTTATCAATTTTTTTCGCTGTATCATTCTCTGTTTTGACTGGGCTTGCAATCATATTGTAATTGTCCTGCCCCGCATCAATGTCTCCTGTTTCATCTGCAGCGATTTTTAGCTTATCAGAAAGCTTTCCAGTTCCACTTTTTAAGTCACCTAATCCTTTATCAAGGGATTTTGACCCTTCAGCCAGTTTAGATGAGTTGCTTTGGATACTCGCTGATCCACTTTCTAGTTTATTCAATGCTGCACTAAGCTGGCTTGAACCATTTGCCAGTTTATCCGCACCACTTTTCGCTGTATCAAGCTTTCCATTTGCTGTTTGTAGGCCATCTTGTAATTTCCCTTGACCCGTTTGAAGCTTCAGTGCACCTTGATACAATTTATTCGTACCGGATGTCATTTGATCAATCGCATTTTGTATGGCGACTGTCGATGTATACAGCTGTTCTGTTTTCTCTGGCAACTGCTTGACTTGCTGTAGCTGTGCTTTTGCAGATGCAACCGCAGACTGAACTTCACTTGCGTCAGGCAGTTCCTGCAGCGCCGCTAAGCTTTGCTCAAGACCAGACAAATCAGGCAGTTCGACTGTAGGGAGACTGTCTAGCTGATCCATTGCCGCCTTTTTCTCTTCATCTGTCATCGAGCTGTTTTGAATAATACTTTTTACTTTTGCATCTCGATTAGATAATGCTTCTTTTAAAGAAGCAAGTTTGGTACTGAACGTTTTTGCATCTTCTTTCACCTGATCAATCTTAGGCGCCATCTTTTCAAGGTTCGCTAATTCAGGTGAAGACAATACTTTCTCAACAGCAGCGATTTTTTCTGAAAATGACTGTGCTTTATTGTTCAGCTGCTCAATGCCTGCTGTGAATTGCGGCATTTTAGAAGAAAGCTGCTCATGTCCTTCACGGCTTGTGTTTAACCCTTCGGTCAATGTATCAATTCCTGTGCCAAGCTCACCAAATTTCTGATCAATCGTTTGATAGCCTGTTAAGAGCTGACCAAGACCGCTATCAAGAGATTGAATTCCAGTGTTCAGTTCACCCATTTTTCCTGCAAACTGATGAACACCTTCGCTATACGTTAACGTTCCTTCTGCCAATTTCGCCAGATTGTCTTTTAACTTTTGGCTACCGTCTTTTGCGCTTTTTGTTCCGTCATCAATTTTCTTCGCTCCATCGCTTGCTTGATCTAATCCTTTTGCAATCGTTTTGAAGTTATCAAAGATGACCTCTGCATAATTTTCTGTGACTTCCTTTGAAACCGAATCTTTTAATTTGATAATGGCGTTATTCGCAATTTGAGACGCAGCATAGTTTGCGCCTGGATTCGTATAATATTTCAGATTCGATTTTTTCGGATGTTTGTCTAGTACTGTACTCGCATTTTTCGAGAAATCTTTCGGAATCTCGACGACGAGATAATAGTCTTCGTTATTTAACCCTTTGATGGCCTTTTCTTCACTATCAACAAAATGCCATTTAAAACTATCGTTTTTCTTCAATTCCTTCACTAAATCATCGCCCACTTGAAGGGTTTTGCCGTCATAATGACTGCCTTCATCCAAGTTGACAACCGCTACAGGTAATTGATCAACTGTACCATATGGATCCCAGTAAGCTTTTAAAAATACACCACTATAAATCAGTGGAATAAATAAGACAGCTAAAATCGGGATCAGTAGTTTTTTGCTCGTCACAATGTCTTTCCATTGATTCCGAATTAAATTCATTGCTGTTTTCCTCCCATTGATGAATGACTAAATTAAGAATTCGGTCATTTGAACTCAAAAAAAATTATGTTGTTGCAGACAGTCCTTTTAGTACATAAAGCTCGAGCGATTCAGCGACCTCTTCTTTTGTTAAAGGCTCATATCGCTTTTCCCAGTCAAAAATAAGTGCAATATATAGTTTCACCATCACAAATGCCGTCAATTCAGGATCACAGGGCTTAATGTCGCCTTTTTCAATCGCTTCTTTTACTTTTGTTTTAATATAGCGAATGATCATCTGCTCCATTTTTTCAATCATTTCTTTCACTGCTGATGTGCCAAGCTCCGCATTTTCCTGAAAGATTTTAATTGTAAGCTGGTGGTTTTTTCGAAATTCTAATATTGCAAAGAGTGCTAAATGAAGGTTTTCTGAGAAACTATTCTTCTCATCTATTGCTTCATCTGCAATTTTCCTCATCTCCATTAACAGTGATGTGAAAATTTCATCGAACAGCTCTTCTTTGTTTTTGAAAAAAGTATAAATCGTTCCTTTTCCAACGTTGGCAAGCTTTGCTACAAGGTCCATTGTCGTGGCTTTATACCCGAACTGGGTAAATGCCTTTGTTGCTCCATCTAAAATCATTTGTCTCCTATCAACACTCATGATCTCACTCCCAAAATGACTATTTGAACGTTTCGGTCATTAAGTACAGAAAGTAATATACCACATCCTTTTCCTCAGATGCAACAACTTTGTTCAATTTTATTATTCACCACTCTTTTCTAAACATACGAACATGAAAAACTCCCTTTCCATGACAGAAAAGGGAGTTTGTTTTTTATGAAAATAGATAAGATACAGCTTCTGAGATGGCAGCTTTTCCTTGATCAATACAATCAGGAATCCCAACACCTTCAAATGCAGCACCCGTGATATAAATACCAGGATATGATTGCATAAACGTTTCTCGCATCGTCGAAATCTGTTTTTGATGACCCACATGATATTGCGGCATGCTTGTTTTCCAGCGAGTCACTGTCGTCAGCTCTGGATCTGCTTTAATATCCATGATTTTCTTCAAATCCTCCAGCACGATGCTCACGATTTGATGATCAGACTGTTCGACAATTGATTCATCGCCAGCTTTCCCAACGTATGCACGGAGCAATGTTTTTCCTTTAGGTGCAGTGTGAGGCCATTTCTTATTTGTCCACGTACATGCTGTAATGGAGAAATCACTATTTCTTGAGATGACAAAACCAGTACCATCATATTCATTGTGAACATCCTCTTCTTTAAATCCGAGTGCAACTGTTGCAACAGAAGTCGATGTCATGTCATGCAAGTACTCAAGCCCTGCTTCTTTTGGAAACATGGAATAGATCGATTGGTGAGGAGTTGTCACAATGGCAGAATCTGCAAAAAGCGTTTGACCGCTGTCTAATTGAACGCCATAGCCTCCCTCTGCTTTTTCGATCTGGGTCACTTTTGTCCCTTTGTAAATCTTCGTCAGCTTGAGTTTACTTTCGACCGCTTCAACAAGTGCTTGCAGCCCTTGATTGATTGTCTGGAACTGTCCTTGCTTTTTCGCTGTCACTTGTTGCGCTTTTGCATGCTGCTGTGATTTTTTCATCCCAAGAATCAAACTGCGATGCTTCTGTTCTGTTTGATAGAACTGCGGGAAGGTAGACATTAAGCTCAGGCGATCAATGTCACCAGCATAAATGCCTGATAGTAGCGGTTCAATTAAATTCTCCACCACTTCATCACCCACACGTCTTCTAAAAAATTCCCCCAGAGACTGATCTTCTGTCTGTTTGCTTTTTGGCAATACGAAATCCATCGCTGCACGTGCTTTTCCGGCAACTGAAAAAAGCCCAGTTGTAATGAAAGGACTGATTTGAGTTGGAATGCCCATGACAGCCCCCTTTGGCATCGGATGAAGGGTTTCATTGACTAATACATACGCTTGCCCTGTTTCATTATTGACGAGCTGATCAGATAGGCCAACATCTTTTGCCAGCTGGGGTCCACTGACCTTTCTTTCTAAAAATGAATCGGGTCCACGTTCAATGATATAACCGTCTTTATATAATGTTTGAATTTTTCCACCTAGCCTAGGACTCGCTTCAATAAGAGATATTTGGATAGGAAGGCCTTTTTCTTCAATTTCCTTTTCCAAATAGAAGGCGGCGGCCAAACCCGTGATGCCACCGCCAATGATGACAAGGTGTTTTTGATTGTCATGCATAGGATCGCCTTCTTTTATATGATTACTTGCTTTCATTAAGCTTCTTTAATACGACTGCTGCCAGTGCATCAATAAATGCTGGTTTCGCATTTGGCATTTCTGGACGATAGTAGGCTGCACCAATTTCATCCGTGACGACTTTACATTCATAATCATTGTCGTATAACACTTCAAGGTGATCAGCGACAAATCCAACAGGCACGTATACAAATGTTTTATAGCCTTTTTGCTCAAATAGGTCACGCGTGAGATCCTGTACGTCTGGTCCAAGCCACGGATCAGGCGTATTGCCTTCACTTTGCCAGCCAATTTCATAATGCTCAATTCCTGCACCTTCAGCAATCATTTTTGCAGATTGTGCAAGCTGATCAGGGTATGGGTCTCCTGCTGCAATAATTTTTTCAGGAAGACTGTGTGCAGACACAATCAGCACTGCTGAATCTCTTTCTTCCTGACTCATGGATGCATACGTCTCTTTCACTTGTTTCACCCAATAGTCCACAAACTTCGGTTCATCGTACCAGCTTTCAACAGAAGTAATGTTCAGATGGCCAAGCTTTTCTGCTTCATCTTGTGCACGTTTGTTATACGATTTCACACTAAATGTGGAGAAGTGCGGTGCAAGGACAATACTTACCGCTTCTGTGATGCCATCTCGGTGCATGTCAGCGACTGCATCTTCAATGAAAGGCTCAATATGTTTTAACCCAATGTATACATGAAATTCAATCTCGTCTTGGATCTCATTCAAATGTTCACACAAACCATTTGCCTGCTGTTCTGTAATTTTTGATAAAGGAGAAATGCCGCCAATTGCCTTGTAGCGGTCCTTTAAATCTTGTAGCATCTCCGGCTCTGGCTTTCTGCCTCTACGGATATGTGTATAGTAACGTTCAATGTCTTCTTCTTTATATGGGGTGCCATATGCCATGACAAGTAGCCCCATTTTCTTTTTCTCCACAACCAACACTCCTTCAGATCATTTGAAATCATTTAGATGGATGTCTTTTTATGTTTAGCTGAATAATCGTGAATAAAATCTGTCAGCTTCTTTAACGTGTCTGGTGAGACATCAGGAAATACCCCGTGACCTAAGTTAAAGATGAATTGATCTGATTTCATCCCTTGATCTAAAATCGCTGCTGCTCTTTCTTCAATCACTTCCCAAGGAGAAAGTAAAATCGTTGGATCAAGGTTTCCTTGTAACGTTTTTGTTAAGCCTTCTTTTCGCGCTTCGTCTATACTCATACGCCAATCCAGTCCAACGACATCAAGCGGCAAGTCATGCCAATCTTTGGCCAGATGGCTCGCACCGACACCATACATAATCATTGGTACGTTTTCAGACTTCAGCTCTGTGAAAATACGCTGCATGACAGGCTTAATGAAGGTCCGGTAATCTGCTGCATTTAAAGCGCCAACCCAAGAGTCGAAGATTTGAAATGCTCGGACGCCTGCTTTTACCTGAGCGCGTATGTATGTGATCGTCATATCGGCTAATTTATTCATCAAAAGCATCCATGTCTCTGGCTCACTGTACATGAGCGCCTTTGTTTTATGATAATTTTTAGATGGACCGCCTTCGATCATATAGCTTGCCATCGTAAAAGGTGCACCTGCGAAACCAATCAGCGGAACATTCAACTGCTCCTCTGTTAACAGCTTGATCGTATCAAGCACATACGGCAGGTCTTCTTCAGGATGAAGCTCTCCAAGACGCTGGATATCTGCCTTTGTCCGAATAGGCGAGTCAATCACTGGTCCAATTCCATTTTTAATTTCAACATCCACTCCAATAGCTGGAAGCGGAGTCATAATATCTTTATATAAAATAGCGGCATCTACACCATATTGTTCTACAGGAAGTCTTGTTACGTAAGCACATAGCTCTGGCTGATGCGTAATTTCAAATAGCCCGTATTTTTCTTTAAGGGCACGATATTCAGGCTGCGAGCGTCCTGCCTGTCTCATATACCAAACCGGTACATGGTCTGTTTTTTCCCCTTTGCACGCCTTTAAGAACGTGTCATTAAAAGCCTTCGTTTTTCCCATTACCTTTCATTCCACCTTTCGCCTCACACTCTCTTTGTATAAGGCTCAAACACTGCTTTTACTATACCGCTTTTTCAAGGCTCGGTATACTAAAGCGGCTCAATGTTCAAAAAATCGCCGAATATTAACGTCCAAAAGCCTCCGGCTTGATATAAGCACTGCCTTCGCCTTCTTCTTGTGTTTGAGTATTGTATGGAACAACCTTATACTGCGCATCTGAAAACACATTTGCATACGGCATTGTGTAGCTGTTTGTTCCTGTTACAGAATCGATCAGGGTCTCGCTTCCATTTCTCACTTCATAAATACGATATTCAACGCGTTTGTCTTCCTGTTCATCCCATGACAGCTCCAATGTAAAGAGCCCTTTGATTTTAAATGCATAACGTGCTTCAAAGCCTGACAGTCCTTCTAAATGGATTGGCGATTGAAGTTCTTTAATTCCCTCCGGTTTTTGGAAGGTTTCATTGGTTATTTGGGCTGTCGTTAAAATATCTTTCATCAACTGCACTGGATACTGACTGCCGCCAGTTAAATAATGACTGTTATCCGTTTTGTCATACCCCATCCAGATTGCCCCTGTTGTACTAGGCGTGTAGCCAGCAAACCAAGCATCTTTCGTTGCCCCTTTGACACCGGAATACGTAGTTGTACCTGTTTTACCAGCCAAATCTCCAGCGTATGATCCGCTCTGAGCGGTTCCGCCTTTGACGACCTGTTGAAGCATTCTTGTCATATTCCAAGCATTTTGTACGCTAAACACTCGTTCTTCTTTGTTTCGATTTTTTTCAACGGTTTCTCCATCATCATTCGTGATTTTCTGAATGAAGAACGGCTTTTTATAGACGCCTTCATTTGCAAATGTATGAAATGCTCCAGCTATCTGCAATGGAGAAACCCCTTTTTCTAGACCACCAAGCGCTATGGCAAGTCCTTTATCCGAAATATCCATCCCCATTTTCTCAAGATAGGATTTAGACGTATCGATGCCAAGCTGGCTTAACGTCCATACGGCAGATGTATTTTTACTTTTCATGAGAGCCTCTACCATCGTGACCCTGCCCTCGTACTGTCCATCGTAGTTCTTTGGAGAATAGCCGTCATAGCTTTTTTCCTTGTCCTCGAGCAGTGAATACGGTCTGAATTTTTTCTCCTGCATCGCTGGACCATATACTGCGATCGGCTTAAAGACAGAACCAGGCTGTCTAACAGCTGTGACTCTGTTATAGCCTCTTGCCTGATATTCTCGTCCGCCTATTGCTGCTTTTACACCACCAGATGCGTTGTCAATAAACACAGCGCTGCCTTCAGGTGACCCGCTTTTTCCCGGGAAATAACGATTGTTTTTCATTGCATCATAGGCAACTTTTTGCAAATTCATATCGATTGGTACCGTAATGGTATAGCCGCCTTGAAGCAATTGTTCATGCGAAATCGAATACTGCGATTCTGCTTCTTTAATCATGAGATCTACATAACTGTCCACCCAAGGGGTTTCTGATTTCTTTTTTAAATGAATACCAAGTGTTCTTCCTTTTGCTTCAACTGTTTCTGTAGAAGACAAATATCCTTGTTCATTCATTAAATTCAGGATGGTATCCCGTCTTTGTTTATTTTTATCTGGGTGTAGAACAGGGGAATACGTTGAAGGTGCCTTTGGCATGGCAGCAAGTGTAGCTCCTTCACTGACAGTGAGATCTTTTACATCTTTACTAAAATAGTAATTGGCCGCTGCTTGGATCCCATAGACGCCATGACCAAAGTAAAGCTGATTCAAATACATTTCAAGCAGCTTGTCCTTTGAATAATCTCTTTCTAAATTGATCGCAATAATGACTTCTTTTGTTTTTCGAAGAAACGTTTTATCATTTGTGAGAAAGATATTTTTGGCGAGCTGCTGGGTGATGGTACTGCCGCCTTCCACCTTTCCACCTGCTAATATATCTCGATAAACCGCCCTTGAAATCGATTGTGCATCAATTCCGTGGTGCTCATAAAAGCGCTTGTCCTCTACAGCAACAAAAGCTTTCGCCACTTTATCTGGGACCTCTTTTAATGACACAGGGTCCCGATTTTCTGAATACATGCTTGTGAGTTCTTTTCCATTCTGATCAATGATTTTCGAGGAAGCGTGAAAAACGAGCTTCTTCTCATCTATGACATAATGTCCTAAAAATAAAATGGTCAGATAGCCAATAAATGAAAGCACGATTGTACTTCCTGCAATGACTAATGGAATGATTATCTTCTTTTTCTTCAAATTAGGTCACCTCATTCCTTTATACGGATAGTATGGGATGTATTGCTTCATAATATGTTTTATGGATTGACTACCAAAGAATTATATATCATTCTTTTGTTATACTATCAAGCAGGAGGCGGTTTAGATGAATTTCTATATTACATATGGAACAGCAGACTTTTTGCAAAAAATCGCAAAAAAACATCATCTTGAAAATCTGCTTTATACGGTCGGTAAGGAACAAGCAGCTCTTTTTCATGAAACGGAGGGTGAGACAGTCTTTAAAGCACCCCATGCCTATGATGTGATTTATACAAAAGGTGAGCTCGTCCAATCTGGCTTTGTCACGCTGAATCATATCCCTGTAAAGCTCGAAAGCAGAGCACTTTTTGAATCCACCTTTCAGAAAAAAACAAACATGTCAGAACACCAGCGCGGCTTTCAGGCGCTTCGTGTGTTAAGACCAAAAAAGGATGAAGAAGTGTACTTGATATTGACCCTTTGGGAATCTGAAGACTTATTTCAAGACTTCCAAGAGTCAGAAGCATTCTTTCAGCCACACGAGGATACTGGCTCCATCTTCTCTCGTCCTGCCTATCTGACATCCTATCATGCCGTCATAGACCATTAAGGAAGTGCTGCTTTTCGCACTTCTTTTTTTCATAAAAAAAAGCCCTTCTGCTGGGCTTTCAACGCTTATCTCTAAGCTCGTACCGATGAATGATTGGCTGAAGTACATAAAAATTCAGCAAGATCCATCCTAATAAGATTGGCCATTTGAGCATAGGTGAAGCACCTTTCATCTGAATAAGTAGTACCAACAGTGGAATCAAACAAATCATCAAAAAGCTCATCTTCGAAACGAACGTTTCTTTGATTTGATGCCGGCAGCTTGGACAAAGCATCATTCTCGTATGCGATAAATGAAATTTTTCGACGAAAGAAAATGCTTTTGAACAATTTGGACAGCTTCCCAATGCCACTCCCCCTTTTTCAAGCTTCATACTTAACCTTCGACTTTTATGTAAAATGACCTTCTCTGTCATTCTCGACATCCTCTTCTGTTGAAAGATTCTAACAATTACCATACAATCAGTAAAAGAGCCTAAAGGAGGTTTTCGGATCAATGACAGTATCCACTTTACACAAAAGGATCAATGAACGTCTTGATGAACATTATGAGGAAATGGTTGAAATTAGACGCCATCTCCATATGAATCCAGAACTTTCTTTTCAGGAAGAGGAAACCGCTGCTTACATCGCTCAATATTATGACAGATTACATATCCCGACACGCACACATGTAGGCGGACATGGTGTACTCGCTTTTATTGAAGGAGCTTCCCCTGGACCGACCATTGCACTGAGAGCTGATTTTGATGCACTTCCCATTCATGATGAAAAGGATGTACCTTACCGTTCAACAAAACCTGGCGTCATGCACGCATGCGGTCACGATGGCCACACAGCAACACTTCTCGTCTTAGCGAAGATCTTACATGAGCACCGAGATCAATTAAAAGGAAAAATCGTCCTCATTCATCAACACGCTGAAGAATATGCCCCCGGCGGTGCGAAACCAATGATTGAAGATGGCTGTTTAGACGGTGTTGACGTCATTTTCGGCACCCACCTTTGGTCCTCAGAGCCATGCGGCACTGTTCTTTATAAAAGCGGGAACTTTATGGCAGCCGCCGATCGTTTTTCTATTCAAGTGCAAGGTAAAGGCGGACATGGCGCACAGCCGCACCTGACGAAAGATGCCGTACTCATCGGTTCACAAATTGTAGCCAATCTTCAGCAGGTCGTGGCCCGTAAAGTCAACCCGATTGATTCTGCGGTGGTATCTGTAGGGGGATTTGTCGCTGAAAATGCCTTTAACGTCATTGCAGATTCGGCCGTGCTAACAGGTACTGCACGTTCCTTTGAAGAGAGTGCACGCCATATCATTGAACGTGAAATTGAACAGGTGGTGAAAGGTGTCTGCCACATGCACGATGCCTCTTATACTTATGAATATGTAAGAGGCTATCCTGCAGTCAAAAATCACCCTGCACCAACTGAATATATAGCAGAAATAGCCAAACAGACAGAAGGAGTCACAGAAGTAAAAGAAGCCGAAACTCAAATGGGCGGAGAAGACTTTGCTTACTACCTTCAGCATGTTCCTGGTACTTTCTTCTACACAGGCGCTATGCCAGAAAGCAGCCAAGATGTGTATCCACATCACCATCCGAAATTTGATATTAACGAAAATGCAATGCCTGTCGCAGCAAAGGTACTCGCTCATGCCGTCCTTTCCTACGATAAATAAAAAAAAGCCGCTGCCACCAGCGGCTTTTCTATTTCGATTCTTTCAACACTCTCAAGTGAAACACATGGCGTGCGACTTCACCAAGCTGTCCAGTCAGCTGATGATTTGCCACCCCACCAACAGCGGCACCGACCACAGGCATTAATTGAAACAGCTTCACAAGGTCAATATAATCTCGATATTCCTGCTGAAAGCTATACCAATCCATTTCTTCCCGGGTTGTTTCCCATTCTTCAATGAGTTTCATCATTTTTTGACGGTGTGCACTGCTTGAAAAGGCGAGTTGAAAAATACAAAGTAAAAAGAGCCTTTCCTCTTTTTGAGACAAATCAAATCCATATATACAAGCAAGTTCATATAGACATTTCATTTTAATACTCAAAAGGAGAGGGAAATCCGCCATTCCGAGAAACAATCCACCCGCACCTGTGCCAATTCCTTCAATCGCAGCGGCCTTTTGATAATATGTCACCTTTTCCTTTGCCAGCTCATTTCGCTCTACTATAGACAATTGTTCATCAATGACTGTAAATGAAGTAAAATGGCTTCCTGATACAGTGGATTCAACCATTGTTTTCACCGCACTTGTGATGACTTGATGAAATCGAGCAGGGATTCGGCGATTCACTTGCTGCTGAACACCTTTTGAAAACCGCTCGATCTTGGATGGTTTTCTTAAAAAACGCATTTGAAAAAAAATGGCCTCTTCATACAGTTCCCGTTCAGCTGCATTCATCCCAGTACCCTCCTTGGTGACATCATACACACGCTGTAAAAAATGCTTATCTCATCTTTTTTAATCTGCTTTGTACGTAAGGCTTGAATAGGACAAGCACAAATACCAATGAAATGAGAAGAGCAAGTCCGCTTCCCTTCCATCCACCTGCTGGGAAAACGGCGGAGCTCAGTACAATTGACTGGATGATGAGTACATTTCGTACGAGAACAAAAAAGCTTCGATCTTTTTCTTGCTGAGACACAGGATAAAGTGCCTGTAACGACAGATGAGCAAAATGCTTTGTTAACGGGACAAGCTGTACACCTGTGATAAAGACTGTAAACAAGACAAGTAATGCCCCCACCCAGCCTGCTGCACCTGTATACAAGAGGATGAGCACAAACACGACCGTTAACCTAAACACAAGACCAAAATAGTCATTTGAACGTAAAAACGCCCTCACATACATATAAGAAAAAGCTTTACGCTGTTCATAAGGGACAAACTGCAAGACCCAGTCCATATACGCCCTTCTTTTCACTTGTTTCTTTAAATGAGGGACATCCGTAAATAAGTTTGCCAAGCGGTAAAAACGCTGTTTTCGTTTTAACTCATCAGAAATATGCAATTCCCATTGAAAGGGCTGTTTTTTTACTGCATTTGTTAGATAAATGAGATAGACAGCATATAAAAGATAAAAAACAATGGCAATGGCATAAGCTGCTTGTAAAACGGTATACATTAACATTGTATTGAGCAGAAAACGAATCACTGCATCAATCCATCTGACATGTTTCCCTTGAAAATAAGTGATTCTCCACTGAATCGCTGTATTCAGACCTTTTATTAAGATCATTTGCGCCAAAATGAGCACATATAGCATCAGATCGCCTGAGGAGACAGCCGAATATAGCGGAAGTGCAATAATGGACACGGCAATCAAAGGAAATAACTGAGAAATGAAGCTAAAGTTAAACGCTTGTTTTAAATAAGGGTCCATCTTAGCTTCCAAAGGAAGCATAAACACAAGATCTGCCTCTTTGATCAACGTTCGCACGTAAGAACTAGTCAGTACCAATGAGAAAACAACTGCCATGACCCAATAGGATGGGAAGTGAGCTGGAATATGCTTCAGCCAATTACTGTACCAACTCGCCCCGCCTGCAAGGAAAAAAATGAGCACAATCACAAGATGATCGTTGAACATATATTTTAAATATTTTCTTGTTTCTTGTACGTGTTCTTCTAATCGTGATTTCCAAATGGTTTGCGTTGTTTTACTCATAGCTTTCTTCCTTTGTTAATTCCAAATAAAGATCATCGAGTGTCGCATCTCTCATGTTGAACTGCTCTCTTAGTTCTGTCAGTGTTCCTTTCGCTCTAATTTCCCCTTCATGCAAAATAATAAAGGAATCACAATAACGTTCCGCTGTGGCTAAAATATGCGTAGACATCAGAACACTTGCGCCATTTTGTTTCGCCGCATTCATACGTTCTAATAGTGCGTTGATCGCAAGCGGATCAAGCCCTAAAAACGGCTCATCGATAATATACAACTCTGGCTCCACAAGAAACGCACACATAATCATCACCTTCTGCTTCATCCCTTTAGAAAAATGAGCAGGGAACCATTTCAATCGCTTCTCCATTCGGAATTCCTTCAGCAAAGACGGCAGACGTTCTTCTAATTGTTCTTTTGAAAGGCCGTAAGCCACCGCTGTCAGCTCTAAATGCTCTTTTAACGTTAATTCTTCATATAAGACAGGTGTCTCTGGAATAAACGTAAATTGTGAACGATACGCCTCTTGATCTTCTTGAAGGGTTCGTCCGTTCAGCTCAATGACCCCTTTATGAGGTTTCATTAATCCAATAATATGACGAATGGTTGTACTTTTTCCCGCCCCGTTTAAGCCAATGAGACCAACGATTTGGTTTCTTTCTAATTCAAATGAAATATTTTTCAGAACGGGATTCTTTGTATATCCACCCGTTACATCTTTTACAGTTAGAAGGGACATCAGTTCGTTCCTTTCTTTCTTTTTTCCTTTATAGTACCAAAAACGAAAGACAATTTGAAATGTTTACCTATAGACAACTCATGAATAAAACATAGGCATACTGGTCATCATAATGTATGTAGAAGAAATGAACTTGATGACCAATACGTAAATGAGGTGTTTGTTAAAGGCAATAACCGCATGACAAATTGGTTTTTCATCTAAAAACCTTAGCTTCTGTTTTGCTTCACTGATTCTTGATTTTTGTGTCCTATACAAATATGTATACGACGAACCAAAACGTCAAATGAGGTGTTTACGGCAGAAATAGCAGGCATATGAATTCTTTATTTCAGTAAATAGAGAATTCAAAAGGCATATCAAATGAAAGCATCAGCATTTCTTCTGCAGGAGCAGGATGAGCGACCAAAGGAGTTCGCTTGTCCTGTTTTCTTTTTTGCTTCTTTTTGTGATACGATAAAGGAAAAATAATGAGGAGTGACATGGCGTGAGCGACTGCATTTTTTGCAAGATCATTGATGGAGACATTCCATGTGCAAAAGTATATGAAGACGAGCATGTATTAGCTTTTCTTGATATCAGCCAAGTAACAAAAGGACATACCCTTGTAATCCCGAAAATACATAAAGAAAACATTTATGACATGACACCAGAAGTGTCTAATCATTACTTCCAAGCGATTCCAAAAATCGCTAGAGCCATCAAACAAGAATTTGAACCAATTGGTTTAAACCTTCTGAACAACAACGGTGAAAAAGCCGGGCAATCTGTGTTCCATTACCATATGCACATCATTCCACGTTATGGTAAAGGCGACGGCTTTGGTGCCGTATGGAAATCTCACCAAGATCAATATACATCAGAGGATTTAAAAGACATTTCTTCTGCCATCCATACGCGCCTTACCTCATCTTAATTGATGAGGTTTTTCTTTTTTTCACTTCTTTTCTGTGCTTATCCTCTGAATCGTAAGATATTTAGGACGATTCAAATTTTTTGTCCAAATGCTTCAAATTTGTGATAGGATGGTTTTATCTTTTGATCCATTAACGCGAGAAATAGGGAGAGATTGTGATGAAGCGAACGACGAATTTTAATGCTGGTCCGGCGGTGCTGCCGCTAGAAGTGCTTCAAAAAGCACAGGAAGAACTTGTTGATTTTAAACAAACCGGGATGTCTGTGATGGAACTTTCTCATCGCAGCGGTGAGTATGAAGAAGTCCACAATAAAGCGAAAGCACTCTTGGTAGAATTGATGGACATTCCAGAAGATTATGAGGTCCTCTTTTTACAAGGCGGGGCAAGTCTTCAATTTGCAATGATTCCGATGAACTTCTTACATGAAGGCGAAACGGCTCATTTCATCCAAACAGGTGCTTGGTCAGAGAAAGCCTTGTCAGAAGCAAAAGGGTTTGGTGAAACATCAGTGTTTGCCTCAAGTGAAGACGACAACTATTCGTATATTCCAGATGTAGATGCTTCCGTTTTAACTGACGGTGCTTACTTGCACATCACATCGAACAATACCATTTTCGGTACTCAGTGGAAAACGTTCCCGAACACGTCACTCCCGCTTATTGCCGACATGTCCAGTGATATTCTCAGCAAAAAAATAGACGTGTCTTCATTTGATTTCATTTATGCCGGGGCACAAAAAAATCTAGGGCCTTCTGGTATCACGATTGTGATCGCGCGCAAACGTTTATTAGAGAAAGAAAAAAGCGGCACACCTAAAATTTTAAAATATTCAACACATGCCAAAGCCAATTCTCTTTATCACACACCACCGACTTTTGCGATTTATATGCTATCCCTTGTCCTGGAGCATGTGAAACAGGCGGGCGGCGTAGAAGCAGCAGAAAAACGCAATGAACAAAAAGCAGCGCTTCTGTATGATACGATTGATCAAAGCGGTGGTTTTTACAAAGGACATGCACGTGCTGACAGCCGTTCACATATGAATGTCACGTTTACCCTTCGTGATGATGCACTCACTGCATCCTTTGTGGAGAAAGCAAAACAAGAACAAATGGTTGGACTCGCCGGCCATCGTTCTGTTGGCGGATGCAGAGCCTCGATTTACAACGCCGTCTCTATAGAAGACTGCCAAAAGCTTGCGGACTTTATGAAAAAGTTCCAGCAAGAAAATGAGTAAAAAGGCTTTTCTATCGTGAAATAAATTTGTTATAATAACGAGAAATATAAAGTCATGACTCTTGCAATAAATGATCAGCCATATTATTGGAGAGTTCTAAGAGCTTAGCAGAGGAGAGCATAGAAATGAAAACAAAAGAATTAGTGATTATGTCATTGCTTGCAGCAATGGGAGCTGTTTTGCATACGATTTTCCCGCCCATCTTTTTCGGAATGAAACCTGATATGATGCTGGTCATGATGTTTTTAAGCATCATCCTTTTTCCGAAGGTACAGCATGTCGTTGTGATCGCCCTAGTCACTGGGGTCATTTCCGCTTTGACAACAGGTTTTCCAGGCGGACAAATTCCAAATATGATTGATAAACCGGTGACAGCCTTTATCTTCTTAGCCCTTTTCTTATCTTGCCAGAAGATCAAGAACAAAGTCGTTCTGACCGCTGTACTCACCGCTGTTGGGACCGTCGTATCGGGCGTGATTTTCCTATCTGCCGCTTTACTGATTACTGGACTGCCGGCTGCGTTACCAGCACTTCTTGTAGGTGTTGTCCTGCCAGCAACTGTGATCAATACGATAGCTATGGTATTTGTCTTCCCGATTGCTCAGTCCATATTAAAGCGCGCAAGAATGATTGAAGTCGCTTAACGAATAACTGAACCTCTTCATTGGATGAAGAGGTTTTTTCATATTGTTGACAAAGGGCTAAAATGATTCTTTATTTTAGCCCTTTGTCTTCTTTTCAGCATGATTGAAAGCCCTTGAAGTCTAGGAAGGACGAGTACTGGCGCGGAGCGAATTTGACATTCGTGAGCACCAGCACGCAGGACTGACAAAGAATGCGAGGGTTTGTCTACATGCTGGAACCTCTTCATTAGATGAAGAGGTTTTTTTCATGCTTCTATAAAAGAAAAAGGGTAAGCAGCAAAATGGAGAGCGAAATCCCTGCACCTGCCGCACACACAATTGCTTTTTGTCTTAATACATGTTTTGGCGGATAAGACCCTGCATACCCAAGCTGCCTTACATAATGAATAGAACCACCTGCGAAAATCACACACATACACGTAAAAACGAACAGAAAGACAGACAACCTTCTCCCCTCCCTTTTCTTCAAAAGTATGCTAAAATAAAGCAAGCTATGTATGGAAGTTCAATGAAGCTGATCGTCAGCTCAGAGAGAACATGCGAATGTGTAAAATTTGACTAGAGGTGATTGGAATGGCTAGTGGACGTTCTTTATTAACAGGATTATTTGTAGGCGGTCTCCTCGGAGGTGCGGCAGTGCTCCTGACGACTCCCTCTTCTGGCAGAGATGTACGCGGAAAGATGAAAGACGGCTATGACAAATTCGAAGATACGCTGACAAGATTAAAAAGAGATGGACAAGCTTTAAAAGAGCAGATTGTTGAAACCGCAAAAGAAAGTGCTGAGGTCATTAAAGAGGTCGGAACTGAATTGCAAACATCCATTCAGCAATGGCGCGAGGAAATCAAACCTCATCAGCAGGACTTACAAAAGGAAATTCAGGAAATTGAGGAAAAGCTCAAACAACTGGAGAAAACCTTACAAAACTAATATACTCACAAAAAAATATTCGTTTACAAAAGTGTGCGGGGTGCGTATCCCGCACTTTTTTTGTTGAAAAAAGGTTATTTTGTCAATGTTTTTCATGACTTTTAAAAATTCTTGAATTTTCAGCTTTATTAATCTTTATTTTATTGGCATAATAGAATTACAAGAAAAAGAGAAGTAGGTGAAATGGATGAATCATTCGGAACAGCCTTTCGATGTAAAAGAAGCACTTTTATTCAGTCAAAGAATGGCCCAATTGAGCAAAGCTCTTTGGAAATCCATTGAAAAGGACTGGCAGCAGTGGATCAAACCGTATAACCTAAATATCAATGAACATCATATTTTGTGGATTGCGTATCAATTAAAAGGAGCTTCAATATCAGAAATTGCAAAGTTTGGCGTCATGCATGTATCAACGGCGTTTAACTTCTCTAAAAAATTAGAGGAAAGAGGATTTTTAAAATTTTCTAAAAAGTTAAACGATAAACGCAATACGTATATTGAACTAACGCCAAAAGGCGAAGAGACATTCCATAAACTACTCGAAGATTACGACCCGGCCCGAACTGGTATTGTCAAAGGCGCACAGCCGCTTCATGACATTTACGGAAAGTTCCCTGAAATTTTAGAAATGATGTGTATTATCCGAAACATTTATGGTGAGGATTTCATGGAGATTTTTGAGAAATCGTTTTCAAACATTGAGAAGGACTTTTTGAATGAGCGTGGGAAAGTCACGAAAAAGCCTGAAGAACTTGAAGACTCAGCAGAGGAAAAAGCGGCTAAAGCAAATCAAATTGTTTAATGATCTTTATAAATTCATTCATTAACGGCTGAAACAGCCCTTGATCATGCAAAGCAAAAATCGTTTCATGAACATCCAGCTTTTCAATTAACTGTCCCGCAAACAGCGCAAGGAGATCGTCGAACATGACGTAGCCTTGTGCTTTTTGCTTGTCCATTTCATCTGAGAGCTCAGCACAAATACGCTCAATGTCCTTTGCCTCTTCTTTCGATACACGCTGACGGATCAATAGCGCATAATATGGATAACGGCTCATATCTGTCGCCGTCAGTAACAGTTCCATATAATATTCGAGCTGGCTCATTCGTTCCTCAATACTCATGTACGTTCCCTCTTTCTCTTAGTCACTCTATTTTAGCCGAAATTACTCATTGACGAAAGAGACGAACCTCCCTCTTATGTCTTTTTTTCTTGAAAAACCCAAAGTTTCCTCTCTTTATTCCATATGAATGTAACAATTTATTTTTTTTCTTGAAAACCATTGATTTTTATCCTCAGGAAGAGTAAATTATCTTGAGATATTCAATTAGTTTTTTTGAGATTGGAAGGATGAAAAATGAATTGTTGGAAGACCATTAATCTTGAAAAGGATTATGGTTATACGAGAATGATGATTTCAGCCATATGTCTGACTGTATTTTTTTTCATTATGGCATTTTTATGTTTTCAACTGACTCATCCTGAAACGAGACTCAGCAGTCACAATGCACCGCTTTTTATCGTGCTTTTACTTGCGACATTGCTTGTCCACCGCTTGGTTCACTTGATCCCAGTCATGAAACATAAGAAAAAAATGACGTTATTTAAACGAAATTGCTGGCAGCGCGTGCCTAAGAGAGTGATGCTTTTCTCACTGCTCAGCCCGTTTTGTGTCATCTCACCTGTTTACTTTGTTTTAGGAATGGCATTTCCAATGTACGCACACTATTTTATCATGATCGCAAGTATTCATGCAGGCTATTGTTTGCCTGACTTTTTATTTGCTTGGAAACTGCTAAAAGCGCCAAAATCATGCATCATTGATCAAGCCCAAGACGAGTTTGATATTTTAGTTGACCCAACTTCCTCATCATGAGGTTTTTAAAGCCAACTTCTATCTTTTTCATAAAAAATTTGGTAATGTAGTATGGGAATAGCATAGAGAGGGGGGATCTCCGATAGTTTTATTTTACTTCATCGTCTTTGCCGCGTTTATTGTGTATTCAATAAACAGGCTTACTAATACATTATGCCTTGTCAGAGAGATTCCTGAAGAACGGCAAGATAAGGTGTTTCGCTTTATCAATGTATCGATACTGATCTTACTGATCTCATCATTTGTTGAAATTACCATATCTATTTAAGATCAAAGCAAAAGCTGCCTGTTTGATGGCAGCTTTTTGTGTATGATGATCTATTAGTAAATCCAAGATGCACCGATAATGATCAATAAGATGAATAACACGACGACTAGTGCAAAACCGCCAGCAAAGACTTCTCCTCCCATGTGAAAACACCTCCTGCCAGTTCTTCCTCTGTTCTAAGCTCAGTGTATGCAGAAAATTTTAAAACGTTTAGGCACTTGTCATCGTTTTAAAAAAGAACCGCCCGCACGCATGGCAGGACGGCTCCTTTCTGTCACAGCGATTTAATTAATAAAGATATGCTGCACCAACGATGATCAGCAAAATGAATAGCACGACCAATAAAGCAAACCCATTAGAATATCCTGCTCCCATATAATTCAGCCTCCTTTTTGTGATCAATATATGTGTATGTTGGTCGCAAAAATTTGACTAGACGAATGCCCTCCCATTTGCATTTCTTTTTACAGCATGTCACAATATGTTATGATACAAGCAATGATAAATAAATTGGAAAGATTAGGAGTGTTTTTTGAATGAAAAAAATGGCTTTAGCAGCTGTAACAGCAGTAAGTGTTTTAACTCTTGGCGCATGCAGTAGCGGTGACAAAGAAGTGATCGCAACAACAAAATCAGGAGATGTCACAAAAGAAGAGCTTTACACAACACTTAAGAAACAAGCAGGTGGAGATGCTTTAAACCTACTTGTTCAACAAAAGGTTCTTGCTGACAAATACAAAGTATCAGATAAAGAAATTGATAAGAAATTGGAAGAATATAAAAAGACACTTGGTGAAGATCGTTTAAAACAACTTCAAGATGAATTCGGAAAAGATTACATCAAAGATCAAGTAAAATATGAGCTGCTGACTCAAAAGGCTGCCAAAGCTAACATCAAAATCACTGACAAAGAAGTAAAAGCGTATTACGATGACCTAAAAGGAAAAATCCGCGCAAGCCACATTTTAGTTGCTGACAAGAAAACAGCAGATGAAGTAGAAAAGAAATTAGATAAAGGCGAAAAGTGGGATGACCTTGTATCTGAATATTCAACTGACACTGCTTCAGCAGCACAAGGCGGCGATGTAGGCTGGTTCGCAAAAGAAGGCCAAATGGATGAGAACTTCAGTAAAGCTGCCTTCAAACTAAAAGTAAATGAAATCAGCAAACCAGTAAAATCTCAATTTGGTTACCATATCATTAAAAAGACCGAAGAACGCGGTAAATACGATGACATGAAAGCAGACTTGAAAAAAGAACTGCTTGATCAAAAACAAGCAGACAACAATGAAATTCAAACGATCTTAAACAAATTGGTGAAAGATGCTGATGTGAAAGTAAAAGATAAAGAACTTGAAAATACATTCAAAGAAAAATCTGAGCAAACCACACAACAAACACCAAACCAATAATGAACGAAAAACCCCTCTACATGAACTTGTAGAGGGGTTTTTTTATTCTTATTGATTATGCAATCGAATGGTCCTCATGCTTCGCCGTTTCCTGGGATCGTTTCATTTGCTGTCCTTGACGTCTACGCTCTCTCTCCTGCTCCATTCGTTCGATAAAGATTTCTCCCTCTTTTTCAATAAAGGATTGATCAATCTCTTGCTCCTCTTTGGCTGTCGTCATTAATTTATAGGCACAAAAGATAATACCAATGATACATGCATATACCCACCATGGAAAAAATAACATTGTCTTCGCCTCCTTTTTCAGGACTAATCTCTCTTCCTTTGTGTTACATGCTTATGCGAAAAGAAGACAAGTTATGAAAAAAAACGCCCGCATCAAACGGGCGTTTTATCATGAGGATTCATTGTGAAAGGTTGGTTTATAAAACGAACGATTCTCTAGTGCAAAAATACGCTCTGTATATTCTCCTGGCTTCACATGCTCAAGCGCACGATCCATCATGTTCATTTTTGCATCTAAATTATCTATATAGTGGAGAATTTCGGCTTCCTTCACCATTGGTGGTTTAGGACTGCCCCACTCCCCTTTTCCATGATGACTCAGCACTAAATGCTGCAGAATCAGAATTTCCTCAGAATCAATGCCAAGCTCCTCTGCGGCTTTCGCAATTTCTGTCACCATAATAGAAATGTGGCCAATTAAGTTCCCTTCTACTGTATATGTGGTGGAGACAGGACCCGAAAGCTCTTTGACTTTCCCTAAATCATGTAGAATGATCCCTGAATATAAAAGATCTCGATCTAGTGATGGGTATAGATCAACAATGGATTTCGCTAAATGAAGCATCGATACCACATGATAGGCAAGACCCGAAACAAACTCGTGATGGTTTTTCGTAGCTGCTGGGTAATCAGCGAATTCCTGTCCATATTTCTTCAGCAAATGTCTTGTGACACGCTGAATATTAGGGTTTTTCATATCAAAAATATATTGCATGATGGTATCCATCATATCGTGCTTTGGAATAGGAGCTGTTTCTAGAAAATCATCAATGCGGATTTGCTCGTTTTCAGCAACAGGACGTATATTCCTAAGCTTCAGCTGATTCCTTCCGCGATAATGATGAATATCACCTACTACCTTCACAATGGTTTGCGCAGCATATGTGAGTTCATCATTCTGCTTTGCATCCCATAGCTTCGCCTCAATATCTCCACTTTGATCTTGAAGAATTAACGTTAAAAATGGTTTGCCATTACTCGCAATCCCTTTAGTAGATGATTTAATTAATAAATGCAGGTCAACTTGTTCGCCGACGTCATAGGTCATGATCCCTTTAGCCATTCAATAAATGCTCCTTCCATGTTTCTGCTCATATAAGTATAACATAAGTCATAATTTGTCAATCATTCCACTGCTAAGCTCGTAATCTGCCCGTCTTCCGCTGCTTGTTTCATATAATGATGACAAGTGAAATAAAACAGCTGTGTTTCAAAACGAGTGAGTTCACTCATCAGCTCCAGCACCCTGTCTAGACGGACATGATCAAAGTGAACGAAACTGTCATCCATCATAAATGGGAGCTGACAATCTTGCTGGTGGGACAAAGCAAGTGCAAAACGAATCGAGAGATAAATTTGCTCACATGTTGCTTGTGAAAGCTCCTCCGGGCGGAATAGGCGTCCATCCCTCCGTTTCACAATCAGCCGGTCATCTTCGGCAGAAAATAAAATCACTTCATATCGATCATTCGTTAACGGCTGAATAAATCGGGAAGCTGTTTGGAGGAGTGCTGGTAGCCTCGTTTCTTTATGCTCATTGAGTTTCTCTCGAATGACGGAACGAACGAGCTGAATAGCCGCCCATTTTTTCGCTAGATGCTTTGCCTGCTCCTGCTCTACAGCAAGCTGATGAGTCAAATCAGACACTGTACCTGATGCTTCTATTTGGCGTATTTCAACTGCTAATTCTGCCAAGCGTTTTTTCATATTCGTCACATTCTCTTGCAAGTCATTCAGATGTCTTTTTGCTTGTGCACACTGCTCCTCAAGGGTGCGTAAACCTTTACGGACAATGACCTCTTCCTCATCTATATAACCGCTTTTGTGCAGCTCTTGGTTCAGCTGCTGCAAATTGTACAGCCGCTCCCGGTATTCTTTGGATAGATGAGATAGGACATGATAATCTTCTTTTGACGCTGCTTCTACTTTTCGAAAAAGCTCGTCCGTTTGTTTTTCATAATATTGAACTTCTCCTTCTAATGTTGTCAGCTGCTGCTCTACATGTTGAATGGATACGTGCAATGTCTGACGTTCTTTTTCTCTTTTTTCCTCATCTTTCAATATCTCTTGAAAGGCTGAGATATTCTCTTGAATGGTCCCTTCTTTTCTTTGAAGAAGACTCATGAGCGCTGAAACTCTTTTCTCGTAGGTCGATTGCTGCTGTGTGAGCATCTTTATTTCCTTGTTAAGCGCCTCATATGCCGCTGTATTCGCTTTTAATTGTTTCAAGATATGGAAAGCTTCCACAAGGAATGAGAGCTCTGAGGACAAACCCAGCTGCCTTCTCATATCTTCTACTTGTTGCTGTACAGGTTCCAGTTCCCGCTCCCAGTCTTCATATTGCTGTATCATTCTTTCGTATAAAAGCTCCTTTTGCTTCACTAGCGTTTCAGCTGAAGCTGTTTGAACTTGAAAGGAATGATAGGCGTTACTGTCGTTTGCTTCCTTCAGCTGAGTCTGTTTAAGCACTGGATAAATAGCGATCAAGACAAAAACGGAAAATCCTGCAAACAGTAACGTCACCCAGCTCTCTGCTAAAACGAATAAGACCGTGAGAATGACAGCACATAGCACGAACATCAGCGGGAATAACCACACTCTGGAATGATTCTGTTTCACTGTAGCCCTTGTGCCCCTGACATCTTCTGCATCTTGCTGTTTAACGGGCTGTTCCTTTAATCCTTTTAGAGCGGTTTCCGCTTCTTCCAGCTCATGTCTTGCATGATCAAACCGGTCATCGAGCTGTGTTTTCCTATCCATTAAACGAACGTATTGGCTCACAGCCTCTTTTAATTCCCACTCAAAGTCAAGTGAATCATCCAGCTGGTCAAGCTTGATTGGACGCTGCCACTTCAGCTTCGCTGATGCTTCTTCTATTTTTTGTTTCAAAGAATTCTGCTCTGTTTTCCCTTCTGCTAAGCGTTTCTTCACAAGTTCAGCATCAGATGATTCAGCTATGACTCGCTTCATCTCCAATACCGTATCCTTGTCATAGAGTGGCTGAACTTGCGTGAGCGACGTTTGCAAATGATCTAATTTTTGTTTCAGTGCCGTCACTTGCGCCTTTTTTGGGTGAAGGTGTGATTCTAATTTATCAAGTTCATGTGCGGTTTCCGGTCTAAACCGTTTGACTCGTTCTGGATCACTAGCCAAATCTTTTTTTAACTTTATCTTGTTTTCTATCATAGGATAAAGTCGAATATGTTCCGTCAAAAGCTGAATCTCTTCTTCAGTCTGTCTCATTTCATGCTGAAGCATTTCTACCTTCTCGGTTAATTCAGCTTGTTCTTTTTTCTTTGCGGTATAACGACTTTCTACCAATTTGGCCTGTTTCAACTTACCTGACAGCTCTTTTACATGATCAAGCTGCTGATTTAATTCAGGCTTACGTCCATTCGGTTTAAAAAGCTGCTCTTGCTGTTTTAGCAGCCTGCTGTCCATTTTGGATGCCGCATCTGAGCCAAACAAACTTGAAAAGAGTAGAAATTCCCCTATTTGATCTTGATTTAATGCTTGTACATTTTGCAGACCAAACACGTCAAAAGAATAGATCGATTGGTATAATCTGCGATCTGTTCCCTTTAACATCACATGTAGAAACGCTTCATCTTTCACTTCACCATTTGGCAGCAACACCTGAGCTTGGCCGCCATGATCAGATGTTCTTTCAATATGAATCACACCTAATTCCTCATCTAAACATGTAAGAGACCCGCCATAAAATGAGCCATGCTTTGGCTTATACATATGGCTTTTAGAAAAACCAAATAACATCGATTCGATAAACGCCTTCAATGTCGTTTTCCCCGATTCATTCAGGCCATAAACTAACTGAAAACCGTCATCAGAAAAGTGGAAGGTTTGATTGGAAAATTTCCCGAAATTCGCAATATGGAGTGAACGTATTTTCATCATGCCTCTCCTTCTCTCATAAATGCTTCAGCTGTTCTGCCAGCAGCCTTTGTGCCTCTTCTTTAATATCGATCTCGTCCTCTTTTGTAAAAGCTCTTCCTGCCTTTCTATAGGTTGGATGACGCTTGATCGGTGAAAGCAGCTCATCATACGCATCAAACTCGGCAATTTCTGTTGTTAGTTCTGTCAAAAAAGAATCTTCTGGATAGACGGCATCTTCATGTGTCCGGCAGTCAATCGACATCACCCAAACGAACAAGTCTTCATCTTCCTCCTGTTCATGAAGAACAGCCATCAGCTCCTCAAGCACTTCAAGCTGCGTGAGCTCCATATAAGCAGGAGCATCGCCAGTTAGTTCGATTTTCACAAAATGAGGAACACCTCTCTCTTTCAGTCCACTCATCTTTTTGTCCACAAGTATCACAAGATCGGTCATATGAGCGGTATGTGTGATATCTATTGTCAATGTCTCAAAGATGACATCTGAACAGCTCATAAACTCCGCTCTTTGAGCATCTTCAGATAGGTAAACGACATAACAGCCTTTCTCTCCTGTTTCTTTTATATGTCTTCCTTGCACGTTTCCAGGATAGATCACCATTGGGTCTTCATGCAGAAGAGCCCGCTTATGAATATGTCCAAGCGCCCAATAATCAAAATCCCGCGCTAGAAGCTGCTGTAGCTGAAATGGTGCATACGCATCATGCCCTTCTTGACCTGCTAAAGTGCCGTGAAGCATTGCAATATGATAGGGGGCATTTGTTGTTTTTTCATAATAAGGTGTCATATTTTCATGGACAGCTCGCTCTTTGTAGCTGAACCCGTAAATACTTGCCACAAGCTGACCTTCTCTATAAAAGGCTTGCTCACTTGGCGTACTGCTCAAAAAAACGTGAACATTCTCTGGCCACTCAATTGGTGTCCATTCACCACCTAAATGATCATGATTACCATAAATAATAAACACTTCAATCCCGTGTGATTGTAGCTGAAGAAACTGATTTCTTAAAAAAAGCTGTGCTTTTAGGCTGCGATTCGATTCGTCAAATATATCTCCGCTCAGCAGCATAAAGTCTACTTCTCGATCAATCGCAAGTTCAAACATGTTCTTGGCACTTTGAAATGTACTTTCTTTCAACCTCTTAAAAATTCGGTTCGGTATATTGGACATTCCCGCAAACGGACTATCTAAATGAAGATCTGCGGCATGAATAAAAGTGAGCTTCGTCAAACGTCTATCTCCTTGTACGTTACTGTAGTTGTCCATATTTTATCACGCCGTTTTTACGAATGCACGTTCTATCGCTCTCATTCTAAAAAACACATTTTTAGGGGTGAAAAAAGAGGTTTTAACTTCCTCCTTGTATAATTCATTAAAAAACAAGAAGGAAGGGAAGATCAGAGATGGAGAAAACCTACTATTTGACTGTATTTGATTCGTCAGGTGAAACCTTATTAAACGAAAAAATCACCACAGATAGTGATGAAAAAGCAAAAGAATTAGGACGTCATCGTTTAATCGAACAACAATACACAAAGCATTCTCACCGGCTCGTAAATGATGCAGGTAAACTTCTTTTATTTGAACGTTAAAAAAGCCGGCATCCGCCGGCCATTCAATCTTCTATTTAATGAAACACAGGACGTCTTTTTTCCAAAAACGCTTGAACACCCTCCTGATGATCACGGCTTTGTCTCAGTCTAGCTTGTGCAGCACGCTCTTTTTGAAGAACGGCTAACAGCTGTGATTCTGACTGCTGAAAATAAATCATCTTTGTTTCAACAAAGGCTTGAAGTGGCATATTCAAAAATGGCTTGACGCACGCTTTTTGATACGTATCCACCTCATCTTGAAACACACCGTCTGCAAGGCGAAGCTTGAGCGCTTCTTCAGCCGGCAGCTTTTGTCCGCTCCAAATCAATTGTTTAGCGGTTTGTTCACTAACTCTTTTGGTGAGGAAAAAATGCCCTCCGCCATCTGGGATTAACCCGATTCCATTAAAGTTCATGGCAAGTTTAGCATCTTGATGCATAAACAAATAGTCACAGCTAAGGGCAAAGCTAAAAGCAAGACCAGCCGCTGCCCCGTGGACAAGTGCAATCGTCACTTTTTTCATACTGGCTAAAGAAAGTGTAATTCCCTCGATCAAATCCATCACGCGATGAAAATCTTCTTCACGATCTTGCTTTAGCATCATGCCAATATCTCCGCCTGCTGAAAACCCTTTGCCCATCCCCTTAAGAACAACAATTTTCGCACTGCTCTCACTCGCTGTATCACACGCTTCCTTCAATTCAGCAAACATGTCAACATGAAACGAATTATACGCTTCAGGCCTATTGAAAACGATTTCAAAAATATCCCCGTCTACCTGACAATTGATATATGTCATCATCCATTCCCCCTCTTTCTTTTCAAACTCATAACTTACTTCAATTTCCATCAAGTAATTCCTTTTCCTCTACATAAAAAATTTCAAGATCAACTGATACTAAAATAAGCATAATTGTTGAAACGAGAAATATATTTTTATATAGTAAAATAAGAAATAAAACATCATTTGAAAGGGGGAGGATGATTGATAAGAAGTTCCATATGTATATTGATTAGCTGCATCGTCATGTTTTCTCCCTTTTCAAATGTCGTTTTTGCTTCGCAAGCAGAAGCGAGCACACCGAGCCTGATTTCTCCATCGATTTATGATGAAGAAATCAACGCTGTGAAGACACCTCCATTTTCAAAAAAACATGCATCATCTCTTCTGTTAAAACAGAGGTTATCAATGGGCGCTTCAAAAGCTTTTCTTGTAAAGCTTGCACCAGCCACAGCGTTATCTATTGATATATGTTTTTTAGAAATGAAGTGTGCAATCCCCATTATGTACCAATCAAATTACCTCGACTGATTCATTTTATTTCATCCGTACTCACTATATGAAAAACAAAACCTATCATATTCGGAGGGATAAAATGAACATTAAAGAAAATGATCTTCCTGGGATTGGAAAGAAATTTGAAATTGAAACGAGAAATAGAGAAAAGATGACGATTGTGATTCATGATGATGGCAGACGGGAGAT
The DNA here is from genome assembly GCF_038593205.1 of Bacillus sp. FSL W8-1141. Lineage (NCBI taxonomy): Bacteria > Bacillati > Bacillota > Bacilli > Caryophanales > Bacillaceae > Bacillus > Bacillus sp. FSL W8-1141. Next base: position 1,011,226 of record NZ_CP151973.1, on the reverse strand, counting down.
TTATCGTTTCGACGATGAAGATCCAGATGAAGTACTGTCCACCATTTCTCTCGATGATGCTGAAGCCCGGCAAATTGCTGCCATTATTGGCGGTATGGTATATAAGCCGCAAGCACTTGAAACGATTGAAATGGCGTTCAATGATTTGATCATTGAATGGTTTAAGGTAGAAAAAGACGCAAAAGCGGTTGGACATACACTCGGCGATTTAGATGTGAGACAAAATTATGAAGTCACCGTCATTGCGATCATTAAACATACAAATGAAAAATTACTCAACCCCGGTGCCGATTCGATTATTCAAGCAAATGATACGATGGTCATTTCAGGCGAAAGAAAACACTTGAAGCGATTGATACGTGATTTTCTTTCTAGAGGGGGAGAGTGATGAATGGATCATTTAGTCTTTGAAGTTGGAACGGCGCTTATTCTCATCGCCATTGCCAGCTTAATCGCCAATAAAATTAAATTTTCTATCATTCCTTTTCTCATTGTCCTCGGGATGATTGTTGGTCCGCATGCACCAACCATCGGGATCATTGATTTGAAGTTTATCGAGAGCACCGAGATTATTTCGTTTTTTGGTAGAATGGGTGTCCTGTTCCTTCTATTCTACCTCGGGCTTGAGTTCTCTGTCGGCAAACTCATAAAATCAGGTAAATCCATTGCAGTCGGCGGATCTATTTATATTTTGATCAACTTTAGCTTAGGATTGCTTTATGGGTTTATCACAGGCTTTGGATTCCTTGAAGTTCTCATTATGGCAGGCGTTATCACCATTTCATCCAGCGCCATTGTCGCCAAAGTCCTTGTCGATTTAAAACGGACAGCGAACCCTGAAACAGAGTTAATTCTTGGGATTATTATGTTTGAGGATATTTTTCTCGCCGTCTATTTATCTGTCGTATCCGGTCTTGTCCTTGGAGATGCCACGTCCGTTGGCGGTGCCTTATTATCTATTTTAATCGCTTTTGGTTACATGATGATTTTCTTTATCATCGCACGTAAGCTACCAAAACTATTAAACAAACTATTCGATATCCGTTCAAATGAAGTATTTATCATTGTCATTTTTGCCGCTTTATTCTTCGTGGCTGGTTTTTCAGAGACGATTCATGTCGCAGAGGCCATTGGCGCTCTCTTACTCGGTCTTGTGTTTTCAGAAACAGAGCACTCAGACCGCATTGAACATCTCGTTGTTCCTTTTAGAGATTTCTTTGGCGCCATGTTCTTCTTCAGCTTCGGACTGAGTATTGATCCATTTACATTAGGAGATGCCTTCTGGCTTGCGATCGGCGCTGTCATTCTCACCTTAATTGGGAACTTCACCGCCGGGATGTTTGCTGGAAGAAGAGCCGGTTTCTCTCATAAAGCTTCTTCTAATATTGGATTAACCATCGTATCAAGAGGAGAGTTTTCCATCATTGTAGCCGAACTTGGGATTGCAGGCGGGCTTGCCGCTACATTGAAGCCATTTGCTGCATTATATGTATTAATCCTTGCGATTTTAGGACCGCTAGTGACGAAAGAATCAAAGCGTATCTATCAAATCCTAAACAAAATCTTCAAATGGAAAACTGAAAAACCAAAAGTAAAAAGAGAAACAACCATTTAATTGAAAAGGGCCCTGTGCTGGGGCCCTTTTTTTATTTTATATCTATTCAAATTGCTGAAATGCTGTTTCTTGCTTCACTTGTTCTTTCGTATCCCCGCGAATGGTTCGGATGACTTTCTGATTGCGGTAGATCGATAGTTTTAAATTGGTCGCCGCTGTTCCATGAGAGTGATCGAGGTTCGTGAATGTAAAGAAATGATGAGACCGTTTGTCTTTAAACACAAGCCTGAAGTCGTCTGTCACTTTAAAATGCTCATCGCTTTCCCATTCAATCAATGGTTCATACACGCTAAACCATTCCGGAATATTAGGCGTATATCCTGTAGCCAATACCACATGATTGGCTGTGATTTTCTTTTCTTTCTTGAGCTGCCATTGTTTCAAATGCAGCTCTAACTGCTGCTCATCCTCCATATGTATCGCTTCAAGCTCAGTCATTGGCTGAATGAGTACAGAAGGCTCTTCACCTGAAACGGAGCGATGGTACAATTCCTGATAAATACGAGAAAGCGTCGATGCATCTATGCCATTCCTTAATCCTGCCAGTCTAGGCAATGTGTTCATCCGTTCTTCATAAGGAAGGGAATGAAAATATTCAACATACTTAGGTGTAAATAGCTCCTGACCAAGCTCCGCTGTCTCTAGTTCTCTAAATTCACTTGAACGTGTAAACCACGAAAGCTGCTGTCCTTTCTTCTGATGCTGAAGCAGGTCTAAGAAAATTTCAGCTGCACTCTGACCTGAACCAATCACCGCCACCGTTTCAGCTTCATGAAGTTCTTTTTGTTGATCTACATAACGACTGCTATGGGTCACATGCGGCAACGCAGCTTCTGGCACATCGACAGGGACCATCGGCTTGCTTCCAGTTCCAAGGACGACATGCTTTGCACGATATTCAGAAAGCGCACCATCTTTCAACCGCCGAACTTTTACAAGATACCCGTCTTCACAGTCGGTCACTTCTTCCACCTTCATCCCGAACTGACAGCTATCTAATTCACCTGCAACCCATGATAAATACTCATTGAATTCTCTCCGGGGGATATCAAATTGTTCAAATGTATAAAATCGGTGAAGCCTGTTTGATTCATGTAAATAATTTAAAAATGTATACTTGCTCCTTGGATTAGCCATTGTCACAAGGTCCGCTAGAAAGGAAACTTGTAAGTCCGTTCCTTTGATGAGCATACCAGGATGCCAAGCAAATTCGGTTTCCTGTTCAAAAAAACAGCATGTCACATCTTCATACTCCTCTAATAAAGCGGCCAATCCTAAATTTGCTGGCCCAATCCCAATTCCGATCACATCCATCATATGTACACCTGCTTTATCTTTTTACCCCCTATATACCCTTTTACAAATGAAAAAAACACTGCGTCACCGCAGTGTTTACATGTGAGAAACAAATAATGACTCAAGAAACTGAATCTTCTCTTCCGTATAGTGCTCATAACGATCATTATAAGACTTTGGATCTTTTGGATTGGCATACTGCGTAATTTTTCCGGTTCGCGGATCAATGAATTTACTCGCAGCGCCGCATCCAATGCCAATGATCGTCTGCACCTCTTCCATAATGATAATATTATACAAACTTTCCTGTCCATCTAACGAATACCCGACATTTTCGAGATTCCCCAAAATGTTTTTTTGTCTGTATAAATAGTACGGATGATAGTCATGTGCCTTTGTCCAAGCAACCGCTTCATCCATCATACGTGTGATCTCTTCACGGTCTGCCACTTGATACTTTTCCTTATTGCGGGTCATTTCAGACGCTCTCTTAAAGGAAAGGGTATGCACCGTTAAAGATTCAGGCTTCAGTTCTTCTGTTTGCTGCAAGGAATGTTGGAATTCCTTTAGCCCTTCTCCTGGCAGCCCGATGATTAAGTCCATGTTAATATTATTCATGCCATACTGCCTTGATAAATGATACTTTTCAATCGTTTCTTCCACACTATGGTGCCGGCCAATCGCTTTCAATGTTTCATTCTCATATGATTGCGGATTGATACTAATCCGGTCAATATGATAACGGTTGAGCACCTCCAGCTTATCAGGTGAAATCGTATCAGGTCGTCCCGCTTCTACAGTGACTTCCCGAATATGTTTCACATCTGGAAAAGAGCGATACATCTCCTCATACAGCAAATCCATTTCTTCTGCTGTAATACTCGTTGGAGTACCTCCGCCAAAATAAACAGTCGTCACTTTAATCCCATGTTCCTTTAACCATTCGCCCATTTTTTGCATCTCATAATGCAGCCCAAAAAGAAACGTTCCTACTCTTCCAGCTTGTCCTTGAATGGCATAAGCAGGGAACGTGCAATAAGCACATTTTGTTGGACAGAAAGGAATACCGATATAAATACTCACTTCCTCCTGCAGATCGTACAGATCTGGAATGGCTTTGATTTGACGATCAACAATTTCCTGCATCAAATTGATCTTTTCATCATGAATCAAGTAATCGCGCTTTAACGCTGCATGTGCTTCTTCCTTTGTCATGCCTTCTCTTAGCATCTTATGAAGTAATTTCGTAGGACGTATCCCCGTAAGAATCCCCCATTTTTGCGTCATTCCTGTATATTCCTGAAGCAGATGTAAATAAACAGACAGCACAGTGTTTTTGATTTGCTTCCAGCGCTCTTTATCGTTCAAGCCCTCCGGCATCTCTCTTGTAAAACGACTCGTCATATCTGATCCAGCAATATGGCCAGAAGCCTCCACCATACCGCCAGTTTCTTTCCAATCAAACACCATGACCAGGCCATCGTTCGCTTCACCTGAATCAAACAGCACTTCACTATCTTCCTCGAATAAATTGGCTATATTGACAAGCGGTCGATGAAATCGTTCATTAGACAGCCCTTTAACTAAAATTCGCATCATATCACCTTTATCTTCAAACTTGTTTCATTTTACAAAATTCATCTAGGAAAAGCAATGAAGAGAACAGACGAAGGCCCTGCCATTTCTTAATAGACAGGGCCTTCACTATATTATCGTTTAATATCAAATTGATGTAAAAAACCTTCCCTTTGCTGCATTCTAAAGTATTCTTTGATCATATAAGCAACACCCTGTTCATCATGAGAACGTGTCACCCAATCGGCTTTACGTTTGACCGAATGAGGTGCATTCCCCATCGCAACGCCTAAGCCAGCTAACTCAAGCATCGGGATGTCGTCTGTCCCGTGACCGATCACGACCGTATCTTCTAATGTAAAACCTAGTGCTGAAGTTAAAAGAGAAAGTCCTGCTTCTTTCGATACCCCTTTGCATACAATGTTCATTTTCTCATCACTGATCTTAATCAGATCAACAGATGGGAATGCTTGTTGAATGGTTGTGTGGATTTCAGGCTGAAGTACTGCCGTCGAATACACTTCAATGACAGGTGTGCTAACCGGTTCATCCATGAGCATATCACTTAATGATTCAACAAATTGAACGGGATAGAAAATGGGATCAGACGGATGAATCAACGTTTTTCCCATCAGTTGAGACTGTGTTTTTTTCCGATTGCCGATTGAGAATTTTTCATGTAACAAGCGAACATTACAATCAAAGCTTTCAAGGATCTGCACAAGATTAAATGTTTTCTCTTCCGTTAATTTCTTCACATGGAGCGGCTCATCAAGCTTATCAGCGATAAATGCACCACTATGCGTCACAAGAGTTGAAGTTGGTATTTTCAACGCCTTGGCAATTTTTTGTGCAGATCGAAAATGACGGTTGGTGACAATCGTCACGTAAACCCCTTTTTTCTTAACATATTCCACAGCTTCTTTTGTAGCGGAATGGATTTTCCCATTGGAACGAAGCAACGTTCCATCTATATTGAGTGCAAGTAGCTTTTTTGACACTGAGGCATCCCCCTTCTTGATGACTGTACTTACGATGAGGATATGCCCTAGCTTATCGCTTTAGAACATGCAGTTGAAGCAGCCCTTGTTTTATGCCTCAATCGCAAATAAAAAAAGCCTACCCCTAGGCTTTTTTTTATGTATGGTTTGGATGCGTAACAATGGCGTGATGAAGCTCCCCATGATCCCCTCATCTTTCACACACCAAAGCATTGCTTATATCATATCCCCTTATGCTTTGCTTTTCTCCCAGAAGCGCTTCTCTCTCATTTGGCTCATCGCCGTCAATCCAAAGTGGAACGCACCCAATTCATCACGATAGCGCTTTTTGAAAGCACTTTCAATAAGTATTATCGCAGAATTTACGAGCTTCGACAACCCTTTTTTTAAAGATATACAAGCGGCGATATGAATGAAAAAAAGGGCGAATATGATCGCCCTTTCAATTAATTTTCTTCAGTATTTCCATAAAGCTCTTCAAGAGGCTTCATGATAATTTTATTTAATTCACCGATGAGAACACTTACGCGTTGTTCTGCTTCCATCAACTGAGAGATTTTATCGTGCTGCTGCACAAGTGCAACCGTTTTTTGCGCTTGCTCTACTTCTTCTTGTGTAATCTCTTGACCAGTCATTTGTTTTTGTTGAAGGTTTACTTGAATGTCACGGAAGTTCTCAAACATTCTTTTAGAGGATTCATCCCCGTTTACCTCATCATAAAGATTTCTTAACGCTGAATATTCTTCGCTATGACGCAGTGCTTTTTCAAGGTCATATGCAACATCATAAAGATTTACAGACATGTTATGTCTCCTTTCTATCCGTTATCACCGATATGGATCGGCGGACACCACTCCACTATAACAAACTATGGCTTTCGTTTCACATATATACAATAAATTCATCGAAATTTCTCGATCTTGCCTTAGAATAAGGTGACAAAAATCGCTTGGACAGCACCGATCAATCCACCTAAAAGACCGCCTAAAAATGTGATCATCTTCAGCTCCTTATTAGATATGCTGATCACAAGCTCTTCCATTTTTTCAAGCGGGAAAAGTTCAATTTGTTCACGAATAATTTCTTCAAATTGGAGCTTTGCGAGCAGTCCCTCAAGCGCATTAGATGCGGCTTCAATCCCTTTATCAATGAGAGATGGAGCAAATTTGGTCTTAAGATCATCCGCTACTGCACTGATGTAAACTCCTACTGGTCTATCTAACAGCACCTTTGTAGAAAAATGTGAAAGCAATTGCTTTTTCACACTAAATAGAAGCTCCTTCACATTCCATTTTTCATCAAGCTCATGTAAAGAAAATTGCTTTACCTTGTCCCATTCTTGAACAAGTAAATCTGATAAAAACCTTTTTGTCTCTGCATTCTTTAAGAACTTCATCATTTCAGGATGCACGCGATCAATTAAGCTTGAATTCCCTAAAAACATTTGGACCATACTGCCAAGCATTCCTCGTTCTTTTAAGAAATCATCTATCATATGACCGAGTCTTGCTTTTCCCTCATCACTTTCAAAATAATGAATGCCTCTCTTTAAAATATAATCTGCGGCATCTGGAATTTTTGATGCAAGCTTATTTTCTACATCCTGTGGCAACAGCTCAGACAATGTTTGCTGATCATACTTTTCAAGCAGTGAGTGGAGCTTATGATCAGTCCACTGATGAAGCCATGCGTCAGCTTTAACGTCAGCCTGTGAAAAACCGTATTTTTCTAACATGGAGAAAACCGTCATTTCCATATCAGCACCTTTATCAATATATCGGTGCACTGTCCGCAATATCTCTTGCTTTGCCTCTGATGATTCAAATCGTTTTTTAATGCCCTCTGGCGTTAGTAAATGCTCCATCACCATGACGCCAACCTGCTTGGCTACTTCATCTCTTCTTTTAGGAATGAGACCCGGTGTAAATGGGAGCTGCTTCCCAAATAAATAATATGGCTTATACGGACGAAAAAGCATTTTAATCGCGAGATGGTTTGTTGCTGCCCCTATCACTGCACCTATCACAATCATAAAGATAAACGTTGTGAATATATCCAAAGTCGTCATCTACCTTTCAAACAACACCTGAAGTTTATTGTTTTTATCTATACGTATTATAGTTGTTGTCAAGAGTCCAAGCAAATGAAGCATTCAATGTGACATATGAGACAACGATCTGTCGTAATGATATAGGAACGCCAAGTTTATGTAAAATCAACAAAAAGTGTTTTTCAGATGTTAAAAAAAGAATTTGAAAAGTAGGTGTTGTTTCATGACGTCAACGCTCGGCATTGTCACTCTTTCTCCGAAGCATGAAGAAGCATTCACACATCAGCTTGCCAAAGCAGCCTCTTCTTTTGATTTAGAAGTTGTTCGTTTTTCACCTCTAGATTTAAAACCTGCTTCAAATGTCATTCACGGTCAAAAATTTAAGACTGGCAAAGGATTTGAAGCGTCAGAATTTCAGATTCCTGACTTGATTTATGATCGTTGTCTTTATCAGCACGACGCACAATCTAAAAAAGCAAAACCTATCATGAATTGGTTAAAAAAGTATCCAAAAACCGTTTTTTTGAATACTGGAATTTCAAATAAAATGCGGCTATTTGAGCAGCTCCGTCTCCTCCCTTCTTTACAACCATATTTACCTGTCTGCTCTCTATTGACAAAGCCTTCAGACCTTCTCAACTTGGTCAGAAAGGGCGGATATTGTAAAATACAGCCGCTTTCTCAACAGCACGCAGCACCCTCTTGCTTCATTTCTTTAAGAGACAAATCACTCATTACTGTGCAGCTAAACGCTCAGCAAATCATCACCTTTTCACATTCAGAAGAGGTTGAGCGTTGGTGCAAAAAGTATATCGGCCGATCTTTCCTTCAATTTTTTAACACGAATGATCAAAAAGACGTTATATTCAATGAAATTAGGATTTTTCTTATAAAAAATTCACAAAATCAATGGAATAGCATGGGGATTCATACAAAACCATCAGTAGAAAACAGCCTTTTAAGCAATACACAAAATTCCATTCATGTGGTAGCCTTTGATCACTATTTAAACTCATTAAAGCCACACATCAAGGAGCTATTGTTAGATGATATTGCCTCCATTCAGTCATCTCTTCCAGCGTTTATAGACAAAACTTTCTCACCGTGTATTGAATTCGCTATAGACTTGCTTCATACAAATGAAGGCAGACTTTTCATCTCAAATGTAAGATCAAAGCCAGGACGATCCTCTTTTTTAAAAGCTTATCCTGAGAAGGAGAATCAATTGATTCAGACCATACTTGAACATGCCAAATCGATGATGGCTGAAGAAAAGGAGGTTCCTTATGAAGAGAAAACGCTACATCATCGCTCCTCATTCAGCAAGTGAAAAAACAGTATATCTCCCTGCTCAGTTTAAAGAGCAGGAGGCAATTTTATCTATTGCTTTAGGTTCTTGTTTAGTAGATGATTTCGCCATTTCCTATCATCATCAATCTCAAATGATTTTATTATCAGAAGACCTTTATCGCGCTTTACTCATTCCATACAAAACGAAAGCTGATGTCATATTAGTTCAACATACACTCTATATAGGACCTCTCATCGGCATTTTCACTGCAGGATTCGAACAAAATACAGCACCTTTAGGCGCAAGATCTTCCTATTTTATGAAATTGCTGCAATCTTGCAGGCAGCATGCTGGTTTTGCATATCTTTTTGGTACTCATTCTATCGATTGGGATAAAGGAATAGTAGAAGGTTTGCTTTACCAAGAGGAGCGCTGGGTAAAAAAGCAGATGCCCCTCCCATCCGTTGTTTATGACCGGCTGCCTAATAGAAAGGCTGCTCAGTCGGCATTCATTCAAGAAACAAAACGAAAACTCACTCAAGATTACGATATCCCTTGGTTCAATCCTTATTTTTTTAATAAATGGGACATTCATGAACAGCTATTAACAGATGAAAAAACAAGCTCTTTCTTGCCACATTCTATACGATTAGATCCTGTTGATGCTTTAAATAAAATAGAAACACTCCTTCATCTGCATCATGTCATTTATTTAAAACCAACAAACGGCAGTCACGGAGACGGTATTTATCAGTTAAAGAAGGCGGAAAACGGGATCACTGTCTGCTCAAATAAAGGGAAATCCACTTCATATCATTCCGTAGACCATTTCGTGAAAAAACTGCGGGAAGATTGTGCAATTCAAGACTTGATTGCACAACAAGGCATTGAGCTTCTTCAAATAGACAATCAACCACTGGATTTTAGAATTCATACGAATAAAAATAAGTATGGTCATTGGACTGTTACAGCCGCTGCTGGAAAAGTTTCAGGAGATCACACTGTCACAACCCATCAACTGCATGGTGGTTCAGTAAAAACACTGTATGATATCTTTCCTGATGCAGAGAAACGTTTGAAGGTTTTGCAAGAGCTCTCTGATACTGCCCTCGCACTTAGTCGTGTGATAGATGAAAAAATGCCCGGTCTGATTGGGGAAATTGGTTTTGACTTAGGTATTGATCACTTAGGTGCTATCTGGATGTTTGAAGCCAATTCTCGTCCAGGCCGCGAGATTTTTCTGCATGCACCATTGAAAAACTCAGAATGGCTGATTGGGAAAAGAATCGTTGAATACGCATCTTACCTAACACAAATGGCTCTTACTCCTATAGACCATGCAAACGCCTACTGATGTTTTCTTTTCATGTCTCTGAAATCTGTGCTTTCCCTATGCTCTTTTCATCAGATGAGATACAATAAAACCAAGTTCAAGGTTGTTTCCGTATTGTCGTGTGTATTTATTGTTTCATCAATAAAAGCAAGGAGGCAATGATGATATGATTTCTCATTTTCAATGGAAACCTCTCTTTAAAAAAGCGCAATTACCTGGCTGGAAAATATCCTTTTTTCATAATGGTTCACACTATGAAGGCATTTATCACAAAACGGGTGATATTGAATGGGGCTCTCAGCTTCCGCCTCATGAAGTTGAGCCAACCTTAAAAGAAGAAATCCACGAATTAATGCTATTCCATGTGTATGATTAAACTGTTTAAGGAGCCTCGCCATGTTAGAAAAACTAAAACTTGTTTACGGACACCATATCATCAGTTCACCAACAAATGATAAACAAATTCTCTGGTATCAAACAGACGAAGGCGAAATTTTTGGAGTAAACAAAACGGAGCTAACAGAAAGGGAAGCGCTTCTTCTCAATTCATTCCTCACACCAATTGATGTACCTCATACGCAGGAAACGGAAGAAGAACAGAAATGGTACAGCTATCTCTTTGAAAACAAATCAATCACCATCGATCAATCCGTCCGTGTTTATTTTTTCAAAATGGATCACCAAGCAGAACAAAGGCAGCAAATAAAAGAGGCTGTGAACAGCAGCCTCGAACATATTCATTTCATATGGACAGGCACTGAAACAGCTATGCTCATTCAAACAAACGCTACATCAGAAAATGGTCAACTTGAACAGCTACATGATTTGTCTCAAGCCATCACAAGTGATTTTTTAACAGACGTTGTCTTCATGCAAGGACAGCTGCATTTGCCGAATGGAAATTTAAAAATGAGATTATTAAATGAACATCAGCTCTTTTTATGGCATCTGAAGCAAGGAAAACTTAGGTCAGGGGTTGCAACATTTTATCAATGTTTACCTGCTTTCATTCGCCACGATACAGACATGGTTTCTGCCGCTATTTCAGATGCATTTATAGAAACAATCTTTGATCGGGACGTTTACCGGACTCTCACGACCTATATGCAGTGTAATTTAAATGCATCGCAGGCAGCAAAAGCGTTATATGTTCATCGAAACAGCCTCCAGTATCGGATTGATAAATTTATTGAACGGACAGGACTAGATATACGGCATTTTCAAGAAGCGTCAGCTGCTTATTTCATGATGAATCTTCTCGATCTTTCTTAAATGATCCTATCATGAGCACCTTGCCTAAAAATGAAAATAAGATGTTGTGCACGTTGTCCATTTACAGACACCCTTCCTTTTTATACACTTCATTTATAAGTAAAGCGCTTTCAAAAAGGACTGGGAGGCTACCACCTATGGCTGAAATGATGCTAAATCAAATTTATAAAGTGTACGATAACAAAGTAACAGCAGTAGATAACTTTAATCTACATATTGAGGATAAAGAATTTATTGTGTTTGTTGGTCCATCTGGGTGCGGAAAATCAACAACCCTCCGCATGATTGCAGGCCTTGAAGAAATTTCACAAGGGGATTTTCTATTAGACGGCAAGCGAATGAATGATGTGGCACCAAAAGACCGGGATATTGCGATGGTTTTCCAAAACTATGCCTTATATCCTCATATGAATGTGTACGATAATATGGCTTTTGGATTAAAGCTTCGAAAATTTCCTAAAGCAGAAATTGATGAGCGGGTACGAAACGCTGCAAAAATATTAGGGCTTGAACAATACTTAGATCGAAAACCTAAGGCATTGTCTGGAGGTCAAAGACAGCGTGTTGCACTTGGAAGGGCCATTGTACGCGATGCAAAAGTCTTTCTTTTGGATGAACCTCTCTCTAATTTAGATGCTAAGCTTCGTGTTCAGATGCGTGCCGAAATTTCTAAACTTCATCAGCGGCTGCAGACGACATTCATCTATGTCACACACGATCAAACAGAAGCCATGACAATGGCTACTCGGCTTGTTGTCATGAAAGATGGCTTTATTCAGCAGGTTGGCGCACCAAAGGATGTGTATGAAAACCCGGAGAATGTCTTTGTAGGAGGATTTATTGGCTCTCCAGCGATGAACTTTTTTACAGGAAAACTGTCTGACGGAGCCATTGCCATTGGGAATACGCACATTCGTGTACCAGAAGGAAAAATGAAAGTATTACGCAGTCAGGGCTATATCGGAAAAGATGTGATTCTAGGCATCAGACCAGAAGATTTCCATGATGAGCCTGTGTTTATAGAGGCTTCTGAAGGAACAAAAATTGAAGCAAACGTAGAAGTGGCTGAATTAATGGGAGCCGAAACGATGCTTTATTCTTCTCTCGCTGGTCAAACGTTTATTGCACGTGTTGATTCTCGCACAGATATTCAGGCAGGTCAGACGATCCCTCTTGCCATTGATATGAATAAAGCGCACTTCTTTGATACAGAGACTGAGCTCCGCATCCGCTCAGCTGAATAAGAAGACGTTCCACAAACCATCACCATTGGGTGGTGGTTTTTTGTATATGAAAACAACATTTACCATGTTCTTTTTCCGTATGTTTTTTTCGTAGCGAACCATAATATTTAGTACAAAGCAGTTACCGCATTGGGTTCGCCAAGTGGCAAATGACTTGGTCATTTCGCTGGTGCGACTCCAGCAAACCCAACCAAAAAAATCTTATATAAAAAGGAGATTCACATCATGGCAAATTCTAATAGTTCAAATCAATTACTAGTTCCTGGAGCAGCGCAAGCAATCGATCAAATGAAATACGAAATCGCTTCTGAGTTTGGTGTAAACCTTGGAGCAGAAACAACAGCTCGTGCTAACGGTTCAGTTGGTGGAGAAATCACGAAACGTCTTGTATCTTACGCTCAGCAAAACCTTGGCGGAACAAAAGCTTAATTTCATATCTGGATCATAGAAGGCACCTCTTATGGTGTCTTCTTTTTTTGGTTTTATCCCTCACCGATTCCTTTTGAATTCATATGATGTATTAGAAAGGAGCGGATCTTTATGGACATTATTTCAGGTGTGAATTTTGAACTTCTACAATTTGTCGGTCTCTCTCTATTATGTGAATATGCTCATAGTATTCGGTCCTTTCATCTTTATAAAAAAAGCATGACATAAAACTGTACCATTTTAAGTTCTTTTCACTTATAGTATGTAGTGGAGGGATCGATCAGATGAAAATAGCTCTTTTCGGTGCTCATGGACGTGTAGGACAAGCATTTCTTCGTTTCGTAAAAGAAGATGATCGTTACATGGTTCGCTCGTTAATTCGGACAAACCGGGAAGAAATGCTTGCGGGTATGTTTCAAGTCACCGGCAATTCCAGAAATCAAGAGGATGTGCTTGAAACAATTAAAGGATCAGATATTGTCGTGAGCTGTCTATCAACAGATGGTGATGATACTTTATCTGTTTCAATGGAGCATATCGTACAAGCCATGAAGCAAACAGGAACATCAAGAATTATAACGATTGGCACTGCGGGGATTTTGAAAGCAAGGCAGCAGCCTGAGCTTTACCGCTTTGAAACAAATGAATCAAGGCGAACCACTTCCCGAGCTGCTAAAGAACATGCCAAAGCATTTGAAATTCTTCAATCAACTGAACTAGATTGGACAATCATTTGCCCAACCTATTTACCAGATGGAGAAGTGACACGGTCATATCGCTATGAAAAGAATTTTCTCCCTATAGATGGACAGAAAATCTCAGTTGAAGATACCGCACACTTTTTGTATCAGCAGTTAAACTCAAAAGAATTTGTGCATCAACGCGTTGGTATCGCTTATTGACCATTACAAACACTATCATGCAAACTGGAAATTTTATATTTAGGACTTAAAAAAGTCGAGGTATTTCCCCTCGACTTTTTATGACCATATAAATTTGACCATGTATTACAAAAAATTATCAGAGAGTGATCCAACCGGATTTTGAATGAACTCGCTTGATTACACCTGTTCCTGTAACAAATCTAATTCTTTTCCCATTAACTTTGTATTCAATAAAAGGCAGTTGTACATCAATTAAATCATACTTTTTATTTTCGTGTAAAAACTCTTGTAAATCGCCCATTTCATAGTAACCATTTTTTACAAGCTTATCTAATTCTGCTTGTGCACTAGGTGCTATTGTAGCTAGTAAACCTGTCACTCCAGTAACTACTCCTGTAGGTGTATTAGCAATAAACAATAATCCAAGTATTGTTGAACTTGCTCCTAGTGCATCTTTTAAATTGCTATAATCTTTTTTTTGAAATGCTTTTTTATAAACATTCCGCTGGGCAGATTGCATATTTAAGACTTGATCCAAGTCTACAGTAACCCTATCAGCATACTCTGACGAATCAATATTACCTAAAGCATGGATTTGTCCATTTTGATCATCAGCCTTATAAGATTGAATTTGTGATGATAAATCAGATTTTGTCTCAACCACTTGTTTCTTTGGCGATTTCTGTTCAGCTGCTGATGCAGATAATGTAACTCCACTACTAAACCCAGAAAAAATTAATAATGTTGCGGTAATCAAGATGACATTTTTAAATAATCCTTGTTTACTCTTCACTTTCAATCCTCCTCCTCTTTTTTATTCATATAATACAATATCAAAAAAAAAGAAAACACAATATGCATATAGATGAAAAAACTAGGATTTATGGATAAAAACACATTAATAATCCATTTTTATGAGTATTTAGAATTAATTTCATTCTTAATATATCACTGTCGTTATTTACATCCCTTCAGTATTATCGTAAAAAAGCCTCTTTCAAATTGAAAGAGGCTTTTGCTACTCATCCTATCAGCCGCTCGTCACAGCTCCCTTTTGTAATTCGTACATTTGCGCATACAGTCCGCCTTGCTCCATGAGCTCTTCGTGGCTGCCGCGCTCGACAATCTCACCCTTTTCTAACACCAAAATCATGTCAGCTTTCTTAATAGTAGATAATCGGTGCGCAATGACAAAAGTGGTTCGTCCTTCTTTGACGACATCCAGTGCCCGCTGAATGATGGCTTCTGTTTCTGTATCAATGTTAGCCGTCGCTTCATCTAGAATTAAGATCGCTGGATCGTATGCCAGTGCACGGGCAAATGAAATCAATTGACGCTCCCCAGAGGAAAGAGTACTCCCCTTTTCAACAACTGGTTCATCAAAACCTTCAGGCAAATGATTTAATAGTTCTGCTGCGCCCACTTGCTTTAACGATGTTTCAATCGTTTCTCTTTTAATGTCTTCATTTCCTAAACTGACATTGGACGCAATCGTTCCAGAAAATAAATAAGGATCTTGCAGTACAATGCCCATTTGTTTACGCAGCGTTTGGCGCGACTGATCATAGATGCTTTCTCCATCAATGAGGATGTCCCCATGCTGAATATCATAAAAACGTAGCAGCAAATTCATGATCGAACTTTTCCCAGAACCGGTATGTCCAACGAGTGCCACCGTCTGACCTTTTTTCGCCTCAAAGGTGATGTTCTTTAATACATTTTTCCCTTCATTATACGCAAAGGTAACATCCTGAAATTGGACGTGTCCCTCTAGTTTCTTCTGAATTGGTTCTTCCACTTCAGTACCTGGCTCATCTAATAATCGAAAGACCCGTTCAGATGAAACCCTGGCTAATTCTAATCTAGAGAATTGATTCACAATGCCTGTAATCGGCTGGAACAAACGATTTAAATAATCGACAAATGCATAGAGCACCCCAATCGACACAATGCCCGTCGCACTTAAGGACGCGCCGCCAAAATACCAAATGAGTGCGACATATGCTAAGTTCCGAAGCAGATTCACCAAGTTATGTGAAAGCAGTGAATTTAAATGAAGCATCTTTCGCTGATATCGAAAGTGATTGTTATTCAGCTCATCAAATTCTTCTTTCGTTGCTTGTTCATGTCGAAATGCTTGAATAATCGTCATTCCTTGAATGGCTTCATTTAGCTTGGCATTAATTTCACTAATGATGGAACGAATGCGGTGATTGTAAACCGACGCAAACTTTCGATAAGTCATCGACCATAGGAAAATAATCGGAACAGCCACTAAACAAATGAGCGCCAGCTTCACATTTAATAAAAACATGGCGGTATAAATACCAATCATGTAAATGGCACTTGTGACGAAATTCGCTAGTACTGTAACATATAAATCACGAATGGTTTCTGTGTCATTCGTAATCCGGGCGACAACCTTTCCAGCCGGTAAATTATCAAAATACCGAATCGGAAGCGTTTGAATATGTTCAAATACGTCCACTCGCATTTTTTGAATAATGCGATTTGCAATACGCTGGAGTAAATAGTGCTGCCCATATTGAAAGAAAATCGCAATGACGAGTATCCCAAAATAAAATAGAACAAGCTGTACCAAACCACTGATTTCCGGCTGATAAAAAGCAAAGATTTCCTCTTTGGATAAACGCTGTACCTGATACGTCTCACGTTCGCTCCCATTTTCAATGGTGAGCTGATCCCCTTCTATTGTCCTGCTCCCGTCAAATCGAATCGGTTCATTCACAAAATAGTACCCAAATCCGACTTGCACGACATTGATTTGCTTTCCAGCTTCATTTTGATTCTGTAGCCGGTCACTTCTTATATAGTTATTTCCCTGGTAATAAACCG
The DNA here is from genome assembly GCF_038593205.1 of Bacillus sp. FSL W8-1141. Taxonomy (NCBI): domain Bacteria; kingdom Bacillati; phylum Bacillota; class Bacilli; order Caryophanales; family Bacillaceae; genus Bacillus; species Bacillus sp. FSL W8-1141. Next base: position 994,380 of record NZ_CP151973.1, on the reverse strand, counting down.
TTTTATCTGTTTTTTCATTTACCTCAACATACGGTTTTTCTACACCTAAAATATGATCATCAATCATTTTTTTCCCAATGAAAGGTCCTGTCAACTCAGCACCAACTGCAATGATCAGAAAGATCAAAGCAACAGACAATACTTTTTTATATAGGAGTGCATAGGCAAGAAGTCTTCTCCCTGTTGTCATGCCTCATCCCCTCCTTCCAGCTGATTTGTCAGCTGTTGACGCAGAAATTGCTCTTTATACCATCCATCTTGCTGAATAAGCGCTTGATGGGTTCCCTTTTGAACAATACGTCCTTCTTCCATGACAAGAATGAGATCCGCATGCTCTACAGCTGATAGACGGTGGGTTGTAATAAATGTCGTTTTTCCATGACGATTTTGTCTTAAATTCTCTAAAATAGCCGTTTCTGTTTTTGCATCAACTGCAGATAACGAGTCATCCAAAATCAAAATGTCTGGGTCAATTAATAAAGCACGTGCAATGGAAATCCGCTGCTTCTGTCCTCCTGACAGCGCCACTCCCTTTTCTCCAACCATGGTTTCCAAGCCTTCTGGTAAAAGGCGTAAATCCTTTTCAAAGTAAGCATCTTTAATCGCTTGTGCTAATTCAGCTTCTCTCGCGTCTCTATGACCGAAACGCATATTCTCTTCTACACTTTTTGAGAAAAGGACATGATCTTGCGGAACATAGCCAATCCATTGGAACAGTTGATCCAATTCAATGTCCTCAATTGGAACACCTGAAAGCAAGATCTTCCCATCACCTGTCGGATACTGACGAAGAAGCTGTTTTACAATCGTTGTTTTTCCACTTCCCGTTTTTCCTGTAATACCAATCGTTTGCCCTTTTCGTACAGTAAAGGAGACATCTGTTAGATTATCTTTAGAGGAAGTTGGATACCTAAATGTCACATGTTCAAATTGTATATCGCCAGGCTCTTGTAATCTTTTTGGCTTTGCTGCGTCAGTTACATCCGGTTGATAACTGAGTGTATGATTCAACCGGTCTAATGAGGCATTTCCTCTTTGCATGATATTAATCAATTCACCAATGGCAAACATTGGCCAGATCATCATCCCCAGATAGACGTTAAATGCGACAAGCTCACCAATGGTTAAATCACTTTGGAACACAAGATATGCGCCATAACCGATACCGATTAAATAACTGATCCCCACAAGCAATTTCACCGTCGGCTCAAACAATGAATCAATGATCGCTACTCTCATATTTTTTTGAAAGACATCGTCTGTCATTTCTCGAAAGCGATTCACATCTTGTTTTTCCTGCACAAAAGACCGAATCACCCGAACGCCGGCAACTGATTCTAATACACGATCATTCATATCACCAAATGCATCTTGAGCGACTGTAAAGCGTTCATGAATTTTACTGCCATAAAACGCTATCAAAATCGCCATCAGCGGCATCGGAATAATGGCCATTAAAGTTAATTTCCAGCTGATCGTCAGCCCCATTGTAAAAAAGATCATCAGCATGTAAGCAGTGGAATCGACTAATGTTAAAACGCCAAAGCCTGTTGTTAAAGCCACAGCATTCAAATCATTTGTACCTAGCGCCATTAGATTTCCGGTTTTTTTCTTTTCATAAAAGGTGGGTGTCATCTTCAGTAAGTGGCGCATTAATTTTCCGCGCATCACACGCTCCATGACATTCGCGCCGCCAAATAACTGATACATCCAAAAGTAGGTGAGCGCATAGACACTGACACCAAGTAAGCAAAAAATGGTTACGTAAAATAAGATACTGGATGTTGTAAATTGACCAGACCGAATGTCATCAACTGCTTGACCTAGATACCTCGGTGGCAGCATTTCAAGCACATTCACAATGAGCAGCAGCGTAATGGCGATTGTATAGCGCCTCCACTCTTGTTTAAAGAACCAGCCTAATTTCACAAATACTGAAAACATGTTTGTCTCTCCTTTTAAAGCTAGCCGCTTTCTATATTTTCCTGATTGTCACCTTGTTTCGTTTTTTGAACTTTTGTCATTTGTCTTGCCTTTGGCATGTTCACATGCTTTCACTCCTCTTCATTTAGTTGTTGATGCATTCCATTATTTCGAGATACGAAATGTATACAACAAAAAAAGAGGCAACCAGCTAACTGGTACGCCTCTTTTATACATGATAAAAAGGCGCATGTTGACAAATACGCAACATACGCCTTGATTCATCCGATCAATTGGAACATACGAGTCCCTTTTCAATGACCAATGAAGGTGTAATTGTCACGTGAATCAACCCATTCATGCAGTTTGATTTCATTCTTCCAATGATGTTGCACATGACATTTCCTCCTTTTGGCTCTTGAATCTTTTTTTATCTTATAGTGGCTGTCACCATTTTGTCAATAAATATTTTTCAATAAATGAAATTTTCTAACAAAAACACAATCGCTTTCATGTGTATCTTTTTCTCATAACGGGTATACCATGAACGTATAGACTCCTTTTGAAAGGAATGAGGACATTGTTTCAAGCTGATCGGATGGTCGTTGCGTTTGATGGACATGAAGACAGTAAGAAAGCATTAAAGAAGGCAATCGCTTTAGCCAAAACGTTGAATGCCAAGCTGACCGTTGCTTACGCTCATGATGGGAAATCCAGCAGACAGGTGTTTGATGCACCTCGCCCAATGACTGGCGGCGCTTATATCGGAGGCGGCATGGCAGACCTTCAAACACCCCCTGTGTATGTACCTCATGATGAACAGCAAAGTCCCTTGATTTTTGAAGATCATACAGAAGAGGTCGTTGCAGAAGCAAGAATGCTGTTAAATGAAGAGCAGTTTGAAGCTGCGATTGAAATTGTTGAAGGGGAGCCTGCAGAAGCGATTATCGAATACGCTGAAAAGATTTCAGCAGACCTCATCGTCATGGGAGCACGTGACCAAAGCAGATTGAAAAAAATGCTCTTTGGCAGTGTGAGTGAAAAGTTATCGTCCAAATCAGATATACCTGTACTGATCGTGAAATAAATGTCATCACAAAAGGCTAAAATGAACTTTATTTTAGCCTTTTGTCTTCTTTTCAGCGTGATAGAAAACCTTTGCAGCCCTAGGAAGGACGAGTACTGGCGCGGAGCGAATTTGACATTCGTGAGCACCAGCACGCAGGACTGACACCGAATGCGAGGGTTTGTCTACACGCTGAAAGGCTGTAAACATTGGTTTACAGCCTTTTTCTTCTTACGAAGAAATAGATGCTTCGCTTTCATGCTTAATTTTTTTCTGGAACCCTTCCTGTACACGCTTCGTGATCTCTCCTGGAACACCTTCCCCAACTGGCTGACCATCTATCTCTACAATTGGAATCACTTCAGCTGTCGTTGAACTGATGAAAATTTCCTGTGCATGCAAAAGTTCGTCTTTACTCATGCGGGTTTCTTCCACACGACATCCTTCTTCCTGACAAACCTCTAGCAGCTTTCTACGTGTAATGCCGTTTAAAATCAGGTGATTTGCTGGGTGTGTACGAATGACACCGTCAATGATGGCATATACATTCGAGGACGTCCCCTCTGTCACAAAGCCGTCTCTTATTAAAATCGCTTCAAACGCACCAGCTTCAGACGCTTTCTGCTTTTCCATGACGTTATATAAAAGGTTTAAGCTTTTAATATCACACCTTAACCAGCGAAGATCTTCAGACAATAGTGCTTTCACACCAGCTGTCTGCTCTTGAATAGGCTTTTTCACTTGAAATGTATATGCCGTAATCTGAGGGGTAAGTGCACCATATTGATGTTTACGAGGTGCGACGCCTCGCGTGACTTGAATATACACGCCGCCATCAATCACTTGATTATCTGCGACTAGCTTCTTCAAATTCTCTTCCATATCGGATACTGTACCTTGCAGATGAATGCCGATTTCCTTTGCACTCTTGAATAGACGCTCAGTATGCTCTTTTAATGTAAACAAAGTCCCATTATATACGCGGATGACCTCATAGACTCCGTCGCCAAATTGATAGCCTCTGTCTTCAATATCAACATGTGCATCTTTTTTTTCAATAAAATCCCCATTGTACAATACTTTCATATGGAATCTCCCCTTCGCTTTGCTTAATGGTTGAATCTGATGCTATCTTAGCGGATAAATGTAAACGTTTCAATGATTATTCAGAATTATTTCATATCCATTTGACTGGATAACCTTCTATTGTAACAAATATAGATTCATAACCAAAAAGATTCCAATTTTTTAGCATCTTCTATATTCATAGGCTCTTTTTTCCTGTATACTTACTCCATATGAGCACGACAAAAAACAGCGAAAAAAGACAGAATCCACTACATGATTCGACACAAACTACTGATTTATTGGAGCGATTGTAATGCAACGGGTTACGAAAAAACAGACACCTTCAAACACGATGCTGCTCTCAAAGGCGATTGGTCTAGTCATCCTGACATTGATCCTTTTTTTCATTTGGGATATGTCTAAAACCAATATGCAGGCAGCAGATCAACCGAATGAAGTGTCTGCGAGCAGTCCATTTCGAGACACAAGTACAAGTCTGAAAGCAAAAGATGATTCGCCAAAAACATTAGATGCACATTTTAAGATCAATCCAAACAAACATGTAACGGATCAAACGATCTTTTTGACCTTTGATGATGGCCCTTCTGCTACATCAAATCAGCTGTTAGATGTGCTAAAGTCACAGCAAGTGAAGGCCACATTTTTTATGCTCGGGCCGCAAATCAAAGAACACCCAGCAGCTGTGAAAAGACTTCATCAAGAAGGTCATCAATTAGGACTTCATGGCATCACGCATGATGTGAAACGCTTTTATCAAAAAAGTGATTCTCCTGTAAATGAAATGAAAGAAGATCAACGTATATTGGCTTCTGTTACTGGTGAATATACACATCTTGTGAGAACACCTTATGGCAGTTCTCCAAACTTAACAGACCAGCAAAAAACACGTTTAAAACAAAAAGGCTTTGTATACTGGGACTGGACCATTGACAGTCTTGACTGGAAATATAAAAGCTCAAAATATGTACCAGAAGTATTAAATCAGCTGCAGGTACTTGAAACCAAGTACCCGAAAGAGCCAAAAATCATCTTAATGCATGATCAGCCAGCTACTGCAAAATACTTAAACAGTCTGATCACACAATTAAAGGCGAAGGGCTACACGTTTGAAGTCCTTGATGAAACAATGAAGCCACTTCAACAATAAAGCAAACCCGCACCTATTGGATGCGGGTTTTTTATGATTTATAAAGCATTCACAAGCTCGCCAATTCGTTCGTGAAAGACAAGATCAAACAGCGGATCGAATTCCGTTTCACTTAAATTCATCATGACCTTAAAGATGGAAGGATGATGAGCAGCATCTTCTGGAATATATCGGGCTGGTGCCACTTCTAAGGACGTTCCCATGACGAGTAGCATGTCCGTTTGCAGGAGCGATTTCTCCACTTGATCAAAGTGCTTCACCATGTCCCCAAAAAGGACAACATCTGTTTTAAGTACTCGTCCACATGTACGGCCGTCTGATGAAATCCACTCACAAACCGGTACCTCTTCTTGTAATAAATAAGGCAGTTCGTATGTTGACCCGCATGATGGACATGTAGCTGTTTGAATGGAACCATGCAGTTCATACACATGCTGGCTTCCCGCTTTTTTATGCAGACCATCGATATTTTGCGTGAAAATATCCACGCGTTTTCCTTGCTTTTCTAAATTGGCTAAAAAAGCATGTCCAGCGTTTGGCTCGTACTCTCCACTCATCTTCATTTGAAACAATTCTTTGAATTTCGGCCAAAATTGATGCGGATGTGATAAAAAGTAGGACCGGCTCATTGCCTCCATGCGAGAAGTATCTTCTGTCCATAGTCCACCCGTTGATCTAAAATCGGGAATTCCCGATTCTGTGCTCATCCCAGCACCTGAAAGGACTGTAATATGTGAGGCCTTTGATAATCTCTCTCTTAGCGCTGCCACTTTTGTTTGATCCAACCACCATTCCTCCTTTATTCACCGAGCTGTTTCTCACCTTTTTGTTTCATATAAATGGTCTGTCCAGGGAAAGCAAATTCTACCCCTTCTTCATGGAAAATATCAATAATGCGATAGTTAATATCCTGCTTAATATCCAGGTTTTCAGACCAAGCCGTTGTGTTTGTATAAAAGTTAAAGAATAAGTTTAAATAGCTGTCTGCCAGCACATCGAAATTCACCATAATCGTTTCCTTATGAACCCCATCATGATCATAAAGCATTTGCTTCAGACGTTTGATGCACTTATCAATGTTTTCTTTCGGTGTATTGTAAGATACGCGAACGGAGAACGTAATTTGACGTTTATTCATTCTCGTCCAATTTGTGATCGGCTCCTTTGAAAGGGTCGAATTTGGCACGGTCACCACCGCTTCAGCAGGTGTTCTAAATTTTGTGCTTCGGAAGGTAATGTCCTCTACAGTCCCAAGTACACTTGGAGTCTCTACAAAATCGCCCATTGTAAAAGGCTTCTCTGTAATAATCACAATTCCTCCAAAAAAGTTCGCCACTGTATCCTGCGCAGCGAGCGCAAAAGCAAGACCACCTAGACCAAGCCCTGCCACAAGTCCGTTCACATCATAGTTAAACTCTTGTGCAATGACGCTAATACTCAGTGCAATAATCATAAACCGAAGAACCTTTGATAAAAATGGGGCTAAAATATCATCCATCTCTAATTCAAATTTTGAATTCACTTTTTGAAATAAGAAGGAAGAAGCTGCGGTTAGATTACAAAGTCCCCACGTCAGCATCAAAATAATAGAGGATCTATACAATTTGACAATGACATCCATATGGTGCTCAAAGTATGGGGCTTGTCTTAACGCAAAATATAAGCCTAGTGCCACAAAAAACAGTCTCGCAGGTTTTTCAAACGCCACGACAATTTGGTTAATGACTTCGGTTTTAGACCGGTTTGTCAGCTTAAAGAGCAGGTGAAACAAGTATTTCGTAAATACTTTTCGAAGTAATAAAAAAAGCAATAAAATACAAAGGCTAATGCCTATTTGGATCGCAATATCGACTGTAAAATATGTATCCATCCATTTTTGTGTAAACATCTCTGTCTCTCTCCTTTAAAACAATCCTCTCTAGTTTATAATATAACCTTCGTTTATGTCCTCTCCTAAATGTCTGACCTCTATATAAAAAGCCTCGGGACCTATCCCGAGGCATGATGTTCAATTATGAAATTTTGGCTTGAGACATATCGACGGGCAGCAAACTACTTTTTCTTCTGAGCCTGATCAAGGAGAGTCGCTTTAAACATTTCAGCATCCGTTTCGGCCTTAATACGTTCTTCCACTCTAATTCTCCCTTTACCCAATCATCTCGCCTCCTTTTCATCATTATAAAACATCAGAATTTTCAGTCAACATGACGAAAGCACTAATATTTTGACGAACGCTGACGATTTGGACAAAATTGATCGAAGAAAAATTGATGTAATTCAGGTTTACTCAATCAAAGCTTGCTCTATTCCTGTAAATTTTTCAAAATGATACATCAAGCTTTTTCGGTACATGAGGTTCCATGATAATACGGCGCTCTTCTTCTCCATATAGTAAAGAAGGAAAACCACCAAAGCATTTGATATGATAAGACCAGAACTTATGTCAGGGAGCTGGAGCAAGTGTATATTATCGCACATAGAGGGTCATCAAGCGCCGCACCAGAAAATACAATCGCTGCGTTTGATGGAGCTGTCGAGCAAGGAGCAGATTATATTGAATTAGACGTACAAATGACAATGGATCAGCACGTCGTCGTCATCCATGATGATACCGTTGAGCGAACGACGAACGGAAACGGCTTAGTCAAAAGCTATACACTTGATCAGTTGAAAAAACTGGACGCAGGAAGCTGGTTTGACCAACAGTATACGAATGAACGAATTCCAACATTACAAGAAATTCTTGAAAGATACAGTCAGCGGATTGGGATATTGATCGAGATCAAACACCCAAAACGGCAGATAGGAATCGAAAAGGCCGTTGTCGACATCATCAATCGGTTTGCCTATTCTCGTCATATCATCATTCAATCTTTTGATGTTCATGCACTACAAAGAATTAAAGCATTCGCCCCTTCTCTTCGCACAGCTTTGATTATAAAGCCTGATGCATTTAAACTAACGAAACGAAAGTTAACGACATACAGCTCGTTTGCAAATTGTCTTAATATGAAGAAAACGATGATCAATAGATGGTGGATAGACCGCATCCACACATTCGGGATGGATGTGTTTATATGGACTGTAAAAGATCAAAAAACAGCGGATCGAATCAAAAAATATCCAATTGATGGTGTGGTAACGGATAACCCGCTATTTTTTCAAAAGGAGAAATGATGCACATGAAAACTTATTTCGCCGTTTTTATCGGTGGATTGATTGGTACACTTTGCAGATATGAACTAAGCCAAACTGTCATCAGCCAGACATTCCCATATGCAACGATGATTGAAAATATTTCCGGCAGCCTGCTTCTTGGTTTTGCGACAGGATACTTTCTATTTCAGAAAGGAAAAAAATATCTTGCAGCTTTGATTGGAACAGGGTTTTGCGGCGGGTTTACGACCATGTCCACCTTTTCTAAAGAGACAGTTCTTCTGTTACAGGCAGGGCAGTTCAATTTAAGTATGATGTACATCCTGCTCTCAGTCATTGCTGGAGTAGCCGCTGCTTTAGCTGGCCTGATCCTTGCTGAACGGCTCTTTCATCAAAATAAGCAGCAGAAAGGAAGCAGATAAATGATTGTTTTTTGTACAGCTGTAGCTGGAGGGATCGGTAGTGCATGTCGTTTCTTCATCAGCCAAACAATCCAGAAAACTCCCTCCCATGCCCTTTTCCCGTACAGTATTATTTTCATTAATTTATTAGGTGCAGCCGGTTTAGGTTTTCTCACAGGCGCTGTAACGTCCAATCATCCACTGCTAGTGATCATAGGAACCGGTTTTTTTGGCGGCTTTACCACATTCTCTACGTTTAGTGTAGAATCTGCGACGATGCTGATGCAGCGTCAAATAGGAAAGCTTGCTGCCTATTTACTTGTGACAATCATCGGCTCTTTATGCCTTTTTGCGGCGTTTTATCAAATAGGACAACTTCTGTTTTAAATATCTGTGATGGCAGCTAGGCTGATGAGCAGTTGATCCATCAGCTGGCGCTTCATTAAAAATAGTGTCTTCTCACTATAGCCGATTTCGATTGCACATTTTGCCATGCGCCAATCTCGAAAATACTTATAATCAATGAGCTGCTTCTCTATTTCATCCAATTCTTTTAAAGCCGTTTCAATACAAGCAACAATCAGTTCATACTGACTTTTCTGCTCTTCTAATTTTTGACGTGCCATATGATGATGTTGGAGAGAACTTCGCTTTTCAAGCTGTCTTTCAATATTTAAAATGGCTGCTTGATAGTTCTTGAAATTTTTTAAATGAAACTCAATACGTTTCATTGAGGTTTTTTTCTCCGCGATACTTGCTGTTTCATACCAGAGCATGTCCATCCCCCTTTTACGAACGTTTGTTCTTATTATATACGAACATACATTCTCAAAAAAGAGGCTAAATACCTAAAAAAACCTTGAGCTTATTTTTCGCTCAAGGTCATTTCATTTACTAACAGCGGCTCTTTTATATCAAGCCCTGTGCGTGTATTTTCTTTTTCTGATGATGTGACGCCTTTTTTCAGGTCGATCTTTTTCACATAGCGTCCATCCATCTCCAAGACCTTCATCCGAATATCATCAAGGTAAATGGATTGTCCTTCTCGGATATCAATGTTCTCATTTAAGATTAGCCCGCCTATCGTATCAATTTCTTCATCATGATATGACATTTCGATCAAATCTTGAACTTCCTCTAATCTCACTTTTCCATCTAATATATAATGATGCTCCGCTCTCTTTTGAATGACCGGCTGCTCATCTTCATCGAATTCATCTCGAATGTCTCCAACAATCTCTTCTAAAATATCCTCCGTTGTAACAAGTCCAGATGTCCCGCCATATTCATCCGTTAAAATCGCCATATGCATTCGATCGCGCTGCATCTTGACGAGAAGCTCTTGAATTGGAATCGTGTCAATCACTTCAATCACTGGATAAATATAATCTTGAAGCTTCAGTTGATCTTTCTCTCCTAGATACACAATATCTGCAAAGAGCTGCTTTTTGTTGAGCATGCCAATGACATGGTCTTTATCCCCTGAAAACACGGGGAAACGTGTGTACTTTTCCTTTGTCATGATCGCCAGTATTTCGTCTAACGGCATATCTTCTGGAATCGCACAAATTTCTCTTCGCGGTATCATAATTTCTCTTGCGATTCGATTATCAAAATCGAATATCTTGTTCATATAATTATACTCTGATGAGTTGATTTCCCCATTTTTTAAGCTTTCAGATAATAAAATCTTTAATTCCTCTTCGGAATGGGAATGTTCTTTTTCAGACCCCATATCGATACCCATCATTTTCGTTAGTACACGGGCTGACCCGTTCAACACATAAATGAAAGGATACATAAGGATATAAAATGCATGCAGCGGTCCTGACAGCCAAAGCGTCATTTTTTCTGCCTTTTGTATGGCAAGTGTTTTTGGTGCAAGCTCGCCAACAACTACATGCAAAAAGGTAATAATAGAGAACGCAAGTGTTGCTGAGATCAGGCTGATTGCTGAATCAGGAATGTTTGTCAAACCAAAACCTCGAACTAAAAGTTCTTTTACTGCCGGTTTACCGATCCACCCTAAACCAAGGGATGTCACTGTAATACCGAGCTGACAGGCTGACAAATATTCATCTAGCCTTGATGTCACCTTTTTCGCCATGATAGCCTTTTTGGACCCTTCGGCAACAAGCTGATTAATTCTTGAACTTCTCACCTTTACAATGGCAAATTCAGATGCAACAAAGAAAGCTGTTAAAGCAATCAAAACTCCGACTATACTCAGATTAACAATATCGTCCATTTAACCTTGCTCTTTCTTAGAAGAACAAGGAGTCACCTCCTGATTGATGATGTTGTCTTTTGCAAAACGGTTAACTGATTAAATAAGACTACTTTGAGGGCCCCACTTAACCACCTCCGGTTCACGTAAAATCCGTCTCTCTACATATTTATGAAACGGTATTCATTTTATCTTACCATAAATAATCTGAAAATTCCTGTATCGCTACAGTATTTTAGAGATGACAACCTAAATTGATGGAAATGCCCTTTGTTTCTTCATATTGGCAGGAAATCTGAACAATTATCTTGTATTTCAGACTCGAATTATATTAAACTATTTTCATAAACTATAACGTGACGGTTAGGAGGAGATGTTCAGATGGGGCTGAGAAAAAGTATCGTATTGGTGAACTAGCACAGATTGCACAGGTGACGAAGCGAACTGTAGATTATTATACGAACCTAGGGTTGCTTGCGCCTGTTAGATCTTGCTCTAATTATCGTTATTACGATGAACATGCTTTAAAACGATTACAATTAATCGTTCTTTGCAAACAGCAGAGATTGGCTCTTTCTGACATCAAATCCAGATTAGATGAACAATTCCCTTCTCAAAAGGAAGATCCTGATGAACTTGTCCATTTAACCTCTGATATCGATCGGATGAATGAGCATATGGACCGCATTTTGGTACGTTGTAAGCAGCTTCAGCCAGAACAACGTGAAAAATTAAAAGAACAGCTTACACCTGAGAAGATGACGGCTGTCCAATCATTTTTACTGCTGTTAAGTTAAAATTTTTACTAAACAGGAGGTGTTACCTTCGTTCTCAAAGTCAGAACGAAGGCCTTAATTGGACATAGTTAATTTACTTATAGTTGCTTTGCTTATAGCTTTAACCGCATTTTTCGTTGCATCAGAGTTTGCGATCATTCGCTTAAGAAGCTCAAGAATTGATCAGTTAATCGCAGAAGGTAATAAAACAGCAGTTGCTGTCAAGCATGTCACGACTCACCTTGATGAGTATCTGTCGGCCTGTCAGCTCGGTATCACCATTACCGCCCTTGGGATTGGTTGGTTAGGGGAAGAAACAATTGCGCATATGCTTGCTCCACTATTTGTAGAGCTGTCCATTCCTCAATCAGCTAGTTCTATTGTCACTTTTATTATTGCGTTTAGTATTATGACGTTTTTACATGTCGTGGTTGGAGAGCTTGCACCAAAAACACTCGCCATTCAAAAGGCTGAGCAAGTGTCCCTTCTATTTGCTAGACCACTTATGATTTTTTACAAAGTGATGTTCCCGTTTATCTGGGTATTAAATGGATCTGCTCGTTTGTTAACGAAAGCATTTGGTCTTCAGCAAGTTTCTGAGCATGACATGGCGCACTCTGAAGAAGAATTGCGGATTATTTTATCTGAGAGCTATAAGAGCGGCGAGATTAACCAGTCTGAATTCAAATATGTGAATAAAATTTTTGAATTTGATGACCGTCTGGCGAAAGAAATTATGATTCCTCGTACCGAAGTTGTCAGCTTCCCTCATGATATTACCATTGAGGAAATGCTGAAAGTGACCAAGGTCGAGAAATATACACGTTATCCAATTGAAGATGGCGATAAAGACAACATCATCGGTGTTGTGAATATTAAAGAAGTACTCACTGCATGTATTAGTGGTGAATGTTCCACAAGTGATACGATCGAACATTTTGTAAACCCGATTATTCATGTAATTGAAACAGTTCCTGTTCATGATCTACTGCTTAAAATGCAGCGTGAGCGAGTACACATGGCCATTTTATCAGATGAATATGGCGGTACAGCAGGACTTGTAACAGTTGAAGACATCCTTGAAGAAATTGTCGGTGAGATTCGTGATGAATTCGATATTGATGAAATCAACGAAGTGCGTAAATTGGGAGAAGACCACTACATCTTTGATGGAAAGGTCCTTGTAGATCAAGTTAACCTGCTACTAGGTATTCAGCTTGATAACGAAGAAGTCGACACAATCGGCGGCTGGTTCCTTACACAAAAATATGAAGTCGAGAAAAATGACGCGATTCGTGAACAAGGCTATGAATTTATCATTAATGAAGTCGATGGACACCATGTGGCATACATCGAAGTCAAAAAACTAAACGAACAACTATTAGAAGCAGCTGAAGAAGGCGCTTCTTAAGAAAAAAAACGACCCTTGCCTTAGCAAGTGGTCGTTTTCTTTATCCCTTTTCGATTAACTTAGCTTCAAGTTCTTTGATTCTTGTGTTTAATACTTCTGTCATCGCACCTAATCTTTCTTTTGGCGGCAGATGATCAAATTCAGACTGCTCAATCGGTTCACCAATGATTAAGCGCATTTTCCCCTTCTTAAAAAGGCTTTTTGCATTAGAAGGTCCTTTGTACGCTGCTGGAACGATTGGTGATTTGCCGAGCTGAGCAATCGTAACGGCCCCTCTTTTTAAAGGAACATCTTCCGTTGTACGTGTGCCGCTCGGAAAAATCCCAACGATCTTTCCCTCTTTTAATAATTTAATGGGCGTTTTAATACTGCTTGGCCCAGGATTCTCTCGATCAACTGGAAAAGCATGAATCCTCTTTAAAAATCCGCCGATCCATTTATTTGCAAACAATTCTTTTTTCGCCATGTAGTGGATCTCAAACGGAAGAATTCCTGCGCCTAATGCAAGAACATCCACAAAACCCTCATGCGTACAAGCAATGACAAACCCCCGGTCTGTTGGCAGATTCTCTTTTTGATATACTTTGATTCCGCCTCGGAGAGCAAAAAATGCTTTGACGGTATAGCCTGAAAATTTATACATAGTGCACTTCCTTTGTTTGAAGAATGAAGGATTTGTTTCTATTATAACAAATTTTTTATTACCTGGTACTAAAAATTTTCTCCTGCTGATAAAATAGAGACGGTTCACTAAAATCATCTTTTCACTTAAGATGACCGCTCCTTCTGTATTCAAGCATGTGTTTTTAGGAGAGAATAGAGGAAGAAATGTGTCCAAAATTGTCGTTTTTTGAGTTTTTTTCCTGATTTGTTCTATTGAAAACACTTTATAAATGATGCAAATTTCGCTATGATAAGGAGAAATGATTTTGATTCGGTGAAAGAGATGAGTAATGTACGGCCTATGAGAAGTTTCGTGCAACTTTATGCCTTTCTTATGCGTGTATAACATAGAGGGGAGAAAAATCAGTGACGATCGATGAAATTTATCAAATGTATATGAACGATGTTTACAGGTTTCTGCTCTCCATGACAAAAGACAAACATTTGGCAGAGGACTTATTGCAGGAAACCTTTATGCGTGCTTATATACATATTCATTCCTACGACCATAGCAAAGTGAAACCTTGGTTATTTCAGGTGGCACGAAATGCTTTTATTGATTATGTCAGGAAACATAAAAAAGAAGTGACCATATCGGATGATCTCATTGGCGGCCTTTTACAAACGTCTGTACAAAGTCCCGCTGAACAGATTGAAATAAAAGAAGTCCTCAACATGTATTTGGAGCAGCTTCCAGATAACTACAAGGAAGCGTTGACATTGTATTATTTAAAAGAGCTGAATTACAAAGAAGCATCCAAGGTCATGAATATTACTGAAGCAAATTTTAAAAGTGTTTTATTTCGTGCAAGGCAGCGCCTAAAAGCACTATATAACAGAGGTGTTAATGATGAATGAAGAGTTTAATAAGCGATGGGAACAATATAATAATGGCGAGATGAACGAGGAAGAAATGATGGCGTTTGAAGAAGAGCTCGAAGAAAATGAAAAACGCTTAAGCCAAGAACTGAATGACTCAGATTGGACAGACTTCTCCATCAGTCCTGAAAAACAAAAAGCCATTTTACAATACGGAAAAAGAAAGTCCTATTTACGTATTTCTGTGCTTGCTGTCATATCTACGCTGATTATTTTACCGCTTTGTACACTAGGTAGTTATCTATACTACGGCGTTGGCGGAGCAGACAGTAAAGGCAATCATTTTATGGAAACGGCCGCTGTAACAGTCGCCCTAACAAAACCGAATGTCGCCATTGATATGAAGGATTTAAAAGGGCAAGTCAAACTGTTTGGTATGAACACAGAACTTAAGCTACAAAAACAAATTGGCAATAAAACAGAAGCCATCGGCAGTGAACAAATCGAAATGTTTTTCGATAAATTAAAGCAGCCTACGATCTCTTATTATGGCGACAGCGCACGTAATACGGAGGATTTCTTTACGCACCCTTCGTCTCAGGCAGATACATCTAAAAAACAAACACTCACTACTCTAGACAAGCTACCTGAAGGAACAGTGAGTGAAGTGTATGTATCCTATGACAAAGCATACACACCGAAAGACGTGTATTCATTTGCTAAAAAATATGATATGAAAGTGCTTTGGAATGCGATAAAAACAGAAGATTCATTAAGTGGAAATCAGCGTCCAATCGGTTTTCCCGGGAAAGACTCTGAATTTTTAAAAGAGCTTCAGCACACATCAAAAACAGAGGTTGATCAGTTCAAAGATGCCCTCGCTTATGTCAACCAGCATCCAACCTGGGCAAAAACGATCTCTGGCAGACCTGAACTTGACCTCTCTAACCGAATACGCTACATCAATCAAAATGGTGTCAAGGTTTACGGTTCTGTTGTCACAGGTCCTTCTAAAGAAATAGAGAAATTTGTGAAGACAAAACGCATTAAAACGGCCAAAGTGAGCGAGGTGGAATTATGGAATTGGTAAGAATTTTTAAAGAGCATAATGTGTTTGGCTGGATTTCGGTCGGCACCGCTATTTTATCGCTGCTCATGCTGAACCTCGCCATTATTAGCAATGTGACATTTTATTCGTTTCAAATGCTTCCTTTTGCAATGGCCGCAGTTCCATTCGGTGTGATTGAACTGTTCATTAAAAAAGGCCGCACTGGACCAGGTTTCCTAGGCGTCGTTCTGAATATTTTTGTCATCGTTTGTGTCTATGCGATCGTCTCGATTGATGTCGATCTTCAATTAGGTTTTTAATACTAAAAAGCCAGTCATACTTGACTGGCTTTTTCTGTACACTCTTATTTTTTGTTTAATTCGGAGTGCTTTCTTGAATATAAGAAATAGACAACAAGCCCAATGGCAAGCCAGATTAAGAAACGAACAAATGTGATGGTGCCAAGCTTATAAATGAGCAGTCCGCAAGATAGAATAGCCAAGATTGGAATGAGCGGCACTGCGGGGCATCTGAATGCTCTCGGTAAATCAGGCTGTGTTTTTCTCATGACAATGACAGCAACTGAAATCAAAATGAAAGCTGAAAGTGTTCCGATGTTCACTAGACTTGCCAACTCATCAAGCGGAATGAATCCACCCATTAATGCTGACAATGTCCCAAAGAAAAGAGTATTGATATAAGGTGTTTTATGTTTTGGATGAACCTTTGAAAGAACCTTTGGTACCAAGCCATCACGAGACATGGCAAACATGACACGTGTTTGGCCGTACAGCATGACAAGCATGACCGTGGTCATCCCTAAAATCGCCCCAACATCTACAATACCCGCCACCCAATTTTGACCGGCTACTTGTAAAACAAGAGACACTGGATGGGATACTCCCTCAAAGTTCATAAATGGAACAATGCCTGTCATGATGGCACTGACTACCACATACAACATGGTACAAATCAATAAGGAAGTGATGATTCCTCTTGGCAAGTTGCGGGATGGATTTTTTGTTTCCTCTGCCGCAGAAGCAACTGCATCAAATCCGATAAATGCAAAGAATACGAGAGCTGCTGCACTTAACACGCCTGAAGTTCCAAAAGGAACGAATGGTGTCCAGTTTTCAGGTTTTACATATTTCACAGCGACTAAAATAAAGAGCAGAATCACCGCAATTTTCATAATGACCATGATGTTGTTGACTCGTTTTGATTCTTTAATACCGAAGTACAGCAAGAAGGTGATGATCATTAAAATAATAAATGCAGGAAGATTAAAATATGTCACTTGACCCTTTAAACCACCTGGTGCTGCTGTTAATTCAACCGGTATATGAATCCCTATCCCATTTAAAAACGACACAAAGTAGCCTGACCAGCCTGCTGAAACGGCACTAGCGGCTAGCATATATTCTAATATCAAATCCCAGCCAATGATAAACGCTAAAAATTCTCCCATAGATGCGTACGTAAATGTATAAACAGATCCTGATACTGGCACTGTGGAAGCGAATTCCGCATATGACAATGCCGCAAATAAACATGCAAGACCTGCAATCACAAATGATAAAATAAGTCCTGGTCCTGCTGTAACGGCTCCTGTACCTGTCAGAACAAATATCCCTGTACCGATAATCGCTCCAATACCAAGCATCGTTAAGTCAAATGAACCTAATTCCTTTCTTAACGCTTTTTCCCCTTGTGTTGCCGCAATTAGCTCTGAAATGCTCTTCTTTCTAAACAACGAATTGCTCATACCATCACTCCCAAAACTTAGTATCCGTCTAAAGACGCCACCACTTCATAATTCACTTTATTTTCTGAATATTTAGATTTGATTTAGCGCAATAAATTGGTGGCGTAAAATTATTATATATGAAAATTAAAAAATGAAAACACTTTTTTTCAAAACAGAGTGAAAATTCTTATTTATCAACAAAATACTTGTCAATATTCATGGTAGATTTTCTTCAATCTTTATTCAAATCATAGCTTTGCCTCTTCTATTTATTATACAACATACAAAATTATACTTTTTTGATATAATTTTTATAAAGTGAAAATAAAATTATTCTTTTGATAACTTGTCTTCACTTTTGCTTATTTAAAAGCCTTTAGACTCATAGAGAGCTATGATAAAGGACTGTTTTAGCTGCGCAAACGATATACAAAAAAAGAGACTGCCTAGTAAGCAGTCTCTTAAGATCCATTATTAATTTACAAATGTCTTTGCGCCAAGGTAAATTGGCTTCCAATAGCTTGAAGTCATATCGCTGATCGTCACACCATCAGAAGCAGCGTGGATAAACTTGTTGTTCCCAAGGTAGACACCCATGTGAGATGGGCCAGATTTATAGGTTGTAAAGAAGACAAAATCTCCAACTTTAGGTGTTGAGACGCTTTTCATTGATCCCCAAAAACCTTCAGTCGTTTGTCTTGAAATCTTTGTTTGTTTGTTAATGATATACCACATAAAACCGCTGCAATCAAAGCCTTTCGGTGTCGTTCCACCCCATTTATATGGTGTACCGTTTTGTGCTTTCGCATCTGCTACGAGTTTAGACGTATTTAAAGAAGAAGTAGCAACTGTTTTTTCTTTGACAGGTGTTGGTTTCACTTTGGACGTCTTTTTCACTTTCAGCTTTTGTCCAATTTTAATCAGATCTGTTTTGAGTTTATTTAACGATTTCAGCTCTTTCACTGTCATTCCATATTTTTTGCCGATTTTAGATAAAGTATCTCCTTTGACAACTTTATGAGTGGCTGTCGTTGAAGACGCTTTTACTTTTGTTGTTGTTTTTGATGTTTTCGTTACCTTTTTTGAAGAAGTACCATTTACTTTTAAGGTTTGTCCAACATAAATAGTGTTAGATTTCAGTTTATTGTCTGATTTAATCTTACTCACGGTTGTTTTGTATTTTTTCGCTAGAACAGAAAGAGAGTCACCTTTTTGAACCTTTACTGATTGTGCTGAGGCAGCTCCGGCAAATAATGTCGTCCCAAGTAGAACTGCACTTGCAGCTGTGATCAATTGTTTTTTCATTTGTTCCTCCTGTATGTATCTATCGTGATCCGAATTTTTATCTACTTTCTATTATAAGGATCGAATACCAGAAGAAATAGTCTTGACTTCCTACGACATTATGCTTATTAATTCGGCAAAAAATATTTTTTTTTAGGGTTCTTTTTATTTCATTTTTATTACACAATCATGACAAAACAAATGCATCTTGTCATAGATAAATCATACATTCATTTCTCTTTTTGGTTCATTCTATGTAAAGTGGACCTTTACAATTTTAAAGTGAACTTTACGGTGCTGTCATTTGGAATCCACACTTCTGTTCTACCATTGTAAACGTGAGAGCGATACATAAACAATGAGGAGGCAAAATGAATGAGTGTGTTGAAAAGCTCGAAAACGAAAATAGCTGCAATCGCAGCCGCATCAGTGTTATCGATTGGTATTTTTTCAGGAATTGAATTTGGACAGGCTGACAAAGCTGAGGCTAAAAAGAAACCAAAAAATGACGTACAAAATGTGATCGTGCTCATTGGAGATGGCATGGGAACACCTTACCTTTCAACTTACCGCTCATTTAAACACAACGGTGATCTTTCCAAGCAAACAGCGTTTGACCCTTACCTCACTGGCATGCATAAAACATACCCTGATGATTCTAAAAGTAACATTACTGATTCAGCAGCAGCTGGGACAGCCATGGCAACTGGTCAAAAGACATACAACAACGCCATTGGTGTAAACAAAAATGGCAAAAAACTAAAAACAGTATTAGAAGAAGCAAAACGCAAAGGAAAGTCTACTGGTCTCGTCGTCACATCTGAATTAACCAATGCGACACCTGCTGCGTATGCCGCCCACGATGTTTCTAGAAAAAACACAGCAGCCATTGCTGATGATTTCTTCGATGAGAAAATTGGCAAACAGCATACAGTCGATGTCATGCTTGGCGGAGGACTGATCGATTTTGTCCGCAAAGATCGTGATTTGACGAAAGAATTTCAAAAAGCAGGCTATCGTTACGTAACCAATAAAGCTGAATTACAAAAAAACAAACAGCAAAAATTGTTAGGTATTTTTGCTGACGGTGGTCTCGATAAAGCAATTGATCGTGATAAAACGACCCCTTCCTTGCAAGACATGACATCCTCAGCCATCAAACAGCTGTCTAAAAACAAAAAAGGATTTTTCCTCATGGTTGAAGGCAGTCAAATTGACTGGGCTGGACATGACCACGATATTGTCAGTGCAATGAGTGAGATGAAAGATTTTGAAAAAGCATTTGAAGAAGCCATTCGTTTCGCAAAAAAGGATAAAAATACGTTAGTCATCACGACAGCAGATCATTCAACTGGCGGCCTTTCCTTCGGGGCAGACGGCTCGGGCAGCTGGGATTATCAGCCTGTCAAAGCAGCAAAAAAGACACCTGATTTCATTGCAAACAAAATTGTAGGGGGTATGACGGTCGAGACTGCGCTCAAACAATACATCGACCTTGATTTCACAAAAGAGGAAATCGCCTCTATTCAAAAGGCAGCTGAAACAAAAGATCCTGTTCAAATTGATGATGCCATCGAAAAAGTCATCAATACGAGGTCTCATACAGGCTGGACCACATCGGGTCATACAGGGGATGAAGTACCATTTTATGCTTATGGGCCAACAAGCGAACAGCTAAAAGGGCTCATGGAAAATACAGATCAAGCGAAACACATTTTCAAACTGCTGAAGAACCAATAAAGTGCTAATCACAAAAAAAGATGTCTATTCGTAGACATCTTTTTTGATCATTAAGTGAGATACTTCCTATGAACCCCTTTTCCATCGTATGAAAACATCACTTCTTTTCCTTCAAGAACTGACTCGATGTGCACACTTCTTCCCCATAGCTGATACAAATATGGAAGCACCTTTTCTAAGTATTTGAGATCGAGCTCAATGCCTTCATACCAATGTTTAATATAGAGTTCATTGTTTTTTAAATAGTCGCCATCGATGACTGTCAAATACGGAAAGCCGCCATTGACCCTCATACTGACTAGCTGATCACGGACTGCCTTCCATTCTTTATCAATGACTTTATAGTCTCTCCCCTGCTTTTGAAACAAGTACAAATCTTCCCTCATCACAAGGTCTTTCGTTAAGTAATTTCGAATAAAAGAAATGTCTGATTCAATTTCCCGCACTTCAAACATTTTGCTGCGACCCGACCCTTCCGTCACTCCTGCTTTTTTTAATTCCTCACATGGATGATCGTAGCGCTCTTCAATATCTTCAAAAATCTTCAGCCCTAAATAGTAAGGATTGATTCCTGTCTTAGATGGCTGCACGACACCTGCATTTAATTTGGCAAATTCAATCGATTCACTTGAATCTAAATCAAGTTCACGCATAATCCGCTGGTGCCAATACGATGCCCAGCCTTCATTCATGATTTTCGTTTCTAGCTGTGGCCAAAAATAGAGCATTTCCTCTCTCAGCATCGTCAGCACATCCCGCTGCCAAGGCTCTAGCTCCCGGGAGTGTGCCTCGATAAAGAGCAATATATCTTTTTCTGGCTTTGGGGGGAATTGCTTGATCGTTTTCTTTTTCTCACGTGTTTTCGGTTCATCCATTCCCCACAAATCATCATATGGCGTTTGACGTTTTGGTTTGTCCTCTTCATATTCATCTTCATCGTCGAGATTCCAGCTTAATTTTGAACGAACAAGCGACGGATCAATATGCTCCTGCAATGCCAATACAGCATCTAAAAAGGACTCGACTTCTTTTGTACCGTGGATATGTTCATATTCTTTAATTCGCTCTGCTGCCGCTGACATACTTTCCACCATATCTCGTTTAGTGTTTTGGAAACGGCAGTTGTTTTTAAAGAAATCGCAGTGTGCCAAGACATGAGCCACAATTAGTTTATTTTGAACAAGCGAATTGTTATCAAGGAGAAAGGCATAGCAAGGATTTGAATTAATCACCAGCTCATAAATTTTGCTTAATCCTAAATCATAATGAAGCTTCATTTTGTGAAATTGCTTTCCAAAGCTCCAGTGGCTAAATCGTGTTGGCATGCCATATGCACCGAATGTATAAATAATCTCCGCGGGACAGATTTCATACCTCATCGGATAAAAATCTAGACCAAATCCTTCTGCAATTTCTGTAATTTCATCAATGGCTCGTTGTAAAAGACGCTTTTCAGATACGCTCAAGGAAACCATCCCTCCTCATCGGACTTATCCCTACTATATGATCGTACCTAAAAAAACATGATGTTCAGCCAGTTGTTTAGACGACTTCCATCTCTTTCATGGACTGCCCGCCGAACGCTTCAAAATGGATATTCTCTTCCGGAATGTCCATCGCTTTTAGAATAAGGATCATCTCTTGAGTAAATGCTGGGGAACCGCAAACATAAAATTGGCCTTTTCCTTCACCAATGACTGATTGAAGAAAAGGTCGGTCAATCCGCGTAGCCACCTTCTCAACCAGCTCACTCTTTACACTCTTTTCAAATTGTTCGTTACAAAGGATAATACTCCCCTCTGAAGATGAAGTGAGGACGTGTTCAAACTCTTGTTCAAAAGCAGTTACATCCTCTAGTCTGTCTGCATGAATCATCGTGAATGGCTGATTGTTATGCGACGCTGTTTTCACTAAACCAATCATTGGTGTGACACCAGAACCGGCACTAATCAAATAAACGGGTTCTTTTGTTTCATCTTGCAAGCAGAACATTCCCTGCGGCATACTGACGTGAAGAACATCGCCTTCTTCCATTTCATCATGCAGGAATGTGGAGACATGCCCATCTCGTTTCACTGTGATGCGATAGTAAGATGGGTGATATTGATCTGATAAACTGTATTGTCTGCTGCATACATAGGCTTCACCCGGCATATCTACCTGCACCGTAATGTATTGACCAGCTTCATACATTGGTAGCTCAGATTCATCCTCTGGTACTAAATAAAAGGAAATGAGTGATGGAGATTCTTGTTTCTTTTTCTTCACAATAAACGGTTTGACATCTGCCCATCCACCAGTTTGTTTCACATTTTCAGCCATCATTTCTGTCTCAATGGTGATGAATATATTCGCAATGATGTCATATGCAGCCTTCCAAGCCAACAATGTGTCATCTTCCTCTGATAACCCAAATACCTCTTTCATTGCTTCAAGAAGGTGATATCCGACGATTGGGTACTGCTCTTTTTTCACCATGACACTGACATGCTTATGGGCAATTTGTTTCACAGCAGGAAGCAAGTCTGCCAAGCGGTCAATGTGCAGTGCAGCTTGATAGAGTGTTGCGGCAAGCGCCTCTGGCTGGCTTCCATTCATGAGATTTGTTTTATTAAACTGATTGAGTAGCTCTGGATGCTGTCTGATCATATTTTGATAAAAAACTGTCACAAGTTTTGTTCCCTCAGCTTTTAGAAGAGGGGCTGATTGTTTAATGGCATTCATTTGATCTGTGGATAACATCGTTATTCCTTCTTTCAAAAAGATGTATTTTAAATACATCTTTATCGTAATGGAAGACAACATATAAAAGCAATATTTATAATACATGTTTTAAATGTTGTCACATTTAGCACTTTCTCGAACAGTTTTTGTCTAAAATGTGTTACGATGATACAAAACTCTATTAGGTTTAGAGGTCGTCCAAATGAAACTTACGAATTATACAGATTTCTCATTAAGGGTACTCATTTATTTAGCTTCGAGAGAAAACAATGAACTGTCAAATATTCAGCAGATTGCCGATATTTATGGCATTTCGAAAAATCACCTGACAAAGGTAATTTACCATCTAGGAAAACGTGGTTATGTAGAAACGATCCGCGGAAGAAATGGTGGGATTAGGCTGGGGAAAAGCCCAGAAAGCATTAATATTGGTGAGGTTGTCCGCTATACAGAGGATGATTTAGTCATGGTTGAATGCTTTGATCCGAAGAAAAACAGCTGTATTATCTCCCCGATTTGTTCATTAAAGCACGTACTTCATGAAGCACTCACTGCTTATTTACGCGTTCTTGACCAATACACATTAAATGATTTAACACAAAACAAAGATGCTCTAAGAGAGCTTCTGCTCTAAGGCGAAAGAATTTATTTCTTTCGTCTTTTTCTTTACCTTCTTGTAATAATAATTTATTTAAAATTATTATAAATAAATATTGACTATCATGTTTGATTCAATATAATTAGGGTATATAGATTGCTAGAAACCATTTTTTGTTTACAGGAGGAGAAAAAGAATGACAAATTCTAATCATAAAAATTTGACAACGAATCAAGGCGTGCCAGTTGGCGATAATCAAAACTCAAGAACTGCTGGTCACAGGGGGCCTTCATTTCTTGATGATTACCATTTGATTGAAAAACTTGCACACTTTGACCGTGAACGTATTCCAGAGCGCGTCGTTCATGCAAGAGGCGCCGGCGCTTATGGTGTATTTGAAGTAGAAAATAGCATGGAGAAACATACAAGAGCAGCCTTCTTAAGTGAAAAAGGCAAACAAACAGACGTTTTTGTCCGTTTCTCAACGGTTATTCATCCTAAAGGTTCGCCTGAAACATTACGTGACCCTCGCGGCTTCGCTGTCAAATTTTATACAGAAGAAGGCAACTATGATCTAGTTGGGAACAACTTGCCGATCTTCTTTATTCGTGATGCACTCAAATTCCCTGATATGGTTCACTCTCTCAAGCCAGATCCTGTAACAAACATTCAAGATCCTGACCGTTATTGGGATTTTATGACGTTAACACCTGAATCCACTCACATGCTCACATGGCTCTTCTCTGACGAAGGTATTCCTGCGAACTACGCTGAAATGCGCGGTTCTGGTGTTCATACGTTTAGATGGGTAAACAAATACGGAGAAACAAAATATGTGAAATACCACTGGAGACCATCAGAAGGCATTCGCAATTTATCGATGGAAGAAGCTGCAGAAATTCAAGCAAACGACTTCCAACATGCGACAAGAGACTTGTATGATCGTATTGAAAAAGGAAATTATCCAGCATGGGATCTTTACGTTCAGCTTATGCCGCTCAGTGATTATGATGAACTAGATTATGATCCATGTGATCCGACGAAAACGTGGAGCGAGGAAGATTATCCGCTGCAAAAAGTGGGCCGCATGACACTGAACCGCAATCCAGAAAATTTCTTTGCTGAAACAGAGCAAGCTGCTTTCACGCCAAGTGCCCTAGTACCAGGAATTGAAGCATCTGAAGACAAACTGCTTCAAGGTCGTCTGTTCTCTTATCCTGACACGCAGCGTCACCGCCTAGGTGCAAACTACATGCGCATCCCAGTGAACTGTCCTTATGCGCCTGTTCACAATAACCAACAGGATGGCTTTATGACAACAACTCGTCCAAGCGGTCATATTAACTATGAACCAAACCGTTATGACGATCAGCCAAAAGAAAACCCTCACTACAAAGAAAGTGAACCGGTTCTTCACGGTGACCGTATGGTGAGACAAAAAATCGAAAAACCAAACGATTTCAAACAAGCTGGAGAAAAATATCGAAGCTACTCTGAAGAAGAGAAACAAGCATTGATCAAAAACTTGACAGCTGACTTGAAAGACGTAAATGAAAAAACGAAATTACTTGCGATCTGCAACTTCTATCGTGCAGATGAAGATTATGGACAGCGTTTAGCGGATTCACTCGGTGTGGATATTCGCTCATATCTTCAAGGAAGCATGAAATAAATCTTCTTTTCAGCTGGAGCACCTCTTTTTAAAAGAGGTGCTTTTTTATAACCGAAACACGTTAATACTAATCAAATGACCCGTCACCGGATGAAAATAAATTTCTGCATGTGCTGCAAATCGTGTGGAGCCTTCCTTCACGGTCACGCGAAACACATCTTTTGTTTGATCTTCATTCACTTGTGTACGTCCAATGTAATGATAATCGTTTAAAGCGGCGCCTTCATATTCATCTTGCAAGGCAGTATACGCAAGTCTTTCCCAATTCTCTGCCGGACGCTCGGCTGCTTGTGAAGATGGATGAATCATCAGACTGCCAAATAAAACAATTCCTGCTGCAAAAAGCATCCATAATTTCGGGTGCATGATATCAATATTCTCACTTTCATATCTATTTTGTATTTTGTTTAGGTTTTGCTGGTTGGTTCTTTTTCATACATCAAGCATTTATTCAGCCTATAATTCCCGGTACCCAGTTTATGCAGACACCAACTTTTCCCCTGAAAAAGTCGACCTGATCCGAGCAAACTAATGAGGACTTCTCAAGGGAAAGGAGAAGGTTTAATGAATGTGGCAGATTATGATAAGGCACTTTATTATACGCATCGCTCGCAGTGGGATAATTTACTTATTCTTATGGTACGTACGCAAGATGACTTGCTCTCGAAACGTATTGAGCATTTCTTACATGCGTATCAATTTAACCGGAACGATGCAGATGTTGAAAAATGTTTATATGGACTCCTGCAGTATATCGACCATGCTTCAGAGGCTGCCGTTGCTGAAGCATATGCTGAACCGATGTACACATAAAGGAAAAGGCTGATTTTCTTTCAGATTGTTGACATAGGGCTAGAATGAACTTTATTTTAGCTCTTTGTTTTCAGCCTTTTACTCACCGCCTTTCATAAAGAAGAAAAGACTTCATGAGAAATACTCATGAAGTCTTTTGGAATGTCCACCATGACTGTTTACAACAGCTCTTTCGGCTGATTTTTTTGATAATCTACCGCATATAGAGCGGCCTGAGTTCGATCTGCCAGCTCTAACTTTGATAGCACATGAGACACGTGAGTTTTCACAGTCTTTTCAGAAATAAACAGCGATGAGGCAATTTCTTTGTTACTTTTCCCTTTTGCGATTTCAAATAAGACATCACGTTCTCTATTGGTCAGTTCGTTCATCAATGCCCATTTCTGCTCTTTAGGTTCAGTTAGATGCTGGACAAGAAAAGCTGTAATATGACCATCTAGCTGGTACGTACCATTTTGCACCTCAATCATTGTCGTGAGAAGCTTTTCAGGTGCTACATCTTTGAGCTGATAAGCCTTTGCTCCCGCTTGGATAGCAGGGATCACATAGTCCTTATCTGCATAGCTTGTCAGAATGACAATGCGGACATCCGGCATATCCAGCGTCATTTGCTTTGTCGCCTCAATCCCATTCATTACAGGCATAGAGAGATCCATCAAGACAATGTCAGGCTTTGTCTGCCTCACTACCTGTAGTGCCTCTTCTCCATTGGATGCTTCACCAACGATGTCCACATCTGGCTGGGTTTGCAAGAAAAAGACCAGCCCTTTTCTGACAATGTGATGATCATCTGCAATGACTACCCTCATGACAATCCCTTCCTTTCTTGAGAAAATGGTACTTTCACATCAATCGTCGTTCCCTTCCCTAGCTCAGAATTGATGCAAAATGTACCTCCTGCTCTTCGGATACGGTCAGCCATCCCTTTCAGCCCAAATGAAGGAAGACTCATTTGTTCATCATACTGAAATCCCTTTCCCTGATCGATGATTTTCATACCAAACGTATCTCCTGATTGCTCCAGTTTGACCTCTACTTTCTCAACGCCCGCATGCTTTTGGCAATTATTTAGAGCTTCTTGGCATACGCGAAATAAGGTTTCGTGCTTTGAATGATCTATTTCCATACAGCCTGATAAAGACAATGAACAATTTAGACCTAAAAGCTGTGCATACTCTTCAATCGCTGTTGTAAATCCTTTTTCAAGCCCTTTTGGTCTTAACTGCCAGATGAGTGATCGCATTTCAATGAGGGCATCTTGTGATAAATGCTGAATAAAATCAATCATTTCACCTAATTTTTGATCACTTGTCATTTGACGCGCTGCCTTTGCAGTCAAACTCACGGAAAACAGCATTTGATTCACAGAATCGTGTAAATCCTGCGCAAGCCGGTTTCGTTCTTCTAAAAGTGCATGCTGCTGCTCATTTTGCACAAGCTTCATGCGCTGAATAGCCGTACCAATTTGCAGTGCAATACTTTCAAGCAGATTCAGCTCCTCCTGTGTAAATGTGACCTTCCCTTTTGCCGCCACATTTAATAAGCCAAACGTACGCTTACATGCTTGGAGCGGAACGGTTGCATGATGGGTAATTCCTTCTGTATCTCCAAGCTTTTGCTCAATCGCCGTTTCAATCCGTTTACAATTGATGATATTGGTAGCTGATTGCAGTGAGCCTTTCGTGTAGCGGTTGATGCAATAGCAATCGTTTTGACACATCAATTGCTTTCGATCCTTTGCCAACGCTTCAGGTAAGCATACTTCTGCCATTAGTTCATACGATCCGTCTTCTTCTATAAAATAAATCCATGCTGTTTGAAAGCCTGTCACTTCCATAAGCATATGAAGCACTTCATGAAGCGTTTCCTTCATTTCCATCCCTTCATTTAGCTTTTCAGCAATTTCTTTTAACGTTTTTAATGTTTTGACTTTTTCTTGGTAATCTCCCATCGTGTGTACCCCCGGCTTTTACTGCCTCTCTTATCAATATGTTGATTATACCATGAGCATCTGTGCGGCTCTTTCTCAAAAAGGATGATTTTTTCTCATCCTTTTGACTGAGAAAAAGCCATCATGCATGACATGATGGCTTTGTGATGTTTTATTTAGCTGTTTCTTCCACAATGTCATAGACGACTTTCATGACTTCTTCTGATAAGTGTTTCAGCTTTTCTTCGCTGTCTGTTAACGATGTGCCTTTGACTGCAATATAAAATTTGACTTTAGGCTCCGTACCAGAAGGTCGTAAACAAAACCATGAGCCATCTTCAAGGAAATATTTCAGGACGTTTGATGCCGGCAGATGAATCGTTTCTTCTTTCTTTTCAGCCACAAGGTGTCTTTGACTTGATTGATAATCCTCAATGACCGTAATGCGCTGACCGGCGATAGAAGCTGGCGGGTTTGATCTAAAGGTATGAAGAATAGCAGAAATCTGCTCTGCTCCTACTTTCCCCTTTAAGGTTAATGACTTTAACCCTTCTCTGTAAAATCCAAATTCCTTAAAAATATCAACAAGCGCATCATATAATGACTTCCCTTGTTTCTTATAAAAGGCTGCGACCTCAACTGCTAATAGCGCCGCTTGAACTGCATCTTTATCTCGTGCAAAATCACCGATCAAATAGCCGTAGCTTTCTTCATAGCCGAATTGAAACGTGTATTCTCCGCTTTCTTCAAACTGCTTGATTTTTTCTCCGATAAATTTAAAGCCAGTGAGCGTATCAATCGTGTCAGCTCCAAATGCTGAGGCAACAGCACGCCCAAGCTCACTTGTCACAATCGTTTTCATCACAACGGGGCGAGGCGGCAGCTGACCTAGTTTTTGTTTTTCAGATAATAAATAATGAAGTAGTAAGGCGCCTGTTTGGTTGCCGGTCAAAACGGTAAATTCACCATCATGATTTTTCACAGCGATACCTAATCGATCTGCATCTGGATCTGTCGCAATCAAAATATCAGCATTTTGCTTTTCGCCAAGCTTGATGGCGTATTCAAAAGCGGCATGCTCCTCTGGATTTGGAGACGTGACCGTCGAGAATTGCGGATCTGGTTTTTCCTGTTCAGGCACAACCGTCACATGCTTATAACCAAATGCCTGAAGTCCGTTTCGGACAGGTTTATTCGCCGTCCCGTGAAGCGGGGTAAACACCACTTTGACATCGACTTCTTTTGCAAGCTCAGGGTGCACACGAATCGTTTTTAATTTTTCCATATACGCTTGATCGATTTCTTCACCAATCATGCGGATCAAACCATTTTGCTTCAATACTTCTTCTGATTCCACTGAAATGGCTAATTCATTTTCGATGGCATCTACTTCTTTAATGACTTGATCTGCTTCAAATGGGGGCATTTGGCCTCCATCTTCTCCATAAACTTTATAGCCATTATATTCTGGCGGATTGTGACTTGCTGTCACAACAATCCCTGCAAAGGCATTCAGTTCTCGAACTGCAAAAGAGAGTTCTGGTGTCGGACGCAGTTCGTCAAATACGTATGTTTGAATGCCATGTGAAGCAAGTGTTTTGGCTGCTTCCATCGCAAATTCAGGAGATTTATGGCGTGAATCATAGGCAATGGCGACGCCTCTTTTTTTTGCATCCTCTCCATGTGCTGCAATATACGCAGCAAGACCAGCAGATGCTTTTCGAACAGTGTAAACATTCATTCGGTTCGTTCCAGCACCAATTTCTCCGCGCATTCCTCCAGTACCAAACTCAAGGTTTTTGTAGAAGCAGTCTTCAAGCGCTTGATGATCATCTTGATGTGCCTCCAGCCATTCCCTTAGTTCAGTATCCAGGTGCTTCTCATTGATCCAACGCTCATAATTCGTATTCCAACTCATGGTCGTCCTCCCAGCTCTTATCATCAATAAAATAACATCTACTGTTATTTTATATGGAATTATCCTTCATGTCATGTTATATCATGAACATATGAAAAAACGATGAACAAAATAAAAAAAGCCGATACACGATCGGCTTTTTACTTATTCAGCATCAAGCGGTACGACTGCTTCATGGAATAGTCGGTCTAATTCAGTTTGATGTTTCTGTTTTGTCGCTTCATCCCAGCCAAAACGATCTGCCATATAGTCAACAACAGGCTGAGCATACGTTTTTGCCCAATTGATATTAAATAATAGGCTGCCTGTTCTTCTCAAGAAGAAATCGACAGGTGTAACAGCCAATTCTTCTTCGATCGCATAGACAAGTTCAGCCAACACATATGCGGGAATGTTTCGTTTGTCTGCTTCCTCTTGAAGCTGCTCCACACGCTTGAAGACATTGCTGACGTTTGAGCCATATTTCTCAGCTAATTTTTGTGCAATCGGTTCTGTCAAACCAACGGATGCTCCTTCTGCCGTTTTCGCTTGAACAAAGGATGCCATATTTTTTGAACCGCCTACATGTCCGCCTGAAATTGGCATATGTTTCGTTTTACATGGTCCGAAATCTTTTCCAGTTTCCTCTTTAAGTCCATCACGTACAAGATTCACAATGTGTTCAGCCATTTTACGGTAACCTGTTAATTTACCGCCAGCAATCGTGATTAAGCCTGAAGATGATGTCCATACCTCATCCTTACGAGAAATTTCTGAAGGATCTTTTCCTTCTTCATGAATGAGTGGACGAAGACCAGCCCAGTTAGATTCAACGTCTTTCTCTGTAATATGAAGATCTGGGAACATATATTGAATGGCTTTGATCACGTAATCACGATCTGCTTTTGTCATACGCGGATGTTCCAGCTGTTTTTTGTAAACTGTATCTGTTGTTCCCACATACGTTTTTCCTTCTCTTGGAATCGCAAAGACCATTCGTTTATCAGGTGTGTCAAAGTAGATTGCTTGTTTTAATGGGAAAACAGATTGGTCAAATACTAAGTGAATTCCTTTAGTATGCTGTAAATGTTTCCCCTCTTTTGAGTGATCCTTGTCTCTTAGCTGATCGACCCAAGGACCAGTCGCATTGACAATCTTCTTCGCATATACGTCGTATGTTTTTTGCGTCATCACATCTTCAATGACAACACCGACAACTTTGCCTTTATCATAAATAAATTCTTTTACTTTCGCATAGTTGACCGCTTCTGCCCCGAATTTCACAGCCTCTTTCATGACTTCAATTGTCAGGCGTGCATCATCTGTACGGTATTCAACATAGTAGCCCCCGCCTTTTAAGCCATCCTTTTTCACTAGCGGTTCTTTTGCAAGTGTCTCTTTTGCACTTAGCATACTTCTGCGTTCACTATGCTTAACGCCAGCTAAAAAGTCATATACTCTAAGTCCGATTGAAGTTGAAAACTTACCGAATGTCCCGCCTTTATGCATTGGAAGAAGCATCCATTCTGGCGTTGTCACATGAGGACCGTTTTCGTATACGATGGCACGCTCTTTACCGACCTCTGCGACCATTTTCACTTCAAATTGTTTTAAATAACGAAGTCCGCCATGTACAAGTTTCGTTGAGCGGCTAGACGTACCTGCTGCGAAGTCCTGCATTTCCGCAAGACCGACACGCATTCCGCGTGAAGCCGCATCAAGTGCTGTACCAGCGCCAGTAATACCCCCACCAATGATAAACACATCATATGGTTTTTTTGTCATGTCCTGAAGCATTTGTTCTCTTTCTAAGCTAGAAAAAGTCATCTCTTGTTCCTCCCATGTTGTACGGTAAAGAAAAAGAGACCGCAAACACCCAAAGCGTATTTCTACACTTCGGTGCTTGCGGTCTCTCCAGTTCTCCAACCGTTCTATTAACTTACTTGAAGTATACCATACTTTTTGTTTATTTGAAAGCTTGAGCTGCTTTTACAGCCTTTTTCCACCCGTTGTATAACGAGTCACGGCTGTCTTCTTCCATTTTAGGTTCAAAGCGCTTGTCAAGGTTCCATTGTTTTGCAATGTCTGAACGGTCGTTCCAGAAGCCAACTGCTATTCCCGCAAGATAGGCCGCACCGAGTGCCGTCGTTTCATTAATTTCTGGACGTTCTACTGGTACATCGAGCAAATCACTTTGGAAGCCCATTAAGAAATCATTCTTTACAGCCCCGCCATCGACACGCAATGTTTTAAGTGAGATGTTTGAATCTTTTTCCATCGCATCTAAAACATCTTTCGTTTGATAAGCAAGTGATTCTAACGTTGCACGAACAAAGTGCTCTTTAGAAGTACCGCGTGTTAAACCGAATACAGCGCCTCGGACATCACTATCCCAATATGGTGTGCCTAAACCAACGAATGCTGGTACAACATATACGCCGTCAGTTGACTCAACACGCTCAGCATAAGCTTCACTGTCTTTTGAGTCTTTAAACATTCTAAGTCCATCACGCAGCCACTGGATCGCTGAGCCAGCAACGAAAATACTTCCTTCTAAAGCATATTCAACTTTGCCGTCAATGCCCCATGCAATCGTCGTTAACAATCCATGATCCGACTTAATTGCTTTTTCCCCTGTATTCATCAACATGAAACATCCTGTACCATATGTGTTCTTCGCCATTCCTTCTTCAAAGCAAGCCTGACCGAATAACGCAGACTGCTGATCTCCTGCCGCTCCTGCAATCGGAATATTTTTACCGAAGAAGTGATAGTCTGTTGTTTCACCATAAATGTGTGATGATGGTTTGACGTCTGGCAGCATGGAAGCTGGAACACCTAAAATATCAAGTAGTTCTTCATCCCATTTCAGATCGTAAATATTGAACATTAACGTTCTTGATGCATTCGAATAATCTGTCACGTGTGATTGACCGCCAGTCATTTTCCAAATGAGCCATGTATCAATTGTGCCAAAAAGCAAGTCACCATTTTCTGCTTTCTCACGAGCACCTTCTACATTGTCTAAAATCCATTTCACTTTAGTACCTGAGAAATAAGCATCAATGAGTAGACCCGTTTTATTTCTAAACGTTTCATTGTGCCCTTGCGCTTTTAGCTCATCACATATACCAGATGTTTGTCGTGACTGCCAAACAATTGCATTGTAAACGGGTGCGCCTGTATGTTTATCCCAAACGACAGCTGTCTCACGCTGGTTCGTAATTCCGATACCGGCGATTTGATCTGCTTCAATTCCTGATTCGATTAAAGCAGTTGAAATAACTGATAGAACAGAGCTCCAAATTTCATTTGCATTGTGTTCTACCCAGCCTGGGTTCGGAAAATATTGATTGAATTCCTTCTGAGCTGTATGGGCAATTTTACCTTCTTGATCAAATAAGATCGCTCTTGAGCTTGTTGTCCCTTGATCTAATGCGAGAATATATTTTTCTTTTGCCATGATGTTTTCCTCCCCTTACATACTTTCATTGACAGCATTTGTCTGGTTTTTCGTAGAAACATAGAGTCCTAACAATACCACAACTAAAATAACGCTTACAATCCAAAAGGCTGGTGTGACGTTCGCTTTAAAGGCTGCATTATAGAAAACACCGCCAAATGCACCGCCCAAAATTGGACCAACAACAGGAACCCAAGCATATTTCCAATTTGATGGACCTTTACCTGGAATCGGCAGAATGGCATGTGCGATTCTTGGACCTAAATCACGTGCAGGGTTAATTGCGTAACCAGTTGTACCACCTAATGAAAGACCAATTGCGACAATTAAGAAACCAACAATCAGCGGATTGACTCCGTCTGCAAATTTATTTGCACCAATCGCTAAAATTCCTACCACCAATACAAATGTACCAATGACTTCACTGAGCACGTTTGCAAAAGTATGCGGAATCGCAGGACCAGTTGAGAATACGCCTAGTTTTGCACCTGGATCGTCTGTCGCTTTCCAGTGCGGTAAGTAATGTAAGAAGACAATAATAGCTCCGAGTAATGCGCCAAGCATTTGACCGACAATATACATTGGAACATCAGCCCAAGGAAAACTTCCTTCTAATGCAAGACCTATTGTCAGCGCCGGGTTTAAATGTGCACCGCTGATTCCTCCAGTGGCATAAGCTGCAATTGCTACTGCAAATCCCCATCCGAAAGCGATTACAATCCAGCCGGACTGATAAGCGAGCGATTTCTTTAAACTGACTGCCGCACACACACCGCCTCCGAAAATAATAAGAAGCATTGTACCAACGACTTCACCCCAAAATGGTGTCATGAAAAATTCCTCCTCTGGTTCAGTTGCCATCCCCTATAAATGTGTAGAAAAGATAAAGAAAAAAGATCCACAACAAACATACTTTACATCAGGGTCATTTGTCACCTAGTAAAGCGTCGTTGTGGATCTCCGTTTCTCCATCACATGATATTAACTTAGTGCTATAGTAACAGAGGATGAAAACGTTGTCAATCAATTTTCACATTTTATCTTTTTCACTTTTGGAATGCTTTCCAAAGCTCTGTATTCGATGTGGTGACAGCTGTCGCCCCTGCTGCAAGCGCCCTTTCTACATCTTCTTTTGTTCGAATAAATCCTCCTGCAAATATTGGTATTCCAGCTCTTTCGCGCACTTCTGTAATTAAATCTGGCACGACACCCGGCAATACTTCAATAAAATCTGGACGATGTTTCCCGACAAACTCCATGCTTTTTTCCATCGCACTTGTATCAAGTAAAAACATTCGCTGGATGGCATATACCTTTTTCTGCTTGGCTTTTACTATGACAGAAGACCTAGTAGAAATAATGCCAGCTGGTTTCATTTCCTGACAAATAAATTCCGTTCCGTACTCATCATGTTTGATTCCGTGAATGAGATCGACATGGACAAACATTTTTTTATGATGCGCATTCGCCTCATTCATGATGCCCTTAAGCCGCCCTAAGTGAACATCTAGTAAGACCCCATATGTAAATGGACTTTTTAAAAATTCCTCAAATTGCTTCATATTGCGAACAGCAGGTAGAATGGGTTGATCATGAAAACTCATATGCCGTCTCCTTCTCGTGTGTATTGGTTCTATCTTCTCCTTACAGTAATAGAATCGCATGTTTTTTTCAATACACCTAGTGTACACATTGACCATTCAGCCTAGCAGATCGATTCAGACCTGATCCTTTCTGGACATAGAAAAAAGCATAGAAAAAAGCAGAGAAACCTCTCTGCTATAATTGCGCCATGCTTTCTTTTAAAGTATGAATAATGAATGAGGCGTCTTCATCAGTGATATTTAGCGGTGGTGCGAGCTGTGCCACGTTATTATAACCAGCCACTGTATCGCCATTTTTCCCGATGATCAATCCTCGCTTTTTACATTCTGTAATCAATTGACCGACTACACTTGGATCAGCTGGCTTTTTTGACGCCTGATCCTGCACAAGCTCAATCCCAAACAGCAGGCCTTTTCCTCTCACATCACCGACAAATGGATGCTCTTTTAACTCTTGCAAACGTTCGAGCATGTCTTGGCCAAGCGTGCCTGACCGCTCCACTAATTGCTCGTTTTCCATGATCTCTAGGTTAGCAAGTGCCACCGCACAGGAAGCAGGGTGACCGCCAAATGTATTCACATGCCGTAGCCTGTCATACGTATCTTCTCCTGCATACGCTTCATAAATGTCTCGTTTCACGCACGTTGCAGATAGCGGTAAATATCCACTTGTGATCCCTTTTGCCATGGTGATGATATCTGGTTTCACTTCCTCATGCATAAATCCAAACCGCTTTCCTGTCCGGCCAAAGCCGCATATCACTTCATCCACAATAAGGAGCGCTCCATGATCTTCACAGATTTCTTTCACCTTCTTCAAATATCCTTTTGGCGGCATTAAGATACCGCCTCCTGTAATCATCGGCTCCATGATGACCCCAGCAATGGTCTCACTTAATTCCCACGTCATCGCTTGATCGATTGCATCAGCACTTGCCAAGCTCTCTTGATCCTCAGGATGCCGGTACATATCAGGCGGTGCGACATGGATAAACCCCTGCCCTAACGGTTCATATTTGTACTTACGCTGCGCTTGACCCGTTGCGGCTAGAGCTGCTGCTGTGTTGCCATGATACGATCGATATCGGGAAATAAATTTTGTGCGTGTACTCTCTCCCTTTTGCGCATGATATTGTTTGGCAATCTTAAATGCCGCTTCATTCGCTTCAGAACCACTGTTAGAAAAGAAGATCACATAGTCCCCGCCTAGCCATTCATTGAGCTTCTCAGCCAGCTGAATCGCTGGCACATGGCTTTGTGTCAGTGGGTAGTAAGGCATCGTATTTAATTGCTGATACGCCGCTTCTGCAAGCTCTTTACGTCCATATCCGGCATTTACACACCATAGTCCTGACATTCCGTCTAAATAGCGATTTCCATGAATATCTGTCACCCATGCGCCTTCTGCCTCATGAATCACCATACTTTCATTTTCTTTGTTTGTCCCTTTCATATGATGCCAAATGAACTGATCATCTTTCGCCTGAAGATCTTGTGCGTTATGTGTTTTCATCTTCCCACGCCCCCATGTATCCGTTTTCATCATAAAAGAAACTTAAACCGGTCCTGCATATGACCTCTCCATTCATTATATGGATAAAAGTGAGGCATATGAAACTGAAACAAGACCGCCCGTGTCGTTACTCTCATTATAAAAAAGGGGCCAGACACATTACATTAGACAGATCGTCAACTGATTGAAAAGAACCATGAGACACTCTACTTGATCCCTTAGCAAATCTAACATATACCATTAATGGCGATTCCCCTGTAAAAATTCATAAGCAAGGATCGCAAATTCAAGCGCTTGACGTTTTGGCGCTTGCATCATATCCTCACCAAGTAAAGCATGAAGCTTATCCAATCTGTGATAAAGCGTCTGCCTCACAATATAGAGCTGGCTTGCGGTTTCTTTTTTAGAACCGTTTGTCTGTAAAAAGATATTCAGCGTCTGATAGAGCCTGCCGCTATTTTGTTTATCATATAAAATCACCGGCTCTAAATACTCTTTCACCATGCATTCTAATAACCCGCTTTCTTTCATGACAGGCATCAACCGAAGCATATGTAAATCTTGATAAAATGGGCTTTTTATCCGTTGCGGCATCACTTTCTTTAAATGCAGCACTTCTTTCGCTGCTTGAAAACTTTTTCTCATAGACTGAAATTGCTCACAATATGAACCGATTCCATAATTGATGACTGCCTCGCCGGGCTTCTCACGGTCATATAATTGCGTGATGTCGTTTGCCGCTTTTTCTGCACGCTCTTTCCAGTCCTCAACTTTTCTTGTATTCAATAAAATAAATAAGGTTTGTCCTTGATGCTCGTACACAATCAAATAGAAACCAGCACGCTGAAAAATAGAACGGCAAGAGACAAGAAAATAAAGATTCCCTGCGATTTCTTCTATTTGGTGGTTTTTTTGAAAGAGCATCACCACACAGCCGGTCGGTTTTTTCAGTCCTTCTGTTTCCTCAAGGTGTTCTATGATTTCTCTTTCTGTATGCTCTTCATGAAACCATTTTTGCAGCCATTCATTCTCTTTTGTCTTCTTCAGCTCTTCTGTATACATCTCTCTTAAAGTTTGCTGGGCAAGGGCATTCGCTCCTTTATCCATCACAAGCAGTTCAAATTCCGAGAGCGTGTTCGATTGATGAATGAGGACGAGGTCTGCAAAGGTTTGTTTGAGTGCAAGGACTTGTTTTTGCGTCACTTCATATCCTTTTGGTAATGAAGCATATTGTAAATAATTCATCACAAGCTCTTCTGTTTGTTTGGATGAATCACATAAAATAATCGGCTCACCTTGAACAGGGATCAGCAGTAGTATCCCTCTCACGTGCTGATACACTTGATCCAAAATATCCATCTGCGGATGAGGAGTCAATAAAAGCTCATTCAACTTGGACGACAGTGTTTCTAAATCCGCCATCATCTGATACTGACGCTCAATCATCATCGTATGGAGATGCTGTGTAATATTGACGAACTTCACTTCTTTTGTAAACAGAATAAGCGGAAAATCACGTTCTTCTGCATAAATAATCAGTTCTTCCGGTACATCAAACCGGAGCGGTACAAATTCAATACATAGTCCAGCCGCACCTGAGTCAATCAACTGCCTTAAAAACGCCTGAAAGACTTCCAATTGATCATGGAAGCCCGCGGCCGTCGTTAAGATCAGCTCGCCTCCGTTTAACAAATCCTCTACAGCAGGCACTTCAAGTACATGTACCCATTTTACCTGCCGAAACAATCCCTTTTCCCCAGCTAACACTTTCGCATGCGTAAAATGCTTCGTTTTTAACACATCACTTACTTGAAAATGAACATCTACATTCATTCATAAGTCCCCCTTTGTTTGCCGTCCCCTATCCCAGAGGGTGCATGGATAAAATCCATAATAAAACAGGTAAAGTCACAATACTTAAAATCGTACTGAGAAACGTCGTGCTTGAGACAAACTCAGGCTTCGTTCGAAATTGCACAGCCATCAGCGTTGTATTCGCCGCTGTCGGCATCGCTGCAACTAAAATCATAATTTGTTTCACCAAATCATCTACAGGTAAAATAAGTGTAAAACCAAAGGCGATGAGAGGTGAAATAAACAGCTTGAGCAGCACCGCATAGGAAATATTGCGATAATCCACTTGTTTAAAAGAAATCACTGCGAGCTGCATACCTAAAATCAGCATAATCGTTGGTATCGCTGCATCCCCGACCAGCTGAACACCTGTCATAAGCTCTTTAGGTAATGAAAGGTCAATGAGCTGAAATAATAAACCAAGAAGAGCCCCGTAAGCAACCGGCATACGCAGCACTTTTTTTAGAACGACCTTCAAGTCTCCCGCGTCCTCTCCACCTTTTGCTGCATAATACATGCCGATCGTACTCATGACGAGCTGCTGAAGGACCATTAGCACAATCGCAATATCTAAACCAGCTGCTCCAAAAACAAGAAGGACAACAGGCGTGCCGTAATTTCCATTATTCATAAATGCTGATGACAAAATCATGGCACAATACGTTTCATTCGAATACCCGTAAATTCGAGATAAAATGAAGACACATAAAACAAGTGAAAGACAAAGCCCTACGACAAATATAGATAAGTACACATAGTCCATCGATACTTTATTTTGATAAAAGGTTTCAAACGCAAGAAAAGGTGACATTAAATATAAAGACATTGATGAGAGCGTATGTATATCAAAACCAATTGTCTTCTGCCCAATATACCCTATAAGGAATATGCCGAACACTGGCATTAAGACAAGTAAAAACTCCATGCAGCACCTACTTTTCTCTAGATGAATTCCTTATTTTTTACCCTCTTATCATACCACTGATCATCAATAAAAAAGAAGCACCCTTATGAAAGGTCGCTTCTCTCCTCATCCATATAAAACACTTCCCATAAATGACCATCACGATCCTGAAAGCTCCAGCCATACATGAAATCATGGTCTTGTTTTTCCTTAAACGGTGAACCACCAGCTGCGATCGCACGCTCTACAAGCTCATCAACCTCTTCCCTCGTCTCGACCTGTAAAGAGATAATGACCTCTGCGCCATTTCTGGCATCTACCAATTCCTTCTCTGAAATGGATTGGAAATGCTTAAGTGATAACAGCATGACTGTGATCGTCTCATTCATCACAAAACAAGCAGCATGTTCATTCGTCAGTTCTTGTTGAAAGTCAAAACCTAGCTGTTCAAAGAAATCCTTTGACTCATTTACATGCTTAACCGGCAAATTGATATACAGATGTTTAGATTCTCGCCCCATATCCCTCTCCCTTTGTAAAACATCATTTCCATTCAGTATATTCGTCTTTTCATTTGGCATCCCTTTGTCGCATGAAAAAATAAGCGGTAAGCCCCATTACCTTATTTTAACAAAAATGTATAATAAATCTCGTGCACAATACTAAATGAACTAGGAGGTTTTCTTAATGAAAACAATCGCAAAATCTTTGATGCTCTCCACCTCTGTCCTTTTATTCGCTTCACCTATTACACAAACAGCTGATGCTGCATCTATTCAAACGAAGCAGGTGACAGCAGAAAGTGATTTTCAGCTTCCTTCAACAACAGACACCATTAAACAAAACATCGAACAATCTTTCCAAAAACAAGAAAAGTGGCTACAAAAATTAGAAGTGATTGCCGGACAAGAAAAACGTGAACAATTTGAACAGTTTTTCAACCAGCATGTAGGACCTGATTTAAAAAATCTTTTAGAAGAGCCTGCTCTTACATGGAAACAAGTAGAAAAAACGATTTATCAATCTCTTGTCAAATCAGACGTTCCATTTTTAGCTGCCAAAAGCATTGCCCACTTTGCTACACTCGCATTAAAGAAAATGTAAACATAAAGAAAAGCGCCTCGCATAATTGCGGGGCGCTTGTTTTGGTTATTTCTTATATTCAATATGGTACACGTCTCTTCTTCGGTCTTTCAGCTGACGAACCGTCCCATCTTGACGCTGCCTTCTTAATATTTCTAAGTCGACATCACCGACAACCACCATTTCAATATTCGGGTTGCATTCCCCTACAATGCCATCTCTTGCGAATTCAAAATCAGATGGTGCAAAGATTGCTGATTGTGCATATTGGACATCCATATTTTCTGTTTGCGGAAGGTTTCCGACCGTTCCAGAAATGACCGTATATATCTGATTTTCAACCGCTCTCGCCTGCGCACAGTAACGTACTCGTAAATAGCCTTGACGGTCTTCTGTACAGAATGGAGTGAAAATAATTTTCGCTCCTTTGTCAGCTGCAATTCGAGCAAGCTCAGGGAATTCAATATCGTAGCAAATTTGGATCGCAATTTTCCCGCAGTCCGTATCAAATACCCGGACTTGGTCACCAGCTGAAATCCCCCACCATTTTCTTTCATTCGGCGTGATATGCAGCTTATATTGCTTTTCAATCGTTCCATCACGTCTAAATAAATAGGCGATATTATAGATTTTCCCTTCCTCTTCAACGAAATGAGAACCACCGATGATATTAATGTTGTACTTGACCGAGAGATCTGTAAACAAATTGATGTAGTCCTCGGTATATTCTGTGATCCGCTGCACTGCTAGACTTGGTGATCTCTCTTCTAAATATGACATAAGCTGCGTTGTAAAAATTTCCGGGAAAACGGCAAAGTCAGCTGACGCATCTGATGCCACATCCACGTAATACTCCACTTGATTCATAAACTCCTCAAAGGAATGAATTTGCTTCATTGCATATTGAATGACACAAATTCGTACTGGGAACGCCGATTTATAATATCTTTTCGATTGCGGACGATAATCGACATTGTTCCATTCCATT
Source organism: Bacillus sp. FSL W8-1141 (assembly GCF_038593205.1). Classification (NCBI taxonomy): domain Bacteria; kingdom Bacillati; phylum Bacillota; class Bacilli; order Caryophanales; family Bacillaceae; genus Bacillus; species Bacillus sp. FSL W8-1141. The sequence goes on along the minus strand of NZ_CP151973.1, from coordinate 952,840 downwards.
AGCGTTGCGTACGTACTGGAAGCTTTATCATCCGGCAAGTAATTCGGATTGATCCGCATCAGGCTAAATTCATTTAACAGCTGAAAAGATAGCACAGGATCATAAATTTGGTGCAGCATGACTTGCTCTACATATTGGCGAGGCGTCATTTCCTCTTGATATTTATGATAATTCGGGATACGTCCGCCAATGATGATGCTTTTTAAATTTAATCTTCTCGCTAAGTCTTTTCTTGCTTCGTATAAACGATGACCGATTTTCATCCGGCGGTACTCAGGACTGACCATTACTTCAATTCCGTACATATTCATCCCATCTGGATTATGGTTTGTGATATATCCATCATCTGTGATGTCCTGCCATGTGTGACGATCATCGTATTCATCAAAGTTAATTAATAAACTTGAACATGAGCCAATGATTTCTCCCTCGAATTCCGCACAGAACTGGCCTTCTGGGAAATGTTCAAGGTGACTTTCAAGGTGCTCTTTTTTCCAAGGGTCCATGCCTGGAAAGCATACCTCTTGCAATGCGATGATTCGGTCGATATCTTCTTCTCTAATATTTCGAATCACCATTCTTTTTTCAAATCGTGTTAAATCTAGTTTTTCTGCCATGATGTATTGCCCCCTTACTGATCCTCTTTTTCAAGCTGATGGAATAGCTGGAGCAATTCGATTTCAGCCATGGATTCTAATCTAACATCATATTCTTCAAACTGCAGTGTGCTCGTCACTTTATTTGGCACGATGACACATTTCATGCCCGCTCGTTTGGCAGCGATTGACCCATTCACAGAGTCCTCAAATGCCACGCAATCTTTTGGCTCAACGCCTAAGCATTGTGCGGTTTGCAAATAAAGTTCTGGGTGAGGTTTCACTTCTTCCACATCGTCTGACGTGCGGATACATTCAAAGTAATCGAAAAGTCCAATTTGTTTCAGGTGATCAGACACCCATTTATAATCTGAGCTGGAAGCAAGTCCAATCTTAATTCCAAGCTCCTTTGCCGCTTCTAAATAAGCTTCTACACCAGGTCTTGCTGCTTCGTCCTTCATTCTCTTTTGAAAACGTGAACGCCGGTCTTCTGTGAGTGCCTCATGATCTAATGTCTTCCCTAACTGCTCTTCCAAATATTCAAAAGGCTTAAAACCTGCCTGCGTTCCAATCACATTTCCCCATACAGACAGAGGCAACTCCGATTCATGCTCCGCAAACATTTCCTGCAGAACCTCATATTCATGTGTTTCTGTATCTAAAATTAATCCATCAAAATCAAATATAATCGCCTTTACCAAAGAGGCCACTCCTTTTTTCCGAAAGTCTGAAATATCTTCCATACTGCTATCATATCGTGAATAAAATTGACTTTCAAAGATGAATGTCTGCTAAAATGATTATGTATAAAAGGAGCCTGCATCGTTTTGTCAGGCTCCTGTCATGTTCGATTCTTTCTGCAAGAGATCCAAGCGCTCCGATTCGTGGAGAATAGACATTGTTGAAAAAGAGCGGAATTGGTATTACAGATCTTGAAGGTTTCTCCGTTCCCTTAAAAATAGTATGTGCGACGACCTTGTAAGTTAACAAGGAAGTTCACACCAACTTTTACGCATTTTGAAGGTGACGGCCTGCAAAATCATCTAAATCAAACGGGAAAGAAAAGCCGCACGCATTAACTTGTTCACGGTTGAGTTCAAATAACTCACGATCTCGTTTTGTGATATGTCGCTTCGGCTTTAAAATAATGGTATGTAATAGCTGAAGACCTGATAAGATACGAAAAGCATCATCCATTGTCCCGTTATACACACCATCAATGAATGTAAGCGGGGGTTGTTTTTCCTGCGCTTCTCCATTGACAGAATGGGATAAGAGATCTTCAATTTCCTTTGATACTTCTTCAATTGCCTGCTCTTGAAGGTCTGTCGCAGCTTTCATTAATCTCACGTGGCATCTACCTCTCTGTCGTTATTACTCCATTCAGAATAGCACAGAAAAAAAGTCATTCGCTAAGGTAAGTGTTTCCTATATATACCCAAAGAGAGGACGAATATCATGATCATAAAAGGACACACGCTCTCCCTAAAAGTAGGTGAGCAGCAAAATGGCAATTCCTTAAGTCAATTTTTAAAAGACGAAGTGTCTGCCTCTAAACCGATTATCCATTTTTGGATGGAGCACCAAAAAGTCCGTCTCAATCAAAAACCTGCCCACCATGCTGCAAAAGTGAGTACAGGTGATCAGATTCTCATTGATTTATTTGAGACGGAAGAAAGTGATGTGACGCCAGAATACGGTGAATTAGAGGTACTCTTTGAAGACGAGCATTTATTAGTTGTCCAAAAGCCTGCTGGAAGGCCGACGCATCCAAATGAAAAAGGACAAACAGGTACGCTGGCGAACCTAGTCGCTTTCCATTTTCAAGCAAATGGAGAAGAAAAGCGGGTCAGACATATACATAGGCTGGATCAAGACACAAGTGGCACCGTCATTTTTGCCAAACACAGGTTGGCACATGCTGTACTCGATCAAATGCTTTCAAAAAAAGCGATTAACAGAACGTATCTTGCCATCGCACAAGGACTGTTTAAGAAAAAGAAAGGAACGATCCAAGCAGCCATTGGACGTGATAAACACCATGCCGTCAGAAGGAGGGTTTCTCCTACTGGTCAAAGCGCCAAGACTCATTATGAGGTCTTTCATCTCAATAAACGTTTACAGATGACGGCCGTTAAGCTGCAATTAGAAACAGGCAGAACGCATCAAATTCGGGTCCATCTTAGCAGTCTCGGGCATCCTTTAGCTGGCGATACATTATATGGCGGGAAGCGTGACCTGATAAACAGATGCGCCCTTCATGCCAAACAAGTAGACATGAACCATCCATTCACAGGTGAAAAGCTGACGATAGAAGCACCGCTTCCACCTGATATGGCTGAATTAATGGACAATATGTAGAAAAAAGAGCCTGATCATACAGGCTCTTTTGACGTTAGACAGATGCTCTTTTCGCATAAATAATGTACCGCTCTGGTGCGTTGCCGACAAAATGAAATGGATAGCATGTGGTTAACACAAGCTCTTCTTTTTTATTTTGTAAGGTAATAATGGATGTATCATACTGATCCACAATTTTCGTATGCGTAATTTCATAAACAAACTCACCATACGGTACAGTGATTTTCAGCTGATCCCCAATATCCAGTTCACCAGTCCGGCGGAAGACCGTATCCCTGTGTCCCGACAAAACGATTTGTCCATTTTGATCAGGGTAATAACTGCCTTTGTAATGACCGACGCCTTTGGCAAGGTCGTCCGCATCTGTCCCTTCAACAATCGGCAAATCAGCTTTTAATTTCGGAATGGTCAGGATGCCAGAGGCTTTCCCCATTTCAGGTGAAAATTTTTCCTTTGTCATCCCTTGATCAGTTTCTACGACCTTCTTTGCTTCCTCTAAAGAATGTGCTGTTTGTAAGTGAGTAGAAGCCATTTGCCAGATTCCCCAGCCAAGCACCACAATCCCCGCTGACATGACAATCACTGCAAGCCATTTTTTCATGCGTTAACTCCTTTGTCTTTGCTGATGATTCTTTAGCTTGCTGCTGCCTTTTCTTCTTGTTTCGCTTGTTGAATTCGGCCCTCTTTTTGATACACAATAGAAGCTCCCTCGAAGCTTTTTACAAAAGCGACCGTTGCTTCTAAATCTTCTGGGCCTGTTTCCGGATTTTTCCCTAGCCGCCCAATCGGTGCATACTTACTTCCAGTGGCAGTCGCCATGAAGTTGTTCACTGTGAGTGTATACGTTTTATCGAAATCAACGGAAGAACCATCAGGCAGTTTTAAGTCGACTACTTTATATGTTAACGGATTGTACGAATAAGAAAAGCCTGAAATGCTATAATCCGGTCCAAATTGAGGAGATATTTGAGCTTCAATGATATCAACTAAATCTTTCCCCTTGATGTCCAGCTTCACTAATACATTTCCAAATGGCTGAATATTAAAGAGGTCTCCCCAAGTAATGGGTCCTTTTTCGAGATTTTGTCTGATGCCGCCACCATTCATCATGGCAAAGTCACTTTTCATTGAATATCTCATGCCATCCGCAATGAGATTGCCAAGTGGTGTATCACCATCATTTGAATAGCCGCCCTCCATCTTGACCCCTGCTTCTCCAACCACCTCACTAATAATCGGCTCCACTTCTTTTCCGTAATGAGCTAAAATGTCCGCTGCTTCCTGATCCTTTTCAATACCAGCCTGGTCTACATACTGGATCTTTGCACTCTTTTTGACAATATCCTTTGTTTTCCGGTCAAGTGTGACATTGACTTCTCCAATCGCTTTTCCGTATTCAAAGGCTTGGACAATTAATTTTCCATTCACCTCTCCATTGACCACTTCGTGATTATGGCCAGCGAAAATGACATCAATTTCGTCATCGCCTTCTTTGGCAAGCCTTGCACTTTCTCCAGTAATGGTATCACCATTTTGAGAGGCGGTCATATGAGCCAGAACTGCGATCGCTTTAATCCCTTTTTGCTTTAATTCCTTCGCTGCTTCATTGACAGCTTGGACTTCATCAGTAAATTGAATGTCTTTAATTCCTTCTGGCATGACCATACCTGCCGCTGATGTTGTCACAACCCCGATAAAAGCCACAGGAATTCCTTCGACATCCATAATTTCATAGGCCGGTAAAAGTGGTTTGCCAGTATCCTTGTATTCACAGTTTGCACAAACAAGCGGGAAGTTCTGCCCATCGTACCCTTTTGTGCCTTTCGGGTGATCTCCACCTTTTAAGATGCGCAATAATTCATCTACACCTTCATCAAACTCATGGTTGCCAACTGTCCCAACATCAAAGCCGATGTTCTCCATTAGTTCAACCGTTGGTTCATCTTGTAAAAGAGACGATATTGGCGAGCTTCCGCCTATCATATCTCCTGCATGAACTGTCAGTGTATTTTTTTGCGCAGCTTGCTTTTGTTTTATATAAGCCGCCACATAATCCATCCGTCCATATGTTCCTTTACTGCCATCACCTTTTACATCCAGCTCATATTGCTGATCAATTTTCCCATGCAAATCATTCATGCTTAAAATGGTTAATGGGACTTCACTGGATGATGCTGACGCCTGATATCCAGCCTGCTCTGCTTCTTCTTTAGAAGCAAAAAAGACACGTTTATCTACATCGATCTCATTCCAGCTGTCAGGTGATACGTAGGTTTTTGCAGATGAATCCCCCACATAACGTGTGAGCCCTTTTTTCTGCTCGCGTGCTCTAAATTCAAACGGCTGTTCTAACAGAGGATCTTCTTCATTCCAAATACCAAGCCCTTTTTCCTTGGCATCTTTCACTGCTTGCTGGAACATCTGATACTCTTTTTCATCTCCAACAGGCCAGATGAAATAAGTAGGGGCATATCCTTTTTTCACAAGCTCTAGGTTCGTATTCAGCCCTTTTTTGGTTTTGACTTGAGCTAAAAGACGTCCATATCCATCCTTTGCTTCCGGGCCAATCTTTAATGTGACTCGATCACCACTTGAAAGAAGCGTTTTTAAATAATCCGTCGCTTTTTGTCCAAAGCGCAGCTGGTTTTGATCTAATTCATTTTTTGGCTTGTGGTAGGTTTCTGGTGTGTCCATATTCACGAAGCGTACCTTTGTTGTGCCGAGCACAGGCTTCTTCAAATGAATGGTATCTCCATCCACAACACGATCTACCGTTGCCTCATATTCTTTTTTGATTTTTGGCGGCTTTGGCTGGTACTTCAGCAATTTGACATCGGTTTTGTGTCTTGGAAGTACTTGCAGCGTATCATATCTGCTTAAAACGCCAGTAAACTCATACCATTTTCCGGTCTTCACTTGATCAATGGCACCCGTATCAACCATGACTCTAAGGACTGTGCTATGATATTTTTTATCGATGATGACCACATTGTATCCACCGCCAGCTGGCTGATCTGGCGTCTGTTCTACATAGCCTTTTACCTTCACTAATCTTCCTTCATATTTGCTTGCCTGATCCGATTCCAATTGTTTAATGGAAACTTTCTTTGGCGAAGGCAATGGCTGATTCACAGCATCTATCTTCAGACGATCTTGATCTGGCACAATTTCAACGAGCCCTTTATAAGTCGTCACCTTGCCAGTCACCGTGACCTTCATGCCTGCTTTCAGTTCTGGAAAATTCTTAGGCTGCGCAGAATAAATATTGAGACCAGCTGTTTTGTCTTGAATATATGTTGATAGTTTCCCATTCCCTATAGCGGATTGATCTGCTGTTACGATTCCGCTCACCGTTACCGTTTCTCCTATCAGTTTTCGGGCTTTTTTTATGTTCATCGGCTTTGTTTGTTTCCATAAAGTCTCCTTTTTCTCAGAAGAAGAAAACGCCTCAGCTGTCATGATACTAGGCAGTAAAGATTGCAGACTAAATATCACCAAAATCAAACAACAGACCATTCGAATCGATTGTATACGTTTCATTAGATTTCTCCCCTTTGAACTTCATCTCTTCTAGTGTACAAAGCAATTATTAAGACTGGATGGATTTCATGTAAAACTGATCTCAATTACTTGGAAACGTAATAATCACACGTGTCCCTTCAAAGCTTTTGCTCTCAAAACGAATGGTACCGCCATGGCTTTCAATAATCTTAATGGTCATCATTAATCCAAGACCCGTGCCTTTTTCTTTAGTTGTGTAAAAAGGTTCACCTAATTTCCCAATCTCCTCTTCTGGTATGCCCTTTCCTTGGTCTTCAAATATCAGCATCATTTGGTCGTTTTTCAATAATGAAGTCACTTGGATCACACCTGTTACTCCATCCATCGCTTCAATTCCATTTTTAAGAATGTTAAGGAACACTTGTTTCAATTCATTTGGAATGCCTTGAATATGTGGCAGTGAGGGCGCCAGATTCTTTTGAATCGACACTCCTTTTAAGACCGCCTGAGATTCAACGACCATAATGACTTCTTCGAGCAGAAGATTCACATTCACCGGTTCAAATTTAACAGATTTACTTCTAGAGAGCACAAGGAATTCGTTAATAATAGACTCAAGCCGATTAAACTCTGACATCATCACATCGGCATAATCCTTCTGATACTTTTTACTTTGAATCATTAGCTGTAAAAAGCCTTTTAACGACGTAAGTGGGTTACGTATCTCATGGGCAATACCAGCTGCAAGCTGTCCAACTGCTGACAGCATTTCAGACTTCATCAGCATTTTCTCAGACTGTTTTTGACTTGTAATATCCTCTGAAATCCGCATGACAGTAGACTGCATTTTGTCAGGGTCATCGATTCGGTGTAAAGAGACTCTTTCCCATCGCTCACGCCCTGATAAGTCCTGAAAATACAGCTCACCTGTCCAGCTGCCCTCTCTTAAACACATGTCCCATTGTTTCGCTAGATCATCACATTGACACAACGCATAATAGACAGAAAAAATATCTTTTCCGATCAAGTCATATTCATGCTGTTGTACAAACTGACAAAAGCGCTGGTTGACACACTGAATGACACCTTCTCCTGTTGCAACCACAATATGAATATGGCTGTTATCAAGTGCTGTCACCGCAAGATGAAGAGCCTGCTTCAATTTCGTCATTTCGGTCATTTTGATCCAGGTCATCACTGCTCCCTCGCGATCTTGATCATAGAAAGGCGTCATATGAACCGTGAATTGTTCTCCTTCGTTCGTTTCAATTTCACGTTCGATCACGCGCCTATCTGAAATGACAGATTGAATATCATGATAGAGCATTTCCTTCGATAACTTCTTCACCATCGACTGAAACGTTTGCTGGTGCCGGGTTTGAGCTGAAGTGAATAAAGAGGTAGCTGTAGGAGTGTGATAGCGAATATTCATTTCCCGGTCCACAAACAACGTGGCAAGTTCTGGCTTCACAGACGGCCGGTACAGTTCTTCTCTTGTCACCTTTAAATTGTTTATAATATTAATAAAATGCTCGTTTGTTTTCTCGCGCCCTTCTATTTGCTTGTTTTTTTCTTTTAATTGAGCCCTTGCTTCTTGCTCCTTTTGTTTGACCTCATTGAGCTCGTTTTCTAAATCGACAATTCGCTGTTGATAAACCGAATTCTGCTCTAACATCCCTTTGTCCCTGCCGTTCTTTTGATTTTTTCCTCTCTCACTCTTCCGAATGAGAATGACGTATACTCCTTTAAAACGGCGATCAAAATGTTTCACTGTAAAATCTGCATACTGCTTTCTTCCATTTTCCGAAATGAGGACATGTTGAAAGACAACCTCAGTCTCTTCAGTCCACACCTTTTGAAAGCTTTGACTTAGTATCTCTTTCATATAATCAGGGGTTACATATTCACATAATTCATCTGAGACTTCTGCATGCGCTAAGAAAGAATAGGCACCGTTTGATATCGCGAGGATTTTCTCGCAATCGTCTATGATGAAACATGCATCATACTCCTGCTCTACTTCTTTCATATATTGAACAGCTCGTTCTTTTAACTCCGTATGACCTGCATTGTATTTAGGAACGTTTGAGTGGGTGTAAATGTTCCACTTTTCATTTAACAAATGAAATAAACGAGGGATATTGGGTACCTTTTCATTCGGTCCTAATATCAACATCCCTTGATCCTTTAGTGCATATTGGAATCGAGATAAGACTCGTTTTTGTTCTTCTGGCTGGAAGTACATCAGAACATTTCGGCAACTGATAAAATCGAGGTGGATAAAAGGTGAATCGATCAATAAATTGTGAGGAGCAAAGACTATATGTTTTCTAAGCGACTGCTTCACAATAAAAGCGTCACCTTTTTTTTCGAAATATCGTGCCCTCCATTTTTCTGGCATCCGTGCCATAGACTCAAGCGAATAAAGACCTTTGCTTGCACTTTGGATGGCTTTCCGGTTGATGTCTGTTGCAAACACTTGAAGTTCAATGGACACTTGTCTTCGTTTCATTTCTTCTAAAAATAACATCGCAAAAGAATAGGCTTCTTCACCTGTAGAACATCCTGCAATCCAAATGCGGCATCGAGATTTCCCATTTTTCATTGTATTATCAATGATCGACGGAATGATGTGATGTTCACATACTCGAAAGGCTTCCATATCTCTAAAAAAGGAAGTCGTGCCGCTTAAAAGCTGTACATGCAGACGATCAAGCTCATCTGGTTCTCTCTCTAATAAACGATCGTACTCGGACAATAAGGAGATCGATTGGTTCGCACTCCTCATTCTTTTTTGAATGACAGAGAGCAGTCTGCGCTTCTCATAGGTTGAAAATGCAATTCCTTTATGCATTTCAAGACGTTCAATGATTCTGATCAAAACAGGGTCTGCAACATCTGTATGCGGAACGTTGATGATGTTGGCTATATATGACGCAAGTGCAGAAGGGTCTTGAAATGTTTGATGATACATACGATCAAACCCACTATTTATCTCACTGCACGATATGGCTGTACCGCCTTGCTCAACGATTTGAAGTAAACCACTTCCTACACAATAGCCTTTTTGAAAAAAGATCGCATAGGCCTCTTCCTTTTGCACATTGGCAAGTGACTGAAACAATGAATTTACAGCACACGCCTTGTTCGTAGGATGCTGCTCTGTTATGTGTAGCCGTTTGTCTTCTGTCAATGTCACAGCTGCATGCTGCGGACAAACATAAATCGTATTTTTCATGACTTTCTCACCATGCTTAATCGGCTTTGCCCGGTAGCCAATCGGTAAAACAAGTGCTTCCAAATCAGTTACACAATCGCCTGTCACATGATTTTGCACAACAATAAAAGAGGCATTTAATTCATGCGGAAATGATTGAAAAAAAGCCTCAAGATGATGCTGTTCAAACGGCGAAACACCGATGCCAATCACTGGTGCCTGCACATGTTCGTCTTCTATCAAACGATTAATGATTTTGTCCTGCATCTGGTACCCCCATGTTCATTCGTCTGATACATTTTTTCGACAAAAAGGAAGAAAACCCTCTAATTGTAAATAATGTTTTTTGCATGAAAGGAGGAAAACTTCCTCACATTAAAACAGACTGTATAAACAGAAGGAGGATTCTTTATGCAAAACGATCAGCAACCAAACGTTCAAGGACATGTCCAACAGCCCCAATTCAATCATGGCGGGCATGAGTTATTTGATTTACATGAGGTATTAGCAGGAACCATTAATATTTTGGATCAATACATGATCTTTCGGCAATTTATCCAAGATCCCGCATTATCCGACATGTTAGATCGACAATATCAATTTGTATTGTCCCAGTACAACGTCACGGTAGATTGCTTTTCTACTGGTCAAAAGCCTAGTGAAGAAACATCTACTTATATGATGAAAGAACAGACACAGGTGACATACGGAATAAAACCATCCCAGCCTAAGAAGCCAAATCAATCATTACAGGATGTAAAAGATGCGGGAATTACAGGGCATATGCTTGGTCTCATGAAATCTCATGCTGGATTACTCTCAATGACTGCATTAGAGGTCACAAACCCTGTGGTGCGACGTGTGCTTGCAGCGCAAATCCCGAACTTTATTGAAATGGCGTATGAAATTTTCTTATATCAAAACAAACATAGCTATTATCAAGTTCCGCAGCTTACAGCTCAAGATATGCAGGCGATGACGTCTACATTTGCCCCTATGCAGGGACAAGTGCAGATGCCGCCAAGCAAAGCCAATCAGCAAAAACCGCTTCATTAACCAAAAACAACGGCCAACCTATTTACAGGTCAGCCGTTGTTTCTTTGATAATTCAGTTTAAATTGCTCTTCAAAATCTGTGAGACGTTGTCCTGTCGCTTGTTCAAACCCTCTATCAAAACGACTAGTTTTCGCCGTTTCCTCCATGATCTCATGTATGACATCTCGTCCATAAAGCTGCACAAGCTCATAGATCATATAGTAGCTTTGTAAATAAACATCTGTCTCATACGTCGTGCGAGATTCTTGCCAGTCTTGATCAGAATAAAGAGATTTAAAAGGAATGACGTCAAACCGTTCAGACGTGGCGTTCAGCACATCATAGGCCGTCCATTCTGCTGTTCCTTCATGGAACCAAAGGGGAAAGACGACTGGAGATACATTGTATGCATGCACCTTTTCATAGAAAACAAAATGGGCATACTCATGAATGAATAACGTGTTGAAAAAGTATAAAGGCAGTGTCTCTTTCTTCAACAATTCTTCCCGTTTATCTGGGTATAATCCAATCATATGATCAACATCAGAATAAAAACCTGTAATATGCTTGATACCGGCAAATTGCTCAATCGTCTCTTTATCATCAAAATAAATGATATCTAACGGTTTGTCAGCTTCATACTGAAACACTGACATCGTTCTCTTCTTTGCCTGTTCCAGCGCTTCTATGGTCAAATCGACAAAGGTGCCCTCATCCTTTGCATAGTAGATTCGAATATGTTCATAGACTTGCTTATTGAGTCCTTCCGTTAAGACCGTTTTAGGCGAAGAATGCTGCTCTAGATATTGCTCTGCCAGCTGGAATCCTACATAAATCAAGTACGCAGTGAACGCATAAAAAATCAAACCTGCTGCAATCATTCCGCTTACAAGTTTTTTATGAATTAATGACGGTTTTGCTTTCATTTACTCCCCACCTGAATTCATCCTGCAACCTCTTTCTCTTTCTATGAAAAAACAAAGATCAACAAGAGGTGATATATTTTTTACTTTATGCAGTCAGGTGCGCAAGGTGCGGTTCCAAACAAAAAAGCCGCATATGACATACGGCTTTTGTCGTAGCTATTTTGATTCAGGGAAGACACGTCGAACCGTTTCAGTAAACTCGTCGAAGAATCCTGAAATTGGCTCTCCACTTCTAATACGTTTTCCGTACCCTGCCATACGATCGACAAAGTCTGGATTAGCAGATACATACACATTATCAATTTGTTGATCCGTCGATTTGACTTTGTCAGAAATTTTCTTTTTCAAATCGTCTGTTACATCTCCGCTTTTATTGCCTTCAAGCACGACAGCAACAAATGCATTTTTCCCTGTGACAAGTACGTTCGCTGTTTTCACTTCAGACATGTTGGCAACAAGCTCTGATGCCTTATCTGCCACTTTCACCTTCTGAGGTGTTTGCACATTTGGTTGATCCTGTCTCATGTTGTCGTTCTTATATGTGACATTTTCGTACTGTCGTTTCATTGTTCCTCTTCGTTCATCGCCTTGGTTGTTCATTCCACACCCAGCAGTGATCAATGTTGGAACGAGTAATAAAGATAGCATCCATTTCTTATTCATCAATTTATTCCCTCCTTTTGCTCATAGGTTTTTCATCCAGCAGACTTTTTATGCACACATCCTCTATTTCAGCAATGAATTCATAAATCAGCCTTGATTGGTCATCCTAAACATGATGAAGAAGTATCATCACGATCAAATGGAGGGATTCGTTTGTTTAAAAAGAGAAAAGGTATGAGTACTGGTTCAATGATCGCAGCATCAACAGCCATCATTGCATTATTTTCACCACTATTACGGAGAAGACTAAGCAGCATGACTCAAATGAATTTGTCCTCAACGATGAAAGGCAAAGATCAACACCATCATGAGTCATCTCGTCATGAGTCCCATTCGCATTCACGTAAAGACTCAAAAGGCACAACTGAAGTAGGACAAATGATCAAGCAAGCATTCACCGCTGTCCAGCCTAATGAAACAAGCCAGCATCAAACATCATCAAAAACATACCAAACTCATCAGCCCCCGAGAGAGTCTTACGCCCAGTCTCTTCACATTGATGAAAGTGTCATGAATGTAATGGATGATGAATCTATTCAGCAAGTGCTCAATGACATCGAGCACAAATAACTAAAACAGGAGCCTTTTTTTCAGAAAGGCTCCTGTTTATTCTCCTGAAAAATGCTCTTTCACCATGATGCAGAAGGAAGGCAAGAAGGTGATTTCGATCGTGATAACAAACCGTTCCACACCATCTAATAGTATCAACAGCTCTTTTTCATGCTGCCGATCCTTTTTTATTTCTACATGTCGCACAGTTTTAAAGGCATATACTCCTAAAACGGATGCGTCCTTTTTTCGAACAGCCTTCAAAGAAAATTCTTGTACTCCAAGAGACATCGTCACCACAAATCGCTCTACCTCATTCTCAAACCGAAACGTTAGATCTTGATATTCAATGGGCATATCTCGTTCAAATCCTTCATCAGGCCACGTCTCAAAAAAAGAAAGCCAGTCCGTTCGATCTGGAAATTGTTTTCTCCTCATTTTAAACCCCTCATAAGTGAAATTTTTATTAATTATCTTGTTTCCCCTTTTCTTTTGCAACAAATTTTAGTAATTTTAAAAAGGTGATTTTATTTTGCTAAGAGACCTCTTTATTAATTTAACAATTCTTGTCACTTTCCATTATTTATTGATGCTTGTGTTTAAAGAGAATTTTTTAAAAAAGGAAGACACCCTGCTCAGACAAATATATAAAGGAATGATTTCTGGGTTACTCGGTGTCCTCTTAATGTTTTTCTCTATTAAAGCAGGACCAGCCATCATCGATTTAAGACATATCCCCCTTATTTTAACGGCATTTTATGGAGGCATTGCACAAACGTTCATTGCAGCCTGTGTGATCATTATTGGCCGATTATTAATCGAAGCCAATGTCGCTTCTTTCATTAATATTTTTTCCATGATATTTATCGCCACAGCTTCTTTTTTAATTGCTGAGCGTCATATCAATCACGTCGTAAAAATGCTGTTATCTATTACCATGAGCAACGTCATAGCGACGATTTTATTTATCATCATCGTCAATGAAAGATCATTTGAACTGCATGCTGCCTATTGGATGTTCTCGTATATTGCCGGTTTATTTAACTTTTATGTCATTGAGCATCAAACAAAAGCGTATCAGATGTTAAATTTGTATAAATTCCAAGCTCATTATGACTTTTTAACTGGTGTTTTAAATAAACGGAAATTCGATGAGATATTAAGTGATGCTTTTTCTCTGAACTTAAAGCAACCTATCCATCAAATGTCCTTGATTTATCTAGACATCGATTATTTCAAAACCATCAATGATCAGTATGGACATCATGAGGGAGATATCGTTTTAAAAGAAATCGGAACAAGGCTAATTAAAAACACAAGAAGCTCTGATTATATTGGGCGAATCGGCGGTGAAGAATTTGCTGTGCTTTTACCGAATTGTTCCGTTGAAAAAACATGGCAAATTGCGGAACGTTTACGAAAAAAAATGGCGGATCAGCCAATTTATTTACAAAACGGAACATCGATTCACATTACGGTGTCAATTGGATGTGCTTATGATGCAGGAACAAGTGAAAACATGAAACAATTACCGATTATTGCAGACCAGGAGCTCTATAAAGCGAAGCAGTCAGGCAGAAACCAAGTGAGCTTTTCTGGACGAAAAAGAGAACACTTAATATAGGCTTTTTCCTCAATTTGTTAGCGCTAATTATTTTTAAAAAAGTTTTCGTATAACAGTTGTTTTTTCCCGCAAACACTGGTAAAGTAAAGGTAATTATTTTTGTTCGTATCATCTTTAAGAAGAAAGTTTTGAAAGAGTTTTCGTCTTTGAAGTTTGTGTAAGAGCAAGAATAGTGAATTTAAGCGTTAAGATCGCTTTAGGAGGAAATTTCATGTTAGAAGGTAAAGTAAAATGGTTCAACTCTGAAAAAGGTTTCGGATTCATCGAAGTAGAAGGTCAAGACGATGTATTCGTTCACTTCTCTGCTATCCAAGGCGAAGGCTTCAAAACTTTAGAAGAAGGTCAATCAGTTTCTTTCGAAATCGTTGAAGGTAACCGTGGACCACAAGCTGCTAACGTTAACAAAGCGTAATTTAAGAGCATCTGCTCTTTTAGCACTTTATAGAGTGAAGGAAAACCGCTCGGCTTTTATGCCGGCGGTTTTTTTGTGCAATAAAAAGAGAACCTGACGAAAGGTTCTCTTTTTATTTGTCCTTCTGCTTTAGTTTCTGTAAAGCAGAACGATACATATCATCATTCATTTTCGTCTCTGGTTCTTCTTCTTTGACAGGTGGTTCTGGCTGCTTAAACTTTTGAAGCGCCTGTCTATAGAAATCATCACCTGACGGAGCATCATCTGTCTGAGAAGGCTCTGACGCTTTTTCTTCCACTTCAGGCTCTACAGGTCTCGCCGCAACTTCTGGCTCGCTATGCGGCACGTCAGGATGATTCGATACATCTTCTTTGATCTCTTCCTTCTCGGCCGAAGCGTGTCTGACATTGAACGCTACTAATCCGATAATGACTAGAACAGCAGCTACTAACGCTACAATAATCGTCGCCAAAAGAACCCTCTCCTTATCGCTTAAATGACGCAGTGACTGATGCTACACGTCTTCCTAATGCTTTCCCCAGCTCAATGCCTTCTGCAGAAATCACTTCATCAGAATCAATCGGGCACGTCACACCTGCTCCATAATAAGAGCCGTATAACGCATTTTCTGGAACATTTCCAGGAAGGCCGACCACAAGCATCCCTTGATGGAACATTGGCGTAATCAAATTATGCATCGTCATTTCTAATCCGCCGTGTGTTGTTGCAGTGGTACAGAAAACGGCACCGACTTTATCGATGAGTTTTCCTTCTGCCCATAAATACCCAAGACGGTCAATCCATGTCTTTAATCCAGAACTTATGGTACCAAAGTGACCAGGGCAGCCCCAAATAATTGCATCCATTTGATCAAGCTTGCGGATATCCGCATCTTTCACATGATCAATGAACACTTCAGCGTGCTCTGTTTCACCTGCGCCAGCTGCAATCGCTTCTGCAAGTGCTTTTGTATGGTCACCTTCACTATCGTATACGACATAAATTTTCATGTACGGTCCCTCCACACTTATCTTGCATCTTGGTTTGCTTCCTTAGGTGCTGGAAGCAATGTCATTTCTTGTTTCTTATCCTGCTTTTCTTTTCGCTTTTTATCCTTACGTACATCTCGCAGGAACAAGCTGAGAATCACACCCGCTGCACAGAATAATGTCACCCACATGTAAGCATCATTGATGCCCATCACATTGGAATCAACTTGTGCTTTCGTAAAGAGCTGGGTCGACACATATTTTTGAGCAGCTTCTGCTGTCATGCCCATATGGTGCATCACATTAGAGACAGCCGCCTGGAATGAATTCATAAAGAACGGGTCAGCTGTATTCGTTTGATCTGCCATATTGGAATAATGGAATGTCGTGCGATTTGTATAAATCGTCGTGATCAAACTCGTACCGATCGAACCACTGATTTGTCTCAGTGTGTTTGACATCGCTGTACCATGACTGTTTAAATGCTGCGGTAATTGGTTCATCCCAGCAGTCATGACTGGCATCATCAAGAGTGACATACCAAAGGCACGTACTGCATACATGAGCACAATGTGACTATAAGATGTATCAATCGTCAGCTGTGTAAACTCGTATGTGGTGACAACTGTAATCAGCATCCCCACAATGGCAAGCGGACGAGGTCCAAATTTATCAAACAAGATCCCTGAAATCGGGGACATAATGAGCATCGCAAGTGCCCCTGGAAGCATTAATAGCCCAGATTGCAATGCCGTAAACCCAACGAGGTTCTGCAAGTAGATCGGTAGTAAGAACATCCCAGTGTATAAGGCAACGGTAATAATAATGTTGATAACACTTGATAATGAGAAAATGCTGTATTTAAACACGCGGAAATCAAGCATCGGATTATCCGCTTTTAGCTGTTGGAAAATAAAGAGAATGATCGCAATCGCACCAATGATAATCGTAGATAAAACGATTGGATCTGTCCAACCATCACTTCCCGCTTCACTCACTCCGTATAGAAGCGAAGCAAAACCAACGATCGACAGAATCGCGCCAAGAGTGTCCAGCTTGATTTTTTTAGGCTCTACAATATTTTTAAACATAAAGAAAGCCGCGATAATGACAATCGCACCGATTGGTACAAGTCCATAAAACATAATACGCCATGAATAATGTTCAATAATATAACCAGATAACGTTGGTCCGACAGCTGGCGCAAACATCATCGCAAGACCAAAAATCCCCATTCCTTTCCCTCTGTTTTCTGGAGGGAAAATAAAAAGGATTGTTGTCATGACGAGCGGCTGTAAGATACCGCCACCGACTGCCTGAATCAAACGACCAATCAGCATCGTAGAAAAGTTTGGCGCAATACCGCAAATAAAAGTCCCTAGTGTAAATGAAATCATCGCCACGAGGAATAAGCTGCGCTGGCCAAAACGTGTGATTAAAAACGCAGATAACGGAATGAGCACACCGTTGACAAGCATGTAACCTGTTGTAAGCCACTGAATTGTCGTCGCACTCACATTAAATTCAGTCATTAAATGGGGCATGGCTACGTTCAAAAGCGTTTGGTTTAAAATCGCTACGAACAAACCGGCCATTAAAATGATCAGTAAAGACAAGGAGCCTGCTCCCTGTTTTGTCGCTGCAGGTTGATTTGCCATCTCAGACAACCTCCTTTCATTTTTTGATATCAGTCATCATTAAGAAGAAATTTTGACAGAAGCATTCATACCTGGAAGTACTTTGTCAGATGGATTTTTAATTGAAATTTTCACTGCTACTTTTTGTGTCACTTTCGTGTAGTTACCACTTGAGTTTGTTGCTGGCAGCATATTGAATGTTGAGTTTGTTGCATAACCAATTTGTTCAACTGTTCCTTCAAATGTTGTATCAGGATCGCCGTCTACAACGATGTCCACTTTGTCACCTTTTTCAATGTTCTTAATGTCTGTTTCTTTAATATTCGCTGTAATGTAAAGCTTGCTTAGGTCAATCGTTTCACCAAGAACTGTCCCAGGCTGCACTTGTTGGTTGTTTTGTACTTCTTTTTTGACTAATGTGCCATCAGCCACTGCTTTAATGTTTGTTTTTGCTTCTCCTTCAACTTTTGCAACTGTGCTGTCTTTTTGCACTTCGTCACCTTCATTGATGTCCCAGCCTTTGATTTGTCCAGCTGCTGGCGCTGTAATTTGGTACATGTCACCTGTCACTTTTGCTTCATCTGTTTTTACGAAGTTTGTGCTTTCGTAGTAGTAATAAGCACCTCCGGCAATAATGGCAAGAATCACAATAAGGCCAATAATATTCGTTAGCAATAAACGCCCTCTGTTCATGTTTTGTTTCTCCTTTCATGTATAAAAATATAGTGTCATCTGCTTTAGCAAACTTAGAATGCCCATCATCTGACAGATTATGAAACAAGCTCATAGAGCTGCCTGTTTCCCCTTTTTCTACTCCGCTGAAAATGGTGTGCAGCCCATTTATACTTATTGTTCACTTATGAGCAAAAAGCAGAAAAAGAAGAAAAGACAATCGGCATCTTTTTTGAAAAACTTATATTTAACAAGATTAAATATTAATAAATGAAAATTGAAATGTCAAAGAGAAAGTTTTACTTTTTTTCTGGTGATCCCTTCCTTCTCCACACAAAAAACCTTTCAGCCCTTATGCTGAAAGGTTTTTTTGAATGTTCTCTTTAAGAAAGAACTTCTTCCTGCTGAAAAAATTTTTTTAATGCGAGAAAAACGTCTGATTTTTGCTTCAAAATATAATGCTTAAATTTCTCATCCTGAATATGTTTATATGCTGACATTAACGTAGAATGCCGATTATATTGATTCACTTCACCATAACAAAATAAATTGGCTTTTTTCATAATTTCAGAAACGAGCTTCACGCACCGTGCATTATCTGAGGTCAAATTGTCACCATCAGAAAAATGGAAAGGATAAATATTATATCGTGACGGAGGATATCGTTCGTCTATGAGCTCTAGTGCCTTTCGATAGACAGAAGAACAAATGGTTCCCCCGCTCTCTCCCCGAGAAAAGAAGTGCTCCTCGTCTACGACCTTCGCCTCTGTATGGTGGGCAATGAATTCGATCTCGACTGTCTCATACTTTGTCCGCAAGAAACGTGTCAACCAAAAGAAAAAGCTTCTCGCCATATATTTTTCCCAAAGCCCCATACTTCCGCTCGTATCCATCATCGCTAGGACAACCGCTTTTGATTCTGGTTTGGTGACTTCATTCCACGTCTTATACTTAATATCCTCTGGATAAATGGGATAAAAGGAAGGGCTTCCTGTCATGGCATTTCGTTTAAATGCTGACAGCATTGTTCGTTTTTTATGGATATTACCGGTTAACCCCGTTTTGCGAATATCATTAAACTCAATTTCCTCGACAACGATATCATCAAGTTCCTTTTGTTTAAGATTTGGTAACTCCAGCTCACGAAACAGCGCTTCCTCTAAATCCATTAATGAGACTTCTGCTTCGTAATAATCATCACCGGCTTGATCTCCAGCACCTTGCCCCTTTCCCTGCCCTTGCTTACTGTCAGATCCATCCCGAGCGACCACATCGCCAACCTGGCTGTCTCCATCCCCCTGACCTACATGCTTATTCTTATCATAGTTGTACCGAATTTTATATTCATCTAAAGAACGGATCGGAATTTTGACCACATCTTTGCCATTAGACATGATGATGCTTTCCTCTGTGACAAGATCCGGCAAATTGTTTTTAATCGCCTCTTTGACTTTTTTCTGATGACGCTGCTGGTCATCAAAGCCTTTTCGATGGAGGGACCAGTCTTCCTGAGACACAATAAACTGACTTTTTTCTTGCCGGGACATCCATCCCCCTCCTCACCTTTTTGGACAATTCTTGTACCCATCGATTCCATTATCGTATGCTGCTCGTCAGCGAAATGACGACGATTTCTAAAAAAGACATTACCGGTGCTAGTTTGCGCCAATAATGCCTCCTTCATTTATTAACGATTCAGAAGACTGCCTACATATTTTAAGAGTTCATTTGCACTTGTAGAATTATAGCCATGCTCATCAATCAATCGCGCCACTACTTCATTGACCTTTTTCAACTGTTGCTCATCCGGCGTTTTTGTCGATGTCGTAATTTTCACGACATCTTTCAAATCGGCAAAGAGCTTCTTCTGAATAGCTTCTCGTAATCTCTCATGAGAATTATAATCAAAGCGTTTGCCCTTTCTCGCATAAGCAGAAATCCGAATAAGGATTTCTTCTCTGAATGCCTTCTTGGCGTTTTCAGAAATGCCGATCTGTTCCTCAATTGAACGCATGAGCTTTTCATCAGGATTCATTTCTTCACCTGTTAACGGATCACGCAGTTTGTTTTTATTGCAGTACGCCTCGACATTATCTAAGTAATTATCCATGAGAGTTTTCGCAGACTCCTCATAGGAATACACAAATGCCTTTTGAACTTCCTTCTTCGCCATATCGTCATACTCTTTTCGTGCGACAGAAATAAAATTCAAATAACGTTCCCGATCTTCACTTGAGATCGATGGATGCTGATCGAGTCCTTCTTTTAAGGAACGGAGGACATCCAGTGCATTGATGGATTCCATGTTCTTTCGAATAATAGTGGATGAAATGCGGTTAATGACATATCTCGGGTCAATTCCGCTCATTCCTTCGTCATGAAATTCCTTTTTCATCTCATCAATATCAACAGATTGGAAACCTTCGACACTTTCGCCATCATACAGTCGCATTTTTTTCACCAAATCGATATCAGACCGCTTCGGCTCTTTCAGCCTTGTCAAAATAGAGAACATCGCAGCTACCTTTAGCGTGTGCGGTGCAATATGAACATCTGAGACATCACTTTCTGAAATCATCTTATGATAAATGCGTTCTTCCTCTGTCACCTTTAAATTATAAGGGATCGGCATCACAATAATTCTTGAGTGTAAAGCCTCGTTCTTTTTATTTGAAATAAATGACCGGTACTCCGTTTCATTCGTATGTGCAACAATCAATTCATCCGCACTTATCAACGCAAAACGCCCCGCCTTAAAATTTCCCTCCTGCGTTAATGAAAGAAGATGCCATAGAAATTTCTCATCACACTTTAACATCTCCTGAAATTCCATCATTCCACGGTTCGCTTTATTGAGCTCTCCATCAAACCGGTACGCACGCGGGTCTGACTCTGAACCAAATTCAGCAATCGTTGAAAAATCAATACTTCCTGTTAAGTCAGCAATGTCCTGAGATTTCGGATCCGACGGACTGAAAGTACCAATGCCGGTCCGTTTGTCCTCTGAGAAAAAGATTCGTTCCACTCTCACATCCTCAATGCGGCCGCCATATTCCTCTTCCAGCCTCATCAAGTTCAAAGGTGATAAATTCCCCTGCACACGTATGCCATATTCTCTATAGAAATCCTCCCGCAGATTTTGCGGAATGAGATGAAGCGGATCTTCATGCATTGGGCAGCCTTTAATCGCATAGACTGCGCCATGATCTGTTAGTGAATACTCTTCAAGCCCTCTTTTCAGCCTTGTGACAAGCGTCGATTTCCCGCCGCTGACTGGGCCCATTAATAATAAAATACGCTTTCTGACATCTAAACGTTTAGCCGCAGGGTGAAAATACTCTTCCACTAGCCTTTCCAATGATTCCTCTAAACCAAAAAGCTCCTGATCAAAAAATTTGTAGGTTCTGACCCCATTCTCCTCTTCAATCCCGCTGTCCTTAATCATATGATAAACGCGAGAATGAGCAGATTGAGCGACAAGTGGATTTTCTTTAATAATATCTAAATATTCGCTGAAGGTGCCTTCCCATTTCAGTCGCTGCTCTTCTTCTCTGTGCTGTTCAATTTTCTTTAAAATATCCATATGAACCTCCTCTTTCAAGATTGAAGCTAGAAATCAGATACTGTTTTACAATCTATGCGGAGGCGTCCTATTACATGCTTTCGTTCTTCAAAATGACGAATTGGCAAACTGAATTGACAACCATCCGCAAGACCCTTCATAATAAAGGAAAAACAGGAGAAAAATGATCTTCATCTCCTGCTTTTCAAGGCGAACTTCACAACATATGAAACCGGCAACGAAGGAACAAAGGGATAAGGGGGAGCTTATATGAGAACGGTCATTATGATGGGCGTCATCATTACGTTTTTAGTATCCATTTTCACAGCTGGCTACGAAGGCAAGCCTGGTAAATGAAAAAAAGGATGTTCCATCAGCGGAACATCCTTTTTCATTTCGTTCATATTTTCAGCACTTACATATTCACTGAAAGCGAGATGGGATCTCGGCTTTTTATCATGTTCTTATATCAAATCTCGGTATTGCTGCTGGCGAAGCGCCTCATACACAAGAATCGCTGCCGTATTCGATAGATTCAGTGAACGAACATGCTCTGTCATTGGTAAACGTAGACAGCGATCCATATTCCGTTCAATCAAATCTTTTGGCAATCCACTCGTTTCTCTGCCAAATACGAAGAAGTAGTCTTCATCTAGCTGCGAGTAATCGAACGTTGTATGCGGCTTTTGCCCAAACTTTGTGATATAGAAAAATTGCCCCTTCGGATGAGCCTCAAACAATTCATCTAATGAATCATGATAGACGACATTGGCATATTTCCAATAATCGAGTCCTGCACGCTTCAGCATTTTATCATCTGTCGAAAAACCAAGCGGACGAATCAGATGAAGTGTTGTATTTGTTGCTGCACATGTTCGCGCAATATTTCCAGTATTAGCTGGAATTTCTGGTTGATATAAAACGACATGAAGTCCCAAAAAAGTTCACCTCTAATTTTCTTTTCCGCTCAACATTATACCATTAACTATCCTTCGGAGCATCGTCCAAAATGTGAAAAAACGTATAACGAATACTAGGTGTATAAGCCGTTGAATCTTCATACGACCAGTAACGCATACGACTGTCATACGTTTGTGCATTCACAAGAGGCATTCCGCCTTTATCATGATCAACGACAATGGTTGTATGATTATACCTACCGTCACCCTCAAAATCGTAGCAAATAACATCACCTATTTGAAGCTCCTGCGGCTCCTTGAGCTTCTTCGCTCTCAACCCCGCTTTGGAATTCGTTAAATAATTTTTCATCGAATGTGCCACCGTCCAGCTGTAGCTCCATGTATGTGGACGAACCCACCAGCCAGATCCACGGTTCGGATATCCTCTCGTTGGTGCATTCCCTGCTTTTAGACATTGTGAAATAAAATTCGTACAGTTATCTTCAAAATTTTTATAGGCTGGATTCCGTTTATTCCAATACGTCTCAGCATATTGAACAGCTGCACGCCGGTCATAGTGAAAAGCTCTTCCAAATTGGTCTTCATTTTGGAAGCGCTCATCCACCTGACCTTCCTTTTGTCGTTCTTCTAACATCATCCGATCTTTCACAAGCATGTCGTTATAAAGAAACGCTTCTCTTTTCTCAACCTGTTCCTCTAAATAAAAAGAATCGTCTATATCCTTACAGACATAAGTGAGGTGCGCGAGATATTGTACTTGCTGAGCTCCATCATCTTGAATAGCTGAATCGAGAAGTTTTGCTTTTGCTTTCGCCTTGACAATCTCAACTTGTCTTCTTGCAAACAGCTCTTTCTTTCGCTCCACAGCGTCCACATCAGACATCAGCTGGGGTTGTTTGATCGTACTGCCATTTAATAAATATGCCAGTCTGTCTTCTAACGTTTGTTCTAATAATTGTTTCACACAGACACCACCAAACTTTTTTTAACATCTCTGTTTGGTTCATTCTATGTTCAATGGGAGGTTATTTAGTATTTAAAGGTGTTTGTAACAATTCAATCCCTTTGATGATCTCTTGTTTTGCTTCTTCATCACTTTCCCGCTCAAGGGCTTTTTCCAGTTCTGAAAGCTGCTGACCATCGCCAATTTTACCGATTGCCCAAGCAGCCGTGCCTCGAATGACCGGTCTTGGATCTTTATGCATCAGGTCAACCAAATCTGGCAAAGCAGATGCATCTTTAAAGTGAGCAAGTGCCAAAATGGCATTCCGCTGAATAGGCTTTTTCCCTCGCCATGATCCAGAAACATGACCATACTTCTCTTTAAACTCACGATTGCTGATTGTCAGCAGTGGCTTTAAGAGCGGCTTTGCAATTTCAGGGTCCGGCTCCATTTCAGGATGTAGATGAAAGTCTTTCCCTTTATTAATTGGGCAGACCGTTTGGCACGTATCACATCCATACAACCGATTCCCTATTTTCGAGCGAAATTCGTCAGGTAAAAACCCTTTTGTCTGTGTTAAAAACGAAATACACCTTTGAGAATTGAGCTGGCCTGGATTCACAAGAGCACCCGTTGGGCATGAATCCACACATTTATTACAAGTTCCGCACTGGTCTTCTATTTTCTCATCCGGTTCAAATGGAACATTTGTAATCATCTCAGCCAAATAGACATAAGATCCGAACTCTGGTGTGATAATCATACAGTTCTTTGCACTAAAGCCAATGCCAGCACGTTCGGCTACAGCACGGTCAGACAATTCACCTGTGTCCACCATTGATTTTGTCCGAATATCTTCGTGTTTACTGCGCAAAAATTCTTCAAGCATGTCGAGCTTTTTTTTCAGCACAACATGATAATCAGTTCCCCATGAAGCCCTGCAAAAAATCCCTCTTCTTGCATCCTTTGTACTTCGGGGAGCATCTTTCATTTTGGAAGGGTATGCGAGCGCAATGGCGACAATTGATTTTGCTTTTGGAAGCAGCAAAGCAGGATTTGTTCGTTTTTCGATATCAGGCTCTTCAAAACCGGACAAATACCCTAACGATTCATGTAAGATGAGGCGGTCCTTTAATGAATCAAATGTATCAGCACTTGCAAATCGAATTTTATCGACACCAATTTCATTCGCATATTGAATTAACTCTTCTTTTAATTGTCCAACATGAATCACCTTGCAAACCTCCTTTCTTTGTTTCTTCAGTTGTTTTCAGTATAATACGAGTGTATCATGACCGATTGGAGTGAGTCACTGTGAAGATACAAATGAAAATCTCCCAACCTCAAAGCCCGTCTATCCATGTTGGACAGATTGAATATTCACATATTGAGATAGGAAAATCCCCTCAAATGTTAAAAGGCCGACTGCGACTGTTTCAAGAATCTTTGTTTTTTGAATATGAAGATCAAACTTTGGAAGAAGTACCAGCGATCAAAGAATGGACGAATCTTCTAGAAGGTGTCCCCTTTCTTCCGCTTCTTGCTGATATTCAAAAAGAACAATTTATTGACTCGACCAATTCCGTACAGGATTTGTCGATATTTTTTTCATTAAAATATTTCTTGCCTATCCTTACATTAGATGCCGATCAATTGAAAGGGCCTCTTTCATTATCCAAAAATGAAACTGGTCATATTGAATGGCAGGATGGCGCAGAGCTTAAAGGGTTATTTTCTCAAGCAAGTAAAGCTCAAATTTCTCAAGACACAAAAAGCATTCTTCAAATCATTCTCTTCCCACCATCTATTTCCCGGGAAAAGAGTGAGGCACTTATACAATCCTTGACGAAGATGTTTATACAAATACATGGTGGAGAAAGTAAATATGAACTCATTGAAAAAGCACTGTAGGTCACAGTGCTTTTTACATTATACTGACATAATAAAAAACGCAACACTTCGTTTATCTATGAAACGAAATACTGCGTTATAAACAAAATTATGTATTGGAGCGGGTGATGAGAATCGAACTCACGACATCAGCTTGGAAGGCTGAGGTTTTACCACTAAACTACACCCGCATCAATCTTTTAAAGACAACATCATTGCGTTGACTTTTATTATGTTACAACTTTCTTAACAATTCGTCAAGAGAATATGAAGATTTTTCGTCAAAAAATTTCATATTCTCCATATATATTACGATAGTTATTTGTCTAGCTGCAAATACACCAAATAAGCCTGCTTCACATCTTTTAATTCCTCTTTCAGATTCTTTTCAGAACCTGTTAAACCAGAAAACTCATGGTTCAATCCAGTTGTGATGGTAGTAGAAATTAATTTTTTCTCTCCAGGAGACATGTGAAAAAGATCTGAAGCTGATATCGTTGTGTTTCCTCCCACGTCCTGTTTGAAATCCATGCTAGTCGAGAGTTTCGTTAGTTCGCTTTGCTCTTTATCTTTCCATAAGCTATACGTTACTTTTAACAGATCATCTTTTTCATCTTCTAGTTGGTAGATAAAATTCACACTGTTATCGACGCCATTTTGATGAAGCTCAATGGTGATTTTTTTTGTATCGTCTTTTAATAATTGTCCATCTTTGTAATGCATACCGATCAAGGATACACTTTTATTACTGCCTTTTAGTCCTTTCACTGTCATCGCTTCAAACGGCTTATCTGATAATGCTTCCAAAAGACTTTTTTCATTTTTTGTTAGTTTCATAGGTTCGACAGTTACTTCATCGTGAGTTGCTGTTTCCTTATTTTTCTCTGTTGCAGGTTTTTCTGAGACCGTTTTCTCTGTCGTTGTTGTTTCTGCAGCCTTCTCGCCGCATCCTGCTAATAGAAAAACAGTAAATAAAAGAATGCTCCATTTCTTAATCATTGATATCCCCTTTAGTATTTTTATTCTTTATTATACTAAAATTTGGTTGATTATACAAAAAAAGATTAGGAGTATTCTCCTAATCTTTCGCTTTTTTCTGTTTCATGGCTGATAGGAATGCCACAATGAGAAAACTGACAGCAAAAATGACAACCATATAAATAAAAAAGTTTGGTTTGATTTGGAACGTAAATGCAGACGAACCTTCCATCTCAAAAGCAAGACTGTTAAATAATAATTCATTATTTGTTTTTGATTGAAATAAGTGATAGAACAGAACACCAATGGTCAGCATCGGAAAGCCTAAGAAACCTAGGAAACTACCAACAATTGCACCTTGTTTCATTGCCTGAACGTTCATGATCGTTGTCCTCCCATTCCACCAAGCAATAACTGCTTCATAATAGACTTACCATCCCCCATAAACGGAAGAAGGTAGAGTAATTGAATAAAATACGTGATTGAAAAAATGAAAAACCCTGTCGAAATTGGATTTTCTTTTAGAAATAAAACAGTCACAATGATTCCGGCTGCGCCAATGAGCCCCGGCAAAAGCGGACCAAGCAGTGTAATCCACACCTGTTTTTTCTGAAACGGATCTAAAACAGGCCTCACAAATTTCACAGACATCATATCGCTCGCAAAAAAGCCTTGAGGACCATCCCGGCCGGCGAACTTCCGATGTGCATACCCATGTGCCGCCTCATGCAAGGCAGTTCCAGTAATTAATCCAAAATAAATAATCGTAAAATAAATCGCAATGGCTGCAATCGATGGATCAGGCATAAATAAAAAGGCGATTCCCGCCATGATCATAAAGAGCACCCAGAAAAAGATGATTTTGCGCGTCACCATCAGCAGAGCCGTACCCAATATGTGAAGAAATGAATGACCCGTGCAGTCAAATCGCTCTTTCATCTTTACTTGATACTGCTTAAAAAATTGACAGAAGGCTGTGACAGTCCGATATGGCGATTGATAATGAATCGACAGCAAGTGATGCTGATTCAGCCCCATCATCAATTGATAAAAATCGCGGGCAATCACAGACTCATCGACCTGAAACAAATCGGCGAGTTCTGCCGTAATACTCGCCTCTGTCCTTTGACCATCCACTTTCGTTAACATATGATATGCACTTTCGTTAATTGGAAGTGAGCTTCCGTACTGCGTATCAGTCAAATGCCTTTTTTGTAAAGTCACATATGGCCCAAGTGCCGGCACCCGCTCAATCTTTAGCTTATTGTTAAGAAGTTGAATCATGTGAATACCTCCATGAAAAACCTTTATATATGGCAAAGATGAGCAGACATTCAAATCCTGCCACAAGCAGCCACTGAAGCATTTGACTCGATTCCCCCATCACATAATTTCCAATAAATACAATCGGAATCATGATTAAAATAAGCGCTCCAAACGAGAAAATACCTGTGTAAGGATTATTTCGATCAAGGGGTAATAAAATACCTACCACATAAAAGAGAGCCGTTGCATTACACAAGACAGCAGCGCCAATCAACACGATCCATATCTGATCCGGGAGCGTCAGTGTTGTGATCATAAATAAAACAATTTGGATCACACCAACGAGCAAAAGTCCGAGAAACTTATAAAGAGCCACTTCCCACGGCCTTAGACCAAACGTTTTATACATCCCAAGCATACGTTTGTCATTGCCAAATGAATTAAAAGCTGTTAACCCAGCTAGCGCACATAAGACAAAAAAAGCTTCTCCTTCAAAGCGGAAGGCAAACTGATAACGGACAAATAAAATGACAATAAGGAGGATGAGAAAGTTTAAAATATTTTCTTCATTTCTCACTTGTGACTTTATTTCCTTTACAATGAGTGACCACTTTTTCGAAGATGAAAATGGTAGTTTGTGCAGAAAGGTTAACGCTTTTTTCTCAGCCATAATTGGCATTAAAGCAAGAGAAATAAATGCGCCTCCCGCAGATAATAAGATGAAGAGGATCAAAATCGCATAATTCACCCCGTCAGGAGACATCCCTTGTGCCGCTAAGAAAAACGGCGCTGTAAAATACATCAAATGATAATCAAACTGTACATATGATTGCTGTATTTGATTGATGTCGAAATGTGTCATTCCATACGCTACAACTAGCGCTAATAAAACAAATATCGCTGCAAATTTTTGCAACGGTAATTTTAATTTTAGTACGAGTAAATAAGTCACGTTGTAAATGAGCTGAAGCAGCGTTAAGACAAAGAGCGATTGCAGCAGCACCATCAAAAAGAATGTAAGAATAAAGAAAATACCGATCCCTTGTGCAATAAAATTAGGTAAAAGCAAGATCCCGATGAAAAATAAAACAAGCCCTGTCACGACTGTCACCATCGGAATGAAGTAACCAAGACTTTTTTGAAAGGTAGACAGCGGAAACCAGCTGAGCTGCATAGAAAAACGATCTTGTTCAGGTGTTCTGACTTTGATCAGCACAAATAACAAGCTTGTAAAAATGGATGCATTGATTGCCATCGACACAACCAACAACCCAAGTGAACGTTCATCTCCATTTAAGAAAGCCTTCATAAAGACACCCGTAAAACTGTATCCGATGATGGCTCCCATTGTGACTGCAAACAAAAAGAATAAGACCACAATGATTCGCTTCGTTTGAGTATCAAAGAGCTTATACATCTCCTGCTGCCACATTTTAAGCATCATTTTAGAAATGATTAATGATTTCATCAAAATGTGCACCCCTATCACTTAACATTGAAGCTTTCAGAAACACCTGTTCCAATGTGCTTGATTGATACTTTTCTTTTAAGGCTGAAACCGTCCCTTCATCCATTTTATTTCCTTTAGAAATAATGGCGATCTTGTGGCACAGCTCTTCCGCTGAAAGCATATCATGCGTTGAAAGCAAGATTGCACCATGGTGCTCGGCATAACGTTTCATCAGTTTCTTTGTGTTTATAACCGCTTCAATATCAAGTCCTCTAAAGGGCTCATCCATGATCACTAATTGACTCTCAAGCATAAAGGCAGCAATCAGCTGTGTCTTTTTTTTCATTCCATGGGAATAGGTTTCAATCGGTCTTGATAAAGCTGTTTCCATATCAAACAATTCAATTAGTTGATTTCTTCTTTGAATTGTTTTACATTCATACATAGAAGAAACAAAATCTAAATATTCAGCACCAGTCAATGCTTCAGGGAGCAGCAGATCATCTGGAACATAGGCGACTTGTTTTTTAAAGGATGGATCATCATTTGTGACATCCTTGATATGAATGGTTCCTTCTGTATGCTTAATGATGCCGAGTACACAGTTAATCATCGTTGTTTTACCGGATCCATTTGGTCCAGCCACAGCAACGATTTGATGAGGGGCAATTTTCAAATGAAAATCATTGACAGCAGTCACGTTATTTTTATACGTCTTGGTTAAATTCTCGATCGTAAACATATAACCTCCAAGTGTCTGCATATTCTTTAAAAACAGATCAGGCTAAACCGCCCGCCACAGACGGTTTAGCCCTGGTGTCTTATCTAAGAAGTAAAAAGATGAATCCTAAGTATAGCTACTTACATTCAATTTGGACTTTTAAGCCACTTTCCCACTGAACGGCTCCTGTAAAGCTACCCTTGCCGTTTGCTAAACACCAAACTGCTGCTCCTAGAACAACTGTTGCTCCCAATCCAAGAAGGACAGCAACAAATACTAAGAACCAAGCTTGGTCCATAATAGCAGGTTCCATAGTGGAATAGTCAACTTGCGGCGCTGCATAAGTCATACTTTTCACCTCCCAGCTTATGATGATCGTATCATAGGCGTCACACTCCAAACATCAACAGAAGATCCCATTTTTGACCGAACATATTTTCGTGTAAAATGTGACTTTTTATTCAATTATTCATGTTCAACTGTATAAATACTCCCTTTTTTACTATTTTTCACCACAACATAAGAACCACAAAACCCATATATTGTCAATAAATCCATCTTTTTTCTGCCTTTTTTCAAATAGTTCATTTTCATCATCTCTTCTATTTAATCTTTCATTTTTTTGAGATAGAAAGAATTCCCCCGATATATCAGATATAAAAGTCCTAATTATATGTCGTTAACACATCAAATACGACATATTAACTGATAATTCCGACAAAAGAGTGAGCATATTTTCCTTCTTCTCTTGTCTCTTAAAATATGTATATACAAGAAAAACTGTTGGGAAAAAAGCCCTTGCCTTCTTCCACAGCACATATCATTTTACTTGCTTCTCTTTCTATAAAAAAAGCAAAGCAGCCCGACAAGTATGACTGCTTTGCTTTCATTTATGAGGAACTTGCAGCAGAGGCTGTATCAGGAAAGTAATTGTTCCCAATAATTTCACCAGCAGGAACGTGTGGTCCTGCATCACCATTTCTTTTAAATGGGAGAAGCGGGAAAACAAGTTCTGCTAAATAATAAGATTCTTCTAAGTGCGGATAACCAGAAAAGATAAATGTATCAATACCTAGAGACTGATATTCTATTATACGTTCTGCTACTGTATGCGGGTCCCCGACGAGCGCTGTTCCTGCCCCGCCTCTAACTAAGCCAATGCCCGCCCAAAGATTAGGGCTAATTTCAAGCTTCTCTTTATTCCCTTGATGTAATTCAACCATTCGTTTTTGCCCTACTGAGTCCATCCCTTGTAAAGTCTTTTGCGCATCATCAATAGTCTCTTGATCTAAATGACGAATCAGATGTTCCGCTGCCTGCCAAGCTTCATCTTCCGTTTCCCTCACGATCACATGAAGTCGAATACCAAACCTCACCGTTCTTCCCTCCTTTTCAGCCTGCTTTTTCACTTGTGCGATTTTCTCTTTTACTTGTGCAGGCGGCTCGCCCCAAGTTAAATAAACATCTGTATGTTTTGCAGCGGCTTGAATGCCTGCTTCTGATGATCCTCCAAAAAAAACGGGTGGATGTGGTGTTTGAGCTGGTGGAAATAACAGCCGTCCATTTTGTGTTTGCAGATGCTTCCCTTGAAACTGAACATTCTCTCCTTTCAATAACCTCTTCCAGATGGTCAAAAATTCTTCTGCTGCCTCATAGCGTTCATCATGAGAAATGAATAGCCCGTCTCCTTCAAGTTCTTCTTTACTTCCTCCCGCTACAACATTGATCAGCAGTCTCCCGCCTGAAAGCCGATCAAATGTGGAGGTCATTCTAGCAGCAACAGATGGCTGCATCAACCCTGGCCGAAGAGCCACAAGAAACTTTAAATGGGTTGTTTCTGCAGCTAAAGCGGCCGCTGTCAGCCATGGATCTTCACAAGATCTACCAGTAGGCAGCAAGACCCCTGTGTACCCAAGCTGATCGGCAGCTTGAGCAATTTGTTTAAAATACGGATAGTCTGCCTGTCTTGCCCCTTTCGAAGATCCTAAATAACGCCCATCCCCATGCGTTGGAATAAACCATAGAATATTCATCATATCGCCTCCTATTATTTTTCACCTTGATAACTTGTGCGCCATTTGAGCAGTCGCTTTTCTAACAGCCGTACAAATGAATCAGTCATCTTACCAACTACCGCAAAGATGATAATCCCTACAAACACTTTATCCGTTTGCGAGAATTGTCTTGCATCCATAATCATGTAGCCAACTCCACTACTCGACCCCATCAATTCAGCCACCACTAAACCAAGCCAGGCAATGCCTAATGAAAGCCTCACGCCCAGAAGAATATGAGGAAGGGCAGCAGGTAAAATGAGCTTTGTGATATTTTGATACAGATTAAACTCTAAAGCGCGAGCCACATCGAAAAGCTTGTTATCTACACTGCGAATTCCTAGAAAAGTATTGATATAGATCGGAAAAAAAGCCCCAAGTGCAATCAATAAAATTTTCGCTGATTCATCAAAACCAAACCAAAGAATAAATAAAGGAGTCACCGCTAAATGAGGAACTGTTCTCAGCATTTGCAAGGTCGGATCTACATACTGCTCGGTTTTCCTAGAAAAACCGACACACAGACCCATCGCAAGTCCTAAACCTCCCCCAAGTAAAAACCCGCATATTGCTCTGTAGAGACTGATGTAAAGATGGCCAAACAGCTCACCGGAACGAATCAACTCACGAAAAGATTCCGCAATGACAGTGGGTGCAGGTAGTACAGTAGAAGAAACGATTTGGGAAGCAGCAGCTCCCTGCCAAATCGCAATGAGTAAAGCAGGTAATACAAGTCCTTTTAACATGATGAAGGATGAAGCTTTTCTCCTTTTTTTCTTCATTCGCTCAGTTTTAGTCACAAGGGCTGGGTTAGATGCAGCTTTCATCAACTCTTCTCCTCTTTCAGCATTTTTTCAATAAACGAATTATCTACCACCTGATTGACATCAATCTTCCGCTGAATCGCCTTTGTTTGATATTGAAAATCAGCTGTATGCTGCTGAGCGTTTATGATCTTCTTAGAAATGGGCTCATTGAGCGGCTCTGTATTGTTTAATACTTGTGTCACCACCTTCTGATCTAATTGTTTCAAACGAGCATAAAGTGTAATGGCTTCCTGTTGATGGTCTTTCTGCCATTTCACCGCTTTGTCATATACTTTTAAAAATTGCACCACTAGTTCAGGGTACTCATCGGCAAACTTGGATCTGACAAGTGTGAATCCAGGTGAATATAAATCGGTCGCTTCTCCATTAACCAGTAGCTTTGCTCCCTTTTCTATCGTTTCAAGTGATAAGAACGGCTCCCAGATCGACCAAGCATCAACTGATCCATTTTCAAACGCAGATATTGCCTCATCCGGCTGAAGCTGAATGATCTGAACATCCTTTGCAGATAAACCAGCCTGATCTAATACTTTGTATAAAAAGTCAAAACCACTGCTTCCTTTGGCAACGGCGATTTTTTTTCCTTTTAAATCTTCTACTTTTTGAATCTCACTGTTCTTATTCACTAAAATCCCATTCGCCTTTAACCCATCCTGAGATAAACCAATTTCCTTAAAATCAATACCTGCTGCCTGACCAGCTATAACAGGTGAATTACCAACCTGTGAAAAATCTAATTGATTGGCGGCGAGTCCTTCGAATTGGGGAGGACCACTTTGGAACTCCACCCACTTGACTTTCACACCTTCTTTTTCAAATGATTGCTCAAACCACCCTTTTTCCTTTGCTAAAAGAAGTGGGCTTAGACTTTGCTGAATCCCAATCCGAATCTCTTTCGGCTTGTCTTCTGATCCATTCGCTGCTTGACCACACCCAGCTAATACAAGGAGGATACCCAGAAAGAGAACGATCCTTTTTTGCCTTTTCATTCAATTTGACCTCCTTAAATTCCTGAGCCATTCGTCAGTAACAGCTCATCTGTTTTCTCAAATTCTGAAAGCACCTTTTGTCTTAAGCTCTGAAAAGCTGTTGACGTTCTATTCCGCGGGAATGGTAAGTTCACGGGAAGGATTTTATGAATTCGACCGGGTCTTGCTTGTAACAGCACAATTTCATTGGCTAAATAAATGGATTCGTCAATATCATGAGTGACAAGCACCATCGTTGTTCTTTTCTCCTGCCAAATATCCAGCAGTACATCCTGTAAGTGTTTCCGTGTAAATGCATCTAGCGCACCAAAAGGTTCATCAAGCAATAAAATCTCCGGATCACGCAGGAGTGCTCTTGCAATAGCAACACGTTGTGACATCCCGCCTGAAAGCTCATGTGGATAGGCGTGTTCAAAACCTTTTAACCGAACAATTTCAATTAATTCATCCACTTTGCGGCGAACAGACGCCTGTTTTAAATTGAAATTGGCAGCGATATTTTCTTCGACCGTCAGCCATGGAAACAAGCGATGCTCTTGAAAGATAAAGCCCTGTTTCATTCCTGGTTCTACCACACGCCTTTCTCCTATCACGATCTGCCCATCATAATCTGTATCAAGGCCTCCAATCATCTTCAGCAATGTACTTTTCCCGCATCCGCTCGGACCAATCACCGTCACGAATTCACCAGGAACGATGGTGAGTCTTACGTCTTCAAGCACTTGAATGGTTTGTTTGTCTTTCCAAAAAGACTTATCCACAATATCAATGGAAATAGTCATTGCAAGTTCACTCCTCTTGTCATCAGATAAATACACAGAAAAGCCCTTATCCCAAAAGAGAGATAAGAGCCTTCGTGTTGTCCGATCAGCTATTCATATTGAGTTGTTAGCACCATCCTAAATCATATTATTCCTATAAATCAACTATATTTTATAAAATGGTTATTTCGACCTTGTATGCTTTTCATCAATACGATCGTAAATTTCTTCTATTCGTTCTTGATTGCTGTAAATCTCATATTTGTTCCGCTCAATCAAAATGTCTAACGTGATATCCAAATGTTTTCTGTATTTTTTTCGTTTTTTCTTTTTCTCCATCTTCAGCTTCCCTCCTGATTAAAATAAAAAAAGGCCCTTCACTCATGCCTGAGTGAACGAGCCTTCGGTTGACCGATCAGCGATTCTTGTTGGTATTTTCAGTATGCTTATGTTAATACATACTATTCCGACATGTCAACTATATTTATTGTTTTTTCAGATTTATCTAAAAAATGATTGACCGGGCAGTAAACAAGATTTATAGTCTTATTAAATATTTCTTATTAAAGTAGTTGGTTTTATCTAACAAAAGGAGGATACACACATGTCAGAAGAACTTCAATTTCGTTTAGAAACAAAAGCAATACACGCAGGTCAAGAACTGGATTCAGCCACCTATTCAAGAGCTGTACCTATTTACCAAACAAGCTCTTTCGGTTTTAGAGATAGTGAGCATGCGGCGAATTTATTCGGACTTCAGGAACCCGGTAATATTTATTCACGTATTATGAACCCGACAAATGATGTGTTTGAAAAACGGATCGCTGAGCTTGAAGGTGGAATTGGTGCACTTGCTGTCTCCTCAGGACAAGCAGCGACCACTTACTCCATTTTAAACATTGCGGGAGCTGGAGACGAAATCGTATCCTCCAGCAGTCTGTATGGCGGCACATATAATTTATTTGCTCATACCTTGAAAAAACTTGGAATAACAGTAAAGTTTGTGGATTCCTCAAACCTTGAAGAACTTGAAGCAGCCATTACAGATAAAACAAAAGCAGTGTATGCAGAGAGCATCGGAAATCCAAAAGGCGACATTTTACATATTGAAGCCGTATCAGCCATTGCACACAAGCACCACATCCCTCTAATTGTGGATAATACACTTGCCAGCCCTTATTTGTTAAGACCGATTGAATTTGGCGCAGACATTGTCGTCCATTCAGCGACGAAATTCATCGGCGGCCACGGCACATCCATTGGCGGAGTCATCGTCGACAGCGGTAAGTTTCCTTGGGGTGATAGCGATAAGTTCAAAGGCCTGACTGAACCAGACCCAAGCTATCATGGCCTGACGTATACGGAAGCAATTGGCGAAGCGGCTTATATCACAAAAGCACGTGTACAGCTCTTACGTGATCTAGGGGCGGCTTTATCACCATTCAACTCATTTTTACTCTTGCAAGGCTTAGAAACCTTGCATCTACGTCTTGAACGCCACAGTGAAAATGCATTGAAGACAGCACAATTTTTACAAGATCATCCTCTTGTAGAATGGGTCAGCTATCCAGGTCTTGAAGGCCATGAATCCTTTGAGCTGGCTCAAACTTATTTACCAAAAGGACAAGGTGCCATCCTCACATTCGGCATTAAAGGTGGCAAAGACGCAGGAAAAAAACTCATTGATTCGGTTCAGCTTTTCTCACATCTTGCAAACGTAGGCGACTCTAAGTCACTCATCATCCACCCTGCCAGCACAACGCATCAGCAATTAAGTGAAGCAGAGCAAAAAGCCACAGGGGTGACACCAGAACTTATTCGTTTATCTGTTGGAACAGAAGCGATTGAAGATATTCTGGCAGATCTAGAACAGGCGATTTCAAAAAGTCAGTCTTAACCAAACAAAAAAAGCACACGCCTGTGTGCTTTTTCTTATTGATTAGTGATTGATTAATCGAATATCTTGGAAGGGATAAAACACGAATGATGTTGTCCCTTGAATGTCACTCTTTGTAAAAAGACCTAAACCATTGCGACTGTCCATTGAGTTTTGGCGATTGTCACCCATGACAAAGTACTTTCCTTTAGGGACTGTAAGAGGACCAAAATCAGGTGTCAGCAAGGTGCCATCTGCGGCAGCTTTCTTTTTGTTTGATGCTAAATAAGGCTCCGCCACTTTTTGACCGTTCACATATAGCTGGTCATTTTTCATTTCGATTTTATCACCAGGTAAACCAATCAATCGTTTCACATAGTGAGTACTGCGGTCTTCCCCATCAAGAACAATGATCTGTCCGCGTTTATAATCGCCGAAGTAATCGACTGTTTTATTCACAAACACCCGCTCTGTATCATGCAGTGTCGGTTCCATAGAAGTCCCCTTCACAATATACGGTGCGAATAAAAAGTTACGAATGATAAAAACAGCAATAAATGCGATTAAGATGGCTTTGATCCAGCCCCATAATTCTGATTTCTTTTTTTGTGTTTTTGTATTTGTTGTCATAAGCTCCTCCTGAAATCCCCTAGGACAAAATGAGTTATCGCCAGCTGACCGCTGACGCCACGCTTGTTTCTCCCTAAATATAAACATATTTTGCCAACAAATCAAGCTGTAAGAGAGAAAAAGGCAAGCACCTTTCTGTGCTTGCCCAAAACTCAGTTAGTTAGCAGAAGAATCCGCTTCTGTCTCTTTGTTTGTTTTACCATAGAAATAATCAGATGGATTCACTGGTTTAAAATCAGATAGCTTATGGA
This sequence comes from Bacillus sp. FSL W8-1141, assembly GCF_038593205.1. Lineage (NCBI taxonomy): Bacteria > Bacillati > Bacillota > Bacilli > Caryophanales > Bacillaceae > Bacillus > Bacillus sp. FSL W8-1141. Next base: position 915,540 of record NZ_CP151973.1, on the reverse strand, counting down.
ATCGAAGAAGATCCCTGTACAGTACTTTATCTGACAGGCTTAACTGATTATCAACACGGGCTTTAATCGCTTCTGTCTTTTTGTTTTGTTTCACCACTTTACCCGTTTTTGTATCGTAGACCGTATTATCTACAAGGGTATATTTTGGTGTCACATAGTTTCCGTTACGGAATGCAACAGTTTGATCATGCTTCTTAGAGAATAAATCTGTTCCAAAATTCACGTACTCATTTGAATCAATACCTTGTAAGTGAAGAAGCGTTGGCATCACGTCTACTTCACCGCCATACGTATGATTCACGCCGCCTTGTTTCCCAGGGATACGAATCATGAGCGGTACACGCTGATTTTGTGCATTTTGATATGGCGTAATTTCTTTCCCTTGAATCTCACTCATTGCACGGTTATGGTTCTCAGAAATACCGTTATGGTCACCATATAATAGAATCACTGAGTCTTTATACAGACCCGATTTTTTCAAGTCCTTAAAGAATTGTTCTAATGACTCATCCAAGTATCTCGCTGTTTGGAAATAATTATCCACTGTTTTATCGCCAGTTGTTGCCTTAGCGATTGTCGCATCTTTCTCATCTAAATTAAATGGATAATGGTTGGTCAATGTCATTAAGTGTGCATAAAATGGCTTTTTCATTGATTCTAACATTGGGATTGATTCTTTAAAGAATGGTTTATCCTTCAGACCCATGTTTACAAGGTTTTCTTCATCCATGTTGTAATAAGATGCATCGAAGAATTGATCAATTCCCATATGTTTATAAATCGTGTCACGGTTCCAGAAAGATTTATAATCCCCGTGAAGCACTGCACTCGTATAGCCTGCTTTTTGATCTAAGATGGCAGGAAGTGATTGGAAGGTATTTTCACCTTTTGTCACAAACGCTGCACCCTCTGGCAAGCCAAACATACTATTATCCATCATGAGCTCAGCATCAGAAGTCTTCCCTTGACCAGTCTGGTGGAAGAAGTTATCAAAATACGTAAAATCTTCTTTTCCATGAGCTAGTTTGTTTAAAAACGGCGTCACTTCTTCTCCATTTAACTTGTAGTCAATTAAAAATGACTGGAAGCTTTCTAAATGGATTTTGATGATGTTTTTTCCTTTTGCTTGACCAAAGTATTCTGCATTTGGTTTCGCATAGTGAGAGGTCGTATAGTTCACGACATCCGTTAAATCATCACTACTCGCATTTGCTACCTGCGTTGCATTTTGTGCGGTTTGCACGCCGTCATAAATCGCATAGTTATAAACACCTAAATATTTCACAATATACTTATGATCAAATGTTCTCGTCAATAATTCTGGACGATCTTTTTCAGCTAAGTGTAGGTTAACGAAGAACAGTCCAACACCTGCAGCCACAATCAGCAGTGCGAAAGTTTTTTTCATTTGGAACTTCTTCACTTCTGGTCTCCAAATGACAATGGCAATTAAAATGATGATATCAAGGAAGTACAAAAGGTCATGCGGCTTAATACTTGCTAACACACCGCCGGTCATACCTCCCCCAAGATTACCGGCTTGTTTCATTGTCGGGAATGTTAAAAAATCATCAAAGAAACGATAGTACGCTACATTCGCATATAAAAGTGCGGTCATAATAAAATCAATGACAATTAAAACAATGGCCGATTTACGCCCCTTCAAAAAGAGAGCAAGTCCTAAAAACACGATGGCTGAACTGAATGGATTTAATAAGAGAAGACCCTCTTGAAAAGATCCCTTCACTCCTAAATTAAAGTCCATTTTGTAGGCTGTGTAAGATTTTGCCCAAAATAGAAGAACAGCCAAAACAAAAAAGCTATATTTGTTCGCAAATATTTTTTTCATAAAACCTCTTCTTTCTTATTTTCGATCTGATATAAATGAAATCATAAAAAATTTACATTGATTTTGCAAATGTAAATCTTCTGCACCAAGCATTCCGATGCTCTTTTCTCCGCAGGTTACATGTGCTCCTTTAATATAACGAATAAGAAGCATCATAAGTTTCAAAAAAAATACGAGTAAATAAAAGGAAAAATATCCATTTACATTAAATTTACTGCCGCTTCATGTTTCAGAGAATGATGAAGGTTTTGTAAATCACTCAGTACTACTTTACTTTTTTCATCTAATCGTGTCAAAGTAATTATAAAGAAAAGGAAGAATCACCTAGGCTTTTCGACTCACTTAGCCAAATTTATACAAAATCCGAACCGATTTGCTTTTTTATTGTGACTCAACCTCCAGCAATCCATGTATCCTCTCTGCTGCCACAAACCTAAAAAACAGTTTTAAGTAAAAAAAGCTTGATTTCCCCTGCCAATGTACGGTGTGATAAAGGTATAGCTCCATCAAATAAATCAAGCTGGGGGACATCCTATGAAATCAAACAAACAAATCCACATATTTGAACAAAGATTCTCAGAAGAAGTGATAGACATCATGGCTGTTACAGGACCTTCTGGAGTCGGCGCAGGAAAAGCAGGAAAAGAGACTCTTTGGACTGCTTCAATCCCGCTCATTGCATGGAAGGAAAAAGACCGCATCATAACCGAAAAAGTGAGACTGTGCTGGTTAACAGATGAAAAGGGACTACGAGAAAAACAAGCGCAATTACATAAAGAATCTATCGTCACACTTCAAGTACGTAAAGGTGAAGATGAATTCATGCTCGTTTCACTTGTTGATACAGATACTGAAGATAAGGAACTTCAAGAAATATTAGAAGAAGCTCAACAACCTATCTTTTACCACGATGACAAGCAGGGTACCTTTGAATTAGTGAAAGGACTAGACTTATTTGAAACAACCATCCAGTGGGGCAATGAGGAGTGCCTTCTTTACTTCAATCTTGAAGAAGAGGAAGAAATGAATGACTCTCTGAAAACGGCTAGACAACTCGTAGAAGAGCAGACATCATGGGATGCCTCCATGAAGTCATATGCAGCAAATCAGCTGATTGAACTAGCAAAAGATTGGCAGGAACAAGACGACTCCGCTGAACATTCAGAAGAGATCACACCGGATCAATTTATCAGCCGCATCTCTCTTGAAAGCCTCCATGCTTATCCAAATGGAGAATTCGAAGCCTACTATCATGACGGAGATTTATTTTGGGGACATGTCATCATTGTCTCTGGCAATATGAATGGAACATTTCAAGATGCACACATTGCTGGCTAAAGAATGGGGGATGGATAAATGAAGATCAAAGCTTTTGACGAATTAAATCAACTAGGAAAAACACCTATTGTAGCCAAAATAGGCGGGTTTCGCCCTGATCCTTCTAAGTACAGCTGGTTTGCTGGTCATTTTTTCATCCAACGTGATAAAGGGTGGCCGACAGATCAAGATGGAGCTATGATTCCCATTTTACAAATGTATTTACCCGAAGTACCAGGGGGAATGAACGGCTTTGATGAATGTAAGATGATTCAAATTTTCATCAACAAGAAAACCCTTCCGATCGATATCGCCAAAAACGGTGATGGCTGGAAACTCATTGAATATTCATCAATGGAAGGATTAGAAATCGCTGAGACCCCTGAAGACGTGAAAGGAATTAAACCTTTTCAGATAGAGTGGCTCGAAGGGGAACAACCGGATTATCCATGCTGGGAGGAAGCTTGGTCATACGTTGACTTATCAGAGGTTAATGAAAGTGAAGAAGCGACAGATCATTTCTTCGAACATTACTCAAACTACTCGTTCACAAAAATCGGTGGATACGGAGCTTACATCCAATCTCCTCCCCACCAGATGTCAGGAGAATTCATGCTACAAATCGCCTCAGAAGAAAAACCTCGGTTCATGATTGGTGATAACGGCACGATGTATTTCTATTACGACAAACACAATAAAGAATGGTTCATGCACTGGGATTGTTTTTAAAACCAACTGTATGGAACCATTCCCCTTTCTAAACGTAATAAACGATATGAAGGGGGCCAGTGATATGGGATTCATTTTAGACATCTTCAATCTTGCTCTGTATATCCCTTTTTTACAGGTAGATGAAGATGATATATCACGGAATGCAGCACAGCTAAAAAAATACAGCTGGTTTCAAGCGTTATTAAGTGATCAAACGAGCAGAGAGCTGATCATTTATGATCAAGAAGTCCGCCGTGTAATTGGTCAATTTAAGACGAGTAAACTCCATAAGAAACCATACAACATCAGATGCGAACGAAAGGTACAACAAGCCATACACCGTGCCATGTCAAAACATGGAAAGAGCCGCACTTAGCTGTGGCTCTTTCCGTACAAATGTAATAAATCCTTTTGAAGAAAACAATTGACGCTCGGACAACTCTCCCCGTATATTATGTATAAATCCATCTTTTTTTAGAAAAGGGGGCCTCACATGCACTTGTTTAAGAACTGGAGAAAAAAGCAGCACAAACAGCCGATTACTTCAGATACGCAAGAAGACAGCATCCCAATTAATTTTTCCACCCTTCCCTTTGGCACAGACACCATAGATGATTTTTTGTTCAACTTAGACCTAACCTCAAAACTGATAGATCCATACAAAGAAGCAGACACGAACAAATAGAACCTAAACTTTCGTGAACCCTCATCCAATATTGGATGATTTTTTTATACTTAGAGGAAGGTGTCCCCCTATGAAGACATATTATTTCGTCAGACACTGTCAAGCAGATGGACAATCCGAGGATGCGTCTTTAACGCCTCAAGGCATCACACAATCGCATGAACTCGCACAGTTTTTTTCCGGCATTCAGCTCAACCACATCATCTCAAGTCCTTATAAACGAGCGATTCAAACCGTTGAGCCCCTTGCTCATGCCAAACAGATCAAGGTACAAATGGATAAGCGTCTCTCTGAACGTAGGTTAAGCAGTCAACCAATGAAGGATTGGTATGAAAAACTAAAGCTCAGTTTTTCGGACTTGCATATGACCTGTGAAGGCGGAGAATCGAGCCAAGAAGCGATGAATCGTATTGTAGAGGCACTCTATGAACAAATAAAATTAGGAAGAGATCATACTTTATTCGCCACTCATGGCAATATTATGAGCCTGCTTCTAAAACACGCCGATCCTGCAATTGGATTCAAGGAGTGGGAACAACTAAGCAATCCAGATGTCTACATCCTGAAATATTTTAAACCAGACCATGTAGAAATAGAAAGAATATGGCATAAATAAAAAAGGCAGGGTTGATCCCTGCCTTTTTCTTATGAAAAACAACTATTGGTGATAGTAAAATGTCTGTACCCACTCATAGGGCTTCTTACGATCCGCACACCATTTCACAAAACCTCTTGTCTGCGTCTGCTGAAATTCCTTCCAGTCCGATAAAAGCTGGTTATAGTAGACTGCTAGTTTTTCAACATTGCTTTGAACATTTTTATCTTCGATCAGTTTCATGACATCTTGAATCCCTTGAATTCGCTCATGATCTTTCTCATAGGTGCTTAAATAAAGATCTTCATGTATATGATGAAACGAATACCACAAAGCCGAGAAATAGGTTTCGCAAATTTGAACAATCACTCGCTGCTCTTTGCTGCCTCCCATCTCTAGTGCCTTCAATAAATAGGGCAGCTCTTCCCCCTGATGCACAAACAAGCCTTGCCAGCGATACGGTCTCACATCCATTGGATCAATATTTTCCCACTCTCGAAGAACAGGATGGATCACCCCATGTACCAATGGATACACAAGCAAATGATGACCATCCTCAAAACGTTCAATGTAATCAAACAGCCAAGCAACAAATGAACGCCGTGCTGTAAATTCGTTCTTATTCATCTCTTCAACAAAAGACTGAAGAACCTTTAACGCATCTTTACGCAGACCCTGTTCTTTCCTTACACAGTACTGTCTAAAAAGCGGATAATCATGTGATCGCTCATCTTCAATCATAGTCTGTAATATCGTCTTCATTTGCAAGATAACAACTCCGCCTCTTTACATTCATTCTATTGAACTATTATAACCAATTGTAACATCCACATGAAACTAGTAAAAAGATGAGTTGTCCTTTTTCTTTTATAAAACCCTTGGCATCCTCAAATCCATTCTTTTCTGTGTTCATGAATGAATTGTATGTCTTTTTGATAATGTTCAAGGTGCCCGTCATGAATCATTTTTTGAAAGGCTCTATCCCCTTCATTCGCTTTTCGCTTCATGTATTGACATAAACCTTCTAAACGCAGCAACACCATGTCCACATAATCTTCTGGTATTTCCTCACCATAAGCTTCAAAAAACAGTTTGACTCTATACTTTATATGGGCTGCATGCTCTAACGAATGATAATTTACGACCTCCCCTGTTTCAGTACGAAAAAACCTACTGAGAGGGACACAAGTATAGAGAGTATATGCAATATCCCAAAGCCTTGGACCAGGGGCGGCTACATCAAAATCAATGATTCCCACTGGCTTTTTATTTTTGAAAATGATGTTGTACATCGCAAAATCATTATGGCACACAACCTCTATGTTGTTAGGGGTATTGTCCATTCGTTCCCAATCGTCTGAATTGGGAAAATCACTAACAGCATCATGATACAGTCTAAGCATTCTCGCTATTTCTTTTAAAGCATTGTGAGAGCACATGTATTTTTTTAAGGGATCATGACCGGCTACACCTTCAATGAAGGACAAGATCTCTCTACCTTTTTCATCAACCCCTAAAAACTTTGGAGCATAGGAGAAATTCTTCTTTTCTAAATGCTTTAGCAGCTTTTGTATATTCATATTGTCTGACTTTACCTCTCTGCGAACCGTATCTCCCGAACGATATACGTTCGAGACATTTCCACCTGTCAATAACTCTTCATGATCATTTTGTTTTTTCATAAATTCTCCCCCCAAAATAGGTCACAATGATGATGCCAGCTAAAGATGTGTATGTACCCACAAATATTCATTTAGTTACACAAAGGTAGTTCACTGTTTTATGTGAATGCGCTACTCCATTTTGATTCCTTATATGGTTAAATGTATCTTACCAAATGTTGCAAATCATCAAAAGTTTATTCTGTTAAAAGTAGTACATGCTCATTCTATTCTAATAGGATTCTATTTTCATCTAAATAACTCATTTAAACCACAAAAAAACGTTTCACCACGAGGGTGAAACGTTGGGTTCACGGTAAAAACCAAACTTTTAATAGATACCGGTGGCCGGAGTCGAACCGACAGTCCATGATAAATGATTCCAAAAAGGCAAGGTATACCCTCTGAAAGTAAAGCAGCCGTTAATGAAATAAGAATTAAAGTTCTTCTTGATATATTGCTGATTTTATCGGCTTTAAAGTCAAAGGAATTTTAAACTCATGAATACTTTCAATATGATTAAAAAAATGATCTATATCGTCATAATCCATTGACCATTCTTCTACCACCTTTAACTTTTTTAACTCGCTTGTTGGTTTAAATAAAAATTCACAGTGCAGTTGTTCCATGTGAGAATAATCATCTTCTTCATAAATTGTAAACTGACGTACAAAATCAAGATGAAATAGTTCCTCTCCCGTAAAATCATAGACACCACACTGAAATAAAATTTCTTTATCTTCTTCGCCCTCAACGGTCTCCTTTGAAAAAGCCTTAAATGTTTCCCAAACCTTTTTTATCTCATCGGTCTCTTCACCGATGCTATCTTTAAGATAACTTTCAGCATTTTTAACCGTAATCATTACAACACCTCCTATGTACGATTGATCCAATCCATCTTCAATTGTCCTGCCCCTTTAGTTTAATCATAAGGTAACCATCATTAAAGTAAAAGTTAATCTCCTTAGAATGGCCCTCAGCAAAAACCGTTTTTTCACCATTTGAAGTAATTTTGTCATGTGAAAAACTAGCTAAAAACAAATAAAAAACGCCTCTCTACAATCTGTAGAAAGACGTTTTAAACGTTAATATTCTTTAATTCTTCTGTAATTGACGATAATAAAGAATATCTAAAACTAGATACCGGTGGCCGGGGTCGAACCGGCACTCCGTGAGGAACACGATTTTGAGTCGTGCGCGTCTGCCAATTCCGCCACACCGG